>NZ_JADIZJ010000022.1 GCF_016704835.1 Sphingopyxis sp. | reverse complement strand
TCACGTATTCTTTGCAGTCGCAGTTTATGTCGAGCGTGGTGGCGGGAGGCGCAGGTTTCCTTCGGTTTTCCATGATTTCACTCCAGATAATTACGGTTCCCTCGACCTCAACAAGTCGAAGGAACCAACATGCGATCAAGATCATCATTGCCGTTTCGAGCGGCCCCGCTCCGGGTCGAAGACCCGCCCAGTCACGGCACCCTTCTCACCACATTCCTCTCCTCTCAGTCGCTCGACGAGAAGTCAGGCTGTGCGGTTCTGTATGGCGCGGCGGTCCGCCATTTCCTGCATTGGCTGGGCCTGCATAGGATCGCCATCCGCACGATTGACGATCGGGCTGTCCGGCGGTTCGAGAAGCATGGGTGCCGGTGCCACCGGTATTCGGCGCAGCAAGCGCACTACAAGGCTGACCAAGCAGCAAGGGTCAGGCGCTTCGTCCGGTTCCTGGAAGATCAAGGCTACGTCGAAGTCGACGACGGGATCGACGATCTGCCACGGCACCTCGCCGACTATTCCGATGCGATCGATCGCCTGCAACTTGCCGAGGGACCGGCACAGGCCTATCGGTCCGAGGCCGAGCATTTCGTGGCCTGGCTTCGCATGGCGCGGCGCCAATGGATCGATATCGATGACACGATCATCGACCACTATGCAGCGCATGATTGCCGATGCCCGGTCTGGCGCAAGCGGGGCAAGTTGGTCGCAACGGGCACCAAGCGGCGGCGGCGATGCGCACGGCACTTCGTCGGGTTCCTGCGAGGCCGGGGTGTCATCCCATCGGTTGAACCGGTGGCGGACGATGACCCGCACATGTCGGCTTACTTGGCATGGCTCAAGCAACACCGCGGCGCCACGGACGAGACGATCCGGCGCTACCGGACCGATATCAGACGGCTCATGCCAATGCTGGGCGAGCCTTCGCAATGGGATGCCGCCGGACTCAGGAGCGCATTCCAACGACGAAGCAAGGAGACGCCGGGGTCGGCATCGCTGCTCGTCACGATAATGAGGAGCTACATCCGGTTTCTGGTCGTGCGTGGCGAGTGCCGGCCGGCATTGTTGCATGCAGTTCCATCAGTACAGCGCTACCGCCTTTCGACGCTGCCGCGCCACGTCGACCCGGCAACGATCGAGAGGATCATTGCGGCCTGTCCGACAGATCGTCCGGTGGAAGTCCGGGACAAGGCCATCATTCTCCTGCTCGCCAGGCTCGGCCTGCGGGCTGCCGATATTCAGAACATGCGTCTCGACGACATCGACTGGCGATCCGGCCACCTGACGGTCAAGGGCAAGACGCGTCGACCGGACCGCCTGCCATTGCCGCAGGATGTTGGCGACGCGATCCTGGCATATCTTGCGGCAGCCCGCCCGAAGGCCGCCGAAGAGCATCTGTTCCTGCGTGCACAAGCACCGTTTCGGCCATTCCGCTCGTCCGCTGAGATAGCGGGCATCGTCGCTCGTACGCGCGACCGCGGTGGGATCGAAGGAGTGCCGACCGGGTCGCACATATTCCGGCATTCGCTTGCCACCAACCTGCTGCGCGCGGGCGCAGGCCTGGAGTCCGTCGGGACCATCCTGCGTCACAGCTCGCCCGAGACCACTGCCATCTACGCCAAGGTCGATCTGCCGATGCTCATGAAGATCGCGCAGCCCTGGCCGGGAGAACAGTCATGCTGAACATCCACATTTCCAGATACGTGGCGCTGCATCGCAGCCTCGGGCTGAAGTTCTCTGAACAGGAACGCATGCTGCGCCTGTACGCCGCCTACGCCGGGGGTTTCGGCGATCGGCACACTCAGGTCCAGCGCATCTACGACTGGTGCCATACGTCGAGCTCACAATATGTGGCCCGCCGGAGGTTCGACACCGCACGTAACTTCAGCCTTTTCGCTCACGCCGAAGATTCAGGCCACGAAGTTCCGCCTGCCGGCGTCTTCGGTCGGGGCAAGCGGCCACGCCCGACGCCGACCATCATTGAGCCGGACCAGGTGCGGGCGATCATGACTGCTGCATTGGACGTTCCACCCCAAGGCACGATCAGCCCACACACGTACCATTACCTGTTCGGGCTGCTGGCGGCGACAGGTCTCCGGATTTCCGAGGCCCTCGCATTACAATGCAAAGATCTGGTCGAGGATGGCCTGATCGTCCGCAACGGCAAGTTTGGCAAGCAGCGGCTGATTGCCTTGCAGCCATCGACGCGCCAAGCACTCGAAGCCTATCTCGCCCTCCGCGAGAAGCACGCGGCCAGGGGCAACGACCTGTTCGTCACTATCCGGGGACGGGCACCGCACAAGGTGCGCGCCCACGTCGTGTTCGTCAGATTGGCCCGGCAGCTCGGATATCGTGGACCAACCGGTACGGCGGGCATGCGACTCCACGATCTGCGGCACACCTTCGCTGTCCGTTCCCTTGAGTCCTGCCCACCTGACAGGGAGGCCATCGCTCACCACATGGCCGGTCTCAGTGTCTATCTGGGGCACGCGTCGGTCGCCAACACGTACTGGTATCTCGAGGCCACTCCGGTGCTGCTGCGCGACATTGCGGCTGCGAGCGAGCAGCTTTACCGGGGAGAGGCGGCATGACGGCGCTCGCTCCGCATCTCTCGGCATACCTGCGTGAGCATCTGCCACGCGAACGTGCTGTCAGCCCGCACACAGTGAAGACTTATGCCAACTGCTTCGTCCTCCTCGTTCAGTTCGCTGCCGATCGGCTGAAGCGTCGGCCGACCGATCTTGAGATCGAGGATCTCGGCCCCGACATGATCATGGCTTTCCTGGACCATGTCGAGACCGGGCGCGGCAGCTGTGTGCGGACCCGCAATGGCAGGCTCGCCGCGATCCGGTCCTTCTTCCGGTACATCGAGTATCGGATTCCGGCCTGCCTGGATCTGGCCCTCCGCGTCAGATCGATCCCGACCAAGAAGACCGACAAGGCGCTGATCGACTACCTCGACCGGGCCGAGATCAAGGCTTTGCTCGATGCCCCGGATCCCCGGACACGCCTTGGCACCCGCGATCGCGCGATGCTGCATCTGGCCTATGCCGGCGGGCTGAGGGTGTCGGAACTCGTAACGCTGCAGCTGCGCGATTTCCCGGACCGCTCCCTGTCCACCGTGCACATCATGGGCAAGGGTCGGCGTGAACGGGTCCTGCCGCTCTGGAAAGAGACCCAGTTCGTATTGCGCGCGTGGCTTGCGATACGGCCCGACGCGCAAGCTGCCGAGATATTCCTCAATGCCAACGGGCAGCCCATGACCCGCGACGGATTTGCGTTCCGTTTGGCCGAGCACGTCAAGACCGCGGCAACGAAGCAGCCGTCGATCCTTGGCAAGCGGGTTACGCCGCACGTGCTGCGGCATTCCTGTGCGATGCACACGCTCGCGGCGACCGGGGACATTCGCAAGGTTGCATTGTGGCTCGGCCACGCCAGCATCCAGAGCACCGAGACCTATTTGCGCGCCGATCCCGAGGAGAAGCTGCAAATCCTCGCGGCTCACGGCGCACCCGCCATCAGGCCCGGGCGCTTCAAGCCGCAAAGCGACGATCTACTATCAATGCTTCAGGAAATACGTGCAGGAGGTCATGTCAAAATTTGACACAGGTCCGCATCGCAGTTCGAAGCGCCAGTGGCGCTCCCGCCAACAAAGCTTCGCCTTCGAGGCGGCCGTTGATGCGTAGCATAACCGAACCGTTTTGACGGAGAAGCATCGGAATGAGTTGGGAACCAGTGAGGTTGGCCTGCCAAAACGTGCTCTGAGCGTTCGCGCGGCCGGTCGGAATGTCAATTAATCGACCAGCAAAATTCCATGTAACCGTAACGCGCGGCACCGTCGCGGGCTTGTTAAGGAGCATGGCCATCATGGGGCGGTTGCCTTCACAAAACAGGCTAAACGACTTGATGTTTGGCGAAGCAGCTACATCGACATAGGCCATTGGGGCGCGACCTTGGACCGGCACGACCTCCCAAGCAGTCCCAGGCAGCGGCACTGCGTCCTCAGGTGGGCTGTCCATAAGCAGGCGAGCAATGTCCTGGGGCACGGGCAAGCGGCCTCCTTGAGGCGCATAGACCGTCAACTTTCCCTTTTCCCAAAGGCCAATTTGAACAGCACGGCGATTTGCATCAAGCAAAACATAGGCTTGCTCTACACCGCCTTGATGCGGCGCATTTCCCGTAACCCAATAGAGAGATCCTTGTCGTTGGAGACCGGATATCGCCGAAAGATTGCTGGCCAGCAGGTCTATTTTGCGGCCCAAACGCGAACGTATCGCGTCAGCTATCGGACCACTTGTCAAAAGATCTATTCCGTTGGGATCGGAATCACTTTGGAATTTTCCTATGGAACTCGCAAGATTGGTCCAGGCTAGCGGCGTCGGTTTTCCCAAGACTGGCCTTGCTTGCAGAGGTGCTTTTGAAGCAGCAGATGCCGGCCCAGACCCCTTGCACAAGAGCAGTGGGGATTGCGACACGAGCGCTGACTTGAACGGATCCAGGCGCTGTCCAGGCGCGACGTCTGCTTCAAGGCGGACTACGCCTCGCTTTTCGTCGTCATTGACCGTCAAGATCACGCGTCCGAAATCGTTGGCATTGACAGGAAAAGGAAAAAAGACCGCGCTAACGCCTTCATAGGTCGGGCCAAGAAACGAAGCCGCGTACTCAAACCGGGTGCTTTTTACAGTCTGACCAGACGCTTTGAAAGTAAAGCCGGTTTCGTTGATCTCAAGGCTCGCCCCTCGAGAGCAATCGCCACGCGGCGCATACGAGCCATAGCTTCCTTCGAGATCCATGCCTTTTAATGACGTCAATGTCACTGCGCCTGCGACGCCGGGCAAGCCCAGAAAAATCCCTGCGAGAAAAACGATAATGGGGCGCTTGGGCAGTTTGTTCGGCATGGCAGATCTCCATGGCGGACAGCCTTGCATCGGGACCTCGATTGAAAGCGACGAACGACTGCCTCGGGGATTTTCTACAACCTGCACCATTCCAGCGGTGCCGACAATCCTAACGGCCCCAGCATTCAACCTTGTCAGGCAATTATCTGGAGTGAAATCATGGAAAACCGAAGGAAACCTGCGCCTCCCGCCGCCACGCTCGACATAAACTGCGACTGCAAAGAATATGTGTAAATGTTGAGCTCAACATTACACATAGTCGCGGGGACTGAGATCGATTTCCAGGTCTTCGCGTTCCTCATCGGAAAGATCAGCAAGGCGGCGATCGAGCATGGCCTCAGCGGTCGAGACAAGTTGGACGACCGCAGCATGTCCCTCCGCTAGCGCCGCGTCGATTGCCGGTATCAGGCTCGGCAACTTCATCGAGAGGAGGAGCTGGGCAAAGAAGCGCTGCTTGGTTCCCTCGAAAATCGACAGCGCGGCCGACTTGGCACCGCTGTTGAGCGTGTTGCCGCTGTCCTGATCGACGATGCGAGTTTCCTCGAGCGCCTCGCGCAGATTGGTATGGATAACCGCCCAGGCCTCAGCGTAGGCATCGTAGACCGCGATCTGGTCCTCTGTGAGGCAATGCTCGAGAATGTCGTATTCGACGCCCGCGAAAGACAAGGCGCGCGCCGTGTAGAGGCCGAGTGATTTGAGATCGCGCGCGACCAGTTCCATTGCAGCGATACCGCCATCACGGATATCGGCCACGAAGGTTTCGCGGTTGGCAAAGGCAGTCTCCGGCCCCCAGAGCCCCAGGCGCGTTGCATAGGCGAGGTTGTTGACGTCCGATGCACCGGTCGCCGAGGCGTAGAGCACTCGGGCGCGGGGCAGCAGGTTCTGCAGGCGCACGCCGGCGATGCCCTGTTCCGAACCTTTGACACGGCCACGCGAACCCTCACCCCCAGCGGCATTGGCCATGGCGTGTGCTTCATCGAAGACCATCAGCCCGTCGAAATGTTCACCCGCCCATTCGATGATCTGGTCGAGACGGGTGGCATCGCTCCTGCCGGAGCGCAGGGTCGGATAGGTGACGAATAGAATACCCTCCCGCATCGAAACCTGCGTGCCGAGCTTCCATTGACCGAGCGGCTGAATGTCGATGGGCAGGCCTCCCAGCGCCAACCAGTCGCGCCGTGCATCCTCCAACAGGGCTTCGTTCTTGGATATCCAGATATGGCGTTTCTCACCGCGCACCCAGCGGTCGAGAATGACGCTGGCGACCTGGCGCCCCTTCCCAGCCCCGGTGCCGTCGCCGAGGAAGTATCCCATACGATAGGCATGACCTTCGGCGCTGGGTTTGAGGATGCATCCTTTGTCTTCCGGCGCGAACCTGCCCGGAAGATCGCGCGCATGAGCATTGGCAGCATAGATCAGTGTTTCCGCCTGCGCCGAAGAGAGCAGTCCCTTGGCGATGAGGCCAGAAGGCAGCAAGGGCACTTGTGTCGGGATTGGCGCGGTGATCGAACCCATGGCTACGGACTCGACCAAGGGCGTTGGATGATCGGCGGCATCCGGGATCAAAATGCGGCTTGGCCGATAGGGCAGATAGTGCCCGACCTGCTCGGCGATCGGCGCGGGTTCGGTCAAAGCTTCAAAGGTGCATGGGACAATGTCCGTCGCGGCACCTGCGCGCGCGGGTGGAACTGGGCGCAGGCTGCTCCCGCCAGTTACGAGGCTCAGCAGAGCTCCCTGCGGCCTCGTCGGCATCGCCGCCGGGAACTGATCGGTCTCCCTCGGCGGCAGGGCATCGATGAGGTCACACAGCTCGGAAAGCGTGGATGTGGTCGCCGCAACGGGATCGTTGCTCGGCAGGGTCTTGTCGAGGACCATAAGCCTGGTCGTGATCGAGGTGCCCGAGCGCACGAAAGCGCGTTCGATCCGGGCATTGAGGCGCACAGCGATAGGACCGGTCGTGCCTGAAACAAAGCGATGCAGATCGAACCACTCGGGCATCACAGCAACGAGCCTGCCGCCTGCCGCTAGCCGCTTCCAGGCCGAGCGCAGGTGCCGACCGCCCGTTCGCCCATCAGCCCCGCGCTCCACCCCATGCGAATAGGGCGGGTTCATCAGGACGACGCTGGGGGCAAGATTGGGATCGAGCAATTCGTCGATCAGCTCGCCATCATGGCCGGAAATCGTGGCTTGCGGAAACAGGTTGGCAAGGCATTCACGGCGCAGCGGTGAGATTTCATTCAAGGCAAGACGGGCACCAGCGGCCTCGGCCCACACCGCCAGCATCCCCGTGCCAGCAGATGGTTCGAGCGCCACCTCGGATGCGCCGAAGGCGCAAGCGCGTGCGGCAAGCCAGGCGAGGTGTGGCGGTGTGGCAAACTGTTGCAGTTCGATTTGCTCTTCGCTTCGCACAGTCTGGCTCGGCAACTGGGCTCCAAGCCGGTCAAACACGTCCCTGGCTGTTTCGGGCGGTGATGACAGCCTGAGCTGCGGGCTATTCTGCAACCAGAGGACTTGCGCGAGTTCAAGCGCGGCATGGGCATCGCGGACCGACCAGCGGGCCTCGGCATCGCTGCCGCCGAACTGCTCGGTGAGCACAGCATTAAGGGTGGGACGCGTGATGACCTCGCCGGCATCAAGCCGCGCTACCAGTGATCGTGCTGCCGCAAGAACCAGTGGCTCGGGTGAGAGGGGAAAGGCAAACGCGGGTGACAAATTGGACATGGGACCTCCTGACGAGACCCAATCCGTTTGCAGGCCTCAAAAGGCCCAAAGCCCTCTCTCCTCTGCACTCGCTCAGCCGACGGCCTTGGTGCGCGCCGTCAGGACATCGTTCCAGTCTTCGCCTTCCCGCACGGGGCGCCTCGGTACGATGCGGCGGCCATCACAATGATAGGCCTCGCGAGCGCGCTCTTCGGCAAGGTTGCCACCGGCATCGTGATCGATGAACAGGTGGAGTTCGCGCACGCTTTCAGGAATGGTCACCAGGCCAAACCGCTCATTGCCGAGTGTCGCCCAACACGGGATCCCGAAGAGCTGCTGGGCTGAAAGTGCGCTTTCGATACCCTCGGCAAGGCCGAGCCTGCCGCCGCGCGGCATGGCCAACCGCACCGTGCCCGAGCCAAGGCTGCCCAGCGCGCGCTTGGGGCCATCGAAACGCGCCAGGCTGGAAGTTTTCGGCTCAAGGAATGTCCGGTGAAGTGCCAGTATGCCCTCGTCGTTGCGAACAGCGGCGAGCATGGCAGGCAGAAACCGGACCGATCCCTTGGGGCCAAGCGGTGTACGAGCGTGGTAGCGCAGGTCGGGCGACGATATCCTGATCTGGCGGCCCGCAAGATAGGCTTGTGCCGGGCCATCCGTCAGGGCCGAGGCTGCCCGCCACAGCCTGAGGGCGTTCTGGTTAGCCACTTCGTCCCGGGTCCGCGGAGCGATCGGCTCCCCTCTGCCGTCGAAGAGTTCGGCAGCTTTGACACCGATCCGGTCCAGGCTCGCCAGGACCGCCTCATTCGAGCACCCGGCAAAGCAGTGGAACAGGATCGCGCGGACGCCGATGGTGACGCTCAGCGACGGTGTGCGATCGTCATGTGCAGGGCAGCAGCACATACCGCGTGACCGCGACCAAGTGCCATCAAGCGCTTCGACAATTTCTCGGGCACGCTTTTCCAGGCGTTCCGGCACTCGGGTACGGGGCATGGGCTATCTCCAGTCCAACATGCCTCCACCGCGCAGCCTCCGCTCTGCGCCCATTACAATGCGTTTTCCTACAATGCATGTTCTTTATATGTTCTCATGCGATTCGGCTAGAGAAGGAATCGACGATGAGACTGAAATTCGTTGGCTTGGGCTTGGTGGCAGCATGCGTATGCATTGGGCCACCTGCGTCTGCACAGGAGCGAGCAGCCGCTTCTCCCGAAAACCAGGATCTACAAACCATGGGCTTTCGCGTGGAAGAAAAGCCCGACGGTTTTCAACTGGTGACGCATGGAGTGTGGAAAGCCCCGGCCTCCGAACAAGCCGTTGCTATGGCTCCTTCTGTCGGACCTAACCCATTCTACGCGACCAAGCCGAGCCGCGGTTCCGCCAAACAGGCGACAAGCTTCAGGAGGGCGGTGTACTTGCCCCACGTCTATGCCGCTGAGGCACAGTTTTCTCTGCCTTCGGGGCTGCTCGACGCGCTCATCTGGACCGAATCGCGGTATAATCCTGTCGCCGTCAGTAGAGCTGGAGCGGCTGGCCTTGGGCAACTGATGCCTGGCACCGCGCGTGACCTCGGAGTCTCGAACCGGTTCGACCCGAAGGAAAACCTCCTGGGAGCCGCGCGCTACCTGCGGCAGATGCTCGACAAGTTTGGGGTGGTTCACCTCGCGGTGGCCGCCTACAACGCTGGCCCCGGCGCCGTGGAACGCTCCGGAGGCATCCCGCTCAACGGCGAAACTCCTGGCTACGTCCGGGATGTGCTCAACCGTTGGCGATTCTGACAATGAAGAGGTCTGATTTGAGTGGCTCACGCAAACGCGTGGTCGGTATTTTGAGCCACGGCCAACGCGGCTTGCTCCTGACCACAAACGAGGATGAAGTATGGATCCTCGAGCGCGACGAAAGCGGCGATGACCTTGTCGGGAGCAAGGTCATCGTAGAAGGGGTAGTCACCGGCTTCGATCGTCTGCGCGTTGACTGGATTGGCAGCGCATAGCGGCCAATGGCGAACGCTGGCTCAAGCAGCCTTCTTGCGTGTTTGCGACAAACCCATTTTCTCCTGATCGGCGAGAAAGTCAGCCCAGTCCTGCATCATCCTGCGCCGTGGGACCATATACTCGGCAGCATTGTAGGCCCCGCGCACCTCATTGTCCTCTGAATGGGCCAATTGCATTTCGACCCAGTCCTCGTGATACCTGCGTATCCACATGGCCGGTTTGCCGAATTCAACCAGTTGCTCGTTTGCCCACGTGCTCGCAAGTCCCCTGAAGCCATGCACAGTCTGTCTCGAATGATATCCGAGGCGATACAAAGCATAGATCATGGTATTCTCGGACAGCGGCTTCTTCGGCGCCACCCCGGGAAACAGGAATTCGCCGGTACTGGCGATAATCATGCGCCGGGCGATCGTTGCGGCCTGCTTTGAGAGCGGCACAAAGTGCTCGCGTCCCATCTTCATCCGTTCAGCGGGAATCCGCCAAACCGGCGCTTTGCCGTCCAGGTCTTCAAACTCGGATCTCACAGCGAACCGAAGCTCCTTGGTTCTGACCCAAGTCAGGAGCGCAAACGTCACAGCGTCGCGAGTGATCGCAGACCGCCGGTCTCCCTCCTCCTCATACTTCTGGAGCTTCAGCAAGAACTGAGGCAACTCAGTCAGCGGCAGCCGGCTCATATGCTTGACGCGCGGACGAGGCTTCAAGGCGCCCCGCAGGTGGGTAGTCGGATCGGAAGATACCAATCCACAAGCGATCGCGAATTGGAATATCTGCCCGACACCCTGCTTGGCCCGACGGCTGATATCCAGCGCTCCCCGCGCCTCAATCTTACGGATCATCTCAAGCACGTCTGGCGGAGTGATCTCATGCATCATCTTGCTACCCAAGGCGGGGAACACGTCGCGTTCTAGCCGTGACCAGACGCGCTGCGAATGTGCAGCATCGAGGCTTGATTCTCGGTTCTCGTGCCAGCGTTGAGCAACGGACAAGAATGTAGCCGCGCCTTCAGGCATCATGTCCGCCTTGTTGGCCATCGGATCCTTGCCTTGGGCGAGCAACTGTTTGGCCGCACAACGTTTTTCGCGCGCAGCAGAAATCCCCAGATCAGGGTAGGCACCGAACGACAGCAGCTTCTCCTTGCCGCCGAACCGGTACTTCATACGCCACAGCTTTGAACCGTTTGGCTGCACCAAGAGGAACAATCCCTCACTGTCGGCCAGCTTATAGGCACGGTCTTTTGGCTTGGCGTTTTTGGCTTCCAACTCTTTGAGAGGCATTGGGGGTATCGCTCCATTTGCGTACCCCGACAAAATACCCCCAAAATACCCCCACGCCAAATCTGGCTGCATGCGGAAGCGCTCGGCGGCACATGGACGCGAATCACCCGCAACCCTCAGGAATTCTGCGATTTTCTGGAAGAATCCGGAAGTCTGTGGAAGCTTCCGGAAAAGGGGATGGTAGCGGAGGAGGGACTCGAACCCCCGACACGCGGATTATGATTCCGCTGCTCTAACCAGCTGAGCTACTCCGCCCCGAAGGGTCGCCGCGACGGGCGAGCAGCGCCTATAGGCACGGTGTTGGCGCGGGTCAATATCATGTACGAGCCCCGCGAAAATTCCGAGCAAAGGCGGCTTCCCATGGCCCGCCGCGATAGTGATGGGCGGCGAGCCCGGTGATCGCCAGCAGGCGCGGCTGAAAATCGGCGGCGAGTTCAGCGAGCAGCGCACGCGCATCGCTGGCCGCAACCTTGTTCTGGACGGTGATGTGCAACCGCGGCGTGCCCTTGTCCTGTGCGGTCAGCATACCGGTGAAGTGATCGGCGATGCGCTCACGGATCGCGAGCAGGCCCGGGCTCTCGATGCGATAGGCGACGCCCTTGCCGAGCGAATAGACTTCGCGCAGCCGCGCGGCGGGCGGCGGGGTGTCGGCCGCGATGCGGCGGATCAGGCCGTCGAGTTCGCCCAGCGCCGACGGCGGGAGCTGGTGGAACAGCGTGATATGCGCCGCGAGATAGTTGCGTTCGGGCGGGAAATGCGCGGCGCGCAGCGTGTCGAAAATGCGCTGGTCGGCCGCACCCATCGTCGCGGTCACGATGATGGGTGCGGCGCCAGCGGCCCGGATGGGAGGGGGGATGGCCGGGCCGCTTATTGGTTTAGGCCGCCTGCGACAGCTTGCCCTGATAGGGGTTCGCTTTCACCCACTCGAGCGCCTTTTCCGGGGTCGATTCGACATAGGGATCGGCGTCGGTGCCGACATCGTTGATGCCGGGTTCAACGAACATCTGAACGACGACGCCATCGTCGACGATCGCGGTGTAGCGCCAGCTGCGCATGCCGAAGCCAACATGATCCTTGTTGATGAGCATGCCCATGCGGCGCGTGAAGGCACCCGAGCCGTCGGGGACCATCTTGACGTTCTGGACGCCGAGGCTCTTGCCCCAATTATACATCACGAACGCGTCGTTGACGCTGATGCAATGGATGTCGGCGACGCCTTCGGCAGCGAAATCGCCATAAAGGCGCTCGAAACCCGGGCACTGCTCATTCGAGCAGGTCGGGGTGTAGGCGCCGGGCAGGCCGAACAGGATGTGGCGACCGGTGCCGAAAGCTTCGCCGGTGTCGACGTCCTGCCAGCGGAACGGGTTCGGGCTGTCGACGGCCTCGTCGCGGACGCGCGTCTTGAGCGTCACGGCGGGAACGGGCTGATTGATCATGGGAGAGAATCCTTTCTGTGGGATTTTTTGTGCGGCGCACCAAAAGCAGACCGGCGCGTGCAGGTCAAATCGAGTTGGCCGCTTATATTGATTGAGTCAGGCGATCAGAGCGAAGACCAAAAGCGATGCAATGCCGCCGCGACCTCTGCAGGCCGCTCGGCGATCGCCCAATGCCCTGCCCCTTCGATGACGGTGAGCGGGATGCCGGTGTTGGCAGCGAAGCGCTGCGCGACCGACAATGGCACATATGGGTCGTCGGCGCCCCAGATCAACGCCCCCTGCGCCGGCAATTTGTCGATATCGCGCGCCCAGTCATGCTCGAAGCTCAACCCCTTGGCCGAGCGATAGAGTTTCAGGATCGCGCGGCGCTTGTCCTTGTGCGCCCATTGCGCAGCCTCTTCAGCTGCGATGTTGGCGGGCATGCCCTGCGCGACCAGTCCCTCCGCAAGCTTGGCGGGCTTGCTCAGCGCCATGAAGATCTCGCCGAGGATCGGGGTGTTCCAGATCCGCGCAACGCGGTGACCGCGATAGTCGGGATCGATCACCGCGTTCGAGATTGCCCAGCTGCGCAGTAGATCGGGCCGCAGCATTGCAACGCGCTGCGCGATCAGCGCGCCCCAGTCGTGACCGACGATATCGATCGGTCCGTGCGCCGCAAACAAGACCTCGGCCTGCCCAATTGCCCAGTCGGCATAAGCGTCCTTGGTGGCGGGAACACCCTCGGGCAACGGCGCGGTGAAGCCGGGGAGCGCGGGAACCGTGACGGATGCGTCGACAAGATCGAGCGCGGCCAGCAGCGGGCGCCAGATCGCCGGGCTGTCGGGAACGCCGTGGAGGAAGAGTTTGGCAACCATCCGGCTCAGCCTTTTCTATCCGTCAGTTGATGCGGGCATTGCAAGTCCGGGCCATAGCGCCAGAAATTCCATCCACCACGCGCCGGGTATGAAAATTCCATCTCTTGATTGACCCGGTAGACGTGAGCGCCACAGGCGTCGCATCGATGATCATAGATCGGAATGAACGCGATCACAAAGCCTAGCCAGGCGGCGACAATAAACGGTATGGATTGCGCGAAAATCCCGACCAAGAAGATCGGCATCAGGATTTTCGTGGCTAAAAAAAGCGCTGATGATGCTTGATCGCGAAGCCCCGCACTACTCGATCTCCCCGCGGTCTCTTCGCAGCTGATACCATTTCTGCACATTCGCATTATGCTCCGACAGCGTGCGCGCAAAGATATGGCCGCCGTCGCCTTTCGCGACGAAGAACAGATAGTCGGTCGGCGCGGGGTCGAGCACCGCGGCGATCGATGCTTTGCCGGGGTTGGCGATCGGCCCCTTGGGCAGGCCGATCATGCTGTAGGTGTTGTAATCGTTCACCGCCTGGATTTCGGAGCGCAGGATGCGGCGGCCGAGCGGTTTGCCCTTGGTGAGCGGGTAGATGATCGTCGGATCGGCCTGCAGCTTCATGCCGACCGCCAGCCGGTTGGTATAGACCCCTGCGACGGTGCGGCGCTCGGCGGGAACGCCGGTTTCTTTCTCGACGATCGAGGCGAGCGTGATGGCTTCGTTGCGGTCCTTGGCGGCGGTACGCGGGGTGCGTTTGGCCCATAATTCACTGAAGGCCTTATCCATCGCCGCCTGCATACGTTTGACGACCGCGGCGCGGGTTTCGCCGGTGGTGAAGGCGTAGCTGTCGGGCAGGATGCTGCCCTCAGGCGGCACGGGAATTTCGCCGGTCAGCCGCTTTTCGGCCATCAGCCGGTCCCATACCATGATCGACGGCATGCCTTCGGGGATCATCACGAGGCGCTGGATTGTCTTGCCCGACTGGAAAAGCGCGAGGATGTCGCCCGCGTCCATCCCCTTTTCGATCTGATACTCGCCGGGCTTGATCGGGTCGTCGGAAGCGAAGAAGCGCGCTTCGTTGCGGAAGCTCGAGGCGGAGACGGCGCCCGCTTTTTCGAGGATCTCGCCCGCCTTGGCAATGCTTGCACCCTGCGGGATCACGACAACCGTATCCTGCGGAGCGCCGCCCGAGCAGGCTGCGAGCAGCAGGGCCAAAATGGCGATCGTCAGCCAGCGGAACGGATACACCAGATTCTCCCAATCTTGCCCTTAAAGCGACAACAGATGCGCATGTGCGCGTTCAAGTGTCTCCTATGTCACTTCAGGCCGGAGCCCGGCGACAAGGCTGATAGAGCATGGCGGCAAAATGTAGGAAAGAGGTTTTCGTTCGTCATTGCGAGCGCAGCGAAGCCGTCCAGAGCGGCGTACCACACTCTGGATCGCGTCGCTGCGCTCGCAATGACGGTGTCTGTCAGTCGATCGCTTTCACGATCACGCTCGCATTGGTACCGCCAAAGCCGAAGCTGTTGTTCAGTGCCGCCTTGACCGGACGCTTTTTCGCGGTGTGCGGCACGAGGTCGACGCCGTCGGTGCCTTCGTCGGGATTGTCGAGATTGAGCGTCGGCGGGACGATCTGGTCGCGGATCGCGAGGATACAGAAGATCGTCTCGACCGCGCCGGCGCCGCCGAGCAAGTGACCGATCGCCGATTTGGTCGAGCTCATCGACACATCGCCGATCGCGTTGCCGAACAGACGCTTGACCGCGCCGAGTTCGATCGTGTCGGCCATCGTCGAGGTGCCGTGGGCGTTGATATAGTCGATGTCCGACGGGGTCATGCCCGCCTTCTTCAACGCCATTTCCATCGAGCGATATGCGCCTGACCCATCGGGATGTGGCGCGGTGACGTGATAGGCGTCGCCCGACAGGCCGTAACCGACAACTTCGGCATAAATCTTGGCGCCGCGCGCCTTGGCATGCTCATATTCCTCGAGCACGACAACGCCCGCGCCCTCGCCCATGACGAAACCGTCGCGGTCCTTGTCATAGGGGCGGCTCGCCGCTTCGGGGCGGTCATTATAGCTCATGTTGAGCGCCCGGGCCTGCGCAAAGCCGGCGATACCGATCGGGCAGATCGTCGCCTCGGCGCCGCCCGCGAGCATGATGTCGGCGTCGTCGTCGCGGATCATCCGCGCCGCATCGCCGATCGAATGAGCGCCCGTCGAGCAGGCGGTAACGACGGCGTGGTTCGGCCCCATCAGGCCGTATTTGATGCTGACCTGACCCGAGATCAGGTTGATCAGGCGGCCGTGGACGAAGTGCGGCGACACGCGGCCCGGACCCTTTTCGGCGAGCAACAGGCTTTCGCTTTCGATGCCCGGCAGGCCGCCGATGCCCGACCCGATCGAGCAACCGGCGCGCAGCTTCTGCGCCTCGGTCATGTCTTCCAGGCCGGCGTCCTCGATCGCCTGGCCGGCAGCATCGATGCCGTAAATGATGAACGGATCGACCTGGCGCTGCACCTTGTGGTCGACGCGCTTGCCGGGGTCGAAACCATATTCATGGTCGGGCCCCTTCACCTCGCACGCGATCGTGCATTTATAATCGGAGGCGTCGAAATGGGTGATCTGACCGGCGCCCGATTTGCCCGCCAGCAGATTGGCCCATACGGTTTCCACGTCGGCGCCCAGCGGCGTCACCAAACCCAATCCCGTCACGACAACGCGGCGCATAGTCAGTCCTTTCGTCGGCCCCTGCCCAGCAGGTTCCCGCATTACATCTATTGGCACGCTTCTAACGAGCGCTGGGCCATAAAAAAGCTTCCCGGTCCCTGCACGCGAGCGCTCGGAACCGGGAAGCCGGAAACGCGTGGGCAGCGTCGCCGCCGCGTCCGGCGATGCCGGACCGGGCCGAATTAGCCCTTGTTCGCTTCGATATAGTCGATCGCGTCCTTGACGGTGGCGATCTTTTCCGCCGCGTCGTCAGGGATTTCGACGCCGAACTCTTCCTCGAACGCCATGACCAGCTCGACGATATCGAGACTGTCGGCGCCCAGATCATCGATGAAGCTCGCTTCTTCGGTAACCTTGTCGGCTTCGACGCCCAGATGTTCGACGACGATCTTCTTAACCTTTTCGGCCGAATCGCTCATGCGCTATTCCTTTTCTGACTAAGCCGTGAATATTGGAATTTGCCCTAGTGTCCGGGGACGGGGCTGGCAAGAGGGCTGGCACCTCCCGACCGAAAACCACCGCATCGCCCCCAAACCCCCCTGCAAAAAGCCGGACGCCTCACTTTGCGTCCTGCACCTGACACGACAAATAAGAAATGGCGGGGCTGGCTGCAAGCTTGATCGAGGCGCGCCTGCCGATGGCCAACCCATCAGGGCGACGGCTTTGCCGGCACAACACCCGAATCGCGTAGCGCGGCCGACGCCCGCTGGATCACCACCGGGGTAATCATGAAGCGGCCTAGCACAATTTCGGGCGCAGCGGTCGCGGGCTGGCGGGTATAGGCGAGCAGGCGGCGCCATTGCGCCTGCCCCGCCGCGACGTCGCCCTGCCGGGCGATGACGATCGCGCGCACCAGCATATATTGCGGCTCCATGTTGCTGGGCGAAGGCATCCGATCGAGCACCGCAAGCGCTTCATCTTGTTCGCCGCGCTGCGACAGGATGAAAGCCAGCGTAACCGCCGGGACGCCAGGGAAGGAATCGTCGAGCGCCAGCGACCGACGGAGCAACGCCTCCCCCTCGGCCACCTGCCCGCATGTTGTCTTGAACAACCCCAGAAAGCCCGCCATGTCAGGGTCATAGGGGTTAAGCCGCCGCGCGGCGTCGCCCATCGTGTTGCCGCCCGAACAATTGCCGACGTAAAAATTCGCACGCGCCACAGCGAAGAGTCCGGCCGTCGAATTGGGGCTTGTTTCATACGCCTTGAGCGCCAGCGCGCGCGCTTCGGCAAAGGCGTCACGCCCTGCGGGGGTCGCCCGCTGTGGCTGCCAGTCGCCAAAGCGGAGCAGCGACAGCGCCGAGAGGGCGACAGGGTCGCGCTCATCCCGCTTCAGCGTTGCCCGCAGGCAAGCATCGACCTGCTTGGAACCGGCGGGGCTGCGCATCTGGCGCAGCCGGTTGAACTGCGCGAGACAGGGAAAGCCGGGGGCAAAATTGTCGCGCTGCCGTTGGACCTGATCGCGCACGATGACACCATAATCGCCGGCGATTTGGGCGATGATCGGCTCCATCGCGGAGAATGCGGGGGTATCCTCATCGAGCACGCGAATCTGCTGTGACCAAATCGCGCGCTGATCGGCGACGCGGTTCAGTACCAGCGTGACCTCGGCATTGCCGCCAAGGTCACGGACCAGCGACGCGTCGAGCCGATAGTCGGCGGCGCGCCGCCCCGCCTCACCGGGCGTCTTTGAACTTAACAGATCCACCAGATCGAACCGCCGCAGCCCATCGCGCAGCTTCCCATCGAGCGCGCGCGCAAACGCCCGCGACGGCGACGTATTTCCTGCCACCGGGGCGCTGACCTCGAGCAGCGGCATCGGCGCTGGCAAACAACCGGTCGGAATCCCCGCGCAGCGTCCACAACGTGAAGAGCGCAAGCGCAAGCAGGACAAGCGCGACGACCCAGCGTCCATAGCGCGGCGCGGCGGTCGGCAGATGACTGGCGGCGCCAGGGACACGCGGTGCGCGAGTTCCATTGGCGGTGGTCGCGGTCTTGACGTCACCCTCGCCGCCCGGTTCGTCCATCGAACGCGATGGCGGCGCAACGCGGTGCTGAACAACAACCTCGTAACTGCCCTGCGGAACGCGCAGGCGATGAAGCCAGGGGGTATCGGCGTAGTAACGATCGAGCAGGGTGCGGAGCCGCCCGACCATGACGCGGGGATAGCTATCGACTGCCGGATCGAAATCTTCGCTGCGGCCGAGTGCCTCGGTCGCGATGGCATAGGCTTTGGGCGAACTGCGTCCACCGCGAAGGCGATGTTCGACCAGAAACTGCAGCAGGCGCGTTAACACGGGCGAACGGACAAACATCGGGGAGTCGAGCAGACGCTCCAGCTCGTCGGCTATAATCCGCTCGGTCTCGCCGGGATTCTGCGTCTCGTTCGCTTTCGCGTGGTCCATGCTACCCTCAAATGCCCGTGACGGACGGTGCGGGTGATACGCCATTCAACACGCGCGACCAGTAGTTGTTACTTCGACGTAACGGTAACAGGCGCGAGGTTCGACATATCAAAAGCACGGACCTTCGCCAATCCGCAAGCACAAAAGCGGAAACCTGGTGAAGTAAGGGTTAACAAATGGCGACATGGCGCCATGTGACCCCTTGTAACTGCCCCGATGGCGAAACCCTGTCATTCTTAGGGGGCCGTGTCATTCCTACGATGACGCGGCGTTGAGGCCGACAGGCGAAGGGTGCGAGCTGGTCCCTGGCATTCTTCAGACCCCCTCCGGCTTCAGTTCAAGACTTCGCCGGGTGGATCGACAGCCCCACCTGTTGCCCACCCGGCAAGTCGATCGAAGCCCTGGCCGCTGCCGTCAGGCCGGACCGATGCGAAAGACGCACAGCTTGTTGCCGTCGAGATCGCGGAAACAGGCGGCGTAAAACGCCTGATCGCCCTCGTCGCCGCGGACGCCCGGCGGACCTTCGCAAGTGCCGCCCAGCGCGATTGCCTTGGCATGCACGCCATCGACTTTGGCGCGTGCATCGACGACGATCGCGGCCATATGGCCGTTCCCGGCATGTGTCGGCTGACCATCATAGGGCCGCGTTACCGCGATCCCGGGTTGCCCCCAGCCTGTCGCATAAAGCGTAAAGCCATTGTCGTCGTCCGACATCCGCATCAATTCACTTGCACCGATCGTACCCAGCAGCGCAGCATAAATTCGCGCGCGCGCTCCAGATCGTCGGTTCCCATCGTCACATAGCCGAGCATCTTCTTGCTCCTTCGTCGGCGGCCGTGAAAAAGGGCGCCGGCTTTCGCCAGCGCCCCGCTCCTTTTTCTCAAGCCACAAAAAGCGCTCAGGTCGTTGCCGGCGCCTTGCATGGACCGGTGTGGGTGCTGGTCATCTGCATGACCATTTCCATGTCGCCGCCCGTGGGAATCTTGCCCTTGGTGGTGATCGTGACGTCGCTCTTCTTGGCTTCCATCGTGCCGTTCATCGCCATGTCGACCGTCTGGCCGTTGGCGGTACAGGTACCGGCGATGTCGATCGTGCCGCCCGCGATATTCTTTTTCGACCACTTGCACTCGCCGCCATTGCCCGGACCCTTGGCGAGTTCGGAGGCGATATCTTCCTTGTCGACCTGCTCCTGGGTGAAGCACTGATCCATGCCGCTGGCGCCTTCCATCATCTTCGCCATGCCCTCTTTCATTTCGGGGGGCATGCCGGGGACTTCGAATTTCACCAGCTTGACGTCGGTTTTCCAGTTACCGGCCTCGCGCTTCACCGCGCCGCCGGCATTCTCGCTTTTACCGCAGCCGGCCACCGCCAAGAGCGTGCCGACGGCTGCAATCGTCAAAATCTTTTTCATACCCTGTCTCCTGTGACTAGCCGCTGCCTGCTCTGTGGCGGACTCATTGCGATTGTGGACCCGCGCCATCGATACCATATTGTCGGCAATGGCAATTCAGATTCGTACATCGCTCGATGAAATCGACACGGCGGAGGGCTATGTCCCGCACCGTCCCGCGCGCCCCGACAAGGTCGAAGGCGGCAAGCGTTTTGAACTGGTTAGCGACTATGAACCGGCGGGTGACCAGCCCACCGCGATCCGCGAACTGGTCGATACCGCGCTGACCGGCGAGCGCGATCAGGTGCTGCTCGGCGTCACCGGATCGGGCAAAACCTTCACGATGGCCAAGATGATCGAGGCGTTGCAACGCCCCGCGCTGATCCTCGCTCCGAACAAGATCCTGGCCGCACAATTATATGGCGAGTTCAAAAGCTTCTTCCCGAACAATGCGGTCGAATATTTCGTCAGCTATTACGACTATTACCAGCCCGAAGCCTATGTGCCGCGGTCGGACACGTACATCGAGAAGGAAAGCTCGGTAAACGAGGCGATCGACCGCATGCGCCATTCGGCGACGCGCGCGTTGCTCGAACGCGATGATGTGATCATCGTCGCGTCGGTGTCGTGCCTCTATGGCATCGGCTCGGTCGAGACCTATTCGGCGATGATCTTCGATTTGAAGAAAGGCCAGGTCGCCGACAATCGCGAGATCATCCGCAAGCTCGTCGCACTCCAGTACAAGCGCAACGATCAGGCGTTCGCGCGCGGCAATTTCCGCGTCCGCGGCGACAATCTTGAAATCTTCCCGTCGCACTACGAAGACATGGCGTGGCGGATCAGCTTCTTTGGCGACGAGATCGAGGAAATCACCGAGTTCGACCCGCTGACCGGCAAGAAGATCGCGACGCTCGACCATGTCCGCATCTATGCTAACTCGCACTATGTGACGCCGGGGCCGACGCTCAAGCAGGCGAGCGAGGCGATCAGGCACGAGCTGACCGAGCGGCTCAAGGAACTGGAAGCCGAGGGCCGCCTGCTCGAGGCTCAGCGGCTGGAGCAACGCACAAATTTCGACCTCGAAATGATCGCCGCGACGGGCAGCTGCGCCGGGATCGAGAATTACAGCCGCTTCCTGACCGGCCGCCTGCCCGGCGAACCGCCGCCGACGCTGTTCGAATATCTGCCCGACAACGCGCTGTTGTTCGTCGATGAAAGCCATCAAACCGTGCCGCAGATCGGCGCGATGAGCAAAGGCGATCACCGCCGCAAGATTACGCTCGCCGAATATGGCTTCCGTCTGCCCAGTTGCATCGACAACCGGCCGCTGCGCTTTGCCGAATGGGACATGATGCGCCCGCAGACGGTGAGCGTGTCGGCGACCCCCGGCACATGGGAGATGGACCGCACGCAGGGCGTGTTCGCCGAACAGGTGATCCGCCCTACCGGGCTGATCGATCCGCCGGTCGAGATCAAGCCGGTCGAGGAGCAGGTCGACGACCTGATCGTCGAAGCGAAAAAGACCGCTGCGGCGGGGTACCGAACGCTGGTCACGACGCTGACCAAGCGCATGGCCGAGGATCTGACCGAATTCCTGCACGAAGCGGGAATGAAGGTCCGCTATATGCACAGCGACATCGAGACGCTGGAGCGTATCGAGATCATCCGCGACCTTCGCCGTGGTGTCTTTGATGTGCTGATCGGGATCAACCTGCTGCGCGAAGGTCTCGACATTCCCGAATGCGGGCTGGTCGCAATCCTCGACGCTGACAAGGAAGGGTTCTTGCGCAGCGAAACGTCGCTGGTGCAAACGATCGGCCGCGCCGCGCGCAACGTCGACGGCCGCGTGATCCTCTACGCCGACCGCATCACTGGCAGCATGGAACGCGCGATGCGCGAAACCGACCGCCGCCGCGAAAAGCAGCACGCCTTCAACCTGGAACATGGCATCACGCCGACGACGATCAAGCGCAACATCGGCGACATCATCGCACATGTAGCCTCGAAGGACGGCGTCGTGATCGACATCGGCGACGACAAGCCGGCGCACATGGTGGGGCACAATCTGCGCGCCTATATCCAGGATCTGGAAAAGCGGATGCGCGATGCGGCGGCCGACCTGGAGTTTGAAGAGGCCGGACGGTTGCGCGACGAAATCCGCAAGCTGGAAGCCGATGAACTGGGGCTTCCCGCAGGCGAGCAGGTCGCGCCGCGCGTCGGGCGCTCGAACGAAGGCAAGCCCGGGACGCGCAAGGGGCGGTTCGGGAAACAGAGCAAGACGAAATGGGGGCGCTAGGCGCGCACTTCGACAAAAGCCCCGTTGTAACCGACAAGTAGCCTTGCTGCATCCGCAGGCGCTGCATAGGGTCGCCCTCGCAATCGGGGAGAAATCAAAATGAAATCGGGTCTTTCGCTTCTCGCGCTGGCGCTTGCCGCCGCCGCGCCGTCGGTCCTCTATGCGCAGGATGCCGCCGACAAGGCGAAGGCCGAAAAGCCCGCTGAATACGAACCGCAGGTGCGCACCACCAAGCTGTCTGGAAGCTTCGGCGGGCAGCGGATCAACTATGCCGCGACGATCGGCGAGACGATCATCAAGAACAAGGAGGGCGTGCCCGAAGTTGCAGTCGTGACGACGTCGTACGTCAAGGAACCGCGCGACCCGAACCGGCCAATCACCTTCCTGTTCAACGGTGGCCCCGGCTCGGGCACCGTTTGGCTGATGATGGGGGCGTTCGGACCGAAGCGCGTCGCAATCCCCGGCACCGGCGTTGACGATGGCGCCCCGCCTTATCCGATCGTCGACAACCCCGACGCGCTGATGGACGTGACCGACGTCGTGTTCATCGATCCGCCCGGCACCGGCTTCTCGCACCTCATCGGCAAGGCCGACCCCAAGGATTATTACGGGGTGACGCAGGACGCCAAGCTGGTTGCCGAAGTCATCCGCCGCTGGCTCAACGACAATGGCCGCTGGAACAGCCCCAAATATCTCGGCGGAGAAAGCTATGGCACGACGCGCTCGGCCGCGGTCGCCAACCAGCTTATGAACGAGACCTACAACGACGTCGCCTTGAACGGCATCATCCTGATTTCGACCGTGCTCGATTTCGCCGCGGGCGCCGACACGCCGGGCAATGAATTGTCGCCGATCACCAACCTGCCCTCGATGGCCGCGACCGCACTTTATCATGGCAAGGCAAGCGCGCCGTCGGTCGAGGCTTTCGTCGAAGAAGCGCGGCAATGGGCGATCGGTCCCTATGCGACGGCGTTGCTGAAAGGGCAGAAGCTGCAGGGCGAAGAGCGCGCTGCGATCCGCCGCGAGCTAGCGCGCTTTACCGGCCTTTCCGAAACCTATCTCGACAGCGCCGATCTGCGCGTCACGCCCAGCCGCTTCTACAAGGAGCTGCTGCGCGACCGCGGGCTGACCGTTGGGCGCCTCGACAGCCGCTACACCGGCAAGGATTATGACAGCGCAGGCGAAGGGCCGGACAACGACCCCAGCTTCTATGGCATCGATGCGAGCTATACTGCGGCGATCAACAGCTGGAGCCGCGACGGGCTGGGATTCAAGACCGACCGCGAATATCAGTCGATCGGCCGGATCGGCGGCCAGTGGGATTGGCGGATCGGCGACCGCGACGCCAACAGCTACCTGAATGTCGCGCCCTATATCGGGCAGGCGTTGCGCGAAAATTCGGGGCTGAAGGTGCTCGTCGCGCAAGGCTATTATGACTTTGCAACGCCCTTTTTCGCAGCCGAATATGCGCTGTCACGCACCGGCATCCCGCAGGACCGGATCAGCTACACCTATTATGGCGCGGGCCACATGATGTATATCCGCGACGAGGATCGCCATAAATTGTCAGCCGATATTCGCGCCTTCATTCGGGCGCGATAACGAAAAGGGGCGCCATCGAGGCGCCCCTTTTTCAATCAGCGCAGCACACCCGATGCCGCCTGTCGCCGCGCATAAAGAAACAGCGCGATCACGATCACCCAGATCATCGCGGTGAAGATCATCGGGAACGATCCGAACATCCGTTCCAGATCGCCATAATGCATGCCGAACTGATAGATGCAGCTGATCGCCAGCCCGACGAGCGAAAGCAGAAACGCGGTCACCGCGTGGCGGCTGCGCACCAGCAACAGCACCGATCCCAGCAGAGATCCCCACACCCCCAGCGCCCAGCCAACATTCGCCCACAGCGGAAAACTGTAGAAATAGGCCTGCTGCTCGGCGGTGAAGGCAGCCATATATTCGGGATTTTTGAGCTTTGTCATCGTGTAGTCGAACGCACCAAACGCATTCCACAACAGCGATACGATGCCGACCACCCACAGATGCCACGGCGTTTTTCCAGCTTCGGTCATAATCGTCTCCCCCTCCAGAAAGATCAGGCGAAGCTATCACGCTTTGCCGATACCAGCAATGCAGTGATATAGTCTTGCAATACAGCGATGTTGCGGTCGAAATAGCCGATATCGCGATAGGTACGCGCCTGCATCACCGCGCCCTCCATCACGGTCAGCACAAATTCGCCGAGCGCTGCGCGGTCGGTTTCGCGCGGCAGGCGATCGCCCGCGGCATCGAAACAGCCCGCGATCGCTGCCGACCAGTTGGTGAAATTTGCCGCCATCAACTCGCGCACGACCGGATCGGGCTCGTGGATTTCGAGCGCGAGGCTGCCGATCGGGCAGCCGTAGGTACAATCGGTGACGATCAGATGGGTGCGATAGCCGGCAAGCAGCGCAAAGATCCGGTCGATCGGATCGTCGACGCCCTGCCAGTTCGGCGCGAACAGCATCTCTTCGATGCCGTCGCGATACATCTCGAGCACCCCGACCAGCACGTCCTGCTTGCCCGGAAAAAAATGATAGAGGCTGCCCGAATGAATCTGACTGCGCGACAGGATATCGGCGATCGACGTCGAGCCATAGCCTTTCTCCCAGAACAGCTCCATCGCAGTCATCAGGATGCGGTTGCGGGTATCGGTGGCGTTCATGTCCTGCCCTAGCCCGCCCGGTCGTAGGCGGCGCGCAGCCAATCGGCGACGTCGCCACCAGCCTCCTCACCCGCGGCGATCCGCACCCGGTGCGACACCATTGCGTTCCAGCTGCCCGCGAGCTCGAGCTTGCCAGCGGGCGCCTCGCCCTTCAGCGCCACACCGATGTCGAAGCGGTCCTTGGTCGAGGGCTGGAGCAGCGCGAACTGTTTCTTGCGGCGCAAGCTGACATAGCCCTTTTTGGGCGCCAGCTCGACGTCGCCGCCGAACTCCTGCACCAGAGCGACCAGCCGGTCGTACAGCGGCCGCCAATGCGCCCTGGCGCCCTCAAACGCTGCCGAGACGAGCGCGTCATCATCCTGCGACGCCGCCGACGATGCGTTGGCAGCATGAACGATCATATTGGCGTAGCCGTGACCAAGCCCGTGCGCTGATTTGAGGTGGTTAACCAGCGCCATATGACCTGCGATGCCAGCGGCGCGCGCGGTGACGATCCATTCGTCGAGTCCCTTGCCGGTCTTGGCGCGAAGGCTTTCGCCCATCTTCTCGAATTCGTCGGCCATCAGCGTCCTCCCTCGTCAAGATGACTTGATTGAACATTCAACCAAGCAGTTTGTCAAGACGCTTGGCAAGCAGCGCTCGACACGCGATAGGCGCACGCATGTGCGTCGTCGCCCTCGCCTGGCAGGTTCATGCTGACTGGCCGCTGATCCTCATCGGCAATCGGGACGAATTTCATGCGCGTCCCGCTGCACCGCTTGGTGCATGGGACGATGGCAGCGGGATCGTCGCGGGGCGCGATGTGTTGGCGGGCGGCACCTGGCTCGGCGCGCATCCAGCGAGCGGGCGGATCGTGGTCGTCACCAATGTGCGCGGCGCAATGCCCGATCCAACCAAAGAATCGCGCGGGGCGCTGGTTGCCGACATGCTGCGCGGCGACGGGCGTTTCGCCGATCCGGTGGCGACCGACCTCGGCAGCTTTAACGCTTTCAACCTGCTTGCTGTTGGCGATGGCAAAGCCCGGTTCCTGACCAATCGACCGCAATCCCAAATCAGGGCCCTTGGAGCGGGCATCCACGCGCTCGCCAACGAACCCGTCTACAGCCCCTGTCCGCGCGCCGAACGGCTGCGCGCCGCGCTCGCGGCGGTGGTCGAGGCACGCGCCGACCCCGAAGGCTTGCTCGATACACTGACCGCCGAGGCGGATCCTGCGCTGTTCCTGCGCGGCGACATTTATGGCACCCGCGCTTCAACGCTGGTTGCAGTCGCAGCGGATGGCAACGTGAAAATCGTCGAGCGCCGATATGAAGCGGGCGGCCGCTCCATCGGAACGACCGCCCTGCAATTTTCTGTCGATGTCTAATTCGCCATCCCAGCGAAGGCCGGGATGATGAAAGTCACTTCGGCGCGATGACCATCAGCATCTGACGGCCTTCGGTGCGCGGATGCGCCTCGACCTTGGCAATTTCCGATGTCAGTTCGGCGACGCGCTGCAGCACGTTCAGGCCCAGCTGGGTGTGGCTCATTTCGCGGCCGCGGAAACGCATGGTCATTTTGACCTTGTCGCCTTCCTCGAGGAAGTCGAAAACCTTGCGCATCTTCACGTCGAAATCATGATCGTCGATATTCGGACGCATCTTGATCTCTTTGATTTCCTGCGTCTTCTGGCTCTTGCGCGCCAGGTTCGCCTTTTTCTGCGCTTCGTATTTGAACTTGCCCACGTCGAGGAATTTGCAAACCGGCGGATCGGCGTTGGGGGAGACTTCGACCAGGTCCAGCCCGACAGAAGCCGCCTGCTCGATCGCTTCGGCGGTCAGCATCACGCCCAGATTTTCGCCTTCCTCATCGATCACGCGGACCTTGGGGGAGGCGATGAATTCATTGTATCGCGGGCCGTTTTTCGGCGGCATCGGCGCCATCGGGCGGCGAGTCGTGGGCGGTGGTATAGCTGTATCTCCTGATCGTTGACGGGCGGCGTGCGGAATCAGCGCGATTTACGCACGCCATGCTCATATAGTGAACGCGGGCGTGCCGTAAAGGCCGCGCGTGGCAAGAAGGTGACGCTTTTCGACCGACTGTGGCGGTCAGGCCACGCCGATCACCATTTTGTCGGTGCGGGATCGACGACGCGGAACCCCCCCGCGCCGATCTCGCTGACCTCGAGCGCGCGCTGGGCAATGCCGCGACTGTTGAAACGGAAAATACCGTCGATACCGCCGAAGCCGTCGGCTGAAAGCAGCTTGTTCACCGGAAAGCTGGTCCCCGGTTTCCAGTCGCGCGCGATGCGGACCGTCAGCAGCACCGAGTCATACCCCAGACTTGCCAGCCGGTACGGCGCCTTGCCAAAGCGTGTGCGATATTTTCCGGCGAGTTGGCCATAGAGGCCGTCGGAAACGCTGGCGAACCACGAGCCGCGCATCACTGCGCTGGTGCCCAGCGACGCATCGGTGTTCCACAGTTCGGTACCCATAATCTGGCGCTGGCCGGCGCCCTTGATCACCGGGACCGCACGGATTGCATTGCCGCCGCTGTCGGCGATCAGCACCGCGTCAATCGCGCCGGCATTGGCGATCCGCCGCGCTGCTCCGGTCAGCGCGGTCGCGCTGCGGTCATAGCTTTCGACCGCGACCAGCGTCCCGCCCGCCGCGCTCACCGCGGCGCGAAAGGCGGCAGCCGAACGGTCGCCATAGACATTCTTCGGCACCAGCGCGCCAAAGCGCTGATGCCCCTTGCCGCGCGCAAAGGCGACGACGCGCTCCACCGACTGGCCGGGGACAAAGCCCATGATGAAGACGCCATTACCGGCGACGCTGCTGTCGTTTGAAAAACTGAGGACCGGCACCTTCGCATCGCGCGCGATCGGCGCAACTTGCGCGACGTCTTCGCTGAGCAGCGGGCCGAGAATCAGCCGGTTGCCGTCAGCGACCGCCTGCTGCGCCGCCGCCGCCGCGCCGAGCGCGGTGTCATAAGTGGTGATGCGGACGCGTTCGGTACGCGAATCGAGCAAGGCCAGCGTGGTCGCATTGGCGATCGCCATGCCGACGTCGGCGTTCGGGCCGGTCTGCGGCACCAGTAACGCGACGCGGTGGCGATCGGTATCGGTTGGCAGGCCGGGACCGACATTGTCGGTCGGGGTTTCGGGCGGCGGCGGCGCGGCCGGACCAGCGGTCTTGGGCACGACCTGACATGCGGCAAGCAGGCCGGCCATCGCCACGGCGCCGAGTCCGCGCAGCATTTGCCGCCGCGGCGATGCATATGCTTGGCGCTCGGCAGCAGTTTCTGCCATTTTCGGCGTCATGCCAGATTCGACCATCTCAAATTCTCCCTTGCCCGGTCTCTATATCGTCGCGACCCCCATCGGCAACCTCGGCGACATCACCGCACGCGCCGGGGCGATGCTGGCGCGCGCCGACCTGATCGCGGCCGAGGATACGCGCGTCACCGCCAAGCTCTTGTCGCATCTGGGTTTGCGGGTGCCGATGACCCCCTATCACGATCACAGCGACGAACGGACGCGTGCGGCGCTGGTGGCGCGGATGGCCGAAGAGGTGGTCGTTTTGGTGTCGGACGCGGGAACCCCGCTGATTTCGGACCCGGGGTACAAATTGGTCCGCGATGCCCGCGCGGCCGGGCGGCACATCGCTACCCTGCCCGGCCCATGCGCTGCGATCGCCGCGATCACCCTGTCGGGGCTGCCGAGCGACCGGTTCCTGTTCGCGGGATTTCTGCCGTCAAAGGCCAAGGCGCGCGCCGACACGCTCGCCGAATTCGCCGGGCTGCGCGCGACCTTGGTGTTTTACGAAAGCGGCCCGCGCCTCGCCTCTGCCCTCGCCGCGATGGCCGCAGGGCTCGGCGACCGCGAGGCCGCGGTCGCGCGCGAGATCAGCAAGATGTTCGAGGAATGCGTAACCGGCACCTTGAGCGAACTCGCTGCGCGCTACGCCGACGCGCCGCCGAAGGGCGAGATCGTCGTCGTCGTCGGCCCGCCGGGCGCAGCCGCGCTCGAACAGGCCGACGATGCGACGCTCGCCGCGGCGCTGCGCGACGCGATGGCCGACAAACCGGTCGCGCAGGCAGCGAAAGCGGTCGCCAAACGCTTCGGGCTCGATCGCCATGACGTCTATGCCCGCGCGCTCGCGCTGAAGGATGCTGATTGAAGCGCGCCGAGGCACCCGGGCGCAAGATCGAGCGCCGCGCGGCCTGGGCGCTGCGGCTGCACGGCTGGCGCATCCTCGGCAAGCGGCTGCGCGCGGCGGCGGGCGAGGTCGATCTGGTCGCGTGCCGCGGCCGCATCGCCGCATTCACCGCGGTGAAATGGCGCAAGCGTTCGGAAGACCGTGACCTTGCCATCGATCACTTTCGCCGACGCTGCGTCGCCGCGGCGGCTAAAATGCTCGCCCCACGCTTCGCGCGGCCGCACGACAACATCCGCATTGACGCGATGCGTCTTGCGCCCGGGCGCCCGCCACGCCATCTGGTCCACGTCTGGCAACCCTGAGGAATATCGAATGACCCTGCGCGCCGCAGTGCAAATGGACCCGATGGACGGTATCAACATCGGAGGCGACAGCAGCTTCGCCCTGATGCTGAAGGCGCTCGAACGCGGCTACACCCTCTATCATTACGACGTCCGCGGGCTCACCTGGGAGGCGGGGAGGCTGACGACCAAAGCGCACCGTGTGCTGGACGTGAAGCGCGAGGCCGACGCACATTACAGCTTCGGCGATCAGGTCACGCTCGACCTCGGCCGCGACGTCGATGTCGTGCTGATGCGGCAGGATCCGCCCTTCGATCTCGGTTACCTCACCGGCACCTGGCTGCTCGAACGGATCGCCGCCGAAACGCTGGTGGTCAACGACCCCGTCTCGGTTCGCAATGCGCCCGAAAAAGTCTTCGTGCTCGATTTCCCCGAATATATGCCGCCGACGATGGTCACCCGCGATCTCGACGCAGTGAAGGATTTTCAGGCCCGCTATGGCGCCGTGGTGATCAAGCCGCTGCACGGCAATGGCGGCAAGGCGGTGTTTCGCATCGACGCCGACGGCAGCAACCTCGGCGCGCTCGTCGAACTGTTCGGACAGGTCTGGCCCGAACCCTTCATGGTTCAGCAGTTCCTGCCCAGCGTTTCGCAGGGCGATAAGCGCATTGTGCTGATCGACGGCGAAGTCGCGGGCGCGATCAACCGCAAGCCCGGCGAAGGCGAATTCCGCTCCAACCTCGCAGTCGGAGGTTTTGCCGAAGCCACGACGCTGACCCCGCGCGAACAGGAGATCTGCGCCGCGCTCGGCCCCGCGCTCAAGGAACGCGGACTGGTGTTCGTCGGCATCGACGTCATCGGCGGCGAATGGCTGACCGAAATCAACGTCACCTCGCCCACCGGCATCGTCGCGATCGACCGGTTCAACAACAGCGACACGGCGGGCATGATTTGGGACGCGATCGTCCGACGGATCGGTTGACGCCCTCTGTGCGTTACCCCGCGTCATGACCGATTTCATCCTGAACCTGATCCAGAGCTGGGGCTATGTGGGGATCTTCATCCTCATGGTCCTCGAGAATATTTTCCCGCCGATCCCGTCCGAAGTCATCATGGGGCTTGGCGGCATTGCCGTCGCCAAGGGCCATTTCGATTTCTGGACCCTCGTGGCGGTCGCTGTCGCGGGGACAACCGCCGGTAATTGGGTGTGGTACGGCATCGGGCGCTGGATCGGCTATCATCGTCTCAAACCCTTCATCGACCGGCACGGCCGCTGGCTGACGCTCGACTGGGCCGAGGTCGAGCGGCTGCACAACTGGTTCTTGAAATATGGTCCGGGCATCGTCTTTGCTGCGCGCTTCATGCCGGTGGCGCGCACGATGGTGTCGCTCCCCGCGGGCATGGTGAAGATGAACCAGGCCAAATTCCTGCTCTGGACCGCAGCAGGATCGACGATCTGGATCACTGCGCTGGCAGGGGCGGGCAACTGGTTCGGCGGCAAATTCGCCAATATGGATGCGTTCGTCGGCCCCGTGGCGCTGGTCGCGATCGGGTCGCTGGTGCTCCTTTATCTCTATCGCGTCGTGACGTGGAAGCCGAAGCGGGCTGACTAGAATTTTCTCGTCATTGCGAGGAGCGAAGCGATGCAGCAATCGAGAGTCTGCGTAAACCGCTCTGGGTCACTTCGCTCGCAATGACGGCTGGGATTGATCAGGCCCGCGGGTGGGCGCTGCGGTAAATGTCGAGCAGATGCGCCGCATCGACCGCGGTGTAAATCTGCGTCGACGCCAGGCTCGCATGGCCGAGCAGTTCCTGCAAACTTCGCAAATCGGCGCCGCCCGCCAGCAGGTGCGTCGCGAAACTGTGGCGCAGCGCATGCGGCGTGGTGCGTTCGGACAGCCCCAGCGCGCGCCGCGCCGTTCGGACGCTGGCGCGCACGACGCCGGGCGCCAGCGGCCCGCCGCGCGCCCCCAGGAACAGCGGCGCATCCCTGGCGATCGGATAGGGACAGGCATCGACATAGCGCGTCACTGCCGCCGCCACGGCAGGCAGGATCGGCACGACGCGCGTCTTGTTCCGCTTGCCGGTGACGCGCAGCGTCACGCCCAGCGGCAGCGCCGCGCCGGTCAGCCCCAGCGCCTCGCCGATACGCAGCCCCGCGCCGTAAAGCAGCAACAGCAGCGCAAAATCGCGCGCGCCGGTCCATCCCTGCCGCGCATTGTCCTCGACATCCTGCGCCAGCGCGAGCGCCTCGGTGGGCGAGACAGGCCGCGGCAGCCCCTTCTTGACCCGCGGCGCGCGGAGCGGAGGGACGCTGGCGCCCGAGCCGCCGACGAAGCGCAGGAAGCCGCGCAACGCCGACAACTCGCGCGCGGCAGAGGCATTGCCGAGGCCGTCGGCGCGGCGATCGGCAAGATAGGCGCGCAGGTCGTTCGGGGTCAGTTTGGCCAGCATCGGGCCATCGACCGCGCCGCCGCGATGCTGCGACAGGAAGGCGCAAAAACGCTCGGCGGTCGCGATATAGGCGCGGCGCGTGTGCTCTGACCGGCGTTTTTCATGCGCCAGATGGGCATCCCAGTCTCGGATCAGATCGAGGCTCACTCAAAATCCCGTTCGTGCTGAGCTTGGCGAAGCCCTGTTCTTCTCGCCACGGTGCAGGAAAAACGGTCTTTCGACAAGCTCAGGACAGTTGAGGCATGCGTAGCTTAACCCGTCCGCACCACCTCGGAAAGGATCGAGTCGAGGAGCAATATGCCGTCGTCGGTCACCCTCAGCCGGTCGCGCTCCTGCGCCATCAGTCCTTGCTCGACCAACCGCGCCACCGCATCACCATCGACGAACGCCGCGCGCGCCAGCTCGCTGCGCATCTCGATCCGCGCCAGATCGATCCCTTCTCGCAGCCGCAGCCCCATCAGCATCGCCTCGGTTGCGCGCTCGTGCGCGGGCAGGTCGCTCTCGACCTTCAGCCCATGCCCATTGCGTTCGACCGCGGCGATGAAATTCTCGGGCTTCTTGTGCCGTTCGGTCGCCTGCCCGAGCCGCCGCCCATGCGCGCCGGGGCCGACGCCGGCATAATCGGCGTAGCGCCAGTAGGCGAGGTTGTGGCGGCTCTCGTGCCCGATCCGCGCATGGTTCGACACCTCGTAGCGCGGTAGGCCCGCAGCACATGTCATTGCCTGCGTCGCGTCAAACAGGTCAGCGGCGGCATCGCCGTCGGGGATCGTCAGCTCGCCCTTCGCCGCCAGCGTGGCAAAGCGCGTGCCGGGCTCGATCGTGAGTTGGTAGAGCGAGAGATGATCGGTGCCGAACGCGAGCGCGCCCGCCAGCTCGGTTGTCCACGCCGCCATCGTCTGGCCGGGGCGCGCATAGATCAGGTCGAAACTGACGCGTGCAAAATGTTCCTGTGCGGTAGCAATGGCGCGGCGTGCCTCGTCTTCGCTGTGCGCTCGCCCCAAAAATTCAAGCACTTCGGCATCGAAGCTCTGAACCCCGATCGACACGCGATTGACCCCGGCGGCGGCGAGATCGGCGAAATTGGCGACCTCGACCGAGTTCGGGTTGGCCTCCAGCGTGATCTCGACGTCATCGGTCAAGCCCCACTCGGTCTCGGCAGCCGCGATCACCGCGGCGACGGTCGCGGGCGGCATCAGGCTGGGCGTCCCCCCACCGAAAAAGATCGAAGCGACGGCCCGGCCAGGCAGCAACCCCGCCTCGTGCCGCAAATCAGCCAGCAAGGCATCGCGCCACGCCGTCTGATCGACGCGGTCGCGGACATGGCTGTTGAAGTCGCAATAGGGGCATTTCGACACGCAAAACGGCCAATGGACGTAAAGCGCCAGCGGTTCAGGGCTCCCCACCTGCTGGCGGAACGGGACGCGGGACGGCATGTCTCGTAGTTCGGTGGTGGCCACAGGCCCCTCCCCTCGGCCCTCCCGCCAGCGGGAGGGGAATTAAAAAGCTTCCGCCACCAGCTTTGCAAAGGCATCGGCGCGGTGGCTGATCGCATGCTTCTCAGCCGGTTCAATTTCAGCATAAGTCAATGACTTGCCAACTGGCACGAACACCGGATCATAACCGAAACCGAGCATCCCGCGCGGCGGCCAGGTGAGGCTGCCTTGCGCCCTCCCCTCGAACACCTCGGCATGACCGTCAGGCCAGGCGAGCGCGAGGGTGCAGACGAAGCAGGCGCTGCGGTCGACGTCCGGCCCCTGCTCGGCGAGCAGTCCTTCGACTTTGCCCATCGCCATATACCAGTCGCGGCCGGGCGGGCCTTCAAACGCTTGCCGTTCGGCCCAGTCGGCGGTGTAAACCCCCGGGCGCCCGCCGAGCGCGGCAACCTCCAGCCCGCTGTCGTCGGCGAGTGCGGGCAGCCCCGCCGCCGCCGCGCTGGCATGCGCTTTAAGCAGCGCATTGTCGCGGAACGTCGTTCCCGTCTCCGCGGGCTCGGGCAGGCCGAGGTCGGCGGCCGACACCGGATCGATCCCGAATGGTTCGAGCAACGCCCGAATCTCGCGCACCTTGCCCGCATTGTGGCTGGCGATGACGAGTTTGCCGGGGGTGAGTTTTCGATGCGACATAACCTGCCCTGTCATTCGTCATGCCGGACCTGATCCGGCATCCAGCCCTTCACCGCCAAAGAACCCCGGATCAGGTCCGGGGTGACGACGTTATTGCCGCCCCGTCGCCTTGTCCTGTGCCGCGAAAATCTCGCCGCAGCCGATCCGCGCCAGCCGCAGCAATCGCAGCAACCCTTCCTCGTCATAGGTCGCGCCCTCGGCGCTCGCCTGGACTTCGACGATCTGGCCGCGACCGGTCAGCACGAAATTGCCATCGGCTTCGGCGACCGAATCCTCGTCATAATCGAGGTCGAGTACCGGGGTGCCATTGTAGATACCGCACGAAATCGCGCCGACCTTGTCCGAGATCGGATCCTCGGCGATCGTCTTTGCCGCGAGCAGCGTGTCTACCGCGAGGCGCAGCGCGACCCATGCGCCCGTAATCGATGCCGTGCGGGTACCGCCATCGGCCTGGATGACGTCGCAATCGATGACGATCTGGCGCTCTCCCAGCTTTTTCATGTCTACCACAGCGCGCAAGCTACGCCCGATAAGCCGCTGAATTTCCTGCGTCCGCCCCGACTGCTTGCCCTTTGCCGCTTCGCGGCTGCCGCGGGTGTGCGTCGCGCGGGGCAGCATGCCATATTCGGCGGTGACCCATCCCTGCCCCTTGCCGCGCAGGAACGGCGGCACCTTTTCATCGACGCTGGCGGTCACCAGCACCTTGGTGTTGCCAAAGCTGACCAGCACGCTGCCCTCGGCGTGGATGGTGAAGGCGGTTTCGATCGCGATCGGACGCATCTGATCGGGGGCGCGGCCGGATGGGCGCATGGGGAATTCTCCTGTGATTGTGTGCGGCGCGCTTAGCGGTGAAGCGCAGCAAGCGCAAATCATCCTCTCCGATGGGAGAGGGCTCCGGCGCTTGCCCCCACGCCTCCGCGTCCCTAGATCCCCTCTATGACCACCGCGCCGATCACCGAACTCACCACGCGCGCCCGCGACGTGTTCCGGCTGGTCGTCGACGCTTATCTCGAAACAGGGCAACCGATTGGCTCGCGCACATTGTCGAAACTCGCGGCGCTCAACCTCTCCCCTGCCTCGATCCGTAACGTCATGCAGGATCTGGAGGAATTCGGCCTGCTCGCCAGTCCGCACACCAGCGCAGGACGCCTGCCGACCGAACAGGGTCTGCGCCTCTTCGTCGACGGCATGATGCAGGTCGCCGAACCGAGCGCCGAGGACCGCGCGCAGATCGAGGCGAGTCTGTCCGACGCCGGTCCGATCGAAAGCGCGCTGGCGCAGGCGACCTCGGCGTTGTCGGGACTGTCGGCGTGCGCCGGGCTGGTCCTCGTCCCCAAGCACGAGCGCATCCTGAAACAGGTCGCCTTCGTCCCGCTGTCCGACGCGCAGGCGCTTGTCGTGCTCGTCGCGGGCGATGGTGCGGTCGAGAACCGCGTCATCGACACCCCGCCCGGGCTCGACCCGTCGGCGCTGGTCGAGGCGGGCAATTACATCAGCGCGATGCTGGCGGGCCTGACGCTCACCGAAGCGATGGCGCGGGTGCGACATGAGATCGAGGCCGAGCGGATTGCGATCGACCGCGCCGCGCAGGATCTGGTCAGCCGCGGGCTCGCGATCTGGTCGTCCGACGGCGCCGACCGCCCGGTGCTGATCGTGCGCGGCCAGGCCAATCTGCTCGACGACAGCGCGGTCGGCGACCTCGACCGTGTCCGGCAATTGCTCGACGAACTCGAAACCAAACAGGACATCGCGCAATTGCTCGACAGCGCCCGCGACGGCAGCGCGACCCGTATTTTTATCGGGTCGGAGAATAAATTATTCTCGCTTTCGGGCTCTTCCGTGATAGCGGCGCCCTATCGCGGATCGGACGGGCGCGTGGTCGGCGTGGTCGGGGTTATCGGCCCCACCCGCTTGAACTATGCCCGCATCGTTCCCATGGTGGATTTCACCGCACAATCACTCTCCAGACTGATACGATAGGTTTATGACGAACATCGAAAATGACACCCCGGTCGACGACAGCGCGACCCCCGAAACCGACGCCCCCGAAGTAGCGGCTCCCGAGCAGGGCGAAAATGACGAACTGGCCAAGCTGAGCGAACAGCTCGCCGCAGTACAGCAAGACCTGCTCTACGCGCGCGCCGAGACGCAGAATCTGGGTCGCCGCAAGGAAAAGGAAATTGCCGACGCGCACGCCTATGCCGCGACCAAATTTGCGCGCGATATCCTGTCGGTCGCCGACAATCTCGGCCGCGCGCTCGCGGCGCTCAGCGACGAACAGCGCGCATCGGACGCGATCAAGCCGCTGATCACCGGCCTCGAAGCCACCGAGCGCGAATTGCTCAGTGTCTTCGAACGCAATGGCATCACCCGCATCGCCGCGATCGGCCTGCCGCTCGACCCCAACCAGCACCAGGCGATGCTGGAAATTCCGAGCAGCGACGCCGCACCCGGCACGATCGTGCAGGAAATGCAGGCAGGTTATATGATGAAAGACCGGTTGCTGCGTCCCGCGATGGTCGCGGTGGCAAAGGCGGGGTAAAGCCGCTCTCCCCTCCCCCTTGCGGGGAGGGGCTTCAGCCGGTCACGCCGCTTTGCGCATCTTAATCAGCTTCTTCAGCACCATCTCGCGCTTCAGCCGCGACAGATGGTCGATGAAGAGAATGCCTTCCAGATGGTCGTGCTCGTGCTGGATACACGTCGCCATCAGGCCGGTCATGCGCTGCTGATGATGCTTGCCGTCCTCGTCCTGCCAATCGACGGTAACCTCGGCGGGGCGCGTCACATCGGCATATTGTTCGGGAACCGACAGGCAGCCTTCCGAATAGACGCTGTGCTCCTCGCTCTCGTCGGAGAACATGGGGTTGATGAACACGCGCGGCTCGCGGATCACCTTTTTGCCCTCCTCATCCTCGGGATCGGGTTCCTGCAGGTCGATCACCAGGATGCGTTTCGCCACCCCGACCTGAATCGCCGCCAGCCCGATGCCGGGCGCGTCGTACATCGTCTCGAACATGTCGGCGACCAGCTGCTTCAGCTCGGCATCGAAGGTTTCGACGGGCTTCGAAATGACGCGCAGCCGGGGATCCGGGGTCTCTATGATGGGAAGTAAGGCCATGGGGGCTCAGGTATGAATTCGAACGCCCGCCGTCAACCCACCGGCCTTCTAGCCCGCAGCGCCTGCGCCAGCGTCCCCTCATCGAGATAATCGAGCTCGCCCCCCACCGGCAAACCATGCGCCAGCTGCGTCAGTCGCACCGGATACCCCTCCAGCCGCTCGGCGAGATAGTGCGCGGTCGTTTGCCCCTCCATCGTCGCGTTCATCGCCAGCACGACCTCGTCGATACCGCCCGCCGCGACGCGCGCGACCAGCGCGTCGATGGCCAGATCCTGCGGGCGGACGCCCTCCAGCGCCGACAATCGCCCGCCCAGAACATGATATTTGCCGGGAAACAGCCGCGACTTGTCGAGCGCCCACAGGTCCGACACCTCCTCGACCACGCACAGCGCGCGCGTATCGCGGCGCGGGTCGGCACAGATCGCGCAGGGGTCGCGGGTGTCGACATTGCCGCAAATGGTGCAGGTGACGAGCCGTTCGGACACCGTCTGCAGCGCCGCGAGCAGCGGCACAAAAGCGGACTCGCGTTTCTTCATCAAATGCAGCACCGCGCGCCGCGCCGACCGCGGGCCGAGCCCCGGCAGGCGGGCGAGTTGCTGGACAAGGGCTTCGATTTCGGTGGAGGCCATGCACAGCACCTATCGCGGCCCGCGCGGGCGCACAACAATCCTCTCCCGCTGCGACGAGTTACCAAGGTCGCGAGTCTCGCTACCCTCTCCCACGAGGGGAGAGGGGTTGAATGTCGCGCCGCGCTCCGCCAAAGCCCGCACCCATGCGTATCGCTTTCATGGGAACGCCGCCCTTTGCGGTGCCGACGCTCGCTGCGCTGCACGCTGCGGGGCACGACATCGCGGCGGTCTATACTCAGCCTGCGCGGCCGGCGCAGCGCGGCAAGAAAATCCAACAAAGCGCGGTAAACGATTGGGCCGAGACGCACGCCCTGCCCGTCCGCACTCCGAAAAGTCTGAAGGGCGCCGACGAACAGGCCGAGTTCGCCGCGCTCGACCTCGATATCGCGGTCGTCGCCGCCTACGGCCTGATCCTGCCGCCCGCGATCCTTGATGCGCCGCGCGAGGGATGCCTGAACGTCCATGGCTCGATCCTGCCGCGCTGGCGCGGTGCGGCGCCGGTGCAGCGTGCTATTCTTGCTGGCGATGCCGAGACCGGGGTGACGATCATGCAGATGGACGTCGGGCTCGACACCGGCGCGATGCGACTTGTCGAGCCGACCCCGATCGGCCGCAAGACTGCGGGCGTGCTCACCCACGAACTCGCCGAGATGGGCGCGTTGATGACGCGGCGGGTGCTGAGCGACCTCCACGCCTTCCCCCCGGTGCCGCAACCCGACGAAGGCGTCACCTATGCCGCCAAGATCGACAAGAGCGAGGCGCGGCTCGATTTTCTGGTCAGCGCGGTACAGGTCGAGCGGCAGATACGTGCATTCAATCCGATGCCGGGGGCGTTTTTCGAGCTGGAGGGCGAGCGGTACAAGATCTTGGCCGCCGAAGTCGTCCATCCGGGCGAGACGGTTGCGGGCGCCCTCCCCGGCACGACGCTCGACGATGCGCTGACCATCGCCTGCAACCCGGGCGCGATCCGCGCAACGCGGGTGCAGCGGGCGGGCAAGCCTGCAATGGAGGCGGGCGAATTGCTGCGCGGGCGAGGAATCGCAAAGGGCACGCGGCTCGTATGAAAAAGCCACCGATCATTGGTCACCCCGGACTTGAACCGGGGTCCATGACGACGGCGCTGGAATGGACCCCGGATCGAGTCCAGGGTGACGATAAGCGCGCAGACGGGCGCCCATGACCCGCTTTGCCCTCACCATCGAATATGACGGCCGCCCCTATATGGGCTGGCAGCGGCAGGCGCATGGCCCCAGCGTGCAGCAGACGATCGAGGAAGCGATCCACCGCTTCACCGGCGAACCCGTGCAGGTCTTCAGCGCCGGGCGCACCGACGCCGGGGTCCATGCCATAGCGATGCGCGCGCATGTCGATATCGAAAAGCCGCTGACCCCGTTCAAGCTGACCGAGGCGCTCAATGCCCAGCTGCGCCCCGCGCCGGTCGCGGTGCTCGCGGCCGAGATCGTCCCCGACGACTGGCACGCGCGCTTTGCCTGCATCGGGCGCAGTTACGAATATCGCATCGTCAACCGCCGCGCGCCGCTGACGTGGGACAAGGGGCTGTCGTGGCAGGTCGCGCGGCCCTTGGACGCCGATGCGATGCATGCTGCGGCGCAGGCGCTGATTGGCCTCCATGATTTTACCACCTTTCGCTCGGCGCATTGCCAGTCGCAAAGCCCCGTGAAGACGCTCGACAGGCTGGCCGTCAGCCGTCACGGCGACGAGCTGATCATCGAGGCGGCGGCGCGCAGTTTCCTGCACCACCAGGTTCGCTCGATCGTCGGGTGCCTGTCGATGGTCGGGCATGGCCGCTGGTCGGCGGACGATCTGAAGGACGCGCTGGCGGCGGCGGATCGCAATGCGCTGGGGCTGAATGCGCCGCCGGATGGCCTGTATTTCGTTAGCGCGAGCTATCCTTAGCCTGTCATTGCGAGGCGCGTAGCGACGCGGCAATCTCCAGCCGGCGTCCAAACACCATGATAGCCGGATAGTGCTTCGCTCTGCTCGCAAACATGGCAACGAAAAAGGGCGGCCCGCGCGGACCGCCCTTTCCCTTGTCACTACCTTGGGTGCTTACACCTTTTCGACGTAATACAGCGGCGCATGCTCGTTGAGGATCTGGAGGATCTTCGCCTGCGCGGTCTTTTCGTCGCTTTCTTCCATCGCGCCCAGTTCGCGCGCAAGGCGGCTCGAGGCCGCTTCGAAGATCTGGCGCTCCGAATAGCTCTGCTCGGGCTGGTCGTCGGCGCGGAACAGGTCGCGGGTTACTTCGGCGATCGACACCAGGTCGCCCGAATTGATCTTCGCTTCATATTCCTGCGCACGGCGCGACCACATGGTGCGCTTGACCTTCGGCTTGGTGGTCAGCACCTGCAGCGCTTCCTTCAGCGTCTTGTCCGACGAAAGCTTGCGCATGCCCACGCCTTCGGCCTTGTTCGTCGGCACACGAAGCGTCATTTTTTCCTTTTCGAAGCGCAGGACATAAAGTTCGAGCTGCATCCCGGCGATTTCCGATTTCTGCAACTCGATGACGCGCCCCACGCCATGTTTGGGATAAACGACATAATCACCGACTTCGAACAAGAGCGTGCTTACGGACATGCAAATTCCTTTTGTTGTGCCTTGACCCCGATCTGAAAGTGCGACAACAGCGGCGCATCCCGCCCTCTAGCCAAGGGGGATTTACGGTCGCTCGGCGCTAGCCAGTCAGAGTGACAAGAGATATGGCTCCATCGGAACGCCGCGAAACGCCCCAGCCCGTGACGGCAGGAGGCAGAATGTCAGCGCGTTGATATTTATTATAACAGATTCGCAACAAAATTGCCACCCCCCGCCGAGAATTGCGCGAGCGCCGCGCCTTGACGGCCGCGTAAACCCGTTTCAGGTTGAAACGAAAGCAAAGAGTGGGAGCGGGTATGAACGATCAGATCTGGTGGATTACAGGCGCCTCGTCGGGAATCGGCGCGGCACTGGCGCGGGCGCTGGCGGCGCGGGGCGCAAAGCTGATCCTGTCGGGGCGCAATGTCGGCGCGCTGGAGGCGGTTGCCGCCGATTGCGATACCGCGACGCTGGTGCTGCCGTTCGAGGCGACCGACTATGATGCCCTTCCTGCGATCACCGATCAGGCATGGCGCTGGCACGGCCGCATCGACGGGCTGGTCAACAATGCCGGCATCTCGCAGCGCAGCCTGGCGATCGACACCGACTTTGCTGTCTATCAACAGATTGTCGCGGTCGACCTGCTCGCCCCGATCGCGCTGACCCAGCAACTGCTGCCGCGCATGGTCGGCGCGGGCGGCGGCCAGATCGTCGCGATCTCCAGCGTCGCGGGCATCGCGGGGATCCCGCTGCGCAGCGCCTATTGCGCCGCCAAACACGGCCTGATCGGCTATCATGACAGCGTGCGCGCAGAAAATGGCCATCTGGGATTGAAGGTGCTCGTCGTGGCGCCAGGATCGGTCCAGACCAACGTCAGCCGCAACGCGCTCAACGCCGATGGTTCGGTGCGGGGTGAAAGCGACGCCGCGATCGACAACGGCCTGTCGCCCGATTTCGCCGCCGCGCAAATATTGGCCGCGGTCGAGGCCGGGACGCGCGAACTGGTGATCGCAGAAGGCGCCGAGGCCGCCATCGCGGCGCTGCGCCGCAGCGACCCCGACGCATTGTTCGACCGGATGAGCGCGATGGTGCAGGCGGGGTATGCGGCGCAGATGAAGGCGAACCGTTAATTCCCCGCCTTTATCGTCATCCCGGCGAAGGCCGGGATCTCAACCTCGCGTTTTGACGCACCGTCGAGATCCGCCGTCGCCAAGATTGCCAAGAAAAAGCCCCGCCGGATCGCTCCGGCGGGGCTTTTCTTTGCCCGCAGGCAGCGCGGATTAAACCGCGCCGTTGGCCAGCGCCGCGAGGAGCAGGATCGCCACGATGTTGGTGATCTTGATCATCGGGTTGACCGCGGGGCCCGCGGTATCCTTGTACGGATCGCCAACGGTGTCACCGGTCACCGCGGCCTTATGGGCCTCGCTGCCTTTGCCGCCGTGGTTGCCGTCTTCGATATATTTCTTCGCATTGTCCCATGCGCCGCCGCCCGAGGTCATCGAGATGGCGACGAACAAGCCGCTGACGATGACGCCGAGCAGGAGCGCGCCGAGCGCTTCGAGCGCCGCGGCCGGACCCGCAACCGCGCGGATCACGAAGAACACGACGATCGGCGCCAGAACCGGCAGCAACGAAGGAATGATCATTTCCTTGATCGCCGCCTTGGTCACCAGATCGACCGTGCGCGCATAGTCGGGCTTGCTCTCATAGGTCATGATGCCCGGGTTGTTCTTGAACTGGTCGCGAACATCCTTGACCACTTCGCCCGCCGCCCGGCCGACCGCGGTCATGCCAAACGCACCGAACAGATACGGCAGCAGCGCGCCGAGCAGCAGCCCGACGATGACATAGGGCGACGACAGCGAGAAGGTCAGCGGCTCGGTCGGAAGAACTTCGCCGAAGGTCGTTGGTATAGGCGGCGAACAGCACCAGCGCGGCAAGACCCGCCGAACCGATGGCATAGCCCTTGGTCACGGCCTTGGTCGTGTTGCCCACGGCGTCGAGCAGGTCGGTCTTTTCACGAACCGAATCGTCGAGGCCCGCCATTTCGGCAATGCCGCCGGCGTTGTCGGTGACCGGACCATAAGCGTCGAGCGCGACGACCATGCCGGCCAGCGCCAGCATCGCGGTGGCCGCAAAGGCGATGCCCACGATACCCGCGATCTGGAAGGCGATGATGATGCCGGCGCAGATCACCAGCGTCGGCGCGCGGTCGATTCAAGGCTGATCGCGAGGCCCTGGATCACGTTGGTGCCGTGGCCGGTTTCCGAAGCCTTGGCGATCGAGCGCACCGGGCGATAGTTGGTGCCGGTGTAATATTCGGTGATCCAGATGATCAGGCCGGTGATGACCAGGCCGAGCAGCGAGCAATAGAACAGGTCGCTGCCATTGAACGTCTGACCCGTGATGTCGGTCGCCATGTCACCTTGCAGCACATAGTTGGTCGAGAACCAGATCGCCGGGACCGAGAGGACCGCGGTAACCAGGAAGCCCTTGTACATCGCGCCCATGATGTTGTTGCCGCCGCCGAGCTTGACGAAATAGGTGCCGATGATCGAGGTGATGATGCAGACGCCGCCGATCAGCAGCGGCAGGCTCATCAGCGGCAGGAGCTGATCGCCCGCGCCCTTCAGCAACAGCGCCATCAGCACCATGGTGGCGCCGACGGTCACGACATAGGTTTCGAACAGATCGGCGGCCATACCGGCGCAATCGCCGACGTTGTCGCCGACGTTATCGGCGATGACGGCGGGGTTACGTGGATCATCCTCGGGAATGCCCGCCTCGACCTTGCCGACCAGATCGGCGCCGACGTCGGCGGCCTTGGTGAAGATACCGCCGCCCAGACGCGCGAAGATCGAGATCAGCGAAGCGCCAAATGCGAGCGCGACGAGAGCATCGACCACGGTACGGTCGTCACCGCCGACGGTGTAGCCACCGGGACCGATCAGATACCAGAAAAAGACCGAGATCGCGAGGAGCGCAAGGCCCGCCACCAGCATACCGGTGATCGCGCCGGCGCGGAACGCCATGGTCAGACCGGCCTGCAGCCCGGTCTGCGCCGCGGCGGCGGTGCGGACATTGGCTTTCACCGAGATATTCATGCCGACGAAGCCGGCGACACCGGAAAGCACGGCACCGATGACAAAGCCCGTCGCCGAAATCGCGCCGAGGAATATCCCGACAAGAATGGCGACAACGACGCCGACGATGGCGATGGTGCGATATTGACGGCCCAGATAGGCCTTGGCGCCTTCCTGGATAGCGGCAGCAATTTCCTGCATCTTTTCATTACCCGGCGAGGCGCTGAGCACCTGGCGGGAGGTAATGAAGCCATAGAGCACGGCGATAAGGCCGCACGCTATCGCGATCATAACCGGATCAATCATGAATTTCCTTCCCCTAGAACGGGGCGGACCCAGGTGAACAGTCGAGCACGTCCGACCATGATTGCCGGTTCGCCCTCTCCCCTGATGCGACCGCCCCTAAATTTGGACGCCGCGTTATGGGAAGAAAGAAAGCCAAGGGCAAGTCCGGTTTTTCGGCACTTTTGTAACGGTTTCGCGTCAGTGCGTGAAACCGAGACGCTCGGGCAGTGTGATACGCTTGGCGCGGTGGGTCAGCACGATTCCCGCGCCCACTCCGGCATGGCCGATCGGCGTCGCCATGACATTCAGTCCCGCCGCGATGTCACGGATCGCTCCCGTCGCCCCCGGATCGGCAGCAAACAACAGCTGATAATCGTCACCTGCGGTCGCCGCCGCGAGCCGCGTATCGACCACATCGGGGCGCACCGCGAGCAAGGCCGCCGACAGCGGCACCGCCTCCAGCATCAGCACGAACTCGCACGCGCTCGCTTCGGCCATCCGCTGCGCGTCGATCAGAAGTCCATCGGACACATCCATCATCGCATGGACATGCGGCGCCACTGCTTGCCCAAAGGTCAGTTGCGGCTGCGGGCGGCGATAGGCGGCAAGACAGGTCTCGTTCGCATCCTCCTGCCCCAGCCGCATCGCAAGTCCCAGTCCGGCGTTGCCGATCGACCCCGTGACCCACAGCTGGTCGCCCGGTCGCGCCCCCGATCGCGACGGCGCCCCGCCAGGCGGCGCGCGGCCGATCGCGGTCAGCCCAAAGCTGCGTGGGGCGCCCGCGGGAACGCGCACGGTGTCGCCGCCAAGCAGGATGATTCCAAAACGGCGCAGCACCAGGTCGAGCCCCTCGACAAAGGCGGCGTCCCAATCATCGTCGCCGAGACTGTACCCGACAAGCACCCCGACCGGCGCCGCGCCCTTGGCGGCCAAGTCCGACAGGTTCACTGCAACGAGTTTCCACGCAACGTCCTGCGCGGTGTCGTCGGGCAAGAAGTGGATGCCCTCGACGATCATGTCGTGGGTGAGGACCAATCCTTCCCACTCCGCCGCATCGTCCGCGAGCCCGCGCGCGGCGGGGTCGCTGGCGATGGCGCGCAGGCGGGCGATGAAATCGGCTTCGGACATGGTGCCCAGCTTAGGAGATAGTGATGCGGTATAAAAGATAGCGTGCAGTCCTCGCTGCCGCGCAGCGATGGGAAGGTGACAGCGCGAAGCGCTGACGGAGGGGCATCGGCGCAGCGTTGCCGCTCCTCCACCCCTCGCTTGGCGAGTGGTCCCCCTCCCCATGGCTTCGCCACCGGAAGTATTTAACTATTTGCGCACATCCTTACCGATTGCGTCGAGCAGGCCATTGGCAAACCCGGCTTCGCGCGCGTCGAAAAACGCCTTCGCAACATCGACATATTCGCTGACCACCGCGCCGACCGGCACGTCGCCGCGCGCCATCAGTTCATAGGCGCCGGCGCGCAGGATCGCCTTCATCGTGCGGTCGAGCCGCTCCATCGACCAGCCGCTGGCCAGTCGCGTGATGATCGCCGCATCAATCTCTTCGGACCGCGCCAGCGTGCCTTTTACGATATCGTCGAAAAACTCGGTGTCGGCGCCGGCATATTCGGCGTCTTCGATCGTCGCGCCGATGCGGTGCTGATGGAATTCGTGGATCAGCTTGGCGACCGGGGTCGCCTCCATCTCGTGCTGATAGAGCGCCTGGACGGCGGCGAGCCGGGCGGCGGAGCGGGACTGGGAGCGTTTGTTCATGGTTCTTTTCTACTTGAGACGCTGGCTGACCGACAGCGCATGCGCGGGAAGCCCCTCGGCTCCGGCAAGCGCTACCGCAGCGGGGCCGATCGCGGCAAGGCTGGCATCATCGAGCGCGAGGAAACTGGTGCGCTTCATGAAATCGCTGACCGACAGCCCGCTCGAAAAACGCGCGCGGCGACCGGTCGGCAGCACATGGTTGGGACCGGCGACATAATCGCCGATCGCTTCGGGGGTTTGGCGGCCAAGAAAGACCGAGCCGGCATGACGCACCTTGGCGAACAGGGCATCGGCGTCGGCCGCATCGACCGCGAGTTCGAGATGTTCGGGAGCGAGCCGATCGGACAGCGGGACGGCGTCGGCGAGCGCCGGGACGAGAATGATCGCGCCATTGGCGTCCCAGCTTTCGCGCATCGTTGCAGCGGTGCCAAGCGTCGGGATGGTCGCGTCGACCGCGGCGGCAACTGCGTCGGCAAAGGCAGCATCGTCGGTGAACAGGATCGACTGGCTTGTGGGGTCATGCTCGGCCTGGCTCAGCAGGTCGGCGGCGATGATCTGCGCGTCGTTCTGCGCGTCGGCAATGACAACGATCTCGCTCGGCCCCGCGACCATGTCGATCCCGACGACGCCATAGACCTGGCGCTTCGCCTCGGCGACCCACGCGTTGCCGGGGCCGGTGACGACATCGACCGGGGCGATTCTGTCGGTGCCATAGGCCAGCGCCGCAACCGCCTGCGCCCCGCCGATCCGCCAGATTTCGTCCACCCCGCCGATATGCGCCGCAGCCATCACCACCGGATTGATTTCGCCGCCCGGTGTCGGGGTCATCATCACGATGCGCCCGACGCCTGCGACCTTCGCGGGCAGGATGTTCATCAGCACCGATGAGGGATAGGCGGCGCGTCCGCCGGGGACGTAGACCCCGGCCGCGTCGACCGCGTTCCAGCGCGCGCCCAGCCGTGCACCCGTCGCGTCGCGATAGTCGCGATCCTCGGGCAGCTGCGCGGCGTGATAGGCACGGATGCGGTCCGCCGCGAGGTTCAACGCATCGCGAAGTTCGGGCACGAGCGCCGCATAAGCCGCAGCGCACTCAGCCTTCGAAATGCTCCACTCGCTCGCATCCAGATCGAAGCCGTCGAATTTCGCGGTAAAATCGGCGAGCGCGGCGTCGCCCTCGGCCTTCACCCGCGCAATAATCGCCGCGACATCGGCCGACACATCCGGATCGCTCTCGCGTCGATCGTTGACCAGCGCGTCGAATTCGGCCGCAAAGCCGGGCGCGGAAGCATCAAGCCGCCGCATCGCCGACCGCCTGACGGAACCGCTCGACCAGCGCCGGCACTTCGGCCGAGCGCAGCTTGAACGCGGCGCGATTGACGATCAGCCGCGCCGACACGTCGCTGATGATTTTCTGCTCGGCAAGCGCATTTTCGACCAGCGTCCGCCCCGTCGAGACAAGGTCGACGATGTGCGAAGCGAGCCCCAGCTTCGGCGCAATCTCCATCGCGCCGTTCAGCTTGATACATTCCGCCTGGATACCCTGCGCCGCGAACCAGCGGCGCGTTGTCGCGGGATATTTGGTCGCGACGCGGATGTGGCTTTCACCCATCCCCGGCGGCGGCGCATCGGCCGGACCCGCCAGCGACAGGCGGCAGTGGCCGATGCCCAGATCGACCGGCGCGTACAGCTCGCTATAATCGAATTCGTCGACGACGTCCGATCCGACGATGCCTAGCTGCGCTGCGCCATGCGCCACGAAAGTGGCAACGTCGAACGCGCGCACCCGGATCAGCGAGATGTGCGGCTGGTTGGTCGCGAACACCAGCGCGCGGCTATTCTTGTCAAAGAAATCGGCCGCCGGCTCGATGCCGACGCGCGCAAGCAGCGGCAGCGCCTCGTCGAGGATGCGTCCCTTGGGGATGGCAAAGATGATCGGTTCGGGCATAAGCGTCGCGCACATAGGCGGCGGAGGGAAAAAGGGCAATGAGCGAGCGCTACGACTTCGTTGACATGGCCCAGAGCGGGCCCGCGGCGGTGCGCACCGCCTTTGCCAACCAGATGCTCTATTGCCGCGCCAATGACGCGCCGATCACCGCGCGCATCGTCGCCGCGCTGGGAACTTTGCTCGATAAGCCCGCCAGCGAATTTGCGCGCCGGATGGCCCACTGGAGCGGCGCCCCGCTCGCCGACGCGCTGCCGCTGCGCGCTGCGGGCGGCATCCACGCGCTGCATCTGGCGGGCAGCGCGCATGAGCTGGCGCCGATCTACGCCGATGCCGAGGATTTCAACGACGCCGCCATCGTCGCCGGGGTTGTCGCGCGGCACGAAGCGGCGCTGCTGCCCTGGCTGGATGGGCCGCCGCAGACCAACGAAGCGGGGCGCTCGTCGAACTTCATCGCCGCGATGCTGTGGCTGGCTGATCAGGGGTTGCCGCCGCGTTTCGACTGCCTCGAAATCGGCTCGAGCGCCGGGATCAATCTGATGATTGACCGCTATCATTATGATCTGGGCGGCGTGCATGTCGGACAGCGCCCCGGCGCGATGGCGTTTACCCCCGACTGGCGCGGCAACCATCCGCCGCAATACGCGATCGAATTTGCGGGCTTGAAAGGTTGCGACGTTGCGCCGGTCGACCTCACCGATCCGGCGCAGGCGCTGCGCCTGAAAGCCTATATCTGGCCCGAACATCATGTCCGGTTTGAGCGCATGGCGGCGGCGATTGCCGCGGCGACCGCAGCGCCGCCGCAGCTGGTCCATGCCAATGCCGCCGACTTTGTCGAGGCCGAACTCGCGCGCCCACAGGCAGACGGGACGACGCGCGTCCTGATGCATTCGATCGTCTGGCAATATGTCCCCGCTGACCAACAAGTTCGGATCACTGCGGCGATGGAAGCCGCGGGGGCACGCGCGAGTGCCGATCGCCCATTGGCTTGGATCGCACTCGAAGCCAATCGGACGGTGCATCATCATGAGCTGGTGGTACGATATTGGCCGCGGGGCGGCGACGCGGTGAAGCTGGCGCATGCCCACGCCCATGGCGCGTGGGTGGAGTGGTTGGGGTAGTCGGCAAGCTGCGACGAATTGTGTCCACCCTCAGCCTCGTCACGCCAAAGCGGACCTGGCGCTCTGCTAGAGCCGCGCTTCCAGCTGCGCCAGCAAGCGCTGCACCGGCGTTGCTGCCCGCGGTGCATCCCAGCCCGCCTCCAGCCCCGCGATGCGCTCGAACAAGCGCTCGCTCGCCGCGATGATCCGCCGCACCGACGCCTCGAACCCCGCGCAGACGTCCCAGTCGGCCTCAACGGGCGCACCGATCCGCGCCGCGCTGTCGTTCGGCCCCGCTCCCGGATCGCCGGCCATCATCGCGCGGCGGTGGAGCAGCCAGGCGATGACATGCATCAGCCGCGTCGTGGTCTTGAGCGATTCGCACGCCAGGCTGATCTGCATTAGCCCGTCGCGCCCGATATCGCCCAGGTCGCGCTGCGCTGCAAAGGCGGCGTGCGCCTCGTCGGCGAGGACCATCGCCTCGACATAAAGATTTTCGACCTGCGCGCGCTGCACCGGCACTGCGATTGCCATGATGTCTGAATGCCGCGCGACCATGAACCGATGGATGCCATGGCTGCGCGGCAATGCAATGGCGGTAACCATGAAATTGCGGCCCGCGACCGTCCCGTTTTGATTCAGGCGATAATATCGGGAACCAGCTGGTCCTCGCACCACGCAATCTCGTCGCGCAGCCGCAGCTTGCGTTTCTTGAGCCGCGCGAGCTGCAACTGGTCGGGGACCGCTGCCGTGCCGAGCGCAATGATCGCCGCGTCGAGGTCGCGATGCTCGATCCGTAACAGTTCCAGGCGCTGGGTAATTTCGTCGTGGCTCACGACCGCTTCCCTGCCACGTTCACCACTGGTCCGCAACGGGGACCGGCTCGGCGAATCGTCACGACATTCGCCCCGTTTCGTGATTTAATCGGCCCTGCCAATCGAGTCGAAAAGGAGAATGGCCCATGAGCACGTCGCATCTTTCCGCCCTGAAGTCGCGTCACGCGAACCTTGACGAGAAAATTGCGAATGAAGAGCGGCGTCCCGCGCCCGACATGGCGGCGCTGGCGCAACTGAAAAAGCAGAAACTGAAACTCAAGGAAGAGATGCTCGCGATCGCCTGACGATCGCCGGCCGATACCGCCCGCTGGTGCCGCCCTATGCAGGACGCATCAGCGTCGGCGGTACAGCGGCCCCCGCTCCAGCCCCGAGCGCCGCAGATGCGGCGGCAGATCGGACTGCGATACCACCTGACGACGCACCGCCTGCGGATCGATCTGATGATCGAACGCGATGCCGAACTTGCCCTCGCCCGCCCAAATGATGCGGCCCGGCACCGGCCCGATATTTTTGAGGTCGATCTCGACGGCCGCGCCCTGTTCGACGCGGATCTTGCCCTCGGCGAGCATGCCGCCCGGCGACAGGTTGCGCACCCGCACGACCACCGGATCGGCGCGACCCGGCAGGATCAGCCCGGCCTGCATGAACAGGCTGTCCCGATCAGCGCCGCGCGATAGCGCCGCCACTTCTTCATCTACCGATACCGGCCCACGCGAATCCATTGCGACCCATTCCCCGCGTTGATTGTCAGGGATGCGTATCTAGCGCCGAGCCATTGCGGAAACGTAAACTGCCGGCATGCCAAAGCTGTGGCACGTGCCGGCGCAGATCAATCCTCGCGCGAAATCCGCTCGTTACGCTCGTGGCGCTCTTGCGCTTCGAGCGTCATCGTTGCGATCGGGCGGGCTTGCAGGCGGGCGAGCGAGATCGGCTCACCGGTCACCGCGCAATAGCCATATTCACCCTCGTCGATGCGGCGGATCGCCGAATCGATCTTGGCGATCAGCTTGCGCTGGCGGTCGCGGGTACGCAGCTCGATCGCCCAGTCGGTCTCGCTCGAGGCGCGATCGGCAAGGTCGGGTTCGCGCAGGGGACCGTCCTGCAAGTGCGCGAGGGTCGATTCGGATTCGGACAGGATCGACTTTTTCCAGGCGAGCAGCAGGCCGCGGAAATATTCCTGCTGCCGCTCGTTCATAAACTCTTCGTCGTCGCGAGGAACATAATCCGAATCGAGATTTGATTTGGCTGCGCGAAGCGCGTCAGCGCCAACATCGGCAATCTTGGTCGGCATGAGGGGCTCTCGCGTCCTTTCCTGTCACCCTGCGGCCCGCCAAGCGGTGCAGGGAGTGGCGCGCCTATAACCAGCCGCTGGTTTCGATACAAGCGCCTAAGCAGCCGATAGCGACGGGGCGTGAAGCGCGGCTGAACGAAGAGCGTGTTCCGGGTGATTCCCGCCCGCCGATCGCGAGCCGCGGTGCCCCACGGGCGAGCCCGATTTAGGGCCGAAGATTAACCAATCGCATAGAATCATTGCGGTTTCCGTACTATTTTGGGACAATAAGCGCCATTAGGGTTGATTCCGGCGCCCTTTTCCCGCTGTCGGACAGGCAAACGCGGTTAACGCAATTGCCGTGTTCGCAAAGCTTTGACCTTTTGGGGTATAGCGAAGGTGAAACGGGTGTCGGTGGATGGCGCTTTGCACCTGCAACGGGAAAGAAAGAGAAACCTATGTCTGTCCGAATGGCCCTCGCCAAGCTTTGCGCCTGCACCTGCGGTGGTGCGCTGATCGGGACCGGCGCGATGCAGATCACCGACGTTCCCAAGGCGCGTGCCCAGACGGTCAAGTCCTGCTCACCCTGCGTCGGCAAAAAGGTGGTGCGCAAGCGCCATGCCGCGCGCAAGCCGGTCAAGCGGATCCGCCGCGTCGTAACGACCAAGCGCATCATCCGCACCGCGACCCCGCAGACGCAGGTGGTAACCCAGACGATTCCCTTGCCACCGATCCCTTACGCGCCCTTCCCGCGCGGCGGCTTTGAAGGCGGCGGCAGCGGCGGCAGTGGCGTAACGGTGATCGGCGGCGGTTTTGGCGGCGGCATCGGCGGTGGCTTCTTCGGCGGTTTCTTTGGCGGCAGCAGCAGCGGCGGCGGCGGCAGCGTCGTGGTCACCTCAACGACGACCGGCGGCCTCAGCACGACCAGCAGCAGCACGTCGGGCGGCGTCTCGACCTCGACCGGCGGCGTCAGCACCTCGACCTCGACCGGCGGCGTTTCAACGTCCACCGGCGGCGTGAGCACCTCGAGCGGCGTCTCGACCTCGACCGGCGGGGTCTCGACATCAACGGGGGGCGTTTCGACGTCAACCGGCGGCGTCAGCACGTCGACCGGCGGCGTCAGCACCTCGACCGGCGGCGTTTCGACCTCGTCGGGTAATGTCTCGACGTCGTCGGGCAATGTCAGCACCTCATCGTCGAGCAGCAGTTCGTCGTCGAGCTCGTCGTCCTCGTCATCCTCTTCCAGCTCGTCCTCATCGGGCGGCGGCAGCTCATCAAAGGGCGGCTCGTCGCATGGCAGCTCGGGCTGGGGCAGCTCGTCGCATGGCAGCTCGGGCGGTTCGAATGGTTCCAGCGGCAGCTCGGGCGGCTCCAGCGGCAGCTCGGGCGGCTCCAGCAGCAGTTCGGGTGGTTCCAGCAGCTCGTCGTCCAGCTCTTCGTCGTCGAGCAGCAGCACATCGAGCGGCGCAACCTCTTCGGGCGCGACCGGTGGCAGCAGCAGCTGGGGTTCAACCGGCAGCACCAGCACGGGCAGCACCGGGTCCTCATCGTCCAGCAGCAGCTCGTCGTCCTCTTCTTCATCGTCCAGTTCGGGCGGCAGCACCAGCAGCTCGTCGGGCACCCCGACCCCGGTTCCGGCGCCGCCGATGATGCTGTTGTTCGGCGCCGCCGCCGTGGCGCTGGTCGCGCGCCGTCGCGCGGCGAACCAAAACGACAAAGACGTCGACGCGGCGTAAACGATCCACTGGAGGTCGGGGGGGGCTAACCCGGACCACCATACTGCAGGGCCGCCTTTCGGGGCGGCCCCTTTTTATGGACGCGTCGGGCTTGCGCCGCCTTCCCGGCTGACAATCCTGCGCATCGCTGCGCCGCAGGGAGGGTCGGGCAAGGACAGGCTTGCACCCCTTGCCCAGCAACGCCATAGCGCGCCCATGCACGATATCCGCCTGATCCGGGATGACCCGCAAGCTTTCGACGCCGGCCTCGTCCGCCGCGGTCTCGAACCCCTGTCCGCCGCCATCCTGACCGCCGACGCGTCGGTGCGCGCGCTGCAGACCGAGATTCAGGCCTCGCTGGCGCGCCGCAACGAAGTATCGAAGCTGATCGGCCAGGCAATGGCGCAGGGCGACAAGGACAAGGCCGAAGCGCTCAAAGCCGAGGTTGCGACGCTCAAGACGTCGCTGCCCGAGAAGGAAAATGCCGAGCGTGAGCAGCTCGCCGCCCTGCAGGATATTCTCGCCGCGCTGCCCAACCTGCCCGCCGCTGATGTTCCCGAGGGAATGGACGAAGACGGCAATATCGAAGTTTCGCGCTGGGGCACCCCGCGCAGCTTCGACTTCGCGCCGCAAGAACATGCCGACTTCGCCCCGGCACTCGGGCTCGATTTCGAAACCGCGGCCAAGATGTCGGGCGCGCGCTTTGCATTTCTTCGCGGCCAGATGGCGCGGCTCGAACGCGCGCTTGGCCAGTTCATGATCGATCGGCAGACCATTGACGCGGGCTACACCGAATGCGCGACGCCACTGATGGTGCGCGATGACGCCGCGTTCGGCACCACCCAGCTGCCCAAATTCCGCGAAGATCTGTTCCAGACCACCGATGGCCGCTGGCTGATCTCGACGTCGGAGATGAGCCTGACCAACGCGGTGCGCGAAGAGATATTGCCCGAGGCCGACCTGCCGATCCGCATGACCGCACTCACCCCCTGCTTCCGCTCCGAAGCCGGGTCGGCGGGGCGCGACACGCGCGGCTATATCCGCCAGCACCAGTTCTGGAAGGTCGAGCTGGTCTCGATTACTCGCCCCGAAGACAGCGATGCCGAGCTGGAACGCAAGACCCGCGCCGCCGAAACGATCCTAGAAGCGCTTGAGCTGCCCTATCGCAAGATGCTGCTGTGCGCCGGCGACATGGGTTTTGCGGCGCGCAAGACCTATGACCTCGAAGTGTGGCTGCCCGGCCAGAACGCCTATCGCGAGATTTCGAGCTGCTCGAACTGCGGCGATTTCCAGGCGCGGCGCATGAACAGCCGCTTCCGGCGCGAGGGCGGCAAGAGCAATGAATTCGCCCACACGCTCAACGGGTCGGGGCTGGCGGTCGGGCGGACGCTGGTGGCGGTGCTGGAGAATTATCAGCAGGCGGATGGGAGTGTCGATATTCCGGCGGCGCTGCTCCCGTATATGGGCGGGATCACCAAGCTCACGCCCGCCAGCTAAACCATCGTCGCCCCGGACGTGATCCGGGGTCCACGACGCCATCGCTGGAGGGATGCCAAATCAAGTCCGACATGACGAAGAGAGAAAGACCGAAACTTGCGCATCCTCCTCACCAACGACGACGGCTACCACGCCCCCGGCCTTGCTATTCTCGAAACGCTCGCGCGCCAGCTTTCCGACGACATCTGGGTGTGCGCCCCCGCCGAGGAACAGTCGGGCGCGGGTCACTCGCTCACCCTCTCGCGTCCCGTCCGCATCCGCCAGCATGACGAGCGGCGCTTCTCGTGCAGCGGCACGCCCACCGACTCGGTGATGATGGCGATCGGCAAGCTGATGCCCGACAAGCCCGACCTGATCCTGTCGGGTGTCAATCGCGGCGCCAACCTCGGCGACGATATCACCTATTCGGGGACCGTGTCGGCGGCGATCGAGGGCGCGCTAGCGGGGATTCCTTCGATCGCGCTCAGCCAGGTCTATGCCAAGGAAGGCATGGGTGACACCGTGCCATTCGCGCCTGCCGAGACATGGGGGGTGCAGGTGCTGCGCCCGCTGCTGGCGATGGATATGCCGCCGCGCACGCTGATCAACATCAACTTCCCGGCGATCCCCGCCGCCGAGGTGCAGGGCATCCGCGTCACCCGCCAGGGTTTCCACGATTATGGCCGCGGCTCGATCGTCGAAGGCACCGACCCGCGCGGTTATCGCTATTATTGGTTCGGCCTGCACGGCATCGAACATTCGCCGGGGCACGACAGCGACCTTGAGGCGATCGACGACCGCTACATCTCGGTCACTCCGCTCCAGCTCGACCTGACGCATGATGCGTCGCTGGCGGCGTTGCGGGGTGCTTACGCGGTCTGACAAGATTCTCCTCATCGCTACGCCACAGAGAGGATTCAGCCAGGAAATCGGCTAGCCACCGCATCGCGGCTTTGGCAAAGAAAACGCGTGGGGGAAATCAGACATCATGTCGGGGTGTTGCTGGGCGCGGTGCTGCTTGCCGGTTGCATCCCCGCAGCCCCGGCCCCGCCGCCACGCCTGGTCGCCGCAGCGCAAGTAGCGCCGCCGATCTCCGACAGCTTCGACTTCGAACGCCAGGCGGCCAGCGATGTCGTCGGCGGCGATGCCCGGCCGACCTGGACGCTCAAAACCGCCGCGACCAACGCCGTGCGCGTCAGCGCGGACCTCTACACCGTCCGCCCCGGCGACACGCTGCGCACGATCGGCGAGAGGAACGGCGCCGGATCCGAAGCGCTTGCGCTCGAGAACGACCTCGCCCCGCCCTTCATCTTGCACCCCGGCCAGCAGATCCGCATCCCCGCCGGCCTTTACCACCGCGTCGGCGCGGGCGAGACCGGGATCAGCATCGCGCGCGCCTATGGCGCCGAATGGGGCGAGATCATCACGATCAACGCACTAGCCGACCCGTATATCCTGCGCATCGGCCAGCGGCTTCGTCTGCCCGCCAATGCGCGGTCGGCACCGGGTGGCCCCGTCAATGTCGGCGCCCGCGCCGCCGCCTTCACCCTCGACATTGACGACATCGTCACCGGCAGCCAACCCGCGCTCGCCGAGACCGCGCGCCCCGCCACGGGCAGCACCGCGCCGCGCCAGCCGGTGACCACCGCGCTCGCCGCCCCGGCCGCGTTCACCGGCCGCTTCGCCTGGCCCCTCAAGGGTCCGATCCTCGCGCGCTTCGGCGCGCTCGCGCCGGGCAAGGTCAGCGACGGCATCAACATCGCCGCCGCCGCGGGCACCCCGATCCGCGCCACCGCCGCTGGCGTGGTCGCTTATGCCGGCGACCAGATTGGGGTTTATGGCGGGCTGATCTTGATCAACCATGGCGGCGGCTGGGTCAGTGCCTATGGCCATGCGGCGCGCATCGACGTGCAACGCGGTCAGGCGGTTCGGACGGGCGACGTTATCGGGCGCGCCGGAGCGACCGGTCAGGTCCAGACGTCGCAACTCCATTTCCAGCTGCGAAAAAATCGCTTACCCGTTGATCCGATGAAGCAACTGCCGCCCCGATGAGCAAACGCCCCACGCAAAAGCTCAAGCTCCAACATCGCTCCCAGCCCCTGAAGCGCGCGAGCAAATGGCCGGTGTGGGCCGATGTCGGGGCGCGGCTCAGCCTCGCCTTTTTCCTGATCGGCATTGTCGTGCTGGTGCACTGGATCGACCGCGAGGGCTTGATCGACCATCACGACGGCCACATCAGCTTTCTCGACGTCGTCTATTTTACGATGATTTCGGTGACAACGACGGGGTTCGGCGACATCGCGCCGATTTCGAACCGATCGCGATTGATCGAGGCGGTGATCGTCACCCCGATCCGCATCGCGGTGCTCTTTATCTTTGTCGGCACCGCCTATAATTTCGTCCTCAAACGCACATGGGAAAAATGGCGCATGGCCCGCATCCAGGCACAGCTCACCGACCATATCGTCGTCCTTGGCTTCGGCGTCAGCGGCAGCGAAGCCGTCAAGGAACTGATCGCGCGCGGCACCGACCCGGCGTGCATCGTGGTGATCGACCAGTCGGCCTCGCGGATCGAAGAGGCCGAGGCGATCGGCTGCAACGTGCTCCAGGCCGACGCATCGAACGACGACACGTTGATCGACGTCCATATCGGGCGGGCGCAGGCGGTGCTGGTGTCGGCGGGGCGCGACGACAGCTCGATCCTCATGGTGCTGACCGTTCGCCACCTATCGCCCAAAGTGCCGATCAGCGTGGTGATCCGCGCCCAGGACAATGAAATTCTGGCGCGTCAGGCGGGCGCAAGCAATGTCATCAACCCGGTCAGCTTCACCGGCCTGCTGCTCGCCGGATCGGCGCAGGGCGCGCATGTTGCCGACTATATGGCCGACCTTGCCAGCATCGGCGGGCGCGTCCAGCTGCGCGAACGACCCGTCACTGCCGCAGAAATCGGCCGCAGCATCGACGAGCTTGCCAGCGAAGGCCGTGGGCTGCGCATTTATCGCGGCGGCAAGCCTTACGGCTTTTGGGAGCCCGAGGCCCGGCGCCTCGCCCCGGATGACATGATCGTCGAGGTCATCCGCTGCGAAGAAAGCGAAGCGAGCGTCGACGACGATTAGGGTCCGGATCCTAGCTTCGCCAGTATATCCAGCCCGCCCACAGCCAGCCAATGATCAGCAAACTGCCGCCGATCGGTGTCACCGCGCCCAGCCACCGCGGCGCCCCGAGCGCCATCGCATAGAGCGTCGCGGCAAACAGCGCCGCGCCGCTCAGCAGCATGATCGCCGGACCCCGCGCTACGCCCATGATCGCCAGCGCAGCAACGGCATGGATCAACTGGTAAAGCCCGCCGGTGCGCAGCCACTCGGCTTCCTGCTGCCCCGCCGCGCCATGCGCGCCGAACGCGCCGGCCGCCACCGCAATTGCCGCTGAAATCGCGGCGAAAACGCCTATCATCATTCGTCTTCCTATCCGCTTGCAATGCCGCAACAATACGCCAAGCTGTCGGCCGATGACAGGGAGAAGGCGATGCCCCGCGACGTTCCGCTTCCCCAAGGGTTGAAGCACCCGAGCCGGTTGGCGCAGCTCGGCGAACTCATGCTGCCGCTCGATATGCTGCGCTTTGGCCTGTCGGGCTATCACCTCATCGGCGCCCCGCGCGGCGACGGGCGACCCGTCGTGTTGCTCCCCGGCTATGGCGCGTCCGAACTCTCGATGCGGCCACTCGAAGCCTATCTGCGCCATCTCGGCTATCATGTCCGCGACTGGGGCATGGGCCGCAACCAAGGTCGCGTCGCCGCCGACGTCGAACGCTTTGCAGCGCAGGCGAGAGATTGGGTCAAGGCCGACGGCGCGCCGCTCACCCTGGTCGGCTGGAGCCTTGGCGGCGTCATCGCGCGAGAAACTGCGCGCGCGCACCCGAAACTCGTCCGCGAGATCATCACGATGGGTACCCCGATCATCGGCGGCCCCAAATATACCGCGCTCGCGCAGCGCTTTGCGGGTCGCGACTTCGATGCGATCGAGCGCGAGATCCACGCGCGCAACCTCCAGGGCCTGCCCCAGCCGCTGACCGTGATCTACTCCGAGCGCGACGGCATCGTCGGGCCGGACATTGCAGTCGACATCTACAATGACCAGGCGCGCAACATCAAAGTCGACGGCACGCATCTGGGGTTGGGGATCAATCCCAAGGTGTGGCGGATTGTCGCGGATACGTTGCATCAAAGTCCCTCGCCCTGAAAGGGAGAGGTCAGGGGTGGCAGCGAGCGCAGCGCGCCGAACGAACGCCAGCCGCCTGCGGCGGCCGCCCAGCCCGGACCTCTCGCTTTTCCGGAGGGAACGCAGCACGGAGGTGACAAACCCCAAAAAATCCCCTATGCGCGCCGGCAATCATGACAGTCAAAACCCTCCCCTCCCAGCCGAAAGTCGGCATGGTTTCGCTCGGCTGCCCCAAGGCGCTCGTCGACAGCGAACGGATTCTCACCAAGCTGCGCGCCGACGGCTATGGCCTGTCGCCCGACTATGCCGGCGCCGACGTCGTGCTCGTCAACACCTGCGGCTTCCTCGACTCGGCGAAGGAAGAAAGCCTCGAGGCGATCGGTGAAGCGATGGCCGAGAATGGCCGCGTCATCGTCACCGGCTGCATGGGCAATGAAGCCGATGTCATCCGCGCGCGCTTCCCGAACGTGCTCGCAGTCACCGGCGCGCATCAGTACGAACAGGTCGTCGATGCGGTCCATGACGCCGCGCCGCCGACCCAGGGTCCGTTCGTCGATCTGGTTCCCGAGGGCGGACTGAAACTGACGCCGCGCCACTACAGCTATCTGAAGATCTCCGAGGGCTGCAACCACAGCTGCTCGTTCTGCATCATCCCCGATTTGCGCGGCAAACTCGTTAGCCGCCGCATCGATGCGGTGCTCCGCGAGGCCGAAAAGCTCGTCGCCGCGGGAACGAAGGAGTTGCTGGTGATCAGCCAGGACACTTCGGCCTATGGCGTTGATACGAAACATGAAAGTCGCATGTGGCACGGCGAGCAGGTGCGCGCCCACATGACCGACCTGGCGCGCCACCTTGGTCATCTTCGGACCCCCGAAGGCAATGCCCCTTGGGTTCGCCTGCACTATGTCTATCCCTATCCGCACGTCGACGCGGTCATCCCGCTGATGGCCGAGGGGCTGCTGACGCCCTATCTCGACATTCCCTTCCAGCACGCGAGCCCGAGCGTGCTCAAGCGCATGAAGCGCCCCGCGAACGAAGCGAAGGTGCTCGAGCGCCTCAAGAACTGGCGCGCGATTGCGCCCGACATCGCGATCCGCTCGAGCTTTGTCGTCGGCTTTCCCGGCGAGACCGAAGCCGATTTCCAATATCTCCTCGACTGGCTCGACGAAGCGCAGCTCGACCGCGTCGGCGCCTTCCGCTTCGAACCCGTCGCGGGCGCGCAGGCCAATGCGCTCGACGATCAGGTGCCTGAAGCGCTCAAGGAAGAGCGCTACCAGCGCATCATGGAGAAGACCGCGGCGATCAGCGCCGCGAAACTCGCAGCCAAAATCGGCCGCACGCTGCCGGTGATCATCGACGAAGTCGGCGAGGCGGATGACGAGGGCAGCATCGGCGCGACCGGCCGCTCACAGGCCGATGCCCCCGAGATCGACGGCCATGTCTATCTTCGCGATGTCGCAGCGACGTTGAAAGCGGGCGATATCGTCGATGTCGCGATCGAAGACGCCGACGAACATGATCTGTTTGGGGTTGTCTCACTCTGAACATTTGATTTGTTGGAACGGCCTTTACCGATTGGTGTTACCACGGGACCATCTTTCGGGGGCTGAGACATGCGGGCGATCAACTCAATAGCCGTGGCGATCGTAGCGGCGACCGCGCTCGCCGCCTGCGACCGCAAGGTCGCCGTCGAAGCCCCGCCGCGCGCGACCGACAAGGCGCCCTCGCCGACGCAAAAGTCGCTGATTGCAGTGCCGATCAACGCCGACACGACTGCGCTCAAACAGGCGCTCGAACGCGCGGTGCCAAAGACGCTGTGGACGATCAACCGGCGCGAGCGCGCGTGCGTCAAGCCGCAGCAGGTCAAGCTGTTTGGCAAGAAGGTCAAGGTCACGCCTCCCATCGCCTGCACGATCGTCGGGCGGGTCACGCGCGGTCCTTTGCGGCTGCGCGGGGTGGGCGACGAGATGATCGTCGATGTGCCGCTGAACGCGACGATCGCGGCGCGCGACGTTGGCGGGGTGCTGAAGGGCGAGACCGCGACCGGCGCCGCGATGGCGCACGCGCGGATCAAGATCGACATCACCCCCGACTGGCGCACCCGCGGCACGGCGCGGATCAGTTATGGCTGGACGAAGGCACCGGGGATCGATTTTCTTGGGCGCCGCATCATCTTTACCGATGAAGCCGATGCCAAGCTGAAACCCGTCGTGCGCGACGTCGAGCGCGAAGTGAACCGCGAGATCGCCCGCATCGACATTCGCAATCAGGCGGCCGAGGTGTGGCGGCAAAGCTTCACCGCGCTCGAACTCAACCGTGACAAGCCGCCGGTGTGGATGCGCGTCACCCCGAAGCGCATCCTTTACGGCGGATATCGAATGGAGGGGCAGCAGCTGCGGCTCAACCTCGGGCTTGAGGCGATTACCGAGACCTTTGTTTCGGGTCGCCCGACCGATCCGACGCCGACCCCGTTGCCGAACATGGTCCGCGCCGCGCCCAAGCCGCTCCTCGACGTACGGGTGCCGGTGCTCGCCGATTATGCCCAGCTTCAGCCCGTCGTCGATCGCGCGCTGCTCAAGCGGTCGGCGCGGCCGTTCGACCTGCCCAAGGTCGGACCGATGACGGTCAAATTCGGCAAATCGACGATCTATGGCGCGCCCGACGGACGCATCGCTTTGGGTGTCGATGTCGCGATGCGACTGGCCGACCGCAGCGGCGAGCCGACCCGCGGCCGCATCTGGATGACGGCGGTTCCCGTCAACAAGCCGGGGTCGGCCGAGGTGCATTTCGCCGATCTGGTAATCAACGGCGACACCAATGGGGTCGGCGGCGATCTGCTCATCACGCTTGGGCAAAGCCCGGGCTTTGCCCCGCTGATCGCCGATGCATTGACGCAGAATTTCGCGCGCGACCTTGGCGAACTGCAGGGCAAGATCAAGCACGCCGTCGACCAGCGGCGCGAGGGCGCCTTTGTCATCCGCACCCGGGTCGATGGTTTCGAGATTGGGCAGATCAAGGCCTATGGCAACGGGCTGTACCTGCCGGTGCGGATGTTCGGCGGCGCGAGCGTCGATTATCGGCCCGCGAAATGATCAGAACAGGCGGGTGATGCCATAGAAGGTCGCCGCGACAATCGCGCTGGCCGGGATGGTGATGAACCACGCCGCGACGACATTGCTGGCGACGCCCCAGCGCACCGCGCTCGCCCGGCGGGCGACGCCGGCACCGATGATGCTGCCGGTGATGGTGTGCGTCGTCGACACCGGAATGCCGAGCAGGCTGGCGGTGAACACCATGATCGACCCGCCGGTCGATGCGGCAAAGCCCTGATGATGCGACAGCTTGGTGATCCGCCCGCCCATCGTCTCGATGATCTTCCACCCCCCCGACAGCGTGCCGAGCGCGATGGCGACATAGCAGCTGAACGCCACCCAATGCGGGACATGAAACTCGCCCTTCAGATAGCCCGTCGAATAGAGCAGTACCGCGATGATCCCCATCGTCTTTTGCGCATCGTTAAGTCCGTGGCTGATCGAATAGGCGGCCGAGGACAGCAGGTGGAGACGGCGAAACGTCTTCTCTGCGAAATTCGCGGTAGCGCGGCGCAGCGCCCAGCTGCTGAGCAGCATCACCAGCATCGCCAGCAGCATGCCGAGCATCGGCGAGAGGAAGATCGCGATCACGGTCTTGTTGAGCCCGGTCCACTCGATTCCCTCAAACCCGGCATGCGCCACCCCGGCGCCGACGATGCCGCCGACCAGCGCGTGGCTCGACGAGGACGGGATACCTTTCAGCCAGGTGACAATGTTCCAGAACATTGCGCCCACCAGCGCGCCGAACACGACCGCGGGGGTCACCAGATCCTTGTCGATGATCCCCTTGCCGATCGTCTCGGCAACCTTGTGCAGTTCGGGAAAGATGATCGACAGGAAATAGGCGGCAAAATTGAAGAAAGCGGCGAACAGCACCGCCTGCACCGGCCGGAGCAGCCGCGTTGCGACGACGGTCGCAATGCTGTTTGCGGCATCGTGCAGACCGTTGAGGAAGTCGAACGCCAGCGCCAGGATGACGAGGCCGACGAGAAGCGGGAAAGCGAGTTCGTGCATGGTTGGCGCCCCCGCTTATGCGTGGTCGATGACCAGGCCGTCGATCTCGTTCGCGACATCCTCGAAACTGTCGGTGACGCGCTCGAGGTGACGGAACAGCTCGCGCGCGATCAGAAAACGCGTCGGGTTGGCTTCGCCATGCTCTCGGAACAGCCGCTTGAGTCCGACCGCATGGATTTCGTCGGCATGGCCCTCCATCCGAACCAGACGTTCGGTCAGTTCGTGGAGCCGCGGCCCGTTGGCGCCAATGTTACGCAGCAGCGGCAAGGCTTCGGCGGTGAGCCGCGCCGCGTCGACGATGATGCCGCCGATATCGCGCATCTCGGGCTCGAATTCGGTGACATCGTAGAGGTCGACCGCGCCCGCGGTTTTCTGCATCTCGTCGATCGCATCGTCCATTGAAGCGATCAGATCGGTGATCGCGCTGCGGTCGAACGGGGTCAGGAAAGTCCGGCGAACGGTCTGCAACACTTCACGAGTGATCGCGTCGGCGTCATGCTCGCGCTCGATGATTTCCTGGACATGGTCAGCCATGCCCTCGCCGCCCTGCAGCATCCGCGACAAGGCGTTCGCGCCCGCCACCAGCGTCGCCGCGTGGCTTTCGAACAATTCAAAGAAATTTCCCTGTCGCGGCAGCAAACGCTGAAACCATGCGAACATCCAGCTTACTCCGGCTTTTTCTGCAACATTCTGGGTGGCGCTTCTCGGCGCGGCGACGGCACGAAAGCCGCCATCGCCAAACGAACGGATCAGTGCCTGTAGATCGGGCTCGTCTACCGCCGAAGCGGCATCGCGGAACGAGAACCATTTGCGCTCGCGCTCATCCATTTCTTTCCAGTCGGTGAGCTCGTTGGTCACCGCGAGCGGAAAGACTTCGACATTGTACATGATCGACGCACCGTTCGCGCGCCGCTTGCGATATTCATAACTGCCGATCGGGGTCGGACATACCGCGCCGGTGACGCCGGCTTCTTCCTCGGCTTCGACAGCGGCGGCGGCGTGGCGCGTCATGCCCGACAGCGGATTGCCTTTCGGCACCACCCAGCGCTTCGTCTCGCGCGACGTGATCAGCAGAATTTCGGTCGGACCATCCTGAGCCGATCCGCCGAATCGATAAGGGAGGACAGCGATCTGACGCACAGACTCTACCTTTTCCGGAAGTTTATCGCCCATGGGGGCCAAGGTGACAAAAGCGTTACGCCTCTATGACAATAATATGACAGCGACAAGCGGGCTTCGTCGCGGCGCCGCTTTCCGTTAACGTCAATTCGATTGCAAAATGCAACGCGGTGCGTAAGCTGACGTCAAACATAGCCGGGAGACAGGATGATGGCAGGTACCGCGACGAGGGAACGCGCCGCAGAGACGAAAGCTGCACCGGTCGATCAGGATGTGCTGATCGTCGGCGCCGGCATCTCGGGCATCGGCATGGCGGTCCATCTCCAGCAGTATAGTCCAGACCGCAGCTTCGCACTCGTCGAACGCCGCGCCAATCTGGGCGGCACCTGGGATCTGTTCCGTTATCCCGGCATCCGATCGGACAGCGACATGCACACGCTGGGGTTCGTGTTCGAACCATGGAAGCATGAAAAGACGATCGCCGACGGCCCTGCGATTCTCGAATATCTCAATCGCATCGTCGACGAGCGCCATATCCGCGAGCGCATCCGCTTCGACCGCAAGGTGGTCGGCGCCGATTGGGACAGTGCGGCGGCGCGCTGGACGGTCACGCTGGAGGACAATGCGGGCGGAACGTCGACGACCACCGCGCGCTGGCTCTACCTCGGGGCTGGTTATTATGATTATGACGAGCCGTTCGACGCCAGCTTCACGGGGCGCGAAGATTTTCAGGGCCAGATCATCCATCCGCAATTCTGGCCCGAAAATCTCGATTATACGGGCAAGAGGGTCGTCGTGATCGGGTCAGGCGCGACGGCGGTCACGATCGTCCCGTCGATGGCCGACAAGGCCGCGCATGTAACAATGCTCCAGCGCACCCCGACCTGGTATTTCATCCGGCCGGCGAAGGATGCCCTGGCCAATTTCCTGCGCAAGGTCCTGCCTGAAAAGCTCGCCTATAAGATCACGCGCTTCAAGAATGTGAAGCTGCAAGACATCGGTTTTCGCCGCGCGCGAAAAGCCCGAGAAGGTCAGGATTTCCTGACCGGCAAGATCAAGGACGCGCTCGGCGAGCGCTATGATGAAAAGGCGTTCACCCCGCCTTATAATCCATGGGACCAGCGCCTGTGCCTGGTTCCCGACGCCGATTTTTTCAACGCGATGAAGGCCGACAAGGCATCCATCGTCACCGATCATATCGAGCGCTTTGACGCGTCCGGCATCCAGTTGAAGTCGGGCCAGCATCTCGACGCCGACATCATCGTCACCGCAACCGGGCTCAAACTCGCCGTCGCAGGCAAGATTCCGGTGCGCGTCGATGGCGCGCTCGTCGACTGGAGCGAGCATTATTATTACAAGGCGTGCATGTTCTCGAACGTCCCGAATTTCTCAGCGGTGTTCGGTTACCTCAACGCCAGCTGGACGCTGCGCGCCGACATCGTCGCCGAATATGTCTGCCGCGTGCTGAACCATATGCGAGCGACAGGCACGACCGTGGCGACCCCGGCGCTCGCCGACCCGGCGGCGCTGACCGAAGAGAATATTTTCGACTTCTCATCGGGTTATATCCAACGCTCGCTGCACATCATGCCGAAAAACGCCGACAAGCTGCCGTGGCGGCTCAACCAGAATTACATCCAGGACCGCATCGACATGAAGACCGGCGCTATCGACGACGGGGTGCTGGCATTCGGCAATGCGCGGTCGCTGGTTTCGATACCCGCCGAGTTGGAAGCCGCCGAATAATCAGTCGATATGGTCAGGCTTGCCCTTGGCCGAGCCTGACGCGAAATCTTCGAGTTCGGCCTCGCTCATATTTTCGGCCATCTGCTTCGATGCGCCCTTGAGTTTCGATTTCGGCGTATCGCCGCGCTTGGCGCTGAGCGCGGCGCCCGCCGCCTTTTGCTGCGCCTTGGATTTGGCTGGCATGATCCGTCTCCCGCCTTCCCCCGCTATTGGCTAATACCCCTACCCATTAACGATCGTGCCGCCGTTGGGATGCAGCACCTGGCCCGACATATAGCTGCTGTCGTCGCAGGCGAGGAACAGGAAGCAGGGCGCGACCTCATTCGGTTCGCCGGGTCGCTTCATCGGCGTGTCCTCGCCAAAGGTCGCGACCTTGTCCGCGGGGGCGCCGCCGCGCGGATTGAGCGGGGTCCAGATCGGCCCCGGCGCAACGCCGTTGACGCGGATGCCTTTCTCGACGAGATTTTCGCTGAGCGAGCGCGTAAACGCCGTGATCGCGCCCTTGGTGGCGCTGTAATCGAGCAACCCGCCCGACCCCTGATACATGGTGACGCTGGTGCAATTGACGATAGCGGCGCCTTTTTTGAGGTGGGGAAGCGCCGCCTGCACGAGATAGAACATGCCGAAAATGTTCGTCGCAAAGGTCTGTTGCAACTGATCAGGGCTGATGGAGCGAATGTCTTCGGCGGGGTGCTGCTCGCCGGCATTGTTGATGAGGATGTCCAGCCGCCCCAGCTTCGCGACCGTTTGCGCAACGATCGTTTCGCCCGACTTTGCTTTGCCGACATCGGCCTTGATCGCGATGGCGCGGCGCCCCTCTGCCTCCACGATTGCCGCGGTCTCGACCGCGTCCGCCCGGTTGTCGAGATAGACGATCGCGATATCAGCCCCCTCGCGCGCGAACAGTGCACAGACGGCGCGGCCGATGCCGCTGTCGCCGCCGGTGACGATCGCCACTTTGCCCTCAAGCCGGCCCGAACCGGGATAGCGCGGCTGCCATTTCGGCGGGCGGTCGAGCTCGACTTCGCGATCCGATGGCGGCCGGGCAATCGTCTTGCCCGATCCGACTTCGCGTCGCAGCTTCGCTGCGGCCTTCGCCTTTCCCTTTTGCTCTTTCGCGCTTTCGCCGACTTTGCCGGCCTTGGGCTGTTTCGCCATGATGCTGTCCTTCGGTTTCAATTGATGGGGAGGAAGTCGCGCTTGAAGTCGTCCTTGACTGCACCGACGAGCGCACCGGTGACTGGCACATTGATCTTGTAGCTGCCCTCGGCAAACGGGCCGATTTCATACGGCGCGATGGCGATCGTCATGCGGTCGAGATAGCGGCCGTCGGACGAGCCGAGCCAAACTGTCTGCGCAGATGCGGGCGGGCATTTGCCGAACGGGCTGTCCGGCGCTTCCTCGGCGACGATGCCCTTGGACGCTTTGGCACGCTTGATCCCCGAGCAGAATCGCTCCCGGATCGCGGCGTCAAACGCTTCGCCGCTCGTGAACAGGTCGAGCGGCTGCAGCCGCTTCGCGCGGTTGCGGTCCCACAACAACGTCGCAAAACTGGTCATGCCGTGCGCGCCGCCGGTGTAGGTCTGGATTTCCGCCGAAAGGCTGAGGAAGCGCGGCGTGTCCGACACCCGCTGCCAGGTCTGAAGATGGCTATGCGGGCGATAGGGGAAGCCCGTCTTTTCCGCCGCCGCCTTGTCGCGCCGGGCCGTCGCGATCAGCGCGTCGCGCCTCGTCGCGCGGTCGTTATCGAGCCACGCCGCCAGCCCCGTGATTGCCGCCGCCTCACGCGGATAGGCATAAGCGAATTCGACGAGGTCGTTACTTTCCTTGACGTTCGACGCCGCGGCGTTTTTGGCTTGTGCATCGGCGGCGGCGCCCGGCGGGGCACCGGGAACCGCTGCCGCCGCCGCCTGCTCAGCGGGCGTGGGCGGATCATCCGTACAGCCGGAAAGGAGCGCGGCGCCGGTCAGGAGCAGCAGGATGGCGGCGTTGCGTGTTGCGGTTGTCATGCCAGGATAACGCGGGGAATCGACAAAATATCCACGGCGGCCTAGCACCGCTGCCATGACCGACTATTCCGACCTGATCCAGCCCGACAAGGGGCAGGACGCCCGTCCGATCCATCTTGTCGACAAAAAGAGCTATGACGAATGGCTCAAGGGCCGCAGCGCCCGCGAACGCGCGCACCTTGCTGCGGTCGGCTTCAAACCCGACGCCTATGTTCACGCGATCCTGCCGGGCGACGATCCCGACAAATGGGCCGTGGTCACCACGGTGGCCAAGACCGACAGCCTGTCGGCCTGGTGCCTCGCCAAGCTGGGACAAATCCTGCCCGCCGGACGCTATCGCCTCGAAGGCCAGCAACCTGGCAAGGCCATGTTCGGGTGGATGAGCGCGCAATATCGCTTCGACGCCTATCGGGCCAAGGTCGAGACCAAGGGGCCGCGGGTGCTGCTGACCAGCGACGTCGGCGCGATTGCGCCGCTGGTGGCGGAAATGCGCGCGACCGCACTCGTGCGCGACATGGTCAACACCCCCGCCGCCGACATGGGTCCGTCGGCAATTGAAAAGGCGGCCGAACGCATCGCCAAGGCGCACGGCGGCAAGCTGACGGTCACCAAGGGCGAGGCGCTCGAACACGGCTATCCGATGATCCATGCCGTCGGACGCGCCGCAGCGAAGCATCACGCGCCGCGGCTGATCGAGATCGAATGGGGCAAGGAAGGCGACCCGCGCGTCGCTCTGGTCGGCAAGGGGATCAGCTTCGACAGCGGCGGGCTCGACATCAAGCCGGCGTCTGGCATGCGGCTGATGAAAAAGGACATGGGCGGCGCCGCGCATGTGCTGGCGCTTGCCGAACTGGTTATGGCGAGCGGGCTGCCGGTGAGGCTGCACTGCCTGGTGGCGGCAGCGGAAAATGCCATTTCCGCCGATGCGTTTCGCCCGGGCGATGTGTTGAAAAGCCGCCTTGGCCTGACAGTCGAAATCGGCAACACCGACGCCGAGGGCCGGCTGGTGCTAGGCGATGCGCTGGCGAAGGCGGGCGAGTCCAAGCCCGAATTGATCATCGATTTCGCGACGCTGACCGGCGCCGCGCGCGTTGCGCTTGGCCCCGACCTGCCGCCGCTATTTGCGAACGACGACACGCTGGCGGAGGCCATCCTGACCGCAGGGATCGAACGCGACGACCCGGTTTGGAGGATGCCGCTGTGGGACGGCTATGCCGATTTGCTCGAAACCGACATCGCCGACCTTGGCAACGCAGGCAGCTCGGCCTTTGCCGGGACGATCACCGCCGCGTTGTTCCTCAAGCGCTTCATACCCGACGGCGTCGCCTGGGCGCACGTCGATACCTTTGCCTGGCGCCCGTCGGCGAAGCCCGGTCGCCCTAAAGGCGGCGCCGCGCTGGGCTTGCGCGCCGCGTGGGCGATGCTGCAGGCACGTTACGACCGGCGCGGCAAGGCCTGAACATTCTTGATAAAGCGCGTCCGGCTGGTCTAATGGCGCCCGATTGTCCGCCGGGGGCGCGCAACAGCTATTTACGGGACGACAGGTGACAGCTCAAAGCGGCGAAAATTCAGCGGCACATCGCGTCCGCATGGGACGCCCCGGCGCCGTCGGCGCGGGCCGCGACCGCTTTGGCCTGACCGGCACGTCGCAGGCCTATGATCCGCGCATCGTCGCGATCCGCCCCGACCTCGCTGACATTGCCGTCGCCGGTCAGCATTTCGCGCCGCATTATGCCGCGCCGATGATGCGCAGCGGCGTGCTGCCCGCCGCGGTGCTACGCGGATCGCCGTCGCTCGACGCCGACCAGACCAGCGAGTTGCTGTTTGGCGAAGGCTTTGCCCTACTCGACCTGACCGGCGGCTGGGCATGGGGCTATTGCCTGGCCGACCATTATGTCGGTTATTTGTCCGCCGATGCGCTCGCCGCGCCGATTGCGCCGACCCACCGCGTCGAGATGATCGAAGCCATCCTGCATAACGCGCCCGACGCCGCCAGCGGTGGCCCCGCGGTCCTGCCGCGCGGCGCCCTGGTGATGGGCGAGGCCGAGGGAGAGTGGCTCGCAACGGCGCACGGCTATCTGCCGCTCGCCGCGCTGGTCGAGGTCGGCGACGAGGATGGGGACCCCGCCGGCCGCGCCGAGGAACTGATCGGCACCCCTTATTTGTGGGGCGGCCGCACGGCGAAGGGCATCGACTGTTCGGGGCTGGTCCAGCTGAGCTGGGCGGCGGCCGGAATTCAATTGCCGCGCGATAGCGATTTGCAGCTCGCAGCACTCGGCGCCGACAAGGACATCGATCCCTCGGCGCTCGCGCGCGGTGACCTGGTGTTCTTTCCCGGCCATGTCGGGATCATGGCGGACGAGCGCCAAATCATCCACGCCAGCCGACGATGGATGGCGGTGAAAGCGGAACCGCTGGCCGACGTCATCGCACGTTCGGCCGCCAAGGATCACGACCCGCCGGTGAGCGGGTATAAACGACTGCGATAAATCATGGCACAGACGGTCTTCATCGACGGCGCGGCGGGAACGACGGGCCTGGAAATTGCCGAGCGGCTCGCGGGGCGAAGCGAATTTTCGCTGCTGGCAATCGACGACGCGCGGCGCAAGGACGCAAAGGCGCGGCGCGAGGCGCTGAACGACGCCGATTTCGTCATCCTTTGCCTGCCCGACGACGCCGCGCGCGATGCCGTCGCCATGATTGCCAATGGCCGCACCCGCGTCATCGACGCATCGACCGCGCACCGTGTGGCGCCAGGCTGGGTCTATGGCTTTCCCGAGATCAGCGGGCACGACGCGGTCGCCAGCGCGGCGCGGGTCAGCAACCCCGGCTGCTATTCGACCGGCTTCATCGCGCTCATCGCGCCGCTCGTCCGCGCCGGACTGCTTCCCGCCGACTGGCCCTACGCCTGCAACGCGGTTAGCGGCTATTCGGGCGGCGGCAAGGCGCTGATCGAACGCTTCGAGCAGGACCGCGACATCGCCTGGCGCGGCTATGCGCTGGGGCTCGGCCACAAGCATGTGCCCGAGATGCAGGCGCACTGCGGCCTGTCGATCGCCCCGCTGTTTTCGCCATCGGTCATCCCGGCGCATCGCGGCATGGTGGTCGACGTGCAACTGCCGCTGACGGCAATGCCAAAGGCGGGAGCGCCGGATGCGCTGCGCGCCGCGCTCGCCGATTTTTATGCCGCTAGCCCGATCGTGGTTATGGGCGACGCGCCCAAGGACAGCGAAATGCTGCTCCGCGCCTCGCACTCCGGCGATGATCGGATCGAGCTGTTTGTCTTCGCCAACGCCGACGCCAGCCAAGCGCGGCTGATCGCGCAGCTCGACAATCTGGGGAAAGGCGCGAGCGGCGCCTGTGTCCAGAATCTCAACATCATGGCGGGATTGCCCGAAACCGCGGCCCTGCGGCTCTAGAATTGGTCGTCCTTGCGAGGAGTCAAGCGCAGCGAAGCAATCGCCAGCCTTCGGCTTGGCGCTAGGCCGATCGCTCGAGATTGCTTTGCTTCGCTCGCAATGACGCAAAAAATTGGGTTGCTGACCCTCAATGCACCGTGTCGAGAATGTCCTCGACCGCCAGATAGGTGATCAGGCGTTCGATCTGGCGCCAGCGCGCGAAATGGACGTGGTTGCCCAGCACGCGATATTGCTCGGCGCGCGCAGCGGCAGCGAAACCCGCCTCTTCGCCATGCACGCGGATCAGCGCATGGGCGTCTTCGACCGCTGCGCGATCGGTCAGAAATGGTGCAGGCAGATGCATGGAGTCCCTGTCCGTTGCCTTGGAACCGTTCTCCTAAAGCGCACGCCTCACCGCGCCGTTCCCAACCGTGATGAAGATTTGGGTAAGGTTAATCGTACCCGCAAATTTATTAACCCTAAGCCTTGTCTCGATGAACGCGTTTCGCCTCTTTGCCGCCGCGCTTCGTCCGTGTAGGAAAGTGCGATGCGCAAGATCCTGAAATATGTCGCCCTCGCCCTGCTGCTGCTCATCGTGATCGGCGGCGTGACGCTGTACGTCATGTCGCGCCCCGACGTAGCGCGCTTCTCGACCGCCGAACTGAGCGGCCGGGTGCCGGTGATGGCGTCGCAAAAGACCGAAACCTTTCCAACCATTAACGTCCCTGAAGCAACCGGCTGGCCCGCGGCGCAAGCGCCGCGAGCGGCGCAGGGACTTGCCGTTGCGCGCTTTGCCGCAGGGCTCGATCACCCGCGTGCCATGCTCGTGCTGCCCAATGGCGACGTACTCGTGGCCGAAGCCCAGAGTCCGCCGCGCGATACCTCGGGGATCGAGGGCAAGGTCATGAGCAATCTGATGACCAAGGGCGGTACCGGTCGTCGCCCTTCGGCGAACCGCATCACCCTGCTCCGCGACGCTGACGGCGACGGCAAGGCCGAGGTCAAGACCGCCTATATCACTGGTCTCAACTCGCCTTATGGCATGGCGCTGGTCGGTGACACGCTTTATGTCGCCAACACCGACGCGCTGCTCGCCTTCCCCTATGTGGCGGGCGAGACGAAAATGAGCGGCAAGTCGGCCAAGATCGTCGACCTGCCCGCCAAAGGGACCAACCGTCATTGGACCAAGAGTCTGGCCGCCGCACCCAACGGCTGGCTCTACATCGGGGTCGGCGCCGACAGCAATATCGGCGAAAAGGGCATGAACCGCGAATTCCGCCGCGCCAGCGTGCTCGAAGTTCGGCCTGAGCAGAAATATATCCGCACCTTTGCCGCCGGCATCCGCAATCCCGTCGGCTTGGGTTTCTATCCCGGCAGCGACCGACTGTGGACCGTGGTCAACGAGCGCGACATGCTCGGCAGCGATCTGGTCCCCGACTATCTGACCGACGTGACCGAGGGCGATTTTTATGGCTGGCCCTGGTATTATTGGGGCGGCTTCGTCGACCCGCGCGTCGAGCCCGAGGCGGAGGATCGCCGCCAATATGTCAAGCGCCCCGACTATGGCCTGGGCGCGCATGTCGCGCCGCTGGGGATGACCTTCACCCAGGGCCTGGATCTGGGCGAGCGCTGGGCGAACGGAGCGCTGATCGCGCTCCACGGGTCGTGGAACCGCGAACCGGCGGCGGGTTACAGCATCGTGTTCGTGAAGTTTGGGGCCAACGGCAAACCCGTCGACGCCCTGCCCGTTACGCTGCTTGATCAGTTTCTCGGCAAGGACGGCAAGACCACGCGCGGCCGTCCAGCGGATGTGAAGGTCGCCAAGGATGGCAGTGCGCTGGTCGCCGACGACACCGGCGGGGTGATCTGGCGGGTGGCGAAGGCTGGGTAAGCCCTGACGCGCGGCAGCTAGGTGCCATTGCGCCTTGTGGAAGGAGCATCTTGCGCGGCGCTCAAGAGCTTGCCTGCCCGCTCCAATTCGCCACCTATCATTATTGCCTCGGCGCCGCATCGCTGCGCCTCGGTCACCAATATTGGGGTGAGCGCCTGATAGACGGCCGGCGTCAAGACGTCTGCGACGCGTAAGTCGGCGTGCCGACCCTTCAACTTTCCAAGAAAATAGGTGAGAACGGTCGTTATCCCGACAGCCTCGGCCGAATCCGGAGCGCCATTCGCCGCCGCGTTGCCCAGTGCAATGCTGCTTGCGGCAAGGCAGTTGACGTCGGCACGATCCTGATCGGAGAAGCCAAATGGCTCCGCTGCCAAGGCGGACAAGGAGAGCGAAGCTGCTACGGCAATAGCGAGCAAAACGCTTGCCGGCAGCCGCATTGTCACACCCGCATCGGCATCAATACGTAAAGCGCCGGGCTTTTCTCACTTTCGCGGATCAGGGTCGGGGCGTTGGCGTCGGCGAGATGCAGTTCGACCGTGTCGCCATCGACCTGACCGAGGATGTCGCTGAGGTAACGCGCGTTGAAGCCGATTTCCATCGCTTCGCTGTCGTAAACTGCCGCAACCTCTTCCGCCGCGGTGCCGTTTTCGGGGCTGGTCACCGACAGGGTGATGCGATCCTTGTCGAGGCCGACCTTGACCGCCCGGGTCTTTTCGCTGGCGATCGTCGAAACGCGGTCGACGCCCTGATACAGGCTTTTCGGGTCGACCTTGAGCAACCTGTCGTTTGCGGTCGGGATGACGCGGCTGTAATCGGGGAAGGTGCCGTCGATCAGCTTCGAGGTCAGGATCGCGTTGCCGAGCTGGAACCGGATCTTGCTCGCCGACAGGCTGATTTCGACATTTCCCTCGGCCTCGTCGAGCAGCTTGCGGATTTCGGTGACGCATTTACGCGGCACGATGACGTCGGGCATGCTGTTTGCGCCCTCGGGGCGGGTCACGGTGTAGCGCGCGAGGCGGTGGCCGTCGGTCGCCGCGGCTTTCAGCACCGGACCCGACGCGTCTTCGGCGACGTGCAGGAAGATGCCGTTCAGATAATAGCGCGTCTCTTCGGTCGAGATCGCGAAGCGCGTCTTGTCGATGATCTGGATCAGTTCTGCCACCGGCAGTTCGAAATTGGTCGGCAGGTCGCCCTCGGCGATCACCGGGAAATCGTCGCGCGGCAGCGTCGGCAGGTTGAAGTTCGAGCGGCCTGCCTTGACCTGCATCTTGCCCTCGGCGGCGGCCAGGCTAACCTCGGCGCCTTCGGGCAGCTTGCGCGCAATTTCGAACAAAGTATGCGCCGACACCGTCGTCGTTCCCGCGGTTTCGACCTTTGCCGCGATCGTTTCGACGACCTGCAGGTCGAGGTCGGTCGCCATCAGCTTAAGCTGGCCCGACGCGTCGGCTTCGATCAGGACGTTCGACAGGATGGGAATGGTATTGCGCCGCTCGACCACCGACTGGACGTGGCCAAGGCTCTTCAACAACACTGCGCGTTCGATCGTCGCTTTCATTCTAATCCGCCATCCCTGTGTTCCGCGGGAGAAGTCCCTGAAAGGGCCGCCATCGAAGGCGATTCGTTCCCCCGATTCCCGGCCCCTGAAAATGCCCACCTTCCTTAACGCACGCGTCGGCACGTGCAAGCCATGCTTGCAAAGCATCGCCAATCGCGCGAACGAAGGCGCGATGCGGCGCTGGACCTACTTTTTCTTGATACTGGCGGCGCTGCCCGCCGCCGCGCTCGCTGCCGCCCCGACGGCGCTCGGCATTTTCGACGGCTGGGGCGCGTTCCGCGACCCCGCCACCCCGCGCTGCTACGCGCTCGCCGCGCCCTCGGCGACGATCGGTACCCCGCAGGTGAAAGCCTATGCCAGCGTCGGTTATTGGCCCAAATCGCGCATCCGCGGCCAATTCTACGTTCGCCTGTCGAAAGCGCGCCCGCCGGGGCGCGACCTGCGCCTGACGATCGGCAGCCGCCGCTTCATCCTGACCGGCAACGGCGCGCATGGCTGGGCCGGCGATCCCCGGATGGATGCCGCGATCGTCGCCGCAATGCGATCGGCCCCCAGCATGAGCGTCGCAAGCAGCACCGCCAGCGGCGGCGCGATCGCCGACACCTATCGCCTGCGCGGCGCGGCGACGGCGATCGATGCGGCGGCATTGGGATGCGCGAAGCTGCGGTGAGGCTATTGGGAAAAGGGACCGATTTCTGCGCGACGTCACGCGCAAATCGCTTTTGCGCGCGGGCGTTGAGTGCGGAAGGGCGTCGGTAATTGCCAGCAGGAAAAATGTGTCGCTCGTCATCGCCCTGCAGGCAAAATCGGCGCCATATTGGATGACAGCGATTTCTCGACGGACATGACGCAATGAAGACAATCGGCCTGATCGGCGGCTTGAGCTGGGAAAGCTCCGCGGAATATTACCGGCGGCTCAATCGCCAGGTGCGCGAGCAGCTCGGCGGACTGCACGCTGCGAACATCCTGATGCACTCGCTCGATTTTGCGCCGGTCGCAGCATTGCAGGCGCGAGGCGACTGGCCGGCACTCGACCGCGCGATGGTCGAGGCGGCGGTGAAGCTCGCGCGCGGCGGCGCCGACATTCTCCTCATCTGCTCGAACACGATGCACCGCTGCGCCAATGCGGTCGCGGCCGCCTCGCCGATCCCGCTGATCCATATCGCCGACCCCGTTGCCACGGCGATCAGGGCGGCGGGCCTCCGCCGCGTCGGCCTGCTCGGCACCGCCTTTACGATGGAGCAGGATTTTCTGAAGGAGCGGTTGGCGCAAGCGGGGATTGAGGTGATCGTTCCCGACGATGCGGGGCGCGAGACGATCCACCGGATCATTTACCACGAACTGGTTCGGGGCGTCGTCAACGCCAAATCGCGCGACCGGTACCGCGAAGTGATCGCGGCGCTCGTCGATCGCGGCGCGCAGGCGATCATTCTCGGCTGTACCGAAATCATGCTGCTGGTCGGCGATGACGACAGCGCGGTGCCGCTGTTCGACACGCTGGCGCTGCATGTCGATGCTGCGGTCGCGGCCGCGCTGGGGCGCTAACTGCGCGCCAGCTTGGTCAACGCCGCCGCCAGAAAATCGAGCACCAACCGCACTCGCGGCACATGGCGCAGCCGCTCGTGGGCGAGCAGCCACAGCCCGGTGGTATCCTCGCTCTTGGGCGGGATGCAGCGGATCAGGTCGGGTTCGCGGTCAGCAATGAAGGCGGGCAAGATGGTGAGCCCCATGCCCGAGCGCACCCCGGCAAGCAGGCCGGTACCGGTGTCATATTGCATCACCACCGATGTCTCGAGCCCATATTGCCGCAGCCACGCCTGATAGGGTTCCCACACGCCGCCACCGCCGCCAATAAACGGGTGCGCGGCCAGTTGTTCGCGGCTGTGCGGGATGCCATGGCGGTCAGCATAGTCGCGGCTGCAGTAGACGGTCCACGGATTGTCGGCGATCCGCCGACCGACCAACCCCGCGCCGGTCGGTTGTTTGCTGCTGCGGATCGCGATGTCGGCGGCGCCGCTCGCCAGATCGCGCGGCTCGTCTGCGGTGTCGAGCTGGATGTGAATGCCCGGATGTTCGGCGCGCAGATCGCGCAGGATCGGCGGCAGGATGGTCACCGCGAAGATTTCCATCGTCGTCAGGCTGACCGTGCCACCCGCATCGCGCGATGACGCGCTTGCCGCTTCGCCAAAACGGTCGGCGGCTTCGCGCACCGCCGCAGCGCTCCCCAGCATCGCCTCGCCGACCGGGGTCAGCGCGTAGCCCGCCTGGCGCCGCTCGAACAGATTGAGGCCGGTTGCTTCCTCGAGCGCCGCAATACGCCGCGCGACGGTCGTCTGGCTGACGCGCAGCGACTGCGCCGCGGACAGGGTGCTGCCGGTCTCGGCAACGGCCAGAAAGGCTTTGAGGTCGTTCCAATCATACATGGCGTCTTGTGCGTCATAATCCGCCGGGGCTCATTCTGCAATTTTGCAGAATGGCAACGCAAACTCGTTGCTCCTTTGCCCGCGTGCGATCGATTATCTGCTTCTCCACCGGCTTCCTCCCCTCCTCTACAGCCGGCCGATGGAGACATGAGATGAAAAAGCTTCTGATCCTCGCCGCGCTGGCCGCCACCTCGGTTGGCCAGCCCGTCCTCGCGCAATCGCCGCCCGCGAACCCGAGCGTCGCTGTCCAGCACCGCGACCTCGACCTGCGCACCGAGGCGGGTGCCAAAAGCCTCGATCGCCGCATCTGGCGCGCGGTTGTCGAAGTATGTGGCACCGCGTCGGATTTCGACCTCAAAGGCAAGAATGACGTTCGGCAGTGCCGCACCGACACGCGCGCGCTTGCGTCGAGGCAGGCCGAACTGGCGATCGCCGACGCCGCGGGCAGTCAGGTGATCCAGATCAGTTCAATCCGGAACTGATCGGCAAAGCCGGGGCAAGGGCTGGCGAAAGGCGAACAGCCTATTTCACCAGCCCTTGTCCCGGTATCCCGCCCAGATCGCAGCTTGCTGTCTGACCGCGTTCTGCTCGGCTCCAGACGGCCTTGTCGGCGCCGGTCCCGAGATCAGCAATTCGGTTCCGCTCGACCCAGCATCATTGACTGCGGCTGTCTCGCCCGGCTCCAGCAGGATGATCGAATGGCGCGCGCAGATTTTCTGGCCGCTCGCGGTGGATGCCACCTGAGGAACTGCGATGGCGACAAGAATGTCTTGGCGCTGCGCAACGCCGAGGCGAATGGCAATGTAGCCGCGGTGCTGGGGATGCTGGCGGCGGTTGATGCTCCTCCCCTCGCGCAGGCAGGAGGGGATTTCCCGCCACAATTGCGCTTTCCCCCCTTCCCCCCTATATGCGCGGCCATCATGCAGATTCCCGGCCATATCGACCCCGTCACCACGGGCACCGTCCCCTTGCGCGGCGGCAACCGCATCGACCTGGTCGGACTGACCCGCGACGCGATCGGCGGCGTGCTGGTCGAGGCGGGTCTCGACGCTAAAGCCGCGAAACTGCGCGCCAAGCAGATCTGGCACTGGATGTACCACCGCGGGGTCACCGATTTCGAGGCGATGACCGACATCGCCAAGACGATGCGCCCGTGGCTGACCGACCGCTTCATCATCGGCCGCCCGACGGTGCGCGAGGCGCAGGTGTCGAGCGACGGCACGCGCAAATGGCTGCTCGCCGCCGCCGACGGACAGGAATATGAGATGGTCTTCATCCCCGACGCCGATCGGGGAACCCTGTGCGTATCGAGCCAGGTCGGCTGCACATTGAACTGCCGCTTCTGCCACACCGGCACGATGCGCCTCGTCCGCAACCTCGCTGCGGGCGAGATTGTCGGGCAGGTGATGCTGGCGCGCGACGAGCTGGGTGAATGGCCCAAGGGCACGATGGCAGGATTTGGCCCCGACCCTGAGGATGACGATGACGAGGAAGGCGGCCATTATACCTCCGACGGCCGCATCCTGACCAACATCGTGATGATGGGCATGGGCGAGCCGCTGTATAATTTCGACGAGGTCAAGGGCGCGCTGAAAATCGTCATGGACGGCGACGGCCTCGCGCTGTCGCGGCGCCGGATCACGCTGTCGACGAGCGGCGTCGTGCCGATGATGGCGCGCGCGGGCGAAGAGATTGGCGTCAACCTCGCGGTCTCGCTCCATGCGGTATCGAAGGAGGTGCGCGACGAGATCGTGCCGCTCAACCGCAAATATGGCATCGACGAGCTGCTCAAGGCGTGCGCCGATTATCCGGGCGCGGGCAATTCGCGGCGGATCACGTTCGAATATGTGATGCTCAAGGACAAGAACGACAGCGACGACGACGCGCGCGAGCTTGTCAGGCTGATCCGTGAATATGGCTTGCACGCCAAGGTCAACCTGATCCCGTTCAACCCCTGGCCGGGAGCGATGTATGAATGTTCGTCGCCCGAGCGGGTGCGCGCGTTCAGCAACCTGATTTTCAAGGCCGGGATTTCCGCGCCGGTCCGCACCCCGCGCGGGCGCGATATCATGGCGGCGTGCGGGCAGCTGAAAAGCGCGGCGACCAAGCCGACGCGCGCCGAACTCGACCGCATTGCGGAAGAAAAGCAGGTCGCGCTAGGCTAAATCGCGTGCGGCCCGGCCGCGTCGGATCGCATTCGCCTCACCTCATATCCCCGGTTGAGCGCCAATTTCGGCGCATTGCGACTGCATAGCTATTCTGTACTGTGTGGTAAAATTAACACAGGTAAGAAAATTGTCACATGATGACACTTCCGTTCATTGAAGCGACAGCTGCGAACGCCATTTAAGGCGCGGACCGCGACCCAAAGGGCGTGGCCATACCAAGCAGAAGGAAAACAAAATGAAGAAATTCGCAGTTGCAGCCGCTCTCCTGACGGCCATCGTTGCAACCCCCGCCATGGCGGCCGAAGGCGGCGAAGGCCGCGTCGAAGTGCGCGGCGGCCTGATCACCGGCAACGGTGCTGACGAAGCCACGCTCGGCGCTGCCGCCGGCTATGACTTCGACCTTGGTTCGACCGCATTTGTTGGCGTTGAAGGTGCTGCCGACAAGGTGCTGATCGACGGCGCCGACGTCCAGTTCTCGGCCGGCGGCCGCGTTGGTGCCAAGGTTGGCGCGGCCGGCAAGGCCTATGTCACCGGCGGCTACACCTTCAGCGACATCGACGATCCCTATGTCGGCGCGGGTTACCAGCACAAGCTGGGCCAGAACCTGTACGCCAAGGCCGAATATCGTCACCAGTTCATCGACAGTTTCGGCGACTTCGACACCTTCGTCGCGGGCGTCGGCTTCGCTTTCTGATCCTTCGGAACAGCGAAACGTAACGGAAGGGGCGGCCGGTTGGTCGCCCCTTTTCATTTGCGCGTCATCCGGTCACGGTTAGACAATGACTGCCTTGTTATGGCGGTGGGTGGTCGAGCGCGCCAGGCCCGACCGCTGGGATCTGATCGGCGTCGCGGTGTGTCTGGGCGGGGCGGCAATCATCCTGCGTGGGCCGCGGGGGCGTTAGCTCCTCCCTGTCGCGAAGCCAGGGGAAAGTGACAGCGCGAAGCGCTGGCGGAGGGACGATAGCGCAACGTCGCTGCCCCGCCGCCAACGCATCGGCGATGCGCGGTCCCCCTCCCCATCGCTGCGCGACAGGACGGACAATTATCCCGCGTTCGGCAGCGCCTGCTCGACCAGCGGCGCCAGCCCCTCGGCCACCACCGTCACCCCCTTCGCATTGGGATGCATATTGTCGCCGAGCATGAGCGCCTTGTCGGTGACGACATTGTCGAGAATGAACGGATAAAAGCTCACATCATATTTGGCGGCAAGTTCGGAATAGATCGGATTGAATTTCTTCGCATAATCGCTGCCCATGTTCGGCGCGGCCATCATGCCGGTGAGCAGCACCGGAATCTCGCGCTTCTGGAGTTCAGCAAGCATCGCGTCGAGATTGGCGCGCGTCTGATCGGGGCCGATGCCGCGCAGCATGTCGTTGCCGCCCAGCCCGAGCAGGACCAGCGCGGGCTTCACCTTCGCATTGTCGAGCACATAGGTCAGCCGCTGGAGCCCTGCAGCGGTCGTGTCGCCCGAAACCCCGGCGTTCTGGACGCGCGCGACAACCCCATCGGCCCCCAGCGCGGCCTGCAATTGCGGCGCTAAGCCCTCCTTTGGCCCCAACTGATACCCCGCATACAAGCTGTCGCCAAAAGCGATGACGAGCGGCGCGTTGGCTGGAAGGGCGGGCGCCGCGTTGGCGGCAAGTTTGTCGTTGGTCGAAGCCGCCGGGGTTTCCGCCGATCCGCATGCGGCAAGCGGTTGGCAAAGCGCGATGGCACAACCATATAAAGCGTAAGAGCGCCATCCGGCCGTTCGTTTTTCCAAAGGGTTCTCTCCTTGCCCGACACTCGACCTTCGCCTGACTTGGCGATCGCCGCTCACAATGTGACGCTGACACTCGGCAGCGACAAGGCCCCCGTCGAAATTTTGCGCGGCGTCGACCTGGAGGTTCCTGCGGGCGCTTCGGTGGCGCTGCTCGGTCCGTCGGGCTCGGGAAAAAGCTCGCTGATGGCGGTGCTCGCAGGGCTGGAGCGCGCCAATGGCGGCAGCATCCGCGTCGCGGGGCTCGATTTCACGACGATGGACGAAGATGAACTGGCGCGCGCGCGGCGTGGCCGCATCGGCATCGTGCTCCAGGCCTTTCACCTGCTGCCAACGATGACGGCGCTCGAAAATGTCGCAGTGCCGCTAGAGCTGGCGGGGATCGCCGAGCCGTTCGCGCGCGCCGCCGCCGAACTGGAAGCTGTCGGGCTCGGGCATCGCCTGACCCATTATCCCGCGCAGCTGTCGGGCGGTGAGCAGCAGCGGGTCGCGATTGCGCGCGCGATGGCGAGCTCGCCCGCGATCATCTTTGCCGACGAGCCGACGGGCAATCTCGACACCGCGACCGGCCATGCGATCATCGACCTGATCTTTGCGCGCCGCGCCGCATTGGGCGCAACCTTGCTGATCATCACGCACGATCCCGAGCTGGCGCAGCATTGCGACCGGGTTGTCGTGATGCACGATGGAAAAATCGAAGAGCGGGCGGCCTAGGTGCTCTCGCTCGCTTCCCTCTGGCGGATCGCCCGCCGCGACCTAGCGACGCGCATCCGCGGCCTGCGCTTGCTCGCGGTCTGCCTGTTTCTCGGGGTTGCGACGCTGGCGGCGATCGGCAGTCTGACGCGCGGCATCACATCCGAGCTTGAGGTCCGCGGCCAAACGATCCTGGGCGGCGATATCGAATTCGGCATTCCGCAGCGCGAAGCGAGCGCCGAAGAAATGGCTGCGTTTCGCAAAGCCGGCGAAACATCGTCCACCGTGCGGATGCGCGCGATGGCCAATGCGCCCGCGGGTGACGCGCTCTTGTCCGAACTGAAGGCGGTCGATGCTGCCTATCCGCTCTATGGTACGATGCGGCTGGAAGATGGCGCGCGCCGCGGACCGCCGCCCGCGGGCAGCATCTGGATCGGCAAGGATCTCGCCTCGCGGCTCGACCTGAAGATCGGCGAACGGGTGAAGTTCGGCGAAAAAGCGTTCCTGATCGACGGCGTCGTCGCCGAGGAGCCCGACCGGCTGGGCGAAGGCTTCACGCTCGGCCCCGTCGCGATCATCGGTATCGCCGACCTGCCCGCGACCCAGCTGATCCAGCCCGGCAGCCTGTTCGAAAGCAAATATCGCGTCCGCCTGCCCGCCAGCGTCAATCCCGAAGCGGTCGGCGAGGCGCTCACCGCCGAATTCCCGGGTGCAGGCTGGGACATCACCGATCGCAGCAACGGCGCGCCCGGAACGCGGCGTTTTATCGAGCGCATGGGGCAGTTCCTGTCGCTGGTCGGCCTCGCCGCGCTGGTCATTGCCGGGATCGGCGTCGGCAATGGCGTTGCGAGCTATCTGGCGGGCAAACGTCCGGGGCTGGCGACGCTGAAAGTCCTCGGCGCCGACAGCGCGACGGTGCTGCGCATCTATGGCTTGCAGATCTTGGCGGTTGCCGCGGTGTCGATTTTTGCCGGCTTGGTCGTCGGCGCGCTGGCGCCGTTCGCGATCGGGGCGATTGCCGGCGACGTGCTGCCCGTCCGTCCCGGCTTCGCGCTCTATCCGCTGCCACTTGCCGTCAGCGCCGCTTATGGATTGCTGATCGCCATCGCTTTTGCCATGCCGCCGCTCGCCGCCACGAAGCATATCCCAGCGGCGGGGCTGTACCGCGCGACTGTCGACAAGGCGGCGCGGATCGACCGGCCTGCCTTGGTCGCCGTCGCCGTTGCGCTGCTTGCCATCGTCGCGCTCGCGGTCGGCACCGCGCGGGAGCCACTGTTCGCACTCGGTTTTATCGGCGCCGCGCTCGGCCTGCTGCTGATCCTTGTCGGGCTCGGCTGGCTGGTGCGCCGCATCGCCAGCCGCCTGCCGCGCCCCCGTCGCCCGTTGCTGCGCCTTGCGCTCGCCAACCTGCATCGCCCCGGCGCGTCGACCGGCGCGCTGGTGGTGGCGCTCGGGCTGGGTCTCACGCTGTTCGTCACCCTCGCCGCGATCCAGACGAGCATCACCAACGAAATCGCACGCACCGTGCCGCAGCGCGCGCCGAGCTTTTTCGTGCTCGACGTGCCGCGCGATGGCGCGGCGCAATTTCGCGATCTCGTCACCAAGGCCGCCCCCGACGCCCAGATCAACATGATCCCGGCGCTGCGCGGCAGCGTCACCGAATTTCGCGGCCAGCGCGTCGACGAACTCGCCGAACTGCCCGAAGGCGCGTGGGTGCTGCGCGGCGACCGCGGGCTGACCTATAGTGCAGCGCCGCCGAGCGGTAGCGAACTGGTGGGCGGCCAATGGTGGGCGGCCGATTACAAGGGACCGCCGCTCGTCAGCGTCGAGGAGGAAGTCGCGACTTCGCTCGGCCTCAAGATCGGAGATACGCTCAGCGTCAATGTGCTGGGGGTCGAGGTGCAGGCAAAGGTCGCCTCCTTGCGCACCGTGCAGTGGGACAATTTCGGGCTCAACTATGTGCTGGTCTTCTCGCCCGGCACCTTCGACGCGGCGCCGCATAATATGGTCGCGACCGTTGCGGTCGAGCCGGCCGCCGAGGCCGAACTGGCGCGCAGCATCCCGCGCACCTTCCCCTCGGCATCGCTGATCGCGGTGCGCGATGTCGTGTCGCAGGTAACGACGCTGCTCACCCAGATGAGTCAGGCCATTGCCGCTGCCGCCAGCATCGCGATTCTTGCCGGGATCGCGGTGCTGATCGGCGCAATCGCCGCCAGTCGCGAGCGGCGCGTGTACGACAGCGTGATCCTGAAACTGCTCGGCGCGACACGCAGCCAGATTCTGGGCGCGCAGGCGATGGAATATGCAGTGCTGGCGGCGGTGCTGGCGGTGCTGGCATTAGGACTTGGCCTGATTGCGGCGCGCTATGTTGTCGTCAGCCTGTTCGACTTTACCTTTGCCCCCGATCCGCTGATCGTCGGGGCAACGCTGATTGGTGGCGCGGGATTGTCGTTCCTGATCGGTATCGCGGGCAGCTGGCCGTTGTTGTCGGCCAAACCGGCGCAGGCGCTACGAAGTCTGTAACCAGCTTCAAAATCGGTTCGTGTCAGTTCAGGATCCGCACCACCGCCGCTACCGCTGCGACGCCGAGAACAACCGCGACCATCGCCTGCCAAATATGCGGTGCGACGCGGCCGAAATGGCGTCCGCCGACATAATTGCCCACCCACATCGGCGCAAAGAGCAGCAGCGACAGGATGAGCAACCGTGAGGTGGCAATGCCGACCCACAGCGCCGCCAGCGTCCCGGCAATCGCGGTCGCAAAAAAGATCAGCATCATCGATGCGCGCGACGTCTTGGGCGGCAGCGCGCTGCGCAGATAGAAGGGGACGACAGGCGGACCGGGCATCGCCGCAAAGCCCGTCAGGATACCCGACACCACGCCCGTTCCACCGATCGCGAGCCGACCCGGACGGTGCCCCTCAGGCTGTTTGGGCAGCAGCACCGCGGCAAACGCTCCAACCGCCACCAGCGTGATCAGCAACCGCGCTACGTCGGGCGTCGTCGCCTCAAGCGCGATCATCCCGAGCGGAGTTGCCGCCATCGCGACCAGCGCAATCGGTACCGCGGTCGACCGATCGGCATCGGCAAGGATCACCTTCAGTCCGACCGGCCCGATCAGCAGTTGCAGCAGGATGCCGAGCACCACCGCCTCACCCGGGGTGATGATCAGCCCTAGTAAAGGCACGAGGATGATCGCCATCCCGAACCCGGTGAGCCCGCGCACATAGGCCGCGCCAAAGGTCATCGCAGCCGCGCCGGCGAGGGTCAGCGGCGCGACGCCGACAAGGGTTTGCGGGTCGGTCACTTGCCGCGCGCCCTTGGACCCAGCGTCACCAACCAAGCATCGGGCGGCGTCAGGTAGCGCAGCGGGAGCAGGCTGGTCCCCAGCCCGGCCCCGACGAACACGCGCTGACCGTTGTCGGTCATGTCGCCGCACGCGAAGCGGTCACCGTAGCGTGACACATAGGTGAGCGCGCCGATGAAGGGGAAGCGGATCTGGCCGCAATGGGTGTGGCCGGCGAAGATCGCGGCAACCGGGCGCTGCACGTCGGGAATGACGTCGGGGCTGTGCGTCAGGAGCAGCGGGACGCCGGGGCCGAGACGATCCATCGCAGCGAGCGTCGCGGGAACATCGTCGTGCCCCGAATAATCGTCATCGACGCCGCCGACGATCAGCGGGCCGAGTTTCACCGCTTCATTCTGCAACACGCGCAACCCCCGCTTTTCCAATTCGCCGCGCATCGCATCGGGTTTGAACCAATGATCGTGATTGCCCGGCGCCACCACCACCCCCCACGGCGCGCGCAGCTTGCCGAGCGGCGCGATGACCTCGGCGGCGGTGTAGATATGGGTGGCGCTGCGCTTTTCGCTGACCAGATCGCCCGCGATCAGCACCAGGTCGGGGCGCAGCCGATTGAGCTGCGCGACGATTTTCGCCAGCCGCTCGGGCGTCATGTCGGGGCCCGCGACATGGATGTCCGACAACAGCAACAGTTTTAAAGGTGGCTGCCCCGCCGGCCAGTCGGTGACCGTGACCGTCGCCGCGCGGATCACCGGATCGCGCGCCGCGTTCCAATAACCCTTGGCGAGCAAAGCAACGCCGAGCAGCGTCAGCAGCAACAGCCCGCGCCGCCATCGGCGCGGGCGACGCTTCTTCGTCGCGATCAACGGCGCAAGTCGGGCGGAGTCGCCTCACCTTTCAGCATCGCGATCGCTTCGGCGAGCGGCATGATACGCTGGCCTTCCTGACCTAGGGTGCGGATCGCAACCGTGCCTTCCTCGGCCTCGCGCTTGCCGACAACGAGCAGGTGCGGGACCTTGGCCAAGCTGTGTTCGCGAACCTTGTAGTTGATCTTTTCGTTACGCAGATCGGATTCGACCCGGATGCCGGCGGCCGACAGCTGTGCCAACGCATCCCTGGCATAATCGTCGGCGTCGGAGACGATCGTCGCGACGACCGCTTGCACCGGCGCCAGCCACACCGGCAGCTTGCCCGCGAAATGCTCGATCAAAATGCCGATGAAGCGCTCGTAGCTGCCAAAGATCGCGCGGTGCAGCATCACCGGGCGATGGCGCTCGCCATCCTCGGCGATGTACGATGCGTCGAGGCGATCGGGGAGCACGCGATCGGACTGGATCGTCCCGACCTGCCAGGTCCGGCCGATCGCGTCGGTCAGATGCCATTCGAGCTTCGGCGCGTAGAAGGCGCCCTCGCCCGGTAATTCTTCCCAGCCATATTCGGGGGTGTTGAGGCCGGCAGCGACGACCGCGGCGCGCAGCTCGGTCTCAGCCATGTCCCACATCGCTTCGGTACCGAACCGTTTGTCGGGGCGCAGCGCGAGCTTGATCGCATAGCCCTCGAACCCCAGATCCTTGTAGATGCGGTCGGCGAGCGCGCAGAAGGCCTGCACTTCGCCGACGATCTGGTCCTCGCGGCAGAAGATATGCGCATCGTCCTGCGTGAACTGGCGCACGCGCATCAGCCCGTGGAGTGCGCCATGCGGCTCGTTGCGGTGGCAGCAGCCATTTTCATAGAGACGCAGTGGCAGGTCGCGGTAAGACTTCATTCCTTGCCGGAAAATCAGCACATGCGCCGGGCAGTTCATCGGCTTCAAAGCCATCCACTCGGCGTCGTCCGAAACGATCGGGCCTTCGTCCTCGGTGTTTGGCACCTCGTCGGGGATGACGAACATATTCTCGCGATATTTGCCCCAATGGCCCGACTGCTCCCACTGGCGCGCGTCCATGACCTGCGGCGTCTTGACCTCGCGGTAGCCCGCGCCGTCAATCGCGCGGCGCATATAAGCTTCGAGCTCGCGCCAGATCATATAGCCCTTGGGGTGCCAGAACACCGAGCCATGGGCTTCGGCCTGGAGGTGGAACAGATCCATCTCCTGCCCCAGCTTGCGGTGGTCGCGCTTGGCCGCTTCCTCCAGGCGGACGAGATGTTCGGCAAGCTGCTTCTTGTTGAGCCAGCCGGTGCCGTAGATGCGGCTGAGCTGGGCGTTCTTCTGGTCGCCGCGCCAATAGGCGCCCGACACGCGCGTCAGCTTGAACGCCGCGGGGTCGAGCTTGCCGGTCGAGGCAAGGTGCGGGCCACGGCACATGTCCATCCACCCGTCGCCCGAGCGGTAAACCGTGAGTTCTTCGCCTGGCGGCAGCTCGGCGGCCCATTCGGCCTTGAAGGTCTCGCCATCGGCCTGCCATTTGGCGATCAGCTCGTCGCGCGCCCACACCTCACGCGTCAGCGGCAAGTCGGCGGCGATCAGCCGGCGCATTTCTTCTTCGATCTGCGGCAGCTCATCGTCGCGGAACGGACCATGCTCGGCGGTCGGGGCGAAATCATAATAGAAGCCATCGCCGGTCGATGGGCCGAAGGTGATCTGCGTGCCGGGAAACAGATTCTGCACCGCCTCGGCCAAGACATGCGCATAGTCATGGCGCACCAGTTCGAGCGCATCGGCCTCGTCGCGGCTCGTCACCAGCGCCAGGTTGGTGTCTTCTTCCAGCGGGCGCATGATGTCGCGCAGTTCGCCGTCGATCTTCGCGGCCAGCGCGGCCTTGGCCAGACCGGGTCCGATGTCGGCGGCAATCTGTGCCGGGGTGGTCCCGCGCACGACATCCCGGACAGAGCCATCGGGAAGGGTGACGCGGATCATCTGGGACATCGAAACTATAGCCTTTCTGGGCAAAATTGCCGGGTTCCTTTGCCAGCATGCGGTGGGAGCGGCAAGGGGCGGATTCACAATCGGACTTGCAATGATACAATGTATCACTGTCGCGCACCATCGGCTCCTTCGGCGAAAACTTCCCCGCCATTTGGATCACGCCGGCCACGTCCGCATTGTCAAGGCTTGGCCTGCCGGCGGCGGCCTAGGGGGTCCATGAAGGATCGATCGCGATTGCCGACCGCGCGAGTGCCGACCGTTTGCCGACGTCCATCGGCGCGCTTGCGTTGGCGCTGGCGCATTTGAAAAACGAACTGAACAGCGACGTTGTCATTATGGAAAGCGTCCTTGACATCCCTACATCCTAGTAGTAAAGCATCCTTGTCAATTTATGGAGGTTCCTTGACATGGCGATGTATAAGAGTCCGGCGACCCGTCGCTATATGATCCGCATGGCGGTGCTGATGACCGTATATCTGATCGCCTTGTTCGCCGCGGTGCGGATTTTTCGCCACACCGACATTGCCGGCGTCCCTGCCTATGCGCTGGCAATCGCCCCTGCGCTGCCGATCATCGGCGTGTTCTGGGCGGTGATGCGGTTTCTGATCGAGGAGCCCGACGAATTCATCCGCATGCTGCTCGTCCGTCAATGTCTGGTGGCGACGGGTTTCTGCCTGACCGTGATGACGATCTGGGAGTTTTTGCAGAATTTCGATCTGTTGCCACCAGGAAACGGTGGCTTCGGTGCCGCCTTCTTCTGGTTTATCGGCCTCGGAATCGGTGCAATCTATAACAAGATCACCATGGGCACGATCGGCAACTGTGCGTGAGGAACCGCCTGAAAGTCCTGCGCGCCGAGCGTGACTGGAGCCAAGGCGACCTGGCCGAGCGGCTGGACGTATCGCGCCAGTCGGTCAACGCCATCGAGACGGGCAAATATGATCCGTCGCTTCCCCTCGCCTTTCGCATCGCCGACCTGTTCGGCCTGCCGATCGAAGACATTTTCCTGAAAGATTGAACGCTATGAAACGACGTACGTCTGCTGCCGCGATCTTCATTCTTGCGGTCGGCCTGATCGCGGGCCGCGCCGATGCCGCCGAGCCCTGTCCCACCGGGTTTGCCGAGGGCAAGCGCTTCACCGTGCTGGTCGAAGGCGACGGTCCCGATATCGTCCTGATCCCCGGCCTGTCGAGCCCGCGCGTCGTCTGGGATGCGACGGCCGACCGGCTTAAAGGCAAATATCGGCTGCACCGCGTCCAGATTCGCGGCTTTGGCGACGAAGCCGGGGTCAACGCCGAGGGGCCAGTGCTCGAGCCGATGATGCGCGAAGTTGCCGACTATATTGACGATTGCATCACTGATCAGGGGCGCACCGCGCCCGCGATCATCGGGCATTCGATGGGCGGGCTCACCGGATTGATGATCGCGGCGCGCGTCCCGCAAGAGGTTGGCAAACTGATGATCGTCGATGCGCTGCCCTTCATCGGGACGCTGTTCAACCCCGCGGCGACGGTGGACAGCGTGCGCCCACAAGCTGAGCAGATGGCGGCGATGCTGCGCGCGCAGCATGGCCAGCCTGCCCCGACGGCGCCTCTCAGCGATCCTGGTCCGCTCAGCATGGCGGGCAGCATGTCGAACCGGCCAGCGGGGCGCACCGCGATCGCCGGCTGGATGCGCGCCGCCGACGCGCGGGTGACGGCGCAGGTCTTTCACGATGTGATGACCACCGACATGCGCGCCGAACTCTCCGCGGTGACCGCCCCGGTGACGCTGCTCTATGCGCAGGACGACAGCCTGATGCCCGCCGAGCGCGCAAAGGCGGCGTTCGAGCCGCAATATGCCGGCGTCGCAAAATTCACCGCGCAAATGGTGACCGGCAGCCGCCACTTCATCATGCTCGACCAGCCGGAAGCCTTTGCCAAAGCGGTCGACGCGTTCCTCGCCGATTGAGCGCTCCACCGCGCCCTGCCCTTGCGAGCCAGACGCTGGCTCGCTAGGGCAGCGGCAGCCGGAAGGGAGCCATTTCATGTTCAAGCGCCTGTTCGTCGACCATCCCAAAGCCGTCGATGAAAATTACATCGAACATTTCGGGGTCGCATCGAAATTCGGGGTCACGATGATCTGGGGCGGGCTGTGCGCGCTGGTCCATGCCGTCGTCCCCGGCTGGTGCATCACCACCGGCAGCGACACGATCCAGCGGCTCAACCATATCATGGTCGAAAAGCGGCGCGCCAAGGGTCAGGCCGTGATGCAGATGAGCACAATCGACTGGGTCATCTGATCCGCGTGCAACCGACACGCACATCCGGTTCCCCGTTCGCTGCGAGCGAAGCCGAGATGCCCGTCAGCGTGGGGCCGTACCGATGGGTGTCTCGACTTCGCTCGACACGAACGGGTTTGGGGGCGAATTGGTGATGCAAGTCACCACCCCCGACTATCTCGACCGCTGCGGTCGGCCGCGCCTCGCCTATCGCCATGTGGCAGGAGCGGGGCCGACGATCGTTTTCCTGCCCGGCTATATGTCCGACATGGCGGGCGGCAAGGCGACGGCGCTGTTCGACTGGGCAGCCGCCGAGGGCCATGCCTGCCTGCTGCTCGACTATGCCGGTTGCGGACTGTCGGAGGGGCTTTTCGCCGAGCAGACTTTGCTCGACTGGCGCGGCGATGTCCTCGACCTGATCGACGCGCGCGCCGCGGGGCCGGTCATCATTGTCGGGTCTTCGATGGGCGGCTGGCTGATGTTGCTCACCGCACTGGCACTCGCCGAGCGCCACGGGCCGGGCCGGGTCACGGGGCTGGTCGGCATCGCCGCAGCGCCCGATTTCACCGACTGGGGTTTCAGCGACGCCGAAAAGGCGATCATCCTGGCCGAGGGCGAGCTGCGCGAGGACACGTCCTACAGTGATCAGCCCTATGTAACGACGCGCGGCTTTTTCCAGTCGGGCGAGGCCAACCGACTGCTCGATGCCGAAATCCCCCTCGCCTGCCCCGTCCGCCTGCTCCATGGGCAGGAGGATGGCGACGTCCCGCCCGAAATCAGCCTGCGACTGTCGGCCGCGCTCGCCAGCGACGATGTCCAGGTCACGCTGGTCAAGGGCGGCGACCACCGCCTGTCGCGCGACACCGACATCGCGCTGCTGATCGACACCGTCGCGCGGCTCGCAACGTCAAACTGAAGGATCATCATGGCCCGCAGCGATTTTCGTTTCCACGTCATCAAACGCGTCCGCTACGCCGAAATCGACGCCCAGGCCGTGGTATTCAACAGCCGGTACCTCGAATATTTCGACATTGGCATCACCGAATATTGGCGCGCCGCGGGGGTCTATGACCGCTGGCCAGGCCATACGAGCCCCGAATTCCACGTCGCGCGCGCCGAGGTCGATTACAAGGTGCCGATCCTGCTCGACGAGGAAGTCGATATTTGCGTGCGCTGCTCGCGGGTGGGGCGAAGCTCGATGACCTTTCTGTTCGAACTGCACGGCGCGGGGAAAGACGATCTGCGCGCAACCGGGCTGGAAGTCAGCGTGCATGTCGCCGAATCGCAGGGCGCGCCGACGCCGGTGCCCGATGAATTCGCAAACTTGTTCGAAATGTTTGAAGGACGCAGCCTTCGCGCGTAGAACGGCGGCATGGCCAAATATCTCCACACCATGATCCGCGTCACCGATCCTGACGCCACCGTCGCCTTTTTCAAGCTGATCGGACTCGAAGAAACCCGCCGTTTCGACAGCGAACAAGGGCGCTTCACGCTGATCTTCCTCGCCTGTCCCGGGCAGGACGGCGTTGCCGAGGTTGAGCTGACCTATAATTGGCCGCCCGAGGACGGCGCAGCTGCGGAGCAATATTCTGGCGGCCGCAATTTCGGCCATCTCGCCTACCGCGTCGATGACATTTACGCGACGTGCCAGCGGCTGATGGACGCTGGGGTGACAATCAACCGCCCGCCGCGCGACGGTCATATGGCGTTTGTCCGCTCGCCCGACGGCATTTCGGTCGAACTGCTGCAGGATGGCCATTTGCCGCCGCAGGAACCCTGGGCGTCGATGCCCAACACCGGCGTCTGGTAGGTCTGCGCAATCAAGGCGGCGCACCCGCGTCTCCGTCTTGCGAGCATGAGGCCGGTGATCGAAAGGAGCGACGCATGACTGCACTCGAAATCGTCCGCATCCCCGTGCTCAGCGACAATTATGTCTGGCTGGTCCATGACCCTGACAGCAAGGCCACGATGGTCGTCGATCCCGCCATAGCCGATCCGGTGCTGGCAGCCGCCGCCGAACGTGGGTGGACGATCACCGACATCTGGAACACCCACTGGCACCCCGACCACACCGGCGGCAATGCAGCGATCAAGCAGGCGACGGGTTGCACGATCACCGGTCCGGCGGCTGAATATGCAAGGATACCGACGCTCGATGTGCAGGTCGCTGGCGGCGATACCGTGCATCTCGGCCGTCATGCCGCCAGCGTTTGGGACCTACCCGCGCACACCGCCGGGCATATCGCCTTTCATTTTGCCGAAGATGCCGCGATCTTCGTCGGTGACACGATGTTCGCGATGGGCTGCGGCCGCTTGTTCGAAGGCACCGCCGACCAGATGTTCGCCAATATGCAGAAGCTGGCGACGCTTGACGATGCAACGCGCGTGTACTGCGCGCACGAATATACGCTGTCGAACGCGCGTTTTGCGGTGACGGTCGATCCGGAGAATGACGCGCTTGCGGCGCGGCTTGCCGCGGTCGAAGCGGCGCGGGCGGCGGGGGAAGCGACGGTGCCGACGACCATCGGCGACGAGCGCGCCACCAATCCCTTTCTACGGGCGCCAAGTGCCGCCGAACTCGGGCGTATCCGCGCGCTCAAGGACGCCGCCTGATGCTGCGGCTTCAGCGCCCGTTCATCCGCCTGGTCTATACAGAATATTCTCTAGGAGCAATTTCATGGCCATGCTGAATTCCATGCGCGCCGTGCTGCTAATCGCAGCAGCGCCGCTGGTCGCCAGCTGCGCGCCCGCCGGCACCGCCGAACCGGGCGCGACCGCGCTGACCCCGAAACAGGCTGAGCGGCTGGACAAACAGCTGGCTGGCAAGATTCCGGGCGCGCCGTTGAAATGCCTGCCCAGTTATCGCAGCAATGACACGATCCGCGTCTCGGACAGCATCTTGCTTTATCGTTCGGGCAGCAATCTTGTGTATCGAAACGATCTCAAGGGCAGCTGCCCCGGGCTGGCCCGCGATAGCGACATCATGGTCGTCCGGCAGTTCGGATCGTCGACGTGCAGCGGCGATTTTTTCCATCTGGTCGATCGGTCGAGCGGCATTCGCGGCCCGACCTGTGTTTTTGGCGAATTCGTCCCCTATCGCAAACCGGCGGGGGATGCTGGCTGAACCAGCGGTTCAGTCGCAGGCGGGGACCGGTTTGCGCCGAGCTCTTCGGGTCGCACCCCCGCCTGCTCCAGCACTCGTGGCCCTCGCGAAGGCGGGGCCTTCAGGCAGGGTAGCCAAGGCCGGCAGCGCGCGCCCTTTGCGGGATCGACGATCAGGCTTTATACAAGGCCGATATCTTATCCGCATATACTTCGCGCAGCACATGGCGGCGGATCTTCATCGACGGCGTCATCTGCTCATTCTCGATTGAGAAGGCTTCTTCGGCGAAGTCGAACTTGCGCACCTTTTCGATCACCGACAGCTGGCCATTGACGCGATCGACTGCGGCGCGGATCGCGGCGCGGAATTTCTCATGCTCGCGCAGCCGGCAGAGGTCTTTCGGCAGCCCTTCCGCTTCGGCCCATTCGGCCATCCATTCGGGGTCGGGGACGAGCAGGCCGACCAGATGTGGGCGCTTGTCGCCATAGACCATCGCCTGCAAAATCTCGGGCTGCAGCGTCAGCATGCCTTCGACGCGCTGCGGCGAGACATTGTCGCCCTTGTCGTTGACGATCAGATCCTTCTTGCGGTCGGTGATAACGATGCGGCCCTTTGCATCGATATGCCCGATGTCGCCGGTGTGCAGCCACGCGCCTTTTTCCGGCTCCGCCGGATCTGGGACCAGCACCCGCTCGGTTTCGGCCGGATTGCGCCAATAGCCCTTCATCACCAGCTCGCCGCGCACCAATATCTCGCCATCGTCGGCGATCTTGACCTCGGTGTTCATCAATGGCGGACCGACGGTGTCCATCTTGATCCCGGCGCTCGGGCGGTTGCAGCTGATCACCGGCCCCGCCTCGGTCTGCCCATAGCCCTGCAGCAAGGTCAGCCCGATCGAGTGGAAGAATACCCCGATTTCGGGATTGAGCGGCGCGCCGCCCGACACCAGCGCCTTCATTCTGCCGCCAAAGCGTTTCTGGATCTTGGGCCGGAACAGTTTGTCGAGGATCAGATCGACGGGCCGGTCGAGTACGCCCAAACCGCGCTCATAATCCTTTTCGCCGACGCGCAGCGCCTGGTTCAGCATCCAGTTCGCAAGCTTGCCCTGTTTTTCGACCGATTTGATCATCCGCGCGCGGATCACCTCGAACAGGCGCGGCACGACGACCATGATCGTCGGGCGCGTCTCCTCGATGTTCGAGACCAGCTTTTCGAGGCCTTCGCTGTAATAGATTTGCGCCCCGACCATGATCGGCAGGAACTGACCACCCGAATGTTCATAGGCGTGGCTGAGCGGCAGGAAGGACAGGAACACCTCTTCGTCGCCGATGCCGAAATCATTGACGAGCACCTCGGCGGCGCCCGCGGCATTGTGCAGGATCGCGCCATGATGCTGCATCACTCCGCGCGGGGCACCGCCGGTGCCGCTGGTGTAGATCAGGCAGGCCGTATCGTCGCGCGTCATTGCGGTGCCGCGCGCCTTGGCTTCGTCCAGATACGCCTCGCCACCGGTTACCAGCGACTGCCAGTCGCGAACCGACACATCGCCTTGTTGCCCCACGCGCAGGCTTTCCATGCTGATGACGATATTGGCATCGGAGCGCATGACCGCGGGCATGAGCGTGCGCGCCAGCTTGGCGGTCGACACGATCACCGCCTTGGCGCCGCTATTGTCGAGAATGTGCTGATGATCGCGTTCGGTGTTCGTGGTGTAGGTCGGCACGGTGATGCACCCTGCGGCCATGATCGCGAGGTCGGCGATGCACCATTCGGGGCGGTTTTCGCTGATCAGTACCACCCGGTCGCCGTCTTTGAGCCCCAGTTCGCGGAGATTATGCGCGAGCGCCGCAACCTGGTTCGCGACCTGTCGCCAGCTGAGCGGATGCCAGACGCGGTCGGCCTTGCGCCAGAGAAACGGATCTTCGCCGCCCCTTTCGGCGCGGTCGAAGAACATCGCGACCAGACTCGGAAAATGGTCGAGATGGGGGTTGGTCAGCTTCATGCCTGTCACTCTCCGCGGATTCTCGATTATTATCGTTGCATCTTAGCCTTGCGGCGGCGCGCCATCCACCGACGATGTCCCCGGACCGCGCGGATCGGCGGCGCCGCGCCAGCCGTCGCCGACACGCTCGACCGCGTTGAGCTTTGATCCCAGTTCGGTCGGTGTGAAGCTATAACCAAAGGGTTTCATCTTCGCGGCCAACGCCTCGCCGGCGTCGGTGTTTTCGATCAGCACGCCGCGGTCGCCGAAATAGAGGTTGGGCAGTTCCATCGCCGTTTTGGCATCGAGCCCCCAATCAAGCACGCCAACGAGCACCTTCGTCACATGCATGATGATGCGCTTGCCGCCCGCCGACCCGACCGCGAGCACGACCTTGCCGTCAGGACCATAGACGATCGTCGGCGACATCGACGACAGCGGGCGCTTGCCCGCCTGCACACGGTTCGCGGTTGGTACGCCATCCTGAAGCGGGGCAAGGTCGAAATCGGTGAGTTCGTTGTTGAGGAAATAGCCGTTGGCGATCAGGTGGCTGCCGAAAATGCTCTCGATCGTCGAGGTCATCGACACGACATTGCCCGCTTTGTCGACGACCGCAAAATGGGTGGTACCCTGTTCGGGGATCGGCGGCGCTTCGGCGCGCGGCTTGGCGCCAGGCGGGGCGCCCGGCGCATAAGTTCCGGCAGCGCCAAAGGGCGAGATCAGCTGGCGGCGCTCGGCCAGATATTTTTTGTCGAGCAGCCCCGCCACCGGGACTTCGACAAAATCGGCATCACCCAGATAGGCACCGCGGTCGGCGTAGGAGAGCTGCATCGCCTCGGCGAGCAGGTGCCAGCTCATCGGATTGTCCTGCCCCATCGCCTTCATGTCCCAGCCCTCGATCATTCCGAGGATGCCGAGAACAGTGGTCGCCCCCGATGACGGCGGCCCCATGCCGCACACCTTGTAGATGCGATAGCTGGTGCAGACCGCCGGACGTTCCTTCGCCTTGTAGGACGCGACATCCTTGACCGTCAGCTGCGCCTTGTTGCGCGGCGCATTGGCGACCGCCTCGCTGATCGCCCTGGCATTGGCGCCGCTGTAAAAAGCACCGGGGCCGCGCGCGGCGACATCACGCAGTAGCGCGGCGTAGGCGGGATTGCGGATCCGGGTCCCGACTGGCGCCGGCTTGCCATCGACATAATAGATCGCGCGCGCTTCTGGAAAATCCTTCCACAGCGATTCGAACCGCGTCATCCAGTTGTACAGCACCGGGGTGACCTCGAAACCTTCTTCGGCCAGCTTGATCGCGGGCTGGAACAGAGCCGCCCATTCCAGCTTGCCCCATTTCTTGTGCGCCATTTCCATCAGCCGCATGTTGCCAGGAATACCCACCGACAATCCGCCCGGAATCGCATCCGAATAGCCGCGCGGCTTGCCGTCGGCGCCGAGAAAGCGACCGGGCTTTGCAGAAGCAGGCGCCATTTCGCGGCCGTCGATCGTCGAAATGCTGCCATCCCTTGCATCATGATGCAGCATGAGGCCGCCGCCGCCGATGCCACTCGATTGCGGCTCGACCAAAGTCAGCACCGCGACCATTGCGACCGCGGCGTCGGCAGCGGTGCCGCCCTGGTGCAAAATCTGACGCCCCGCTTCGGTCGCGCGCGAATCGGCGGACGAGGTGACCCCCTGTGCGAGGGCGGATGACGGAAGGGTCAGGGTGAGGACCGCGGCAAGCGGCAGGAATCTTTTCAACATGGCGGCGACTTTGGCGCGGGGTCGGAGGGAGTGCAAGTCTAACCGATCCTTCCTGCCGCGCAGCGGCGACGAGGTGGCAGCGCGGCGCACTGACGGACCAACTCTGGCTTGCAAGGACATCGCACGGAATCCTTCGAACGGCATCGCTCCGCGCCCGGCCAACCCGCCAAAAGTGTAAACGATGTCTCCGAACAGCTGAAGCCGATGTCCGTGGTCGGATCACTCCGCGACAGGGAGGATTATTCGCCCTTGCCGACCGCGTCCGCCACGCGCGCGAACCCGTCGCGCACCGCGAGCTGTTCCAGCCCGTGCGCAATACGCGCCGCCAGGCCCGGGCCCGAAAAGACCATCGCCGAATAAATCTGCACCAGGCTGGCGCCCGCGCGGATGCGTTCCCACGCCTGCTCCGCCGAAGCGATCCCGCCCGCGGCAACCAGCGGCAACTTGCCACCGCTCGCGGCGCGGAAGTCGCGAACCCGCTGCAGCGCCAGTTCGGCGAGCGGTGCCCCTGACAGGCCTCCCGCTTCGTCGGCATAGCGCGATGCCAGCGGCGGGCGGGTGATGGTCGTGTTCGACACGATCACCGCGGCCAAACCCATGTTCATCGCCACCGCGACGATGTCATCGATGTCCGCGGGTTCGAGGTCTGGCGCGACCTTCAGGAACACCGGTCTCGCCGCGCCCGCAGGCTGCGCCGCGGCGACGCCGTCAAGCAGCGCCTCGAGAGCGCCCTTGTCTTGCAAGGCGCGCAGGCCCGGCGTGTTCGGCGAGCTGATATTGATCGTCAGATAATCGGCGAGCGGCGCCATCGCCGCGGTGCCTTTGGCATAATCGGCGATACGGTCGATACTGTCCTTGTTCGCGCCGATATTGATCCCGAGCGGCACCGGCAGGCCATAGCGGCGTAGGCACGCAATGCGTTCGGCCGCCTTGGCCTGCCCGCCATTGTTGAAGCCCATGCGGTTGATCACCGCGCCATCCTCGACCAGCCGGAACAGCCGCGGGCGCGGGTTGCCCGCTTGCGGCAACGGCGTCAGCGTGCCGACCTCGACAAAGCCGAAACCAAAATGCGGCATCGCGTGCGCAACGCGCGCATCCTTGTCGAAACCGGGGGCAAGACCGACCGGATTGGGGAAATGCAGCCCGGCAAGTTCGGTCGCGAGCACCGGGCTGGTCAGCGCGGTCCGCGCGCGCGGCAGCGGCTGGAGTGCGCTGAGGGTCAGATTATGCGCCGCCTCACCGTCGGTGGCTTGGACGATCGGGCGAACGAGCGCATAGGCGGCGTCGGCGGCAGAGGCGAAGAGCGACATGGCCCGCCATTGCGCGCCCCGCGCGGCTATGGCAAGCCCCGCCTCAACCTATCGGCATCGCCAAAAAGCCATCGAAATACTGGGAGAAAATCGTGTCGCAGCTTCGCCTCATCGCTCGTCTGTCCACCGGCCTTGCTCTGCTCGCCGTGGCAGGCTGCGCGCCCACCGCGACGCAGGAAGCGCCGGCTACCGCGGCGTCGGTGCCTGCGCCCGACGCCGTTCCTGCCGGCGCCAACCTTGCGCAATTCTTCGCCAATTATGACGCCGCGCAGCTGTCGCTGAGCCCGCAGGGCAAGGCTTATCGCGGAATTCGCGATGGCGATTATGGCCGCTGGAACGATGTCAGCGATGACGCCGCGGTCGCGAGCCACAAATTGCAGCAGGCGACCGCCGAGGCAATGCGCGGCAGTTTTGACCCCAAAACGATGTCGGCCGACGATGCGCTGTCGTTCGAACTGTTCAACGCGCAGGCCGCCCGCGCCCAGCGGCTGTTTGCGTACCGCAACCACGGCTATGTCTTCGACCAGATGAACGGCCCGCAAAGCCAGCTCCCCGCTTTCCTGATCAACATCCACCGGGTTGCCGATGCCGCCGAGGCCGAAGCCTATCTCGCACGGATTCGCGGTCTTGGTCCCGTCCTCGACGCGCTGACCGCACAATCGGTGGCGCGCGCCGCCAGCGGCGTCCAGCCGCCCAAATGGGTCTATGCCTATCTGATTTCGGACATTGGTAATCTGCAAGGACAGAACAACGCCGTCATCGAGGATCTGACCGCGAAGGTCGCCAAGCTCGACATTGCCGCTGCCGAAAAGACGCGGCTGACCACCGCAGCGAAAACGGCGTGGGCCGACAGCGCCGGTCCCGCCTACGGCCGCCTGCTGACCGAAATGAAGCGCCAGCAGGCAAGCGCACCGACGCAGGACGGGGTGTGGCGCCTGCCCGACGGCAAAGCCTATTACGAAGCGCTGCTCGCCAATTATACGACCACCGACATGACCGCGACACAGATCCACGACCTCGGCCTGTCCGAGGTCGCGCGCATCCATGGCGAGATGAAGACGATCATGACCAAGGTCGGCTTCAAGGGAACGCTGCAGCAGTTTTTCGAGCATCTGCGCACCAGCCCGCAATATTATCACACGACGCGCGAAGCCTATCTGGCCGAAGTCGATGCGCGGACGCGGGCGATGGAGGCCCGGCTCCCGGCTTTCTTCAACACGCTGCCCAAGGCCGCCTTGCAGGTAAAGGCGGTCGAAGCGTTCCGCGAAAAATCGGCGGGCAAGGCGTTCTACCAGTCGCCGTCACCCGACGGATCGCGCCCCGGTACCTATTACGTCAATCTCTATGACCTGCGCGACATGCCCAAGACCGAGCTCGAAGCGCTCGCATATCATGAGGGCGTCCCGGGGCATCACCTCCAGCGTGCGGTGCAGACCGAGCTCACCGGCCTGCCGCCGTTCCGCCGCTTTGGCGGTTTCACAGCCTATACCGAAGGCTGGGGTCTCTATAGCGAGGAACTGGCCAAGGACATGGGCTTCTACACCGATCCCTACAGCGATTTCGGGCGGTTGGGCATGGAGCTGTGGCGTGCGTGCCGCCTGGTCGTCGACACCGGAATCCACGACAAGCGCTGGAGCCGCGAACGGGCGATCAAATATCTTAAAGACAACACGCCCAACCCCGACGGCGACATCGAAAAGGCGATCGAACGCTATATCGTCTATCCGGGACAGGCGACCGCATATCTGATCGGCAAGCTCAAGATCATGGAATTGCGCGGCCGCGCGCAGGCAGCGATGGGCGCGAAATTCGACTATCGCGCCTTTCACGACGTGGTCCTCGAATCGGGACCGGTGCCGCTCGACATCCTCGAGCGACGCGTCGATGCATGGATTGCCGCGCAAAAAAGCTAATTAAAGAACAAACTTCACGCTTGACGCGCAGCGAAGAAACGCAAATGATTTGTTCCAGATAACAAGGCAGCTTGGGGAAAAGCTGTCGGGGCTGGGTCTCATGTCAGAAGCATCATCGTCGCGTGGCAGCGTGGACGGCGTCGCGCCGTTCGAATTACACTATTTCCCGCCCGATCCCGATCTGGCGGACATGGTGTCCAGCTTTTATTTTGCGCGGCTGAACATGCCGAAATTCGACGAATATGAACGCGCCGACCGGCCGCAGTTCCGCTTTGTCACCAATGCCGACGGCGAATATGTCTTTGCCGACGGCCACCGCACAACGGTGTCGCGTGCGATCATCATTGGCCCGACGAGCGGGCGCGTTCGCGCGATCAGCAACTCTCCGACGCAGTTGTTCGGTCTTGGCCTGCTGCCCGCGGGCTGGGCGGCGCTGATGGGCGACGACGCCGAAAAGCTGACCGACCGCGCGATTGATGCGACCGACCGGTTCGGGCCGTGGATCGACGAGGTGGCGACGGCGCTGGAACAGGCAGCGGACGTCGAGGCGAGGCTGATCATCGGCAATAATTTTGCGCGCGAGATCCTGACGCGCGGCGAGGCGCCGCCCTTGTGGTTCATCCGCACCGTCGATGAATGGCTGACCGCATCGCCTTCGCCGCAGGTATCCGACCTGGTCGGTGCCACGGGCATGTCGATCCGTTCGGTTGAGCGGATGACGAAACATTATTACGGGCTATCGCCGCGGATGCTGGCGCGCAAATATCGCGCGGTGCGCGCCGCATCGGCGCTGGCGCGCGGCGAAGGGCTCGATTCCGCGCAGCTCGGCGATGCCTTTTATGACCAGTCGCATCTGATCCGCGAGATCAAGCGCTTCGCGGGTGCGACGCCAGGCCAGCTCAGCAAACCGACAAATTATACCGAAGCGACGACCCGCGGCCGCAAGCAGCTGGCCGGCAAGGTCGGCCCGCTGGTGTCGGAAACCTGAGCGTCCTCCGCCGCCGCCATGGCAAGCTCAGCGAAGAAATCGAGCGCGGTTTACGCGGGCTCTGGATTGCTTCGCGGCGCTCGCGATCACGCAAGAGACGCGCCGCAAATCGAACCTCCGCCACTGATTAACCATCAAAATATGAGCGGCCGCCGCTTTTGGCGTTTCCGTCCAATCGCGAATCATCGCGTCGGCATAATCCCCGCTTGCGACCCAGAAGAGCTCATCCTCTGACGAGGACTGAGACCTTCATCTCGGCACTCATTTGGCCCCGGCCGGATGGGTGCCTTTTTTTTCTTGGCACCCTGGAAGGGCCGCCTGGTTGCACCGCGCAGAGGCTTGGCCTATATAAGTGGAGTGATTTACTCCAGTTAAGAATCGTTCGCAATTTTATGCGCCTGTCCAACCTTGCCGATTATGCCGTCGTGCTCATGAGCGCCGCCGCCCGCCAGTGCGGGACGGTGCCGCTCCACGCCGCGCTGCTCGCCGAACAGACGGGCATACCGGGACCGACCGCACAGAAACTGGTGAGCGGCCTCGCCCGCGCCGGTCTGCTCGTGGCATCACGCGGCAGCGGCGGCGGCGTACGGCTCGCGCGGCCTGCGGCGGCGATCAGCGTTGCGGACATCATCGAAGCGGTGGAAGGGCCCATCGCCCTGACCTCCTGCGTTGCCGAAGGGCGGCATGATTGCTCGCTCGAGGGTAGCTGCAAGGTGCAGCCGCATTGGGGCGTGGTGAACGGCGCGGTGCGCGGGGCCTTGCAAGAGATCAGCCTGGCGACCTTGAGCGTCGCCCCCAAACACCCCTCCCCTCCGCCGATCCCGGCAATGGCCGGCGACGAGATCAGATTATGACCGATAACACCGACCTCCCCGTGAAAGACCAGGCCGCGCACGACGCCGCCGCCAAGGTCGCCGATTATGAGCATGGCTGGTCCGCCGACATCGAAACCGACTTTGCGCCCAAGGGGCTGACCGAGGACACGGTCCGCTTCATCTCGGCCAAGAAGAACGAGCCCGAGTGGATGCTCGACTGGCGGCTGAAGGCGTTTCGCCATTGGCAGACGATGGAGACCCCCGACTGGGCGAAGCTCAACGTGCCGCCGATCGACTATCAGGACGCCTATTATTACGCGGCCCCGAAGCCGAAGCCCAAGCTTGGCAGCCTCGACGAAGTCGATCCCGAAATCCTCGAGGTCTATAAAAAGCTCGGCATCCCGATCGAGGAGCAGAAGGTCCTCGCCGGCGTCGAGGGCGCGCGCAAGGTCGCGGTCGATGCGGTGTTCGACAGCGTCAGCGTCGCGACGACGTTTCGCGAGGAGCTGAAGCGTGCGGGGGTGATCTTCCTCTCGATTTCGGAGGCGATCCGCGAATATCCCGAGCTGGTGAAAAAGTGGCTCGGCAAGGTCGTGCCGATGCACGACAATTATTTCGCGACGCTCAATTGCGCGGTCTTCTCCGACGGGACGTTCGTCTATGTGCCCGAGGGCGTGCGCTGCCCGATGGAACTCAGCACCTATTTCCGCATCAATGCCGAAAATACGGGGCAGTTCGAGCGGACGTTGATCATCGCCGACAAGGGCGCGTACGTCTCCTATCTCGAAGGCTGCACCGCGCCGATGCGCGACGAGAACCAGCTGCATGCCGCGGTGGTCGAACTGGTGACGCTCGACGATGCCGAGATCAAATATTCGACGGTGCAGAACTGGTACCCCGGCAATGCCGAGGGACTGGGCGGCATCTATAATTTCGTGACCAAGCGCGCGCTGTGCCAGGGGCACCGCAGCAAGGTGTCGTGGACGCAGGTCGAAACGGGCTCCGCGGTGACGTGGAAATACCCCAGCTGCGTGCTCAACGGCGACGACAGCGTCGGCGAATTTTATTCGGTCGCGGTCACCAACAATTACCAGCAGGCCGACACCGGCACCAAGATGATCCACAATGGCAAGCGCACGCGCTCGACGATCGTCTCAAAGGGGATCAGCGCGGGCAAGTCGAACAACACCTATCGCGGGATTGTGCGAGTGGCGCCGAATGCCGAGGGGGTGCGCAACTTCACCCAGTGCGACAGCCTGCTGCTGGGCTCGCTGAGCGGCGCGCACACCGTGCCCTACATCGAGGTCCGCAACCCGACTGCGACCGTCGAACATGAAGCGACGACGAGCAAGATCAGCGACGACCAACTGTTCTACGCGATGCAGCGCGGACTGAATGCGGAAGAATCTGTGGCACTGATCGTCAATGGTTTTGCCAAGGAAGTGCTGCAGCAGCTGCCAATGGAATTTGCGGTCGAGGCGCAAAAGCTGCTGGGGATCAGCCTTGAAGGGAGCGTGGGATAATGGGCCTGCGGTTTGCGATCCCTGTTTTCTTGGGCATGGCCCTGCTTTCGGCTTGCGGTGACGCGGGCTCGGCCGACGATGGCCGCTTGCTCGACGCGGGCGCGATTGCCGAGAAATTGCCGCCTGAGGTTCGCGGCGCAGTCACATCCTATGAGCGCGATCTGCGTAAGGCGGCTGCAAGTTACAAAGCCGAATTCGGTCGTTTGCCGCTCAGTTTTGCCGACGTCGCATCGGTTGCCGGCGCGCGCGAAGTGGCGGTCAATGTCATGGCAGATGGCATTGGCGAGCAAATTCCCTTTGCCAGCCGCGAGACGGCGCAAGCGACCGCCAATGCGATCATTAGCGGTGCCGAGCGGCGAATTTTGGATCAGATGAAAGCGCAAGATGCGCAAAATTGACCATCTGTGCGCCCCGATAGTCGGCAAGGCGGTCCTGACGGGTCGGCCGCGGGCTGAATCGTGGCCTGACATGCTCCGAATTGAGACAGTTTGCGCCGGGCTCGCACGCGAAGTCGCCGCGGACCGGGCTGAATTAACTATAATTTCTGCCAGTCCGCATCCGGGGACATGGTGCGTCACGTCTTTGTCATATGCTCGTCCCCAGTCCGATTCGGTCCGGAGACACAGCCATGGCACGCGGTTTGGAATTCAACTGGTCGGAAGCCGATCTGGTCGTGCATCCCGTGCAGGCAGTGACGGCCTATCCGACGCATCAGGGCGTGGTCATTCGGCAGCAGCGCAAAACCGAACGCGACCGCGACGAGGTGATCATGGTCCCGCACCATGCGGTGACCATGCTGATCCGGCGGTTGCAGCATCTGCAGAACACCAGCGTGATCAGCGTCGAAGAAGTCGCCAATTCGGAACTGGCGGAAATCTTCGCCGCCGAATAGGCGGCGTTCGGCCCCTGCCCTTCGCGGGCTTTTCCCACATCATTTGTCCAGCGTCGGCGCGCCATCTGGCGAGCGCCACGTTGCTCCATTCTGCCTGAAAGTCTGACATGCTGACGATTGAAAACCTGCACGCCACCGTCGCCGACAAGCCGATCCTGAAGGGCCTGTCACTGCGCATCAATGCGGGCGAAATCCATGCGATCATGGGACCGAACGGCGCGGGCAAGTCGACCTTGTCCTATGTGCTCGGCGGGCGGCCGGGCTATGAGGTAACCGACGGATCGGCGACCTTCGACGGCGCCGACCTGCTCGACATGGAGCCGCATGAGCGCGCGGCAGCCGGCCTCTTCCTGGGTTTCCAATATCCGGTCGAGATTCCCGGCGTGTCGAACGTCCAGTTCCTGCGCGAAGCGCTCAACGCGCAGCGGCGAGCGCGCGGCGAAGAGCCGCTGTCGGGCGGCGAGTTCCTGAAGGTGGCGCGCGAGAAAGCCGCGCTGCTCAAGATGGACATGGATATGCTGAAACGCCCGGTGAACGTCGGCTTTTCGGGCGGCGAGAAGAAGCGCAACGAGATGGTGCAGATGGGGATCATCGATCCCAAGCTCGCGATCCTCGACGAGACCGACAGCGGCCTCGACATCGATGCCCTGCGCACCGTCGGCGACGGGATCAACAGCATCATGCGTCGCCCCGACAAGGCGGTGCTGCTGATTACGCATTACCAGCGGTTGCTCGACTATGTGCAGCCCGATTTTGTGCATGTGCTGGCGGCGGGGCGGATCGTGAAGTCGGGCGGACCCGAACTGGCGCGCGAGCTGGAAGCGCATGGTTATGCGGAGATTGCGGCGTGAGCTTGGCGCGGCTCCAGCCTTCTCCCCTCCCCACCGGAGAGGGAATATGGTGACCACTCTGCCCTCGCGCCGCGACGAAGCGTGGCGTTATAGCGACATCGACGCGGTCGCCGCGGCGTGGCCGTTGCCTGCGCCGGAGAGCATCATCGTGCCCGCGGGCGGCAAGTTTGCACGTGCGCTCGTGCAGGATGCGGGCGAGATCCGGCAGATCGAGCTGGTGCTCGGCAAGGGCGCTGCCGCGGCATTGCATGTGCTGAACATCGGGGGCGCTTATGGGCGCATCGAACTGGCGGTGACCTTGCACGAAGGCGCCGACTTCCATCTCGGCGCGGCGCAGATCGGCGGCGGCGAGCAGAACCTCGAGATCATAACGACGGTTACCCACGCCGAACCCGCCGCGACGTCGCGGCAGGTCGTGCGCTCGGTCCTTGGCGGCACCGCGACCGGCACCTATCTCGGCAAGGTCGCAGTCGCACGCGATGCGCAGCAGACCGACAGCGCGCAGGATGTAAAGGCGATGCTGCTCAACCGCAGCGCTACCGCCAACGCCAAGCCCGAGCTGGAAATTTACGCCGACGATGTGAAGTGCGCGCATGGCTGCGCGATCGGCGAACTCGACGAACAAGCGCTTTATTATCTGCAATCGCGCGGCATTCCGCCGGGCGAGGCGAAGAAGCTGATGTTGCAGGCGTTTGTTGCTGGAGTATTCGACGGCGCCGAGGATGCGGAAAAGCTGCAAGCGCTGGCGCTGGCAAAGTTGGGAGAGCTGGTGTGAACACCGCGACCGCTCTTCGCACCTTCCCCGACGTGCGGGCTGACTTTCCCGGCCTTGGCCCGGGCTGGCATTATCTCGACACTGCCGCGACAGCGCAAAAGCCGCGGGCGGTGATCGACGCGACGGTCAATGCGATGGGCCGCGACTATGCGACCGTGCACCGCGGCGTTTACGCGCGGTCGGCCGACATGACGCTCGCCTATGAAGCGGCGCGGCGGCGAATTGCGGCGTTTGTCGGGGCGACCGAGCAGCAGGTCGTGTTCGTGCGCGGGGCGACCGAAGCAATCAATCTGGTCGCCTATTCACACCCGAACAAGGGCCGCGTGCTGCTGTCGGTGCTCGAGCATCACAGCAATATCGTGCCCTGGCAGCTGGCCGGCTGGCAGATCGACGTCTGCCCACTGACGGCGGACGGCTGTATCGATTTGGATGCAGCCGAGAAGCTGCTGACCCCCGAACACACGATGGTTGCCTTCGCGCATGTCTCGAACGTGCTCGGCAGCCCGCTCGACGTTGCGCGCGCCGCCGACCTTGCACACCGCGTCGGTGCCGAGCTGCTGATCGATGGCTGTCAGGCGGTGCCGCGCCTGCCCGTCGATGTTTCGGCATTGGGCTGCGACTATTATGTCTTTTCGGGGCACAAGCTCTACGGCCCGACCGGCATCGGCGTGCTGTGGAGCGACAAGCTCGATGCGCTGCCGCCGTGGCAGGGCGGCGGGTCGATGATCGACCGCGTGACCTTTGAACGCACGACCTATGCCCCCGCGCCCACGCGCTTCGAGGCGGGAACGCCGGCGATCATCGAGGCGATCGGGCTCGCGGCGGCGGTCGGTTATGTCGAAGCCATCGGCATCGACGCGATCCATGCGCACGAATGTGCACTGGTCGGCACGTTGCGCGAAGCACTGGCGCGGCGCAACAGCATCACCTTGTTCGGCCCGGAAAACAGCGCCGGAATCGTCAGTTTTGCGATGGCGGGGGTGCATCCGCACGACATCGGCACTATCTTGGATGAAAGCGGGGTCGCGATCCGCGCCGGGCACCATTGCGCGCAGCCGCTGATGGAGCATCTGGGCGTAGCCGCGACCGCGCGTGCGAGTTTTGGCGTTTACAGCAATGACGACGATGTGGCGGCGCTGATCGAGGGCCTGTCACGCGTCGAGAGGATTTTCGGATGAGCGAGGACCGTATGATCAAGGTCGAAGAAGTCGAAAGCGTCGAAGCGCCGCCAAAGGCGCGCGTCGCGGATGTCGAAACGGCGCCCGAAAAGCTGGAGCGCAAGCGTGACTATCTGGAGGGCTTCCTTGCGGCCAAGCCCGCGGCGGCCGATCCGCATGGCGTCGGCGGCGACCTGTACGAGGCCATCGTCAGTGCGCTCAAGGACATTTACGACCCCGAAATTCCGGTGAATATCTACGATCTGGGCCTCATCTACAATGTCGAGATCGACGAGGGCCATGCCGTCGTCACCATGACGCTGACGACCCCGCATTGTCCGGTGGCGGAATCGATGCCCGCCGAGGTCGAGCTGCGCGTCGGCGCGGTCCCCGGCGTCGGCGATGCCGAGGTCAATCTGGTCTGGGATCCGCCATGGTCGCCTGCGAACATGACCGACGAAGCGCGGCTCGAACTGGGAATGCTCTGATGACCGAAACCAAAGTCCGCACCCGCCCTGCCGCGGTCACCCTGACCCCGAACGCCGAGGCACGCGTCGCGGCGCTGATGGCGGCTGCCCCCGCTGATGCGATCGGCGTCAAGCTGTCGACGCCGCGCCGCGGCTGCTCGGGCCTCGCTTACTCGGTCGACTATGTGACAAGCGAAGAACGGTTCGACGAAAAGATCGAAACCCCGGGCGGTGTTTTCTACATCGACGGCGCGTCGGTGCTTTACCTGATCGGCAGTGTCATGGACTGGGTCGAGGATGATTTCGCCGCGGGTTTCGTGTTCGAAAACCCGAACGCCAAGGGCGCCTGCGGTTGCGGCGAGAGCTTTACCGTTTAATCAGCGGCAGACCGACCATCCCGCCGTTCGCGCCGCCATGTCGAAATGGAAATGGTCGGCGTGGGCCGCATTATAGTCGGGTGAGAGCACCGTGCTGAACAGGTCGCACGATCCGTCGCGCACCTCATGCAAGAATTCGCGCCGGACGTCGGCATCGTCCCAGTCGTTGATCAGCGAGATGCGCGTGCCGTCGGCGAGGATGAAGGCCGAAACATCGATCGCGTTCGCGGTCGAATGCTGGCTCCGTGCCTGCTGTCCCGCGATCTTGCGGCAGTTGTAGCTGCCCAGATTTTCGAGCGCGACGACTTTCTGGCCGAAATATTTTTGCGCCAGCGGCTGGACGACGTCCCGATTCCACAGGGCCATGGCGATCGTGACCGCGCAGCCGGGTGCTGCATTGGCCGGGCGCAGTGTCGGCACGAGTTTGTCGCCGGTCAGCACCATGCGCTGGCTCGCACGGCAGGCGCCGACGCCCACCACGGGCCGGCGTTCATACCCGGCGCTGACGCGGTCAAGTGCGGCGAAACACGCGGCGTCGTCATCGGCCAACCCGACCAGCTTGCGCTGCGTCGCCCACCCCTGCGGATGCGCGATCTCGAAGCGCGCGGTCGGCATATGTTCAGGGTGATCGCGCACCCATTGCATGCCCCGGATTGCACCCAGGGCGAGGAGAACCGCGATGGCGAACCAGATGAGATAAGGGCGAGCGCTTTTCACCCCATTTCAATGGGGTGCGGCGCCTCGCTGTGCAAGCTCAGAGCGGCGTGAATGTCACCATCAACCCGTCTTTCGGACGCGGGATCGGCAGCACTTGCCATTTCGGCTCGTAGCCCGGTGCCACGACGATGCGGTGCGTCGTGATGACGTGATGAAAAAAAATCTTCGCCTGCATGTAGGCGAAATGGAGCCCGAGGCACATGTGCGCGCCCCCGCCAAAGGGGACCCACGCATATTTGTGCCGCTCGCGCGCGACCTCGGGCGAAAAGCGCATCGGGTCGAATTTTTCGGGCTGCGGCCAATATTCTTCCATCATGTGCGTATAGGCGGGGCTGACCCCAACCGACGTCCCGGCGGGGATGCGATAGCCGCCATATTCGAAATCTTTCAAGGCCCGGCGCGGAAAGCTGGGCACCGGGGGGATCAGCCGCAGCGATTCCTTAAACGCCCATTCGGTCATTTCGAGCTCGCCGAGGCTGTTGTGACCGACGCCCTCGCCCGCCGGCGAAACCGCGAGCATTTCTTCGCGCAACTGGTCCTGCCATTCGGGATGCTTGGCGAGCATCCACACCATCGAGGTGATCGAGCTGGTGATGGTGTCGTGCGCCGCCATCATCAGGAAGTTCATATGGTCGACGATCGCCTCGGCGCTCATATAGTTGCCATTGTCGTCGCGGGCGCGGCAGATCTGGCTGAAAATATCCTCGCCCGTGCCTTCGCGGCGCTCGGGCACCATGCGTCCGAAATACTCGACAAGATAGGCGCGCGCCTTGGCGCCGCGGCCCATCGCCGTGAAGGGCATGGGGACGCGGACGACGCCGATCGATGCCTGCACCATGTCGACAAACGCCTTATTCACCTTGTCGGCCTCGGGACCAAAGGGGATGCCGAGGAAGCTGGTCGCGGCGAGGTCGAGCGTCAGCTTCTTGATCGCCGGATAGAATTTGAAGCTTTTGCCGCTCCACGATGAAACCCGATCCTTGATTCCCTCGTTCAGCGCCTCGGCATAGTGGCGCATCGGTTCGGGCTTGAACGCCACCGACAATATCTTGCGATCGGCGCGATGCTTTTCGAAATCCATCAGCATCAGCCCGCGTGGGAACAGCAGGTTGAGCACCGGCCCCCAGCCCTGTTCGGACGAAAAGATCTTGTCGCGGTCGAACATCACGAGCTCGTTCGCTTCGGGACCGTGCAGGGCCACGCTGCGTCCGCCAAAACTGTTGTTGCGATAGACGCGGCCATATTTGGCCACCATGCGATTGGTGAAGCCGCGATAGTCGCCGAGCTGTTCGAGCGTGTTGCCGATCACCGGCATGCCGTCCTCGCCCGGAATATGGTCGAGCATATGGTCGGGATTGCGCGGCAGCCAATGCTGCGTATCGGGGCCGAAGCGGGCGTCCGACCATTGGCTTGTCTGCTGGATCTTCGTGGGCGCGTTCATCGGTTCAAATCCTCGTCCATCTTGCCTTGGGTTTGGGGTACCGTACTACTGACATTGATGCAAGTAACGTCGGGCCTGGCGCGCGACACCATTCACCGCAAATTCAACTCGACTCGTGCAATCGGGCGGTCGAGGTCCGGACCGTATGCGTTCGACCCGAAAGGATAAATTATGGCCAAGAGTTTGAAGCGCCCCCTGTCCATCGCGCTTGCCGCGCTTGCGACGACGACGCTCAGTGGCTGCTATTATGGCGACGTGTACGGATCGAGCTATGCATCGGGCGGCGATTGCTCGTCACGCTATGGCGATGCCTATTACAACAGCGACGGCTATGCCTATGACGATGGCTATGGCTATGACTGCTACGACGCGTCCGATTATGGCGGCGGTTTCGCGCAGATCGGCTTCGGCGGCGGCTGGTACGACGATTATTATTACCCCGGCTATGGCATGTGGATGTTCGACAATTACCGCAACCGCTATCCGCTGCGAGACCAGTATCTCAACTATTGGGGCGGGCGCCGCGCCTGGTGGAAGCATCATGGCGGGCGCGGCGACGGCCAGCCCGGGCGCCCCGGCGGCTGGAACCGCGGCGACGGCGACGGACGGCCGGGCGATGGTCGCCCGGGCAGGCCCGGCGGCTGGAACCGCGGCGATCGCGGCAATGACGGCCCCCGCGGCACGCGACCGGGCCGCGGCCTGGGCGATGGCGCCGCCGCCGCACCGCCGGCTGTCACAAGCCCCGACCGGCCTGGACGCCCCAATTGGGGTGCGGGCCGCCCGCGCCCGGTGCCGCAAGCCGACGGCAGCGCCCCGCGCCCGCGCCCGAGCCGCAACAGGCCGGTGATCGCACCTGGCGAAGCGGTTTCAGCCCCGCGCACCGGCACCGAACTGCGGCGCACGCCGCGGGCCGAGCGTCCGGCCCCGACGGTTCGTCAGGCGCCCTCGGCGCAGTCGGTGCCGCCGGCGCGCAGTGCGCCCGCACCCGAACCCCGCCCAGCAAGGTTGGAAAGACCGAGCCGCGGCAATCGCGAAACCAATGTGCGGCCCCAGTAACGGTTGATCGCTTCCAACCCGGTCAGGCGGCGGGAGCCTGTTCCGTTGCCGCCGGTTCGTCCTTGATGCCGGCGGCAGCCTGTTCCACATCCGCCGGCTCGTCCTTGATGCCCGCCGATACAACCGTCGCGGCGACGAGATCGCCGACGACGTTGAGCGTCGTGCGGCACATATCGAGGAAGCGGTCGACGCCGAGGATCAGCCCGATGCCTTCAGGCGGCACCCCGACCGAGGCGAGGATCAGCGCGATCACCGGCAGCGATCCGGCGGGAACGCCCGCGGTGCCGATGCCCCCCAATATGCACACGAACATCACAACGACCTGCTGCTGAAGCGTCAGGTCGATGCCGAAGAATTGCGCGAGAAAGATCACGGTCACGCCTTCGAACATCGCGGTGCCATTCTGGTTGGCGGTCGCGCCGATAGTGAGCACGAAGCGTGCGACCTTGTCGGGCAGGCGCAGCTGGTCGTGCGCGACGCGGAGCGCCGTCGGCAGCGTCGCGTTCGACGAGGCGGTCGCAAAGGCCATCACAAAGGCTTCCTGCGTCTGGCGAAAGAATAGGACCGGCGATTTGCCCGCCAGCGTCTTGAGCAGGAGGGGGAAGACGATGAACATCTGAAGCGCAAGCGCGAGCAGCACGACGCCGACAAAGGCCGACAGACGAAGGATGAGGTCCCAACCGAACTGCGCGGCGAGGTTGAACATGAAACAGAAGACCGCGATCGGCGCGAGCTGGATGACAAGACCGATCAGCTTCATGACGACTTCGAACACCCCCTCGATCGCCGTCTTCAGCGTTTCGGTCCGCGGGGTGTTGACCAGCATCAGCCCGATGCCGAAGAAGAGCGCGAAGAACATCACCGCGAGCACGTCGTTCGTCCCCATGGCGGCGAAGATATTGTCGGGGACGATCGCGATGACCGCGTCGATCCCCGATTTGGATTCGCCCGCGCGATCGGCGATCGCCTGCGCGCCCGCCGCCCCCTCCGCCATCAGCGAGCGGGCCAGCGCGGGATCGACCCCGGCGCCGGGCTGGAGCAGGTTCACGACCGCAAGGCTGATGATCACCGAAATCGCCGAAATCGCAATCGTATAGACGAGCGTCCGCACGCCGATCGATTTCAGTGCGCGCATCTCGCCCATTTCGGCGACGCCGACGATCAGCGCCGAGACGAGCAGCGGGATGACGAGCATGAACAGCAGGCGCAGGAATATCTGTCCCAGCGGCCCGGTCACATAGGTGGTGATCGCCGAAACCCACGCCGCGTCGCGCGCGCCATAGTGGACCGCCAGCCCGACGAGCAGCCCGGCGACGAAGCCGATGAGCATCCGCCAGCGCAGCCGCCGGGCGCGCGCCTCATCGCGCGCCGCCGTGTCGATCGCTGCTGTTTCTGCCATGTTTCGCTCCTTGCTCGCTCGATTTGAGCGGCCCGAAGCTTGCGTTTTAAGCGCTGTCGGCCGCCGGCTTGCTTTCGCCCTCCGCTATATCATCACGAAGATCGAGCCCGCGGGTTCCATGGTGCGGCGTATGCGCCGGGGCGTGCGGCCGCTCGACTTCGGGCGGTTCGGGCACTTCGAGCATGCCTTCCCACTTGGTGATGACGCTGGTCGCCACCGCATTGCCGACGACATTGGTCGCGGTGCGGCCCATGTCGAGGAACTGGTCGATCGCGAGGATGATCGCCACCCCTTCTATCGGCAGGCCAAATTGCGCCAGCGTCCCGGTGATGACGACGAGGCTGGCGCGCGGCACCGCGGCGATCCCCTTCGAACTGATCATCAGTGTCAGCAGGATGAGGATCTGGGTGCTGATCGACAGGTCGATGCCATAAGCCTGCGCGATGAAGATTGTCGCAAAGCTCATATACATCATCGAACCATCGAGGTTGAAGCTGTAGCCCAGGGGCAGCATGAAGCCCGAAATGCGGCGCGGTACGCCGAAGCGGTCGAGCTGTTCGAACATCTTGGGCAGCGCGGCTTCCGACGAAGCGGTCGAAAAGGCGATCAGCAGCGGCTCGCGGATATAGCGGATCAGCATCCAGATGCGCTGGCGCAGGAACACCCAGCCGATCATCAGCAGGATGATCCACAGCAGCACCAGCGACGCATAAAATTCGACGAGCAGCTCGAAATAGGTCGCGAGGATGCCGAGGCCGCTTTTGGCGACGACATTGGCGATCGCGCCAAACACGGCAAAGGGTGCGAAGCGCATCACATAGCCGGTGATCTGGAGCATCATTTCGGCCAGCGCATCGGCGCCGCGAACCAGCGCCGCGCCCTTCTCACCGATCGCCGACAAGGCGACGCCGGCAAAGATCGAGAAGACCAGAATTTGCAGGATGTTGTTGGTCGCCAGCGCCTCAAGCGCATTTTTGGGAAAGATCGACAGGGTGAATTCCCAGGCGTCGAGCTTCTTGACCTCTCCGACCATCTTCGCGGCTTCCGCCGCGTCAGGGATCGGCGCGCCGATGCCGGGCTGGAACAGGTTGACCATGAGCAGGCCGAGCGCGATCGAGATGAAGCTGGCGGTGATGAACCAGATGATCGCGCGCGTCCCGATGCGGCCGAGCGCGCTGCTGTCGCCCATATGCGCGATGCCGACGACGATGGTCGAGAGCACCAGCGGCGCGACGAGCAGCTTGATCAGGTTGAGGAAGATGTCGGACAGCAGCTTGAATGTCTTGGTCAGATATTCGAACCAGGGCTGGTCGGCCGCAATGCCGATGTGGACGGCGTAACCCACCACCACGCCAAGCGCCATGCCCGCCAATATATACCAAGTCAGCTTGCGGTCCATGCGGACGTCCCCCGTTCAGATCTTTTTTGCCGATCGGCCCGCTTTCGCGAGCCGGATTTGACTTCCCTTTGAGCCGCCGCAGCGCGCAGCGTCAAGGGCGCGTCAGGTCATGAAAAACACGATGGCGACGCAGGTCGACACCCCGGTGATGATATTGAGCGGAACGCCGATCTTGACGAAGTCGATGAAGCGGTAATCGCCCGCGGCATAGACGATAGTATTGGTCTGATAACCGATCGGGGTTGCAAAACAGGCCGAGGCGCCGATCATCAGCGCGATGACGAGGGGGCGCGGATCGGCGCCAAGTTCGGACGCAATTGCCAGCGTGACCGGGGTCATCAACGCCGCCACCGCATTGTTGCTAAGCAGTTCGGACAGGATCAGCGCGAAGAAATAGATGCCGAAGACGAGCACCCACGGCGGTGCATCGGCGAGCGACGGCTTGACCCACCCGACCATCATCGCGACCGCGCCGCTGTTTTCGAGGGCAAGGCCGACCGCAAGCATCGCGAAGATCAGGATCAGCACGTCGCCGTCGATCGTCCCCCAGGCCTCTTCGCTGTCGATGCAGCGCGTAATCAGGATCACCCCGATCGCGATGATCGCGGCGACGCCGATGGTCAGCACGTTGAGCGCGGCGAGTGTCACGACGCCGAGCATGCAGGCGATCGCGATCCAGGCCTTGCCGCGGCGGAAAGCACGCACTTTTGCGAGATCGGCACCGATCAGGTGCGGATTGTCGCGCAGCGCCTCGACCTCGCGCGCGCCCCCGGCGACGAGCAGGCGGTCAGCGGGGCGGATGCGGACGCTGGCCAGATCGGGGCCAGGTTGGTGCGCGGGGCGGTCGAGGCCGATGATGCGCGCGCGGATCTTTTGCAGGAAGGGAATGTCGATCAGCCGCTGGCCGATCGCAGGATGGTTCGATGCGACCATCGTTTCGACGACCATGTCGCTCTCGGCCGGATCGCCGCTACCGATCCCGAGCCGAAAACGCCCCTGCTCGCGCCAGGTCATCAAAGTCGCGCCATCGACGCGAACGATCAGGCGGTCGCCAGGGGCGAGAACCCAGTTTTCCAGCTCCGCCCCCCGGACCACCGCCGATGCGCGGCGAATGCCAACGATCCGGCCGGCACGCGGCAAGTCGCGAAATGCTTCGACCGTCATGCCAACGAGGTCATCGTCCTCGTCCAGCACAAGTTCGGTGAGATATTGGTGCGCGTCGTGCGTTCCCGCGGGTCCCTTGATCGGCTTGTCGGCCGGGAGCAGCCACCACATCAGCGCCAGCCCGATCATCCCGGACGCTGCGGTGACCAGGCCGATCGGAGTGATCTCGAAAATCCCGAACCGCTCCATCCCGGCATCACGCACGATACCGTCGACGACAAGATTGGTTGAGGTCCCGATCAGGGTGAGCGTCCCGCCCAGCACCGCCGAAATCGACAGCGGCATCAGCAGCTTTTTGGCACTGACGCCCGTCACTTCGGCCAGCTTCAACATGATCGGTACCAACACGACCACGACCGGCGTGTTGTTCAGGAATGCCGAGGCGACAAGGGCGCCGACGAGCACCTCGACGATGGCGAGGCGCGGATGTTTTTCGGCGCGGACCATGATCGCGTCGGCGACGCGCTGGATCACCCCGGTGCGGATCAGCGCCCCCGACAGCACGAACATCGCGCCGATGACAATCGGCGCCGAGTTCGAAAACACCGAATACATGGCGTCGGAATCGAGGATGCCCAGCGCCAGATAGACGCACGCGCCGACGACGGCGATCACCGTGGCGGGCAGGCGTTCCATCATGAAGCCGACAAAGATGCCGACCAGGACGACCAGCGAGATGACTGCCTGATGCGTTTCGATGAAAGCCTGGATAAACCCCATCACCGTCGCATCAGCCGCACTGCGCGCGGTGGAGAAGTTTGTGATCGGCGAGGACGAGCGCCATCATCGCTTCGACCACCGGGGCGCCGCGGATGCCGACGCAGGGGTCGTGGCGGCCTTTGGTGACGATGTCGGCGGCCTCGCCCGCCTTGTTGATCGTCGGTACCGGGGTGAGGATCGAGCTGGTCGGCTTGAACGCGACGCGCACGACGACGGGCTGGCCGGTCGAAATGCCGCCCGCGATGCCGCCGGCGTTGTTCGAGAGGAAATCGGGGCGATTGCTGCCGTCGGTCGCGGGGCGCATCGGATCGGCATTCTCCTCGCCGCGCAGCCGCGCCGCATGGAAGCCCGCGCCGATCTCCACGCCCTTGACCGCGTTGATGCCCATCATCGCGGCGGCGAGGTCGCTGTCGAGCTTGGCATAGATCGGCGCGCCCCAGCCGGCAGGTACGCCGCTCGCGGCGCATTCGATGACCGCGCCGAGCGAGCTGCCCGATTTGCGCGCGGCATCCATCAGCCCTTCCCAGCGTTGCGCGGCAGCCGGGTCAGGACAGAAAAAGGGATTGCGATCAATTTCTTCGAGGTCGAAGTTTGCAGGATCGATAGCATCACCGCCGATTTCGGCGACCCACGCGTGGATCTGGACCTCGGGGATCACCAGCCGCGCTACGCCGCCCGCGGCGACGCGCGCGGCGGTCTCGCGCGCGCTCGACCGGCCGCCGCCGCGATAGTCGCGAATGCCATATTTGGCGTCATAGGCATAATCGGCGTGGCCGGGACGATAGGCCTGCGCGATCTCGCCATAGTCCTTCGACCGCTGGTCGACATTGTCGATCATCAGGCTGATCGGCGTGCCCGTCGTCTTGCCCTCGAACACCCCTGACAGGATGCAAACCTGATCGGGCTCCTGCCGCTGCGTCGTGTGGCGCGACTGGCCGGGGCGGCGCTTGTCGAGGAAGGGCTGGATGTCGGCTTCGCTAAGCGACAGCCGCGGCGGGCAACCATCGACGACAGCGCCGAGCGCGGGGCCATGGCTTTCCCCCCAAGTGGTGAAGCGAAGAACGCGTCCGAAGCTGTTGAAACTCATCGCCTATCCCATCCGGCCGAATGCAGGTGCATAGTCTGCCCGTCCGCCTAGCGGCCAAGGCGCAGCCGAGTCCAGCATCATTGCCATGAAATGCGGTCCGGCGAAGGGCGAGGCGAAGCGCGAAGCAAGCTCTGACGAATAGCCAAAGCGCGGATAATATTCCTTATGGCCGAGGACGAAGCTTATCGCCGCGCCCTGCTCGCACAGCATGTCCAACCCGGTGCGGATCAGCGCGGCGCCGATGCCCTGACCCTGTTTGTCGGGCAAGGCCGCAACCGGCGCGAGCGCTGCCGCCGGTATCGCCTTGCCGTCGGCCTCGACATTCATGCGGCTGAACAAGACATGCCCGACAATGTCGCCGCCCTGCCGGGCGACGAGCGACACCAGCGCATCCCTGTCTGCGTCGATCATCCGCACCAGCTCCGCTTCGCCCTGATACCCGTATGCGGTCGCGGCGAAAGCGGCGCGATGGACGGTATCGATGGCATCGGCATCCGCCGCCGTCGCGGCGCGGATGACGAGCCCGTCAGACAAGCGCGATGTCCGGGGCGTCTTCCTGTTTCATGCCGACGGTGTGGTAACCCGCATCGACATGGTGCGTCTCGCCGGTCACCCCCGAAGCAAGATCGCTGAGCAGATAGAGCGCCGAGCCGCCGACATCGTCGATCGTGACGTTGCGGCGCAGCGGGGCATTATGCTCGTTCCATTTGAGGATCAGGCGGAAATCGCCGATGCCGCTCGCCGCCAGCGTCTTGATCGGTCCGGCCGAGATCGCGTTCACGCGCACACCCTGCGGGCCATAATCGTTCGCGAGATATTTGACGCTGGTTTCGAGCGCCGATTTTGCGACCCCCATGACGTTGTAGTGCGGGATCACCTTCTCCGCGCCATAATAGCTCAGGGTCAGCATTGCGCCGCCACCCTTGCCCGTCTCCGGGTCGAGCGGCGTCATCATCGAGGCTGCACGCTTTGCCACCGCGGTGAAGCTGTAGACGCTGATGTTCATCGTCATCAGGAAGTCTTCAAGCGTCACATCGGCATAATGGCCGCGCAGCGCTTCCTTGTTGGTGTAGCCGATCGCATGGACGACAAAATCGATCGTCGGCCAGCGCGCCGCGAGGGCCCCGAACGCGGCATCGAGATTGTCCATGTCGGACACGTCGCAATCGATCAGGAAATCGCAGCCGAGTTCGTCGGCGAGCGGTTTCACGCGCTTCAGCATCACGTCACCCTGATAGGAAATCGCCAGCTCGGCGCCGTGCGCGTGCAACGCCTTGGCAATGCCCCATGCCAGCGATTTGTCGTTGGCGAGGCCCATAATCAGCCCGCGCTTGCCCGTCATCAGACCCGTCATTCTTTGTCTCCGGCCTTTTCAATAATCACATCGTCGACGCGCCCAATAGCGTCGTGGCCCAAATCCTCAACCTCGACGAGCGCGGCGTTGAGTTCGGCGCCCATCACCATACCCAATCCGACCAGATAGAAAAAGAACAGCGCAACCATCACACCCGCGAGGCTGCCGTAGGTTGCGTCATAGCTGAGCAGGCTGGCAAGCAGCGGTGGCAGCGCGAGTGTGACGCCGATCCACCACAAGGTGGTGAACAGCGCGCCGGGCCATTTGGGGAATTGCTTGCGGCGGTATTTGGAGGGCGTGAGACTGTAGAAGAGCATGTAGATCGCGAGGAACAACCCGGCGCCCGACACCCCGCGTGAGATGGCGACCACGCCCCACGACTGAAACTGTTCGGGCAGCACCCGGGTCACGAATTGTTCGATGCCGACGATCAGCACCTGCATGCTGAACGACAGCAGCATCAGCACGACGGCGCCGGTGATGATGCCGATCGACAGCAGCCGGTAATGGAAGAAGCCCTTGCTGAAATGGGTGCCATAAGCGCGGCGCAGGATGTCGCGCACGGTTTCGATCAGGCTGCCCACCGTCCACAGCGCGACGAGCGCGCCGAGCCACAGAAAGATCCCGGTGCGCGCGGTCATGACTTCACGGATCGGCCCCGACAGCGCGCTGGCCACCGTCGGCGGCATCGTCGAGAACACCGCCTCGATCGCGGCTTCGCCGCCAACGCTGCCCCCCAGCAGCGAGAAGGCGGCAGCGAGCAGGATGAAGAAGGGAAAGAGCGCGATCAGCGCCAGATAGGCAAGGTTTCCGGCATGAATGAAGCCGTCGGTATAGGTGCCCACGACGACGCGGCGCATGATCTTGAACGCGCGCGTTCCCGGACCGAGCGTTTCGCGGCCACGATGAATGAAACCCTGTGCACGCGCGCGCAGCTCGAAGCGCTTGACGCGCTCGGCGCGTGCTTCGGGCGAGTGCGGCGAATGGCCGCCGGCCAGAAATTCCTGATCGACCTCAACCGCAACCCGGCGCGCCAGCTCGTCGATTGCGGCATCCCGCGCGACAGCAGGACCGGATGGTGGCGCCTCAGCCACGCATCAGACGCCCAGGTCGGCCCGCACCGCGCGCGGATCGGTCCAATCGCCGAGCAGGGCCGCCAGCGCAGCGTTGTCGGCCGGCAGATCGACCATCAAGCGAACGAGCTGGTCGCCGCGATCGCCGCTCTTTTGGCTAAAGCCCTTGCCTTTCAGCCGCATGACCTTGCCTGATGACGATCCGGCGGGGATCGACAGCATCACCGGACCGTCGACCGTCGGCACCTTGATCTTCGCGCCCTTGACCGCCTCGTTCAGCGTCACTGGCAGGTCGAGCCGAATGTTGGCGCCGTCGCGCTCGAAAAAAGGATGATCCTTGACCGTGATCGTCACGATTCCGTCGCCAGGGCCGCCCGGCCCCGGCTGCCCCTTGCCCGCCAGCCGCATCTGGGTGCCCGTCTCGACCCCGGCGGGCAGTTTCAGGTCGATCGTGCCACCGTCGGCCAGCGTGATCCGCTGCGGCCCCTGCGTCGCCGCGTCGACGAACGACACCGCCAGACGATAGCCGACATTGGCGCCCTTTTGCGGCGGTGCGCCGCGGCCGCCAAAACCGCCGAACCCGCCGCCCGCTGCGCCGCCGCCGCCGCGCCCGAACAGGCCTTCGAAAATATCGCCGAAATCGGCTCCTTCGTTGCCGAAACCGCTGAAACCGCCCGGCCCGCTACGCTGATCGCCGCGAAAACCGCCGCCGCCGCCATATCCAAATGGCATCGCCGGATTGCCGTCACCGTCGATCTCGCCGCGATCGAACTGCGCGCGCTTGGTTTTGTCCGACAGGATGTCATACGCCCGCGTGACCTCGGAGAATTTCTCCGATGCCTTCGGATTGTCCTTGTTCTTGTCGGGGTGCAGTTGCTTGGCGAGCTTGCGATAGGCGGTTTTGATTTCCGCTTCGCTTGCGCCTTTTGCGACGCCGAGAATGGAATAGGGATCTGCCATATTGCTCCTGTAGCCCGAATATCGTTTGACCGGGAAGGCCCGATTGCGCGTCGATGTGGTTATGTGCCGCCGAGCGGTCAAGTTCCGCCTTTCGCGTGGCTGCGCGCCGCATTATGACCGCGGACATGACAAACAATCCCTTTGCCCTGTTCGACGACTGGTTCGTCGAGGCACGCAGCAGCGAATCGAACGACGCCAACGCGATGGCGCTCGCCACGACAACGCCCGACGGCCACCCGTCGCTCCGCATGGTGCTGCTCAAGGGGCATGGCCCCGACGGTTTCGTCTTTTACACCAACCTTGACAGCCGAAAGGGCGGCGAACTCGCGAAAAACCCGCATGTCGCGTTGCTGTTTCACTGGAAATCGTTGCGGCGGCAGATTCGCATCGAAGGGCCGGTCGCGCCGGTCGACGACGCCACCGCCGACGCCTATTTCGCGACGCGCAGCCGCGACAGCCAGCTCGGCGCCTGGGCGAGCGAGCAGTCGCGCCCGCTGGCCGACCGCGCGACCTTCGAGGCGCGCTTTGCCGAAATGCAGGCGCGGTTCGACGGACAGGATGTGCCGCGGCCCCCGCGCTGGTCGGGTTGGCGGGTGACGCCTTCGGCGATCGAATTCTGGCAGGACCGCGCGCATCGCCTGCACGAACGCACGGTTTACACGCGCACTGGCGATGGCTGGTCGAGCGGGATGCTCTACCCATGAGCGCGGCGCGGCGGCTGCCGATCAGCCAGGTCGATGCCTTTGCCGACCGCCCCTTCACCGGCAATCCGGCGGCGGTGATGCCGCTGGAAGAGTGGCTGGGCGACGGCGTGCTGCAAGCGATCGCGGCCGAAAACAACCTCGCCGAAACCGCCTTCCTGATCCCCGATGAGAGCGGCGAGGCCGATTATGAGCTGCGCTGGTTCACCCCGACCGTCGAGGTCGCCCTGTGCGGCCACGCGACGCTGGCGAGCGGGCATGTCCTGTTGTCGGCGGCGCCGTGGCGTCAGGAAATGCGCTTTCGCACCCGCAAGGCAGGCATTTTGCAGGTGTCGCGCGACGGCGAGAACGAAGGCTATCGCATGGCGTTACCCGCATATCCGGCCGCGCCGAAAGCGATGCCCGACATCGTCCGCGCACTCGGCGGCGATCCGGTTGAAACGCAGTGGCACCCGGGCGGCTACGCTGTCATCGCCTATCGCGATGCTGCGAGCGTCCGGGCGCTGACGCCCGATTTTCGCGCCCTCAAGCAAGGTGGTGACGTCCTCTATATCGCGACCGCGCCGGGCGACGGCGACCCGTCTGGCGCCGATGTCGTCAGCCGCGCTTTTGCGCCGGGCGCCGGGATCGACGAGGATCCGGTCACCGGTTCGGCGCACAGCGTGCTGACCCCCTATTGGGCCGCACGGCTGGGGCGCGGCGGTTTTTCGGCGTATCAGGCGAGCGCGCGCGGCGGCCACGTCGGCTGCCGCCTCGATGGCGACATGGTTGAGCTGACCGGAACCTGCGTCACGACGCTGGTCGGTGACTTCCTCCTATAAGGCAGCCGTCAGGTCGGCGAGGTGGCGGCGCAGCGCCGGAAACTGGTCGTCCTTGGTAACGCCCAAGCGGACGATCGTCACCCGCTGCGACGGCGAGACGATGATATATTGCCCCTGATGACCGATACACGCGAACAGGTCGTTCGGACCGCGGTCGGGCCATAGCGCCGGCTGCGCACCCGCCGGGCGCCTGCGATTGAGCCAGATATGCCCGCCATAACCGCCGTCGTTGGCAGAGGGGCTCAGCATGAAGTTCATCCAGCTTTCAGGCAGCAGCCGCTGGCCGTTCACCACGCCATGGTTGCGCAGGAATTCGCCAAAACGGGCGTAGTCGCGTGCGGTTGCGTGCATGACCGACCCGCCGATCATCGTGCCGTTGGCGTCGAACTCGGGGGTCAGGCTGGTCATGCCGAGCGGTTCGACCAGACGACCCGCGATGAACTCGCGCATCGTATCGCGGCGCGCGGCCGGGTTTTGCGATGGGGTCAGCGTGTCGGCGATGATGTCGGACAGGATAACGCTGGTCGCCGAACTGTAGTTGAAGATTTCGCCCGGCTGCGCCGCCGCAGGTTTGGCCTCGGCAAAACCTGCCATATCGGGGGCGCCGGGACCGAACAGCATATCGACAGTGTCGCCTTCCCACACCGGATCGCCATTCTCGACATGTTCGAGCCCCGCCGACATGTGGAGCAGGTGCTTGAGCGTGATCGCGCCGCGCGGATCGCCGCTGCGTTGCCACGAGGCCACTGGCGCCGGCCCGTCGAGCGCCAATTGGCCGTCAGCGACAAGGAAGCCGGTCAGCACCGCCGTGATGCTTTTCGCCATCGACCAGCTGATCAGCTTCGTTTCAGGGCCGAATCCCGCCCCATAGCGTTCATAAATCAGTTCGCCGTCGCGCAGCACGACCAGCGCGCGCGTCTGCCCGACATCCTCGGCGTTGACAAACAGCGCATCGGCGCGCGCCTTGATCGCGGCGGGTAGCGCGGGCAGCGGCGGCCGCGTGTCGGCGGCCACCACGCCGTCGAGCGAAGCACCGAATTTGGGCGCGGGCGACGCCGGCGCCATACTACCCTGCCCCGCCGCTTGCGTCAGCGACCAGGCTCCGAGCGTGGCGAGAGCGGCACTTGCCAGCAACCGTTTTTTCGTGATCATGGGATGAGTGACTAGCACCAACCCGACCGGCCCTTCAACGGGCGAGACGCCGACCGCGGCACCGCAGCCCAAAACCGCTACTCCGCCTCCGCCGCGCGCGCGCAAGAAACCCAGTCGCTGGGGCGGCTGCCTGCCATGGCTGCTCGTCCTTGCCGTGCTGCTGACCGGCCTTGCGATCTGGAAATTTCCATCGTTCAAGGCGCAGGCCGAGCTCGGATCGGCCTATGCGGCGCGCGTCGGCTGTTCGTGCCGCTATGTTCAGGGCCGCAGCCTGGAGAGCTGTCAGGGCGATTTCGAGCCCGGCATGGAGATGATATCGCTAAGCGAAGACCCGGCGACCAAAACCGTGACGGGCAGTGTCCCGCTGCTCGCCTCGCGCAGCGCGCGCTATGCGGGCGCCAGCGGCTGTTTGCTGCGACCCGAAGATTAGGGGCGCGGCGCCGGGCCGCGAGCACAGTTGCCGCCGGGACGCCGAACACCAGCAGCCATCTCCGCGCTTCTTCGGCCCAGCCGTAACCCGCGTAGAGTACCCCATCGAGCAGCTTGCCGATCGGCAGACCCTTTTTGCGCGCCGCCGGTACGCACGGCCAGCCCCCGAGGCGGGCGGCGAATACGCCGCCCGCCACCTTTTTGGCTCAGAATGCGGTTGCGAAAATCAGCCTGCCGTCAGGAACGTGTCGATCGCTGCGTTGACGGCTTTCGGCGCCTCCCACGGTACGAAGTGGCCGCAATCAGGCACGTGAACGATCTGTACATCAGGAACGAGGTCGCTGATGCCATCAAGGTTGCACGGCGGCAGCGCGACATCGTCGAGTGCCCAGATCACCAGCGTCGGAATATTGAGCTTGGGAAACGGCGTGGCCGGCGGTTCGGCATAGGGCGCGTCCATCGGCGGCACGTTGGCGGGCGAAGCGCGGTACCAGTTGATCATCGCGCGGCATGCGTCGCGATCCTCCCAGTCTTTCAGCAGCCGGGCAATCTCGTCGGGCGGCTGGATGCCGCTGCTCGGGACACGGCCGGCAAAGCCATGGGCAAGGATCCCGGCGATGCCATGTTCCGCGATTATCGCGTCGCTCGCGGGATCGCGAAAGATGCTGATATATTGACTCGCCGCGCGCTGCTGGTCGTTGGTCAGCAGCAGGCGCTGAAAGATTGCCGGATGCGGGGCGTTGGCGATGACGGCGCGCGTCACGCGCCCCGACCATGCCGGATGCAGCCCGTTCGGCTGGCCGCCGAGCGCCACCCCCCAAGCAATTGCCCCACCCCAATCATGGCCAACGATCGTAAAGTCGCCGACATCGAGCGCATCGGCGAGCGCAAAAATGTCCGCGATCAGTTTGTCGGGGGTATAGGCGTACACTTCCTGCGGCTTCGACGACCCGCGATAGCCGCGCTGGTCGGGCGCGATGCAGCGGTAGCGGGTCGCAAAATGCGGCAGCTGGTAGCGCCAGGTGCGGTGCGATTCGGGGAAGCCGTGGAGGAAGATCAGCGCCGGCGCGTCGCGCGGGCCGATGTCGACGACGTCGAGCTCGACCCCGGTCGATAGCTTCACACGCTGCTGTTCGAAATCGCCGATCATCGACATCGCTACCTCGGGCTCCTTTGGTTTCTTTTCAAAACCAATCTGGCGGGGATCGGTACGCCTGCGCCCGTGGTGGAGTGGCCCCGCTGGCAAGGGGTCTGCATCCCGAGGACGGCTGTCGCTGAGTTCGAGAAAGCACGCACCATCGGCGTCGGGGATCAGACGTATCGCAAACTTGCCGGGAAGCACGGCCTCAGCGCGATCGAGATCGAATGCCATATGTGGCGGGTGCTCCGTTGGGTCTGCGATTGCGACGAAAAGAACCATCCGTGGTGGCAATTCTGGCGCCGCTAGCGGCGCTTCGACCTTGCCAATCCGTCGCCGTCTCGACAGGGTGACGCCAGCATGAAAACCGACCTCGATCATCTTCCGGCGAACAAGCAGCGCGAGCTTGAGCGCGTGAAGCAGATCATCTTCGAGGAGTTTGAGGATGCGCTCGCGCTCGGCACCATGAGCTGGAAAAAGAAAGGGCGGATCGACAAGATCATCCTTTACGGCAGCTATGCCCGTGGCGGCTGGGTGGATGAGCCGCACACCGCCAAGGGTTATCGGTCGGACTTCGATCTTCTCATTATCGTCAACGACAAGCGGCTAACCGAGCGGGTGGATTACTGGTTGAAGCTCGAAGACCGGCTCATCCGGGAGCTGGCGATCGACAAGACCCTGCACACGCCGGTCAACTTCATCGTTCACACCTTGCAGGAGGTGAATGACGGGCTGGCACATGGACGCTACTTTTTCATGGACGTGGCCAAAGATGGCATAGCGCTTCACGAGTTTGATGAGAAGCCTCTGCACACGCCAAAGCCAAAGACGCCTGAACAGGCGCTAGCGATGGCGCAGGAATATTTTGAGGATTGGTACCCAAGCGCAGGTCGCTTCAAGAGCGCTGCTGAGTTCCTCGCTGGTGACGGCGGCTTGCGGGAGGCGGCCTTCAATATGCACCAAGCGGCGGAACGGCTTTACCACTGCGTCCTGCTAGTCTGTACCTTTTACACTCCCCACGTTCACAATCTCGCCTTCCTGCGCACCCAACCCGCACCGCTGCTCCTTCGACGGTCCAATCTTCGTCGCTCCACGCCTCGAAAATCCGTCCATTATTAACGATTGGCTTTAGGATCTCACGGTTTAGGCCTCCTCGAATCGAATTGGTTGAAACCAACCCTGCGCGTTCCAATTTGCCGGCCACCATCATTGCCCAAGCCTTCGCGAACCAATAACAAAACCAGATCGACACCGCCAGGCACCTCGAGCCACGTTTGCGCAGGGCGAGGACATAATCCTCGCCCAATTCGCTGATCATCTTCTTGTTGCCCAAAAACGGCGGGTTCCCCACCACCGCATCCGCTATCGGCCATTCCGCCCGCGTGCCATCGTCGCTCAACACCGCATCGCGGCACTCGATCGTATCGAGGTTCCGCAGGACCGGATTTTTGGCCGCATCAAAACCGTTTCGCCGCATCCACTGGATTTCGCCGATCCAGACCGATACGCGTGCTAGTTCGGCGGCATAGGGATTCAACTCGATCCCCAGTACGCTTTCGGGTCCGACGCGCGGAAATCCGCGCGGCAGCCCCAGCGCTTGGCATCCAGATTGGCGCGATGCTCGATATCCTTCAGCGCGCGCAGCGCGACATAAAGGAAATTGCCTGATCCGCACGCCGGGTCAAGGACGCGGAAATGCACAAGCCGCCTGATGAATGCCTGATGGATAGTTGCGGCTTCGCTCATCAGTTTGTCGGCTCGCCGTTTCTCTGCCGGGGTCAGCAACCGCTTTGGTACGTTTCGGCGCGCTGTCGATCAGCGCCGCCATCTTGGCTAGCGCCACGGCCCACTCAGCCTCCAGCGGCTCGATGACGACTGGGCGCACGATCATCATGATCTTGTCACGGTCGGTGTAATGCGCGCCCAACTGGCTGCGCTTCGGTGTCGGATTATGTCCCGGTCTCGCACCCTGCCCATTTTGTTCGGGATCTGGTGCGCGACGAGCTGGATCTCGAAGCGGTCTATGCATCGTATGACGATGCTCGTGGGGCGCCGGCGTTTCATCCTGCGATGATGACGGCGCTGCTGCTATACGCGTACACGCAGGGCGTCTATTCCTCGCGACGGATCGCGCGGGCTTGCGAAGACCGGCCTGATTTCCTTGCGGTGACGGCCAGTTCGAAGCCGGATTTTCGGACGATCTCAGAGTTTCGCAAGCGGCATCTCAAAGCGCTGTCGGGATTGTTCGTACAGGTGTTGAAGCTGTGCGCCGAGGCTGGCCTGGTCACTTTTGGCCACGTCGCGCTGGACGGTACGAAGATCAAAGCCAATGCGTCCAAGCACAAGGCGATGAGCTATGCCCGCATGCAGAAGGCCGAAGCGGCGCTTGCGGCCGAAGTGGCAAGCTGGCTCAAGTCTGCCGAGGCCGCTGACCGCCGCGATGATGCGAGCCTCGGTGCCGGCCAGCGCGGCGACGAGTTGCCCGACCTGCTGCTGGGACAAACAGCAGCGCCTGACCAGGATCCGTGAGGTTAAGGCCGCGCTCGAAGCCGAGGCCCGAGCAAAGGAAGATGCCAAGGCCAAGGCGAAGGGCGATGATGACGATCGCAGCGATGGACCGCGGCCAGGCCGCAAGCCCAAGCATCCGCCAGGAACGCCCAAGCCCAAGGCACAGCGCAATTTCACCGACCCGGACAGTCGGATCATGCCGGGCAAGGATGGCTTCATTCAGGCGTATAACGGTCAGATCGCCGTCGATGCGACCGCGCAAATAATCGTGGCGCATTCGCTGTCGAACTCGTCAGCCGATTCCACTTGCCTGATCCCGCTCACCGACGCTGTCACCCGGAACATGGAGGGCAAGAAGGCCAGGGAGATCTCGGCGGACGCCGGCTATTGCTCCGAAGCCAATCTGGCCGGGCTCAAGGATCGCGAGATTTCCGCTTACATCGCCACGGGCCAGCCAAGCGCCCGACGACCGGAGGCAAGGTGGGCGGACCGCTCACCCAGGCGATGCGCCAGAAGCTCTAGCTTGGCGGACACCGCAGTCGCTATCGTTTACGCAAACAACTGCCCGAACCGGTTTTCGGACAGACTGCAAGCGCGCGGATCCCGTCAGTTCCTCCTGCGCGGTCTCGACAAAGTCCAAGACGAATGGAGCCTCGTCTGCATCGCCCACAATATCACCAAGCTCTGGGCCGTAGCGTAGTTCTGCCCTCTTCGATTGGCGTCTCTTCAGCGCCACAGGCCGCAACCAACCCGGCATTCGGGCCCAATCACCGCGATCCTACCACCCTCAGGTCAAAACCCGGCGCGAACGCCGTCATGTCCGCCGCGACACCTGCGAAAAAGAGTTCGTGGACGGGCTCCTAGGCAGATGAACCAACATGATCGGCTAAGCGCTGGATCAAAGCCCGAAGTCGGCCGGATGAAAGTTGAACCGCTCTTCTGATGGAAAAGCGCGAAGGGCGACCAACTCGCCTTGCTCGTAACGAATATGCCAAGTTTGGGCATTGCGAGGCGATGGGTCGCGGAAAACCGATGGGTCTAGCAGAGCAACGTTCGCGCGATGCTGAAGATCTCTAACTGAAGTATAGCGTATAGCCTGGGCGTCAATTGCTCGCGCTTCGGACGCAAATTGCTGGCAAGCGGAATAGTCATCCGGCGCCATCCACAGCGAAGCGCTCGCAACAAAGGGTTCCGCACACAGGTCGAGCATATGATCCATCGCGACCGAGACACTGATCGCCGAGTGTTCCACGGTGGTGCTCGGCGGCTGAAATCCGGGCGATCGGGAGTAGAAGCGCAGCCGCCAATAGGCTGTCTCGGCAATTGCGGTGCCAATTGCTTCTGCAGCGTAGAAGATGCCGGGCTTCTCGCCAGCTCGCCGAAATCTCGAACTGCTATTGTGCCCGTAGCGAAACGGCGTCGCGAGCAGATAGTGGAGATGTCTCGCCGCAGCCGGCACGTTCGGTTTCACGTCTTCCACAAGTTGCTCGAGCAACGCTTGATCGTCGGCGCCAGCAGCCAGACGGTTGGTCGAAATCCGATGCTGCGCCTCGACAATCCGCCAGAGCTTTCCCCTGTAGGCGCGAAAATTCTCCGGCTTCGGGGTTCGTTCAAACGCGGGCGCGGTAGTCATCGACATAGTCGGCCACGTCGTTCAGACCGCGGATCGACCGGATCAGATCGATGGGTCTGCCGCCAAGATCCAAGTTTTCAGACTTCAACCAGGACGTCGACGCCGCATCGTCGCTTCCCAGGAGCGCATCGAGGCTGCGAAACAGCCGGATCAGATATTGCCCAAGCTCGAACGCCTTCTCGCCTCGCTGAAGCTGATAGCTGCCAGACCGAAGTCGCGACGCCGTCGCAGCAGAAATACCGACAACCGCGCCCAACTGCTCGTTGGTCAACTTCCAGCAAGTCGCCACCCTGGCGACCGCTTCCGAGAGAACTCTTCCCTGATCCGCTTGAGAGGCTAACCGCGTGGCCAAAACATTCTCCAGAATGGAACTCTACACTTTCATTCATAGGAACAATCGACGGATTTTGCAAGTGGGCGCCTGCCTGCAAAGATCCCGGAAGTCGCCGGGCGTGATGCCGCCGAAAATGCTCGCGGGCCGCGGCTCAGATTGGAGCCGCAGCGATGGCAGCATTGTTCACAACAGGTCGTCCCGAGTCTCAGGTCGGACACGACATCGAGACATATGTGGACGCGCAATTCGCTAACGGACCCCGGCATCTCTGGAGTGGTTATAACGAACCAAATTACCTAACCGAAATGGTTCAGAAAGTCCCGGGGACACCGGTGGGGGCCGGAGTTCGTGAGACAAGCCCCTGAAAAATGATAAACAATTAGGCCGAGTTCTCGGTCCGGCAAGCAAACTCCCAGACGCGCCCGCAGCCATCCGATGCTGCATTATTCGCCCAGGACCGAGGTGCCAGAACTTGATCTATCAGAGAACAGTATTGGTCGTCAGTCGACCTTCACGGATAGCTGACGGTCTTCGGCACTTCGGGGATCGGGATGAATTCCTCGCTGTCGCCGGGGACGAGCGGGAATTTGCCGTCTTTCCAGTCATGCTTCGCCTGGTTGATGCGATCGCGGCTGGAGCTCACGAAATTCCACCAGACATGGCGCGGCGTGTTGAAGGCTTCGCCGCCGAGCAGCATCACGCGCGCATCGCTGTCGGCGCGCAGCGTCATCGCCTGCCCCGGTTTCAGGATATAAAGACTGTGGCGATCGAGCGCCTCGCCATCGAGGCTCGCATCGCCGAGCGCAACGAGCACCGCGCGCTCGTCGGCTTCGGCTGCGATCGGAATGCTGGACCCGGCATTCATCAGGATGTCGGCATAGATGGTCGCGGCATGCTGGGTAATCGGCGAGGTTGCTCCCCACAGGCTGCCCATGATCACCCGCGCCGACACGCCGCCATCCTCGATCAGCGGCAGATCATCCTTCGCAACATGCTCGAATGCCGCGTCGATCTCTTCCTTGCCGTCGGGCAGCGCGAGCCAGGTCTGCATCCCCGAAATCCCCGATCCGGTCGCGCGCTCCGCCGCAGGGGTGCGCTCCGAATGGACGATGCCGCGCCCTGCGGTCATCAGGTTGCAGGCGCCGGGGCGGATCGTCGCGAGGGTGCCGAGGCTGTCGCGATGATCGATCGCGCCGTCGAACAAATAGGTGACGGTGGCGAGGTTGATATGCGGATGCGGTCGCACATCCATGCCCGCGCCGATGTCGAAATGCGCCGGGCCGAACTGGTCGACGAAAATGAACGGACCGACCATCGTCCGCGCCTTGCTGGGCAGGGTGCGCCGCACCTTGAATGCGCCGAGGTCGTGGGTCGATGGGGTAATGATTTCCATCGTCATTCCCCCGGCGCGCGCGCCTTGATCGCAAGCGCGTGGACGCGCCTCCCCGGCAAGTCGCCAAGCGCCTTGTTCACCGCGCGCTGGCGCGCGACGCGATCATCCCGGCAAACCCCGCCCATTCGATCGTCAGGCTGAAATGCGATTCGCCCGATCCATCGTCGCCGGCGTGGCCATGATGTTTCGCGCTGTCGTTGCTCACGACGAAATTGGCGTCGGGGAAAGCTGCGCTGAGCAGGCTTTCCATCTCTTGGTGCACGGGGCCATTGCTGCTCATGGGGTTGACCATAAGCGCACCGTGGCCAAATTATAAGACCTCCCTTTGCTTCGGCCCCGCACCTCGAAAGCGCATTTTGTCCACCTCTGCCCGCCCCAACCGTTTCCATGGCCGCGTTCCGCGCGACGAACCGTGCGCTGCGCCCGGATGCCGCGAGCCCGGCGAGTTTCGTGCGCCGATGTCGTGGACGCGTTCACCCGACGGGCCGCCGCAATATCGCTGGCTGTGCCTCGACCATGTCCGCGAATTCAACGCCGGCTATAATTTCTTTGAAGGCATGAACCCCGATCAGATCATGGCGGCGCAGTCGCCGACTGCGGGGTGGGAGACCGAAAGCCGCACCTTTCGCGCCGCGGGCAGCGCCGACCTGCCGCCGCGCTGGGCCGATTTCAAGGATCCGATCGACGCGCTCGGAGCGCGCTTCCGCCAGCGGATGGACGAGGCTCGGCGTGAGGCCGCCAACCCCGGGCTGACGCGCGAGGAACATGCCGCGATGCAATTGCTCGGCCTCGCTCCCGGCGCCGACCGCGCGGCGCTCAGGCGGCGTTACAGCGAGCTGGTCCGTCGCTATCATCCCGACCGCAACGGCGGCGATCGCAGTTTCGAGTCGCGGCTGGGCGAGGTTGTTGCGGCGTATCAGTTGCTCCGCAAGACCAAGGCCTTTGCATAGGGAGACGCATGATGGGTGATCTGGACGCGGCACGGATCGAGGTGGTCCGCCGCCATATGGCGCTCGAGATCACCCACGATTGGGACGGCGTCATCGCGACCTTCGAGCATCCCCGCTACGAATTGCTCGGCCCCGGCACCGTGTTCGACGGCGAGGCGGCGGTACGGTCCTATTTCGCCGCATCGCGCGAACCCTTTCCCGATCAGGCGAACGAGGTGATCGCGATTGCCGCCGATGCCGCGACCGATACGGTGCTGGTCGAATTCTGGCTGACCGGCACCCACCTTGGCCCGCTGAAGCTCGGCCCGCGCACAATCGAGCCAACCGGCCGGGCCTTTCGCATCCGTATTGCGGCGAGCTTTCAGTTCGCGCCGGGCAGCGACAAGATCATCTGCGAACGCCCCTATTATGACCAGTCGGCCGTGATGAAGGCGCTTGGCCTCCTCTGAAAAGGCGTTGCAAGCTGAAACCGACGCCTATACCGCGCTAGCCGAAGCGCCGGGTACCGGCGACTCTTCCCGACCGCCTTCGCTGGACCTTGTGACATGACCGATATTCCGAACAGCCTTCCCGACCATCACGGTTCGACGCTCCTTTCGGCGCCCGATATCGAGGTCGATGCGCGCGAGCTGTTCGGCATCGACATCGACATGAAGGTTCCGGCGTTCAGCGAGGCCGACGAGCGCGTTCCCGATCTTGACCCCGCCTATGTCTTCGACGGCGACACGACGCTCGCGATCCTCGCGGGCTTCAAGTTCAACCGCCGCGTGATGGTGCAGGGTTACCATGGCACCGGCAAGTCGACGCATATCGAACAGGTTGCGGCGCGCCTCAAATGGCCGTGCATCCGGGTCAACCTCGACGCGCATATCAGCCGCATCGATCTGGTCGGCCGCGACGCGATCGTGCTGCGCGACGGGCAGCAGGTGACCGAGTTTCGCGAAGGCCTGCTGCCCTGGGCGTTGCAGACCCCGACCGCGCTCGTCTTCGACGAATATGACGCGGGGCGCCCCGATGTGATGTTCGTGATCCAGCGCGTGCTGGAGGCCGAAGGCAAGCTGACCCTGCTCGACCAGAACCGCGTCATCCGCCCCAACCCCTGGTTCCGCCTGTTCTCGACCGCCAATACCGTCGGGCTCGGCGACACGAGCGGGCTGTATCACGGCACGCAGCAGATCAATCAGGGTCAGATGGACCGCTGGAACATCGTCGTCACGCTGAACTATCTGCCCGCCGCGACCGAGAGCGCGATCATCCTTGCCAAGGTGCCGAACACCGACGACACGACGGTCGCCAATATGGTCAAGGTCGCCGATTTGACGCGTCAGGGCTTCATCAACGGCGATATCTCGACCGTCATGAGCCCGCGCACGGTGATCAGCTGGGCGCAGAATGCCGCGATCTTCAACAACCTCGGCTTCGCCTTCCGCCTGAGCTTTCTCAACAAATGCGATGAGGCTGAGCGGATGATCGTCGCCGAATATTATCAGCGCGTGTTCGGCGAAGACCTGCCCGAAGGCGTCATCGGCAAATAGCCGCTCACTTCAATATTGTCTCGGCGTCGACCAGTCGGACGTCGTGCATCTTGTTGAGATAGGACTCAAAATAGCCCTTGTGCGAGGCGCCGACGATGGCAAGCGTGCGGGCGCCCGGCTGCGCGCCCATGGCGGCGCGAATGTTCGCGACCATGCGCAGGTTGCGCGTTTCCCACCAGGCAGCATAACGGCGTCCGTAATTTTGCGCGGTTGCATCGGACAGCGCAGCGCCGAAATCGCTGTCAAATGCGATCTGCATCGTCGCCGGCCGGTTATAATAGCGATAGATCGCCAGCACGCCCTCGCCATCCAGCTTTTCCTCAAGCGCCTTTTCCCCTGCCAGCCGCGCCTTCACCACCGGATTATCCCATATGCGTTGCATCGCAGCGCCATATTCCGGGTCTTTGTCGAGCGCCGCGTTCACGCCGTCAGCGCTATGGTCATCGGTCGCATACACACGCTCAAGCCCCAGCCGGGCTGCGAGCGCCGACCCGACCAGGAAATTCTCGTTGCGACGCGTCATCAGCGTGTCGAGCATCGCGGCCAGCGCTTCGTCGAGGCCATCGCCCGCTCGACGTTCGCCGACGGGAAGCCGCAGCCATTGGACCAGCGCCGATGCCGGTTCGCCGCCCGCTAGAAACAGCGCAGCAAGCCTGCGGCGATCGGCCGGCGCGGGATGCGCGGGCCAGGCGCTAAGGACGCGATCGGCTTCGATCGTCGCGGCGACCATGTCGAGCCCGACAGACTTTTGCGCCGCAGCCGGGTCTGGACAATAGTCGGAGGCGCCGGGATAGAGCGGCGCGTAACGGACCAGTCGTTCGCAATCCGGGCCCGACACGGCTTCGATCGCAATGATCGTCGGCTTCCACGCCGCGAGCCGCGCGAGCAGCGGTTCGAGGCTTTGGGGTGCAAATTCGTCGGGCAAGCCCGACAAATGCGGAGAGCCCAGCACCAGCGTCTCGTTCGGCGTTCCGGCCACATTCCCTTTCAATGTGCCGGGATCAAAAGCTGGAACATAGGGCGGCGGCGCGGTTGCCGACGTCGTCAACAGCAAGGCAGCAAAGGCCGACACGTCGTTTCTCCTCGTTGCGCGACGGCAAATGCTGGCCGATGGACCTGACATAAGCCAAGTGTATTACTCGATCAATACTCTTCGCATCGATTGATCTTTGGGGCTTCCAAAGCCTGTCCGGCTCTGCCAGCGTCGCGCGCAATGTCAGAAAATTCAAAAATCGATCGCGCCGCGCGGACCAAAGGCTTGTGGACGCTCATGGCCATCGTGCCGTTGTCGGGGTGCAGCATCGCCGCCGTCGATTACGGCCCGGTCCGTCACGCCGAGTATGTCGTTGATCCGCGCTGCACGGCGCGGCCGGGTGCATCGGTCGATGGCGAGGCGCTGCCATATTTCTTCGCGACGAGCCGCCTGCCCGACTGCCGCACCGACACCATCAGCTTGCTTCGCCATCGCGGCGACAAAATCCGCTATGGCCGCTTTGCGTCGCCGCGCGAAGCCGAAGTCGCTGGCAAGACAAAGCTACGCACGCCATTAGCGTTTCAGGATTCGGGCGACTGGTGGACGGCGTTGCAAGCCGAAACCGACCGGCGCCAGGGCCGCGTCCTGCTGTATGTCCATGGCTACCGCGAGACGTTCGAAACGACGTCGAAGGACGCCGCCCAGATCGCGCGGATGACGGGTTTTGACGGGCCGGTGATCGAATATAGCTGGGCGTCGCAGGGTGAAGTGCTCAGCTACGCCGTCGATGAGACGAACATGTATCACGACGTCCGCAACTTCCGCGATTTCCTGAAGACGCTCGCTGAACGGCCGTGGGTCAAGGAAATCGTTGTGGTGTCGCACTCGCTGGGGGCGCGGCTGGTGATCCCCGCCATCGCCTATGTCGACCGCACCTCGAGCAGCGCGGACAGCAGCAATATTTCGAATGTCATCCTCGCCTCACCCGATATCGATCGCGAAACCTTCGAACGCGATATCGAGGAAGAAGTGCTGTCGGCGCGGCGGGTCGCCAACAATCGGCGCATCACCGCTTATGTCTCGCTGGCCGACAAGGCGCTCGCCGCCTCGCGCGCGCTGCACGGCTATCCGCGGCTGGGTTCGCCCTATTGTTTCGATCCGTTCGAAGCCGCCGACCTGAAGGCGAAGGGGCTGCCGGTGCGCTGCTATCCGGTCTCGGTCGCCGGTCTGACTGTTGTGGACACCACCGACGTGTCGCGCTCCGCCACCGGGCACAGCAATTTCCTGCGCAGCGCGGTCGCGTGCCGCGATTTCGTCGACGTCGTCGCGGGCAAGCGGACGCGGCCCGACCGCATGGCGACGCATCTGGCGCATGTGTTCCGGCTGCTCCCCGATCCCGCGGATCCGAAGCCCGCTGACGAGGCGATCTGCAACCGTATTCCGGCGGTCGAAGCGCCTTAGTGCGCTGACCCTAAAAGCCGCACATGATTGCGAAATTGGCGAGCCAGACAACCGGCCCCTCGCCCGTCCACAGCCACAATCCCCCTGCCGCAACGGCCAGAAACAGCGCGAGCGCGATCCAGTCCTGCCGCGCGATCCTCATGCGCGTTGCAGCCTTTTGACCGGTGCGTCGGCGATCGGCAGGTGAACTAGACCCGCGAACAGCCCGAGCGCGATCGAAATGCCCCACGCGATATTATAGCTGCCGGTGGCGTCGAAGATCAGCCCCGCCATCCAAGCGCCGAAAAAGCTGCCGATCTGATGGCTGAGGAACACGATGCCATAGAGCATCGAGAGATAACGGATGCCGAAGATGCGCCCGACGATGCCGCTGGTCAGCGGCACCGTGCCGAGCCACAAAAAGCCCATTGCGCCTGCGAACACCAGCGCGCTGACGTGGGTGAGCGGAAGGAACAGGAACAGCGCGATCACCGCCGAACGCGCGACATAGAGCGCCGACAGCACATATTTCTGGCGCAGCATATCGCCCGCGCGGCCGAACATGTAGGATCCCAGGATGTTGAACAGGCCGACGAGCGCCAGCACCTGCGCGCCGATGCCGATCCCCAAGCCCTTGTCGTCGAGATAGGCGGGCAGATGGGTTGCGATGAAGGCAATGTGGAAACCGCAGACGAAAAAACCGGCGTTGAGCAACCAGAAGCCGCGATGAATGGCCGCTTCGCGGAGCGCCTCGCGCGCGCTCTGTTCGACCTCGGCAGTAAGTCCCGGCCCGCCGTCGGTCCGCCCGGCGACCCCGATCGCGAGCAGCCCGCATAGCGCCACCAGCCCCGCCATGATCCATAGCGTCTGATGGTATCCGACATCGCCGAGCAACATCGACGCCAGCGGCACAACAAGGAACTGACCGAGCGAGCCGCCCGCGGTGACGATGCCGAACGCGCTGCTGCGCTTTTCGGGGCTGACGACGCGCCCCACCGCACCGAGCACGACGACAAATGTCGTCGCCGACTGCGCCATGCCGATGAAGATACCAAAACTGATGTGGAGCCCGATCGCATCGGTGGCCAAAGCCGCGCCGATCAGCCCAAGCGCATAAAGCAACGCGCCGCCGAGCACGACGCGCCCCGCGCCATGCTTGTCCGCCAGCGCGCCGACGAACGGCTGGACGAGGCCGAAGAGCAGGTTCTGGAGCGCCATCGCGAGGCCGAAGTCCGACCGGCCGATGCCGATATCGACGCTCATCTGCGGCAGGAACAGCCCGAACGACTGACGCACCCCCATCGCCAGCGTGACGATGAAGGCCGCGCAGGCGATGACGATCCACGGTTTTTTCATCGCGGACAGGGCGGGAGAGCTCATTCATGCCGGATGCTCCCGCGGCACTGCGGCGTCAAGCGCGCTTAGCTATCGCCTGGCCTATCCTCGCTTCTGCCCCCCGGACTTGAGCCGGGGCGGCGATAAAGGGGATTTCCTTCGATGGTCAAAGCCGGTTAGAGCCGATTCGAAATGACCGCATCCTCGCCACTCGACGATTTCAAGGCCGCGCTTTCCAGCGTTGCGCGCGCTGTCACCCGCGATGCCGAGGTCGAGGTTGGCTTTACTGCCGATGCCCCGGCGCAGATCGGCAAGGCGATCAAGGTGCCGACCCCGTCGCGCACGCTTCCCGCCGATCAGGTCGCTGAAGCGCGCGGGTTCGCCGACAGCTTCGCGCTGCGCATGAAGCACCACAGCGAGAAATTGCACGCCGCCGCGCGCCCTGCCGAACCGCTCGCCGCCGCCGCGTTCGACGCGATGGAGCGCGCGCGGATCGAGGCTCTGGGCGCGCGCCATATGGCCGGCATGCGCGCCAATCTGTCGGCCAGCCTCGCGATGCGGATGCGCAGCGATCCGATCAGCCGCGCGCAGGGCCGCGAAGATGTCCCGATGTCCAGCGCGCTCGAACTTATGCTGCGCGAGGCCTTGACCGGAGAACAGGCACCGCAGGGCACCGAAACCGGCCTTTCACTCGTTCGCGAATGGATTGCCAAGGAAGCGGGCGGCGACTTGACCGCGCTGTCGATGCTGCTCGACGATCAGGCCGCCTTTGCCGAAACCGCCAAGCTCGCGCTGCGCCACCTCGACCTGATCCAGAGCGATGAGCCCGTGAACGAGGGCGCCGAAGATGGCGGCGAGGACGATGAGACCGAGGCCGACGAAAGCCAGGAAGAGCAGGATAGTGAGGACGGCGGCGCCGGTGAATCGCAGGTCGATGCGCGCGCCGAAATGGCGGGCGACCAGGCCGACGACGGCGACAGCGACCCCGACGCGCAGGAAATGGAAGCCGACGGCGAGCCCGAAATGGGCGGCGAAGGCGATGAGGGCATGCTGCCCGTGCGGCCCAATCGCCTGCCCGGCGACATCCCCGATTTCAATTATCTGCGCTTCACCGAAAAGCATGACGAGATCATCCTCGCGACCGAGCTTTGCGATGCCGACGAGCTGACCCGGCTGCGCGCCTATCTCGACCAGCAGATGCAGCATCTGCAAGGCGCGGTGACCAAGCTCGCCAACCGCCTGCAGCGCCGGTTGATGGCGCAGCAGAACCGCGCCTGGGATTTCGATCAGGAGGAAGGCCAGCTCGACGCGGCACGGCTCGCGCGCGTCATCGTCTCGCCGGGCCAGTCGCTGTCGTACAAGATCGAGCGCGACACCGACTTTCGCGATACCGTCGTCACGCTGCTGATCGACAACAGCGGGTCGATGCGCGGGCGGCCGATCAGCATCGCCGCAATCAGTGCCGACATCCTCGCGCGCACGCTCGAGCGCTGCGGCGTGAAGACCGAAATCCTCGGCTTCACGACGCGGACATGGAAGGGTGGCCAAAGCCGCGAGGACTGGCTTGCCGCGGGCCGCCCCGCGCACCCCGGTCGGCTCAACGACCTGCGCCACATCATCTACAAGCCCGCCGACGAACCCTACCGCCGCGCGCGCAAGTCGCTGGGGCTGATGATGCGCGAGGGGCTGCTCAAGGAAAATATCGACGGCGAGGCGCTGACATGGGCGCACAGCCGCATCATCGGCCGCCCCGAAGAGCGCAAGATCCTGATGGTGATCAGCGACGGCGCGCCGGTCGACGACAGCACCTTGTCAGTCAATCACGGCGCCTATCTCGACCAGCATCTGCGGCAGGTCATCGACTGGATCGAGAACCGCTCGCCGGTCGAGCTGTGCGCGATCGGCATCGGTCACGACGTGACGCGCTATTACAGCCGCGCGGTGACGATCATGGACGCCGAACAGCTCGGCGGGACGATGGTCGAGCAGCTGGCGGGGTTGTTCGACATCGATTGATTGCAAAAAGGGAGCGGCAACACCGCTCCCTCTCCGTTTCGCAATTTCGGCCTGCGGCGGAATGGCCGCGTTATTACATCTTCTTGCCGCTCCAGGCTTCGGGGTTGAAGCCCTCGAGCGTATCGCCCTTCGCGCCAGCGGCGATTTCTTCCGCGGTCAGGAACTTGATCGCGACGCCGCCGGCCTTTGTGTTGCCCCAGCTCAGCGCCGTCACATGGCTGTCGCCATATTTCGCGCCGATCACCGCATCGGCCCCGAGCTTTTCGCCGCGCTCCCAGATTTCCGCGTAAATCTTCTTCTGCGACGGTTCCTTGCTGAAGATCGTAGCCTTGCGGACCCCCGCGGTGACGACGCCGACAATCTTGTAGGGCTTGTCGGTGATGTCATGAGGAAAAACGGGAACCCCCATTTCTTCGTTGACCATTACATATGTCGCGTCTTTTTGTTTGGCGATCGCGGGCGTCGACAAAGCCATTGTTGCGACGGAAACCGCCGCGAGTAACTCGATTCGTTTCATGTTCTGCTCCCCCATAGGAGCGCATTAGTTCGCCGTCTCGCGGACCGCGGTCAACCAGATTTTTGATTGGCAAAGCGCATCATTCGTGGCCTAAGTCGCGGGGGTTAAGGGGGATATCATGATGTCGATTCATGAAGCGATGGCAGCAGTCTGGTTGGCGGCGGCAACAACGCTCGCACCGATCGACGAACCCGTGGCAGTCGCGATCAAGGCCGAGACGGAGACGGCCGCCCCCGCGGCGATCGTGGTCGCGCCGCCTCCTTCCGCCCTCCTGCTGCGGCGCGACACGCCGATTCATTTCATGGTCGTATCGGAAGTGACGACGAAAACGCATCTGGCCGGACATCGCTTCAAATTGCGCGTCGACAAACCGGTAATGATCGAGGGCGTGACGGTCATTCCCGTTGGCGCCGCGGCATGGGGCGAAGTGTTGATGGCGAAGAAAAGCGGCAATGTCGGCAAGGCCGGATCGCTCGAAGCGAAGCTTCTTTATGTTGAAAGCGGCGGCCTGCAGATTCCGGTCAGCGGTACAAATGCCGCCAAGGGTGCCAGTGGTGGCGGCGAGACCGCGCTGGGCATTTTTGCGCTTGGCCCGCTCGGCCTTTTTGCCAAAGGCAACAACGCGAAGATCAAGGCGGGCGAACTCATGACGGGCTTTGTCGAACAGGATACCGAGATCGTGCCGTCGTCGCCAACCGGGCTATGACCTTGTTTCAGGCCCTACCCGTCTTCATCAGCCTTGCGATGGCCATTCCGGCGGGCAGCCAGAGTGACCCCGCGGTGGGGCCGGCCGCGGTCCGATCCGAATCGCGCATTCTCGTGCCAGCCGGAACCATCATCGAGTTGGTCACCATCAACGCGATTTCCAGCAAAAAGAGCGTCAAGGGCGACCTTCTGTACCTGAAGGTCGCAGCGCCGCTGATCGTCAAAGAGGCAGCGGTCATTCCCGTCGGCACCGTGGTCGTCGCCCAGCTGTCACGGGCCGAAGCGCGCGGCGCGTTCGGCAAATCGGGGAAACTCGAGGTGCAATTGCTCTATGCCGAGCTCCCCGGCGGCACCGTCCGGATCGCCGGCATGCTCGAAGCCAAGGGCGAGGCCGGTGCCGACGATGCCGCAGCCACCGCCGCCGCTTTTCTCTTGCTGCCCTTCATTGCCACCGGGCGAAGCGCCGAAATCCCCGCCGGATCGGAGGTTTTGGGCCGCCTCGACCGCGACCTGTGGATCGACCGGCGCTGATCGAAGGCGGTGCGGCTCGCACAGGGTGACAACCCCTTGCCCCCTCGTTACAAACCTTTCCGATGCAGCAGGGACTCGCGGCCTATGACGAGCGCCGCTGCAACGACATGATGCTGAGGGTCGCCAGCATGGCTTGGGGCCGCACCGGGGTGGTGCGTGGCTGAGGGGGCGACTGACATATGAAAAAAGCATCCGACCTGTTCATCGAATGTCTGGAAGAAGAAGGCGTCGAATATATTTTCGGCGTTCCGGGCGAGGAGAATCTCGACTTTCTCGACAGCCTGTCGCGGTCGACCCAGATCAAATTAATCCTGACGCGGCACGAGCAGGGTGCGGGGTTCATGGCGGCAACCTACGGGCGCCATACGGGCAAGACCGGGGTCTGCCTCGCGACCCTCGGCCCCGGCGCGACGAACTTCGTCACCGCTGCGGCCTATGCCCAGCTCGGCGGGATGCCGATGATGATGATCACCGGCCAAAAGCCGATCAAGAAATCGAAACAAGGCCGGTTCCAGATCCTCGACGTCGTCGCGATGATGGGTCCGATCACCAAATATACCCACCAGATGGCGGCGTCGGACAATATCCCGAGCCGGGTGCGCGAAGCCTTTCGTCTGGCCGAGGAGGAAAAGCCCGGCGCGGTCCACATCGAACTGCCCGAGGATATCGCCGACGAACATACCGACGCGACGCCGCTGAAGCGCAGCCATTCGCGCCGCCCGACCGCTGACGTCAAATCGATCCGCGAGGCGGTCAAGGCGCTCGAAGCCGCCAAATCGCCGGTTCTTGTGATCGGCGCCGGCGCCAACCGGACGATGACCAGCCGCATGCTGCTGCAATTCATCGAAAAGACCGGCATCCCGTTCCTGACGACCCAGCTCGGCAAGGGCGTTATCGACGAGCGACATCCGAAATTCCTCGGCTGCGCTGCGCTGTCGGCGGGCGATTTCGTCCATCGCGCGGTCGAGGCGTCGGACTGCATCGTCAACCTGGGTCACGACGTGATCGAAAAGCCGCCTTTCTTCATGCAACGCGGCGGGCCGACGGTCATCCATGTGTCGTCGAAAACCGCCGAGGTCGATCCGGTCTATTTCCCGAACATCGAGGTGATCGGCGATATCGCCAATGCGGTGTGGCAGATGAAGGAAGATATCGTCCCCAGCGGCAGCTGGAAATTCGACCATATGCTAAAGTACCGGCAGGGCGAGGTCGAGCATACCAAGCCGCTGGCCGAGGATGCGCGCTTCCCGATCTTTCCGCCGCATCTCGTCCAGTCGATCCGCGACGCGATGCCCGACGACGGCATCATCTGTCTCGATAACGGCGTGTATAAAATCTGGTTCGCGCGCGGCTACACAGCCTATCGTCCCAATACCGTATTGCTTGACAATGCGCTGGCAACGATGGGCGCTGGGCTGCCGTCGGCGATGATGTCGGCGATGATCTATCCTGAACGCAAGGTCATGGCGGTGTGCGGCGACGGCGGGTTCATGATGAACAGCCAGGAAATGGAAACCGCGGTCCGACTGGGGCTCAACATGACGGTGCTGATCCTCAACGACAACAGCTATGGCATGATCCGCTGGAAACAAGCCAATATGGGCTTCAAGGATTGGGGGCTGACCTATGGCAATCCCGATTTTGTCAAATATGCCGAAGCCTATGGCGCGCACGGCCACCGCGTGACCAGCGCCGCGCACCTGCAGGAACTCCTCGCCCACACCCGCGATACGCCGGGCGTGCATCTCATCGATTGCCCGGTCGACTATTCGGAGAATGATCAGATCTTGAATATCGATATCAAGAAGATATCGAAAGAGATGTAATCCCTCATCCCCTCCCGCCTGCGGGAGGGGCAGCAAGACTTGCGACCTTGGCTCGCTATTCGCAGCGGGGCAGGCATACCGCGCCGCCGCTGGCCCACCCGCGTTCAGAGGCACGTACCTCTGAACGCCCCCTCCCGCCAGCGGGAGGATGGAGAATGAGATGAAACTCAAAGACGTCTACCCGCTCTACCTCAACAACAAGGCCGTTCAGCCGAACGCCGACCTCGAGGTGACGGACAAGTTCACCGGCGAAATCGCGTTCCGCACCGCTCTCGCCACCCCCGATGTGATCGACGAAGCGATCGCCGGCGCGGTGCGCGCCGCTGAGCCGATGGCGCGGCTGGCGAGTTTCGAGAAACGCGACGTGCTTACGCATTGCGTGACGCGGTTTCAGGAGCGGTTCGACGAGCTCGCATTTGCGCTTTGCATCGAGGCGGGCAAGCCGATCGCCGACAGCGAGGGCGAAGTCACCCGCCTGATCGACACCTTCCGCATCGCCGCCGAGGAGGCGACGCGCAATTATGGCGAGGTCCAGCCGCTCGACATTTCGGCGCGCGCCAAGGGCTATATGGGAATGTGGAAGCGGGTGCCGATCGGGCCGTGCAGCTTCATCTCGCCGTTCAACTTTCCGCTCAACCTCGCCGCGCACAAGATCGCGCCGGCGATCGCGATCGGCTGCCCGTTCGTGATGAAGCCCGCGAGCATGACGCCGCTGGGCGCAATCATCATGGGCGAAGTGCTCGCTGAATGCGACATCCTGCCCGAGGGCGCGTTCAGCATCCTGCCCGCCAGCCGCGCCGGCGCCGACCTGTTCACCACCGACGAGCGGCTGAAGCTGCTGTCCTTCACCGGCTCGCCCGGCGTCGGCTGGGATTTGAAGGGCAAGGCAGGCAAGAAGAAGGTCGTGCTCGAACTGGGCGGCAATGCCGCGGTGGTGGTCGACAAGGATGCCGACCTCGACCATGCGCTCGCGCGGATCATCTTCGGCGGCTATTATCAGTCGGGGCAGAGCTGCATCCATGTGCAGCGCGTGATCATCCACGAAGACATCTACGATCGGTTCCGCGACATGTTAGCGGCGAAGGTCAAGACGTTGAAATCGGGTGATCCCAAGCACCGCGACACCTTCATCGGCCCGATGATTTCGGTGAAGGAAGCGCAGCGTCTGAAAGGGTGGATCGACGACGCGGTCGCCGCGGGCGCGACCCTGCTCGCGGGCGGCGGCTGCGAGGGCAATATGCTGGAAGCAGCGCTGCTCGAAAATGTCCCGGCGGGCAGCGATGTCGTCGTCGAGGAAGCGTTCGGACCGGTGGTGGTGCTGTCCAAATTCGCCAAATGGGACGACGCGCTGGCAGAGGTCAACGACAGCAAATTTGGGCTTCAGGCGGGGCTGTTCACCAGCGACATCCAGAAGGTCATGGACGCGTGGGACCATCTCGACGTCGGCGGTATCGTCGTCAACGATGTGTCGAGCTACCGCGTCGACAATATGCCCTATGGCGGGGTGAAGGATTCGGGGCTGGGCCGCGAGGGCGTGCGCTTTGCGATGGAGGATATGAGCGAAATCAGGAATTTGGTGATTCGACGGACTTAGCGCCATAGGCCTCGTCCTTGCGAGCGGAGCGAGAGAATCCAGGGCGGTTTACGCCATCTCTGGATGGCCGCGTCGCTTCGCTCCTCGCAAGGGCGGATGAGGTGCCGCCGTCACAAAACCGCCCCCAAACCGTCGCCAAACCGACGCGGCTTTGAATCGCACAGTGTCACAAATCTCCTGTCTACGCCGTGAGCAGCCGAAGCTGCTTACGGAGTGTGACATGGCCACGATTTCGACCCTGCCCATCCCCGCGCGTTTTCCCGACCCGTTCACGAGTGACCCGCATATTCCCGAACGCGCGATCGGCGAGCGGCGGAGCTATCGCACCGTGTGGGTCAGCGACATCCATCTCGGCACCCGCGGCTGCAACGCGGCGATGCTGATCGATTTTTTCGACCATGTCGATTGCGAGACGCTCTATCTTGTCGGCGACATCATCGACGGCTGGCGGCTCAAAAAGCGGCATTTCTGGCCACCCGAGCATAACGACCTTGTCTGGCGCGTGCTCAAGCGCGCGAAGCGTGGCACGCGCGTCGTCTATGTCCCCGGCAACCATGACGAGATGGTCAAGCCGTTCGACGGCTTCGATTTCGGCGGGGTCGAGATCCGCCGCGAGGCGATCCACGAAACCGCCGACGGACGGAAACTGCTGGTCGTCCATGGCGACGAATTCGACGCGGTGATGCTGGCGCACCGCTGGCTCGCCTTTGTCGGCGATGCCGCCTACACCGCGCTGATGAAGTGCAATGTGGTGGTCAACCGCATCCGCAGCGCCTTTGGCCTGCCCTATTGGTCGCTGTCGATGGTCGCCAAGCACAAGGTCAAGAACGCGGTCCAGTTCATCGGCCGCTATGAAGAAGTGGTCGCCCACGCCGCCCGCTCGCGCGGGGTCGATGGCGTCGTTTGCGGCCATATCCACAGCGCCGAGATGCGCGAAATCGAAGGCACCGAATATTATAACGATGGCGACTGGGTCGAGGGCTGCACCGCGCTGGTCGAGCATCATGACGGGACGATGGAGATATTGCATTGGGCCGAGGCGGTCGCGGCACGCGCCGTGCCGACGGTTCTGGAACTCCCGGCCCCGGCGCGCGCCGCATGAGGATCCTGATCGTCAGCGACGCGTGGGAGCCGCAGATCAATGGCGTCGTGCGGACACTGCAGGCCACGATTGCCGAACTGCGCAAGGCGGGGCATGAGGTCGGCGTCGTCTCGCCCGACCTGTTTCGTTCCGTCCCCTGCCCCTCTTATCCCGAGATCCGCTTGGCATTCGCGGGCTGGCGCAAGGTCGGGCAATATATCCGCGCCTTTGCACCGCAGGCGATCCATATCTCGACGGAAGGCCCGCTCGGGCTGGCGGCGCGCCGCTGGTGCCTCCGCAACACATTCCCTTTCACCACCGCCTATCACACGCGCTTTCCCGAATATGTCGCGGCGCGGTTGCCGGTCTCGCCCGCACTCATTTGGCGCTTCATTCGCTGGTTTCACCGACCGGCGCGGCACATCATGGTCGCGACACGCAGCCTGGCCCGCGAGCTTGCCGAACAGGGCCTGACGCAGACGATGATGTGGGAACGCGGCGTCGACCACGACCTGTTCCGCGCGGACCGCGCGCCGCTGCCGGCCTATGCGGGGCTCGCGCGGCCGATCCAGCTCTATGTCGGGCGCGTCGCGGTCGAGAAGAATATCGGTGCATTTCTCGACTGTGGCGGACCGGGAACAAAGGTCATCGTTGGCGACGGCCCTGCCCTCGCCCAGTTGCAGGCGCGGCATCCCCAGGCGGTATGTCTTGGCAAGCTGAGCGGTGAAACGCTTGCCTCGGCCTATTCGGGTGCGGACGTCTTCGTCTTCCCCAGCCGCACCGACACCTTCGGCCTGGTGGTCATCGAGGCGCTGAGTTGCGGGACGCCGGTCGCCGCCTATCCGGTCCCGGGGCCTGGCGACATCGTTCGCGACGGCGCTGGCGCGCTCGACGAGGATCTGGGCCGCGCGATCGATGCCGCACTGGCCTGCGACCGAGCCGACGCCGCCGCACTCGGCGCACGCTTCAGCTGGACAAACTGCACAGCGCAGTTCGCGAAAGCCCTGTCCTTCGTTCCCGCCCAGCCCGCGCCAGAGGGTAGCACCAGCCCAGCAAGTTTCACCGCCTAGAAGGTCTTGCGCCACTCCAGCTCGATATAGCGGCCCAGCGGGTCGATATAGCCGGGTTGGTAATTGAGCGGCACCACGCCATTCGCATCGGTGATCCTGCGCTGTGCATCGAACAGATTGTCGACCGACAGGCGCAAACGCGATCCCTTCAGGAACGGCAATTTCTCGGTCAGCTTCGGCCGCTGGTTTAGGTCGACGAAGAACCGCAGATTAAAAGTGGCGAGATCGCCAAAGTTCAGGTTGCCCGCCGTGCCGCCCGTCACCGTGCTGCCGCTGTCATATTTGGCGCTGAGCCGGACCCCCAGGCCCTTGTTGAAAAGGCCGCCGTCAAGTTCGAGCAGGTGGCGATTGCTGCCGCCGCCGCTCCCCGTCGCCGATCCGTCAAGCAGGTCGAGTTCGGGCACCCCCGGACGGATCAGGATTGTGTCGGTCAGCTTGTAGGTGTGATACAGCGACACCTGCCAGCGCCCGCCCTGCGGACCGCCGAACATTCCGCCGGGCCCGCCGCCGCCACCACGACCGCCGCGACCGCCCGCTCGCGGACCGCCGCCGCCGCGCGGCCGGTCAGCACCAGCGCCCGGCCCACCGGCGGGGCGCGCCGCCTGCTCTGGCTGCCCAAAGCTTTTGCCAAAGTTCAGGCCCCAGCGAATCTGAGAATTTTCTACCTGATCGAAATT
>NZ_JADIZJ010000021.1 GCF_016704835.1 Sphingopyxis sp. | reverse complement strand
AACGACAGCAACACGCTGCGCACCTATGGCTAAAAGAGCGATGCCTACGCCGTTTTCAAATCCATGCTCGACAAAGGCAATCCTCCCGAAGATTGGGAGGCCCTATTGGAAGCATGCACGGAATTAGCCGCAGGCTGATCCGGGACCAACCGATATCCGACCCAAGTCCAGCTTTCAGGCGTCATTCTGCACTTCGATGTAGTCGACCTCGATCCGGTCGATATCGACGACACGACCGCGAATGCGCACCTGGCCATCCACGTTGTCAGGCACAGTGCCATCGGCAAATCCAATTCGCCAGCTGACACCTGCGTCGTCGCGCAGGATCGGCCCGCGCGGTCCACGTTCAATCGAGCCAGCAAAGGAACTGGCAGGGCGTTTGCGTGTCTGGTTCATCAGTTAGACGCTTTGATAATTGTGACGTTCGAGAAAGAATTGAAGGACTGTGACTGCGGCAATGCCCCTAGCTTACCAGCTGAAAATTGCCCAGTAGCCTCTGGGCCATACTGGTGCAGCACGGCTGTCATGCACTCCTTCCCTGCTTCCATATCCCGACAAGGCATCGGGGGCCGATGAGCAGAATGGCTGCCGAAAAGACCAGAATGATCGTCGGCGTCGGGCTTCTGAACCGATCGGGCGTTTCGGCAATCATGCCACGAAAGAACTGCTGGGAAGGACCCAACACGCCAACAACGGCCAGGACTATAAGCACGCCAAATATCCGCGTCAGCCACGGCTGACTCATCGGCGAGCAGGGCCAATCGCGGGAGTTCTCTATCTCAAAGATCACAAGGGCATTGATCATGAGGCCGACATACGCCGCGATGAAATGAAGCAGGAGTGCAGAACCGCCACCTGCCACCTTCGCCAGATTGAAGGCCAGGGTAGAATCGAAAGCGAGCGCTATCAGGTAGCAGCCGGCAAGCCAGAACAGCATCCATTCCGAAAACCGCGAATTGCGGCGGGGCCGTACATCGGGTGCGATCTCGCGTTTACGGGCGAGAGGGCTTGCGCGCCGCTGTGCCGTGGGTCTCGCTTCGAAATCGGATGAGGAACGTTCGGGAGCACGCTGTCGGCTAGGAACGCAAGGAGTTCGCGAACGTCTCTTTGCAGTTTGCTCGAAGGCCGGACTGTGCGGAAAGGGAGGTACTGTATACTGCGGCTGCGCTTGGCCATCCTGGCAGGGTCGAACCTTTTTGCATGCCAGCGGAGCTTACGCAGCGATTTCAGGTGAATTTGCCGGGCATGCTCAACGGTCGTGCCGAGTTCATTACCGATTTCCCGATAGGTATGCTCCCCAATACCGCCGATGCCATAGCGCAGCCGAATCAGCCGCTCTTCGCGGGGCTTCAAGCACAGTAACGCTGCGGCAAGAAACTCCCTGTCGGCCAGACAATCGAGCGCGCGATCGTCGCTACTGCCCACATCATCATCGTTGAGCTCGACCCGATCGGACGGTTCGAGCATGTAGACGTATCGCTTCACGACCCACTTCTCCATGTGGCCTCTGTGCATCCAGTTCGGCGCGGCCCGGTGGGAGGCGGCCCGGACCGCGCCTTCTGGTCAGACGGAGGCCTGACGGTCGATGCAGTGAATGCAGTCGGCCGCAGACGCTTCGCTGGCAGAATGGAGATGACGGACAGCGCCCTTGTCGGGACAATGGGCACAATCCGGCTGCTCGGCAGCAGGGGAGGGCCGCTTCATTGCCTTGATCCGCGCCTTGATCGCCGGGGCTGCATCTCGCATATTCACGGCTGCTTTCGCACTGGCTTCGGCGGTCAGGGCATCGGCGACGCGCTGCAGTTCCTGCCTGCGGACCGCGGCAACTGCGGCGGCAGACTCAATCACATTCTCGCCAAGGCCGACTGCCGGCTCGGCAGCGAGCGAAGGCTGGGCACCCACGGCAAGAAGCGCGAACAACAGGTATTTCAGTTTCATGGGTGGTCTCCTGGTTTCCAGAAAAAGCCGGTCCGGCGGCCGTATGAGAGGTCGCTGGTTGCAGAGTCCCCGAGCGCCGACCGGCGCACGCTCAGGGTAACGCCCCGACTGCCGCGACTGCGGTAGTGGAGGTCGCGGACATCGAGGTTGTTTCGTTCCGCCCAGTCCTGAGCGTCCCTCTCATTGGCGAATTCGCCGATTTCCTGATGGTCATAGGACATCCGTCTGGTCCTCTTCTGGATTGGCAGGGCCGGGCGCATTTGCTGGGACAGGGTTCGAAGCGGCGATTTCGGCCAGTCCGTCCGGTGATGACGGGCAGAGCGCGACGAATGCAGCGGCGAGCGCGACCGCGACCATCGCCCAGACCGCAACCGCCTGAACATCGGACCCGGGCGCAGCGAAGGCGAGCACCGCAAGCCAGATGAGCGTGGCCTGACAGCCATCGAACAGCCGGGTGGCGCGCTCCTTGGTGAAGGCGGGGATGGTCCGGCGCCTCGCGGGATCGAGTCCCAGCGACTTTTCGGGAACGGGAAGCTGCCGCCCCGGCGCCTCTGGCACCGGACCCAGCACCACATCGAGCTTGGCCCTGAGCTCCGGGCTCATGCGCAATTCGGGAACCTGGCGGGTTTCGATGGGATTGGTGTATCCGGCATCGACTTCGACCTTGCCGGTTACCTCAAGCGCGGAAGTCTTGTTGCCCGGTGTGCGGTCGAGCTGGAACTTGAGGGCCCCGAGATCATCGGTGACAACATGCATGTCATCGGTGGCGCGGGTATTGAGGACATTCTGCGTCCGCTGGGTCGCAAGGTTGCGCTGGGAAGACGAGATCACCTCGATTGCATGTGCCTTGGTCATGCCCTGCGCCATGTGGGCATTGAGCGCGTAGCCAAGATCGAGACGGCGCAGCATGGGGTCACCCACGGGCAGGGTAAGCTGCCGCTTGTCGGCAAGTTCGACCGTGACCGCGTCAGGCTTTGCCTCGATCACCCGCGCGTAAGTCGACTTGGCAATGTCGCGGCCGGCATCCTTGTCACGCTAGAACACCGTGTCGCCGTCATGGATCCGGATGGACTTCTGGTCATAGAGTCCGAGCCGGTCGAACTTGTGGTCTGGGTCGATCCGGTCGGGATCGAAACTCAGGCGTTTGCCGCTCTTCTCGAGCGTGACCTTGCCGTCCTTGCGAATGTCGAGAATCGCATATTCACCGCGGGCGAGGCCAATCTCGCGCACATCCATCCGCGCCTCGAGGACCTGGCCGCGCCGGTAGGTTGAGGCAAAGCGCAGTTCCTCGCGGCTGACATTGGCGCTCTGAAGCGTTGTGAGCGCGATGCCTTCGCCCCTCAGCGCGCCCTCCTGGAGAAGCCCTTGCTGTACGAGGCTATTGATCTGGGTCCGGTCGTCGCGCCCGGCGGTGAAAATTGCCGTCGCCTCGCGCTTCTCCGGACTCAGCGACAGCCAGAGCTCGGCGGCCCGCGCTACGTGGTGCTGACCCGCCTCGATCACCCGGCCGTGCGCCGCCAGAAGATCAAGCGCGAGGCTGGCATGGCCTTCGTTCGAGAGCCCCGCAACCGCCAGCAGGAGCGGCGAATTCCTCTGACGGATGTTCTCGTCCATCCGCACGGTCGCCTGGCCAGCGGCCTGCGAGACCGCGAACATCTTGCCTTGCTCGATCGCCGACAATTGCTGGCGGTCGCCCATGAACGGCGCCTTGGCGACATCAAGTTGCTCGGCAATTGCGGTGAGCCGCAGCATGTCGCGCGAAGAGACCATCGAGGACTCGTCGGTGATGATGACGGTATTGCGCAGCGCTGCTTTGGAGGCTTCGAAGCGCTCGCCAGATCCCTGGGCTGCCGCCGAACCATGCATGTTGATGAAACCGGCGATGGTCCAGGCCTCGATCCCGGCTTCCTTCATCTGCTCGACTGACATCGTCCCCGAAGCACCGCCGCGCAGATCGGCGACCATCTTGTTCTGAAAGGCGAGGCCGATCAGCTTGACGCCTTCGGCGCCAGCACCTTGTCCAGCGCCCAAGCAGGGTCGATTTGCCGGCGCCCGCAACGCCCTGGATGTTGAGGAACCGGTCGGTGCCCGAAAGGATCGCAACGCCGGCGGCTAGCTGACCTTCGTTCAACTGCCAGCTATCGACGCCGGCCCGCTCGAGCCCGAGTTCGCGAGCGGCCTCCTGAAGCCGGGCCATGGCGAGGTCAAGTGCCATGAAAGCGCGGCCCTGACCGGCACCGGCATCCAGGCGGACCAATATCTGCTGTTCTCGCGCCAGCGCCTCAGGCGTCGTCACCAAGTCGTAGTGACCGTCGGCGCGTTCAGACTTGCCAGGAATGAGGCGGCCGTCCCGGACAAGTTCACCGATCCGCGTGACCACGGCCTCACCCTCGAGGCCCTTGATCTGAAATCCGAGTGCGCTCTCCAGGATGGCATGGGGTGAAAATGCCGCTCCCGCTCGGAAAGGTGCCGGATAGCGGACGCGGTCGCGTGCTGGGCCTTGATGGTTTCAGCGGGGAGGAAGAGTGCGGCCGTCCCGCTGACAGCCAGCGCGCTCGGTGGACGCATGGCCGCACTGATCCGCTCGCGATCTCGGCGAAGGCCTGAGAGGCAGTTTCCCGGAGCGATGGCCTGGCCTGGTGCTGTACCCGCGCCATGGCCTCGGCGACGAGCGGCTTGCCGTCGAAGCCCAGTTCGGCGGCGCGGGTCTTCCAGCCCTCGACCAGCGCGGTGCGATCTTCGACCACAAGTTTGGGATCGCGGGTATAGAGCGTGATCTGCTTCTTGGTCGCCAGAGTGGTGGCACCGGTTTCGGCGATCTTGGCCTCGATCTCGGCAGCGCGGGTTGAAAACGCCTTGATGACCTCGCCCGGCACGCCCTTGATTTCGAAAGCGCCGTGCTTGCCGGCGGCCTCGGTCTCGTAGCCGAGCTTCTGCAACTGGGCACGGAAGGCTGCATGGTAGAACTGGCCGATCGTCGTATTGTTCTTCCAGATCTCACCGTTCCACAGTGCCTTCCAGTTGCCCTTGAGATCGCGGGTGAGGTTGGCGACCACGGCATGGATATGGCCTTGCGGATCGAGCGCGCGGCTCGTGTCATGGGCAAAGAGAGCATAGACGAGATTGCCGGTCCGCTCGGGCTCGCCATTGCGGCTGCGTTCGTAATTGCGGGCCTCGGCGAACTGCTTTTCGACAAGCTGCGCCATGGTCGAACGCACCGCGGCCAGGTGCGCATCCAGAATCCGCCGGTCGCCCGAGACCAGGGCCAGGATCGAGGCAGACTTGGGCATCGAAAAGGTAAGATCGAGGCCCAGGCGGCGCCCCCTCGACCTGCCCGACTTTATCGCCATCTGGCAGGTGTCCGTTCAAGATCGCCTCGAACGCATCCCTCTCGACCGGACCCGCCAGTCCCAGATCGCGCGCACCCTCGCCAGCCCAGACCCCGGCTTCCGCGTTCTCTTCAGCCGTGTAGTAGTTGTCGTTTGCGAAATAGTCGGCGGCGCCGCTTGAAGACCGCACTGCTGCAATGGAGTGCATGGGCTACATCTCCATTCCATCATCCGGGCCGTCAGCGAGGCCGAGACCGGGCACCTCGGGGCCATTTGGACCGCCTGCGGAGCGTTCAATCCTGCTCTCCGGTTCGAGCGCTTCGCCAAGCTCGCGCGCGGTCTGACTGGCGCGCTGTCCAGCAGTCTTGGCCTGTGCGCTTGGCTCAGGCTTGGTTGTACTTTCGGCGTCGCGGGTTTGCGCCTGCACATCGATTGGCGAACCGCCGGGACGGAATATCATCGTGTTGCCGAGACTGCCTGCGGCGAGCGGGCTGTCGCCTGGCATAGATCCGGCGGGAGGTGCAGCAACATCCGCCTGCGGCGCAGGCGTTGGCGGCCTCGGCATATCCTCATCGCGGTCGAGTTCGACTTTGGGCTCGAGCTCGTCCTTGGTCTCTCGGCCACCACCTTCTTCGTCTGCATCGTCGTCGCTGGCGGGCTTCGCGAACTCGATTGGCTCGACATTCTCGCGCAGGATGTAGCCTTCGGCGACCGCCGGGTAGTCCTTGTAGGTGAGCTTGATCCGCGCGGCATCGAAGCCCTCGGGGAATACCAGGAACCCGCGCAGCGAGGGCAGCTTCATGATGTCATCGGGGAGCACCAGAGGCTGGACTTCCGAGCGGGGGGTAATTGTCGCCGCATCGCGGATGTTGGAATAGCCGTAACTGTAGGCCTCATCCATCATGCGCACCTCGCGGTGGCCGATGTAGTCCGAACAATGCTCAGCGGTGTCGCGATCGGCGGCGGCCAAAATGAGCTTGGTGCGCGCCAGCGAAGAGAGGTTCTGCGCGCCTTCCTTGCCGTAGGTCTCCGACAATTTGGCGAAGGAATGGATGCCGAGAACGAAGGCTCCCCGAACCCCGTGCGGTCTGCAAGCCGTCCTCGATTGCAGGCAGGCGGTGCAGCGCATGGACCTCGTCGAAGAAGAACCAGGTGCGCAACGAGCGCGTGCGCGGCAGGCGCATCAGCGTGTGCACTGCCAGGTTCATCCAGAGCGAGAGCAGGGCGCGGTTGAGGACGAGTTCGTTGTGCGAGGAGGTGATGAACAGGATGCTGCCCGGCTTGTCATCGTTGCGGATCCACGTTTGAATCGAAAAGGGCTCCTTGCCCTCAGGCAGGAAGCGCAGCGCCTGGGCATTGGTGTTGAACACGGCCCGGATCGACTCTGCCATCTTGGCCGCTTCGGGCGCAGTCAGGGGATCGGCGACGGTGTTTTCGAGCATCTTGTGGACCTCCTTGAGGTCCGCCATCATCAGCCGGCTGGCGAGCGCCTGGTTGGTCGCCTGGCCATCCTTGATGAGCTTGATGCAGGTCTCGACAAACAGCGTGCGCGCAGCGAGCATCCAGAACGGCTCGGCCCCGCCGCCATCGGCCGGAAGCAGGGCAGCGGCGATACCGGTAAAATCGGCATGGTTCTTCGCCTCGCCGAACACCGACCAGGATGGGCAACGCTCATCCATCGGGTTGAGGATCACGTCGGTCTGGGGATTGTAGAACGCCTCGACGTAGGCACCGGTGAGGTCGAAGACGACGGCGCGATCGCGGCGCATACGCATCTGGGCGATCAGCGCGCGCATCTGGGTGGTCTTGCCGGTCCCGGTCGAGCCAATCATCATCGTGTGCGACTGTTCGGTACGCCAGGGGAAGGCGACCCCGGCGAGCGAATAGGCGTGGTGAATGCCGGCCGCTTTGCGCGGGGCAAGTGGCATCGCCATGACCTCGTCGAAGCTCATGTCGGGAAGCCGCTCGGCGATTTCCTGTTCGAGCGCAGCCCGGTTGTGGGCATTGATGACGCCTGCCAGCTCTGCGCCGTCGACCAGCATTGCACCGCGCTGGTGACGTTCTTCGAGGATCGACTTGCCGCGCCGCTTCGAGAAGTCGACGAACCAGATGGCGAGCGGTACGGCGAGGAACAGCGAGATGAACAGCGAGCCCCAGACCGCGCGCATCATCCGGTTCCAGGCGATGGCAACATCGGGGTGTGAGGCGACCATCGAAATCGGCGCCTGGATCACTTCGCCAGAGGGCAGGGTGAGGTTGATGACCTTGCCGGGATTGAACTCCATGAACCCCCATCCGGCGGCGTAAATCCGCATGAGAATCATCTGCACTTCGTGTTCGTGGAGACGCAGCGCGAGCGCGACCGAGAGCACGAGGAGGAAGGTGAAAAACCACACCATGAAAGGCAGGCGCGCGGAGGCAAACCACATCAGGAATTCATGGGTGATCAGCTGCGAACCGCGGGTGAAATCACCGGCATTGCGCGGCATGGTCCCGCGCGCCGAATGGTGCTGCAGCTTGCCCGGCCGAGCGCGGTCGGACCAGGTGTCAGGCCCCGCCATGGAAGGCCTCCATGCGCCGCTCGGCTTCGGTCAGAAGTTCGGTGTGCACCTCGGGGTATTCGCGCTGGACGATGAGGTCGAGCGCGAGGAAGGTATACTCGGACGAGAACTGCCGCCGGCGATCCTGCTCAGATGAACCGGAAAGGTCATCGATGAAGCGCTCGATGGCGATTCGCAGAAGCTTCGATCGGGAGATATTGCGCGAGACCGCAGCGGCATTGGCCGCCTCGGCAACGGGTCCGGGAAGCCGGACCGAAATCAGAACTGTTTCTGTCATCACCAAACCCTTCGAAAAGGGCCCGGTGGAGATTGCGCCTGGATGTTTTAGGCCATCGCCGATGGCTTGGCAAGGGAAGGGGGAGCCGGTGCCTGCCGTATTCAAATGTATTACGCGAAAAATGGCGCAATTGCTTCATCTCCAATTGTGTTCAGCGATTATCATACATTGTGATACAGGGATGCCATTGCTGTATACGCGCGCAGTTCTGCCAATTTCTCTTACTGCCGTGCAGTGTACGGTCTGCACCTTTACCCCTTGATCCGATGCAACTTGGTTCGCGTTGGATTACTGGTTTTTTCAGGATCGAGGATCGGGCCTTCAGTGCCAGTCTCTAGGCGCAGCAGGGGCAATCTATGCTTCGCAGGCGTCGGCAAATTACAGATGGTTTGAACAAGAGGACTTGCCAACAGGCTTTGGCGTTGTGATGCTTTTGCCGGGAGGTTTCAGCGCCAACCCACGAGGTATCATCATGGCCAGGAAAGGAAGTCTTGAAGCGGAACGACAGGCAATCGCAAGGGAGCGAAACGCGCTGGAAGCGCGCGAAGCGAAGCTGCGGGAAAGCGAGCAAAATGCCATGGCCGAACTGCTGAGAAAATCGGCACTCGGCAAGGCACCGTTCGAGCGGGTTGAAGGCTTCTTCGCCGCACTCGGAAAGCTCGGCCTGGACGAAGCGGAAAAGCGCTTGGCGAAAAGCTGAAACCGGTCTCGCGAGAGACCAGCGCAGCCGGGGTTCCCAAAATTACTGCCTGCATCCGCAGGCAGTCGAGGGGGCCCCGGCTGCGCTTTATGGACCGGAGCAAAAAAGGGGCCGGAGAGCCCCTGACGAGCCCTCCGGCGCCGTTCGAAGTTTCTGCATGTCAGAACGGGCAGTCCGCGTCCCATTCGGGATCCATCACCACGCTCATGAAGCTCGCGGCGCGGGCGATGTTCGCCTCGTCGAAATCGTCTGCCATCATGCCCGGCACCGTATGGACGATCCGGTCGATCAGGTGCTGGGGCAGCGCATTATAGTCGCCCTCGTCGATAGCGACGAAGCAGCCCTCGTCGTCCTCGATAACGTGCTGGTCGAAGAAGCTGTGCTGGGCCCGGACGGTGGCGGCGCGCAGTGCGGCGTCATAGCTGATGGGATCGAAAGCCGGGATGTCGAGTGCGGTCGTAAGAGCGTTCATGGGAAGCCTCCTGTCAAAATCATTGAAGAGGCCTCCGAAAAGATGACCGAGCTTGGCCCGGGTCAGGAACGGGCCGCCCGCGGCCCGCCGCGAAGCGGGGGTGGGGGAGCCGATTTTTTCGCATTCTTCATGCGGAAAAATTGGGGGAACCGCCCTTCTTGACGCGGGACAATGGCGGTCATCATGCTTGGAATTCTGCGAGAGTTTTAACCCCTGTTGGTCCGCACCGCCGGTGGGTCCAAGTGCTGGCCTGCCGCCCGGCCGATGCGAAGGCTGGGAAGCGGGCAGGCCGACAGGCCGTCACCCGGGGCCCAGCGAGCGAGCCGGGTCAGACCAGGGGCGTTCCAATCGACAAAAAAGAAGGGCATCCGGCGGTTAGACCGGACACCCTTCGGTAAAGTCGGATCACGTTGTCTCCCGCTCAAAACGGCGGGAGATCGTCACCATTGACCGTGCGCTTTGCACCGCCGCGTTCTGCCTGAGCCGGTGCTTTTGACCGGGCTGGGGGAGCCTCGTTCTGGGCACCGGCCTCGCGCACAATGTGCATCGGCACGCGCGCCTCGCGCAGCCGGTCAGCGAGGTTCGCCTGGATGCCGCCGCCGCTGCACACCACCGCCTCGACCGGCTTGAAGCTGAGCATGCGCGCATTGCGTTGGTAGGGCGCCGAAGGACCCCGCGAGGCATCGGGCTTGCACAGGATGACGGGGACGTTCTTGCTTGATGCCCAGGCCGCCGCGATCACGTCAGCGCCCTTGTTCTGTGCGGTCGTTGCCAGCACCATCGAGGGGATGCGCGTCCGGATTGCGTTGAGGTAGTCTTCAACCTGAGCAATGTCGGTGAACTGCTGCCCGCCCGAGAACACCACAACCGGGCCCGTGGGCGCAAACTGTTCGCGCCGCTGCGCCTTTTGTGCTGCAAGGTAATCGCGCGCCTCGATCATCGAGGCATTGGTCTTGGACGACACCCGCGAGCCGCGCACTGGTGAGAAGGGACGACCGGTCTCCACGAGGTAGATCTTCGCGGCATGGTCGCGCATGCATTCCATCGCGTCGCGGCACTCGGCGAGGCTGCGGGCCTGCATGGTGAGGTCTTCCAGATCGGTCGCATAGACTTCGCTCGGATCGTATTCGCGCAGCTTTTCCTGCAGCCGGTTCGCCATCGAATCCTCTCTGTTGTCGAGGCGCTTGGCGACCACGTGGAAGCTGTTGGCAATGCCCCAGGCGACCTCGCTTGCCATGTCCTCCATCCGGGTGTCGCGGAACAGGTCGAACACCGTTGCGAGCATCATCTCGATTGCCGCCTGCGCCACTTCGGGGTCGGGCATTTCGGCAGCGCTCGGTTCATGCTCGATCGAGAGCTTGGCCAGCTCGGTCTGCTCCATGAATGCGGCAGCATAGTCGGGAGTGGCAATTTCCCGCGCATAGTGTTCGGCAAGGTCGGCGAAGTTCGAGAAACGGTCCGTCATGATAACCTCCAAAAGGAATTGTCTCTCATCACGCTGATGAAAGATGCCCATCGGAGGGACGCCGGAGTCAGGCAGTCAGGGACGGCGGCGCGCACGCGCTGCCGCCGCGAGCAGCGGGCGTGGGGGGAGCCGATTTTTGCTCGCAAGGCGGTAGCCGCAGCAGGCCAAAATCGGGGGGCACCCGCGATCCTTGACGGCCGCCAATCTCCCAGGCGTCATGCTATGGCGATGCTGATTTCGCTCAGCCAACGAGATGAGAGAGAGATTTAGGTTTTGCCCCCGAACCCCCGAGCCTGAAAGGATTGGGGGCGTTCGGGGTTAACCGCAAAACGCCGCCCTGCTGTGGTTCTTCCGCGATCCCGCAAAACCCCCCGCCGCGGCGCGTATCGCGCCCGCGCGGGGCACGAGGGAGCGCTCTGGCCAGCGCCGACGACGGCGCGGCCAGCCTGACGGGAATGGACCCCTTGCCGGAGCAAGTCCGTCGTCCCGTGAAACCCGTGCTTGTCGCGGGGCGCGGGACGGCGACGGAGCCGGAGGCAAGAGTGCCGGCGGCCCAGGGCAGGAAACTCCGCACCCGCAGGAGCGCGCACAAAGGGCGCGCGGGACCGAGTGCGCCATTCTTGACAGGGCCGCTCAATCTGAAATGGCTGCCGTGGGCAGCATAATCGCATCGCTGGAGGGAAGTACCGCCATGGAGTTCGACGACCAGATGCGGCGCTTTTTCGGGACCGATGATCTCGGAGCGGTTTCGTCCGAAGGGCTGGCCAGCGGGATAGAGCGCATGCTGGTCGAGTTCGGTCTCGAGACAGACAAGGGACGCAGGTTCGCTATGTGGTCGCTGCTCTACATGCTGGGTTCGGCGCCGGACCTCGATGTGGCGTTCAAGGACCCTCGCGACCGCGAAGCGGCGCGGACATTCATGGATCTGCTCGATCAGGCCAATGCCGGCGAGCTCGGCTGATCGCATGCCGTTCAGGCAAAACCGGAACCTCGACGAGGATCCCGAACGGCTCGTGCGCCGAAACTGGTATACCTTGATCGCGTCCTATTACCCAGATGCAATCATTGCCGACCGGACTGCACTGGAGAGCAAGCCGGCCGAAGATGGGTCGGTCTTTCTGATTTCGGCAAAGCGGCGCGACACCGAACTTCCGGGACTGGTATTGCGACCGCGGCCAGGACCCGGCGCGCTGGACAGCGACCGCGTTTTCGGAGGCGCGCGCCTCGCTTCGACAGCGCGTGCCTATCTCGAAAACTTGCGGCCTTCGAGAGGTCGTAAAGACCGCACATCGCGAGTGATCGAACGCGGAGAGTTGGAAAGACGGCTCGATGCGATGATCCGCCAGCAAGGGGAGGCGGGGGTCAATCGACTGCGCGACGACGCGCGCAGGATCGCGCCCGAGCTCGGTTACGAGGCCGAAGCGGACGAACTTGATAACCTGATCGGATCGTTGCTCGGGACGCGCGAAGCGGAAATGCAGAGCGAGATTGGCAAGGCACGGCTTGCCGGGCATCCATTCGATCCGGATCGCATCAGGCTATTTGAGGGGCTGTTTGCGGCGCTTCGCGAAACCATGGTGGAGATGCGCCCGGTTCCGCCCCGGACCGCCGAGGCCAATGCGACACTGGCGTTCTTTGAATCGTACTTTTCGAACTTCATCGAAGGTACCGAGTTCAGCGTGGAGGAAGCGGCACAGATTGTCTTCGACGGGGTCATTCCGAACGAGAGGCCAGAAGACGCCCACGACGTGCTCGGAACTTTCCGCATTGTTTCCGACCTGCAGCAATTGAAAGCTCTGCCGTCCGATTTTGGCGGCTTCCGCGACTTGCTACGAAGGCGTCACGCTTCGGTCATGGAGGCACGGCCCGACAAGCTGCCCGGCGCATTCAAGGAACGGGGAAACCAGGCCGGGGCTACCGTATTCGTGCATCCCGACCTCGTCGACGGAACCCTCGAGCGAGGTTTTGAATTTCTGAATGCGCTCGACGATCCGTTCCAGCGCGCGGTTTTCATGATGACACTGGTAAGCGAAGTTCACCCGTTCGCTGACGGCAACGGCCGCGTGGCGCGCATCATGATGAACGCTGAACTTGTTGCCCGTGATCAGGAGCGGATCATCATTCCGACAGCATACCGGACGGACTATCTCTCAGCGCTCAAGGCATTCTCGCACAACGGACAGACAGCTCCGCTGATCCGGATGCTCGATGTCGCGCAAGGCTATACGCACAGCATCGACTGGAGCACACTTGCCAGTGCGAGGTCTGCCCTGATGGCAACCAATGCATTTGCCGAAGGCGAGGACGCAAAGCTGCGGCTTCGCTAGTTCAGTTTATCCCACAGATCGGCGCAAGCCGGAAAATGTGGGATAAATCGGTCGTCGGTGGGCCGAGTGACATCTCTACTTGGCGGCGAAATCGAAGATTGATAATAATGATTATGTTAAATCAACAAGTTAGGCCGCGAACAGCTCGCCCTGACATCTTGCTGAGGATGGAATAACGCTCTGCGTTGCCGCAATCTTCCCAAGCGCCCTGAGAACGACAGGCCGAACCACATAGACCGCATGACGCCCACCGCCGCGGTTCTCGTGATTGGTGGCATAACCCGCATAGTGGCGCGTCACGAGCCCGGCACGCACAAGGTCCGAGATCGCCCGGCTGACATTGGCACGGCCAACGGCCAGGACCTGCTCTTCGACCGCGTGATCGACACGTGCTGTATCGGCGTCAGGATCGCCGGTCAGCTGGTGCTGAAGCGAGATCGTTACGCGGGCCCTCAGGCCTGCGCGGCGCACGCTTTGCTCGCTCATGGGAAGAAGCTGGGTGCATAGCCAGTCGCGTAGCAGCATCGGGGCTTCTCCTCGGCCGACGAGCGGACCGGCACGGCCACGGGCGTCGGCTGCTTCAGCCACGAGCTGGAGGACAAGGAAGGCATATCGCGGGCGTTTCGATGCCGCAGCCAACGCTGCATAGATGGCTCCCACGCCGGAAATGTGTGTTTGGTCCTGCATGGATCAGTTTTGAGCACAAAAGGTGAATCTTGTGAATCCCCTTTCGCGTGCCTCGTACGGTTTGTCAGTTCTGACACTCTACCCGCCGGGTAAAGTGTCACAAACGACAGAACCGGCACAATCGCACAATATGAGAAGCAGCGATGGCTGTTCTCAGCATGGGCTTGCCAAGGATCGGATGCGCGGCTATCTTACTTTCATCTTACCGCTGGAGATCGAGATGGGTATGCAGGAGCGGATCACGACGGTGATCTCGACAAAGGGGCAGGTTATCCTGCCCAAGGCTATCCGCGAAGGGCGACACTGGTCTGCAGGCACCCGGCTGACCGTGGAAGACACGCCCGATGGGGTGCTCCTCAGAGCTACCCCGGCCTTTCCCGAAACCGTGATCGATGCGGTTTTCGGCTCCATGCGCCACAGTGGTCCCGCGCTGTCGCTCGAGGAGATGGATGCAGCTATCGCGAAGGAAGCAAAGCGCCGTGCGCGCGATTGATACCAATATCGTCGTCAGGTTTCTGACCGCCGACGATGAAAAGCAGGCCAAAGCGGCGCGCAAGGTCATCAAGGAAGGCGACGTATTCGTTGCAACGACCGTCGTGCTCGAGATCGAATGGGTCCTGCGCGCCGGTTACAATTTCACGCCCGCGGCTATTGCCGACGGACTCCGCGCGATCGGTGGTCTTCCAGGTATCACACTGGAGGAGCCGGTCGAAGTTGCCCAGGCGCTCGACTGGCTAGGCGAAGGGATGGACTTTGCCGATGCGTTGCATCTGGCCAAGGCCGGGCATTGCAGCGCTTTCGTGACCTTCGATCGAAAGCTCGCAAAGCGGGCGAAGGGGCTTGCCCCCGTGCCAGTCGAGGTTCCCTGAACTGAATACTCAGGAACCGTCCAGCACCCCTCCCGAAACCACACCTTGCGAGCCGAAGGCGACCCCAAGCTTCTTGCGTGTTCGCTTCAGCTTGGCGGGTGCAACCACAGCCACTTGACGCGGTTTGCGTCCGAGACCGATCTTGAGAGCAAGTTCCTTGCGGCGAGCGGCATAGTCCGGCGCTACCATTGGATAGTCAGCAGCGAGGTTCCAGCGGGCGCGGTATTCGGCCGGAGTCATGCCATGATCGGTGCTGAGATGGTGCTTGAGCATCTTGAACTTCGCGCCGCAATCAAGGCAGGTAACCGCATCGGGTTTGACTGATGCGCGCACCGACACGGCGGGCGTACGGACTTCCTCGGTCGGCTCGGGCACCTGACCAAGCGAAGCCAGCGAAGCGTAGACCGACTGGATCAGGCCTGGCAGATCACCCGCCGCGACCGAATTGTTGCTGACGTGGGCTGAAACAATATCGGCGACATGATCCAGGAGCATTTCATCGGCCATTGCGTGCGGTCTTTCTCTAATTGGCGATGGCGGACCCTATGGGCCGCGGCCGCCAAATGCCAGTGCCGTTGGCTTGCGCTCCAGATCGACATGCGCAAAAAAATGGGGCCAGCTTGCGCCGGCCCCTTGGAAAGTTTTGGGAGAGGATGCCTGAAAGGCACTCCTGATATGGGGTGACGCCTTAAATGCTGCAAATGCGAAATAAGGTCCGGCAGTTGAATTTTGTGCAACGCGGCATCCACCTTCACCCCGGCGGTCGGTAGCGCGGGGTCGGATCGGCAAACCGGCGCGGATGAGCGAGTTCGGTGCGGGCGACACGGAACGTGTAGCCATCCCATTCGCGCCAGGGATGGTAGCGGCCTGCCTCATCGAGGCGGCCATAACAGACCCGCGCGAGGACGGTTGGACAGGCAGGATCGTCTTCAAGCAGCGCCACCGTGAAGGTGCCGCCCATGCCGCTCGGCGTATCCCACACCGGCGTTTCGGCAGTGATCGTCATGGGGAATTCCTGTCTTTGTGAGAAATCGGGGGTGCAACGATCCGGCAGGGATTGGCCTCACCCCCCGTTGGGAGGCGGCGCTGCCGCCTCCCGGGCTCCGGTCAGAGGAAGAGGACTTCCTCGGCGACGATCTCGACCGCGTAGCGTTCGACGCCCTCGCGGTCGGTCCACTTCGAGTAGTGGAGGCGGCCCTGGACCTCGACCATGTCGCCCTTCTTCTTGTGCTTGGCGACCGAAGTGCCGAGGCCGTTGAAAGCGGTGACGCGGTGGAACTCAGCGAGGGTCTCGGTGTAGCCGGCCTCGTTCTTGACCGTCTTGCCATCGACCAGCTTGGGGCGGTCGGTGACAAGGGTGAAGGAGGTAATCGCGGTTTCACCGGCGTGACGGGTTTCGGGTTGGCTAGCGATGCGGCCGATCAGGATGACGAGGTTCTTCATGGGGTTTCTCCGTGGCTTGAATTCGGCGGAACCGCCCGCCGATGAAGACCACAGGCAGGGCCAAAGGCCCGGGCCCGCACCGAACGCCAAAAATCAAACGGGCGTGAGGGAAACCCAAAAGCGAGGAGTGGTGCGGCAAGCCCGCAGGGCTTCACGGTCCGCTGCTTTTGGGTTGCGGCCAGGGACTGGCGCTGCAGGGTTCATCGGCAAACGAAGGGCGGTTTCGTCAGTTCAGGCCGCAGGTTCCCAGGCGTTCCTACCCGTCTGCCTTGGTTGCATCCCGTCAGGGCACCCCGGCACCACGCCGGTGTCCATGCGCACCCTCCCCTCGAAGCGGTACTCCCGCCTGCGCATGTCCGGGCAAGTCAGAACGAGATCGCACGAGAAACCTCGATTTCTCTCCGCTTACCGCAACGGCCTTGTGCGTCAGCACCTGCACGAAGAGCGGGCTGATCCGGAAATTTCAGAGTGCCACCGCGTGCGAATGGGCGCGTCAGCGCCAGGGCTTCGCGAGGCCCTGCGCGATCAGGTAGTCGCCGGCGTCCACGCCGTTCACCGAGATTGTGGCAAGCGTCCGCCCATAGGGATCGGTGCCAAGCCGCGTGATCATGACCCGACCGCGCGAGACAAGCCGGACGAGCGCCACGCGCGCCGCCTCGCCTGCCCGGTAATCGCACCAGGCATAGGACACCCGGCGATCCTGGCACTTGGGACTGCCCGGCAGTTCAGGCGCGTCGATGTTGGCGACGCGCACCCGCTCGCGGCCGCAGCGGATGGTGTCGCCGTCATGGACGGTCACGGAAACGCACAAGGCTGCAGCGGCAAGAACGACAGGCATCGACAATCCCTAGCGCGGCCGCTCTGTCGAACCAAGCCCTCCCCTCTTCCCGACTGGCCCCGATCGTCACCCGAAGGGCCGGCATTCTTGCCGGCGAGGTTGGGCGGGCGGCGGCGCGAGAGCGCCGACCGCGCGCCCTAGCGAGTAGAGCGGGTCGCCCCAAGCCCCGCGCGGGGCGCGGGCGTAGGGGTGCCCCCGCCCTCTCCCCTGCCCTTTGCCTCCCAACACCCCAACCACCTTTAGCCCAATACCGATGTGCGATTGTCGCCCGCATGGCGGGCCCACCGCGTCAGTGGATTGCAGCAATGCTCGACCAGCGGCTCTAGAAAGGCTATTGGGGGCCGTTCTGGAAGCGCCCGCAGGGGCAGTGTTTCCATGCGACTGGCAAGGGAGAATCGCGAATGGATCAGGAGGTCCAGATGCCGAGCGCGCGCATGGTCGCTGAGGCCATGGCGACAGTACTGGCAGGCAAGCTCGCCGATCAGGCCGCGAGCGAGATCGTGCTGAGCCGCGAAGAAGCCGCACTGTGCCTCGGGCTTGCCGAGGGAATTGCCGAGAGCCTCGCGCACGAGGCGGGCCAAGCGGACTGACCAAGCGAATCTGGCGGTAGGTTACGCTCTGCGCCGCCGGCCTTGCCGGGGGTCACGGGCAAGGATAGACTTGGCCCAGCGCGCGCCATGCGGGCCGCGTCAGACAAACCAAAGGAGAATGCGCGAGAGGTCGAACGGGCAGCGTCGATCGCGAGAAATTGGAGATCCCCAATGATCCAGCGATACCGTGTGCTCGGGAAGGTCGTCACCGGCGGCCAGGATGACCTGCAGGCTGTGCTCGGCGCAGCCTATGCGCGCAAGGAGCGGGTGCTCTGCGAATGCCGCAGGCACGAAGAGCTGCCGCTCTATATCAGCCACCGCCATGATCGCTACGTGCTGGCGCGCTGGCCAGGTTCGGGCGCACGTCATGCGACGGCCTGCGACCATTACGAGGCTCCGGACTTCCTGACCGGCATGGCCCAGGTCCGGGGAAATGCCGTGATCGACGACGAGGCTTCCGGCGAAACGACGCTCAAGCTCGCCTTTCCGCTGTCACGCGGTGCGGCGCGGCTCGCGCCAGCGGCGCTCACCAACGACAAACCGACGGTCAAGTCCACAGGCCAGAAGCTGTCGATGCGGGGGCTGCTCCATGTCCTGTGGGACCGGGCCGAACTGACGCACTGGCATCCCAAGATGGCGGGCAAGCGCAGCTGGTTCGTGGTGCGCCGCGCGCTGCTCGAAGCCGCGGCCAGCTGCAAGGTCAAGCAGGAAGCTCTGTCCCATGTCCTGTTCGTGCCCGAGACGTTCCGGCTCGAGGACAAGGAGGACCTGCGCGCGCGCCGCCGGGCGGCGCTTGAGCGCGTCTACCGTTCGCGTGACGAGTTGATGGTGGTGGTGGGAGAGATCAAGGAAATCGCCCCGGCGCACGGCGCGGAGCGCATCGTACTTCGTCACGTCGGCGACATGCCGTTCGTCATGGACCCCGACATGGCGCGCCGCTTCCACAAGCGGTTCGCGGGCGAGCTGGCGCTGTGGCAGGCACAAGGGAACCAGGGCCACCTCGTCGTTGCCGGCTCGTTCGCGCGGCGCAGGCAAGGGACATTCGACCTGATCGAAGTGGCGCTGATGCCGGTGACCGGCGAATGGCTGCCCTACGAAAGCAGCGACGAACAGTACCTCATTGCCAAGACGGTCGCTGAGAAGCGCCGGTTCGTGAAGGGTATGCGGGTCAACCTCGATGCCAGCGCGCCGATCGCCAGCCTGGTGCTCAAGGACACCGGCGAGGATGCAACCGCGATCCATATCCATGATGGCGATACTGAGGCCAGCGAACCGCTCGAGGCGCTGCTCGCCTGCGAGGGCGTAACGCACATGGTGTGGAAGGAAGGCGAGCCGCTGCCGCCGCGTGGTCCCCGGCGCCGAACCGGCGACACCCCTCCGGACCGCGCCGCCGCGTGAGTGGGCACGCACCCAGGCGTCAACCGCCGTTCGGCAAGGGCTTTGTCGGTAGCAGGTCGATCCGGCGCACAGCGCCGGGTTCGGAGCGGAGCGCGGCAAGGCGCGTCTCGACCGAGGCCGCGTCCTCGGTGATCTCGATGCGATTGAGCCCGATCAGCGTCCAGACCTTGTGCTCGGGACGCGCGGCGGTGTGGGCCGCGTAGGCGAGCGGCAGCTTGTCGGGGTAAAGCCAGAGGAGAAGCACCGGCACGGCGGAAAGGTTAGGCCTGCCCTCGACATCAGTGACCGACAGCAGGTTGGTCACGGGATCATAGCGGCAGTCGATCCCGAGCGGCACGGGGTGGCCGATGATCCCGAGCAGCGCCTCGCGCGCGTTTGCGCCGAAGGTCGCGTCCAGTTCCGGCCCCGGTTTGGCATCCGGGTCGGTTTCAAGCTGTGCCAGGAAGATGAGCACGGCGAACAGCCGGGCAGCATCGTCGCGCGTGCAGGGAATATCGAGGGCGAGGTGGATTGCGGACATGGGAGTTCCTTCGCGGGAAGCGCACAGCCGCCCCAGACTGGCGCTGCCCAGCGCAGCTGCGTCGGGGACCGGAACGGCAGGGCAATGCTCAGAGTGAGAGGTGGCGTTCGACGTGCGCACGCTCGCGCGGACGCTGGAAATTGTAGACGGGAACGCCGTGGGCAGCGGCGATGCGGATTGCCTGACCGGTCCCGCCCGAGGCTTCGCCATCGGCGGTCCAGCACAGGACGAAGTCGGCGGGCGCATTGAGCTCAGGCCCCAGCACCTGGAACACGTTCCGGGTGTGCAAGGCCTGGATGAAAGGATCGAGTCCGGCGAAAGCGGGGTGCGCCGCGGCAGCAATGGCCCGTGCGCGCTGCCACAGCTCCGGCGGCAATGCGTCCGGGTGGAACTGGCTCGCCGAGCCCCGCCAGCCCGGCGCAGGCAGGAAGATCTGCTTGTCCTCCCCCGCCCCGCGTTCAAACGCGCTGTCGGCGCCGATTGCATGGCCGGAGCGCAGGAGGTAGCCGCGTTTGAGCAGGGCGAAGGCAGCGCGCGTCATCAGCGCGAGCACTTCGGGCGGGGTGCGGCGTGCACCGATTCCGGTGTAAAAGCGGGGCATGGCAGGTCTCCTTGTTCGCCTGCCCGCCGTGTTCCCCCTACCCTCCCGTCGGCATCGCCGGGGTAACGCCCGCCCCGCGTGCGGCCAGCATGGGGCCGTAGGTAGCTTCAAGATTGCGGTGGAGGACCGCGTTTGCGGGCGGAAAGATGCTGCCGTCGTCGCGCGGCCGCGTGATCTGGAACGCGCCAGCGATCACCTCGGCAAAAGGGCGCACGCATGGAAATCCCGAACCTGCGTAAGTGACCGGCGGCGGGAACCCCGCGCTGATCCAGCTTGACGGCACGTCCAGCCCATTGAGCCAGCGCCGGGCGCTGGGCGGCAGTACCGCCACCAGCGAGACGATCCACAGCGTCCGGTACGTCCCGAAATCATGAGCGTTGGCGATCGCCGCGAATTCCAGCGGTTCAGGCGGCGGGCCGTTGACCGCGATCACCGCTGCCTGAAAGGCGCGCAGCTCATGTCTGTTGACGCGCTCGAAATCGGGGGTTCGGCCGAGCTGGGCGCAGGGCTCGTTCGCTGGCCCTGCCCCGAGTTCGAGGAGCCTGTGGCGGGTCACGCAGCAGCCTCCCCTGCCCCATCGGGATACCAGGCGAGTTCCACCGCGTAAGGGTTATCGACATCGTAGGCGGCGATACGGGCCGAGGTGATCCAGGTCTCCGGATCGCGCAGCGCAACATAGCCGCCGTAGAAACGGCCATCGCGGCTGACGAACTGGGCGTGGATGTCCTCGGCTACCGCTTCGGAGACGAAGAAGCCGGCCGCGCCGCGGATATGGGCCGGGGGAAGAACACCCAGCATTTCGTCATGGAAGACCTCGGTCACCCGCGAGAGCGGGAACTGCGCGAGCGTGCGGCCGCGTTCATCAGACGGCGACGCTGCAGAATCGGGATCGGTCATGGGAGCCTCATTCGTAACGGGGTGGGGCTTGCGGGAAGCGGGGCGGAGCCATGTGTTCGAACAGGCAGGCGCGGTAGCGGCCGCCGACGTAGAGCACGGAATCAAGGCGGCAATGGCCGCGCTGGACCAGGTCGAGCAGCCGATTGGCGCGCACCGCGAGCCGCGCTGCAGCAGCTTCGGTAAGGCAGACCCGGTGTAGGCGGACGAGTTCGCCGGTGTCGAACCACCATCCACCTTCCTCCGGCCCGCCGTAAGCGCGATCGACCGCGTAAAAGGCGACGACGTATTTCATGGTAGAGCGCCCTCCCGGGGCGGTTCGGCGCGTGAGATAATGACGAGCGGCGGGACGGTGATCTCGGCCTTGGCCATCGCCCGTTTGAGGTCACGCAGCCGGGTGAAGCCCCTGATCCAGGACGGCGGGAAGAGGACATATTCGTCTTCGCTCGCCGTGTAGTCGCGCATGGGCCCCGTGCCGTCGAACACGACAATCTCGGGGAGATAGGCCCCGGGACAGCCGCCCGACCAGCGCCGGAAGATCAACCCGTGCTCGATGCAGAACGCGTCGACCTCCGTGACCTGCCCACCGTTGAGTTCGGTGCCGTAGAGCTCGAGCGACTCGCCCTCGGTTACCGCCGCCGGACCGAACGGCTCGCCGTCCCATTCGGTGCGCAGATCGTATTCCTCGGCGCAGGCTGCGAGGTCGGCCAGAAGGTCGCGGCGCAGCGCGCCGCCGATGGTGATGTGAACGGGGGCTCTGTCGCCCATGGTACGTGTCCTTTCGCAATAGGTTGATCCGACCGCGATCGCCCCTCTCCCCTCACCAGCCTCTTGCGCGAGCAAGGGCGTCCGGCGCGTTCAGGCTGGCAGCAGCGGCACAAGGTTGGGGTCGAGCGAAAACCCGAGGCAGCGCGCCAGCTCGGCCGCGTGCTCGAAGTCGGCAGTCGTCACATGAAGCAACCGGGCGATGTCGGCCAGCGTCTCGCTTTCGCGGGGCGGCGCTACGCTGTGAAGCTTTCCTGCTTCTGCGGTCACCGCGAAGGGCCAGGTCATGGCGACGGCAATCACGCGCTCGGGCAGCACGATCAGGGTATCGCCAGTTTTGATGCTCTCGTCGCATTGCGACGCGTCATAGGCATTGCCGGTAGTCGCAAAGGCATGGTGCCGCCGCGTGTCGAAGGCGAAGCGTTCGCTATCTGTGAACATGAAGTGTCTCCGTTGCCGCCCATGCAAAAGAAGAGGCGGAACGCCGGGCGGGGGGATGGCCGGCGTTCCGCCTCAGGCCGCAAGTGGGGCGAGCCTGCGGCCATTGCGTGGGAACGGGGACCCGCGATTGGGTCCCCGTTCGGTCGGAGGTGCGGGATGGACTCAGGCGTCGACGAGCGGCGGCAGCGCGCCTTCGTGTTCGGCGCCGTCCTTGGCATTGGCGCGGCCGCGCTTGCCCGGCGGCGTAGCGGTGCTGTCGCCGAGGCCATCGCCGTTATGCCCGTCACTGGCCTCACCGGCATCGGCTGCCTCGCCGCCGGTGAACATGTCGCCATCGCCGTATTCGCTCGAACCCAGCTGGCTGTTGCGGCGGCGCGGACGCTGCCAGGCGATGGCCATCGTGCCGTCCTCGCGCGGGAAGGCGGCGATATAGAGCGGCTGCGACATCGACGGATCGTCGATCTTGCCCTGGTAGAAGATCTCGCCGGTCGAGTTCGAGGCGAGTTCGAACAGAGCGCCGACGGCAACCCAGCGGCGCTGATCGTTGAGCGCGACGATTTCGTACTTGGGCGCGCGGGCGTTGCTGGAGCTGACCGGCCGCAGGCCGATGGTGCGCGTCATCGTCAACGTTTCGACAGTGCCGATCAGCTGGCCGCTGGCGTTCTTCTTGATTTCACCGATGTTCATGGACGTTCTCCTGGTAGGACTGAATGTTGGATTGAATGCGACCGAACCCCTTGTCCGATCACTCATTCCCCCCCCCCCCTTCCCTCCCGGCCGTCAGGCCGAGCTGCGGGCCCTGCCCGCAGTCCTTCTCTGGCACCCTCCATCGGGGACATTCGTCAGCGTGTTTCAGGCGGGCAGACATGCAGGCAGCGCGAGCCATTCGGGCTGGTCGCCCGCAATTGGCAGATCGGTGCTCAGCGCCTGGTTCTCGGTGAAGACGTCGGCAGTATCGAGCGTTCCAAACCCGTCTTTACTGTTCCAGAACAGCAGACCCTCTTCGGGATCACGCGTGGCGATGACCAGTTTGGGGGCGAAGTGGACTGTATCGTGGACCTTGCTGGTCTCGATCCAGTGGATGCCGGCGGCATCGATCATAAACCCGCCGCCGCCGAAGGCATCCGGCTGATGACGATCGCTGTCGTAAGACCAGGTCGCCGCTACCGGGAGCGACTGCGTGATCGTGCGGTGCAGCAGGGCGGCAACCGCGTCAGGCTCGAACTGGTCGGCGGTGGCGAACACCCGGACCGATCCGTCATCCTGCTCATCGAAGGCAAAGTCGGTGCCAAAGGTCGGGAAGTCGCAGTCGGGGAAGATGGCGAGGAACCCCGATATCACTTCCTCGCCGGTAGGCGGGAAGATCATCCGAAACGCCTCAGACAAGCCAAGCCAGCGCTGGATGATGGTTTCAGCGTCGGGTTGATCTTCGACGAATTGCGCCAGCGCGACGGCCTCGCGCAGCAGGCCGCATTCGTCGGCGGTGATATGCAAGACAAAGCAGGAGTGCGTGTAGCAGTTGGACATGGGTGGTGATCCCTTGTTGGATGGAACCGGGCAAACGAGATCGGTGCCCGGGAGCGGACAGCGCCGGTGGGCGGCGTGCGGTTCAGCCAGGGGCTGAACGGGAGCGCCCGAGGAGTTCTTCGAGCAGCTTGCTTGCCGGTCGGTCCGGATTGTGGGGACAGGCGAGCCGGTCGATCTCGAGTTGGCGCGCGAGGCCATCCGGAATTTCCGCATAGGCAGAAGCTATGGCGATGATCTCGCACGGCGCGCCGATCTCGCGCGGACTGGTCCCGCGCCACAGCCGGATGTCGGGCTCGCGGTCGCGGTCGGGCGTACCAAACACCGTCACGAAATAGGTGCCGAGGCCCGGGTCCCAGCCCAGCGCGATCTCGAACAGGTCGGTGTGATGGGCGAGCGGCCGCAATGAAAAGCGCGACATGGCTCAGTAGTCGGTCGCGAGCATAATGGTGACGACACGGAAGCTCGTCTTGGCGTCCCAGGGCGTCTCGGCGCCCCATGAATAGGTTCCATCGTTCTCGTAGACATCGACCTTCCAGAAGATCTTGCGCTCAAGATACGTCACCACCCCGAAGTCCCGCTCTCCGTGTGGATCGTTGCCAGGATCGATCGGGGTCTCGTTGATCAACCGACGCATGGCGCACTGGCCCTGGAACAGCCTGACCTGGCGGATCGCGGGATCGTCCGAGCCCCCTGCCAGCAGGTCGGCGAGCGCACGGGTGAGCACCGTCCGGGAATTTGCCAATGTGCCGGACCGGGCAGCGTCGTTGAGCCGGGCAACTTCGGCGGTCCTCGTGGTCTCTTGGGCTTCGGGCGACGGGGCGACGGGGGCGACGCTGGTGGTCATGGGCAGGCTCCTTCAATTGATCACCGGTTCATCCCCCCTCCCCTCCCTTCCCCAATTGACGGGGTCAGAGCGTTCACGCTACGTTCCGAACTCGAAAGGAATTGCGATGAAGTTGGATGACGTTCTGGGCGGGTTCGATCTCGACACCGTGCTGCGCGATGTGTCGTGTGACGCAGTCAGACGCGCGATTGCCGCGCTGTGCATCGGGGTTGGTATCGACGATGCCTGGCTATCTGTGCGCGAACTGCGCGAGGCAGTGTCCCTGGTCCACGAAGGCGCGGATGGCGGACGCGCGCGGCTTGCAACAATCCTGAGCACGGCTTGCGACGATTTTCAGCGGGCGATTTATTACTGCCTCGCCGGGCGAGGCGTCGGCGAAATGGCGGAAGCGATGGATTGGCTGCTGGCCATCCTCAAGGCGCGTGGCCGCACGGCTGCCTGGCTGAGCCGGTTACGCGTTCACCGCAGGGATTTGGTATCGCCCTACGTGAGCGAGGCCCCCGACGGGCCGCTAGTGTCACCCGATGCGGATTTTGAGCTTGGCCGCTCATGGTTCGTTGATCGGGGACCTGGTTCATACTGAAGGTGAGTGTCGCAACGTTCTCCGACCTGCTGCCGCGCGCGAAAGACAAACAGGCTTCGTCCACAAACGCCTTTAGCCTCAGATAAACCGTACCGTTCGTCATTGATATTTGGCATTTCCGATAGAAATACTCTCTGCGAGCACCTACATCCGTTCCTGTCGCACATTGATTGCGAATTGGGGGGTTAATGTCGGCCATCTTCGTCCACGTATCTGACATTCACTTCGGGCAGGAACGCGACCATGTCGTTCACATCCATGACGATGTGAAGAAGGAGTTGGTTGCGGACGCTGCGGAGGTGATCGCCGGTTCGCCATCCGGCGCGGCGCAAGGAATCCTCGTAACGGGCGACGTCGCGTTTTCGGGCAAGGCCGAACAATACGAAGCCGCCGGCAAATGGCTGGATGCACTCGCTGAAGGGATTGGGTGCCCCATACATCGGGTTCAGATGGTCCCCGGCAATCACGACCTCGATCGGGACAAGCTATCTATAGGCGGAAGTAAACTCCTCGAGTTCATCCGGGCGGGAGGTCCGGCGGAATACGAAAAGGTCATCGCAAACGAGAATGACCGCGCGACGCTCTTCTCCAGGTTCGAGGATTACGGCCGGTTCTGCATTGGCTACAATTGCGGACTCGATGAGGAAGCGAAATACGCGACTAACCTTCGCATTGAAGTAGGGCGGGACCGCTGGATCAGGTTCATCCGGCTCAATTCCTCGCTACTTTGCCATGGCGAAGAGCGCGACGACCAGCCGGAGCTGGTGATGGGCGAACGTCAATTCGTTATCCCCCGGCACGCAGGTGAGGAAAACGTCGTCCTCGTCCATCATCCGCTGAACTGGTACAAGGATGCTGTTGATGTGCGTCAGTATGTGCGCAGCCGGGCGCGGGTGTTGATCTCCGGCCACGAGCACGATCCGAAAGTCGAGGTCGAGGAGGTCGAGGAGGGCTGCGATCTCATGATGCTCGCAGCCGGCGCCGCTGTCCCGTTCAGGTCGAATGACATCTTCACCTACACCTACAACGTCATAGAATTCGACTGGGACGAGGGCACGGACAATCTCGTCGTCACAATGCACCCGCGCACGTGGAACCCAGTGAAGACCTGTTTCGAGCCGGATAACAAGCGGCTGGGCGGGAAGAAGCCGCGTTTCACGCTAGGTTCGCCGAACTTCAAGAAGATCGGTCAGGTTCCAGTCCGTCCGGGGCAGATAGCGGATGTCGTTGAGGATGATTCTGCGGCTGAACCGGTCGTCGAGTTGGTCCCCGCCGAAGGCTTTGAGACCAGTGCAGAGGAGACACCGCCAATGCCGCCGGATGCCGAAGGCTACGAACTCGCCCTGCTGCGATTCTTTCGCGACCTCTACGAAAACGAGCGGCTGAAGATCCTCGTCGAACTCGATGCCATCCCGGCCGAGTCTAACGAGCGGATCAACCAGGGCTTGGAGCGCAGGCTATTTGACTGGCTCGCCCGGGAAGGCAGACTCCCCGATTTGATTTTGATGATCGACAGGCTGATAGGCGAACGAGACGAGAGGGACGCGTAATGGACAACCTTCCAGTACACATGAGGATTACTTCGCTCACGCCGACGAACGAGGACGTCGATGCGCGGCGGACAACTATAGGCGAGCTTTCGGGCGTGTGGGGCAAGATTAGCAACATCGGCGAGATCCTCTGCAAGGCGGAGATGATCGCACAGTCACTGGGGGGTGACGGCCAGCCCAATGAGAACCTTGGTATGGAAGTGCAGGAGGGATTGCAGAAACACGCATCCGCCTTTCTATACGAGGAGAGCCCGCTTGATGTCGGCGTATGTGCCGGTCTCGCAATCGTATCCATTCTTCGCACAGCGCCGAGCACGAGCGGGTGGACCACCGCAGATGTCTATTCGAACGCCGTATGGTCGGCATTGGCTTTCCAGCCGCCGGTGACAGAGGAGAAGCGCGAGAAGTTGCGTCGCGAGGTGCTTGATCTTGCGCAGCAGCGTAGCCGTTCGGCTGCGAACAAGGTGCGTGAACGAAGTGTGGTTCCAGACATGGGCGACTTGACCGTTACGATTGCTCAGGAAGGCAATCCTACCACGACGTTCAAGAAGGCTACTGGGGGCACCATTGAGGCGCTCCGCCGTAACGCTACACTTGATCGAGAAGAGTTAGACTTCCTGTGGTGGGTGCTGTTGAATCGCAGTCGGCTGCTTAAGCGCCCAATCGGCGCGATGGCCGAGCCGTTGCGCCTCGTCGCCTCCGGTATCGAAGCAGCAAGCCACCTGCGCCGGCTTCCCGCCGACCTGCACCACGATCTCGTGCTCCGCACAGTCGAAAAGGACCCCGAGCTCGATCTGAAGGAGTTGATAGGGGTGATCGGCGAAGACCGGACCTTGCTTGCAGCCTCCTTCAACGCGAGTCGCGTTGCCGATCACTCGTCCGTATTTCCGCTCCTCCACGCCCTCACCACAGGCAAAGTCGATGCTACAGGATCCGGCGAGAAGCGAAAGGCATCTACATGGGCTGGCCGTGCCCTGCTTGAGGCAGGTCTGAATCGTATGTGCGATCAAGGGATCATGAAGCTGTGAGCTCCGCTTGCAGTTTCGATGGTTGTGCGGTCGGAGAGACTGGTGTGTGTGCACTGGAGCGTGATCCGGTCACCTGCGAGAACCGGATCGGCAAGGCGGCGGCAGTGACCACTGGTGTTTCGGTCGATGTAGTCGATCCGTCCGACCCAACTACTTTGTCAGCTATAGGCTCACCCGTGCTCGAACGGCCGACTGGCACCTCCTCATTCCCTTCGAGTCGAATTCTCGGTCCCGACGCAATCTCCAAGATGATGGCCTCGCGCTACGTGACAGTAATCGGTATCCTTGGCGATCCGGAGTCGGGCAAGACTGCCTGCCTTGCCAGCCTATACCTGATGATCTCGAACGCTGAACTGGCAGGATGGAAATTCGCCGACAGCAAGAGCCTAATGGCTTTCGAGGACATCGCGCGCGGCTCGCGTGAGTGGAATGCGGGGAACCCGCCCGAGCAAATGACTGTTCACACTGAACTGTCCGACGAACGGCGGCCCGGGTTCCTGCATTTGCGCCTAGTCCGAGATTCGGACGGCCGGAGGGTCGATCTGGCTCTGCCCGACCTACCAGGGGAATGGACTACGGAGTTGGTCAGCACCTCGCGGACCGATCGCTTTGAATTTCTAAGAGCCGCCGAGGTGATCTGGGTCGTGCTAGACGGTCGCGCGCTTGAGAATAAAGAGCGTCGGCAGGGCGTCATATCGCGGGTAGGCCAGCTTGCTGGTCGGCTTGGGACGCTTTTCAGCGGTGAAATACCGAAGCTGATGCTCGTGATCACTCATCGCGATTCCGGTGAGCTGTCGGCCGCCGTCACGACCCGCCTCACGGCGGAGTTGGCGAAGCGCGACGTGGCAGCAACCGTCCTGGCGGTTGCGCCGTTCTCCGATAACGACGAGCAGGTGAAAGCTGGCTTCGGCCTCGACGAACTTATCGCGGCCTCCACTACCAGCGACCTGCCTGCCATGGAATTCTGGCCCTCCTCTGACCCTGTGGAGGGCTCTCGCTCATACATTGGGTACAGGAGGGATCGGTGAACCGCTCGATCGTGCTTCTTGGCGGTCCCGACTCCGGCAAGACTAACTTCGTCGGGCGCGTTTGGCCTGCGCTCGACGCCGGAACCGGCCGATTGCATGCGGCCGTGCAGCCCGAGGACATCCGCTTCGTCCTCGATGTCGCCGATCACTTGTATTCCGGCAACTTCGCGCCGCGATCCGAGCACGCTGACGACCGGCGCGACTTCGAGGTGGTCGTGGCGGCCGAAAAGGGTGGAGAACAAACGACGATTGTGATTCCCGACATCTCAGGGGAATTATGGCTGAACGCAGCCGAGCATGGCGAAGTCTCGACATCGCTGATGGAGGAAATGCGTTCGGCCAACGGGGCATTGCTATTCGTCCGCGTCAACTCGGAAGCTGACATCCGCCCTTTGAACTGGGTGACTTCGAAGCAGCATCTCGCCAAGCTTGGCAATGCCGAAGATCAGGGGCTCCCAACCCAAGTCATGCTGTGCGAGCTGCTTCGATTCCTTGAGACCTCGCTATCGAAACGCCCGGACGGCCAGCCGCCTCGTGTCTCCATCGTGGTCAGTGCCTGGGACATCATCGATCAAGAGAAATTCGTGATGGGACCGAAAGCTTGGCTCGAACGCGAGTATCCGCTGCTCGCGGGTCGCCTAGATGACATTGAGGGGATCGATCTGCGGGTCTTTGGCCTCAGCGTGGTCGGCGGTGATCTAAAGGCCGACGAGAATTGCCGAGACGATGTGCAGGAGAATGGATTGGACGGTCGGGGATGGGTAGCCGTGCAGGATGACGAGGGCATCTGGCACAAGGATCCAGATCTGACTCTGCCAATTGCGTGGGCGGTCGGTAGCTGACCGTGATCATCGTCGAGCGTCAAGTCCATGGATACCGGCAAGGGCATCAGCTCCTCGCCGCATCTGCGCAGCTTCCAAAGGAGGACCAGTCGGTCATTGATCGGCTGTCTGATGTCGCAGGGCCGCTACGTCCACGTGAAAGGTTTGAATCCTATCTGACGGCCTATCCACTCCCGAGTGGCGAAAGCTTCGTGCTGGCGCGGACATGGCAGGACCTGACGGTCGCCCGCGCCGGATGCGTGCGGACCTTGAGTCTGATCATTCCCATGAAGGGCTGGGCAGAGGCTGAGGGGCTGTCGGCCTATCTCGAACTGGTAGACATCGATCGGCTTCCTGACGCCAGCGACGCGACCCGGGTCGTTGTGCAGACGACGTCGCCGGAGCCTCTTCCGCCCGTACCAGGGTTTGTTGGTAGTGAGCTGCTGGAAGCGCTTTTCCTCGAAGAGTCGAGACCGGTTGTCGTTCTTGATGCAGTCGCTCCCGATCTTATCGCCACGCGCCTGCTTACCGCACTGTGGCCTTCGCTTCGCCGGCAATTTGCGTTATCGACATTCGCGCTGTCACCCCGCAAGGTCGCGGGCCGCGATTTCGACCTAGTGTTCGCGCCGAAGGATGCGCGGGCGAAGTTCGCGGATTGGAACGGTCGCCGTGTGGATGGCCGCTCGATTCAGGGTGGTCGGCATCGGTGGACCGATACGATCGTGTCCCGAGTTTTCGACCAACCCTTTCCGAAGTTGCTCTCCGCCAACGAGATTGGATTGGTTGGCGGAGGCGATCAGGACATCGATAACGCAGCCGCGTTTCGCATCGCACTGCTTTGGGACGAATTGGTCGCGAAGCTGCACACCACGCCGACGGCGGCGCTTGGGCTATTGGACATAGCCAACTCCGGCAAAGTCCGTGACTCTCTCGCCCTTGAAGCGGTCGAGCCGTCGATTGCGGATGCTGCGCACCAGGCTTCCGTGACTTTCCCCGAGGTTGAGGCATGGAGCTTCCTCGGCGCCATCGCCCGGAAGCTTCAGGGACGGTCGATGCCCAGGGGCCTAGCTGCGGTCGCCGAGGCGGTCGAGCAGCTCGCTGCGCGTGCGCCGGAGGGCGCCGTGGCGCTTCTTTCACAGGAGGATCCGCGCGGTGTAGCCGCCGACCTGCTGCCGAGGATTGCGTCGGGCATTGGAAACACGTTCACGGACCGTTCGCAGCGAGCGCTGCTCGAAGCTGATCCTGCGGTGCTGGGGCGGCTGCTGGCCCAAGGTGGGTCTCTGATCGGGCGTATTGCCGATGACCGCCCACTAGTCGAACGCCTCGAACTGGTCCTCCCGCAGCTGGATTCTGCCACTCTCGATGTGATTTGCCGGGTATTGTTGCCGTTTTTGACAGAGGATTGGCAGATTCCCGCCGCCGAACCTCTGCTCGACCGGCTGGACGGGTCGCAGTTGGTGATGGAATTACGGCACCTTGGTGAGGTCAACGACTTTGGTGCGGAACAGCTCTCCGGATTGGTTTTGGACAAAGCGCTTTTCGCCTCTTCAAGAATGGATGTGCGGGCGGCGCTTGTATCGCTTTCACCCACTGCACGTCGCGATGTCATGATTACGCGGACACTAATTCCCGGCGTCGAAGATGCGCGTTGGCTCGCGGACAGCGATGCGCTCGATCTGGCAGCAGTAACTGCGATGCTGCTCGATCTGCTGCGTCAAGCCGACGACCGTCAGTTCGCTGCTATACTCATTGACCAGCAGGTAGGGGAGCGCGCGATCGACATGCTGGCGACGCGGGCTCCCGATCTGCTGCTACGTGCCGTGTCCGGCGATGTTCTTCCGATCGCGAGGTTTGTCACAATCCTGCCGCGCGTACTCGATGGGCTGGCCGACGACACAAAGGTGAAACTTGCAAAGCATGCTCTCAACCGTTGCCTCGGCTGCCGCTTCGGCGATGGCGAGGTTGCGTTCCTAGCATCGATGCTCAGCACAGTGGGAGACCAACTTGATGGCGCGTGGGCTGCCCGAATCGGCTTGGAGAAGAACGTCGATGCGGTGATTGCCAGCCGGAACATGGTTGCCTTTGGGAAAGCAACACATCCGGCGAGGCTTCGGTTGATCTGGTCGATCGCGGAGGTAGCTCAGATCCTGCGGGATCGTCGCGGCTTCGATCTGAACAAGGAGGCGGTCGAGGCCTGCGCAGCCTTCATGTTCGACGCTGAGAAGGTCGCGCCAAAGGCTCTCTTGGCGGCTGCAGGCTACCTCTTGCCGACGCTGCTGCGTTCGCGCAACCAGCCCGTATCGCTGATGATCGCAGCGGCGTTCCCTCCTATGCATCGTGAGTTAGCGAAGTCTGACGACGTTCCCGAAATCTTCAAGTTCATACCTTTTCTAGACTGGGATCGATGCAAGGCGGCACGGCGTGAGCTCGTCGACGCCTTTATGTCATCGACGTGGCCGCCCCACGACCTCGCCCTGACCGCGTGCCGCACCAACGAAGTGGCCAAGATCTTGCGGCGAGTGGCCAAGCAACACAACGGTGAGACTTACATCAAGCGGATCGCCTCCGACCTCGATAAGCTGCCGGAAAACTGCAGGAAGGCCGTCAAAAACGTGATTTCTCAGGCGCAGGCCAATCCTGCGGCGAAGTACGATTGGCGCGATTGAGCACGTCGTCGTGAGCGTTCGGACAAGCTAAGGTCGCCGTCTCGCGCTATCCGGCAAGTGTCATCTCGCCATGCCCGATCAGGGTGATAGGGTCGGGTTTGTCGGGGGGATTGCCTGATCGGGCGTCATGTCCCTGCCCAGCGGTTAAAGATTGCACATGCCCGAAGATTAGGCAGATGCGACGGGAAAGGCGATAGGCAGCCGATCAGGGCTCATCATCATTGCAGGTGACCACCCGCGAGACCGTGCGCCCCTGCGGCGCGTTGCTGGCCAGCACGACCCGGAAGGGCTGAAGCGGATTGCCAGTCTTGACCACCGCGGTGTCGCTGAGGATGCGGTCGGCCACCTGCGTCGCGACGCGGTTGGCGTTCTCGATGCTGCACAGCTTGGCACGCTTGGCGGAACGCTTGGGAGAGACTGGGTCTGTCATGGTCTTGCTCTGATGTCCGCTGTCATGTGGCATGGGGCGCAAGCGGCGCAGGAACGATCGTCCACGCGCGCGTCATCAGTGAGGATATGCGCACCCCGACGCCGTCGCTGGCCCGGCGCAAGCTTACCTTTTTGCCCGCTTGCACGACCCGGAAGCTGCGTTCGGCTTGGCCATCGGTGAACGTCAGCGCCTCGGGCAGGACCAGAGTATCGCCGGGGGCGGGTTTGCGCCGCGTGGTGAGCGCGAGACGCTGGCGGCATTGCTCGCGCCACTGCGCCGCGTAGTCGTTGCCGGGTGGCCCCAGAAGATCGAGGATCGAAGCCGGGCAATCGTATTTGTAGGGGCCCATCATTTCGTCCTGGTCCTTGTAGGCGAAGAGGTAGCCATCGCGAGCGGCGGGATTCCATTTGATCAGGCAGATGATCGCGAATGTCTGTTCCGGGCCGTCGGCCGTGTAGCTCTGGCAGGCGGCGTAATATGCGTTCGAGCGAACGGTCGACTTGAGCACGCGAAGGCCCTTGTCCCGGCCCTTCTCCGGGTCCGGCGTATAAGTGCATTGGTTGTCGAGGTAAGCCTTGGGCGTGGCAAAGGTCGCCATGCCGGATCGGGTCATCGAGAGCCAGCCCATGAGGGTTCTCCTATACGAGTTCAGGTTGTCGGCGCGTAATCGCAAGGCCCGTTTCCCGGGTGACGAGCGCTGTGAAGCGGACGGGATCGACGAGGACGGCGATATCGCAGAAGTTGTTGTGCTCGCCCCGGTAATCCTGGCGACCTTTGCAACGGCGGAACATGACCTCACGGCCGTGTCCGAACGAAGAGGTCGTGACCTGGATGTATATCTCGTCGGCGTGGAGGGTGATTTCACCGGAGACGGCTGGGCCTGCCATGTTGTTGCGGAGGTCATATTGATCATGATCCAGCCCCAGATGGCGGGCGGCGATGCGCAGCGCCGAACGGGCTTCGCGGTGGAAGGCACGTTTGGCTTCCGGGTCATAGCTGATCCCGCGGCGGGCCAGTGCGACAAGCGCGGGCTTGGACTTCAGTTCGTCGATCCGGGTGAGGCACTGCCGGCGCAAGGGCAGATCTTCCTCATATGTGGCATCGGCCGGATTGCCGAGTGCGATGCGCCCGACATGCCGGGCGAGGAGGATGGTTGCCGGGTCGCGCGCAGCATCAACGCCTGCATTGCGTGCATCCTGCATCGCATCAACCACGGCCTGGGTGGCGGTAGCGATCGTGCACAGCGCGTCTGGTTGGAGGGCACGGCGATAGCGAAAATCGAGGTCATAGTTCATGGCGGCTGGCTCCTTGACGCACTTGGGCGCAGCCCTTCGTCCCCCCTCCCCTCACCCTCGGAATCCGCGTCAGCGGGTACGCTCGTGTTCAGGCCGCCTCGCGCACCGACTCGATGAGCGCCGGATCGAACTGGCGTAGCCACTTGACCGCCTGTTCGGCCTTGGCCGCAGCGTGAAGGATCGCGGTTTTGTCGGCGCGCAGAATTTTGGCCCAATGGTGAATGTAGGAAGCGTGGCTGTCGTGGAGTTCATTCGGCAGCCCGTATTCGGCGCACAGAATCGACTGCGCCAGCCCGGCGAGCAGCTCCTCCGCCGCGTATGCGTCGTCCCCGAAGCGCTTGCCGAACTGACGATCGAGACGCGAGCCATGGCCCGTGGCGTGGGTCAGCTCATGGCACCTCGTCGAGAAATACGCCTCGATCGAATGGAACGCATGGGGATCCGGCAACGTGACCGTGTCGGTGCTTGGGGTGTAATGCGCACTGCTGCCGCCGTGGACCACCTTGATGGGGATGGCGTCGAGAAACGCGCGGACATTGGCGGAGAGTTCGCCGATCGCCCGAGGATCGGGCGGCTCGGGATAATAGTGGGTGGGCAGGCCATCGATTTGCGAAGCGTTGAAGACGTGGTTCCACTTCATGAAGCGGATCGTCTTTTCGGTGGTTTCCCCGGTGAGCTGGTCAGTGTCGGACTTGCGCGCCGTGTTGTAGTAGACGCTGAACGAGCCGCTTTCGCCTTTGCGGACCTGACCGCCAAGCTCGCTGGCCTGCCGGTACGTCATCCAGAAAGGGCTGGTGTAGCCCGTGGTATCGGCGACGGCCCACAGGAAGAAGCTGTTGATCCCGGTATAGGGGATGCCCTGATGTCGCAGCGGCCTGGTGCTGGACGCCGACCAGGGTTTGAGCCAGGGGGCTGTGCCCTGCTCGATCTTCTCGAGGATCAGGTCGGTAATGGTCTGGGCGACGTCGGGGCGCGCTATCACTGGCCGGGTGCGGCTCATGGGAAATCTCCGAGGGCGGCCGGTGCAGGCCGCTCCCGCACCTTCAAACCGTCACCCGAACCCCCACCCCCTCTTCCACTCTCGGCGTTTCGGCAGGCATGCCGGTCCATTCGCCCGCCTCAAGTTTCCTCGAACGCCGTCGACAGCGTGTCGTAATGAATGCCGATACGGACAAGGTCCGCGTATGACAGGTCGGTATGGTCGTCTTCATCGGCGGGATGACTTTCCCATGCTTCCCAGAGCCTGAGAGTCTTGCCGTCGGGCAGGATGATCGCGGTCCCGGTGGCATTGAGCCGCGAGCCCTCGGTCACGTCGATCGTGCCGGTCAGTTGGTAGTTGAACTTCATGGCAGTTGCTCCCCGAAGTGTGGGATACCAACCACGGCTGCGACCTGGGCGGCGTCAGGTTCAGGCGCGCCCGTCATTGGGGCTTCGCATCTTTCGCGGGGCCAAGTTCAAGGCTGGTATTCTCGTGGGACCAGCTGAGCTGAAGCGTACGCCCGTGCGGGATGCGCCAGGCAACGCGGTCGGCGAACGCCATCCGGATGCCCGCGATGATGGCCGCGTCCTCGCCTTCGAGAATGGCATGGGCGCGCACCGCTGCGTCATGGCGGAACCGGGTTTCCTGCGTATCGTAGCTGTCGGCGTCGGAATCGTCCGATGGCGAAAAGATGGCATCGATGATCAGTTCGGTGAGATCGCCGGGATCGATACTGGCGGTGCGGGTCAAGGCGATCCGCGCCTCGTCGGCGTCAGACCAGCAGTTCTCGCCTTCCTGGATTGCAAAATCGGACAGCAGATTGAGGCGCTTGTCATGCTGATCGGTCAATTCGATCGTGATGACATCGGGCCGGAAGGTCACCGCATCAGTCTCGCAAGCTGTCTCGGATCCGTCGTGCTGACGATGGGTAACGCCAGTCTGGGCGTAGCAGGACAGCGCAACGTACCAACTGTAGCCCTGATACTGCGGCACGGCCGCGAAGAAGGTGATGTCGGCGGGCGCAATGAGCCGGTTGGAATCGATGGAGCGGTCATCGCCGTGCGAGAATGCGATGGCACGGCCGAAAGTCACGGAATCGCAGGCGTCTCCGTCATCATAAATGGCTGCCGTCGGATCAATTTCGGCATAGGGCGCGATTTCATGGTAACTGTCGCGCGCGCAGTGTCCTTGCCAGGAGGGTAATTGCCTTGCTGCTTCGGGTAGCCCGCAACCGGCAAGCCGCGCGGCAAGCCAGTCCTTGTGGGCAAGGCGATGGAACGGTTCTTTGCTGATCGCAGAGTAAATCGCATCGGTGGCAATCTCCATGAGCCGATCGAGCGCGGGGTTGCGGTAGATTTCCTTGCGGGCCGGAAGGACAAGAACGAGCTCGGGCGCGTCGATGATATCGACCTTTACGCGCCATAGCGTGTGGTGGACTTCCTTGATGCTCGGCAGCTTGTGCCTGAGCGTCAGCCCGTGAAAATTGATCGTGGGCACATGATCGAGATTGACGTTTTTGTAGACCCCGATGCGGTAGCCTTCGCGCTCGAGGACGGCATGCGCGCCTTTGAGAAAATCAACGCGCGGCAGTGGCTCGTCGTTGTAGGTCACCTGCAGCGGAAAATGCAACGCAGCGGCTTTGACTGCTCGGTCGAGGTGCCCATCCCTGATGGCGTCGAAGGTGAAGGAGATCGTTGTTCCGCGCGGACCCTGCCAGGGCAGGACATCGATGTCGGCCTCACCCGTCCAGGCCGGTCCGGTAATCGCCAGCGAGAACGACGCTGTGGCGCTGGCCGAACTGACGACAGTGTCGCGCCCGGCCAAACTGAAAAAGCCCATCCCGGCAGGGTCCTCGCGGGCACGACACTCATCCGACCAGTCCGACTGGCCAAGCGAAACGAGATTGGCCGGATCGTCGATCCCCGCCCCGTCATCGCTGACGGTAATCACGCAAGCATCTTCGAGATGCAGCGCCGAAATGGCGACCATGCTCGCGCCAGCACGGCGGGCGTTCTGCAGCAGTTCGTTGAAAATATCGTCGAGCGATCCGTTGAAAATGCGGGTGACTTTGGAGATCGCCTCGGGCGAGACCCGGGCGCGCAATTTGGTGGCGGTATTCATGGGGGCGGAGCCTTCAAATGAGTAAATGGGGGCCGCCGCGCATCACAATCAGGATGCGCGGCGGCCAGTTTGCCCGGAAAATCAGGTGGTGCAGTCAGGCGAGGCGGTCAGGCGTCGAGCAATTCGGGCTCATCGACGGCGTCATTGGACAGTTCGTCCTCGCCGACATGCTCTGGAGCCCCTTCGCCGGAGGGTTCGTCAGAGACTTCAACCACGGCCGCGTTCTTCGGCTCGACCCCACCTTCCCTTGCAGCCTCCCCGGTCGCGATGACGCGGAACCGCATATGATCGGGAACCCATGCAAGCGCGGCTTCCTTGACCTCAGGCGCCACGATGGTCTCGCCCGCGAACAGTCGTTCGCAGGAGGCCGAGAGGTCGCCCTTCTTCGAGCCCATGAAACTCGCCGCCATGGTCGGACCGCCAACTTCGTTGATGTGCGCGAGCAGCGTCTGCTTGCTGACCCGGTCGAAGTAATTGGCCGCGGTCGGCCGCCAGTGGCTTGCCGCGTTGATCGCCATCAGGCTCGCCAGATGATCGTGGAGATCGATGGGTTCCGCGCCGGACTGGCCGGGCTTGCGCGGCGCACCCATGCTGGCTTCGAGACTGCGCGCGGCGCAGTAGGAGAGCCAGCTCGCCTTGGCATCGTCGTCGAGCGCGCTGAAGGCGGTGAAGCGATCGACGGTGCGGTCGTGTTCGGTCCAGCTGGTGTCGAGCGTTTCGCGCATATCGGCCATCAGCATGTGCGCCGGGGATTCCGGGTAGTTTGCCAGATAGAGCGAAGGCGAAGGAGCCCGGATCGTGGTGCCATGCGCCTGCGCGCCGTACGTATGGCCCGCATCGGCAATCGCGAAGATCATGTAGTCGAGCGCGATCGCCGGGTTCGAAGCGAGATTGATCGCGAGGATATCGCGGCGCTGCACCGCCAGTTCGTCGACCAGCTTTTGCGACAGCGGTTTTGGCTTGTTGTCGTCAACTGGTTCGCCATTGCCTTCCGCGCCGCCCGGACCCGCCGCCTTGCGCCGTTGCATCGGCTTGTCGCTGTAGAGGCCACTGTCGATCACCGGTGTGCCATCGGCATTGATAGTGATGAAACAGCCGACATTGGGCTTGAGTTCGTCCGGTATCACAGGCGGCTTGTCGTGGATCGCGTCATAGGCTGCAGTTGCGGCGTCCCAACGTGCCTGGAAGTCGGTTGCGCCAACTTCGTCGTCCTCGTCGATATTCTCGCCTTCGGCTTCGAGCGCCGAGATGGTTTCCAGCAAGTGATCTGCCTGGGCCTGTTCTTCGTCCGAGAGCGGCGCTGGATCGAGGTGAACCTGGTGGAGTTCTTCGCTGGCGCTGTAAGGCACGCGGGTTTCAAGGACGGGACGGACCCAAGCGTAGCCGCTACCCGCAGCGACATCAGCGGCGAAGGTCTGCAGCTTCTCGCCCGCGATGCGCTGGGCGATCTCGGGATCGATCCAGGTCTCGCTGGCGTCGTCGGTGAACAGGTCGCGTTCGATGCGGCCGCCAGCCGCGAGGTATTCTGCCTCGGTCGCGAGGCGGGCGATCGGCGAATTGGATTTGATCGCACTGTTGGTGATCATGCGGCGAATGGAGTCGGGCTGGTTGCCCTGCCAGCTGTTCGACAGCTCGTTCCACACCAGCATCTGGCGCTCACGGTTCGGGCTTGTCGCGTAGGCCTTGGCAACGTCCAGCGTGATCTTGCCTTCCTCGAGCGCGGTGAAGATCGGATCGGCCAAATCTGCGAGCCGCATACGGCCCTCGATGAACCGCCGTGTCCGGCCAAAGCGCTTTGCGATCGCGTCGAGATCGCTGCCTTCGCCCACGAAGTGCTTGTAGGCGCGGATTTCATCGGTCGGGGTCATGTCGAGACGAATGATGTTCTCGATCAACGACAGTTCGGACTGCTCAGCGGCATCGATGTCGAGCACCCTGCAGGGCACCTCGTAACCCTTGTCGATCTTGCCGCCCGCGAGAAGAAAATTGAACGCGCGCAGGCGGCGGCCACCGGCTGTAACGTCGAACATCCCCTTTTTCTTGGCAGGGACAACGATCAGGTTCTGCAGCAGGCCCTTGGCCTCGATGCTGGCGGCGAATTCCTCGATAAAGAGGTTGCTGTCGTTCTTGCGGACATTGGCTTCGGAAAGCCGCAGCTTGCCGAGTGGGATCATCTGGATATCGTTCATCATGGTTCTCCTGAGACCGGAATGGCCGAGCCCATCGGCTCAACCCCTTCCAGCCCCCCTCCCCTCACGGTTTCAGGATTTCCCTGGTCTTGGAACGGCAACGTCGGACGCCTAATGGCGCGGTGTGCCAATGCGGCTTGTTCGGACGGTGAGGCATAAATGCCGGATTTATACCTCACGCGGAGGGCGCATCTGCACCGACTGCGCCGGCCTGCATGCGGAGAATTTGGGTTCCGGGCCGCTGTATCGTGAGCTATTTTTTGTATGGCGCCCGCCAATCTAACATCACAATAGACTTTTAACAGTAGTAATGTTAGATAGGCCTTGTGATGTTAGAACGAGTCCCTGAAGCGCGGTTGGAAGCGCTCGCCGAGGCTGCGGAAGCGTATGTCGATGACACGTTCGGAGAGCGGCTTGGCCTCGTGCCGGTCGCACCCACCAATCTGCCTCATTTCATCATTGACCGCTACGCGATCTGGCAAGGTTCGCTGAATGGCCGCACGCTGCTGCTCATGGCCATCAAGGAGATCCTGCCGCCGGGATCAGGGGCCACGGCGCAGTATTTGAAGCACCGCGACCTGGTTCAGCGCGAACTCGGGGCCGACCTGGTGCTCTTGCTACTCGACCGTGCCCCGAACGCGATCCGCCGTCAGATGGTGGATCGCAAAATCGGCTTCATCGCATCGGGCGCGCAGCTTTATGTCCCCGAGGCGTTCCTGGATTTGCGGGAGCGCGCGCCGGCATTCGCGATTGCCAGCGCCGCGTCGATCAGCCCCACCACGCAATTCCTGCTGCTTGCAATCATGCAGGGCCGCGGCCTGGGCGATCTAAACCTCACCGAACTTGCGGACGATCTCGGCGTATCGATCATGAGCATCAGCCGGACCCTGGATGAGCTAGAGGCGCTCCAGCTGGCAAAGGCTCACCATGTCGGTCGGCAGCGCCGTCTGCACATGCTGCTTCGTGGCCAAAAACTATGGGAAGCTGTTCAGGCGCAGCTCCAATCGCCGGTTCGCAAGGTTCGGGTCGTCTACGCACAGGACGGGGAGAAGATCGGACCGCTTGCCGGGACAAGTGCGCTTGCCCGCTACACCATGCTGGCCCCTCCCCGGACCGAAACAAGAGCCATTCTTGCGGCGAGTTGGAAGAGCCTTGCAGTGGCAGATACGCTGAGGCCTGCCACGGCCTTCGATGACGAGCGCATCGAGGTTCAGACGTGGACCTACGATCCGCGGATTCTCGCAAGGAATGGCGTTATCGACCCCCTCTCGCTGTACCTCAGCGTCAGGGGGAGTCCGGACGAACGCGTTGCACAAGCGGCGGAAGAATTATTGGAGCCATTTGAATGGTGATCGGGGTCGATCGCTTTCGGGCGCACTTTGCGGGCCACGAGCATCAATACGTGTTGATCGGCGGGGCTGCCTGCGAACTGATCATGGACGAGGTCGGCCTCGACTTTCGTGCTACCAAGGATTTGGACATCGTCCTGGTTGTCGAAGCGCTGGACAGCGCCTTCACCGAGCGTTTCTGGGCCTTTGTCGAAGAAGGCGGTTACGAGGTCAGGGAGCGCAGCGAGGGAGCGAAGGTTCTGTACCGCTTCCAGAAGCCTAAGGCGGGGGATTTTCCCGCAATGCTCGAGCTGTTCTCGCGCGCGCGCGAGGGACTGAAGCTTTCGGAGGATGCCCACCTGACGCCGCTCCCAATCGACAAGGCAGCCGCCAGCTTGTCGGCAATCCTACTTGATGAGAGCTACTACGATTTTCTCAAGTCGATGGTCCGCGAAGTCGGCGGCATCCCCGTGCTTGGCGAGGCGGCAATCATCCCGTTCAAGGCACGCGCTTGGCTCGATCTTACCCGCCAGCGCGAAGAAGGAGGCAATGTCGATGAGAAGAACATCCGCAAGCACCGCAATGACGTGGCACGGCTGCTGCAGCTGCTGAGCCAGGAGGCCCGTTATGAATTGCCCAGCTCCGTCGCTGACGACATGCGGTCGTTTGTGGAGCAGGCAACGGCCGAGGCCGATTATGACCCCAGGCAGTTCAAGGTGAACATGACGCGAGACGACGTCGCCACAAGGCTGCGTGCTGCCTACCAGTTGTGAGCAATGAGGTTCTGCAGAGCCGAAGCCCACTCGGGTGTCAGACCCGCCCCCCTATCTCGAACATTCGAAGTGAGGATGGAACTCACCGACAACTGCCATCCGTTCACCAGCCATTCTGACAGCAGCTTCCCTCCCGATCCAAGACGTCTGCGCGCCCGAGTTCTGACGACGGACAGCGTGTCATGATCGACGAAGGTTAGCTGCCAGCATTTCAAGTGTCTTACGGAATTCGTTGATGCGGTCATCAGGCATATCCCGGAGCAATTCGGTATATGTTGCATCGGCTTCGAGACGCAGCCTGGGCAGCAAATCCCGGGCCTTGGGCGTGGCATGAACAAGCTGCAAGCGCCGATCCTTTGAAGAGCGCATCCGTTGGACCAAACCGTTCTCCTCCATCTTGTCCAGAGCAAGGCCAATCGTCATGCGTTCGAGTTCGAGGCACCGCGCCAATTCGGTCTGCGACATCCCGGGATCACGCAGCAGGTAAGCGAGGATACGCCATTGGGTGCGACTGAGGCCATGCGCATGCGTGCGTTCGTCGAACTTTCGACGCAACGATCTCGGCACTTCTTCCAGCAGGAAGGCGAGTTCGTCGAGTGGAGTGGGAAAGGTTTCGTCCGCCTTCATTTTGCAAGCGCCTTATGAGCCACCATCACGGTCCCGCAAAGCATTATTAAAGCGCTTTACGATAATCCCTCTTACAGTCTATGCAGCGTCCATGCATCCCACTGCCATTAAACTCAATCCCAGACAAAAAGGATTGCCACGTCAAGCGGCGGTGGCCGCGCTGCTTCTTCTCTCCCTTGCCGGCTGTGGCTCGCAATCTGGTGATGCGGAAAAAACCGCAGCCGCCTCGGGACAAGGCGCAACCGAAGTCGAAACAGTGATCGTCGAGCGGTCGAACTTGTCCCAACCGGTTCAAGGGCGAGGAACGATCGCGGCATTCCAGCGCAGCAACCTCGGAGCGCTTGTCCAGGGGCCTGTCGATCGAATCTTCGTCCGCGTTGGAGACAGAGTCGCCAAGGGCGCACCTCTGTTTCGCACGAGGCAGGCGGACTACCAGCGCAGGCTGAACGAGGCTCTCGCCGCGGTGAGGCTCGCCCGGGCAGAAGCGCAGCAGGCCGAACGCACCAATGAGAGGGTTCAGGCGCTGAAGCCGCGCGGCTTCGTATCGCTATCGCGCGTCGACGAAGCTGAGACGGCGGTCGCAGTTGCCAAGGCTCGCGTTTCTCAAGCCGAGGCCGTGGCCGCGACTGCACAGCAAGCGCTCAATGACACCATTGTGCGAGCGCCCTACGACGCCGTGGTGACGAGCCGCAATGTCGATGAGGGTGTCTACCTCAGCACCTTTGGAGTGGGTGGACAATCGTCAATTCTGGAAATTCAGGAAGTCGCTTTCGTCGCGGCGATCGTCAGCTTTCCTCAAGACAAGCTCGGGCAAGTCCAGCGGAACCAGCCCGCACACCTGTTCATCGAGGGCTTCGCCAAGCCGTTCGAAAGCTACGTAGCGGTCATCAATGATCGAGTGGATGCCCAGGCGCGGACCGTCGAGGTCAGATTGCCGCTGCGCAATCCCACTTATGAGGTGAAGCCCGGACTTTCGGTGCGCGCCGAAATCTCGGCACCGCCGACACCAGCGCTGATCTTGCCTCGCCGCGCCATCGCCGGAGACAGCGCCGCGCCCTTCGCTTTCGCGGTCGCCAATAGCAGCGTCCGCAAGGTCGCGGTTCGCATCCGGTCGATCGATTTCGACCGGGTGGAAATCCTGTCGGGCCTCAATGCGGGGCAGCGGGTCGTACTCAATCCCCCGTCGATGTTGCATGACGGGATGAAGGTGAAGGAAAGACGGGCAGTGCCCGCGAAAACTGGTTCAGACAATGTGGCTCGTTGACGTTTCGATCCGGCGACCGGTCTTTGCCACAATGATGATCAGCTCGTTGGTGGTCATGGGATTCGTGGCCTTTCGAGGTCTGGGCGTCGATCTCTTCCCGAAGATCGAATTCCCATATGTTTCAGTGCAGACCACGCAGCCGGGGGCTGCCCCCTCGAGCATCGAAACCGAAGTGACAGACAAGATCGAGGAGGCGGTCAATTCGATTTCGGGGATCCGCCAGCTCCGGTCGGTCAGCGCGGACGGGCTGTCGCAGGTCAACATTGAGTTTGAGCTCAATGAAGATCCCGATGTGAAGGCGCAGGAGGTGCGCGACAAGATTTCCGGAATTGTCGCCGATCTGCCTGACGATGCGGATGCGCCCATAGTTGAACGGCTCGATCCTGACGCGGCACCTGTCGTTTCGGTGATGATTGCCGGCGAGCAGCCCGTCGCGGAACTGACTCGCTTTGCCGATGAAGTAGTCAAGGAACGGCTGCAGCGCATCTCCGGAGTCGGCTCGGTCACCCTGGTTGGCGGTCGCGACCGGGAAATGCGAATCTGGCTCGATCCATCGAAGCTGAAGGCGGTTGGCCTGAGCGCGCCCGATGTCCTCAGGTCGGTCCGGAACGAAAACGCCCAATTGCCCGGCGGGCGGTTGGAAACCGAAGCGCGACAACGCGAATTCGGTGTGCGCACGCTTGCCGAGGCCCGCACCGCCGAAGAGTTCAAGCAGATGATGCTCGCCCATCGCGAAGGCGGGCGCAGCACCCGGCTCGACGATATTGCCCGGGTCGAGGATTCCGTGACCGACGAACGAAGCTACGCACAACTCAACGGCGTCGTCGGTGTTGCGCTCGAAGTGCGGCGCCAATCCGGGCGCAACACCATCGAGGTGGCCAAGGCCGTCATGGCCGAAGTCGCTGAGCTCCAGCAGAACGCGCCACAAGGCATGCGTCTGGTCGTAGCCCGCGACATCTCGCGCTTCATCGAATCCTCGATCGATGACGTACTGTTCGATCTGGTATTGGCCGTAATCCTCGTTATCGGAATCACCTTTTTCTTTCTGCTGTCCTGGCGAGCGACTGTCATTGTCGGACTGGCGATCCCGACCTCGATCATGGCGACTTTCTTCATTTTTGGGGTGGCCGATTTCACCGTCAATATCATGACGATGCTTGCCCTGACGGTCGCCGTCGGGTTGCTGGTCGACGACGCCATTGTTGTAGTTGAGGCGGTCGAGCGCGACATCGAGGCCGGCCTGAGCCCGCCTGAGGCGGCCGCTTCTGCCACCCGGCGAGTGGCGCTTGCGGTTCTGGCAGGCACATTTGCTACGTTGGCGGTATTCGTCCCGATCTCGGTGATGGAAGGTATTGTTGGACAATTCCTGATCCAATACGGGCTGACCATTGTCTTCTCGGTCTCGGTATCGTTGCTCGTTGCGCTTACGCTCACACCGATGCTGGCATCGCGTTTCATGCGGCTCGAACATCGTGACCACGGCTGGCTTGGGCGGATCGAAAACTTTCATCGGCGCATGGCGGAACGCTACGCTGAGCTTGTCGCCTGGACTTTCAGTCACACAAAGCTCGTCATTCTTGCTGCGGCAGGGAGCCTGGTGATTGGCGGTATTTTTGCCTCAATGGTCCCATCGACCTTCCTTGGCGAAGCGGACCGCAGCGAGTATCTCGCAACGGTTAAGCTGCCTTTGGGCACTGGCATCGCCACTGCCCGCGATGCGGCTCTGCGCGCTGATGCGGCCCTGCGCAGAGACGATCAGATCAAACTGGTCTTCATCACGGCTGGCGCCGGCATAAGAGGGCGCACAAATCTTCTCGAATTCTACGTCGAGACGACACCCAAACGTGGTCGGTCCGTATCGCAAGGCGAACTCATGAACCGCGCACGTACGACACTCACCAAAACCTTTCCCGAGGCGGTTGAAATTTCGATCAACGAAGTGCCTTGGGTGTCGGGCGGCGGGGTCGCCATGAATCCGATAGAACTGGTGGTCAGCGGCAGCGACATCAACCGGATCGCCCAATATGCCGCGACGCTGGAAGAGCAGTTCCGCGCCGATCCATTATTCACCGACATTCGCTCGACATATGAGGGCGGCCGGCCCGAGGTCCAGGTGAGGTTGGATCGGGCCCGAGCAACCGATCTTGGCGTTGCTGCGCGCGAAGTCGCGAGTGCCACGCAGATCATGCTGGGCGGAGTCGAGGCCGGGACATTTGAGGTAGGTGGCAGGCGCTACGATGTGCGGGTTCGTATGGAGGAAGACCTTCGCCAGTCGCTTTTCGATCTTGGCCAATTACCGGTTCGTTCCGCAAGTGGGGCACTGGCAGACATGGCTTCAGTCGCAGACATCGGCGTGGAATCCGGGCCTACGCAGATCGACCGGCTCAACCGTGCGCGTCAGGTCACCATCATCCTCAATCTCCCACCCGGAACCGCGCTGGGCGATGCGGACGCGCGCGCCGACGAGATCGTCGCGGACTTCCCGCCGCCTGCCGGAATGACTATCCAGAAAGAGGGCATGGCGCGCCGACTGGGCGACACGTCGTCGGCAATCATAGCCGCCTTTGTCCTCGCTTTGATCGCGCTCTACATAGTGCTCGCCAGCCAGTTCGATCGCTTTGCTCAGCCTTTGCTGATCATGCTGACCGCGCCGCTGTCCTTTTCGGGGGCGTTTTTTGCCATGTGGGCGGCCGGGCAGCAAATGAGTCTCTTTGCCCAGATCGGTCTGCTGGCCCTGATGGGTATCGTCATGAAGAACGGCATCCTCCTCATCGACCGTGCCAATCAGTTGCGCGAAGAGGGACGTGGGGCACACGAAGCCATGTTACAGGCTGCGCCAGAACGTCTCCGTCCGGTACTGATGACCGCGATGGCTGCCGTCTTCGGGATGATTCCGGTCGCCCTTTCCCAATCAGACGGAGCGGAGTGGCGCAATCCCATGGGCTTCATCATCATCGGTGGCCTGACGACATCGACCTTGCTGACGTTGGTGGTGATCCCGGCAATCTACGTGGCCGTGGCGGGCGTCGGAAGCAAGTTGGCCGGAATTTTCGGAAACAGGGGCCGGTTGATCGACGTCGTTCCAGAACAAACTCCAGATTCAACGTCTCCTCACAAACCGCGGCTGCCATGAAGCAAAAGCGCACCGGCGTGCTGATTGGCCCGGCACTGACTGAAAAATACGGCTGGAAAGAGGGCGACCGGGTGCCGCTGAAGTCGCTGCTCTCGGCCAATCGCGATCGCGCTACGGGCAACCTGATGTTGAGACAGTACTCATCGTTGAAGCCCGCCCTGCTGGCAGGACTTGTTGCCGCATTGCCTGCGCCGTTGCTGGCCGACGATCTGCGCGATGCGCTAAACGCGGCCTATGCCACCAACCCGTCGCTGCAAGGCGCGCGGGCCCAGCAGCGAGCGACAGACGAAACCGTGCCGATTGCCCGCGCCGCCGGTCTGCCCTCGCTGCAGGGCGCATCAAGCTACACCGAATTTCTCAAGAACAGCGCCAACAATTTTACCTCGCCCGACCGCGCTTTCGATTCCTCCTTACAGCTTAGCGTGCCGGTCTATTCGGGCGGCGGCGTGAAGAATTCGGTGCTCGCAGCAGAAACGCGGGTGAAGGCAGGGCAAGCCGATCTGCGCGGTGCGGAGTCTGGTATATTCAGCCGAGTTGTCGCCAGCTACATGGACGTGATCCTTGCCGAAGCCGTCGTGGGCCTCAATCGCAACAATGTCGAAGTCCTCACAGTCAACCTGCGGGCAACGCGTGACCGTTTCGAGATCGGCGATCTGACCCGCACCGATGTGGCCCAGTCGCAGGCTCGGCTGGCGCTCGCTCAGGGCGATCTGCGCTCTGCACAGTCCAGCCTGATTGCCGCGCGCGAGTTCTATCTGTCCATAGTTGGCAAGCCTCCCGTGGCGCTGCAACCGCCGCCACCGCTGGCCGGTCTTCCGGACACGCCGGCTGAGGCCACCCAAATCGCGCTCGACAACAACCCAGACCTGATCGCAGCGCGTCAGCGCAGCACTGCTGCTGGTTTCGATGTGAAAGCGGTGAGTGCATCGCGCCTGCCACGGATTAGTGTGTTCACCGGACTTGGCTATACCGACTATCTTGGCACGCTCGGTGGCACAGCAGCCGGCACCGGTGCCTTTACCCAGAGCCAGACGACAGCACAGGCAGGCATTCGCGCGTCCATCCCCATGTTCCAGGGCGGGCTTCCCGCAGCCCAGCGCCGTCAGGCACAGGCGCGGGAGAACGCGACGATGGAGCAAGAGATCGCCATTGAGCGTGAGGTCATCGCCACCGTCCGCGCTGCCTTTGCCTCTTGGCAGGCTACCGACGAGATCATCGCGTCGAGCCAAAGCGCAGTCGATGCTGCAACTCTCAGCCTTGAAGGGGTGCGCGCCGAAAACAGCGTCGGCAACCGCACCATTCTGGATATTCTCGATGCCGAGCGTGAGTTGCTTCAAGCCCAGACCCGCCTCGTCACTGCGCGGCGCAATGCCTATGTCGCGGGATTCTCGCTGCTCTCAGCGATGGGCATGGCCGAGGCACGCGACCTCGGCCTCGATGGTGGCCCGCTGTATGATCCCGATGTCAACTACCAGCGCGTGCGCGGCAAGGTGTTCGACTGGGACAGTGACCCGGCACCCGTCGCCAAATCCACGCGAACGGTTGACTCGGCACCGCAAGACGGGGCACCGTCTGACGTGCCGGAGTGAACGACGGCACTGGCTGAATATTCGCTAATTATTTTCAGTTTGCGTTGTTTGGAGGCCCCCATTTGGGAGGGATCCCTCCGACTCTAGTCGGATACTGGCTTCAGCCCTAGTATTGCGTGATAGCCTGTAACCTTGGGAAAGTGGACCATACGTCCTTAAGGTGGTTCCCTCGGCAGCCTTGGCATCGACGGCGCGGTAAATGCCCTTCAGCGCGGTCACCAGCGGCTTGCGGTCTTTCCATGAGAGGAAGTCCGTCGAGTTCCGGAGCAGATGGACGATGCAGGTCTGGACCATGGCCTCGGCGAAAACGGCGGTGATCGCCTCGGGCGATCCGTGCCTTGGAAAACTTCGTCCTCATCATCGCTCACTCCGTATCCTGGCCCTATGATCTAACTGGAATTTTCCAGCTCAAAACGGTCCAAGATTCCGGGCGCAGGTCATGACCGACCATGACCAAGCGTAGTTCTACTCCCGCCGATGCCGTGCTGGTAGCCATCGATATGTCCAAGCACCGTCAGGAGGTGCTGATTGAACGCCCGGAGGGTGGCCGGCGGCGGCGCATGACGGTGATGGCCACCAAGGCGGATTACGACCGTCTGGCGGCCGACCTGGCGGACATCGGCAGACCTGTCATCGTCGGCTTCGAAGCCACCGGCAACTACCACCGCACATTGGCACACCGGCTGCTATCTGCGGGATTCGAGCTTCGCTTGATTTCGTCGGTCGCGTTGGCCCGGACGCGCGAGGCTCTGCACAATGGCTGGGACAAGAACGATTCCAAGGACGCCCAGGTAATCCTGCACATGCTGCAGATCGGCGCGACCCAGCGCTACGTCGATCCGCTGGCCGCCGGTATCAACGATCTACAGGAGATGTCGAAGACGCACGAAGCCATTTCAAAGGCTAAGACCCAGACATGGCATCGGATCCTGACACACTATCTCCCGCTGTACTTCCCAGAGATCGAGCGCTTCGCAGGCAACAGCAGGTCGGATTGGTTCCTGGCCTTGCTCGAGCGGTTTCCAACGCCAACGAGCATGACAGCGCTCAGCCAGGAGGCCTTCACGCGCGAGGCGTGGTCACTGGTCGGCCGCAAGGTCTCTAAAGCCCGCTTAATCAACGATATTTACGAGACTGCCTGCGCGTCGGTTGCATTGCCGATCGGCGAAGATTCCGTCTCCATCGCCATGTTCCGCATGGTCATCGCGCAAGCGCGAAGCCTGATCCGGCAACGAGACGAGATCGAACGAACAGCCCATGCCCTGCTTAGCGAGAACCGTGATTACCAGCTCCTGCGAATGATCCCCGGGATTGGGCCGATCAACGCGCTGACCATCCTCGCGGAGGCCGGCGACCTTCGACGATTTGCTCACCACCGCCAGTTTTTGAAGTTCTGCGGCCTCGATCTTGCCACATGTCAGTCCGGCACATTCCGCGGGCGGACCAAGCTTTCAAAGTACGGCAATGCTCGGCTCCGCCGTACCTTCTGGATGGCAACCCAAGTTGCCATCCGCCAGCGCGACAACAGCTTTCGCGACAAGCTCGGGCGATACGTCGCCGGGCATGCAAACGACCCTGATCGCCGCCGAAAGGCGATGACCGCACTCACCGCCAAGATGGCGCGTGTCGCACACGCCGTCATCAAGACGGGAACCGAGTACCGTCCGTTCCTGGAACGGGCGGACACCAGATGGAAGGACCCCTCTCTGTGGAGCCGTGAGGGCGCAGCTGCGACCCTGTAGATAATGTTCGGGCCTTCCATCTGGCATCTGCATCTCATCTTAAGGACGGTGAGGACCACGACCCCCAAGATCGATGGATCCTGTGTTTGCTATGGCCGAGAGCACATTCCTTGACGATGGAAGCCATCTGGATCAAAAAGACAGCAGCGCCGATCCTGATCGGCGCAATGAGATCTGCTGGCCTGTTGCCGCTGCTGCTTCCCAACATAGGACGTTGTCGCTGACGATCATGCCCGGCTTGCCGCGCTCGACGATCAGATCGCTTAGCTCGCGCACGACCCTGCGTCCCGAGATCGACGTATCCGGCACCGCACGCAGGCACTCGCGGGTTACATCGTCGACGATGTTGAGCACCCGGAACCGGCGTCCGGACGCCATCTGGTCGTGCACGAAGTCCAGGCTCCATCGCTGGTTGGGCAGCGCCAGCACGGGCGCCGGTGCGCGTGCACCAATGGCGCGACGCCGGCTCCGCCGACGCCGGACTTCCAGCTTCTCCTCGCGGTAGAGCCGCTGCGTCTTCTTGCGGTTGATCACCACGCCCTCGCGACGCAGCAGGATGTGCAATCGGCGATAGCCGAACCGACGGCGCTGCTGCGCGAGCTCGCGCAGCTTCGACCGAAGCTCGGCATCATCATCCCGCTGCGACCGGTAACGCATGCTCTTCCGATCAGCGCCGATGACTCGACACGCCCGCCGCTCGCTCATCCCCAGGACCGCCTGGAGACGAGCGACCGCCTCTCGCTTCGCAGCGGGCGTTACCAATTTTTTGCGAGAAGATCCTTCAGGCCCGCGTTGTCCAGCATCGTCTCGGCCAGCAGCCGCTTCAGCTTGGCGTTCTCATCCTCGAGCGCCCGCAGCCGCTTCGCCTCCGAGACCTCCAGGCCGCCATACTTGGCCTTCCAGTTGTAGATCGTCGCGTCGGACACGCCGTGGCGCCGGCCTCGGCCTCCTTCAACACGCCAATGATCTGCTCTTCCGTGAACCTCAATCGCTTCATCGTCCGTCCTTCCTTCAGGGCCGGACTCTAATCATGCGTGGAGGAAAATCAGGGGGTCACGTCACCGCCCACCACATCACGTCACTTCTGCCAAAAGGCAGATCATACAATATGCCACGAACTCTAGATTCAGGTGACTGGCGCCAAACTCGAATATTAAATAGACTTTTTTGTAAATCGCCTTACAGTATAATGCCGTCATGTCGGATCAATCAATCACATTCGCCGGTCAGTCGGGCCTTACCATTGCGGCGTCGATAAATGGCCCGGAACGCGGCTTTCCGGTCATTCTGGCGCACGGAGGCGGGCAAACGCGCAGAGCGTGGAAAGCCGTGACCGAGCTACTCGCCAGCCACGGATTCCGGACGATTGCGGTCGATCTGCGCGGGCATGGCGAAAGTGCATGGGCGAGTGATGGGGCCTATCATATTTCCGATTTTGCGGCAGATCTCGTCGCGATCGCTTCGGCGATCGGGAAAAAGCCAGCCATAATCGGCGCGTCCCTTGGCGGAATAGCCGGGATTATGGCTGAGGGAGAATGCGCACCGGGAAGTTTCAGCTCGCTCACCTTGGTCGACATCACGCCCCAGATGGAACCCGGCGGCGTCGCCCGCGTCGTCGGTTTCATGACCGCTCATGCGCGTGAGGGTTTCGCCTCGACGGAGGAAGCCGCACGGGTCATTTCCGAGTATATGCCGCACCGGCCGAGCCGAAAGGCATCGTCCGGGCTCGCAAACTACCTGCGCCGCAAGGAGGATGGACGCTATTACTGGCATTGGGATCCGGCGTTCATCGACGGAATGATGCGGCGCCGCGGGGACTCCAGCGATCAAGGGAGCGCTGAACTCAGTGCAGCGGCGGCCAGCCTCAAACTGCCCGTGCATCTGATCCGGGGCGGTTCGAGCGACCTCGTCTCGCCGGAAGCCGTCAAGCATTTCCAGGGTCTCGTCCCCCACGCGGCATACAGCGACATTGCGAATGCGACGCACATGGTCGTTGGTGATCAGAACGACGCTTTCGGTCAGTCGATCGTCAACTTTCTGCTTCGCACCCACGGATCGGAGCTGAAATCGTGATCCCCCTGCCGCGGAGCCGAGCTTCCGAACGGGATCCGTCACTGGCACTCTATGGACACGGCGCAAAGTGGTTATTTGATCGAACCACAAGCAATGGACGCCCCTCAAAATTCCGAGGCCAAAAGCACGCGAAGCTCGCCTCTTAGATCGAGGAAGGCCCACGCCGGGCTCCTCATGGCGGCGGTCGCAGCCGTCCTACTCGGCTTGTGGTGGCATCTGGATTATCAGTCCCGAAGCAAAATTCTGCAAACCACCAATGGCGCCACCATTCAGGCGCATTCGGTAATTGTCGCGCCCAGGGTGGGCGGCTAATTCGCTCGCGTTTTCGTTGCCGAGAACCAATCTGGCCTGCACCGGTGACTGCTTACCCGCGATTTGTCCCTGAATCCGGACAGTCCTAAAGGTCGAACATCGCCGTCGTTTCAATTATGCAGATATCGCCTGCTTGATGGCGTGAAACGCGCCGCCCATCAGACGGGTACCCTCAGCACGACTTACCTGATTGCTCAGGTCTGGACCGCAATGCTGGTGATGATCGCGTCCGCCCGATCGAGGGGCACGAACACCCGCGTCTTGTAAGCGATGATCTCGGTGAAGCAACCCTTAGCCTTGAGTTCGGGAATACGGGCAGCTTCGGCACCCGCAATCTCGATCCTTCGGGAACCGTTCACGCGGGATGTGCGAATGGTGAAATTGAGTGGGTGCGGCGCCTTCCAGGTGCCCCCGCCGAGGATGGCGGCTGCAATTTTAGCCGGATCGGTCGGCACCTTGCGACTGACCCCGAGCTTCTCGAGGGTCGCGTCGACGTAAAGGTCGTGGACATGGCGGCCGAGCCAGGAAGCGCCCGATTTGTCGACAATGCGGTTGACCGTGAGGTCTTCCTTCGGAAGCGCACCCCAAATGGGCAGTAGCAAGCCGGTCGCCAGGTACACCGTCTCGGTGACCAACTGGCTTTCGTCGGCGGCGTACTCCGCTTCCCAAAGCTTCGCGAATTCTGCCTCCGACGCGGTTTCCACGCCGATTCTGCAAGGCGTTCGGCGTGAAGGTATTCGCTGCGCAAGGGGCGGACGAGTTCGTGCCGGTGGATGGTGTTGCCTTCCTCGTCCATGTGCGACGGAGCCCGGATTGCCAGTGCGACCTTCCCCGACTTCTCGTTGCGCAGGAACAGTGGCTTGTCATCGTAGGACGCCAACTTGAGCACCCGCTCAAGCGACAGGACCTTGCGGCGCTGGGTGAGCGACAGTTCGAGGAGGTGGGAGGTCGCGCCGGTCACGGGGTCGGTTCGGATTACCGTATCCGATAGCACCTGGCAGGCCTCAACCGAGATCGTCTCGACGCCAATGTCGAATGTCCCAGCTTCCTTGGCGGCCGCAACGCGGGTTTCGACAAGGGTTAGGAACTCGTCGAAGATGGCGTTCTGCACCGCGATCTTCATGGCAAGAAGGCGGTTGAGCCAGCGCTGGATTGGCGGCAGGTCCTCGCGCAGCACACCGTCCTGGTCGGTAAGTTCGAGCCCGCTCATCGTCTGGAATTCGGCAAAACTGGTGCTCTTAAGCTTGCCGGTGGCGAGAAGCCCGTACCAGTCGTGCAACGCATGTTTGGCATAACTGCTCTCAAGGTTGTCGGCGGCGTCGAACATTCCCTGCCCCCCGGTCTGGCGCTGCCCGCGCGTGAGCGCCCCCAGCGCATCGAGTCGCCGCGCAATGGTGCTGGTGAACCGGGCTTCGCCCTTGCAGTCGGTGGTAACGGGGCGGAACAGCGGCGGGCAGGCCTGGTGGGTGCGGTGGGTGCGCCCGAGCCCCTGGATCGCCCGGTCGGCGCGCCATCCGGGTTCCAAGAGGAAGTGAACACGGCGCTGCTGATTTTTGGCATCAAGGCTGGCGTGGTAACTGCGCCCCGTGCCACCGGCATCCGAAAAGACCAGGATACGCTTGGCCCCGGTCATGAATGCGGTGGTTTCGGCAAGGTTGGTGCGCGGTGATCGGCTTTCGAGGCGCTGCTGTCCGTGTGCATCGCGGACAAGCCGCTTCGACCGTCCGGTCACCTCGGCAACAGCACTGGTGCCGTAATGTTCAAGCAGGGCATCGAGCGCGGTCGGGATCGGCGGCATCGCGCAGATATGTTCGATGAGGTCTGCCCGCGCCGCCTCGGCCTGCGGGTTATAGACCGGGCTCCCGGCCTCGTCCCACATCGGGCGCGAGCGAACATCGCCAAGCTCGTCGACATATTCCTCCATCTGCCGGGTCGGGAACGCACGGGTAAGGTAATCGGCAATTGCTTCTTTGCAGTCGCAGTTTATGTCGAGCGTGGCGGCGGGAGGCGCAGGTTTTCTTCGGTTTTCCATGATTTCACTCCAGATAATATGAGGGTCAGGGGGAATGTTCGGAGACGGGCTAGGCCCGCCTTCGAACGTCGGTAAGCATGGTAATCAGGGCATCGGATGGCGGCTTGAAGCGCCCGGGCTTGATGGCGGGGGCACCGTGAGCCGCGAGGATTTGCAGCTTCTCCTCGGGATCGGCCCGCAGGTAGGTCTCGGTGCTCTGTATGCTGGCATGGCCAAGCCACAACGCGACCTTGCGGATGTCCCCGGTCGCCGCGAGCGTGTGCATCGCGCAGGAATGGCGCAACACATGCGGCGTAACCCGTTTGCCGAGGATCGACGGCTGCTTTGCCGCCGCTGCTTTGACGTGTTCAGCCAGTCGGAATGCAAATCCGTCACGGGTCATAGGCTGCCCGTTGGCATTGAGGAATATCTCGGCAGCTTGCGCGTCGGGCCGTATCGCAAGCCACGCGCGCAATGCGAACTGGGTCTCCTTCCAGAGCGGCAGGACCCGTTCACGCCGACCCTTGCCCATGATGTGCACGGTGGACAGGGAGCGGTCCGGGAAATCGCGCAGCTGAAGCGACACAAGTTCCGATACCCGGAGCCCGCCGGCATAGGCCAGATGCAGCATGGCGCGATCGCGTGTGCCAAGGCGAGTGCGGGGATCGGGGGCGTCGAGCAACGCCTTGATCTCGGCCCGGTCGAGGTAGTCGATCAGCGCCTTGTCGGTCTTCTTGGTCGGGATCGATCTGACGCGGAGCGCCTGGTCCAGGCAGGCCGGAATGCGATACTCTATGTACCGGAAGAAGGACCGGATCGCGGCGAGCCTGCCGTTGCGGGTCCGCACGCAGCTGCCGCGACCGGTCTCGACATGGTCAAGGAAGGCCATGATCATGTCGGTGCCGAGATCCTCGATCTCAAGATCGGTCGGTCGGCGCTTCAGCCGACCGGCAGCGAACTGGACGAGGAGGACGAAGCAGTTGGCATAGGTCTTCACCGTGTGCGGACTGACAGCGCGTTCGCGTGGCAGATGTTCACGCAGGTATGCCGAGAGATGCGGAGCGAGCGCCGTCATGCGGCCTCTCCCGGTAAAGTTGCTCGCTGGCGGCAGCGATGTCGCGCAGCAGCACCGGCGTGGCCTCGAGATACCAATACGTGTTGGCGACCGACGCGTGCCCAAGATAGACGCTGAGTCCGGCCATGTGGTGTGCAATCGCCTCCCTGTCGGGTGGGCAGGACTCAAGGGAACGCACGGCGAAAGTGTGCCGCAAGTCGTGTAGCCGCATCCCGGCCGTTCCAGTTGGTCCGCGGTATCCAAGCTGTCGGGCCAGCCTGACGAACACGATGTGTGCGCGCACTTTATGGGGGGCTCTTCCCCGGATGGTCACGAACAGGTCATTGCCCGTGGCACCGAGCCTTGCCCGGGTGGCGAGATATGCTTCGAGCGCCTGACGGGTCGATGGCTGCAACGCTACAAGCCGCTGTTTACCGAACTTGCCGTTGCGGACGATCAGGCCATCCTCGACCAGATCGCTGCATTGTAACGCGAGGGCCTCGGAAATCCGGAGTCCTGTCGCGGCCAGCAGACCGAACAGGTAGTGATAAGTGTACGGGCTGATCATGCCCTTGGGAGGAACGCCCAGTGCCGCCGTCATGATCGCCCGGACCTGCTCGGGCTTGATGATCGTGGGCGTGGGGCGGGGCCGCTTGCCTCGGCCGAAAACGCCCGCAGGTGGAACCTCGTGGCCCGAATCCTCGGCATGAGCGAAAAGGCTGAAGTTACGTGCGGTGTCGAACCTCCGGCGGGCCACATATTGTGAGCTCGACGTGTGGCACCAGTCGTAGATGCGCTGGACCTGGAGTGTGCCGATCGCCGAAACCCTCGGCGTAGGCAGCGTACTGGCGGAGCATCCGGTCCTGTTCGGAATACTTCCGACCCAGGCTGCGATGCAAAGCGACGTATCTTGAGATGTGTGTGTTCAACATGGCAGGTCTCCGGGCCAGGGCTGCGCGATCTTCATGAGCATCGGCAGATCGACCTTGGCGTAGATGGCAGTGGTCTCGGGCGAGCTGTGACGCAGGATGGTCCCTACGGACTCCAGGCCCGCGCCCGCGCGCAGCAAGTTGGTGGCAAGCGAATGCCGGAATATGTGCGACCCGGTCGGCACCCCTTCGATCCCACCGCGCTCGTGCGTGCGTGCGACGATGCCTGCGATCTCCGCGGACGAGCTGAATGGCCGGAACGGAGCTTGCACGCGCAGGAACAGATGGTCTTCGACGGCCTTCGGGCGGGCTGCCGCAAGATATGCCAGAATCGCGTCGCCGACATCCTGCGGCAGTGGCAACCGGTCCGGCCTTCGGGTCTTGCCCTTGACCCGGATGTACCCGCCCCGCCAATCGATATCGTCGAGCCGCATGTCCCGGACATCGCCCGCTCGCAGTCCGAGCCTGGCGAGCAGGAGAATGATGGCCTTGTCGCGGACTTCCACCGGCCGATCGGTCGGACAGGCTGCAATGATCTTCTCGATCATGGCCGGGTCGACGTGACGGGGTAACGCCGAAAGGCGGTAGCGCTGCACTGATGGTATCGCGTGCAACAATGCCGGTCGGCACTCGCCTTGCACGATCAAAAACCGAATGTAGCTCCTCATTATCGTGACGAGCAGCGATGCCGAACCCGGCGTCTCCTTGCTTCGTCGTTGGAATGCGCGCCTGAGAGCGGCTGCATCCCATTGTGAAGGCTCGCCGAGCATGGGCAGGAGCCGCGTGATATCGGTCCGGTAACGCCGGATCGTCTCGTCGGTCGCGCCGCGATGTTGCTTGAGCCATGTAAGATATGCCGCCATGTGCGGGTTATCGTCCACCACCGGTTCGACCGATGGGATGACGCCCCGACCCCGCAGAAACTCGACGAAGTGCCGAGCGCAGCGCCGCCGCCGCTTGGTGCCCGTGGCGACCAGCTTGCCCCGCTTGCGCCAGACCGGGCAACGGCAATCATGCACGGCGTACTGGTCGATGATCGTGTCGTCGATATCGGCCCACCGTCGTCGCGCAATGCGAAGCCAGGCCACGACATGCTCGGCCTCGGATCGATAGGACTGCGCCGGTCCCTGCGCGAGTTGCAGACTATTGATCGCGTCGAAATAGTCGGCGAGGTGCCGTGGCAAATCGTCGATCCCGTCGTCGACTTCGACGTAGCCTTGATCTTCCAGGAAGCGGACGAAGCGTCTGACCCGCGCTGCAATGTCCGCCTTATATACTGGCTGCTGCGCCGAATACCGGTGGCACCGGCACCGGTGCTTCTCGAACCGCCGAACAGCCCGATCGTCGATCGTGCGGACTGCGATCCCATGCAGCTCCAGCCAATGCAGGAAATGGCGGGCAGCAGCGCCAAACAGAACCGCACAGGCTGACCTCTCGTCGAGCGACAGAGAGGAGAGGAATGCGGTGAGTAGGGTGCCGTGACTGGGCGGGTCTTCGACCCGGAGCGGGGCCGCTCGAAACGGCAATGATGATCTTGTTCGCATGTAGCTTCCTTCGACTTGTTGAGGTCGAAGGAACTGTAATTATCTGAGTGAAATCATGGAAAACCGAAGGAAACCTGCGCCTCCCGCCGCCACACTCGACATAAACTGCGACTGCAAAGAATACGTCTAATGTTGAGCTCAACATTAGATCGCCTCACGGGGTGACAAGTCCAGATCGAGCGCCTCGCGTTCCTCGGGATCGAGCTCATTAAGCCGCCGATTGAGGATTGATTCCGCGGTGCTGACAAGCTGGACGACGACGCTTTCGCCCGCTGCCAGATGCTCATCGACCGCCGGATAGATCGAAGGCAGTTTGAGCGAGAGCAGCACCTGGGCAAAGAACCGCTGCTTGGTGCCCTCAAACCGGCTGCGCGCCGCCGCCTTGGCTCCGCTGTTGAGCGTGCGGTTCTCGAGCGGGTCGACCACGCCGGTCAGTTCCAGCGCGTCCTCGAGGTGCTGGTGGATGATGGTCCAGGCCTCAGCATATTTGTCGTAGATGGCGATCTGCGCTGGGGTGAGTTCATGACGCAGGATGTCGTATTCGATGCCCCCAAAGCTCAGCGCGCGTGAAAGATAGAGCCCCGAGGCCTTGAGATCGCGGGCTACCAGCTCCATCGCGGCGATACCGCCATCGCGGATTTCGCTGATGAACTGCTCGCGGCCCGCAAAGGCCGTGCCCGGCCCCCACAGACCAAGCCGCACCGCATAGGCGAGGTTGTTGACGTCGGATGCTCCCGTTGCCGAGGCATAGAGCACACGAGCGCGCGGTAGGGTGTTTTGCAGCAGCACCCCGGCGATACCCTGCAACGAGCCCTCCTTCTGCCCCAAGGCCCCTTCCCCACCCGCCACACCGCCCATTTCATGAGCCTCGTCGAACACGACGACGCCCTCGAAGTCGGATCCGGCCCAGCGCACGATCTGATCAAGGCGCGTGTCTTCGACGCGCGAGGAACGCAACGTGCCATAAGGAACGAACAGGATGCCCTCAGGCGCGGTTATCTCCTCGCCAATCTTCCAGCGCGACAGTTCAAGAATGTCGGCAGGCAGACCGCCGATCGCACTCCAGTCGCGCTGCGCGTCTTCCAGGAGCGGCGCGTTTTTGCTGATCCAGATGTGACGGCGATTACCGCGCAGCCACTGGTCGAGGATGCAGGCCGCAGCTTGACGCCCCTTCCCTGCCCCGGTGCCATCGCCGAGGAAGAAACCGGTTCGGTAGGCCTCGCCATCTGGGTCCTCCTTGAGCGCAACTTCGCTGGGCGGATGGGTGAAGCGTCCATACAGATCGCGCGACCAGGCCTCGCCGGCATAGATCACGGTTTCAAGCTGGGCGGCTGACAGGAGCCGCGCGGTGACTGTGCGCTCGGGCAGATTGGGCACATATTGCGGTTTGGGAGCCGCGATCGACGCCATGGCGGCGGATTCGACGAGGTGCGTTGGGTGTTCGCCTGCTTCGGGCAGAACCACTCGCGATGGCCGGTAATCGGCATAGACCCCGCGCTGCTCGCCCATTGGGGCCGGCTCATCGAGAACCACATAGGCAACAGGTTTAACCTCGTTGGTTTGTGGGCGACGGATCACGACAGGGCGCGCAGGCCCGCTTTTCACCGCCCGGAAGAAGCTCAGCTTGCCGGCGCGGGAGACTGGGGGCGGCGTGGATCCGCGCAGCGAAGCACGCGTCGGGATGACGGGAATTGCCTCGTAGAGTTCGAGCGGGCTTTGCCTGTTGATGGTCGAGACCGATATGTCGCCCGCAACCTTGTCGATCACAAACACCCGGACCGCGATTCCAGTGCCGTGTTTGGCATAGGCGCCCTTATCGAGCCGCAGCGACAGGACAACCCGCGCGCCTTCGAGCGTATGACGAAATGCATGTGCGTATTTGGCAGACGTTGTGAACCAGTCAGGCATGATCGCGACGACGCGCCCGCCGGGCAGCAGATGGTCGAGCGCTGATCGCAGGTGCCGTGCCGCCGTGTTGGCGTCTTGCCCATGTGATTGCGATATTGAAAACGGCGGGTTCATAACGATGGCGCTCGGACGCGGCATTCCTGATAGCAGCGCGCTGATCTTGGCCCCGTCGTGCCGGGTGACGGGCAGAGCCGGGAACAGACCTTCCAGGATCCCGGCGCGGGTGGGCTCCAGTTCGTTGAGCTGGGTGTTGGCGACATGCGGGCGTGCCAGTGACGCGATGATCCCGGTGCCAGCGCTCGGCTCGAGGAACACGTCGTCAGATGTCAGCCGCGCCAGCTGGATAGCGAGCAATGCGAGTGCGGGCGGGGTCGAGAACTGCTGATACTCGATCTGATCCTCGCTGCGCACGGTATGGGTAGGAAGCTCGCGCGTGATCGCTTCCAGTGTCCGGATTGCCGATGCGCCGTCGCATCTTGAGGTAAGTTCGTGCGCAGTCAGCGTAATCGCCGCCTCGAGCGCCTCGAAACTGTCGCGCTGCTGCCAAAAGCCATCTGCATCGCTGCCACCGGCGGCCTCGGTCATGGCCTGGGTGAGCGCGGCACGGTCGACCGGAATGGCGAGGAGTATCTTGGCGGCAAGGGTCTGGGCGGCAGCAAGGATCGCGGCGGAACGCGAAATCGTCGAGGTCATGGAATTCTCCCGGGAAGGGCCAAAACGGCCGCATCCCTTCGTCCCCCCCTCCCCTCACCGCTTCAGGAGCTGCGCCCAGTCGTTCATGCGCCCCGGTGGCCATTCGGTCTCGATGGTGAGGCCCGGACGTTTGTATGCCTCCCTGGCGCGATCACGGGCACGCCGGCCTTCGGTATCGTTGTCGGCAAGCAGGATCAGCGTCTCGACATCTGATGGGATGGTCAGTTGGTGGAACCGTTTGGCCCCCATGGTCGCCCAAGCCTGAATACCGGTAAGCGACATGTAGGCGGCAGCCGTCTCGAACCCTTCGCACAGGCCAATGGTTCGAGCGGGAGGCCCATTGGTCCAGGCCGCCCCAATTGCCTGCCCGAGACAGAGCTTTTTCAGTCCAGTTGGCCGTGCCGGGATCGAGGAATATCCGCTGGATCGCGGCGATTTCGCCAAGCTTGTGCATGGCGACCAAGAGCGCGGGCTCGAATCTGGCAAAGGCCCCCTGCCCTCGCGGACATTGTGGGTGGAATCGGACATCGCTGAGCGGCGCCCAGATGCCACGTGTGTCGCGGATGTAACGCTCGGCGAGCGTTCCTCGATGGCATTGGCCGCGCGCCAGATGGCGAGATGGGCTTGCCGGGACCGCCTGTTGCTTTCAACGATAGCCCGACGAAAGTCGGGCAGGTGCTCGATGCGTGCAAGTTCGCGCAGAACGTCTCTGGCATCGCAGCCCGCATGGCAGGTGACGAGTATGCCTCGGTCCCCCTGGCGGACCGACAGCGACGGGGTTCTGTCGGCATGGGCCGGGCAAGCGCACATGGCGGTGTCGCCGGACCAGGTACCGCCAAGACGGTGGACCAGGGACCGGAGCTCAGCTGTGGGTCTGTTGCGAACAAGGGACATGGGCATCGAGCCCAGTCCCCTCCCCTCCCCGCGTGCCAAGATCGACGCAACGGCGGCTTCTAGTTCAAACTTCCCGCGCTGGACTGAATGAATTTGACTTGCTATGTGCTCGAAAACATTCATTCGCGCGCATCGGGGCAGTTATGAATTCAGAAGTCTCCCGCATTGCCGAAATGGCTGAAGCTGGCGAAAAAATGATTGAGCGGTTACGGCGGCAGGCGTTCCTTCCGAGAGTCGCAAGGCGCTTTCCGTGCGCTATGGCATCGCCGAAGCTGCAGCACTACTTGGCTGTTCGACCAATCGCATCCGGATGGCCGAGGACGACGGTCGACTACCGCCTCCCCGCCCACCGAAATGGTCGCCGACCGGGCTATTCGATCGAAGCACTTCTCAATATGCGCGATGTTCTGGGTGCTTCGCCTGCCCGAGCGCCACTCGACCGACCTGCAATCATTGCTGTGCAGAATTTCAAAGGTGGTGTCGGCAAGTCGACTGTCACGACACATCTTGCGCACTACTTCGGCGTTCAAGGCTATCGGGTGCTTGTGGTCGACTGCGACAGCCAAGCGACGACTACGACGCTGTTCGGCTTTAATCCGCATTTCAACATAGCCCGCGAGCAGACGCTTTACCCCTATTTGTCGATCGATCCGACACAGACTGACCTGCTCTATGCCGTCCAGAAGACCCCGTGGCCGAACGTCGACCTGATTCCGTCAAACCTGGAATTGTTCGACGTGGAATATGAGCTCGCGGCATCCGGGGCAGACGGCGGCTCGGTCCTCGCATCGCGCTTTCGCAAGCTGAAACGCGGTTTGCAGGGATCTCGCGCGCGACTATGACATCGTCATCCTCGATCCTCCCCCTGCCCTCGGCACGATCAGCCTAGCGGTGATGCAGGCGGCCAATGCTTTGCTGGTACCAATGGCAGCGACGACGCCCGATTTCTGTTCCACGGTTCAGTTCCTCTCGATGATGGATCAGGTGACCTCGCAGCTCGCGCAGGCGGGGATCGAAGTTGAGTATGATTTATTCGGCTGATCTGTTCCAAATTCGATTCCGGAATGATCCCAGTCACGCCATGGTGCGGCAAATCATGGAACAGACGTTCGGTCCTGCGCTTTTGCGGGTCCCGATCCTTGAAAGCGCAGAAATCAGCCATGCGGCTTTACGCATGATGACCGTGTACGAGCTTGAGCGCCCTATCGGCACACCGCGCACCCAAAACGCTGCCGGGCCAACCTCGACGAAGCCCTGGGCCAGGTGGAAGCCATGGTGCGGCGCGGCTGGGGTATAGCGGCACCCGCGAGCGAGGGAGGCAGTGGTCAATGGATAGGATGCCTGCTCGGGAATTGATGTTCATGTTATGTTCGACTATCTTTCGGGAACGCTGGATGGGGAGTTTGTCTGATGGCCCGCAAGCAAAGCGATTATCTGGCCGGTCTCCTTGCCGATGAGGCACCGCTCCCGCCGGGAAAGCCCGGCGATCCCTTTGGTAGTTGAAGATGACCTCCCTGCCCCGCACATTGCCGGACCAGCGCGTGCCAGCAACAGGGCCGGCTTGAGTCTGGCCGAGAGAATGCACTTGCGCGCGCGGCATCGGGTGAGGTTCGGCAGGTCACCCAGCTTCTGATCAATCCGGCCAGGGTGCGCCTCTGGGCTGGTAATGCTCGAATTCAGGAGCGTCTCCTGGTTGAGGCGGTGCAAGATCTGATCGACTCAATCCTCGCCGAGGGTGGTCAGAAGGTTCCTGTCGTGGTGCGCCATGTCAGCGGTGATCCCGACTATGACTATGAGGTGATCGCGGGCACCCGGCGGCATTTGCGATCTCGTGGCTGCGCGCCAACTCTTATCCGGAAATGAAGCTGCTCGCCCAGGTCGCCGATCTGGATGACGAGGCAGCTTTCCGTCTCGCCGACATTGAGAACCGCGCGCGCAAGGATGTCTCGGATATCGAGCGAAAGCGCAACTATGCTGCGGCGCTTGAAGCCCATTATGGCGGCAAGGCGGTGCGCATGGCCGAACGCTTGAAGCTGTCCAAGGGCTGGTTGTCCAAATGCTCTAGGGCCGCCACAATTCCGGACACCGTGCTGTCTGCGTTCTCTGATCTAAGCGAACGGACACTGAATCCCGCTTATGCTCTAGCGAATGCGTTGGACGACCATAATCGCGCCCAGGCAATCGTTGCCGAAGCGGGTGCCATTGCCACTTCGAACGCGGCGGCCTCTGCCATTGCTTCCCCACCGCTTGCTGGTGCTGTCCTCAAGCGCCTGATGGACGCGTCGAGCGCCCCTAAAGCTCGAGTGGCCGATACGCGGATTGAAATTGCAGGCAGTTTGGCCGACCGATCTTATCCGGTCAATCCGTTACTCGTCAGGGTGCACTCTCCATTTGCCTACAGGTGGCGGTGCCAGTGACGAGCAGTTGCAGAAGGCTTGGCAAACCGTGCTGGAGACATTGCGGCAGAACGGGGTTTCGCTAGCTTGAGCTCGCTTAGTGCCCTTGTAGGAGAGTTTCCTCCGAGGAAACTTCTGTCTGGATGGGGCGAAATGTTTCCTGAGGAAACTTCCCGATGAGCGCTACGAGCACTCCTGAAACACGGGCCGCCAAGCGCGCAATCAACGAACAGTTCGATCTGTTTTGCCGTATCTCGCCGACCTCACTGCGCGATCAGCGCGAGATGATGGAGCGTCCGTTCTTCTCACTGGCCAAGACCAAGCGGGTAAAGGCGATTGATTACACGTCGCCCGATGGCAACTATGGGTCAACGTCTCGTCCAACCCGCAATTTGGCATGGCAACTATCTGGGACGCCGACATCCTGATTTACTGCGCCTCGATGCTGGCCGACATGCAGCGACGCGGGCTGAACGACATTCCTCGCACGCTTCATATCATGCCATACGATTTGTTGCGGCGCCATTGGACGCCCCACTACGGGACGGGCTTATGAGCTGCTTTGGCCAGGCACTGGATCGACTTGTGTCTACTACTGTCAAGACCAATATCCGCGCTGAGGAATCGCAGAGAGCCACTTTCAGCTGGCTCGATGGCTGGACCCAATTGATCGACGAGCGTACCGAGCGATCCAGGGAATGACTCTGGAACTCAGCAACTGGTTCTGGGAAGGCGTGCTGATGAAGGGCGGGGTGCTGTCTATCGACCGCGCTTATTTCGACATCACTGGCGGCCGCGAGCGCTGGCTTTACCGCGTCGCGAGGAAGCATGCCGGTGGGGCGGGGAGGGGGCTTCGCAATTTCCATGCCCACTCTGTTTGGAAAGAGCGGAGCTGAGGGCCCCTATCGTCGCTTCAAGTTCGAGATCATCAAGATCGCTGCAAAGAACGCATTGCCGGGCTACCAGCTGTCCATTGAGGATAGCGAGGGTCGCAAAGAGCCGATGCTACGCATGCGTCGTGATGATGGCGCCGCTGAGCCCGGTGATCCAAGGAAAGCTGCCACAGAACCAATCCGGATTAGCCAATCCATCGTTGCCCTTAAAGTTTCCTCCAGGAAACCTTCAGACGAAAGCAAGCCGGTACAGGCCACTACCGCTAATTCGCCCGCAGCAAAATTTGACGCTACTTCGCTCATCAACAAAGCCGTAGTCGGACTCAGCGACAAGGCCACGCGCGGCTTTATGACCGACGAGACCCTTACTCTACTGCGATCAGAATGCCCGGGCTGGGACCTCTACAACCTGCATGCGGAGTTTGAAGCCTGGTAAACGCGGATCCCTCCCGCACGCCCGCCAACTGGCAAAGGGCATTTATCGGCTATGTTCGGCGCTGGCATGAAAAGCACCGGCACGAGCTACGGGAGGTTGATGCTCTGGCGACGCGCCAATCTGCGCGTGGCAAGTGACACAAGAGGGCATCACACATCCTCCGCTTTCTCATAAGCTCCAAAGCCACGAACATCCAAACCTCGACGCCGTTCCCATTGTGTCGTGTTGCACGCGGACGCCAATCCTGCCGACTGGCTCGCTCAACACCTCAGGCAGCCAATTGAACCTCTTTCCGAATCCCGCCTTACAAACTGATTCAAATGACTCGCTCAAACAGCGGATAATCCTGCGCCTTCGACCTTTCAGGAACAACATCCGACACAAGAGGAACGATCCAACGATACATCGGGAACGGAATGCCCGACATTTCAGGAACCGATCATCGATCCTCCGGGAACGGCCCTCAACAAGCGACTCGTGGATTCAAGCTGGTCTACGCTCCAAACCAAAGGGCTTAACCTTCTAAAGATTCATATAAACCGTCTAACATCAACATGATGTTTGAATTTGGATTTCTTGATGAAGATTCACAAGAGGGGAGGAGTCGGCGCTACGTCGGACATCTTCAGGCCATCTCAGCGTCGCGGCATTACGGGTTGCAACGGTCGCTCTTGGGTAGGCGGCGCAATCAGCCCCGCCTGTTCAAGAGCCAGTGCTATCTGCGAAGCAGTTCGTGGGGTCACCTTGAGCCCACGAGCCAGATCGGCACGGGTGAGGGGGCCGAGCCCCAGAAGCAATGTCCAGGCCGCAGGGGCGTGCGAGGAGGCATAGCGACCCGCCAGACACTCCTGACCGTATTCCAGACCCCTGTGGAGCGTTTCCAGGTCGTCTTGCCCCCAACGCGCTGCTGTCGCCACGGCAGAGCCCAGCAGCGCTGGAATCGGATGTCGGCTGCCAAAGTTTATGGAAACCGCATTTATGCACTGAATATCAATGTATTATCCTGATTTCCATGCCAACAATTCTGGCAGGTTAGGATTCCGTGTCGATGCCTCTGCCAGAATTGATGTCATTGAATCGGTCGATATCCGGCCACGGGAGGTCGGGTGATCGAACGCAAACCGAGCCGCACGAAAGTCGCGTCCACGGAAGCTCTGGCGACAGGTGCGGAACTCTACCCCATCTTCAGACGCCTCGTCCCACTCGACGGGCCACTGACAGCACAAGTCATTGACGCTGTCGCTGCCCAGTCAGGGCTGAGCGACCGTCAGATACGACGACTAGTAGGCAGATTTCGCGCAAATCCTGTGGCGTCGAGCTTGGCTCCAACCCCCGCGGTCCCCGGATTGGCAGTCATCGCATCGCCGAGCCGGTGAGGGAGGCGATCGACCGGCTTACCCAGGAAGTATTCCTGACAAAGCCACCGCCACTGCGGCCCTGGCAGCCCGGGAAATTCATGGTCTTTGATCGCGCAGGATGGGGAGTTCTGCTTCGCGCCGGGCGAGGTACCGAGCGAGCGCACTCTGATCAGGTTGATCGGCGAGATATCCGGAGCCTCAGCGGGCCTCCTCGAGCATGGGCTCGAAGCAGCGCAGCGCCCATGAGCCTCATCCGGGCGCCTATCACAGCGGGCCTGCTCGATCTCGTGCAGATGGATCATACGCGGGCAGATGTGATTCTCGTCGACAGCGTACATCGCGAGGAGCTCGCCCGCCCCTGGATAACGTTGCTGGTTGAGGTCTGGACCCGCAGTATTCTGGGCTTTTATGTCAGTTTCGGCGATCCTTCGATTTTCCGCTGTGGCCGGGCGGTGGCCAACGCCTTGCTGCCCAAGGAACCGCTGCTTGAGCAATTGGGCGTCGATGTCTCCTACCCGATGTATGGGCAATTCCGGCGGCTCCATGCCGATCACGCAGCACCGCACCGGGCGGAGAGCTTCAGGCGAGCTTGCCTGGCCAACGGCATCGATCCCGACATCCGTCCACGCGGACCGGCCCACTTCGGAGGCCACATCGAGCGCCTGATCGGCACAATGGTTGGGAAGATGCGGCTGCTACCTGGTGCGACGGGCGGCAATGTCACCCAGCGCGATGGTTATGACGCCGGACAGGCGGCAGCGATGACCTTGCCCGAATTCGAGCGCTGGCTGCTGTTCCAGATCGCCATCTATCACAACGGTCCGCACAAGGGGCTGGGCGGACAATGTCCTGCACAGGCGTGGAAAACGGCGGTTTCGGGCCATTCTCCGCTGCTACCGGCTTGCCTTGATGTTGAGCATCTCACCCGCCAGTTCCTGCCGGCGCGGCAGCGAACCGTTCAGGCTTACGGCGTTCAAATCCTGCACCGCCGCTACTGGAATCCGGTTCTGGCGGCCCGAATTGGCCAACAAATCACCGTGCATCATGATGAGCGCACGCTGCAGCGGATCTATGCGGAGATCGATGGCCAGTTCGTAGTCTTGCCCGTGGTCGGCGACTACCCAGATATCAGCGAGCCCGAATGGGAAGCCGAACGGCAACGCCAGCGGCGGGCAGGGGCGGCGTTTCAGGCGGATGGCGCAAAGGCAGCGACCGCCCGGTACATTCAGGCCGCGCGGCGCGAAGTCGCCATGGCACGGCAGCGCACAGCGAGTAGCCGACAAGAGCGCAAGCGGCAGGAGCGCGAAGGCGTGGCACACTCACCCCAGGCCAAGGGGCGGATCGAACGGGCCGAAGTTCATTGATCCCGGCTGCGGATCTGCCGGACAATGATTGGCTGAAATGGCGCAAATGAGCGGAAATTCAGCCTTCTGGATCGATTTCGACGTAGCGCGCACGGCGGTTACGACACTGGTCGAACTGGCGCACGACGAGCCTGACGAGCGACCGCCCTGCGTCTTGCTTGTCGGCCAGTCGGGGATGGGCAAGACCTCGATCCTGCGCGAGACCCAGCGCCGGATTGCGCTCGATTTTCCCGAACCTGCCGATTGGGGTGAGGCCCGTTACGAGCCGATGTTGCGCACGGTCATTCCGTCGGGTTCAACCGCGCTCAAGATCAACCTGACGCTGCTGTGGAAGCAGGGCTGGCCGATCACCGGGAAAACCCACCGTATTGCCGATCTCAAGGTGGTTGAACTCCTGCGTCGGCAGCGCACAAGGCTCGTGGGGATCGATAATGTCCATGCCATCCTCACCGCTGGCGGCAGGGCGCGGCGCGACACGCCTGATGCATTCCGCTTCCTGGATGAGCGAGGGCAATGTCCCGATGGTGGTCGCCGGGCCTGACGTCGCGGCGGACATCTTTGCCGAAGATGTCGAGCTGGCCTATCGCTCGATCATCGTGCGGCTCAATCCCCTGGCGCGCCTGGCGAGGCATCGCAGCGGCTGATCCGCGTTCTGGCGCACGGGATGCAGCTGATTGAGCCTGACCGGCTTGCTGAGCCGGAAATCGCCGAATTCCTGTGGCGCCACAGTCTCGGGGTTACCGGCAACTTCAAACGGCTGCCGCACTGGGGACAGAAGGTTGCGCGTCGTCACGGCCGCGAATGCGTCGAATTCGCCGATATCCGTGAGGCTGCGGGTTTGCTCCCCGGTCACCCGGCGCGGTGATCGCGCTCGGGCTCGAGCCGGAGCCGCTGGCGTTCCGGGTGCGACCGCTTGCCGATGAATGTTTCGACTCCTGGATCGACCGGTGACCCGGGCCCACGAGACGACCCGTGCGGCGCTTTTCCGCCATGTCGGGATCGAACCGGCTCTTGCTGGATACGACCCAGCGCGCGGCGCGGGGGCTGGACGTGGCTTGGCACAGTGCCTTGCCAATCTGGTCGAGCGCCTCGCCTGGGCCGTGCAATGCCAAAACGACAGGATTTCCGCCACTTTTCTCGCCTGCCAGGCGCACGACGTGCTGCCGCGGCGCATAAGGCGATACGCCTGTGCGCGCTGCTGGTACGAAGCGGGACGGGCGGGCAAGCCGATGATCGTCCGCCGGGAATGGATCTTGCGGGCAAGCTGGCGTTGCCACGACCACGAGCTGCCGTTGACCGACATGGCCAGCCTGTTGCGGGACGTTGCGAGCCCGATTTCGCAAGCGGATCTGGGATTGGCTACCATTGTGGCGGAGCGGCGACGCTGGGCATACCGGGTTCGACCAGGCGCGCTGCGGCGTAATGCGGCGGAATTGGCCTATCTGGCCGGCTCCCGCGATGGGCATGGCATGGCGCCGCCCAACAAACGCTACCATGCCCGTTTCGCCGCAAACCTGTTCCACTTTTCGGCCGATCGCATCGGCATGCTGGCCCTCGCGCATGGCAACCGGCATGCGCTTGCGCGCCGCTTCGAGCGTCTGGTTGCGGCACGATTGCCCGAATGTCCGACAGTCGGCGGCGGCGTTCAAGCGCCTGTGAAAATGCCTTACCGCCTGCGGGCCTGTGCTCCGCCCAAGTCAGCCTCGGCGTGGATGGCGCCGGAGTTCCTCGACTTGCTGCGCGCCTATGCCTGGGTGCGGGAGCGCAGGGATATCGATGAGGCCAGGGCGGCGGTGTTCGAGCGCCACTTCGGCGGCCTGCTGGGGCTGCCCGCGGCAGCTATTTTGAGCCCAGGTAACGCCAGTCGGGCATGGCCACCGGGATATTGAGGGTGCACAGGAAGGGCGCGAATGGCCCCGACTGCGCGCCAAATGGCCTGCCTCCAACTGGCGCAGGAGCTTGCCTGCCCCGGCCTTGGTCGCTGGCAGCGCGCGGGCGAGCTGGGCCGGCGTCAACCCGCCGAGGCCGAATAGCAGCATCCAGGCGAGGTACAGCCGCGAGTTGGTCCGTTGGCTCGGAAATTCACGCGTGAAGACCTCCGCCGCGCGCGGAAGCCGGGCGATGTCGCAGGCGGTGGCGTGCAGCGCCTCGAGCAGATGTTCGCGGCGCGTCGGCGCGCCTTTCTTGCGCGCCGCGATCAGCGCGGAACAGCCGGCGCTGGGCCAGGCCCGGGAAGGGCAGGGCGGTCTCGCTCAGGCGAAACGCGTCGCCGCGCGCTGTGGCGGCCAGGTTGATCGCCCAGCACGGGGTTCGCGCGGTCGCGGACAGGGGATCGGGTTCATCGCCGGTTGAATAGCGAAACCCGTCGACCAGCTCGAGCAGGCGCTCCAGCGGCGCAGTGGGCCGCTTGGGCTGGGCGAGTACGGTGAGCACCCGCTCGAGCTCATCGGTGCTTGCTGCGACGATCGTTTCGGCCTCGGTGACCTCGCTCGCCATCGGCCGGATGGCGATCTTGCGCACGGTCCGGACCGCCTGGGAAAGCAGCTTTCGCGGCGCGGCAGGGCCTGTTCGAACAGGGTCAGAAGGCATTGCGCTCGGTCGCGCATTCGGCCCCGATCAGCGCGGGACCGAGTGTGATTGCCCGGTCCTGGCGGTATTGCTGCCACGCCCGGCTGAGCCAGCGCAGCGCCAGCGACGCGCGCATTTCCGGGGAATAGAGGGCAGGGGAGGCGAGCAGGGTCTTGGCCAGCGCGTCGATCTGGCCGATCCGGAAAGCGATAGGACTGGCGTCGGTTGACTGTTTCACTGGAAATGTCTCGGCGCGATGTACATCGGAAGGTGGGATAATTGCGCCGGAAAATGCGGTCAATGCAAAGTTCACCTAAACGCCAGTTTGGTATCCTATCATTCGACCCCCTGAAAACACGGATTTTCCATAATCGGATGTTATGGTAAAATCGAGCTTGCCGGAAATGCCCATTTTGGCCAGAAATTGCCCCATGCACGCCGCTCGAAGTACCCTTCGCGTATGACCGCTGATCGACCTTTCCGGTCCTCGGTCGAGCTGGTGCTGGGCGCGCATGCCCCGCTTGGTCGACGCGCGCGCCGCGCGCCCGCTGGCGCTCGAGGCGGCGGTTGCGGCGATGGCGCCGGCGACAAAGGCGGCCATCACCGCCGACCTCCGGTGCTTCCTTGCCTGGTGCAAGTCGCGGCGGCCCGTCGTCACCGCGGTTCCTGCCGATCCGGAAAGCCTCGTCCACTATCTTCACTGGCTGGCCAAGGGATCGGAAATCCGGGCCCCGGCCAAACCCGCGACGCTGGCGCGGCGGATCGCCTCGATCGCCCGGATCCACCGCATCCTCGGGTTCGGCGAGAAGGAGCCGCTGCCAACGCAGGCGGGGATGGTTCGCGACACGCTGAAAGCGATCCGGCGTAAGAGGCGCGAACGGCAGCGTCAGGCCGCGCCGCTGCGGTTTGGCGAGGCGATGGCGGAGGGGCAGGCGCCGCCCGAAGGGGTGACGATCAGGGGCTGCTCGCCTCGTGCGGTACCGACATCACGGGCAAGCGCGATGCGGCGCTCATCAGCCTTGCCTACGACGCAGGCCTGCGAGTTTCCGAGCTGGTCGGGGCAACGGTAGCCGATCTCAGTCAGGCTGTGGATGGGAGCGGGCGGCTTGAGATCGCGCATTCGAAGACCGACCAGCTGGGGAGGGGCTCTGGCTTGGCTCTCGCCCGACACCATGGCGCGCCTCTCGGCCTGGCTGCTGGCGAGCGGGATCACGCAAGGGCGGTGTTCCGGCGGATCAACGTGCTGACCAGTCCGCCAGACGATGCGGGGAGCAGACTCAGCGGCACTATATCGGCCAGAAGCCGCTCACCCGGCAAGGCGTGGTGGCGATCCTGCGCCGCCGGGTGTTCGAGGCTATCGACCTTGGCCATGTTGGAGCTGGAAGCCGGGATGGAAGGAGACACGGTCCGCTCGCTTAGCGCCCATTCGTTCCGGGTGGGGCTGACCCAGGACTTGTTCGCGGCGGGCGAAGACGGCGCCGGGATCGCGCTGGCCCTACGCTGGTCGTCGCCGACCACCGCGCTGCGCTATGCCCGCGAGCTGGCCGTAGGGAACAATGCCGCGGCGCGGGTGCTGGGACGCTTGCGCGATGGTGGCGGGCAGCCGGGTTCCTAGTCTGCCATGACGCTATGACGCGGCGATCCCATCAGAGTACGGGTGCATCTTTCGGCGCTGTGCCTCCGCATGGGCCAGCGCCTCAAGTTGGGCCGCGCTTGAAAGACTTGCATCCTTCCGCAACGAGGCCGCGAGCTGGAGCACGGCGCGCTGGAAGGCTTTGTTGCCGCTGACCCGTTGCCGGACGCCAAGGTTGTAAAGCTCGGCAAGATCCAGCGCGAGCAGGGCGACCGCTTCGGGGATATCCGAGAGGACAATGTCGCGGATGGTGGCGACATACTCGTACGCGCCGCGCCCGAACAGATTGAGTTCGACCAGGCCGTCGGCCATCACGTGGCCGAGCGGTTCGTCGACGAAATGAACCTGGCCCGAGGCGGCGACCAGGCCGTGAGCCAGGTTCCACGCCAGTTTGTCGCGATTTCGGGCAAGCCAGCGCGAGAGCAGCAGAAACTTCTGGCGAAAGGCTTGCTCGAAGGGTTTGCTGTAGGTGGGCCAGACGTCGAAGGCGGCGGGAATGCGCTCGAGTTGTTCGGTGAGGCGAGGGCCGTTGAAGAACGCTTCCGCGCTGAAATGGCGCAACTCCAAGTAGCCCTTGTCCAGCTTGGCGAAATTGGCGGCATAGCCTTTGTCGCGCCCGGCGCGGGCCTCGAGCAAGTTACCAAGCGCCGAGCCAAGCAGGAATTTGCCGGTCGGATCATGCGCCAGATGCCGCAATAGCGGCACGCCGACGGCATGGCGCTGCAAGGCCGTGTAGCGGCTGAACAGCCGGTCGTTGTTCGCGAGCAGCAGCAATTCATCGACGCCGACGATGAACCGGTCGGGATCGAGCCGATGGCCATTCCCGGCATCGATGTTGATGTGCCAACCGCAGTTGGCGGTATGCTCACTTTCGAAGAAGTTGAAATCGCCGTCGATCTCGTAGATCGCGTCGCATAACTCAGATCTGACCATCTCGGCATCGTCCAGGGGCAGGGGAGGGGTCAGCAATTCTACGCCTGCCAGGCGATCTTCAGGCCAGTTCAGTGGATCGAGCCCATATTCAGGGACGACATAAAAGCCGGGCTGCTTCGGGGTTCCGGATGGGGCGGACCAGGCGCGGCCTGTCCGGTCCCGCAATTTGGCCGCGAATGCTCGGCAGAAGGCGGGCGAGGCCTCGTCCATGGCCTCTCCTTCGCGCAGCTCTCTCTCAAAACGAGGCTCGCCGAGGTCGCCAAGAATGACTTCCAGCTCGAAGCCGGCACGCCAGGAAGGGGTTTCGGACATGGTCGGGAAGGTAAATCAATTGCCGGGCGTGTAAACGCACGAGCGGCGTTGTCGTTAATTATGGCACGGAAGTCCTACGATCGAACGCTGCGATGACATCAACTTTGGCAGGCGACAGCTATGTGCGGGCCGCTGAGTTGTTTGAGGATCATGCGGGGGAGAGGTTCTTGTAAAGAGTGTGCGAGTAATGGCACCGATGCTTTCACCGATCCTCTTCGGGTTTCCACTATGCCTATATGCGAAGTGCGTGACCACTATGTTCGCTTTTGGTGATGGGATTTGCTGCTGTACGCCACGGCGGGGGCTTCTTTTGGGGCTGCTTGGCTTCTTTCTTGTATTAAGTCTCAAACGAAGACTGCAAGTTTGACCTGCATTTTTCCCCGCTCATTCTAGGATTGTTCGCCTTCTCATTCTTGAAAGGCATCAGCGTTAAATGGGAAATATTCAAGTTCGCAATTGATCATCAGTTCATCTTGACCATGCAAATGCCGATGTTGGGAGATCGTCCGGCCTGACTGACACGATGTGGAATCTTGTCGTCAATGCCTAGCAGCAATGACGACAAAAAATCGCGCTATGCTGCGGCACTTTTCAAAAACCTGTTCGAACGCAAGCGCAAGGGGCGACAGTTCAAGAAGTTCGCCGCCGCCTTTGAGGAATTTCAGGATCAGCTTGGCGCGCTCGATGGTCTCACGACTGCGATGCAGATGCTTGAGCGGTTAGGCGTTGTAAACGATCCCGGTGCAGTAACGCTGCTCTCTAAAGACACTTAGGAAGCTAAACTGGAAGCAGCCGCTGATGCCCATGACGAATGGATCGAAACAAAGCGGTATTGGCGATGACGGCTTATCGCTTATGCTGGCGATCTGCCAAAGTGTCTGATTATCGAGCCCGCCGCTCTGCCAGCCCACTCAATATCGGACAATCCGGCCTGTTGTCGCCGCTGCACCCTTCGGCAAGTTCCAGCAAAGCGCAGCGCATGGCTTCAAGCGCCGCCGCCTTGCGACCAAGATCTTCGGCATGTGCCAGGGCAACGGTCTTCACCTCACTGCTCGTCCGCTCGCGGTCGTCCCACAGGCCGAGGAGAGTGGCGATCTCCTCCAGCGAGAACCCAAGATCGCGGGCGTTCGCGATGAAGCGCAGACGCTCGACCGATTGCGGCGAATAATCCCTATAACCATTGTCGCGTCGGTCAGGGGGCGGCATCAGCCCTACGCGCTCATAGTGTCGGATCATCCGCTCCGACACGCCAGTGGTCTTCGAGGCCTGTCCGATGTTCATGGCTGCCGTTCGCCGAACTTCGGGTGGCGTCCTTGGTGGTGGCCGCCATGGAAGAAGTGCAGCAGCGGGCAGGCGAACAGGAATGCGTAAGGGATCAGCCCGAAGAAGTGCTGCCGGTGTTCCGGATAGAGCAGGAAAGCAGCGATCAGCGCGGCCGAAGCCGCGGCCAGCAGCCACGCGCGCTTGCTGGAAAGGTTCATAGCGCAATCCTCCTGAGACGCAGCGAATTGCCGATGACGCTGACCGAGGAAAGCGCCATCGCCGCCGCTGCGATGATCGGTGAAAGCATGATGCCGAACAGCGGGTAGAGCGCGCCCGCAGCCACCGGGATACCAGCGACGTTGTAGGCAAAGGCGAAGAACAGGTTCTGCCGGATGTTGGTCATGGTTGCATGACTGAGGTGCCGGGCACGCGCTATCCCCGTCAAATCGCCCTTGAGCAGTGTGATGCCTGCGCTTTCAATCGCAACGTCTGTGCCGGTGCCCATGGCGATGCCGACATCGGCAGCGGCAAGCGCAGGGGCGTCGTTCACACCGTCGCCTGCCATCGCCACGATTCTGCCTTCGTCCCTCAAGCGCTTGACGATCGCGCTCTTTTGGTCTGGCAACACATCGGCTTCGACGTCGTCGATGCCAAGCCGCCGCGCGATGGCCTCAGCCGTGACGCGATTGTCTCCGGTCAACATGATGACATGGATGCCCGCTTCGGCCAGCGCCTTGAGCGCGGCAGGCGTAGTCTGCTTAACCTGATCGGCAATGCCGATGGCACCCGCAACCTTACCATCTATGCCAAGGAAAATTGCGGTCGCCCCGTCAGCGCGCAGGGCGTCAGCACGTTGCGCCAACTGGGCAGTCGAGACCCCTTGTTCCTCAAGAAAGCGGGCATTTCCAGCAACAAGCCGATGTCCGTCGACGATGCCGGTTATGCCCTTGCCGACTGGCTGATCGACGTCGCCCGGTTCGCTGATTGCGAGCCCTTTGGCTTCTGCATCCCTGACAATCGCCAGGGCCAGCGGATGCTCGCTGCTGCGTTCGAGGCTCGCGGCAAGGCGCAGAACCTCTTGGCTGTCGAACCCTTCAGCCGTCTCGATCGCAACCACCGCGGGCTTGCCCTCGGTGAGTGTACCGGTCTTGTCGACGACAAGCGTATCGACTTTCTCCATGCGTTCGAGCGCCTCGGCGTTCTTGATGAGGATACCGGCCTGCGCACCGCGTCCGACCCCCACCATGATTGACATCGGGGTCGCGAGGCCAAGCGCACAGGGGCAGGCGATGATCAGCACGGCCACCGCTGCAATCAGGCCATAGCCCATTGCCGGCGTTGGGCCGACCAGGGACCAGACGACGAACGCGATCGCCGCGACAGCGATCACCGCCGGCACGAACCAGCCCGACACGGTGTCGGCAAGCCGCTGGATCGGCGCACGACTGCGCTGGGCTTCTGCTACCATCTGGACGATGCGCGCCAGCATGGTGTCGCGCCCGATCTTCTCGGCGCGCATCACGAGGCCGCCGGTCTGGTTGATCGTGCCACCGATCAGCTTTGACGCAGCCTCCTTGGTCACCGGCATGGACTCGCCAGTCACCATCGATTCATCGACCGTGCCGCGGCCCTCCAGCACCACGCCATCAACCGGAACCTTCTCGCCTGGGCGAACGCGGAGCGTGTCGCCGACCAGAACCTGGTGGAGTGTGATCTCCTCGTCACTACCATCAGGACGAACCCGGCGGGCGAGCTTGGGCGAAAGGTCGAGCAATGCGCGAATCGCACCGCTGGTTGTTTCCCGGGCACGCAGTTCAAGCAGTTGGCCAAGCAAGACCAGCACGGTAATGACCGCAGCCGCCTCGAAATAGACCGCGACTGAGCCGTCCATTGCGCGAAACGCGGGCGGGAACATACCGGGCGCGAGCGCCGCCGCGATGCTGTAGATCCAGGCAACGCCCGTTCCCATCGCAATCAGGGTGAACATGTTGAGGTGGCGGCTTTTCACCGAGGCCCAGCCGCGTTCGAAAAATGGCCAGCCCGCCCACAGGACCACCGGCGTCGCCAGAACCATCTGGATCAGGTTGGCGATGTTTCCATCCAGATAATGGCGCAGTCCGGTCAGATGCCCGCCCATTTCGAGCGCAACCACCGGCAAAGCGAGGATGAGGCCGATTACAAAGCGCCGCTTCATGTCGGCATATTCGGGCGACGGTCCATCGTTGAGCGTCGGCGTCATCGGTTCCAAGGCCATGCCGCAGATCGGGCAGCTTCCCGGCCCGGACTGCTGGACCTCCGGATGCATCGGGCAGGTCCAGATCGCGCCGTCTGGCACCGGCTCTGCCGGTCGCGGCGCATCGCTCATATAGCGTGATGGGTCGGCCTTGAACTTGGTTAGACAGGCAGCGCTGCAAAAATAGTGATGGACGCCGTCATGGGTCGCTACATGCGTGGTCGTCGCAGAATCGACGCTCATTCCGCAGACGGGGTCAATCACCGTTCCTGGAGCCTTCGATCCGGAATGGGCGCATTTCGCATGGTCATGATGCGACTCGGTCATACTTCGTACTCCTCTGGTCGCCACACTCATCAACCTTGACATCATGTCAGGGTCAAGAGGTAATTCACCCGTGCGCCATGATCGGTTCCAGTGTACCCAGCCAGGCCACCACAGCGAGGATCGTAAGCACTGTGGACGTTTCCAGAACCAGGCTTTGCCGAAGACCACGTAACGCGGGGGCCGGATTGCCGTTGGCGATGGCTGCACCAAGAGCGGGTGTCAGCCGCCAGCGGTTGACACCCGCCAACATCAGCATTGCAGCAAACAGGGCGAGCTTGATAAGCAGGAGTTGGCCGTAGCGCGAAGCGAACAAGGCGTAGGGATGCGGCAAGCCCATCAGGCTCAGGCTGTTGATGATGCCCGTGAGAACGATCAACGCGACCGCAAGCGTCCCAACCCGCGAGAATTGTTCAAGCGCCCGATGCGCGATCCTGATCTGCGCATCGGATTGGTGCGCCAATGGCTGAAAAAGCAGCCAGGAGAACGCGGCAATTCCGCCGATCCATACAGCCGCCGCCAGCATGTGGACGATGTCGCTCAGCCGGTGGAGGGATCCAGTCCACCCTTCGGTTGCACCGGCATGGCCAGTCCAAACCAGCGTGGCGATGGCAAGCACAGTCGAGGCAAGCAGACAGTATCTTGCAAGGTGTGGGCTTCGGCCAAGCGCCAAGGCGGCAAGCAGGGCTATTGCAACTGCCGCCATGCGCACGACCCAGGCGCTACCGATGGCGCTCTGTGTAACGATTTCCCTGAAGGCCGAGCCATCGACTGCCCAGAGGCTTGTCCCGGTCATGGCTGCGACAAGTGCGATCATGCCGCCGCCGGACAGCAGCAGTCCGAGCAGCGAAAGGAGGAGGGCAGGTTTGGCCAGCGGCAGCAAGGCAGTGCCTCGCTCCTCGGGTTTCAGCGCGTAAAGCGAGAAGGCCGTCACACCTGCCAGCACCATCAGGTCGGCGTAAAGCGCGAACCGGATGGCGATGACAGGCAGGTTGTCCATGTCTTCAGCGTACGGTGAAGCTGAAGTTGCCGCCCATGCGATGCGTGTCGGCTCCGGCCGCGCTCCAGGTCACGCGGTAAGTCCCGCTGGCAAGGGGCCGACGGAGCAGCAACGTCATCGATTTCCTGTCATTGCCAAGCCGGGCGGTGAAACCCGTGATCGGCATCGGCGCATGGTTTGCCATACCCGGCATTCCGGTCATTGCGATCTCGGCCCTTGCCGTTGCGCCGATCACGGCCTCATTGAAGCGCAGTTCGACCTTTGTCGGCGCTGCGACCGTGGCATTGGCTGTCGGGGTCGAAGACACGAGCTGCGTATGCGCGCTGGCAACCTGCGGCACGATGAGCCCCAGAGTCGCAACGGCAACGGCAAAGCTGGGCAAACGCATCAGTTATCTCCTTGGAAATGGCTATCAGGTTGAGATACGCGGCCCGGAACAGCATCCCTCAAATTGGGCGGGCTCAGTTTTCCTGAGGGATTGGGAATATGGCCGCGTATAGGATCACAAGACCTCGGGAGACCCACCATGTCCGAACTTGATCAGGCGCTCCGCCGCCTGGGTACACTTCCGGCTCCTTCGGGGCTGGCGACTATCGACGATGCTGTGCTTGCCGGGCTGGCTGCGAGCCGCCGTGAGGCTGCGGCCGGGTCGCGGCTGATGGGTTTCGCCGCAGCCCTGGCACTGGTGGTCGGCGTAGCCGGTGGCGGACTGGCGGGCGGCGAACCCGCCACGGCTCAGCCCATCTCTCCCTTTGCGCCTGACAATCCCCTCGCACCTTCGACCTTGCTGGATGTCCACCCGTGAATTGGACCACGCGGCTGATCCTGATCGCGCTTGTCGCATTTGCGGCGGCGCTGGGCGGCACTTATGCCGGCCGCGTCCTGTTCGCACCGGAAAGGCAGAGCGAGACCGAACTCCACGCCTTGCTGCACAGCGAGCTCGAACTCGATGCCGCACAGGAAGCAAAGATCGAGGCAATCGAGCAGCGTTTTGCCACACGCCGCAAGGCGCTCGAACTTGAGATGCGGGCCGCCAATGCCCATCTGGCCGAAGCGATGGAAGTGGAACACGGCTATGGTCCGCAAGTCACGGCCGCCATCGACCACACCCACAAGGTCATGGGTGAAATGCAGAAGGAAACGCTTGAGCATCTCTTTGCCATGCGCGCCGTCCTGAGGCCTGATCAGGCGGCCAAATTCGACAGGTCGGTTACCAGAGCCCTTACCCCAGAAGTGCGGTGAGCCTTCCGCTGTCCGAGGGGAGCGACGGCGAGCTCGCGGCACTGGCGCTCGCGGGCCGGCAAGACGCTTATCGCGAATTGCTGGCGCGCCACCGTGACGCTGTGTTTCGCTTGGTGCGAGCGTCAGTCGGCGATCCGCACGAGGCCCTCGACGTCACCCAGGAAACCTTCATTGCCGCTTTCTCGGCTCTTGGGCGTTACGACCATGGGCGACCGTTTGTGGCATGGCTCAAGCACATCGCGCTCAACAAGTGCAGGGACTGGGGACGAAGGCGCAAGGTGCGCGCCTTCTTCACGCGCGCAGTGCCGCTCGAGATGGCTTTCGATGTTTCAGACGATGCCATTCCCGCCGATGTGCAAGCGGCAGACCGGGCCGAACTGGCGCGCGTGACCGCTGCCATATCCCGCTTGCCATCCCGTCTGCGCGAGGCCCTGGTCCTCCGCACGATCGATGGCCTCGGCCAGGCCGAAGCTGCCGACGTGCTCGGTGTCAGCGAGAAGACGGTCGAGACCCGCCTCTACCGGGCCAGGGGGAAATTAAAGGCGATGCTTGGCGACCAGATCTGAGGGCTAGGGAAAGCGGCTGCGTAGAGGACGATGAAGCCGTCAATCTTACCGGATACCACTCATGCATTCTTTTGCGCTCGATCGCCGTACCCTCATTCGTTCGGCTGCCTTGGGGGGCGGGGGCCTCGCGCTTTCGGCAGCGCTCCCCGCGTGGGCGCGCAGTGGAACTCCTGGCCTCGCAGGCCCGATGTTCGTGGTGTCCGGGGAGCAAATCGCACTATCCATCGGTCATGCCTCGCTCCGGGTCGGCGGACGTGAGGGGCATGCCATCGGCATCAACGGTGCGACACCTGGCCCGGTCATCCGATTAAAGGAGGGCCAGAAGGTTCGCTTCGCCGTGAGCAACACGCTGAACGAGGAAACCTCGATTCATTGGCACGGGCTGCTCGTGCCCTTCCAGATGGATGGCGTGCCGGGGGTGAGCTTTCCGGGGATCAAGGCTGGCCAGACCTTCGTGTACGAGTTCCCCGTCAAGCAGTCTGGCACCTATTGGTATCACAGCCACTCCGGCATGCAGGAGGCGATGGGAATGTATGGCGCGATCGTCATCGATCCCGCCGCGCCCGATCCGGTCGCCTATGACCGTGAACATGTAATCATGCTCGCCGACTGGAGCTTCATGCATCCGCATACCCAACTGCGCAAGTTGAAGGCGCAGCCTGGCTACTTCAACATGCAGAAGCAGACCCTCTCCGGCCTGCTCGCGGGCAAGGACCAGTCGGCCTCCGAACGCCGCATGTGGGCCGGGATGCGGATGGACCCGACCGACATTTCCGACGTCACCGGCGCAACCTATCATTTCATGGTCAACGGTCATGACAGTACCGCGAACTGGACCGGACTGTTCGCACCCGGCGAGCGGGTGCGCCTGCGCATCATCAATGCAGCCGCCATGACGAATTTCAATGTCCGGATTCCGGGTCTCGCGATGACGGTGGTCGCCGCGGATGGGCAAAACGTGCAGCCAGTCGAGACCGACGAATTCCAGATCGGCATCGCGGAGACCTATGACGTGATCGTCGAACCCAGGGCCGACGAGGCCTATGGCTTCATTGCCGAGGCCATCGATCGCTCCGGTCAGGTGCGCGCGACGCTTGCTCCGCGCCTCGGCATGGCCGCGCCGATTCCGCCAATCCGCGAACGTCCGCTGCTCACCATGAAGGACATGGGCATGGGCGATATGGCTGCGTCCGACGGCGATACAAGCGGAGCAGACCACGCAGCCATGGGCCACGACATGCCCGGGGCGGATCATGGTTCGATGAAGATGCGCGATCCCTCGGTCGCGCCGCAGGTCAAGCTGGGGCCTGGCGTCGCAACGCTCTCGCCGATGCCCATGGACCGCACGGGAGAACGTCCGACCGGTCTTGAGAAGGTCGGGCACCGGGTGCTGACCTACCGCGACCTCAAATCGCTCGCGCCCAATCCAGACAAGCGCACGCCGTCGCGCGAGATCGATCTGCACCTGACCGCCAACATGGAGCGCTACATGTGGTCCTTCGACGGCGAGAAGTTCAGCGAAAATACTGAGCCAATCCCGTTCCGCCACATGGAGCGGGTGCGCATCAATCTCATTAACGACACCATGATGCCTCATCCGATTCACTTGCACGGACACTTCTTCGAACTGGTTACTGGCAGTCCTGGCCATCATCCGCTGAAACACACGGTCAACGTCCTGCCCGGCGGCAAGGTCTCGTTCGATCTGACTGCCGATGAGCTCGGCGACTGGGCATTCCACTGTCACATGCTGCTGCATATGATGTCGGGGATGTTCCGGGTCGTGACCGTGCGCCATGAGGAGGACGCGGCATGAAGACGACCCTTCTCATCAGTGCTGCGGTCCTGCTGGCAGCGCCTGGCATCGCGGCGGCCCAGTCCTCCATGTCAGATATGGCAATGAAGGATGCGCCGGCGCCAATTCCCCAAGGCGCAGCTCCGCAGCCTGCTGCAGATCATTCCGGCGATGATCAGTCAAAGTCCGCAGTTTCCGAGCCCGCCGCGGCCGATCCCCATGCCGGACACGCTGCCGAGCCGAAGGCGGCCAGTGCGCCAAAGGTCGAAGCCGTGGATCATTCCGGCCACGACATGAATGCTATGGCGGGCATGTCTGAGGACGGTCCGGTGATCGGGACTGCGCCCGCCCCGGCGCCGCCAAGTGATCATGCCGCCGATGCTGTATTCGAACCTGCCGAAATGGCGCGGGCGAGAGAGGCGCTGCGGCGAGAAAACGGGGCGTTCTCGGGATCGATGGTGCTTTTCGATCTCGCGGAATTTCAGGCCCGAGAGGGCCGGGACGGATATCGCTGGGCGGGCGAGGCCTGGTTTGGCGGCGATATCGATCGCCTCCTGATCAAGACAGAAGGCGAGGGCACTTTCGGCAAGCCAGTCGAGGACCTGGAGATTCAGGCGCTCTATTCGCGCGCGATCTCGCCATTCTGGAATGCCCATGTCGGCGTGCGGCACGATATAGTCCCCAATCCCTCGCGGACTTATGCCGTTGTCGGCGTCGAAGGGATCGCGCCGTACTGGTTCCATCTGACCGGACAGATGTTTCTTTCGGACAAGGGCGACCTGCGCGCGCGCCTCGAGGGAAGCTACGACGAGCGGATTACCCAGCGTCTGATCCTACAACCAAGGGTGGAGTTTAATCTTTCCGCTCAGGACATGCCGGCGATCGGGGTAGGGTCGGGTCTCACGGACTTCGAACTGGGCGCGCGCCTGCGCTATGAGATTCGGCGGGAATTCGCGCCCTACGTTGGCGTGGAATGGAGCAAAAAGACTGGCGAGACTGCGCGATTGGCGCGGCTTGCCGGGGAAGATCCCGAAGCAGTCAGTTTCGTGGCCGGGCTCAGGGTTTGGTTCTGATGGCAATGGGCAAAGACTTGGTCTGGACCTATAGGTCGCGCCGGAGAAAGACTTGATCCTATGAAATCGGCCGTCGCTCTCATGGTTGCGCTTGCATTGGTGTTCGGCTCAGGCCCGCTTTGCGCCGCGACGGCACAGGCTCCGGTGCAGACGGTTAGCATGGAATGCGGCGACATGCCGGGAAGCGGCGACCGCTCACATCGTCATGACACACCAGACGTGGCGCGGGCCTGCCATTCGTGCATCTTTCCGGCACCCGCCATCGGCACCAATCTGAATGCCACTGGATGGCATTGGATCAGTCCTGAGGTCCGGGCTCCGCAAAGCCTGTCCGGGTTGACGCTTGAACCGCCGACACCGCCCCCGCGCCAAGTGGTTCCTCGATCCGTTTCAATCTTATCTGGAGAATACACATGAAATCCAAGTATCTGCTGGGCGCCCTCGCGCTCTCGCTTTCTACCGCCGCGTTTGCAGCGGAGCCTGCACCGACGCCAGAAAAGCCGTGCTGTTGCTGTAAGAAGGACGAGCACGGCCAGATGGCCTGCTGCAAGGAGCATGGCGAGCAGGCTGGTGAGCATGCTGGTCACGACATGAGCGGCATGGACCACAAGTAAGTCAAGGTGCGCGGAGGGTGGTCCGCTACCCTCCGCGCATTGCCATGTGACTACTGGCAAATGTGGACTGGACCTTAGTTTACACCGGAACGGTTCAGCGGCCACCCGCGGATAGGGAGATCACACATGCGAAAGCTCGTTTTGGCACTGGCGTTGTTTTCGACCCCCGCGCTAGCGGCAGGCGACATCCTGATGCATCGCGATCCGGGGTGTGGGTGCTGCGAACAATGGGCTGCGCGGGTTCGGCAGACCTTCGGCAGAAATGTGCGAATCGTCGATGACGCGAACCGTACCGCGTTCCAGCGGCAGGTGGGTCTTCCCGCAAACCTGGTGTCATGCCACACCGCGATCGTGGACGGGATCGCCTTCGAGGGACACGTTCCTATTGCGGACATGCGCCGCGTACTGGCGAGCCGCCCGAAAGGTGTTCGTGGGCTTGCAGTTGCGGGAATGCCCATCGGAACGCCGGGCATGGAGGTGCCGGGTGTTCGCGCGCAACGGTATAACGTCATTGCCTTCGGGGCCGCGCGCACCAGCGTATACGCACAGCATTAGTCGTCGCATTAGATGCGAGCGTCTTCATATCTGCTCCCGCGAAACCCGGAGCACATCCGGGCAAATCGAATGAGAGCGGGGCAAGATGCTTCCGCGAGTTGTGTTACGTTTGGAGTGGGGGCTTTTTCGCCTTGATCGCGATGAAGGCCGCGCCTGCAGTCGTCCTTCGCCCAATCCAGCCCGCTTCACGGCGTTCTGTGATCTGGCCGAGGAGGCTGCAGCGCCGTATACCCCCCCCCCCCCCCCCCCCCCCCCCCCCCCTCCCCCCCCCCCCCCCCCCCCCCCCCCCCCCCCCCCCCGGCGTCACCGAGGGAATTGCCGTGCTCCTTTGCGGCCATAGTAAGCCCCTCAGGATTGCTATCTCCCGGCGTCAGAACACCAGAACCTTGTCCGCCTCCAACGCATAGGCAAAGACGATCAGTGAAAGGACTCCGGGGGCCAGCCATGACGGCGATCGCTCGAGCCGAAGGACTGCCCAGAACGCAAAGCACCCGGCGATTTCCGCGATGGCCGCGAGCACGTACCACCCGATGGTCGTCTGCCGGACGGTCACGGCCGGATATCCCCGCGGGCGAGTAGCGCCGCCATGCCCATGTACAGTACAATGGTGAGAACCCAGCCTGCTGCGAGTGCAGTCCAGAACGCGAAGCCGCGCTTGAGAAGTGCCGGGATTAGCAGGAACATCGGCAGCGAGGGCAGTACATACCAGAAGGTCCCCTGGGCATATTGCGCCATGCGATCGGCATCGCCGGTATCGCGCCACAGCCAGATCATGCTGAGCACCGCAATGAGGGGGAGCGCTGAGATCAGCGCGCCGATACCGGGACTTCGCCGTGCAACTTCCGAGACTGCTACGATGATGATCGCAGAAAGGATCGCTTTCAGGATCAGATAACTGATGCCCGGGCGTCCTTCGGCCCCAGCGTTTCAATGATCTTGCAATCCCCCACTGTTCCCCTGCGGCAACTGCCGATCACGCGGTCGAGTTCGGTACGCAGAGCAGCCAGATCGCTGATCTTGCGTTCAATATCTGCGAGATGAACCCGTGCGATACTGTCGACTGCCTCGCAGGACCGCGCCTTATCGTCGGACAGCGTGAGCAATTCTCGGACCGCTTCGAGCGTGAAACCTAGGTCTCGGGCACGGCGAATGAATGAAAGGCGGGCGAGATGCTCCTTGCCATAGGCTCGATAGTTAGCCGAGGTGCGCGCGGGCGGCGCTAGCAGCCCGATTTTCTCATAGTAGCGCACCGTCTCAACTTTGGTCGCGGTTGCGCTCGCCAGCTCGCCGATCTTCATCGCTTGACCCTGTAGTTGCTACAGGGTGTAGATAGATGTCCGACTCGGGATTTGTCGAGGAGGATAATTCGATGGCAGACAGTTGCTGCGCAAGCGCCTGCGGTAGCGAGATGGCCAAGGCCGACCCGCGCTGGCGGCGCGTTCTGTGGGTGGCGCTGATCGTCAATGCGGCAATGTTCCTTGTCGAAATGGTGGCAGGCGCGGCCGCAGACAGCCGCGCGCTTCAGGCCGACGCGCTCGACTTTCTGGGTGACGCCGGCAACTATGCGGTGAGCCTTGCGGTCGTTGGCGCGGCGCTTTCATGGCGGGCGCGGGCGGCGTTGCTGAAATCACTTTTCATGCTGGGCTTTGCCGGCTGGGTCTTCGGCAGCGCGGTCTTTGCATTTATGAACGGTACGTCGCCGGACCCTGCGATGATGGGCGCGGTCGGCGCACTGGCGCTGGCCGCGAATGTTGGCGTTGCCCTGTTGCTTTATCGCTACCGTACGGGCGACGCTAATATGCGTTCGGTCTGGATATGCTCACGCAACGACGCCATTGGCAATGTCGCCGTGATGCTGGCCGCGCTAGGCGTGTTTGGCACAGGTAGCGCCTGGCCCGACCTGATTGTTGCGACTATTATGGCTGCGTTGGCCTTGACGGGCGGCCTGCAGGTGTTCCGACACGCGATGGCTGAGCTGAAAGCTGCTCCCGCCGCGGTAGAACAAGCATGAAAGCCGGTGGCAGCGAGGTAACGGTATGATGCTCGATCTGGCCCGAGACCTCATCGCGGAAGAAATGGCCAGCTTTGGCGCTGCCAGACGTGCCAGTGACAGGCTGGCAGCTTGGCGTGCGCTAGAACGCGCTCATATCGTGGCGCAGCCATATTTTGGACTGCATCTGGCCAGTCATTGGACAATGCTCAGTTACGCGCTTCGTGAAAGGGACTTCAAAGAAGCCGGGGGGCAATGCTTACGGCTCGCACTCGTACCGCTGGGTGCCATTACTGGTCGATTGCCGACCGGTAATACTGGCCGGTCGAATGTTAGCGCCTTTCGGCCGATGCCAATTCCGCAGGATCTTCTGGCTCGAATGGACGATCAATCGTGAGCATTTTCTTGCTGGATTCGAGAGTGGCTGGTAGGCGCGCTAATATGCGGGTCCGCCTCTTCTCGATGCTCCTTATGTTTGCCATTTTGTTTGGCGGCCTTGTCGCGCCCGAAACTGCGCATGCCGACAATCTGCTGGCTGGACATAGCGTCGAAGTTCTCGACAAGCATGATCATGCTGATGACGGCAACCAAGAGGACCCTGGGCAGAAAGGCGGATCGCCATGTCATGCCCTGGTCCATCATCATTGCGGCGTGGCGCTGGCTACAGACTCTGAATCCGCCTCACTAACGATCTGGGACGGCAAGGCGGCGATCACGCCGCTTATCGTTCAGCCGATGCGTTCGCTTGCTCTCGCTCCGCCGACGGAGCCGCCCGCAGCCTGAAATCCCAGCTTTAAGCGCGCCGGTCATTCCGACGCCGATACTGGCAATTTCAGGATTCTCAAACCATGCGAAACCTCCTTCTTGGCGCAATTGCGCCTGCGGTGCTCGTCGCCGCAGCCCCTGCTGACGCGCGTTCGACCCGCGTCGATATCCCGGTCCAAATTGACCCGAAAGCGTCGGTCTATATTCTATGGGTTAAGGTTCAGACTGACGGCAGCCATACGCTCGTCAGCGGCTATGTCCGTCAGAAGCGCTGGTTCGCCCGCCACAGGGGCGACCTTCACATAGAATTTCTCAGACAAGGCCAGCGAGTCGCCTGTCAGGAAACAGACTGGAAGAAATACCGGTATCGTTCGCGGGGGCAGTGGCGCTTTGCAACTTCGGCGGACTTATCCCCCACAACGGTCGACACCGTCCGCATTTCGCACGTGATCCACGACCGTGAGCAGGACCGCACGCCCGATCCTGTGAATGCTTGTTCGGGATTGACCGTGCCCTCCGCACTGAATTCCGGCGGTGCGTGACATGAAGTTCCGATTGTTGATTGCATCAGCCATTCTGGCATCCTGCTCCCACGCCTGGGCGGCCGAAGTTTCACTGCCTGATGCACTGGCGCAAGGTGCGCAGAATTCGCCGCGCATCTCCCAAGCACGCGCCCAGGCTCAGGCTGCGGAGGCACGGGCACGGCAGGCCGGCGTCTCGCCTAATCCCGAGATTTCGCTCGAGGTCGAGAACTTCGCCGGGACTGGCCCTTATCGTGACACTCGGAGCGCCGAGACGACTCTGGCACTCAGCCAGCGTATCGAACTGGGCGGCAAGCGTAGCGCGCGGGTGGCAGTGGCGTCGTCCGAACGCGATTTTGCCTTGCTGTCGCTACGCCGCGCCGAAGCCGATCTTGCGCGCGATATTCGCGTCGGCCATGCCGAATTGCGCGCTGCCGAGGACCGTGCAGTGCTGGCGCGGGATAATGTCGGGCAGGCGCGCGAATTGGCTCGAACCGCTCGGTTGCTGGTGGACGTTGGACGCGATCCCCCGTTGCGCCAGCTCCGTGCGGAAGCGCTGCTCGCCGAAGCGCAGGCCGAGGAAGCGCGGGCCTTTGGCGAGTTGCTTGCCGCTCGCCGCATGCTTGCCGATCTGATCGGGAGCAGCGATCCCGAACTGTCAGTGCCAGCGTGGGTCGATGAGGCGGTGCCAGGGGCATTCCCGCCCGAGACACCTTCCCTCGACGAGCAGCTTGCCGCTGCCGAGCGCGATGCTGCTCAGGCGCGCATCCGGGTGGCACGTGCCGATGCGGTCCCTGATGTGACAGCAAGCGGCGGTGTGCGGCGTATCAATGACGGGCGTGAGACGGCCTTCGTTGCCGGCTTTTCCATTCCTCTCCCTTTCAGAGACCGCAACCGTGGCGGGATTGAAGCGGCGCAGGCGGATGCACTCGCCGGCGAAGCCGCACTTGCTCAGGCGCGGCTCACCGCGCGCCGCGCGCAGCATGACGCGCGCATGCTGCTCGGGGCTGCCGATGCACGGGTCGAGGCGCTGTCCGGGCCATCGCTGGCGCAGGCAGCAGAGGCCGTGCGGCTCGCGCGCATCGGCTACGGCGCAGGCAAATTCAGCCTGCTGGAACTGCTCGATGCGCAAGCCGCGCTCACTACCACCAAGACCGCGCTGATCGAGGCCCGCCTCGACCGCGCTCGTGCGCTGGCCGCACTGATCCGCGCCAATGCGCGCGCAGGGGATTGATCGATGACTGAAGAGAACAACAAGACGAAGCTGATCGCTGGGGTCGCCATTGCAGCACTCCTGCTTGGCGGGGGCGGCATAATGCTTGGCCGCTCGGTATTCGCGCCAGAGCCTACAACAGCCGCCTCGACGGAAGGCGAACATGCCGAAGAGAAAGAAGAAGGGCATGTCGAGGGTCAGGTCGAGATTGACGCGGCACGTGCCCAGGCTGCCGGTATCGTCACCGAAACCATACAGTCTGGCGGACTGGGTGCTGAAATTCTGGCACAGGGCGTGGTTGCCGCAACTCCGCAAGGCGAAGCGGTACTGACGGCACGCGCTGACGGTGCGATTGTCCGGATCAACCGGCAACTGGGCGACTATGTCCGAGCCGGAGAGCCAGTGGCAACCATGGAGAGCCGTGACGCAGCCTCCATCGCCGCTGAACGAAGCTCGGCGTCGGCAAAGCTGGCGCTGGCGCGCTCGACATATGCGCGCGAAAAGCGCCTGTTCGATGCGCGCGTGACGGCGCGCCAAGACCTTGAGGGTGCAGCCGCAGTGTTGGCAGAGGCCGAGGCTGAGGCACGGCGGTCGCAGTCAGCTGCATCTGCCGCCAGGGTGTCTGGCGATGGCCGAAGCCTCTCTGTCATCAGCCTCATTTCCGGGCGGGTGACCAAGGCCGACGCGAGGCTTGGGGCTTATGTCCTCGCCGGCACCGAATTGTTTCGCGTTTCCGATCCCACCCGCATCCAGATCAACGCATCGGTGCTGGCCGCCGATGCACGGCGCATTCAGCCAGGCGATAGCGCTGTGATCGAACTGCTGGGCGGGGAGACCTTGAATGCAGTGGTGCGCTCAGCAACTCCCACCTCGATCCCGATAGCAAGACCGCGACTATCATCCTGACACCGCAAGGTATTGGTGGGCTGACACCCGGTCAGGGCCTGCGCGCCCGGATCAAGCCGCGTGGAGGTGGCGATAACGGCCTTATCGCGCTGCCGGAGGAAGCCGTGCAGACCGTCGAAGGGCGCGAGGTCGTATTCGTCAGGACCGCCAAGGGGTTTCTTGCGACCACTGTCGTCACCGGCAAGCGCGGAGGTGGACGGATCGAGATCGTCGATGGGCTGAAACCGGGCGTCACCATCGCGACCAAGGGCGCGTTCCTGCTCAAAGCCGAACTCGGCAAGGGCGAGGCGGAGCACTGAGATGATCGAGAAACTTCTTGATGCGTCGATCCGCTTCCGCTGGGGCGTGGTCATCCTGACGCTGATCATTTCCGCCTACGGCTTGTCGGAGCTGATGAAGCTGCCGATCGATGCCGTTCCAGACATCACCAACAAACAGGTGCAGATCAATACGGTCGAGCCCAATCTCGGGCCGCTCGATATTGAACGGCTTGTCACCTTTCCCGTTGAAACGGCGATGGCAGGGATCCCGGGTCTGGAAAGCTCGCGCTCGATTTCGCGCAACGGCTTCAGCCAGGTAACTGTGATCTTCGAGGATCACACCGATCTCTATTTTGCGCGACAGCAGGTGGCCGAGCGGCTCAATCAGGCCAAAGGAACCCTGCCCGAAGGGGTCGAGCCGCAAATGGGTCCGGTTTCAACCGGACTGGGCGAAGTGCTCATGTACATCGTCGATTTTGCCAAGCCCGGCAGCAAGGCGGCGCCCAAAGTCGCTGGCAAGCCCGGTTTCCAACCCGATGGCTCGTATATGACACCGTCAGGTGAAATTCTGACCGATGAGGTGGCCAAACTCGGCTATTTGCGCACGGTTCAGGACTGGGTGATCCGCCCGCAGCTCAAGACCGTATCGGGCGTTGCCGGGATCGATTCGATCGGTGGCTATGAGAAGCAGTTCGTTGTCCAGCCCGATGCATCCAAGCTCTCTACTTACGGCATCTCCTTCTCCGAATTGGCCGAAGCCCTTGAACGCGCCAACATCTCTGTCGGCGCTAACTTTGTCGAACGGGGCGGCGAAGCCTTCCTTGTCCGCGCCGATGGCCGCATCCGCTCGGTTGATGAAATCGGTCGCGCGACGGTCGCCAGCCGTGGTGGTGTCCCTGTCGCGGTTCGCGACGTTGCCACGGTCCAGATCGGCGGCGAACTGCGCACCGGCTCGGCTTCCGAAAACGGCAAGGAGATCGTTGTCGGAACCGCGCTCATGCTTGCCGATGGCAATAGCCGGGTCGTCGCTTCCGCAGTTGCAGATCGCCTTGAAGAGGTCGCCAAATCGCTCCCACCCGGCATTACGGTCAAGTCGGTTCTGGACCGCTCTCAGCTGGTCGATGCAACCATAGGCACGGTTGAAAAGAACCTGCTGGAAGGTGCATTTTTGGTCGCGATTGTGCTGTTTTGGCTGCTCGGAAACATCCGCGCGGCCATCATTGCCACGCTTGTCATCCCGATCTCGTTCCTGATCATGGGGACGGGCATGAACCTTACCCGCACATCGGGCAATCTGATGAGCCTGGGAGCACTCGATTTCGGTCTGATTGTCGATGGCTCGATTATCATCATCGAAAATTGCCTGAGGCGATTGGCCGAACGGCAACATCATGAAGGGCGACTGCTCAGTGTGAGCGAGCGGCTGCACGAGGTGTTCGAGGCATCGCGCGAGATGGTGAAGCCGACCCTTTACGGGCAGGCGATCATTTTCCTCGTGTTCGTGCCTCTGCTGACCTTCACCGGGGTCGAGGGTAAAACCTTTTCGCCGATGGCAATTACGGTCATGCTGGCATTGGCTGGCGCGTTCATCGCTTCACTGACGTTTGTGCCCGCAATGGTTGCGTTGCTGATCCGTGGCAAAGTCGCCGAGAAGGAAGTGCGGGCGATCGCATGGATGAAGGAGCGCTACGAGCCCGTGCTCAAGCGGGTGATTGATCGTCCCTGGCCGTGGATCGGCGCAGGAGCGGGTACTTTCGCCGCTGCGGGCCTGGTATTTTCGATGCTCGGCAGCGAGTTCATCCCAACGTTGGGCGAGGGCAATCTCGCCATGCAGGCGCTGCGTATCCCTTCGACCTCGCTGAACAAATCGCAGGAGATGCAACTCCAGGTTGAAAAGGCTGTCGCTTCCTTGCCGGAAGTCGCCTTCATCTATTCCAAGACCGGCACGGCGGAAGTTGCGAGCGATCCGATGCCGCCCAACGCCTCGGATACGTTCATCATCCTCAAGCCGAGGGAAACCTGGCCTGTGGGCGTAAGCACCAAGGACGATGTGATCGCACGCGTGGAAAAGAAGCTCGCACCACTCGTCGGCAATGCGTTTGAAATCAGCCAGCCGATCCAGCTGCGCTTCAACGAACTCATCGCTGGTGTGCGCGGTGACATCGCAATCAAGCTCTATGGTGACAATCTCGAGGAAATGGGCCGCGCGGCCCAGCAAGTGGCAGCGGTACTGAACACCGTCCCCGGCGCTGCCGACGTAAAGGTCGAGCAGACGGCTGGCTTCCCTGTCCTGGACGTCCAGTTCGACCGGGATGCCATCGCGCGATACGGACTGACCCTTCAGGATGTCAGCGATACCGTTTCCATAGCCCTCGGCGGCCGGGAGGCGGGAATCGTGTTTGAAGGGGACCGGCGTTACGATATCGTTGTCCGGCTTGACCGGGCAACGCGCGATGATCTCGACGCAGTAGGCGCGCTCCCTGTGTTGCTACCCGGCGAAGGCGGCGCGCGTGCATCGGTGCCTTTACGCGAACTGGCGAAGTTCGGGTTCTCCGAAGGCTTGAACCAGGTCAGCCGTGAAAACGGCAAACGCCGTGTCGTCGTGCAGGCCAATGTGCGCGGCAATGATCTGGGCTCATTCGTTGCCGAGGCGCAGGAAAAGGTTGCAGCGCAGGTCAAACTTCCGACCGGCAGCTTCATCGAATGGGGCGGGCAGTTTGAGAACCTGCAAGCCGCGTCTGCACGGCTGTCTGTGGTGATCCCGATCATCTTCGCCGCCATCTTTGGCATTCTGTTTTTGGCATTGGGCGGCGTGCGTCAGGCGATTGCGGTCTATTCGGCAATTCCGCTGGCACTGGCGGGCGGCGTGTTCTCGCTGCTTCTGACCGGATTGCCCTTCTCGGTCTCTGCTGCTGTTGGCTTCATCGTGCTTTCGGGTGTGACAGTGCTCAACGGTCTGGTCGTGATGACCAGCATCAACACCCGCATCGACGCAGGCAAGCCGGTTGATATGGCGATCAGTGAAGGCGTGATGGAGCGCGTTCGTGCGGTCCTGATGACGGGCATCGTGCCGGCCATCGGCTTCGTGCCGATGGCACTCGCCACCGGCACGGGTGCCGAGGTGCAGAAGCCGCTCGCGATCGTCGTGATAGGCGGCTTGATCACCTCGACCTTGCTGACCCTGTTCGTCTTGCCTGCCATCAGCCACTTGCTGCTGCGGCGACGCCACAAGCATCATGTCACTGGTGACTACGGCGATGTCGACACGTTCGGTGCGGAGTTGCCAGTCAAATGAAAATAGTGGCCGATCGTGTCAACGCGATGCGTCGGCCACTCACCTTTTAGGGCCGGTTGGCCTGGATTTCCAGCGCTTCGCATCGAGATAATTGAAGGATAGTCGGCATGAAGGAAAAAGCGCAGTTCGATATTCCGCTTGTCCTGCCCGGGGTGGCCGATGCTGCAGATGCCTGCGTCGAACGCATTATCGGCCGATTGAGACCGCGCGCTGGTGTCGATGAAGTCCACGTCCTGCCAGCAACTACTGATCAACCAGCGAAGCTGTGCATCCATTATGATCCCGATGCACTCTCGCTTTCGACCGTCCGGGCCGAAGTCAGTGCGGCCGGAGCCGAGATCGCGAACCAGTATGGACACCTAATTTGGCAAATTGCTGGGCTCCATGCCCGGCGGGCTCGAACGATTGGCGATCGGCTTGCACAGCTCCCGGGAGTTCTCGAGGTCAATGTCAATCCGGCTGGACTGGTCCGTGTCGAATTTGAGCGAGCAGCGATCACCGAAGACACACTCGCCAATGCGCTCACGGAAATGGGAGCCGCGCCAACTGAGCTGGTCGCCAAGCCAGCCCACGTATCTGAAGAGAAAGCGGACGGCGAGGAGGAGCACGACCACGATCACGGGGGGCCGTTCGGAGCCAACACGGAGCTGATTTTCGCGCTGGCTTGCGGCGCACTGCTGGCCGCCGGATTTGCAGTCAGCAAACTCTGGGGATCTGCGCCTGTCTGGCTCCCTCTCGCGTGCTACGTTGCAGCCTATGGGTTCGGTGGTTTCTTCACCGTTCGTGAGGCGATCGACAACCTCCGGCTCAGACGCTTCGAGATCGATACACTGATGCTCGTGGCGGCGGCTGGCGCCGCCGCGCTGGGCGCCTGGGGCGAAGGTGCGCTCCTGCTCTTCCTGTTCAGCCTTGGCCATGCACTCGAGCATTACGCGCTGGGCCGCGCGAGGCGGGCCATCGAAGCGCTTGCCGAACTTGCACCGCGCACCGCGCTGGTGCGCAGGGATGATGGGAGCACTGCGGAGATTGGTGTCGAGGAACTCGTGGTGGGCGATGTTGTGATCGTCAAACCCGACGAGCGGATCGCAGCAGACGGCTTCGTTATCAAGGGCGACAGCGCGGTCAACCAGGCGCCGGTAACCGGTGAGAGCATTCCCGTCGATAAGCACGCGGTTTCAGATGCCGCTCAGGCCCGCGCCAATTCGGACCGGCTCGATGCCGCATCCCGCGTCTTCGCCGGTACGATCAACGGCAGCGGGGTAATCGAAATCGAAGTGACCCGGCTAGCGAGTGACAGTACGCTCGCCAAGGTCGTCCGCATGGTCAGCGAAGCCGAGACGCAAAAATCGCCCACCCAGCGCTTCACCGACCGGTTCGAACGCGTATTCGTGCCGGCAGTGCTCGGCCTCGCCACGCTCCTGCTCTTCGCCTGGGTCGTTGTCGACGAACCCTTCCGCGATAGTTTCTATCGCGCCATGGCTGTGCTCGTTGCTGCGAGCCCATGCGCGCTTGCAATCGCAACACCCAGCGCCGTGCTTTCCGGTGTAGCCCGTGCTGCTAGAGGCGGGGTTCTGATCAAGGGCGGCGCACCGCTCGAATTGCTGGGCTCGCTGGATGCCATGGCCTTCGACAAGACTGGGACGCTGACCAGCGGTGAGCCACGTATCCGTGAAATCATTCCCGCGTCAGGCGTGTCGAAAGAGGAATTGATGGCGATCGCCGTCGCAGTCGAAAGCCTGAGCGACCATCCGTTGGCGCAGGCCATCGCACGGGATGGCAAGTCGTACATCGGTGACCTCGCTCTGCCCTCCGCCAGTCAGCTCAATAGCCTGACGGGACGCGGTGTATCGGCTGTGGTCGATGGTGAGCAGATACTCATTGGCAAGGCCGAAATGTTTGGCGCTGAAGGTGTCGCACCGCTTTCGCAATCCATGGCGGAGGCCATCGAGCAACTTCGGCAGAGCGGGCATACGACGATGGTCGTGCGCCGCGGTGATCGGGACCTAGGTGCCATTGGCCTGATGGACACACCAAGGGAGACAGCCAAGGCCACGATTGAACGTCTTCGTGAACTGGGAATACGCCGCATGATCATGCTTTCAGGCGACAACCAACGCGTCGCCGACGCGGTCGCAAAACAGGTCGGCATAGATGAGGCCTGGGGTGATTTGATGCCCGAGGATAAGGTTGAGGCTATCAAGAAGCTGCGCGCCGAAGCTAAGGTCGCCATGCTGGGTGACGGCGTCAACGATGCGCCGGCAATGGCAAGCGCTACTGTCGGCATAGCCATGGGCGCCGCCGGCTCAGACGTTGCCTTGGAGACGGCCGACGTGGCTCTTATGGCCGACGATCTTTCGCATCTGCCATTTGTAGTAGGACTAAGCCGCCAGACCCGTTCGATCATCCGTCAGAATGTATTCGTCAGTCTGGGCGTGGTTGCGCTTCTGGTTCCGGCGACGATCTTCGGTCTCGGCATCGGGCCTGCTGTTGCCATGCACGAAGGCTCGACGTTGCTTGTCGTGTTCAACGCCTTGCGACTTCTCGCGTATCGCGAGGTATGAGCCGAATCGCGAAAGCGCAGGTTGGTTGGCTCCCCAGCCTGGTGCGGCTCCTCTGAGCGGCGCAGACCCCTCCGATCCTTGGCCTAAGGGCCAAAGTTCGGCCTTGAAGCCAATTAATTCGCCAAGAGGCTCTTTTCTCGACCAGCTACCTAGAAAGCTATGTCTCGATAATCTGCTTCAGGACGTCCATCGAAATTCTCTCTCTGGTTCGTTCAGGTGGCGCTGGCAGCTGGCACTTCGGCGGTCATCCTGGCAGCCAGATCACGCGCAGTTCTTGCAGCGCCCATCAGAGTAGCCGATCCCGGGCCGCTCCAGTCGCCATAGCCTGCGAGCCAGAGCCGCGGCTCCTTGATCGAGCGCTGGCCATCGACCAACACGCGCCCATCTTCCTCGACCACACCGAGCGGTGCCAGGTGATCGAGCGCAGGGTGAAAGCCGGTGCACCAGATGATCGCGTCGACTTGCGTTTCCGAACCGTCGACCCAGACAACGCCATTGGCCGTCATCCGTTCGAAGGGGCGCACAGAACTGAGGTCTCCGCGTGCGCGGGCTTCCTTGACCGCGGGGACCATGACGATATCCCCGATCCCGCCTACCGGCGTGTCGCTCGGGCCAGCCTTCATGCGCGCGACTGCGCGTTCGAACAGGACGCGGCCATCGACATCGTCGGGTAGGAACAGCGGATCGTGGGTCGTGACCCACAGAGTGCGTGCGACGGGTGCCAGTTCCGCCACGATCTGCGCGCCGCTGTTGCCGCCCCCGACAACGATCACCGTTTGTCCGCTGTAATCCTCGGGTCTGACGTAGTGGGCCGAATGGACCTGCACGCCCTTGAACGTGTCGCGTCCCTTGATTTCGGGGATGTAGGGATGCGACCAAGTGCCGGTGGCGCTGACGACTGCCGACGCGGAAAACCGGCCCTTGTCGGTCGCAACTTCAAGGTAATCGCCGGTCCGCTCGACACTGACCACCCGGACCGGACGCTTGATAGGGAACTCGTATCGCGCCTCATAGCGGCCAAGATAATCGAGAACATCGTCGCGGGTTGGATATCCTTCATGGGCGGGCGGGGGCATCAGCCAGCCCGGCAGTGAACTGTAACCGGCGGGCGAGAACAGGCGCAGCGAAGCCCAGCCGTGCCGCCACGCGCCGCCGGCACCACCCTCGGCATCAAGGATCAGGAAGTCCGCCCCGGCGCGGCGCAGGTAGTAGCCCAGCGAGAGCCCCATCTGGCCGCCGCCGATGATGACGATGTCGTGCGTTTCCACTCCTCAGGCCTGAAGCCAGCGCTGGAGATCATTGGTCTTGGGCAGACCTCCGGCGTGAACCACTTTGCCATCAATGACGATACCGGGCGTCGAGACGATGCCGAATTTGGCGATAGCCTCATAGTCGGTGATCTTCTCGACCGAGACGTCGATCCCGAGCTTGGCTGCCTCCATCTTGACCATCTCTTCGGTGGTCTTGCAGCGGGCGCAGCCCGGACCCAGAACTTTCACTTCTTTCATCACATGATCCTTTCACGAAAACAGGAAATTGAACAGGAACCCCACAGCCAGGATGCCGGAAGCAACCACCGCGACGAAGACGGCAATCAGCTTCACGCTCAGCACCTTGCGCAGGATGATCATTTCCGGGAGCGACAGGGCGATCACCGACATCATGAAGGCGAGCACGGTGCCCAAGGCCGCGCCCTTGCCGAGCAGGGCCTCGACGACGGGGATGATGCCCGCGGCATTCGAATACATCGGCACGCCGAGCAGCACTGCCGCAGGCACCGACCACCAGGCGTCAGCGCCCATGATCCGCGACAGCAATTCGGCAGGGACATAGCCGTGGATGAATGCGCCGACCGCAATCCCGGCGATGATCCAGTACCAGACTTTGCCGACGATCTCCTTGACCGCGTCCCAACCAGCCTTGAACCGGTCGATCCAGGTCAGTTCATCGGGCTGGAGATCGACGTCGCCCGCGCGAATATTGCGGACCCATTCCTCGAGCCAGCCTTCGAGATGGAGGCGTCCGATAACCCAGCCCGAGACAATCGCAATCGTGAGGCCGAAGGCGAGATAGGTCAGGGCGACCTTCCACCCCAGCAGCGCGAAGAGCAGACCAAGCGCGACCTCGTTGATCATCGGCGCGGCGATCAGGAAGGAGAAGGTGACGCCAAGCGGCACGCCTGCGGAGACGAAGCCGACGAATAGCGGCACGGCTGAGCACGAGCAGAACGGCGTGAAGATGCCGAGCCCGGCAGCGGCGACATTGCCAAGCCCTTCGCGCTTTCCGGCCAGGATCGCACGCGTGCGTTCGGGGGAGAAGAAGCTGCGGACCACGCCCATTGCGAAGACGACGAGCGTCAGGAGCATCAGCACCTTGGGCGTATCGTAGATGAAGAATTCGACCGACGAGGCGAGCGCGCTGCCTTGCGGGATCGGCAGTTGCGCCACTGCCCAGCGCGAAAAGGGCTGGAGCTGCCGGTAAAGCGCGAACCAGATTGCCACGGCGAGGGCGATGCCGCCGATCCAGGCACCGGTTGATCGCTTGAGGGGAAGGGCCTGCGTGGTCATGTCATGCAACTTTCATTTGGGCGGCGATCACCGCAGGCCTTGCCGCAAGCACGGCATCAATGATGGCGACCCATGCCTCAGGGATATCGGGGTTGCGGCGATAGCGCACCCACTGGGCGTCTCGCCGATCCGTGAGCAATCCGGCGGCCTTGAGCCGCGCCATATGGCGCGACATGCGCGATTGCGATGCGCCGAGACGATCCATCAGCTCGCACACACAATGCTCTTGCCCGTCCCAAACGACCTGAAGCGCGGCGAGCCGCGTCGGTTCGGACAGGGCCGCCAGGAGATCTTCGAGGGAGGAACGGGAGGTCATGCCAATGCGCATATGCGTCTATCCGCATGAATGCATTGACCTTGGTCAAACCGATATCTGGCTCGGTGTGCATGTCGATACGCGCCACATGCCGCGGGTGCGGGCAGTCATGGATGCCGTCGTTGAGGCTCTGCGGAGCAATTCCGCAACCCTCGATCCCGGGTCTTGACGTAGCCGTCTGCGCTGGGGTTTGCCGACTTGTTCGCGGCCATGCATCCGGATGAATGCTGGCCGGAGGCATGTGTCCGCCGGTTGCATCCACTCGCCCTGCCAACAATGACGGATTGGCAAATCACGGCACGACTTTTTCTGCATCAGTCGAATCCATACAATCGCAAATCCAGAAAGGATGTAAGCGGGAAAGTGCGACCCGAAGGGCTCGTGGCTTTTGTGCTGCGTGTTCCTGACTTTCAAAGCGGTTCCTGGACTTGGTCTGGCGAACCGCTTTTTTGTGCGATTGCTCAGTTTGAAAACAGCAAATCCGCCTCAAATCTGTTCGGCGCAACCGTTCCGCTTTTCGCCCTGGACAAGAAGCTCCACGGTCACAGGGTAGCTCTTGTCCGACATGCCGTCGGAACAGCCGCGCGCCGCACGGGTCCGCAGTTCGAACGGGCGCCCGTCAAGCGCGCCTGTCCACACGCCGCCCTCCGTTGTGGGCGTGAACCGGGTCCAGACGCGTGTGCCTTTCTGGTCCTCCGGGTGGGAATAAGTGACGCAGCGCCCTTCGATCCGCGCGTCCCAGAACGGTTCGGTTCCGATTGCGCGCAGGTGCTGGGCCGAAAGTTCGCGGCCGTCCTGAACGAAGCAGGGGCTGACCGGACGGTCTGGCAATCCCGCGCGCGGCGTCCCTGCGGATGCCTGGCTGCGACAGGCGACGACGAACGACGCGACAATCGCCGTCGGCACGGAAGGGTGGGGGCCGCTGGTCTGGGAGCCATAGCTTGCCGACACCGGGCCGCCCATGAGCGCCGCGAGGTTGGCCGGAACTGCTCCTGCGGCGCTGACACCGCCAAGCCGGCGATCTCCGCGGAAATCTGCGACAAGCGCTTCCACTTCGCCGCCACTGCCAAATGACAGCCGCTCCTCGCTGCCGATTGGCGTGAAGCCGGGCACGATGACTTGCAGCCGGTTTCCTCCCGAAGGGCAAGTGAGAGACAGGATCGGGCTCCCAGTTTGTGCCTGCAGGACCAGTACACTGGCCTCAGCGCCTGGCTGCAGGACCCAATAGGCTTCTGTTCGCTTTGCGGCATCAGCCGTTGGAGAGTCCGATGGCTGGGCATCCGCTGCCGGGGCGCTGCTGCCGCGCCGAGTGGGCTCCTGACGATCACAGGCGCCCAGCAGCATTACAGCAATGATGATCGGAAGTAGGTTGCGCATCCGGACATCCATGCACGGGAAGGGGCGGCAGAACTGCAAGGCGAGTCCTGGCATTGTGCATCCCCGGCTGGCGCCGAGTTTGCAATGCAGGCCATCGCCAAAGCATTATGCCTTTGGACTGCCAGGAGGCAACCGCATTACGGATGCATTTCGCCCCGCCGTGCGGTGGCAGGCCATCATTTCTTATATCCAGCGCAATCTGCGAATTGGCCGACGCCAAGACTTTGCAGCTTCCGGCTTTTCGCACTCATCCCCTAACGCAAATCAGCCTTTATAATTCCGTCAAAAGGCCATATCGGGACTTTGCATTCAAAAACCAGATCGCGAAATTCTTGGCCGGTTGAGCCGTTGAGCGACTTACTCTTTCGCGCACCTCTCCAATTCCGCTGGCTTGGCCTGCGCCATCTGGAACGGCGTTGATCGACTATGACCTGCCACCTACGCAGCTGTGTCTGGCCAGCAGCACCGGAGATCGCAAATTGACCAGTTCACGCATTGCCAATGTCGCGCTGCAATCGCGAGTGATGGGTGCCGATGCCGCCGCCCTGCTGATCGCGCCGGGCACCACGGTGGGCATGAGCGGTTTTACCGGCTCCGGCTATCCCAAGGCAGTTCCGCTGGCGCTGGCGCGGCGGATCGAGGCGGCGCACGATGCCGGCGATCCCTTCTCGATCAGCGTGTGGACCGGCGCTTCCACCGGGCCTGAACTGGATGGCGCTTTGGCCAAGGCCAAGGGCATCGATTTTCGCCTGCCCTATAATTCCGATCCGATTGCCCGCGGACAGATCAACCGCGGCGAGATGAACTATTTCGACATGCACCTCAGCCAGGTCGCGCCGATGGCCTGGCAGGGCTTCCTTGGCCCGCTCGATACCGCGCTGGTCGAAGTGACGGCAATCCTGCCCGATGGCTCGCTGGTGCCGGCCTCCTCGGTGGGAAACAACAAGACCTGGCTGGACCGGGCAGACCAGATCATCCTGGAGGTCAATCGCTGGCAGAACCCCGCGCTGGAGGGGATGCACGACATCTATTACGGCACGGCGCTGCCGCCGCACCGCGTGCCGATCCCGCTGATCAGGCCAGATGACCGGATCGGCCAGCCCACCTTTCGCTGCGATCCTGCCAAGATCGTCGCCATTGTCGAAACCGACACGCCTGATCGCAATCAGGCGTTCAAGGCGCCCGACCAGAGCGCGACCGCGTTTTCGCTCAGCCCGGAGGCGGCACACCCGCTCAATGCCGACATGGACCGCTACCGGGAACGGATCATCCTGCGCCCGCAGGAAATGAGCAATCATCCCGAACTGATCCGCCGGCTCGGCTGCATCGCCATGAACGGCATGATCGAGGCGGATATCTACGGCAACGTCAATTCCACCCATGTCATGGGATCGGCGATCCAGAACGGTATCGGCGGTTCGGGCGATTTTGCCCGCAATGCCTATATCTCGATCTTCATGGCGCCTTCGACCGCCAAGGGTGGGGCGATCTCGACGATTGTGCCGCAAGTCAGCCATGTCGATCACATCAATCAGGATGTGCAGGTGATCGTGACTGAACGTGGCCTGGCCGATTTGCGCGGGCTTGCGCCAAAGCAGCGTGCCCGGCTCGTTATCGAGAAATGCGTTCACCCTGACTATAGGGCAATGCTCGCCGATTATTACGAGCGGGCACTGCGCGATTCCTATGGTAAGCACTCGCCCGCCTTGCTGGGCGAAGCCCTATCCTGGCACCAACGCTTCATCGCGACTGGCTCCATGCAATTCTTTTCGGGACAGTGAGGTTCCAAGAGGCGCATCAATTGAACTGGCGAGGTAGAGCACGGATGTATCGGCGCTTACGCCATCAAGCTTGGAAGATGACCGCCCGTGCCTTTGAAACTAAAACATATTTTTCCGGTGGTCCTTGTGCTGACTGCCGGTTGCAGCGGTCCAGAGGTAAGCAAAACAAGGGAACCTGAGGCTCAATCAGAACTTTCTGAGCTCCCCCCGAGCATTCCAGCTGCGGAATTGCAGGCAGAGGCGCAGGACACACAAGTCCGCGAGTTCTACGAAAAGGCCGGCTGGGCGGCCATTTGGTCGCCGCGTGCAGAGCAGGCATTGAGGGCCGCGCTTGGAAAGCGGGCGGACCACGGCCTGGACCGCGTGCATTTTCACCCGGAATTATCGAAGCTATCCGCCCCAGCGCGCGAGATTGCCCTGACCAGTGCTGCCCTGATGTTCGCAGGCGCGCTGGCTCGCGGTGTCGCTGATCCAGCGAAGCTCCACACCATATACACCCATCCTCGCCCTGAGGTAGATCTCGCATCAGGATTGGCCACAGCGGTTCGGGCTGGCCGGGTGGATGCGTGGCTGGATAGCCTCGCGCCGGATACCCCTGAGTATCGCGCTTTGGCGGACACCTACCTGCAGCAGCAAAAGGCAGCGTCCCAGGAGAACGTCGCGCAGATTGCCAGCGGAGACCTGATCCATCCAGGCGACCGGGATCCACGGATCCCCCAGATCGTGACGGCGCTCGTGGAACATCGCTACCTGGCTATGCCGGTGACGACCGAGGCCTCGCCATCGCAGGCCGTAGATGGCACCCTTTACACCGTAGGTATCGTAAGGGCCGTGAAGGCCTTCCAGCACGACTACGACATCAGGGATGACGGTGTCATCGGCGTCGATACGTTATCCATTCTCAATGTGCGGCCTGGCGACCATGCGCGGTCGATTGCGGTGGCGATGGAACGATTGCGGTGGCTCACACGCGAGCCACCGGCGACACGCATCGACGTGAATACTGCGGCGGCTGAACTGAGCTATTTCCGCGATGGCGAACTGGTCGATCAGCGCAACGTCGTCGTCGGCAAGCCGGGCAAGGAAACGCCGCAAATATGCACTTCCATGTTCCGCCTCGTTGCCAATCCCACATGGACGGTGCCGAAATCGATCCAGAGGGGGGAATTGGCCGGAAAAAGTGCAGCCTATTTCCGGCGCAACAACATGAGCTGGCGCAACGGCTGGATCGTTCAAGGGCCCGGGCCCCGCAACTCGCTTGGCCTCGTCAAGTTCGACCTGCAAAACAGCCTGGCAATCTATCTGCACGACACGCCCGCAAAAACGCTGTTCGACAAGCACCAGCGTCAATTGAGCCATGGTTGCGTCCGCGTCAGTGACGCGCTGGGTTTTGCCCAAATGCTCGCTGAACAGCAGGGTATCGCCGACCAATGGTCCAGGGCGCGTGCGAGCGGCAAGATCGCTTACGTCAGGTTCCCCGAAGCGATACCCGTCAGGCTGCTCTATCGCACCGTCTATGTGAGCCAGGCCAACCAGGTGACGTACCGGACAGATCCCTACGGCTGGAATGTTGCCGTTGCAGAGGCGCTTGGCTTTGGCAAAGATGCCGGCAAGCAGTTCAGGAGCGATGTAGACGACATCGGGCCGTGATGTCTCGTGCCGCCTCTGCCTTTCTATTCGGATTGTTCAGGGCGGACACGATTCAATCTACCGGATACCGATCAATATTTTGCAATTAAGTTTAACGTCAATGTCAGGAGAAACACCGGTGTCCCGACTTCACCTACACCCGGAAAGCCATCTCGTCTCGCGCATCGGCTGGTTGCGGGCGGCTGTTCTCGGGGCCAATGACGGGATCGTTTCGACGGCCAGTCTAATCGTAGGCGTGGCAGCGGCATCCACCGCCACCTCCGAGGTTCTGATCGCAGGCGTCGCCGGCCTCGTCGCCGGGGCCATGTCCATGGCTGCGGGCGAATATGTTTCCGTCAGTTCCCAATCGGACACCGAACAAGCCGATCTCGCCCGCGAGCAGGCAGAGCTAGCCGGCCAGCCGGATTACGAATGCGAGGAACTGACACGCATCTACATGGACCGTGGTGTCGATGCAGACCTCGCCCGACAGGTGGCTATCCAGCTGATGGCAAAGGACTCGCTCGGTGCCCATGCGCGCGACGAACTTGGCATTTCGGAGATGACCGCAGCTCGCCCGATCCAGGCGGCGCTAACCTCTGCAGCGACATTCGCCGCTGGCGCTGCCATGCCGCTCGCCATGGTCTTGCTGATGCCGCGCTCCCTGCTGGTGGCGGGCGTCTCGATTGCCTCGCTGATTTTTCTGGCTCTTCTCGGGGGCATCGGCGCGCGCGCTGGCGGAGCCAAGGTCGTGAGGGCCACCCTGCGCGTAACCTTCTGGGGCGCTCTAGCCATGGCATTGACGGCAGGCATCGGAACGATCTTCGGGACGGTGGTCTGATCGTCTTGAGGAATCGCAACCCAGATCAAGTCCGGCAATTCCGGTTGCAAGCAAGGCCCGAGAGTTATGACGAATCCTGAAATCTCGGGGCAACAGCCAAGCCAGGCTTCGCTCTCCGGATTGAGCGACGCCGAGGCCGCCGAGCGCCTGAGGACGGAAGGTTACAATGAACTGCCGCGTACCGGGCAGCGCACATTTGCGCGCATTATCCTTGATGTCCTGCGCGAACCCATGCTGGCGATGCTGATCGGGGCGGGCCTCATATACATGGCCCTGGGCGACCTTCAGGAAGCCCTGATCCTGGTTGCGTTCGCCGGGCTTTCGATCCTCATCACTGTCGTCCAGGAAACCCGCACCGAACGGGCGCTCGAAGCTCTGCGCGATCTGACCAGTCCGCGGGCTCTCGTCATCCGCGATGGGGCAAGGAAGCGCATCGCCGGGCGGGAGGTGGCGCGTGGCGATCTCGTGGTGCTGGCCGAAGGCGATCGGGTGCCCGCCGACGGATGGATCACGCAAAATGACGGGCTTCATCTCGACGAATCGCTGCTGACCGGGGAATCCGTTGCCGTCCGCAAGACCGCCTGCGGGGCTGATGCGCCAACGGCCATGGCGCGTCCGGGTGGAGACGACCTGCCGTTCGTCTATTCGGGATCGCTGGTCGTGCGCGGGACGGGGCTTTGCGCCGTCACCGCAACAGGTCTTGCCAGCGAGATCGGTCGCATCGGCCGTGTTCTCTCCACGCTTGAAACCGAAGCGCCCCGCCTCAGGCAGCAGACGCGCCGGTTGGTGTTGTGGTTTGCGGCGACGGGCGCTGCGGCCAGCGTGCTCGTTGTCCTTCTTTACGGACTGTTTCGCGGGAGCTGGCTGGAGGCCGCACTGGCCGGGATAGCGCTCGGCATGTCGATGCTGCCCGAGGAATTCCCGGTGGTGCTCACCATCTTCATGGCGATGGGCGCCATGCGCATGTCTCGCAACCGGGTGCTGACCCGCCGGGCGGCAGCGATCGAGACACTGGGTGCTGCCACGACCCTTTGCACCGACAAGACCGGCACGCTGACGCAGAACCGGATGCGGATAGCCGAACTGCGTCTCCCTGACGGCCGCATCCTGCTGCATGACGATCAGCAGAAACTCCTGCTGGAGGACGAATTCCACCTTCTCGCCGAGTTCGGCATTCTGGCCAGCGCCCAGCAGCCGCTGGACCCCATGGAAGTGGCCTTCCACGAACTCGGTGATGAACACGCGCCGGAAACCGTGAGGGTGCGCCAGAACGCTGGCTGGACACTGGACCATCACTATCCGCTCGACCCCGCCCTGCTGGCGATGTCGCATGTGTGGGGCAACCCGGATACGGCCGAGGAACGGATCATCGCCACGAAAGGCGCGCCTGAAGCGGTCGCCGAACTTTGCGGTATGACCGGAAACGAGAAGGCGAGGCTGAAGGACACCATCGATGCCATGGCCAGCAAGGGATTGCGGGTGCTGGGCGTTGCCGATGCGCGCTGGTCCGGCGCTGAACTGCCGAAATCACAGCGAGCCTTCAGCTTCACTTTCCGTGGCCTGGTCGGCCTTGCCGATCCCCTGCGCGCTTCGGTCCCCGATGCCGTGCGCCACTGCCGCGAGGCCGGCATCCGCATCATCATGATCACCGGCGATTACCCGCAGACTGCCCGCGCCATCGCGCGGCAGGCAGGGATAGATGCCGACAATGTGCTGACGGGCGAAGACCTGGCGGCCATGTCTGAAGACGACCTCAGGCAGCGCATCGGCTCGGTCAACGTCTGTGCGCGCATCATGCCGGAACAGAAACTACGTCTCGTCGAGGCGTTGAAGGCATCGGGAGAAATCGTCGCCATGACGGGCGACGGCGTAAACGATGCGCCTTCGCTCAAGGCGGCACATATCGGCATCGCCATGGGCGGACGCGGCACCGATGTTGCCCGCGAGGCGTCGGCCATCGTGCTGCTCGATGATGACTTCGGCTCGATCGTCAAGGCCATCCGTATGGGACGGCGAATCTATGACAATCTGCGCAAGGCAATGGGCTTCATCGTTGCGGTGCACATTCCGATCGCTGGCCTCGCGCTGCTGCCGCTGCTGACCGGCATGCCCTTGTTGCTGGGCCCCATCCACATCGCCTTCCTGGAGATGATCATCGATCCTGTCTGTTCGCTCGCCTTCGAGGCCGAGGAGGACGAGCGCAACGTCATGGCCAGGCCGCCACGCAGACCGGATACATCATTGTTTTCGCGCTGGCTGGTGGGTTGGTCGGTTATCCAGGGTAGCCTGGCATTTGGCGTGACAGGGGGGCTCACATTCTATTTTTGGAGTTTGGGCATGGGCGAGGAACAGCTCCGTTCCACCGCCTTTCTCACGCTCGTTCTCGGTATCACCAGCCTGATCCTGATCAACCGCCGCTTCAGCTCTTCGATCATGGCGGCGCTTCGCAGGTTTAATCCGGCGCTCAGCGTAGTGCTTGGGTTAGTGGCCGCGATCTTGCTGGCAACACAGTTTATTCCTCCGATTGCCGACTTGTTCAATTTTGCGCGCGTCGCTCCTGAGGAAATAGGGATCATTGCGCTCGCCAGCATTGTCATGCTGTTCGTCCTCGAACGGCTGAAGCCGCTGTGGGGTAGCCGATTGCTGGAATAGGTTGGGTTTTGACCCCGGTCATGGCAAAACCGGACTTAGCAGGTCACCCTACAAAATGTTACGATCAGATCCGACCCCGCTTCGGCTCAGTCCGCCATATGCATCACCGCAACTGTCATCTTCTGGCTCTGATCAGTCACGTAGCAGATGTCCATGCCTCCCGCAGCCACTCCCGAACCTGGTGGTCGACTTCTGTTGCGCCATTGATCTCCAGGTGATGAGTGAAGCGACCTGGCTCGGGCTCGACTATTTCCTTCCAGCGCAGAGATCGGTCTCTTCGCTGTAGGAAAATGCTCAAAACCAGCGGTGGATGGCTTCCGCTGAGATATTGGTTCGGCCGCCAAACAGCGGCAAATGGGTACTTCCGATAAAACCCGATCTGACTTTTCGATACGCGCCGTTCCCCTTCGCCAACTGCTCTCACCGCAGAGTCGATTGCGGAGAATATCGAGCGGGCGCGCGCGTCCGACCCAAGATAGTCGCTCTCATTCAAGCAAACGACCCCGCAACTGCTTCCTCTCAATTCGTGGCAGAGCGGGGAATGCTCCAGTAGGTTGCTAACACATATTCTTAGCGACCATCGCCCCCTGAATGCTTCAAATTAGGGCGAGCTCAGCTGCAACCCCATCATCAATGAGTCATCCTGAACCTAGATGACGCCAAAGGCTGTCATGGCAGCTGCTACACGCTCAAACCCTGCGATATTTGCACCCAGAACATAGTCGCCAGGGGCGCCGTATTCCTCGGCGGTCTCGGCACAGGTATCGCGAATGTTGCGCATGATGGCGGCGAGGCGTTCCTCGGTTTTCTCGAAGCTCCAGCTATCGCGCGAGGCATTCTGCTGCATTTCCAGGGCTGAAGTCGCAACTCCGCCGGCATTGGCCGCCTTGCCCGGCCCAAACAGCACTCCCGCGCCCTGGAAGACGCGGACGGCATCGGGCGTACAGGGCATGTTCGCCCCTTCGCCCACAGCCACCACCCCGTTCTTGACCAATGCGCGCGCATCCTTGCCGGTCAACTCGTTCTGCGTGGCCGATGGCATGGCAACATCGCACGGAACATCCCAGATCGAACCGCCCTCAATGTAATGGGTGCCGTTGCCTTTCCTGCGCGCGTACTGCGAGATCCGTTCGCGGCGAATCTCCTTGATCTCTTTGACCAGATCGAGATCGATGCCATTTTCATCGACAATGTAGCCATTGGAGTCCGAGCAGGCGATGACAATGCCGCCGAACTGCCGGATCTTTTCAATCGTGTAGATCGCCACGTTGCCGGATCCGGACACCACGCATTTGCGGCCTTCGAAATCCATGCCCTTAGTGGCGAGCATGCTCGAGACGAAATAGGTTGCCCCGAACCCAGTGGCTTCGGTCCGCGCCCGTGAGCCGCCGTAGACCAGCCCCTTGCCGGTCAGCACCCCGGCTTCGTACCGATTGGTCAAGCGCTTGAACTGGCCAAAGAGGTAACCGATCTCGCGCCCGCCAACGCCTATGTCGCCAGCAGGCACATCGGTGTATTCGCCCAGATGTCGTTGCAATTCAGTCATGAATGACTGGCAAAAACGCATGACCTCGCCATCGGAGCGTCCACGAGGATTAAAATCCGAGCCGCCCTTGCCACCACCAATCGGCAGTCCTGTAAGCGCATTCTTGAAGATCTGCTCGAACCCAAGGAACTTGATGATCCCGAGGTTGACCGAAGGGTGGAACCGCAGGCCACCCTTGTAGGGGCCGAGCGCGGAGTTGAATTGGACGCGAAAGCCACGATTGATCTGCACCTGGCCCTGATCGTCAACCCATGGCACGCGGAAAATGATCTGACGTTCAGGCTCGCACAGACGCTCTATCAGGGCATGATCGGCATAATAGGGCTTCTTGGCGATCACGCGCCCGAGACTTTCCAGCACCTCGATGACGGCTTGGTGAAACTCGGTTTCGCCGGCATTGCGGCGCAGCACCTCAGCGAGGATGGGTTCAAGCTTTTCATCAATCTTGGTCATTGAAATTTCCTGGGTCCGACGCTGGGGTGGGCTACTGCTTGCGTGCATAAGCGAGAGTGACCGACTTTTCGATAGACGTGCTACCGTGCTGGCAATTGTGGTCGTGCTGACGGAGCTTTGCATTGTTCTTGAAACGTTTCTCGATCTTTGGCTGCGCCCTTCTTGCGGCTGTTGTCTCTGGTGCTTTTCTCCCTGCAGCATGGGCCGTCTCTGTTTTCGCAATTTCGGGGGTCTTGGTGCTGATCGGCCTGTTTGACCTCGCACAGCCGGTCCATTCGATCCGGCGCAATTACCCGATCATTGGTCGTATGCGCTGGTTTTTCGAGGATATTCGTCCGGAGATACGCCAGTATCTAATCGAGGATGACCATGAGCAATTGCCCTTTTCCCGGAGTCAGCGGTCACTGGTCTACGCGAGGTCGAAGAACGAAAGCAGCGAGCGCGCATTTGGCACCCAGCTCGATGTGTATGAAAGCGGCTATGAATTTATTGGGCATTCGAACCGTCCGGTGCCCCCCGGTGATCCCGCCACGTTCCGCGTCGAAATTGGCGGGGACGCTTGCAGGCAACCCTACCGAGCATCCATCCTGAACATCTCGGCGATGAGCTTCGGATCGCTGAGTGCCAACGCCATTCTTGCACTGAACCAGGGCGCAAAGCTGGGAAGCTTTGCCCATGACACCGGCGAGGGGAGTATCAGTCCGCACCACAGACACCATGGCGGCGATCTGATCTGGGAAATCGGCAGCGGGTATTTCGGCTGCAGAAACGCCGATGGCGGCTTTGACCCACGAGCCTTTGAGGAGAAAGCCACAGATCCGCAGGTCAAGATGATCGAGATCAAGCTCAGCCAGGGCGCCAAACCTGGCCACGGCGGAATTCTGCCGGCCAGCAAGATCACAGAAGAGATCGCCCAGACCCGCGGTGTGCCAATGGGCCAGGACTGCGTTTCTCCCGCCCGGCACAGTGCCTTTTCCACGCCGAACGAGATGATGGCCTTTATCGCAGAGCTCAGGCAGCTTTCCGGCGGCAAGCCTGTCGGGTTCAAGCTGTGCATCGGCCAGCCGTGGGAATTCATGGGTATGGTCAAGGCCATGATGGACACAGGCATCCTGCCTGATTTCGTCGTGGTCGATGGTGCAGAGGGCGGGACAGGCGCGTCGCCTCTCGAGTTTTCAGATCATCTCGGCATGCCCATGCGGGAAGGCCTGCTCTTTGTGCACAACACCTTGGTCGGCACGGGCCTGCGCGACAGGATCAGGATCGGCGCTGCGGGAAAGATAGTCAGCGCCTTCGACATCGCTGCGACGCGCGCCCTGGGTGCCGACTGGGTGAATGCCGCGCGAGGGTTTATGTTCGCTCTGGGGTGCGTTCAATCGCTGTCCTGCAATACCAACCGTTGTCCCGTTGGCGTCGCGACGCAGGATCCGCTGCTCCAGCGCGCCCTGGTGGTGCCCGAAAAGGCCGAACGCGTGTTTAATTTTCACAGGAATACGCTTCATGCGCTGGCGGAAATGCTGGCCGCCGCAGGCCTCGATCATCCCAGCCAGATCGGTCCGCATCACTTGGTGCGTCGGGTCAGTCAGACCGAGGTCCGCCTGTTTTCGCAACTTCATACCTTCCTGGCCGAAGGAGAATTGCTAAGCGGAAGCTGTCACTCCAGTTTCTACAAGAACGTGTGGGACATAGCTCGTGCCGACAGCTTCGAGTTGTTGTGACATCTTTTCCGGCGCGGCGTGAAGCCTGGATAATTGATAGTCCGGCCACTGGGTTCACGTATGTCAAATCTGTCCGTCGTCAGAACATTTGGCACAACTCGCGGCGTAGATTAGCGGAGTGCGGGCTTCGTCTGGGGGTTGATGTTAAGCGGCGAGCTTGCGGTGTTGCAAGCGCCGATGTTCGATGGTCTTTCGCTTGATCCTTTCACGCTGTTTGATGATGGCCGGTGCCCTGCCGAAGTAGGCGTCGGCAGGTGTCACGTTGCTCAGGCTCTCGTGATAACGCTGGTGGTTGTAGTGCTCGATGAAGGCCTCGATCTGGGCCTCAAGGTCGCCGGGCAGGAAGTAGTTTTCCAGCAGGATGCGGTTCTTCAGTGTCTGGTGCCAGCGCTCGATCTTGCCTTGGGTCTGCGGGTGCATCGGGGCGCCGCGCACGTGGCTCATCTTCCGGGCCTCGATGTATTCCGCCAGTTCACCCGCGATATAGCTGGGCCCATTGTCCGACAACAGCCTTGGCTTGTGCAGCACCGTGGCGCTGTCGCAGCCCGATGCGGCCAGTGCCATGTCCAGCGTGTCGGTCACGTCCTCGGCGCGCATGTTGGTGCACAGCTTCCAGGCGATGATGTAGCGCGAGAAGTCGTCGAGCACGGTCGACAGGTACATCCAGCCCCACCCGATGATCTTGAAGTAGGTGAAGTCGGTCTGCCACATCTCGTTCACCCGCGTGGTCTTGGTGTGGAACTGATCGGCGGCCTTGATCACCACATAGGCCGGGCTGGTGATCAGGTCATGGGCCTTCAGAAGGCGGTAAACCGTGGCTTCCGACACGAAGTAACGCTTCTCGTCGGTAAAGCGCACCGCCAGCTCCCGTGGGCTCAGCTCGGACTGCTCCAGCGCCAGTTCGATGATCTGATCATGGATGTCAGGCGGGATCCGGTTCCACACGCGGCTCGGTGCCGATGGCCGATCTTCCAACGCCTCCGGTCCGCCTTCGAGGAACCGGTCGTACCAGCGGTAGAACGTCCGGCGTGCGATCCCCAGCTTGTTGAGAGTGAGCTTCGCCGGCAGATGCGACTGCTCGACGATCCGGATGATCTCGAGCTTCTCGGATGCGGGATACCTCATTCGTCGTCGCCCCCATCCGCGATCATGCTTTTTTTGAGCAGACGGTTCTCGAGGGTCAGGTCGGCCACGCATTCCTTCAGGGCACGGGCTTCGCGGCGCAGGTCCTGCACCTCGCCGCTGGTCGCGGCACGAGCCGTGTCACCCGCCAGGCGTCGCTTGCCCGCTTCCATGAACTCCTTCGACCAGGTGTAATACAGGCTCTGTGCAATGCCTTCCTTGCGGCATAGTTCGGCAATGCTGTCTTCGCCGCGCAGCCCATCGAGCACGATGCGTATCTTGTCTTCGGCCGAGAAGTGCCGCCGGGTCTGCCGCCGGATGTCCTTCACCACCCGCTCAGCAGGGGCCTTGGCAGGCGATTTTTTCAAGGAGTGTTGGGGCTTCATCTTCGTTCCTTCGTCACTACGACGAAGCCCCAACACTCCTTAAATCACAACCTCAAATCTGTGCCATTGGTGCTGACGGGGAACAGTGTTTGTGATTGTCACTATTGTGCTGGGATACATCGTGGCCACCGAAATGACCAAGGCATGGTACTTTCGGCTGGAAAGACGCGAGGCGCCCAGAAAGGTCGAAACCTGATGATCCCTGCGGTGAACGCCGACTGCGCGGCCGCGCACATCGCGACTGAGGCACCCTATGAACGGCTAGGGAGCAAAGTAGCGCAGCTTGATCAAGGTTGGCTCGCTTGGCTGTCCCTTGAGCGCGACCCTTCCGTCGGCATCCACGACGCCCAGGGAAGCGAGGTGCTCCAAAATGTCTGCCGGGAAAGGGTTTCACGCTAGCCGCCACCCCGACAACAGATCGTGATAAGCTTGGGCGCGCCTGAGTTGACGTCTGGCACCGATCGCGGGGCCGGACGGCCGAGATCTGTGTTCCAGCGACGACAAGGACTCCACCGCTTCAGGTGAGCAGCCGCCGAGCCAGTCAATGGACTTGCGCAATATCTAACCTTTGCAGTACCGTTTTGCAGTTGCGAAGGCACGATTCGCTTCCCGCGCTGTGTCATGCTCTCCGCCATGTGTACGAATATAAGATATGTTCCCCGACGGGTGGGTGCCGCAGCATGCGGTGTGGGGCATCTACGTAATGCACTTGCGCTTGTGCAGCCTCAGTACCGATGCGATTTTTGTCAGGAGTTCTAAGATGGCAGCCGCGCATTCACACCAGGACGCGTCCGATCCGCTCGACGGCATCGCCGAAACCCTTGATCGGGCCGCTATCGCAAGCCTCGCGCAGATCACACGCGGGCTCTCGCCGGCGACGATATTGCAGGCCTTCTCCGATTGGGCCATGCATCTCGCCTTCTCACCGGGTACCCAGTTGAAGCTGGCGGCTAAGACCGGGCGAAAGTTCGCACGCCTCGGCGACTACGCTGCCCGTAGCATCGGCGACGATGACGCCGCCCCGGCGATTGAGCCCTTGCCTCAGGATCGTCGCTTTTCAGATCCGGCATGGAACAAAGCGCCGTTCAGCCTTATCAGCCAGGCGTTCCTGCTCAACCAGCAATGGTGGCACGCGGCAACAACCGGCATTACCGGTGTGACCAGGCACCATGAGGATATGGTGTCGTTCGGCGTGCGACAGATCCTCGATACGATGGCGCCGAGCAATTTCGTCATGACCAATCCCGTCCTTCAGCAGCGGATTGTCGAGACCCGCGGGCAATGCCTTGCGGATGGTGCAAGACTGCTGGTCGAAGATATGCAGCGAATGATGCGGGGCGAGCCACCAGCGGGGACCGATGCCTTCACGGTCGGTGAGGCTGTTGCGGTGACACCGGGCAAGGTCGTCTATCGCAACGACCTGATCGAACTGATCCAATATGCGCCGACGACTGGAACCGTACGGCCCGAGCCGATCCTGATCGTGTCAGCCTGGATCATGAAATATTATATTCTCGACCTGTCGCCGGAGAACTCGCTGGTCCGCTGGCTGACCGGGCAGGGCTTCACGGTCTTCATCATCTCCTGGCACAATCCCGTCAGCGCCGACCGTGATCTAGACATGGAGGCCTATCGGCGTTTGGGACCGATGGCAGCGCTCGACGCGGTCACGGCGATCACGGGATCGCCGGCGGTACATGGCGTTGGCTATTGCATCGGCGGGACAATGCTGTCGATCGCCGCGGCCGCGATGGCGCGCGACGGCGATGAGCGGTTGGCGACGGTCACGCTGTTCGCCGCGCAGACCGAGTTTAGCGAGCCGGGCGAACTTGGCCTATTTATCGACGAGGCGCAGCTCAACGTGCTCGAGAATATGATGTGGAGCAAAGGCTATCTCGACGGCGCGCAGATGGGCGGCGCATTTCAGATCCTGCGCTCCAACGATCTTGTCTGGTCGCGGATCCTCAATACCTATCTGATGGGGGAGCGGGAACCGATGTCGGACCTGATGGCCTGGAACGCCGACGGCACGCGAATGCCCTACGCGATGCACAGCCAGTATCTGCGCCGCCTGTTCCTCGACGACGATCTTGCCGAGGGACGCTACAAGGTCGATGGGCGGGCGATCAGCCTGTCCGCGCTGCGCAAGCCGATGTTCGTTGTCGGCACCGAGCGCGACCATGTCGCGCCGTGGCATTCGGTCCACAAGATCCACATGCTGAGCACTGCCGAGATCACCTTCGTGCTGACCAGCGGCGGCCATAATGCCGGTATCGTGTCGGAACCTGGACATAAGGGGCGCCGCTATCATATCCTCACCCGCGAAGCTGATGCTGCCGCCCTCGACCCGGACGATTGGGTGATCCGCGCGCCGGTTCGGGACGGTTCCTGGTGGGTCGCCTGGGGCGAATGGCTGGGCGAGCGCTCAGGCGAACCAACTGCGCCACCGGCAATGGGCGCGCCGGACAAGGGCTACCCGGTCCTCGAAGACGCGCCTGGCCGCTTCGTGCTCGAGCACTGAGCGTGAACAGTCCCGACATGATCGAGAACCGCACGTTCGACGAGATCGCTGTAGGCGACACCGCGAGCGTCATCCGCACGCTGCGCGAGGAGGACATCCAGCTGTTCGCGCTCGTCTCGGGCGACGTGAACCCGGCCCATCTCGATACCGATTATGCGGCGACCCACCTATTCCACCGCGTGATCGCCCATGGCCTGTGGGGCGGGGGGCTGATCTCGGCCGTTCTGGGCACCGAGTTGCCGGGACCGGGCGCAATCTACCTCAGCCAGTCTTTGCGCTTCACCCGGCCGGTGGGCCTGGGCGACGCCATCACAACCTCAGTGACCGTGACCGAAAAACGATCCGAGCATCATGTGCTTTTGCTCGATTGTCGCTGCGTCAACCAGAATGGCGCCGAGGTCATCACCGGCCAGGCCGAGGTCAAGGCGCCGACTGAGAAGGTCCGCCTTCCGCGCATCGCGCTGCCAGACATTCGCATCTCCGACCATGACGGCTACCGCAAGCTGATCGAGCTCACCAGAGAATGCACGCCCGCGCCGACCGCCGTGGCCCATCCGTGCTCCGCCGCCGCCATCGTGGCGGCTGTCGACGCAGGCGAGGCTGGCCTTATCGTGCCAATCCTGGTCGGCCCCGAAGCGCGAATCCGCGCGGCGGCGGAGGACGCGGGGAAAGACATCTCCGCCTACCGGATCGTCCCCGCGCCGCACAGCCATGCCGCTGCTGCGGCAGCGGTTGCCCTGGTCCGTTCGGGCGAGGCCGGGCTACTGATGAAGGGGTCGCTCCACACAGACGAGTTGATGGCGGCCGTGGTTTCCTCGACGACCGGTCTCCGGACGGAGCGGCGCATCAGCCATGCCTATCTTATGGATGTGCCTGACCATCCGACGCCGCTCATCATCACCGACGCCGCGATCAACATCGAGCCGAGCCTTGAGGAAAAGGCGGACATCATCCGCAATGCGATCGACCTCGCGCACGTCATCGGCATCGAAGTACCCAAGGTCGCGATCCTGTCGGCGGTAGAAACGGTCAATCCCTCGATCCGATCGACGATCGACGCCGCCGCGCTTTGCAAGATGGCGGATCGCGGCCAGATTACCGGCGGGGTGCTCGACGGGCCATTGGCATTCGACAATGCGATCAGCGAAGCGGCGGCGAAGGAGAAAGGCATCTTCTCTCCCGTCGCGGGCAAGGCAGAGATCCTCGTCGTGCCGAACCTCGAGGCGGGCAACATGCTCGCCAAGCAGCTGACCTTCCTCGGCGGAGCGGATGCGGCGGGTGTTGTCCTGGGCGCACGAGTGCCGATCATCCTCACAAGCCGCGCGGATTCCCAGCGAACCCGGCTTGCTTCGTGCGCCGTTGCCGTCCTGCTGGTTCGCGCCGCCACCAAGGCGGCGCCGGGCCTTCAGGGGACCGGCTGACATGGAGGCAGTCGTCAGCCTCAATTCCGGCTCGTCGAGCATCAAGTTCGCACTGTTCACCCTGGGACCGGACGGGCCGCAACATGCGGCCGTCGGCAAGCTCGAAGGAATCGGCACTGCCCCCCATCTCGTCGCTCGCGACGCCAATGAGGTCATCCTGGTAGACAGGGGCTGGGACAATGGCGCAGCGCTTACCCATGAAGCCCTGCTTCACGACCTGTTCGCGTGGGCGGGCGATCACCTGCCCGATCACGACATCGTCGCGGCCGGGCATCGCGTCGTCCATGGCGGGACCGAGTTCTTCCGTCCACTGTGCGTCGATGATGCGCTGCTCGCCGCGCTGGACGCATTGTGTCCGCTCGCGCCTCTTCATCAGCCCCACAATCTGGCTGCCATCCGTGCCATCCGCACGCTCGCCCCCGAGCTGCCGCAGGTCGCCTGCTTCGACACCGCCTTCCACCATGAGCTACCGGAAGTCTCGACCCGCTTCGGGCTGCCACGCGCACTGCACGACAAAGGTATTCGGCGGTATGGGTTTCACGGCTTGTCCTATGAATATATCGCCCGCGCACTCCGCGAGGCCGATCCGGTTCTCGCATCTGGTCGCGTGATCGCCGCCCATCTCGGCAATGGCGCCAGCCTCTGCGCGATGCGGGACGGCCTCAGCATGGACACCACCATGGGCTTCACCGCGCTCGACGGGCTGCTGATGGGAACGCGCTGCGGCACGATCGATCCCGGTGCCGTGCTTCATCTTCAGACCCAGGAAGGTATGACCGCGCCGGCTGTCGAGGCGCTGCTCTACAAACAGTCCGGGCTGCTCGGCGTGTCCGGCATATCCAGCGACATGCGCGCGCTTCACATGAGCGACGACCCACACGCCGCCGAGGCTATCGAGCTCTTTGCCTGGCGCGCGGCGCGCGAAGCCTCGGCCCTCATATTGTCGCTCGGCGGCATCGACGGCATCGTCTTCACGGCCGGCATCGGCGAAAATGATTCCGTTATCCGCTCGGCGATCTGCGAGCGATTGGCCTGGCTGGGCATCGCCATCGATGCGCAAGCCAATACGCGCAATGCGCCCGTCATCAGCATGGCGGACAGCGAGATCATCGTTCGTGTCATTCCGACCGACGAGGAACGCGTGATCGCCATTCACGCCTCGCCGCGCTCGTTCCTGCAGGAGATGCCTCATGAAGCCGCTGGTCGATCTTGCCGGTAAGCGCGGCCTCGTCGTAGGCATCGCCAACGAACACAGCATCGCGGCCGGCTGTGCCGAGGCGTTCGCGCAGTGCGGGGCCCGGCTCGCCGCAACCTATCTCAACGCCAAGGCGGAGCAATATGTGGCGCCGGTTGCGGAATGTCTGGGGGTCGAATGGACGGCGCCTTGCGATGTTCGCGTTCCAGGCGAGTTGGAGGCCCTTTTTGAGAAGGTGAGGACGAAGTGGGGCGGCCTCGATTTCCTGCTCCATTCGATCGCTTTCGCGCCGCGGGACGACCTTCACGGCCGAGTCGTCGACTCCTCGGCCGAGGGCGTCGCAATCGCCATGGATGTCTCCTGTCACAGCTTTTTACGGATGGCCCGACTGGCCGAACCGCTGATGCCCGACGGAGGCTGCCTGCTGTGCGTGACCTTCTACGGATCGGACCGGGTTGTGGAGCATTATAATCTGATGGGGCCGGTCAAGGCGGCGCTGGAAAGCGCGACCCGTTACGTTGCCGCCGAACTGGGGTCCAAGGGTATCCGCGCCCATGCGATTTCCCCGGGTCCGATCGCGACGCGGGCGGCGAGCGGCATCGAACGCTTCGACGAGCTGATAGAGCGCGCCGCGGCGGCCGTCCCGGAAGGCAAGCTGGTGGAAGTAGCCGATGTCGGGGCGCTGGCGGCGTTCTTGGTCAGCGATGCCGCGAAGCGAATCACCGGTACGATCATTCCGGTCGACAGCGGTCTGCACCTCCTCGCATGAACGACCGCCATAAAAGACACATGCCGTTCCGGCCGCGCACTGCGGCCATCCTTCTTTCCGCGCTGTGTTCATCTGCCGCGCTTGGTACGCCAACGGTCGAGACGTTCATAAGCGCGATCAGGCCATCGGCTGACGTTGGCGCTGTAGACGTCGATCTTCGTTTGCTGAATGGTGAACCGGCCGCGACCGCGATGACGCTGCCACCGCGGCTCGAGGCCGAAGTTACGATCGATGGCCAAGTCGTACACGCCTGGCTCGAACGATCGTCCGGATCGCCCGCCACTGTGCGAATTCCGGCAGGCGGTTTTTCGCGCGCGCAGTATCGGCTTCGCTTGCCAGCATCGAGCCCTTCACAAAAGCATGCTTCGCTCTCAATCATGGGCTGGGCCGCGCCGCCTGTTGCCTTCGACATTCCTTCAGCGCCTCGTATCGCGCAAGCATATGCCTGCTCTACGGGTCTCGCCTCGGATGCCGGACCGGCGGATGCGAAGGCTGTTGCGCCCGCGCCCAGCGATCGCTCGGCCGGAAACGCCTTCCTGGCCAATCTTTCAGCCTATGAGCCGATCTACGCCGTCTATGGCCCCGGCACGAACACCGAGGCGCGGATCCAGCTCAGCTTCAAATATCAGCTGTTGGGCTATCGCGCGCAGCAGGACAAAGCACGGTCGCTCCCGAACGGTCTCTATTTCGCTTATACGCAGCGAATGTTCTGGGATGTCGGCGCGAAGTCCTCGCCGTTCCGCAATGTCGATTATCAGCCAGAGCTATTCTATCTCTCGCCGCCGCTCACGCTGTCGAGCGGGGCGACGGTCAGCGCGCAGGCCGGCCTGCGGCACGAATCCAACGGCCGCGACGGCACGGCTTCGCGCAGCCTGAACACGGTCTATGTCGCGCCCATGGCCGCTATCCCCCTGAGCGGCGGCTATCGGCTGACGCTGGCGCCGCGGCTCTGGCTCTATGCCGGTGATCTGGGCGACAATCCCGATATTCGCCGGTATCGCGGGAATACCGGGCTCTTTGCCGAGATTGGGAAGGATGACGGACTGCGCCTCTCCACCTCCACCCGCTTCAACTTCGGCAGCGGCAAGGGGTCGGTCGCGGCGGATATCTCCTATCCGCTCAGCCGCGTGCTCGGCGGCGGACCGGATTTCTATCTCTTCGGCCAGAGCTTCGTCGGCTATGGCGAGAACCTGCTCGACTATCACCGGCGAACGACGCGCTTACGCATCGGTGTGGCGCTCGTCCGGTGACCACCGCCGACTGGCGCCTTGACGATGGTGATGTGCCCACGCTTCACCCCAGCGGAGACGGGACGGGGCTCGGCATGGGCGACGTAGCAGCCCGTCTGGTCGGGCGAATGGGGCTGGACGGCGGAGCGCATCCCCTCGATGTTTCGGACCTGGGACGGGTGGATCCAGCCGGTGCGGGGACGCTGCTGCGGTCGATGGCGAACGGCGCGGATGTCGAACTGCTGCCCCAGAGAGGATCTGCGCAGACTGATCGACCTCGTGCGCCCTGCACTTGAGAAGGAAACCCCAGCGGAACAGGGCCTCAAGGGGATGGACAGCTTTTTCGACCGTTCGGTCGCCACGTCGTCCAGTTCGGCGGCGACGTTTACGACATGCTCGATTCACCGTCCGGCTGGTCGTGGCGCTCGGGAAGAGGGTCAGGCACCGGCGCCGCCTGCGCGTGATGCCGCTGGCCACGATGATGCAGGATGCAGGCGTCAACGCGCTCCCGATCGTCTCGCAATGGCTCCAGCGTGATCGCATCGCGGCATTTGAAGATGTTTGTGGACTATAAGGGCTTCGCTGGCGGGACGCCTTGACGCTGTCGGGCTTCCGCGATGGCGAGGGGGCCTGCGGATACCGATACGGATTGAGCGAAAGAAAAGCCGCTCGGCAAGCCGGAGCGGGAGAAGGTCGGTCAACGGGGCAGGGAGGAGCCCGCGTCCGATTACGAACAGCGGCCGATTCGCGTGCCCGGACCTTGATCTGCGTCAAAAGCATCGGTTCGGTGTCGCGAACGGGCTCCCGCTGCCGACTCACGAACTTGACGGGGATCTCGTCTGTCGGGTTCGCCGCTCTGCGCTGTCAGCTAACGGAACGTCAGAGGTAGTCCGGGCGCAATCTTCAGGCCATGGTCCCGATGGTACGGCGAAACCGCGCAAGCGCTACCACGAAGAACACCGCCCCGATCGCAGCGATGGCCAAGAATTGGGGCCAGACGACATCGAGCCCGGCGCCGCGATAGAGGATGGATTGCGCCATCTTGACGAAATGGGTGGTGGGCGCGGCGAGCATCACCGTCTGCACGAACTCCGGCATGCTCTCGCGCGGGGTCATGCCGCCGGACAGCAGTTGGAGCGGCAGCAGCACGAGCATCAACAGCAGCCCGAACTGCGGCATCGATCGTGCGATCGTCCCCATGAAGATGCCGATCGACGTCGTCGCGAACAGGTGAAGTGCCGCCCCGAGAAGGAACAGCGGGATCGATCCCTCGATTGGCACCTTCAATATCCCTTCGACCACCACAATCAGCGCGAAGGCGCAGGCGGCCAGCACGACGAGGCCCATTGCCCAAACCTTGCTGGCCATGATCTCGAGAGGTGTGACCGGCATCACCAGCAGATGTTCGATGGTGCCATGCTCGCGCTCGCGGATCAGCGCGGCGCCGGTCAGCACGATCGAGAGCATGGTGACGTTGTTGATGATTTCCATCACCGACCCGAACCAGCTTTGCGCAAGGGTCGGGTTGAAGCGGGCGCGCAGGGCGAGGTCGACGGGCGAGGCGGCAGTCGCCCGCGTACCCCTCATGAACTCTGACACCTCCCCCTGAACGATCTGCTGGATATATCCGCCGCCGGTGAAAGCCTGGCTCATGCGCGTGGCGTCGATGTTGAGCTGGACGGTCGGCTGCCGGCCGGCGAGCACGTCGCGCTGGAAATCGGGCGGCAGGTCGAGCGCAAAGGTGTAGCGCCCGGCATCCATCGCCGCATCGACCTCACCCAAAGCGAGCAGGACCGGCTGATTGAAATGGGGTGGATAAAAGGCCCCGGTGATTCGGCTGGAGAGCGGGGACTGATCCTCGTCGACGATCGCGATCGGCGCCTTGTTCAGTGTCTCGGGCATGGCCGAGGCCGCCACGTAGATGCCAAGCGAGAAGGCGTAGACAATCAGCACCAGCATCATGGGATCGCGCCAGAGGCTGCGCAGCTCCTTGACGCCCAAACGCAGGATGTTGGCGGCGTGTCGCATCTCAGCCCTCCTGCTTCTTCAACAACAGGACGCACAGTCCAAGCAGCACCGGAACCGCCACTGCCAAAGCCAGCAACGGCTGACCAAGGTCGCCAAAACCAAGGCCCTTGGAAAAGACGCCGCGGCAGATGGTGACGAAGTGCGTCGTTGGGAAGATCCGTCCGACGACCGCGCCGGCGCCCTCAAGGGACGAGACCGGGTTGATCAACCCGGAAAATTGCACCGCCGGCAGGATCGTGCCGATCGCGGTTGCGAACAGTGCCGCGATCTGACTGCGCATGAAAATAGAGAACAGCAACCCGACCGCCGTGGCTGACAAGGTATAGAGCAAGGCCGCGACTGTCATCGCCAGCACATTGCCGGTGATGGGTACGCGGAAGATGAAGACCGCCAGCAAGACCAGCAGCACATAGTTCAGCATGGCGAGCGCGACATAGGGCAGCTGTTTGCCGGCCAAGAACTCGATCCGCGTGATCGGCGTGACATAGAAGTTGATGATCGAGCCAAGCTCCTTCTCGCGTACGACGCTCAGCGCTGTCAACATTGCGGGAAACAACAGCAGCAGGACGGGAATGACCGCCGGGGCAATCGCCACCAGGCTCTTGACGTCGGGATTGTAGCGGTAGCGGGTCTCGATGTTGATGAGGCCCGCCGACGGCCGGGCGCCCAACTCCTGCACCGCCATGTCGCCCAGCCATTGCGCATGCAAGGCTTGGATGTATCCCTGCACGGTCTCCGCCCGCTGCGGCATGGCGCCGTCGATCCACACGCCGATCTGGACCGAATCGCCGCGCCGCAGGTCGCGCGCGAAGCCCGGCGGAATCTCGATCGCGACGCTCAGTTCACCGTCGCGCATGCGCCGGTCGAGCTGCGCGTAATCGGTGATCGGGGATCGTTCGATGAAGTAGCGTGAGCCCGCGAGGTTCAGCGTATAATTCTGGCTGGTGGTCGTCCCGTCGCGATCGAGCACCGCGAATGGGAGGTTCTCGACATCCATGCTGATGCCATAGCCCATGATGAACATCAGGATGACGCTGCCCAGCAGCGCGAGCGTCGCGCGGATCGGATCCCGGCGCAATTCCAGTGCCTCGCGCCGGGAGTAGCTCAGCATCCGCCGGTGGCTGAAGACACGGAAGAAGCGGCTGGTCGCCTCGCTCGGCGCGGCCGACGGCGTCGGCGGGCCGGTGGGTTTCGTGTCGGTTTTCGCCTCCATGCCCTTGCCGGTGTCACCGGCGGCGTCCTCCAGATAAGCGATGAAGGCTTCTTCCAGCGTCGCACTGCCGCGCTGCTCGACGATGGCGGCGGGCGTGTCGCTGACCAGCACCTTGCCCGCATGCATCAGTGAGATGCGGTCGCAGCGCTGGGCTTCGTTCATGAAGTGGGTGGAGATGAAGATCGTCACCTTGTCGTTGCGGGACAGGTCGATCATCATCTGCCAGAACTGGTCGCGCGCGATCGGATCAACCCCCGAGGTCGGCTCATCGAGGATCAGCATCTCGGGATTGTGGATCATCGCCACCGCGAGGCTCAGGCGCTGGCGCTGGCCTAGCGGCAGCGCGTCGGGCAGCGCGTCCATGATGTCCGAAAGCCCGAAACGGGTGGCCATCTCATCGGTGCGGCCGGGGATTTCCGCCGCGGCGACGTGGAACAGCTTGGCGTGTAGTTCCAGATTCTGCCGGACGGTGAGCTCGGAATAGAGCGAGAAGGCCTGGGACATATAGCCGACGCGGCGGCGTATGGCGATGTCGCGGCTGTCGACCTCCTGGCCGAACAGCCAGGCCTCCCCTTCGCTGGCCGGCAGCAGTCCCGTGAGCATTTTCATCGTCGTCGTCTTGCCGCAGCCGTTCGAACCCAGGAAACCGAAGATCTCGCCGCGCTCGATCCGGAAGTCGACATGGTCGACCGCGGTGAAGTCCCCGAACCGCATCGTGAGGCCCTTGGCTTCGATCGCAATATCGCCATCCGCCCCGTGGACGCGGGGCGGGATGGTCACGGGTTTGTGCCCCCGTCGCTGTTCTTCGGGCAGCAGCGCGATGAACGCCTGTTCCAGTCCGTCCGTGCCGGTCCGTGCGTAGAAATCCGCTGGCGTCCCGGTCGCCAGGATCTGCCCCGCGTCCATCGCCACCAGCCACTCGAACCGCGCCGCTTCCTCCATATAGGCGGTTGCCACCAGAACGCTCATCCCCGGCCTTTCGCCGCGGATACGGTCAATGAGGTCCCAGAATTGCGCGCGCGACAGGGGATCGACACCGGTGGTCGGCTCATCGAGCAGCAGGAAGTCGGGATCGTGGATGAGGGCGCAGCATAGCCCGAGCTTCTGCTTCATCCCGCCCGACAGCTTTCCCGCGGGGCGATCGCGAAAGGGCGACAGGCCGGTACTGTCGAGCAGGTCGTTGATCCGGCGCGCACGCTCGGCGGCGTCCTGGCCGAAAAGGCGTCCGAAGAACTCGAGATTTTCGACGACGGAGAGGGTAGGATAAAGATTCTTGCCGAGGCCCTGCGGCATATACGCGATGCGCGGGCATACCGCCTCGCGGTGACGCCGGTCCGCCATGTCTCCGCCGAGCACCTCGACTTTGCCCGACTGGATCTTACGCGCGCCGGCAAGGAGCGAGAACAGGCTCGACTTGCCCACACCATCCGGGCCGATCAATGCCACCATGCCCCCGGCGGGAATTTCGAGATCGACCCCGACAAGCGCCTGGGCTTTCCCGTAACGAAGGCTGACACCCGTGAGACGAGCGGCCGGCGCCTGCGTCGCTGACGGGGTTCTCAGCTGGAAAGCATCCGTCCTTGCGCCACATTGACGGTCAGTTTCGCCGGCCATTCGGCGTCGCGGTCGATCCGCACATAGGCCATGCCGGGCAATCCGGTCTTCACCTGGCGAATGTGGCGATTAAGGAGGGCAGGGTCGATGCGGGCCTTGACGCGGAACATCAGTTTCTGCCGCTCGCTCTCGGTTTCCACGGTCTTGGGCGTGAACTGCGCGACGTCGGCGACAAAGCTGACCTTGGCCGGGATCACGAAGTCCGGCGCGGCGTCGAGCACGATCCTCACCTCGCTGCCCAGGCCGACGCGCCCGGCGACGGTCTCGGGCAGGAAGAAGGTCATGTAGACGTCCGACAGGTTGACGAGATTGAGCACGCGGCCGCCGCCGGCGACGACCTCGCCCGGCTGCGCAATCCGATACTGGACCCGGCCGTCGCTCGGCGCCTTCAGATCGCAGTCGGCGATATCCGCTTGCAGCCGACTGATGGTGGCGCGAACCGCATCGACATTCGAGCGGGCGCCGATGATCTGCGATTGCGCGGTCCTGATCGCCGCATCGACAGCTGCGACTTGCGCGCGGGCAGCCTCGACCGCGGCCTGGGCACCCTCGACCCGCGCCCGATCGTCGTCGCGCTCCTGGACCGGGGTCGCACCCTCGCGCGCAAGTGTTTCCGACCGTGCGAGCCGCTTGCGGGCGGCGTTGAGTTCTGCTTCTCGCTGGCGGGTCGTCGCGAACGCGGCAGCACGCTCGCTTTGCCGTTGCGCCACCTGACTCTCGGCGATCTGAATCGCATTCTGGGCCTGGGCGAGCTGAGCCTCGGCCTCGGCACGCTGCGCTATCAGCACGTCGGTGTCCATGTGCGCGACGACCTGTCCCGCCTTCACGAAATCGCCCTCATCCGCGACGATCTCGCGGATGCGACCGGGCGCCTTGGCGGAGACGTCGATCTCGACCGCCTCGATTCGGCCGTTGCCGCTGACGATCCCCTCGGGAAGATCACCGGGCTTGACCAACTGCCAGACGAGGAACGCTGCGACGACCACAGCGACGGCGATCCCGCCTCGAATGAGCCAGCGTCTGTCGATCTTCATCGTTCCTGTTCCTTCATGACCGCCGCTGTCGGGCTGCGGTCCGCATCATCGGAAAAGCCGCCGCCGAGTGCTACGTAGAGCGCAATACCGCTCGCGAAATAGCCGCGGCGCAGCTGCACGAGCGTTTGCTGCGTATCGAACAGGTCGCGCTGGGCATCGAGCACCTCGAGATAGGCCGAGCGGCCATTCTCGAATCGGAGGTCGGCAAGCCGCGCTCGCTCGGTGAGCGCCGCCAGCATGTCCTGCATGGTGGCGATTTGCGCGGCGAGCTGACGTCGCCGGACGAGCGCGTCGGCGACATCGCGAAACGCCTCCTGAACGGTCCGTTCGTACTCGGCGACCGCGATGTTCCGGCGCGCCTTGGACAGATCAAGATTGGCAGCGTTGCGACCGCCATTGAAGATCGGCAGACTGAGCGTCGGCGTGAACGACCACGCGCTGCTTCCAGACTTGAACAGGCCATCAAGTTCGGTGCTGGCCGTGCCGAATGCGCCGGTCAGCGTGACATTGGGGAAGAACGCCGCACGCGCGGCACCGATATCCGCGTTGGCGGCGCGCAGGCGATGCTCGGCGGCGATGATATCCGGCCGATTATCGAGCAGGTCGGACGGCAGACCAGCAGGAAGCGCGCGGTCGCCGCCGGTTTCCGAAAGGCGCAGCGCACCGGGCGTAATATCGACCGGGTGTCCAACGAGCAGCGCAAGTGCATTGCGGTTGATGTCGCGATCCTGCTCCAGTGCCTGGAGCGCTGTCTGCGCCTGCGCCAGCAAGGTTTGCGCCTGCGTCATCTCGAGCTTCGAGCCCGATCCGACCTCGTAGCGCCGACGCAGGATGCGAAGCGCTTCCTCGCGCGTCTGTATCGTGTCGCGGGCCAGGGCGCTGCGTTCCTCATATTCGCGTTCGAGGAGATAGGCGTTCGCGACCTGCGCGACGAGGCTGGTCGCCACGGCGCGGCGCGCTTCCTCGGAGGCGAGATATTGCTGGCGCGCGGACTCCCGCAGGTTGCGCAGCCGGCCCCAGAAGTCGATCTCCCAGTCGGCGCTGAGCTGCGAATAGATTTGGTTGCCGGTTTCGGAGCGACCGGTGATCGACAGATCGGCGGGGGTACGCCCGCGCGATCCGGTCGCAACCGCGCCGAGTTGGGGATAAAGCGCCGAACCTTCGATACGGAACGCGGCGCGCGCCTCTTCCACGCGTCCGGCTGCGATCCGAATATCGCGATTGTTCGCCAGGGCATCGGCGATCAGCGCCTGAAGTTGAGGCTCCCGAAAGAAATCGCGCCAGCCGATCCGGCCGATCGAACCCGACGTTGCAGTCTGTACCGGGTAGACCGCGGACACAGGCTGTGCCGGACGGACATGCTCGGGCGCAAAGGAGCACCCCGCCAGAGTCGATCCCAGCAGTAGCAACACGAAATGTGCCGCCGGCCATTGGCCCCCTCTTGTCCGCCGACGGGTAATCCTGAAATCAATAAAGGCGTGCTGCACACGATCCCCCTGCTATCCCGCCGTCTGGCCCGAGATCCTGCCACGGTTGATGGGCCGGCCAGACGGCGGCGATGGACAGGCGGTCGCGCGCGACGCCGGCATTGTCGAGGACCGAGGCCAGGCCAACTTCGGATTTGACACTGGCCACACCCTCGCGGCAGTCGGACTCGTCGGCTACATCCCAGCGGAAAACGGCAATCCTCGTCGTATGGTCGAAGCGCGCCGTCGCCTGCTCATTGCAATGAGAGGTCGCGGCGACCAGATGGCCCTCGGTGCTCAACGCGGGCGCGATAGCTTCGCCGATCCCGCGCGTGCCTCCGTTCACCAGTGCGATATTCGTCATTCCCGCCTCTTCGATATCCAGAACCCGCCCAAGGCCATGTTTGCGGAAGGGTCCGGAGGTCTATACGTATGTACACGCAACTGTTCCGTTATGACGCCGCTAGCAAGTTGGAGCAAGTGCTGGCGCAAAAGGGAAGAGAAACGGTGAGACTCATGCGGCATGGAGAGGGGAGCGCCAAAAACAACGCTGGGCCACTGCCCCCGCGTGACCCAAAGGGAGGGAGGCCGACGCGCGAAATGGCGGCGCGTCTCCACGCGCATATCCTCGCCGCTGCGCTCGACCAGTTCGTCAGGCTGGGCGCCGACGGCGCGAGCATGGAAGGTATCGCATCCGCCGCCAACGTCTCCAAGCGGACGCTCTACGCCCGGTTCGCTTCCAAGACAGACCTGCTGGTTTCTGCAATCGAATATGGGGTCGCCAAGCACCTCAAGCCGATCTCGGCAAGCATCCCGGAAGGTTCAGCGCGCGAGAGGTTGCGACACACCGCAATACGGATGCTCGACGCATCGCTGAAGCCCGAAGTCGTCAGCCTCCGTGCCCTGGCGACATGGATCGCGGATCACGAGCCCACGCTGCACGATGCGGTCCAGAAGCTCGTCGTCCATAATCCTGTAGGCGTCATCCAGTCGATTCTGGAAGAAGGCGCTCGCAGTGGCGAATTACGCTTCGCCGATAGCTACTTCACCGCCATGTTTTTCTTTGACGCTCTCGTCAGTATGCCGCGCGACCGTATCCTTAACAGGCTAGGTCTTCAGGATAGGCAACCCGCCAAGCACGCCTATCTTGACCGCACCATCGATCTGATATGGACCGGCGTCGATGCTCTGAAAGGCGCTGGCGCCTAAGATTGCGGCGATCCATGATACGCATCTGCCCTTTCGGGCTGAATTCTTTTCGGGTGACAGGCGAAGATGCAGGACGGTGTCGTGCTGCCCCATATCGCGACGGCTGCCGTCCATGAAGGATCGGCGCATCGCGGATTTCTCAAAGGCTCCGGGGTAGCAAAGGTTCAAGCCTCCCATCGTTCGTTCGCCGCAGGCGATCGCTCAGCGAATAGATAGTTTGCGCAACCCTTACGTGAACAGGATCAGGAAAGTCCCCCGGAAGATGAAGCTTGTCCCGATGACTGCCGCGAACCTGAGCAACGCAGTAACATTGTGGAGCGGGGGGGTGTATTCCAGCGACTTGGCCATCCCGCTTTGTGCCTTCTCGGCAGGACTTGGCGACAAGCGCATCGTTACAACCCTGTGCCCGGGCGGCAAGGAACGCATGCGGCGATTGATGGAAGTCTGGGCCTCGGGACGCCTCGACCTCAAGCCGCTGGTCACGCACCGATTCAGGCTGGATGATATCGAGGATGCCTACGACCTCTTTGCCAATCAGCGTGACGGCGTGTTGAAGGTGGCTATTAAGGCTTGAGCGTTGCCCTGCTGGTGAAAAGGTTTCGGTAATCAGCGTTTTTTGACTGTGGAGCCAGCGCGTCTGATGCCGGATGACCATTGTCGGCGCCTTTCATCGGAGCACAATGCGACCTTTATCCACGAAGCGTATATTTTCCAGATATAGCGCGATGGCACGGGGTTAATGTTATTAGGGTCAAAACCCAATTAGCCTCTTGAAAGCGTGTGCATAGGTTGATTCAATGGGCCTCCAAGCTGGATGGAGGCCCCTGTCGATGTCGCGCTCGTTGTTCTGGTTGTCGGATGAAGCGTGGCTGGCGATCGAGCCTCACTTGCCGAAGAACCAACCCGGAGCGCGGCGGGTGGATGATCGCCGGGTGATCTCGGGCATCCTGCATGTTCTGAAGTCGGGTTGCCGGTGGTGCGACTGCCCTGCGGACTATGGGCCTTCCACGACGATCTACAACCGCTTCAATCGCTGGTCGCGACGTGGGTTCTGGACGAAGCTGCTCGATGCCCTGGCAGAGGCGGGCGCAGTCACGAGAAGCACGGCGATCGACAGCACCTACATCAAGGCCCAGCGTTCGGCGTTTGGCGGAAAAGGGGGCGCCAGACGCAGGCGATCGGCCGTTCTCGTGGCGGCTGGACAACCAAGGTCCATGCCCTGACCGACGTACTCGGCCGGCCTTATGCCTTGATGCTGACCGCCGGCAATGTCAGCGACGTGAAGGCCGCGCCAGCGCTGCTCGAACGTGCCGGCCGCATGCGATATCTGCTCGGCGACAAAGGCTACGACGCCAACAGCTTACGCAAAACCCTCCGCGACAACGGCACCAGCCCTGTGATCCCCGGCAGACGCAATCGCAAGCGTGCCATCCGCTACGACCAACAGCGTTACCGGGGCTGCCATCTCATCGAGAACGCCTTCTGCCGGATCAAGGATTTCCGCCGCGTCGCAACCCGCTACGACAAACTCGCCGCCAACTTCCTGTCAGGCGTGGCTCTCGTCACCGCGCTGGCGTTCTGGCTTTGAATGAGTCTCAGCCCTAGTCATCTGGAACTGAAGTAAGCATCATTGTATATGCTCTTGTCAGACAGGTGGGAACGTTGATGGTGGCGGGTAGACAGGCAGATTTGGTCGTATTGAGTGGCGAGGACCGGACGTTTCTCGAAGCCCAAGTCCGGCGGCACAAAGCGCCGCGGTCGCTCTCGGATCGATGCCGGATGGTTCTGCTGTGTGCAGAGGGACTGCAGAGCAAGGAAGTTGCCCAACGCCTCGGTGTCCACGAGCACACGGTCGGCAAATGGCGGCGGCGGTTCGTGCAGGATGGCATTGAAGGGCTGACCGACGAATATCGTGCAGGTCGCCCACGTACAGTGTCGGATGCGCAGGTTGCTCAGGTGATCGAGCGCACGCTGAACACCACTCCGAAGGATGCCACGCATTGGTCGATCCGTTCCATGGCAGCCGAAGCGGGGCTGTCGCACACTACCATCCGCCGGATCTGGGGTGCATTTGGCCTGCAACCGCACCGGTCCGAGACGTTCAAGCTGTCCACGGACCCGCTATTCGTCGACAAGGTCCAGGACATTGTCGGCCTCTACATGTCTCCGCCGAACCGGGCGGTCGTGCTGTGCGTGGACGAAAAATCCCAGATCCAGGCGCTGGATCGTGAGCAACCGGTCTTGCCGATGGCACCGGGCGTGCCTGAGCGACGCACCCATACCTATATCCGCAATGGCACGACGTCTCTGTTTGCCGCGCTCGACATCGCCACCGGCGCCGTGATCGGCAAGTGCTACAAACGCCACCGAGCCACCGAGTTCCTCGATTTTCTCAAGCGGATCGACGCCGCAATGCCCGAGGGGCCGGACGTCCACCTCGTGATGGACAACTATGCCACCCACAAGACGCCGAAGATCAAGGCCTGGCTGGCGCGCCGCCCGCATTGGCATGTTCACTTCACGCCAACATCGGCGTCCTGGATCAATCAGGTCGAACGGTGGTTTGCAGAGCTGACGCGCAAGCAGCTGCAACGCGGCGTCCATCGATCCACGGCCGAACTCGAAGCCGACATCGCCGCCTTCATCAAAGCACACAATGAAAACCCCAAACCCTACAAGTGGGTCAAATCCGCAGACGAGATCCTCGCCTCCGTCAAACGCTTCTGTCAAAAAACAATGAGCCGAACTTCGGATTCACGTGACTAGCACTACTTTGGCAGATTTTGGTTTGGAGGGTCGGTAGGTCGACGCCCGCAGTGAGGGCATGGTTTGTCCGGCGGTCTGGTAAGGCGGTCAATGATGGCTTGTCTGATTGCTGGCAGGCTCGGTTTCGGTGGAGGGCCTGAGATTCTTTTTCCCCCCTTTGCCCTGCTTGAGCCGGAGTGACTGGAGGAAGGCGAGGGCGATCATGGACATCAGGGCATGTCGGTGCAGGCCTTTCCACGACCGACCTTCAAAGTGGTCGAGGCCGAGTTCTTCCTTGAGTTGCTGATGTGCCTGTTCGCAGACCCAGCGCGCTTTGATGGCGCCGGCCAGTTGCTTGATCGGCGTGTCGGTGGGCAAGTTGGAGAGGTCGTACTTGCGCTCGCCGGTAGAGCGATGTTCGCCGACGAGCCAGACTTCCTCGCCTGGCAAGTGCTGAGCGCCCATATCGTGGATACGCTGCGGTGGCCCGTCTGCTACACGCACACGAACAGCGGCGAAGCGGGCCGAGAGTTTTCCTTTGGTGCCGCGCCGCCAACTGACCTTGCGCCATGGTAGCGTCTCAAGCATCGCCTGCGCCGAGATCGAAGTTATGTCGGGTATTGCGTTCTTTCTCGGGCGCCCCCGAGTGGCGACGGGAAAGACCATGCTGACATCGGCGGGGTAAACCTTCTGTTTGAACGGAATGCCCACAGCCCAAGCGAGGCCACGCCCGCTCAGACCCTGCCGGAAGGTTGCAGAGAGACCGTATCCGGCATCGGCAAGGACACAGCCGAAGCGAACACCGGCGGCACGGACCCTATCGATCTCAGCGAGCGCGATCTCGTGCTTGGTCCGGTAAGGCCGTAGCTCTTCTGGAACCCCGGCGCGATCCAGGCGGGCCGCATCACTCGTCCAGCTCTCCGGCAGGAACAGACGCAAGCCCACCATCACAGGTACCTCGCGCGAGGCCAGCGTCACCGACACCAGCGTCTGGCAGTTGGCATTCTTGCCCAGCGCCGAGGCATACTGTGGGGCAACGCCGACCGACGCATTGCCCTTCTTCGGCAAGGCCGTGTCGTCGATGATCAGCCAGGCATTATCGCCCCCAACTTGCCGGTCGGCCTCAGCAAGCAGCGCCGCCTCCAGCGGAGCTTCGTCCCAGATGCCGCTGCCGACGAAGTGATGAAGTCGGTCGTAGCTGACCTCGTCGTCCCGTGCCGCCATCGGCTGAACACTTTTGCGATCTCCGGGGCCAATCAGGCCCGCAATGTAAGCCGGGCACATCCGTCGGCGCGTCTTGTTCCGCAACGCCGCGGCGAACGGCGAAAGCCATGCCTCGAGTTCGCTCCGCCAGTCTGCTTCCATCGCCAGCCTCCAGAAAAGCCGGCTCTCTATGAATCAGGGATTTTCCTCCTTGGGAATCCCAAAAATCACATTTCTGCCAAAGTAGTGCTAGATGGCTAGCTATATGATGGCTTCATCTTGCAAAAGGACTCCAATCATGAGCGCACTGTATTCTACCAAGGTCACTGCCACCGGCGGGCGTAGCGGACGCATCGCCAGCGACGACGGACTGCTGGAACTCGATCTCGCCGTACCTGCCGCGCTGGGTGGCAAGGGCGGCGCGACCAATCCCGAACAGCTGTTTGCGGCAGGCTATGCCGCCTGTTTCGGCAATGCGGTGATTCATGTCACCCGCACTACCCATAAGATCGCTGATGATGACGTTACAGTAGTCGGCACCGTCTCGATGGCCCCGAATGCCGATGGCGGTTTTGCCCTGTCGGTTGCACTCGATGTCGCGATTGCCGGTGTCGATCAGGATACGGCGGAAACGATCGTTGCGCAGGCACACAAGGTCTGCCCCTATTCCAACGCGGTGCGCGGAAATATCGATGTCGAACTCTCGGTCCGAGCCGAGGCTTAAGGGCGCGCCCATGACGACGGAACGCCATCCGTCGAAGCAGGAGGGGGACGAATTGCTGCGCCTCGATCGCCAGCTGTGCTTCCCCCTATATGCAGCGACCAATCTGATCCAGCGGCTGTACAGGCCGTTGCTGGCACCGTTGGGCCTGACCTATTCGCAATATCTGGTGATGCTGGTACTTTGGGAGCGCGAGCCGGTGACGGTGGGCGACTTGCAGGCGTGCCTGCACCTCGATGTCGGCACGCTCAGCCCAATGCTGAAACGCATGGAGCGTGCCGGGCTGGTCGCGCGCATGCGCGATCCGCAGGACGAACGCCGTGTGCTGGTCACCCCGACTTCCGAGGGCCGGGCGCTGAAGTCTGCAGCGCAGGAGATACCGGGCACGCTCGCGAAGAAGGTCGGGATCGAGGAAGACCGGATCGTCGCCCTGCACGAACTGACCCACGCACTTGTCGGCCAGCTGGGCGAAGCGGCGGAACGGGACAGCCATCCCGCCGCCTGATCATTTCGCGCGCGCCTGCAATTTTGAAGAGGGTTTCCGCATGATCATCGTCCATCATCTTGAAACATCGCGTTCCACGCGCATTCTCTGGCTGCTTGAAGAGCTGGGGATCGAATACGAGCTGCACCGCCATGCGCGGGTCAATGGGCGAGCGCCTGAAAATCTCAAGCATATCCATCCGCTCGGCAAGGCACCCTTCATCGTCGATGGCGATCTGGTGCTAGCGGAATCGAGTGCGATCCTGCGCTATGTCGACGCGCGCTATGGTAATGGGCGGCATTCCCCCCAGGCAGGCACTGCCGAAGGTGCGATGCATGACCAGTGGCTCGATCTGGCCGAAGGGTCCGCCAGCTTCCCGCTGCTGCTGCCATTGCTGGGCCGGATGATGGGCGGGCTGCCCGATGCGATGGCGCAATTCGCTGCGGCGCGGGGCAAAGACGTGCTTACCTATATCGCCGAGGGCGTGGGCAAAGGCTCATTCCTGATGGGCGAGCAGCTGACCCTGGCCGACATGCAGATGGTCTATACGCTTGAAATGGCCAATATGGGCGGGGCGCTCGATAGCTATCCGGCGCTGCAGTCCTATCGGGACCGGCTGCACCGGCAAGCCGGGCTGAAAAAGGCGATCGAGGTCGGCGGTCCGCTCGTTCCGTCTAGCTGGGCGCGCCTTTGAATGCCCGGCAAGCCGCGCCACCGGGTTCAAGCGTGATCCGAGGGATAGAATGGTCGCGCACTCGAGGCGAGGCGTACCCGGCCTTGCATCCGAAACAATAATTAATCACTTGATTAATTAGTCCGCGCGGCTACTTGGCGGGTTCCTCCATGGCGCGCAGAAGGATCGATCATGACACAAACCGCACGCGGACGTGGCCGGCCCCAAACGAACGAAATCGATGCGGCGAAGGCGATCATGACCAGCGCGGTTGCGATATTCGCCGACAAGGGCTTCGATGCGGCCAATCTGCGCGAGATTGCGGAGGCGGCCGGCGTCAACATGGCACTCGTGTCCTATAATTTCGGTTCGAAGCTGGGATTGTGGAAGCGGATCATCGAGGCCGTCGGCCACAGGATAGAAGAGCGACAGGCTTCGCTCGCCCAGGCCACCGGCTTTGGCGATTCAGGTGCGGCCCTTCGTGCATCGATGAGTGCATTTATCGGCTTCATGGACGCCCGGCCCGAGGTGGCGCGCTTCATGATGCGCGACATGGACCACGATCCTGAACGGGCGCAGTGGCTCTACCAGAACGTGACGCGCCGCCTGCTCGACCATTTCCTGCCCCTCATTGAAAGGGCCCGGACGGACGGCTACACCCACGTCCCGCACCCCGAACTGGCCCTCCAGCAATTTGCGTTCGGCACGGCTGTCGGCATCCTGCGGCGTGACCGGCTTGCCCAGAGTTCGCCCGAATTCCTCGACGACGACAGCTTTCGCGCCGCATTGCAGGAAACGCTTGTCGAACCGTTGTTCCGCCGTGGCTGACGCAGTGCGACCAGCGCACCAGGGCGGGGACTATGTGTTCAAGCCGCACGAGCGCCCTTTTCTGGCCGGGTCCCCCGCAACGCCGGATCATCCGGCGCGGCGCAAGCTGGGCTATCTGCTCATCGGGATCTATCTGGCCATCCTCGGCGGGTTCCAGAACGGGCTGCTGCTGGCCAATTTACCGGGGCTTCAGGGCCATCTGGCACTGACATCGGTCGAGGCGGGCTGGGTCACGGTCGCCTACAACATGACCAATGCGTGCATGAGCATTTTGCTGTTCAAGCTACGCCAGCAATTCGGCATCCAGCGCTTCGTCAGGATCGCGATGGCGACGCTGCTGCTGGCCAATTTCGTTCAGCTGTTCGACGCGGGCTACCGGATCGAACTTGTCTCGCGCGGGATTTCCGGCATCGCGGCCAGCGGCCTTTCCACGCTGGGCATCTATTACCTTATGCAGGGCCTGCCGGCGAAGGCCCGGATCGCGGGCGTGCTGATCGGGCTGGGCCTGTCGCAGATCGCCTTGCCGTTGGCGCGTGCCATTTCCCCGGCTCTGATCGCGGGGGGTGACATCACCCATCTGTTCGATCTGCAATTCGCGCTGTCGCTGATGGCGTTCGGCATGGTCTTCATCCTGCCGCTTCCGCCGGGCGAAATCGAAAAGGCATTCGAAAAACTTGATCTCGTGACGTTCCCGCTGCTGGCCATCGGCATGGGCCTGCTATGCGCGTTTCTGGTGCAGGGCAGGATCCAGTGGTGGACAACGCCATGGCTGGGCTGGGCGCTGGCGGGCGCGATCCTGTTGATCGGCGCGGCTTTCCTGATCGAACACAATCGCGCCAATCCCATGCTCCACACCCGCTGGATGACCAGCAAGGACATCGTGATCTTTGCGTCGACGGGCGCGCTGATGCGCGTGTTGCTGTCGGAACAGGGCTTTGGCGCTGGCGGCCTGCTGACCACCGTCGGAATGATCAACGACCAGCTCGTCACCTATTACTGGATCATCACCGGCGCGACCTTTATCGGGCTCGTGGTGCTGATCGCACGGCTGGATACCAGCGATCTGCAACGGCCCTTGCTCGTCGCACTGGCGCTGATCGCGGTGGCCGCGTTTGTCGACACGCAGGCGGGCCTGCTGTCGCGGCCCGAAAACTTTTATTGGACGCAGGCGATGATGGCCTTTGCGGCGATCTATTTCATCGGCTCGGCAATGATGGAGGGGCTGCTGCGCGCATTGGCGCAGGGCATGCAATACATCATCAGCTTCATTGCCGTCTTCTCCCTGTCACAGACGCTCGGCGGGCTTGCAGGGGTTGCCGGGCTGGCGGCGTTCCAGACGATCCGGGCGAAGGTCCACCTGATGGACATAGGCCGGGAACTGACGCTGAGTGACCCCGCTGTAGCCCAGGCGATTCAACTTCGCGCCGCCGCGTATAATGGCACTATCGCCGATCCGGTGCTGCGGCAGGCAAGCGGCGCGGGGCAGCTGGTGCAGCAAGCCGGGCGCGATGCGGCGATCCTGGCTTTCAATGACATGTTTTTTCTGATCGGCATCATCGCTTCCCTCGCATTCGCGGCGATCCTTGCAAAATGGATCTACAACCGCCGCCGGGGGATCAACCCGCTGGCCAAAGAGCTTGAGGCGCTGGCATCGATCATGGGCGGAGCAAAAGAATGAACGACGACAACGCCGACCGGGAACCGACCGCGACACCCGCCGGACCTGCGGCTGAAACCGGCGCTGCCGACGCGGCGCCGACGCAGGAAAACCCGGAAGGCTGGGCGCCCGAACGATCGCGCAAAAAGACAATCTTCTTCGCGGTTGCCATCGTGCTGGGCGCGCTTGCCGCACTCTATGCCTGGCAATTGCCGCCCTTCCGGTCCGACAGCCAGACCACGGACAACGCCTATGTGCGCGGCCAGACCACGATCATCAGCCCGCAGGTTACAGGCTATGTAACCGAAGTGCTGGTGCAGGATTTCGCGCAGGTGGCCGCCGGGCAGGCGCTGGTCCGCATAGACGACCGCATTTATCGCCAGCGCGTGGCGCAAGGACAGGCCGGGATCGCCACCCAAACGGCCAGCCTGGACAATGCGGGACAAAACCGGCGTTCAAGCGAGGCGCAGGTCAGGTTACAGGAGGCGTCGGTGGCCAATGCTCGCGCCCAGCTTGCCAAGGCGCAGGCAGATATGCGCCGGGTCGATGAATTGGCCGACGAAGGTTCGGTATCCTTGCGCGAACGCGACCAGACGCTGGCCGCGCTGCGCCAGGCGCAGGCGGGCGTGACGCAGGCGATGGCCCAGCGCGACATCGCGCGCGAACAATTGCGTTCGGTGAATGTCGGGCAGGGCGGGCTGGAAGCGCAGGTCGAGAATGCGACAGCGTCGCGCGATCTCGCACAGATCGATCTCGACAACACGATCATTCGCGCCCCGCGCGCCGGCAGGCTGAGCGAGGTTGCGGTGCGCGAAGGGCAATTGGTCTCGCCGGGTGCGCAGCTGATGTATCTTGTGCCCGAACGGCTGTGGGTGGTCGCCAATTTCAAGGAAGCGCAGACCGCCGAAATCCGCGTCGGGCAAAGCGCGACACTGGAAATCGACGCGCTGGGCGGGCTTGAGCTAACGGGCAAGGTGCAGAGCGTGTCGCCTGCCGCAGGCAGCGAGTTCAGCGTTATCAAGCCCGATACGGGCGCCGGTAATTTCGTGAAGGTTCCGCAGCGCATCGCCGTCCGCATCCGTATCGATCCGGGGCAGAGGGCGGCCCAGAGACTTGGCCCCGGCATGTCGGTGATTGCCACCGTTCATACAGGAGACCGTTGATGCGCCGGATCGGTCTCCCCCTGCTGAGCCTGAGCCTGTTGGTCGGGTGCGCACCGGCCCTTGCGCCGATACCTGCTGCCAGCACGGTGGCGCCGCCGATGGCATGGCGCACTTCGCTTGAGGGGCGGGCCGAGATCGAGCCGCAATGGTGGAACGCATTTGGCGACCCGGCCCTTGCATGGATCGTGGCGGCGGCACGGGCGAACAATCCCGACATCGCAATCGCATCCGCGCGGGTGCGAGAAGCGCGCGGGCAGGAACGCGCATCGCGCAGCCTGCTGGTGCCCACGCTCGATGGCTCGACCGGGGTGAGCGAGGCGCGCAGCCTGAACGCCTTTGGCACCGCCTCGCGTTCGCTTGGCGTGCAGCCGGCGTTCCAGGCCGCGTATGAGGTGGATCTGTTCGGCCGCAACCGCGCGCAGGTCGATGCCGCCAGCGCCAATACCGCGGCGACACAGGCCGCGCGCGAAGCTGCCGCCCTTGCAGTGACGGCGACCGCCGTTTCGGGCTATATCACCCTGCTGACGCTGGACCGCCGGCTCGAAACCTTGCGCGAAACGCTGGGGGCGCGGGCCGAGGCGCTTAAGATCGCGCGCGATCGCGCCGAAGTCGGCTATACCTCGCAGCTTGAACTGCGGCAGGCACAGGCCGAATATCGCGCGGCGCAGCAACAGATCCCTGCCGTCGAGGCCTCCATCGCAAGGCAGGAAAATGCCTTGTCGCAGCTGATCGGCGAAACCCCGCGTGCCCTCGCGCGGGGCGGAAATTTTGCAGGGCTGCAAACCCCTGCCATCCCTGCCGTGTTTCCCAGCGAATTGACCCGGCGCAGGCCCGATATCGCGCAGGCGGAATTCAATCTTGCGGCCAGCGATGCCCGCATGCGCGCCGCGCGGGCCCAATTTCTCCCCCAGCTGCGCCTTGCCGCCTCTGCTGGTGCGGTGCTGTCGTCCCAGCTGGACGATCCGGTCGGTATATGGTCGCTTGGCGGCAGCATTCTTGCGCCCTTCTTTAGCGGCGGAAGGCTGGAAGGACAGTTCGACGCCGCTACTGCGCAGCGCGATCAGGCCGCCTTTGCCTATCAGCGAACGGTGCTGACGGCATTCCGCGAAGTAGAGGATCAACTGGTCTTGATCGACCGCCTTGGGGAACAGGAACGCGCGCTTGTGGCCCAGCGCGAAGCGGTCGCCGATGCACTTCGCCATGCGACCAATCGCTATCGCGCGGGCTATTCGCCCTATCTGGAGCAGATCGACGCACAGCGTGCGTTACTCTCGGTGGAGCTCGCGATCCTGCAGGTGCGCAGCGATCGCCTGACGGCCCATGTCGCATTATACCAGGCCCTTGGCGGCGCTCCGGAAAGCGAAGCTTGACATGGTTTGGGATGGTCGGGTCCGAAAACCACCCGGCTCCGGGCGCAAAGCTGCCGTACTCAATGCAGCGCGGACGATCGTCAATTTGAGCGCAGGTTACCACCAAGGGATGAACGAAGGTTCCTTGTGGGGAAGCTGCGCCCATTCCATCAACCGTCATCGGTTGGGTTTGTTGTTCCGAGCAGCAGATTATGGCCAAGGTGTATCGGCAGCGCGCCTCTGTGGCACCCCACTCGAAAGCGGCTAACCGACCGGGTTTCACCATCAAGGTTGATAAAAATATCCTCCTCGGCTTCGAACGTGACCCACGGGCTCCGCGCGGTAATCTTGAGACCATCCACGCTGCCCGCACCCTCGTGCAGGAAGCGGCCAAGGGCATCGAGCCCCGCGTTCCGGTCTAATTCCGGCAGGATCATCAGGTCGAGTTCGCCATCATCCAGCAACGCTTCGGCGCATAGCTGGATGCCACCGCCGGCCTGTCTGCCGTTGCCGATGGCCAATGCCAGAAACGATCCCTCCCAGGAAAAGTGCCGGGCCGTGAAGCGGCCTCTGCAAGCGGTAAGTTCCCGTGCGCGGCGCAGGCCGGTCAGGACATAGGCGAAACCACCGAGCGTATGTTTCAGGGCCGGATCGGTTTCTGCCGTGACCTGTGACCCGAATCCGCCCGTCACCAGATTGACGAAGGGGCTGTCGTCCAGAACACCGATGTCGATCCAGCACACTGGTGCGACAAGGGTCAAGCGCAACGACGCAGTCATGTCGTCGATGGGGATTCCCGTCGAACGCGCGAAATCGTTGGCCGTCCCAAGCGGCAGGATACCGAACGAACAGTGCCCGAACGAGCCTGCCCGAAAGGCGGCAGCAAAGACCTCGTTCACGGTGCCGTCTCCGCCACCGGCGACGATGCGATCCACGCGGCCTTGCTGCGCCTTCATAACAGCTTCGTTCGCGAACCGCCCCGCATCGCCATTTTCCCATGTGACGCGAACCTCGACGTCATGACCATCGGCCCGGACCGAGCGAACTGCCTCTCGTACCCGCGGGTCCTGCGCTGACTTCCCGTGAAGTATGAGGAACACGCTCACCCTCGGGGATGCGGTGTTCACATTCTTGCTTATGGCCAATTATCAGTCCTCAGCCGCGTCCACTGTTGCGACCTGCAACCGACCCGTCCAACCAGGCACCCTCTGCCGACTATCGTGTCATCATCGATCACGCTGATGGTTCCCGCAAACGTCCTGCCGATATCGGGCACAAAAACCCTGCCGCGCCAGACGCCGGGCCTCTCCAGCGCAAAATCCTGAAAAAGCCGCGACCCGATAAGAGGATCGGTGCCACCTCTGCGCGCATCTGCCTGTGCCTTTTCGTTGGCCCAAATCACGACACCGCACATGCGCTCGCCGCAGCGCTCAACCCGGACATGAACGCTGTTCTGCGGGTTTTTCCACGTCCCGAAAGACTGATCGCTCGCATACGCGACAGATTGCGGCGCCATCACCGCCACCGCCACCGCCAGAAGGATCAACGCCAGCCGCCGCACGCTTAAAGACTCCGGGACAGGCGGCGCAAGCCGAGCGCCAGGATGATAAGGAAGACACCGCGGAAGAGAAAGCTGATCCCAACGATTCCCGCCAGGAACACAAGGCTGCTCGCCGGGCCTGAAAACAGGAGGAATCCGCCAAGCACGATGTCGAGCAGGCCGAGCGCAAAGCGCCATCCCCGATCATGGGATCCCTTGATCGCGCTCACCAATTCGAGAATCCCGGCAACGAACAGCCAGAATCCGATCGCCCAGACCAGCGACAAGGCACCGGCAAAGGGCGCGAAGAGGACGAAACCCCCTGCCGCGACCCCGAGCAGGCCCAGCAGCGCCTCAATCCAGCGCCCCCGCTTCGAAAGCGAAGACAGGCCAGAAATCAGGGCAACGAGACCATAGGTCAGCAACATCACACCAAGCAAAAAACCCGTGGCCAATCCCGTCGCCAGCGGGTTGCCCAACGCCAGCGATCCGATCAGGACAACAAGCACGCCATAAGCCAGGATCCATCCCCAAGCTGGTCCGGGTTCAGTTTCCACCGATGACGTCAATGGGTCGTTCTGCGGCATGACTTCCTCCACATTGCGCAAAAATTAGGCCAAGATGCCTCATTACGATAAATCTTTGACACTTACCTGGAATTACCATCGGTCAAAATCCGTCTGTAAATTCCGACTTCGCGCCAGCGTCGTTCGCGACTGAAGTGCCTGATATACGGCCACGGAGCGACAATAGAACTGAAACACCAAGCACGTGCGGCGGAATTCGGGATGGTCGTCGTGTGCTCGCATATCGCTGCTTAAGCGAGTTGTCACCTGCTGCTGTGAGCCAGTGGGCAAGGGCAGTGAATCGGCAAAAATCGCAAAAACGGGTGCCGATGAAGGCCCAGACCGGCTACCAGAATGGGCTTGTCGCGAGCTACAATCGACTGGTCGCAAGACCCATATTGGGGATAGTGGTGGGGGTTTCGGAAAACTTATCACATTATAACCACACGATATATGCTGTCCGTGGATCTCTCCTCCGTCCATTAATCATGAAAATCTCAGTTGTTGTTCGGCCGGGCTGGATCGCCAGACCAGTCGAACACCGCAGTCAGGCACCGTCATTCGCGCGGAGGCGGCCTTGGCGTGGCCGATAGCGTGGCAATGACCAGCCGTACCTGATTGCGCCTCCGCGCAGTGCGAAGCCTACCATGAATGCCGCGGACACGCCGACTTCCCGGTCAATGCCCAGCGCGTTGGTGCAAACGAAAGTGATTGCAGCGGCCAATGCGGCGGTCACGTAGATCTCGTAGGAAAAGATGATGGACCGCTCCTGGCTCAGCGTGTCACGGACGATGCCGCCAAAGCATGCCGTTATCATGCCCATGATGACAGAAGCGACCGGACCTGCGCCGGCACCGATCGCCCGTTCGGCGCCTCTCGCGGCAAACAGGGCTAACCCGACTGCTGCGGGATGCCTTTCCCGATGCGCTTATCGGTTTTCGCTCCAACAGCCGCGAAGTGCAGGTTCACGCGACTCTTGCAGGGGCCGGGGTTGCGGCGCTCGCCCGCTATCGTGCCGATGGGGAGCTCGGGCTAATTCGCCTGTACCCCGACAGACCTGACCTTGTTCGAGACATCTGGATAGGTGTGCATGTGGACATGCGCCACATGCCGAGAGTGCGGGCAGTGACCGATACAGTTGTCGAAGCACTGCGGAAAACGCCGCGATTCTCAATCCGGGTTACTGAACCCCAAGTGTTGATAGAGCAAGACAGGCTCGAGCACACGCTGGAGCCAGCTTTTCGTCGCAATACCTTGATCAACCGTCGCCGGATCCGCTGCTACCTAGAGAGCTACCTAGCGATCTGCGAGCGGAAATCCAGTTGGCCCAACGGCCATTTAATACGTTGAAATATATGGATAAATTGGTGGACGCACTTGGGCTCGAACCAAGGACCCGCTGATTAAGAGTCAGCTGCTCTACCAACTGAGCTATGCGTCCACTGCCGAATTTCGGCGCGCTTTGCGGCGGCGAGTTATCCTCTTTGCTGCGAAGCGAGCGGCCCGCTATCATGCCAATTCGGCGAAGGCAATGGTTAGCGCGAAGATTTTTCTCAATGAAAGCGGCGCGTGCCGGTTTTGCTGTCGTTTTCGATCGCCAATATGATGCCGACGCAGGTCATGATCGTCAGCATCGACGACCCGCCATAGGAAAACAGCGGCAGCGGGATCCCAACGACGGGCGCAAGGCCCATCACCATCATCAGGTTGATCGCGATGTAGAAAAAGATCGTCATCGTCAGCCCCGCCGCGGTGAGCTGGCCAAAGCGGGTGCGCGCGCGGATCGCGACGCGCGTCCCCCAGCGGAGCAGCAGGAAAAAGGCAAAGAGCAGCGCCAACCCGCCGATCAGGCCCCATTCCTCGGCCATGGTCGCAAAGATGAAGTCTGTGTGGCCTTCGGGCAGATAGTCGAGATGGCTTTGCGACCCGTTGAGGAAGCCTTTGCCGCCGATGCCGCCCGACCCGATCGCGATTTTCGACTGGCTGATGTGATAGCCAGCGCCGAGCGGATCGCTTTCGGGATCGAGGAAGATCAGCACGCGCTTTTGCTGATAGTCGTGGAGGAACGAAAACAGTACCGGTACCGCCGCCGATCCGGCCAGCACTGCGCTGCCGAACCACCAGAACGGCAGGCCGGCGACGAACATCACCACGATGCCGCCGATACAAATCGACAGCGCGGTGCCGAGGTCGGGTTGCAGCATGACGAGCGCCGCGGGCACCCCAATCATGATCAGAGCTGGCCACAAGGCGGTCCAGCTGCGCGTGTTGCCCGGCGGCAATTGCGCGTAAAAACGCGCCAGCGCGACAACAATCGTGACCTTCATCAGTTCGGACGGCTGGAGATTCATGAAGCCGAGGTTGAGCCAGCGCTGGCTGCCGCCGCCGACAAAGCCGAGCAGTTCGACCGCGATCAAAAGGATCAGCACGCCGATATAAGCGAGATAGGAAAAATCCTCGAAAATCCGGAGAGGAAAACGCCCGATGGCCATCGCCACGGCCAGGAAGACGAGAAAGCGCACCCCCTGTTGCCACGCCCAGGGCGACCAGTTGCCGCCCGCTGCCGAATAGAGAACAAGCAGGCCGAAGCCGGTGATCGCGCTGAGCACGGCGATCAGTTTCCACGGGATGCGCTGGATGGCGGGCGGCACGACGATCATTGCGGCAGCTCCGGATTGGGGTCGCTCGACGCCCCTGACTTCCACGCCATATAGTCGCGGTCCATCCGCTCCTTGATCGTGCCGCCCCAGCCCGCCTCGAACGTGTCAAGCGCCTCCATCGCCTTTTCGCGGTCGAAGAGGAAGGTCATAAAATCCTTGGCCACCGGTGCTGCCGCGCGCGAGCCGCCCATGCCGTGCTCGATCACTACGGCCGTCGCGTAGCGAGGATTGACGACCGGTGCGAAACCAATGAACAGGCCGTGATCGCGGAATTTCCACGTTCCGCTTTTGCCATTTCCCGTGCCAAGCCCGCGCACCTGCGCAGTACCGGTCTTGCCCGCCATCGTAATGCCATCGAGCGGCAGGCGGCTACGTCCGGCGGTTCCGCCTGGCCCGTTGACGACGAGGTCCATCCCTTCGCGCGCGGTTGCGAGCGCTTCGGGCGAGAAGGGCAGGGGCTCATTCCTGAATTCGCGGTTGATCAGGCGCGGATACAGCCGGCGCCCCGATGCGATCCGCGCCGCCATCACCGCAAGCTGGAGCGGGTTTACGCTGACATAGCCTTGCCCGATGACCGCGTTGAGCGAGTCCGATGCCGACCACTGTTGGTCATATTTTTTCATCTTCCACGCGCTGTCGGGAATGGTACCATATCGCTGGCTGCTTCCCGCGAGCTGAAATTCCTCACCTAATCCCAGCAGCTTGGCGGTCGGCGCCATTGCATCATAACCCAGCCGATGGGCGAGCCAGTAGAAATAGCTGTTGCAGCTTTTCATGATCGCGGTCGGCATATCGACGCTGCCATGGGTGCCCAGACAGCGGAAAAAGCGGTTGCCCAGGCGGTAGCCGCCAATGCAGGTGTGGCGCTCGCTGGGATCGACGCCATGGTCGATGGCAGCGATTGCCGCCATCGGTTTCAGCGTCGAACCGGGCGGATACAGACCGCGCGTCGCCTTGTTGATCAGCGGCTGATGATCGTCAGCGCGCAGCCAACTATATTCGCTATTGCTGATCCCGTCTGAAAAGCTGTTTGGATCAAAGCTCGGCATCGAAACAAAGGACAAGATGTCGCCGTTGGTGCAGTCGATGACGACCGCGGCGCCCGACTCGCGCCCCATCCGCCGCGCAACAAATTCCTGCAGGTCGGCGTCGATGGTCAGGTGTACGGTTTTGCCCTGCACGTCGGGCTGGGTGTCGAGGTCGCGTACCACGCGGCCGCGCGCGGTGACTTCGACCCGCCGCGCTCCCGGCTTGCCCTTCAGCATCGGTTGGAAATATTTCTCCAACCCGTCCTTGCCGATCTTGTACCCCGGCGTGATGTACAGCGGATCCTTGGCTTGCTGATATTCTTCCGCATTGGGCGCACCGACATAGCCGATCAGATGGCCGACCGCGGCGCCGGTCGGATAGTTGCGGGCAAAACCGCGCTGCGGCGCGATTCCCGGCATTTCTGGCAGGCGGACGAGGATCGAGGCATATTCGGCCTCGGTCATGTCTTCCGCCACCGCGACCGGCTGGAATCCCGATGCCGCTTTCAGGTCGCGGTTGATGCGGTCCATCGTGTCGCCGTCGAGCCGTAGCAGCGTACGGAGCTGGCCAAGCACGAACGCCTTGTTGTGCAAACGGTCGGGGATAATGTCGATGCGCAGGGACACGCGATTGTTGGCCAGCGCCTTGCCGTTGCGATCGACGATCCACCCGCGCCGCGGGGGCACCAGCGTCAGGTTGACGCGGTTGCTTTCGGATTCCAGCACGTAGCGGTCGTTATCGACGACCGAAATATAGGCCATGCGCGCCGCCAGCGCGACACCCACCGCCGCCTGCGCGCCGCCGACGACGAGCGCGCGGCGGGTGAAGGTGATTCCCCTCCAGGCTTCGGTAATTGGCGGACTCTTGCGCGACATTCTTTTCTGACTAGCGGGATTATCGGCGTTTCAGGCGGAAATTGTCAAACTTGCCGGTCAGCCGCATGAACAGCGGCACCAGCAGCGCCGAGATGATGATCTGCGGCACGACCAGACCCAGCACGCGCCCAGTGGCGGCATCGGGATGAACGATCAGCGCCGCCAGCGACTGGATGTTCGCAATCAGCAAGGCCGCAATAGCCCAGTCGTGCAGAAAACCGCGCCAATAGATGCGCTGCGACGAATAATGGATCGCGATGCTGGCCAGCGTCCACAGCCCGATCGCGGTGCCGATCGGCTGGCCGCTGAACAGATCGTCCCACAGCCCGAGCGGCAGGCCGATCCACACCGGCCACATTTCGGTGCGCAGCAATTGCCAGCACAGAAAGAACAGCAGCCCCAGCGGTGGCAGCACCGGCGAATTGGCGACCAGCGGCAGCATCAGTGGCAGCGCCGAGGCGAGCATCACCGTTGCCACCGGCACGATCCGCATGCGCCACAGCGAAGCCGGTTCGCCCAGACGCGGCGCGGCGCGATTGTTCATGGGGCGGCGCCCGCGGGCGCCAAGGGCGGCGGGGCCGGGGCGGGCTGCGCCTCGATATTGTCCGGCGTATAGGGCCGCAGCACCGACACGGCATCGACCTTGCCGGGGTCGGCGAGGGGGCGGGCGAGGGCGCCATCGTCCTGTCTCCGCACGACGATCGCGACCGGAATGTTGGGCGGATAGAGGCCGCCGGTACCCGAGGTGACCAAGATGTCGCCCGGCTTGAACGGGTTGTTGGCAATATTGAGGGTGCGGATGTCGAGATCGCCGTTGCCGCGGCCATAGGCGAGCGCCGGCAGGCCATCGCGCGCGCGGCGCACCGGGACGATATTGTCGATGTCGGTCAGCAGCAGCACTTGCGACACCGACGGGCCGGAGCCAAGCACGCGCCCGATCAGACCGTCGGCGCCGCGCACCGGCTGGCCCGCGGCTACTCCCAGGTTGCGCCCGATGCTGAGTAGCGCAATGCGTTTGCTGCTGGTCGAGGTCGAGGTGAGCAGATAGCCGTTGGCGAGCGCGGTCTTGTCGGTTTCCTGCAGCTTGAGCAGCGCCTTCAGCTGGCGATTTTCTTCCTGCAAGGTGCTGGTCGCAACCAGTTCGCGGCGCGTATCGGCCAGCTCGCTGCGCAGCCGCCGGTTCTGCGAACCCGCGCTGACATAAGCCCCGACACTGTCGTCGATGCCCGAAATCGATCCGATCACCGACCGCGACACGCGCGCGACCGGCGCAGTGATTTCCTGGCTCGCCACGCGGAGCTGGGCAAAGCCGACGGGGTCAACGACCGACAGGATCGCCAGCAGCAGCCCCGCGACGGCCCCGGTCACCGCAATGACATAGGCCGCGAACAGGCTGTATTGGGCCTTTCGGGATTGCCCCGGACGTCGATGTACCGGGCGGACCATAACTCAGATACGCTCGCTCAGGCTTGCTGGAGTACGCCGCGGAACGCGGGATCTTCCATCGCGCGGCCGGTACCGATCGCGACACAGGTCAGCGGATCGTCGGCGACCGTGACGGGCAGTCCGGTCGCTTCCTTGAGCAGTTCGTCGAGCTCGGCGATCAGCGCACCGCCGCCGGTCAGTACAATGCCCTGATCGACGATGTCGGCGGCGAGTTCAGGCGCGGTGTTTTCAAGTGCGATACGCACGCCTTCGACGATCGTGCCGATCGGTTCGGACAGCGCTTCGGCGATCTGCGCCTGGTTGATCGAGATTTCCTTGGGCACGCCGTTGACCAGATCGCGGCCCTTGATGTGGATCGTCAGGCCAACGCCGTCGGCGGGAATGCGCGCGATGCCGAAATCCTTCTTGATCCGCTCTGCGGTCGCTTCGCCGATCAGCAGATTATGGTGTCGGCGCACATAGCTGACGATCGCTTCGTCCATCTTGTCGCCGCCGACCCGGACCGACGTGGTGTAGGCAAGGCCGCGGAGCGAGAGAACGGCGACTTCGGTGGTACCGCCGCCGATATCGACGACCATCGAACCGATCGGTTCGGTCACCGGCATGTCGGCGCCGATCGCGGCGGCCATCGGTTCTTCGATCAGCCACACTTCGCTGGCGCCCGCGTTCGACGCGGCGTCACGGATCGCGCGGCGTTCGACGCTGGTCGATCCGCTGGGCACGCAGATCACGATTTCGGGGCTGCGGAACGCGTTGGGCTTGCCGCCGTGAACCTTGGTGATGAAGTGCTTGATCATCTGTTCGGCGACATCGATGTCGGCGATGACGCCGTCGCGCAGCGGGCGGATCGCCTCGATGCTGTCGGGGGTCTTGCCCATCATCAGCTTCGCGTCGTCGCCGACCGCCTTCACCCGCTTGATCCCGTTGATCGTCTCGACCGCGACGACCGAAGGTTCGTTGAGCACGATGCCCTTGCCGCGCACATAGACGACCGTGTTGGCGGTGCCGAGGTCGATCGCCATGTCCTGGGAGTTGAATTTGAACCAGCGAGAAAAGAATGACATCGATACTGCTTCCCTGTCCTCGGCGCTGGCCCTGGGGAAGGACCACGCCGCCGCGTCGTTAAACCTGCGCGCCCGGCCGGCGACAGGACCAATCAGGGAGAGATTCCGGCTCGGCCGATGGGGGCTGGCTGGACAATATGATAAGGCTGTGCGGGTGGGTCGCGATTTGCGCTCGACTGCGCTAGGACAGCCCCCATGTCAATACGTCGCCTGCCTGAAACGCTCGTAAATCGGATCGCGGCCGGTGAAGTGGTCGAAAGACCCGCCGCAGCGCTCAAAGAACTGGTCGAAAACGCCATCGACGCCGGTGCCACGCGCATATCGGTGCGAATCACCGAAGGCGGGATTTTGCGGCTCGAGGTCGAGGATGACGGTTGCGGGATGACGCCCGACGACATGGCGCTCGCGCTCGAACGCCATGCAACGTCAAAGCTGCCCGATGACGCGATCGAGGACGTCAGCACGCTCGGCTTTCGCGGCGAAGCGCTGCCGTCGATCGCCAGCGTCGCGCGCCTGACGCTCGAAAGCCGGGTCGCTGGCGGCGATGGCTGGCGGCGCGTCGTCGATAATGGCGTCGTGGTCGCCGAAGGCCCGGCGGCGCTTGCAAATGGCACCCGGGTCGTCGTCGAAGATCTGTTCGCGCGCGTCCCCGCCCGCCGCAAATTCCTGCGCAGCGCGCGCAGCGAATATGCCGCCTGCCTCGACGTCGTGAAGCGGCTGGCGATGGCGCGCCCCGATGTCGGCTTCACGCTGGAACATGACGGGCGCCGCGCACTCGATGTGCAGGGCGGGCAGGACCAATTGAGCCGCGTCGCCGCGCTGACGCAGCGCGATCTGGCGGCGAACAGCATCGGGGTCGATCTCGACCGCGGCGACGTCCATATCGGCGGGGTGATCAGCCTGCCGACCTACAATCGCGGCATCGCCGATCATCAATATCTGTTCGTCAACGGGCGACCGGTGAAGGACCGCCTGCTCGTTGGCGCGCTGCGCGGCGCCTATGCCGATCTGCTCGCGCGCGATCGTCATCCCGTCGTCGCATTGTTCCTCGACGTCCCGGGCGGCGAGGTCGACGTTAACGTCCATCCGGCGAAGACCGAGGTGCGCTTTCGCGACCCGCAGCTGATCCGCGGGATGATCGTCGGCGGGCTGCGCCGCGCGCTCGACGAGCATGGCTTTCGCAGTGTCCAGCGCCCCGCCGAAGCGGCGCTCGCGGCGTGGCAGCAGGAACCGGTTACGCCGCCCGCGCCGGCCCAGACCCTGTTCGCCGCGCATCTGCCCTATCCGCACGCCCCCGCAACGCATCTGTTCGGCGCTGACACTGATCCCGCCACCCATGCGCTGCTGCGCGACCGCGTCGTCGATTTTACGCCGTCGCGCGATGCTTTGCCGATGGGACGCGCCGAAGCCGCAACCGCGCCGGTGCCGCATGGCGACGCGCATCCCCTCGGCATCGCGCGCGGCCAGATCGCGCGCACCTATATCGTTGCCGAGGCCGAGGACGGCCTCGTCATCGTCGATCAACATGCCGCGCATGAACGGCTGGTGCTCGAACAACTGCGCCGCGGCATGAGCGGGCAGGCGGTACCGTCGCAAGGCCTGCTCCTCCCCGAAGTCGTCGAACTTGACGAGCCCGCGTGCGACCGCCTCGAAGCCGCGGCGGCGCAGCTGACGGCGCTCGGGGTCGAGCTCGAACGCTTCGGCCCCGCCGCGGTCATGGTCCGCGCCACCCCGGCGATGCTCGGCGCGATCGATTGCCGAAAACTTGTCACCGACATTGCCGACGATCTGGCGGGTTACGACGCCGCGCTCGGGCTCAACGAAAAGCTCGAATTGGTCGCCGCCACCATGGCCTGCCACGGCGCGGTCCGTGCCGGCCGCACCCTCAGCGTCGCTGAAATGAATGCGCTGCTCCGCACGATGGAGGTCACCCCGCACAGCGGGCAGTGCAACCATGGCCGCCCGACGTGGGTCAAGCTGGCGATGGACGACGTCGAGCGACTATTCGGCCGAAAATAGGCGCCCACGGAACTGCGCTCGCGGCGGGACGTTGCCTGACGACATCCCGACAGGAGCGACCCCGATGAACCGACTGCGCCGCCTCGAAACCTTTGCCCGCGCAGGCTGGTGCGCGCGGGGCGTCGTTTATTGCCTGCTCGCCTTTTTCGCGCTGACCAGCGCCAACGCGTCGGACGCCAGCCCGCAAGGCGTGTTCCGCGCGGTGAAGGAGATGTCGGGCGGCACCTATCTGCTCGTTCTGCTGGCGATCGGGCTCGCGCTTTATGGCGCGTACCGCCTCTATGGCGCCGCGCTCGACAGCGAGGGGAAGGGCGACGATGCCAAGGGCATTGCGATCCGCATCGGCTATGCCGCCAGCGGTATCGCGCATTTCATCCTGGCATGGGCCGCGGTCCGGCTCGCATCGGGGCAAGCTGCCAGCGGTAACGGCGAACAAGAGCAAGCCGCTGCAGGCATGCTGCTCGATATGCCCCTGGGCGGAACGCTGCTCGGCGCCATCGGACTGTGCTTTCTCGCTGCCGCCGCGCATCAAATGATGAAAGCCTGGACCACCGAGTTTATGCAGGGCGTCGCCGCCGATGCGCCAGCCTGGGTTGTCCCCGTCGGCCGCGCGGGGCTTGCCGCGCGCGCGGTGGTGTTTACCGTCATCGGCGTGTCGCTGATCCGCGCGGGCTGGTTCGACTTGGCGGGCGAGGTCAAGGGGCTTGGCGATGCGCTGTCGGCGCTCACCGAACATGAAGGACTGTATCTGCTCGTTGCGGCAGGCCTGTTCCTGTTCGGCGTCCACAGCTTTGTCGAAGCGAGGTGGCGCCGTATCCGCGATGAGGATGTCGTCGCACGGCTGAAGGCCGCTGCCAGCTAAGCCATCTTGATCCCGGCGACGCCATTCTCGACCATGGCGGTTGCGCGCTTCGACAGATTGTTCACCGGCGTCGTCACCTTGTCGACGACCATGAAATGCGTCTGCCACGCCTCGCGATTGACGTCGCACACCAGATAGCCGCGCTGATCGTTGGCGAATTTCAGTTCGGGGTTGAGCTTGAGAAACTCGTCGGTGCCATTCCGCTTGTCGCTGCCGTCGCCGCCGCTCGAAATCGAGGTCGCGACAAATTCGGCGCCGACGACCTTGTCCTTCAACACCAGGTCGCCGCAGAAATTCTGATGCTCGTCACCGGTCAGCACGACGCAATTGTCCAGCCCGCCCAGCCGCGACAACATCCGCTCGCGCGGCGCTTCATAGCCTGCCCAGCTGTCGAGATTGACGATCTTCTTGGGCTCATCGGACTTGCGGCGCCGGTCGAGCGACATCATTGTCACCTGCTGCGCCAGCGCGTTCCACGTCGCGCCGCCCCGGGCCAAATTCTTGTTCAGCCAATCCTCTTGCGCGCGGCCCAGCACCTGCGCCTCCTTGGCGAACACCTCGGGACACGCTGGTTTGAACCCGTCGCCGCACGGCTGGTCGTCGCGATACTGACGCGTGTCGAGCAACTGCATCGACATCAGATCGCCGTAGCGAAACTCGCGATTCAGCGCGACCATGCCGCCGCGCGGCAGCAGCGCATTGCGTACCGGCATATGTTCGTACCACGCCTGCATCGCAGCCTGTTTTTTCAGCATGAACACTTCGGGCGACGCGGATTCGGGGTCGTTGCCGGGAAAGTCGATCGACCAGTTGTCGATGTCGGACACCCAGTCGTTGATGATTTCATGGTCGTCGAAACTCGACAAAACCGCATGGACCGAGCGCACCGCCTGCTGGTCGATGTCCAGCAAGGTTTGCGCATAGGCGGCGCGGAAATCGGTGACGTCGATCAGCGCGCGCTGATCGTACCGGCGCACCGGCCGGATCGGCAGGCCGCTGTCGTAGAGGTAATTCTGCTGATACTCGTAAATGAAGTCGCCATAATGATAGACGAACGCCAGGTCTTCGCGCGCCATGTGGCGATAAACGCCGTAAAATCCGGACTCGAAATGCTGGCACCCGGCGACCCCGAATTTCAGCGCGTCGACTTTGGCGCCGGGGGCGGGCAGGGTGCGCGCACGGCCGCGCAGGCTGCGCTCGCCGGCGGCGGTAAAGCGGTAATAATAGGGGCGATCGGGCAGCAGCCCCGCGACCTCGACATGGACGCTGTGTGCCAGTTCAGGACGCGCGAGTTCGGTGCCTTTTGCCACCACGTTGCGAAAGCCGGTGTCGCTCGCGACTTCCCATTCGACCGGCACATTGGTCAGCGGCATCCCACCGTGGCGCTCCATCGGCTCGGGCGCCAGGCGGGTCCAGATAACAAAGCCGTCGCTCGCGGGATCGCCCGCCGCGACGCCCAGCTTGAACGGAAAGTCACGCAAGATGCCCTGCGCGCGGACGATTGCCGGCGCGGCGAGCCCGGCAAGGGTCGCCCCGGCAAGGAAGTGGCGGCGGTTGTACATGGCTGGGCTCCGTTGGCGCGAATCGCTAATCTTCGATAGCCCAGCCATAAGTTACATCAATGACCGATGCTCAATCGGGCAAAGACCGTCGCGCCGATCGGGCTTTTGCCATAGGCGACGTCGAGCGCGCGCGGCTTGTCGAACGCCGCGATACTCCCGCCGAGCGCAAGGTTCAGCGGTCCCGTGAGCGGCAGGCGATAGGCATAGCCCGCCTGAAACTTGGTCACGCGGAACGGCACGTCGTGCAGCGGGTCGTCATGGTCGCTGAACAGCTCGTCATTCTTCACATTCTCGACGCGCCCGAACAACGTGTGATGATCGTCCAGATCCCAGTTCACCTCGGCCAACCAAGCGGTCAGCGTGTCGCCGGGATCGCGATTTTTGGCGCTGTACGCCGCGGTCGCCGACAGGCCGCGACCATTAGCGTAGCTGACGCTTGCCGTGGTGCGATGCTCATCCTCGCCAGGATGCTGCGCTTCGGGTTCTTTCAGTCGCGCGTGGCTGGCCTGCAACGTCCAGGTGGGCGAGGGGGTCCAGGTGCCGCGCAGCGACCAGCTGTCGAACCGCGGGCTTTCAATGTTCCAGCGTTTCTCGTCGGGCTCGCGCCCGGTAAAGACCGATCCCTCAAACTGGATGGCGGGCGTCGCATAGCCGAGCGTCGCGACACCATAAGTGATGTGCGTCGAATCGAACCAGTGATGGGTGATCGGCGCCTCGGGATTATAGCGCGCGCTGCTGCGGTGCATGAACGCGCTGGGGCCAATCGCGGGCTCACCGACCGGGCCGCCATAAACGAACAGCCGCGCATCATTGCCGACATTGATATCGACGCGCGCGGCCAGCTCCATGAACAGGTCGTGCGGATGCTGGCGATCGACCAAAGGTTCGCCGCCCGCGGTTTCGCCGGTTGCAAACAGATTGGGATAGCCATAGTTCGACATCAACGGCTCGAGGCTCAGCATCGATTTCAACTGGATGCGGCCCCACTCGGTCTGCTTCTCACTCGACAGCATCAGCATCGACTGGACATAGGCCTTGTCGTCGCCGCGCGGCCCCGACTGGTCGGTATAGACGCCCCAGGCAAAGCCGTGGGTCATCACCATCCAGTCGTCGCCCGCGTCGATGTGCAGGCCGCTATGGCCGCCTTCGTTGGCGGGCAGGCGGGCGGTGCCGGAGCCTTCGGCGGGGGTGGCCGGGCTGCTATGGTCCATCGCGCCATGGTCCATGGTGCCATGATCCATCGCGCTATGGTCGACGGGATGGGCGGCTTTGCGTTCGGCGGCAGGCATCACATGCCCGGCGTGGGGATCATGCCCGCTATGGTCTTGCGCGGCGGCGGACAGCGGGAGTAGGGCGAGCGCGCCAGCGCCCGCCAGAAATGGCGTTTTCAACATAACATCGTCCTGACAGGATCGGAAAATCGGGGTTCGGTTTGGCGGCTGTCAGGGTTGGGGAGGGGGGATGCTGGGCGGCGCATTGGCGCTGGCGAGCTCCGTCATCGGCAGAATCGGCGGCAGGATTTTGGGAAGCGGCATGGGTGCTGCCGCTGCGGCGGTCGGTGTACTGGCAATGCAGCCGATGCAGACATGCCCGGCGGCCCTGCTGCCGTCGCCGTCGGGTTGATGATGCGACGAATCGACCGGCATCGCGCCGTGACAGTCCGTCACCATGGCCTCCGCCTGCACGGGAGCTGTCACCGACGGCAACGACAGGCCGATCAGGAACAGGGTCAGGAACAGGTGTCGCAGCATCCCAATGGCTTTAGCACAACCCTTAGCTGTGCAGGAAGTGCATCACATCGCCGTCATGCACGACATAGGCCTTGCCCTCGGCGCGCAGCTTGCCCGCTTCGCGCGCGCGCGCTTCGCCGCCCAGCGTGACATAATCGTCATAGGCGATCGTTTCGGCACGGATGAAGCCCTTCTGGAAATCGCTGTGGATCTCGCCCGCGGCCTCGGGAGCGGTAGCGCCGGTGTGGACCGTCCACGCGCGCGCTTCCTGCGGGCCGACGGTGAAAAAGGTGATCAGGTGGAGCAGCTCATACCCGGCGCGGATGACGCGCGCGAGGCCGGTCTCGTGCAGGCCCATTTCTTCGAGGAACTCGAGCCGGTCGGCCATATCCATCGTCACCAGCTCGCTTTCGATCGCCGCCGAAACGACAACCGCCTGCGCGCCTTCGGCGGCCGCCTTGGCGAAAACCTTCTCGGAAAACGCATTGCCGTTCGCAGCGCTGCCTTCGTCGACGTTGCAGACGTACAGCACGGGCTTCGAGGTCAGCAGCTGCGCGGTGCGCAGAACCCGGGCTTCTTCCTCGTCCTTGGGTTCGGTCAACCGCGCAGCCTTGCCTTCGCGCAGCAGCTCGAGCGTCTGGCCGAGCACCGACGCGGCAATCTTGGCTTCCTTGTCGCCCTGCGCAGCCTTCTTCACAAAGGCGGGGACGCGCTTTTCCAGGCTTTCCAGGTCGGACAGCAGCAATTCGGTTTCGACCGTCTCGGCATCGGCGACCGGATCGACCCTGTTTTCGACATGCTGGATGTCGTCATCCTCGAAACAGCGCAGGACGTGGACGATCGCATCGACTTCGCGGATGTTGCCGAGGAACTGGTTGCCCAGGCCCTCGCCCTTCGACGCGCCGCGGACCAGCCCGGCGATGTCGACGAACGCCAGCTGCGTCGCGATGATCTTTTTGCTGGTCGCGATGGCCGCCAGTTTTTCCAGCCGCGCATCGGGCACCGCAACATTGCCGATGTTCGGCTCGATAGTGCAGAATGGATAATTGGCCGCCTGCGCCGCCGCCGTTTCGGTCAGCGCGTTGAACAGGGTGGACTTGCCGACGTTGGGCAGGCCGACGATCCCGCATTTGAAACCCATAAAAACTCCGTGTGACCGGCATGAGACCGGGGTTGCAGCGCCCCTAGCGCCAAGTCGCTCGCGACGCCAGCTTTTGACGCGCCAGATTATCGTTGCGAACCGTTCAGCCTTGCAGCTGTATCGCCGTTGTATGACGACACTCTCTCGATGGACCGCCGCCGCGCTGGTGCTCGGACTTGGTGCGGTCGCCGCCAGCGCCGCGCCTAGCCGCTTCGAAGCCGGCGTGCTCGCCGAACTCAATCGCTTTCGCAGCGATCCCGCGGGCTATATCGACGTCCTGCGCGATTATCGCGATCGCTTCGACGGCCGATTGCTGATCGCCGACGATGACAGCGAAATCCACATCATGACCAACGAAGGCGTCACCGCGGTCGATGAAGCGATCCACGACCTGCGTTCCGAAAAGCCGCTGGCGCGGTTGCAGCACAGCGAGCTGTTGGCGGCCGCCGCGGCCGATCATGTCGCGGCGCAGTCGCGGTCGGGCGCGGTCGGCCACTACACCCGCGGCAACGGCCCCGGCGAACGGATGACGGCGCGCGGCGGCGGCCCCTATGTCAACGAAGTCATCACCTATGGCCATCACAGCCCGGCGGGAGTAGTGCACCAATTGCTGATCGACGACGGCGTCCCCGATCGTGGCCACCGCCACAGCCTGCTCCGCCGCGAACACCGTTACGCCGGGGTCGCCTGCGGCCCGCACCGCGTCCACCGCACGATGTGCGTGACCCTGATGTCGCAAACCCCCGACGGCTCGCCGCCACCACCGCCGAAGCGGCCCCCGGTGACTGCACCGCGTTAGTCCGGTCAGTCGTGGACCGCCTTGATCAACGGCCCCAACGGCGATCCGCCCAGCCACGCCAGCTGAACCTCGGCCGAAACGCGATTGATCGCCTCCTGCGGCTTATTGCCAGGGTGCACCGCGCGGCGCAGCGGGCGCGTGCCAGCTGGCATCGCCATGATTTCTGCGATTGCCAAAGGCACGTCGCGGGGATCGGCGCTACGGCCGCTGCCATCTTCGGTTCCCATACCGCGGGTAAAGGGCGCATAGGCAGCGAGCAGTTCGGCATCGCTGCGCTCTTTCAACGCGCCGGTATAGGCGTTGCGATTGACCCACACCTTCGTCGGATAGCCGCCGGGCTGGATCACCGTCACCTCGATGCCATGCGGCACCAGTTCGTACGCAAGCTGTTCGGACAAGGCCTCGACCGCAAATTTCGTCGCCGAATAATGACCGCCGCCTGGCACGACGACACGCCCGAGCTGCGACGAGATGTTGAAGATGTGCCCGCTCTTTGCCGCGCGCATCTGCGGCAGCACGGCGCGGAGCATCCGCTGAATGCCCAGCACGTTAGTGTCGAAGATCAGCTTCGTCGCTTCCATGTCCTGCACTTCGACCGGCCCGGTGATCCCGATCCCGGCATTGTTGATCAGCGTGTCGATCCGCCCGCCCGCGATTTCCACCGCTGTGGCTGTCCCCGTCGTCACCGATGCATCGCTGGTCACGTCGATTTCGACGATATGCAGGTCGAGCTTGTCCTTCGCGGCTTCGGCGGCGAGCGTTTCAGCCTCGGGGCGCGGCAGGTTGCGCATCGTCGCAATCACCTTGGCACCAAGCCTGGCATAGAATACCGCGCCGACCCGGCCAAAGCCGCTCGATGCGCCGGTGATCAGGATGGTGCGGCCTTTGAGAGATGGCGCAACATAAGGTGTTGCAGCATGCAGCAGCGCGGGGGCCGCAGCGGTCAGCGCCGCGGCGCCGGCGATAAGGTCGCGGCGGCTGGGTCGGGAAGGGGTGGGCATGACGGACTCCTTTTCAGGCGCGATCATGCCTGAATTTCACGCCAACGCCAAACCGGGGTCAGGCGGTGCTTTTGTCCAGCAAATCGCGCCATTCCCGCAGCGCACACGGATTTTTGAGCCGCACGAGCGTGCCATGATAGTCGCGCAGCATTTCTTCGGTCCGCGGCCGTGGTCCGCTGTTCCACGCGAGCAGGTAGAGGAAGAACTCGAGATCGAAGCGCTCGGGACAGCCTTCGGTCATGTCGGGCCGCGCTTGCCCGCGATAGATCCAGATCCGTCGCAGCACGCGCCAGGTGCAGAGCCGGATCGGAAAGTCGAGATAGACGACGGTGTCGGCGCGCGCCAGCCGTGCGTCGAGCGTGCCGCCATAATTGCCGTCGATCAGCCACCGTTCGCCGGCAGTGATGGCGGCGAGCCGGGCGCGGATGTCATCCTTGCTGCTTTCCACCCACCCGGGGCGCCAGTTGAGCTGGTCCATGTGAAAGACCGGCAGGGCGAGCGTCTGGCCCAGTTCGGCGGCCAGCGTCGATTTCCCCGCGCCGCAGGGACCGATGATGAGCACGCGCTGCATAGCATTCAGCCCTGCAACCGCAGCGCCAGATCGCTCTGAAAGCGCACATCATTGCCCTCGGCCAGCCACGTCGCTTCGGCGGCGATCGCACCGAGCAGGTCGATCAGCGGTTCCATCTCGCTCTTGTGATAATTGCCCAGCACATGGCCGGTCACGCGGTCCTTGTGACCCGGATGGCCGATGCCGATGCGGACGCGGCGGAAATCCTCGCCGATGTGCTGGATCATGCTGCGGATGCCGTTGTGCCCCGCCGCGCCGCCGCCGCGCTTGACCTTCACCTGCATGGGCACCAGGTCGAGCTCATCGTAAAAAACGGTCACGTCCGGCGTGTCGAGTTTATAGAAATCCATCGCGGCCCGCACGCTGCGGCCGCTTTCGTTCATGAAGGTGCCGGGTTTGAGCAGCAGGATACGCTGCGATCCGATGCGCCCGTCCTGGATCCACCCCTGGAATTTCTTCGCGGGCGCCGGAAAATCATGGACATTGGCGATGACATCGGCGGCCATGAAGCCGACATTGTGGCGGTGCATCGCATATTGCGGACCGGGATTGCCGAGGCCGACCCAGAGCTGCATCGAAAAATCCCCTCCACTTCGGGGAGGGGCAGCGAGACCTGACAGCTTGCTGCCTAGTCGCAGCGGGGTGGGCCATCGGCCTCGCGCTGCCCCGCTAAACCCCACCCCAACCCCTCCCCTGAAGGGGAGGGGCTAAGATGGTTCAAGTTCAGGCTTCGTCGCCGCCTTCGGCAGCAGCTTCACCTTCGTCGGTCGTCGTGTCACCGGCGGTCGACTTCATCGCCGACGGAGCGACGATCGTCGCGATGGTGAAATCGCGATCGGTGATCGCGCTTTCGCTGCCCTTGGGGAGGGTCACGGCGCTGATGTGGATCGAATCGCCGACATCATAACCGGTGACGTCGATCTGGATGTCGTCGGGCATCTTGTCCGCATCGCAGATCAGTTCGAGTTCGTGGCGAACGATGTTCAGCACGCCGCCGCGCTTCAGGCCCGGCGAGGCTTCTTCATTGATGAACACCACGGGCACCGCGACCTGGACCTTCGAATCCTTCGAAATGCGCAGGAAGTCGGCGTGGATCGGACGATCCTTGACCGGGTGGAACGCAACGTCCTTGGGCAGCGTGCGAATCTGCTTGCCGCCGACGTCGATCATCACGACCGAGTTCATGAAGTGACCCGTCATCAGCTGCTTCATCAGCAGCTTTTCTTCGACGTGGATCATCAGGGGTTCTTCTTTGCCGCCATAGACAACGGCGGGGACACGGCCTTCACGACGCAGTTCACGCGAGGCTCCCTTGCCTCCCCGATCACGCGTCTCGGCCGACAGCACCAGCTGGTCGCTCATCTTTTTTCTCCGAGAAAAGTTTCAAAGTCCGCCACGCCTCCAGGGATGACCATGGTCGGAAGCGGCGGCGCTTAGCGGGGAAATGCGAGAAATGCAAGCGTGGGCGGGGTGGCGAACGGCGCGAGGGTAGCTAGCAACCGGTAATTGCCGTTCCCTGGCTTTCGCTGGGGAGCATGAGGTCCGCTTCCCGCCCCATCTCTTTCGTTCGCTCGAGCAGGAGCTGCTTGCCTGGTATCGCTCGAACGACCTGTCGCAGCGGCTGGCGACGATCCCCGGCGTCGGCGTAATCTCTGCGACCGCACTCGCAGCTTCGGTTATCGAGCCCGAGCGGTTCGGCTCTGGTCGGCAGTTCGCGGCCTCGCTTGGCCTGACGCCGCTGCAGAACTGTAGCGGAGGCAAAGAGCGCCTCGAGCGGATCTCGCGCATGGGCGATCGCTATCTTCGGCGGCTGCTGGCTGTCGGCATGACCTCGCTAATCCGCCGGGCTCGAACCAGACCGGAGCCAGTTGATCCGCGGCTGCCCGCGATGCTTCAGCGCAAGCCCGCGCGCTTAGTCAGCGTTGCCGCAGCCAATCGGGCAGCGCGAGTGGCGTGGGCGATCATGACACGCGGTGCACCTATCGCGCGCCAATAGTCGCCGGGATCGCATGACAATGTGGAACAGGAGAAGAACTTAACGAGGTTGCGAGGACGAAGAGCTGTGATGGTGTACCGGTCAGACCGGGAGCTGGGACAACCCGTCGAATGTCTTGGGCATCATAGCCCGCAAAGCAGAGTGGGACCTGGGTCGCGGATACCATCATGGCCAGCGATCAGACACCGAAGGCATCAACGGGCCGGACAGAAGACTGCACCCGACCAAACGCCGAACTTCAAATCAACCCTTGCAACGCGGGAGCCATCCAAAGAAGACACTCGATCACTGCACCCGCACCACCTTCAACCCATCGGTCTCCAGCATCGCCGGCAAGCCATCGCTGCCCACAAGATGTCCCGCGCCCACGGCCATCATCACCGTTCCGGGCCGCGCCATCCGCTTTTGCACCCACGCGCTCCAGCGCCGGTTGCGGTCGGTGATGATTGCGCCGCGCGCCGCGGGTACCGCGTCGACATCCTCGTCGATCATTTTTTCCAGCGCCGCGACATCGCCGCGGCCCCAAGCGCGGGTCAGCGCGGCGACCTCGGCGACCGCGTCATCTGCGCCTTCCGCAGCGCGGGTCAGCAGCGCACGCTGGGTCGGCGCGTCGAGCGTTTCAAACAGTTTCAGCTGCGTCCGCGCAGTTTCCATCCCGGTGATCGGTTTGCCCGCCGCCCGAAATTGCCGTGTCAGTCCGCTTTCGACGCCATCGGACGCCGACAGCTCGGCGTGCTGCGCGGCGCGCTGACCCATCAGCACCATTATCGCCCAATCGTCGAGCGTATCGCCGCGAAAGCTTTTGCCGCTGTCTTCCAGCGCCCGATAATTGGCGAGCGCCTTGCCGCTCAGGCGCGCTTCGATTGCAAGCGGTACCTTGCGCGGCGCCAGTTTCTGAAATTCGGTGCCCGCCGCGGCCAGCTGGGCGGGCGACAATTCCATCACCAGTTCGCCGGCCGCCCCGATCGCCGCTGCGACTTTGCCGTCATCCCAGTCGGTCCCGCGGGGCAGCGCGTGCATTGTGCCAAGCAGATAGATGCGCGTATCGGCATCCTCGACCAGCCACATCGCCGGCTTTGCCTTCGGCGCCGGTTCGGGGGTGCCGCACCCCGTCAGCAGCAACGGCAAAAGGGCCGCCGCAAAGCGGCGACCCCAATGACCGGAAAAATGCTGCTGTGGCCTCAATATTCGACCCGCGTCGCGGTCAGTCCGCGCGTTTTGAGGTAATCCTGCACGCTTTTGTCGCCTGCCAGATGCCCGGCGCCGACCGCGATGAAGACCGTCCCGGGCTTATCCATCCGCGTCTTGATCTGGTCGGCCCAGCGCTGGTTGCGATCGTAAAGCAGCATCGTCGCAAGTTCGGGGGTCGCCGCCATGCTTTCGTTCATCGCGACCGCCAGCCCGACGGGATCGCCCTTCGCCCACAGCACAACCATCTTGTCGAGCATCGGCCCCAGCTTGTCCATATCCTTGACCACCGAGTTGAGAAAGGCGACCTGCTGCGTTTCGGGTAGCTTGTCGAAAAAGCCGAGCTGTTCTTCGAGCGTTTCCAGTCCCGACACCGGCTTGCTGCTGTCCTTGGCGAATTTGGTCAGCAGCTTCTCTGCGCCCTGTTCAGGGTCGTAACCCAGCTTGGTCAGCGGCAGCACCGACAGCGTCATCGCCGGAAACCAGGGTTCAAAGCTGTCGAAGGCGTTGGCGGGTACTCCGACGCTGACCATCGCCGCCTGATAGGCCTTGAGCTCGTCGGCGGTCAGGCGCGACGGGATGGTCTTGCCGGTCGTGTCCATCGCCAGCGGCATCATCGTCTTGGCAATCGCTGCCTGATCTTCGGGCATCACCAGTTCGAGCATCATCTCGTCCGACTTGTCGAATGCGTCCTTGACCGCCTCGTCGAACCAGCTGAATCCGGGCTTCAGCACATGGACGGTGCCGAACAGATAGATCGTCGTATCGGCATCCTTGACCACCCACAGCGCGGGGTCGGCGTCGGTAACGGCGGCAGCGGCGGCAACCGGCGCCGGTTCGGCGGCGGTGGCGACATTGCTGCCGGGCAGCACCGCGCACTGGGCAAAGGGAATGACCGCGCAGGTCGCGGCGAGGGTCTTGAACCATTTATTCATCGGAGAATGTCCTTTTATCTATGGCGCTTATGGCCGGAGGGGAGTGGGAAGGGGAGAGGGAAAATGTTCAGCGGAACTTGAACCAGAAATAGACGGCGGCGTTGACGGTCAGCGACAGGGCAAAGAGCAACATCGCGTCGACCGGCGGCGCCAGATCGGCGCGCCACAACACCCACCAGGCGGGGCAGGGCATGACAAAGGCGTAAAAGCCCGCGAGCGCCCCCAGATGATAAGCCTGCCGCTCATGATCGTCGATCGTGCGGTGATAGAGGAACAGCGCGACGATCAGCCCGACGATCCAGAGCAATGACAGGCCAATGGCAACATTCGGCGTCATGGCGCTGTTGCTGAGCAGGCCGTCGGCGCCTTGCGGCCCGGTCTGCAACACCAGCGCGGCGACAAAACCGAGCGCGCCCGACAGGATGACGCTGATCCAATAGAGGCGTTTGCGCGGCGACCAGCTGCGGAACCAGTCGACATGGCGGCGAACATAGAGCGCCAGCGCTATCCCGCCGAGCGCGATCGAGAGCAGCGGGCCGACCCACGGCGCGAGGGCTGCGTCTCCCGATTCCGCGGCAGCCTGATTATAGCCCGCGAAACCGCCCGCCAGCATCGCGGTGCCGAGGCCGATCGCGACCGGCACCCACATCGACGGAGCGCGGCGCGTTTTGGGATCAATGTCCATTGTCATGTCCTTCATGGCCATCGTCGAAAATCTCCTCGATCGGCATCGCGAACAATCGTGCCAGTTTGAATGCGAGCGGCAGCGACGGGTCGTATTTCCCCGTCTCGATCGCGTTCACCGCCTGCCGCGATACGTCGAGCCGGTCAGCCAGCTCGGCCTGGCTCCAGTTCCGCATCGCGCGCAGCACCTTCAGCTGGTTGTTCATCGTCGATCCGTTGTCAGGCAAAACTGACCGTATGTCAGGTTACCATGACTAAATGACATGATTCGCTGACTGTGTCAACAAGACCTTACATTTGCCGCGCCATGTCGCGCTACGTGGCACTTTCGCCAACATCCACGCCCCACGCGCCTTGACCCTGCGCGCCCGCTGCGCCAAGGGCGGCATCACTTGTTGCACCTGCGAAAGAGCGGACAGTGGCGGACGCGGCGGAGATGAAATCGTTAAGCTTTCAGGACATGATCCTGACGCTGCACGCCTATTGGGGCGCCCGCGGCTGTGCGATCCTGCAACCCTATGACATGCGCGTCGGCGCCGGGACCTTTCACCCTGCGACCACCCTGCGCAGCCTTGGTCCCGAACCGTGGAACGTCGCCTATGTCCAGCCGAGCCGCCGCCCGACCGACGGCCGCTATGGCGAGAATCCGAACCGGCTCCAGCATTATTACCAATATCAGGTGATCCTGAAGCCATCGCCCGCCGACCTGCAGGAACAATATCTGGGTTCGCTGGCCGCGATCGGCATCGACCCGCTGCTCCACGACATCCGTTTTGTCGAGGATGACTGGGAATCGCCGACGCTGGGCGCATGGGGACTGGGCTGGGAAGTCTGGTGTGACGGGATGGAAGTCACGCAGTTCACTTATTTCCAGCAGATGGGCGGCTTCGACTGCAAGCCCGTCGCGGGCGAGCTGACCTATGGGCTCGAACGCCTCGCCATGTATATCCAGAATGTCGACAACGTGTACGACCTCCGCTTCTCCGACCCCGTCGGCGACGTGCCGGGGGTCAGCTATGGCGATGTGTTCCTCGAAAATGAGCGCCAGTTCTCGAAATGGAATTTCGAGGTCGCTGACACCGACAGCCTGTTTGCGGGGTTCAAGGCGGCCGAGGCCGAATGCCAGCGCGCGATCGAAGCGAACGTCCCGCTCGCCGCCTATGACCAGGCAATCGAGGCGAGCCACCTCTTCAACCTGCTCCAGGCACGCGGCGTGATCAGCGTTCAGGAACGCGCCAATTATATGGCGCGCGTCCGCGACCTCGCAAAAGGCAGCTGCAAGGCGTGGATCGACAGCCAGTCCGAACGCTGGGCCGCGAAATATCCGGGGTGGGTGCTGTGACCGACTTTCTTCTCGAACTGCGCAGCGAGGAAATCCCGGCGCGGATGCAGGCCGGCGCGCGCGCCGAGCTCGAAAAGCTGTTCCGTGCGCAACTCGCCGCCGCGGGCATCTCGGTTGGCGACCTCACCATCTGGTCGACCCCGCGCCGCCTCGCGCTGATCGCCAGGGATCTGCCCGAAGCGACCGCCGCGGTTAGCGAAGAACTCAAGGGGCCGCGCAGCAGCGCGCCGCCGCAGGCGCTCGAAGGCTTCCTGCGCAAGACCGGCCTGACGCAGGATCAGCTTGAAGATCGCGACGGCGTGTATTTCGCCGTGATCGACAAGCCCGGCCGCGCGACCGCCGAGGTGCTCGCCGAGGCGGTCCCCGCAATCATCCGCGCCTTCGCTTGGCCCAAGTCGATGCGCTGGGGCAAGGACAGTGCGAGCAGCGAGAGCCTGCGCTGGGTGCGCCCTCTGTCGGGTATTGTTGCGATCTTTGGTGAAGAATTGATTCCGTGCGAAGTTGGCGGGGTCGCGTCGGACTACGCGACGCGCGGCCACCGTTTCCATTGTCCCGGCGAAATCACCATCGGTTCGGCATCCGACTATGCCGAAAAGCTGCGCGCCTGCCATGTCATCGTCGATCATGAGGAACGTCAGGCGATGATCCGTGACGGTGCCGCGAAGGCCGCGGCCGACGCGGGGTTGACGCTGGTAGCGGACGAGGGGCTGGTGATCGAGAATGCCGGCCTCACCGAATGGCCGGTGCCGCTGGTGGGGCGCTTTGACGAAGCGTTTCTGGAAGTGCCGCCCGAGGTCATCCAACTGACCGCGCGGGTGAATCAGAAATACTTCGTCGTGAACGACGCGGCGGGCAAGCTGGCGAATGGCTTTGTCTGCACCGCGAATATCGATGCGGTCGATGGCGGGGCAGAGATTGTTGCGGGGAACCGCAAGGTGCTCGCGGCGCGCTTGTCGGACGCGCGCTTCTTTTGGGAGCAGGATCGCAAGACGGCGCTGGCCGATCATGCGAAGAAGCTGGACCGGATTACGTTCCACGAGAAGCTGGGGACGGTTGCGGACAAGGTCGAGCGGGTTGCGAAGCTGGCCGAATGGCTGGCAAGCGAAGGCATCGTGCCGAATTGCGACCCCGCGCTTGCGCGGCAGGCGGCGAAACTGGCGAAGGCCGATCTCGTCACCGAAATGGTCGGCGAATTCCCCGAACTGCAAGGTCTGATGGGCGGCTACTACGCCCGCGCCGAAGGTTTGGGCGATGCGGTCGCGGATGCGATCCGCGATCATTACAAGCCGGTCGGGCAGGGCGATGACGTGCCGACGGCGCCGGTAACGGTGGCTGTGGCGTTGGCGGATAAGCTGGACGTTTTCACCCAATTTTTCGTGCTGATCGATGAAGCACCGACCGGATCGAAAGATCCGTTCGCTTTGCGGCGTGCGGCCTTGGGCGTGATTGCAATCATTCTACGGAACGACCTGCGTTTCCGCTTGGAACAGGTGCTGCTGAAGGCTGTTGAAGATGATCTCGATAAGTTCGGGGTTGTCTGGGAAGGCCACACCGAAAAGAAGCTGGCAGCCTTTTTCGCCGACCGCCTCAAGGTCCAGCAGCGAGAAGCCGGGGTCCGTCACGACCTGATCGATGCGGTGTTCGCGCTCGGCGGCGAGGATGATCTCGTCCGTTTGCTTGCGCGCGTGAACGCGTTGCAGGCTTTTATGGCGACTGACGACGGGGCGAATTTGCTGGCGGGTTATAAGCGCGCGGCGAATATTTTGAAGCAGGCGGGTCAAGGTTCTCCGGCGAACGCCGGAGCCCAGGGCTGCGCAGAACCCACCGAGACGGATGCACGCCCTGGACTCCGGCTTTCGCCGGAGAGCATGACGGTGCATGACGCCACCCTGCTCGCGGCTCTCAACACCGCCGAACCCGCTGCCTCGACCGCAGTCGCCGAAGAACGCTTCACCGACGCGATGGCCGCACTCGCGTCGCTCCGCGCCCCGATCGACGCCTTTTTCGACGGTGTAATGGTCAACGATCCCGACGAAGCGGTCCGCGCCTATCGGCTCGGCCTGCTCGCCCGATTTACCGGCGCGGTGCATGGCGTCGCCGATTTCTCGAAGATCGAGGGGTAAACCGACCTTCCATTCCCGTTCGTGTCGAGCGAAGTCGAGACACCGGGAAGGCGAGCACGACCGATAGGCATCTCGACTTCGCTCGATGCGAACGGGGTTTGAGATGCCGGGTAGCTTATAACGAACGAAGTAAATCTGAATCGACGATAGCTGATCTCCCCCCTATTCCCCCGCGCAACCTCCTCCCCGGGGCAGCAGGAGCATATGATGACGAAGATGGTGCATTTGTTCGGCGGCGCGGCCACAACGGCCGAGCGTTCGAAGGAATTGCTCGGCGGCAAGGGGTCGAACCTCGCCGAAATGGCCTCGATCGGTCTGCCAGTCCCGCCGGGCCTGATCATCACCACCGACGTCTGCACCGCTTATTACGCCAATGGCGAACAATTCCCCGCGGGCCTGATCGAACAGGTGACCGCAGGGATCACCCACATCGAAGGCATCACCGGCAAAAAGTTCGGCGACCCAGCCGACCCGCTGCTCGTGTCGGTCCGTTCGGGCGCGCGCGTGTCGATGCCGGGGATGATGGACACCGTCCTCAACTTAGGGCTCAACGACAAGACCGTCGTCGGCCTGTCCGAAGCGTCGGGCGATCCGCGCTTCGCGTGGGACAGCTATCGCCGTTTCGTCCAGATGTACGCCGACGTCGTCATGGGCCTGGACCATGCCGAGTTCGAGGAAGCGCTGGAAATCGCCAAGGAGGACCGCGGCTTTTACCTCGACACCGAAATGTCGGCCGAAGACTGGCAGGCGCTGGTCAAGGAATATCAGGCGATCGTCGAGCGCGAGACCGGCGCGCCCTTCCCGCAGGAACCGAATGATCAGCTGTGGGGCGCGGTCGGTGCCGTGTTCGCGAGCTGGGAAAGCGACCGTGCGAAAGTCTATCGCCGCATCAATTCGATCCCCGGCGAATGGGGCACCGCGGTCAGCGTCCAGGCGATGGTGTTCGGCAATATGGGCGACACCTCGGCCACTGGCGTCGCGTTCACCCGCGATCCCGCAACCGGCGCCAACGCCTGGTACGGCGAATGGCTGATCAACGCGCAGGGCGAAGATGTCGTCGCCGGCATCCGCACCCCGCAATATCTGACCAAAGCGGCGCGCGAAACGGCGGGGGCGAAGCCGCTGTCGATGGAAGAGGCGATGCCCGAGACCTTCACTGAGCTTGGCCAGGTGTTCGACACGCTCGAGCGCCATTACCGTGACATGCAGGACATCGAATTCACCGTCGAGCGCGGGACGCTGTGGATGCTGCAAACCCGGTCGGGCAAGCGCACCGCAAAAGCGGCGCTGAAGATCGCGGTCGACATGGTTGCCGAGAGCCTGATCACCGAGGAAGAAGCGGTCGGCCGCGTCGATCCGGGCGCGCTCGACCAGCTGCTCCACCCGACGCTCGACCCCAATGCGCCGCGCGACGTGCTGACCAAGGGGCTGCCCGCCAGCCCCGGCGCCGCGTCGGGCAAGATCATGTTCACCGCCGACGCCGCGGAAAAGGCTGCCGAAATGGGCGAAGCGGTGATCCTGGTGCGTGTCGAAACGTCGCCCGAGGACATCCACGGAATGCACGCGGCGAAGGGCATCCTCACCGCGCGCGGCGGGATGACCAGCCACGCGGCGGTTGTCGCACGTGGCATGGGGCGTCCGTGCGTGTCGGGCGCGGGCGGGCTGTCAATCGACGGCAATGCGCGGGTGCTGCGCGTCGCGGGGCGAGAGCTGCGTGAGGGCGACATCATTACGCTCGACGGATCGACTGGTGAAGTGATGGCGGGCGAGGTCAAGACCTTGCTCCCCGAACTGGTCGGCGATTTCGGCACGCTTATGGTGTGGGCGGACAAGGTACGCCGCATGAAGGTTCGCGCCAACGCCGAAACGCCGCAGGACGCCCAGGTCGCGCGCGATTTTGGCGCCGAGGGTATCGGGCTGTGCCGCACCGAACATATGTTCTTCGACGCGGCGCGGATCACGGCGGTGCGCGAAATGATCCTGGCCGAGAATGAGGCGGGTCGCCGCGTCGCGCTCGCAAAACTGCTTCCCGAACAGCGCGCTGATTTCGCCGGGATTTTCGAGGTGATGGCGGGGCTGCCGGTCACCATCCGGCTGCTCGATCCGCCGCTCCACGAATTTCTGCCGACCCGCGAAGAGGATTTCGCTGACGTCGCCTCGGCGGCGGGCGTGGGGATCGAGGCGCTCAAGGCGCGCGCCAACGAGCTGCACGAATTCAACCCGATGCTCGGCCATCGCGGCTGCCGTCTCGGCGTGACCTACCCCGAAATTTATGAAATGCAGGCGCGCGCGATTTTCGAGGCGGCGTGCGATGTCGCCGCTGCCACCGGCGCGGCGCCGATCCCCGAGGTGATGATCCCGCTCGTCGCAACGCGCCGCGAATTCGACCTGATGAAAGCGGTCGTGGACGCGCAGGCCAAAGCGGTGTTCGCCGAAAAGGGCCGCGAGATTGCGTACCTCGTCGGCACGATGATCGAACTGCCGCGCGCCGCACTGATGGCGGGAGAAATCGCCGAGACCGCCGAATTCTTCAGCTTCGGCACCAACGACCTGACCCAGACGACGATCGGCATCAGCCGCGACGATGCCGGGCGCTTCCTTACCCAATATGTCGACAAGGGCATCTTCCTGACTGATCCGTTCGTCAGCCTGGATGTCGAGGGCGTCGGGCAGCTGATCGAAATTGCCGCCGACCGCGGCCGGGCGACGCGCCCCGACGTGAAACTCGGGATCTGCGGCGAGCATGGCGGTGACGCGCCGAGCATTCATTTCTGCGAACAAACCGGCCTCGACTATGTCAGCGCTTCGCCTTACCGTGTGCCGATTGCACGGCTGGCAGCAGCACAGGCGGCGTTGACGGCAAAATAATATCGTCGCCCTGCGAAGGCCGGGGTCTCCCCTTCGGATAATGAAGCGAGGTCGAGATCCCGGCCATCGCCGGGATGACGATCGTGGGGGGAGGGGGCATATGAAAAGCTGGCACCGCTATGCGATCACCGTGGTCGGCGGCCTGGCCGTCGGCCTTGGCGCCGCTTGGGCGCTCACCGGCGGCGGGCTCACCAACGGCGCGATCGCCAACGGGCCGTGGACGACCTCGCTGGGCTTTGGCACCAAGGCGACCGACCCGATTACGCGCGCCATGGTCGCGCGCGCTGGCTTGCTCGCGCTGCCCGCCAAGGAAACCGTCTATTGGTCGGCCAAATCTGACGCCGCAGGCGCGAAGCTCGATGGCAATTGCCGCTACCGCCTGTCGGGCAAGCCGCTCGACGCGCGCTGGTGGAGCGTTACCATCTATGACGAAGCCGGTTATCTGGTTGCCAACCCTGCGGACATCTGGTCGGTCAACGGCGCCAATGTCGCAATCGATGCCAAGGGCGAATGGCGCGTCGCCATTTCGCCGACCAGACCCGCCGATGGTGCATGGTTGCCGGGTACCAAGGGCCAGCCCTTTCACCTGACGCTCCGCATGTACAATCCGGGTCAAGCGTTCCGCGCCGATCCGGCCAAGGCGGTGCTACCGCAAATCGTGAAGGAGGGCTGCTGAGATGCGTAACTGGCTCGGCCCGCTTGCTTTCGGTCTCATCCTTGCCGCTGCGACCGCATGGGTGGCAATCGGCGCGATCCCCTACGGCCTGATGAACGTCGCAATGGAGCGACTGGGGCAGGCTGGTGTGAACACCATGTCCTATGGAAATCTGGCTAATCCGAATCGCCAGCCGGTGGTGCGGCCCAGCCCCGATCTTGCTTATTCCAGCTGTCCTTACGACCTCTCGGTGGGGCCGCTGGCGATCGACGTGACGCCGGTGCCGGGCCGTTACAGCTCGCTTAGCATTTTTGATGCGGCGACCGACGTGATCTTTGTCCGCAACGATGTTGAGGCGGTGGGTAAGCCGTTCCGAATCGTGCTCGCGCGCGAAGGGCAGGCGGTCCCCGCGGGTGCCGAGGTTGTCCGCGCAAACCATGATCGCGGCATCGCGCTGATCCGCCTGCTTTTGAAAGACCCCAAGGAAATCGGCGGGCTTGATGCGGTGCGCCGTCAATCGTCCTGCGCCACGGTCACAAAGCTGAAATAGGGGGTTGCGCGCCCACGCGGCGCCCCTTAAAGGCGCCTCTCCACGCACCCGTAGCTCAGCTGGATAGAGCATCAGACTACGAATCTGGAGGTCGGGCGTTCGAATCGCTCCGGGTGCACCATTTCCTCCCATCGCCGTCTTCGACCGCTATGCGCTGTTGCATCGCCGCGGGCCATGCGACATTCCCGCTGTCGAGCAAGCCGTAACGGATCGGCGCGAGGGAGAGATATGAGCGAACGCATCGTCACAGTCGATATTGGCGGCACCCACGCGCGCTTTGCAATGGCCGAGATCGATCGCGGCCGCGTCGCGGCGCTGGGCGAGGCGACAACGCTGCACACCAAGGATCATGCGAGTTTTCAGACCGCGTGGGAGGATTTCGCCGAGCGTCAGGGCGGTTTGCCGCGCGCGGTGGCGATCGCCATCGCCGGGCCGACGCGCGGCGAGATCATTCGCTTTACCAACAATCCGTGGATCATCCGTCCGGCGCTGATCGGCGAGAAGTTGGGCGTCGATCGGCATGTGCTGGTCAATGATTTCGAAGCGGTCGGTCACGCGGTCGCACAGGCCGACGACAGCTATTTCGAACGACTCACCGGTCCCGACGAACCGCTTCCCGCCACCGGTACGATCAGCGTCATCGGTCCCGGCACCGGGCTGGGCGTCGCGCATATCTGGCGCGACGGTTCGGATTATCGCGTCCAGGCAACCGAGGGCGGGCATATCGACTTTGCGCCGCTCGATAGCATCGAGGATGCGATCCTCGCGCGGCTGCGCAAGCGCCACCGGCGCGTGTCGATCGAACGGATCGTTTCGGGGCCGGGGATCGTCGATATTTACGAGACGCTGGCGGGCCTCGAAGGCCGCGCCGTGACGCCGCTGGACGACAAGGCGATCTGGACCAATGCGCTCGGCGGGCAGGACAGCCTTGCGGCGGCGGCGGTCGATCGCTTCTGCTTGTCACTCGGCAGCGTGGCGGGCGACCTGGCGCTGGCACAAGGCGCCAGCGGCGTCGTTATCGCGGGCGGCCTCGGCCTTCGGATCCGCGACAGCCTCGTGCGATCGGGCTTTCCCGAACGCTTTATCGAAAAGGGGAGGTTCGAGGGTTTCATGTCGGCGCTGCCAGTGAAGCTCATCACTCACCCGCAGCCGGGGTTGTTCGGTGCCGCGGCCGCTTTCGCGCGGCAGTTTGCCTGAGAATCCGCTGGCGCTGGCCGACGAAAATCGGCAGCTTGGAATCATGTCCGCGCGCCCTGTTCTTGGCATCATCGCATGCAACCGCACCGTCGGGGTCGAGACCGCGCAGGCGGTGATGAACCGTTATGCGACCGCGGCGATGCAATATGCCGACTGTGCGGCGCTGATCATACCGTCGCTCCCTGATTTCATGCGCGCGGCCGAGGTCGTCGGGCGCCTCGACGGGGTGTTGCTGACGGGAACGCCGTCGAATGTGGAACCCGCGCGCTATGGCGATGGAGCGGCGGGCGAGGGCCCGTTCGATCCCGACCGCGATCGCATGATGATCGGGCTTGTCGAGGCGGTGATCGCGGCGCAGCGACCGCTGTTCGGCATCTGCCGTGGTTTTCAGGAAATCAACGTCGCGATGGGCGGGACGCTGCGCCGCGATACGTCCGTAAGCACGGCGCTGCTCAGCCATCATGCGCCCGACGAAACCGATTTCGACGGGTTGTTCGATCATCATCATTCGGTCGAACTGGTCGATGGCGGCCTGCTTGCCGCGACCTATGGAACCCCGGTGCTTGAGGTCAATTCGGTGCATTATCAGGGGATAGGTCAGCTCGCCCAAGGGCTGAGCGTCGAGGCGCGTGCCCCCGACGGGTTAATCGAGGCTTATAGCGCGCGACCCAATGGCGCGCCACTGCTTGCGGTACAATGGCATCCCGAATGGGCGACCGAGGATAGTGGCGAAAGCCAGACCTATTTCCACCTGCTGGGCCGTGCGTTAAGAGGCGAATTATGAACCGCCGTGTCACTCGTTACGATCGCTATCTGGCTCGGATCAGCTTCTCACCGTGAATCCATAAAACCGGTCTCATTTCGCTCGTGTCGAGCGAAGTCGAGACACCCATCGTCGTAGCGCAAGGCCGAGAGGCATCTCGACTTCGCTCGATGCGCACGGTTTCCAGGAATCAGGAATTTTCATATGCCCCGCAATCACGACATCGCCGAACTGCGCCGCCTCGACGTCGCGCACCATCTCCCCGCACAGGCCGACTGGGCCGAAATCGAAAAGCTCGGCGGCAGCCGCATCATCACCCATGCCGAGGGCTGCTATATCCATGACGGCGACGGGCACCGTATCCTCGACGGGATGGCGGGGCTGTGGTGCGTCAATGTCGGCTATGGCCGCGAGGAACTGGTCGAGGCGGCGGCGGCGCAGATGCGCGAGCTGCCCTTCTACAACACCTTTTTCAAGACCGCGACGCCGCCGACGGTGATGCTCGCCGCGAAGATCGCCGAATTGACCGGCAACCGCCTGCCGCATATCTTTTTCAATGCGTCGGGCAGCGAAGCCAATGACACGGTTTTCCGCATGGTGCGCCATTATTGGAAGCTGAAGGGCGAGCCGAAGCGCACCGTCTTTATCAGCCGCTGGAATGCCTATCATGGCTCGACCGTCGCGGGGGTTTCCCTCGGCGGGATGAAGGCGATGCACGCGCAGGGCGACCTGCCGATCCCAGGGGTCGAGCATGTCCGTCAGCCCTATGCCTTTAACGAAGGGCAGGGGATGACCGAGGACGAGTTCTGCGACGCGTGCGTCCAGGCGATCGAGGACAGGATCCTGGAGGTCGGTCCCGAAAACTGCGCTGCGTTCATCGGCGAACCCGTGCAGGGCGCCGGGGGCGTGATCATCCCGCCCAAGGGATATTGGCCGAAGGTCGAGGCGGTCGCACGAAAATATGGCTTGCTGATCGTCGCCGACGAAGTGATCTGCGGATTCGGGCGCACCGGCAAGATGTGGGGGCATGAGACGATGGGTTTCACCCCCGACCTTATGCCTATGGCGAAAGGCTTGTCCTCAGGCTATCTGCCGATTTCGGCGACTGCGGTCGCGGCGCATGTCGTCGAGGTGCTGAAAACCGGCGGCGATTTCGTTCATGGTTTCACCTATTCGGGGCACCCGGTCGCCGCGGCTGTCGCGCTCAAGAATATCGAGATTATCGAGCGTGAGGGGCTGGTCGAACGGACGGGCGGTGTCACAGGGCCGCATCTGGCGAAGGCGCTGGCGACCTTGAACGATCACCCGCTCGTCGGCGAAGCGCGCTCGATCGGGCTGCTCGGCGCGGTCGAGATTGTCGCCGACAAGGCAACGCGCGCGCGCTTTGGCGGGGCCGAGGGGAACGCGGGGCCGATGGCGCGTGACGCGTGCATCGCCAACGGACTCATGGTGCGCGGCATCCGCGACAGTCTGGTGATGTGCCCGCCGCTGGTCATTTCGACCGAACAGATTGACGACATGGTTGCCATCATCCGCAAATCACTCGATGAGGTCATGCCGAAACTCCGCGCTCTTTAACGAAAGTCGTCCCTCTATGCCTTCCGGCCTTTTTGCCCTGCTCGACGACGTCGCCACGATTGCGAAAGTGGCTGCGGCCAGCATCGACGATATTGGGGCCGCTGCGTCGAAAGCGGGGGTGAAGGCCGCGGGGGTGGTGGTCGATGATGCCGCGGTGACGCCGCGCTATGTCACCGGTTTTCAGCCGAACCGCGAACTACCGATCATCTGGCGCATCGCCAAAGGGTCGTTCTTCAACAAGCTCGTGCTGATCCTGCCCGCGCTGATGCTGCTCTCTGCGGTCGCGCAATGGGCGATCACGCCGCTGCTGATGGTCGGCGGGGCATATCTGTGTTTCGAAGGCGCCGAAAAGGTCTGGCATTCGCTGCACAAGGACAAGACGCCGCTCGCCGAGGCAGCCGAAATCGTCGCCGACAAGGATCATGAAGAAACCATGGTGAAAGGCGCGATCCGCACCGATTTCATCCTGTCGGGCGAAATCATGGTGATCGCGCTCAACGAAGTGATCGACGAAGCCTTTGTGATGCGCGCCGCGACGCTGATCGTGGTGGCGATCGCGATCACGATTGCGGTCTATGGCGCGGTCGGGCTGATCGTGAAGATGGACGACATCGGCCTGCATATGGCGAAAGCGGGCAATAGCGTCCGCCGCGCGATCGGGCGCGGGCTGGTTGCCTTCATGCCCAAGCTGCTCGGCGCGCTCGCACTGGTCGGGACTGCGGCCATGTTATGGGTCGGCGGGCAGATCATCCTGCATGCGCTCGACGAATATCATATCGGCAATCTGGGGCATGGCCTGCACGATTTTGCCCATGCGGTGGCGGGCAATCTGCCTGCCGCGGGGTTGTGGGAATGGCTGATCAATGCCGGCGGCGCCGGGGTGTTCGGGCTAGTGCTGGGCGGCGTGATTGTGGCGGCGCTGCACCTGGTTCCGGGAAAGCAGGCGGCGCACTGATCGCCTTCGTCATTGCGAGGAGCGAAGCGACGCGGCAATCCAGCGCACGCGTAAACCGCTCTGGATTGATTCGCTTCGCTCGCAATGACGAATAGATGGAATTACCCCAGTAACACCACCGGCCCGCTCGGCATCAGCCGAGCAAAACGACGGGGCTGTCGGCCCGCCAGTGCATGCTGACCTTGTCGTCCCAGGTGAAATCCTCCTGGTCATGGCGCGACAGATTGGGGCGTGACACGCGGATGCGCGCGCCCGATTCCAGCTCGATCTCAAACAGCGTGATGTCGCCGAGGTAGCTCATGCCTTTGATCTTGCCGCGCGCGAAATTGTAACCGTCGGGGGCGTCCTGCGCCGCTGCCTTGACCGCCTTGCCTTCGCCGGGGACGTGGAGATAGATTTTCTCGGGGCGCAGCGCGATCCACACATCGGCACCGTGCGGGCCGGTGACGCCGTGATTGAGATAGATCTTGCCGACCCCCGGACAGTCGACTGCGGCCTTGTCGGGCTCGTCGAGGGTCAGCTTGCCCTCGAAGATATTCACCGATCCGACGAAATCGGCGACGAAGCGGTTGGACGGATATTCATAGAGATCGGACGGCGTCGCGAGCTGCGCAACCTCGCCCTTGTTGATCACGCCGATCCGGCACGCCATCGACAGCGCTTCGTCCTGATCGTGGGTGACGGTGACGAAGGTGATGCCGACCTTTTCCTGCAATTCGGACAGCTCGAATTGCATCTGTGCGCGGAGTTTCGCGTCAAGTGCGGATAGCGGTTCGTCGAGCAGCAGCACCTTGGGACGCATCACCAGGCTGCGCGCGAGCGCGACACGCTGGCGCTGGCCGCCCGACATCTGATCGGGCATGCGTTCTCCGAAGCCGCCGAGTTTGACCAGATCGAGCGCCTCGGCGACGCGGTCCTTGATCTCGCCGCCCTTCACTCCTGCAATCTTCAGGCCGTAAGCCACATTGTCGGCGACGCTCATGTGCGGGAAGACGGCATAGCTCTGAAACACCATGTTCACCGGGCGCTTGTTCGGCGGGATGCCCGCCATGTCCTGCCCGTCGATCAGGATCCTGCCCTCGGTCGGCAGCTCGAAACCCGCGATCATGCGCAGCAAGGTCGTCTTGCCGCAGCCCGAGGGGCCAAGCAGCACGAAAAATTCGCCGGCGTTGATGTCGAGGCTGACATTGTCGACCGCGGTCACCTTGCCAAAGCGCTTTGACACATTCTGGATCTGGATGATCGGCTTGGCGGTTTCGGTCATGGTCAGTGGGTTTCCGCAATGGCTTTCACGCCCTGGGCCTTGAGCGCGACGAAGGTCAGGATGACGGTCAGGATGATGAGCAGGGTCGACGCCGCATTGACCTCGGGCGTTACCGAGAAGCGGACCATCGAATAGACCTTTACCGGGAAGGTGATCGTGTCGGGGCCGCTGGTGAAATAGGTGATGACGAAATCGTCGAGACTGAGCGTGAAGGAAAGCAGCGCGCCCGCGACCAGCGCGGGCTTGATGTGAGGGATCAGCACGTCGCGGAACACCTGGCCTTCGCTCGCACCAAGATCCTTTGCGGCCTCTTCCTGCTCACGGTTGAAGCTCGCGAGCCGCGAGCGAACGACCATGGTGACGAAGGGGAAGCAGAAGGTGATATGCGCGATCGTGATCGCGCCGAGGTTGAACGGCCAGACGAGATCAGTCGGCCACCCCACCGCGGCAAAGAACATCAGGAAGGCGACCCCAAGGCAGATTTCGGGGACGATGATCGGCAGCGAGATCGTGCCATCAATCGCGCCCTTCCACGGAAAACGAAAGCGCCACAGCATCACTGCCGCAAGCGTCCCGAGGACGAGGCTGGCGAGCGTTGCCAGCGCCGCGATGGTCAGCGAGTTGATCAGCGCTTCGACCAGCTGGTCGTTGCCCAGCGCCTTTTCATAATATTTGGTGGTGAATCCGCGCCACACGACGTTACGCTTGCTGTCGTTGAAGCTGAAAATCATCAGCACGACCAGCGGCGCATAAAGGAAGACCATCACCGCGCCGACCCACAGTCGCATCCACAGGGTGCGGCTATATTCGAGCGGGGCGACAGGGGTGCGGGCGAAGAGGGCCATCAGCGGACCTCGGGCACTTTTTTGCGCATCGACTGGATCGCGATCAGCGCAAACATCGCATAGATGAGCAGGAAGGACAGCGCGGCCCCGAACGGCCAGTCATTGGCTTTCTTGAACTGGCGTTCGATGACATTGGCGATCATCTGGCTGTCGGTCCCGCCCATCAGGTCGGGGGTGAGGTAGGCGCCGAGCGCGGGGATCAAGGTGATCATAACCCCGGCGATGATGCCGGGCGCCGCCAGCGGGACGACGATGCGCATGATGGTGCGAAAATGCCCGGCGCCAAGGTCGAGGCTCGCCTCGATCAGGCTGCGGTCGAGCCGGTCGAGCGCTGCGTAGAGCGGCAGCACCATGAAGGGCAGATGGACATAGACGAGCCCAAACACGACCGCGAAATTGTTGAAGAGCAGCTGAACCGGCTCCCATGTCGGCAGCGGTTGCAGTCCGACGAGCGTCTTGATCCAGCTCGTCCCTTCCCAGAGCGCGCCCATGCCCTTGTTGGCGAAACCCTGCGTGCCGAGCAGCATCATCAGCGCATAGGTGCGGATGAGGAGGTTGGTCCAGAAGGGCAGCATGATGCCGAGCAGCAGCCATGGCCGCCACTTCTCGCTGGCAAAGGTGATCGCCATCGCGACAGGGAAACCGATGATCAGGCAGATGAGCGTTACGAGCGCCGCGACCGCAAAGCTCTTCCCGAAAATGCTAATGTAAAGCCACTCGGTCGCGCGCTTGTAATTGTTGAGCGTGCCTGAAAATTCGATGTCGGTCAGGCCGCGGTTTTCGCCAAAGCTGTAGAGCCAGACAATGGCCATCGGAACGAGGAAGAAGACGACCACCCAGAACAAGGTCGGCAGCGATACCGCCGCGAAGGTTCTTTTGCTCGTCTTCCAATCCTGTTCGGCCACCCCCCAAGCCTTTCGTTATTAAGCCGCGCGCACCCGCGTAAAGGCTTCCTCGAACAATGGCTGCAAAGTCGGGTTGAACTTCGCATATTCGCATTTCGCCAGCACATCGGCGGGCGGATAAATGACCGGGTTGTTCTTGTAGCTGTCGGGCATCAGTGCTTTCGCCGCGGCATTGGGGGTCGGGTAGAGGATCGTTTCGGTGATCTTTTTGTCGACCCCTCCGTCGAGAATATAGTTGATGAAGGCGTGGGCATTCTTGGGATGCGGCGCGCCCTTCGGGATGCAGAGATTGTCCGAATTGAGCTGGCTGCCTTCCTTTGGCACCACGAAATCGATGTCGTCATCCTCCAGCATCGCCTGCGCGATGTCGCCATTATATTCGAGCACCAGGTCGACATCGCCCTTGAGCAACAGATCCTGCCCGTCGTCGACATGGAAATTCTTCACATTGGGCTTTTGCTTGATCATCATCGCTTCGATTGTCGCGATGTCGGCGGGGGTCAGTGCATTGACCGACTTGCCCAGATATTTGCCGTAGAGGCGGAACATGTCGCCGGCTTCGGACAGCCAAGCGATGCGGCCCGCATATTCGGGGCTGTCGAACAGGACTTTCCAGCTGTCGGGCTTCGCCTTCACCTTCGACTTGCGATAGCCGATGCCGAGCGCGAGCCAGGTGTAAGGCATCGAGACTTTGCGGCCCTTGTCATAATCGACGTCGATGAAGGTCGGATCGATATTCTTCATGTTCGGGATCTGGGCATGGTCGAGCGTTTGCAGCATGCCCGCCTGCGCCATTCGCTCGACAAAGTCGTTCGAGGGAACGATGACGTCGTAACCGGGGTTGCCGGCCTTGAACTTGGCGAACAGCACGTCGTTGCTGTCGAACAGGTCCATCTTCACTTCGACGCCGCTGGCTTCCTTGAAATCGTCGAGCGTCGTTTCGCCGATATAGGTGTCCCAGTTGTAGAAGTTGAGCTTGCCCTCTTCGCCATTGGCGAGCTTTTTACCTTCGCCCTTGCTGCACGCGGCGAGGCCGCCAAAGCTGATTCCGATCGCCGCGACCCCCATCGCCTGCAAGAGCGAGCGACGCCCACGGGCTTGCTTGATCAGTTCGTTCAGATCCATGACGACCTCCCTGTTTGTGACGTCAAGCTGACTCATTAAAGTCGGCTTGGAAAGAGGTTATTTTGCACCGCAGCACGAATCTTTGGAATATTCATGCGTTGCGGAGGTACCAATCGTAATCGAGCGTCGGGACGACACCGAAATAGCGATCCTGTTCAACGCGTTTGACGATGCTGAACATGTCGACAAAGCGTGACCCGAGATAGTCGCGCATCAGCACCGAGCCGTGGAAGCGATCGACCGCGGTGAACCAGTTCGACGGCGGCTTGTCGTCGCCCGAATTGTCGCGGTCATAACCGTTGCCGACCACCGCGGAGCCGGGATCGGTTTTCTCGGTCATGCCGTGGTGCATGCCAGCGAGCACCGCGGCGACGGCAAGATAGGGGTTAGCGTCCGCGCCGCAGGCGCGATGCTCGACATGGCGGCTCGGCGGCGGTCCGGCAGGGATGCGGAACGACACGGTGCGGTTGTTGACGCCCCAAGTCGGCGCGACCGGGGCATAGCTGTTTGCCTTGAACCGGCGATAGCTGTTGGCGTGCGGGGCGAAGAGCGCGAATGCATCGCCGACGGTCGCGATCATGCCGCCGATCGCGTGCCGCAGCGCCGGGGTGCCTTCGGGGTCGTCGCTGGCGAAGATGTTGGTACCCGAACCATCGTTGACCGAGACATGGATGTGCATGCCGCTGCCCGCTTGTTCGGCGAACGGCTTGGCCATGAAGGTGGCTTCGAGGCCGTGCTGCTGGGCCACCGCCTTGACCAGCCGCTTGTACATGATCGCATCGTCGCAGGCGCGGAGGGCATCGGGTTTGTGGCGCAGTGTGAGCTCGAACTGGCCGGGCGCAAATTCGGAAATTGCGCTTTCGAGCGGAATGTCCTGCGCGTCGGTCGCGGCGTAGAGCGCGTCGAAGAAGGGCCGGAAATCGTCGAGTTCGCGCAGGCCATAAACCTCGACGTTGCGCGGCGTATCGCGGCTGTAGCCGGGACGGGCGGGGCGCACCGTGCCGTCGCGGGCGCGGCGCGGATCGACGAGATAGAATTCCAGCTCGACCGCCAGCACCGGGGTCAGCCCGTCGGCGATAAAGCAGTCGATGACGCCGCCGAGGACATGGCGCGGATCGAGGTCGTGGGGGGTACCGTCGAGTTCGTAGAAATCGACGAGGAACTGCGCGGCATGGTCGCCGCCCCACGGGGTGCGGACGAGGGTGCCGGGGATCGGCTTCATCGATCGGTCGGCGTCGCCATCTTCCCACACCAGCCCGGTTTCGACGGTGTCCTGGCCGGTGATGTCGACGACCGTAATCGATCCCGGGAACATCCGCCCGCTTTCATACACCGCCATCACCTCGTGCTGGCGCAGCCGCTTGCCGCGCGGCACGCCGCCCATATCGGTATAAATCATTTCGATCGAATCGACGTCGGGATTGGCTTTGAAAAAGGCCTCGGCCTCCGATCGCGGCGCGATCACGCCCGATGATTTCGACATCACCCCTCTACTCCTTCAGCGCTTTGGTGCAGTCGGCGAAGCCGTTCACCAACCGGTCGATCTGGTCGTCGCCGGTAACCGGGCTCACCAACATCATATTGTGGAAAGGCGCCAGCAAAATCCCGCGGTTGGCAAGGAACAGGTGGATTGCGGCTTCGAGGTCGGGCTGCATCGCCGCCTTTGCTTCGCCGCCATTGCGCGGCGGGGTGGGGCAGGTGAGGAATTCCACGCGGGCGCCGACGTGGGTGACGTGCCAATCCAGATTGGCGTTCGCGACTTCCTGCTCCAGCCCGGCAACAAGGCGCGCGGCGCCGCGGAGCATATGATCATAGGCGTCGGGGGTGATGACCTCGGACAGCATCGCGTCCATTGCGGTGATCGCAAGTGCGTTGGCCGACAATGTCGTGCCGATGCCGCTGTGACCCGCCGGGCGCGATTGATTGAGCGCCGACATCTGCGCCGCTACTTCGGACGAAAAACCATAGACCGCGCACGGGACGCCGCCGCCGATCGACTTGCCGACAACCATCAGGTCGGGCTTCGGGCCATGGGTGACGCCATGGCCGCCATAGCCCGACGAGATCGTGTGCGTTTCGTCGAACACAAGCAGCGTGCCGGTCTCGTCGCACAGTCGGCGGAGCGACTGGAGAAATCCCGGTGCATCGCGGACCATGCCAACATTGGTCATCACCGGCTCGGCGAGGACGCAGGCGATGTCGCCGGCGCGCAGCGCCTCGGCGAGGGCGGCTTCGTCGTTGAACTCGATGGCCGTGGTCGTGGCGCGCAGGTCGTGGACCTGGCCGACCAGGCTGGCACGCATGACGGGCTGGCCGTTCTTCAGATCGACGAAGGCATCGTCGACCGCGCCATGATAGGCGCCGTTGAAGGTCAGGATTTTGGCGCGCCCGCTGATCCCGCGGCACCAGCGGATGACCGCACGATTGGCTTCGCTCGCGGTCGTCGTGACCTGCCAGAGCGGCAGGCAGAACATCGCCGCCAGCCGCGCGGAAAATGCCGCGCCGCGTTCCGTCGGCAGCATATAGCTCAGCCCTTCGCTTGCCTGCTTGGCAAGCGCCGCGGCGAGCGCGGGCGGCGAGTGACCGAACAGGCTGGCGGTGTCGCCGAGGCAGAAGTCGTCGTATGCTTGCCCGTCAATGCTGGTCAGGGTGGCATTCTTTGCCGATGCCGCGACGATCGGAACCGGGCTCGGCCAGTCCTTCATCCAGTGAAACGGCACGGACTGGAAAAAGCCGATCGCCGCGGCATGATGGGAAAAAGCGCGCGGGTTGGCGGCGCGGAAGCGCTCGGCTTCGCGGCTTGCGACCCGCGTGATGGCGGCGCCCGAAATCATCCGAGCCGATCCTTCAATGCGTAGTAGAGCAGCCCCAGGGTCGCAAGCGGCTGGCGCATCCATTTTCCGCCGGGGAAGGGACGGCTGGGCAGGTTCGCCAGCACGTCGAAGCGCTCGGCGGTGCCCGCCATCGCCTCGGCTATCAGCTCGCCCGCCAGCGTCGTCACCAGCGCGCCGTGGCCCGAAAAGCCGTGCGCGAAAAAGACATTCCCGCGCCGCCCGATATGCGGCAACCGGTTCATCGTCACCGCCACCGCGCCGCCCCAGCCATAGTCGATCCTGGCATCGGGAATCTGCGGGAACACCTGCGCCATGAAGGGGTGCACGAAGGCTGCGATGTCGCGCGGCGGCGTCTGCGAATAGCGCTCGCCACCGCCAAAGATCAGGCGCTTGTCGGCCGAAAGGCGGAAATAGTTGAGCACGAACCGGCTGTCGGCGACCGCGGCGCCGCTGGGGAGCAACGCGTCGGCGTTCGCGAGCGGTTCCGTCGCGATGTTATAGTTCATGATCGGCACCGTGTAGCGACCAAGGTCGGGTTCCAACTGGCCGATCCAGCTATCGGTTGCGTCGATGACATAGCGCGCGGCGACATGCGCGCGATCGGTCATTACGCCCAGACCATCGGGCGTGTCAGTGATCTCGTAGGCGCGCTGACCTTCCCACATGCAAACACCCGCCGCTTCGGCGGCTTGCGCAAGGCCGATCGCATAGTTCAGGGGATGGAAATGGCCGCCATGCGGGTCGTAGATGCCACCGTGATAGAGCGGGCTGGCGATATGGCCCGCCATATCTGCTTTCGCGACGACGTCACTCTGGTAGCCGAAGCGGGTGGCGAGATAGTCCGCCTCGCGCCGCATCGCGTCGAAGTCCTTCGGCGTCCACGCTGCTTCGAGATGCCCCGTTTTCAGGTCGCAGTCGATGCCATGCTTGGCGATCCGCGCCGCCACCCGATTGTCGCGCCAGCACAGGTCGAACAGCGCATCGGCGCGCTCTCGGCCAAATTCGGTCTCCAGTTCAGACGCGGACCAGCGCAGGCCGGGAATCAGCTGTCCGCCGTTGCGCCCCGACGCGCCAAAACCGATATGCTCGCGCTCGATCAGAATCACTGAAAAACCGCGCTCGGCACAGGCAAGTGCGGCGGACAGACCCGTGAAGCCGCCGCCGACCACTGCAACGTCGAACGACAGCGCGTCGCAGATTTGAGAGGCCGACCGCCACGGATGCGCGGTCGCGGCATAATAGCTGTTGGCGAGCGGGTCGGTCATGGCCGGGTCGCGGGTCAGACCCGCATCAACAGATGTTCGCGTTCCCAACTGGACACCACCGACTGGTAGTTGAACAGCTCATAGTCCTTCACCGCAAAGAAGATTTCGAAGAAATCGTCGCCGAGCAAATTGCGGACCTTCTTGCACGAGCTGAACCGGTCGAGAGCCGCCTCCAGCGTTCGCGGCAACGTGCGAGCGCGGTTGTACGCGCTGCCGGTGATAGATTTTGCCGGGACCATGCGGTCGACCACGCCGATATAGCCGCAGATCAGCGACGCCGCGATCGCCAGATAGGGATTGCTGTCCGCGCCGGGCAGGCGGTTTTCGACGCGGCGGTTGGCCTTTTCCGAAATCGGGACGCGGAATCCGCACGAGCGGTTGTCCTCGCCCCACTGGACGTTGATCGGTGCCGCGCTGTCGGGGCGCATCCGGCGGAAGCTGTTGACGTTGGGCGCCCATAGCGGCGCGATCTGCGGCATGTAGCGTACGAGGCCCGCGATATAGCTGCGGAACATTGCGCTGTCGCGACCGTTGGCGGTCGAGAACAGATTCTTGCCGGTCGTCGCGTCGACCACCGATTGGTGAATGTGCATTGCGCTGCCAGGCTGGCCCGCCATCGGATTGGCCATGAAGGTCGCATAGACGTCGTGCTGCTTGGCGACATTGCGCACCACGCGCTTGAACAGGAACACTTCGTCGGCGAGCCGCAGCGGGTCGCCATGCTCGAAATTGACCTCGAGCTGCGCGGCACCCATTTCGTGTATCATCGTATCGATATCGAGCCCCATCAGCTCGCAATCGTCATAGATATGATCGATGATATCCTCATATTCGTTCATCGCCTCCAGCCCATAGGGCTGGCTTGCGGACTCGCTGCGCCCCGACTGGCCGGTCGGCGGGGTCAGCGGAAAGTCGGGGTCGACGTTCTGCGACACCAGATAAAATTCGACCTCCGGCGCGATGACCGGACGCCAGCCTTTTTCGGCATAGAGCGCGAGCACTTTTTTCAGGATGGTGCGCGGGGCGATATCGACTTCGCTGCCGTCGCGGTTGAGGACGTCGGCGATCACGAAAGCGGTGGGCGATTTGAACCCCGGCGCGACGCAGATCGTGTCGGGATCAGCGATCAGGATCTTGTCGGGATCCTTGTCCCAGATATCGTCGATATCTTCGGGATAATGACCGTCGATCGTGCAAATGAACACGCTGCCCGGAATGCGCAGCGACTTGTCCTTCACCGATGCCAGGAACTTCTTGGCCGGCAGAACCTTGCCGCGCTGGACCCCGTTGATGTCGGGGACGATGCATTCGACTTCGTCGATCTTATGGTCGCTGATCCATTGTTCCAGATTGACTGACATGAGCCCCCGATTGGGCCAAGGAGCTGGCCCGGTTGTACCGGCGCAGCCTATCGCGAAGTGGAGCAGAGCGCCAGAGGAGCCGTTATCGGCCATTTTCGACGTTGCCAGTGTCGAGCGCCGGGGCCACTATGTGCGCGTTCGGCTGGTCGGGAGAATGGCAGTGAAGGGCGAAAATGATCCGCTGGCAGCGTTCTGGATGCCGTTTACCGCCAACCGGTCGTACAAGGCGAACCCGCGCCAGCTCGTGTCGGCGAGCGGCATGTATTATCAGAGCGGCGATGGGCGGCCGGTCCTCGACGGCACGTCGGGGCTGTGGTGCAGCAATGCCGGTCATTGTCGTCCCGAGATCACCAATGCGATTGCCCAAACCGCGGCAATGCTCGATTTCGCGCCGACGTTTCAGCTCGGCCACCCGCTGCCATTTGAGCTTGCGCAGCGGCTCGCGGTGCTGATGCCCGACGGCCTCGACCGGATATTCTTTACCAACAGCGGCTCCGAATCGGTTGATACGGCGCTGAAAATTGCGCTTGCGATCCAGCGTGCCAAGGGACAGGGAACGCGGACTCGGCTGATCGGGCGCGAGCGCGGCTATCATGGTACCGGCTTTGGCGGGATCAGCGTCGGGGGGCTCGTCAACAATCGCCGCGCGTTCGGCGGTTTGCCCGGCGTAGATCATATGCGCCACACGCACGACATTGCGCGCAACGCGTTCACGCGCGGCTTTCCCCAGCATGGCGCTGAGCTCGCCGACGATCTCCAGCGGCTTGTCGATCTGCACGGCGCCGAGACGATTGCTGCCGTCATCGTCGAGCCGATGGCGGGTTCGACCGGGGTGCTGGTGCCGCCGGTCGGTTATCTCCAGCGGCTGCGCGAACTCTGCGACAAGCACGGCATCATCCTGATCTTCGACGAGGTGATTACCGCCTTCGGGCGCGTCGGCGGCGCGACCGCGGCGGGACAGTGGGGCGTCACCCCTGACATCATCACGATGGCGAAGGGGCTGACCAACGCCGCGGTGCCAATGGGCGCCGTAGCGGTGAAGCGCGAGCTTCACGATGCGGTGCTCGACAGCGTCGATGCGGGCATCGAGCTGTTCCATGGCTATACCTATTCGGGCCATCCGCTGGCCAGCGCGGCGGGACTCGCGACGCTCGACCTATATGCGCGCGACGGCCTGTTCGACCGCGCGAGCGAACTCGGTGGCTATTGGGAAGACGCCGCGCACAGCTTGAACGGCAAGCGGCACATCATTGATGTCCGCACCATCGGCCTCGTCGCGGGTATAGAGCTGGATCCGCGACCCGGCGCGCCGACGGCGCGCGCGATGGAACTGTTCCACGCCTGTTTCGACAATGGCCTGCTGGTGCGCGCGACGGGCGACATCATCGCCCTGTCGCCGCCGCTTATCGTCGAAAAAGCGCAGATCGACGAAATCTTCGGGAAAATCGCTGACCTGCTCGTTGCGATCGATTAACGCTCCAGGCCGTCCATCTGCATCGCGGCGGCTTCGGCGTTCGCCTCGGCCTTTGCCGCGGTGGCGGCGACTTGCCGCGCGCGCGTGGCTTCGGTCTGAACCAGACGTTCGGCCATCGTGCGCCACGCCTGTTCGGCACGCAAATTGCGGTCGCGAACCTGCGACAAGGTGCTGGCTGCCGCGTCGACGGCGCATTTATCGGCCTGGGCCTGATAGAAGTCACTGGTGTTCGACATGGCGGATATCCTTAGCTCTGGGGTGGGGTAGGCAGTCGGTTCGGAATGGGTTCAGTCGATCATCTGGGCGATCAGGCGGCGCAATTCGCTTTGCGACAGGGTCGGCGATCGCCGATGGGATTTCCGCGCTGGCGCGTTGATCGCGGCATAGGGGCGGAGAAGGGAAGGGAAGCTGTTCGAAACTAAGTTCATATTATCCTGTATTCATTCATGTTTTTGTGGTCGTGGGTCAGCGCCGGTTGCCCTTGCGCGGACCGCTACCGGCCGGACCGGCGCCGCGATCACGATAGATGATGCGGCCTTTGGTCAGGTCATAAGGCGTCATTTCGACGCGAACGGCGTCGCCGACGACTGACCGGATGCGAAAACGTCGCATCCGGCCTGCCGTATACGCGATGATCCGATGGTCATTTTCCAACGTGACGCCAAAGCGTCCGTCGGGAAGGATCTCGTCGATCTGGCCGTCGAGGGTCAGTAGTTCCTCTTTGGCCAAAGATCAGGCCGACTGGATGTTGACGGCGGACACTTTGCCGCGCTGGTCGGTTTCCAGATCGTAAGAAACGCGCTGATCTTTGTTCAGCGTCGACATACCGGCGCGTTCGAGGGCGCTGATGTGAACGAAGCTGTCGCCCGAGCCATCCTCGTTGGCGATAAAGCCATAGCCTTTGTCGGTGTTGAAAAATTTTACGGTGCCGGTGGGCATAGGTCGTTCCTTTCACGGAAGCGGAGTTACCGCCGATCCATATCGGCGGCGCCAGGAAGCGTGAGGAAGGAAGGTCCTGCCGATGCGGCAACAAAATCCGTCGAAAGCGACGATAGCCTGTGCAAGATGGGCCATTCCGGGCCAAAAGTCAAGGACTAGCCGGTTTTGGCAATCCCGCGCGCGGGCCGTCAGTCGTGGACCAACAGCGGAAATGTCACCGACACCCGGGTTCCTTTGCCGACTTCGCTGTCGATATCGAGCTGTCCCTGATGGCGCTCGCCGATATGTTTGACGATCGCAAGACCAAGGCCGGTGCCGCCAACCGAGCGGCTGCGGGCTTCATCGACACGGTAGAACCGTTCGGTCAGTCGCGGCAGGTGATCGGGCGCGATGCCGTCGCCCTGATCGCTGACCGACAGACGTACACGGCGACCCTCGCGCGCCATTTCGACCGTTACCGGGGTCCCGGCGTGGCCATATTTCATCGCGTTGGAAATGATATTGTGCACCAGTTGGCTGAGTTGGGCCTCGTCGCCCAGCATCGGCTGCGGGCTGTCGCCGAGCTTTGCCACGAGATCCTTCGCGCGCACCGGTTCGCTGTCGCTGACCTGGCCGATGGTCGTGCGAACGATTGCGGCGAGATCGACCGTCGCGGTCGGGCGGCGAAAACGGTCGGCCTCGACCCGCGAGATTGACAAGAGATCGATCACTAGTTGCTGCATGCGCCGCGCTTCACGCTCGATGATCGACAGGAAGCGATCGCGGGTCGGTGCGTCGGTTTCGCCGTTCATTTCCTGCAGCGTTTCGACGTATCCCAGGATCGCCGCCAGCGGCGTGCGCAGTTCGTGGCTGGCGTTCGCGACAAAATCAGACCGCATTCGATCGGCGGCGTCGATCGCCGAACGGTCCGACAAGAAAATGATACATTCACTGTCCGACAATGCGGCAACGCGCATCGTCCAGCGCTGGCCGGCGCGGGGAAAGTCGATCAGATTGACAGGCTCCAAAGGCTTGGCGTCTTGAATGTGCGACAGCCATTCTGTCGCGGCGGGGTGACGGATTGCGGTCCGCACGTCGGCGCCGACGATATGCCGCCCTAGCAGCCGTATTGCGGCGTCATTGGCGATCGTGACGATGTTGTCGGCGGTGCCGAGCAGCGGTTCCTTTTCTTGATCAACCCAGTGCGCGAAGTCGGGATGACGAAGCAGCGACACGGACGGCGTTTCGACTGGTGGTTGAGCCGCGGTTGACGGCTCGGGCGCGGCCGACGGCAGCGCGCTGTGCACGATAGCGGCCGCGACAAATCCAGCGACAGCCATGAGCGCGATCGTGAGTCGATCACCGCCCGTCAGCGCGGCAAAAATCGCGGCGATGGCCACCATCGTGAACGCAATGACGAGGCTGGATACGCGATCGAACATTGTCTGCGGCCTGGCACGAAGCGAGGGGCGGGCGCAAGGCTGTTTGCGGGCGTTAATGCATGGACGGCGAATGTCCCAAACCGGGATGTCGGAGTCTAGAAGCGGTGTTTTGCTTTTCCTAGCGTCGTCATTGGGTTATGCGCCCACCATGGAAAAGAGCGACATTCCGACCGCGAACGCCAACGAAACTGGCGGTGCGATCTCCCCGCGGCGGCAGATACTGGCGCTTGGCGCGGTGGGCGTGTCGGCGGCGCTGACGATCCGTCCTGCCTTTGCGCAGACTGCGGTGTCGGTGATGAATTGCCAGATCCCGGTTCCCGGCCCGGGCGGCGCCGGAAAATTTATCGATACCCAAGGCAAGCTGGTCCCGCCAGGTACCAAGGGCGCTTTCCCGGGCGCGCTGCGACCCTTTACCGGCGAAGAAGTGAAGCGCGCGTTCCGCGGACAGACGCTGCCTGGTACGACCTATAACCAGTCACAAGCCTATCTACAGTACATCCGGCGCTTGCAGGCGGGGCAGAGCGGCTTTACCTGTTTCGCCTCGATCACGACGTCGCGCTGATTTTCGCTCCTTTACAGGCGATATCGGTTCAGCCGCGTCGCCAGCCAAAGGAGTTTTCGTGAAACTAGCTTCGCTCAAGCAGGGCCGCGACGGCCGTCTCGTCGTCGTTTCGGACGATCTGGCCTGGTATGCCGACGCCGGGCAGATTGTACCGACGATGCAGGCCGCGCTTGACAATTGGGCCTATGCCGCGCCGCGCCTCGCCACGCTCGCCGAAGATCTAAATCACGATGCAATCCCCAAGGAGCGGTTCCACGAGCGCGACGCCGCCTCGCCGCTGCCGCGCGCCTATCAATGGGCCGACGGCAGCGCTTATGTGAACCATGTCGCGCTGGTGCGGCAGGCGCGCTCCGCCGAGATGCCCGACAGCTTCTGGCACGATCCGCTGATGTATCAGGGGGGTAGCGATGCCTTCCTTAGCCCGCGCGACCCGATCCCACTTGGCGATCCGGCGTGGGGCTGTGATATGGAGGCCGAAGTGGTCGTCGTAACGGGCGACGTGCCCGCCGGCATCGACGCCGTCGCGGCGCGCGACAAGATTTTGCTCGTCGGGCTGACGAACGATGTTTCGCTGCGCGGGCTGATCCCGGCCGAGCTTGCCAAGGGATTCGGCTTTTTCCAGTCGAAGCCGTCGAGTGCAATGTCGCCGGTGTTCGTGACGCCGGAGGGGCTCGGCGAGCGCTGGAAGGATGGAAAGCTGCATGGCGCGCTATGCGTCGACCTGAACGCTCAGCCGCTCGGCCGCGCCGATGCGGGTGTCGACATGACTTTCGATTTCGGCGCGCTGATCGCGCATGCGGCAAAGACGCGCGACTTGGGTGCTGGCACGATCATAGGGTCGGGCACCGTGTCGAATCGTGATGCTGACGGCGGCCCTGGCAGGCCGATTGCTGAGGGCGGATTGGGCTATAGCTGCCTTGCCGAAGTGCGCACGGTTGAAACGATCCAGCAGGGGGAGCCTAAGACGCCGTTCATGCAAAGAGGCGATACGGTCCGCATCTGGATGGACGACGAGCGCCACCACAGTATTTTCGGTGCGATCGAGCAGCAGGTGATGTGAAACGAAAAGAGGCGGGTTTGCACCCGCCCCTTCTTGTCGTTTCAGTCGGTCGCGGCGATCATCCGAAGCTGCCGCCTGACATCGCATCGCTGAGCGAGCAGGCTGCCGGACCCAAGATCACGATGAACAATACCGGCAGAATGAATAGAATCAGCGGAACGGTCATGATCGCGGGCAGGCGCGCAGCCTTTTCTTCGGCGCGCATCATGCGTTCATTGCGGAATTCGGCGGACAAGACGCGAAGTGCGCTGGCGAGCGGCGTACCATATTTTTCGGTCTGGATCATGGTCGTGACCACGCCTTTCACCGACTCCAGGTTGACGCGATAGGCCAGGTTTTCAAACGCCTGACGGCGCTCAGTCAAGAAGCCGAGTTCGATCGAGGTGAGCGCAAATTCCTCGCCCAGTTCGGGATAGGCGCGGCCTAGTTCCTTCGATACGCGCGAGAAGGCGGAGTCGACGGTGAGGCCAGCTTCGGCGCAGATCACGAGCAGGTCGAGCGCGTCGGGAAGTCCTTTGCGGATCGCGTCGGTGCGCTTGGTGCGCTTGTTCTGGACGAACAAATCGGGCGCCTTGTACCCAAGCACCAACGCCGCCATCGTCACGCCAGAACGCTTAAAGGGGGTCAGGTCGGGCCACATGTCGAGGCCGTAAATCAGGAAGGCGGCAAGACCGCCGAACACAATTGGCAGGACCAGACGACCAAAGATCACCGCGACGGCCAGATCCTTTGACCGGATTCCGGCCTGCGCCAGCATTTGCTGGACTTCTTTGATCTGCCCTTCCTGGAGCACCTGGAGTTTGCCGAGGAAGGTGCGCATCTTGTCGGCATGCTGATTCTTGCGCACAAGTTTGGCGCGGCGTTTCGCGGTCGACGCGGTGATCCCTGCCTTGAGCTGTTCGCGGCGTTCATTGAGCGCCTTGACGCGTTTGGCCATCGGGTTGCGCACGGTGAGCGCGCCGTAGATCGCGAATAGCACGGCGAAAACCCCAACGGCTGCAAGCATGGTGCCGGCCCAGACGACATCAATGCCCATCAGCGTCGGGCCGGTCTGAGCGCCGGTGAAGGTCGTAAGAAGGAGGCTGCTGTTCACTGGTTCCGCCCCTTCAGATTTCGAAACTGATCATTTTGGCCATAATCCCGGCCCCGATGCTCATCCAGATCAGGCCGCCGAGACCGGTGATGATCAGCCGCTGTTCGTAGAAAAACCCCGCGAGATAGGTCGGGTTCATCGACCAGACGACGCCAAATACGAAGAAGGGCAACGCGCCAACAATATAGGCCGATGCTTTCGCTTCCGACGACATGGCGCGGATCTTCAGCTTCATCTGTGCGCGCTTTCGCAGCACTTCGGACAGGTTGGACAGCGTCTCCGCCAAATTACCGCCCGTCTCACGCTGGATCTGAATAGTGATGCAGAAAAACTGAAACTCGGGCGTTCCCAGCATCACTGCGGTTTCCTGCAATGCAGCTTCCATCGTGTTGCCGATGCGGATGCGTTCGATGACGCCTTTGAATTCTTCACCTACCGGCCCGGGGAGTTCCTGACTCACGATCTGAAAGGTTTCGGTGACCGGCAGGCCGGACCGGAGGCCACGGACGAGCAGGTCGATCGCGTCGGGAAAGCGGGTCGTGAATTTTGCGACGCGCTTTTTGATGGCGCGACCGACGACGAGATAGGGCAGGCCAAGGCTCAGGAACAATCCGATCATCGCGGCCATCATGAAAGGTGCGCGGATCGCGAGCATGCCGCCAGTGACGGCAACAAACATGCCCATCGACACGAACATATACTGGGTGAGCGTCCATCCTTTGCCGGTTCGGCGGAGACGCTTTTCCATTTCTTCACGGCGCGGCATCAGGCTGGTCAGCGATGTTCCGCCCCGGCCGACCGATTGGATAGTCTTGCGCATTTGCGCCGCGACAACGGCTTCGGTCGAAGCCGCATGGCGATCCTTGACCATCGCCAGTCGGCGCGTCTTTGCCTTGCCGACCGAAGGTCCGCCGAGCAAAATGACGAGCAGCGCAAAGGCGAAGAAGGCCCCCGCAATGATTAGGATGACTGGCAGGTTCATGTCGGCAGATATCCGCTTCTATCGCTTAATGGTGGTAACGACCCGTCGGGTGATCGTTATGCCGCCTGTTTCGCGCCTTTTTTCGTCATCAGGCCCAGTTTGCCGAGAAGCGAACCGCCCGATTTGCCTTTGGTTGCCGCGATCTGCGCCTCTTCGGCCTCGACATCGGCGCCATCAAGGATCAGGCGCATCAAATTGTTCCACACTTGCGCGGCTTTCGTACCCTTGCAGACCTCGGCGTAGGATTTTCCGAGTTTCGCCGACTGGCTGACCAGTTTCGGGTCGAAGGGGATGACGACATCGATCTGGCGTTCGATCGAAGATTCGAATTCCTTGCGCGACAATTCGCCAACGGCGTTCTGGAACTTGTTAGCGACCAGTACCACACGCGCGCCCGGAACATTTTGTTTGAACCAGGACAACAGACGAATCGTATCGCGTGCGGCCGCGAGCGTCACATCGCTGACCAGCATGATGGTTCCGGCTTCCGCCACAAGGTGGGGGAAGGGGATCAGCACCTGGCGCGGGATATCGACGATCGTCATCTCAAACGCACCGCGCAGCTCTTCCTCCAGCTGGAAAAAGGCCGAACCGTCGGTCATCACCGGCTGATGGATCGGCGCTTCGGCTGACAGCAGGCTGAGCTTGTCCGACGCGCGCACCATCGCGCGTTCGATGAACAGACCGTCGATACGGCTTGGGTTGTCGATCGCGTCGATCAGGCCGCGGCCCGGCTCGAGGTCGAGCGTCAGGGCGCCGGTGCCGAAGTGGACGTCGAGATCAAGCAGCGCCGTCTGGCGGCCCGCCTGTTCGCTCATAGCCCAGGCGAGCGAGGTTGATACGAGCGAGGCCCCGACTCCGCCGCGCACACCGACCACCGCCATCATGTGATGCGGCTTGTCGTCACCCATGTCGGCATGTTTCGGCGCGGTCAGCATGGCCTGTGCCATGGTCAGCGATTCGCGAACCTGTTCCAGGGACAAGGGTTTCAGCAGATAGTCCTGGATGCCGCTGGACAACAAATCGCGGTACAGGCGCACGTCATTGACCTGGCCTGCCGCGATCACGACGGTTCCGGGTTCACAGACTTCGGCCAGCGCGTTGATATCATTGATTGGATCGCCCGATTCCGACATGTCGACGAACAGGATGTTCGGGCTCGCCGAAACCGACAGCGATTGCACCGCGTTGCGCAAACCGCCCTTGTTACATTTTTCGATCGGCCAACCCATGTCGCTGGCTGCGGCGCGGATCAACTCCAGCGTGTCGTCGTCGCAGACATAGGCGCTGAAGGGATCGCGAAGTCCCGCTGATTTGAAAGGAGCGTTCACTTGCCACCTCCGTTGCTGGTTGCCTGGCCGCGTAATTCACCGGCACCCGTTGGCGGCTTTTCGCGGAAGGTTTTGATCGCCCGCGTTGCCATCGAGGGATCGTTGCCGTCGCTTCGCGCGCCCTTGATCAAGTCAGTCGGGTCGGCGACCATAGCAGCAAGGTTACTGTTGGTCGCGCAGCCGTAATTCGACGAGGTTGCGTTGGTCGGATTGATCGACGATTTTGTTGCCCAATCGGGGCAGCCAGGAACGAAGGCCGATGCACGAGTGATGATGATACGCAGGTGCCCCTGCGGCACCGCGCCAGTGGTTACCGGCACGTCGTTGCTGATCAGCATTCCGCGGCGTTCGATCATCGACCGCACCGTTGCCTGCGCCGACGTGGCTTCATAAACTGAAGGATCTTCGATCGAAACGCGGTCGCCGTAGCGCACGCCCATCGCGTCGAGCCAGCCTTGCAGGCGGCCCTGTTCGCTGGGTGGCAGTTCGCCGCTTGTAGCCGCGACATCGAATTGATGGATGGCATTGCGAACGATAGGCTGATGCACCGAATCGAGGCTGCGGTTGCTGTAGGCGGCGCCCGAGCATCCCGCGAGCGATGTGCTCAAGGCCAGGATTGTCCAAGTTGCGATTTTCTTCATCACTTTACTCCTGAAATCCTGCTCATCACTTGATGCTGAAACCGGGGGCGGCGTCGACGCTGCTGCCCCGCGGACGATCGGCGTCGCCGACATTGGTGTCGAGCCGCGGTTTCGGGCGGTCGCCGCCCGTCACGCCGTCGCCCGTCTGGTTGAGAAGCAATCGCTGCAGATCGTTGGCGTCCTGAAACGCGTCGGTCGGCAGCTTGATCTCGTTCGCCGACACCGGCTGCACCAGATAAGGGGTCACCACGATAACCAGCTCGGTTTCGCCGCGGCGGAAGCTGTCCGATTTGAATAACATGCCAAGCAGGGGCACGTCGCCAAGACCGGGCATTTTGTCGATCGCACCGATCGAGCGGTTGTTCATCAGTCCGGCGATCATGAAGCTTTCACCCGATCCCAGTTCAACCGTCGTTTCGGCGCGGCGCACGGTCAGCGCGGGAACCTGGAAGCCGTCGAGTTCGATCGCGCCTTCGGTCGATAGCTCCGACACTTCGGGGCGGACGCGCAGGCTGATGCGGCCGTTTGACAGCACCGTCGGCGTATACGCCAGGCTGACACCGTATTTGCGATACTCGATCGTCGTGCCGTTGAGATTGCCGGGGATCGGAACAGGGAATTCGCCGCCGGCCAGGAAATCGGCAGTCTCGCCGGAAATCGCGGTCAGGTTAGGCTGCGCTAGTGTCGCAACCATGCCCGACCGTTCGCCGAGATCGAGCGAGGCAATCAGGTCGAGACCGAACAAGCGGCCAGCGCCCGCCAGGCTGCGCATGCCGGAAGGTGTCGTGATGTTGTAGGTCGTGTTGCCATTCGCGTCGGTGGTGATCGACCCTGCGCTTCGGCCGCCGAAAACACCGCCGAGGAAACCGTTGCCCAGCGGGCCATCGGTATCGCGGGTCAGAATATTGCCGCTCATTTCCTTGACCAGCGAACGGTTCACTTCTGCGATACGGACCTGCAGATTGACCTGCAGCGGTGTGGCAGTGCGAAGGCGCGACAACACTTTGGTGCCTTCGCCGACAAACGCCTGAACCAGCATTTCTGCCTCGGCTGCATCGTCGGGCGACTGGACCGTGCCCGTCAGCAGTACGAACCCGTTCATCGTGTTCGCCGAGATTCTCGCTTCGGGCATCGCCAGCGACAACATCTGGTCGATCGTCTCGATATTGTTGCCAACGCGGGCGACGGTCGAAAACACGACCCGGCCGCTGGCGTCGGTGGCATAGATGCTAGTCTCACCCGGCTTTTTGCCGAAGATATAGAGCTGGCGACCCGAGCGAACCTGCACGTCGGCCACTTCGTCGTTGGCGACGAAGATGTCGGTCATTGCGGCAGGCAGGCTGATCAAGCGGCCGCGGCCGACCGACAGGTCGATGCTGCTGCTCGCATTCTGGGTCGCCTGCGCCGCCACTGGCGCCGAGGGAGCCGAGACCAGGGTCGCTGCCACCAGGCCGATGGCCAAGGTGCGGGCCAAGGCCACTGCCTTGAAATTGGCTTTGCTGTTCATCTTACTTACCCCCAACCGAAACTTCGGTCACCTTGTCGCCGCGGGTGACGCGGACGACCGGGCCACTCGATGCTGCCGATCCATAGTTGCCGCCTCCCGGTGCTGCCGGTGCACCACCGGTCTGCTGTTGCGGACGCGATCCGCCGCCGACACGGCCGCTGACCGGGATCCAGAAACGTGACACGTCGCCGCCGGTCGTCGCCGTCTTCGAGGTGACCGGGCGTGCCTGAGCCTGCGCCAGCATACGGCGTTCGGCTTCGGTGCCTCCCTTGGCAGGCACACTGATCTCGCCCGATGCGATCGCCGCTTCGAGTTCGCCGCTGCTTTCGGCGAGCGGACGCAGAGCGAGCGACAATTTGCCCATGCTTTGCGCCACCGCGATGCGTTCGGCGAGGTCGGGGGTGGCCTCCAGCGTCACCGAGCCAAAGGTGCGGACTGGGGTCTTGCCGGTCTCGTCCTCGGCGTCGTAGCGCTGATCGGTGGCGAGCACGCGGACATTGCGCACGATGGTTTCGGCGGTGAAGATCTGGTCGTCAGGATAGGCGCTGCCTTCCTTGACCTCGATGGTCTGGGCCAGCAGCACGTCGACGCGGTCACCCGGGAAGACGAAACCGGCGACGCCCTGTTCCTGGCTGACCTTGACAGTGACGGCACGCATGCCGGGGCCAAGCGCCGCCGCAAGGAAGCCGCGATCGTCGGGATGGACCAGAGCGCCCTGGGTCAGTGGCTGACCGGCGGTGATCGGATAGCGCACGACGGTTCCGACCAACGTGTTGACGTCGGTTTTTTCCTTCATGAAATACGCCTTTTCGACCAATTCTTTCGGCCAAGGCTGAAATCGGAAGCTGTCGGGGCCGATGATCGTCCCCACCGGCAGCTGCCGCGTTGCGACAAGGATCATCGGACCGGTAATCTCAGGCGCCGCAGCGGCCCGAGCTTCCGGAGTCGAGGCCCCGCGCATCATCTGGTTGACCCCGAATGCTGCGCCGATCGCAATGACCAGCGCGCCGACGATCAGCATAATCTTTCGCGTATCCATGACGATTTTTCGCCTCCTAACACCAGCCAGACGCGGCGGTGTTTGCCCTCAGGCTCATCCGATAGCCTGAAACTGGTTAAGATATTGTTGGTGAAGCGCCCAAAGCCCGGCGGCGGCGATGGCAACGCCATAGGGTACCTCCACCGGACTGTCGGACCGACGCAATTTCAAATGGATGAGCATCACCGCCGAGAGGATCCCGCCTCCTACCGCCATGACAGTGAGCATCGGCAGAAACAGCGGTAACGGGATCCACAGCATCACCGCGCCGATCATCTTCACATCGCCGCCGCCCATCGCGCCGATCGCGAACAAGCCGGCAAAAACGAGGAAGACGGCAAAGGCCGCGCCGAACTGAATCGGTATCTCGGGCCAGACGGCAAGCCCACTTGCGATCCAGAAGGGGATGGCGAGCAGCGCCATCGCCGCATTGAGTTCGTTGGAAATGGTTCGTGATCTGAGGTCGCTGATCGCCGCGGCAATCATCAACAGGCCAAGAACGGCCATCAGGCCAAGGGAGATCATGCCGCTGTCCATGAGTGCCCTCCTACGCAACATGGCTTACCAAAGAGTAACCATGTTCCCGGTGATGGCGTCGTCGCTTGCATTCCCCGGGCCAATGGATATGCGGCGAGACATGATTGACGCACAGCCTTCCGCAACCGACGTACTGATCGTCGGCGCGGGTATTGCCGGCGCCAGTCTGGCCGCGGCGCTGGCGCCGTGGCGGCGTGTGATGCTGATCGAGGCGGAAGACACCCCGGGCTATCACGCAACCGGTCGCTCGGCCGCCTTTTGGCATGAAACCTATGGCGGACCGCGGGTGCAGCCGCTGTCGGTTGCGTCCTTCGACACCCTTGCCCGCCCTTCGCGCGCGTTTTCCGAGCGCGGATTTCTGTCGCCGCGCGCCGCGCTGACGCTCGGCCATCGCTCAGAAGCGGCAGCGGTGGACGCCTTTACTGCGGAATTTATCGCCAAAGGTGTCGAGGTCGTGCGGATGGGCGCTGCCGAAGTCGCCGGAAAAATCCCGGGTGTGCGAACTGAATGGAGCGAAGCCGCCTATGAGGCGGCGTGCAGCGACATCGATGTCGGCGCGCTTCATGCTGCCTACCTGCGTTCAGCGAAACGCGCCGGGGCGTTTATCGCCACCCGCGCGCCGCTGGAATCGGCACGGCGTATCGGCGCTATGTGGGATGTTCGGGCGGGCGGGCAGGCGATCAGCGCTGCGCTGATCGTCAACGCCGCCGGCGCCTGGGCGGACCGGGTGGCGGCCGCATGTGGGGTCGCCCCTATCGGGATCCAGCCCTATCGGCGCACCGTCATCCAGCTACGGCTGGGTATTCCGGTCCCAGCCGAACTGCCGCTCGTCATCCACATCGGCGGCAGATTCTACTTCAAGGGCGAAAGCGAGGGCCGCGTGTGGCTCAGTCCGCATGATGAAACTCCCGTCGATCCGCACGATGTGGTGCCGGAAGAGATTGATGTTGCGATCGCGATCGAGCGGATGCAGGCGGTCGTCGATTGGCCTGTCGCTGCGGTCGAGCGCAAATGGGCCGGACTGCGAAGTTTCGCGTCCGACCGCATTCCGGTTTTTGGAGCCGATCCGCACGTGCCCGATTTCATCTGGTGTGCGGGACAAGGCGGCTTCGGTATCCAGACCGCACCCGCGGTTGCTGGACTGCTGGCGGCGCAACTCGGTGCGCCGCCGCCTGGCGGCGCCATCGGTAGTGTCGATCCAGCGCCTTTCGCGCCGTCGCGCTTCACCTGATATCAATCTGGCGTCTTGCGCGCCGCAGCCGTCTGCTTACCATGGGATCGTCGCGTCACCGTGGGCGCGCCAACGACCGATGGAGGATCCGATGGCCCATTATTTCGAGATCAAGAAGAACAAGGCTGGCGAGCATGTCGCTTATTTCAAGTATAATAGCGAAACGATTTTCTGGACCGAAGGCTATTCCAGCAAGGCTTCAGCGATTAACGCGATCGAGTCGATCAAAAAGAACGGACCGGGGGCCGAAACGCGCGAAGCTGAATAGAATGACGGGCGCGGGCGCTCAGCGCGCCCGCGCAACTTCCAACGCGGCATCGCTGGCGAGCTGATCGGCGATCTCATTATCGCCGTGCCCCGCATGGCCTTTGACCCATAGCCACTCGATGTCGTGCCGCCTGGCTTCAGCGAGCAGCCGTTGCCACAGATCGGCGTTGGCGACCGGCTTTTTGGCGGCCGTTTTCCAGCCGTTCTTCTGCCAGCCAAATATCCATTTCGTGATGCCATCGCGGACATAAACGCTATCGGTCGACAGTTCGACGTTGCAATGGCGTTTCAGCGCGGCCAGCGCTTCGATCGCCGCCATCAATTCCATGCGATTGTTCGTCGTGTCGGGCTCGCCCCCCGACAGTTTTTTCACCACATCGCCCCAGCGCAGCACCGCGCCCCAGCCCCCTGGTCCGGGATTGCCTTTGCAGGCGCCATCGGTGGCGACAATCACCGTCTTGGTCGGTTCGTCACTCATGCGGTGACAAACAGGCTGGCGGCGTCGTCGGCGCGATAGCGCAGAAGGCGGGCGAGGAATGGCGAGGGGTCCTTGCGGGTGACCAGCGCGTCGGCAGGGGTATGGACCCAGTCGTGCGCGCGCGTCAGCAAGAAGCGGAGCGCCGCGCCGCGCGCCAGCGTTGGCAAGGCGGCGAACTCGGCATCGGTCAGGGCGATTTCGCGCGCGTAACCGCGCATCAATGCTTGTGTGAGCGCCGGATCGCATGTGCTGCCATCGGCGGAAAAGGTCCATGCCGCGTGGGTGACCACCAGATCGTAGGCGCGAAAATCGCTGGCGGCGAAATAAAAGTCAATCAAGCCCGTCACCTGGTCGCCGAGCATCAAAACATTGTCGGGAAACAGGTCGGCGTGGATGACATGCGTGGGCAGGTCGGTTGGCCAATGGGCGTCGATAAAGCCGAACTCTTCATCGACAATCGCTTGCAAGCCCGGACGCACCGCGTCGAGATTTCCGGTGGCGTTGGCAATATCGCGCCAATGGGGATGGCCCATGCTGTTTTCGCGGGCGCCATTATATCCGGCAAGCGCGTGGTGCATGGCGCCCAGTGCAACGCCTGCCGCCTCGCACTGTGCAGGGGTGGGATGGGTCAGCGAGATGCCCGACAGGAACTGAATGATACAGGCGGCGCGGCCTGAAATCTGCTGAACCGCGATGCCTTGGCGGTCACGGATCATGGCGGGAACCGGCGAGCCGCTAGTTGCCAGATGATCGAGCAGATCAACGAAGAAGGGCAGGTCGTCCTCACTCACGCGCTTTTCATAAAGGGTCAGGATGAACCTGCCGCCAGTCGTTTCGAGCAGGAAATTGCTGTTCTCGACCCCCTCAGCAATGCCCTTGCACGACAGGACGCTGCCGATGTCGTAGCGCGCGACGAGCGTCGCCAGATCGTCTGGATCGACGGGGGTATAGACTGCCATCAGGCTGCGGTCGGCTCAAGACCGCGCGGTAGCTTGAACACCATCGTCTCCTCGGCTGTAACCACGACCTCCTCGACGATCTTCCGGTGCACAACGACCGCGTCGATCACTTCGCGGACGAGCGTCTCGGGCGCGCTGGCGCCCGCCGTAATGCCTAGCGTCGCGATGTCGGTCAGCCAGTCGGGGTCGATGTCGGTGCCGCGCTGCACCAGATGTGCGGGCGTTCCCATGCGCTGTGCGACTTCGACCAGACGCAGACTGTTCGAGCTGTTCGGCGCGCCGATCACAATCATGCGGTCGCAATCACCGGCGATTGCCTTGACCGCGTCCTGCCGGTTTGAAGTTGCGTAACAAATATCCTCGCCGCGTGGGCCGGCGATGGCCGGGAAGCGATGTTGTAGCGCCTTCACGATATCGCGCGTGTCATCGACCGACAGTGTGGTCTGGGTCAGGAACGCCAGCATGTCGGGATCCGGCGGCGCCAGCGCCGCAACGTCGTCGACCGATTCGACCAAAGTCATTGCGCCTTCGGGCAGCTGGCCGAGCGTGCCGATGACTTCGGGGTGACCGGCGTGGCCGACAAAGACGATATGGCGCCCCGATTCATGCGCGCGCTCGGCTTGGCGATGAACCTTCGACACCAAGGGACAGGTCGCATCGATATAGTCGAGCCCGCGCATCTCCGCTTTCGCCGGGACTGCTTTGGGGACGCCGTGGGCGCTGAAGACGACCGGTACACCATCGGGAACCTGATCGAGCGATTCGACAAAAATCGCCCCCTGCGCCTTCAGCGTATCGACGACATAGCGGTTGTGAACGATTTCATGGCGGACATAGACCGGTGCGCCAAAACGCTCGAGCGCCAGTTCGACGATGCGGATTGCCCGATCGACGCCGGCGCAAAAACCGCGAGGGGCGGCGATCAAAACCCTGAGTTCTGCGGTTTCGGTGGTGTTCGGGCGCGGTGTCAGATGGGCAGCGTTCATGATGGGGGCGCTGTAGCGCAGCATGCGGCGCCGGGTAAAGAAGTTCGTCCGTGTTGCGCCGCGTTCATCGCACCGATAAGAAGCGGCGCGCATGAAGCGGGATCAATCGTCCCGATGCACCGAAAGCCGCATTGGCACGCCTGTTTGGAAAGCCCGATTATCATGATGTCCATTTCGTTCCCGTCGCGTAAGTTTCTGACCGTGCTGTGCGGCACGGCAGCCATGGCGACCGTCGCGGGATGTGCAAAGGACAACGATATCGACGTTTCTGGCGGTGTAGGTATCACCGCGACGCGCAGCGCTTGTCCGGCGGTTGCGGTGCCGCTGCACACCGGTGACGTCACCCTGTTCGATCCCGCGACCAGCCGCGATGCACGTGCCATCGACATTGTTGCCGCGATCACCAATGTGACGCCGCAGTGCAACGACGCCAGCGAGAAGGTCTATCAGCTCGCCAGCTTCGACGTCATCGCGACGCGCCGCGACGCCGGTCCGGCGCGGTCGGTGACCTTGCCTTATTACGGTACCGTTCTGCAGGGCGGCACGGCGGTGGTCGCCAAGCGACTGGGCAATGTTGTCGTGACCTTCCCTGAAGGGCAGACGCGCGGTACCGGCCGGGCGCATGCGTCGGCTTATGTCGATCGCGCCGCTGCGACGCTGCCCGCTGACATTCAAGAGCGCATCACGCGCCGCCGTAAGGCCGGCGACCAGGACGCCGCGATTGATCCGCTCAGCCTGCCCGAAGTTCGCGCCGCGGTGCAGCGCGCCAGCTTTGAACTGTTGATCGGTTTCCAGCTGACGCAGGAACAGCTCGAATATAACGTCCGACGTTAGGATTGCGGCGGCGTAATTGCGCCGTTCGCAACATTTTGCCCCGCGCGCCAACAGGGCGACGCGGGGCTTTTCGCGCCCGTCCAGCTGCGATAGAGCGCGCGAAAGACTTTCCCGATCGAAGATAGGCCAGCTCGTGACTCTGTTCAGCCGCTTTTCCGACTATATAGACGCCGCGCTCGATACGCTCGTCGCCAAAGGGGCCTTGTCCGATGGCCTCGACCGCTCGGCGATCAGCGTCGAGCCGCCGCGCGATCCGGCGCATGGCGACGTTGCGACCAATGCCGCGATGGTGCTCGCCAAACCTGCGGGCATGAACCCGCGCGCGCTCGCCGATCTGCTTGTCACCGAACTCGGCGCGCTCGACGAAGTGATCGAGGCCAGCGTCGCCGGACCGGGATTCATCAACCTGCGTCTCGTTGACGGCAGCTGGCGCGACGAACTCGCGCTGATCCACGATGGGGGGGGCGAGTACGGCCGCTCGGCCGTGGGGCAAGGGCGGCGAGTCAATGTCGAATATGTGTCGGCAAATCCGACCGGCCCGATGCACGTCGGCCACTGCCGCGGCGCGGTGGTTGGCGACGCACTGGCGGCGCTGCTCGAATATTCGGGCTACGCCGTGACGCGTGAATATTATGTCAACGACGCGGGCGGCCAGGTCGACGTCCTCGCGCGTTCGGTGCATCTGCGCTATCGCGAAGCGCTTGGCGAAGATGTCGGCGTGGTCCCTGAAGGGCTTTATCCCGGCGATTATCTCATCCCTGTCGCTGAAAAGCTGGCCACAGAATATGGCGACCGCTTCGTCAGCGCGCCCGAAAGCGCGTGGCTTGGACTGTTCCGCGCCGAAGCGGTCAGCGCGATGATGGACATGATCCGCGCCGACCTTGCCAAGCTCGGCATCCATCATGATCTGTTTTCGTCCGAAGCCGAGTTGCAGGCAGCCGGAAAGCCTGAGGCTGCCGAAAAATGGTTGCGCGACCACGACCTCGTCTATGACGGCGTGCTCGAAGCACCGAAGGGCGACACCCCCGATGATTGGGAACCGGTCGAGCTGCCGCTGTTCCGCTCGACCAGGTTCGGGGACGATCAGGATCGGCCGATCAAGAAATCTGACGGCAGCTGGACCTATTTCGGCGCCGACCTCGCCTACCATTTCCAGAAGAGCCAGGATGCCGACGAGATGATCGACATCTGGGGCGCGGATCATGCCGGGACGGTCAAGCGGATCAAGGCGGCGGTCGCGGCTTTGACCGATGGCAAGAAGAAATTCGACGTCAAGCTGGTCCAGATGGTTCGCCTGCTCAAGAACGGCGAACCGTTCAAAATGTCGAAGCGCGCGGGCAATTTCGTTACGCTGGCCGACATCGTTGACGAAGTCGGCAAGGACGCGGTGCGCTTCACCATGCTGACGCGCAAGGCCGACGCGCAGATGGATTTCGACTTTGCGAAGGTGGTGGAGGCGTCGCGCGACAACCCGGTCTTTTATGTCCAATATGCACATGCGCGGATCGCGTCGCTGAAGCGCAGGCTGGCCGAAGCAGAGGTTGCGCCCGCCGCTCCCAACGCGGACCGCCTCGACGAGTATGAGCTTGGCCTCGTCAAGCTGCTCGCGCAATTCCCACGGATCGTCGAGGCGGCGGCTTCGGCGCGCGAGCCGCACCGCGTCGCTTTCTATCTCGGCGATGTCGCGGCGGCGTTCCACGCGTGGTGGAACCTTGGTAACGATCGTCCCGACGCGCGTGTCATTTTGGCAAACGACCCCGAATTGACCGCGACGCGCCTTTATTTGGCCGACGGAATCGGGCAAGTCATCCGCAACGGGCTGCACCTGATGGGGGTTGAGGCGCTCGAGGAGATGAAATGATGGCCGAGGACAAGAACGCCGACCAGGGCGATGCCGGACTGGGGCTGGAAAGCGAAGACCGTCTGCCGTGGCTCGAAGCCGCCGACGGGGTCGAAGATGATGGCGAAGTTTCACCAGCGCGCCTGCTCGTCATGGTGCTTGGCGGGCTGTTGTTGATCGGCGCGGTGCTGGGCGGCCTGTGGTGGGTCCAGAACGGCGGCGCGCGCGGCAAAGGCGAGCTGATCGCGGCGCAGGATGGCAATTACAAGGTCGCGCCAAAGAGCGACGGTGCCAAGAATTTTGAAGGCGAAGGCGATGCCAGCTTCTCGGCCAGCGAAGGCGCCGAGCCGGCGGGCAAGGTCGATCCGACGCGCATGCCCGAAGAGCCTGCAGTGACGCCGCAGGAGCGCGAGGCGGCGACCGCGAAGGTTGCGGCGGACAAGGCTGCGGCGGCGAAAGCGAAAGCCAAACCGGCGGTCGTAACCGCGAAGGAGCAACCCAAGTCCGTGGCTATATCGGTCAAGACGCCCGACGCAGCTTCCAAGGCGGCACCGGGTGCCACAGGGCCGGCGATGATCCAGCTCGGCGCATTCAGCAGCGATGCCGCCGCGACCAAAGCGTGGATGAGTCTGTCGAAGCGCTTTGCATATCTGGCCGACCTCAACAAATCGGTGGCGCCGGCCAAGGTCGGCGACGGTACGGTATATCGGCTGCGCGTTGCGGCGGGAACGACTGCTAACGCCGCGAATTTGTGCGGAAAATTGCGCGTCGCAGGCGAAAATTGCGTCATCGTTCGCTGATTCGCCCCGCTTGGCCGCAGACTCCGTTGGTACTATCGCGCCGCTATGGCATGTTGCGCGCCCTGGTTGCAGCATGAGGGGGCGGCGGCCGATGGAGTTTGAAGCACGATGATACCCGCCATATTCGGCCTGTCGGGACTGACCCTCACCGACGATGAGCGCGCCTTCTTTCGGGACAGCGATCCCGCGGGCTATATATTGTTCGGGCGCAATATCGCGAACCGCGACCAGTTGCGGCAACTGACTGACGAACTGCGCGCAATCGACGGGCGGACCAATGTGCCGATCCTGATCGATCAGGAAGGCGGACGCGTCGCGCGGATGAAATCGCCTGAATGGCCGCCGTTCCCGAGCGGGGCGACCTTCGACGCACTGTATGACCGCGCGCCCGCAAGCGCGATCGAGGCGGCGCGGCTCAACGCCATGGCGCTCGCCGCGATGCTTGCTGAGGTCGGCATCAACGTCGATTGCCTGCCTTTGCTCGATGTGCGCCAGCCGGGGGCCAGCGACATCATCGGCGACCGGGCGCTAGGCAGCGAACCGATGCGCGTTGCGGCATTGGGCCGCGCGATACTGGGTGGATTGCAGGATGGCGGCGTCGTCGGCATCGTCAAACATATCCCCGGCCATGGCCGCGCGCTGCTTGATACCCACGAAGCGCTGCCGGTCGTCACGGCAACCGATCGCGAATTGCAAACCGACCTGGCGCCATTCGCGGCGCTGCGCGATGCGGCGATGGCGATGACTTGCCATGTCATATTCGAAGCATGGGATCCTGACCGGCCCGCCACTTTGTCGCCGCTCATCATCGACAGCGTGATCCGCCAGCGCATCGGGTTCCACGGCCTCCTGATGTCGGACGATCTCGATATGAAGGCCTTGTCGGGCGATGTTCCTTCGCGCGCCGCGGATGCGGTCGCTGCGGGTTGTGACATTGCGCTCAACTGCTGGGCCAAGATGGACGACATGGTGGGTATCGCCAATGCGCTCGATCCGATCAGCACTGTGTCGCGCGCGCGGCTTGAAGGCGCGATGGATCGCATATCGGGGGCTGGAGACAACCGAGCGTTTGCCACACTGGTCGAACAGCGCGACGCGCTGCTCGCGGTCGCCTGAGCAGGCGATGGACGAACCAGCGCTCGATTTCGAAACTGCTCCCGCGGCGTCCGACCGCGACGATGCGCTGCAACTTTCGCTCGAAAGCTGGGAAGGGCCGCTCGATCTGCTGCTCACGCTGGCGCGCAGTCAGAAAGTCGACCTCAAGCAGATTTCGATCCTCGCGCTGGTCGAACAATATCTTAGCTTCATCGCAGAGGCGCGCGAGCTGAAGCTGGAGGTCGCCGCCGATTATCTTGTGATGGCGGCATGGCTGGCCTATCTCAAATCGGCGCTGCTGCTTCCCAAGGATCCGCTGGAGGATCCGTCGCCCGACGAGCTGGCGCTGCGATTGCAATTGCGCCTGCAACGTCTGGCGGCGATGCGCGAAGCCGCGGCGCGGCTGCTTGCGCGCGATCGCGTCGGCCGCGATGTGTTCCTGCGCGCCAAGCCGGAGGGGCTGCGCGACGTCAAGCTGCGTCGGTGGGACGCCAGTCTCTACGATCTGTTGTCGGCCTATGGTCAGGTCAAGCTACGTAGCGAGCCCGTCGTGCATCTGGTGTCGCGGCGCCCGGTGATCACGCTCGATGCCGCGCTCCACCATCTACAACGGATGATCGGGATCAAACTCGACTGGGCCGAATTGGCCGATTTCCTGCCACCCGATTATCACGGTCCACTGCGCCGTTCGGCGATTGCGTCGAGTTTCGTCGCCGCGCTCGAACTGGCGCGGCAGGGGCGCGTCGACCTGAAACAAGCGGGCGCATTCGAACCGCTTTACCTGAAGGCCGCGACTATGGGACGACCCGCCGCATGAACCCGATCGACGACCGCGAACGCGCGATAGAGGCGATGCTGTTCGCTAGCGACGAACCGCTCGATCCGCGGCAGGTCGTCGCGCGGCTGGGTGACGACGGGAGCATCGGTGAAGTCCGCGCCTTCATTCAGGCGATTGCCGCGCGTCACGCGGGCAGCGGCATCGAACTGGTTGAGCGCGGCGGCCATTGGCATTTCCAGACCCCAGCCGACCTCGCGCATCTGCTTCGCCGCGAGCGCGACGATCCGCGCAAACTTTCGCGGGCTGCCGCTGAAGTGCTGGCGATTGTTGCCTATCACGAACCCGTCAGCCGCGCCGAGATCGAGGCGATCCGCGGCGTCCAGACGTCGAAGGGAACGCTCGACGTGCTGATGGAGGCCGAATGGATCGCGCCCGCGGGTCGCCGCGAGGTGCCGGGGCGACCGCTGATCTACAAGACGACCGACGCATTTCTGCAGCATTTCGGCCTCGGCAGCCGCAAGGATTTGCCAGGCATCGACGATCTGCGCGCGGCAGGTCTGCTCGATCCGGTCGATCTCGCATTTGACGAAGCGATGGGCGAGCTGGACCTAGTAAAAGACGGCGAAGAGGCCTAGATGAGCCTCTCAAGGAGAATTTAGATGGGTAGCTTCAGCATCTGGCATTGGCTGATCGTCGGCATTCTCGTCCTGCTGCTGTTCGGCAAGGGCCGGTTTTCCGACATGATGGGCGATGTCGCCAAGGGAATCAAAAGCTTCAAAAAGGGCATGGCCGAAGACGACACGCCTCCCGTCGCGCCGAAGCATATCGAAGGACAGCGCGCTCCCGATGGTGCGCCGGTCTCGACGCCGATCAACGAGCACGACAAGCTCTGATCCTGTTCGACACGCGGGGGAAGTTCTAGTCCATGTTCGACGTTGCGCCCACCGAGCTGCTGCTCGTTATCGTGGTGGCTCTGGTCGTCATCGGTCCGAAAGATTTGCCGAAGGCGATGCGTTTTGTCGGCAAATGGATGGGCAAGGCGCGCGGCATGGCGCGCCATTTCCGGTCCGGGCTCGATACCATGATGCGCGAGGCCGAACTGGAAGAACTCGAGAAGCAGTGGCGCGAACAGAATGACGCGATCATGCGCGAATTTCCGCGGATCAACGATGTGAACGCGCCGACTCCGAAATCCGGGCCTGCTGCGCCCGGCGCACCAAGCGAGCAGGGTGCGGACGAATCAGCCGCGGCGACCGCCCAACCTGAAACGCATGCGGTTCCACCACGCGACGGTCCGTTGCCATGACCGCCGAAACGCCGATCACCGCGAGTGAGGACGATGGAGCCGGCGGCAAGATGCCGCTTCTCGACCATTTGATCGAACTGCGCTCGCGGTTGTTAAAGTCGCTGCTCGCGATCGGGCTCGCCTTTGGTGTGTGCCTTTTTTACGCCGAGCCGATTTTCAGCATCCTCGTGCAGCCGCTCGTCGCAGCGGGACAGGGCAAGATCATCTACACGCAGCTGTTCGAGGCGTTTTTTGTCCAGATCAAAGTCGCGCTGTTTGCGGCGATGATGATCGCCTTTCCGGTTATAGCGAACCAGCTGTGGAAATTTGTCGCGCCCGGCCTGTACCGCAAGGAAAAGCGCGCATTGCTGCCGTTCATCCTGGCAACCCCGGTGCTGTTCACCGCCGGGGCGTGTATGGCCTATTTCGTGACCGTCCCCGTCGCGCTGAAGTTCCTGCTTGGTTTTCAAGGTGACATGGGCGGGATCGAGCAGGAAGCGCTGCCGTCGGTCGCCAATTATCTCAGCTTCATCATGCAGTTCATCATGGCGTTCGGGATTGCGTTTCTGCTGCCGATCTTCCTGATGCTGATCGAACGGTCGGGCCTGGTGACGCGCGCGCAACTGGTGTCGGCGCGGCGTTACATGATCGTCGCCGCGTTCGCGATCGCCGCGGTCGCAACCCCGCCCGATATTCTCAGCCAGTTCCTGCTCGCGATCCCGCTGATCCTGCTTTACGAAATGTCGCTGTTCGCGATCTGGTTTACCCAGCGTCGACGCAAAACAGGCGCCGAAGAGGCGCCTGTCGAGCCTCTCGAAGAGGCTTAGGGTAAGTGATTTAGACCCCGATCAGTCGATGGCGTCGCTGCCAGCCTGACCAACCGATTCGATGTCGCGGCCAGCTCCCTTGACGGTGTTGCAGCCCGTGACGACGACACTTGCCAAAACGGCGAGAATGATTGCGCGGAGACTCGTCATTTTTCAAACCTCTCTGGATGGGGTGCAAAATGGCCCGGCACACTTTCGAGGGGGGGGAGGGAAATGCGCGCCGGGCCAATGTTGCTGAGCAGCGCTGCGGGGGGGCGATGATCGCTGCTCGAATGGGAAACGAGCCAAATGTCGGATAAGTTCCCGAAAAAAATTGGGATGATGAAATTTTTTTCGCATTATTTTTCGGCCGCGGAATCGACTTTTGATTCCAGTATCTTGATCAGCCCATGGTGGTCAGGCCGCTGGCCACCGCGAGGCCCAGGAAGGCGAGAAAGCCCATGGAATCGGTGGTCATGGTGACAAAAATGGAACTGGCAACCGCCGGATCCTGATCGAGCCGGTCGAGCAATAGCGGAATCGCGACCCCGGCGACTCCCGCTACAAAGATGTTCACGACCATCGCCGCAGCAATCACCGCGCCCAGTTGCGGGTTGGCGAACCATATCGCAGTTGCCGTGCCGGCGAGCAGCGCGATTGTCGCGCCGTTGAGCAGCGCAATTTTCATCTCACGCCAGATTGCGCGCCAGCTGTTAGAATCGGTAAGCTGGTTCATTGCCAGCGCGCGTACCGTCACCGCCAGCGTCTGGGTTCCGGCATTGCCGCCGACCCCAGCCACAATCGGCATGAGCGCGGCGAGCGCGACCATCTGTTCGATCGCGCCCCCGAAAAAGCCGACGATCGACGATGCGAGCAGCGCGGTGCCAAGGTTGGCGACGAGCCAGCGCACCCGCGCGCTGTATGTTTCGCGGATCGGTTCGTTGATGTCGCCATCGCCGGCGCCTGACAGGCGCAAGATGTCTTCGCCGGCTTCTTCCTGAATGATATGGACGATGTCATCGACGGTGATCATCCCGACGAGCCGACCGCCCCTGTCGATGACCGCAGCCGAAATCAGCGCATATTTCTGAAAGCGCAGTGCGACTTCTTCCTGATCCATATCGACCGGGATCAGAGTCTGCTCGCGCTTCATCACATCGCTGATCGCAATGTCGCGCGGGGTGCGCAGGATCCAGCTGAGCTGGCACGAACCCACCGGTCGGTGCATCGGATCGACAACGAAGATTTCCCAGAAATCGCTGGTCAGCGCAGTATCTTCGCGCAGTCGGTCGATGACGTCACCGACCGTCACATGCTCGGGTACCGCAACAAGGTCGCGCTGCATCAGGCGGCCAGCCGATTCCTCTGGGAAGGAGGGGGCGGCCTCGATCGCGGCGCGATCTTCGGGCTCCATCGCGTCGAGCACCGCCTGCTGCTCGTCGGCCTCCATATCCTCAATGATCGCAACGGCATCGTCGGTATCGAGTTCGGACGCGAGCTCTGCGACTTGTTCGGGCGCGAGCAGATCGATCAGTTCTTCGCGAACATAATCGTTCATTTCCGCCAGCACGTCGGCGGACAGCATGTTGCCCAGCACGGCGGCGAGCATCGGGCGCTCGTCGCTACGCGCGAGTTCGAACAGGTCGGCGATGTCGGCGGGATGCAGGCGACCGATACGCTCGCGCGCCGCTTCGCCTTCGCCGGCTTCGGCCAGTTCGATGACGTCGCGGACGAATTCGGGCCTCAGCCGGTCGTCTTCGTCGAGTTCGGTTTCTGTCTCGCGTGCCACCACGTCGCGGTCGCGATCGTCGGTGATGGCGACATCCTCGGCGGACCGGGAATCTTCGCGGTTATCCATCGCGCGGTCCTCCCTGTCAAAGCCGGCGACTGGCCGGCGGGCCGAGCCTTCCCCCTAGTCGCGGCACCGCGATATGGCAACGCCAGCGAGGCGGCAGCGGCAATTAAAGCGTGGCTTTGGCGCTGTTGCTCGCTATGGCACCGCGATTATTTTCTACAGGAGCCGAGCATGACCGACCAGACCCTCACCCTTTCGCTGTCTACTGGCGATGTTGTTATCCGCCTGCGTCCCGATCTGGCGCCGCTGCATGTCGAGCGCATCACCCAGCTCGCCAGCGAAGGTTTTTACGACGGCGTCGTGTTTCACCGCGTGATCCCGGGCTTCATGGCGCAGGGCGGCGATCCGACGGGCACCGGCATGGGCGGCAGCCCGCTGTCCGACCTTCCCGCCGAATTCAACGCGCAGCCGCACGTCCGCGGCGTTTGCTCGATGGCGCGGGCGCAGAACCCGAACAGCGCGAACAGCCAGTTCTTCATCTGCTTCGACGACGCGCGCTTCCTCGACAATCAATACACCGCCTGGGGCGAAGTGATCGAAGGCATGGAAAATGTCGACGCGCTGCCTAAGGGCGAGCCGCCGCGCGAGCCGGGCAAGATCGTCAAAGCGACGGTTTCCTGATCTGAAAATCCCCGCTTCGGCGGGGATTTTTTTGGCTATTCCCCGATAAACCCGTTCAGCCGCTCGCACGCGGCGATCCAGTCTTCCTTGAACTCCTGCACGACTTGCCCGGCGCCCATCGCCTCGTTCATCAGCCCGACGCCTTGGCCGACCCAATAGGTCGCAAGCGCCTTCGCGCCTTCGTGGCCGCCCTCGGACAATTTATCGACCTTGCGCAGCGCGGGTTCGCTGACCAGCGATTGCAGCGGCATTGGCAGCGGTTTCGGGGCACCGTCGGCCTCCCAGGCGTCGGTCCAGGGCGAACGGAGCTGACGGGAGGGTTTCCCGGTGCGGCTTTTCGAACGCACTGTGTCGCGCGAACTGGCGAGCAGCATCTTTTCCTTCACCACCGGATTGGTTTCCGCCTCGGCGGTGGTCAGCCACACCGATCCGGTCCACGCGCCATGCGCGCCCATCGCCATTGCCGCGGCCATCTGGCGCCCGGTGACGATGCCGCCCGCCGCAAGGATCGGCGTGGTTGCGCCGACGGCTTCGACTGCCGCGGCAACCTCGGGCACCAGCACCATTGTCGCGACTTCGCCGCAATGGCCGCCAGCTTCGCCGCCCGCGACCACAAGGATATCGACCCCGGCGCGGACCTGCGCCAGCGCGTGATCGCGGGTGCCGACCAGCGCGGCGACGGGCACATTGTGGCGCTTGCCGAGTTCGAGCATCAGCGGTGGCGGGACGCCGAGCGCATTGGCGATCAGGCCGATGGGGTGGCGAAAGGCGACTTCGAGCAGCGCGGCGGCGCCGTCGTCGCTCATATTGTCGCCTAGGCTGCTACGCATCGCGCCGGGCAGCGACAGATCGCTAGTGTCGACGCCGTGCTTTCGAAGCAGGCCCGAAATAAACGCCTTATGCTCGTCAGGAATCGAAGGCGTTTCCCGCTGGACCTCGCCTTTGCCAGCAAAGCTGTTCGGGACGATCAGGTCGACGCCATAAGGCTTGCCGCCGATATGCGCGTCGATCCACGCCAGCTCCTCTTCAAGCCGTGCGGGGGGGAGCGAGGCGGCGCCGAAGACGCCCATGCCGCCCGCTTTCGACACCGCAACCACCACGTCGCGGCAGTGCGAGAAGGCGAGGAGGGGGAATTCGATGTCGAGCATCGCGCAGATGGGTGATTGCATTGGGCCTCTCCGATGTGGACTAAGGTGCCACGTGGCGCACATGTCAGCGTTAGTTTACGTAAACGTCAAGTTGATTTGCTGGAGCCGCCCATTATCGCAGTCCCATGACCCAATTTTCCCCGCCCGATTTCGATCTCGACGCCTTTGTTCGCGCCACCTTGGCCGAGGATCTGGGGTCGGGCGGTGACATCACGTCAATGGCAGTGATTCCCGCCGGGGCGCGCTTTGGGGGGGTGATGGATAGCCGCGATGCGATCATCGTGGCTGGGTTGCCGATCGCCGAAGCTTTCTTTCGCGCCCTCGATCCTGCCATGGAGATCGAAATTCCGGTCGCGGAGGGCACCGAAGTGGCCGCGGGCAGCGATTTGATGCGCCTGTCGGGCAACGCCCGCGCAATGCTGACCGCCGAAAGATCGGCGTTGAACACGGTGCAGCATCTGTCGGGCATCGCAACGATGACGCGGCAGTATGTCGATGCGCTGGCAGGTACCGGCGCCACACTGCTCGATACGCGCAAGACGATCCCGGGCCTGCGGGTGCTGGAAAAATATGCGACGCGGATGGGCGGTGCGACCAATCACCGGATGGGGCTCTGGGACGCGGCGATGATCAAGGACAATCATGTCGCGGTCGCCGGGTCGGTCGAGGAAGCGGTGCGCCGCGCGGTCGCCGCCGGGATCGAGCGGATCATCGTCGAGGTCGACCGGGTGGCGCAGGTCGAACCGGCGCTGAATGCCGGGGCGACTCACCTGCTGCTTGACAATATGACACTGGATGAACTGCGAACATGTGTGGGCATCGTCGGCGGCAAGGTGCCGACCGAGGCGTCGGGCGGGGTGCGGCTCGACACGATCGGCGCGATCGGCGCGACGGGGGTGACTTATGTGTCGGTCGGGCGGTTGACGCAGTCGGCGCCCGCGGCGGATGTCGGGCTCGATTTTGCGCTGGTCTAGCGTTGCTGCGCTGGGTTTGATGCTCGCGCCAACCGCGGGGCAGGCGCAGGCGCTCGCCTGCAATATCCCCGATCGCATCCCGGTGCCCCGCCTCGAACAGCCCAAACGCGGCGAACCAGTGCGCAAGTCGCCGATCACCGGCTATCTGCTCAGTATGAGCTGGTCGCCGCAGCATTGCGCCGATGTCCGCAACCCGCGAGACGCGCGCGACCGGTTCCAGTGCGGGGGCGAGGATGGCCGCTTCGGCTGGGTGCTCCACGGGCTGTGGCCCGAAACCGACAGCCGCGACTATCCGCAATGGTGCCGCCCGGCCAAAATCGTGACGCAGCCGGTACTACGCCAGCATCTATGCATGACTCCGTCGGCGCAGCTGCTCCAGCATGAATGGGCGAAGCATGGGACGTGCATGAGCCCGCACCCCGCCGCCTATTTTCGCTCGGCCGCGACGCTGTTCCGCGCGGTGCGCTTTCCCGACATGGCGGCGCTGGCGGCAAGGCCGCAAACCGCGGGCAGCATTCGCCGCGCTTTCGCCGCGGCCAATCGCGAGATTTCCGAACCGATGGTTGCGGTGTCGATCGATCGGCAGGGCTGGCTGGACGAGGTGCGGCTGTGTTTGGGGCCGCGGATGCGGCCGCAGCGGTGCAAGCCGTTCCAGGCTGGAGCGCGGGACCAGCGGCGGGTGCGAGTCAGGCCGATGGCGCAAGACTAGAATATATTCGTCATTGCGAGCCGAGCGAAGCAATTTCCAGCCGTCGGGCTCGCGCCGAGCCGATAGCTGGAGATTGCGGCGTCGCTGCGCTCCGCGCGATGACAGGATCGAGCCGTACTCCTCGGCCGGGCCGCTGTACCGCTTTGGCACGCCACATTTGTTAACGATCTTTTAACCTTACCAAATCGTTAAGATCGCCATAGCTTGCCGGGCATGGACTCGGATCACATCAATATTCGCCGCCGGATTCAGGCGCATAGCGCCCGCCAGCTGACGATCGCGCGTTTGAGCGCGCCGGCCGACTGGCAGGGCGAGTTGCGGCAGGCGCTGGCGGCGCACCGTGAGCCCGTGACGATTTTTGCTGGCAGCGACCTGCGGCTCTTTTTGCAGAGTTTCGCGGTGTTTTTTACCGCTACGATGATGTTTCTGATCTGACGGCAGCTACCGACCAAAAGTGGCCGTTTTATATCTCGTCACCCTGAACATGTTTCAGGGTCCATGGCCTGCCGTTTCTTCCGTCGCCGCGCGCGAGATTAAAGCTCAGGCCATGGATGCTGAAACAAGTTCAGCATGACGAAATCAGGGCAGCTTACCACCCGTATCGGTCATTCGCGAACGATCTAATCGCAGGCCTTGTGCAGCTTCCATGCCAGCACCGACGACATCAGACACATTGCCGCCACCATCAGCAGCGTGTCGTCGATGGTCAATCCGATTCCGATCAGCACGCTGAGCAGTAACGTCGCCGCCACCATGAAGCCCGAATTGACGATATTGTTCGCGGCGATCGTGCGTGCGGTCTGCGACTTGGCGACGGTCGTGGTCAGGAAGGCATAGAGCGGGACGACGAACATGCCGCCGGCGATCGCGATGCCGAGCAGGTCCAGGATGATGCGGTCGCCGGTCGTCAGCGCCAGAAAGTCGCGCCAGTTCATCAGACCGGTGCCGACATGCTCCCACCCTTTGACGTTCCACCACAGGTCGAGCACGAACAGCCCCATCACGATCACCGACCCCGGCGAATAGCGCGCCGAGACATGGCCCTTGAGCAGCCGGTTGACGATAATCGAGCCGATCGCGACGCCCACCGAGAAGATCGCGGTGAACAGGGTCGCGACAGTGTTGTCGGCGCCGAGCGCATTCTTGACCAGCGGCGGGAATTGCGCCGCGAGGATGGCGCCGATCGCCCAGAAAAAACTGATCGACACGATCGCCAGGAACAAGCGCGGGATGTGCATTGTCGAATTGACCAGCCGCCACGACGAGCGGAAGACATTATGGTCGATGACCAGCCCCTCGGCTTCCTTTTCGGGCGGTGCGGCGGGGACGTAGTTGGCGGTCAGGCGGCCGATTATGGCGACGATGATGATCCCGGGGATGGCGATGTGCGGCGGGGTGAGGCCGCCGACAATGGTACCGCCCAAGATGGCGATATAGGTGCCCGCCTCGACCCAGCCGGTGCCGGCGAGAACCTCGTCCTCCTCCAGATGTTGGGGCAGGATGGCGTATTTGATCGGGCCGAAGAAGGTCGAGTGCGTTCCCATCGCGAACAGCGCGAGCAACATGATCGGCACCAGATGAAACCAGATGCCGATGGCGCCGACGATCATGATGAAAATTTCGGCGGTCTTGATCAGGCGGATCATCCGCGTCTTGTCGGTGCTGTCGGCGAGCTGCCCAGCGAGCGCCGAAAACAGGAAAAAGGGCAGAATGAACAGGCCGCCCGCCAGCGCGTTGAACCACGCCTCGGTTTCCGGATCCTTGTAGATGGTAAAGGTGACGAGGATCACCATCGCCATCTTGTAGAAATTGTCGTTAAAGGCGTTGAGGAACTGCGTGGCGAACAGGGGCAGGAACCGGCGTTGCTTCATCAGCGCAAAGGAACCGGTCATTGAAAATCCATTTTTGCAGCCTGACAGTCGGACAACGCCGGGACATCACGGCAATATTGTTGTCGCGCGGGGGGCTTATCGGTTAGGGCGGGCAGGGTCAAAGCCCATTTTGGAAATAGCGCGCCGCATTGGCGGGAATCAGGGATCATGCTCAGTCTTCCGAACATCCTGACATTGTCGCGCATTTTGGCGGTGCCCATCCTGCTGTTCCTGCTGTGGCCGGGGGTGGTCGAGGGATCGCACCAGCCCAAGCCGATCGATTATGCGCTCGCGTTCGGTCTGTACTGCCTGATGGGCATTACCGATTATTTTGACGGCTATGTTGCACGGTCGCGCGGCATTGTGTCGCGGCTGGGCGCCTTTCTGGATCCGATTGCCGACAAGATCATGATTGCGGCGGTGATCCTGCTGCTGGTGTTTACCCGCGACATCACCGGATATCATGTCATCGCGGCGCTGATGATCCTGCTGCGCGAGATCATCGTGTCGGGGCTGCGCGAGTTTCTGGCGACATTGCAGGTGTCAATGCCGGTAACGCAGCTGGCGAAGTGGAAAACGACGTTCCAGCTGGTGGCGTTCGGCGCACTGATCCTGGCGGGGGCGCTGCCCGCGATGGAGTGGGTCAAGATGGTCGGGCTGGCGTCGCTGTGGGGCGCCGCGGTGCTGACGCTGATCACCGGCTGGGATTATCTGCGCGTCGGCCTGAAGCATATGGATTGAGTGCGATGGCGCTGAACCTCGCCTATTTTGCCTGGGTACGCGATCGGATGGGCGTGGCTGACGAGGTCGTCGAGCTGCCCGCCGATATTGCCGATCTGACCGCCTTGCTGACGTGGCTCGCGGGGCGTGATGAGCGTGGAGCGCTGGCCTTTGCCGAACCGCAGCGCATTCGCGCCGCCATCGATGGAGTGATGATGGGGCCGGGTGCGCCGCTGGCCGACGCGCGCGAAGTTGCGCTGTTCCCGCCGGTGACGGGCGGATGATCCGCGTCGCGGTGCAGCCCGCCGCGATCGATGTCGGCGCCGAGTTCGACCTGCACGATGCGGGCGGGCATGGCGCGAGTGCCAGCTTTATCGGGCGGGTGCGCGGCGATGGCGATCTGACCGAACTGTTCCTGGAACATCACCCGGCGATGACCGAAGCGGGGCTGGGCGATCTCGCCCATGCGGCAGCCGACCGGTGGCAGCTGGCGGCGCTGACGCTGATCCACCGCGTCGGCGCGATGGCGCCGGGCGACACGATCGTGCTGGTGCTGGCGAGCAGTCCGCACCGCAGCGGGGCGCTGGCGGCATGCGAATTTCTGATCGACCGGCTGAAGACCGATGTGATGCTGTGGAAGCGTGAGACGTTTGCCGACGGGCGGGTGGCGTGGGTCGAAGCGCGGGCGGGGGATGAGGTGCGCGCGGAGCGGTGGAACCAGTAACCATCGTCATCCCGAACTTGATCCGGGATCCATTCGGCGGCGTTGCCATGGACCCCAGATCAAGTCCGGGGTGACGAAGCAGCGGTTAGGCCGCCCGATGCTGCCGGAAAATATCCGCCAGCATCTTGAATTCGTCGGCGCGCGGGCTGCCTTTGCGCCATACCAGCGCGATCGTCCGCCAGTCATGGTCCGAATCGAGCGGGCGGGTGTCGATGTCGGTGTGGTCGAGGATGCCCGCCTCGATCGCCATCTGGGGCAGCATGGTGATGCCCAGGCCGTTATCGACCATCTGGACCAGCGTGTGCAGCGACGTCCCCATCATCCGCGCCCCGGCGCGGAGTTCGGGGCGGTTGCACGCGGCGAGGGCGTGATCCTTCAGGCAATGGCCGTCCTCGAGCATCAGCATCTGCGCGGGGTCGATCTGGTCGGCGCTGACCATCGCCGGCAGGTCTTCGGACTGGTCGCCGGGGAAGGCAACGAACAGCGCGTCGTCGAACAGTTCCTCGCTCTCGACGTCGCCGCACGCGTAGGGGAGGGCGAGGAGGACACAATCGACGGTGCCGTGGTGGAGCGATTCACAGGCTTGGGCGCTGGGTTCTTCGCGCAGGAACAGTTTGAGCGCCGGGCGCTCCTTGCGCAGCAGCCGCAGCATGCCTGGGAGAAGGAAGGGCGCGATCGTCGGAATGACGCTCATCCGAAGGTCACCGACCAGCGGCGCCGCGGCGGCGGCGGCCATATCGGCGAGTTCCTCGGCCTCGCGCAGCACGCGGTGCGCCTTTTCGACGATTGCGTTGCCAAGGCCGGTAAAGCGGACGACGCGGCGGGTGCGCTCAACGAGGGTCGGACCGAGCAGCGTTTCGAGCTCGCGAATGCCCGCCGACAGCGTCGACTGGGTGACATTGCAGGCATCGGCGGCGCGGCCGAAATGGCCATGTTCGTGCAGCGCGACGAGATATTGCATCTGCTTGAGGGTCGGGAGGTAGTTGGACATTGATCGGATATAACCATGAACCGGGTCGTTTTGAACAATATGATCGATAAATATTCTTCGCCATATTGGTGACGATTGTTGCCGCTGTACGCGTTGCCATGATAGCCAATGGGATCGGACGAGGCGGAGGGGCAGATGGCGATTTCCCGTTTTCTGATCGGCGGCGTGGCGAGCGCGCTACTGCTCACCGGCGGCCTGTTTATGTGGGCCGGCTATACCCAGATCGCCGAGGAGGAAGTGTTGCCAGAAGCGCCTCCCGCGCTGGCGGCGATACCGGTGGCGGGGGCGAACGCGCCGAAGCGCGGACCGGCGCCGCCTGCGTTGCCCGCCGCGAAAGAGGCATCGCGCGAGGAGCGGCGCTTCAATCGCTTCGACCGCGACCGCAACGACCGGATCAGCCGCATTGAGCTGATGTCGTCGCGGACCGCGGCGTTTCGCAAGCTCGACAAGGATGGCAACAATCTGCTGACCTTCGAGGAATGGGCGGCGGCGACGGGCGAGCGGTTTGCCGGGGCCGATGGCGATCGGTCGGGCGATCTGACGCGCGCGGAGTTTACGACGACGGCGCCGAAGCGGGCGGTGAAGGCAAAGTGTAGTTGCTAGGCCGCGATGCCGTCGGCGACTTTCATCCATTCGCCGAGTGAAGCGCCCGCGCGCGCCGTATAGCCCAGCTTGCGGTCCTTCTTGCGCACTTCCTCGGTGAGCGGCGGGAAGAGCCCGAAGTTGACGTTCATCGGCTGGTAGCTGGCGGCATCCGCCCCGCCGGTGATATGGCCGAGCAGTGCACCGAGTGCGGTTTCGGGTGGGGGCGGGGGCAGGTCGCGGCCGCCGAGCTCGGCAGCGGCAAAGCGTGCGGCGATCAGGCCGATCGCAGCGCTTTCGACATAGCCCTCGCAGCCGGTGATCTGTCCGGCGAAACGGATGTGCGGCGCCGATTTGAGGCGCAACTGCGCGTCGAGCAGTTCGGGCGAGCGAATGAAGCTGTTGCGATGGAGGCCGCCGAGGCGCGCGAATTCGGCCTTTTCGAGGCCCGGGATGGTGCGGAACAGATCGACCTGCGCCGCATGCTTCAGCTTGGTTTGGAAACCGACCATGTTCCACAAGGTGCCGAGCGCATTGTCCTGCCGCAGCTGGACAACCGCATAGGGCCAGCGCCCGGTGCGCGGATTGTCGAGGCCGACGCCCTTCATCGGGCCGAAGCGCAAGGTTTCGGGGCCGCGCTCGGCCATCACCTCGATCGGCATGCAACCTTCGAAATAGGGGGTGCTCGTCTCCCACTCCTTGAATTCGGTCTTGTCGCCGTCGACCAGTCCCTGGACGAAGGCGTGATACTGGTCCTTGTCCATCGGGCAGTTGATATAATCCTTGCCGTCGCCGATCGGCCCGACCTTGTCCCAGCGGCTGGCCATCCACGCGATGTCCATGTCGATGCTGTCGCGATAGACGATCGGCGCGATGGCGTCGAAAAAGGCGAGCGCATCCTTGCCCGTCGCGATGCCGATGCTGTCGGCGAGGCTGGCGGCGGTGAGCGGGCCGGTGGCGACGATGGTCAGGCCTGAGGTCGGCAGCGTGTCGATGCGTTCGCGGACGATGGCAATGTTGGGGTGGTTTTCGAGCGCGCGGGTGACGCCGCCCGCGAACAGCTCGCGGTCGACGGCGAGCGCCGATCCCGCGGGCACCTTGTGGACATCGGCCTCGCGCATGATGATCGAGCCGAGCGTGCGCATCTCGCGGTGGAGCAGGCCGACGGCGTTGCTGTCGCCGTCGTCACTGCGGAAGCTGTTCGAGCACACCATTTCGGCGAGCGCGTCGCCCTGATGCGCCGGGGTCATGTCGCCGCCACCGCGCATTTCGGACAGATGGACGCGGAAACCGGCTTCGGCGAGTTGCCAGGCGGCTTCGGATCCGGCGAGGCCGCCGCCGATGATGTGAACGTCGTATTCCGCCATTTACCCTATCCGTTGACTTGCGACCAATTCGCCGCGCAGTAGGCGGGTTGAAAGCAAGATGCAAAGGGGCGACGATGAGCGGGGGAGAGAGTTGGGATCGCGCGCGGTGGCTGTGGCTGGCGGGGCTGGTCGGCGGGATCAGCTATTTCGCGGCGGTGTATATGCGGCTCGACGGGCCGGCGATCTGGGCGTGGAAAGCGTCGGGGGTCGGGCTGCTCGCGGTCTGGGCCGCGATGAATGCGCGCAGCAGCCACGGCAGGCTGATCGCGGCGGTGCTGGCGTTCGGGGCGCTGGGCGACTGGCTGCTCGATGCGGTCGGGATGCTGGCGGGGGCGGCGGCGTTCGCGACGGGGCATCTGATCGCGATCATCCTGTATCTGCGCAACCGGCGGCCCAGCCTGTCATCCTCGCAGTGGCTGCTGGCATGGGTGCTGGTGCCGCTGGCGCTGCTGATTGCATGGGGGCTGACACGCGGGGCCGAGGCGGCGCTGATGGGCGCGGCGATCGCCTATACCGGCGGCGTCGCGATCATGGCCGCGACCGCGTGGACCAGTCGTTTCCCACGCTATCGCACCGGAATCGGCGCAATGGCGTTTCTGGCGAGCGACCTGTTCATCTTTGCTGGTGAGGGCGGCGTGTTGTCCAAGGATGTCACGTTGTGGCTGGTCTGGCCGCTCTATTTCGGCGGGCAGGCGCTGATCGCGTGGGGGGCGGTGAGCACGCTGGCGAAGGAAGGGCGTGGCTGAGTGGCCGGAAGCGACCATCAACGGCCATTACGCCGCAGCTTCGCCGCGAATGGCTGTCCAATATTCGTCATGCACGTCGGCATCGATTTCGACGGGCTTCGAACTTGCGGGGTATAGCCGATCCCGACCATCCTTTCGCGGCCCCGAGATCCAATACTGGTCACCAGTTTCAGCGTCAAAGTAGTTGGCCTTGAAGCCGTCACCTCCCAATCGTTGAAAAGTGCGGCCCTGATAATGTATCGATTGGCCTGATTTGGAAAATGTCACGCGACAGATCCGCGCGGAGCCATTGAGGCCAGCCGACTTGTCTTCGATATACATGATCCGGGTATTCTTGGCACTCATCGCCTCGCTCTCCGTCCACCCTCACTATCAGCGCGACGGCAGCATTCCACGCCGTTTCCGTCATTCCGCCCCGATCTGGTCGCAACGACGGCAAACGACCGTTAATTACCGTTGGCATCCACCTGAAAAACTGCCGACTTTCCTCAGCCGAGGTCGGCTTCCACCCCGCTGCCAGAGCCGCTCGGACCCCATTCGCAATAATCGACTGATTGACTTGCGGGCGACGCAAATGAGGTTGCAGGGCTGAACGGCGGGACGACGGCATGGGAAATTCTAATAATGCCTCGCGCGGCGCATTCTCTCGGCGTAGATTGACGACCATCCCACGCCACCCATCGGCAGTGCACCATTGCGGTTCCCGCGCAATGGCCCAACGATACTGATGATCATCAACTTCGATCAGGCCGAACAGATTCCGCTTTGCAGGCATTAGCTAAGGCTAACACGGCGCTGTCTGGTTTCCACCCCAAAGCAGCCGCTTCACCCATCGACCTTACCCGTCCCACGCCGCGATCGTCGTGCGGTGGAGCAGGCGGTCGTGGCCGTCGTAGCCACCGGTGGCGCGGTGGAGGAGAGAGCGGTTGTCCCACATAATCAGCATGTCGGGTTCCCAGATATGGCTGTAGCGAAACTCCTCGCGGCCCTGCCATTGCAGAAGTTCGTACAATAAGGGCAGTGCATCGGCATCGTCCATGCCCTCGATGCCTATGATGTAACCCGCGCAGCCGAACAGCCCCTCGCGGCCCGTTTCGGGGTGGCGGCGGATGAAGGGATGCAACTGCGTCGCCAGCGCTTCCTCCCCCGAGCGGATGTCCATACTGCGACCCTTGTCGTTCGCGCCGTACATGCCCGACGGGGCATAGCCACCGCGCGCGCTGTGGATCGCCTGCTTGCCCTCGATCCGGGCGCGGAGCGCAGCGGGCATCGCGTCGAGCGCGGCGTGTTGGTTGACGAAATCGGTGTTGCCGCCGACGGGCGGGATGGTGATCCCGAACAGGCAGGTGCCCGCGGGTGGTCGCGCCTGAAAGCTCCAGTCGCTGTGCCAGTTTTCGGCGAACAAGGGCGAGGTTTCGTCGGCGCGGCGTTTGACCGCGATGACATGCTCGCGGCCCGCGATCGGCTTGATAAACGGATCGTCGCCGAAGCCGCCAAAATATTGGGTGAAGCGCTCAAGGTCGTCGTCGCTCATTTTCTGGTCGGGGAAGGCGAGGACATGATGGTCGAGCCATGCGGTGCGGATCGCTGCGACGCGGTCGGAGGTGAGCGGCCGGACGAGGTCGACGCCGGTGACGCGCGCGCCGCAGCATTGGCCGCTGGGGGTGATGGTGAGGGTCATGGGGGTAGGGTGCGCCGGTTAGCGCGGGAGGTCAATTGGATGGCCTGAAGTGGTTCGAGAATGGCGTTCCAAGTGTCGGATTAGACAAAGGGGCGATTTCTCGTGACGCCAAATGCCAGGCCGCCCGCGCAAGCGCCGACCGCCCTGAAACCGTCGATCGCCGACGCTATTGATGATTGGGCACCTGTCTTGCATTCTGAGGGCATGAACAAGAAGTCCAGCCAAGGTGCCAAGGGGTTGCGCCAGTTTCTGAATCTCGAGCAGCAGGAGGATTGGCTGCAGGGCAAGGCGGATCTCGCCGACGCCGAGGAGCGGCAGGATTCGATCGAGCAGCGGATAAAATATTCCCCCCGCTTCCAGAAGCTGCTTCTTCGACCGCAGGTGCCTGAGCTATTCGAGATTCTGGAGCGGTACGGCCAGACCTGTGTTCCCATACCGCGCGCGACAGAGCGCGCTTACTGGTCAGTTTCCTGCCTGCCATCGACTTCCGACAAGCCTTTGGTTCGCGTCAACGCGAGCTGGATGGAGCTGTTCACTCTCTACGCCGATGACGGCGATCTTCGGGCACGGTTCATTGTTCATCTTTCGGATTTCACGACCGACGGCTCGCTCGCGCAGGGGAGGGTCGATGAGGCGTTCCTCGAACGGAGCCTGCGGGCACCCGGGGACGTCAGCTTTTCGATTCCGAGCGGCCCGGACATCGTTATCGTCAAGATACGAGGCTCCGCTTCCATCCGCGACTTTCTGGCGGTCCCTCGCGCGCTCCGCGCTATCCGGCGGTTTAACCTGACCCACATGAACCGCGGCAGGAACGCCTATCAGGCCAGCCACTCCTACAGTGTGGCAGATCATATGCTGGGGGACGGCGTCCGCTGACACGTGATTGTGCAACCGATGCCGTCACTGGCCACTAGCGACGCTCAATGCCGTAATCGATCCTGATCCTGACCCAACTGCCCACCATTGGCCGTCCGCCAAGGCGAGGCGGTCGCACCCTGAATGCCCACGCTGCGGCGAGCACTGCCCGATTGATCTGCGAGCCGTTCGGGTACTCATCGAGTCCGACGCAATCTTCGACGCGGTAATCCGGCGCCGTGCGGCACGCGATCAGTCCCCAACCGGGCCCGCTGGCGGTGGATAAATAGCCGCGCAACTCGTCATCGCGCGGCTCGCGATACCAGGCCGCCGCATAGAGCGGCTCACCGTTGGGAGCCGTTCCCACTCGCTCGGTATCGCGGGAGGAGGGAGAGCCGCCCGTGTTGGGCGGCCCGTAAACTGCTCCGCCCGGTGGACGAATGGTGCTGCGCGGAATCGGGGGCGATGGAAGCGGTTCGGCTGGCGTCGGCATGATCGGAGCGGCCTTCGGTGCCGTGGTTCGCGGCGGCAGCGGTTCGGCCGGTTCTGGCGGCAACGGTTCCTCAGGTGCAGGCTGCACTTCGGCCCGCTCGCGCTCCGCGCTGCTCGGTTCGACGGCATCCTGCGAAATCGCGGAGGCCTCGAGGCTTACCACGCTGACACGCGTCTCCCTGTAGTCGGGCTGCAGTTCCGTGCCATAGGACAGCAACAGGAGCAGCAAGAGTGCCGGGATCAGCACCGCCAGGCTTAAGGCAAGCGCGCGTCGTCCCGCCCCGATGCTGAGCGGTTCGACATGGGAAGTGGCTGGAACAGGGCTCAGCTGAAGCAATCTTTGGTGGCGGCGTCCGCTGGTCAAGGTGTCCGGAGCCTATGTAGGAGCGATAGATAGGCACCAGACCTTTGACAAGTGCAAGCGCCGTCCCGTCAACGCAAAGGCAGCCGAAGGTCACCGCGCTCAGGAGCGCTATTTCGTCTCCACCAGTTCGCGCAGCAGGAAGGCGTGCAGCATCGCGGCGCGCACCGCGTCCTCGGCATGGTCGGCGCCGACCGAGTGGCCGCCCTCGATATATTCGTGATAATAGACGCGGTTGCCCAGTTCCTTGAGCCGCGCGGCATATTTGCGCGCGTGGCCGGGGTGGACGCGGTCGTCCTTGGTCGAGAGGTAAAGGAAGATCGGCGGATATCTCACGCCCTTGCGCAGCGCCTGATACGGCGAATATTTCGACAGGAAGGCCCAATCCTCCGGCACATCAGGGTCGCCATATTCGGCGACCCATGAGGCGCCGGCGAGCATCTTGTCGTACCGCCACATATCCTTGATCGGCGAGCCGAGATCACCGCGCCATAAAGGTCGGGGCGCTGGGTCATTGCGGCGCCGACCAGGACGCCGCCATTGGAGCGCCCCGAAATCGCGACCTTGCCCTTGGCACTGACCCCGGTAGCGACCAGATCCTCCGCGACAGCGTGGAGATCGTCGAAGCTGTTCTGACGCTTTTCGCGCAGCGCCGCCTGATGCCAGGCGGGGCCATATTCACCGCCGCCGCGGATGTTGGCGAGGACATAGGCGTTGCCGTCCTCGACCCAGAACAGGCCGAGCGGTCCGGCGCGGTACGGCTGGCCGGTGAGATAGCCCGGGGTCTGTGCGGCGCGGAACCCGCCGTAGGCGTGAACAAGCGCCGGAACGGGACCGGTTGCGCCCGTTTTGCGGACAAGGAAATAGGGGATTTTGGTGCCATCCTTCGACGTCGCGAAGCGTTTCTCGACCGTCATATCCTTGGCATCGAAGGTCGCGGGCAGGGTCTGCACTGGCTGCGGCGCCTGGTCGTCGGATACCGCGTACAGCGTTGGCGGCATCAGCAACGTTTCGGCGGTCGCCAGCACGACGTCGCGCTTGCTGATCGTCCCGGCGATGCCGACCGTGGCGTTGGCGGCCAGCGGCACTTCGTTCTGGCTCCATTTGCCGGTCTTGGGATCGCGGCGCAGCGCGAACAATTTGCCCTCGACATCGTCGAGAGCTTTGACCCACAGGATATTGTCGGTCGCCGAGACATTCTCGATCGCCTGCGCCTTGGTCGGGGTCATCGCGGTGACGATTGGTACCTGACGGCCGGCGGACATGTCGGCGAGCGACAGCGAGACGAGCGAGCCGGCGGGGATGTTCGCCCAATCCTGGTTGAGAAAGATCACCAGCTGGCCGTCGATGACGTCGCGGATGCTGGCGGTGTCGGGGATGATGGTCGAGATATAGCGCGAGGCGTCGACGTTCGGCAGCTTGATGTCGGCGGTGTAAAATGTCTTGCCGCGGCTGATCATCGGCCAGCGTTTGTCGCGGTCGGTAAGGGCAAAGACATTCATGCCGACGTCTTCGGCTTCGCCCTCCGCCACGGTTTCGGCCGAGGTCAGCGGGGTGCCGCGTTTCCAGCGTTTGACAATGCGCGGGTAACCCGACGCGGTCATGCTGCCCGCGCCATAGTCGGTGGCGACGAGCAAGGTGTCGGCATTTTCCCATGTCACGCTGCTCTTGGCTTGCGGCAGGGCGAAACCGCCATCGACGAAGCTTTTGGTCGTGCGGTCCCATTCACGCACGATGTCCGAATCGGTGCCCCCGGGGCTGAGCGACACCAGGCAGCGGGTGTAGGCGGGCGCGAGGCAGTCGGCGCCGTGCCACACCCAGCTTTGCTTTTCCGCCTTGCCCAGCGCGTCGACGTCGATCAGCGTCGTCCATACGGGCTTGCCCGCCAGATAGGCATCGAGCGGACTTTGCCGCCACAGCCCCCGCGGATTGGCGGCGTCGCGCCAGAAATTGGTGATCATGTCTCCCATCACCTCGCCGGGCATCGCGATCTGGCGATCGTCGTCGAGGATATCGCGGGCACGCTTGCGGTCGGCTTCAAAACCCGGGCGGCCGAGGATCAACTGGTCGGTAGCGGCGTTTTCTCGTTGAACCCAATCGAGGGCCTTTGTGCCCTCGATGTCCTCGAGCCACAGATAGGCATCGGATTCCTGGGCAACGGCAACGGCAGTAAACGAACAGCTGAGGGCAAGCGCGGCAAGGCTGGCGCGGATCATCAATATGTCTCCCTTGGGGCGTGGTAACGCTGTGCTAGCATCATCAGACACCGGAGGGGAAGGCTCTACCCCATGCTTCGTCACGGCGAGCGAAGCGGGCGGAAGGCGGCCGTGGGCTGACCAATCCAGGTTGGTTTTGCCGCGTCGCTTAACTCCTCGCAATGACGAGAAGGGTTATTGATCGATTATGATCGTACCGGGGTGATGCTTGTCGAGGTGGCGCTTGATGATCTTGAGGTTGCGTGTGTTCGAGCGGAAGAACAAGTCGAATGCATCGCCGACGAGGGGAATGGCGCCGAGCGCGGTGTCGACGCCCAGATTGCCCGCCATCCGCCACAGCTTCCACTTCGGCATGCCCAGATTGCGCGCTTCCCAGATCAGATAGGCGCCCATCAGGCCGGCAATGACGTCGCCGACCACCGGCACCAGCCCGACGATCGCATCGAGCCCGACCGGACGGTTGATGCCGGGAATGACAAAACTGCGCTCGAGAAGGATTTCCAGCGTTTCGACCCGCTTGCGCAGCGCCGCGGGGTCGGTGCGATTCTGGATCAGCGCGTCGAAAATGGCGTCGGGATTGGGCGGCGTGGGGGCCATGAGCGTGCTTTCATAAAGCGCCACGATCGACGCCAGCGGTTTAGTTGGGAGCGCTGATCATATGATTCAATGGGTGTTGAGCGCGGGTGTTGGGGCGCAGGCCGGTCAGCCGCTGTGCCGCAACCGACCAGCGCAGCGGCGTGGCGAGCGGAATGAAGGGGGTGTAGCGGGTAAGGACGACTTCGGCTTCAATAAGCTGTTCGGCGCGCTGACCGACATCGATGTTGCGCATCGTTTGCTCGATCAGCACTTGGGCTTCGCGATTGCACAGCGTGTCGCGCCGGCACGACAGACGGCGCAGCGCCCATAGCGGATCGTCATTGGGGGCAACTTCATCGATCAACCTGAGATCGGCGGCCGATGACATGGTGACGCGGCGACTGGGGACGCCGATCGCCACGAAATCGGCGGCGACATAGGCAAAGAGGATGCGTCCGCCCGGCGAGTCGGGTACGGCGATGCGGATCGGATCGATCTCGCGCCCCGCCGCGCGCCAAGCGTCGACGACGCGTCTGGCCTGCGTCTGCCGCGACGCATCGTCATAGTCCGCCCACGTCGGCAGCATCGGCGTCGGTCCGCCGTCGCGCGTATGGACCGCAGGGCGGAGCGTCAGCTGTTCCTGCCACTCCTCCAGCCCAAAAGCATCGACGAGTCGCTCGCGCCGGATGGCGCGGGCCAGAGCATCGCGATTGGTGTCGGTCGCCAGAAAGCCTTCGGCGCGAACGAAACTCAATCCGAACAGGCCCGGGACAGGATCGACCACCAGTCGCGACCGGGCGATATTCGATGCGGCGAAATAGGGGAGGGTGGAAAACCGGCCGCCGATGACGCCGTCGGCATAGCCGTTCTTGAACCGGGCCAACGCCCCGGCGGGTGACGTGCCAACGAGTTCAATCGACGCGGCAGGGTCGTTGGCGGCGGCTTCGGCAGCTTCCGGGTTTTCTGCGAGCGGGTCCGGGACTGGGGAGAGGAGGATGGCGCGGCCCATTTTTCGCGCCCGCATCGGTCCCCAGCCCATGCCTTTGTTGACGATTGCCATCGAAGGTTGCGCGAGCAGCTCGAGGATCGCGGGCTGCGGCACCGACAGGCGAATTTCGATGACCGTTTCGGTCATTGCTTTGATCGTCTCGATCTCGGGAAAATCGCTTTTCAGAACATGGCGGCTCGCGGTGGCGAGGTAAGTGCGCAGGATCGCCGCGACATCCTGCGCCGTCACCTTGCGACCGTTGGACCATTGGCTTCGCGGAGCCGGAAAATATAACTCCTGCCGTCGGTTGTAACGGTCCAGCGATCGGCAAGGCCGGTGTCGATCTGTCCTTGGCCATCATAGCCGACGAGCCCCTGCGACGTGGCATCGAGCAGCGCTGCATTGGCGGCGGACAATTCGCCGGCCAGGGGGGTGGCCGCGGGATTGAGCCGCCCCATTGCGGCGATTTTCACTGGCCCGCGTTCGCCGAACAGGCCGCAACTGCCCAGGGTGAGCAGGAACAGGCCAGCCGCGACGGCGATCAGCCTGCTGCCCTTCGGTCTGTGTGTTGGCGGTAGCATCGCCGCCATCATAGACATGCCGCGCAAAACCGGAAGTGGTCATCCGGGGCGATCAACAAAGCCGATCGCAATGCTGGTGCGGACGGCGGGACTTGAACCCGCATGACACTAGGCCGGCAGATTTTAAGTCTGCTGCGTCTACCGATTTCGCCACGTCCGCACGGCGCAGCAGGTCAAGCCGATGGGTTGATTCAGGTCAAGCGATGTTTGCCGCTTCACCCGGCATTGTCGCTCGGCTAGACCGCTGGATATGACAGCAGTTCTTGAAATTTCCGGCCTCGGGAAGACGTATAAAAGCGGACACATAGCGCTCAGCGATGTCGATCTTTCGATCAACAAGGGCGAGATTTTCGCCCTGCTCGGGCCGAATGGCGCGGGCAAGACGACGTTGATCAGCATCGTCTGCGGCATCGTTACAGCCAGCGCGGGGACGGTGACCGTGGCGGGGCGTGATCATGCCCGCGACTATCGCGCGGCGCGCACAATGATTGGGCTGGTGCCGCAGGAACTGCACACCGATGCGTTCGAAACCGTGCTGGCGACGGTCCGTTTTTCGCGCGGACTGTTCGGCAAACCCAGCGATGCTGCTTTCATCGAGCAATTGCTGCGCGACCTGTCGCTATGGGACAAGCGCGATTCGAAGATCATGGAATTGTCAGGGGGCATGAAGCGCCGCGTGATGATCGCCAAAGCGCTGTCCCATGAGCCCCAAATCCTGTTTCTCGACGAACCGACTGCGGGGGTCGATGTCGAGTTGCGCCGCGACATGTGGCAGATGGTCCACGGGCTGCGTGAGCGCGGCGTGACGATCATCCTGACCACCCATTATATCGAAGAGGCGGAGGAAATGGCCGATCGCGTGGGGGTGATCAGCAAGGGTCGGCTGATTCTGGTCGAGGAAAAGCATGCGCTGATCAAGAAACTGGGACGCAAGACGCTGACGCTCAACCTCGCCGAACCGCTTGATGCGGTGCCGGCGGAGCTGGCCGACTGGAAGCTTGCGCTGGCGGGTGACGGGCATGAGCTCGTCTATGAATTCGACAGCCAGGCCGAGGCGACCGGAGTGCCCTCGCTGCTGCGGCGGATGAGCGATATCGGGGTCGCATTCAAGGATCTGCACACCAAGCAAAGCTCGCTCGAGGATATATTCGTCGGGTTGGTGCATGAAACCAAGGGAGAGGCCGGATGACCGCGAACTGGCGCGGCGTACGCGCGATCTATGCGTTCGAACTGGCGCGCTTCCGGCGCACCGTCTGGACCAGCCTGGCGCTGCCCGTCATTACCACGGCGCTATACTTCGTCGTGTTCGGATCGGCGATCGGCGGCCGGATGAGCGAGGTCGGCGGGGTGCCTTACGGCGCCTTCATCGTGCCGGGGCTGATGATGCTGACGATGTTCACCGAAAGCATCAGCAACGCCTCGTTCGGCATCTATATGCCGAAATGGACCGGGACGATTTACGAGATGCTGTCGGCGCCGCTGTCGCCGCTGGAGACGGTTATCGCCTATGTCGGGGCGGCGGCGACGAAATCGGTCATCATCGGGACGATCATCTTCGCGACCGCGCATCTGTTCGTCGATGTCCAGGTTGTGCATCCGCTGCTGATGTTCGGCTTCATGCTGCTGATGGCAGTCACATTTTGCCTGTTCGGTTTCATCATCGGCATCTGGGCGCAGAGCTTCGAGCAGTTGCAGGTGATCCCGATGCTCGTGATCTATCCGCTCACCTTCTTGGGCGGCGCGTTTTATTCGCTCGACATGCTGCCCGCGGCATGGCGCACGGTCACCTTGTTCAACCCCGTCGTCTATCTGATCAGCGGCTTCCGATGGACCTTTTTCGGGCAAGGCGATGTCGGGTTTGACGTGAGTATCGCCGCGGTCGCGCTGTTCTTTGCGCTGTGTCTGGGCGTGATCTTCTGGATGTTCCGGACCGGGTATCGGCTCAAGAACTGATCGGGTGCGGTGCCGTGTTGCCGCGCGGCAAAGCCATCGCTCAGCCGAATGCGCACCTTGTAGTCGGCGCGGATTGCAGACGATAGGAAATATTTGGACCGAAACCGGGCGAAACTTAACGTCAGCGCCCGGACCGGTGATCGATCGACGACGGATTCAGTCGTTCAGGCGCTCGCGCATTTCCTTGCCGGGTTTGAAATAAGGCACATTTTTCGCCTTCACATCGACCGAGGCGCCGGTGCGCGGATTGCGACCGGTGCGCGATTCGCGCGAACGCGTCGAGAACGCTCCGAAGCCGCGCAGCTCGACACGGCCCCCGGCCGCCAGCTGATCGACGATGGAATCGAAAAACGTGTCCACGATGCGTTCGACTTCATCGACGCGCAAATCGCTGTTTTCGCTCGCGATCTTTTGAACCAGTTCTGACCGGATCATTTGCTTCCCCTAGTATAAGCCACGCATTTCCTGCCGAAGCAGGCGTCCGGTCGTTACCGGCCCATCTTTTTTGCGTGAGACCCCTCCCAACGCGCGCCGAAGGTATCACGAATCACTGTCTGGTCAAAATATATCACCGAAAGAAAAAGGCCCGCAGAGGGACACTCTACGGGCCTTTTCGTTCGTTTCGCTATGCAAGTTTGAAATTAATCTTTCTTGCCGGCTTTCAAAGCTTCGCCGAGGATGTCGCCGAGCGACGCACCCGAGTCCGACGAACCATATTGTTCAACGGCCTGCTTCTCTTCGGCGATCTGCATCGCCTTGACCGAGAAGTTCGGCTTTTTCGAGCGGTCGAAGCCGATGACCATCGCATCGAACTTCTGGCCGACCTGGTAGCGCTCGGCCCGCTGTTCGTCGCGGTCGCGGCCAAGATCGGCGCGCTTGATGAAGCCGGTGGCGCCATCGTCGCCCGCCTGGACTTCGAGGCCGTTGTCGCGGACTTCGAGGACGGTGACGGTGACGACATCATTCTTCTTCACCGAACCGGCAGCCGCTGCGGCGCCGCCGCCAACGGCCGGAGCACCCTTTTCAAGCTGCTTGATGCCAAGGCTGATGCGTTCCTTCTCGACATCGACGTCGAGCACGACGACCTGCACGGCCTCGCCCTTGCGGTGGAGGTGCAGGGCTTCTTCGCCCGAGATGCCCCAGGCGATATCCGACATGTGAACCATGCCATCGACGTCGCCGGGCAGGCCGATGAACAGGCCGAATTCGGTCGCGTTCTTGACTTCGCCTTCGACGACCGAGCCCACCGGGTGGGTGTCGGCGAAGCCTTCCCACGGGTTCTGCTGGGCCTGCTTGAGGCCGAGCGAGATGCGGCGCTTGTCGCTGTCGACTTCGAGGACGATGACGTCAACTTCCTGGCTGGTCGAAACGATCTTGCCGGGGTGGACGTTCTTCTTGGTCCACGACATTTCGCTGACGTGGACCAGACCTTCGATGCCGGCTTCGAGTTCGACGAACGCGCCATAATCGGTGATGTTCGTGACCGTACCCGACAGCTTCGCGCCCACGGGGTACTTGGCGGCGACGCCTTCCCACGGATCGCTTTCCAGCTGCTTCATGCCCAGGCTGATGCGCTGGGTGTCGCGGTTGATGCGGATGATCTGTACCTTGACGGTGTCACCGATGTTGATGACCTCGCTCGGGTGGTTGACGCGCTTGTAGCTCATGTCGGTGACGTGGAGCAGGCCGTCGATGCCGCCGAGGTCGACGAACGCACCGTAATCGGTGATGTTCTTGACGGCGCCGTCGATGATCTGGCCTTCTTCGAGGTTCTGGATCAGGCCCGAGCGCTGTTCGGCGCGCGTTTCTTCGAGGATGGCGCGGCGCGACACTACGATGTTGCCGCGGCGGCGATCCATCTTGAGGATCTGGAACGGCTGCGGCAGGTCCATCAGCGGGCCAACGTCGCGCACCGGGCGGATATCGACCTGCGAACCGGGCAGGAAGGCCACGGCGCCGCCGAGGTCGACGGTGAAGCCGCCCTTGACGCGGCCGAAGATCACGCCTTCGACGCGCTTTCCTTGTTAAATTCTTCTTCCAGGCGGTCCCAGGCGGCTTCGCGGCGGGCGCGATCGCGGGACAGCATGGTTTCGCCATTGGCGTTTTCGACGCGGTCGACATAGACTTCGACTTCGTCACCGACCTTGATGTCGGCCTTCTGGCCCGGCATGGCGAATTCGCGCAGCGGCACGCGGCCTTCGCTCTTCAAACCAATGTCGATGACTGCCAGGTCGTTTTCGATCGCGGTGACGGTGCCCTTGACGACGCGGCCTTCAAAGCCGCCGTCAGCACCACCAAGCGATTCGTCGAGCATCGCGGCGAAATCGTCGCGCGTCGGGAAAGCCGTAGTGGCCATAGAGATAATTTCCTTACTTCATTTGTTCCGGCCAAGCGGTTGGTTCCGCTGGTCTTAATGGCCGATCTGTCCTGCGCGCCGGATGCGATGCAGAACATCCTTCGGACCAGTTCGGGCGGGGCAGGGGCAAAGCAGAAAGGGCGCGACGAGATTGCCTCGCCACGCCCGACGCCCGGTTGCGGGCGGCGGTTGTCCGTGCCTCGACCGGCTGAAAGGCCCGTCGGACCGGGCGCCTATAGTCGGCAAACCCCACAAACGCAAGGCGGAAAGCCCGTTCAGCTGCGGCGGTTTCGCCGCGCTTCGGCAAACGCAATCGCCGCGGCAATCGCGGCGTCGCGAGGCATGTCGCTGTTGTCGAGCAGCATCGCGTCGGGCGCGCGCAGCAGCGGCGCGTCGGCGCGGCCAGTGTCGCGGGCATCGCGAGCGTGGACGTCGGCAAGCACGGCGTCAAAGGTCACGTCGACGCCGCGCGACAGCATTTCGGCATGGCGGCGCTGCGCGCGCACGTCAGGACTGGCGGTGACGAACAACTTGGCGTCGGCGTGCGGCGCGATGACGGTGCCGATGTCGCGCCCATCAAGGATGGCGCCGCCAGGTTGGTTGGCAAAATCGACCTGCCGCTGAAACAGCGCGGCGCGGACCGACGGGTGGACCGACACCCGGCTGGCGAGACCGCCGGTTGTTTCGTAGCGGAGCGCGGGATCGTCGAGCAGGCTGTCCGGAAAATCGCAGGCGGCAAGGGCATCTGCCGCGTTGTCGGCATCGCCATGATTGAGCTGCGTCTGATAGCCGACGGCGCGGTACAGCAGCCCGGTGTCGAGGACGGGCAGGCCGAAATGATCGGCGAGCGCGCGGGCAATGGTGCCTTTTCCCGATGCGGTCGGGCCATCGACGGCGATAATCATCAGTTTATCTGAAACGCATCGTTGCGAGCGCTGGTCAGCCGATTGTCGGGTCCGAACAACAATTTGATCCAGCCACCGTTTTCGAACGAGCCGCCGCATGACGCGATGGCCTCGCCTTCGCCGGCCTGTCCGGGAGCGGGGCAGTCGATCGAAATTTCGGGCAGAAAAGCGCGCACATTGGCAAGCACGTCGCCGCGGTTTCGCGCCGACCCGATCCCGAGCGCGCCGAAATCGCGTCCATCGGCGACGGAAAGCTCCATCAGCTTGATCGCCAGCACGTTGCCAGCGAATACATGGACGACGGCGGCATCATCCTGCCATTCGCACGGGATGCCGTCATCGTCGTTGCAGACGTCACCGTTGGTCAGTCGACCGATCGCCTGAGGGTCGGCGGGCTGGTTGAGCGGAACGGGCGAGAAGCTGGAATCGGCGCGAGCGAACGGATCGGCGATGGCGGATTTAGCGTGCGCGCCCACGGCGCCGATCAGCAACGCTACGGCAGCGAAGGCGGTTGCGGCGGCGTTGCGGCGGATCGTCATGACTGCAATTCTCCCAACAGGGTCTCGAAATTGGGAAGCTTGTCGCCACCGGACCCATATCGTCAATCGTCACCGATGACCCGGTGACAAGTCCGGCGATCGCAAAGCTCATGCAGATGCGGTGGTCGAGATGCCCCGCGACGGTGGCCCCGCCGGGCAGCGGATCGCCGCCCGTGCCTTCGATGATCAGGCCGTCCTCGGTCTCGATCACCCGCGCGCCGATGGCCCTCAGGCCAGTCGACATCACCGCGAGCCGATCGCTTTCCTTGACGCGCAGTTCGTCGAGACCGGTCGTCGTCGTGCGGCCCTGCGCCAGCGCCGCGGCGACGAACAGGATTGGGAATTCATCGATCATGCTGGGTGTGACGGCGGGATCGACCGTAATGCCGCTCAGCGCGCTGTGACGCACGCGGAGGTCGGCAACGGGCTCGCCGCCGACTTCGCGCGGGTCGATCAGTTCGATGTCGCCGCCCATCTGGCGCAGCACATCAATCAGCCCGGCGCGCGTCGGGTTGAGTCCGACATTGGTGATGGTGACGTCCGAACCGGGGACGAGGAGCGCCGCGACGATGAAAAACGCCGCCGACGACGGATCACCGGGGACGACAATCGTCTGCGGTTTGAGCTCGGCCTCGCCCATGATGCAAATATGGCGGGTGCCGTCGGCATCGGCCTCGACGGTCAGGTCGGCGCCAAAACCGCGCAACATTCGCTCGCTATGATCGCGTGTCGGCACCGGCTCGATAACTTCGGTTACCCCGCCGGTGTTGAGCCCGGCGAGTAGCACCGCACTCTTCACCTGCGCCGACGCGACCGGCAGGCGGTAGGAAATCGGGATGGCGGGGGCGAGGCCGCGGACCATCAGCGGCAGGCGGCCCCCCGGCGACGAGGTGATGTCGGCGCCCATCTGCGCCAGCGGATCGATGACGCGGCCCATCGGGCGGCCCGACAGGCTGGCGTCACCGACGAAGGTCGCGGTGATCGGGTGACTGGCGATCAGTCCCATCAGGAGGCGGGTCGAGGTGCCGCTGTTGCCCATGTCGAGCGCTTCGCGTGGCTGGAGCAGCCCACCGACGCCAACGCCGTTGATGCGCCACTCGCCGTCGGTGCGGCGTTCGATGGTGGCGCCCATCGCGCGCATCGCGGCGGCGGTGGCGAGCACGTCATGGCCTTCGAGCAGCCCGGTGACGCGGCTTTCGCCAACTGCGAGCGCCGACAGCATCAGCGCGCGGTGCGAGATGCTTTTGTCGCCTGGAATCGCGATCCGGCCCTTGAGCGGAACGGAAGCGGAAAAGCTGCGCGGGCGGGCGTTTTGATCGGTCATGGCGAGCGGCTTTTGACAGCGGCCTTCCAATCTGGCAAGGCGCACGCCGATTTGATGGGCGCCGCACAGGTGGCCGTCGCTTTCCAGACATTTTATTCTGTTTCCAGAAGGTTACGAGGCATATATGGTAAAGGCTGAATGGGGCACGAAACGCAGCTGCCCGAAATGCGCCACGCGATTCTATGATTTGACCAAGGATGATCCGGTCAACTGCATCAATTGCGGTTACAACTGGATTCCGGAATCGGTGCTGAAATCGAAACAGTCGACTCCGTTCGAAGTCGAAAAGCCCGGCAAGGTCGCCAAGGAAGAGGTCGTCGTCGACGAGGATCTGGATCTGGACGTCGATGTCGATGAGGACAATGATTCGCCCGACAATGACGTCGATCTGGGCGGCGACGACGATCTCGGCGTCGCGACGGCGGATGACGACGACGTCGAAACCTGATTTGTTTCGTGAGGGGCCAAAAAGGCATCGTCCGATGCATTTGGCCCCTTGCATCAGCCGCCCGCACTGTTAAAGGCGGCACCCCGGTCGCAGCAGCCACGATGGCGAGAGCGATCCGGTGAAGATGTGGGGCCTTAGCTCAGCTGGGAGAGCGCCTGCATGGCATGCAGGAGGTCAGCGGTTCGATCCCGCTAGGCTCCACCACTTCTTCACGGCGCCAGCCGGATGTCACCGAATATATCCTTGAGCAGCGCTTCCGCGTTCGCCAGCGCGATCGGCGGTGGCTTGTTCGCAAAGGGCTTGCCGCGCACCGCATAGTTGAGGGTGTAAATCGTGTCGCTGTCGCGGAAGATCAGGATGAAGTCCTGTTCACCCGCGCCCGCCAGAGCCTTGGGATAGGCGCCGGGCGGCAACGACGCGCAGCCGTTGAGAACCAGGGTGCGTTTGAGCCCACCCGCGAGCGAGCTTTCCCCATTGTCCTGATAGATCAGCCCGACCTTGCACGCCGCTGGATAGAAGGCTTGGCGCGCAATCTGAGCCGTCGGCAATGGAGAGGTGCCGAGTCCGCGATACGCCTGGATCGTCACCAACCGCGTCCAGTTCGCGAGTGTTTCGCCGCGCGGCACATATTCAATCAGCCGATTGGTGCCATTATCCTTGTCGTTCGCGCGGATCATGTCGGGGGGCAGGGTGAAGGTCAGCGTGCGGCCATAGAGTGGAACCGCTTGCGGAGTGCCCTTGGCAGCGACGCCGCTGGGCAGCATCATCGCAGTCAGGAAAAGTGCTGATCCGACAATGATCCGCTTCATTGCTTGCTCCTGCTGGCCACGAAGGAAGAATTATTGCGCTGCTTCCTCGGTTTCGAACAGCGGCTCGAGCGCGATCGGGTCGGCGAGCGTGATGCGATCGAGGATCGATGCGGTGTCGTCGCGGACCTTCAGCATCAAACTGCGCATCCGGCATTCGGATTCGGGCAGACAATTCTTGCAATGTTCGTGCGCATTGCGCGCCGCGCATGGAACGAGCGCGAGCGACCCGCGGGTCAGCCGGACCAGGTCGCCATAGCTGATGTCGATCGGCGAAATGGCCAGTTGATAACCACCATCGCGCCCGCGCTGCGAAATGAGCAGACCTTCGCGCGCCATTTCGGACAGGATCACGGTCAGGAATTTGGGCGGAATATTCTGCGCCTCAGCAATATCCGCCAGCTGGACCTGCCCCTTGCCCCAATGGTCGGCAAGATGCTGGAACGCGCGGATCGTGTAGCGGGTCTTTTGCGAGAGCATGGCGGGGTTACTGTGACATATTCAGGCTTAATTCAACCTGTCTGGATGAGATTTCGCCAAGAGTTGATGAAAATCACAGCGGGTGGCATGAACGCAGGCTATAAGCACCGCGATGCTGCCGGTTGCAGCAATGATTTGGGGTAGAGCGGATGATGCGGAAATTCCTGGGTGTTCCGGCGGTGCTGGCGGCATGCATGCTGGCGGTGACCCCCGCGCAGGCGCAATTTGGCGGGCTTCTGCGCAAGGTGACGACGCCCGCGCCAAAGCCGAGCAGCAACGACAATGGCGGCTGTCCGAAGGGCAAGAAGGGCAGCAGCATCGGCCGCAACATCCTGGGCAATGTGCTGAACGATGCCGTCGGCGATGCGGCGAGCAAGGCGGGCGTGTACAGCTATGTGCCGATCGGCGAGGTCAGCGGGACGTTGACCGACGCCATAGCCTGCCGCCTCGATCCCGCCGAGCAGGTGCAAGCAGCTGCCGCCACCGAAGAGGTGACGCGCGGCGAAGCGGTTGGTGCCACCGCGAACTGGACCAGCGCGACGCGGCCCGAGGTCAGCGGATCGTCGACCGTCGCGGCGCGCAACGATCTGGCGGACGGAACCCGCTGCATGAACGTCACCGACATCGTCATCGTCGAGGGTGAGGAAACGCGGGTCAGCAAGCGCATGTGCAAGGAACCAGGTGCATCACGCTATGTCCTTGCCGCCTAAGGTCGTCCGGATCGCGCTGGCCGCGGGCTTGCTCACCAGCCTGACCGGCGCTGCGAAGGTCAAGATGGACCCGGCGAACCCGTCTTGCCCGCTGACCCCCGACTGGTCGGCCAACCCGACGATGAAGCTTACCCCCGTGGTCAAGGGGGGCGCGAAGGTGCTGCTCGCCGAGGGGCGGATCGATGCGGGACTGCCCGACCGATTGAAGGCCGCGCTGGCGACGAATCCTGATGTGGGCGAGGTTTGGTTACGCTCGCCCGGCGGCGATGCGCGCGCCGGCAACGCCGCGGGGCGGATCATCCGCTCGAACTTTGGCCTGACGACGCGCATCCCGGCGGGGTGGGCGTGTTTCAGCGCGTGCAATTTCATCTTCATGGGCGGGCAGCCGCGGGTGATCGATCCCGGCGGGCTGTTCATCGTCCATATGTTCACGCGCACCGGCGACCGCAGCACGATCGACATGAGCGTCGCGATGGGTACCGATGCAACGCGCGAGCTGATCGGCGATATCGAGCAGGATGCGGCGCTGCTCGCCAGCGAGGACAATGATTTCCTGATCCGCATGGGCGTATCGCGCAAATTGCTGACTGAGGTGATGTATCAGCAAAAGGCGCTGGCGAACGCTGACGACAAATCGACGCGGCGCTGCCTGACGCAAGCCGAGGTCAAATCCTATAATGTTGCAAACAACAACGAGTAGGATAGGCTCACCCTCAAAATAGGAGAGGCTGCCATGAACGAGATGACGCACGACCATGCGACCTTCCGGTCGATGATCGACGGAACGCAGGAAGACTGGGACATTATCGCGCGCGAACAGAAGGAATTCGCGCCGCAGAATGGCAAGCGCATCCTCGATCATCTCAAGCTGCTCGGCGGCGATTATGGCGGCTTTCCGGTCGACCGGCTGGAGCATTGCCTGCAAACCGCGACGCGCGCGCACCGTGATGGCCGCGACGAGGAATATGTCGTGATGGCGCTGCTCCACGACATCGGCGACACGCTCGGCGCGTTTAACCACCCCGACGTCGCGGCGGCGATCCTGAAGCCGTTCCTGTCAGAGGAAAATCTGTGGATCGTCCAGCATCACGGCATTTTCCAGGGCCATTATTTCTTCCACTACATCGGCCTCGACCGCGACATGCGCGACGAGTTCAAGGGCAGCCCGCACTATGCAGCGTGCGCCCATTTCTGCGAAGCCTATGACGCGCCGGCGTTTGATCCCGATTACGACAGCGAGCCGCTAGAGTTTTTCGAGCCGATGGTGATGCGGATCTGTTCCTATCCGAAAACCAGCATTTACAAGAAGGTGATGGTTGAGGAAGCGGCGGAGTAGCTTTCGACAGCCGTGAGCCACAGTTCAGTTTCCGTTCGTGTCGAGCGAAGTCGAGACACCCCTCGATAGGTGTCTCGACTGCGCTCGACACGAACGGTTTAGGTCGAGCTACTTCCCCTTAAATTCGGTCTTCCGCTTCTGAACAAAAGCCATGATGCCCTCGACCGCATCGGCGCTGTTCCCCGCAATAAACTGACCTTTCGCCTCGGCGTCGAGCGTTTCGGCATAGCTTTGCGACAGGCCGTCGCGCAGCACCTTACGCATCGTACCAAGGGAAACCGTCGGCCCGTTGGCGAGGCGCGCCGCCAGCGCGCGCGCTTCGGTCATCAATTCGGTATCCTCGACGCATTTATAGACCATGCCCCAACCGGCGGCCTGTTCGCCCGAAATCTTCTCACCCAGCATCATCATCTGCGTCGCGCGGGGCAGGCCGATCAGGCGCGGGAGCAGCCACGACGAACCGCCGTCGGGGACGAGCCCAATGTTGACGAAGGCCTGGAGGAAATAGGCGCTCTTGCCTGCGATGGTGAAGTCGCCCGACAGCGCAAAGCTGCACCCGACGCCCGCCGCGGGTCCATTGACCGCAGTAACAATGGGAATGTCGAGATTGGCAAGCGCGAGCAGCATCGGGTTATAATGGTTGCGCAGCGCTTTGCGGCTGTTCGCCCCGCCGCCAACAGCCGACGAAGTGCGATCGCCGCTCAGATCGGCCCCCGAACAAAAACCGCGACCTTCGCCAGTAATCAGCAGCGCGCGCGCGCCGAGCAGCGGCAGGTAATCGAGCGCGCCGCGGATGTCGTCGGCCATTGTGGGCGGCATGGAATTGAGTCGATCGGGGCGGTTGAGCGTGATCGTCGCGACATTGTCGGCGATGTCCAGCTTGATCGTGTCGAAGGTGGGGATGTCGGTCATGGGGAAGAATCCTCTCGCAGGCGCTTTACCTTTACGTTCACGTAAAGGTGTGGCTCATTTGGCGAGCGAGTGCAAGAGGCAAGGGTGGGGCGCGGGCGACCGCTACCGGCCAACTTCGGCCTCTGCGGCTACCTGCGTATATCGAGCTTCAAAGAGCGTTCAACCATCGGGTCGGCCGCAGATGCTGCCTGCAAAGGGTAGCTCGCCCACACCAGTTGGCCGCGTTCCGGGTGCTTCCAGAAATACACAGCCCATTTCTCGCCGGGTTGGGCAAGCGGGTGTCCACCATCGCACGCGGAACTGCCCCAACCTCGCTCAAATGTCAGCGTTTTTGGTTCAAGTGATCCCAGTAATAGTTGGTCCACGTTTGCTGTCGCCGACCATGGGTGGGCGTCGGAAATGCCTGGCTGCGTATGTTTTGCCTCGACAATCGTCACAATAGCGACCGATGAGAAAATTCCCTTTTCGTAAGCTCCGCGCAAGTTTTCCTCGGCAGATAAACGAACGCGGCAAGCCTGAGCTGGCACGCTGGCCAATGCAAGGGCACACCCCATCGTTGAAGCGAACCGAACGTATCGCATCATCGCTCTTCCCAACATTCCGACGCTTTGACTTTTGTGATACGTTGGTTTCCCTTAAGGGTCGCTTTCCACACGGTGACGACGAGAGCTGCCTGTCAGGATTCCCACCCCAAAGCCGCCGTTATTCGCCGCCCAACCTGACAAATCGCAAATCGCCTTCGGCACGGTGGAGCGTTACGCCGCGCTCGGTCTTCTCTGCGCAGGCGCCGTCGAAATCGACCACGCCGATATCGTTCGGCACGATCGTCGCGCGCAGCTTGCCGCCGTCGGCCTCAGTCAAAATGAAGCGCGGCGCTGTGATGCCGTATATGGGTTCGCGCAGCTCGACCCAGCGCGGAATACGCTTTTCGTCGTCGGGTAGCGTCCAGCCGTAAACCTGGGTGTAATCTTCCACCGGGTCGCCGTTGTCGAAACCGATGGTGAAATCGACGCCGGGAATGCCTCGCCCGTTGGGCCAGGTGACGAGAAGCGTCGGAACTTCGCCCTCGACTTCGAGCAGCTCACCTTTCTCCAGTGCGGGCGGAACGGGCTTGGGATCGGTGGTGAGGCAGACGGTGTCGCCGCGCGCGTCCCAGCGGCCTTCGGCGCGTTCGTCGAGCGCCCCTGCGGCGAGCATATATTTGAAGCGTCCGTCGCCCCGGATCAGCAGCCCACCGCCCACGTCAGGGCCTTCGGCCAGGCTATATTCGCCAACGAAGGGCGACTGCTGCGCCGCGGCGGGGGTGGCGATCAGGGCCGCGATGAGGAGAAGGGTTCGCATGGGTCTGTCATGCGACCACGGCGGCGGGCATGCCAGCCCTTTCCACATCTGGCGCCACCTGCTAACCGCCCGCGCCATGTCCCAGAAGCATCCCGACCGCCGCACCTTTGCGATCATCTCGCACCCCGACGCGGGTAAAACGACGCTGACCGAGAAATTGCTCGTCGCCGGCGGCGCGATCCATATCGCGGGTGAGGTCAAGGCGCGCGGGCAGGCGCGGCGGGCGCGGTCCGACTGGATGAAGATCGAACAGCAGCGCGGGATTTCGGTCACCTCGTCAGTGATGACATTCGAGCATGCGGGGCTGGTGTTCAACCTGCTCGACACCCCGGGGCACGAAGATTTCAGCGAGGATACCTATCGCACCCTGACCGCGGTCGACAGCGCGGTGATGGTGATCGACGCCGCGAAGGGCATCGAACCGCAGACGCTCAAGCTGTTCGAAGTGTGCCGTCTGCGTTCGGTGCCGATCATCACCTTTATCAACAAGGTCGACCGCGAAGGGCTGCCACCGTTCGAATTGCTCGACGAGGTCGCCGACCGACTCGCGCTCGACGTCTGCCCGATGAACTGGCCGGCGGGCATGGGCGGGCAGTTTGAAGGGATCTACGATCTCGTCGACCCTGCGATCATGAAACCCAGCGGCGATGCGTCGCGGATGTATGAGGGCCACCGCGCCAAGGTGGCGGGGCTCGATGATCCGGTGCTCGCGGCCGAGATCAGCGCCGATGCACTCGCGCATCTGAAGGAAGAGACCGAGCTGGCGTCGGCTTGCTATGCGGATTTCGACGCGGCGGCGTATCGGGGTGGCGACCTGACGCCGGTCTATTTCGGATCGGCGCTGAAGGAGTTCGGCATCGTCGACCTGCTTGCCGCGCTGGCGCAGCATGCACCCGGGCCGCAGCCGCAACCCGCCGAACCCGCGCCGGTGCAGCCGGACGACGATGCCGTCACCGGTTTTGTGTTCAAGGTGCAGGCGAATATGAACCCCGCGCACCGCGACCGCATCGCGTTCATGCGGCTGTGTTCGGGCAAATTCGAGCGCGGGATGCGCTTGATGCAGGGCGGGACGGGCAAGGCGATCGCGATCAGCCGCCCGATGCTGTTCCTGGCCCAGGACCGCGAAATGGCCGAAGAAGCTTTTCCCGGTGACATCATCGGCATCCCGAACCACGGCACGCTGCGCGTCGGCGATACCTTGTCCGAACGCACCGACATTACGATCACCGGGCTGCCGAACTTTGCCCCCGAACTGCTGCGCCGCGTCGCGCTTATCGATCCGACTCAGACCAAGAAATTGCGCAAGGCGCTCGACGACATGGCGGAAGAGGGGATCATCCAGGTCTTTTACCCTGAAATTGGCGCGAACATGATCGTCGGCGTCGTCGGCCAGTTGCAGCTCGAAGTGCTGATCAGTCGCCTCGACGCCGAATATAAGGTCGAGGCGAAGCTCGAGCAGTCGCCGTGGGAAACCGCGCGCTGGATCGCGTCGGACGACCCTGCGAAGCTCAAGGCGTTCCAGTCCGAACACCGCGGCGCCAGCGCCACCGATCGCGACGGCGCGCCGGTGTTCATGGCCAAGGACGGCTGGGAAGTCGGTTACATCACTCAGCGCAATCCCGACATCCGCTTCACCGCGACCAAGGAGCGGCGGCTCGGCGCGATGGCGGACTGATCGCTCGGGGTTGATTGTGCTGCCGAACGGGACCACCATTCCGCCGGGTCGGGCAGGGATGGGGGTATCGATGCGGGGATGGAAATTATCGCTTGCCGCAGTGCTGTTGCTGAACGCGTCGCCGTCGCTGGCGCAGAACCCGATTAGCCTGCCGATCGCGCAGGGTCTCTGGATCAACGCCGCCAGCAAATGCGCGACCGTCACCAACGGTTATATCTTCGACGGCACGCGCTGGGGCGCGGTCTATTATTACGGACCGAACGGCAGCATGGGGCCGGTCGCCGAGTTGGAAACGATCGGCCGCACGACGCTGCGAAAGGACGGCTTCACCAATATGCAGCTCGGCTAAACCGAAGGCGTCGGATATTTCCATGTGAAGTCTTTAGCGCCCGGGCGCATGATCCTGCGCACCGGAGCGCCCGGTCCTGAAGGGATTCAGGTGATGGACGATACGCTGATGCGTTGCAGTTTTGGAGTGCTTTCGCCAAAAATGAAGGCAGCGATTAAGCGTTTCGCGCCCGGGCTAGCTAAATAAGGCTCAGCAGGTCGGCAGGCGCACCGCTATCCGCCCCATCCCCGTCATCTTCTTCGCCCTCGAACTTGCTCAAGGTCAAACCGAGTAAACGGATTCCCTGCTCGGTTGGCAGCAGCGGCGCCAATATCGCTTCGCCTGCGGCGAGTAGCGATGCGCCATCGACGATTGGGGAGGGCACCGACTTTGCCCGCGTGATCGTCCGGAAATCGGCGTAGCGCAGCTTCAGAGTCACCGTCCGACCCCGCGCGCCCTTTTTGGCGGCGCGGTCCCATACCACCGAGCAGACATGCGCCAGCGCCTCACGAATTTCGGTATCGGTGATCAAATCGTTGAAAAAGGTCCGCTCGCCGCCGAGCGATTTCAGCGGGCGGTTTGATTTGACGCGGCGATGGTCGATCCCGCGCGCCAGATTATACAGCCATTCGGCGCTGTTGCCGAAGTTTTCGGCGAGCCACAGCGGGTCTTTGCCCGCGAGGTCGGCACCCGAAAACACGCCCAGCCCCTCCATCTTCGCCGCCGTCACCGGGCCGATGCCGTGAAAACGGCGGATTGACAGTGCCTGGACGAAATCGGCGCCCCTGCCCGGCGGGATGACGGTAAGCCCGTCGGGCTTGTTCTGGTCCGACGCCAGCTTGGCGATGAACTTGTTGTACGAAACCCCGGCGGAGGCGGTGAGGCCGGTTTCCTCGCGGATGCGGCGGCGGATCAGTCTTGCAGTGGCGGTCGCGCTGCCGAGGCGCGCCTTGTCGGCGCTGACGTCCAGATAGGCTTCATCGAGCGACAGCGGCTCGACTTCGTCGGCATAGTCTTGGAAAATTGCGCGGATCAGGTGCGAGACCTCGCGATAGGCGTCGAAGCGCGGGGGGACGAAGATGAGGTCGGGGCATTGGCGCTTGGCGGTGATGCTCGGCATGGCCGACCGCACCCCGAACTTGCGTGCTTCATAGCTTGCCGCGGCGACGACTCCGCGCCGCGACGAGCCGCCGACCGCGACGGGCTTGCCGCGTAGTGCCGGATCGTCGCGCTGTTCCACCGACGCATAAAAGGCGTCCATGTCGACATGGATGATCTTGCGGATCGGGACGTCCGCTGGCGTGTCGGGAGCGGGATCTGCAAGGTATTCCACGCGCGCAGCCTAGCATGTTGCCACGATGTTCTCAATGGCGGGCGCAACGCGGACTTGACGCGGATGGGCCAAAATGGCAATCGCCGCCGACCTTGGTGAGCGGGTATAGCATAGTGGTAATGCTCTAGCCTTCCAAGCTAGCTAGGCGGGTTCGATTCCCGCTACCCGCTCCAGGTCTTTCCCGATCTTATCCCGCCGGCTCAATGTCAAGCAGCTCGACCGTGAACAGCAACGTCGCGGCGCCGGGGATCGGGCCTTTGCCTTCGGCGCCATAAGCAAGCTGGTAGGGGATCGCGAGCTCGACCTTGTCGCCGACGCCCATCAGCGCGACGCCTTCCTGCCAGCCCTTGATCACGCGATTGAGCGGAAAGCTGGTCGGTTCGCCGCGCTTGATCGAGCTGTCGAATTCGGTGCCGTCGGCGAGGGTGCCGGCATAGTGGACGGTGACGACATCGGTCGGGCCGGGGCGCGCGCCGCTGCCGTCGCCTGCGACACGGCGCCAGCGCAGTCCGCTGGGCGTCACGTGCCAGCCTTCGGCGCCGTGGCGCTCGGCGAGGGCGGCCATCTGGCGGTTCAACCACGCGGTTCCTTGCGTCGGTTCGGCGGCGAGCGCGGCGGGCAGGAAAAGGCCGAGGCTGGCGGTCGTTAGTAGCAGGCGATGGGAAAGGGATGCGGGCATAGTCACTCCTGTTGTCATGCCGCCGCATAAACGCGGACGCGCGCGCGTGCGCAATCCCCTTTTGCACAGCGGTGCTCTGCCGACCCGTCCGAATAACGCGACGAACACCGCGGCGACCGGGATCAATCGGCGCCGCCCGGTCGTTGTCTGGGTTCCCCCCTTCTGCTCAATCGATGGAGAATGATATGCACATGGCCAAAAAGCTTGTGATCGCCCTGGCGGCAACGTCCGCCGTGTTGGCGCCGGTCGCGGCGTCTGCCGCCGTTGGCGCGCGGGCCGCGTCGTCGGTCGCTGGCGAGAGCGAACTCGAAGGTAATTCGAGCTGGATCATCGGTCTGGTCGGTCTTCTGGCAGGTATTACCGCGATCGTCCTGATTTCCGAGGATGACGAGGATTCGCCGGTCAGTCCGTAATTCGCTGGGTTGTGATCAGAACGGGTGCGAGCACGGCCTAGTGTTCGCACCCGTTCGTTTGACGGTGCGGGAAGCGCCCGCGCTTTGCGTCAGGATGAACGGCGCCCCCGATCTGCGACATTTCGCGACAATTTCGCGCCGATCCGGCAATTGACTGGGACAAATGGCGCCTAAAACCTCCTCATCGGGATCCGGTCCTTCCCCGGATCGTCCCCTGGAGGAGTTCGTACCATGAACAAGAAGATCTCGCTTTTCGCATTGGGCGCCGCGTTGATCGCCGTCCCCGTCCTTGCCGCTCCCGGCGGCGCCAAAGCCGACACCGACGGCAACGGCACGCTGACCCGTACCGAAGCGCAGGCCCATGCCGCGCAGATGTTTGCCAAGCTGGACTTTAACAGGGACGGCAAGATCGACGCGGCCGATCGCACCGCCAAGCACTCCGAGATGCACGCCAAGAAATTCGCCAGCCTCGACGCCGACGGCAACGGCAGTATCAGCCAGGCCGAGTGGAATGCCCACGGCGCTGATCGCGCCGCGAAACGCGCTGAGCGCGGTGGCAAGCGCGCCGATGCGGGCGACGCATCCGAAGGCAAACGCCATGGCATGCGCGGTCCCGGCAAGCGCGGCGGTCACGATGGCATGCGCGGTGGCATGATGGGCAAAGCCGACACCAATGGTGACAAGGCAATCAGCCAAGCCGAATTCCAGACAGCGGCGCTCGCGCGTTTCGATGCGTCCGACGCCAACAAGGATGGTCAGGTGACCGCCGAGGAACGCCAGGCCCAGCGCGGCGAATGGCGCGCCAAGCGTGCGGCGCCGACCGCTCCCGCCAGCCAATGAGCATTTGGCAGGGATCGGCGGCGACGGGCAGGCTTTCTTCCCCCTCCCGGCATTGCCTTTGCCGCTGGTCCCTGCCAGCTATCGCCCATCGGTCTTCCGACCGGTGGGCGAACTAGCGTTTTCAGCGGATTAAAAATGATCGACAATAATTCTCCGCGCATTCTGCTGATCGACGACGAACCGTCGATCCGCGAGCCGCTGACCGAATATCTGATCGCGCAGGGCTTTGCGGTGACCGCCGCCGCGAGCGCTGCGGAGGCGCGGTCGGTGCTGCGCGCGCAGTCGATCGATCTGGTCGTCAGTGACATCATGATGCCGGGCGAGGATGGCCTGTCGCTGACCCGCCATTTGCGCGAGACGAGCGCGATCCCGGTCATCCTGCTGACCGCCCGGGCAGAGGATACCGAACGGATCATCGGGCTGGAGATCGGCGCTGACGATTATGTCGTCAAACCATTCAACCCGCGCGAACTTGTCGCGCGGATCCGCACCGTGTTGCGCCGCACCCAGCAAGGCGGCCGGGCGCTCGATCCCGGCGGAACCAGCTACGCCTTTGCTGAATGGGTGTTGCGCGAGGTTGAGCGCGTGCTTGTCGATAGCGAAGGCAACGAGGTTTCACTGTCGTCGGGCGAATATCATCTGCTCCACGCGCTGGTGCGTCACCCGCGACAGGTGATGAGCCGCGACCGGCTGCTAGATCTGGTGCGCGGGCGCGAGGCGGAGATTTTCGACCGTGCCATCGACAACCTGGTCAGCCGCTTGCGCAAGAAGATCGAGGTTGATGCGGCGCACCCACAGATCGTCAAGACGGTGTGGGGCGGCGGTTATACGCTGGCATGCGAAGTGAAGCGGATGGGACCGGCGGCGTGAAGTTCCGTTTGTGGCCGCGCAGCCTGATCGGCCAGCTTGTCTTTGCGGTCGCGCTGATGTTGTTCGTGGCGCAAGCGATCAATTTTGCGTTGCTGGTGCGCGGGCAGCATCAGCAAACGATGGCACATGGCGGCGGCATGGCGGTGGCGCGGATTATCGACGCAGTCGATCGCGATCGGCGCGGCGATTTCCGCGAACGGTCGGGCGAGCGTCGTGGTGGGCCGGATGAGCGCGAAAATCCCAAGAAACTGGTGATTTCGGATCGCCCCATTGCCGTAGCGACCGGCGCGGTGCGCCTGCCCGACCTGGCCGACTATGTGGCCGATCTGTTGCACGAAGCCGACATGCAACCGCAGGCCGTTGCGGCCTGGGCGCTACCGCAGCGGCCACGGCTTCGGGCGAATTTCCCCGGCCGGACGGTGATTGTATCGGCGCAGATCGATGGCCGCTATTATGCGGTGCGCAGCCGGATCCAGAGCGGCGGCAATCGGTTGCAGGGCTTTCTGGTCTGGCAAACACTGTCGCTCTACCTGCTGCTGCTTGTGCCGATCATGGTCATCGCTTGGCGCGCCGCGGCCCCATTGCGCGACTTGACCCGCGCCGCGCGCGCCAACCCGGCCCTGCGCGACACTACTCCACTGGAGGAAGAGGGGCCGTCGGACGTCCGCGACCTGATCATCGCCTTCAATGCCTATCGCGGGCGGATTGCGGCGATGCTGTCCGACAAGGATCGGATGTTGGGCGCGGTCGGCCATGACCTGCGGACGCCGCTCGCCAGCCTGCGCGTGCGGGTCGAGCAGGTCGATGACGATGCGTTGCGCGACAAGATGATCGCGTCGATCGAGGAAATGGCGGCGATGCTCACCGATATCCTCGCGCTGGCGCGATCGGGGGCGGGGACCGAGGGGCGCGAGGCGGTGGCGCTGCGTGGGCTGGTCGAAGAACTCGCCGCCGATTATCGTGAACGCGGCAAGGATGTGACGGTCGCCGCCGCCGCGGATGCTGCGGTCATGGCGCGCCCGTTGTTGCTGCGCCGCGCGCTACGCAACCTGATCGACAATGCCTCCACTTATGGGACGCGCGCGCGTCTGTCGGTCGAACGCGTGCCGAGCGAGGTGCGGATCATCGTTTCGGATGACGGACCGGGTCTGACCGCAGAGCAGATCCGGACGCTGATCGAACCCTTTGCGCGTGGCGAACAATCGCGCAACCGCGCGACCGGCGGGTCGGGGCTGGGCCTGTCGATCGCGCGCGACATCGCCGAGGGCGAGGGCGGGACGCTGACACTGGTCAATCGCGACGGCGGCGGGCTGGACGCGATGATGACGTTGCCGACCGCGACCTAAGCATAAATCGCAATCGCCTGGCTGCCGCTGAGTACGGGTTCGCCGGCGCGGTTCCACAGCATCATGTCCTGAACCGACAGGCCGTGGCGGGCATAGCCGGTCTTTGCCGATAGCAGCCACCAGCCGTCGTCGGTTTTCGGATCGCCCGTCAGCATGTTGACCGTCCAGTTCATTGAGCTGATCGGCCCGAATTCGCTGAACAGTGCCATCGCCGCGGGGGGCAGGGCATCGCCCATCGCGAGCAGCGCGACCGCGGGATGGCAAGCAGGTTCTTCGACAAAACGCACCCAGGTCAGATATTCGCCGACCTCGCTTTTCCACGCGAAGCGCGGGCCGGTGGTCGGCCGCATGTCGAAATGGCGGACGAAAGACGGGCGCGCATGATGGTCGGGCACCGGTTCGAGCGTCTCGGGCGCCGGGCAGTCGGGCTTCGCCAGGCGATTATGGTCGAGGTGGCTCTTGCGGTCGGGAGAAAAGGCAAACACCGCCGCGGTGCCGAACCCCGCGTCGCTCGACACCCCGGCATCGACGAACAGCGACGATTTCGACTGACGCAGTACGCGTGTGTTCACGGTGCAATCGCCGCCAACCGGGCCGACAAAGCTGATCTGGGCATAGCGCAGCGGGGCGTCGGTCGGATGGAGCGCCATCGTACCCGCGAGCGCGACCGCCGAGCTGATCCCGCCATAAGCGGTGCGGCCCTGCATCCAGCCGTCGTCGATATGCGCCGTGGCCACGCCCTCCTTGGTGCGCAGCGTCGAAAGCAGCGCGTCAAGCGCGCTGGGGGAGGTCGTCATCTTGCGGTTATTCCTCGATCTGGAAAGTCAGTCCGGCATGCTCGGTCAGCCGCGCGATCAGCGCATCGCCAAGCAGCGCGCCCGGGGTCCACACCCCGCCCTCGCCCTTGTTGGCGAGCAGCGCGATGCCGGTTTCCGCCAGCATCTTCGACGTCGAACCATAGCCCGGGTCGCGGTCGCCCTGAACGCTCGCGCGGACGGTCGTGCCATCGGGATATTCGCCGATGAACAGGATGTCGTAAAAGCCGTTCTCGCGGTCTTCCTTGCTGGGACCTTCGCCGGGTTTGAGTTTCGATTCGCCGAACGGGTTCGCCTTGGCCAGTGCTTCGGCCATCGCCTTGCCGGCGTCGCCGATCGTCGTCATCACCATCTCGTCATAGACCAGATCGGCGCCCCACGCGTGGCCGAGCAGGAAATTGGTACGGTGGACGTTCTTGGTGTTGATCGGTGCCATGACGAACGGTGCGGTCCACGTACCGGTGGCGCTGTCATATTCGGGGAACAGCCCGGTCGGCTGCGACGGTCCCTCGAACCCCGGGGTCAGCGCAAAGCTGGATTTGAGCAGCAGCGCCAGCGAGGGCTTCTTTGCGACCGCTTTCAACGTCTCGGTCAGGCTGGCAATCGTACCACCCGATGCGCCGCCTGCCATCTTGCGGACGCGGCCCTTCACGCGCGGCGCGGGCTTGCCGTGGCGCTTGACCGCTTCGGCTTGCAGGAAATGGACGCCGAGGTCGAAGGGGATCGAATCGAACCCGCAGCTGAAGGTGATGCGGGCGCCCGACGCTTTCGCAGCAGCTTCATGCTCGTCAATCATTTCGCGCATCCAGCCGGGTTCGCCGCACAAATCGGCATAGGCGGTACCCGCCTTGACGCAGGCGGCGACCAGTTCATTGCCGTAAAGCTGATATGGGCCCACGGTGGTCAGGATGACCGTGGCGCGCGCGGCCATCACGTCGAGCGTCGCAGGATCGCTGGCGTCGGCGACGACCAGCGGCGTGTCCGCAGGTGCGCCGATCAGGTCGCGTACCTCGGCGAGCTTGGCGGCGCTGCGCCCTGCCATCGCCCATTTTGGCGCGTCCTTGCGGCCCGCATAATGCTGCGTCAGATATTCGGCGACGAGCCGACCGGTAAATCCGGTCGCGCCATAAACGATGATGTCAAATTCGCGGCTGGCCATGAAAGCCTCCCCTTACGTAAACGTAAAGGGAGGCTAGCGTAGCGCGAGGCCGATGCCAAGTGCGAAGCGTCAACGGCGCCAGAAGGGGCGTTTTTGAACGACGACGGGCTCGCCAACGACGGCTTCCGCCCGACCCTCGGCGCGCGCGGCGCGAACCTCGGCTTCGGTGGCGCGGAGCTGCGCGTCGCGGGTGGCGATTTCGTCGCGGCGGCGCGGGCGGAGCGCATCATAGCTCCAGCGCGTATGGCCATAACCGAACAGGCAAAGCAGGCCGCCCGCAATCGCGAGATTCTTCATCGCCGCCATCGCCTGCATCGGGTCGGTGAATTCGCGGTGGAAGAACAGGATCGTTGCGAGGACAAAACCCGCGAGCAGGATCGACCACAGCCGCACCGCGATCCCGAGCGCGATGCACACCCCCGCGATCAGTTCGAACAAACCGGTCGGAATGGCGAGCCCGGCGGGGAGGCCGACAGCGGTGATCATGGCGTTGGTGTCGTTGACGTGGATCAGCTTGTTGATCCCCGAAACGATGAAAATAACGGCAATGAAAAGACGCCCGATAAAGACAGCGATCATGGACATGCGTCGATCCTCCAAACGATGCCCCCGCCGCTTGTGCTTTCAGGACGCGCGGCGCGGTTGGAGGTTCCGACGTTACAGCTTGGGCAGCGTCACGCCCTTTTGCCCCATATATTTGCCCGCCCGGTCGGCGTAGCTGATCTCGCACGGTTCGTTGCCCTGCAGAAACAGGAATTGGCACGCGCCTTCATTGGCGTAGATCTTGGCGGGCAGGGGGTGGTGTTCGAAAACTCCAGCGTCACATGCCCCTCCCAGCCGGGTTCGAGCGGGGTGACGTTGACGATGATCCCGCACCGCGCATAGGTCGATTTGCCGAGGCAGATGACCAGTACGTCACGCGGGATGCGGAAATATTCGACTGTGCGGGCGAGCGCGAAGCTGTTCGGCGGAATGATGCAGACGTCGGTTTCGCGATCGACGAAATTCTTCGGATTGAAGTCCTTGGGATCGACGATTGTCGAATCGACATTGGTGAAAATCTTGAACTCGGGCGCGACGCGCGCGTCATAGCCGTAGGAGGAGAGGCCGTAGCTGATGCAGCCGTCGCGGCGCTGCGCCTCGACAAAGGGTTCGATCATGCCCTGCGTTTGGGCGGCTTCGCGAATCCAGCGGTCGGAAAGAATGGCCATGCCGCTATTTGTCGAGCGCGGCGCGAATGCGCAAGCGGTCAGTCGCGGATCAAGCCCAGATCTTTCGGGCCGAAGGCTGCGGGTAGCAGCTCACTGAGTTTGTAGGTCTTGATCGTCACGCCGTCGCCTGATGCGCAATGGACGAGAATATCGGTCTGCGAACGCTCGGCGGCTTCGTTCAATATCTGGCGGCACCGCCCGCACGGGTTGACCGGATCGCTCCCCAGCAGCGCATCGCCTTCGGGGCGGCCGCCAATGATCGCGACCTCGGCGAGCTCGCCGATCCAGCCCTCGTTGGCGATTTTCGCCACCGCCGCCGTCTCGGCGCAGAGCGTCAGGCCGTAGCTAGCGTTCTCGACATTGGCGCCGGTGACCACGTCGCCGTTCTTGAGCAGCAAAGCAGCTCCGACGTGAAATCCGGAATAGGGCGCGTAAGCGCGGCTCGCGGCGTCGCGCGCGGCGGCGATCAGTTCGTCACGGGGTTCGGTCACGGCGTTTCTCCTTGCGCGCGCAGCACGTTCCAGCCGACGGTGCCATCGGCCCCCGACAGGCGCACATAATCATTCGCCTGCCACATCGCCCAGGGATGCGCGGCGTAATCGGGCTCAAAGAAATCGCGGCGGAGCCAGATGGTGCGCGCGATGCCTCTGGTCACCTGATAGTCGCTTTCAAACGCCGGGCCGGGGGCGATCAGGCTGCGCTTGCCCATATGCGCCTCGATCTGCGCCAAAAAGGTCGCGAGTTCGGACAGAAGCAGCGCGCGGGTCGGGCGGTCGGGGCAGCGATCGTCATAGTCGAGCCACACGACGGCGGGCAGCGCGTCGGCGCGGCGTGGGACGTGGCGGATGAAATTGGCCGCCTGATCGGTGGCGAGCTGGCACAGGCTGTAGCGGTGGATCGCGCCGGTCTGCACGCCTGCTTCGCGCGCCGCGACCATGTTGCGGGTGAATTTGGCGTCGATGCCGCGTGTCCCATCGGTCCCCATCACATAAGCGAAATCGGCGCCCGCGGCCTTGATCGATCCCCATTGGACGTCGCCATTGGATGCGTCGATCGTGACCCCCTGTGTCGGATAGATCGCGCGGTCTGGGGTCCAGCGCGCCGCCCACCAAAGCGCGAGGCCGGTCACCAGCAAAAGTAGCACGATCGCTGCGCCGATGCGCCGTAGCAGGCGCGTGATCGCGCCGCGCCAATTGCCGCCGGGGCTAGCCGGACCTTTGCGCTTGATTGCCCCAGTCGCCACGCTTCAACCCTTGATGTGAAGAACGCAGATCAGCGTGAACAGCCGCCGCGCGGTGTCGAAATCGACCGCGATCTTGCCGTCGAGCCGGTCCATCAGCATCTCGGCGGCTTCGTTGTGCAGCCCGCGGCGCGCCATATCGACCGTTTCGATCTGCTGCGCGGTCGATGTCTTGATCGCCTGATAGTAGCTGTCGCAGATCGCAAAATAGTCGCGGATCGGGCGGCGGAAACGCCCGAGCCCCAAGATGATCGCCTCAAGCGGCGAGCCGTCCTCGCGCGAGATTTCAAAGATCAGCCGACCTTCCTCGACGCGCAGCATCAGGCGGTAGGGGCCGGCATAGCCGTCGGGGTGGCCGCGCTGCGGAACAAATTTATTATCTTCGATCAGGTCGAAGATCGCGACGCGGCGTTCCTGTTCGACATCGGGATTGCGCCAGACGATCGAGCCCTCGTCGAGTTCGACCGAAATGATGCGCTGTTTGGAGGGGTCTGCGTCGGCCATGCTGCCTGTGCTTCTACTTGGCGCGGGGCGAAGGGCAAGCCGACTTATTCACAGCATTCCACAGTTATGATAGGCTGATCGACATCGCCGGTTGCGCCCCATCGGGCACCGGCCCATGAAGGCGCCGATGCCAGAGCTAGCCATTTTCCCGACCCCGGTCGCCACCGGTAACGACCGCCAATTGCCGCGCAATATCGAGGCTGAAGCCGCGTTTCTCGGCGCGATCCTGATCGACAATCGAGTCGTCGAAGATCTGCCGGTCGCGCTGACCCCCGATCATTTTTTCGAGCCGCTGCACGGACGCATTTTCCAGCAGACGATGGCGCTGATCGAGCGCAACAGCATCGCGACGCCGGTGACGTTAAAACCCTATTTCGAAGCCGACGAGGCGATGAAGGCGGTCGGCGGTCCAGGCTATCTGGCACAGCTGACCGGCAGCGGTGCGGGTCTGATCGGCGCGCGCGACTTTGCCAAGCAGATTTACGACTTGGCCTTGCTGCGCGAACTGGCAGGCGTCGGGCGCGTGCTGGTCGAAAATGCGCTCGACACCAGCGAACGCGTCGATCCGCAGGCACAGATCGAAGAAGCCGAAACCGCGCTGTATCGCGTCGCGGGTGGCGAGGCCGAAATGGGTTCGGTCAAAAGCTTCAGCCAGGCGAGCCTTACCGCCTTGCAGGCCGCCGAACGCGCGCTCAATTCGGGTGGCCACCTGTCGGGTATTACCACCGGCATCTCGAGCATGAACGCCAAGATCGGTGGCATGCACAATTCGGATCTGATGATCCTTGCCGGGCGTCCCGGCATGGGCAAAACCTCGCTCGCCACCAACATCGCTTATAATGCCGCCGAACGCTTTCGCCGCGACGAGGATGACGGGATTCCGCCCGAAAAAAATATGGGCGCGAAGGTCGCCTTTTTCAGCCTCGAAATGTCCGCCGACCAGCTCGCGACGCGCGTCCTCGCCGAACAGTCGGGGGTGTCGGGGGAGGCGCTGCGCATGGGCAAGATCAGCAAGGAACAGTTCCAGCAGCTCAGTCGTGCGGCGCAGACCTTGCAGACGCTGCCGCTGTACATCGACGACACGCCCGGGCTGACCATCGCAGGCCTGCGCACGCGGGCGCGGCGGTTGCAGCGACGTCATGGCATCGGCTTTATCGTCGTCGACTATCTGCAATTGTTGCAGGGATCATCGAAAAGCGGTGACAATCGTGTGCAGGAAATTTCTGAAATTTCGCGCGGTTTGAAGACGCTGGCGAAAGAACTTCATGTGCCGGTGATGGCGCTGTCGCAGCTCAGCCGCGCGGTCGAACAGCGTGAAGACAAAAGGCCGATGCTGTCCGATCTACGCGAATCGGGGTCCATCGAGCAGGACGCGGACATGGTGCTGTTCGTGTTTCGCGAGGATTATTATGTCGGTTCGCGCGAGCCCAAACGTCCGATGGAGGGCGATGATGTGAAGATCCACGCGGCGCACGAGGAGTGGGCGGCCGAGATGGAGCGCGTTTTTGGCCTCGCCGAAGTGATCGTTGCAAAGTCACGTCACGGCTCGACCGGCAAGATCCGCCTGCACTTCGAGGCGAAGACAACGAAATTCAGCGACCTCGCCGACGAAAGTCAGGCGTTTGGGGATTATGAGTAGATAGCGCGTGTCGTGCCCTGCGAAGGCAGGGGCCCATCACGAGGTCCCCAAATCGAAAGGCGCGCTTTGTTGCGCGGGTTGGAGATGAGCCCCTGCCTTCGCAGGGGCACAGACGCCGTTCAGAAAGCCGGATCGTTCGCCGGGTCATCACCGATTGGTGACACCGCTTCGTGGATGCCGCATTCGGTCTTGTCCCAGCCGCGCCAGCGGCCCGAGCGCGGGTCTTCGCCGGGCAGGACCTTTGACGTGCAGGGCGAGCAGCCGATCGACGGGTAGCCTTGCGATTCGAGCGGATGCCGCGGCAGGTCGTGCGCTGTAAAATAGGCGTCGAGATCGGCGCGCGTCCAGTTGGCGAGCGGATTGAATTTCAGCCTGCCGCTGCTGCCGTCGAGTTCGAAGCGCGGCAAGCCCTGACGGGTCGAGGATTGGAAGCCTTTGCGTCCGGTAAGCGACGCATCGAAACCGGCCATCGCCTTTTCGAGCGGCTTCACCTTGCGGATTTCGCAGCAGCCGTCGGGGTCATAGGACCAGCGCAGTTCGGTGGAATCCTTTGCCGCCAGATCCTCGGCATCGGGGGTCAGGTTAACGATGTTGAGCCCGAGCTGTGCCGCAAGCGCGTCGCGATAAGCCAGCGTTTCGGGGAAATGCTTGCCGGTGTCGAGGAACAGTACTGGCATATCGGGCGCGACCTGGACCACTAAATGCAGCAGCACCGCGCTTTCGGCGCCAAAGCTGGAGACGATCGCGGTGTCGCCGAGCAGCCCCGCGCCGATGACGCTGGCGACCACCTCGGCGGCGTCCTGGCCGCGGAACAGGTTGTTCAGGCGGATCACGTCGGCGTCGGTAAAACGCGGCGCGACGTCGATGCGGTCGCGGATGCGATCCTGGCGACCGTCGGAGGGAGAGGTCTTCACGTCAGCCATGCCTCAGCTTCCAGATCGGCACTGCGCCGTCGGCGGCGCCCTGATAATGTTCGGGCCAGCGCGAGAGTGCCGCCTCGACATCGGCAGGATTGAGCGTCTTTTCGGGCGCGAAGCTGTCGAAGCCGCAGCGCTTCAGATAGGCGATCTGATCGACGAGGACGTCGCCCTGCGCGCGGAGTTCGCCGGTGAAGCCGGCTTCGCGCAGGATACGCCCCGACGAATAACCGCGGCCGTCGCGGAACTTGGGAAATGCAACCTCGATCAGCTTGAGCCGATCGAGAAAGGGGATCAGCGCGCGCGCATCCTCATCCGATTCGAGCCGCACCGCGGTCGCGTTCGACTGGTCGAGGAAGGCGTCGAGGGTAACGCAGGGTTCCTCGCCATCGGCTTGCAGATGCTCAACCATAGATCGCCTCCTTGAATGGCGCCATGCCGACGCGCCGATAGGTGTCGACGAAGCGTTCACCGTCGGCGCGCTCGGCCAGATACTTATCCGTGACGCGCTCAATCGCATCGACGATGCCGTCCTCGTCGAAACCGGGGCCGGTGATCGTGCCGAGCGACACATCCTCCGCGCCCGATCCGCCGAGCAGGAGCTGGTAATTTTCGGTACCTTTGCGATCGACGCCAAGGATGCCGATATGCCCGGCATGATGGTGGCCGCAGGCGTTGATGCAGCCCGAAATCTTGAGCTTCAGCTCACCCAGATCGCGCTGGCGCGCCGGATCGGCGAAGCGCTGCGCGATCTTTTGGGCGACCGGAATCGAGCGCGCGTTGGCGAGGCTGCAATAGTCGAGCCCAGGGCAGGCGATGATATCGCTGATCAGGTCGAGGTTCGGTGTTGCAAGCCCGGCAGCGTCAAGCGCCTGCCAGATCGCAAACAGATCGGCCTTGCGGACATGCGGCAGGACGATGTTTTGCGCGTGGGTGACGCGCAGTTCGTCGTGGCTGTAGCGTTCGGCGAGGTCGGCCATCAGGTCGATCTGCGCCGAGCTGGCATCGCCGGGGATGCCGCCAAGCGGTTTCAGGCTGATGTTGACGATCGCATGGCCCGCCACCTTGTGCGCGGCGACATTCTGGTCGACCCAGACCGCGAAATCGGGGTCGCCGCGATCGATGGCGTCGGGCGCCGACGCGTCGAGCGGCGGCATCGCGAATTGCGCGGCGATGCGGTCGAACTCGGCCTTGGGCGGATCGATACCGAGCGACTTTACATGCGCAAATTCTTCCTCGACCTGGCGGCGATATTCGTCGGCCCCCAGTTCGTGGATCAGGATCTTGATCCGCGCCTTGTAGATATTGTCGCGGCGACCGTAGCGGTTGTACACGCGCAGGCACGCTTCGGTGTAGCTGAGCAGATCGTCGAGCGGCACGAAATCCTTGATCAGCGGCGCGATCATCGGGGTGCGGCCCATGCCGCCGCCGACATAGAAAGCGGCGCCGTGGACGCCATCCTTCTCGACGATCTGGATGCCGATGTCGTGCAGTCGCATCGCGGCGCGATCTTCCTCGGCCGCAATCACGGCGATCTTGAACTTGCGTGGCAAATAGCTGAATTCGGGATGGAAGCTCGACCACTGGCGCAGCAATTCGGCCCACGGGCGCGGGTCGGTCAGTTCGTCGGCGGCAGCACCCGCCCACTGGTCCGAACTGATGTTACGGATGCAATTACCGCTGGTCTGGATCGCGTGCATCTCGACCGACGCGAGATCGGCGAGGATCGCGGGGGCATCCTCCAGCTTGATCCAGTTATACTGGATATTCTGGCGGGTGGTGAAATGGCCGTAATCGCGGTCGTATTTGCGTGCGATGTGCGCGAGCATCCGCATCTGGCGGCTTTCGAGCGTACCATAGGGTACGGCGACGCGCAGCATATAGGCGTGCAGCTGGAGATAGAGGCCGTTCATCAAGCGCAGCGGCTTGAACTGATCCTCGGTGATCTCGCCCGCCAGGCGGCGCTTCACCTGATCGGCGAATTCAGCGACCCGGGCGTCGACCATTTGCTGGTCATATTCGTCATATTTATACATGTCAGATCACCCAGTCGCCGGCCGCGGGATCGGCGGGTTTTAATGTCAGATCGGGGCGCACCGTCGGGCCGAGCGCGCGGATGCGGTCCTTGATGTGTGCGGGGCGCGGGCCGTCGGGCGTCTGCTCCCCGGCAATGATATAGGGCGCATTGACGCGGCGCGCGGCTTCCTCGACGGCCAGGATCGCCTCGCCCGCCTCGCCGACGTCGGCGGCGTCCTCGATGTGCAGCGACCAGTCGGCGCCGGTCCACCAGGTCACAAACCCTGTTTTCAGGTCGTTGCCGGTCAACAGCTTCATGCAAAATTCCCCAATTTTTCGGCAACGCCCGGAGCGCCGAAACAGTCGAGCGCATCGGCGCGCGCCGCCACTTTGCCCACGATGATCAACGCCGGGCTTCTTACCGCCTCGCGCGCGACGAGATCGCCGAGGTCGGTGAGCAGAGTGCGCAGGACGCGAGCGTCAGCGGTGGTGCCACGCTCAATCACCGCGACGGGCAGATCGGGCGACACGCCGTCGGCGATCAGCTTGTCGGCGATGGCGGTCGCGGTGGCGATGCCCATGTAAATGACGAGGGTGCGGCCGTGGCCCGCGAGGCCCGACCAGTCCTGATCGCTCAGATCCTTGCACTGGCCGGCGACAAAGCTGACCGCGCTGGCGTCTTCGCGGTGGGTGAGGGGGAGGCCGGCCTGCGCGGCGCAGCCTGCGGCGGCGGTGATACCGGGGACAACTTCGCAGGTGACGCCGGCTTTGCGCGCAGCATCGAGTTCCTCGCCGCCGCGCCCGAAGATGAACGGATCGCCGCCCTTGAGCCGCACGACCTGTTTCCCGGCCAGCGTTTCGCGGACGAGCAGTTCGTTGATCAGTTCCTGCTTCATTGTGTGGCGGCTGCGCTGCTTGGCGACGCTGATGCGCTCGGCATGCGGCGGGATCAGCGCAAGCACGCCGTCGCCGACCAGCCCGTCATGAACGACCAGATCGGCGCTGGCCAGCAGCCGCGCGGCGCGCAACGTCAGCAGATCGGGGTCGCCGGGACCGGCGCCGACCAGCCAAAGTTTGCCGACGGGGGGGGGAGTCTTTTCCATGCACGATAGATGATGGCGCGCCCGCCGAATGGCAAAGCAGGCTTTATTGACGCTGATGAAGGTAAAATTGCCCCTCTCGATCGTCCGCCCGGCCTTGATCCGGGGTCCATGCCGTCACCGCAGGAATGGATGCCGGATCATATCCGGCATGACGAAGGAACGTTTAATTGTAGCTTTTGGGGATCAGGCGCGACCCTTCGGGATCGCGCAATCCGACGCCGATCGACGCGCGCAGCGCGTCACTTTCCGCGCTCGCGACAGGATAGGCGCAATAATCTGCGGCGTAGAACGCGCTGGGACGATGGTTGCCCGAGAGGCCGATGCCGCCAAAGGGCGCGGCGGACGAGGCGCCGTTGGTCGGGCGGTTCCAGTTGATCACTCCGGCGCGGGCGTTGGCCCAGAACTGGTCGTACAGCTGCGGCGTGCCGCCGACGAGCGCCGCCGACAGGCCAAAAGCGGTGTTGTTTGCTTCGGCAATCGCCGCTTCAAACGTCTCGACGCGGACGACCTGAAGCAGCGGTCCGAACAACTCGATGTCGGGCCGCTCTGGCATCGACGTCACGTCGATGATGCCGGGGGTCAGGAAAGGGCGACCCGGGACCGGGCGCGTCATGTGGCGGATCACCTGGCCGCCGTTCGACATCAGGATCAGGAAGCTTTCGGTCAGATGATCGGCGGCTTCATTGTCGATCACCGGTCCCATATAGGGCGCCGGGTCGGCGTGCGGATGATCGACGATCAGGCGGTTTGTCAGCGCCTTGACCTCTTCGATCAGCGCGTCGGCCAGTGTGTCGCGCATGATCAGTCGCCGTGCATTGCTGCATCGCTGTCCGGCGCTGAGGAACGCCGACTGAACGACGATGATCGCGGCGGTGCGAATGTCGGCAGTGTCCCACACGACGATCGGATTGTTGCCGCCCATTTCGAGCGCGAGCATCTTGCCGGGCTGGTCGGCGAATTGGCGGTTGAGCGCGAGCCCCGTTCGCGCCGAGCCGGTGAACAGCAGGCCGTCGATGCCCGCGTGTCCAGCGAGCGCCTTGCCCGTTTCGGGACCCCCCACGATCAGGCGCAGCACCTCTTGCGGCACGCCGGCGCTGTGAAACAGCTCAACGAGCTTGGCGCCGACCGCGGGGGTCTTTTCGGACGGCTTGAACAGCACCGAATTGCCCGCGATCAGCGCCGGCACAATATGTCCGTTCGGCAAATGCGCGGGGAAATTATAAGGGCCAAGCACCGCGAGCGCGCCGTGGGGTTTGTGGCGTACCGCGTTGCGCAGCCCCATGGCGCCCTCGATCCGGCGGTTGGGGGTGCGTTCGCCGTAAGATTTCACCGAAATATCGACCTTGGCCGCCACCGATTCGACCTCGGTGCGCGCTTCCCACAAGGGCTTGCCGGTTTCGCGTGCGATCAGGTCGGCGAGCACTTCGCCCTCGGCTTTAACGCGGTCGGCGAAGCGGCGCAGCGTTTCGGTACGAAAGGTGACGGGCTTGGCTGCCCATTCGGGCCAGGCGCGCCGCGCGATAGCGACCTCGTCGTCGACATTGCTGACCGCGCCGCGCCACAGCTCTTCGCCGGTTGCGGGTTCGAAGGAAAGCAGAGGTTCGCTCATGGTTGAGACGGTCTTATCGGTGAAAGACCGTGGCGGCAACCTGCGCTGGGGTCTGGTGCGACGGATTGCTTGCACCGCGCGGCTGGGTTGGCGATAGACGCAATTGGGTTCCGCGCGCCGGGACATGCCAGGACACGAACCAAGGGGATCCGCCATTTTGGCCAAGCAGGAGGCAAAGCAGGACGCGCGCCGCGACTGGCAGGACCAATATTGGTGGTCGGGCGACGGCGTGCGGTTGCATGCGCGCGTCTATCCGGGGCCGGATGGGGCCGAAACGGCGCCGCCGGTGCTGTGCCTGCCGGGTCTGGCGCGTAACGCGCGCGATTTCGAGCTGCTCGCGCCGCATGTCGCGCGGCAGCGCAAGACGATCGTCATCGAATTTCGCGGTCGCGGCGACAGCGCCTATGCCAAGGATCCGATGACCTATGTCCCGCTGACTTATGTGCAGGATGTCGTCGCGCTGCTCGACGAACTGGGCATCGATCGCTTTGCGACGATCGGCACCTCGCTGGGCGGGCTTGTGTCGATGCTAATGGCCGCGACGCTGCCCGGGCGGATGATCGGCGCAGCGCTCAACGACGTTGGCCCCGAGCTCCAGACCAGCGGGTTGGAGCGCATCCGCGATTATATCGGTGCGGGGGGCAGTCAGCCGACATGGATGCATGCGGCGCGAGCCTATGCCGAGCTGAACGCCGCGATTTATCCCGGCTATGAAATCCACGACTGGCTGCGGCTGACCAAGCGCACCCACCGGCTGACCCCAGAAGGCCGCATCGTCACCGACTATGACAAGCAGATCGCGGCGCCGTTGCGCGTGACCGGCGGCGAAGCGGCGTTCGATATGTGGCCGGTCTATCGCGCGCTCGGCACCGTCCCGTTGCTGATCCTGCGCGGTGAGCTATCGGACATTTTGGCGCGGTCGGCGGGTGAAAAGATGGTTGCTGCACTGCCACATGCCACACTGATCGAGGTGCAAGGTGTCGGCCACGCACCAACGCTCGACGAGCCCGAAGCTGTTGCGGCGATCGACGCCTGGCTGGCCGAACTGCCGACCGCGTGACGGGTGTAGAATCTCCGGCACGGCTGCTCCACCTCCATTCCAGCTTTTCGCTGGGGGGCAAGGAAGCCCGCGCGGTGCGGCTGATGAATTTGATGGGACCGCGCGCGCGGCACACGATCTTGTCGGCCGTACCCGAGGCGATGAGCGCACGCGACGCGATCGATCCCGCTGTCGATGTCGAATTTCCTGCCGATACGCCGCCGCTGCATGGCAAGCCGGGGCTGGCGCGCTATCGCGATCTTGCCGCCTATATGCAGCAGTTTGATCTGGTGCTCAGCTATAATTGGGGGTCGATGGACGGGGTGATGGCGCACCGCGTCTTTGCACCGTTCCGCGACCTGCCGCCGCTGGTCCACCACGAGGATGGGTTCAACGAGGATGAGAGCGTCCGGCGCAACTGGAAGCGTAACGGCTTTCGCCGTCTCGCGCTGCCGACTGCCGACGCGCTGGCCGTGCCTTCGACGCTGCTCGAGCGGATCGCCGCGGACGAATGGCGCGCGCGGCGGCGCACGGTACTGATCAGCAACGGGATCGACACCGCGGCTTATGGAGCCAAGGCGTCCGTCGCGATTCCGGGTTTGGAGCGGCGCGAAGGCGAGGTTGTTATCGGGACCGTTGCCGGGCTGCGCAAGGTCAAGGATTTACCGCGCCTCGTCCATGCGGTCGCCAATTTGCCCGCGAACGTCCGGCTGGTCATCGTCGGAGATGGGCCGGAACGCGCGGCGATCGCCGCCGAGGCCGCCGCTTGCGGGATCGCCGACCGGCTGGTGATGCCCGGCTTCATGGCCGAGCCCGCACGCTGGATCGGTCATTTCGACCTGTTCGCGCTGTCCTCGCAGAGCGAGCAGGCGCCGATTGCGGTGATCGAGGCGATGGCGGCGGGCTTGCCGGTCGTGAGCCCCGATGTTGGCGATGTTGCCGCGATGGTCGCGCCCGACAACCGGCACTTTATCGCCGACGACGAAAGGGGCTTTCACGCCGCATTGGCCGAACTGACCGCCGATCGCGACCTGCGCGCGCGGATTGGTGCCGCGAACCGGCGGATCGCGATCGACAGGTTCGACGAATCGACGATGGTCGCGGCCTATGAAAATCTCTATGGTCGCGCGCTTAAAGGCCGCCGCCTCTTTGGGGGCTAGCCCGCCGCGGAACCATTGACTTTCGCCGCGCGCTTCCGCTTACGGAACCGAAACGGGGACTGGCCGGGAAGTGGACGGCCGGTGGACAGAAAGAGATCGAAAATGTTCAAAGGATTGAAGCCCATCCTTTACGGCGGACGTGAAGTCTGGCCGTTGGTCGAGGGCGGCAAGGGCGTGTCGGCGACCAACCATATGTCGAGCGGAGCCTGGGCTGCGGCGGGCGGCATCGGCACCGTGTCGGCGGTCAACGCCGACAGCTATGACGCCGAGGGCAAGATCGTCCCGCAGGTTTACAAGTCGCTGACCCGCAAGGAACGCCACGAAGAACTGATCCATTACGGCATCGAAGGCGCGGTGGCGCAGGTCGAGCGCGCTTACGAGGTGTCGGGCGGCAAGGGTGCGATCAACATCAACGTGCTGTGGGAAATGGGCGGCGCGCAGCAGATCCTCGAAGGCGTGCTGGCCCGCACCAAGGGCATGGTCGCCGGGGTTACCTGCGGCGCCGGGATGCCGTACAAGCTCAGCGAAATCGCCGAGCGCCACAATGTCATGTATCTGCCAATCATCAGCTCGGCACGCGCGTTTCGCGCGCTGTGGAAGCGTGCCTACCACAAGGTGCCGCATCTGCTCGGCGCGGTGGTGTATGAGGATCCCTGGCTGGCGGGCGGTCACAACGGCCTGTCGAACGCCGAAGATCCGCTGGTACCGCAGGATCCGTATCCGCGCGTGAAAGCGCTGCGCGACGTCATGACGGCGGAAGGGATTGCCGACAGTGTGCCGATCGTGATGGCGGGCGGCGTCTGGTATCTTCGCGACTGGGAAAACTGGATCGACAACCCCGAGCTCGGCCAGATCGTTTTCCAGTACGGCACCCGGCCGCTGCTGACCGAAGAAAGCCCGATCCCGCAGGCGTGGAAAGATCGTCTTCGCACCCTCGACGACGGTGACGTGCTGCTCCACCGCTTTTCGCCGACCGGCTTTTATTCCAGCGCGGTGCGCACCCCCTTCCTGCGCGATCTCGAAGCGCGCTCGGAGCGCCAGATTCCTTATTCAAAGCAGGAAGCGGGCGATCACATCGTCCAGCTCGACGTAGGAGTGAAGGGCAAGAATTTCTGGGTCACCCCGCATGATCGGGCAAGGGCGCGCGACTGGGCCGCCGAGGGTTATACCGAAGCGCTGAAGACCCCCGACAATACGGTTGTTTTCGTGACCGACAGCGACAAGGCGGTGATCCGCAAGGACCAGACCGATTGCATGGGCTGCCTGTCGCATTGCGGCTTTTCGTCGTGGAAGGACCATGACGATTACACCACCGGCTACCTCGCCGACCCGCGCAGCTTCTGCATCCAGAAAACGCTGCAGGACATCGCGCACGGCGGCGATCCCGAGCAAAATCTGATGTTTGCGGGGCACGCCGCGTTCAATTTCAAGACCGATCCCTTCTATTCGAACAACTTCACCCCGACGGTGAAACAGTTGGTGGACCGGATTTTGACGGGGGATTGATTAGGGTCGCCCCCGCGAAGGCGGGGGCCGCTACGGCGTTGCGCCAAGGTGCTGCATAAACCAAGAGCGGCCCCCGCCTGCGCGGGGGCGACGGCCTGTTACGCCCATCCCTCCAGCACCTGATCCTGCGGGCGATGCCCGTCGCACCAAGCGCGGATGTTGGCGATGACCTTTTCGCCCGATGCCTCGCGGCCCTCGATCGTTGCCGAGCCCAGGTGCGGGAGCAGTACGACATTGTCGAGCGCGAGCAGGGCCGGGTCGACTGCGGGTTCGTGGGTGTACACGTCGAGCCCGGCGCCCGCGATGCGCCCGGTCTGGAGCGCCGCGATCAGCGCCCTTTCGTCGACGATTTCGCCGCGGGCGGTGTTGATCAGATACGCGGTCGGCTTCATCGATCCGATCCGCGCTGCATTGACCATCTCATGCGTCTCAGCGGTATGCGGGCAGTGAAGCGTCACGATGTCGCTGATCCGCAGCAATGTATCGACGCTGGCGTGATAGCTCGCGCCCAGTTCCTCTTCGATCGCTTCGGGTAGGCGCTTGCGGTTGTGATAATGGATCGACAGGCCGAAAGCACGCGCGCGGCGCGCGACCGCCAGCCCGATGCGCCCCATGCCGATGATGCCGAGCAATTTACCGCCAACGCGGTGGCCGAGCATCGCGCTCGGTGCCCAACCCGCCCACTGGCCCGACCGCATCAGTTTCTCGCCCTCGGCGAGGCGCCGCGGCACCGACAGGATCAGCGCCATCGTCATGTCGGCAGTATCTTCGGTAAAGACCCCAGGCGTGTTCGACACCATGATGCCCTTGGCGCGCGCCGCCGCCAGGTCGATATGGTCGACCCCGGCGCCGAAATTGGCAATCAGTTTCAGGCGTTCGCCCGCCGCCGCCAGCACCTCGGCGTCAATCTCATCGGTCACCGTCGGGACGAAGACGTCGCAATCGGCGACCGCGGCCTTCAATTCGTCTTTGGTAAACGCCTGATCGTTCGCCGAGAGCGCGACGTCGAACAATTCGGCCATGCGCGCCTCGACATGCGGCATCAACTGGCGGGTAACGATGACGCGCGGGCGTTTTGGGCGGGATGAATCGGGCATGGCCGCCGATAGAGCGCGCCGCCGCGCGCCGGTCAAGAGCATGCACCCGAAAGACACGCGAAAAGACCGGGGATGAACGCAGCCTTTTGCGCGGCGAACGGTTGAACATCCGACCCGAATTTGACAAGGCAATATAATGACCAGCCGCCTGATATTCGCAGCCACAGCGCTGTTCGCCGTCGTGGGACCGGCATCCGCGCAATCCGACCCCATCAAGCTGCCCTATTGGGCGTCGATCAGCGTCGATGAGGCGCGGATGCGCAAGGGGCCATCGCCCGACGTGCCGGTGATTTGGGAATATCGGCGCAAGGATTTGCCCGTCAAAGTCGTCGCGCGTTTTGAAACCTGGCGCAAGATCGAGGATCCCGACGGCACGCAAGGGTGGATGGCCGCGCGCCTGCTCAGCCGCACGCGCACCGCGATCGTCACCGGCGAGATCCGCCCGCTGCGCGAGGCGGCCAGCGCTTCGGCCGCCGTCGCTTACCGCGCCGAACCCGGCGTCGTCGGGCGGATCACCGAATGCGCCGACGGCTGGTGTCGGTTCGACGTGAAGGGTCGTAGCGGCTGGATCCAGACCGACCATATCTGGGGAGATTGACCCCGCAGCGAGGATTGGCGTCAGGCCGGAGAGGTTATTTCTTCCTGGGCGTGACCGTGACCACTGTGCCTTCGGGCGAGGTGGCAGTGAAGCTGCCGTCGGCTCCGGGCTGCGTGATGTCCCAGCATCCGCCCAACGCGTCGCCTTCGGGATCGAAACAATCCTTGCCGTCCTTGCGCGCATAAAGACCTTTGACAATCTCGCCCTTCGCGCTGGTATCGACATAGGTGCCGTCGGCATTGATCACCGTTGTGGCCATCGTGCCGTCGGCCATTTTGACGTCATAGGTCCCGGGTTGGGTTCCCGAGTCGGTCGCAGGCGCGGGCGTTACCGCCTCGTTCGGTGCGGCAGCCGTTTCTTCCGATTCTTCAGTCTTTTGCGAACAAGCCGACAGCGCCGTGAGCGCGGTCAGCAAAAGCAGCTTTTTCATGTCATTGTCTCCCCACAAGAACGCGCGCAGGCTATGCCCTTGATGAGGGCGCAGCAACGACAATCGCCACGCAATAAAAAAGGGCCGATGGTTGCCCATCGACCCTTCTCGGTTACCCGACGTCAGCTAGCGTTTAACGGCGCCAGTTGAAGTGATTGCGGTAAACCTTCACCACCCGGCCGTTGCGCTCGTTGACGAGCAGCAGGTCGTTGTAGTGACGCACATAGGTCAGGTTGCGACCGGCGCGCGGCACACCCCAGCGGCTGTCATAGCTCGGACGATACGACGGGGCGTAGTAGTTCGAGCGCAAGGTCGCTCCGACGCGGAACTGCTGATATTTGAACGGCGCGCGATAGCTCTGATAGCGGCGATCCTGACGCCAGTCGCGCTTGTCTTCGCGCAACTCCTGACGCGCATCGCGTACGTCGCGGCGCTCTTCGCGGACATCACCACGATCACCGTAACGCTGGGCCTCACGCAGCTCGCGCTGCTCTTCGCGAACGTCCTGGCGGCTGTCACGAACTTCGCCGCGGGTCTGCGCCGAGGCGACGCCGGGAACCATCATCGCGGCAATCAGGCCGACAGTAAGAAATTTGGTCTTCATTGGTCTATCCTTTCAATCCGTCAGGGGGAGGGGACTGCCCGATGACAAATGGAGGATTAGCCGAGTCGAATTGAACGGAGCCGGAATGCGCCGTTTATTTTCAGGACATTAGTGTCGCAATTTGTCGCCGCCAAACGACGAAACGGCGCCGTCTTGCGACGACGCCGTGCAACCTTTGTTAATTGGGGGATTAGGTCAGCTCGATCGCCACCGCGGTAGCCTCGCCACCGCCGATGCACAGGCTTGCAATGCCCCGCGTCTTGCCGTGGCGCTGGAGCGCCGCGATCAGCGTCGTGATGATGCGCGTGCCGCTGGCGCCGATCGGGTGGCCGAGCGCGGTCGCGCCGCCGTGGACGTTGATCTTGTCGTGCGGAATGCCGAGGTCGTGCATCGCGAACATCGCGACGCAGGCAAAGGCTTCGTTGACTTCGAACAGGTCGACGTCGCCGATGGTCCAGCCGGCCTTGGCCAGCACCTTGTTGATCGCGCCGACCGGGGCGATCGTGAAATCCTTGGGTTCCTGCGCGTGCGCGGCGTGCGCGACGAGGCGCGCGACGGCCTTGGCACCCTTGGCATCGGCGACCGACTGGCGGGTCAACACGACCGCGGCGGCGCCGTCCGAAATCGACGAGCTGGTCGCCGCAGTGATCGTGCCGTCCTTGGCAAAGGCGGGTTTCAGCGTCGGGATCTTGTCGGGCATCGCCTTGCTCGGTGCTTCGTCGGTATCGACAACGATATCGCCCTTGCGGCCCGCGATCGTCACGGGCGCGATTTCGGCGGCAAAGGCGCCTTCGGTGATCGCGGCTTTGGCGCGGCTCAGCGACGTCAGCGTGTAATCGTCCTGCGCCTGACGGCTGAGCTGATAGGCATCGGCGGTATCCTGCGCAAAGGTACCCATCGCGCGACCCGCTTCATAGGCGTCTTCCAGCCCGTCGAGGAACATATGGTCATAAGCGGTGTCATGGCCGATGCGCGCGCCGCCGCGGTGCTTTTTGAGCAGATACGGCGCGTTGGTCATCGATTCCATGCCGCCTGCGACGATCAGGTCGACGCTGCCCGCGGCGAGCGCTTCGGCGCCCATGATCACGGTCTGCATGCCCGAACCGCACACTTTGTTGACGGTGGTTGCCTGCACCGATTTGGGCAGGCCCGCCTTGATCGCAGCCTGCCGCGCCGGCGCCTGGCCGAGCCCGGCGGGAAGGACGCAGCCCATGTATATGCGTTCGATATCGTCACCGCTGACGCCCGCGCGCTCGACAGCCGCCTTCACCGCAGTCGCACCGAGGTCGGTCGCGCTCGCGTCCGACAGGCTGCCCTGCATGCTGCCCATCGGGGTGCGGGCGTAGGACAGGAAGACGACGGGATCGGTGGCGGTCATGGGACAAGACTCCGTAAGGGAAAACAGGTTCGGCGGGTCGAATAGCGGATATGCTGCAACTGCGAAAGGGGCTGAACCGAGATAGGTAGCCGGTTTCATCTTGCAACCCGCCGCGGCTCATGATCAAACAGGCGCAACAAAACAGGGAGACGGGCAATGGCGACGGTCGCAACGAACATCACCGGCGAAACGCAGCGGATGAGTCAGGTGCTCGCGGCGCAAAAGGCGAGCTTTACCGCGGCGATGTCCGAAAGCCTTGCGGTACGGACCGATCGCATCGACCGTGCGATCGCGCTGCTCATTGATCATGCCGAGGACTTCGCGAAGGCCGTGAGTGAGGATTTTGGTCATCGCAGCCGCGAACAGACGCTGATGACCGACATCATGCCGTCGGTGAGCGCGCTCAAACATGCGAAAAAACATCTGGCGAGCTGGTCGAAGGGCGAGAAGCGCAAGCCCACTTTCCCGCTCGGGCTGCTTGGCGCCAAGGCCGAGGTTGTCTATCAGCCGAAAGGCGTCGTCGGCGTCGTCGCGCCGTGGAATTTCCCGGTCGGCATGGTGTTCGTGCCGATGGCGGGCATTCTCGCAGCAGGCAACCGCGCGATGATCAAGCCGAGCGAGTTCACCGAAAATGTGTCGGCGCTGATGGCCCGGCTGGTCACCGAATATTTCGACGAAAGCGAAATGGCGGTGTTCACCGGCGACGCCGACGTCGGCGTCGCTTTCTCGAAGCTCGCTTTCGATCATATGATCTTCACCGGCGCGACGAGCGTTGGACGGCACATCATGCGCGCCGCGGCGGACAATCTTGTCCCCGTGACGCTTGAGCTCGGCGGCAAGTCGCCGACCTTTATCGGGCGCAGCGCGAACAAGGATCTCGTCGGCCAGCGCGTCGCACTCGGCAAGATGATGAACGCCGGGCAGATCTGCCTTGCGCCCGATTACCTGCTCGTCGCCGACGATCAGGAAGGCGCGGTGATCGATAGCGTGACGAAAGGTGCGGCTGCGCTCTACCCGACCTTGCTCGCCAACGACGATTACACCTCGGTGGTAAACACGCGCAATTATGACCGGCTGCAATCCTATCTGACCGACGCGCGCGAAAAGGGAGCCGAGGTGATCGAGGTCAATCCGGGCGGCGAAGATTTCGCCAGTTCGAACGGCCACAAGATGCCGCTCCACATCGTCCGCAATCCGACCGACGACATGAAGGTGATGCAGGAAGAAATTTTTGGCCCGATCCTGCCGGTCAAGACGTACAAGACGATCGACGACGCGATCGATTATGTGAATGCCAACGATCGCCCGCTGGGGCTCTATTATTTCGGGCAGGACAAGAGCGAGGAGGACCGTGTGCTGACGCGGACGATCTCGGGCGGTGTAACCGTCAACGACGTTCTGTTCCACAATGCGATGGAGGATTTGCCGTTCGGCGGGGTCGGGCCGTCGGGCATGGGCAATTACCACGGCGTCGACGGCTTCCGCACCTTCAGTCACGCCCGCGCGGTGTATCGCCAGCCGAAGCTGGATGTCGCCGGGCTGGCGGGCTTCAAGCCGCCCTATGGCAAGGCGACGGCGAAGACGCTGGCGAAGGAATTGAAGAAGTAGGGAAAGACACCTTGCCTCGTGATTGTGAGGAGCGAGGCGATGACGTGGTATTAGGCGGCGGGCCTCAATCCTGCCCGGCGATCTTGATGTCCTTACCCAGCAAAGTCTTCACATACACCCGCTGCACGAGCACATAGACCACCACCGTCAGCGGCGCGGCGAGCAGCACGCCGAGGAAGCCGAACAGCACCCCCGCCGCGACCACCGCGAACAGCAGCACCGCGGGCGGGACGTCGACCGCCTGCTTCTGGATCATCGGTTGCAGGAAATTGCCCTGCAACTGCTGGATCACCAGGAACAGCACCAGCGTCCACAGCGCGGTGGCAGGCGATACGGTGAAGGCGAGCAGCACCGCGGGGATGCCTGCGATGATCGGGCCGATCATCGGGATGACGTCGAGCAGCCCGGCGATCAGGCCGAGCCCGCCCGCGGCCGGTACCCCGAGCAGCGCCAGCCCGCCGCCGGTCAGCGCCACAACGACGAGCGATGACACGGCTTGTCCGACCATCCAGCCCTTCAGCCCGCGCGCGGCGTCGTCGAGCGCGAGCGATGCGGTTGCTTCGGCCTTGGCGGGCATCAGCAGCAACAGGCCGCGGCGATAGGTGGCGGGGTCGCTGGCGAGAAAGATCGCGGCGACCAGCACCAGCACAAAATCGGCGATGCCGCTGCCCGCCGCCAGCGCATATCCACCGGCTTGCGACACGAGCTGCGAGATATCCTTGCCGCCAACCTCGGCGAGTTCGCGCACGCGGGTGCCCAGCCCGTAACGATCGAGAAACGCCTCGACCCCTTGCAGCGCCCGCGGCACCTGCTCGCGGATCGTATCGACTTCGCTCGCGAGCTGCGATCCGAACAGCACGAAGGCACCGGCAAAGATCGCAATAATCCCTACGACCGAACCGGCGAGCGCAAAGCCGCGCTTCATTCCGGTTCGGCGGACAAGCCAGCTGGCGATCGCGTCGAAGATCGCGCCCAGCACGATCGCGGCGAACACCAGCATAAAAAAGCGGGTCAGCGTGATCGCCAGCCAGGCGACCCCGATGATCGCGATGACGGTCACCGCCGCCATTGCGATCCGGCCGGCCGTGAAGGTCGGCGTGGTGGTGTCGGGCTTGGCGCGGGTCGATGGCGCGGGACGGATCGATGGGGCAGCGGCTGCCTTGGGCTTGTCGGTCATGGCACCGTCTTATGCACGATGCCGCTTATCCACTAGACTAAAACCACCTTTCTGTGGCAACGGCTGCTCCGCATCGGTCGTCCGGCGGGAATCAGTTCCGGCCAGACCGCCGTCCACGGGCCCCTGTGGTGAAATTGGTAGACGCGCCGCACTCAAAATCGCCTTCTACCTAAAAAAATTAGCCAAAAACCCCGTAAAACCAACGGTTTGAGCAAGGCCAAGACTCCGAAAAAGACTTACACAAGTCTTACACACTTTGGAGTTTTCACAATGCCCGTTGAGAGCCATATTTTGATGGACGGCGCGCTCCACGTCTATCGGCGTGTGGGGAGCCGTTTCTGGCAATGCTCGACCTACCTCGGCAGCCGCAATCACCGGCAGACGACCAAGGAGGAGAGCCTTGCCGCCGCCAAGGATTTCGCGCGCGACTGGTATATGGAGCGCTGCGTCGAAGACCGTCAGCGCCGTCGCGGCGGCGTCTCTCTGTTAAGCGGTTCCGCCCAGCCTGTTGCCGCCGAGCCGGGCGCGGTTGTGGAAGGCCGTCGTCGTCCAAAGCCGATTGGCCCCAGCTTCGAGGATGCTGCCAAGGCGTTTGCCAGTGAGTTCGAGGTGATCACAATGGGCGAGCGCAATGCCGGCTATGTGAAATCGAAGTCCGACATCATCCGCGTTCACCTGATGCCCTTCTTTGGCAATACCCCCTTGGAGGAAATCACGGCGGGTAAGGTTCAGGAATATCGCGCGCACCGCCAATCGTCGCGGCTCGACGCCAAGACCGGCAAGCCGAAGAAACCGGCTCGCGCGACCTTGCACCACGAGATCGTCACGCTCCGGCAGATATTGAAGACTGCCAATCGCAAGGATTGGATCGCGGCGATCCCGGATATGTCCGCACCCTACAAGACGTCTGGCAAAGTGGAGCATCGCGCCTGGTTCTCGCCCGAGGAATACAAGCTGCTCTACGAGGCGACGCGCGAGCGGGCGAAGAACCCGCCCAAGCCGCGCTGGCGCGAAGTCTGCGAGACCTTTCACGACTATGTGCTGTTCATGGGGAACACTGGGCTTCGGCCCGATGAGGCATCGCGCCTTGAGCTGCGCGACGTCAAGATCGTGAATGACGAATCGACCGGCGAGCGCATCCTGGAAATCGAGGTGCGCGGTAAGCGTGGCGTCGGCTTCTGCAAGTCGATGCCGGGTGCGATTATGCCTTTCGAGCGGGTTCGCAAGCGTAAGGGACTCAAGCCGACCGACCGAATTTTTGGGAAATCGCCGCGCGAGTTGATGAACACCGTACTCGACGAGCTTAACCTGAAATTTGACCGCGATGGTCATATCCGCACCTGCTACAGTCTGCGGCATACTTACATCTGCCTTCGCTTGCTCGAAGGTGCGGACATCTATCAGGTCGCCAAAAACTGCCGCACCAGCGTCGAGATGATCGAGAAATATTACGGACGGCATTTGAAGAACAACATTGACGCCTCGGCAGTCAATGTTCGCAAAGTGCGCCCCAAACCCGTTGCGACTGCTAAGAAGGTAGCGAAGTCAACGAAATAAGCTGCATAGTTCGCTTTTGACGTTGCGCATTTTGATCGCGGCGCTATAGGGCTGTCGCAACGCGGGCGTGGTGGAATTGGTAGACGCGCGGGATTCAAAATCCCGTTCCGCAAGGAGTGTGGGTTCGATTCCCACCGCCCGCACCAGCCCTCTCGGCATGATCCATTTACGACACCGCACGGTGGCGGGATCATGCCCGAGCGGGGTATGGCGGCCCATACGGGCCGCGCCCCGCGTCAGGCGAAATGACAATCGAACGGCATTGTCATGCTGGCCATTGGAATCCCGGACGGGATTCGGCCATCGCCCACATCGGCTCCGCGAAGCGCTATCTGAACTCCAAGATAGTTTGGGTCAGCAATCCCTGTGCAGACGGACCAGATCGGGTTAACTATCCACCATGGATGAAAAGTTTCTCAGCCTGCCCTTGGAGATTCAAGTTGCCCTTGGGAGCGGCTATCTCGCATATGCTCTCGCTTATCTCGGTATAAAAGACCATCATAAGCCAATAGACACCGCGTTTCGGACCGTTGCTTTTGGTCTTTGCGCTACTTCTGTCCTCGCCTTGCTCCCCGCGACTTATGGAGTCTGGCGTATCGCTGCGGCCATTTTGGCCTCGCTGATCGGGGGCGCGCTGTGGCGATACTGGATCGCTGACGGTGTGCAGTGGCTGATCCGTAAAGGCGATTTATCGTGGTCCGACGAAACGCCCAGCGCGTGGTCGAAAATAACGCTGCATAATAGCCGAACCTATGTGAGTCAGATAAGCATCCAGCTTGATGACGATAGCTGGCTGTTCTGTGATGACACCCGGAAATTCGCCCAAGCGCCTTACGGGCCGTGTGTGCTCGGCCCAAATGGCGACGTGGCGATCTATGCCACTCACAAATGCCGACCAGGCGAAGATTTTGTCGAAGACGCCGATGTCCACGACCTCCATCATGGGGATAAGCTGACTTATGTTCCGGCAAACAAAATCCGCCGCGTTTCGTTGCGAATGCTGAAAGGCGCTAAACCTTCGGCGGCGGGGGTGGAGGCGTCTCCGGCGGTGGAGGCGGCGGTGCCTTAGGCGATTGGGACCGCTTTTCCGTTTCCTGATCTGATCTAAGACGGTCCATGAAAGTCACTTGCTCGGCGGTGGGGGCGGAGGTGCTGGCGCAGGCTGTGGTGGGGGCGCTTTGGGCGTATTTGCCTTTTCCAAGCTATCGGAATCTTCTTTTCCGGCCATGTCATTTACTCGGCTTAGGGGGTGGTGGACGTTGGGACGTCGTTTGTGTCGGCGGCTTTGGCTGTGCCGAATCTTGAGCCATTGTCCCAGGTCGAGATGTGTTTCGCTTAGTCATTTGCTAGGCTTTGGCGGCGGAGGTGGCGGCTTTGGCTGTGTCGGTGGAGCTTTAGGTTGCGTCGAAGTGCCTGGATTTGGTCGGTTGCTATCGTTCATCCTAACCTCACATGTCGTAACTCCGATCAGCACTTCCTCAACGTATGAAGGAGGGGCTTTCGGTTGCGCCGAACAGGGAGCCGTGTCTTCGCCGGGCAAGCAAACGCCAAAAGCAATTCTTTCGTCGCTCATGTTTCCATCCCGTGCCCAGTTGCCGACATGCTGCGCGGCTCGCACGGCAAAAGTCTTAGCTGTTGCAATCGAGAACGTAAAGGGAACTGAGGTATTGTTCTGTGGGTAGTGTGCGGTATGTAGGCGAGCGGCTTTTCGTCTATCTGAATGAGGCAACTCTGATCGATTGGCTATCGCTTTATCAATCATTTTTATGCTACATCGTGATTGATAGAAAGGCATCCTGTCGATCATGCGCTGGAACTGGCAACTTCCCGACTGGCCCGATTTCCGCTTCGACGCGGATCGCATCCGTGTGTCGGAAGAGCAATTCCTGAAAGGGTCCGGTGTCGTCATTGGGGCGTTGCATCACCTTGACGCCGATGAGCGCGATGGGCTGACCATCGAACTCATCTCGCAGGAGATCGTCGATAGCTCCGCCATAGAGGGTGAAATTCTCGACCGCGCGAGCGTACAGTCGTCGCTCGCGCGGCATCTGGGCTTTGCCGCCGATCAGCGTCGCGCCAGTGCGGCCGAGGCCGGTGCCGCCGAACTCATGGCCGATGTCTATCGCAACCACGCCGTGCCGCTTGCTGACCAGACTCTGTTCGCGTGGCACGCCATGCTGATGAACGGTCGCCGCGACATTGCCGATGTCGGGCGCTACCGGACGCATGAAGACGCCATGCAGATTGTCTCAGGCGCGCTTCACGCCCCCCGTGTGCATTTCGAGGCACCGCCGTCCGCTACCGTCCCGCTGGAAATGGCCCGGTTCATCGCGTGGTTCAACGACAGCGCGCCATCGTCACCGAATCCGCTACCCGCGATCACCCGCGCCGCGATCTCGCACCTGTGGTTCGAGAGCATCCATCCCTTCGAGGATGGCAATGGCCGGATCGGACGCGCGATTGCGGAAAAGGCCTTGGCTCAAAACCTCGCAACCCCGACGCTGACGGCACTCGCGGAGACGATCAATCGCCACCGCAAGGCCTATTACGCCGCGCTCCAGCTCGGCAGCCAGAGCAACGACATCGACGCCTGGCTGACATGGTTTGCCGATATTGTCATCCAGGCGCAGGCACGGACGATCACCCGCATCCGCTTCCTGATCGACAAGACCCGGCTGCTCGATCGTTTGCGCGGGCAAATCAACGAACGGCAGGAAAAGGCGCTGCTTCGCTTGTTCCGCGAAGGGCCGGACGGATTTGTGGGCGGGTTGAGCGCCGGGAATTACCGGACGATCACCGGGGCTAGCCTTGCCACCGCGACCCGCGATCTGGTGGATCTTGTCGGGAAGGGTGCGCTGATCCGGGCTGGTGAGCGTCGCTATGCACGTTATCGGCTTGCTATCGATACCGAAGTTCAAGGCAAATGAATGCGATGCCTGCTTTGTCGATTGCGAGTAATCGCCCACGACGTCTAAAGACAATCCGTGTCAGATAACGATCAAATCGAATCCTTCATTGCCGAATGGGCGCCAACCGGCGGTTCCGAACTCGCGAACACGCAAAGTTTCGTCAACGGTCTTTGCGCGCTGATCGGCGTCGATCCGCCCAAGGGAAGTCGCACCGATGACACCCACAACGATTATGTGTTCGAGCGTCGCGTGTTCCAGAAGGAAGCCGACGGCACCGAAAGTTTCGGCCGGATAGACGCCTACAAGCGCCACTGCTTCGTTCTCGAAGCCAAGCAGGGCAGCGACGCTGACCGCAAGGCCGCCGAACAAGGCGAAGCCGACCTCGACATTTTCGGCCAGACCGCTGCCGTGCGCTTCAAGCGCGGCACCGCCAGGCGCGGCACACCCACCTGGTCAAAGGCGATGGTCGAGGCGCGCGGGCAGGCCGAACGCTATGCAAAGGCGCTGCCGATCGATCACGGTTGGCCGCCCTTCCTGCTCGTCACCGATGTCGGCCACTGCATCGATGTCTATGCCGATTTCAGCGGCACGGGTAAGCAATACACCCAGTTCCCCGATGCTGCCCGCTTCCGCATCGCGCTCGACGATTTGCGGAGTGAAGATGTCCGCGCCCGCCTTGGCACGATCTGGACCGACCCGCTCAGCCTCGACCCGTCGAAGGAAGCCGCGCGCGTCACCCGCGAGATTGCCGGGCATCTGGCAGAACTTTCCAAGCGACTCGAAAAGCGCGAGCAGAACCCTACGCGCGTGGCCGATTTCCTGATGCGCTGCCTGTTCACGATGTTTGCCGAAGATGTGCAGTTGATCCCGGAAGGCAGCTTCACAAACTTCCTTACCCGGATGAAGAAGCGCCCGGAGAATTTCGCGCCGAACCTGTCATCGCTGTGGCAGGCGATGGACAAGGGCGGACTGGCCGGGGTGCTGGGCGAGGCGGGCGAAACCGTACTGCGCTTCAACGGCTATCTGTTCAAGGATACCACCGCCATCGCGCTCAATGCCGATGAAATCGGCCTGCTGATCGAGGCGGCGACGCACAAGTGGAACCATGTCGAACCGGCGATCTTCGGCACACTGCTTGAGCGCGCGCTCGACGGCAAGGAGCGCGCTAAATTGGGCGCGCATTACACGCCCCGCGCCTATGTCGAACGGCTGGTGATGCCGACGATCATGGAACCGCTGCGCGCAGATTGGGCCGGCGTGCAGGCCGCCGCCGGTCAGTTGATCGAGGCGGGCAAGGCGAATGAAGCCCATGCCGTGATTGAGAAGTTTCATGCCCAGCTCGCGCAGGTCAAGGTGCTTGATCCTGCCTGCGGCACCGGAAATTTCCTCTATGTCGCGCTCGCCCGGATGAAGGAGCTGGAGGGCGAAGTCATTGGGCGGCTGGCCGAACTCGAACCCGAAGGTGAGAAACAGGCGGTGGCCGAGCTGAGCGGGCACACCATAACGCCCGAGAACTTCCTGGGGATCGAGATCAACCCGCGTGCAGCGGCGATTGCCCAGCTCGTGCTGTGGATCGGCTATCTGCAATGGCATTTCCGGGTGAATGGCGAAGGCAAGGTGCCGCCCGAACCGGTGCTGCGCGACGTGAAGACCATCGAAAACCGTGATGCTTTGCTGACTTGGGACAAGAAGGTTCTGGAGCGGGACGAACATGGGAAGCCGCTTACCCGCTGGGATGGCGAGACGATGAAGGTTCATCCGGTGACGGGCAAGAATGTCCCTGACGAGGATGCGCGGGTGGAGGTGGAGCGTTACGTCAAGCCGAAACAGGCCAAATGGCCAAGGGTCAATTTCATTGTAGGGAATCCACCGTTTATCGGGAGCAAGAAAATTCGAGACCGTCTTGGAGACGGATATTTTGAAGCACTTCGCAATTCTTTCGACAACCTGCCGGGTGACAGCGATTTTGTGTCCTATTGGTGGGCCAAGGCGGCGGAGCTAGCCGGTCAAAGGCTCATTCGTCGGTCTGGATTGATAACGACAAATTCGCTCAGCCAATCGGCAGGTCAGGCCATGATCGCGTCTGCCTTTGGAAGTGCAGATCCAATTTCCATCGTGTTTGTTGTGGCAGATCATCCGTGGCGAGATCCCGAGACAGACGCCGCAGTTCGCGTCGCAATGACGGTTGTTTCCGCTGGCGTCCATGAAGGTCGCCGATTGGCGGTATCGGATGATGGCAAAGCTTTGATCAGTGCCGAAGAACGCGGCTACATCAATCCTGATCTTTCTGTTGGCGTAGCGGCATTTGCATCTGCCGCTCTGAAGGCCAACCAAGATATGTGCTTCATGGGCGTAAAGCTCGCGGGTGACGGGTTTCGCCTGACAGCAGCCGAACGCGAAGAGTTCGTTACGGCTGGCGCAAACCCGAAGCTGCTTCCCGGCCTCATCGCAGGAAACGACATTACGCGCCGCCTGCAAAACAGATACGTTATTGATGTATTCGGTTATTCGGAAATGAAGCTGAAGGCCGAACAACCAGCGCTCTATCAGCGTCTTTTCAACACTGTTCTACCTTCTCGGAAGGAATTGAAGCGGAAGAGCTATCGCGACAACTGGTGGATTTTCGCCGAACCGCGCCCAGCGATGCGCAAGGCAATCTCTGGCCTATCGCGAGTCATCGCAACGTCCGAGGTTTCCAAGCACGCAACATTCGTTTTTGCTGACCCAATCGCCAATCAATTTGACGGGTCTGTGATCGTGTTCAGCACTTCCGATGCTTTCCATTTGGGAGTTCTGAGTTCGCGAGCGCATGTCGTTTGGAAACTGAACCTTGGTGGCACCCTTGAGAACAGGCCGCGATACCAAAGCTATCGCTGCTTCGACCCTTTTCCCTTCCCGGACGAAGTCCCCGAGCCGCTCAAAGCCCGCGTTCGTGCCGAGGCCGAGGCGCTCGACGGCTTGCGCAAGCAGGTGCTTGAGCGTCACGACGACCTAACCCTAACCGGGCTATACAATGTGCTGGAGGCGCTGCGCGCCAATGACGGGAAGGGCCGCACGCTGACTGAAAAGGAACGCGACATCCATGATCGCGGTCTGGTGACGCTGGTTCGTCAGCATCACGATGCGATCGACGCGGCAGTGGCCGAAGCCTATGGCTGGCCCTCCGATCTCTCGGACGAAGACATCCTCACCCGGCTCGTGGCGCTCAACAAGATCCGCGCCGCCGAGGAGGCTAAGGGTCTGATCCGCTGGCTCCGCCCTGAGTTTCAGGCCCCCGGCGCTGTCGCGCCGCAGGTCAACGCCACGCTCGATCTCGGCGATGCTCCCGCCGCCGCTACCGCGACGATCATCCCCTGGCCCAAGACGCTGGCCGAGCAGGTCAGCACCGTTGCCGCGATCCTCGCCGCATCGCAGGCACCCAAACATCCCAGCGAAATCGCCCGCGCTATCAAGGGCACCAACGCCAAGGGCGTTACCCCAGTGCTGGACGCGCTCACCGCCATCGGCCAGGCGCGGAAGTTGGCTGACGGGCGGTTTGCTGCGTGAGCAAGTCACGGCCCCATTTCCAGGATTCGATTGCCCAGCTTGAGCAACGTGTCGAAGAGCATCGCTCTGATCGGCAGCGGCTGGAGATCATCGCCGCCGAGTTGCAGCATCGCGAGACGGATCGTGCTCTTCGCCTCCGCGCCAAGATAACGGCCATTCTCGATGGATTGGAGTTGGGTTTATCCCTGCAACCAACATCCCCCTCAGCTTTGCCGGACACGCCGCGCCCGGATTCGGGCCATGCACATCCGCGAATCCATCGCCGAAATCGCCTGGAAGCCATTCGAGCCAAATTGGAGATCGAACCGGAGCCAGCGGCTCAGGCTCGCGCTCCCGTCGCGCCGCTAGATATTCAAGAACCGCCTGCATCCGAATTGACGGAGCCGACAGTTCAGATTGACCGGAGTCCCATGCACGCCGCCACGCCCCGAACTGCCGATGCGGAAGATCCACTGATCCTGGCGCGAATGCTGGACCTGATCGACTATGTAATCGCGGTCGAAAAGGACAAGCTCAAGCTCGTTACCGATGTCGCCGATCATCGCGCACTCCACCGCACGCATGACGAATTGGCGGCACTTCCAGGCATCGCCTTCAACCGGGTGTCGGGCGAAGATGTCGCGTTTCTGACCGTTGATCGCCTGAATCGAAAACCGCCGCCGGAACCTGCCGACCAGCGCCTCAAGGCCTGGTTGGTCCTGTCAGATGACCCTGCCCGCGAGCCGCGCTTGCGCGAGCGGCTGACAGCAGCCGAATGTCAGGCAGCCGAAATTGTACGGGATGACGAAGCAGCCGGCCTCGACCTGGATGACTACGCCGAAACCGACGCAGTGCGTGACAGACTGGCTGCCTATGTCGCCGGGCCGTGGGCCGACTGGGTCAACGCCGAAGTGCCCCGCCGCAAGACGATTGCTTTTTACGGCGCGCTCTTCGCCTTGCGACAGGCTCTGGCTGCACCCGATGGCATCCCACAAGAACTGGTTTGCGGCTTGGGCTATGCCACGCTCGTCCGCAGCGGCAAGTGGCTGCTCTATCCGTTGCTAACTATTCCGCTGGACATCGAACTCGATCCAATCAGCCACGTCATTGCCCTCGTTCCGAGGGCCGAAGCCCGACCCGGAGTGGAGGCTGACCCGCTCGACGCCTTGGGACTTGCCCAAGTGGACGTCTGGCGAAGGCAGGCGGTGCGCCACATCGAGGAGCTGGAGGACGATGCCCTCTCGCCCTATATTCGCGCTACGTTCGAGCCGATCCTGCAGAATGCCGCCGCCTTGCTCGATCCGGGCGCGAGTTATGCCAGCGGTGAGGATGGCAGCCCCTTACCCTTGCCTCTTCCGGGGCCAGAACTGCGCATCACAGATGGCTTTGCCTTCCTGCAGCGCGAGCGGCGAGCAACCCAGCTGATGGCTGACCTGCTGGCGTTTCGTGATTTGCTCGAAAACAGCGAAGGCAACATAGCGATCCCGCCCGCCATCGCGGCGCTGTTTACCGATCCGTCGCGCGATTTGCAGGACGAAAATTTTCCGACGTTCCGGGGCATCAACAGCATTCCTGGCGCTACGTCCTCTGATGGCAGCGGCGAAGAGCTCTTTTTCCCGAAGCCGTTCAATGCCGAGCAGGTCCAGATTGCGCAGCGTCTTGCGGTGCGCGATGGGGTTGTCGTGCAGGGTCCCCCCGGAACCGGTAAAACCCACACGATTGCCAATATCATCAGCCACTATCTGGCGACAGGGCGGCGGGTGCTGGTGACTTCGCAGAAGTCGCCCGCCCTGCGCGTGCTACAGGACCAGCTTCCCCCGCAAATCCGCCCATTGGCGGTAAGCTTGCTCGACAGCGACCGTGAAGGCCTCCGCCAGTTTCGCGGATCAGTCGATCTTATTTCGGAACGGCTCCAGCACCTGCGCAAATCCGAACTCGACGCTGAAATCGCCAGCCTGGAAGCCAAGATCGACGGTTTGCATCGCCAGCTCGCCGGGAATGATCGTGAAACCGAACAGATCGGCCGAACGGCACTATCGAAGCTGGAACTGGACGGGCAACGGATCGAATCACTCGACGCCGCGCGCGAAGTGCTGGCCGCTGGGGAGGATGCGACCTGGTTGCCAGACGCGATCGGTCCGGCAGCGCAGTTCGACCTGCGCTTTGGCGATGAAGACATCGCCGCCCTGCGCGTCGCGCGGCAAGCCGTTGGCGATGACCTGTCCTATCTTGGCAAGACGCTGCCACCGGTCGACTTGCTGGCCGACGTCGATGCCATTCTGGCTGCGCATGACAGCCTCCAGAAGGCGGCGAGCATAGAGCAGACGATAGCGGATGGTGCGGTGTGGCGATTGCTGGATACCCAGCCTGAAACGATAACGCTGACAGAAACAATCGAGCAGCAACTTACCAAGTGGAATCAACGCCACCTGGACCTTACCAATTCTGTCGGTGCGCTCGACACAGCCCTTTCGGAACTGATGAGTTATGCGGGTGACCCGATCCGCGAAGCCTTGTTCCAGCTTCGCGATGAGGCCAGCGGGCTTGAGGAGGATCAGCGCTTCTTTCTCACCAGGCCTGTCGGGCTCCCGGAATCCTGTCTCGACGATCCGCGTTTTCGCACAAGCGTCGCCGACTTGGCCGAAGGCGGCACAGGTCTCGGCACCATTGCCGGTCTATTCGCACGTACGACCAAGACCCATATTGCGGCGGTCAGACTCAAGGGCATGGCTCCCTCGGCGGCCAGCGATTGGGACGCAATCGCGCGATACATTGATGCGACCGACCGGGCGCAGGGTTTCGTTCAGAGCTGGAATCATGCTTGCTCAGGCACAGGCTTGCCCCCGATCACGGTGACCGGTCCGGCAGCGGGCCGAGAAGCCCTGAACCTGCTTGACCGCCTCGATGCGCTGTCATCGCTTGAAAGCGAAGCCGAGCATCTGACACACGTAGTTCGCGCCCTACTGCCGCGCTGGCGCGGGCCGATCAGCCGTCACACCGATCCGGGTGACGTTCTCGACTGTCTCCACATTCACCTCGAACTGGCCCGGTTGCAGGCCGCGCGTTCAGTGCGAAAATCGCTGCTTCAGGCAATTGGTCGCGGCGATAGTCCTGTCCATGACGATGTCCGGACATTGGCTGCTCGAATTGGTGATGAAGCCCTTCCCAGGCCGGATCTGGCGACAGATGTCGCGCGCTGCTCGGCGCAGATCGCCCATTTGCATGGGCTTCAACAAGATTGGGAAGCGATCCGGTCCGTGACTGGCCAGATCAATGAAAGCGGCGCTCCACTGTGGGCCGAGCAACTGTTATCAATTCCGCCGGGCGCTATCGATCCACTTTGCCCTGGCGATTGGCGGCAGCGCTGGCGACTGCGACGCCTTGACCGTTGGCTGGACGATTCCAACCAATCGGCCCGATTGCGTCAACTGCATAAAGAACGTGAGCAAGCGGAAGCCGATCTTTCCAAGACTTACATCCGTACGATCGAACAGCGGACCTGGCGGGCGCTCAAGGAAAAGGCCTCTCCAAGCGTGATGCAGGCCTTAGCCGCCTATGCGGTTGCCGTTGGCAAGATCGGGCGCGGAACTGGCAAGAGCGCAAATCGTCACCGCAAAACCGCGCGCAACGCCGCCGACGCCGTGAAAAGTGCCTTGCCTTGCTGGATTATGCCGCACAGCCGCGTGTCGGAATCCCTGCCTGCCGAACTGGGCATCTTCGATTTGGTCATTGTTGATGAGGCCTCGCAGTCGACCTTGTCCGCGCTCCCCGCGCTCTTCCGCGCAAAACAGATTCTCGTTGTTGGCGATGACAAACAGGTCAGCCCAGACAATGTCGGCTTGAACATGGAGCAGTCCAACACGCTCGCACTTCGGCATCTTTCGGCACAAGTTCCCTTGTTCATTGAGCCGATGCGGCAGGAAAGTTCACTATACGACCTCGCGAGCGTCATTTTCGGTGCGGATCGCTTCATGTTGCGCGAGCATTTTCGCTGCGCCGCCCCCATCATCGAGTTTTCGAAGCGGCAATTTTATCGCAACGAACTGTGCCCTCTGCGTCTCTCAAAGGCATCGGAGCGGCTCGATCCTGTGTTGTCAGATGTTCTAGTTGTCGATGGATATCGCAAAGGGCGCGGCAAAACCAATCCGCCAGAAGCCGACTATATTATCGAGGAATTGCAGCGCATCGCAGGCGACCCATCATTCGATGGGCGCACCATTGGTGTAACGACCCTGCTGGGAACCGAGCAGGCGGCATTGATCTACAGCCGGATCGAAAACGAGCTCGGAATTCCCTTCATCGAGAAATACCGGGTCAGGGTGGGCGACCCTGCAACTTTTCAGGGCGACGAACGCGATATCATGTTCCTTTCCATGGTCGCGACGCCAGGCAATGCCGCGGCTTTAAGCGGTCTACCTTTTGAACAACGATTCAACGTCGCAGCGTCCCGAGCGCGGGAGAGGATGATCCTCGTCCGTTCAATCGAATTGGATCAACTTAGCCCCAGCGACAAATTGCGCCGGGCATTGCTTGAACATTTTCGCTCTCCATTTCCCAATGATACCGAAGAGGCTGCCGACGCCCGGCTGCGCTGCGAATCCGATTTTGAGCGCGAGGTCTTCGATGCCTTGCACGATCGGGGATATGCCCTCGACACGCAGGTGCGTGTCGGTCAGCATCGCATCGACATCGTGGTTGAAGGTGATGATGATCGCCGCCTCGCGATCGAATGCGACGGTGACCGCTATCATGGGCCCGAGCAATGGCCCGCAGACATGCTGCGCCAGAGAACCCTTGAGCGGGCCGGATGGCGATTTTGGCGCTGCTTTGCATCGCGCTTCGTTCGTGAACGGCAGGCAGTTCTCGAAGAACTATGCAGGCTCTTGGACTCGCTGGACATCAAACCCAGAGCTGCCGATCGGCGATCCACCGTTTACACCGAATATAAAGAATGGCGCTCTGACGATTCTGCGGAGGAACCCGCCAAAATGGATAGGGATGAGCAAGATCCGCCAAACGCGGACGTCAGTGAGGCATCGCCAGAATCGTCCATTCACCTGCCATTGATCAATGACACTCCTGTCGCCGAAGATAGCCTCACGCCAGATCCTAAGATTGCGCCAGCAATTGAAAGATTGCGAACGACGGAAGGGCAGATACAGGAGGTCATCCTCCAGCTCATGAGCGATGGGAAAATTTGGACCAATGCGCAATTGAAGCAGAGGATTCCCGAAATAGTGCTGCTGACACCGGGCGATCGGCAGCGTTCTCCGTCCCGTCCTCGGGAGGAAAAATGGGAAGAGCTCGTCAACAACGCGCTGACCCGAACGGGCCGCAGCAACTCCCTGTATGCGCGCGGCCTGGTGGAAAATGTGGGTGTTGGGCAGCATCGACGCATCGGCGATGAGCAGCAGGCACAGGAATTGAAGGAATAACCGGTGAAGATTTCTCAGGCACTCGACAAGATCGACGAAAAACAGCTCTTTGTTCCGGCCTTTCAGCGAGAATATGTCTGGAAGCGCGATGATGCCAAGCAACTCGTCGACTCACTGATCAAGGAATATCCGACCGGCACCATGCTGACCTGGGAAACCAACACGCCGCCGGAATTGAAGGGGTCGCATAAATACAACGAGAAGCAGGGTGCCGTCCGCATTTTGCTCGACGGCCAGCAAAGGCTGACCACACTTTACATGCTCATTCGCGGCGACTTGCCGCCCTATTACACCGCCCCGGAAATCCTCAATGACACGCGCGGCCTTTATGTGAACGTCGAAACGCGGGAGCTGGAATATTACAAGAAACTCAAGATGGAGAATGATCCGCGTTGGCAGAACCTGACCGACATTTTCCAGCGCAAGGTCCGGGCCAAGGATGTTGTTCGCTCCTTGGAGGACAGGGGCGAGGAGGTCCCTCGTGAGCGCGACGACCTGATCGACGACAATGTGAAGTCCATCGAGAACATCCTAGACCGGGAATTTCCCGAGCAGACTATCCCGGTGAAGGCGAGCATCCGCGAAGCCATCGACATCTTTTACAAGGTGAACGCCAGCGGCGTTTCGCTGACCGAGGCGGAGTTGGCCCTGGCGCAGATTTCCGGATACTGGCCGCAGGCTCGCGACATTTTCAAGGCGAAGCTGACCGAACTGGAGAAACGCGGATACACCTTCAAGCTCGATTTCATCGTCTATGCCTTGCTTGCCTGCCTGTATCACTCCGGCTCGAACATGCACTTCCTGCATGATCAGAAGAATGACGGGCCGATTCAAGAGGCATGGAAGAAGCTGGGATCCCAGACGCTCGATTATGTCGCCAACATCATGCAATCCCACGCCTTCATCGATCACACCGACGAGGTGAACTCGATTTACGCGCTGGTCCCGATCATTGCCTATTGCTTCCAGCAGGACGGGCATCTGACCGGCTTGCAGATCAAGAAACTGGTCAAGTGGTTCTACTACGCGCAAATCCGGACGCGATACGTCAGCCAGCTTCCGCAAAAGCTTGATCGCGACCTCAAGGTTGTGAAGGATCAGCCCAACCGTTCGATGACCTGTTGCAGATCATCAAGGACGAGCGGACCCTTGAAATCAGCCCGGACGAGTTCGTCGGCCGGGCGATTTCGCACCCACTTTACCCGATGATGCGCTGGTATTTCAAAAGCAAGGGAGCGACTTGCTTCACGACCGGCATCAAGCTCTCGCAGTCGATGGGTAAGAAATATGCGCTTGAGAACGATCATATTTTCCCGTTCTCGAAGCTCAAGGCTGCCGGATACGGGACCGACAACCGCATCAAATATGCGCTCGCACAGGAAATCACCAACAGGGCAATTCTGACGCAGATAGCCAATCGCACGAAGAGCGCGACCAACGCGGAGGATTACCTCGCCGAAATCGCCGACAAGAATCCGGACTCGCTGGCGCGTCAGTGCATCCCTGACGATCCCGAGCTTTGGAAGCTGGAAAACTATGAACGCTTCCTGGAGAAGCGGCGCGAACAAGCAAACCCTGCGCTGGGACGTGAACGAAGGCCGGGTCAACATATAACTCGTAACGGTGGTCGTGAAGACCATTGCGGCCTTCGGCAACAGCTTCGATGGCGGAACCTTGCTCATCGGTGTGGCCGACAGCGGCGACGCAGTGGGGCTGGAGCAGGATTTCGCGTGCCTCGGCGACGCTGACAGGGATCGCTTTGAGATCCATTTGCGCAATCTGTTCGCCCACGCCTTCGGCCAGAACTTCACGGCTGGAAAATTGAAGATCAGCTTCCCCGAGGTTGCGGGTGTCGAAATCTGTCAGATCGAGGTTCGTCCGTCCGATGCGGCAATCATCGTGTCCGGCAAAGACAAGAATGGCGTCGGTTACGAGAGGCTGTATGTTCGCAGCGGCAATTCGTCGCCAGAGATGCCATTAAGCGAAATCCCGGCCTTCCTGTCGAAGAGATTCAAGGCTGCTTAGATTTGTCGAGTTGCGGCTTCGTTGCGCTGCCTTTCGGCAACCCGCTCTATTCGCTAGCGCGAACCAAGCCTGTAGTCTTGGCCCTTCGGGTGACGATCGGGAGCGCGGGCAAATGAGCGGGATTTTCTAAGGACGCACTCTGTCCCGCGCTGCGCGCTCCTGAGGGTGCGGCGTTTTTTGGCTGACCCGCAGGCACTCTTGCCTCACTCCTGGCCGGACGCCCGCTGGCCCACAGGCCCGGGCGCAGGACGTCCGGCTGGCGTCGCATCGTGCAAGGGTGCCGCTTTTTGTTAGGCCGCTGCGCGGCGATATTCTTTCAATGATATTCGACTGATTGCGGACGGCGCGGGTGCGCCGGCGCTTTTGTGGCCGTCCCCGAAGAGGGGGATGGGCGGCGCTTCCGGCTAGGCCCGTCGCGCTCAGGCGCAACCCGCAAGCGGGTCTTTCACTCTGTTACAGCCTTACAGGTGCGCCTGATCGCGGCGGGCCTCTTGGTCGCTCTTTGCCGCCCACCCCCCTCTCCGGGGGCGGTGTGGTTTTGGGGCGAGGAGGCTGTGATGGCGGTTGGCAATCGGAAACGTGGCTTTGGTGGCCCAGCTACAAAGAAGACCAAGGCGGGGCTGCGCGCCGCGCGCGGGGGCGATACGCTCCGCGCTTCGCTTTACGACGAGGTGACGGCGAAGATCATCGCCCAGCTTGAGGCGGGCCTGTTCCCTTGGGCGCAGCCGTGGAACTCGGCGGCAGCGGTGCCCGGTCTTCCCCGTAACGCGGTTTCGGGGCGTCCCTATTCGGGCGTCAATGTTCTCATTCTGTGGGGCGCGGTCATTGAAGGCTGCTACCCGTCGCAAGATTGGTTGACCTTCCGGCAGGCGCTGGCCGCTGGCGGACGCGTCCGCAAAGGTGAGCGCGGGCATACGATATTCTACGCCGACCGCTTCACCCCCGACGATGGGCGCGAGCGGGGCGAAGGTGCAGAGGGTGAACCCCGTTCCATTCCGTTCCTCAAACGCTTTGTCGTATTCAATGCCGCGCAGTGTGACGGACTGCCGGAGCGGCTGACAGCCGACCCCACACCGTTACCGCCCCGCGAACAGCATGACAGCGCGGAGGCATTGATTGCCGCGACGGGCGCAGATTTCCGCATCGGCGGGGCGCAGGCCTATTATGACATTGGCGGCGATTATGTGCAGGTGCCGCCGCAACCAGCGTTCACCCATCAAATCGACTTCTACCGCACGGCCCTGCATGAGGTATGTAACATCGCAAGTGTCCTCATTTCGAGGACAGTCGATGGCCTTTGCGCGCTGCTGTTTCCCAACCATCGTACGGCCTGCTGTGCGATTTCAGGACGGGAGTCCTGATCATGCGCAGCAAAGAACGCACCGATATATACACGCGCGTCACCAACGAGATCGTTGCCGCCATCGAGGCAGGGGCGGGTTCGTGGACAATGCCGTGGCATCACGATGGATCAGCGACCTCGCGCCCCGTCAACGCCGGTACCGGCAAGGCTTACCGGGGATCCAATATTCTCAGCTTGTGGATCGCGGCGCAGGCTGCAGGCTACAGTTCCGGACGCTGGGCCAGCTATCGTCAGTGGCAAGCGCTGGGAGCCCAGGTTCGCAAGGGCGAGCAGGCCACCACGATTGTCTTCTGGAAGGTCAACGATCGCGGCGAGGATGCCGATGATCGCGATTCCGAGCAAGAGGGACGGGGCCGCGCTCGCATGTTTGCGCGGGGGTACAGCGTTTTCAACGAGGCGCAGGTCGAGGGCTATGCTCCACCAACCATCGATCTCCTGTCCGACGATGCGCGGATGCGGAACGCCGATATCTTTTGGGGCAACCTTGGCATTGAGTGCCGGCATGGCGGCAACGAGGCGTACTATATTCCTTCGGAAGATCGCGTGCAGATGCCACCCTTCGCACAGTTCAGGGAGCCTGCCGCTTATTATGGCACGCTTTTCCATGAAGGCCTGCATGCCACAGGAGCGGCGTCCCGCTGCGACCGTGATCTGTTCGGCAGGTTCGGATCGGACAGATATGCAGCGGAGGAGGCCATCGCAGATCTGGGAGCCGCCTTGGTCATGGCCGATCTCGGTATCGCACACCATCCGCGACCGGACCATGCGGCGTACATCGCGTCCTGGCTACGTGTGCTCAAGGCCGATGCTCGCGCGATTTTCACGCTGGCGAGCAAAGCCCAGGCGGCAGCTGACTGGATGCATATGCAGCAGCCGGAACAACTCAGCGTGGCTGCATGATGGCACCTGCGGTGGGTGCCTCAGGCATTCGCCGCAGGAGCGCCGTGAGCCGATCCTCTGCGCTTCGGGCTCGGTGCAACAGCGTCAGGTTCTCGCTGGCGAGTTCGCGCCGCTCCTCGGCGTGACGCCGGGCATCGGCCCTGAGGTGCGTCAGCTCGGTCTCGAGCGTGGCGATGCGCGCTGCCAGGTCGCGTGCGGGCGTGCCTGGTCCTGCGGCAGCTTCGATCTCGTCGAGGATGTCCCGATGGCTCGTATAGAGCGGATTGCGACTGCGTCCCGCTTCGCGCGCGACCGAAGTCGGCGTGATCTTCACCACGCGTCCCGCATGGTCGGCGTGGCGCCCTTCGCCGCGCACCAGCCTCGCCAGCGCCGCCCGGTAGCTCCTTGCCGCGGATTGCCAGCGCTGCCCCTGATCATCCTTGCCCATCGTCATCTCCGATTTGCGTGAGCACCCGCTCGCATTGTCCGATCGCCTCATTGAGCACGGCCGCCGTCATCGGATTGGCCTCCGGCAACAGCGCAGCATTGCGTCTCCGGCGATCCCGCCAGTAGGCTCCGTGCTTCGCTTCGATCACCATGTTGGCGCATGAGAGGCAGACCGCCGGCGCTCGTCCGGCCTCATTCGGTTGCAGTTCGCCGCCGCAGCGGGAGGTCTCCTGCTGGAACACGCACCAGCCATAGTCGCAGGCATGGATGCGAAGATCCGTCTCCTTGAGGATGAACGCAACATAGTCTCGGCGTACCTGTTCGCCCGCGCGGCCGCGGAACCGGGCGTTTCCGGCGACGATACGTTCGCCCATCTTGCCGCCGAGCCGTTTCGCGGCGAGCAGGCGATCGAGTGCGGCTGCGGTTTCGGCGCGGGCTTCGTGGTCGATGAGGCCATGCAGGTCGAAGTCGTTGCCGACGTAGCCCCGCGCGGTCATGGCAACGGAAGCATGCTTGAAGTGCTCGGCCAGGCCCAGAAGCTGGGTACGGTCGCGCCTGGCAATAAACCGGGCAAAGGTCTTGCGGAACTGGTGCGTGCTGAACCTCCAGGGTTTCCCATCATGATCGGGGATGCCGACATGCCGCGCAAAGTCATTGATGCGCCAGGCGATATGCATGTGCGTCACCGGCACGATTTGGCCATACTGCGTGTTCTTCACCAGGAACAGATCGTCGCGGCCCGAGGCTTCGCGCAGCGGCGCGCTCAGCTGCTCGAGCAGCTCCACCGCGCGCACGACCGGTGCCGGGGCAACCCAGCGCTCCCTACGGCCATCGAGATCGTCGACAGTCTTGAACAGCCGGGACACGACATATGCCTGATTAACGCCGGTTCCGCCGATCGGGTGATGCTCGATTGCCCCTGTTTTCATTGACAGGATTTCGCTCGACCGCATCCCGACGAAGCCCGCGATCAAGATATAGCACGCCTCGACGAGGTGGACGGCGGCGTGCCGAACTGCATAGGCGCCATCGAGCCGTTCGCCCGATGGTCCGGCCAGCGATGCGAGCCTCAGCGCCGCTCTAACATGGTCAGATGCCTGGCGCTTGCCGCGCCGCAGACCCTGCGCTCGCGCTTCGCGGCGGATCGTTTCGGCTGCGACGATCGTATCGCCATGCTCCTCGACCCACCGCAGGGCTTCGCTCAGGATTGCAACGGCCACGTCTTCGGGGATGAACGGTATGACGCCCTTGGTCGCCCTGGTGTGGCCGGCGGCCTCATAGGTCGTTTCCAGCGGCAGCGGATCGACCAGTGGCGCATCGTTCAGCTTTTCTCGCTGACGATAAAGGTCTTTGATCACGAGCAGATAGTTCGTGATTGTGGCAGTTGAGATATTGCCTTTGTCTCCGCCGGCGCGTGCAGGACGACAGCGCAACCATTTGCAGAGTTGTTCGACCGAAGCTGGATCGATCCCGGCAAAGCGCGAGTGTCCTTCGCATGCCATCCATTCCAGCAGCGCGCGCAGCAACATTGCTTTGTGATGGATCGACGCCGGAGACGACCGTTTGCGCCCTGATGGAGGATGATAGTGCATCGACCAGAGGAAGTGCTTGGCGGCGCGGACAAGCTGAACATGATCACTGTTCCCGATGCGCGTGTGCTCCGGCATGGCCAACGCCCAACTGAACCGCTTCTGATCCGCGCGGCGACCCGCAGTGCGGATATCGAGCCGCCATTCATCGTCGCCGAACCGGCTCCACGGAGAAAGCCGCGCATCCTCCCAGGATGGCGACGACTGCGTGAGTGGGTGGGGGTGCTGGTTCATTCGACTGGCGGCAGCTGCGGCAGTGACATCCTCGAAACTGCTTCGAGCATCGCCTCGCAGAACCGGGGCAGGATATCGCGCTCGAGGATTTCCAGCTTGGGTGCATAAAGCAGCCGCCAGCGTTCGGGAGCCATGGCGGCACGCGCGTCGGTGAGCGCTGCCCGCGTCGCCAGCAGGCGAACCAGCACGTCCTCGTTGAGCGGGATCACGGCATTGGGGCAGGTGAAGCATCCGAGCCAGGCCGTACACAGCTCGCCCTTGCGCTGTCCCTCGGCAACGCCGGCAAGGGGATCGCTACAGATAAATCCGGCTGCGGTCGCGTGGCGCAGATCGGGAAGCACCTCCATCCCGGGCGGGGATTCGGCATCGCCCCGGACCATTTCCACAAACCGGGCTTGCAACCTGCCGATTGCCAGCGCTTGCGCCTTTCGGACGCGGGGCCGGTCCACATAGCGCTGTGTCGTGTCTGGAGTAGCATGGTTGGCCAGCACTTGCGTCTTCAGGATGTCATGCCCGAGCCGCTCGTGCGCTAGTGTGAGCCCCGATGCGCGCAGCGCCGCCAGCGTCAGTTTGAGCGGCTTGCTATCGTCGCCCAGCAGGCCATGGCGCTCCACAAACCGCCGGGTAAGTTTCGTGGCCAGATAGCCCGGGATCACACCGACTCTGCGAGACCCGTGTATCATCCCGGTGAGGAAGAGATAATTCTGGTCGCGGCGTGGCGTATGCGGCACCAGCCTTTCGGTCATAGCCAGAACCTGATCGATCAGCACGGGCACCGAGGAGCTTTTGTCGCGCAGGAAGCTGCGGCGCTGTTCACGTCCCGCGCGCCCCTTGCGCCAACTGACCAGAACCCTGCCTTCGAGCAGCAGATGCTCGCTCAGGCAGTCGCGCTGCATCAGCCTGAGCGCCTCGGCATTTGCAAAGGTTTGCGCGCCGATGGCGACCATATAGGCAACGATCGTATCCGGCAGCGCAAACAGCCGCCCCGCGATTTCGCCCATGCCACCGTGGCGGATCATGGCGAAGTGGAGATGCCAGAGGCCCGCGCCCTTTCTCAACATGTCGCCGACTTTGGGTGGCACGCCGCCGAACCGACCGTCGATCACCGCGAGCATGACCCCGATATCGTCGAGATCGAGCTTGGCGAGGTCGGGTTCGGAGACAATGGCCTTGCGATCGACCCGAGCCAGCGCAGCGCGGCCTTCCTCGAACAGTGCCCAGGCTGTTTCGATGTCCCGATGGGCCGCCGTGAGTACGCGTTCCATTTCATCACGGCTCAGTGCCTCACGCTGGCGCGCTTCCGCATTCTTGCGGGGGAACGGATTGAACGGGATTTCGAGTTCGGGGTGAACCAGGTCGGGCCGGTTGCGCTTGAGCCAGGCCATGTGCTGCTTGATGATCGACCAGACAGTATACCGTGACCCCTTGCTCCAGGGCCTCGTGCCGAGCCAAACGATAAACGCATTGAGAATGCCGCTATCGACGTCGCGCGTGGCTAAGATGGCGGAATCGTATTCGGCAAGGAACGCAAACCAGAACTTCAAAGTACGGAACGCTGAGCCTCTGTTGGCCGGTTGTTTGGCAGCATAGTGATGCCGGAACGCGAGCGCCCACTCGGCAGCCATCGTCGGCCGATCGAAGATCGAGAAGTCGAACGCGCATTCGAGCTGGCCGTCGGCATCTACGACATTGACCAGCAATGCGCCCGGATTGCCGATCAGCGGCTTCGGCGATGGCTCGACCCGGTAGTCCTTTTTGCCGACGCGGCATTACAGCAGCGCCGCATAGAGATCGTCGACCGAAGCCTCGATTGCCGAGAGGTCGGTTTCGACAACGCGCAGGTATACCGCGGTGGTTGCCAGATCGGCGTGGCCGAGCAGCACCTGCAACGCGAGCAAGGGATTGAGTTCGGGATTGGCCCGGGCTTCGCGTTGCAGGAACCGCAGCATGGCGGCGGCGAAGGTATGTCGCAGCGCATGGAACGTCGCCATCACACCCGCTGCCTCGGCAGCAGCCGTGAACATTGCGCCAACCCTGCGCGGTTTCATGGGCTGCCCCCGACAAGTCAGGAACAGAGCGTCGGGATCGCGCTCTGCCCGTTTTGTCGTCGCACGACGGACGACGACCGCCCGCTCTTCCCGCACATAGGCACGGGTTCGATCAACCAAAGGGGCCGGAGGATATATTATTCGCGATCGCCCACCCTTGGTTTCGTCGATCTGCACCGGCACCATCGGTTCACTGCCGGCCCCTTTCAGATGACGCACGGTCAGGCCCGCCACTTCCATCCGACGGATTCCGGTGGTCACCGCCCATTCAACGATCAGCCTGTCGCGTGCCGACATTTCGGCCATGATGCGCCGAATCGCCTCCGGCGCGAGTGGGCGCGGCAACATCGGCACATGCCGCATGGTCAGTTCGTTGGCTTGGGTCCGGCCTCCGCTGGCGTCGATGTGGGCGAGGAATCCTTGTGGACGGCTGCGCGACAGCGCGATTTCCTGGCTTGCGAACGGGACCTGCTTCATCAGTCCGGTCGCCACGCTCCAGCGGTAGAAACGCCCTATGGTCCTGAGCCGCCCGTTGATTGTACTGCGTGCCAGCGGTCTGCCGCTGTCGCCACGGGGCCGGAGCATCTGATCGCGATAGGCGGCCAGTTCGCCAGGACCGACCTCGTCCCAGGCCCAGCCATTGGCCTCTAGCGTCTGCCACCAGTCGTAGAGAGCTTCAGCGTAGGTTCGCCAGGTCTGCGGGCTGCGGGTCCTGCCGCGCACCAAAGCAACGTGCATCAGCCATGCGCAGGCCGGTTCGACGAGCCGCATCCGGGCGTCGAGCAGCATCGGGACATTCTCCACCGATGATCCGTCGGGCCGGAATGCAGGCGTCGAGAACAACAGCTGCGCCATACCCACTCCCAAGATTGCAACCGGACAGGAAGGGCCCTCGGGCCCTCCCTGTCCGGCAGAGAAGAGGGGGCTCGGATCATGTGTCCTGCTTGATTGGCAGAAGAGGACAGAAAGGACACGTTATGGATGGGACCTACCACGAGCTGGGCCATTGGGCGGGAAGCAAGGAGCGGCTGGCGCGCGATCAGTCGGGGCGGTTCGGTTCGGCGCTCTATGCCCGCGAGGAGCTTTGCGCCGAGCTGACATCGGCTTTTCTGTGCGCCGCGCTCGGCATCGTCCCCACCGTGCGCCATGCCGATTATCTCGGCGCGTGGCTTGCAGTGTTGCGCGCCGACAATCGCGCCATATTCAAGGCGGCCAGCCAAGCCAGCAAAGCGGCGGATTTCCTCTTGGCCTTCGTTCGGGAGAACGAATCCAGCTTGGCGCGCGCGGCATGAGCGCCGCGCCCCGCCTCGAGGCCGAGGTCACGCCCATCGGCAACCAGACGCTGGTTCCCGGCGTTGCGCCGATCACCCCACGCGACCGGCTGGCGATGCGCGCCAACGCGCCGCTGGAGCCGAAGAAGCGGCAGCGCCCCGCCGACCACGGCCTGTTCGACACCAACGCCCGCAATCAGATCGAGATGTTTTGAAAGGACTCCCCATGCAGTTGCTCACCCAAGACCTGCGCGCGCGGCTGATCGCCAACGGCCAGAGCCGTGGCGATCATGTGCCGGTCGTCAAATTCTTCAATCCCGTAGGGTCGGGCACTTGGCTGTTTTCCGAACTGGACGAGGACGGCGACACGCTGTTCGGGCTTTGCGATCTTGGCTTTGGTTGCCCCGAAATGGGTTCGGTCAGCCTTGCCGAAATTGCGGCGGTGACGTTGCCGTTCGGCCTCACCATTGAGCGCGATCTTTGTTTTGAAGGGCGCTTCCCGCTGACCATTTATGCCGATGCCGCCCGTCTTTGCGGCGGCATTACAGAGGACGAAGTGCGGCTTGAGGCCGCAGCCATCGCCATCGCCAACGAAAATTCAGAGCTTCCGCAGCCTTGACCCCCAAGGCGGCGGCGGACCCTGCGCGGGATCGTCCCGCGCGGACAACCGGCCCCATCCTCACTGCCCCCCAAGATGCCCCGAGGATGGGGCCACCCCCAAGCGAAGGAGTAACCTACCATGCACATCGACCAAATCCCGCTCGACCATCTTTCGGTTTCCAAGGCCAATATGCGGGCGGGCAAGAAGCCGCCCGAAATTGCGGACATTTTGCCGTCGATCATCAAGCGCGGCGTGATTTCGCCACTGTTCGTTCGACCCAATTGCACCCCCGGCCATTTCGAGATCGTTGCGGGCAAGCGCCGCTACTATGCAAGCCTTGAGGCCGCGCGGCAGGGCCAGGACGGCGTGACGCTGCCCTGCATCACGCTTGGCGAGGGCGACGACGCCGAGGCGCTGGAAATCTCGATGATCGAGAATATGCTTCGGCAGAATCCCGATCAGGTGACGCAGTGGGAAAGCTACACGCGGCTGGTCAAGGAAGGCCGCAGCGTCGAGGACATTGCCGCGACCTTCGCGCTGACCGAATTGCAGGTGAAGCGCATTCTTGCGCTGGGTAATCTGTTACCACGCATCCGCGAGGCATTCCGCGCCGAGGAAATCGACGCGCCCACGGTCAAGCACCTGACCTTGGCGACCAAGGCCCAGCAAAAGGCGTGGCTGGCGCTGTTCGAGGATTCGGACGGCTATGCGCCGCGCGGGCAGCAGTTGAAGGCGTGGCTTTTCGGCGGCACGTCGATTGCGACCGGCGCGGCGCTTTTCGACCTTGCCGCTTTCGATGGCCAGATCGTCAAAGACCTGTTCGGCGATGAAGGCTATTTCGCCGATGCCGATCAGTTCTGGGCCGCGCAGTCCGCCGAGATCGAGCGGCGCAAGGCCGCCTATCTCGAAGACGGATGGAGCGCGGTCGAGATCGTTCCCGCCGGTGTCTATTTCCAGACATGGGAACATGAAAAGACCGCCAAGCGCAAAGGCGGGCGGGTCTATATCGACGTCAACGGCAAGGGCGAGGTCGCCTTCCACGAGGGCTATCTGACCCACAAGGAAGCGCGTCGGCAGGGTGAGGGCGGTAGCGATGCGGCGAAGCAGTCCGCGCCCGCCCGACCGGAAATCACTTCGGCCATGACCTCCTATATCGACTTGCACCGCCATGCGGCGGTGCGGTCGGCGCTAGCCGCGAACAGCGGCGTCGCGCTGCGCGTTATGGTCGCCCATGCGATTTGCGGTTCGCCGCTGTGGGGCGTGAGGGTGCAGGATCAGCGCAGCCGCAACGAAGCGATCACCGAGAGCGTTGAGGCCAGCGTCGCCGAAGCCCGCTTCGACGAGCGGCGGCGCGCGGTGCTCGCCGTGCTGAACTTCGACCCCGACGAGGCCAGCGTCACTTTGGGCCATGAACCAAGGAACGGCGTGAGCAGTCTGTTCCAGCGATTGCTGGAACTGCCCGACGCGGTGGTCATGGAGGTTCTCGGCATCGTCATGGCCGAGACGCTGGCAAGCGGAACCGGCCTGATCGAAACCATTGGCCTGCACCTTGGGGTCAAGATGGCCGACTATTGGGTGGCGGATGATGCGTTCTACGGCCTCATCCGTGACCGCGAGGTCTTGACCGAAGTGTTGCGCGAGGTCGGCGGCGATACCGTGGCGCAGGCCCATGCCGCCGAGAAGGGCAAGACGATCAAGGGCGTCATCAATGACTATCTGATCGGCGGCAATGATCGCGCCAAGGTCGAACGCTGGGTGCCGCGCTGGATGGCGTTCCCACCATCGGCTTACACCCAGCGCGGCGGCGTGGCGACGGTTGTCGCCGCTAATCGCGCGGCATGGCTGGCCGAACCCGATGCGCCGCTCGATCCCGACCCCGCCGCCGCAGGTGCGGCGGAGGCGGCGGAGGGCGGCGATACCGAAACCGCTGATGCGCTGGAGGAGATCGAAGAGCAGCGCATCGCGGCATGAACGAGGGGCGGGCGGCATTTCGCCGCCCGCATCTGTCAGCGCCACAAAGCCCCGCCCGGCAGCGCCGGACGGGGCTTGAGTGCTTAGGTCTTTGGGTTGTGGATGGGCACGAACCTGACCGGATGATGTCGATACCAGTCTCCGCCCGCGAACAGGCGGGCGGATCGAAGCGGGGCGGGATGCAGACCTGACGGAGCCTGTCCCCGCCTTCCTGCGGTTTGTGCCAGCAGCCCTGTCACCGGAAGCCACAGAAATCCGGCGCGACGGCGCGCTTTCATTCACGGCACTATCGGCAGAATGCCGCGTCTTGGTCAGCAAGCCCACAAGATCAGTTTCGCTGGGCAGGTGCGTCAGCCGGACGTTGAATGTGCCAACCGATCCTTGCCAAATCTCCTTGCGTCCGATTGCCAGAACCGCGCTCACCCACGGCCTCGTCAATGGCTTTGGTTGGCAGCGGACGGCTGCGCCTCTTGCCCCTTGCTGCAACGGTGCAGCCCGAACTTTCTTCCCCTGGGCTGCGCCCATTCCTCGCGGAACCAAGAAACCCCGGTCTGCACCGTCCTCCACTGCGTTGCGGCCCTGCGGGTGCAGCGGTGCAAGCCCCTGCCTCAAACCAGCCATCGAGGCCGCGAATGAGCGCGGGGTTCGACCAACCCAAGGAGAAGTATCATGGCAAATATCGGCACCTTCAAGAAGTCCGGCGACACCAACTACACCGGCGAGATCGTCACGATGAGCTTGCAGAAGAAGAACGTCACCATCGTCGCCGAGGAACCGAGCGAGAACGAAAACGCCCCCTCGCACCGGGTGTTCGTGGCGAAGGCCGAGATCGGCGCCTGCTGGCAGAAGACCTCCAAGGAAGGCCGCGACTATCTCTCGATCAAGCTCGACGATCCCAGCTTCACCGCCCCGATCTTCGCCAGCCTGTTCGCCGACGAAGATGGCAAGACCTTCAACCTGATCTGGTCACGCGCCCGCACCTCGAACGGCCACTGACCATCGCACCCAAGCCCCGACCGGCACTGCCGGGCGGGGCTTTGTGGTGCAATCTTGACGTTGCCTCATATGAAACCTATATCAGCCTCACTTGATACAGGAGCAAAAACATGGCCAGCCAGGCTGCCGCAACCGTCGAAGCACTGCTGGGCGTCAATGCCAGTGCGGGCAACACGCGCCTTGGTCTTTCCAATGCGGTCGAGAACGGATTGCCGGTGAGCGCGCTCGACCGGCTCGCGGGCGCGGTTGCACCCGACGATGCCCGGTTCAAGTTCCGGCTGATTCCCAAGGCTACGCTCGAACGCCGCAAGAAGTCGGCGACGCGGCATTTGACCAGCGAGGAAGGCGACCGGCTGGCGCGGCTGGCAAAGGTCTATGTCTTCGCGCTCGACATCTATCACGACGGTGACAAGGTGCGCGAGTTTCTCAACCGGCCCCACGCCATGCTTGATGGCAAGCCGCCGCTTGATGTGGCGCTGGCGACCGGTCCCGGTGCCGATGCGGTCATCAACCTGCTTGGGCGCGTGGCCTACAGCGGTGGGGTGTGAGCGCGCAGAAGACTGCCCAAAAGACCGACCGCGTCCTGACCTGTTTCCGGATTGGCGATCCCAAGGGCGCACATCCGATCTATGACAGTCAGGGCGCGCGGATCTATCCGGGGCGGTGGAACACGCCCGCCAGTCCGATCATCTACACGTCCGAATATTATTCGACCGCCATGCTCGAAAAGCTGGTTCACGCCAGTTCGGTGCTGCCTCCCAATCAGCACTACATTCGCATCACCATTCCGAACGGCACCAGCTACGAGATCTTCGACCCGGCCAGCCATCCGGGATGGGACGGCAAGCGCGAGACCATCTGCAAGCGCTTCGGTCTGGCCTGGGTCAACGAAGCGCGTTCATCGATCCTGATCGTGCCGTCGATCCCGGCGCGGCTGGATCGCAACATCCTGATCAACCCCGCGCACCCGGATGCTGCGGCCGTCACCCATGAACTGCCCGCGCCGGTCTGGTGGGATGAGCGGCTCTATTCCTGAGCGCGGATGACGTCTCGCCCGCCATCCCCTTGCAAACAGATTTGCGCGCTGGATGCCAGGTCCAGCGTCTGCACCAGCTGCGGTCGCACACTTGGCGAGATCGCCGAATGGGAGCGCGCGACCGCCAGCCGTCAGCATGAAATCGTCCGGCGATCTTCGGCCCGCATGGGAAGCCGGACTTCCCATCCAGCCTGAAAACTCAAACCCCCAAGCGTCCCCGAAGCCCCTCATTTGTCGAAGTAGAAACACGCTTTGGGGGCGCTTGTCTTAGGGGGTTTGTCTGATTTGTCTTTATTGCAGGATATGCCTAGCGGCGCGTGTTGTCTTACATTGCCCCTGTTTCACACGGGCATGATTGATGGCGACAAATCCACTATCGAACACCGCGACACTCACCATTCGGCTCGACGCCGATGCGCTCGCGGCGTTCGATAGGTTCGCGGTTGGCCGTGGTGGACGCAGCGCATTGTTGCGACAGGTGATCCAACAGACGGTGCAGGAGATCGCAGATCGTCCCTTCATTGACCGTCCCGATGGAGTCGCGCGCAATCGTGTTTCGCTGCGATTTACCGATGTCGAGATCGCCGTGATCGAGGTTCGGGCGGCGCAGCGTTCGACCGATCGCGCCGGTTGGATCAAGGCCTTGGTGCGCCGCCACCTCGCGCTGAAATCGCGGGTCGATGACGGGCTGCTGGCTGAACTCGCGCCGATCAGAATGCAGTTGCTGCGTATCGGCCGCAATCTCAATCAGGCGATGAAAGCTGCCAATGCGTCGATGCTCGAAACTGGCGACAAGCAGATCGAACCCGAGCTGCGGCGCATCGCTGACATGCGAATGGAGATTTCCGAGCAGGTGACAGCCGTTGGCGAGGCCATGCGCGGCGATGCGAGCTACTGGACGGTCGCGGATTGATGGGCCTGGAATCCGCCTTGTGGGAAGCAACCCGTCCGGCGTTTCGGGTTCGCTATATCCATGACCCCACCAGCACGCCGCGCGTTCCGCTCTATGCCAGTTACGGCTTTGCCACCGGCCCGACAGCGCGGGCCAAGCTTGCGCGGATTGTTCGCAAGGCACCCGAGGTCGTGGTCAAGGTCACGGGTCGCCAGCGGGGCGGAAACCATGTCAAAGCCCATCTCGATTATATCGGGCGCAAGGGCGAAGTGGATATCGAAACCCGCGACGGCGAAATCCTGACAAGCAAGGACGACATCGCCGAGCGCGCGGCGGAGTGGAGCGACACGCTTCAATGGCGGTCGCGGCCTACGGTGTCGTCGGTGTCACTGATCTTCTCAATGCCCGAAGGCACCGATCCCGACAAAGTGCTGGGAGCTGTCCGCGCGCTGGCCCATGCCGAGCTGAGCGACAATCACGATTACGTTCTGGCCCTCCATACCGATACGCCGCGCCCTCATGTTCATCTGACGGTGCAGGCCGAGGGGCTGGATCGCACAAGGTTCAATCCCCGACCGGTTCAACTCAATCGCTTCCGTGAACGCTTTGCCCGAGAGCTGCGAGCGCGGGGCGTAGCCGCCGAAGCAACGCCAAGACGGGCGCGCGGTCAGGGGATTGCCGGATCGAGCATGGCGCTAGTCAAATTGCGTGCGCGGCTGCGAACCGAAGGGAGTCGCCAGATTACCCAATCCGACCGCCGCACCAACGAGCAAGCCATCGCCGTTGCGCGAGGCCAAGAGCAACTACCACCATTCATCGCTGCCGGCACAGTGCGCTGGCAGGAGATACGCCATGCTTATCAGCAGACCGCTGATTCGCTGGACGCCACCGGGCAAGCCGACGACCGTGAGCTTGCCAAGGATATTCGCACGTTCCTCGACAAGCATCAGGGTATGAATGCCACGCCCGAGGCGTTCGCCGCGCATCATGCAAAGCGACTGGATCGCTCGGTGTCGCCAATGGGCGCCGAACCGCCCGACTACAACCCACCGGATAAAGGAAGAGGCCGGTAGTCAGTGGCGGTATATCCTTGCAAATCGAAATCAGTGGTTTTGATTTGCAAGGATGCTCGGACGTACCCGGCGATCAATTCGCGGCCTATCTGGACCGGCCGTCACGTTGCAACACTTGCTCCTGTGTGACCTCGCGCACTCTTTGAGCCTGCTGGTTCCGCACCTGAATGACGGCGATCCTGTCACCCTTGGCGATGCGGATCGCAACCTCGTGGCGTCTGGCTTCGACCTCCTTTGACGCCTTGACCGGATCGTGTGGGTATTTCGCGCGGGCAATCGACATGGTCTGGGCCACTAGACTTTGTGCGCGGCGCAGGTCCGGGTCACGGGCATTCTCGGCATGGGACTGGTGCAGGAACCGATCCGAGAGGGCTTTGAACTTGCTCAGCTCACCCTCAGTCCGGGACGGCTTCGTCCCATCCTTCTTCCCCTCGCGGCGCTGTTCGCGTTCGGTGATCCTTGTCCGAAGCCGCTCGGCTTCGGCCTGTACAATCTTGGTCGGGCTATAGTTCTCGACCGCCAGCCCTTGCGCTGCGGCGGCGAGGTAGGCCGCCTTCTTGAACTGATCGCCGCCGCCCACCTTGATCGACGTCCAACCATTTGCCTTGGCGATCCGGATGATGTCGGGAAGGGCGTCGATATTGCTGGTTTTGAGCCGGTCGCCTGCGATCCGGACGATCGGCGTCTTGTCGTCGGAGGTGCGATAGAGCTTGTTGCCGACGCGCAGAAATTTGCCGGTCAGGTCGTCGGTGACCGTGGGCGGCTCGGACTTGCGCTTTGGCTTTTCCGGGGCAGCCTTCGCCGTGACCGGCTTGGGCTTGGCCTGCTTCGACTCATTTAGCCGGCTGCGCCCCGAAGGCACGCTTCCTTCAAGTTCATCAGCCATTTTCATCGCCTTCCTCTATGATGATGCTTGCGTTGCCGTGACGATCCAAAGTCAGGAGATCGGCACAGAAGCTCGGATAGTCTTCGGTGCGAATGTCGTCCGGCGTCAGTGGATGCGCCGGGTTCCCCTCTGCCTCTTCGTCGGTCATGTCGCGGAACGGCGGGGAGCTGATCGGCAAAGGATTGGCTTTTCGAGGGCGGAACGATGGGTGGCGGAAATGCGCGGTTTTTAAAGAAGCGGCTCTTGTAGTAGAATATCTTGGTGCCGAGGATCGGTGGAATACCGCCGCGCAGCAGTAGCAGTCTGTCCGTCGGGTATTGCATCAGCTCCTGGGGCAGCAGCAGGGCGCGGCGCTGTTCGGAAATGGATTTCGAGCGGTTGGCAAGCAGGCCGTGGATCGTGAGCGATCGGGTGATACTCTCCTGCCCGACATAGCCGATGCGATCCGACAGTTCGTTCGCGACGCGCAGTTCCTTGGGAGTGAAGGCCACTTCAACCCCGCAGTTGGCGACGATTTCATCGGCCAGATGCTCGCCGTAAACCCCGCGCAATTGCGAGCGGGACTGGATGACGGGGAGCAGGCGGATGCCGTAGCCCGCCACATAGGAAAAGGCGCTGGCGATGACCGAGGCCCGGCCGAGGCGGGCAAACTCGTCGAGGATGACCAGCACAGGAACCGGCGTAGTGTCATCGGGCAATTCCCGTACATTCAGGTCGATGAGTTGCTGGAACAGCAGATTGTAGAGCGGGGCGATGCGGTCGAGTTCGTCGGGCGATACGCCGAGGTAGATCGAAATGTGACGCTTTCGTAAGTTCCGCAGGTCAAAATCGCTCGCGGACGTTGCTGTATCGACGAGAGGGTTGAGCCAAAGGCCAAGGACGTTGGTGATGGTCTTCTTGATGTCGGCAAAGCTGTTGTCGGAACCACCGGCAAAATCGGCCAATGCCGTTCGGCATCCCGTGGACAGGCTGAGTTTGGGATTGGCCAGTTCCTTTTTGAAGAAGCTGCGGGCATCGCCTTCGGTGAGATGGCGGTAGATCGCGCCCATTGTCAGCGGCTCATCGCTGGTCTCGGCAAGCCAGGCACCGACACCGGCAAATCCAGTGCGCGCCCCATTCGCCCAGAATGCTTCGCCGCGCTCGGGCGCAATGAACAGCATCGTTGCGATCTTTTGTAGCTCGATTATCACATCGTCGGAATCGCTGCGGTCGATATGGGCGAGCGGGTTGTATCGTGCGGTGCGGCCCTGCCGGTCGGTGGGGTTAAACAGGAAGACCTGTTGACCATAATGCGCGCGGAATCCCGCGCTTGCGTCGAAATTCTCGCGCTTCACATCGAGGACCACCACTGAGCCTTGCCATGTCAACAAATTGGGAATGACGATGCCGGTGCCCTTGCCCGAACGGGTTGGCGCTTCGATCAGTACATGCTCGCTACCGCCGAAGGTCAGGAAGCGCCCGCTCTTGCGTCCAAGGACGATTCCCGTGGCTGAGCGGAACCCATGCCGCTTGAGTTCACGCTCATTGGCAAATCTCGCAGCCCCGTGGAGCGGTGCGCTGCGCGACCAAAGCGCATAGACCAGCCCGGCAAGCAGCGTGACGCCGCCCACCAGACCGCCTGCCATAGCCCTCACGACGTGGGGGTCGCCGCGATAATACCAGACAAATTGCGGTATCTTGAGCGGGTCATAAGCAGCCACGGGAAGGCCCAGGATCAGCCATCCGATCATGCTTGCAATGGCGAGCGCGATTCCCAGCCCCGAGCGGGATGGCGATCAAATATCGTGCCGCCCCGCCGTCAGGCGAGGTGCCTGCTTTCTGGGTCATAATAGATCTCCGTCACCCGAAATTCGCCATCTGTTTTCTTGGTCTGGACAACGACATCGACCAGCATCTTGAGCAGCGCGCGAATGTCGCCGCGTGCCAGATCGGAGCCGCCTTCGCTTTCCTTGACCAGCAAAGTCAGTTGCTCGAACGCCAGTTCGGCGGAATCGGCATGGATGGTCGTGATCGAGCCGGGATGGCCCGAATTCACATTGCGCAGGTAGAAGAACGCCGTCCCGTCGCGCAGTTCCTGGAGCAAGATGCGGTCTGGTCGCATCCTGAGCGCGCTTTCGAGCAAATGCTTGGCGGTGACATTCGCGGTGCCCTGACCATCCTTGGCATAGAGCATATGAACGACATTCCTGTGCGGGACGATCAGTTCGCGGGTGTCCTCGATCGTCAGCAGCCGTTCCTCTGGCGGGATGAGCTGGATCAGTCCTTTGGACAGTGTGGTCTTGCCCGAGCCGGTCGCCCCCGAGATCAGGATGTTGAGCCGTGCCTTCACTGCGCCGTCGAAGAATTCGACATGACGGCCTGCATTGAGCAGCGCGAGCAGGTCGAGTTCCTGGGCCGACACCTGCTTTTCAGCGATGCGCGTTTCCTTGAACAGCCCCGCTGCCTCGAAATCCGGCAGTGTCATTGTCACGCTCGATGGTTTGCGCACGGTTATCGACACTGTTTCATCAGGAACGACAGGCGGCACGACGATTTGCACCCGTTCGCCGGTCGGAAAGATGGTCGAGACGATGGGGTTTTCGCGGGTAACGTCTTGGCTCGTGAACGCGGCGGCAGCAGTAGCCAGCGCCATCAGACTCTTGAAATCAAGGCTGGGTTCGCTTTCCCACGTCCAGCCACCACGGCGTTCAATGCCGACTTCGCCGGGAAGTTGATGACCAGTTCGGTGACGCTTGGGTCATCGAGATATTTGCGCAAAGGAGCCGTCACGCTATCGAGAACCGCCGTGTTTTTTCCCGGCGCGGCCACTATTTGAGACTGAGGCCGTAAACGGTCGAAAAGTCGAAATCCTGGGCGACGGTAATACCGACATCCTCTCCCTGATTCTTGCGCAGCACCGGTTTGATCTGCGAGTTTTGCTGTAAGATCGTTGAAGCCGCGTCGGATGGAACGCGGGTGGTATTGGAGGCGCTGTTGCCGACGGCTTCTGCACCCACGGTTGCCGCGTCTTCCACCAAGCTGAAGAGCAGGGCGGTGCCGAAACGCTGCCAGAAGAAATTGTTCACGCGGCCATCCATCCCGCCGCGACCGAGAGCATCGGTCGCTGGCGAGGCGACATCGATCGCGATCCCGCGCGGAGTGACGGCGCGGGTCCACAGCACGAACAGCCGGTATTGGCCGCGATTGAGGCCGCCCTGATATTCGCCGACGATTTTCGTGCCTTTTTCCATCAGCACGACACGGCCATTGTCGGAATAGACGTTGCGAGGGACGATGCAGCTCACATAGCCGGGCTGGCTGGAATCCATCGCTGATTGCAACACGCACGGGATGAAGCTCCCCGCCGTAATCAAAAAATTGCGGTCAGGAAGCGGGCGCGCCTGCGTCTGCCCAATTACCGAAGCGCTCCGGAGAGTGTCGAGATTGGTGGCCGGCGGCGAGCGGGCGTCCGGCATTGACTGCGCCCGCCATGTCGCTGGTAAATCGGGCTGCGCGTTCCCGTCGCGTTCCCCGCCATAGGCAATCAGCGATGACCGCCGTGCGGCTTCGCGCAGTGCCTCTGCTTGCGATGGTTGGCGGGACTTGGTGTGCGCTGGGCGGCGGCATTGGTGAGGCCGCGGGTTGCGCACCAATGGCAGGGACGATTGGCCCGCCCAAAGGTATCGGCGCATTCGGATCGGTCGCTGCCCCGGCCAGCGTTGGGGCGATGACGGTATTTGGATCATATTGCGCCGGTTCGAGTGCGGGCTTGGGCTTTACGGGCGGCAGCTCTGCATTGCCGGTCAGGCCCGTTCCAAGCGCCAGCACCGTGAACATGATGGCCCCTGCGGCAGCGGCAAAGCCGATCATCTTTTTCGGGTCCATTGCCGTTCCCGGTATCGACGGCATCTTGCTGGCGCGTTCGGTGGCCGGGGCGCGGTCGATGTCCTCGGGATCAGGCGTTTGATCGACGGTCGCGCGTTCGCCCTTGGGATTGGTCCGCCATTACTTTGTCTCCCCATTATCTTGGCTTGACGTGCGTTCCACGATGCTGGACGCCGTGCCGGTCTTGGGATCGCGTCCATAGAAATCCTTCGCTTCGTTGAAAACGCACAACACTTCCTTGCCGCGCCGCAAGCGGAGCTGGGCGAACACGCCGTGAATCACGACAAATTCGTCGCGGACATCGAAGGGTACGATGCTTTCGCTTCCGTCCGGGTTGACCGCAAAGAATGCCGGAAGTTCGCGCTGGTTCGGAAAGCGCAGCGCGGTAAACTGGCCGTTGTCAGTGATTTCGGAAGGTTGGATCGCCGATGATCCCTGCACGGTATATTGGAGGTTCCGCTTGCCTTCGAGAACGGCCAGATCGAGCGCGGAGCGGATCGCCCCCGATTGCAGCGCGATGGCCTGAGTATAAGCCGCCTGCGTTGCAGCCGCCTGTGCAGCGGCAGCTTCTTCGAGCGGATAGCGGAACACGACTTTGAAGAAGGTATCGACCGCGCGCGCGCCGATCGCACCCCGCCTCGCCGATAGCTCGAATGTATAGGTGCGATTGCCCGTGTTCGAGCGGGTGATGACAATCAGATTGGTTGCACCTGCCAGTTCACGCGGTTTGATGAACAGCGAATTTTCAGCCGGTGCGACTTCCCACGATACGGTGTCGCCAAGCGCGACATGCTCAACGCGCTTCGCCGGGCGAAAACACGATCTGGGTGGCGGAGCGGAAAACGCCGACAATGCGGAAGACCTGGGTATCGCTGTAAATGACTTCGCGGATGCGATTGTCCTGTGCAGTCGGGCGCGGTGTTTCGCTGGCGAGTGCCGGGCGCTGGTCATGAGGAACACCGATTGCCGCAATAAGGCGCTCTTGCGTTTCATTGCGTCACCTCCAGATCGGCGCGGTAGCTTTGCACTTCCAGCCCAAGCGGGTTTTTGAACCGCTGCTGTTCGGTCGTCGGGGTGTCGGTGGTGTCATAGGTTATGGTGGCAATGGCCGGTGTGTCCGTCGCAGACGTGCCCCGCTGGAGCGTCTTGGTGAAGCGCACCTGCGCGACGTTCTTTGAAACGAAAGTCACCGACTTGATCGCAACGAACACCGTGTCGAGATCGGTGAATACCGATTGCGGCGATTTAGGATTGTCCTTGCTGTAGAACGCCGTCCAACGTGCCTGTTCGTCGCGCGATGACATCGCCAGAACGCCCTCGAAAAATTCCTGGCGCGCCTGCGGTATCCAGCCCTCGCGGTTGCGGACGTAATCGGCGAGGAAATATTTGGCGACGGCCTCGTTATAGGTGATTTGCTTATCGCCCGACATCGGTGAGGTTATCTCACTCGCGCCGGTCGCCTTATCGACCGTGATGACATAGGGCGCGACGGTCTTGAGCGGGGTCAGCATCGCCACCGCTGCAACCCCTGTAATCGCAAGGCAGCTCGCGACACTCGTGACCATCCAAGCCAGCCGCTTTGAGCGATTGGCCGCAATCAGGCGGTCGTGATCCCAGCTTGCGGCTTCCGCAAAATAGGCTTTGAGATCGTCTCTGTCGGTGACGCCGCTGGCCATGACGTTCAGCAGCTCTGGTTGGAGGTTGGGTGACAGGCTGCTGATCTGCGGCACTTGGCGTTCAGGCTTGCCATTTGGTCCTTCCCGGGACTTGGTGCAGCCGGGTTTTTCTCGGGGAAGACCTCGACGCCTCTGCGTTCCCGTTCCTGACTTTGCGGCGGGGCTGCTGGCGTTGCTGTCCCGCTGAGCGGATCGACGCTTGGCAGGATCGAACCATAAGGATTGGCCGGACGACGCTGCTTGCCGTCGCATTTGGCCAGCTTTGGCGATTTTGGCGCTGCGGTGGCAGCATTGACCGGCACAATCAGTGCCAGTGTCACCGCGAAACTCAGAAGACGCTTACCCATGACTTACTCCCTTTATTGTGTCCCGCGGCTGACTGAGCCAGACGTCCGCATTCGCGCGATGCCGCGCGCAAAGCCGCGTTCGATGGCGCGGCTGGTTGCCTGCGTAGCCGGTCGCGCCGCGTCCGGCGACAAAGCCGCCTGCCGCTGCGATGGCCGATGCAAATTGATTGGCGAGTGCAGGCCCGCCCCCGCCCAGCGAGGCGGCCAGCATCGGAATTTGCAGGAAAAAGAAGAAGCCGAGCGCGTAAAAGGCCAGCGCCTTGATCGCCGCCATGCCAATCTCGTCATTTTCGGAGATGGTGGCGATGATCGCATCGCCGGTCTGCGTGAGGAACAACGTCAGCACGAGCGCAAAGACGATCAGCATCAGGTAGTTGATGCAGGCCCCCAACCAGGCGAAGAAATAGCCACGTGTGGATTCGAATAGCAGAGCCGCCACGAACAGAGGCCCGACCACCGATAACAGGGCAAGCGCAAACAGTCCGAACGCGCTGATCACAAAGCCGATAGCAGCACAAAGCAGCGTGGCAACGATCACCATCACCACGAGGAAGCCTGCGAAGACCGCATAGCCAATGTCGGGCAGCGTGCCTTGTGTTTCCTGATAGTCGGCGGCGATCTTCCGCATCGTGTTGGCGGTCTCGAAGCCCGTTCCGGCGAGCTTGTCATAGTGTCCGCCGAGGCCGCCGACGTCCGAGCCGCCAAGCGCGCTGGCGAACTGGCCGGGGAGGCCGCCCAGCGCAAACATGCCGATCTGGGTTCCATAGAGCGAGGTGACGGCAAAATAGAGAAAGGCGAGCTGACAGCCGCGATAGGCATATTCGCGGAATGGATATTGCACCGCGCCGCGCATGATCGCGTAGCCGAGCAGCGAAATATAGATCACGATCCCGATGCGCAGCGCCGGCGAGACGATGCCGATTACTGCCGCATATTTCCCGACGATCGCCGCCAGCGCATTGTTGAGCGCCTCAAACATCGTGGTAAAAACATGATCGCTGAAATCCATGCGCTTTCTTCAATCCCTGGACGTGATGGCAATTTGCGATTTGGCGAAAGCCGCTGCGCGGCAGTTGGTCGTGACCACGGCAGGTTGCGTGTCCGAAGAGGCGTTTGAACCCGCCCATTCGCGGCAAATCTTCTGCATCGGCTCGATTTCGCCCGGATTGGCGACATAATATCGCCAAGTCCGGGCCGGCATGTCGGCCTGGGGTGCGGGCTTGCCGCACCCCGCCAGCAGCAATGCCGTGCAGAAGATCGCCGACCGCAACTCATTGCCCCCGGTAGTATCGGCTCGCTTCGTCGAGCTTTTGGGCGAGGGCGGCCTGTCCGGCGGCGGCGCGCTGCCGTTCCTGCGCCTGCTGCTGCAAGGCGATCGCGGCCAGGCGCAGTTGGTCGTTCTGCATTGCGGCGGATTCAAGTTGCAGTCGCGCAGTCAGATCGGCGACTTCCTTCGCAGTGCCTGCGCTCGCCAAGCGGCTGCGCAGCTGGTCGAGACCTTCCGCCCGCGAAGTGGCAGCGGCACCCATATTCTCGGCGAGACCTGCGTTGATGCCGATATTGCGAGCGTTGAGGTCATAGGCTGCGCGGGATTGTTCCGAACCTGAAAGGCCCAATCGCCCCAGCAGATCGCGATAGACCGCATCGGCCTTGGCGCGGCCTGCGCCGACAACATCGAGATTGCCGTTGCCGAAGCCGTCGAGCGAGCCGCCCGAAATATCGAGATCGCGCAAGGCATCGGATTTGAGCTGCTGCGCCAGCGCCGGAATGTCGGTGAGCTTGTTGAGATCCTGATAGAGTTTCTGCGCTTCGGCGATTTGCTGTTTGCCCTGCGCCACAACCTGGATCGCCTGCCTGACCGCATTTATCTGCTGGATCAGATTGGCGCTGTCGTGAACTGCGATCCCCTGCGCGAATGCAGGCACCGGGGCAGCGAACAGCAATGTTGCACAGAGTGCTTTGGCAAAATTCTTCATCGACTTTCCTTTCTCTCAGTTCAGCTAGGACGCCTCCGACGGTGGAAGAGGGGGAGCCAGATGGCGGGATCGCTTCCCACCTCGGCAATTATTTCGTCGGCAACGGCAGTGGTTTCCGCCCGGCCCGAAAGGACCGCCAGTTCGTCATCGAGCCCGGCCAGATCGAGTTCGACCACCACGCTGTCATGGCCTTGCTTGACCAGAAACTTGTGGCTTTCGGGCGCAAGCTCTTCGCGCACCAGTTTGAATTCGGCTTCGGACAGCGCGAACCCTTCAACATAATCGCGCCGCGCCCCGAACGGGTTGGGCAGCATGATCTTGGTGGCGACCTGTTCAAGGATCGAATGGCTGATGTCGCTCTTGAGCGCGTCGGCAGGTGACTGCGTGGCGAACACCAGCACGGCGTTGCGCTTGCGGTAGGTTTTGAGGCCGTCCTGGGCGAAGCGGCGGAATGCCTCGTCGCCGAGCGCCTTCCAGAATTCGTCGATGCAGATCACCATCCGCTCGCCGGTCAAAAGCTGGTCGATCCGGTGGAACAGATACAGCATGACCGGCGTGCGAATGTCGGCGTTGTCGAGAAAGTCGGTCATGTCGAAGCCGATGAACCGGGCATCGAGCGTCATCGAATCTGCCGGATTGTCGAATACCCAGCCAAGCGATCCTTCAGACGTCCATTTCTCAAGCCGTGCGCCCACACCGCTTGAATCCTTCATGCCGAGCATCGAGCGGAGCGCGCTCAGCGAGCGATCGGCAACGTCGAGCTTCATCACGGCGTTGATGCCGTCTTCGATCAGCCGTTCTTCCTGAACCGAAATCGGTTTGCCATCGGCGCGGACGAGCTGGCGGATGAACAGCGACAGAAAGGTCTTGTCTTCGGCCTTGTTGGCGAGCGCCTTGAGCGGGGAGAAGCCGGTCGGGACGCCGTTATGGAGCGCGAGATAGGTGCCGCCGCTGGCCTGCACAAAGATTTGCGCGCCGCGATCCTTGTCGATGAATATCTGCCGTGCGCCGGTCTTCTCGGTCTGCGCCATCAGGAAGTTGAGCAGCACTGTCTTGCCGCCGCCCGATGGTCCGATGATGAGGGTATGGCCGAGGTCGCCCTTGTGGAAGTTGAAGAAATAGGGGCTGCGGGCATTGGTTTTCAGCAAGGCAATCGCATCGCCCCAATGATTGCCACCGGCACTTCCTGCCGGAAAAGTATGGAACGGCGAGAAGGCCGCGAAGTTGAGCGAGGTTATCGGTGCGGGCCGGGCGCGCCATGCGAAATTGCCGACGAGCTGCGACCAGTAAGCCGCTTCAAGCGCGGCCCCTTCGCGCGCCGCCACCATGCCGGTATCGGCAAGCGCGGCCCTTGCGACCGACATATAGTCGCGCAGGGATTTCATAGAATTCGCATAGACCGCCAGCGTGAAGTGGTGATCGCCCAGCACGAAGCGATTCGACATCAGATCGTCGCCCGCGTCGATCAGCGCATCGGCCTGGCTCACGGCCCTGTCGCCCGCATTTTCCATCTGCGTCATCCGCAGCCGGAATTTCTCGGTCGCCGCCGCCCGCCCGAGGAAGGTGAAACTCTGCGTCAGCACGAACCCGAAATCGACCGACAGCAACGCCTCGAACTGGCGCGGCGTGGTTTGGGCGGGATATTCGCGGATGCCGAAGATCCCGCCGAACGCCGATGCATCGGCATCGCGTACTTCGATGGTTTCTGCGCCAAAGATGGTGCGCGAGCGGTAGAGCGCACCGCCGAGATGCCCGCGCACAACGGGGACGCGGCGGTGGCGACCGGTCATCACCATGTCCGCCACTTCCATCGTTTCCGAAAACATCAAGCCGCGATGCTCGTAGATCGTGCAGCGGCGCGGTTCGCAACGCGCCATCAATTTCTCGAAATCGCGGGCCTTGTCGTCGAGCAGTTCGACGAGTGCCTCGTCGATCATCGGTCCTTGCCGCACCTCTTTGGAAACGCGGCGTTTGAACAACTGGATGATCTTGTCGCTACCGGTGGCGCTAGGGCGGATGACCAATGTCACGAAGAAGCGGTTGATGAACATCCGCTCCCGGTTGATCCGCCCGAAATAGGCGCGGTCGAGATTGGCCGCGAACCCCGATTTGAAGGTGCCTCCGGGATATTGACCGACCCGCATTCTGATCAGATGCGTCCAGATCGACAGCCGTTCATCGTGCAGGTTGCGCAGCAGGCCGTTGAGCTTGGTGTGCCAGTCGTTGAGGTCGCGGACATCGGCGGTCTCGAATGCACGGCCCTGCAACTCGAAAGTCAGCATGATGTCGCCGGAATCGAGCGCAACCATATCCTCATTCAAATGCCGTGCGTAAGGCAGGAATTTGGCCGGGTCGGCCTCGCGCTGCGCGACCTTGAGCGGAACCGCATTTGCCGGGGAGAGAAGCCTAGCCATGACGGCCAAAGCCTTTGCGGCGTAGCCCCGACAGCGGGAGCGGCGAATAGCTGCTGCCACCCCAGAACGCCCGGTTGCGGTTGCCGAGCTTCGTCCGGCCCCACAGAAACAGCAAACGGAAGGCGTTGACATCGTGGCGGACGATCAGCCGCGAGATCGAGTAGCCGAAGGCGACGACGAGCGCGGCATAAACCGGGCTGTTGCTCCATATCAGCACCGACGCGCTGGAGATCAGCAGCAACACCGCAGCCTCAATCGGAATCCCCGCCCATAGCGCCGGGCGTGTCACCGCGAGGAACAAGGTGTTCTTGGTCGGGATTTCGGTGTCGTCGATCATGGCGCTATCCGGCGATCGCGCCGACAATCGCGTCAGCCGAAAAGACGATGGCGATCCCGATGATGACCGTGACCAGCACCGCAGTCGAAGCGCGGCCGGTAAACCAGAGCAGGCCTGTCACGATGACCGCGATTACGGCGAGTGTACGCAGGAGCGTCGAAGAGAGAAGACCGCGCACTTTGCTGGCGAAACTCTCCAGATTCTGCGCGTAGGCAGGATCGGGGTTCGCGACCGAAATGATCGTCGCCGCAGCCAATGCCGCGCCCCACAACATCGCGCTCTGCCGCGATTTCGGCATGGTATTGAAACTGGCGGTCAGCTTTGCCCGCCAGTTTCCGATACCGCGTCCGATACGCACGATGACATTCATATGCTGCTCCTCTCGATTTCGGCGAGCATTTGGGTCTCGCGGTCGTAAGCGGCCCGTTCAAAGACGTTCCACTTGGGCGGCGGTGCCGGGCGGGGCTGTACCGCCGGTGTTTGGATTGCTGTGTTTTCGGAGGTTAGAAGCTCGCGCAGCTCACTGGTCGCTGGTGGAGCGACGGCAACAGGCGGCGGGGTTTCAGGGTATGAGACGCCCGTGTCAGCGACGCCTGCGTTGCCAATGACCTTGGCAACATAGCCATTCCGAAAGCCGCGCGTCTGGCTTCCCGTATTATACATCGAGAGTGCGACCCGAAGCGCGGTTTGCGGATCGCGTCCGACTTTTACAGAGTTATAATTCGTAGTGAGGACGCGGGCCAAGGCGGCAACATTGGTGCAGGGGTCGAATACGGTGTCCCATGTCAGACCAAGCCAGTGCATGTTACGCGAGTTGATTTGACCAAGCCCCAGATCGACGGAGTATCCCGCTGCTACATAACGCCGCGCTGTGGCGACGGCATCGGCGGCACTGGTTTGGCGGGCAGGTTGCCGCCCGCCGTTGACGTTGAGAGCGAATTGCTCGCCGCTGCTCTCGGTTTGGATGATGGCCAGCACCGTTTGGGGTGCTACGCCGGGTGCGCACTGCGAAGCCAAGGCAAGTAGGGCAGCCGCAGAATAGGCCATCAGAGGCTATTCCTGACCAGTCTGGCATCTGTTCTTGGCCCGGCCTTGCCCTTCATCGTTCATCTCTCCTGAATTGTCGTTTTCAGGAGCGAATACCCCGTTCGACTATCAAGCTATTGATAGCTAATGGACAAATGCTTCAGCTATGGATTCAGAAAGGCGTTAGGGGCGTTTCGACCTGCCAATCGAAACCGCTAACGGCCTTTGACCTTCAATCTTGATCCTGCGGACTGTGTTCGTCGCATTGCTAGGTGGGTTCGCGATCAACAGATTCTTGCACCAAGTTCACAAAAATAAGGCAGAATCGGACATTTGCCTTCGCAATCACAAGGCCCCGCTGGCGTCATCCAGCTAGGGGCAAAATATGAACCGAAGCCGTTATGTCATCCGGCAACTCGACAAGACTGATCGAGCGATAATCGTGGCGTTGACCGAAGATGGCCGCATGACCATCCGCGAACTTGCCATCCTGATTGACATGTCCAGTCCCAGTGTAAGCGAGCGCATTCTCAAGTTGAAAGATGCGGGCGCGATCCTGGGCTATGCGGTATTGATCGATCCCAAGGTTTTCGGACTCGGCACTTCGGCTTATGTGCGATTGAACGCGATGCCCGGCCAAGTGAAGAAACTGGAGACGCTACTCGCCGATTCACCCGAAGTCGTCGAGGCAGATCGAGTCACAGGTCAAGATTGCTTCATTGCAAAAGTCGTGGTCAATGATGAGCACGAATTACAAAGTGTGGTTGATCGCTTCGTCCCATTCGCATCGACCGACACTGCCATCATCCAATCCTCACCAGTCGCCCGACGCCTGCCGAAATTGTAGGTGCCTCGCCTTGAAATGTCGCGTTGAAACCATCCGCGCCGCGCCGATAGCGCGAAGCCAGATTGCGCGGTCGTTCCGCAGAGGCGGAAAAATGCACGGCGCGGATTTGGTGGAAATTGCGGGCCTTCGCAAAGCTGTTGGGCGCTTATGGTTCCAACCCAATGGCAGTCACTGTGCCCGCCTTGCCGTCCCAGTCGATCTCGAACGTCACCCTGTCGCCGACCTTCACGTCCTTCAGCACGTCCGGCTTGGCCGCAAATCCCATCTTCATGGCAGGCCATTGCAGCTCCGGGATTTCGCCGTGATCGAGCGTGACCGTGCCCTTGGCCGAATCGATGGCCGTCACCGTTCCGGTGCCTTTGCCATGTTTGACCTCGGCGGGCATCACCATGCCTTCCATTGTATTGGCAGATGCTTCCGCTTTGGGGGTTTCAGCCTGCTTGTCGCAGCCTGCCAGAACCATCGGCAAAGCAACCGCCGCAACCATCAGAACCATCTTCTTCATTTCACGTCTCCTTGGTGTTGAGCTTGGGGGTGTTGAACCTGGGTGCGCCGCCGCATCAGCAGATAGGCGGCGGGGATGATAAGCATCGAGAGCAGGGGCGCGGTCAGCATCCCGCCGATCATGGGCGCGGCGATCCGGCTCATCACTTCGGAACCGGTGCCGCTGCCGATCAGGATCGGGAACAGACCGGCGAGGATTACCGCCACGGTCATTGCCTTGGGCCGCACGCGCAGCAGCGCGCCTTCGCGGACGGCTGCTTCGACGTCATCCGGGCTGTGTTCGGCCAGCGCCGATTTGAGGTAGATCAGCATCACAACGCCGAACTCAGCGGCAACCCCGGCCAGCGCAATGAATCCGACGCCGGTTGCCACCGACTGATTGTAGCTCAGCAGATAAAGCAGCCAGATACCGCCGATCAGCGCGAACGGCAGCGTCGCCATGATCAGCGCGGCTTCGTCCCAGCGGCGGAAGGTCGCATAGAGCAGCGCGAAAATGATCAGCAGCGTTGCCGGAACCACGATTTTCAGGCGCTGCGTCGCGCGTTCGAGAAACTCGAACTGGCCGGTATAGGCCACGCTAATTCCGGGCGGCAGCTTGACCTTTTCAGCGATGGCGCGTTGCAGATCGCCGACGATTTCAGTGAGCGCACGGCCTCGCCCGTCAACATAGACCCAGGTGGCCGGGCGGCCATTCTCGCTGCGCAGCATCGGCGGACCATTTGTGATGCGGACATCTGCGACTGTTCCCAGCGTGATTTGCGCGCGGGAGGGCGTCAACACAGGCAGGTTGATCAGTTCGTCGAGGCTGTCGCGCACTTCACGGGGATAGCGCACATTGATCGGATAGCGGGCCAGTCCTTCGACGGTCTGGCCGACGACCTCACCGCCAATCGCGCCCGACACCACGGCCTGCACATCGGCGACGTTCATGCCGTAGCGCGCGGCAGCAGCACGGTTGATCTCGACGTCGATGTAGCGTCCGCCGGTCAGCCGCTCGGCCAGGGCGGAGCTGATGCCTGGCACCTCTTTGGCCACACTTTCGATTTCACGCGCAACGCGGTCGATTTCATCGAGGTTTGCGCCTGAAACCTTCACCCCGATCGGGCTCTTGATCCCCGTGGCGAGCATGTCGATCCGGTTGCGGATCGGTGGAATCCAGAAATTGGCGAGGCCGGGGACTTTGACGGTGCGGTCGAGTTCATCGACGAGCTTTTCTTGCGTCATGCCCGCGCGCCACTCGCTCTTTGGCTTGAAGCGGATGGTGGTCTCGAACATTTCGAGCGGTGCCGGGTCGGTCGCGGTATCGGCGCGGCCCGCCTTGCCGAATACGCTGTCCACTTCCGGCACTGTCTTGATGAGCCGGTCGGTTTGCTGGAGCAGCATCGACGCCTTCGCCGTCGAAATCCCCGGCAGCGCTGAAGGCATATAGAGCAAGTCGCCTTCATTCATCTGAGGCATGAACTCTCCGCCCGTCTGGCTGATCGGCCAGAGGCTCGATGCGAAAACAAGGCCGGCGATGACCAACGCTTGCTTGGGCTTGGCCAGCACCCAATCGAGTGCGGGACGGTAGATGCGCGTGAGGAAGCGATTGATCGGGTTGCTGTCTTCGGCGGGAATCCTCCCGCGGATCAGCCACCCCATCAGCACTGGCACCAAGGTGATCGAGAGCAGGGCTGCTGCTGCCATTGCGTAGGTCTTGGTGAAGGCGAGCGGCGCGAACAGACGCCCTTCCTGTCCTTGCAGCGAGAAGATCGGGATGAACGAGAAGGTGATGATGAGCAGGCTGAGGAACAACGCCGGGCCGACCTCGGCGGCGGCATCGGTGATGACGCGCCAGCGTTCGGCACCTTGCAGCTCCTTGTCGGGGTTATCATGCGTCCAGCGTTCGAGATGCTTATGGGCATTCTCGATCATAACGACAGCCGCATCGACCATCGCACCGATGGCGATGGCGATGCCGCCGAGCGAGAGAATATTGGCGTTGAGCCCTTGCACCCGCATGACGATGAACGCGATCAGGATACCGAGCGGCAGCGTCAGAATTGCGACCAGGGCCGACCGCGCGTGCCATAGGAACAGCCCGCAAACGAGGGCAACAATCGCAAATTCTTCGAGCAGCTTGGAGGTGAGGTTCTCGACTGCGCGGTCGATCAGGCCGGAGCGGTCGTAGGTCGTCACAATCTCGACGCCTTTGGGCAGACCCGCTTTCAGTTCGGCTAGCTTGGTGCGGACGCCTTCGATCACTTCGCGGGCATTCTTGCCTTGGCGCATGACGATGACGCCGCCCGCGACTTCGCCTTCGCCGTTGAGTTCGGCAATCCCGCGCCGCATGTCGGGGCCAATCTGGACGGTCGCAACATCGCCGATGGTGACGGGGATGCCACCTGCCGCGCTACGCACCGGAACGGCACGGAAGTCATCGAGTGTTTTCAGATAGCCGGTGGCGCGCACGACATATTCGGCTTCGGCCATCTCGACGACCGCACCGCCGGTTTCCTGATTGGCGCGCTTGAGCGCGTCGCTGACATCGGTTGCGGTCACGCCATAAGAGGCAAGCCTCTGCGGATCGACCACGACCTGATATTGTTTGACCATGCCGCCGATGCTGGCGACTTCGGCCACGCCGGGGACGGATTTGAGTTCGTAACGCAGGAACCAGTCCTGGATGCTGCGGAGCTGCGCCAGATCGTGCTGCCCGGTCTTGTCGACCAGCGCATATTCGTAAATCCAGCCCACGCCGGTTGCGTCTGGGCCAAGCGATGCGGTTGCGCCCGCTGGCAGGCGGCCTTGCACCTGGCTGAGATATTCCAGCACCCGGCTGCGTGCCCAATAGAGGTCGGTGCCATCCTCAAACAACACATAGACGAAGCTGTCGCCCACGAACGAATAGCCGCGCACCACCCGCGCGCCGGGGACCGACAGCATCGTCGTGGTGAGCGGGTAGGTGACCTGGTTCTCGACAATCTGTGGCGCTTGCCCCGGATAGGTCGTGCGGATGATGACCTGCACATCGGACAGGTCGGGCAGCGCATCGACCGGAGTCGTGCGGATTGCGCCGATGCCGATGACGGACAGCACGAGCGCCGCGACGACGATCAGGCCGCGTGCCTTGACCGACCAGCGGATAATGGCTTCGATCATTTGGCACCGCCGAGCGGGCGCACTTCTATGCCCGTCAGGCTGGCTTCCGAATCGAGCAGGAATTGCCCCGAAGCGACTACTTTCTCGCCGACGGCTAGGCCTTGGACTATCTCCGTTTGTCCGCCTGCCTCGCGGCCCGCGCGAACTTCGGCGGGATGATAACGGCCATCGCCCGTTGCCAGCATGACGATTGTTCGCGTGCCAGTGCGGATGACTGCTTCGCTCGGCACAAGGAGCGTGGGCGCTGCACTGTCGCCAAGCGCGACCTGCGCAAACATGCCGGGGCGCAGTCGGCCGCTGCGATTGGCAAGCTCGATACGGACGGTGAGCGTGCGGCTGTCGGCCTGCGCGGTGGGGAGGATCGCGATGATCCGTCCGCCAAACGTCTCGCCCGGAAAGGCAGTGAGTGTCGCGGTGGCATTTTGTCCGATCCGCACCGATCCTGACTGGGCTTCGGGAACGGCGGCATTTAGCCAGACCGTGCCGATGCCGCTAATCTGGGCGAGCGTCTGGCCTGCGCCAAGGGTGACGCCTTGTCGCGCATCGAGCGTCTGGATGACGCCCGAGATCGGCGAGGTGATGGTTACCGTGCCGTTCGTTCGCCCGCTGCGCTCGACGCTGGAGATTAGCCCGTCGGACATGCCCATCAGTCGCAAACGCTGGCGGGCGGCGGAAGTCAGTTCGGGCCTGCCGAGCCGCTTGACGCTAAGGAACTCGGTCTGTGCGCCCCCCCATTCGGGAAGCAGCACATCGGCAATCGGCGCACCGGCGCGGATCACATCACCCGGAGCGCGGGCATAGACTCGGGCAACAAAGCCGCCCGAGCGCGCCTGCACAATTGCCACATCGCGCAGGTTGAAATCGACGGTTCCCGCGACATTGACCGTTGCGGCAAGGCTTCCTAATTTCGCTTCAACCACGCGGATGCCAAGATTCTGCATCGCCGAAGGGTCAATGCTGACCCCCTGCGCGGCACCCGAAGCAGCGCCACCTTCATCAGCATATTTGGGTTCAAGCTGCATATCCATGAAAGGCGACTTGCCGGGCTTTTCGAACTTCTGGTTCGGAAACATCGGGTCGTAATAATAGAGCACCTTGCGGCCATCGGCGCTTGTTGCGGTTGCTTTGGGAGCATCCCCCCGCTGCCCCAGCCAGTATCCGCCGCCGCCTGCGATTAGAACCGCAGCCAGTAATCCCGCGCGCCAGCGTGCCGCAGTCGTCGCGTCCATGCTCATGGCCGCACCTCCCCATAAGTGAAATTGATCCGGATAGCGTCGCGCGCGACATCGGCCTCGCGCGCCAGGGCATCGACCTCGGCCTCGGCCAAGGTCAGGCTCGAAAGCAGCGCGCTGCCGAGATCGAGCCTGCCTGCGGCGTAGCTCGCCATGTCGAGTTCGGCGCGGCGCTTGGCGAGCGGGACGAGTGTTTGCCGCGCGTTCATCAGCCGCTGGTGGTGCATGGCATGATCGGCGAGATCGCCGTCGAGCGCGGCCAGGACATCGCGTTCCCCGGCTGCACGCAAAAGCCGCGCGCGGCTGGCTTCGCTCTCGCGCGCTGCGATCAACGGATCTTGCCGCTTTCTGGAAAAGAATGGCAGGTCGATGCTGACCGTAACCGAAACCATGTCACCAAAGGCCGGGTCGCGGCGGCCGTATGAAGTGCCAACGCTCCAGTCCGGTCGCTTTTCCGCGCGCGCGAGTTCGGTGTCGGCGTCGGCAACGCGCGCCTCGGCATCGAGGGCTTGCAGGCGAGGCAGCGCCGCCAATCCTGCCCGCAAGGCGGAGCCATCGACTTCGATAACGGGCGGATCGCCGGAAACGTCGGCGTCAGGATCGCCAGTCAGGCGCGCCAGTCTCGCCTTCGCCCTGGCGACTTCGGCGGTCAGCTCGCTGCGGCGGTCGCCTACGGCCGCGCGCAGTTGCTCAGGTTCGAGCGCCTGTGAGGGCCGCGCCGAACCCGAGGCAAGTCGCGCCGAAACCGTCGCTTGCAGATCGCCGAGGCTTTCATCGAGCAATTGCAGCTGAGCAAGCCGCCGCTTGGCGTAATAGAGATCGATCCAGGCAAGCGCGGTTTCGAGCCGGATATTCTGCGCCTCGACCGCCAGACTGGCTTCGGCCACGCCGATTTCCGCCTGCGCCCGCCCGCGCTGCGCGCGGCGCTTGGCCGGATTGGGGAATGCCTGTTCGATGCCGATGCGCGCCATCGTCATGTCGTCGCGGTTGAAGGTGAAGGCGGGCGGTCCCGAGATGGGGAAATTGTCGATGCCAACCGACAAGGTTGGATCGGGGAGCTGTCCCGCAGCAATGGCGGATGAGCGCGATGCCTCGACACCTGCCGCGTTTGCCTGCACCGAAGGGGCACTGCCGGTCGCGCGCTCCAGCGCGGCGTTGAACGTCATTGGCTCAGCCCAGGCCAGCGAAGGCATGGCAGAGGCCAACAGAGCAGTGGAAATCAGGTATCGCATCGTGTCGCCCCGTTTCAACGTCGGGGATGCCGGATGACTGCCAGCCGGTCGGCAAGGTGCGATAGCGCCCCACCGACCGGCATGGTCAGATCAGGGCATCAGCCGTGAGAGGAGCTTTCGCCGTGGTTTGGCATGTCCATGCAGGCCGCAGCGGTCGCTTTGTCCTTCATCATCGCGCAGTCGCAATCAGCGACAGCGACCGTGTCCTTCACCCAAACCCGCACACGCGAAGGCAGGTTGGACTTGTTCGGCCCCGGAGTCGGGCGCGATTGCCATTCCCAATGGCCCGGCCCGCGATCATGCGCGGAGGCGGCGGAAACGGAGGTAAAAACCGCAAGAGCGGCGGCGATAGAAAGCAGAGTTTTCATGTTGAATATCCTTGGTTGAACTACGAGGTGGCGGACGGCGAACGCGAATTCGCCGGGCGCCGCTGGGGTTCAGCCAAGGCGGGCGGGTGGATGTGGTTCCGGACTGGTTTCACGCCCGACAAGTGGCGCGACTGGCATCTGTCGCGGCGTCGATAGAAGAAATTCGGTCGGGGCGGCGCTCAGCACCGAGGGAATTAGCGCAACGGGGACTGCACAACCCATCTTGGCGATACAGTCTGGCGTCATGCCCTCACATGGCTTGTCAGGCTGCGGATTCTGCTTTGCGAGACGCATCATTTCGGCACAGTCCGCGCTCATTTCGGCGGCGGTTGCAGTCTGATCGGCCATTTCTACGGGCATGGCGCGAGCAAAGGCGGCTTCCTGGCCCATGAGGCCCAGCAGTGCTCCCATAAGTAGCAAAAAGGAAAACCAACGCTTCATTGTATCTCCATTGCAGTAGCAAACTTAACAGTCAATTCGATACTCTCTTGCCGCTGGTTACAGACTTGCGTGCAACTCCGGCAGCGAGACCTGCAAGTATCGGACAATCGGGTCTTGCATCGCCGCTGCATCCCTCGACCAGTTCGAGCAGGGTGTGCCGCATCGCCTCCAGTGCCGCTGCCTTGCGGGCGAGTTCTTCGGCATGTACGAGAGCGATGGCCTTAACCTCGCTGCTCGCTCGTGTCCGGTCGTCCCACAGGCTTAGAAGCGCTGATATCTCTTCGACTGAGAATCCGAGGTCGCGGGCATTGGCAATAAACCGCAGGCGCTCGACCGAAGGCGGCGGATAATCCCGATAGCCGTTGTCCCGGCGATCGGGCAGCGGCATAAGTCCGATACCCTCGTAGTGCCGGATCATCCGCAGCGACACGCCTGTCGCCTTCGAGACCTGCCCGATGTTCATGGACGGTGCTCTTCCGTTTGGCGATGCTGCCCATGATGATGGCCGCCGTGGAAGAAGTGCAATAGCGGACAAACGAACAGGAAGGCAAAGGGAAGCAAGCCGAAGAAGTGCGGGCGATGCTCCGGGTAGAGTAGATAGGCAGTGACGAGCCCCGCTGACAGGGCGGCCAGCAGCCAGGCACGCTTGGTCGGGAAGCTCATAGCTCTATCCTTCTGAGGCGCAGGGAATTGCCGATGACGCTGACCGAGGACAGCGCCATCGCCGCCGCTGCGATGATCGGCGAAAGCATGAGGCCAAACAGCGGATAGAGCGCGCCTGCCGCCACGGGGATGCCCGCCACGTTGTAGGCAAAGGCGAAAAACAGGTTCTGCCGGATATTGGCCATCGTTGCATGGCTAAGGTGCCGGGCGCGGGCGATCCCCGTCAAATCGCCCCTGAGCAGTGTGATGCCTGCGCTTTCAATTGCAACGTCTGTGCCGGTGCCCATCGCGATGCCGACATCGGCGGCGGCGAGGGCTGGTGCATCGTTCACGCCGTCGCCTGCCATTGCCACGATCCGCCCTTCGTCCCGCAAGCGCTTGACGATGGCGCTTTTCTGATCGGGAAGGACATCGGCCTCGATATCGTCGATGCCGAGCCTTCGTGCGATGGCCTCTGCGGTGACGCGGTTGTCTCCCGTAAGCATGATGACGTGAATACCAGCTTCGCCCAGAGACTTGAGCGCCGCTGGTGTCGATTCCTTGACCGGATCGGCGATGCCAATGGCGCCGGCGATCTTTCCATCGACGCCAAGGTAGATCGCAGTTGCACCCTCCGCACGCAGGCGATTGGCCGGCTCGGCCAGATCGGCTGTCGAAATGCTTTGTTCTTCGAGAAAGCGGGCGTTGCCAGCGACGAGCCGGTGTCCATCGACTATGCCGGTGATGCCCTTGCCAACCGGCTGATCGACCTCGCCAGGCTCGCTGATGGCGACGTTCCGCTCCGTGGCGGCTTTGACAATGGCGAGGGCAAGCGGATGTTCGCTGCTGCGTTCGAGACTGGCGGCAAGGCGTAGTACCTCGTCCTGGTCGAATCCGTTGGTCGTTTCGATGGCGACAACCGCGGGCTTGCCCTCAGTGAGCGTGCCGGTCTTGTCGACGACAAGCGTATCGACCTTCTCCATGCGCTCAAGTGCTTCGGCGTTCTTGATCAGGATTCCGGCCTGCGCACCGCGTCCGACGCCGACCATGATCGACATCGGGGTGGCAAGGCCAAGCGCACAGGGGCAGGCGATGATCAGCACGGCAACCGCTGCGATCAGACCATAGCCCATCGCCGGAGGCGGGCCGACCAGTGACCAGATAATGAAGGCGGTTCCCGCGACCGCGATTACCGCAGGCACGAACCAGCCTGAAACCGTGTCGGCAAGTCGCTGGATCGGCGCACGGCTGCGCTGGGCATCGGCCACCATCTGGACAATGCGCGCGAGCATCGTGTCGCGGCCGATCTTTTCGGCGCGCATCACCAGGCCGCCGGTCTGGTTGATCGTGCCGCCGATCAGATTCGACGCTGCCTCCTTGGTGACGGGCATGGATTCGCCCGTTACCATCGATTCATCGACCGTGCCGCGTCCTTCCAGCACCACGCCATCGACCGGCACCTTCTCGCCGGGGCGGACACGCAGCGTGTCGCCAACCAGCACTTGGTCGAGGGTGATCTCCTCGTCGCTCCCGTCAGCGCGGACCCGGCGGGCGAGCTTGGGTGAGAGGTCGAGCAAGGCGCGAATTGCGCCGCTGGTGGTCTCGCGGGCGCGCAGTTCGAGCAACTGGCCCAGGAGGACCAGCACGGTGATGACTGCCGCTGCCTCGAAATAGACCGCAACCGCGCCGTCCGCCGCCCGGAACGCGGCTGGAAAAATGCCGGGCGCGAGCGTTGCCGCAACGCTGTAGAGCCAGGCGACTCCTGTCCCCATCGCGATCAGCGTGAACATGTTGAGGTGGCGGCTTGTGACCGAAGCCCAGCCACGTTCGAAGAATGGCCAGCCAGCCCAGAGAACGACCGGCGTCGCCAGAGCCATCTGGATCAGGTTTGCGATTTTGCCGTCGAGAAGGTGGCGAAGTCCGGTCAGATGCCCACCCATTTCAAGTGCGACCACGGGCAGGGCGAGGATGAGGCCGATCACGAACCGCCGTTTCATGTCGGCATATTCGCTCGACGGTCCGTCATTGAGCGTTGGCGTCATCGGCTCCAAAGCCATGCCGCAGATCGGGCAACTCCCCGGCCCGGGTTGCTGCACCGCGGGATGCATCGGGCAGGTCCAGATCGCTCCTTCGGGCGCTGTTTCCGTCCGGCGCGGCGCATCGCTCATATAGCGCGCCGGGTCGTCTTCAAACTTGGCCCGGCAGCCAGCACTACAGAAATAGTGATGGACGCCCCCATGGGTGGCGATGTGCGGCGTGGATGCGGGATCGACGCTCATTCCGCAAACAGGATCGATTGCCGTTCCTGGAGCTTTCGGCCCGGAATGGGCGCAATGCGCTTGGTGTTGATGCGACTCGGTCATGCCATGTGTTCCTTCAGTCGCCACTTCATAAACCTTGACATCATGTCAGGGTCAAGCACCAATGTCTGCAAGCGGTTCGAGCGTGCCAAACCAAGCCACCAAGGCGAGGATCGCGAACGCCGCACTCCCTTCTGCCAACAGGCTCCACCGGAGTCTGATAATCGCAGAGGCTGGATCATTGTTGCCAATGGCGACCTCCAGCGCAGGCGTCAGCCGCCAGCGATTGACCCCGGCGATCGCCAGCATCGCGCCAACCAGCAGTAGCTTGATGATGAGCAGCTTGCCGTATGCCGAGAGCGGCAGCCGCGAAAAATGGGGAAACCCCACAACAGCCAGGCAATTGATGATGCCAGTGACCACGACCAGTCCAACGGCGAGCGCGCCAATCCGCGAAAACTGGTTGAGCGCGCGGTGTGCCACGGCAATCTGCGCGCCCGAAATGGCGGTCACGGGGCGAAGCAATATCCGCCCGAAAGCGGCAATGCCGCCGAGCCAGACCGATGCCGCCAGCATGTGAACGATGTCGCTCGACCGATGGACCGTGCCGATCCAACCTTCCGTCGCACCGGCGTGACCGGTCCAGACCAGCGTGGCGATGGCAAGCGAGGTCGATGCGAGGAGTGCATACCGCGCCTTGTCGGTTCGGTTGATGGCGAAAGCAGACATGGTGGCAACCGCCAGCGCTGCCATCCGGACGATCCACGCGGTGCCGATTGCACTCTCGCCGATGATCTCACGCAGGACTTCGCCATCAACTGACCAAATGCTCGAGCCGGTCATCGAAGCGGTGAGCGCAAGCATACCCAAACCGGAGACCGCAAACCCGGCCAAGGCGAGGATAAGGCTGGGCGTCGCCAGCGGCAGGATGCCCGAATTACGCTCTCTGGCTGTCAAAGCGTAAACTGAGAATGCGACCATGCCCGCCAGCACCATCAGGTCGGCATACAATGCGAACCTGATGACGATGACGGGCAGATTGTCCACGTCGCCTATCTCACGGTGAAGCTGAAATTGCTGCCCATCCGATGTGTGTCGGCTCCTGCGGCAGACCAAGTGACGCGGTAGGTGCCGGGCACCAGCGCGCGCTTGAGCAGCAGGGTCATCGACTTGCCGTCGCGTGCCATTTGCGAGGTATGGGCAATCTTCATCGGAGCGTGATCGGCCATGCCCGGCATCCCGGTCATCGCGACCTCGGTGCGGACCGTGGCGCTGATCACGCGCTCGTTGAAACGCAGCACAATTCGGGTCGGCGCGGCTACAGTCGCGTTGGCAGCGGGTGTCGAGCCGGTCAGCGAAGCGTGCGCGAAAGCGACCCCCGGCAAAGCGATCAGGGCGGCAAGGACGAAGGGCATGAATTGGCGGCGCATTGTGAAACTCCGGTCAGTTGCGTTCGATAGTGATACGCACCCCTTCAGCGCATCCCTCAAAATTTGTGAGGGGGATCGGCCCGCGTTGCGTATAGATTTGCAGCAGACATTAAATGGATCGGGAGTAATGATGGACGACTTGCTCAAACGGCTGGGCCAAGCGCCGCCCCCGGCGGCTTTGGGTCAGATCGACGATGCGATCATGGCAGCATGGTCTGCCGAACAGCGTGACCGGGCGACCCAAGCGCGCGTTTTGTCAGCCGCCGCGCTGGTCGCGCTGGGCTTGGGCATTGCAGGCGGAAGCCTGTCAAGCGCGCCTGCACAGGCGTCGCCTGCCCTATCGCCATTCGCCTCGACTGCGCTCGCGCCATCCAACCTGCTGGACCCGCGTTGATGGGATCAACCAAGCGCCTGTTGCTGATCGCGTTTATCGCCTTCGTAGCTGCCGCTGCGGGTGTCTTCGCAGCCCGGACTTATTTCGATGCACCGCGCAAGAGCGAAAGCGAGATTCATGCCCTGCTTCACGACCAGCTGAGTCTTGATGCCACCCAGACAGCCAAGATCGAAGCGCTCGAAGCGCGACATGCAACGCGCAAGAAGGCGCTCGAACTGGAGATGCGTGCAGCCAATGCGCGACTGGCCGAGGCGATTGACGCTGAGCATGGTTATGGACCGCAAGTCACGGCAGCAGTCGATCATGTCCACCATGTCATGGGCGAGATGCAAAAGGAGGTGCTTGAGCACCTGTTCGCCATGCGCGCCGTGCTCAACCCGGAACAGGCGAGCATCTTCGACAGGACCGTGGTCAAGGCGCTGACTGCCGAAGCAAGGTGAGCCTCGATCTCTCCCAATGTAGCGACGGGGATCTCGCAGCGCTCGCGCTTGGCGGGCAGCAGTTGGCATATCGCGAATTTCTGCGCCGCTACAAGGAACCAGTTTATCGCCTGATCAGAGGAAGCATCGGAGACGCCGACGAAGCCTTGGATCTCACACAAGAGACGTTCGTCGCCGCCTTTTCTGCGCTCAAACGCTATGAGCCAGGGCGGCCTTTCCGGCATTGGGTGGCGCGTATCGCTCTCAACAAATGCCGTGACTGGTCGCGGCGCCAGGCTGTGCGCTCATTTTTCCGGAAGGCGCGGCCAATCGAAGAAGCCTTCGATCTTTCCAGCGACGCCCCATCACCCGAAGCCGAAGCGGGCGACCGGGCCGAGTTGGCGCGGGTGGCGGGTGCCATGACCAACCTGCCGCAGAAATTGCGGCAGGTTCTGGTGCTGTGCGCGGTCGAAGGGCTGACTCAAGCCGAAGCTGCCGGTGCCCTCGGAGTTACCGAAAAGGCCGTCGAAACCCGGCTATATCGCGCGCGGCAGCAGCTCGCTCATGGGCTTGGCGAAAAAATTTGAGGGACGCGCGATCGCGCTGCGTATGGATTAAAACCCCTCTGAAACGGCACCCTCCAGGTTATGTCCCTTGTTCTTAATCGACGCAATTTTGTCGCCGCCGCTGCCGCCGGGGGCGGCAGTGTCGCCTTGGCGTCGCTGTTTCCTGCATGGGCGCAGCCGGTTTCATCAGGGATCATCGCGCCCCTGCCGGTCGTTTCCGGCAACGACATAACCTTGCGCATCGCGCGACAGACGATGCGGATCGACGGCAAAGTCAGTCGTGCCATCGGCATAAATGGCACGGTTCCGGGGCCGCTTATCCGCTTGAAGCAGGGTCAGACCGCGCGGATCAACGTCGTCAACGATCTCGATGTCGATAGCTCGATCCACTGGCACGGCCTGCTGTTGCCGTTTCAGATGGACGGTGTGCCGGGGGTCAGCTTTCCGGGCATCAAGCCGCGTTCGACCTTCGTGTATGAATTCCCGGTCATTCAATCGGGGACATATTGGTATCACAGCCACTCGGGATTGCAGGAGCAGCTCGGACATTACGGTCCCATTGTCATCGACCCCGAGGGCGCGGACCCGATTGCCTACGACCGCGAGCATGTCGTGGTGCTGTCCGACCACAGCCAGCTTTCGCCCGAAGCGATCTTCCGCAAGATGAAGGTCAATCCCGGCCACTTCAACATGCAGCGGCAAACCCTCAGTGGACTGCTTGCGGGCAAAGACCAGCCGCTAAAGGACCGGCTTGAATGGGGCCGGATGCGGATGGACCCGACCGACATCGCCGACGTCAATGGTTCGACGTATCAGTTCCTCGTCAACGGTCACGGACCGAAAGACAATTGGACGGCGCTGTTCACGCCTGGCGAGCGCGTCCGGCTGCGCATCATCAATGCGTCAGCCATGTCGATCTTCAATGTCCGTATTCCGGGGCTGCGGCTGACCATCGTGCAGGCCGATGGACTCAATGTCCGTCCGGTCGAGGTCGATGAATTCCAGATCGCCGTCGCCGAAACCTATGATGTGATCGTCACCCCGACTGGGGACCAAGCCTACACGCTGGTTGCCGAAGCCAACGACCGTTCTGGCATGGGCCGAGCGACATTGGCCCCGCGCGCAGGCATGGTGGCGGAAGTGCCGCCTTTGCGCGAACGCCCGCTCACCACGATGAAGGACATGGGCATGGGCGACATGGACATGTCGGGCGGCGCGATTGCGGGCATGGATCATTCGGGCATGGCGATGGGAACGGCACCGAGCGCACCTGCCGATGCCGCTTGCCCGCCCGAACACGCCAAGATGGGCCATTGCACGCCCGCCGACGCCGCGCCCGCTGCGGTCGATCACAGCGCGATGGGGCATGGCAGCGGCGGCATGGATCACAGTATGCGCGACTTCTCGGTTGCCCCGCAGGTCGACAAAAATCCAGGGGTCCAGACGATCTCGCCGATGCCGGTCGACCGCATGGGCGAACCAGGCCAGGGATTGGAAGACGTCGAACACAAGGTGCTGACCTATTACGATCTTGTCGCGCTCGACCGCAACCCGGACGTTCGCGCGCCGGACCGCTCGCTCGACATTCACCTGACGGGGAACATGGAGCGCTTCATGTGGTCGTTCGACGGCATGAAGATGTCCGATCATCACGAACCCATCCCTTTCATCGAAGGCGAGCGGGTGCGGATCAACCTCATCAACGATTCGATGATGAGCCATCCCATTCACCTGCACGGTCATTTCTTCGAGCTGGTCACGGGCAAGGGCGACCATTCACCGCGCAAGCATACCGTGCTGGTCCAGCCCGGCGGCTCAGCCTCATTCGACTTTACCGCCGACGCGCTCGGCGACTGGGCTTTTCACTGCCACATGCTCTATCACATGCACGCCGGGATGATGCGTGTCGTCAGCGTTCGTCCGCGCGGAGAAGCGGCGTGAAGCGCACCCGCCTACTTCTTGCCGGCCTCGCTGCATCGGCGTTCGCGCCGTCTGCCTTCGCCCAGCCGATGCAGGGGATGGACCATTCCTCGATGCCAGGAATGCCTAAGCCCGAAATACCTGTGCAGCCTGCGCCGCCGCCTTCGGAATGCACGCCGGAACACGCGAAGATGGGGCACTGCACCTAGCGCCCAGCCAACCCAATGCAGGTTTCGCCGCTTCGCCCGAAGCCACCGGCGACCCCGATTGTCCTCCCGAACACGCCAAAATGGGGCATTGCACGCCGAAGTCGGGCAGTGAGCCGGTCGTCGATGCCAGCAAGTCAGGGACGGACCTGCCTCCGGGCGATGCCCCGGCTCCAGCGCCGCCCGACGACTGGTATGCGGATCGCATTTTCCCGGCATCGGAAATGGCGCGTTCACGCGATGAAATGATGAAGGAAAACGGTGGCCAGACCTTGACCTTTCTCAGCTTCAACCTGGCCGAGTATCAGGCACGACAAGGCCGCAACGGATATCGCTGGGACGGCGAAGGCTGGTACGGCGGCGACATCAACCGACTGACGGTCAAAAGCGAGGGCGAAGGCACATTCGGCGAAGGGGTCGAAGAGGCCGAGGTCCAGTTGCTCTACAGCCGCGCAGTCGGTCCCTATTTCAATCTCCAAGCCGGTGTGCGGCAAGATTTGGGGCCAAGGCCGCGGCGGACCTATGCGACCGTCGGGTTCGAAGGCTTGGCACCTTACTGGTTCGAGGTTGAGGGCGCGCTGTTCCTGTCGAACAAGGGCGATGTGCTGGGTCGGCTCGAAGGTTATTACGATCAGCGGATCACTCAGCGGTTGATTCTTCAGCCGCGTGCCGAGGTGAATTTCGCGCTTCAAGACGTGCCGGAGAACGGAATCGGCTCAGGACTGTCCGATGTCGAACTGGGACTTCGGTTGCGCTATGAAGTGCGCAAGGAGTTCGCGCCCTACATTGGGGTCGAATGGGCGAGGAAAGTTGGGGACACGGCGCGCTATGCCCGTGCTGCGGGGGAGGATGCAGACGTGATCAATTTCGTCGCCGGAATCCGCTTCTGGTTTTGATGGGACGGCGAACGCGCTACCATCTGGCCGCAAGCCGCGTCCACAAATGGCTGGCGTTGATCCTCGGCGCGCAGCTTCTGATCTGGTTCGCCAGCGGCGCGTTGATGAGCTTCCTGCCGATCGACAAGGTTCGCGGGGAACATCTGGTGGACCGCGAAGCAATTGCAACCATTCCGCCCAATACGCGGATGGTCGCCTTGGAAACGCTGCTCACACAGGCCAACGCGCCGATTGAAGCGATTGCCTTGCGGATGCTTGACGGGAGGCCGATTGCCGAAGTTGTGACTGGAAAGGGCGTCCGCCTGTTCGACGCCCGCAATGGCGCGGCTTTGCCTCCAGTTGATGCGATCCAGGCTACTCGAATTGCCCGATCCGCCTGGAAAGGTGCTGACAAGCCTGCATCGCAGCCGATCCGCGTGTCCGCAGAAAGTCCAGAATATCGTGGCGCGCTGCCCGCATGGCGCATCGCCTTCGCCGACCCCGATCACACCAGCGTTTTCGTCGCGGCGGAAACCGGTAAAATCACCGCTGTCCGCAACGGGACGTGGCGGCTCTACGATTTCTTCTGGAGCCTGCACATCATGGACTGGAAGAACCATGAGAATTTCAACAGCTGGTGGCTGCTGACCTTCGCCATCGGAGGATTGGCGTTGGGTGTTGCCGGGACAATCCTGCTGTTCATGCGCTGGCCCTTTAGGCGGGCGCGGCGCAATGCCTGAAGCGGCATTCACGCCTGCCGCCGGTCGTTTCCTGCCCACCAGTGCCTATGATCGGCTGCTGGCGCTTTTGACCCGGGAAGCAACATGGCGGGCCAACCTTCTCGAAGCGCTCGCGCCGAAGCCCGGCGAGCGCATCCTTGATGTCGGGTGCGGCACTGGCTCATTCGCGATCCTAATCAAGCAGATCGAGCCGGACGCGCGAATCGTCGGACTCGATCCCGATCCAGAGGCGCGCAGAATTGCTGTGACGAAGGCGGAAATCGCCGGAGTGGAGATCGAATGGCATTCCGGTTTTGCGCGCGATGCCACAAATTTCGGCCAATTCGACAAGGTCGTGTCCAGCCTCGTCTTCCACCAAGTCCCGGTTGAGGAGAAGCGCGCCGGTCTTGAAGCGATGTTCACGGCGACGAAGCCGGGCGGGCTAGTCCTCATTGCCGACTATGCCGAGCAGCGTAGCTGGTTGATGCGGCAAGCGTTTAAGATCGTGCAGTCTGCCGATGGCCGGACCAACACACAGCCCAATGCCGATGGATTTCTGGAGCAAGAGCTGGAGCGCATTTGTGGCGCACCGCAGACAGCCGTTTGGAGCCTGGACACGCCTACGGGCACGATTTCGATATTCAGCGCGGACCCAGCGTCTCGATGATCTTGCAGTCGGCAACCGTCCCGTGTCGGCAGGAACCAATCACGCGATCCAGTTCTCTGCGCAGCGCGGTGAGATCGCCGATCTTGCGGTCGATGTCGTTGAGGTGGACGCGGGCGATGCCGTCCACCGCTTCGCAGGATTGCGCCTTGTCGTCGGACAGAGTCAGCAATTCCCGCACAGCTTCGAGCGTGAAGCCGAGATCACGGGCGCGGCGGATGAACGAGAGGCGTGCCAGATGCTCGGTCCCATAGGCGCGGTAATTGGCCGAGGTGCGCGCGGGCGGCGGCAGCAAGCCGATCTTCTCATAGTATCGCACCGTCTCGACCTTGGTCGCGGTTGCACTCGCCAGTTCGCCAATTTTCATGGCACAATTCTGCCATCGACGGTTTTGTACGTTCCACTTAGCGTCGCAAGGATCGGGCAGCCCCGGAACGAATCTCGGTCGCAGGCTCCGATCGCATCAGTGAGGGCCGCTTCCATGCGCTTGAGGTCTTCGAGTCGTGCTTTCACGATGTCCAAGTTCGACTGCGCAATTGCCTTCGCGTCAGCGCAAGCATCCACGCCATCTTCCAACCCTGATTTGGTCAGTCTGAGCAGATCGCGAATTTCCTCAATAGCAAACCCGAGCGCACGTGCGCGCTTGATGAAGCGCAGGCGGTCGGCATCCTCGCTCGTGTAGTAGCGATAACGCCCGCGTCGCTCTGCACGCGGGATGAGGCCGATCCGTTCATAATAACGTATCGTTTCAATGTTGCATCCGCACTGCTGCGACAGTGCGCCAATTGCAAATCCTTCTCGGGTCAAAGTCCGCCTTCAAAAACGCTTGAGTCTGTAGTTGCTACAGACGGTACAAGCCGGACTGTGATTCGACAAGGATGTAGAAATGGCCAACCAACCTGACCCCCGATCCGACAAGGCGAGGCTGGGCGGTGCCGCCTTGCTCACTGTAGGCGGCATCGGTGCAGCGTTCGGCGTGGCTGCTTGCTGTGCTCTGCCAATCATGCTTGCAACGGCGGGCATCGGAACGGCTTGGCTTACTGGTATCGCTTCGGTCACTGCCCCTCATCGTGACATCTGGATTGCAATCAGCGCGCTTTCCTTGCTGATTTCGGCTTTCATGCTTTGGCGCGCTCATCAAAACGCCGTCCGTTGTGGTGGTGTTGCCGCCAGCTCGCCACGATGGTTGCGGATTGCCCTCGCCGGAGGATTGCTGATTGGGGCCGGCCTGCTTGTTGCAGGTATTCTCTATGTCTGACCCGGCAGTAATCCTTCAGTCCATGCTGACCTGCCCTGAATGCGGCACCCAGAAGGTCGAAACCATGCCGACAGACGCCTGCTGGTTCTTCTACGACTGCACCGGTTGCCAAAGACTTCTGCGGCCACTGACCGGCGATTGCTGCGTATTTTGCTCATATGGAACGGTAAAATGCCCGCCAATCCAGCAAGGGAGTGGATGCGACACTTGCGGATAGTAGGCGCTTGACCCTGTAGTTGCTACAGGGTGTAGATAGATGTCCGACTCGGGATTTGTCGAGAAGGATGTTGAATGGCGGACAGTTGCTGCGAGAGCGCCTGCGGAAGCGAGGTGGCCAAGGCCGATCCGCGCTGGCGGCGGGTGCTGTGGGCAGCGCTGATCGTCAATGCGGTGATGTTTCTGGTCGAGATGGTCGCGGGCGCGGCGGCGGATAGCCGGGCGCTTCAAGCCGACGCGCTCGATTTCCTGGGCGACGCTGCCAATTATGCCGTGAGCCTAGCGGTCGTCAGTGCGGCGCTGGCATGGCGCGCGCGCGCTGCGTTGCTCAAATCGCTGTTCATGCTCGGCTTTGCCGCATGGGTTTTTGGCAGTGCTGTTCTTGCATTTGTGAATGGAGCCACGCCTGACCCGGCAACGATGGGCGCAATCGGCGCGCTGGCGCTTGCCGCCAATGTCGGGGTCGCATTGTTGCTCTATCGCTACCGGACGGGGGACGCGAACATGCGCTCGGTTTGGATATGCTCGCGCAACGACGCCATCGGCAATGTCGCGGTGATGCTGGCGGCACTAGGAGTGTTGGGGACCGGCAGCGCATGGCCTGACCTGATTGTCGCGAGCGTCATGGCCGCACTGGCGTTGACCGGAGGCGTTCAGGTGCTGCGGCAGGCGCTGGGCGAGTTGAAGGCAATGCCGCGCGGGGTGGAGCAAGTTTGATGTTCTGGCCGCAATCCATTCCGGTCGCTGCCATGATTGCGATCATAGCCGCGACCGTCTTGCGTGGGATAGCGATCAGACGGCGCACGGGCGACCGCCCACTGGCTTTCCTGGAAGCAAGAGGCATCCAGCGCATCGCAGGCTTGTCATTCGCGGCAAGCACTGCCGCTTTGATCGTGGCAAGTGGCATGGCTGCATGGGATGGCAAGACGGTCTTGATGTTGCCCGCTGCGATTGTCGCGCTTGTCGGCGCAGCGGTCGTGATCGTCGCGCAAGTCCAGATGGGGCGGGCTTGGCGGATCGGCGTTCGCGCAAGTGACGCGCCGCTTTTCATCTCTCACGGCCTGTTCCGGTTTAGCCGCAACCCGATATTTGTTGGCATGATGCTGGTCGGGCTGGCCGCCGCGATGGCATCGGGTCTTTGGTGGGCTTGGGCGGCACTTGCGGTTTTCGTCATGTCCTGTGCCGTGCAAGTGCGGATTGAGGAAGCACATTTGGAGGCCAGTTTCGGCCAGCCTTATCGCGCGTTCCGCGCCACGGTTCCGCGCTGGCTGGGGTGGAAACGCGCGGCATGAATATTACGCCCCTCAACATCACAAAGCGAACTCAATTGCCGCGCTGTGTTCATGCTGCTACGCAGCATTCGATGCGGGGTCGATTTACTTCACTCTTGGTTTTGATTGGGCTGTTTTTCGGCATTGTTGTCATGCCCGCAATGGCGCACGCCAGCGGTCATAGCCCGGTTCACGCGAGCGAAATGCTCGATGTCCACGAGATTGGCCCCGAAATCGACGACGCCGATCATTCGCAGCCGGCGCGCGTTGACACGGACATGCCCTGCCATGCGGTCAGTCATCATCATTGCAGCGTTGCGCTGCATTTGGACGGACCACGCATCGGCCTGAGCGGACTTTCAAAGGCGCTGTTGGCGCCTCCGACTTCAACTACGCCGCTGCTTTCGCGCAGCCAGGCACCGCCGCTCGACCCACCCAACGCCTGAACCATGCCGCCGCGTGGGGGACTGCCCCTGCGCGACCGTGACATGCGTTCAGGAGCCTTTTCATGAAATTATCTTTGCGTGCCGCCTTGATGGCGGGCGCGCTTATCGCCAGCAGCGGGGCGGCTTTGGCCGAACCGGTGAGTCTGGCGGCAGCGCTCGCCCAAGGGGCGGAACAATCGCCGCGCATCGCGGTAGCGAAGGCGAAAGCCGACGCCGCCGAGGCGCGGGCACGGCAGGCGGGAGCCTCGCCCAATCCCGAACTCAGTCTTGAGGTCGAGAATTTTGCCGGAACCGGAGTATTTCAGGGATTACGCAGCACCGAAACGACGCTGGCGTTAAGCCAGCGGATCGAATTGGGCGGCAAGCGCTCTGCGCGGGTCGCGGTCGCCTCATCCGAACGCGACTTCGCCTTTTTGGCGTTCCGCGCTGCCGAGGCCGATCTCGCGCGCGACGTTCGCATTGCCCATGCCGAATTGCGCGCTGCCGAAGATCGCGCAGTGCTGGCCCGCGAGAACGTCGCGCAGTCGCGCGAACTGGCGCGCACTGCAAAGGTGCTGGTCGAAGCCGGACGCGATCCGCCGTTGCGGCAGCTCCGCTCCGAAGCGGTGCTGGCCGAAGCACAGGCCGAGGAGGCCCGCGCTTTTGGCGCATTGCTCGCTGCCCGCCGCCTGCTGGCCGACCTGATCGGCAGCGACGATACCGAGCTGTCGGCGACGGTCTCAGACGACGAGGCCGCACCCGGCGCACTGCCGCCCGCAACGCCGTCGCTCGACGAACAGCTTGCCGCCGCCGAGCGAGACACCGCGCAGGCCCGCATCCGCGTTGCCCGTGCCGATGCTGTCCCCGATGTGACGGCAAGCGGCGGTGTTCGGCGTTTTGGCGAAGGCCGCGAAACCGCGTTCGTCGCCGGCTTCTCGATACCCTTGCCATTCCGTGATCGAAACCGGGGCAATATCGACGCAGCGCAAGCCGACAGCCTCGCCAGCGAGGCCTCCCTCAGGCTGGCAGGACTCGATGCACGGCGCGCGCAGCATGATGCAAGGATGCTGCTTGGTGCCGCCGACGCGCGGGTCGAAGCACTGTCCGGGCCATCGCTGGCACAAGCCGAGGAAGCAGTCAGGCTCGCGCGCATCGGCTACGGCGCGGGCAAGTTCAGCCTGCTCGAACTGCTCGACGCGCAGGCCGCGCTCACCACCGCCAAAACCGCGCTGATCGAGGCCCGTCTCGACCGCGCCCGTGCGCTCGCCGCACTGATCCGCGCTCAAGCGCGCGCAGGGAATTGAACCATGATTGACGACACCAACAAATCGAAACTGATCGCCGGGGTTGCGATCGCCGCACTCGTCGTGGGCGGAGGCGGCGTAATGCTTGGGCGCACGCTGTTTGCACCGAGCGCCGCGACCGCAGGTGCCGAAAACCTTGGCGAAGAAGGCGAGCATGGCGAGGAAGAAAATCACGGCCCTGAGGGCTTCGTCGCGATGGATTCCGCGCGGGCGCAGGCGGCGGGGATCGTCACCGAGGCGGTCAGTCCGGGGGGGCTGGCGGCGGAGATCATCGCGCAGGGCGTTGTCGCTACTACCTCCGAAGGCGAAGCGGTTCTAACTGCTCGTGCCGACGGGGCGATTGTGCGGATTACCCAGCATCTGGGCGACAATGTGCGCGCTGGCGAAACCATTGCTCTTCTTGAAAGCCGCGAGGCTGCCACATTGGTTGCCGACCGCAGCAGTGCGCAAGCTCGCGTCAATGCGGCGCGTTCAGCCTATACCCGCGAAAAGCGGCTGTTCGATGCGCGTGTGACCGCCCGGCAGGATCTCGAAGCGGCGCAGGCGACGCTTGCCGAGGCCGAAGCCGAATTGCGGCGTTCGCAGTCCGCAGCGGGCGCGTCCAAACTATCGGGCGATGGCCGGACGCTGGCAATCACCAGCCCGATCACCGGACGGCTGACCCGCGCCGATGCGCGGCTTGGCGCATATGTGCTGGCAGGCACCGACCTGTTTCACATCTCCGATCCCAACCGCTTGCAGGTCAACGCCTCCGTGCTGCCCGCCGATGCGCGCCGGGTTCGTGTGGGCGATACAGCGGTCATCGAACTGGCCGATGGCGAAACACGAATTGCCACCGTCCATTCGATCACCCCGGCACTCGATGCGCAAAGCAAGACCGCAACGCTCATCCTGACCCCGCAAGGCGCGGCGCAACTGACCGCTGGCCAAGGTGTCCGCGTCCGCGTGCGTCCCGGCGGCCAACCGAGCGATGGGCGCATGACGCTCCCGGAGGAAGCCGTCCAGACCGTCGAAGGCAAGAACATGGTCTTTGTGCGCGGTCCAAAAGGCTTTCAGGCAACCGAAGTTGTGATCGGCGAGCGCAGCGGTGGGCGGATCGAGATCGTCAGCGGTATTCCCGCTGGCGCCGTCGTCGCGACCAAGGGCGCGTTCCTACTCAAGGCCGAACTCGGCAAGGGCGAGGCGGGGCACTGAGATGATCGAAAAACTTCTGGATAGCGCGATCCGCTTCCGCTGGGGCGTGGTTGTCGTCACGCTCATCATTGCTGCTTTCGGTGCCGCGCAGCTTTTGAAGCTGCCAATCGACGCGGTTCCCGACATCACCAACAAGCAGGTGCAGGTGAATACAGTCGCGCCAGCGCTTGGCCCGCTCGACATGGAGCGGCTTGTTACCTTCCCGGTTGAAACCGCGATGGCGGGCATACCGGGGCTGGAAAGCTCGCGCTCAATCTCGCGCAACGGGTTTTCGCAGGTGACGGTCGTTTTCGACGAGGGCGTCGATCTCTATTTCGCGCGCCAGCAAGTCGCCGAGCGGCTGACCCAGGCAAAGGAAAGCCTGCCCGAAGGCGTGGAGCCGCAAATGGGGCCAGTGACGACCGGGCTCGGCGAAGTGCTGATGTATGTCGTGGAATATGAACCGGCAGGCACCGCGAAAAATCCCAAGGTTGCCGGCAAACCCGGCTTTCAGCCCGATGGCTCCTATCTTACGACAGATGGCAATTCACTGACCGATGAGGTCTCGAAGCTCGCCTATCTGCGCACCGTGCAGGATTGGGTGATCCGGCCCCAGTTGAAAACGGTGCAAGGCGTTGCCGGGATCGACAGCATCGGCGGCTATGAAAAGCAATTTGTGGTCGAACCCGATCCGGCCAAACTCGCCACCTATCATGTCTCCTTTTCCGAACTCGCGGAGGCGCTTGAAAAGGCCAATATCTCGGTCGGCGCGAACTTCGTCGAACGCGGCGGCGAGGCATTTCTGGTGAAAGCCGATGGCCGTATCCGCACGCTCGACGAAATCGGCCGTGCGACCGTGACAACACGCGGCGGAATCGCGGTTGCGGTGCGCGATGTTGCCACCGTTCGCATCGGCGGCGATTTGCGCACCGGCGCGGCGTCTGAAAATGGCAATGAGGTTGTCGTCGGCACCGCGTTGATGATCGCGGGCGGCAACAGCCGGATCGTCGCCAACGCCGTTGCCGAACGGCTTGGCGAGGTCGCCAAGTCGATGCCGCCGGGGATCAAGGTCAAGACCGTGCTGGACCGTTCCAAACTGGTCAATGCGACGATCTGGACGGTCGAGAAAAACCTGCTGGAAGGCGCGTTGCTGGTCGTCGCGGTTCTGTTCTGGCTGCTTGGAAATATCCGCGCGGCACTCATCGCCACGCTGGTCATCCCGATATCGTTCCTGATGATGGCAATGGGGATGAACGCCACCGGCACATCGGGCAATCTGATGAGCCTGGGCGCGCTCGATTTTGGGCTGATCGTCGATGGCTCGATCATCATCATTGAAAACTGCCTCAGACGGTTGGCGGAGCGACAGCATCACGAAGGGCGCTTGCTGACCCTGACCGAGCGATTGCACGAGGTGTTCGAGGCCTCGCGTGAAATGGTGCGCCCCACCATTTACGGGCAGGCGATCATCTTCCTTGTCTTCGCGCCCCTGCTCACGTTCACGGGCGTCGAGGGCAAGATGTTCTCGCCAATGGCGATCACCGTGATGCTCGCTTTGGGCGGCGCATTCATCCTCTCGCTCACCTTCGTGCCGGCAATGGTTGCCTTGCTCATTCGCGGCGAGGTGTCTGAAAAGGAGGTGAAGGCGGTGGCACTTGCCAAGGAGCGCTACATTCCCCTGCTCGACAAGGCGGTGGCGCGGCCCTGGCCGTGGATCGGCGCTGGCGTGGGCGCGTTCGTGCTGGCGGGACTGGTGTTCCTTATGCTGGGCCGCGAGTTCATCCCGCAGCTCGACGAAGGCGATATCGCGCTGCAAGGCATCCGCATCCCTTCGACTTCGCTGAGTCAGTCGCTGACTCTGCAACGTCAGATCGAGAAGGCGGCAATCTCGTTGCCCGAGGTCGCCTATATGTTCTCCAAGACCGGGACGGCTGAGGTCGGCACCGATCCGATGCCGCCTAATATCTCGGACTCGTTCGTCATCCTCAAACCCAAGGAAGAATGGCCTGCTGGCGTGACCAGCAAAGACGAGGTGATCGAACGCCTCGAAGCCAAGCTCAAACCTTTGGTCGGCAGCGCATTCGAGATCAGCCAACCCATCGAACTGCGCTTCAACGAGCTGATTGCTGGGGTGCGCGGCGATATTGCGATCAAGCTCTATGGCGACGATCTCGACGCAATGAGCGCGGCTGGTGCGAAAGTGGCGGCGGTGCTTAATACCGTTCCGGGTGCCGCCGACGTAAAGGTCGAACAGACCGAGGGTTTCCCGCAGCTTGATGTGAAGTTCGACCGCGATGCCATCGCGCGCTACGGCCTGACCTTGCAGGACGTGACCGACACCGTGGCCGCCGCCCTTGGCGGGCGCGAGGCGGGGATCGTCTTCGAGGGCGACCGGCGGTTCGATATTGTCGTGCGCCTGCCCAATGCGGGCCGTGACGATCTTGATGCAGTGGGCGCTCTGCCGGTCATGCTGCCGCAGGAAGGCGCGTCGATCCCGCTGAGCGCGGTCGCGAGCTTTGGTTTCTCCGAGGGTCTCAATCAGGTCAGCCGCGACAACGGCCAACGCCGGGTCGTCGTCCAAGCGAATGTGCGCGGGAACGATCTCGGGCAGTTTCATCGCCGAGGCGCAAAGCAAGGTCGCAGCGCAAGTCCAATTGCCGCCGGGCAGCGCCATCGAATGGGGCGGACAGTTCGAGAACCTGCAAGCCGCCTCGCGGCGCTTGTCGCTGGTCATCCCCATCGTTTTCGCGGCGATCTTCGGCATCCTGTTTGTCGCCTTGCGCGGATTTCGGCCGGCGATAGCGGTCTATTCGGCAATCCCATTGGGGTTGGCGGGCGGTGTGTTCGCATTGGCGCTCGCCGGTTTGCCCTTCTCGGTATCGGCAGCAGTAGGCTTCATCGTGCTGGCGGGTGTCGGCGTCTTGAACGGCCTTGTCGTGATGACTGCGATCAACCAGCGGCTTGAGGAAGGTCTGGCAGTGGCTCAGGCCATTGTCGAAGGCTCGCTCGAACGCTTCCGCGCGGTGCTGATGACCGGGATCGTTCCCGCTATCGGCTTTGTGCCGATGGCGCTGGCGACCGGGCAGGGCGCGGAGGTGCAAAAGCCGCTCGCCATCGTCGTGATCGGCGGGCTGATTACCTCGACGATCCTGACGCTGTTCGTTTTGCCCGCGATCAGTCAGTTGCTGCTCAGGGGCAAACACAAGCATCACGAAACAGGCGAGTATTCCGATGTCGATACGCTCGGCAGCGAGCTTCCGGCGTAGGGGGAAAGAAATGGGACATGATCACGACGCAGCCGGAGGTGGACATGCCGGGCATAGCCACGGCACGGGAGCAAGCACCAAGCGGCTCGCCATCGCGCTTGGGCTGACCACAGCTTTCCTCATTGCCGAGCTGGTCGGCGCGTTCGTGTTCGACAGCCTCGCGCTGCTATCCGACGCCGCGCATATGTTCACCGACAGCGCGGCCCTGGCCATCGCGCTTGCGGCTGTGAAGATCGGCCAGCGCCCGCCCGACGACCAGCGCACTTTCGGCTATCGACGTTTTGAAATCCTTGCTGCCGCTTTCAACGCGATCCTACTGTTTGCGGTTGCGGGCTATGTGCTGATCGAGGGCGTCGGGCGTTTCTTTGATCCCAAGCCCGTTGAGTCGGTCGGAATGCTGATCGTTGCAACAATCGGCCTGATCGTGAACCTGATTTCTATGCGCATCCTCGCAGGCGGAAAGGACGACAGCCTCAACGTAAAGGGTGCCTATCTCGAAGTTTGGGCAGACATGCTTGGGTCGATTGGCGTCATCGGTGCGGCCATCGCGATCTATTTCACCAAGCTCAACTGGATCGACCCTATCGTCGCCATCGGCATTGGCCTGTGGGTGCTGCCGCGCACCTGGACCCTCTTGAGCGATACCACCCACATACTGCTGCAAGGTGTCCCGCGCGGGTTCGACTTGAAAGCGATCCGAGCGGCGATAGGCGAGGTTTCGGGCGTAACAGGTGTTCACGATCTGCATCTTTGGTCTGTGGCAGGTGACGACGCCAGCCTCACCGCGCATGTTGCCGTCACCGAGGAGACCAAAGCAGAAGGCGTCCGCCGCTCGCTTGCTGAAATGCTTGAAGCGCGGTTCGCTATTCACCACGCGACGATCCAGACCGAAACCGAGCCGTGCGGCGATGAAGAGAGCCTGCACAAGTGATGTGCGGCATAGGGTCAAAGCAGCGAACCAGCACCCCTTCATGCGGGGTTCGGGCGAGAGGCAATCATTGATAGATCATGTGGACTGGAAGCGAGGTCTGCAAGCAGCTATTAAGCAACCAAAGGCGCGTCCGACTTTTTGTGGGAAAGCCTTACACAAGTCTTACACACTTACACAAAGCCTTGCACAAAAATCGATTGACCGAGAAATTTTAATTTGATATCAATTACTTAACATAGTCTTGGCCCACTCAAAATGCGGTTCCGCAAGGAGTGCTGGTTCGAGTCCGGCCAGGGGCACCATAGGCATTTTCGACATTTTGTAGGGCCGCGACCTGTGTGCGACGCGTCGTACTGGCGATTGGCGCGTGCGATGGAGTGCCGTCGCTGGGCTGGTGCTGCCATTCTGGCGCTTAATGTCGCCGCGCTGGCACCGTTAAAACATGCAAATTACGAAATTTATTCATGGTTAGCGATCAAGTTTGGCCGGGTGTTCGGTGGCGTTCACCGAATCCTTATAAACGACGACCTGCACGAGCATTGAAAACAATGAAAAACACCATATCAGGACTGGGGTGGAATTGCGAATTTTGCAGTTTTTATCGCGACTTTCCGGTTCGCTCTGACCCTGCTCCGATAAGGTGGACGTCATGAATCAACCTTGCCCCAGCGAAGAGCAGGAATTTGCCGCCGCGGCCAGTGATCGCCGCGGCGCCGATCGCTATCGCACCGTGTGGCGTATCGCGAAAATCATACGCAACGGTGATGCCGGGCTGTGGCGGGTCCGCAATATATCCGACCGCGGCATGATGCTCGCCGCGGACGTACCGATCAGCGTTGGTGAACAGCTCGAAATCGCGCTGTCCGATACAGTGCAGCTGCGCGGCACGGTGGTTTGGTCCGATGAAGGCCGCTGCGGTGTTGCCTTCGACAAAGAGGTCGATGTCGCCGATGTGCTCAAAAAACTGGCCGCCGAGCAGCGCGCTACCGGTTATCGCCAGCCGCGCCTGCCGGTGCATAGCCGGGCCCAGGCGGTAACGGATGAGGGAACGGGCAGCATCGAACTGGTCGATCTGTCGCAGCATGGCGCTGGATTTCTCCACGACGGCCATTTCGAGGTCGGCAAGGAACTCGATCTGATCCTGGCGGGTGGGGTCAAGCGCCGCGCGATCGTGCGTTGGTCGCGCGCCGGTCGCGGTGGTCTGTGGCTGACCCAACCGCTCGATCGCGCTGACCTGGAAAGCATCCGCCGCTTCGAGAGCTGAGCCTGCTTCGCCGATTCAAATGTCTTCAACCAGCCGCCCATAAAGCTGCGGTCGCCGGTCGCGAAAAAATCCCATTCCCGCACGGTGCTTCGCCGCGCGGTCGAGATCGATAGTTTCGATCAGCACACCGGTTTCCGACGCGCCAAATTCCTGCGTCAGATCGCCCCATTCGTCGCTGATAAAGCTGTGGCCATAGAAATTGGCGTCGCCTTCGGCCCCGATGCGGTTCGCGGCGATCACTGGCATGCAGTTCGACACCGCATGCCCCTGCATCGCACGGCGCCACATCCGGCTGGTGTCGAGGTCGGCGTCGTAGGGCTCGCTGCCGATCGCGGTGGGGTAGAACAGCAGCTCGGCGCCCATCAGCGCCATCGCGCGCGCGCATTCGGGATACCATTGGTCCCAGCAGACGCCGACGCCGATCCGCGTGCCGAAGACGTCCCACACTTTGAACCCCGTGTTGCCAGGGCGGAAATAATATTTTTCCTCATAGCCCGGACCGTCGGGGATATGGCTTTTGCGATACGTCCCCATGATCGCGCCGTCGGGGCCGATCATCGCGAGCGTGTTGTAATAATGCGGCCCGTCCTTCTCGAAATAGCTCGTCGGAATCGCAACCTTCAGCTTCGCGGCGAGCGCCTGCATAGCGACGACGCTCGGATGCTCGGCGGTCGGACGCGCCGAGGCGAACAATTCCTCAGCTTCGACCTGACAGAAATAGGGACCTTCGAAAAGTTCGGGCGGCAGGATGACCTGCGCGCCTTGCGCGGCGGCGTCCTCGACGAGCGCGGTCACGGCCTCGATATTGGGCTGAGCGGGGCCGGGCAGGGGAAGTTGCAGCGCGGCAACGGTGATCGTGCGGGTCATGATCGAAAGCTTACAATCTGATGCCGAACTTCGCGGCAAGGGGAATGACGAGAAGATAGAGCACTATAGTGAGCGCGCAACCCGCGCCCAGTGAAATCCAGAAATTCATGCCGCTGCGGAGCATGATGGGCGTGACCAGAAACATCGGCAGGCTGGGCAGGACATACCAGAAGGTCGCCTCCATATGACCGGCGAGCCGCTCGCGATCTCCCGTATCGTGCCAAAGCCACAAGATCCCGAGCAGCGATACCAGCGGCAGCGATGCCACCAGCGCGGCTGCGGCGGCGTTTCGCCGACCGATCCACGCGATTGCTGCTATAATCAACCCCGACAATAGAGCCCGCGCGATGAAGCCTGCCGTCAGCACGGCAACTGCTGGCTCGAGCAATGGAAGCTGCCGCCACCGGCGATGATGCCGAGGGCGGGGATGCCGACGGCGCGCCGGTCGGGGAACAGCGCCGCCAGCGTTTCGACCGCGGCATTATCGTTTGAGACGTCATAGGTCGGCACGACAACGGTGCTGTTGCCGATGTAGAAGTTCATATAGCTCGCCGCCGCGATCTCGCCGTCGATCTCGATCCGTCCGGGCGAGGGGAGGTCGATGATTTCGACTCCGCCGAACGCCGTCGTCCGCGCGCGCGCTTCGGCGTAGATATGGGCGTTCGGGTCGTTCGACCCCGCCGCGACGGCCAGCGCCAGTCGCCCTTCGCCGACAAAGCGTGCCAGATTGTCGACATGACCGTCGGTATGATCGCCGACCAGCCCGTTGCCGAGCCACAGCAGCCGGTCGATACCGAGCGACTGGTGCAGCCGCACCGATATGTCGTCGCGCGTCAGCGTGGGATTGCGGTTGAGGTTGAGCAGGCATTCCTCGGTGGTGACGCACAGCCCCGTGCCGTCGACGTCGATGCCGCCGCCTTCGAGCACCCAGTCCTGATGATCGACGGGCAGCCCGCTCGAGGCTGCAAGCGCCGCGCCGACTTCCTGATCGCCGGGCATCACGAATTTCTCGCCCCACCAGTTGAATTCGAAATTGCGCGCGCGCCGCGCCGGGCCGGTCCCCGCGATGATCGGCCCGGTGTCGCGTAGCCAGATGTCGCCGAGCGGCTGGATCAGGATATGCACGCCCTCATCGACCAGCGCCGCTGCGATCTGCGCTTGCCGCTCGTCGTTGACGACCAGTCGCACCTGCTCGCCGCGGCCGCCGTCGTGGACGGCGTTGGCAAAGGCGGCGACGTCGCGCCGCGCGGCGTCGATCTGCCCCGACCATTCGTCGGCAAGGTGCGGAAAGCCGATCCACACGGCTTCGTGCGGCGCCCATTCGGCGGGCATTTTTAGGGTCATGCCGGTCAAATCCTCTTTCGTCATTGCGAGCGACGCGAAGCAATCCAGCGCGGTTTACGCCACTCTGGATTGCCGCGTCACTTCGTTCCTCACAATGACGAAGATGCGGTTACTACTTCTTCGCTGCGCTGCGCGACTTGTCGCGGGCGGCGCGAAATTCGTCGCCTTCGACCCAGTTCGGCCATGCCTCGGTCATCGCCAGCATGCGGCCCGCGGCGTAATAGAGGCGCAGGTCCGACATCATGCCGCCCCAGTTGGTGATCGCCTCATATTCGTCGCCCGGCGCGTGATAGCGGTTGGTTTCATAATCTTCCGACGCTTTCTTGCCCGCGTCGACGCCGCCCTCAACCAGTTCGTCGCCGCTGCCGAAATTGAACATCGGCACGCCCAGCTTGGCAAAGCTGAAATGGTCGGAGCGATAGTAAAAACCCTTTTCGGGGGTCGGTTCGGCCTTGATCGTGCGGCCCTCCAGCTTGGCGAGCTTTTCGACATAAGCGTCGAGTTCGGACTTGCCGCCGCCGACGACCACGATGTCCTTCGCCGGACCGACCGCGTTGAGCGCGTCCATGTTCACCCCCCCAACGGTCTGAGAAAGCGGAAACACGGGGTTTTCGGCATAATATTTCGACCCGAGCAGCCCCGATTCCTCGGCGGTCACCGCCAGGAATACGATGCTGCGATCGGGTGCACCCGCTTTTTGGAACGCTTGCGCCAGCGTCACGAGGCCCGCGATGCCGGTCGCATTGTCGACCGCGCCGTTGCATATGTCGTCGCCAGCGACCGGCGTGCAGCGGCCGAGGTGATCCCAATGGCCGGTATAAAGCACATATTCTTGCGGACGCTTGACCCCCGGCAACACGCCGATGACGTTGCGCGACATCTTCTTGGCGATTTCGTTGTCGAAGCTGAAATTGGCCTTTACGCCGGTCAGCGCGACGGGCTTGAAGCCCTTCTTTTTCGCGGCGTCACGCAGCGCATCGAAGTCCTGCCCCGCGCTGGCGAACAGCTCCTTGGCCTTGGGCAGCTGGATCCAGCCGTTGGCGACCGTCTGGCTGGCGCCGCCGTCCTTGCTTTCGGCCAGATATTGGGTGCCGGTGTTGCTGGATTCGACGACATTCCAGCCATAGGCGGCGGGTTCGGTGTCGTGGACGATCAGCACGGCGGCGGCGCCCTGCCGCGCGGCTTCCTCATATTTATACGACCAGCGGCCGTAGTAGGTCATCGCGCGGCCGTTGAATTCGCCCTTGGCTTCCTTGGTCTGCCAGTCGGGATCGTTGACGAGCACGACAACGGTCTTCCCCTTCACATCGAGGCCGGCGTAGTCGTTCCAGCCCTTTTCGGGGGCGTTGATGCCGTAACCGACAAATACGACGTCGCTGTCCCTGATTTCGGTCTTGGGCTGCACGCGATAGCTGAAGGCGACATAGTCCTTGGCGTATTGCGCGGTGACCGGGGACTTGCCGCCGGTAAAGGTGACGGGCGTCGCGTTTTTCGCGGTGATTTCGACCAGCGGCACGTCCTGCGTCCAGCTACCGTTGTTGCCGGGCTTCAGCCCCGCTTCCTGATATTTCTTGATGATATAGGCGACGGTCTTTTCCTCGCCGGGGGTGCCAGGCGCGCGGCCTTCATAGGAGTCGAGCGACAGCTCCTTCGTGACTTCCTGAAGCGTCGCGAGCGACAGTTCGGGAACCTCAACGTCGGGCAGCGTGGTCGCGGATGTCGCTCCCTTGTCGGACGCGTTGCATGCGGTGAGCGACAGAAGGGCCGCGAAAGCCGCGGCGGCTCGGGGGGAACGAAGCATGGGAATGTCCTTGGGTTTTCGATTGCGACGAGAGGGCTTGTGCCAGCCGCAACGCGCCGATGCAAGGTCGGGGGGGTGTCGCGCGGTCGTGTATGTCGGATCCAGACGTCCGCCGGAAAATGGCAGAGCCCCTGCAACCAGAATGGCAACGAAAGCGGTGCTATTTGACCTTGCTCATATCGGCATGGGCGGTCAATTATGCAACGCAACCGCGGGAGGCATAATCTTGAAAAATCGGGTTTTACTGGGTGCGATAGTCGCGCTGATTCCGGTGCAGACGATTGCACAGACCGACAACGCCGCGCTTTACGGCGCGCGCGAAAGTGTCGGGGACATAAGCATGTCGCCCGACGGAACGCAGCTAGCGTTCATCCAGCCAGCACGCGACCGTGGTTCGGTCCTGTTCGTCGCCGGCGCCGAAGGCGGCGCACCCAAGGCGGTCTTTCAGTCTGACGGTGCGCCGTGGAAGCTCGCCGGATGCAATTGGGCGTCGAATGTGCGGCTGGTCTGCACCCTATATGGTGTGGCGGATCCCGGCGTCGGCCACCCCGTGCCCTTTACGCGGCTCGTGGCGGTCGGCACCGACGGCAGCAACATCAAGCAACTTGGCCAGCACAGTCTGAAGGGCGCCTACGGCCTTCACCAGTTCGACGGCCAGATCATCGCCTGGCCGGTGGCCGACGACGGCCAGGTCGTTATGACCCGCGAATATCGTCAGCAAGAGCAGACCAATACCCGACTTTCGAGCATCGACGAGGGGCTCGGTGTGGACATGGTCGATACGGCGAGCCTGCGCGTCCGGCGCATTGAATCGCCGCGCATCGACGCCTCACGCTACCTTGCCGACGAAACCGGCGCCGTCCGCATCGTCGGCGTGCGCGCGACTGACGGGCAGGGGATGCAACGCGACCTGATGATCTACAGCTATCGCAAACCGGGCTCGCGCGATTGGAAGCCGTTGTCGCGCGTAACCAGTGATGGCGACGCGTTCACTCCCGTCGCTGTCGATGGCAAGCGCAATCTCGCTTATGGGTTCAAAGACAAAGATGGGCGCAGCGCGGTCTATGCCGTCACGCTCGGCGAAGCGGCGGCGGAAGAATTGTTGTTTGCCCACGGCCAGGTCGACGCCGGCGAAATATTGCGGATCGGCCGGACCGGGCGGGTGATCGGCGTCGCCTATTCGACCGACAAGCCCGAGTTCAAGCTGTTCGACTCTGAATATGCGTCGCTGGCGGCGAAGCTGCAAAAAGCCTTGCCTGGCCTCCCGCTCATCCGGTTCGTCGACGCGAGTCGCGATGAAAGCCGGTTGTTGCTCTTCGCAGGCAGCGATACCGATCCTGGCCGCTATTATGTTTATGACAAGGCCAGTCGAAAGCTGCACGAGGTGGCGCTGGCCCGTCCGGAACTCGAGAGCCGGACGCAGGCCGAAGTGCGGCCGGTCAGCTACGCTGCCGCCGATGGCACGATGATACCCGCCTATCTGACACTGCCTCCCGGCCGTGACGCAAAGAAGTTGCCCGCGATCGTCATGCCGCATGGCGGCCCTTCGTCCCGCGATGAGTGGGGCTTCGACTGGCTCGCGCAATATTATTCGGCACAGGGTTATGCAGTGATCCAGCCCAATTTCCGTGGATCGGCAGGTTACGGGGACGATTGGTATGTCGAAAATGGCTTCAAATCATGGAAACTCGCTGTCGGCGACGTCAACGATGCCGGGCGCTGGATGGTCAAAGAAGGCATCGCCGATTCCTCCAGACTCGCTGTCGTCGGCTGGTCCTATGGAGGCTATGCGGCACTTCAGGCGGGGGTGCTCGATCCCGATCTCTTCAAGGCGACCGTGGCGATCGCACCGGTGACCGATCTCAAGGGACTGGTCGAGAGGGCCGGTAACTTCACCAACGCCAGGATCGTCAGCGATTTCATCGGCACCGGCGCGCATCTCGTCGAAGGCTCGCCCACGCAACAGGTGGCAAAGATCAAGGCGCCCGTACTGATGTTCAGCGGAGACCAGGATCTGAATGTTGACATCTCGCAGGCCAAAGCGATGGAGGCGGCACTGAAGGCGGCCGGAAAGCCCGTCGAGTTGGTGACCTATCCAGGCCTGGACCATCAGATCTACGATTCGACCGCGCGGGCCGACATGCTGCGCCGTTCCGACGCCTTTTTGAAAAAGACGTTGCAACTGCCGTGAGCGGGGCCGGACTATCGGCTTTGACTGGTCGTCAGGCGCCATCGGCGCGATGGATTTGCAAACGGCATAAACCACCAAAGAAAAAGGGCGGCCCTGACGGACCGCCCTTCTGAAATCGTTTCGGTGAAAGCCGATCAGCGCGAATAGAATTCGACGACCAGGTTCGGTTCCATCTTCACCGGATAGGGCACTTCGTCGAGCGTCGGGACGCGGACGTAGGTGGCCTTGGTGCCGTCGATCGCCAGATATTCGGGCAGGTCGCGCTCGGGCAGGCTCTGCGCTTCGGCGACCAGCGCCATTTCCTGCGCTTTTTTGCCCAGGGTGATTTCGTCACCCGGCTTCACCAAGCGGCTGGCGACGTTGCACTTCACGCCGTTCACATAGACGTGACCGTGGCTGACCAGCTGGCGCGCCGAGAAGATCGTCGGGGTGAATTTCGAGCGGTAAACGACCGCGTCGAGGCGGCGTTCGAGCAGGCCGATCAGGTTCTGACCCGTGTCGCCCTTCATCCGCGACGCTTCGAAATAATTCTTCTTGAACTGCTTTTCGGTGATGTCGCCGTAATAGCCCTTCAGCTTCTGCTTCGCGCGCAGCTGGATGCCGAAATCCGACACCTTGCCCTTGCGGCGCTGACCGTGCTGGCCGGGGCCATATTCGCGGCGGTTGACCGGGCTCTTCGGGCGACCCCAGATGTTTTCACCCATCCGGCGGTCGAGTTTATACTTGGCGCTATGGCGCTTCGACATATGTCGTCTCCAACTTGCTGTGTACCGAGAGATTTCGGCGTGTCCCGGGTCGCACCATATGGGTATCAAGCCAGGCTCGACACCATATGCGACCGCCGCTTCACCGGGGTGCGGGGTCCATTGCGAAGGCGCGCGATTAGAGGGGGAGGGGCGCAAAGTCAAGCGCGGCGGTCGTGCAGGGACGCGCATCTCGACAGCATCGCAAAAACCGCTAAAGGCAGCGCGCATGATCGCTGTCAAATCTCCCGAAGCCTGCGAAACGATGATCGATGTCCGTGCGGGGGTCGATCGGGTCGACCGCGAACTCGTCGCGCTGCTTGTCCGCCGCTTCGACTATATGAATGCCGCCGCGCGGATCAAGACCGACCGCGGAATGGTGCGCGATGAAGCGCGCAAGGCGCAGGTGCTTGACAATGTCGCACGCGAAGCCGCGACCGCCGGGCTGGCACCCGACCGGCTGCGCGCGGTGTGGAATGAACTGGTCGAGCAATCGATCGCTCATGAGGCGATCGAATGGGATCGCATTCGCGCCGACGGCTAAACCCGCCGGCGCGCTGCAATTACTTGGCGCCCTTCAGCTTCTGGCTGGTCGAATCGGCCTGACGATCCCAATCTTCCTGGGTGCGACACTCGCGTTCGGGCAGGCGGCTGCCGGTGTCGGCAATCCGGCGGCAGATCAGCTTCGGCTTGGTCTTCTCGGGCTTGGCGGCCGTTTCAGTTGCCGGCTGGTTCGTGGGGGCTTCGGTGGACGCTGCGGAAAGGGCCAGCGACATCAACAGGGTAAGCATGGACGATTTGACTCCAGGGAGGGGAAGTGCCTGTTATCGCGCTCGCGGCTTCCTGCCAAGACTGGTTATGATGCCGTGCATCATCCTGATATCATTGTGCGACCAGCCGGTCTTGGTGAGCGTGGTGCGCAGGGTGCGCAGCGTCGCTTCGGTCCGTTCGGGCGGCACGAAATAGCCGCTGGCATCGAGGTCGCGCACCAGATGCTGGATCAGCTCCTCGAGTTCGGCATGCGGCGCGACGGGGTCGAGCGGGACCTGTGGGGGGCTCGCCAGCGCCATACCCCCCTCGGCTTCGTTCGGGGCATGCTTTGACCATTCATAGGCGAGCAGGATCACCGCCTGCGCCAGGTTCAGCGACGCAAATTTCGGATTGATCGGCACCGTCACGATATTGTGGGCGAGCGCGACATCATCGGTATCGAGACCCGAGCGTTCGGCGCCGAAGACATAGGCAGAACGGCCCGCACTGCCATGTACCGCGCGCGCCGCCGCTTCGGGGGTCAACACCGGCTTCATCACGCCGCGTTTGCGCACCGTGGTGGCATAGATGGTGGTGCAATCGGCGACGGCCTCGGCCAGACTGCCGAACACCTGGGCGTCAGCCAGCACGATGTCGGCGCCCGCCGCCGCCGGACCGGCATCCGGGTTGGGCCAACCGTCGCGCGGGGTGACAAGGCGGAGTTCGGTCAGCCCGAAATTGAGCATCGCGCGCGCCGCTTTGCCGATATTTTCGCCAAGCTGCGGACGGACAAGAACGATGACGGGGGATGGGGCGATTGCCGTCATTTGGACGGCCGCGCCGCCTCGGTGATCGACGAAGCAAACTCCTCGAAGTCCCTGGCTTCGGTGAAGTCGCGATAGACGCTCGCGAAGCGGATGTAGGCGACATTGTCGAAGCCCTTGAGTGCTTCCATCACCATCGCGCCGATCTGCGCCGCCTGGACTTCATTGTCGCCCGACGTTTCGAGCTGGCGCTGGATGCCTGACACCAGCCGTTCGATCCGCGCCCCGTCGATCGGGCGCTTGCGGCACGCGATCTGGACGCTGCGCATCAGTTTTTCGCGGTCGAAGGGTTCGCGTCCGCCGCCGGCCTTGAGCACCGATACTTCGCGGAGCTGGATGCGCTCGAACGTCGTAAAGCGCGCCCCGCAATCCTCGCACTGGCGACGACGGCGAATCGCGGCGCCGTCCTCGGTTGGGCGGCTGTCCTTCACCTGGCTGTCTTCATGGCCGCAATAGGGGCAACGCATCGGTTAGCGTTTCACCCGCGAGTAAAGCGCGATCGCGGCGCCCGCGAGCAAACCGACGGGCCAGCTGACCACCGGCAGGATCAGCCCAGCGACAGCGCCGATTGCGCCGCCGGTGAGCACTGGTTTGGTTGACGGATGCGCCAGACCTTGCTTGCCCATCGCCTTGACCTCTTCGATCGTGACTTCGGCGAGCGTCGGTTCTTCGGGATTTTGCCGTGCCATGATTCTCAGCCCTGATAGATCGGGAAGCGTTCGCACAGCGCGCGAACCCGGCCACGAACATTCGCCTCGACATCGGCGTCGCCATGTTCGCCCTTGTCGCGCAGCGCCTCGAGCACGTCGGCAACCATGTCACCGATTTCCTCGAACTCGGCGATGCCAAAGCCGCGCGTCGTGCCTGCGGGCGATCCGACGCGGATGCCGCTGGTCTTGACCGGCGGCAGCGGGTCGAACGGAATGCCGTTCTTGTTGCAGGTGATCGCGCTGCGCTCGAGCGCTTCGTCGGCGTCGCGGCCGGTGATGCCGAGCGGGCGGAGGTCGATAAGGGCAAGGTGCGTATCGGTGCCGCCGGCGACGACATCGGCGCCGCGGGCCTTCAGCTTGCCAGCGAGCGCCTGAGCATTGGCGACGGTCGCCTTGGCATAATCCTTGAAATCGGGGCGCAGTGCTTCGCCGAACGCGACCGCTTTCGCGGCGATGACGTGCATCAGCGGCCCGCCTTGCAGGCCGGGGAACACCGCCGAATTGATCCGCTTGGCGATCGATTCGTCATTGGTCAGGATCATGCCGCCGCGCGGGCCGCGCAGCGTCTTGTGCGTCGTGGTGGTGACGACATGCGCGTGCGGCAGCGGTGACGCATGAACACCGCCCGCCACGAGCCCCGCGAAATGCGCCATATCGACCATCAGTAGCGCGCCGACATCATCGGCAATCGCCCGGAAGCGCGCAAAGTCGAGTGTGCGCGGATAGGCCGAGCCGCCCGCGATGATCAGCGCCGGGCGATGCTCCTTCGCCAGCGCCTCGACCTGGTCGAAATCGACGAGATGGTCGTCGGCGCCTACACCGTACTGAATGGCGTTGAACCATTTGCCCGACATCGCGGGCGGCGCGCCGTGGGTCAGGTGACCGCCGGCGTCGAGGCTCATGCCCAGGATCGTCGCACCGGGCTTGGTCAGCGCGAGCATGACGGCGCCGTTGGCTTGCGCGCCCGAATGCGGCTGGACATTGGCATAGCCGCAGTCGAACAGCTGCTTAGCGCGGTCGATGGCGAGCGTCTCGACCTCGTCCGACGGCGCGCAGCCCTGATAATAGCGGCGGCCGGGATAGCCCTCGGCATATTTGTTGGTGAACACCGACCCCTGCGCTTCGAGTACCGCCTTCGAAACGATATTCTCGCTGGCGATCAATTCGATCTGATAGCGTTCGCGTTCGAGTTCATGCTTCATCGCCGCGGCAACCGCAGGATCGACGGTGCCGACACCATCGGTGAAATAGCCGGCCGATTTGATGGGCTTGTCGAGCGTGTTGGTCGTCATCGGCTGGTCTCCAGTTGCGGCGGGTTCGAAAGCTTATCGACACGGCGCGCATGGCGGTCGCCGGCGAAATCGGTGGTGAGGAAGGCGGTCAGGCACGCCTTGGCCATGTCGATGCCGGTCAGGCGCGCGCCCATAGCGATGACATTGGCGTCATTATGCTCGCGCGACAGTTTGGCGGACAGCGGTTCGGATACCAGCGCGCAGCGTGCTGCCGGGCTGCGGTTCACCGAAATCGAAATGCCGATCCCCGAGCCGCACAGCGCCACGCCGCGGTCAGCGCGGCCCGCGGCCATCGCTTCACCAAGCGCATAGCCAAAATCAGGATAGTCGACGCTGTCGGGGCCGTTGGTACCGAGATCTTCGACGTCATGTCCCTCGGCGTGCAGCCAGTCCGCGAGCAGCGCCTTCAGCTCGTAAGCGGCATGGTCAGAGGCAATGGCGATGCGCATCGGCGCGGCTCCCGCTGGGGTCAAGGGAATCGATGTCGGCCCTTTAGGCGACGCCGCCCGATTTGGCCATAAGCGAGGTGGCAAATTTGTGACGCGCCCGATAAAGCTGCGCCATGTCCGATACCCTCATATCCGTGCTGATGCTTACCGGGGTCGTGCTGACCGGAGGGGCGGCCTATGTCTTTCGCAAGGGCGACAAGCGCCGCGCGCTGCTGATGCTGGTCGCGGCGCTGGTGATGTTTGCCAATGTCGCGGTGTGGTTGGTGCCGGTGAAATAATCCTCCCTGTCGCGAAGCGATGGGGAGAGGGAGTGCAGGGTTGGATTGCCCCCGGCAATCCAAGTCCAGTCCGGGGGACTGAACGACCCAGCACTTCGCCGCAGGCGATGGTGGAGGGGCGACGACGGCGCGCCAGAGCCCCTCCGTCAGCCCTGCGGGCTGCCGCCTCCCCATCGCTACGCGACAGGGAGGATATCTGAATCACCGAATCGGCGAATCGGGCGCCAGCCGCATATCCAGATAATTATCGAGCGACTTCATCAACTGGTCGAGCTCATGCTCGAAGAAATGGTTGGCGCGCGGGATCTCGTCGTGATGGATCGTGATGCCCTTTTGCGTGCGCAGCTTGTCGACGAGCTTTTGCACCGCAGACGGCGGGACGATCTCGTCCTGTCCGCCCGCAACGATGATGCCCGACGAGGGGCAGGGGGCGAGGAAGCTGAAATCGTACATGTTCGCCGGCGGCGCGACCGACAGGAAGCCGGTGATTTCCGGGCGGCGCATCAGCAGCTGCATGCCGATCCACGCGCCGAAGCTGAAGCCCGCGATCCACGTCGTCTGTGCCTCGGGATGGATCGACTGCACCCAGTCGAGCGCCGACGCGGCATCGCTCAGTTCGCCGATGCCATTGTCGAACGTGCCCTGGCTGCGGCCGACGCCGCGAAAGTTGAAGCGCAGCGTGGCGAAGCCGCGGTTGACGAAGGTCTTGTACATCGCCTGGGTGATGCGATCGTTCATCGTGCCGCCCGCCTGGGGGTGCGGGTGAAGGATCATGGCGACCGGAGCGCGCGGACGCGGCGGCGGCGAGAATCGCCCTTCGATACGGCCCTCGGGGCCGGGAAAAATCACGTCAGGCATGGGAGCACCTCTTATCTTTTGCGGCTGACCGCCGACTCGCCGGAGTGGCAGGGTGGCGGAGCGAAGAGGTGCGCCTATATAGAAAGAGCGTTGCAAGTTGCAACTTTTGCGAATGGCTCGCAATAAGGGGGTATAAATTGCCCTCTCTGAACCGTTCGCATCGAGCGAAGTCGAGATGCCCATCGTTGGAGCGTGCCCTCCAGGTGTCTCGACTGCGCTCGACACGAACGGGATTTAGGGGCAGATGCCGCGCATGATTTACCTCGATTATCAAGCCACGACGCCGCTCGCCCCCGAAGCGCGCGCGGCCATGTTGCGCTGGCTTGAGGGGCCGGGTGAAGGCGATGGCTTCGCCAACCCGTCGAGCACGCACAAGGGCGGCCGCGCCGCCTCCGCCGCGGTCGAGGTGGCGCGCGACCAAGTGGCAGCGCTGCTGCCGAAGGGCGGGCGTGTGTTTTTCACCTCGGGCGCGACCGAGGCACTGAACTGGGCACTGCTGCGCGGGGCCGAAATCATGCCGGGCGGCTTCGCGGGGCTGAGCATCGAACATGCGGCGTCGCTCCAATGTCTGGAGCGGCTGCACGCCGCAATCTTGCCGGTCGGTGGCGAAGGCGTCGCTCTGCCCCCCGAAGCCGCGCTGATCCCCGAAAATGGCATCGTCGCGGCGATGCTGGTCAACAACGAGGTCGGCACCATCCAGCCGGTCGCCGACTTCGCCGCTGCCGCGCATGCGAAGAACAGCCTGCTGCTCTGCGACGCGGTGCAGGGATTCGGACGTGTCGCCATCCCCGCAGGCGCCGACCTGATTGCCATCTCGGCGCACAAGGTCCACGGACCCAAAGGGATCGGCGCGCTGTGGATCCGCGACGGCATCGACCTGCCGCCGCTGATGTTCGGCGGCGCGCAGGAACAGGGGATGCGCTCGGGCACCGTCTCGCCCGCGCTCTGCGCGGGGTTCGGCGCTGCCGCGGCGCTCGCCGCCGAACGATTTGACAAAGATGCCGAGCATGTCGAACAGCTATGGTCGCTGGCGCGCGAAATGCTCCCCGAATGGACGATCAATGGCTCGGCGACCCAACGCTACCACGGCAACCTCAATATCCGGCGCGAGGGCGTGAACGGTCTGCGCCTGATGTCCGATGCGCGTAATGTCGCCTTTTCACTCGGCAGTGCGTGCGGCAGCGGGTCGGGTAAGGTCAGCCATGTGCTGCGCGCGATGGGGGTGAGCGAAGCCGACGCGCGCGCCTCGATCCGCCTCGGCTGGGGCCGCTACACCAGCGCGCAGGAATTGCGAGACGGGCTGACCGCGATCAAGGACGCCGCGCGTTTGCAGGGTGTGAACTGATGCGCGTCACCTTCATCCACGCCGATGGCAAGGGCCGCACCGATGCCGATGCCGAACCGGGCAGCATCCTGCTTGACGTCGCGCAAGCGCATTTGATGCCGCTGGAGGGGACATGCGAAGGCCAGATGGCGTGTTCGACCTGCCATGTGATCGTCGCACGCGAGGATTTCGACCGCCTGCCGCCCGCCACCGAGATGGAAGAGGATATGCTCGACCTCGCGGCCGGGGTGCGGCGGACGAGCCGGCTGGCGTGTCAGGTCGTGCTGACCGAGGCGATGGACGGGCTGACCGTTCACATCCCGGGCGAAAGCCGCAACATGCAGGGGCCGCGCTAACACACCGGCTTGCATTTCGCCGGCGTCGCCGCCATATGCGCCGCGGGAGTCGGGCGGACGTGGTCTTCGCCAACCCGGTCAGGTCCGGAAGGAAGCAGCCGCAACGAATTCGCCGCGGGTCGTTCCGGCTCCCACCCAATTTCCCCCTTCGACAAGATCGCGTGCCGTCCCTAAGACGGACCGATGAGCGATTCCGCCGACGACGAACCCCCGATGCTGGGAATGGACCTGCCCGAGGTGACGCCGCAGGCGTCGAGCGGCCCGTACCGCGTCCTTGCGCGCAAATATCGCCCGCAAACCTTTGCCGAGTTGATCGGACAGGACGCGATGGTGCGCACGCTCGGCAATGCGATCGCGCGCGACCGGCTCGCGCATGCGTTTCTGATGACCGGGGTGCGCGGGGTCGGCAAGACGTCGACCGCGCGCCTGATTGCGAAGGCGCTGAACTGCATCGGTCCCGACGGGCAGGGCGGGCCGACGATCGATCCGTGCGGCGTGTGCGAACCGTGCCGCGCGATCACCGAAGGCCGCCATATCGACGTCATCGAAATGGACGCCGCGTCGAACACCGGCGTCGACGATGTGCGCGAGATCATTGAGGCGGTGCGCTATGCCGCGGTGTCGGCGCGTTACAAGATCTACATCATCGACGAAGTGCACATGTTGTCGCGTAACGCGTTCAATGCGCTGCTGAAAACGCTCGAAGAGCCGCCGCCGCACGTCAAATTCCTGTTCGCGACGACCGAAGTGAACAAGGTGCCGGTGACGGTGCTGTCGCGCTGCCAGCGCTTCGATCTGCGCCGCATCACCCCCGACATGCTATTCGCGCATTTCAGTTCGATCTTGCAGAAAGAAGGCGTCGAGGCCGAAGCACCCGCAATCTGGCTGATCGCCAACGCAGCCGAGGGTTCGGTGCGCGACGGTCTGTCGATCCTCGATCAGGCGATCGCGCATGCCGACCTCGACGGTGGCGGCATGATCGGCGCGGCGCAGGTGCGCGTGATGCTCGGCCTGTCCGATCGCACATCGATTGCGCAGTTGATGGCGGCGATCCTGGACGGCGACAGCGCCGCCGCGATCGACCTGGCGCGCGCGCAATACGCGCTGGGGATCGAACCCGTCGCGATGGTGCGCGGGCTGATGGACCTGACCCACGCAGTCACGCTCGCCAAAGTGTCGCGCCACGACGACTCCGCACTCGCCGAGGCCGATCGCGAACGCATCGGCGACTGGGCGCAAAAGCTCGGCTTTGCGCCTCTCAACCGGCTGTGGCAGTTGTTGCTCAAGGGCCACGAGGAGGTGCTGCGCGCCAACAATCCGCTTGAGCATCTGGAAATGCTGTTGCTGCGCGTGATTTATGCCTCAGCGATGCCCGATCCCGGCGAACTGGCAAAACTGCTGGAATCAGGCCGGATGCCGACGATGCCGCTGACAGCATCGCCCGCAGCCACAGCGCAGGAAACCGCGGTGGCGACGCCCGTCGCAGAGGCTGCACCGGACGCGGCGCTCCCGGCGACATCTCTGACGATTGCGCAGATCCACCAATTGCTCGAAAGCAGCGGAAATCACCGGCTGGCGGTGCAAGTCCATGATCATTTGCGGGTTATCGAACTCGAACCCGGCCACTTGGTTTTTGCCGCCGCCCCGACGCTGTCCGCGACGTTCCTCCGCGATCTCGGCGACGCGCTACTGGCCGCCACTGGCAGCCGTTGGCACGTCCGAGTGGGGGAGGGTGATGCGCGGCCCAGCCTGGGGGAGATGCGCGCCGTGACTGCCGCCGACAATGACGCGCGGATTCGCGAACTGCCGGTCGTTAGGGCGGCGCTGGCCGCTTTTCCTGACGCCAGCCTTGAAGACCCCGCCGACAATCGCCATAAGTCCAATCCATGAAATCGATCGAAGAAATGATGAAGGCGGCGCAGGAAGCCGCCGCCACGGTGCAGGCGCAGATGCAGGAGGCACAGGCGAAGCTCGACAGTGTCGAGGTCGAAGGCGTTTCGGGCGGCGGACTGGTGCGAATTTTGGCGAGCGCCAAGGGTCGGATCAAGTCGATTGCCATCGACGACAGCCTGATGGTGCCCGCCGACAAGCAAATGCTCGAGGATCTGCTTGCCGCCGCTTTCAACGATGCGCGCGAAAAGGCCGACCGGGTCAGCAATGAAGAAATGGGCAAGATGACGAGCGGCCTGCCGCTCCCCCCGGGCTTCAAACTGCCGTTTTGAGCCGGCTTGCGCGCACCGTTCAGCGCGGCGACATTGAATGCGTGCCAAGTTACGCCATATTAGCGATGAACACCCTATGAGAAGGGCGGTGCGTCCAGTCGTGATGCCTGTCCAGGAGCCGTAATGACGCAATCTTTTCCCCTGCTGCCGCTGCGCGACATCGTCGTTTTTCCGCACATGATCGTGCCGCTGTTCGTCGGCCGCGACCGCTCGGTCGCCGCGCTCGAAACCGCGATGGAATCCGACAAGGAAATCTTTCTCGTCGCCCAGCTCGATCCGGGCGAGGACGACCCGCAGCGCGATGACCTTTATGACGTTGGCGTGATCGCCACCGTGCTCCAGCTGCTCAAGCTGCCCGACGGCACCGTTCGTGTGCTCGTCGAGGGCAAGGAGCGCGCTAAGCTGCTGTCGCTCACGACCAACGACAAGACCGTGATGGCAAGCGTCAAGCCGGTCGCAGACACCGTCGACGACAGCGTCGATACCGCGGCGCTGATGCGTTCGGTCGTCGATCAGTTCGAAAATTACGCCAAGCTCAACAAAAAGATGCCCGCCGAAACCGCGGTCCAGCTTTCGCAAATCGAGGATGCCTCGCGCCTCGCAGACTCGGTCGCCGGGAACCTCAACATCAAGGTTTCGGACAAGCAGACACTGCTTGTCGAGGACGCGCCGTCGAAGCGGCTCGAAATGGTCTTCGCCTTCATGGAAGGCGAGCTTGGCGTGCTGCAGGTCGAAAAGAAGATCCGCGGCCGCGTGAAGCGCCAGATGGAGAAGAGCCAGCGCGAATATTATCTCAATGAGCAATTGAAGGCGATTCAGCGCGAGCTGGGCAACGACAATGGCGAGGGCGGCGACGATCTCGCCGAGCTGCAGCTCAAGATTGACAGCCTCAAGATGTCGAAGGAGGCCAAAGCCAAGGCCAACGCAGAGCTCAAAAAGCTGCGCGCGATGGCGCCGATGTCGGCCGAAGCGACCGTCGTTCGCAACTATCTCGACACGCTTATCGGCCTGCCGTGGGGCAAGAAGTCGAAGCTGAAGAAGGATATCGCCGCGGCGCAAGCCGTGCTCGACGACGACCATTATGCGCTTGAAAAGGTCAAGGACCGCATCGTCGAATATCTGGCGGTACAGGCGCGCACCAACAAGCTGAAGGGACCCATCCTGTGCCTCGTCGGCCCGCCGGGCGTCGGCAAGACCAGCCTTGGCAAGTCGATCGCCAAGGCGACCGGACGCGAATTCATTCGCCAGTCGCTCGGCGGCGTGCGCGACGAGGCCGAAATCCGCGGTCACCGCCGCACCTATATCGGTTCGCTGCCGGGCAAGATTGTGACGAACCTCAAAAAGGCCGGCACGATGAATCCGCTGTTCCTGCTCGACGAGATTGACAAGCTCGGCCAGGATTTCCGCGGCGATCCTGCGTCGGCCTTGCTCGAGGTGCTCGACCCCGAACAGAATGGCAAATTCCAGGACCATTATCTGGAAATCGACATCGATCTCAGTGACATCATGTTTGTCACTACCGCTAACTCGCTGAATCTGCCGCAGGCGTTGCTCGACCGCATGGAGATCATCCGGCTCGAAGGCTATACCGAGGACGAGAAGGTCGAGATCGCCAAGCTGCACCTGATCGCCAAGCAGATCGAGGCGCACGGGCTGAAGGACGGCGAATTCACGCTGACCGATGAGGGGCTGCGTGACCTGATCCGTTACTATACGCGCGAAGCCGGCGTCCGGACGCTTGAGCGTGAGATCGCGCGTCTGGCGCGCAAGGCGCTGCGCCGCATTCTCGAAGGCAAGGCGGAAAGCGTCACGATCACGTCCGAAAACCTCAACGAATTTTCCGGGGTGCGCAAATATCGCCACGGCATGGGCGATCTGGAGGACCAGATCGGCGCCGTCACCGGGCTCGCGTGGACCGAGGTCGGGGGCGAATTGCTGACGATCGAGGCGGTCACTGCATCGGGCAAGGGGCAGGTTCGGACCACCGGCAAGCTGGGCGAAGTGATGACCGAGTCGGTCCAAGCGGCGCTCTCGTTCGTGAAAGCGCGTGCGCCGAGCTATGGCATCAAGCCCAGCCTGTTCGCGCGCAAGGACATCCATATCCACCTGCCTGAAGGGGCGGTGCCGAAGGATGGCCCTTCGGCGGGTGTGGGCATGGTCACCGCGATGATTTCGACGCTGACCGGGATTGCAGTGCGCCGCGATGTCGCCATGACCGGCGAAGTGACGCTGCGCGGGCGTGTGCTGGCGATCGGCGGGCTAAAGGAAAAGCTGCTCGCGGCGCTTCGTGGCGGGATCACGACCGTGTTGATCCCCGAAGAAAATGAAAAGGATCTGGTCGAAATCCCGGCGAATATCACCACGGGGCTCAAGATCATCCCGGTCAGCCATGTTGACGAGGTGCTCGCGGTAGCGCTGGTCAGCCCGGTCGTGCCCATCGAGTGGACAGAAGCAGACGAACTTGCCGCTTCGCCGCCGCTGGCGCCCGGAACAGACCCGGAGACGACGATTCGCCACTAGCCCCGATTGATTGACGTCTCGCGACCGTGCTTTTCGTCGCAAAATCCTCGTTTTGCGACGGTTTTCGAGCCTTTTTGCTTTGACAAGGCGGGGCGAAACGGCGTTAGTGACGCGCCATGGCACGGCCATGAATCATTCAACCAACCATAAGCAGGGGTTCCTTAGGCATGAACAAACAAGACCTGATCGCCGCCGTCGCTGACTCGAGCGGCCTGACCAAGGGTGATGCGAGCAAAGCTGTCGAAGCCGTTTTCGAAGCGATCACCGGTTCGCTGAAAAAGGGTGGCGAAGTTCGTCTCGTTGGTTTTGGCACCTTCGCTGTCAGCAAGCGCAAGGCATCGACCGGTCGCAACCCGCGCACCGGCGAAACGATGACCATCGCGGCGTCGAATCAGCCCAAGTTCAAGGCCGGCAAGGCCCTCAAGGACGCGGTCAACTGATTGGCCAACCCCTTCGGTGAGAATATTTCAGGCCGCAGCGCAAGCTGCGGCCTGATTTGCATCGGACCGATGGTAAGGACGAAATCGCCGTTGCAATCATCGGTGCAGCGGCTATGGACGTGCGGCTTTCTGGCATCGGCTAATCGTCCGACCCGGACGGGCGCGTAGCTCAGTGGTAGAGCACACCCTTCACACGGGTGGGGTCGCAGGTTCAATCCCTGCCGCGCCCACCATGGCCCGATCGGCCAGGCGCGCAAGCGATACGGGAGCTGACCGGACCATTCATCGCCTATTCAATGCTTTCGCATTAGAGAGACGACCATGATCCGCACCCTGACCTTCGCACTCATCTCTGCCCTGCTGCTATCCGCAGCGGCGCCCGCCATCGCGCGCGGCGATCGCGATCAGGATCATCTGCGCGAAGCGGCAGCCCAGGGGCAGGTCATTCCGCTGAACCGACTGATCGCTGACGTCCGGTCGCGCGCGCCCTATAGCGAGATGACCTATCTCGGTGGGCCGCAATTCGACGCGGGACGCATGATCTATGCGTTGAAATTCATGGACGGCAGCCAGGTTGTCGTTGTTTATGTCGATGCCCGCACCGGCCGGATTGTCGGCCGCAAACCCTGATCGTCACAAATTGCTGAAGGTCCGGGCGCAACGACATTTTGCGATGATCGTTCGGACTTGATACACAGTCGAAACATGCGGCCGGTTCCGCCGGTCAGCAAAGGAAAGGCGTCCGAATGCGGATATTGATTGTCGAAGACGAACCCACCCTCGGCCCGCAGCTGAAAGCGACGCTGGAAGGCGCAGGCTATGCCGTCGATCTGGCGACCGATGGCGAGGATGGCCACTTCCTCGGCTCGACCGAAAATTACGATGCTGCGATTCTCGACCTCGGCCTCCCGGAGATTGACGGGCTGACGGTGCTCGACCGCTGGCGCCGCGAAAAGCGCAACTTCCCCGTCCTCGTGCTCACCGCGCGCGACAGCTGGTCGGACAAGGTCGCCGGGCTCGATGCCGGCGCTGATGACTATCTTGCCAAACCGTTCCAGACCGAGGAATTGATCGCCCGCCTGCGGGCGCTGATCCGCCGTGCTGCAGGCAATGCGTCAAGCGAGTTGACCGCGGGCCAGGTGCGGCTCGACACGCGTTCGGGCCGCGTGACGCTCGCCGGCGAAGCGGTGAAGTTGACCGCGCAGGAATATAAGCTGCTGTCATATCTGATTCATCACAAGGGTAAGGTCGTTTCGCGCACCGAGTTGATCGAACATATCTATGATCAGGACTTCGATCGCGATTCGAACACGATCGAGGTGTTCGTGACGCGCATCCGCAAAAAACTCGGCGCCGACATCATCACGACGATCCGCGGCCTCGGCTACCAGCTCGACGATCCGCAATAACTTATGGCCGACGCCGACGTCACCCCGGCGGTTAAAAGAGAAGCGGACGCTGCGGCAAAACCGGTCGCGCTGACCAGCCGTATCACCGGCTCGCTGGCGCGGCGCATGATTGCGATTGCGGCGTTGTGGATTTCGGTGCTGCTGATCGGCGGCGGTTTCGCGCTCGACCGGGTGCTGACCGGCGCGATCACGCGCAATTTCGATTCGAGTCTCGAATATGTGCTGATCGCGATGATCCGTTCATCCGAAATCGGCCCCGATGGCGAGGTGCGGCTGGTCGAACCGCTCGGCGACCAGCGGTTCCTCGAACCCTATAGCGGCCTTTATTGGCAGATCAGCGGTGGCACGCAGGAACCCTATCGCTCGCGCTCGCTGTGGGAACGGTCGCTGAAAGCACCGACCGCGCATATCGACAACGAGATCCACATTTACGACAGCAACCAGTTCCCCGACGAGGAATTGCGCGTCCTCGAACGCAATGTCATTCTGCCAGGCAGCAGGGTCAGTTGGCGCTATCAGATCGCGCAGTCGCGCGAGGCGCTCGACACGCAGGTCGGCGCGGTGCGCGCGACGCTGATCCCTAGTCTCGCGCTGCTTGGCCTCGGCCTCCTCATGCTCGCCGCGCTCCAGACCTTTTACGGGCTATGGCCGCTGCGCCATATTCGCCGTGCGATCGCCGCGATGCGCGGTGGGCAGAATCGCCGCGTCGATGCGCCGTTGCCGCTGGAAGTGCAGCCGATGGTCGACGAACTCAATGCGCTGCTAGCGCATAACGAGAAGCAGGCCGAGGAAGCGCGGCTCCACGCCGGCAATCTTGCGCATGCGCTTAAAACCCCGCTGACCGTGCTGCTCAACAGCGCGACCAGCCAGACATCGCCGCTGGCCGACACTGTGCGGCGCGAGGCGGCGACAATGCAGCGGCAGGTCGAGCACCATCTCGCCCGAGCGCGCGCCGTCGGCCGACGTGGTGCAGCACAGGCGCGTGCCAATGTCCGCGAGAGCGTCGATAGCGTGACGCGCGCCGTGGCGCTGCTTTATCCCAGGGTGCGGCTTGACGCGGTGGGCGACAAGCAATTGGTTGCGCGCGTCGAACGCCAGGACCTCGACGAACTGGTTGGCAATTTGCTCGAAAACGCCGCCAAATATGGCGGCGGCAGCGTCTTTGTCACGATTCAGCGCGAGGGCGCGATGGTCGAAATCATGGTCGAAGACGATGGTCCCGGGATATCGCCCGCCGATCGGACCCGCATCTTCGACCGCGGCGTCCGGCTCGACAGCGGCAAGCCGGGTACGGGACTCGGCCTCGCGATCGTCCGCGACGTCGCCGAAATCTACGGCGGCAGCATTGCACTGGAAGAGAGCGAGGATCTGGGTGGGCTGCTCGTTCGACTGCGTTTGCCCGCAAGCGAACTGCCCTGAAAATCGCAGTTGTGAGGGCACTGTGCATCGGCTCACCGCACAATCCGCCCATATTGTCGGCGCAATCGACGGTCCTGACTTGCCGGACGTATCGACTTGCCAGAAGGGGCGACGGGAAATCGCGGGGGCGGATTACTGAAGGAGTAGGGTCATGCTTACCGTTTCCAAACGACCAAGAACATTGTTGCTGCTGGCCATGCTCGCCAGCACCGCGCCCGTCAGCCTCGCTGCACAGTCGCAGGAACCGCCGCAGGAGTCGGCCGATGGCGGCGAAGTCATGGCAACCGTTTATGGCACACTGCCGTCGCCCGATCAGATGACCAAGGGGCCAGACGTCGAAGGCATCATCGCCGCGCGCAGCGACGGTCGGATGCAGGTCCGGACGGCCGATGGCAACAACACGAGTATCGCGATCGCTGACTATACCAAGATCAAGTCCAAGGGCGGATTTTTGGGCCTCAATAGCGACAAGCTGGCGGCAGATTCGCTGCTCAACGGTCTGCCCGTCACTGTCGAGACCTTGCAGTGGGATGGCGGCTTGGTTGCGAGCCAGGTTGATCTCAAGAGCAGGGATCTGCGCACAGCGTCGATGATCCGGACCGGCACCGACCAGCGTTTTGCCGAACAGACGGCGGCAACCGAGGCGCTGCGCAGCCGGGTTGGCGATATCGACCAGTATAATGTCAAAGGCACGATCAACGTGAATTTCGACACCGGCAAGGCCGTGCTGTCGGCGCAGGCGAAAGCCGACCTCTGCACCGCGGCAACCCAGGCCGAGGCGATGGATAACGCCCTGCTGCTGGTCGTCGGCTACACCGATTCTACGGGCAGCGAGGAACTTAACCAGGAGCTGAGCGAAAAGCGCGCCGGCCGTGTCGTCAATCATCTCCAGCAGGCCTGCCGTTGGAAACCCTATCGCATGCTGACCCCCACTGGAATGGCCGAAGCTGACCCGGCGGCGGACAATACGACCCCCGAAGGCAAGGCGCAGAACCGTCGCGTCGCGGTGAATATTCTGGTCAGCAAGGGACTCGATGGCCTGTAAGTAGCGAAACTACAGGGGGTGGGTTCGCTCACCCCTTGATTGTCGGCCGAAAGCCTCGTTTCGCTCGCTAGCGCACCCTTAGGCCGCGGTGACCGTCAGGCCGCGCTGCACCGCCGGTCGCATCAGTCCCGCGTCTAGCCAGCGTTGCACCTGGGAGAATCGGTCGAAACCGACAATCTCGGCGGCCTCGTAAAAACCGATCAGATTGCGTACCCAGCCGAGCAGCGAAATGTCGGCGATGCTGTAATCGTCGCCCATGATCCACGCTCGGTCGGTCAGCCGCGCGTCGAGGACGGCGAGCAGCCGCGAAGATTCCGCCGCATAACGATCGCGCGGGCGCTTGTCCTCATATTCGCGCCCCGCAAATTTGTGGAAGAAACCGAGCTGGCCAAACATCGGGCCAACCCCGCCCATCTGCCACATCACCCATTGGATCGTTTCGTAGCGAATGGCCGCGTCGGTCGCGAGCAACTGGCCGCTCTTGTCGGCGAGGTAGATCAGGATCGCGCCCGATTCCCACAACGCGAGCGCCTTGCCGCCCGGGCCGTCGGGATCGTAGATCGCCGGAATTTTGCCATTTGGATTGAGCGCGAGAAACGCCGGATCGTGGCTTTCGTTCGACATGATGTCGATACGGTGCGCCTCATACGGCAGCGCTGTTTCCTCAAGCATGATCCCGGCCTTCACGCCATTCGGCGTCGGGGCAGAAAAGAGCTGGAGCCGACCCGGGTGCTGCGCGGGCCAGCGCGAGAAGATCGGATGGTCGGTGCTCACGCGCCCCCCTCGCGCACCTGTTGGTGATGGCGGATCACTTCCTCAATGATGAAGCGCAGGAATTTCTCGCTGAATTCTGGATCAAGGTCCGCATCGCGCGCCAGCGACCGCAGCCGCTCGATCTGGCGTTCCTCGCGGCCCGGATCGGCAGGGGGCAGGCCGTCGCGTGCTTTCAGCTCGCCGACGGCCTTCGTGACCTTGAATCGCTCGGCAAGCATATAGACGAGCGCCGCGTCAATATTGTCGATGCTCTGGCGGTAACGGCTCAGTTGGTCGTCCATAGGCGGCTCCTCTCGTACATCGATCGCTTGGCACTGTGCAGGGGGCACTGGCAAGCCGAAAGTCGTTGCAAAATCGTGGCCGCGCGGCCAAGGCTCGCCGCATTATGACTGCCGAAATCCATCAGCTCCACGGCGAACGGCCCCCCTCGCTCGACCCGATGATGGCGCTTGTCGTCGCCGACATGAACGAGGTCAATTCGGTCATTCTTGACCGCATGCAATCCGAAGTACCGCTGATCCCCGAACTCGCCGGTCACCTGATCGCCGGCGGCGGCAAACGGATGCGGCCGATGCTGACCCTCGCGTGCGGCAAGCTGCTCGACTATCCAGGGCGCCGCCACTGCAAACTGGCGGCAGCGGTCGAATTCATCCACACCGCGACCCTGCTCCACGACGATGTCGTCGACAAATCGGACCTGCGCCGCGGCCGCAAGACCGCGAACCTGATCTGGGGCAACAGCGCGTCGGTGCTGGTCGGCGATTTCCTGTTCAGCCGCGCGTTCGAGGTGATGGTCGAAGACGGATCGCTGAAGGTGCTCAAGATCCTGTCGCGTGCGTCGGCGGTGATTGCCGAGGGTGAGGTCAACCAGCTGTCGGCGCAGCGCCGCATCGAAACCAGCGAAGACCAGTATCTGGCGATCATCAATGCCAAGACCGCCGAACTGTTCGCCGCCGCGTGCAAGATCGCTGCGGTTGTCGCCGAGCGCGACGAGGCGACCGAAGCGGCGCTCGACGCCTATGGCCGCAATCTGGGCATTGCGTTCCAGCTCGTCGACGATGCGATCGACTATGTTTCGGACGCCGAAACCATGGGCAAAGGCGTCGGCGACGATTTCCGCGATGGCAAGGTCACGCTGCCCGTCATCCTCGCCTATGCCCGCGGCAGCGCCGAGGAGCGCGAATTCTGGAAGCTCGCGATCACCGGCCATCGCACCGCCGACGAAGACCTGCTTCACGCCACCAGCCTGCTCCATAGACATGGCACGATCGAAGACACGCTGGCGCGGGCGCGGCATTATGGCCAGCGCGCCGTCGACGCGATCGGCGGCTTTCGCGCTAGCCAGGCTAAAGCGGCGCTGACTGAGGCGGTCGCGTTCGCCATCGCGCGCGCTTATTGAGCCGCGCGTGATGGAAATGGGCATGGGTCCGGTTGCGGAAACACCCGACGCCTATATCGCCGCCCTATCCGGCTGGCAGCTCGAGCGTTGCTGGATGATGCGTGCGGCCGTTATGGCCGCCGCGCCCTTCGAAGAAACGATCAAATGGACCAATATTGTTTTCACGGCGAACGGCCCGTGCATCCTGATCCGCGCCGAGGAGCAGCGCGTCCTGCTCGGCTTCTGGCGCGGCAAGCGGCTGCGCGATCTTGAGCCGCGGATCAAGGCGAGCGGCAAGTACCAACTCGGCAATCTGGTGCTGACCGAAACGACCGAAATAACTGCCGAACACGTTGCGAGCCTTGCCGCCGAGGCCTGTCACCTCAACGCCGAACTGGGCAATCCCGCGGCGCGGGCATGATGCAGGCGCTCCCGATCGATCAGGTTTTGCCCGACATCATGGCGGCGCTGGTGCTCAAACCAAATGCCGTCGTCGTCGCGCCGCCGGGGGCCGGCAAGACGACACGCGTCGCGCCCGCGCTGCTGGCACAGCCGTGGTGCAGCGGTGATGTGTGGCTGCTCTCGCCCCGTCGCCTCGCAGCGCGCGCGGCAGCCGAGCGGATTGCCGACGAGCTGGGCGAGCCGGTCGGCGCAAAGGTCGGCTATGCGACGCGGCTCGACAGCAAACAGTCGGCGGCGACGCGGCTGCTGGTGATGACTCCGGGGCTGTTCCGCAACCGCATCCTGGCCGATCCCGAATTGTCGGGAGTGTCAGCGGTGCTGTTCGACGAGGTCCACGAACGCAGCCTCGACGGCGATTTCGCACTGGCATTGGCGATCGACGCGCAGCAGGGGCTGCGCGACGATCTGCGGCTGATCGCGATGTCGGCGACGCTCGACGGCGCGCGCTTTGGCGCGCTGCTCGGCAACGCGCCGGTAGTGCGCAGCGAGGGCAAGATTTTCCCGCTCGACCTGCGCCACGTCGGCCGCCGCGCCGAGGATCGGTTGGAAGCGAGCGTGCTGGTCGCGGTGCGGCAGGCGATGGCGGACGAACCTGAGGGCGATATGCTCGCCTTCCTGCCCGGCGCCGCCGACATCGAGCGCGCCGCGGCGGCGGTCGAGGGGGCGGGGTTGCCGCTCGTCGTCCACCGCCTGCACGGTCAGATCGATCCGACGTTGCAGCGCAAGGCGCTCGTCCGCGATCCCGATGGCGGGCGCAAGCTGATCCTCGCGACGAGTATTGCCGAAACCAGCCTGACCATCGACGGGGTACGGATCGTTATTGACGCGGGCCTGTCGCGCCGCCCGCGCTTCGATAAGGCGGCGGGCATCGCGCGGCTCGTCACCGAACGCGCCAGCCAGGCTTCGGCGACGCAGCGCGCCGGTCGTGCGGCGCGCCAGGGACCGGGGGTTGCCTATCGGTTATGGGAAGCGGCCGCGACCGCAGGGATGCCGCCGTTCGATCCGCCCGAAATTCACGAGAATGACCTGATGCCTGTCGTGCTCGATTGCGCCAGCTGGGGCATCATCGATCCGCGCCAGCTCGGCTGGCTAGATCCGCCATCGCCTGCCGCCATCGCCGACGCCAAGACCCGCTTGCAGGGAATCGGCGCGCTCGGCGAGGACGGCCGCATCACCGCGCATGGCAAGGCGCTGGCTGCAATCCCGCTGCCCGTCCCGCTCGCGCATATGCTGCTTGACGCAGCGCGCGCGGGGGAAGGCGACATGGCCGGACGCCTCGCGGTGCTGCTGACCGAACCGGGGCTCGGCGGGCGCGGCGTCGATGTCGAAGCGCGGCTCGGGCGCTGGCGCGGTCAGCGCGGCGACCGTAGCGAGGGCGCTGTCCGCCTGGCACGGCGATTGGCGAGCATCGGTGACAAGCTGGCGGCAGGGACTGATGAGGTGGCGCCGCGCTCGATCGGCGGCTGGATCTCGACTGCCTGGCCCGATCGCGTGGCGCGCCAGCGGGCGGGGCAGCGCGGCGAATATCTCAGCGTCGGTGGCCGCGCCTATCGCATCGACCCGGTCGAGCCGCTGGCGGGCAGTGAATGGCTCGCGATCGCGGATGCGCAGGGGCATGCCGCCGGAGTCCGCATCCTCGCCGCTGCGCCGATTGAGCAGGCCGAGGTCGAGGCGATCTTCGCCGACCGCATCGTCGCGCATGCTGCGAGCAGCTATGATGCCGCCAGCGACCGCGTCGATCATCGCCGCGAACGACGGCTCGGCGCGATCGCGTTGACCAGTGGGCAGGCGGGGCGCAGCGACAATGTCGAGCACGATATTGCGCTGCGGCTCACAGCGGTGCGCGACAAGGGGCTCGGGCTCATCGGCTGGGGGCCGGCGGCGCAGGCGCTGCGCCAGCGGGCGAGCTTTGCGGGCATCGATACGCTGTCGACCGGTGCGCTCGCCGACAGCCTCGACATCTGGCTGGCGCCGTTGCTCGCCGGCTGTCGCGGGCTGCGCGACATTGGCGATCGCACGCTGACCGACGCGCTGATGGCGCTGCTCGACTGGCCGGCGCGGCAGTTGCTCGAAAAGCACGCCCCGGCCGATTACGTTACCCCGGCGGGTAGCCGCCATCCGATCGATTATGGTGCCGACGGCGGGCCGACGGTCAGCGTGCGGGTGCAGGAACTATATGGTTTGACGCGGCACCCGGTGATCGGCGATCCACCAGTGCCGCTGGTGCTCGCGCTAACTTCACCCGCGCACCGCCCGATCCAGACGACGCGCGACCTCAGCAGTTTCTGGGGCGGCAGCTGGCACGACGTGGCGCGCGAGATGCGGGGCCGTTATCCCAAGCATAGCTGGCCCGACGATCCTGCGAATGCGCGGCCGACACTCATGACGAAGGCGGCGCAGGCGCGACGCGACGGGGCATGAGGTTGGCCCTTTTCGCGAGGCCAGCAAGCCGCTAAGGCACCGAAAGCCCAACCCACGCAGGATAGTCCCGATGAAAGCGCGTATTTTCCAGAAACCCAAAAATGCTATGCAGTCGGGGCGTGCTGGGACCCAGCGCTGGATACTCGAATTTGCCCCCGCCGAAGCGCGCAAGCCCGATCCGCTGATGGGTTGGGCGGGCAGCGGCGATACGCAGCGGCAGATCCGGCTCGGCTTTGCGAGCCAGGCCGAGGCGCTGGCCTATGCGGAGCGCAACGGGATCGATGCTGAGGTGGTTGCGCCGCCGGTGCGGACGTTGAAGATCCAGGCTTACGCGGATAATTTCCGGTAAATTTTCAAGATTCCTTCGTCATTGCGAGCGAAGCGAAGCAATCTAGCGCGGTTTACGCAGGCTCGGGATTGCTGCGTCGCTTCGCTCCTCGCAATGACGAGCGCGGCTACTCGCTGTCCGGCTGCAACAGCTTGTGCAGATGCACCACCACATATTTCATTTCGGCATCGTCGACCGTGCGCTGCGCCGCGGCGCGCCAAGCCTTCTCCGCCGATTTGTAATCGGGGAACAGCCCGACGACGTCGAGGTTGTGGAGGTCGACAAAGTCGGTGCCCTGGGGATCGCTGACGCGTCCACCGAACACGAGATGCAATTTGCTCATGGCTGCTGTCCTTGCGGGTCGGGGAGAAGGCGCGGCCCCTAACAGCGCTTCGCCGTTACGGCAAGCCGGTCAGTCGTCCTTGCGGCCCTTGGGGAGCAGCGATCCAAGCAAAGCGCCGATCGCGATCGCTCCGGCGACGAGCGCCATCGGCTGCTTCTCGGCCGCTTCTTTCAGCTTGCTGTTTGCGCGCTTGGCCTGGACCTTGCCCTTTTCATACACTTCGCCGGCGGCTTCGCGGGCGACGCCCGCCTGTTCGCTGGCTTTGTGCGCGAAATCTTCGGTCGCGGCGCGCGCGCGGCCATAGCCGTCCTGGATCCGCGCCTTCGCGGCCTCGGCAGTCAGCCGCGCATTTTCGGCGGTTTTCTCGGCAAGTTCACTTGCTTTGGCGCGCGCGTCGCTGGCGGTTTCACTGAACGGCTTCATCGTCATTCTCCACTGGTTCGATAGGTTCGCCGTCATCGGCATATGTTTCGTCAGCTGTTTCGTCGGCGGGGTGCAAGCGATCGGTGATCGCGTTCGCCATATCCTGAATCTTGCGCGTCAGCCGCGGCGCATGTTCCTTGATTGGTTCGCGCAATAGCCAGGCGGCCCCGGCCATCGCGGCCAGCGCGATCGGCACGCGATTGTTGCGAAACTCCTGCCGCACCGCATGCGCGGTGTCGTCGATCTTTGCATTGAGCCGATATTTGCCGCGATCGACCAGCGCGCCGGGCTTCAACGCCGCCTTGGCAACCTCGAGCCGCCGGTGCAGTTCGGCGCGCTGGAGCATCGAGCGGCGCGCCGCGGCAATCAGGCGGTTACGCGTCCGCGCCATCGTCGATCCCCTCATTGGTCAGGTCACGTCGCAGCGCAGTGCGGATATCGCCATAATGGCTGTGCGCGCGCCACGCCGCGAGTGCTGCAATTACCAGCAGCGCGGAAACGACAACCACGGTCGCCAGCAACGGCCCGATCTGAGGCGAGAGCGCCAGGATCGCGCCAAATGCCAGCGCCAGCAGTGCAACCCCGGCGGCCGTCGCGGCAACGCCGCCCCAGATCGCGGCGCGACTGGCGCCATGCAGCGCCAGCTCACCGCGGGCTTCGATCAGCGCAAACTCCGCCCGCGCGGTCGCCGACAGATTGTCGACGACATCGCCGACAATCTTCTCGATCGGCACCGGCGGCGCGGCAACCGGCGGCCCGTCGGGCGCATAGCCGTGACTTATGCCGTCAAAGCTGCGCTCTTCGGACATGGGCGGGAGGGTCGGATCTGCGGATGGCAAGACCTTGTCAATCGTTCGAGCCGCCCTTGAGCATGCGGGCGAGCACAAAGCCGATCACCGTGGCGGCGCCGACCGCGATCGCCGGGTTCTTCTTGACCATGTCCTTCGTCGAAGCGGCGAGCTCGTCGAGATCCTTCTTGTCGAGCGTCGAGGCGAGGCCGGCGACGGTCGCCGCGGCGGAGCGCGCATAGTCGCCATATTGCTTGCCGAATTTGGTGTCGACGGTACCCGCGCTGTCTTCCAGCATCTTGGCGAGGTTGCCGACCGCATCGGCGGCTTTGCCCTTGCCCTTGGTCGCCGCATCGCGCGCCTTGGCTGATGCCTGGTTCGCCAGCGTGGTTGCTTCCCCCTTCAGTGAGGCGGCCTTTTTCGATGCTTCGGTCTTGATGGTGTCGCGTGTCGCGGCCAGCTGATCGCGGATCGGATGATCCTTGGCAGCCTTCACCGTCGTGGGCTTGCGCGCCGGAGCCGCCTTGATGGCGGCGGCTTTGGCGGGTGCCTTGGGACGCGGAGCAGCAACTTTCTTGGTCGCGGGAGTAGCGGGCTTGGCCATGGCGTTGTCCTCTTCTTCTTGTGTCGGGCGCCGCACTGGCGAACATCCCTTTGGTCCTGCCTGAATATATAGCAAGACGCGGCCATTGGTTCCATAGGCCAGCAAAATTCCTATGCATTATTGCGCTTACTGCGCTGCGCCGATAACAGGCGGGCGCCTTTCCCTACCGCCCTGTCGTCAGGGCATCAGCAGGACCTATTCCATGACCGCCATCATCGACATCCACGGCCGCGAAATCCTCGACAGCCGCGGTAACCCCACCGTCGAAGTCGATGTACTGCTGGAGGATGGCAGCTTCGGCCGCGCCGCGGTGCCCTCGGGTGCCTCGACCGGCGCGCACGAAGCGGTCGAACTGCGCGACGGCGACAAGAGCCGCTATCTGGGCAAGGGCGTGATCAAGGCGGTCGCTGCGGTCAACGGTGACATCGCCGACGCGCTGATCGGCCTCGATGCCGAGGATCAGCGCGAACTCGACATGACGATGATCGACCTCGACGGCACGGCGAACAAGAGCCGTCTCGGCGCCAATGCGATCCTCGGCGTCAGCCTCGCCGCCGCGAAAGCCGCCGCCGACGCGCGCGGGCTGCCGCTCTATCGCTATGTCGGCGGCGTGTCTGCGCGCACGCTGCCGGTGCCGATGATGAACATCATCAACGGCGGCGAACATGCCGACAATCCGATCGACGTGCAGGAATTCATGATCATGCCCGTCGGCGCCGGCAGCATCGCCGAAGCCGTGCGCTGGGGCAGCGAGATTTTCCACACGCTGAAGAAAGGACTGTCGGCCAAGGGTCTCGCGACCGCGGTCGGCGACGAAGGCGGCTTCGCGCCCGACCTCGCCTCGACCCGCGCCGCGCTCGACTTCATCGCCGCGTCGGTTGATCAGGCGGGCTTCAAGCTCGGCACCGACGTCGTGCTCGCGCTCGATTGCGCGGCAACCGAATTTTTCAAGAACGGCAAATATGAAATTAGCGGCGAGGGGCTTTCATTGAGCCCCGAGCAGATGGCCGAATATCTCGCCGCGCTCGTCAACGACTATCCGATCAAGTCAATCGAAGACGGCATGAGCGAAGATGATTTTGTGGGCTGGAAGGCGCTCACCGACCTCGTCGGCGACAAGTGCCAACTCGTCGGCGACGATCTGTTCGTCACCAACCCGCTGCGGCTGGAGCAGGGGATCAAGGACGGCCTCGCCAACTCGCTGCTCGTCAAGGTCAACCAGATCGGCACGCTGTCCGAAACCCTCGACGCCGTCGATATGGCGCACCGCGCGCGTTACACCGCGGTGATGTCGCACCGCTCGGGCGAGACCGAGGATTCGACGATCGCCGACCTCGCGGTCGCGACCAACTGCGGCCAGATCAAAACCGGCAGCCTCGCGCGCTCGGACCGGCTCGCGAAATACAACCAGCTGATCCGCATCGAGGAAGAACTGGGCGACATGGCGCGTTACCCGGGGGCGACGATTTTCGGTTGAGCGCAAAGCAGCGGAAAACTGTGACCTGATGCCTTGACGCCATGAATCAACTCTGATTCAAGAGGCGGCGATGCAGCAGCGCCACAAACTTCGCAAATCGATGAATCGGGCCGTAGGCCCCGCGGTCGCGGTGATCGCGGTGCTGGCGATGATCGGTTACATCATTTTCGGACCGACCGGGCTCTACGCTTGGGGCGATTATGGTCAGTCGGTCGAAAAGAAGCGCGTGATCTTGAGTGAACTGGCCAAGAAGGAAAGCGAGCTTCAAAACCGCGTCAACCTCCTCGACCGGCGGCGTGTCGATCCCGATCTGGCGGAGGAATATGTGCGCGAGAAGTTGGGCGCTTATCACCCCGATGAGGTGATCATTCCGATGGACCCCGACGCGAAACGCTGAAAGCAGCCTGCTTTCCATTCGCGTTCCCGTCATTGGGAGCGAAGCGAAGCAATCTCCTGCTGTCGATATTGCGCGATGCCGATGGCTGGAGAATGCCGCGTCTACGTCGGCTACTCGCAATGACGCCAGTTAGCTTTGCTGGACCGTTGCTGCATACGTAGCTTGGCTTTCGCCGCTGCCAACCGGGCGTTGCCAAACCCGCTTTGCCGCCCCTATAGGGGGCCTTGCCGTAACGGCTAAATGCAAAGGAAACCTCCCTTGGCCAAAGCTCCTGCGCGTGCATCCGCCGCGCCGAAAAAGACTGCATCCACTCCGACCCCCGCGAACAATCGCGAGCAACCGCGCGACCCCGTCCCCTATGACGCGACGCCTGCGGAACTGGAGAAATTCTATCGCGAGATGCTGCTCATCCGCCGCTTCGAAGAGAAAGCAGGGCAGCTTTACGGGCTCGGCCTGATCGGTGGTTTCTGCCACCTTTATATCGGTCAGGAAGCCGTCGCGGTCGGCCTGCAGTCGGCGCTCGACGGGGACAAGGACAGCGTCATCACCGGTTATCGCGATCATGGTCATATGCTCGCGTACGGCATCGATCCTAAGGTGATCATGGCTGAACTGACCGGCCGAGCTGCGGGTATCTCGCGCGGCAAGGGCGGCTCGATGCACATGTTCAGCGTCGAGCATAAATTCTATGGCGGCCATGGCATCGTCGGGGCGCAGGTGTCGCTCGGCACCGGGCTGGCCTTTGCGCACAAATACCGCGGCGACGGCGGGGTCGCGATGTCCTATTTCGGCGACGGCGCGTCGAACCAGGGGCAGGTGTACGAAAGCTTCAACATGGCCGAGCTGTGGAAGCTGCCGATCATCTTCGTGATCGAGAACAACCAGTATGCGATGGGCACGTCGGTCAATCGCTCGTCGGCTGAGGACCAGCTCTATCGCCGCGGCGAAAGCTTCCGCATCCCCGGGATGCAGGTCGATGGCATGGACGTGCTCGCGGTGCGCGGTGCCGCCGAAGCGGCACTCGAATGGGTGCGCGCGGGCAAGGGGCCGGTATTGATGGAATTGAAGACCTATCGCTATCGCGGTCATTCGATGTCCGACCCTGCGAAATATCGCAGCCGCGAGGAAGTGCAGGCGGTGCGCGACAAGTCGGACGCCATCGAACATCTGAAGAAGCTGATGACCGACGCCGGCATCGGTGAGGACAAGTTCAAGGATATCGACAAGGAAATCCGTGCGATCGTGGCGGAATCGGCCGACTTTGCGGAAAGCGCGCCCGAACCCGAACTTCATGAACTTTATACCGACGTGCTGGTGGAGCAATATTGAGATGGCCATCGAATTGAAAATGCCGGCGCTGTCGCCGACGATGGAAGAAGGCACGCTCGCCAAGTGGCTCGTCAAGGAAGGCGACACGGTCAAATCGGGCGACATCCTCGCCGAGATCGAAACCGACAAGGCGACGATGGAATTCGAAGCGATCGACGAAGGCACGATCGGTCAGATCCTGATCGCCGAGGGCACCGACAATGTGAAGGTCGGTACCGTAATCGCGACGATTACGGGCGAGGGCGAAGACGCTGCCCCGACTCCCGCGCCTGCGCCGACCGCGGAAGCGCCGAAAGCCGACGCACCCAAAGACGAAGCGCCAAGGAAAGCCGAAAGCGGAACCGAGCAACTCATCGTCAAGGCGAAGGCCGCGGTCGCCGACCCCGCCATCCCAGAAGGCACCGCGATGGTCCGCTTGACCGTCCGCGAAGCATTGCGCGACGCGATGGCCGAGGAAATGCGCGCCGACGACCGCGTGTTCGTGATGGGCGAAGAAGTCGCCGAATATCAGGGCGCGTACAAGGTCACGCAGGGGCTGCTCGATGAATTCGGTGCGCGCCGCGTCATCGACACCCCGATTACCGAATATGGCTTCGCGGGCCTGGGTACGGGCGCCGCGATGGGCGGCCTGCGCCCGGTCATCGAATTCATGACGTTCAACTTCGCGATGCAGGCGATCGACCACATCGTCAATTCGGCGGCCAAGACCAACTACATGTCGGGCGGACAGATGCGTTGTCCGATCGTGTTCCGCGGCCCCAATGGCGCGGCCTCGCGCGTCGGCGCGCAGCACAGCCAGAATTATGCGCCATGGTACGCCAGCGTCCCCGGCCTGATCGTGATCGCGCCCTATGATGCCGCCGATGCCAAGGGACTGCTCAAGGCCGCGATCCGCACCGAAGACCCCGTCGTCTTCCTCGAAAACGAGCTGCTTTATGGCCGCAGCTTCGACGTTCCCGACTTGCCCGATCATGTCCTGCCGATCGGTCAGGCGCGCATCATGCGACCGGGCAAAGACGTCACCGTCGTCAGCTATTCGATCGGCGTCGGGCTCGCGCTCGAAGCCGCCGAGCAGCTGGCGGGCGAGGGCATCGACGCCGAGGTCATCGACCTGCGCACCTTGCGCCCGCTGGATACTGCGACGGTGCTGGCGAGCCTCAAGAAGACCAACCATCTCGTCGTCGTCGAGGAAGGCTGGCCGACCTGTTCGATCGCCAGCGAACTCGCGATGGTTGCGATGGAGCACGGCTTCGACGATCTCGACGCCCCCGTGACGCGCGTGTGCAACGAGGACGTGCCGCTGCCTTATGCCGCCAACCTGGAGAAAGCGGCGTTGGTCGATGTGCAGCGCGTCGTTGCAGCGGTGAAGGCGGTTCGCAATCGCGGGTGATCTATTCCACCTCGTCATTGCGAGGAGCAAAGCGACGCGGCAATCCAGGGGCGGTTTAAGGCCGCTCTGGATTGCTTCGCTTCGCTCGCAATGACGATGATGGGCTGCTAGCGCTTCCTGCGCATGGCCACCGACAAAGCCCCCGAAACCAGTCTTTACCCCGATATCCGCGATCCGCGCGTCTTGGTGGCCGTGCCGCGCGAACGGCGCGCGGCGTTGTCGACGCTATGGGCATTCGCCGAACGGCTGACCTTGCTCCTGATCGATACGCGCGAACCCTTGATCGGGCAGATCAAGCTCGCCTGGTGGCGCGACATGGCCGCGATGCTGGCGCGCGATCCCGATGGCTTGCCCAAGGGCGAACCCTTGCTCGCCCAACTGACCGCGACATGGGCCGGGCAGGGCGGGCTAGATGCGCTCGTCGATGCATCCGAGGCGATGCTGCTGGCCGAGGATGTAGCCGGCCGCCGCGCCGCCGCTGTCGCGTTCGGCGGGGCGCTGTTCGGGCTGTCGGGCGGACCGGCAAGCGGCGGCACGCGCTGGGGACTGTTGTGGGGGGCAGTGCTTCAGGAAAGCGCGGTCGATGCGCAGCATTTGTTCGCCGCAGCGCGTAATCTGCAGCTGCCGGCGCGCGTATCGTTCAATGGAAACAAGGCGCTACTAATGCTCGACCACTGGGCGGCAGCTATCGCCCAGAACGACGGCGAACGGCGCTGGCGGAGCGAGGGCTTGCTGCTGCTGCGGCTCGGTCTGATCGGCCGCTGACGATAAAAGCACGCCGGGGGTGGAAATGCGCTGCCCGAACATCTATCTTGTCCGGTACAAAATAGGGTCGCAGGGGACAGTATATGTTCAACGGGCTGGTTGCCTATCTCGATTCGATCAAGGCGCGCGACCCCGCGCCGCGGTCGCGTTGGGAAATTCTCCTCTACCCGGGACTTGTCGCGGTTGGCATGCACCGCATCGCGCATTGGCTGTTCGAGGCGCGATTGTTCTTCCTAGCGCGCTTCGTCAATCATCTGTCTCGCTGGATGACCGCGATCGACATTCATCCCGGTGCCAAAATCGGGCGCCACCTGTTCATCGATCATGGCTTTACCGTAATCGGCGAGACCGCGGAGATCGGGGATAATGTCACCATCTATCAGTGCGTGACGCTGGGCGGCACCGATCCCGCCAATGGCGTTGCGGGAAAGCGGCACCCGACGCTGGCCGACGATGTCATCGTCGGCTCGGGCGCGCAGATCCTTGGCCCGATCACCGTGAATCCGCGCGCGCGCATCGGCGCCAATGCGGTGGTTACCAAGGATGTGCCCGAGGGGGCGGTAATGGTCGGCATCCCGGCGCGTTCGACTCTTGTCGATGCCGCCGAATATGCGCGTGAATTCGTGCCTTATGGCACGTGCAACGAGACATTCGATCCCGCGACGCAAAAGGTCGAATTGCTCCAGTGCCAGCTCGAGCAGATGCAGAAACAGCTCGCGGCGCTGATCGCTGAACGCGACGCCGCGAGTGAAGAGGAAGCGCCGCGGCGCAAGGGGAGTCGGAAAAGCGCCTGATGGGTACGGTGACGCCCTTGCCGTTCGCGAATAGGGCCATTTCGCAGCAGACCGGTTTCGACCGCCCCGAACTGATGCGCATCCTCGACCTCTATGGCCGCATGGTGGCGGCGGGACATTGGCGTGATTACGCGATGGATTTCCACCGCGACGCCGCAATCTTCTCGGCCTTTCGCCGCGCCGCCGAGCGCCCCGAATATCGCATCGAAAAACGCCCCGCCTTGCGGAGCAGGCAAGGCATGTGGGCCTTGGTCTCCGAAGCCGGGGCGATCTTGAAGCGTGGGGACGAGCTCGCGAACGTGCTCGCCCCCGTCGAACGCAAACTTATGAAGCTGGTTGGAGACTGACCGACCGCGTCGTGGCGGGCAGTTGGTTCGCAAGATTGTCGGGCAGCAACCCGACGACTACCGCGCGGGCATTCTGCCAGAAGGCCGAGAGCAGCAGCAGCGCCGAACCGATCACGAATGCGGTGAGTGCGACGTTGAGCTCGACCGCACCAAATTCGCGAAACAGCTGGGTTAGCGCAAACAACACATAAGCAAGGGCGGACACCAGCAACGCGCGGCGGTCGATTGCCAGCGCGATCAGCCCGAACACCACATAGATGCCGACGACCATCACCGCCGCGCCGCTACCGATGTCGCTGCCGTCGGTGACGCCGAGCAGGTGGAAGATCGGATGTGCGATCATCGGCGCGGCGAGCAGGTGGAGCCAAAAGGCGACGTCGCTGCGCCGAGTCTGGCGCACCCGGTCGCTGCGGTCCCACCACATCGCGAGCGCGAAGACGCCGACGCCGGCGGTCAGCACCAGCGACATGACCAGCGCGTCGGGGTGGTCGGGCATGCCGGTTATCGACAGCACCAGCGCCACCGCGGTCGCGGCGAGCGCGGCGGTGCCGGCAGCGACGGTGATTGGCACCTTGAAGCGGCGCCAGTGAGCCCAGGTTGCTGCGGCGGTGATCAGCGCCATCGATCCGATGATGATCGCGCCGACGGTCTCGCCAGGATTGTTGCCGAAAATCGCTTCGCCATGCTCCACCCCGAAGCCGACCATGGTCGCGAACACCCCGCCCGAAAAGGCAAGCACCAGCACGATGCTGGGCAGCGCCATGCGGCGTTTGCGGGTGAAATATTCGGCGAGGAACCATGCCGACAAAGCGACGAATGCGCCGCCGAGCGCGGTGTGGATCGACTGGCCGATCCACGCCACCGCGACGAGCAGGATGACCGCCGCGATGCTGACGAAAATATCGTTGAAACCGGTGATCAGGCGGAAGGACTCCTCGTCCGCACCGGGGGTAGAACGGACCGACGCGATGTGCGACCGGAACGCCGTGGCGGCCTCCGGTGTCAAAACCTTCGCATCGACCGCAGTTTGCAGGTCGCTTTCACTATACATCGGGGTCGTCCTTATCAGATCGATCCCCTTGCCCCAGCACGGCTATGGCATAGGAGTGTTGCTGTGTCAATACAGTACGGCGCCCGCTCTATCTTCCCTGTCGCGCAGCGATGTGAGGGGGCCCGCCGCAAAGCGGTGGTGGAGGGGCGGCGACGTCGCGCCCTTACCCCTCGGTCAGCGGCTTCGCCGCTGCCACCTTCCCATGGCTGCGCCACAGGGATGATCGAGACGCCTCAACCCAGCGCCATCAACGCCTTCATGACATTCATCGACTGTTCGCTGCCCGACTGCGGCACGATTTCGCCCTGACGATCGATGATCTTCTCCCACGCCGCAGCAACGCCCTCGGGCGTCCGCTCGCCTTCGGGTAGCGCAACACCCGGGGTCATGGTGACATAAGCGGCGTGATACGCGCCCGCGCCCGCGCCAATGATCATATTAGTCGGCGCATCTTCGCTGACCAGATAGAGCGCCGCAGGGACGACATTATCGGGCGTGAATTTCTCGAACAGTTCGGCGGGGAAAATATCTTCGGTCATCCGCGTGCCCGCGACCGGCGCGATCGTGTTGCAGCGGATGTTATACTTGGCGCCTTCGAGATGAAGCGTTTTGGTCAGCCCCGCGAGGCCGAGCTTCGCCGCGCCATAATTGGCCTGGCCGAAATTGCCGTACAGGCCGGTCGACGACGCGGTCATCAGGATGCGGCCATAGGCCTGCTCGCGCATCAGGTCCCAACACGCCTTGGTGACGTTCGCGCTGCCGCTGACATGCACCTTCAGCACCAGGTCGAAATCGGCGGGCTCCATCTTGGCGAAGCTCTTGTCGCGCAGGATGCCGGCGTTGTTGATCAGGACATGGACGCCGCCCCATTCTTCCTTCGCCTTGGCCACCATTTCGACCATCTGCTCATATTCGGTGACGCTGCCGCCGTTCGAGATCGCGGTGCCGCCCGCGGCGCGGATTTCCTCGACGACCTGCAATGCGGCGTCCGAATGGCCGGTGCCGTCGCGCGATCCGCCCAGATCGTTGACCACGACCTTGGCGCCGCGCCGTGCGAGTTCGAGCGCATAGGCGCGGCCGAGGCCGCCGCCGGCGCCGGTAACAATAGCAACGCGCCCGTCAAATTTGATCGTCATGATGGTCTCCTGATGGGGGCTGCCCGGTAAAAGGTTGCCCGAAAAAACTGGAACGTCCTTAGCCGTTCGCACCCCGCTGGCAAGAGGAAGGGAAAAACGACAGGTGAAACAAAAATGTCATGCAAATGACGTGCATCTGTCACTTAAGCGTCATAGCAGCGCCGTCAGATTGTAACCTTTCGCAACGGAGCAAATCCCTCATGCGCCACGCCCTGACCGCAGCCCTGCTGGCGACGTCGATGTTCAGCCTGCCGACCGCGGCGGGCGCTCAAGCGATGACCTCCGAGGAAGCGGCGCAGCTGCGCGCCGAACTCGCCGCGCTGAAAGCGCAGGTGCAGACGCTCGAAACGCGGCTCGATGCCGCGACGGCGCAGCCGGCATCTGCTCCCGCCCCCACGCCGCCGCCCTCTGTGACCGCCAAGCCCGCGACCGAGATCAGCTGGAAGGGGGCGCCCGAGATCAAGACCGCCGACGGCTGGAGCTTCAAGCCGCGCGGTCGCATCCAGCTCGATCTGGCGGGCATCGACGCGCCGGCGGGTGTCACCGGCCTCCGCGGCGGCACCGCAACCGAGTTCCGCCGCGTCTACCTCGGCGTCGACGGCAAGATCCCCGGCGGCTTTTCCTATCGTGTCGAGGCCGACATCGCGAACAGCAGCGTCGAACTGACCGACGTCTATATGACCTATGGCACCGGTCCGCTGTCGGTGACGGCCGGTCAGATCAAACCCTTCACCGGTCTCGACGACATGACGAGCGACCTTTTTACCAGCACGATGGAGCGCGCGGCGTTTGTGTCGGCGTTCGGTTTCGAGCGCCGCGTCGGACTTTCGGCGCAATATAAGGGGAAGGCGCTGGTACTGCAGGGAGGGGTGTTCGGCGACAATGCCGCCGACCTCACCGACAGCAACCACAGCATGAGCGTCGATGGCCGCGTCGTCTTCATGCCGAAGTTCGGCAATACGCAGCTGCACCTCGGCGCATCGGCGCATTACCGCGATCCGGGCGACCCCGCCGCGACGAACCGCTATCGCGCGCGCCCTTTTGTTCACACAACCGACGTCCGCCTCGTCGACACCGGATTGCTCGACTATTCCAGCGAGCGCGGCCTGGGCCTCGAAGGCGCCGTCCTCGCCGGTCCGTTCCACGCGGCGGGCGAGGCCTATTGGCAAACCGTCAAGCGCTCCGCCGCCGCCGACCCGACCTTCTTCGGCGGCTATGCCGAGATTGGCATGGTGCTGACCGGCGGCGATGCGCGCGGGTATAAGGACGGTGCGTTCGACCGGCTGAAACCGTCGAAACCGATCACCGCCGGCGGCATCGGCGCGATCGAAGTCAACGCGCGCTACGACCATCTCGACCTCAGCGACGGCGCGATCGTCGGCGGGCGGCAACAGGCGGCGCTGATCGGGCTGGTGTGGGCGCCGATCGATTATATCCGCATCACCGCCAATTACGGCAAGCTATGGATCGACAACGCCCGCATCGCAACGGCGTCCGGGGACCGGGATTATACGGCGGATACGTTTGGGCTGCGGACACAGATCGATTTTTGATCGGACGGCTCCTTCGGGTGAATTGCTGTCATCCAATTTCGTCATGCTGAACCTGTTTCAGCATCCCTGGCCTGAGCGTTAATCCCGTGCAGCGCCGAAGGAAACGGCAGGCCATGGACCCTGAAGCAAGTTCAGGGTGACGAGTTAAGACACGTCCACTTCTGACCGTTGCCTGCCTCCGCCCCGCTCCCTGGGGCAAAATCACAATATTTCATAGCGGGCTTCGTCTTTCGCTGCCCTCGCTAACCTTCTTTTAACGGGCGAGCGCCAACAATCGCCTATGCCTGTTTTTGGACATTTTCTTCCATCGTCGTCCAGCACTGACCAACGTCAGGACGCGCGCCGAAAACTCAGTCTGCTTGCCAAGGGCTTGCAGCATGATGGCACCGGCGTCGAGGTACAGATCCACAATATCTCGGGGACAGGCCTGCTGTTCGAAAGTGACATCAAGCTGGCGGCCTGTGACAGGATCGAAATCGAGCTTCCGCATGCGGGCGACATAACGGCGGTCGTCATTTGGGCCAGCGGACGGCTTTTTGGTTGCCAGTTCGAAGGCCCTGTTTCGCCGGCAACGCTGAGTGCCGTGGAACTCAAGAGCGCCGTTGCCCCGGCGCCCGAACTACCGCAAGCCATCGCCCCGGCACCCGGCATCGACGAAGCTCGCGCTGCACCGGTGATCGACGAAGGCTTTGGCGGCCGCTTGCAGCGGTTCCGCACCAAGGCCGGGCTCAACCAGGGCGAAGTCGCCAAACGCATGGGCGTCAGCGCGCCGTCGGTCTCAAGCTGGGAAAAGGGGCGGGCGCGCCCCACGCGTGGCCGCATGGCCAAACTTGCTGCCATCCTCGGTGTCCCGACCGCTGACCTGCTCGACGATACTGCGCCCGAGGGATTCCAGGAACTGGTCGATCGCAGCCGCGAACAGATCGCGCGCGCTGCCGGCGTCAGCGCCGACAGGGTGCGGATCATAGTCGAATATTAACCTGGAATTCGGGCCGCACGCGAGCAATCAACTCTAGCCGGCACCGAACCGATACAGAAATTCCCTTCCTTCAATGCGCTGAAAGATTATGGAGCCTCCACCAAATCGCGGCGCGGCGCGGTGATTGGGTCGCAAGTGTCCGATTGTCCTTACGGAGCATAAGATTGATCAGAGGGCTTTTGTTCGGCGCCTTGGCCAGCCTGCTGCTGGCGAGCTGTTCCGATGCTGCCAGCAGGCAGTCAGCGGCTTCCAACAAATCCTTCGCTTCCGTCCAGCGCGGCGAGGGACTGCCTTACGAAGTCGCCGGCACCGAGGTCTGGAATGTCGCCGATCCTGTTTCCGGTCGTGTGTATCAGGTGTTCGTCGCGCTGCCGCCATCCTATGGCGAGCATCCCCAGCGCCGATACCCGGTCCTCTATGTCACCGATGCCGATTATGCCTTTCCGCTGATCAAGCAGATCGCCCGGCGGCTTAACGTCGAGCGGCCGACCGTCGAAGAGTTTATATTGATTGGCCTCTCTTACGCGAAGGGAGAGGGCGGAATGCAAAGCCGGCGGCGCGATTATACGCCGACACCGAACGGACCCAGCACCGCGCCCGCCGGCGCGGTACACGGACAGGCAGCCGCTTACGCCGCTTATATCCGCGACCAGGTTTTGCCCTTTGTGGCCGATCGTTACCGGACCGATGAACGCCGGCGGCTTTTCCTTGGCCACTCCTATGGGGCACTTCTGGGCAGCGAGATTTTATTCAGCGATCCGCGGCTTTTCGACGGCTATATCCTCGGCAGCTCGTCCTTCTGGTACGATCGCCATCATATGGCGGCCCGGGAAAAGGCTTATGCCGCAAAGCACGACGACCTGCCGGCGCGCATTTATATGTATATCGGCGAATATGAGGAAATGCGACCGGGCGACCCGCGCTATGCCAAAGACGTCAATATGGTGACGGATACCAGGAACATGGATCGCGCCTTGCGGTCGCGCAATTATCCGTCGCTGCGCATGGAAGTGGAGGTGTTGAACGATGAAGACCATTTCACCGTCGCGCCGCGCGGCATTACGCGCGGCCTCAAATATCTGCTCCCCGCTCCAGCAAAATGACGCCCGATCGGGTCAGCCGCTCTTCCCCGAATCCAGCGCATAGCCCGCCGACCGCACCGTGCGGATAATATCCGTCGTCCCCGGCAGGTTGATCGCCTTGCGCAGACGTCGGATATGCACATCGACCGTCCTGAGTTCGATGTCGCTGTCCTGGCCCCACACGCTGTCGAGCAACTGGCCGCGCGAAAAGACGCGGCCCGGATGTTCCATGAAATGGCGCAACAGGCGGAATTCGGTTGGCCCCATCGCGACCGTCTGGCCGTTGCGGATGACCTTGTGCGCCACCGAGTCCAGCTCGATGTCGGCATAGGTTAGCAATTCACCCGCCAGCGCGGGGCGTAGGCGGCGGAGCACTGCCGACACGCGCGCGACCAGTTCGCGCGGGCTGAACGGTTTGGTGACATAATCGTCGGCGCCGGTTTCCAGCCCGCGGATGCGGTCTTCTTCCTCGCCGCGCGCCGTCAGCATGATGATCGGGACATTCGCCGATTTGGGATTGCGGCGCAGGCGGCGGCACACCTCGATGCCAGGCAGGCTTTCAATCATCCAGTCGAGCAGGACGATGTCGGGGACGCGCTCCTCGACCAGCACCAGCGCCTGTTCGCCGTCGGGCGTTTGCCGGACCGAAAAGCCCTCGCGTGCGAAATGCCAGACGATGAGTTCGGCGATTGCCTCGTCATCCTCGATCAGCAGCAGGTCGGGTTGCGGCATCAGCCTTGCTCCTGCTCCGCGGCGCCATCTTCGGGTTGCTCGCCGCGCTCGCGTTCCTCCATATGTTCGCCGGTGACGACATAATAGACCATCTCGGCGATGTTGGTCGCATGGTCGCCCATGCGCTCGAGGTTCTTGGCGACGAAGAGCAGGTGCGCGCTTTCCGAAATATATTTCGGATTCTCCATCATGAAGGTGACGAGCGTGCGAAAGATGCTGTTGTAGAAATCATCGACATTCTTGTCGCGGACGGTCACCCGCACCGCGAGTTCGGCGTCGCGCGCGGCAAAGCTGTCGAGCGCGTCGTGGATCAGCTCGGCGACGATCGACGACATCGACATCAGCAGCGGGATCGCCTCAATCGATCGCGTCTGATCCATCAGCGCGACGCGCTTGGCGATATTCTTCGCATAATCGCCGATGCGTTCGACGACCGAGACGATTTTCAGCGCCGCGATCATTTCGCGCAAATCGTCGGCCATCGGCGCCCGGAGGGCAATCGTCTGCACCGCCAGCTGCTCGACTTCGCTTTCCAGCGCGTCGATCTTCTTGTCGTCGCGCACGACCTGCGCCGCGAGGTCGAGGTCGCCCTTGTGGAGCGCGGTCATCGCCTGGAGCAGCGCCTGTTCGGCGCGGCCGCCCATTTCGCTGATCAGCCCGCGCAGGCGGTTGAGGTCTTCGTCGAAAGCCTTGACGGTGTGATCGTTGACTACTGCCATCTACTTCGTCCTTGTTCGGTCGCTGGGCTCAGCCGTAGCGGCCGGTGATATAGTCTTTGGTGCGGTCCTGCTTCGGGTTGGTGAAGATGTCGGTGGTCTTGCCATATTCGACCAGCGTCCCGAGGTGGAAAAAGGCGGTGCGCTGCGACACGCGGGCCGCCTGCTGCATGTTGTGCGTGACGATCACGATCGCGAATTTGCCGCGCAGTTCGTGGATCAGCTCTTCGATCTTCGCCGTCGCGATCGGGTCGAGCGCCGAGCAGGGCTCGTCCATCAGGATCACTTCGGGATCGACCGCAATCGCGCGCGCGATGCATAGGCGCTGCTGCTGCCCGCCCGACAGCGCGGTGCCGCTTTCGAGCAGGCGGTCCTTGACCTCGTCCCAAAGCCCGGCACGCACCAGCGCGCGCTCGACGATGACATCCAGGTCAGGCTTTGACGGCGCGAGTCCGTGGATACGCGGGCCGTAGCCGACGTTGTCATAGATCGACTTGGGGAAGGGGTTCGGTTTCTGGAACACCATGCCGACGCGCGCGCGCAGCTGCACGACGTCCATCGACGGCGCGTAAATGTCCTCGCCATCGAGTTCGATCCGGCCGGTCACCTTGGCGCTCGCGACGGTGTCGTTCATCCGGTTCAGCGAGCGCAGGAAGGTCGACTTGCCGCAGCCCGACGGGCCGATGAACGCGGTGACCAGGTCGGTGCCGACGTCGATCGACACATTGTTGATCGCCTGTTTGTCGCCGTAAAAGACGTCGACTCCCTGCGCGCGCATCTTGGGATCGGTGATGGTTAGATCGTCTTGGGTCATGGTCACCAGCGTTGTTCGAATTTGTTGCGAAGATAGATCGCAAAGGCGTTCATCGACAGCAGCACGACAAGCAGCACGATGATCGCGGCGGAGGTTTTCTCGACAAAGCCCCGGTCGACTTCGTCCGACCAGAGAAAGATCTGCATCGGCAGCACGGTGGAAGGCGAACAGATACCGCCCGGGACGTCGCCGATAAAGGCGCGCATGCCGATCAGCAGCAGCGGCGCGGTCTCGCCCAGCGCGCGCGCCATTCCGATGATCGTGCCGGTCAGGATGCCGGGCAGGGCGAGCGGCAAGACATGGTGGAACACCACCTGCACCGGGCTCGCGCCGACGCCCAGCGCCGCATCGCGGATCGACGGCGGCACCGATTTGATCGCATTGCGGCTGGCGATCACGATCACCGGCATCGTCATCAGCGCCAGCGTCAGCCCGCCGACGAGCGGGCTCGCCTGGCAGATCCCGAACCAGTTGATGAACACCGCGAGCGCGAGCAGGCCAAAGATGATCGACGGCACCGCAGCCAGATTGTTGATCGACACCTCGATCAGGTCGGTCCAGCGGTTCTTCGCCGCATATTCTTCCAGATACAGCGCCGCGAGCACCCCGGTCGGGAACGCGATCAGGAAGGCGATGAAGATCGTCAGCACCGACCCTTTCAGCGCCCCCCAGATTCCCGCCACCGCGGGATCGGTCGCATCGGCATTCTTGAAGAACGGCCAGTGGATGCCCGTCGACAGCTTGCCGTCCTGCTCCAGCGCCGCGACCTGCGCCCCCAGCGCGCCCGCCGCGCCGTCCTTCGCCGCCATGTCGACCGCGCTCGCGGTCGGCAGTTCGAACACCGTGTTGCCGTCCAGCAATTCGGGGTCGTCCTTGATCGCGCTGCGCACTTCTTTCCACGCGTTCTCGGAAATCAGCTCGGACCCGCCGTCGCCCAGCGCCTCGTCGGCGGCAAAGGCGACGATGTCGGCCAGCCCGGCGCTCGCGATCACCTGATCGGCGTCGGCATCGCTCAGCCGCGCCTTGTCGATCGTCAGCGGCATCGCCTTGAAATCGATCGGCACCGCGACATTGGTATAGGTAAAGCCGCGCGCGCCATTGCCGACCATCACGAACAGCAGGAACGCCAGGAACGCACCCGACAACAGCACCGCGCCCAGCCCGATCAGCCGGAAGCGGCGTTCGGCGGCGTAGCGGCCCGCGATGCGTTTCTGCATCGCCGCGCCTTTCCAGTCGGTGGGATTGGTGGGCTTATTCATAAGCTTCGCGATACTTCTTCACGATCCGCAGCGCGGCGATGTTGAGCAGCAGGGTGACGACGAACAGCACCAGCCCCAGCGCAAAGGCGGCGAGCGTCTTGGCGCTGTCGAATTCCTGGTCGCCGGTCAGCAGTTTGACGATCTGCGCGGTCACCGTGGTGACGCTGGCAAAGGGGTTGGCGGTCAGGTTCGCCGACAGGCCGGCGGCCATCACCACGATCATCGTCTCGCCGATCGCGCGGCTGACCGCGAGCAATATGCCGCCCATCACGCCGGGCAAGGCGGCGGGGATCAGCACCTGGCGGATCGTCTCGTTCGGGGTCGCGCCCAGCGCCAGCGATCCGTCGCGCATCGCCTGCGGCACCGCGTTGATGCTGTCGTCGGCCATCGATGACACGAACGGGATGATCATCACCCCCATCACGATGCCCGCCGCCAGCGCGCTTTCGGTCGATGCGTTGGGAATGCCCAGCATCACCGCAAATTCGCGCAAGGCTGGGGCGACGGTCAGCGCGGCGAAATAGCCGTACACGACGGTCGGCACCCCGGCCAAAATCTCCAGGATCGGCTTGACCCAGCGGCGCACGACCGGCGCGGCATATTGGGTCAGGTACACCGCGGTCATCATGCCAATGGGAATGGCGACAATCATCGCGATGATCGCACCGATCAGCACCGTGCCCCAGAACAGCGGAATGCCGCCGAAGGTATCGTCGACCGGCGCCCCGCTCTGCGGCGCCCAGTTGGTCCCGAACAACAGCTCCATCGGCGATACCAGCTGGAAGAAGCGGATCGATTCGAACAAGAGCGACAGCACGATGCCAAAGGTGGTCAGGATTGCGACGAGCGACGCGAGCAGCAGGAACGCCATGACGATCCGCTCGACCCGCGTCCGCGCGCGGAAATCGGGTTTGATCCGCGTGAAGGCGTACAGCCCACCCGCCAGCGCCAGCGCCAGCATCGCCGCGATGCCGATCCACGCATATTGATGCGCCGCGTCGGCATAGGGCTGGACCAGCGGCGCCGCGGCGGGCAGCCGCACGCGCTCCTGCTGCCCCAGCGCGACGCTGCGCGCGTCGGACAGTATCGCGCCGCGCTCGAAACCAAAGGCGGGCAGGGATTGCGCCGCGTCGCTTGCCAGGACCTGATTGGTGATCAGGCCTGGCGACACCGACGACCACACTGCCAGAAACAGCGCGGCGGGTGCGAACAGCCACAGCGCGACGTACCAGCCATGATATTGCGGGCGCGAATGGAGCTTGGTCCCCGCGCGCCCCGCCAACAGGTTCGACCGCTGCCGACCGGCAATCCAGCCGATCAGCGCGAGGCCGGCGATCAACAGCAACAGGGCGGCGGCGTTGAAGGTCACTTGGTCCTCGGTAATGGGGCCAACTTACAATTCGTTCGCCCTGAGCTTGTCGAAGGGCCGTTCTTGCCTTGAAGAAAGGAAGGACAGTGCTTCGACAAGCTCAGCGCGAACGGATGATGGGTACGGCGAACGCGGGTAGGCGGGTAGGCGGGTAGGCGGGTAGGCGGGTCCAAAAACCGGTGACCGGCGCAGATCGGAACCCGCCCCGGTCACCAGCGGGGGGGAAACTTACTTCAGCACCGAACCGTCGAGCACCGTCATGCCGGCGCCGTTCGCCGCCGCGGTCGCGGCGATGTCCTTCGGCGACACGATCAAGCCCTTGGCGTTGAGATAGCCGCCTTCGCCCGCGCCCTTCAGGAACTCGGCGACATATTCGGCCAGCCCCGGGACGACGCCGACATGCGCCTTCTTGATATAGATGAACAGCGGACGCGAACCCGGATAGCTGCCGTCGGCGATCGCGGCATAGGTCGGCGAAACGCCCTGTACCGGGACGGCCTTGATCTTGTCCTTGTTCGCATCGAGATACGAAAAACCAAAGATGCCCAGGCTGGTCGGGTTCTTGTCGAGCTTCGAGATGATGAGATGATCATTCTCGCCCTGCTCGACATAGAAGGGCGCACCGCGCAGCGCGGTACAGGTCGCTTCGTGCTTGTCCTTGTCGCTGTCCTTCAGCGCCTTCATCTCGGGATTCGCATCGCAACCGCGGCCCAGGATCAGCTCCTTGAACGCGTCATAGGTACCGCTGGTCGACGGCGGGCCGAACACCGAAATGGCGACGGCGGGCAGCGCCGGGTTGACGTCTTTCCACGTCTTGGCGGTGTTGGGCTTGCCATAGGGGTTGGCGGCCAGCGCCTTGTACACATCTTCTTCGGTCAGCTTGAAGCCGGGGCCGCGCGTCGCTTCGCCCAGCGCGATGCCGTCGATGCCGATCTGGACTTCGACGATGTCCTTCACGCCATTCTTGGCGCAGGTGTCGAATTCCTTCTTTTTGATCCGGCGCGATGCGTTGGCGATGTCGGGGGTGTCGCCGCCGACGCCCGAACAGAAGCGTTCAAAGCCGCCACCGGTGCCGGTGCTGTCGATCTTCGGCGTCTTGTTGCCCGTCGCTTCGGCGAACTTTTCACCGACCGCGGTGGCAAAGGGATAGACGGTCGAGGAACCGACCGCGCTGATATAATCGCGCGCGCCGCCACCCGACGAAGCCTGATCCTGACAGGCGGAAAGCGCCAGCGCGCACACGGCGGCGCCAACGACGCCAAGGGTGCGGGGCGCGAATTTCTGAGCCATGGAAAATCCTGTTGATGGGGGTCGTTACCGAACCAAGCCGCCACCCCCGCGGCGACTCGCTGAGCGCCATTTGGGGGTTTTGTGTGACGTGTTTGTGACAGGGAGTGTCATGGAAGTGTCATGATTACCCAGGAGGCGTAGAGACGCGAGCCCCGCCACTCTTAATCTAGAAAGATACAGGCTAAATTTTTCATATCTTGGGATACCCGATTTCTGCAAGCTTCATTCCCCGGGCTTCAATTGCCTTGGAATCCCGTTCGCCTGCAGATTCACGAAGGACACCGGCGCGTAAGGCTGAACTTTACTGAACTGTGGCTCATCCTGCCGCAACGTGGGCTGCGCCCCGCCGATTTCATACGCGTGCCGCCGCGCCGTCATGCTATCCTGTGCGATCAGGGGCGACCGTCGGCGATAAGGCCGACTCGATGCCCGGCGACAGGTTGCCGACAAGGCCGCGTTCCGCGGTCCGGGCTGACCGGGAAGGCGCGCCGCATGGCTGCCCCACCACATCCGATCAATCTCGGCCGCACCCTTGGGTTGGCGGTCGTCCTCGCGTCCGACGCGCCGCTGCTGCTACTCGACGAGAAGCTGGCGGTCGTCGCGGCGAGCGACAGTTTCTGCGCCGCGTTCGGCATCGACCCCAACACCGTCACCGGTATGCGGTTGTACGACCTCGACCATCATCACTGGGACCTGCCGCGGCTCCATTCGCTGATCGATGCAACCTTGTCGGGCCATGCCGAGGTCGAAGCCTATGAGATGGAGATCGACACCAGCGCCGGGGCGACGCGCTGCGTCGTCGTAAAAGCGCAGCGGCTCGACTATGGCGATAGCGAGCAGGCGCGGATGCTGGTCACCGTCATCGACGTCACCGACGTGCGCGCCAGCGAAAAGCGACAGAAAAGCCTGGTCCTCGACAATGCGGCGCTGCTCCACGAAATGCAGCACCGCGTCGCCAACAGCTTGCAGATCATCGCCAGCATCCTAATGCAAAGCGCACGCAAGGTGCAGTCGAAAGAGGCGCGCGGCCATCTGAGCGACGCCCATCAACGCGTGATGTCGATCGCGACCCTGCAACGCCACCTCGCGCATTCGGACGGCGGGCAGGTTGAGCTTGAACCCTATCTGGCGCAGCTGTGCGCCAGTATTGGCGCATCGATGATCTATGACCGCGAGCAGCTGACGCTGACCACCGCGGTCGATCCGGTGTCGGTCGGCGGCGACATGTCGGTCAGCATCGGGCTGGTCGTCACCGAACTGGTGATCAATGCGCTGAAGCATGCTTTCCCCGAAGGGCGCCAGGGCCATGTCATCGTCGGCTACGCGGCAAAGGGCGATGACTGGACGCTGTCGGTAAGCGACGACGGCGTTGGCATCCCCGAAACCGGCGACGACTCGCAGGCCGGCCTCGGCACCCGCATCGTCCAGGCGCTCGCCAAACAGCTCGGCGCCGAAATCACTGTTACCGACAAGGCGCCGGGAACGCGGGTGTCGCTGGTCCACACCAAGGCGATAGCACGCGAAGTTGCGGCGAACGACCCGGCGGAGGAAACGGCGGTCTAGGGCAAACCTCGCCACCCGCTTGCGGGATGGAGCGGGGGAGGGCATGTGTCCCGACACGGGGAAGGCGAAAGACCTTCCCCAAACCCTTCGCTGCAGGGAGGGGCTTGAGCCGGGGGGCCTATGAGCGGGTTTGAATTCATCTTTTCGCTGTTCGGGCTGATCCTCGGCCTCGCGCTGGCCGAAGGGCTCGGCGGGCTGGCGCGCGCGCTCAAGGCCAGCCACCGCGTCCGCATCGGCTGGCCGACCGCGCTGCTCGGGCTGTTCGTGTCGTGCGACGTCGTCACCTTCTGGATGTACGGCTGGGCCGTGCGCGACGCGCTGCCGCTGAACTGGCCGGTACTGTTCTGCGGCTTCATCGTCACCGCCATCTATTATGTCGCCGCATCGCTCGTCTTCCCCGACGATCCGGAAGGATGGGGCGATCTCAACGCCCATTTCGACCAGCACCGGCGCAAGGTGATCGGCGGCGTGTTTCTGTCCAATGTCGCTTTGATGGCCGTCGTCATCTGGCTTGACGGATTGCCCGCCCCGACCAGCATACGCGCCTTCATCATCGCCTGGTCCTTCTTCCCCGTCGCGCTGCTGGCGATCGCGGTAAAAGACCGGCGCGCTGTGATGGGCTGCCTCGTGTGGCTGATCGCGCTCTACCCGCTGTCGGCGGTGTGGCATTGAGGAGTCCCCCGCCCGCAAGCGGGGGGGGGGGATTTATGTCATCATCGGTGCCAGATACTGTCCGGTGAAACTCCGCGGGTTCTTCGCGACCTGTTCGGGCGTTCCGCTCGCGACGATCTCGCCGCCCTTGACCCCGCCTTCGGGGCCGAGGTCGAGGATGTAATCGGCGGTCTTGATGACATCCAGATTATGCTCGATCACGATCACGCTATTGCCCTGCTCGACCAGCGCCTGCAGCACTTCGAGTAGCTTGCGGACATCTTCGAAATGCAGCCCGGTGGTCGGCTCGTCGAGGATATACAGCGTCTGCCCGGTCGAGCGCCGCGACAGTTCCTTGGCCAGCTTGACGCGCTGCGCCTCGCCGCCTGACAGTGTCGTCGCCTGCTGCCCGACCTTGATATAGCCCAGCCCGACGCGCACCAGCATCGCCATCTTCTCGCGGATCGACGGCACCGCCTTGAAGAACTCGGTCGCATCCTCGACCGTCATGTCGAGCACGTCGGCGATGCTGTGGCCCTTGAACTTCACCTCGAGCGTTTCGCGGTTGTAGCGTTTGCCGTGGCACGTCTCGCACGTCACATAGACGTCGGGCAGGAAGTGCATCTCGATCTTGATCAGCCCGTCGCCGGTGCAGGTCTCGCAGCGCCCGCCCTTGACGTTGAAGCTAAACCGCCCCGGCTTGTACCCGCGCGCCTGGCTTTCGGGCAGCCCCGCGAACCAGTCGCGGATGATCGTGAAGGCGCCAGTGTAGGTCGCGGGGTTGCTGCGCGGGGTGCGGCCGATCGGCGATTGGTCGATGTCGATCACCTTGTCGCAATGCTCCAGCCCCTTCAGGCTGTCGTGCGGCCCCGCGATCATCCGTGCGCCGTTGAGCACGCGCGCCGCGCTGGCATAGAGCGTATCGATGATCAGGCTCGACTTGCCGCTGCCCGACAGGCCGGTGACGCAGGTGAAGGTGCCGAGCGGGATCTTGGCGGTGACATTGTTGAGGTTGTTGGCACGTGCGCCCTTGAGCACGAGGTCGAAACCATTGCCCTTGCGGCGATGCTTGGGAATCTCGATGCGTTTGGTGCCATTGAGATAGGCGGCGGTCAGGCTCTTGTCGCTTTTCAGCACTTCCTCAAGCGTCCCCTCGGCGACGATCTCGCCGCCGTGCTCGCCGGCGCCGGGCCCCATGTCGACGATGTAGTCGGCGTGGCGGATGGCATCCTCGTCGTGCTCGACGACGATCACCGTGTTGCCGAGGTCGCGCAGGCGTTTGAGCGTCGCAAGCAGCCGGTCGTTGTCGCGCTGGTGGAGCCCTATGCTCGGTTCGTCGAGGACGTAGAGCACGCCCGAGAGGCCCGAACCGATTTGCGAGGCGAGGCGGATGCGCTGGCTCTCGCCGCCGCTGAGCGTCCCGCTCGTGCGGTTGAGGTTGAGGTAATCGAGCCCGACATTGTTGAGGAAGCCGAGCCGTTCGTTGATCTCTTTCAGGATCGCCTTGGCGATCTGGCGCTGGGTGTCGTTCAGCTTCTCTTCGAGCGTCCCGAACCACGCGAGAGCATCGGCGACGCTGCGCTGCGCCGACATGCTGATGTCCTCACCCGCGATCTTCACCGCCAGCGGTTCGGGGCGCAGCCGCGCCCCGTGGCACGTCTCGCACGGCTGCGGAGTCTGGTACTTGCTCAATTCCTCGCGCATCCACGCGCTTTCGGTCTGGAGCAGGCGGCGGTTAAGGTTACCGATGACGCCCTCGAACGCCTTGTGCGTCGTGTAGCTGCGGCGTCCGTCCTTGAAGGTCAGCTCCACCGGCTTGCCACCGCTGCCATAGAGGATCACCAGCTGCACTTCGCCGGGCAGGTCCTGCCACGGCGTCGTCAGCTCGAAACCATAGGCTTTGCCGAGGCTTTCGAGCACCTGCATATAATAAGGCGAGGGTGGGTTCGATTTCGCCCACGGCACGACCGCGCCTTTCTTCAGGCTCAACGCATGGTTGGGGACGACGAGGTCGGGGTCGAATTCCTGCCGCTCGCCGAGGCCATCGCACGCGGGACAGGCGCCCTGCGGGGCGTTGAAGCTGAACAGCCGCGGTTCGATCTCGGCGATCGTGAAGCCGCTGACCGGACAAGCGAATTTCTCGGAGAAGATCAGGCGGTTTGCGGGGATGCCCGCGCCCTTCATCGCGCCGCCGCTATCCTCTTCCGCGCGCCCCGGAACCGGACCATCGGCGAGATCGACATAGGCCAGCCCCTCGGCCAGCTTCAGCGCAGTCTCGAAACTGTCGGCGAGCCGCGTACCAAGCCCTTCGCGCACCGCTATGCGATCGACAACAACCTCGATGTCATGCTTGTATTTCTTGTCGAGCGCCGGCGCCTCGCCGATCTCGTAAAACTCGCCGTCGATGCGGACGCGCGTGAAGCCGTCCTTCTGCCACTGCGCGAGCTCTTTCTTATACTCGCCCTTGCGCCCGCGCACGACGGGGGCGAGCAGATAGGCGCGCGTGCCTTCGGGCAATTGCATCACCCGGTCGACCATCTGGCTGACCGTCTGCGCCGAAATCGGCTCGCCGGTGGCGGGCGAATAGGGGATGCCGACGCGCGCCCACAGCAGGCGCATATAGTCATAGATTTCGGTCACCGTCGCGACGGTCGAGCGCGGATTGCGCGACGTTGTCTTCTGCTCGATGCTGATCGCCGGTGACAAGCCGTCGATATGTTCGACATCGGGTTTCTGCATCATCTCAAGGAACTGGCGAGCATAGGCGCTGAGCGATTCCACGTACCGCCGCTGCCCCTCGGCATAGATGGTATCGAACGCGAGGCTCGATTTGCCCGAACCCGACAGACCGGTGATGACAACCAGCGCGTCACGCGGCAGGTCGACGTTGACGCCCTTAAGGTTGTGCTCGCGCGCACCGCGCACGGAAATATGGGTCAGACTCATGGGAGATGCATGTTCCAGATTTGTTCTTGAGGCGCAAGTGCGGTTTTGCGCGGTTGGGCCCTAGATAGGGTGGCCAGAGCCGCGCCGCAATGCGAGACGCGGCGGGCACCCTTTCCACCAACATACCGGGCGCTTCGACCAAGCGTCGGATGGCTCGCTTGACCGCTTGGCGTCACAGGGGGACAAGTCGAACATGCCTTCGCCCCGTTGGGGCGTTGCGGGGAACATCAGGGAGACTGGGGAATGACCAAATTTTTTGGAGCCGCTGCGAGCCTTGCGATTGCTGCGATGTTGGTTGGCGCACCAGCGCTGGCAAGTGAAACGGGGCGAGTTGCTTTGCTGACCGCGGCTGGCGACGAGGTCGCGTCGGGCGCCGAGACGGAATCGCTGAAAGCGCTGACCTTTGGCAAATGGGGCGTCGACCTGGCCGCGCGCGACACGACGGTGAAGCCCGGCGACGATTTCGACAAGCACGCCAATGGCGGCTGGTTCGCGCGCACCGAGATTCCGTCGGATCAGGCGTCGGCGGGGGTCGATTACGATGTCTATAACCTGACCCAGCGGCAGCTGCGCGCGGTTGTTGCCGGGGCGTCGGCAACGAGTCAGGTCGGTGGGCTGTATCAAAGTTTCATGGACGAAGCACGGGTCGAGGCGCTCGGCGTCAAGCCGCTGCTCGCCGACATTACTGCCGTCGCCGCGATCGAGGACAAAGCCGACATGGCGCGCTTCATGGGCAGCACGCAGGGCACGTTCGGCGCGTCGATAGTCAGCGGCGGGCCTTATGCCGACACCTCCGACCCGACGGTCAATGTGCTGTGGTTGGGACAGGCGGGACTTGGCCTGCCTGAGCGCGATTATTATCTCAGCGATAGCTTCAAACCGCAGCGCGATGCGTACCGCGCCTATATTGCGCGGACGATGAAGATGGTCGGAGATGCCCACCCCGAAAAGGCGGCCGACGCGGTGCTGGCGTTCGAGACCGAGATTGCGAAGGTCAGCTGGGCGATCGCCGACCGCCGTGATATCGGCAAAATCAACAATCCGATGTCGTCGGACGAGCTCGCTGCCTATGCACCCGGGCTCGACTGGGCCGCATGGTTCGCCGGCGCCGGAATTGCGCCGCAGAAGCGCATCATCGTCAATGAGAAAACCGCGGTACGCGATATCGCGGCGCTTTATGCCAGAACTCCGCTCGGCACGATCAAGCTGTGGCAGCAGTTCCACGTCGCCGACAATGCGGCGCCCTATCTGTCCAAGCCGTTCGTCGACAGCCGGTTCGAATATTCGAAGGCGCTGAGCGGCGTGTCCGAACTGCGCCCGCGGTGGAAGCGCGGGCTGACATTGGTCGATGGCAGCCTCGGCGAACTGGTCGGTGAGACTTACTCGAAGCAATATTTCCCGGCGAGCGCGAAGGCGAAGATGGAGGTGCTGGTCACCAACCTCAAGCTCGCGATGGGCGACCGCATTCGCGCCAACAGCTGGATGGCGCCAGCGACCAAGGACGCGGCGCTGGCGAAGCTCGCGAAAATGGATGTGATGGTCGGCTATCCCGACAAATGGCGCGACTATGCGGCGCTGAAAATCGATCCCGCCGACCTTTACGGCAATGTGAAGCGCAGCTCGGCGTTCGAATATGCCTATGCTCTGGGTGACCTGAACAAGCCGGTCGATCGCAAGAAATGGGCGATGAACCCGCAGGAAGTGAACGCCTATAATGGCGGGCTGGAGAACAAGATCGTTTTCCCGGCGGGCATTTTACAGGCGCCCTATTTCAGCGAAAGCGTCGATGATGCGGTCAATTACGGCGCGATCGGCGCGGTGATCGGCCATGAGATCACCCACGGCTTCGACGATCAGGGCCGCAAGATCGATGCCGAAGGCGCGGTGCGCGACTGGTGGACGCCCGAGGACGCAGCGCGTTTCGACGCGCAGGCCAAAGCGTTCGGCGCGCAATATGCGACCTATGAAGCCGCTCCCGGCGCGTTCATCAATCCCGACCTGACGATGGGTGAGAATATCGCCGATCTGGCGGGGTTGGAGGTCGCTTATGACGCCTATCTTCGGTCGCTGGGCGGCAAGCCTGCCCCGGTGCTCGACGGACTGACCGGCGATCAGCGCTTTTTCCTGGCGTTCGCGCAAGCATGGCGAACGAAGCAGCGCGAGGATGCGGTTAAGCAGCAGGTAGCGAGCGATCCGCACAGCCCAGCGCGCTGGCGTATCATTGGGCCGGTGCGTAACGTCGATGCGTGGTACAAGGCGTTCAGCGTGCAGGCGGGCGCGAAATATTATCTGAAGCCTGAGGATCGCACCAAAATCTGGTAAACCCTGAGGCGCCTTCTCAGGATGGGGCGGGGGCGGCTTCGTGCCGTCCCCGTACCGCCATTACGGTCAGCGACAGCGCGGCGCCGATGATCACGAACAGTGCGGGAAAGCCGCCGAGCACCGACATCATGCGGATGCCGTCGATGCCGCCGCTCGCGACCAGTACCAGCGCGACTAGCCCGACGGTGATGCCCCACACCGCCTGGACGCCAATCGGCGCTTCGGGCGCGTCGGGGGTGATGCCACGCGTCGACAGCGCGCTCATCGCCGAGACATTGGCGTCGGCGCCCGCGACATACGACAGGAAGATCGCAAACAGAACGACCGCCGCGACGCCGGGGCCGCCACCCAGTGCGCTGAACAGGCGGAACAGTACCGGATCGGGTCCCTTCGCGGTCAGGATCGCATAAAGGCTGGCGCCGCTTTGCTGGTCGAGCGCGAGCGTTGCACCCGCAATCGCGGTCATCCACACTGCGCCGAATAGGGACGGCAGGATCAGATTGTAGAGGATGAAGGCGCGGACGCTGTAGCCGACAGCGAGACGGCCAAGGAACAGCGCGGTGACGGGCGCCCACGCGAACCAGTTGGCCCAGTTGAAGATTGTCCATTGCCGGTGCCAGCCCACATCGACGTCAAGGCCAAGGTTGCGGGGGATGAAGGTTTGGAAGTAGTCGAAGGTGCCGCGTAGCGTGAGGTCGAACATGTGGGCGGTGGGGCCGGCGATGAGGACGAATGCGATAATTGCGAAGAAAAGCCAAGTGTTTAGCACCGATAGGCCCGCGATGCCCTTTTGCAGACCGGTCGCGGCGGAGATCAGGAAGCTGCCAACGATCGCCGCGGCGATCGCCCAGCGCAGCGGGGTGCCGCCGGCGAAGCCGCCGATCCCTTCGATCCCGCCCGCGAGCGCGAGGATGCCGGCGCCCATCGAGGCGGCCATGCCGGCGACGAGCGCATAGAGGCAGATGATGTCGATGCCGGTGCCGACCGGGCCGTGTGCGCGTTGGCCGAGGAGCGGGACGAACAGCGACGACAGGCTGAACGGTTCGCGGCGGTTGTAATAGACGAGCGCGAAGGCCAGTCCCGCGACGGTGTAAATGGCATAGGGCGTCAGCGTCCAGTGCAGGAACATCGTCGACATCGCGAAGGTCGCGGCGGCGTTGCTGCCGGGCTGTAGCCCCAGCATCGCGGGCGGATCGTTGAGGTGGAACAGCGGTTCGGCGGCACCCCAGAACAGGATGCCGGTCGCGATGGTCGTGCATAGCGTGACCGCGAACCAGCGCCAGCGGGTCAGGATGGGCTTTGCCTCGGCGCCGCCTATGATCCGTCGGCCGAGCGGCGAAATCGAAATGCCCGCGAGCAGCGCCAGAAAGGCGAGCCCGGCCCAGGCGAACAGCGGGGAGAAGTGGCGCAGGATCCAGTCGTTGATCGCGGTTTCGGCGGAAAGGACGGCGGCGCCCTGCCACAGGCTGAGGATCACCGCGGCGAGCAGCACGACGAGCGAGGTGAAAAAGACCGGGCGATTGAGCGGGTGTTTCGGCGATGCTGGCAAATCAACGTCCGATCGGACAAGGTGCGGCGGGCGAGCATGCCCCCTGTGCTTGCCGAGGTCAATTCGCTAGCGGGAACGCGCCTTCGGGACATGCGTTGGACGGCCATCACTTTAGATTGAAGGAGAGACTTCGACGACGACTTACGAACAGGAAGTGTCGGCAGCGGCGCAACAGGTCGCGCACGACCAAAGCGAGTTCGCGGAGGAAACCGCGGTCTATGAAGCCGAAAAGGCGCGCGTCGCCGCGATGTCGGCTGAGGAACGGATGAAGTGGGAGGCCGATGCCGCGGCGTGCAAGGCGGGTGACACAACGCGTTGCGCCAAGCCGGTCGCGCCGCAGCCGCGTTAATAGGTCAATATTCGGTCGGTAGCGCCGACATTTCCGCGACGGGCGGCTTTTCGTCCGCCGTGCCGGCGGAAACGAGCCGCACGTCCGGCATTCGTCTGTTCGACTCGCGCGGGGGCGGGTCGGGAAAACGGCCGCCATAGCGATAGCCGTCGTCGGGTTCGCTCGGCGCGGGGGGATCGAGGTCCACCGCGCCCAGTTCACGAAATTCATCGCTCATCCGGTTTTCGCGGTCGGCGCGCAGACGGGCTGCGACGCCGTAGCTGTCGCGGCAATCGAGGCACGGCGCGGCAATGACCGCGGGCCCAACCGCCGCGTCGGGGTTGGCGCTGAGGTGCGAAAAGGTCGCAGGTTCGCCCATTCTGCCGCCCAATCTTGTTCCGACTACCATCTCACCAAGAATCATTCCGCCGGCGACCCCTGCAAGCGTCAGCACGGACCAGCGGAACAGCCGCACGCCGCTGTGCCGACTCGCGGCGAAAGATAATTTCTTTGACATGCCGCAATTTGGCCATGAGCGGGCGTCGGAAGCAAGCTCGACGTCATGAAATTGCCTGTCAGCCGTCCGTTCGTCGATGGATTAACGGCTTTCGTCCGGTAATCGAGCCGCCGTTTGCGCCGATCGATCCAAACGCGATTCCGATGACGTCTAGGGGGTATCACCGTCTTGCGGGATGCGGGGGCCCTGGTCTCCCCGGTCCAGAGCCCTCGTGTCCCGCATCATCCCCCAAGAGAGGACTCCCCCATGGCGAAATTATCCCTGATCCTGCTGAGCGCGCCGGTGGCGTGTATCGGCCTGAGCGTACCTGCCGCAGCCGCGGCTGCAGACGACGGCGAGCGGCGCACCGTGGTTGTGCGCTACAACGACTTGAATCTGGCGAGCGTCGAAGGGCGCGAGCGACTCAATTCGCGCGTCAAGTCGGCCGTGCGGACCGTGTGCAACAGCCGCCCGAATTACCGCATGACACTGAATGACCTCGCACGGGCTCAGAATTGCGAGAAGGCGACGATGGCCGATGCAGACGTTAAGCTGGCAAGTCTGTTCAACGGCGACGGCGCTCGGTTTGCCGATCGTGGGCAGACGATTGTCGTCGCAGCACCCTGACGGTGCAAGCAGCGAGAAAGAGAGGCGGTCATGCCCCGACGGCATGGCCGCCTTTCTGATTCAGGCGTGCATGATCGCCTTGACGTCGTGCAGATAGGTGCGGCCGACGCGGTGGACGCCACCTTCGCCCAGGTCGACACTCCACGCGCCGTCACCATGATGTTTCAGCCCGACGATGCCGTCGCGGCGCACCATTTTCGAGCGGTGGATGCGCATGAACTGATCGGGGTTCATCCGGGCTTCGAGCGATTTGATCGTCTGGTGGATCAGCCAGCTGCGCGCGCCGACGTGGAGCCGCATGTAATCGCGCTCGGCCTCGATCAGGTCGACCTGACCGGCGTCGATACGCAGCATTTCACCGCGGTTCTGGACCCAGAATTCGTTGATCCATTTGCTCTGGTGGCTCGGCGTCCTTTCGGTCGCGCGCCATTCGCGCACGCGGGTCAGTGCGCGAGCGAGGCGATCGGGTGACACTGGTTTGAGCAGATAATCGACCGCCGCAACATCGAAGGCGGCGACGGCATATTGATCGAAAGCGGTGACAAAAATCACCGCAGGCGGGTTGTCGAGGCGGTCGATTGCGGCAGCAACCTCGAGCCCGTTGAGATCAGGCATTGCGATGTCGCAGAGGACGAGATCAGGTGCGAGCGCATCGACCAGGCGGAGCGCCGAGGCGCCGTCACTGGCGGTGCCGACCAGCGATACCCCGTCTTGCTGTCCAGTCAGGATTTGCAAGCGCTCGATGGCGAGCGGTTCGTCATCGACGATGAGGGTGCGAAGCGTCTGGATCATGGGCATGTCTCCCGGGCCAGCGGCAGCCACAGCGATACGACGAAGCCCCCCTCGTCCGACGGCCCCCATTCGCATCCGGCGGTCGGGCCGTAGCGCGTCAACAATCGCTCGCGAACATTGCCAAGGCCGAGACCAGTGCCCGACGCCGGGGCCGGCGCGTTGGCGTCGATGTCATTGTCGATGCGCAATACGAGAAGCCCATATTCGGCGCTGGCGTGCAGGCGGATTGCAATTTTTCCCTTGGTCGGCGCAACGCCATATTTGATCGCATTCTCGATTATCGGTTGCAGGATCAGCACCGGGACGCAGGCATTTTTCAACTCGTCGGGCATTGTGACCTCGACCTGCAAGCGGTCGGGGAAGCGCGTTTGTTCGATGTCGAGATACAGGCGTTGCAGCGCGATTTCTTCGTCGAGGCTGACCAACTGCTCGGGATCGATCGCAAGGCTGGAGCGCAGGAAGGACGACAGGTTCATGATCATCGTCTCGGCCTCGCTTTTCGACCCGCGCATCACGAGCGCCGACAGCGAATTGAGCGTGTTGAACAGGAAGTGCGGATTGACCTGATAATGGAGCGCGCGCAGCTGAGCATTCTTCGCCTCGAGCCGGAAATGATTGGCGCGTCGTTCGACCGCCTGCATTTCGCTGGCATAGCCAAAGGCGACGTAGAGCGCCGCCCATACCGCGAAGAAGAAATACCAGCGGATCGAGCTGTCAAGGATCAGCACGGTTTCCCAGGCGCCGGGGTATTTCGCCTGCATTTCCTCGATGATCTTTGCCGCCTCGGACACCGGGAACCAGTAGTAGAAAACGAGCAGATTGACCGAAGCATAGACGATAACGAGCGGCACCGCGGCGCCGAGCGCCGCGGCAAGGCGGGCGCCAAAGCTTTGCGGCTGCGCGCGCTGGAGCAGCTGGTAGAGGACGAAGGTGCACAATATGCCCGCGACGACGACGAGGCCGCGCCGCGCCGCCGACGGCCATTGTTCTGGAACGCCGGTGAGCAGCCCGAGCCCGGTCGTTATCAGGAAGTAGAGCAGCCACATCGCGATGATCGAGCCGATCGCCACGCGCGGATTGACGCGGGCGTCGGAGGCGCGCCAGTCCGGCGCCGCCGCCAGCATTTTTGCACGCTGGTCGCGCAGGGCGTCATTGCGAAAGGTCATGTTCATTGCGCCTGCTTTAACGCCAAAATTGGACCGAAGGATAGCATGCGCTGGGCCGCCAGTCGAAGGTGCGTGCGCTTTGGTCGAAAGCCGTGCGGTCAGTTCGCGCCCGGTTGCGGCAGCGCACGGCGCCAGGCACCGCGCTGATACACTGCCCACGCCATCGTCAGCGAGGCGAGCGACGAGAGCGGAAAGCTCCACCAGATCGCGTTGGCGCCGAGCGCCGGATAGGCGAAATAATAGATGCCGAAGCGGATCGGGAACATCGATAGCGCCAGGATGATCAGCGGCGGGACGACCGAGCCATTGGCGCGCAACGTGCCGATGATCACGATTGTGGTGCCAAAGGGCAGGAAGGTCCAGGTCGCGATATACTGGATATGTCGCGACACCTCGATCGCCTCGCTGCCGCTGCCGAGGAACAGCGCGAGCGCGGCGCGATCGAACAGCAGCAGCAACGCGATCAGCACGCCGGTCATCGCGAGGTTGATCGTGATGCCGCTGTTGGTGATCGTAGACACGCGGTCCCAGCGCTGCGCGCCGATATTCTGCGCCGCCATCGCGCTGACTGCGGCGCCGATCGCGAGCGCGGGCATCTGGATATAATTCCACAGCTGGAGCGTGGCGCCATAGGCAGCGGCGGTGACGAGACCTTCGCGGTTGACGAGCCCGACCATCACGAGGCCCGCACCCGAAATCACCAGCATCTGCGCGCCCATCGGCAACCCGCGCGCGATGATGAAGCGCAGTTCGCGCCAGCTGGGCGCCAGATAGGCGAGCTCGCGGCCGCGCAGGCGGAGCGGATGATCCTTGGCATAGAACCAGATGATCATGCCGATCAGGCTGATCGTTCCGGCAATCGCGGTTGCGAGCGCGCTGCCCGCGATACCGAGCCGCGGGACGGGACCGAGCCCGAGGATCAGCACCGGATTCAGGACGATGTCGATGACGACGGTCAGCACCATGAAGCGCAGCGGCGTCACCGCGTCGCCCGCGCCGCGCGACGCCATCATTAACGTCACCGAAATCATGCTGGCGGGGACCGCGACAAAGGTGACGCGCAGATAATCATGCGCCAGCGCAAAGGCTTCGGGCGGGGTTTCGAGCAGGAGCAAAATCGCATCGGAGGCGAACCAGCCGACGATCGCGATGACCACCGCAAACAGCGCCGCGAGCCCGATTGCGCCGCCCGCGGCGCGGCGCGCGGCGTCAATATCGCCGCGTCCGATCGCTTGCCCGATCAGTACCGTCGCGGCCATACCGAAACCGAAAAAGGTGGCGAACATCAGGAACATGATGATGTTGGCGTTGGCGGTCGCGGCGAGCGCGCTGTTGCCTAGAAACTGCCCAACCCAGATCGAATTCACTGACCCGGAGAGCGTCTGGAGCACGTTCGACGCGAGCGTCGGCAGTGCGAAGATGATCAGCGTTTTGGCGATCGGTCCGCTGGTCAGGTCCATCCCGCCGCGCGCGGTCTGGCGCGGCGGAACGGGCGACGACGCCGGATCGCTCGCCACCGCGACGGGGGTTGGCGTGACGGGCGGGCTTTCGCTCACCCCAGCCTTGCCAGTGCGGCGGTCAGGCGCTCGGCCTCTGCATCCTTGGCCGCATGGTCGGCGCGCGCTTTTTCAACCGCTTCGGGCTTGGCGCGCTCGACGAACGACGGGTTGCCCAAGCGGCCCGCGAGGCCGTCGCGCTCCTTCGCCGCAGCCGCGAGTGCCTTGGTCAGGCGGTCGCGTTCGGCGGCGATGTCGATAACGCCTTCGAGCGGCACGGTGATCGTCTCGCCTTCGACGACGAGCTGCGCCGAGGCGCCAGCGGGCGCGCGTTCGAAGCTGACGGTTTCGAGGCGCGCGAGGCGGTCGAGCTGCGCCGCGAGCGTCTCGGCGCGGGGCTTGAGCGACGTGGGGAAATGCGCGGTCAGCCGCGCGCCGGGGGGCAGGCCGAGCTCGGCCTTTGCCGTCCGCAGTTCGCTGACGAGCTTGATCAGCCAGTCGATGTCGGCGCTGGCGTCGGCATCGCGCGTCGCGTTCGGTGCGGGCCATTTCGCGGTGATCAGAGGATAATCCGCGCGGTCGCCGAGCCCGGTCCACAGCTCTTCGGTGATGAAGGGCATGAACGGGTGGAGCATGACGAGGATCTGGTCGAGCACCCAGCCGGCGACGGCCTTCGTCTCATCGTCGATCGCGCCCTTGATCAGTTCGAGATACCAGTCGCAGAAACGGTCCCAAGCAAAGCTGTAGATCGCATTCGCGGCCTCGTCGAAGCGGTACGCAGCGAAGGCGGTTTCCATCGCGCTGACGGTCGCGGCGACTTCGCCGATGATCCAGCGGTTGACGGGCAGGGTGGCCGCGGGGGGTTCGAGGCTGGTCGAGGCCGAAATGCCATTGGCTTCGCAGAAGCGCGCGGCGTTCCACAGCTTGGTTGCGAAGTTGCGGTATCCGGCGAGGCGCGCGTCATCCATCTTAATGTCGCGGCCCTGGCTTTCCATCGCCGCCATGAAGAAGCGCAGCGCGTCGGCACCATATTGGTCGATCAGCCCGAGCGGATCGACGACGTTGCCCTTCGACTTCGACATCTTGGCGCCATCGGGCGCGCGGACGAGGCCGTGGAGATAGAGCGTCTTCCACGGGACATCGCCCATGAACTCCATCCCCTGCATCGCCATGCGCGCATCCCAGAAGAAGAGGATGTCGAAGCCCGAGATGAGGACGTCGTTGGGGTAGTGGCGTTTGACGAGGTCGGTGTCTTCGGGCCAGCCGAGCGTGGCGAAAGGCCAGAGGGCGGAGGAGAACCAGGTGTCGAGGACGTCAGGGTCGCGATCGAGTGCAACGCCCGCACCGGCCTGTGCCTGGGCTTGTTCCTCGGTTTCGGCAACAAATATGCGGCCGTCATCGGCGTACCAGGCCGGGATCCGGTGCCCCCACCACAGCTGACGCGAGACGCACCAGGGCTGGATATTCTCCATCCAGTTGAAAAAGGTCTTTTCCCACGTCTTGGGGACGATGTTGATGCGCCCGTCGCGCACCGCCGCCATCGGCGGCTGCGCGAGCGTTTCGGCGTCGACATACCATTGGTCGGTGAGCCACGGTTCGATCACCACGCCGCCGCGGTCGCCGAACGGAGTCTGGATCGTGCGCGGCTCGGCGTCGTGCGCGTTGCCGTCCTTGTCAATGTGCGGGATGAGAAAGCCGGCTTCCTTCATCCGCTGCACGACCAGTTCGCGCGCGCCATCGACACCGTCGCGCTTGAAGCGGTGGAGGCCGAGATATTCGGCCGGGATAACCCCGTCGCTCGTCTGGATGACGTTCGCGTCGCCGTCGAGCATGTTGAGCATCTCGGCGGGCTTGAACCCCGCGCGCTTGCCGACGTCGAAGTCGTTGAAATCATGCCCCGGCGTGATCTTTACCGCGCCGCTGCCCAGTTCGGGATCGGCATGTTCGTCGGCGACGATCTTGAAGCGGCGGCCGGTCAGCGGCTGGAGGATGTCCTTGCCGATCACGCTCTGGTAGCGTGCATCGTTGGGGTGCACCGCGACCGCCATGTCGGCGAGCATCGTTTCGGGGCGCGTCGTCGCGACCTCGATATAATCGCGGCCATCGGCGAGCGTCACGCCGTCGGCGAGCGGGTATCTGAAGTGCCAGAAGCTGCCCTGGATCTCATGCGTTTCGACCTCGAGGTCCGAAATCGCGGTCTTCAGCTTGGGATCCCAGTTCACGAGGCGCTTGTCGCGGTAGATCAGCCCTTGGTTGTGGAGGTCGACGAACACCTTGACCACCGCGGCGGTGAAATGCGGGTCCATTGTGAATTGTTCGCGGCTCCAGTCCATCGAGCAGCCGAGGCGGCGGAGCTGGCCGGTGATCTGGCCGCCGCTTTCCGCCTTCCACTGCCACACCTTGTCGATGAAATCTTCGCGGCTGTAATTGGTGCGCTTGTCCTGCTGCGCCTCCAGCTGGCGCTCGACGACCATCTGCGTCGCGATGCCGGCATGGTCCATGCCGACGACCCACAAGGCATCCTTGCCGCGCAAGCGTTCGTAGCGGACGAGGACGTCCTGCAACGTGTTGTCGAGCGCATGGCCGATGTGCAGCGCGCCGGTGACGTTCGGCGGCGGGTTGACGATCGTGAAGGGAGTGGCGTCGGGGCGATGCGGGCGAAACAGCCCGCGGCTTTCCCAAGCGTGAGCCCATTTAGCCTCAATCGCGGCGGGATCGAATGTTTTTTCCATCGGCATAATGCGCCGCGCTTTGCCAGCCATGGTGCGGCGCGGCAAGGGGGCAATGGCGCACAATCAAACACACCCGTGTCCCCGCGAAGGCGGGGACCCATCTCCTATGAGTGCAAACGCGAACCGACCGGTGATGTGCTCCCGCTTTCGCGGGAGCACAGGCTATCATTTCTTCAAATGCTTGCCCATCCACCCGAACACCGTCTGATACCATTGGACGCTGTTCTGGCCCTTCAGGATCCAGTGGTTCTCGTCGGGGAAGACCAGCAATTCGCCCTCGACGCCTTGCCGCTGGAGCGCGTTAAAGACGGCGAGGCTCTGGCTGTAGGGGATGCGGAAATCCTTTTCTCCGTGGATGACCAGCGTCGGGGTCTTCCACTTCGTTACATGATGGACCGGGTTCCATTTTTCGGCGTCGCGGCGCTGCCACCAGGGGCCGCCATGATCAAATTCGTCGAACCACAGCTCCTCGGTCTCGAACGCCATCGCGCGGAGGTCAAAAACACCGGCGTGGGTGACGAGGCATTTGAAGCCGTCGGGCCAGTTGCCCGCAATCCAGTTCATCATGTAACCGCCGTAAGACCCACCGAGTGCACAGGCGTTGGCAGTTTCGACATTGGCGTCCTGCGCCCCCGCCGCGGCGAGGCCGAGCTTGAGGTCTTCGAACGGTTTGCCGCCCCAATCCTGATTGATGCCGTCGGTGAACGCCTGTCCGTAACCGGTTGAGCCGTGGAAATCGACGGTCACCGCGGCATAGCCGGGCGCTGAAAACAAACGGGGGTTCCAGCGGGTCGACCAGCTGTTGCCAAAGCTCGACTGCGGGCCGCCATGGACGAGGAAGGCGACGGGGATTTTGCCCTTGGTATCGGCGGGTTTGACGATCTGGCCCACACGGTGTCGCCGTTGGCGCCCTTGAAGCTGAACCTTTTGGCGTCGACGCGGTCGATCTCGGCGAGCTGGGCGCGGTTGACGTCGGTCAGACGCGTGACCTTGCCCTTGGCATCGCGGACGAACAGGTCGGTCGGTACCGCGACGCTGTTTCGCGAATAGAGCAGCGCGCCGCCGGGCAGCGGCGTGACGTCGCCGATATTGCCCTCATGGGCTTCGGTGGTGGCCTTAAGCTTTGTCACCTTGCCGGTCTTCACATCGACGCGGAACACGGGGTGGTCGAGGACATCCTGTGCGGTGACATAGAGCGACTTGCCGTCCGCCGCCCACGCGATCGAGCCGACCGAGCGGTCCCACGCATCGGTCAGTTTGCGCGTTTCGCCGCTTTCGAGGTTCCGCAGCATCAGCACCTGCCGGTCGGCCTCATACCCCGGGCGCGCCATGGCAGCATATGCGAGCCATTTACCGTCTGCGGAGGGGGCGGGCAGCGTGTCAGTGGCCTGATTTGCCACGGCCAGGTTCTGCGGCCTCATCCGGCTGTCGACCAGCCAGCGGGAGATATCGAGGTTGGTCGAGGTCGGCTCGTCCTTGTCGGCCTTGCGCAGCGTGAAAAATACGGTGCGGCTGTCGGCGCCCCATGCAAGTTCTTCGCCGCCGCCAAAGGGCTTGGACGGGCTGTCGCCGATCAGCCCGCCGTCGATCGCGCGCGCGACGCTGGCCTTGCCGCCGTCGAGGTTGAAGACGAAGGGGCGGCTGTAGGTGCCGGGGGTTTCCCAGCTGTCCCAGTGGCGCACGAAACCGGCGCCATCCTTGTACAGGCGGCCGGTGCCGGGGCCGGGGAGGGCGCCCTTGTCCTTCGCATCGCAGCCGAAGTCGGTGCATTCGCGCGGCACATCGCCCCAGGCAAGCAGACGTTTGCCGTCGGGCGAAATCTTGAAGCCCGAGACATCGGCCGCGGTGTCGGTGACCTGCACCGCGACGGCGGCGGCCTTGGGATCGATCCGCCAGACCTGGCTTTTGCCCGAAGCGTTGGAGAGGAAATAGAGGCTGCCGTCGGGGTGGAAGGCGGGGGCGGTTTCATTCTTGTCGGCGGTGTCGGCGACGCGCACTGGCACGGCGCCCTTTGCATTGCGATCGACCAGCCAGAGACCGGTCGCGCGCTTGTAGGTCTCGGGCGCGGTCTCGGTCATCTGAAACACCACCCAGCGCCCATCGGGCGACGCGGTCGGCGCCGCGACGCGTTTCAGCGTTGCGAGATCGACCTCGGTCATCGGCCGGGCATAGGCGGGGGTGGACAGGGCGGCGGCGAGCGCGAGTGCGCTGGTCAGGATATGGTTTCGCATGAAAGCGGTTTAGCGGGGTAAGGCGCGCGTTCAAGCGTCTTCGTTGGTTGCGGGTTTGGGGAGGTTTTTTTGGGTGAAGCGGCCTTTCCCATTTCGTCATCCCGGCTTTCGCCGGGATGACGAGCTTGCGGTTGGCCACTTCTGGTCGCTAACGGACGATCACGCCGCCCTTCATAACACGGTCGATCTTTTCGAGCGCGGTGATGTCAGTGAGGGGGTCGGCCTTTACCGCGACCAGATCGGCATACCGGCCTGGCATGATCGCGCCGACGTCGTCGCGGCCCATCTCGACCGCAGCGCGACCGGTGGCCGACTGGATCGCCTGCATCGGGGTCATCCCATATTTGACCATGTTGCGAAATTGGCGCGCGTTGAGCCCGTGCGGATAGACGCCGGCGTCGGTAGCATAGCCGATATTGACCCCGAGTTCGACGGCGCGACGAAAGGCGGCGCGCTGAGCGTCGGTGGTTTCGCGATTCTTGCGCAGATATTCGGCGGGCCAGCCCTCTTTGGTACCGACATCTTCGATATAGTCGCCGTTGTAGATGTCCATTGCGAGCCAGGTGCCGTGTTTTTTCGCGAGCTGCAGCGTCGCCTCGTCGGCCAGGCTGGCGTGTTCGATGCTGTCGACCCCGGCGATGATCGCATTCCGGATGCCGATCGCGCCATGCGCGTGCGCGGTGACTTTTTTGGCGCGGGCGTGCGCGACCTGCACGATCGCGCGCAATTGGTCGGCGGTCAGTTCGGGCGCACCGGGTTCGGTGCCGATCGCGAGCACCGCGCCGGGCGCGATTGCCTTGATGAAATCGGCGCCATGGTCGAGCAGAAATGTCGTCTTTGTCGCGGCTTCTTCGGGCGTCGCGGCGACGCCGAGGCGCATGTCAGGTGGCAATTCTTCATTGGGAACCACGCCGTTGAGTTCGCCGCCGCCCTTGGGAATGGTCAGGTAAGCACCGGCGACCCACATGCGCGGGCCGGGCACGTCGCCGCGTTCGATCGCGTTGCGGAGCGTAACGTCGGTCAGGCCGCGGTAGGTGCCGACGTCGCGCACGCTGGTGAAACCGGCGTCGAGGGTGACGCGGGCATTGCGGGCGCCGACCAAGACGGTTTCGGCGGGAGACGCCTTAATCGGTGCTGCAAGGTCGGCGCTCTGGCCAAGGTCGGAGAGGTGGGTGTGGAGGTCGATCAGGCCGGGCAGGACGGTGAAGCCCGACCAGTCGAGCCGCGTTGCGCCTGCCGGCGTGGTGCCGCAGGGGGCGATCGCCTTGATCCGCTCGGCCTCGATCGTGATGCACTGGTTGGTGCGGACGGTGTCGGCGACGCCATCAATCAGGCGTCCGGTTTCGACATAGCGTGTCTGCGCCGATGCGCTGCTCGCGACGAACGCCGCCGCGAGCAGCGCGATCAGGTGCCGCTGGCGAACGCGTCGCACTGGCGCGGATCCCCCGATTGCAGGCCGCGCCGCAGCCAGCTCATCCGCTGTTCACTGGTGCCATGGGTGAAGCTTTCAGGGACCGGACGCTGCCCCGCCGACCGCATCAGCGTATCGTCTCCAATCGCGTTGGCGGCGCGCATTGCTTCCTCCATGTCGCCCGCTTCCATCACCGGCTGGCCGGCGCTGGTCTTGGCGCGCGCGGCCCAGACACCAGCGTAGCAATCGGCCTGCAATTCCATGCGAACTTGCAGCGCGTTGCCCTCGGCCTGCGAGGCGCGTTGCTGCGCCTGGCGGACCTGGTTCGAAATGCCGCTGATCGTCTGGATATGATGGCCTACCTCGTGCGCGATGACATAGGCCTGCGCCGCGTCGCCCGCCGCGCCGAATTTCTGTTCGAGCTCGTTGAAAAAGCTGGTGTCGAGATAGACGCCTTGATCGGCGGGGCAGTAGAATGGGCCCATCGCGGCCTGTGCCGCGCCGCATTTGGAGCTGTTGCGCTCGGTGAAGAAATTGAGCGTCGGCTTTTGATAGCCGCTGATCAGCCCTTCCCACACCGTATGCGTTGATCCGAACACGTTGCAGGCAAAGCGCTCCGAAGCGGTATCGCACGCGACGCCTGCGCCGCTCCTGCTGTCCGCCGCCGGATCGGCGGTGCCGCCCCCGCTGCTGAGCATATTGGCGCCGGGGCCGAGCAGGAAAAAGGCGACCGCACCGATCAGCAGGATCGTACCGCAGCCCATCTTGCGCCCGAGCAGCATCGGCAAGAAGCCGATAAGCAAGCCTCCAAGGCCGCCGCCACCACCGCCAAAGCCGCCGCCACCGCCGCGGCCGAGGTCGCGAATATCGTCGCCGGGATCATAATCGTCGAGGCGCATAGGGCCCTCCGCCGCTAAGGTGTCTGTTTCATCCCGATAGTTACAGCAGCGACAGGCAATTGAAAGGGGCTTCGCGTTGGACGAAGTCCTTGCAATGGTTTATGCTGCGACGCACCAATCGCGCCGACGCGAACCAAAGGATCCCCAATTTCATGCCACGCCGTGCCGCTCCCGCCGCGCTTCCGCTCCCCGACCTCGTTGTGCTGGTCCTGCAGGGCGGCGGCGCGCTCGGCGCATTCCAGGCGGGAGTGTATGAGGCGATGATCGATCTCGGCATCGAGCTCGACTGGGTGGCGGGGATTTCGATCGGCGCGGTCAACGCCGCGATCATCGCGGGCAATCCGCGCGATGAAGCGGTCGGCAAGCTGCGCGAATTCTGGAACGGCGTGTCGTCGGCGATGCCGTCGCTGCCGGTCGCCGACAATGACTGGGCGCGCGAATGGGCGCATATGGTCGCGGCCGGGCAGGTGATGGCGTTCGGTGTTCCCGGCTTTTTCACCCCGCGCTGGCCGCCGCCGAGCTTTGCCGAGCGGCAGACGCCCGAGGCGGTGAGCTTTTACGACACCAGTCCGCTGGTCGAGACGCTCGACCGGCTAGTCGATTGGGACCGGGTGAACAAGGGCAATGTGCGGCTGTCGGTCGGCGCAGTGGCGGTCGAGACCGGGAATTTCCGCTATTTCGACACCAGGGTCGAGACGATCGATGCGCGGCATATTTTGGCGTCGGGCGCGCTGCCGCCGGGGCTGCCGCCGGTCGAGATCGACGGGACCTGGTATTGGGATGGGGGCCTCGTGTCGAATACGCCGCTCGAGCATGTCGTCGATGCGGCGCATGAGGACATGCTGGTGTTCCAGGTCGATTTGTTTCCCGCGCGCGGCGACCGGCCGCACGATATGGAAGAAGCCTGGTCGCGCGAAAAGGACATCCGTTTTTCCAGCCGGACACGGCGGATTTCGGACGGGCTGGTGCGTCGGCGCAAGGAGCATCAGCTGATCGACCGGATGCTGAAAAAGCTGCCCGTCGAATATGCCGCTCTGCCCGAGGTCAAGGCCGTGCAGAAAATGGTCGACAGCAAGGCGCTCAACGTCGTCCAGCTGATCCATCAGCCGCCCAAATGGCAGACGGGGGCGCGCGATTTCGAGTTTTCGCGCTCGACGATGGAGGTCAACTGGGCGCTGGGTCATGAAGCGGTCGAGGCGGCGATGAAGGACGGGCATTTGCTCGCGGAGAGTGTCGCCGAAGGCCGTTCTGGCAGCTTTGCGTTGCAAGCCAATATGTTGAAACCGAAAATCGACCCCGATATTAACTGACACGCCCCCAGCGAAAGGAACCAATATGCGTCTTCAAGGAAAAACCGCGCTCGTCACCGGATCAACGTCGGGCATCGGGCTGGGCATCGCGAAGGCGCTGGCGAGCGAGGGGGCGAATGTCATCATCAACGGCTTTGGCGATGCCGCAGCGATCGAGGCCGAGCGCGTCGCGCTCGAAGGGTTGAGCGGCGGCAAAGCGATTTATGACGGCGCCGATCTCACCAAAGTCGATGCGATTGCCGAGATGTTCGCGCGCGCCGACGCCGACATGGGCGGGGTCGATATCCTGGTGAACAATGCCGGGACGCAGTTCGTGTCGCCGATCGAGGATTTTCCGGTCGAGAAATGGGACTTGATCCTGGCGCTCAACCTGACGTCGGCGTTCCACACCATCCGCCACGCGGTCCCCGGCATGCGCAATAAGAAGTGGGGCCGGATCATCGGCACCGCATCGGCGCACTCGCTGGTCGCCTCGCCGTTCAAATCGGCCTATGTGGCGGCGAAGCATGGGCTTGTCGGGCTGACCAAGACCGTCGCGCTGGAAGTGGCCGATGCCGGGATTACCGCGAACTGCATCAGCCCGGGTTATGTCTGGACGCCGCTGGTCGAGGGGCAGATCCCCGATACGATGAAAGCGCGCGGGATGACGCGCGAGCAGGTGATCAACGATGTGCTGCTGGCGGGCCAGCCGACCAAGCAGTTCGTTACCGTCGAACAGGTCGCGGCGCTGGCGTCGTTCCTGACCCGTGACGAGGCGGCGAACATCACCGGCGCGAACCTGAGCGTTGATGGCGGGTGGACCGCGGCCTAATGCGCCGCAAGCCTTGAGCATTCTCCTTTGCCCTCCTAAGGTTAACGCAACCGGATCAGGGGAGAGACGGAGAATGATGGGTCGCACCAAATATATTTTTGCCATTGCGCTCGGGCTGACCGCGGCGGGGTGCCAGTCGGTCCCGGTGGTGCCGGCACTGCCGCCGTCGGCGGCCGATGCGCCACCCGCGTCGGGTAGCTGGCGCGCGACCGCGACCGATCAGGACAAAGAACGGATTCGCGGCTGGTACTCGAGCTGGGAAGCCGCACTCGCCGATGCGCGCGCAAAGGGGCATGGCGCCGACATCGACCGCGAAGGCGTGCTGCTGCAACCGATGGCGGCGCTGCCCAACGCGTTTCTGCCCGCGGGCGATTATCGCTGCCGGACGATCAAGGTCGGCGCCAAGGGGCGCAGCGGGCTGAGCTATATCGCCTATGACTGGTTCCGCTGCCGCGTGGCGCCCGAACAGGGGTTGTCGAGCCTGACCAAGCTGACCGGGTCGCAGCGCCCCGTGGGCCTGATCTTTCCCGACAACCTGAAACGCCAGATTTTTCTCGGAACGCTCGAACTCGGCGACGAGAAGATGGCGGTCAATTATGGCAGCGACCGGATGCGTGACATGGCGGGGATGGTCGAAAGGATCGGCGACAATCGCTGGCGGCTGGTCTTGCCCGCGCCGGCGTATGAATCATTGGTCGACGTGATCGAACTGGTCCCGGCGAGCTGACAACAGGGGTAGTATCAATGCGAAATGTGTGGACGGGCGCCGCGGCGCTAGCACTGGCAGTATCGGGGACGGCCCCCGCGGCGGCGCAGCAGCTGGGCGGCGAGGTTCAGAAGCAGATGCCGTCGCTGATGAAAATCTATGACGATCTGCACGCCAACCCCGAACTCAGCTTCATGGAAGTGCGCTCGGCGGGTATCCTCGCGGCCGAAGCGCGCAAGCTGGGGTTTGAGGTGACCGAAAAGGTCGGCGGCACCGGCATCGTCGCGGTGATGAAGAACGGCGCGGGGCCGGTCGTTTTGGTTCGCGCCGACATGGACGGGCTGCCGGTTACCGAGCAAACCGGGCTGCCTGGCGCGTCGAAGGTGCGCGTGACGACCGCGGAGGGTGTCGAGACGGGTGTCATGCACGCGTGCGGCCACGACACGCACATGACGGCATGGGTCGGCGTCGCGCGGTTGATGGCGGCGAACAAGGCGAACTGGTCGGGGACGCTGGTGATGATCGGCCAGCCAGCCGAAGAACGCGGCGCGGGCGCGCGGATGATGCTGGAGGACGGGCTTTATACGCGCTTTCCCAAACCTCAGTACGCTCTCGCGTTCCACGACGCGGCGCAGTTTCCGGCGGGGATGATCGGCTATACGCCGGGCTATGCCCTTGCCAATGTCGACAGCGTCGATATTTTGGTCAAGGGCGTCGGCGGCCACGGCGCCTATCCGCAGACGACCAAGGATCCGATCGTGCTGGCCAGCCGCATCGTGTCGACGTTACAGACATTGGTGTCGCGCGAAATTAGCCCGCTCGACAGCGCTGTGGTGACCGTCGGCAGCTTTCACGCCGGGGCAAAGCATAATATCATTTCGGACGAGGCGCGGCTGCAGCTGACGGTGCGCAGCTATTCCGACGAGGTCCGCAATCACCTGCTCGACGGCATTGCCCGGATCGCGAAGGGCGAGGCGATTGCAACGGGGATTCCCGTGGACAAGATGCCGGTGGTGAGCGTGCAGAAGGACGAGTTTACCCCCTCGACCTTCAACACCCCCGATTTCACCGAAGAGATGGCGGCGCATCTGAAAACCAGTTTTGGCGAGAAGCGCGTGATGCAGATCCCGCCAGTTATGGGCGGCGAAGATTTCGGCCGCTTTTCGCGCGACGACAAGGACATTAAAAGCCTGATCATCTGGGTCGGCGGGGTGCCGCAGGCCGAATATGACGCGGCGAAAAAAGAAGGGCGGACGCTGCCGAGCCTGCACTCGCCGTTCTGGGCGCCCGAGGCGGACAAGGTGATCGCGACCGCGACCGAGGCGCTGACGGCGATGACGCTCAAGTTGATGGGGAAGAAGTAGTCCGGTCGCACACTGCCAGGAAAAAGGTCATTTTCGGACGCGAACGGGGCGTTGGATCCTGCGGTGGGTTTATCTGAATATCATTGGAGTTTCGCGATCCTGGCGATGGTACAAAAGTCCCGTTTTCGCAAATTTCGATTTGGCAACACCGGCGCGACACAAAAAAATTGGGATGGACCGTTTCCAGTGGCTGTGGTGAGCAAAAATATGTCTGCCAAGCAAACCCATGCCGGTTCATTCGCGTGCCTTACAGATCGCGAACGGGAAGTTCTGCGCATGTTGGCTGCCGGACATACTGTGAAGACTATTGCTGTGCGCCTCGGGCGCTCGGAAACCTCGATTAACGAGCGTTTGCGGACTGCCCGCCGTAAGACGGGCATCGGCAGTAGCCGGGAATTGGCGCGCCTTTTGGACGGCCAAGAAAATTGTGACAAAAATATCGATCTTTCGACGCGGAATTCCCCGGTGAACAGTTTGGCGCAGACCGCGGCCATCGGGGTTCGCGGCTCGAAAGGAATGACAGTCATGTTCATCGCAATACCTCTGGCCACCGTTGGACTTATTGTCGCGGCGGCCCCCTCCGTGCATCAGGTCGCAACATTGGCAACCGCTTACAGCGCTGCATCTGAGCAGTTGCTGCTGGTTGGAAGCTGGTCGTTGGACGTCTCGCGCCTTCCGGAGAACGAGCGGCCGCAGCAAGTGACCATGACGTTCCGCGCATCGCAGGACGGGAAATGGACAACGCTTGTCGAAATTGTCACGCCTGACGGCTCCAGCCGACATGCTGAATCGACCGCTGCTCTTGATGGCATTCCGGTACCCATCACCGGCAACATGGATTTCATCGACACGGTGGCGCTGCGTCAGCCGGCGCCAAACACATTGGTAATGACCCTCGGGAAGGACGGTGCCCGGGTGGCGACGCGAGTTTACACCGTCGCCAAGGATCGCGAATCCATGACCGAAACAATAGTTTGGGCGGTCGATAATCTTCCAAAATTGGAAACGACGTATTTCAAACGCATTGGTTGATCACGACTTTACTCCGGCTTCGGATGGTGATCGTTCGTCGTTATCCTGGGTGGGCGCCGGGTCAGCCTCGGCGTCCGCCTCGTCGTATTACGCGGCGTTGAAACGCGACCCGTGTGTCGGATTCCTGTTCTTTGATGCGCGGCGCCTTTTGCGCGGGCATCCCTCGAACCATGTCTAGCGCACTCCCCGTGCGGCTAGGTAATCATTCTGTTTGCAACGTCCCCAACGACCCCAAAAACCTCCGCCTGCAACCGCACCCTGGCATCCGACCAGCTAGGGTCGGTCGCGACGTGCAGTGTTTTCACCTTCGTCCCACCGTCCTTGCGGATAGCCTCGGCGAGCGCGTCGGTGCCAGGGGCGAGGCCGTCGTCGGAAACCATCGCACCGCGGGTCTCATTCACGGTGGCGGCGCGTCACCTGCTGGCAGCTTTCCGACAACTGCAGGCGCCTCGACAACCGGAATTTCCGCTTCGGGAAGGGGATCGGTCTGCGGGGCCGCAGCTTCGATCGGCGGGACAGCGGTGACGGCAGGAAGCCTGCCTCTCAGCGCGTCGATTTCGCGTTGCCGCATTTCCAGATAGAGGGTGCGCGTCTCGACATAGGGGTCGAGGCTTTGTTGCTGCAGGCGCTCGATTTCGGCATCGCGTTCGATGCGGTCGTTGAGCGCCCGGACCACCGTCGTTGGGACCGCATAAGCGGTGCGGTTGAACGGCTTGCCGATCGCGGTCGGCAGGACCAGCATGTCGAGGCCGTTGCCGGCCATGTCGCGCAACGTCGTCGCGCCGAACAGCGGCAGGTAGAAGAAGGGACCGGGCTCGACCCCGTAGAAGCCCAAAGTATTGGCAAAACCGTTGCGCCGATAGGGCAGGTTGAACGGCTTTTTCTTGGCTACGTCAAACAGGCCGCCGACGCCGAAGGTCGAGTTGATGGCAAAGCGGCCGAGCGTTTCGGCGGCCTTGCCAATCTTGAACTGTAACAGATAGTTCAGGAAATTGACCGGTTCGGTCAGGTTGCGCAGCGCGTTGCCCACCCCGTCACGAACCGGTTCCGGGACAATGCCCTGATAACCCATCGCGATCGGGCCGACGAGCGCCTGGTCGATCGCCTGGACCGCCTGATAGGATTCGATGTTGACCGCTTGCAGCGGATCGCCCGGCGGCGCATCGCCGCGCGCTGTCACGACGATTTCGTTCGGCGCCCCCGGGTTTGGGGTCGGCTGCTCGCCGCCGGATGGTTCGGGCGTTATCGGCGCTGGCGATGGGTTGGTCCCGATCGTCGGCACGACCTTCGGGGGCAAAACATCACCCGCATATGGCTGCGACGTCTTCTCCGTCAGGCTTTCGGGGGTAGCGTCGGCAGCAGCGGGCGGTGCGCCGGACAGCAAAAGGAGCGCAGCGACGGCCGAGACACTCATCGCGCGCGTGGTCCGCCCATCGCGAGATTTGCAAGCATCGGTGACATATATTGAACTCCTAACAGGGTATCAGCCCGGAATCATGATCATAGGCACCCTCCCTGTCATCAGCTGTTGCTTAACGGGGTTTAGGAACCTGGAAACCTTTATCTTTCCCCAACCAAGGAAAAGATAAAAGAAATCATTCCTGCGCTGCCACCTCCCCATCGCTTCGCGACAGGGAGGGTCATGTCCCCTGCGTCACCCCGGAACTCGATCCGGGGTCCATGCAACCCCCGCTGCTTTGGATCCCGGATCAAGTCCGGTATGACGGTAGGGCAGCAGGTTTAGAACGCGCCGCCGCGGCCTGCGCCTTCAGTAAAGCGTTTCGCGCCCGCAGCGGCGCCTTCGCGCAATGGGGCCGCCCCGGCGTGGGCTTCGTGCGTCAGCGCATCGGCGAGATCGAAGTCCCATTGGCGGTAGGCGCTCAGCCGGTCGCTGTTCATGCACAGTTGCGGAAAGGCGGCGATCTGTTTGGCGAGGGCGATCGCGGCGGACAGCGCTTCGCCGTCGGCGACGACGCGGTCGGCGAGGCCGATGCGCTGCGCTTCCTCGGCGGCGACCGGGCGGCCAGTCAGGATCATGTCGAGCGCGCGGCCCTGGCCGACAAGCCTTGGCAAGCGGACGGTGCCGCCGTCGATCAGCGGTACGCCCCAGCGGCGGCAATAAACGCCGAACACGGCGCTGGCGGCAGCGACGCGCAGGTCGCACCACAGCGCGAGTTCGAGTCCGCCCGCGACGGCATGCCCCTCGACCGCGGCGATTACCGGCTTGTCTTGCAGCACCCGCGTCGGCCCCATCGGACCGGGACCGTCAGGGTCGTAGCGCGAAGTGCCGACGGCATTGAGGTCGAAACCGGCGCAGAAATTCCCCGCGCTGCCGGTGAGGATCGCGACGCGCGTGTCACTGTCGGCCGCGAAGGCGGCGAAGGCGTCGCGCAGCGCGTTGGCGGTATCTGGATCGACCGCGTTGCGGCGCGCGGGGCGGTCGATGGTGACGATGGTGACGGGGCCATCGCGGGTGATGATAACGGACATAAAAGCTCCCTGTGGCGCGACGCGATATTTTTTGGGTAGCATGATCGGGCGGGGTCTTGAAACGCCGATGCGGCGATCTTAAGTCCCACTCATGCGGGCCGGGCCCCTCTGGCGTCGACAGGATATTTCCTGCCACGTGATGTCGGACCGCATCGGGTGACACCGATGCTCTGGGCCTACCTCCCCCCTTAAACCCTGGGTTCGGCATCGGCGTCACCTGCTTGATTTTCAATCAGGAGGCCCTTTTCATGACGCTTAATCCCAATCTCTATCGGCTCACCTTGCTGCACCGCCAGCTTGACGAAGCGGCGCGGCGCGAAGCGCGGCGGCAGGGTGCTGATCCATTTCGGCTGTTGCGGCTAAAAACGCTGAAGCTTGCGGTCAAGCGGCGCCTGGCGGCGCTGTCGCTGCGTCCGGCGCTCGCGCGCTAATCCAACCTAACCAAGACCGGAAGCGTCGCCCCGCCGGGGCGGCGCCTTCTGGCGTATCCAGGGATAATCACCATGGAATTTCTGTTTGCCGACTGGCTGGGCACCCCGGCCTGGTTCTGGCTGGCGTTTATCGCGCTGGTCGTCACGCTCACCGCCTTTGATCTTGGCGTCCTCAACAAGGAGGACAAGGAGATGGGGATTGGCGAGAGTTTGCGGCTCTCGGCGTTCTACATCGGCATTGCGATGGCATTTGGCGCCTGGGTGTGGGCCGCGAAGGGCGGCGAAGCGGGGCTGCAATATTACACCGGCTTCTTTATCGAAAAGGCGTTGTCGATCGACAATATCTTCGTCATCTCGCTGATCTTTGCGACCTTTGCGATCCCGCCGCGCTACCAGTATCGCGCGCTCTTGTGGGGCATCGTCGCGGTGATCTTGCTGCGCGGCATCATGATCGCGGGCGGCGCGGCGCTGGTCACCGAATATGAATGGCTGCTCTATGTGTTCGCAGCGTTCTTGGTGTTCACGGGGATCAAGATGCTGTTCGTCGGCGACAACCCGATGGACGTCGCGGGCAATCCGGTGGTCAAATGGCTGTCGCGGCATATTCCCATCACTAACGAGCTGCACGGCGAGAAATTCTTCGTGCGGGTGCCCGATAGCAAGTCGGGCAAACTCGTTCTGGCGGCGACGCCGTTGTTCCTCGCGCTGGTGGTGATCAACCTCGCCGATCTGGTGTTCGCGGTCGATAGCGTGCCGGCGATCTTTGCGATCACCACCGACACGTTCATCGTCTATACGTCGAACATCATGGCGATCCTGGGCCTGCGCGCGCTGTATTTTGCGCTGTCGGCGATGGTCCACCGCTTCCACTACCTCAAATATGCGCTCGCGCTCGTGCTGGTGTTCATCGGGTCGAAGATCTTCGTCGCAGATTTCATTCTGGACGGCGACAAGTTCCCGCCGCTGGTCAGTCTGGGCGTGACGGTCGGACTGATCGCGGGCGGGGTGATCTGGTCGCTGGTCAAGACGCGCGAAGACAGCGCGCTGCCGCGTAGTAAAATGTCCGCCGGAGGCCTTGCGGCTTCCGACGGACAGGCTTTCCTCCCCAGGAAAGCTCGGGAGGCGCGGGGACTGGGTCGCTAGCCCCCGCACCAAGAAGGAAGGCGCGGGGGGTGCAACGGGCCCCCGCGCCAAGCTCGAGGATTATGCAGCGAACTGGTTCATCGTATTGTCCTTCCCCGCGGCCTTGAGCGCCGCTTCGCCGGCGAAATATTCCTTGTGGTCGTCGCCGATGTCGCTGCCCGACATATTCTGGTGCTTGACGCAGGCGATGCCCTGGCGGATCTCGGCGCGCTGGACGCCCTTGACGTAACCCAGCATTGCCTCGTCGCCGAAATATTCCTTGGCCAGATTGTCGGTCGACAGCGCCGCGGTGTGATAGGTCGGCAGGGTAATGAGGTGGTGGAAGATCCCCGCCCGCTTCGCCGAATCGCGCTGGAAAGTGCGGATGCGGTTGTCGGCTTCGTCGCCTAGCGCGGTGCCGTCATAATCGACGCTCATCAGACGGGCGCGGTCATAGGCGCTGACGTCCTGGCCGTCCTTCTCCCAGGCATCATAGACCTGCTGGCGGAAGTTCAGCGTCCAGTTGAAGCTGGGCGAATTGTTGTAGGCTAGCTTCGCATTAGGGACGACTTCGCGGATGCGGTCGACCATGCCGGCGATCTGTTCGATGTGCGGCTTTTCTGTTTCGATCCACAACAGGTCGGCGCCGTTCTGGAGACTGGCGATGCAATCCATGACGCAGCGGTCTTCGCCCGAGCCAGCCTTGAACTGATAGAGGTTCGAGGGCAGGCGCTTGGGGCGCATCAGCTTGCCGTTGCGGTTGATCAGCACGTCGCCGGGGTTGCCCGCGCCTTCGACCTCTTCGCAGTCGAGGAAGCTGTTATATTGGTCGGCCAGATCGCCCGGCTCTTTCGAAAAGGCGATCTGCTTGGTCAGCCCCGCGCCGAGGCTGTCGGTGCGGGTGACGATGATGCCGTCCTCGACGCCGAGTTCCATGAAAGCGTAGCGGCAGGCGCGGATTTTTGCGATGAAATCCTCGTGCGGCACGGTGACCTTGCCGTCCTGGTGGCCGCACTGCTTTTCGTCCGAGACCTGGTTCTCGATCTGGAGCGCGCAGGCGCCAGCTTCAATCATCTTCTTGGCGAGGAGGTACGTCGCCTCGGCGTTGCCGAAGCCCGCGTCGATGTCGGCGATGATCGGCACGACGTGCGTTTCATGGCTGTCGATCGCTGACTGGATCTGCTTCGCTTTCAGCTCGTCGCCTTCGCTGCGCGCGGCGTCGAGTTCGCGGAACAGGCCGCCGAGTTCGCGCGCGTCGGCTTGGCGCAGGAAGGTGTAGATTTCCTCGATCAGCGCTGGAACGCTGGTCTTTTCGTGCATTGACTGGTCGGGCAGCGGCCCGAATTCACTGCGCAGCGCGGCGATCATCCAGCCCGAGAGGTAGAGGTAGCGGCCCTTGGTGGTGCCGAAATGCTTCTTGATCGAGATCAGCTTCTGCTGCGCGATGAAGCCGTGCCAGCAGCCGAGCGACTGCGTGTATTTGGCGGGGTCGGCGTCATAGGCGGCCATGTCGGCGCGCATGATGCGCGCGGTGTAGCGGGCGACGTCGAGGCCCGTGCGGAATTTGTTCTGGGCGCGCATGCGGGCGATGCTCTCGCCGCTGATGCCGTCCCAAGCGCCGTCATGGTCGCGGATGAGGCGGCCGGTCTGCGCCATGTCTTCTTGGTAGCCCATCGTCTTTGTCCTTGAGAGGAGGTGATGGGTGAATGTTGGCGAAGGTGCCGCGGAAAGTGAAAAGCTTTGTCAATAATATTTGTGAAGTATGGCGTATCGGTGTAAATTGGCATGTAAAGTAGTAAAGAAAGTTACAAACCATGGCGGAGCGACGGGTGTTTGCGGGGCCGGCGGTGCGCAAGGTGCGGCGCGAGGCGGGGATGACGCAGGCGGCGATGGCCGAGGCGCTCGCCATTTCTGCGAGCTACCTCAATCTGATCGAGCATGGCCAGCGGCCGCTCAGCGCGACGGTGATCGTCAAGCTGGCCGAACGCTTCGGCTTCGATGCCGCGACGTTGGGCGCCGATGCGCTGCCGGGCGGACTGGCGGGACTGCGGCGGCGATTGTCAGATCCGCGCTTCGCCGATCTGGGGATCGGCGTACAGGAGGTCGAGGAGTGGCTCGCGACCGCGCCGACGACCGCCGCGGCCTTTGCCCGCCTGTTCGATGCGGCGCCCGAAGCTGGCGCGGCTTTACAGGAAGAAGCACCCGAAGTTGCCGCGGTGCGCCGCGCGATCGAAAAATGGCGCAACCATTTCGCCGATCTGGACGCCAAGGCCGAGGAGTTGGCCGACGAATTGCGGCTGGCGGGCGGCGATCTTTATGGCACGATTTCAGAGCGTTTGCGGACGCGTCACCAACTGGGCATCCGCATCCTGCCGAGCGATGTGATGCCCGATCGCCTCCGCTGGCTCGACTGGCACGCGCGGCAACTTATGCTGAGCGAGTTGTTGCGGCCCGCGTCGCGCACCTTCCAGGCGGCGGCAACGTTGGCGCAGATCGAGGCAAAGGCCGAGATCGACGCGTTGGTTGCTGGGGCCGAATTTGCCGAGGCCGCGGCGGCGCGATTGTTCGAGCGCCATCTGGTTCATTATTTCGCTGCGGCGCTGATGATGCCGTATAGCCGGTTCCTGCGCGCCTGCGATGCGACGGGTTATGATATGCTGCTGCTTCAGCGGCGTTTCGGCGCGGGGTATGAGCAGGTCGCGCACCGGCTGACCACACTCCAGCGCGTCGGGGCGCGCGGGCTGCCCTTTTTCATGCTGCGCATCGATCGCGCGGGGCAGGGGAGCAAACGCTATGCCGGGGCGAGCCAGTCGCCGCTGGTCGATGGCGACACGCGCTGTCCGTTATGGGGTGTCCATGAAGCCTTTGCGCGCCCCGGCGAAGTGATCGCCGATCTGGTTGAACTGGAAGATGGGTCGCGCTGGTTCACGCAATCGCGGTCCGTCGCGGCACCTGGCGCGACCGGCAGCGGCACTCCAGCGCGCTTCGCGGTGTGCGTCGGGGTCGATGCCAAAGTTGCCGCACCATTGATCGCCGCGCGCGGAATCGACCTGATGCGAAACCCCGCAACACCGATTGGCCTCGGCTGTCGCCGTTGCACGCGCACCGGCTGCGTCCAGCGATCGATGCCGCCGCTGGGCCGGCCCTTGCGGTTTAGGGATGGCGAGCGTGGCGTCAGCGCGTTCGATTTTGCGGGGGATTGAAGGGGCGATTGTGGCCGATGGTATTGAAAAAGTACCGCTTGCAGTGGAAGCGCCAGTCCTGATTTCAGAATCGCCGAGATCAGAGGGAGTTGCTGATGATGGGTGGGCGGATGGTGATGCAAGAGCCGCCGTTTTACAGCTTCAGCCGCCGGGCCGACAGGTCGAGAATCAATTGAAACTCCCGTCGGCGCCGGAGGCCGTGCGCGGCAACGGCGGCTCTAAGTCGAAGCAAGTCCACGGCAGCAACAAAAGATGCCGAGTGCAAAATATCGATCACCTATTATTATCAGTGTGCCGTCTGTGTGTGGGGATCGAGCGGCGGGATATCGTCATTGGCGATTGAACTGCCGACGGTTAGCAGTCAAGCATTGGAGCGCTGCAGCGAAACGTGGAATGATTGTGAAGTGCTTTACAGCGCCTGGAGCTATGGGCGACCGTTGAACTGATCCGAGAGCGTACTGCAACAACCCATCGATAACCCACTCCATACGCCGTCTGGGTCCTGATCTTGGTAAGTCCTTGCTTTCATAATTACCGAGCCTTGCGACAAGGCTAATCCGTCATCCGATGCAGCTTGCCCAAGAGCCGCGCTCTCGACTTCGCAATCTGCATGGTTGAGGCAGTTTGGCATGGCTTGCTGCGCGGTTTACTTCCGCCGCACACGGTCGATCGGCTGGATTGATATTGTGAATGCTGAGGATTGCAGCATCCAGCACCCACTGGCCGCGAAGTGAATGATCGAACGTCGCTTTTCGATGCCGCTTGGCGAGGGCCGAACGGCCAAGATGCGGCGCGAAGCAGGCGTTCCCGCATCGGGTATCACCGATTGCGCCTGCCGCCGCATCGATATTCTGCGATGCGCCTTCTTTGGAACACCAGGCTTTAATATATGGCTGGCCACGCCGTTAATCCTGTGAAGGAGCTCACCTTTCCGCACTTGGGACCGATGTCAGACATGTTGCTTCATCTCAAACCCGAGCAAGTCGAGATCGGCATGTTCGTCGATGCGTTCGACGGGCGCTGGATTGATCATCCGTTCTGGCGCAGCCGGTTCCTGGTCGAAACCGCGGAGCAACTGGCGCTCATCCGCGAGTCGGGGGTGATTGCGGTGATCGTCGATCGCAGCCGGAGCCAAATGGTACCCGGTACCGGCGACGAAGCCTTTGGCGAGGATCGCCGCAAAGCCGTCGGCGGTATGAGCCCGCCCTACCGCGGCGTCGAACGGCGCCGGGCCAGAATATTTGCGCCACCACCTCGCGAGCGCCCGGTGCGTCCTGCCACCTATGCGCAGGAGCGGCGGCGCGCGGCGCGCGTGATCGACAAATCGCGGGGCGCGGTGATCGATCTGTTTGAATCGGCGCGGCTGGGGCGCGCGGTCGATGGCGGCAAGATTGCGCCGCTGGCCGAGGCGATCGGCGATTCGATCACGCGCCATTCGCGGGTGCTGATCAATATGGTGCGATTGAAGCAGAAGGACGAATATACCTATCTCCATTCGGTCGCGGTGTGCGCGCTGATGATCAATTTCGCGCGCCACCTGAAGCTCGATGAGGCCGAGATTCAGGCGTTGGGGGTCGCGGGGCTGCTGCACGATGTCGGCAAGGTCGCGATCGCCGACGATGTGCTGCTGAAACCTGGCAAACTGACGCTGCGCGAACGGAGTTCGGTCGAGGGGCATCCGCGGGCGGGTCATGCGTTGCTGGCGCAGTCGCCCGACATTCCGGCGGCGGCGCTGGAGGTGTGCATGCGCCATCATGAAAAGATGGACGGGTCGGGATATCCCGATGGGCTGGGCGACGGCGAGCTGTCGCTTTATGCGCGGATGGGCGCCATCTGTGATGTCTATGACGCAGTGACGTCGGACCGACCGTACAAGGCGGCGTGGACGCCGTGCGAAGCGCTCACCGCAATGCAAAGCTGGACCGGCCATTTCGACCCACAACTGCTCGATCGGTTCGCCGACAGTCTGGGCATTTTTCCGGTCGGAACATTGGTGACCCTGTCGGGCGGGATGCTGGGCATCGTCACCGGCAGCGCGGGCGAGAGCGGCGAGGCGATCGCGGTGCGCGTGTTTTTCAGTTGCGACCTGCTGGCCGAATGTTCGCCGTTTGATTGCGAGATTGCGCCAACGATGCGCGAGCCACGGATCCTGGGCCGCGCGAGTCAGAAATTCTGGCGCTTCGACGACTGGCCCGCGACGGTCGCGCGGGTGCTGGCGGCGCAACCGGAAGCCGACGCGGCGCCTTAGTTTGGGGCTTCGCGCGCCTTGGCCGCGGCGCGGACGTCCTGCGAGCGGACGAGCGGCATGACGAGGATGTCGTCGCCGTCGACGATCACCGCGATACTGTCCATGCCGACGAGTGACACGCGCTTGCCGCCGGCGCGGACGAGATTGCTTTGGCTGTCGTGCAAGAAGGCGTCGCCAGTCACGGCGTTGCTCGCGGCGTCCTTGGGCGCCAGCATGTGCACCGCCTGCCAGCTGCCGAGGTCGGACCAGCCCATCGATGCGGGGACGACGGCGACGCGCTCGTCCCTTTCCATGACCGCATAATCGATCGAATCCGAGGGTGCCTGGGCGAAATGGACGGCATCGGCATAAAGTGCATCGCCGTCGATCATTCCCGCTGCGATGGAGCGGTCGGCGGCTTCGAAAATCGCGCGGCATTGCGTGAGCATTGCGTCGCGCATCCGTCCGGCACGGAACAGGAAGATGCCGGCGTTCCAGCTATAGCCGCCCGCCGCGAGCATCGCCTCTGCATCGACGAGCGGCGGCTTTTCGATGAAGCGGTCGACCACGAAGCCGTCGTCGCCAAGGGCCGCGCCGTTGGCGATATAGCCGAAGCCGGTTTCGGGGCCGGTGGGGGTGATGCCGAAGGTGACGATCCAGTCCTGCTGCGCCAGCCGCGCGCCGCGGGCAATCGCGGCGTGGAAGGCGGGAACGTCTGCGATAACATGGTCGCTGGGCATCACCAGCAGCAGCGTATCGGCGGCGACGCGCGCGACCGCGAGCGCGATGGCCGCGGCGGTGTTGCGCGGCATCGGCTCGACGAGCAGCGTTGCTCGGCACGCGCCCAACTGATCACGCACCGCGGCGACATGGGGGTCGCCGCACAGGATGATCGGGGAACCGAAACCGGCGCCCGCGGACGTGCGCACGATCGTTTGCTGGAACAGGCTCTGCGCCCCTGTAAGCGGTAGGAATTGCTTGGCGCGGTGGCCACGCGATTCGGGCCACAGGCGCGTTCCGGCGCCGCCGCACAAAATTACGGGTTGGATCATGTCGGTCATCGCGCCGGTGTATCGCGTCGGGAAACGCGGGTCACCCCCGATTGCGTATATGACAAGTGTAAAATTAACCGACAGTTGACGCCTCGATTGTAGTATCAGGCGACGCGAAAGGGTTCCTGATTTTCCATGTTCCGGTTGTTCAAACATTATGTTCCGCACGCCGTCGTCTGGCTGGCGCTGATCGAATTTCTGGCACTGCTCGGCTCGGCCGAAGCGGCGTGGCACCTCTATGCTAACCAGGCGGCGTTCGACGCTGGGCCGCTGATCGACCGCTGGCTGCCGCTGGTGACGTTTGCGGTGTCCAATTCGCTCGCGATGATGGCGACCGGGATGTACGGGAACGAGGGGCTGCGCTCGATGCGTTTTGCCACGGCGCGCCTGCTCGCGGCGATTTCGCTCGGGGTAATTTTCCTGTCGGTACTCGGCTTTCTTTTGCCGAGCGCGACTTTGTGGCGTGCGAACAGCCTGTATGCGATGGCGCTGGCGATCGCGGCGCTGTTCCTGATCCGGCTGGCGCTGACGCAGTCGGCTGGGCGGAGGCGTTTCGGCGCCGGATTTTGGTGCTCGGCGCCGGACCGCGCGCGGCGCGGCTGGCGGTATTGGCCAACGAACCGGGCAGCGGGCTGGAGATCGTCGGCTTTGTGGCGATGAGCGGGGTCGAGAAAAAGATCGCCAGCGCGGTGCTGCGCGAAGCGATCCCCAATCTGTCCGAACATGTCGTCGCGCTGCGCGCGGGCGAGGTGGTTTTGGCGCTGGAGGAACGGCGCAATGCATTGCCGCTGAACGACCTGCTGCGCGTCAAGACGACGGGGGTGCATGTCAACGACATCGCAAGCTTTATCGAGCGCGAGACCGGGCGGGTCGATCTCGCGACGACGAACCCGAGCGGGCTGATTTTTTCCGATGGCTTTTCGGCGGGCCAGCGGATTTCGAAGGTCGGCAAACGGTTGTTCGATATCGTCGCCAGCTTGATCGTGTTGATCGTTGGTTTGCCGCTGATTGTTGTCGCAGGACTCGCGGTCGTGCTCGACAGCCGCGGCCCGGTTTTTTACCGCCAGCCGCGCGTCGGCCTGTTCGGCGAGCCTTATGACATCTACAAGATCCGGTCGATGCGCACCGATGCGGAAGCCGCGGGCAAAGCGGTGTGGGCGAGTGAAAACGACCCGCGCGTCACCCGCGTCGGGCGGATTATCCGCAAGCTGAGGATCGACGAGCTGCCGCAGCTGTGGTGCGTGCTGAAGGGCGAGATGAGCTTTGTCGGGCCGCGCCCCGAACGGCCGAGCTTCGTCGACGAACTAGAACAGAAAATGCCCTTTTACGCCGAACGGCACATGGTTAAGCCGGGGCTGACCGGCTGGGCGCAGATCAATTATCCCTATGGCGCGTCGGTCGAGGATGCGCGGGTAAAGCTGGAATATGACCTCTATTATGCGAAAAATTATTCGCCCTTCCTTGACCTGTTGATCCTGTTGCAGACGGTGCGCGTCGTGCTGTGGCCTGACGGCGCTCGCTGACATGCTGACGGGGTTGTCCGAAATTTTGTCGGTGCTGGGGCTGGTCGGGTTTTCGGTCGTCGCTCTGTGGTTGCTGGCGCGGCCCAAGGCGCGGATGGTGGCGCTGATGCCGGCGCCCCAGCTGCTAACAATGACGGCTGTGGCCACAGCGATGTGGTGCGCCGCGCTTGTACAGTTCGGGCCGGGATCGTCGCTGACCTTTGTGGTGCAGACGCTGCGCGATCTGGCGATGCTGGGGTGGTTGAGCGCGACATTCTGGACGGCAGCGGCGCCGATGACGCGGCCGCTGCGCCTGATCCTGCGGATGCTGATGACCATCGCCGTCCTGACGTTGGTTCTGGGCGCCGCCGCCTATTGGCGCGCCGGGGCAGGGGCGGAGCCATGGATGGCACCGACGCTGGTGTTTGCGGCGATGATTGTCGCGGTGGGCGGGCTGCTGATCGTCGATAGCGGGGTCCGTCATGCGAGCGCGGGTCTGCGGATGCCGCTGATGGCGGTTGCCGGCGGATTCGCAATGCTGTGGGCGTATGAACTCAACGTCCAGCTGATCGGCGCGCTGACCGGCAAGACGGCATCGACGCTGATCGCGCTGCTTCCCGCGGTCGTGCTGATGACCTTACCGACTTACGTTGTTGCCGCGATGGACATCGGGCGCGAGCGGATGCGGTTGTCGCGGACCGCGGCGATGCGGACGCTGACCCTGCTCGGTGGCGCCGCCTATCTGGTCGTCATCGGGCTGACTGGCGCGATCGCACGCCTGGTCGGCGGCGATTATGCCGAATTGGCGCAAGGCGCCTCGCTGGTCGTCGCGCTCGGCGCCGGTGGCGTGCTGATCGCGTCGGCGCGCGCGCGCGCCTGGTTGTCGGTGATGATCTCTAAGCATTTTTTCGAGCATCGTTATGATTATCGCAGCGAATGGATGCGCTTTACGGCGACGCTGGGGCAGGGGGACGGCGAGGAGGATTGTAACCTGCATCGCCGTGTCGCCAAGGCGCTGGCCGAACTGACCGGCAGCCCCGGCGCGTTGCTAATGGTGCTCGGCGCTGCAGGCAGTTTTCGCGTTGCCGATCAGTGGCATTGGCCGGTCGATGTTGATGCCGACGACGCGACGCTGTCGGTGCGGTCGGCGTTTATGTTGCAGGAGACGCGGCATATCGTCGATCTCGACGCGCAACGCCGCGGACCGGCTGGTAGCGATGGGGCGGGCGAGGATCTGGCGCTTCCCGATTGGCTGCTCGCCGACCCGCGCGCTTGGGTCGTCGTACCAGTCCTGCATTTCCATCGCATGATCGCAGTCGTCGTCCTGCACCGACCACCGGTGTCGCGCGCGCTCGATTGGGAAGATCTGGATGTGCTGCGCATCGCGGGGCAACAGGCGGCGAGCTATCTGGCCGAATCGCAAAGCCAGGCGGCCTTGTCAGAGGCACGACGGTTCGACGAGTTTAACCGCCGATTTGCCTTCATCATGCACGACATCAAGAACCTGGCGAGCCAAATCGGCCTGCTCGCGCGCAACGCCGAGCGTCATGCCGACAAGCCCGAATTTCGCGCTGACATGGTTGAAACGCTAAAGATTTCGGCGGGTCGACTGAGCGACCTGCTGGTGCGGCTGGCACCGCGCGCGCGCGGCGCGGCGGCAGCGGCGGGGCGGGTTTTGATCGAGCCGGTCCTGAACGATATCGCTGCCGAAGCGCGGTCGCGCCGCGCACTGTTCGTCGGCTGTCAGGCGGGGCTGGCGGCGTGGGCCGACGCGGCATCGGTTCGGCAGATTGTGCAACATCTGGTCGCCAACGCGATCGATGCGTCGACGCCCGATGCGGCGGTGCAGGTGGTCGGGGTGTCCGAACATGGCCGCGCACGCATCGATGTGATCGACCAAGGTTGCGGCATGACCCGCAGCTTTATTCGCGATGAATTGTTCAAGCCCTTTGTATCGACCAAGGATGGCGGTTTCGGTCTGGGGGCGTTCGAAGCGTTGCAGATCGCCCAGGCGATGGGTGGCGCGATCGATGTCGACAGCGAACCCGGCAAGGGCAGCAGCTTCACCCTGTGGCTGCCGCTTGCCGACGCCAAGGATGGCATCGGCACCGACACTCCGATGATGAAGGTAGCATCGCAATGAACGAACGCGGCGGCAAGATCCGCAAATTGCTGGTGGTCGAGGATGACCCGGGGCTGCAGACGCAGCTCAAATGGGCGTATGAGGACTATCAGGTTCTCATCGCGGGCGACCATGATGCCGCGATCGAATTGCTGCGCGCCGAGGAGCCCGATGTGGTGACGCTCGACCTGGGGCTGCCGCCCGATCCCGACGGCACGCGCGAAGGATTCCGGACGCTGAGCGCGATCCTTCAGGCAAAGCCCGATACCAAGGTCATCGTCGTGTCGGGGCATGGCGAAAGGGCCAGCGCGCTGGCAGCGATCGCGAGCGGCGCGTGGGATTTTTATCAGAAGCCGATCGACATTGACGAGTTGGGACTGATCGTTGCCCGCGCTTTCCACGTCCGCGAGCTCGAGGCCGAGAATGCGCGGCTGGCGCAGCAGGGGAGCGGCGACGATCGCGTCCTCGGCGGAATGATCACCGGCGCCCCCGAGATGCAGAAGGTCGCGCGGACGATCGAGCGCGTCGCGAACCTCGACGTGTCCGTAATGCTGCTTGGTGCCAGCGGCACCGGCAAGGAACTGCTGGCGCGCGGGCTGCACGAAGCTAGCGAGCGGCGCGATGGGACGTTTGTCGCGATCAACTGCGCGGCGATCCCGGAAAATTTGCTCGAGAGCGAGTTGTTTGGGCATGAAAAGGGCGCGTTCACCGGCGCGGTAAAGATGACCGAGGGCAAGATCGAGCTGGCGCATGGCGGGACGTTGTTTCTCGACGAAGTCGGCGATATTCCGTTGCCGCTACAAGTCAAATTGCTGCGTTTTTTGCAGGAGCGGACGATCGAGCGAATCGGTGGACGCAGGGTGATTGCGGTCGATACAAGGATCGTTTGCGCAACGCATCGCGACTTGGACGCGATGATCGCCGAGCAGAGCTTTCGCGACGACCTCTATTACCGGCTGGCAGAGATGGTGGTGAAGATCCCGTCGCTTGCCGAACGGCCCGGCGACGCGGTGCTGCTGGCGCGGCATTTCCTGCATCAATATGCGCCCGCGATGAACCCCGCGGTGCGCGGCTTTGCTCCCGAGGCGTTACAGGCGATCGACGAAGGGCGCTGGCCGGGCAATGTCCGCGAGCTGGAAAACCGGATCAAGCGCGCGGTGATCATGGCCGATGGCAAGCTGGTGATGAAGGACGACCTTGACCTGATGAACGGGCGCGCGGATGACGGCGAAGAAGCATGGCTGAACCTGCGCAGCGCGCGCGAGGCAGCCGACCGCGTCGCGATCCGCCGCGCGATGACGCAGAGTGAGGGCAATATCTCGGCCGCTGCCAAGCTGCTCGGGATCAGCCGGCCGACGCTGTACGATCTGCTCAAGCAATATCGGATGCAGGCCTGAATGGGGCGCGGCTGTGTCTGGACAAGCGCGTTGTTGGCGGCAGCGGTGCTGGCCGGTTGCGGCGGCGTGCGTTCCGACGCGCCGCGGCAGGCGTTCGAGGCGCGCCGCGCCGCATTAGAGGATGCGATTGTCGACAATCCGCAGGCGATTGCCGAGCGCGTCGAGCTGGCGCGGGTGGCGATTCAATTGGGCGATGGGGTCGGCGCCGAAGCCGCAGTGAACGGCGCGCTGGCGGCTGGCGGCAATGCTGCGGCGCTGCGGCCGCTACTCGCGCGCGCATTTGCGATGCAGGGCGAGGGACAGCGCGCGCTGGAAACGATCGACGGCGGTGAGATCATCCCCGATATGTTCGGCGAGGCGGCGTGGGTCGCGGGCGATGTCCATCTGTCGAACGGCGATCTGGATGCGGCGCGCGATGCGTATGACCGGGCAGTACGCGAACTGCCGCGCAGTTCGGCGCTGTGGGTCGATGTCGCTCGGTTTCGCAATGCCAATGCCGATACGGCGGGTGCGCGCGATGCGGTCGATTATGCGATCGAGCTCGATAAAGCGAACAGCGCGGCGCTGGCATATAAGGCAAATCTGATCCGGACCGCGGATGGGCTGAAGGCGTCGCTGCCATGGTATGATCAGGCGCTGGTCGCCGATCCCGACAATATCGACGCGCTGATCGACCAAGCGGCGACGCTCGGCGATCTGGGGCACTATCGCGACATGCTGGTCGCGCTGCGCCGTGCGGCAACGGTCGTACCGGGTGATCCGCGGCTTTTTTACCTGCAAGCGGTGCTCGCGGCGCGCGCCGACAATTATCGGCTGGCGCGCAGTCTGCTCCAGCGCACGCGCGGCGCGATCGACGGCGAGCCGGGTTTCATGCTGCTGAGCGCGGTCGTCGAGCTCGAACTGGGCGGCGAGGCGGTGGCGGCGACCTGGGCCGACCGGCTACTGGCCGATCAGCCGGGTAATTTTACCGCGCGGCGGATTCTCGCCGCCGCGACCTGGGCCGATGGCGACGCCGATGGTGCGATCGAGGCTTTGCTGCCGATCGTGGATCGCACCGACGCTGATAGCTGGTCGTTGCTCCTGGCGGCGCGGGCTGCAAGCGAATTGGGGCGGCGCGGCGAGGCCGCCGACTATCTGACGCGCGCGGCGACGCTGACGCGCGGTGAGGCGGTGCCGTTTGCAGCCGATTATGACTATGGCTTGCTGAGCCGATCGGCCGATGGCGAGCCGCTGAACCCGGCGTTGGCGATCCCGGCGATCGCCGCGGATATTTCGAATGGCAATGGTGCACAGGCGATCGCGCGTGCGACGCGGCTGCGCGATGCGAACCGCGGGGTCGCCGACGCGCATATCCTGCTGGGCGACGCGGCGCTGGCGGGCGGGCGTTTCGACCTGGCGGTGCAGGCCTACCGCACCGCGCGCGATCTGGAAGCGAGCGAGCGCACCACGCTCAGGCTGGCCAATGCGTTGTTCCGGGCAGGCGACGCCGCGGGGTCGGGCGCCGCGATCCTGGCGCTGCGCGACAGCCAGCCGTCGAGCATCGCCGCCGACCGGCTGGGGGGACATCTGGCGATGGACCTGGCGCATTGGGACGAAGCGATCGAACATTTCGAGCGCGTGCGCGACCGGACCGGCGATCGCGATGCGGTAGTCCTGCGCGAACTGGCGCGGGCGTGGGCGGCGAGGGGCGATGATGTGCGTGCGCTGGCGTTGATCGACCGGGCGTATCGACTGCAACCGCTCAATGCCGGGATCATGCGGATTTATGCCGATCTGCTGTGGAAGCGCGGCAATCGGCAGGCCGCAGCGGATTTGCGGGACAAGTCGGCGCAGGTGGGGCGGTGATATTTGTTGGTCCTCCCTGTCGCGAAGCGATGGGGAGGATCGGGGTCACGCCTCGGCTAAATCCAGCAATGTCCGGGCGTCGAGGCCGATGCGGCGCATCTGGTCCGCGACAGGAGGCCAGACGTTGGTCAGGAAATCTTCGCGCATCAGGGAGCGTAGCCGTTCGGTCGCGCCATCGGCGACGAACATGCCGACGCCGCGTTTGACCGTCACCAGCCCTTCGTCCTGAAACGTCTGATACGCCTTCGCGACGGTGAGCGGGTTGGCGCCTTCCTCGGCTGCGAGCGAGCGCACCGAAGGGAGCATGTCGCCGTCGCGGAAATTGCCGTCGAGGATCGCGTTGGCGATGACGTCGCGCAGACGCTGATATACGGGTTTGGATTGATCGAGCATGCCGCCTTAATGCCATAAGACAGCACCACAGTCAAATGCCAGTTATTACAAATTCAGCGTCTTTTGTGTTACTAAATTTCCCATGCTCGAACGACGTCGTCATATTCAGGGCGTGGGCGTTCGTCGAGTTCGCGTGCTGGCGAGCCGAGGAAGAAATATCCGACGATCGTGTCGCCGACGCCCGCGCCAAAAGCTGCGGCCACCCCGGGGTTGTAGGCGGCCCAGCCCGTGAGCCAGCTGCCGACGAAGCCGTGCGCGTGCGCGGCGTGGAGCAGGTTCATGCCGACCGCGCCCGCCGACATCTGCTGCTCCCACACCGGGATCTTGCTGGCTGCCACCGGCGTCGACAGCAGCACGAGCAGGCTGGGCGCCTGATGCGCGAACTGGTCGAGCGCTGACAGGTCGAGCCCGGCGGCGCCGGGATTCTCCTCGATCCATGCGGTCTTGAGCAGTGCCGCGAATGCGCCGCGCTGATCGGCGGCAACGGAGATGATACGCCAGGGGGCGAGCTTGCCATGATCGGGTGTGCGCAGCGCCAGCGCGATGATGTCGTGCAACTGCGCCGCATCGGGGCCGGGCGCAATCATGTCGCGGGCCTTGCCCGAACGGCGGGTGGCGAGGTGGGCGAGCAGCGAGGAGCGGTCGTTGAACATGGCGTCCATTTGGCCGTCCAGCCGGCCCCGTGCAACCCTGGCAATGCGCCGGACCGATGGTTTCACGCGCAATTAGATTCTTCCCATACGCAATTTTCGCGCTAGGTTGCCCCATTCGCGCGGCGGGAGGCCGCGTCTACGATAACAGCGAAAAGGGACGCTTTGATGAAAGACATGGGCCTTTGGGATGAAGGCGACTGGATTGCGGTGATCGCAGTGGTCGTATTGGGCGCGTTTTTGAGCGTTGGGGCACTGATCGCCGGTAGCAAGAAACCCGAATTCGCCGGCCATCCCAAGGGCCTCTACATGCTGTTCTTCGCCGAAATGTGGGAGCGTTTCTCCTATTACGGCATGCGTGCAATCCTGATCTTCTATCTGACTCAGCACTGGCTGTTTTCGGATGGCAAATCGAACCTGATCTACGGCGCCTATACCAGTCTCGTTTACATCACTCCGGTGCTCGGCGGCTATCTGGCCGACCGCTATCTCGGACAGCGCAAGGCGGTGCTGTTCGGCGGTGTGCTGCTCGCGCTGGGCCATTTGTTCATGGCGTTCGAGGGCGTGGGCGGACAGGAAGACGCAACGATCAATGTGTTCTGGCTTGCGCTGGCGCTGATCATCGTCGGGTCGGGTTTCCTGAAAGCGAATATCTCGGTGATGGTCGGTCAGTTGTACCGGCTGACCGACCTGCGCCGCGATGCGGCCTACACCATCTTTTACATGGGAATTAACGTCGGCGCCGCGCTTGGCACAATCCTCGTAGGTTATCTCGGTCAGAAGATCGGCTGGGCCTATGGCTTTGGCCTCGCCGGCATCGGCATGGTCGCTGGCTTGATTGTCTTTGTGCTGGGCAAGAACGTTCTGCTCGGCGCGGGCGAGGCCCCGGCGCCGCTGTCGAAGCAGAAGGAAACGACGATCTATGCGATCGGCTTAGGTGCCGTCGCAGTGATGTGGGCGCTGGTCCAGTATCAGGATATTATCCAGAACCTGCTGATCGTCTCGGGCCTCGCGCTGCTTGGCTATGTCCTTTACGAGAGCTTTAAGCTGGAAAAGGAACCACGTGAGCGGATGTTCGCGATCCTGTTCCTGATTGCGCTGAACCCACTGTTCTGGGGCTTGTTCGAACAGGCTGGCGGTAGCTTCAACCTCTATACCGATCGCTATGTCGATAAGGGCGGGGTGCCGGCATCGGTGTTCCAGTCGATCAATCCGATCTACATCATCCTGTTCGCGCCGGTGTTCGCCGCGTTGTGGCAATGGCTGGGCAAAAAGGGTCTCGAACCGTCGGCGCCCGCGAAGTTTGCGCTGGCGTTGGCGCAGGTCGGGCTTGGCTTCCTGGTGTTTGTCTGGGGTGCCAGCACCGTTGGGCCCGAAGTCGCGACCCCGGTCCTGTTCGTCTTCCTGCTCTATCTACTCCACACGACGGGTGAGCTTTGCCTGTCGCCCGTTGGCCTGAGCGCGATGAACCGGCTGGCGCCGACCTTCCTGGCGTCGCTGATCATGGGCGCGTGGTTCTATATGACGGCGGTCGGGAATTTTGTCGCCGGCAAGATCGGTGAAGCGACCGGCGGCGAAAGCGGCAACATGACCAAGGAAGCGACACTGGGCATCTATTGGCAGATCGGCTTGATCACACTGGCGGTCAGCGCCGTTATCCTGCTGTTGTCGCCGATCGTGAAGAAGTGGATGCACCTCGACACGCTGCGCGATCGCGAGGATATTCTGCCCGGTGCCGGTGAGTTGGGCGAGCCGCAGGCCGCCGGCACGCATCCCAAGGGAGCATAAGCATGATCCCCGGAATGAAGGGCAGTCTGCTGGCTGCGGTGTCGCTGGCGCTTGTCGGCTGCGCGGCGACGGGCGGCGAAGCAAATTCGGCGAGTGACAAGCCTGCGGCAGCCGAAAAGCCGGTCAAGTTCAACAAGGATCCCTATCCGTCGACCTATCGCCCTTATGGCGGCCGGGCGACCGCTTTACGAGGCGTGACGATCTTTGACGGCGAAGGCGGTCGTGTCGATAACGGCGTCGTGCTGCTTGCGGGCGGCCAAGTGGAGGCGGTCGGCGGACCCGACACTGCGATCCCCGCGGACTATGATGTGATCGACGGGACCGGCAAGTTCGTTACCCCCGGGATCATCGACATCCACAGCCACCTTGGCGACTATCCCTCGCCCGGTGTCGACGCGCATTCGGACGGCAATGAGGCGACGTCGCCGACGACCCCCGAAGTCTGGTCCGAACATAGCGTCTGGCCGCAGGATCCGGGGTTCAGCCGCGCGCTTGCCAATGGCGGCGTGACGGCGTTGCAGGTGCTGCCGGGCAGCGCGAACCTGATGGGCGGACGCTCGATCACGCTCAAGAATGTTCCCTCACGCACCGTGCAGGGGATGAAATTCCCCGGCGCGCCTTATGGGCTGAAAATGGCGTGCGGCGAGAATCCGAAGCGCGTTTATGGCGGCAAGGGCCGCGCGCCATCGACCCGCATGGGCAATTTCGCGGTCAACCGCGCGACCTGGCAGAAGGCCGCGGCGTACAAGAAGAAGATGGACGATGGCAAAGCCGTCGACCGCGACCTCGCCATGGAAACGCTCGCGGGCGTTTTGTCGGGCGAAATCCTCGTCCACAATCATTGCTACCGCGCCGACGAAATGGCGCTGGTGATCGATATGTCGAAGGAATTCGGCTACAAGGTTTCGACCTTTCATCACGCAGTTGAAAGCTACAAGATCGCCGATATCTTGGCGAAGGAAGGCATTTGCTCGGCGATGTGGGCCGATTGGTGGGGCTTCAAGATGGAAGCCTATGACAGCGTGAATGAGAATATCCCGCTGGTGTACAAGGCGGGTGCCTGCACCATCGTGCATTCTGACGATGCCAACCAGATCCAGCGGCTGAATCAGGAAGCGGCGAAAGCGCGCGCCGCGGGGCGCCGCATCGGGATCGACGTGAGCGACGAGCAGGCGTGGACATGGCTGTCGTATAATCCCGCCAAAGCACTTGGCATTGCCGACCGCACGGGCAGCCTGAAGCCCGGCAAGATGGCCGACGTCGTGCTGTGGAACGGTAATCCGTTCAGCGCCTATACCCGGCCTGAAAAGGTGTGGATCGATGGCGCTTTGATGTTCGACGCATATGATCCGAAGCGCCGCCCGGTAAGCGATTTCGAGCTGGGCCAGCCCGGCGAGGGAGATGTGAAATGATGCGCGCGCTGCTACTTTCCGCCGCGGCGCTGATTGCCGCTCCGGCGACGGCTCAGGACATCGCCATCACCAACGCAAAGCTTGTCATCGGTGACGGCAGCGCGCCGATCGAGGGCGGCACCGTTGTCGTGCGCGGCGGCAAGGTTGTTGCCGCGGGCGCTGGTGTGGCGGTTCCAGCAGGAATCGAACGCGTCGACGCCGGAGGCCGCTGGGTCACGCCGGGGATCGTCGCGGCGTTCAGCCGCGTCGGCCTGACCGAGGTCGATGCGGTAACCGGCACCAACGACCGCAATGCCCCGCGTACCCGCTTTTCGGCGGGGCTCGACATTGCGCCGGCACTCAACCCGATGGGGTCGCCGGTCGCGGTCAACCGCGCCTCGGGCGTCACCCGCGCGATCGTCGCTCCGGGAGGCAGCAGCAATTTGTTCGCCGGACAAGGTGCAGTTGTCGACCTGGCCGACGATATGGACATGGTCACCAAGCCGCGCGCACTGCAGTTCGTGGCCTTTGGTGAGGATGGGTCGGCGAAGGCTGGCGGCAGCCGCGCCGCGACCTTCCTGCTCTTCCGCGAACAACTGCTCGCGGCGCGCAGCTATGCCCGCAACCCGGCGACGCTGGCCGAATGGGGCAATGATGCGATGATCCAGCGCGCCGATGCCGATGCGCTGGTGCAGGTGATCAATGGCACGACGCCGTTGTTCGTGCGGGTCGACCGGGCATCGGACATCCTGAACGTGGTCAAGCTGAAGGGCGAGTTTCCGGCGCTGAAGCTGGTGCTCGTCGGCGCAACCGAGGGCTGGCTTGTCGCGCGCGAACTGGCGGCGGCGAAGGTACCGGTGCTGGTATCGCCGCTGACCGACCTGCCGTCGAGTTTCGAACAGCTGGGCGCGACGCAATCGAATGCCGGGCGACTGAAAGCTGCGGGGATTGATGTGTCGGTCGGAGTGTTCGACGACGATGATGCGCACAAGATGGGCTATGCGACGCAATATGCTGGCAATCTGGTCGGGCTAGCGCGTCTGCCCGGCGCCAGCGGGATGACGTGGGATCAGGCGTTCGCAGCGATCAGCAGCGCCCCGGCGCGTGCAGTCGGCATGGAGGGTAGCATCGGGTCGCTGCGCCCGGGCCGCGTCGGCGACGTGGTGGTCTGGGACAATGACCCGCTGGAGTTGGGCAGCCGCCCAACCGCGATCTGGATCGACGGCAAGGCGCAGTCGCTGACGACGCGGCAGGACCGCCTGCGCGATCGCTATGCGACGCCCAGTGAAGGGGCATTGCCCAAGGCTTATGATCGGTAAGATAGTGTTCGTCATCCCGGCGCGCGCCGGGGGTACGAATATGATAGCTTGGCGACGTTGGGAGAGGAGAAACTGTCCGTGCATCCGATGGCGCTTTTGATCACGACCTGCGTGCTGTTCGTCGGCTCGCATCTGGCACTGTCGCATCCACTGCGACACGGGCTCGCCAGCCGACTGGGTGAGCGTGGGTTCCAGATCGTCTATTCGATTGTCGCGATCGCGACTTTCATCATGCTGGTCCAGGCGTGGCGCGGCATGCCGCCCGAGCCGCCCTTGTGGGCGGTCGGCGACGCGCTGTGGATTGTCGCGTCGGCGCTGGTGCTATTCGCGAGCGTGCTGTTCATCGGGTCGCTGATCGGCAATCCGGCGCTTGCCGCTCCCGGCGCCGCCGCCGCGGCGCAAGGCGCACCGCGTGGGGTGTTTGCGATTACGCGGCATCCGATGATGTGGGGATTTGCCCTGTGGGCGGTTGCGCACGTCATGGTGATGCCAACCGGGGCGCAGAGCATCCTGTCAGGCACGATCCTGTTCCTCGCGCTGTTCGGTTCAGCGGGTCAGGATGGCAAAAAGGCACGGCTGATGGGCGACAGCTGGCGCCACTGGGCGGCGCGAACGAGCTTTGTACCGTTTGCGCGGCAGATCAGTGGCGCAACGCCGTGGGGCGACACGATCCCCAGGCCGCATGCTTTGTTCGGCGGGATCTCGCTGTGGCTGGTCGCAACGTGGGGGCATGGCGCGCTGGGCTATATGGTCGCGGGTATCTGGCGCTGGGTGGGATGAGCGAACTGAGCAGCGACACGGCGCTGGCGGACCTGTCGCTCAAACTGCTGGGCAAGGATATCGCCGACGCCGATGCCGAGGAACACCGTGTTTTGCGGTCGATCGTCGAACGCAGCCTGATCAGCCGCGACGCAATGGATGTCGCCGACGAACAGGCGACCTTTGGCGAGCGCCTTTCGGACCGGGTGGCGCGGGTCGGGGGCTCTTGGGGCTTTATCATCGTCTTTTCGCTGGTGCTGTTCGGGTGGATGATCCTGAACAGCGAAATCCTGGGCCGCTGGCACGATGCATTCGATCCCTTTCCCTATATCTTCCTGAACCTGATGCTCTCGACAATTGCGGCGGTGCAGGCGCCGGTAATCATGATGAGCCAGAACCGGCAGGCGGCAAAGGACCGGCTTGCGGCGAGCCTTGATTACCAGATCAACCTGCGCGCCGAATTGGAGATCATGCGGCTGCACGAAAAAGTCGATGCGTTGCAAATGGAGCGGCTGGAGGAGCGCATCGACGCGCTGACCGCGGCGGTGCAGGTCTTGAAAGCGTAACAGCCTCGTCATTGCGAGGAGTGAAGCGACACGGCAATCCAGAGCGCACGTAAACCGCCCTAGATTTCTTCGCTTAGCTCGCAATGACGATGATTTGGTTCGATTTCGTGTAACGCTACAACCGCACCATCCGCATGCCTATTTCGCCATACCGCGGCCCACTCGTGCCGCCTTTGGGCGCCGCTGCCTCGATCGCGGCGAGATCGTTGGCGGTCAATGCGACATCAACCGCGCCGATGCTGTCCTCCATCGTGACGCGGCGCTTGGTGCCGGGGATCGGGACAATATCCTCGCCCTGCGCAAGCAGCCAGGCGAGCGCGATTTGCGCTTTCGACACGCCATGCCGATCCGCGACCGCGCCGATCGCGTCGACGATCGCGAGGTTGTCAGGCAGGTTTTCGTCCGAGTAGCGCGGGTCGTTGCGGCGCCAGTCATTCTCGGGCAGCTCATCACGGCTGCGCACCGCGCCCGCGAGAAAGCCGCGGCCAAGCGGCGAATAGGGGACGAAGCCGATGCCGTTGTCGCGGCAAACGCCGAGGATCTCATCCTCGATGTCGCGCTCCCAGATCGAATATTCGCTTTGCAGTGCGGTGATCGGCGCGGCCTTGGCGGCGCGGCGCAGGGTTTCGGGGCCAGCCTCGGACAGCGCGATGTGGCGCACCTTGCCTTCGTTCACCAGTTCCATCATCCCGCCGACGACCTCTTCGATCGGGATCGAGGGATCGACGCGGTGCTGATAAAAGAGGTCAATGGTGTCGATGCCGAGCCGCTGGAGCGAGCCTTCGCACGACGCGCGGGCGTTGGTGGGTGAGCCATCGACACCGACGATCTGATGGCCGTCGAACTTGAAGCCGAATTTGGTCGCGATGACCAGCCCGTCGCGCTTGCCCTTGATAGCGGCACCGAGCAGTTCCTCGTTGCTGAACGGGCCATAGATTTGCGCGGTGTCGAAAAAGGTGACGCCCATGTCGATCGCGCGGTGGATCGTCGCCGTCGATTCGTCGAGATTGGCGGCTTCGCCATAAAGGATATTGCCGCCCTTGATCATCGGCATGCAGCCGACACCGATCGCGGAGACGGTGAGGCCGTGGCCGAGCTTGCGATATTTCATGGCGTTTCTCCTGTGGGTTCGGCGGTTTCGACGCCATCGGCAGCATATTTGGTCGCCGCGACGTCGCCGACGACATTACCGAGGGTTCGGAAGATATCGGGGAAGGTTTCGACCGCAACGAGCAGCCCGAGCGGCGCGACCGGGACGCCCATCGACACCGCGATCGGCGCGATTGAGGTCACGAAGCTGATCGAGCCGGGCAGGCTGACCGAGCTGAGTGCCGCGGCCATTGCGACCGCGAGGCCGACGCCCATCTCCCACGGCGTCAGTTCGATGCCGAACAGCCACGCGACGTAGATGACGACCGCGAGGTTCATTGCCGGGCTGGTGAAGCGGAATAGCGCGACCGCAAGCGGCAGGACGACATCAGCTTTTTTGGGATCGACGCCCAGTTCCTCGGACGATTTGAGCATCGCTGGCAGGCTGGCGAGCGAGCTTTGCGTGCTGATCGCGACGGCCATCGTCGGCACCATGGCGCGCACGAACCGCGGCAACGGGACGCCGACGATCAACCAGGCAAGCAGCAGGCCGAGAATCAGGCAGCTGATCCCGACTCCCGACAGGATCAGGACATAATGGATGAGGCCGCCGAATGCGGCGAGCCCGGCTTTGACCGCGAGCGCATAACCCAACGCAAATACGCCGATCGGCGCGAGCGCGAGGACCCAGCCGATGACGATCAGCATCGCGTCGCCGAGCGCCTTGAACAGGCCGGAAAGTGTCGCGCGATGAACCGGTTCGAGCTTGGTGATCGCAAAGGCGAAGATGGTGGTAAAGACGATCAGAGGCAGGATCGCAGTGTCGGCGGCGGCGGCGATCGGGTTCGTCGGAATCAGCGACAGCAGGAAGTCGCCAAAGGTCGGCGATGGACTTGCTTCGCTGGTGCCGCCAAGGCCATTGCGCAGTGCGTCGGCGGCGCCCGTCGACAGCGGGAAAAGGCGCAGAAGCAGCGGCGTCATCAGCAGCGACATCGACCCCGAGATGAAAATCGCGGCGAGGAAGGTCATCACCGCGCGCGCCGCGAGCTTGCCGGCGCGGGCGGCATCGGCGGTCGCGGTGATGCCCGTGATCAGCAACGCGACGACGAGCGGGACGATCGTCATCTTGAGCGCATTGAGCCAGAGCAGCCCGATGGGTTCGATATAGGGGAGCGAGGCGGTTCCTGCGTCGGGCGCGGCCAATTCGACGCCGATCCCTAGCAACATCCCGGCAATCAGCGCCGAGAGGATGATCCATGCCGATTTCAAGCCATATTCTCCTGGCGATGTTTCTGGCCAGCTTGCCAAGCAAAAGAGGGTGACTTAGGGCCGTCCCGTGGTAGCCGGGGCAGACATTGGTCTGCGTCCCGGCTTAAGTAGCAGAGGTGGCATGCGCAAGTTTTTCGGAACCGACGGGATTCGCGGACTGACGAACCAGATCCCGATGACGGTCGAGGTCGCGATGCGCGTCGGCATGGCGGCGGGCGCGCACTTCCTGCGCGGCGATCACAAGCACCGCGTGGTGATCGGCAAGGATACGCGCCTGTCGGGCTATATGCTCGAAAATGCGCTCGTCGCGGGGTTCACCAGCGTCGGCATGGACGTGGTGCAGGTCGGGCCGATGCCGACCCCGGCGATCGCGATGCTGACGCGGTCGATGCGCGCCGATCTGGGCGTGATGCTGTCGGCGAGTCACAATCCCTTTTACGATAACGGCATCAAGCTGTTCGGTCCCGACGGATATAAATTGTCCGACGAGGATGAGGCGCAGATCGAATTGCTCCTCGCGCAGCAACCCAAACTTGCCGAACCGGCGCAGATCGGGCGCGCCAAGCGGATCGAGGATGCGCGCGGGCGCTATATTCATGCGGTGAAACTGAGCCTGCCCGAATCGATGCGGCTCGACGGGCTGCGCATCGTGCTCGATTGCGCCAATGGCGCCGCGTACAACAGCGCGCCGACGGTGTTCTGGGAATTGGGCGCCGATGTGGTGGCGATCGGAATCACCCCCAATGGCACCAATATCAACGACGAATGCGGCTCGACCGCTCCGGCGCTGCTCCAGGAAACCGTGGTCGCCAGCGGCGCCGACATCGGCATCGCGCTCGACGGCGACGCCGACCGGCTGATCGTCGTCGATGAAAAGGGCAAGATTGTCGATGGCGACCAGATCATGGGCCTGATCGGCGCGAGCTGGGCGCGGCAGGGGCGGCTGAAGGGCGGCGGCGTCGTCGCAACAGTGATGTCGAACCTGGGGCTCGAACGCTTTCTGGAAGGCGAGGGGCTGCGGCTCGAGCGGACCAAGGTCGGCGACCGCCACGTGCTCGAAAGGATGAAAGAAGGCGGGTTCAACGTCGGCGGCGAACAGTCGGGGCATATGATCCTGTCGGACTATGCGACGACCGGCGACGGTACGCTCGCGGGCTTGCAGGTGCTGGCCGAGCTGGTTGCGTCGGGCAAACCGGCGAGCGAATTGCTGCACCAGTTCGACCCGGTGCCGCAGTTGCTCAAGAATGTGCGCTTCTCGGGCGGCAAGCCGCTCGACGATAGCAAGGTTCAGTCGGCGATTGCCGAGGGCGAGGCGATGCTCGCCGGGCGCGGGCGGCTGGTGATCCGTCCGTCGGGCACCGAGCCGCTGATCCGCGTGATGGCCGAAGGCGATGATGCCGGACAGGTCGAGCGCGTTGTCGACATGATATGCGATGCGGTGCGCATGGCGACGCAATAACAATCATCAATCCCCAACAAGAAGAGACTGATCATGCTTGAAATGCGACCCGATTGTGAAAAATGCGGCCGCGATCTGCCCGCGAACGTCCATGGCGCCTTCATCTGTTCGATGGAGTGCACCTTCTGCGCGAATTGCGCCGACCGGATGGACGAGCGTTGCCCCAATTGCGGCGGCGATCTGCTCGACCGGCCGCTTCGCGAAGGCGCTATCCTGGCGAAATACCCCGGCTCGACGGTGCGGAAATACAAGGTTTGACGATTTTCTTTTTTCGTTGTGCCAGACCTTTCGACCAGGCTCAAGACAGGCCGGGTCCGACATCTATTCCGGTGACGGTGGCTTGGACCCCGGATCAAGTCCGTGGTGACGAGGGCGTGGAGATTCCTTCGTGACCCCGCGCGTCCTGATCATCGCCGGATCGGATAGCGGCGGCGGCGCGGGGATTCAGGCCGATATCAAGACGGTGACGATGCTCGGCGGACATGCGATGACCGCGATTACGGCTATCACGGCGCAAAACACGCTAGGGGTGCAGCGCGTCCATCCGGTGCCGACCGAGATGGTGCTCGCGCAGATCGACAGCGTCGCGGCCGATATTGGCGTCGATGCGGTGAAAATCGGGATGATCGGCAGCGCCGAAACGGCGGCGGCGGTGGCAGAACGGCTGTCCCGGCCCGATCTGGCGCAGGCAGCGGTGGTTTTCGATCCCGTGATGGTGGCGACAAGCGGATCGGTGCTAGCCGACGCGGCGACGATCGATGCGTTTCGTACCTTGCTTGACCGCGCGATGGTCGCGACGCCCAATCTGCCCGAACTGGATGCGCTGGGCGGCGAGGAGGCGATTTTGGCGCATGGCTGTTCGCTGCTGATCAAGGGCGGACATGGCGACGGCGAGACAGTGATCGACCGCTTGCTCGAAGCGGGTGAAGGCGAGGTCGCGCGCTGGGAAGTGCCGCGGATCGACACCACCAGCACCCATGGCACCGGCTGCACGCTGGCGAGCGCAATGGCATGCGGTTTGGCACAGGGCATGCCGCTTGAACCCGCGATCGCGCGCGCGCGCGATTTTGTCCGTCTGGCGCTGATGGGCGCGCCGGGGCTGGGGGCCGGGCATGGCCCGATGGGACAGCAGTTTGTGCGCAACGACGGGTTGTTCACCGGTCCCGCTCTCAATCAGATTACCTTGCCTGCGAGCGATTATGCGGGTTCGGTCGCGTTCTACAAACAGATGGGGCTGACCCAGATCGTCGATAGTCCTGATAATGGATATGCGCGGTTCGAGGCGGCGAATGGCGTGACGCTGTCGATCCATGTTGGGGACGGCGCGGTGGGCGGGGCGACGGCTTATCTGGAGAGTGGCGCGCTCGATGCGTGGGTCGCCTATCTGGCACGTCGCGGTGTGCGTTTCGATCAGATGCCGAAGGACGAGGAGTGGGGCTGGCGCGAGGCGCGGCTGGCCGATCCGGCGGGCAATCACCTGTGCCTGTATCAAGCGGGCGAATATCGGCGATTTCCGCCGTGGCGCATATGATTGTCGGGGTCGACGAGGCCGGGCGCGGGCCGCTCGCGGGGCCCGTGGTCGCGGCAGCGGTGCTCCTCTGCGAGGGCGGAATTCCCGGCCTCGATGACAGCAAGAAATTGTCCGCCAAGCGCCGCGCCGAACTCGAAGTGCAGATCAAGGCGCGCTGCCGCTGGGGTGTCGGCGAGGCGAGCGTCGAAGAAATCGACCGCATCAATATCTTGCAGGCAACCTTCCTTGCGATGACGCGCGCGGTCGAGGCGCTGGGGATCGAACCCGCCGAGGTGCTGGTCGATGGCAACCGGTTGCCGGGCTGGCGTTTTACCGCGCGGGCGATCATCGGCGGCGACGCACTGCACCCGTGCATTTCGGCGGCGAGCATCATCGCCAAGGAACATCGCGACCGTTTTATGATCACCATGGCACGCGATTTCCCCGGCTTTGGCTGGGAACGCAATATGGGCTATGGTACCGCCCAGCATCTCGCGGCGCTGCGCCAATACGGGCCGACGCCGCTTCACCGGACCAGTTTTGCCCCGGTCGCACAAATGCAGCTGGTCTGAAAAGCGGGAGAGCGCGATGAGCAAGGGATTCACGGCCGACGATGTGTCGGCCCAGACCGGCCGTACGTTCCTCGTCACCGGTGCCGATGCCGGGATAGGCTTTGAAACCAGCCGTGTTTTGGCGGCGCGCGGCGCGCATGTGGTGCTGGCGTGCCGCGATGCCGATCGGGCGGAGGCGGCGATGAGCCGGATCCTTGTCGAGACGCCGAACGCCGAACTGTCGTTCCAGCCGCTCGACCTCGCCGATCTCGATCAGGTGCGCGAGGCTACGAAAGCCGTACGCGCGGGGCCGCGGATCGACGTGCTGGTCAACAACGCCGGGGTGATGATCCCGCCGAAAACGCTGACCAAACAGGGATATGAGCTGCAATTCGGGGTCAATCACCTTGGCACTTTTGCCTTTACCGGGCTGGTGCATGGGCATGTCGACGACCGTATCGTCATCACCGCCAGCCTAGCGCACAAGGGCGGGCAGATCGATTTCAGCGACCTTTCTGCGGCGCGCAGTTATCAGAAATACCCGCGTTATCAGATGAGCAAACTGGCGAACCTGCTCCATATGTTCGAGCTCGACCGGCGGCTGGGTGCCGCAGGGCGTGCGACGCAGGCGATCGGGTGTCATCCCGGGGTCGCGATCACCGAATTGACCCGGCACCTGCCGTTCCCGCTGCGCGGCATGACCCCGCTGGCGACACCCTTTTTCAACAGCGCCGCGCAAGGGGCCTGGCCAACCTTACAGGCCGCGACCGGCGCGCATGTGCAGGGCGGCGATTATCTGGGGCCGCAGGGGCTGGGCGAGGTTTCGGGGCGGTCGGGTCCGGCGCGCGCGACACGAACCGCGCGTGATTCTAAGCTGGCAAGGGAGTTGTGGGAGCGTTCAGTTGAGCTGACGGGGGTTGATCCGGGAATTTGATCCTGCCTGTGGGAAGCGCTGACGGAGGCGCTTTGGCGCGACCGTCACCGCCGCTCCACCATCGCCTTCGGCGACGCTGCCCCTCCCCATGGCTCCGCCACAGGGAGGATCGTTCAGTTCAGTCGAACAGCTCGCTCAGGAAACTCTTTTTGTAATTCTTCTTGTACGGCTTGCTGCCGTAATAGCGGTCGTCATGCCCATGCTCGCGATACTGCGGCTGCTGAGGGGGCGGCGGTGCCGATGTGCGCGGGGCAGGCGCGGCTACCGCTTCACTGCGCTCGATAATCTTGTCGAGCTCGCCGCGGTCCAGCCACACACCGCGGCACTGCGGGCAATAATCGATTTCGATCCCCTGCCGCTCGGACATCGTCAAATTCACGCGGCAGGTCGGGCAAAGCAGCCCTGGGGCATCGGTCACAGGTTTTCCTTTCGTGGGTTGCGAAAACGACGACTGGAAAGGCGCCGCTGGGTCCAACGCATCATTACAGATTCGCGTTCCGCTTCCATCCTACAAAGAAACCCCGCTCCGACCGTGTGGACGGAGCGGGGTCAGGTCGGTCGCGGAAGCGGCTTCAGCGTTCTGTTTCGAACGCCAACAGATCGCCCGGCTGGCATTCCAACTCGGTGCAGATGGCCTCCAGCGTCGAAAAGCGCATCGCTTTCGCCTTGCCCGTTTTCAGGATTGACAGATTGGCCAGCGTGATCCCGATGCGGTCGGACAGGTCGGTCAGCGTCATCCGCTTGGCGTGCAGCAGGTCATCCAGTTTCACGACGATCGCCATCACACAGTCCCTTCCAGCTCGTCGCGCATCGCGGCGCCCTGTTCGAACACCGCCGCCAGGACGAAGGCGAGCAGGATCGCGAGCAGGCTGCTGGCCGACAGGCCGCCCATCTCGCTGAACTCGCTTCCCGGCTTCGCGATATTGGCGGCCATCAAGTGGACGGGCAGGGCGAGCAACTGGATGGTCACCAGCGACCAGCCGATCCGGCGGAGCCGCCACGCATTTTCGATGATGAACGGATCGCGCGACGCGCTGGCCACCATCGCCTGCAACTGGCGCAGGATATAGGCGGCGACGCCCAGCACCGCGATCAGCAGCAGCAACAGGATGCCCAGCGGCAGGCGCATCGTCGAAGCGTCCACCAGTTCAGGCATATGTTGGATTTTGGCCACCACGTTGGGCCAGGCGACGACCACCGCAATCGCGACCCCGACCAAGGTCAGCGCCGCAGCTATCACCAGCGCCAGCATCAGCCAGAGCAGGCCGCGCGTCGCACGAAGAAGCGTTTGGTTGGTAGAAGGCATATCGTTCTCCGATAGGGTGTTTATCGAAGAACAATATATATCGCGAGTGAGGCTTATCGTCAATCGATAATATTGAAGAACGATATATGGGGTTGCGACGCCTTTCGAATAAATGTGTTCCCCGGCGAAAGCCGGGGTCCAGGGCGCCAAAAAACAAGCGCCTGCCTGCGAACGCCCTGGGCCCCGGCTTTCGCCGGGGAACAGCAACTTACTTGATTGCGACGACGATCACTCCGCCCGCCAATCAAACGTCAGCGGCGCCTCGCGAAACGCGAAGCGGTCGAGGTGGCGTGCGACGGCCCCCTGCAATCCTTCCAGCTGCGCCGCGACGCTGGCATCGATGCGGACCCCCAGCGTGTCGGGTCCGGCATCGAAGATCACCAGCGCATCGCCGGGCCAGTCGGCACCGCGCGCGTCCTTCGGAAAGGTCACGGTGCCGTGGTCGGCCGTCAACACAACCGCCAGATTATGCTGCCAATGCTTGCACAGCTGTTGCAGATATTTGCTCGCGTGCGCGGTCGGCACCGCCGCGGTCGCACTGACCGTCATCACAGCCGCTCGATCTTTTGCGCCGCCTCGTCGATCAGCGCGACGATGTCGTGCAGCGCTGCCTTGTTGAGATCGCGGTCGCCCAGCCGGTCCATCAGCACCTGCCGCAAATTGCCCATCGCGCGGCGGACCGACGCCGAATCGGTGCGCTGCGTTTCTTCGCCGACCGCAGTCAGGCGCGCGATCGCGGCCTCGACAACTTTGGTGTTGGCTTCCAGTTCCGCGCGGCCAGCATCGGTGATCGCGAACAGCTTCTTCGCGCCTTCGCTCTGCTGCGCCTCGATCTGCCCCATGTCGTCGAGCAGAGTCAGCGTCGGATAGATCACACCGGGGCTGGGCGCATAGGCGCCGCCGGTCAGTTCCTCAATGCTGCGGATCAGGTCATAGCCGTGGCGCGGTTCGTCGGCGATCAGCTTGAGCAGCACCAGCCGCAGCTCGCCGCTGTCGAACATCCGCTGCCGTCCGCCACGCTCGCCCCGGCCACCGCCGCCGCGTCGGCCACCGCCGAAACCGTGTCCGAACCCATGGCCAAAGCCACGCCCGCCGCCGCGATGCATCGCATGCCGCCCGCCGCAACCGCGGCCTTCCATTTTCGCATAAAAAAACATTGTCATTCCTTTGAGTGATTCTCGATGCGTCTAAGATATATCTTAAAACGAATGTTGCAAGGAGGCGACTACACGCTGCGTGACACTTTCGCCAACATCCGCCCTCCGCCTTGACTTCCGGCCATTTCCGGCTAATAGCGCCCCCGTGTTGCAACGGCTCCGGCCGCGGCAATTCCGTCCGAGACAGTTGGTGCAGGGGATTTGCCCTGCTTAATTTCCAGCCGAGACGGGGAACAGTCTTTTTCGGTCGCCCGCCTGTTTTTCAGGCGACGCGTCTTGACCGACCCCTTCGGACATCGTTGCGCAAGCACGGGTGAGCCTTGGCTCGCGCCCGGTTTTGCGTGTGTTAGCCGCCCGGCGGCGCGTTCGTTTCGACGTCTCGCGCATCCGGGCACAGAGTGGAGTATAGGCATGGATCGTACGGAAAAGGCCGAAGCCGTATCCTCGCTGAACGCTACGCTGGCATCAGCTGCCTCGGTTGTGGTCGTCCGCAACCTCGGCATGACCGTCGCTCAGTCGACGGTGCTGCGCCAGCAAATGCGCGATGCAGGAGCCGACTTTCGCGTCACGAAGAACCGTCTTGCCAAAATCGCGCTCGACGGCACGTCCTACGGCGGGATCAGCGAACTGCTGACCGGCCCCACCGCGCTTGCAACCTCGACCGATCCGGTCGCGGCGGCCAAGATCGTGGTGGAATTTGCCAAGACCAACGACAAGCTTGAAATCGTTGGCGGCGGCATGGGCGACGTGGTGCTCGACGTGAATGGCGTCAAAGCGCTCGCTTCGCTTCCCTCGCTCGACGAGCTGCGCGCCAAGATCATTGGTCTGGTGCAGGCTCCGGCTACCAAGGTTGCGCAGATTGCCGCAGCCCCGGCTGGCCAGTTGGCGCGGGTTTTTGGCGCATATGCCGCCAAAGAAGCAGCGTGATTTCGAACTAACTGAAACTTACTGCCGGGATATCCCGGTTCTGATGGAGAATGAACATGGCTGATCTTGCAAAGATCGTTGAAGAACTGTCGGCACTGACCGTCCTCGAAGCGGCTGACCTGTCGAAGCTGCTCGAAGAAAAGTGGGGCGTTTCGGCTGCCGCTGCTGTTGCTGCCGCTCCGGCTGCTGCCGCTGCTGGCCCGGCTGCTGAAGAGCAGACCGAATTCGACGTCATCCTGACGGGTGACGGCGGCAACAAGATCAACGTCATCAAGGAAGTCCGCGCGATCACCGGCCTGGGTCTTGGCGAAGCCAAGGCACTAGTCGAAGGTGCGCCGAAGGCCATCAAGGAAGGCGTGAACAAGGCAGAAGCTGAAGAGCTGAAGGCCAAGATCCTCGCCGCTGGCGGCACCGTCGAACTGAAGTAATCAGTTTGCGGATCCGGTCGGTTGACCCGACCGGTGACCTACAAAAAAGAAAGGGCGGCGCCGCGAGGCACCGCCCTTTTTTTAATGCGGCGAGGGGACCACCGCGTGATTGTCTGGATGTTTAGTTGTTCGAGTAGCCCGGACGGAAGGTCGTGGTAGTGCGCGCGCGGGCCGGTTCGGGGCGACGAACCTCCTGTTCCTGCATCGCCGGCGCCGGGCGCTGCGCGATTTCCCAAGCACTGACCGGCTTGCGCGTCATGTCTTTCTGGGTCGCGAGCGTGTCGTCATATGCGACGCGTTCGTGACGATCGAGGAAACGCGCGCGCTTCAGGCGCTTCGACAGGGTCGCGAAGGGATTTTCAGGCGTCGGGCCAGTCATTGCCATCGCCTCATGGCGCCCCATGCTACCGCTCGGGGCAGCTGCAAAGGCGGGCGTGGTGCGGGGCGCGACCCGTCCTTCCGCGCGCGGCGCATAGGCCGGGCTCACCCACTGCTGCGCTTCACCCGTGACCGGCGCACTCGCCGCGATCGGCTCGAAACGCTGGACCGGCGCGTCATGCACGACCTCTTCATAGGCAATTTCATCGGCGCTGTGACGACGACGACGGGCAAATGCCAAGCCGACTCCGCCGGCCAGCAGCAGGGCGGCAGCACCACCGGCGATCTCCCAAGGAAATTCGCCGCCCGTCGCGGTCACTGCCTCGGCGGGCGCCGGGGTGGGTTCAAACACAGGTTCCGCGGGCGCCGCCATCGGAGCGGCGATCGGCGCCATTCCGGCAACCGGCGGGGCATCAGCGACGGCCGCTGCCACTGGAGTCGCGGCTACCGGTGCGGCGGCAACCGAACGGGTTCGCTGTGCGGCACGGGCCGGAGCAGGCTTTTCAGCACGCTCGGCTGCGCGGGGCGCGGGGGTGGTTACGGCGGGTGCGATCTCGAGCGGCACGCGGATCACGGGGGCCGGAGCGGGGATCTGCGCGGTCTGCGGCGCGGCGATAGGTGCGGGCGTGCTCGGTTCCGCGACGGTCGGCGGGGTTTGGGGCGTCGGTGCCGTCGGCGCCGCAATCGGCGGGGTCATCGTGATCGTGGGCGCTTCCTGAGCGACAGCACTCTGCGTGGAAAGGACCAGGAACGCGGCAATCGCGCTCGTGGCGGGGCGGGAGAGGGCGATATTTTTCATCATAGTGAAGGACGAACGAACCGCCGGCGCAAAGTGCTGCTCTGTAACGTGCCTTTCCGGGACGAGCCGTGGCAGCCAAACGGTGCGACGAAGTTTTCGGCGATGGCAGCGGGTTGCAGCGAGCGTTTTAGGCTTCAGTCGCGCAAAGCGGCGGCTTGCTTCGACAGCGCGGCCGAGGCTGCCCCCGCGATCGCCGCACTTAGCAGCGCGAAGTCGCGACTAAGCCGTTCGTCCAGTGCAGCGCCCGACAAGCCCGCCAGTTCGGTCATCAACGGCATGGACAGCGAAAGGCGCAGCGTACCTGCCGCGCGTCCGTCGGACATCACGTGGGTCCGGACCGGTTGTCCCAATCGGATTTCTCGCCCCAGCCACTGTCGTGACCGGCGCGCAATATAGCCGTGCATTGCCCTTGCTATGTCGAAATCGCATTCAGGCCAGCGCGCCGAAAGGTCGAGGGTGCGTAGCGTCTCGCTAGCAAGGCATGTCGCTCCCCCCGCGCCCGGCACCTCGGCCACTTCGAGCCGCTTGACCAAACACATAACATGGTGGCCGAAGCGCGCCGTCACTTCGGTCACGCGTTCGATGGGCAGTGCGGCAAAGCGCTCCATCTCGATCAGTGCGGCCTGCAAACGCAGTAGCAGTCCGAAATTACTCGCGGCTGGCAGACAGCCGGCGCCTGGCCAGTCTGCCGGCCATTCGGCGCGGTTCGCAACGCGGCGGAAGCCCGCGGGCAGCGCGCGTGCGCGCGTCCTGACAGCGCCCGGCACTAGCGCAATGCCGCTGAAGGGCGGCCCGCCGACAAATTTGGACCCGGTCATCAGCACCACGCAGCCCAGTGCCAGATAGCGGCGAACGATTTCGGGCGTGATCCGCAACTGGCACGCATCGACGACAAACATGACTGCATCGCCGTGCATTGCGGTCAGCCGCTCGACGTCGGCAAGTGTCGGCAGTGTCAGTCCGGTTTTTGAACCATGAACCACATGAATGACCGCACGGCGACCGCGGGCCGCGGCGCGATCGGCCTGCTGCGCGAGTTCGGCGGCAATAGCGGCGGAAGCACGCGGGTTGCCGACTGCGTCGCGGATCGGCACGTCAATCAGTTCGGTTGCGACAAAAACGGGGTCGATCGTGGTCTGCGCGACGACTTGAGCACCCGTGGCCGTTTCGCTGGCAAAGAAACGCCCCGCGGCGCTGTGGATGCATCCGCTGCCAACCTCGTCGCGCCCGAGCAGGATCGCGGTCAAAGGGCGTCCGTCAAAGGCCGCGGCCAATCCGACATACTCAAGATCTGTTCCCGATGCCGCGAAGACGATCGCTGTATCGGCCAGGCCGAAATGATCGGCCAGTTGTCCGCGGAGGGCGGCGAGACCATCGGCGTAATCATTGGCCGCCACCGGTCGCCCCAGGCGGTCGCTCCACTGATTGAGCAGCATATTGAAGGCGTGATCGGAAATGCTGTTGATCGTCGACGAGCCATAGGCCAGCGCGTCCGATGGCAGCACGCTCGCGTAATACTGGTTGCGACCGTCAACGTCGGGCCGAATGCGTCGGTCGCCGCCGCTTGCAAGCGCCGTTGCCATGCGCGCCGCGTCGCGCCGCATCTGTACCGGGAAGCGTTCTTCGAAAGCGTCGGCAGCAAGCAGCATGAAAGGCGGGTCCTGTCGAGGAGGGAAAGCAGCTTCTTGGTAGACTTTAAAGATGACAGAGATTTGGCGATTGTGTTTCGGCGCCGTCATCAAAAGGTCATGCCGCTGTAACCCGGCCATGTTGGAATAAGGCATGCGAACAAAAGACCTCACTCCCACGCGGCTGCCCGATCGTCTGCGCGATACGCAGCGGCTTCTTTTCGTTGCCAAGCATGCGAAATGGACTGGCGGACTCCACCCGGACGACGGCAATCACGCGCTCTATCATCGCGAAACGCGCGAAATATTGGCGGCGCTTGGCATGCCTCTCGTCATCGCCGACAATTATGGCGAGCTGTTCATGCCACCCGACGCCGACTTCGTTTTTCCGCTCCTCAATCGTGGCGGCTTCTTCAATTCCGAAATGTTGCTCCCGCTGCTCTGCAACCGGTTGGGGCTTCCGTATGTCGGCGCCTCGCCGATCGTGCGCGGGCTGTCCGACGACAAGCATCTCACCAAGCTGGAGGCCGCAGCGCGCGGTGTGCCGACCGCCCCCTGGACGCTTTTCCGCCGCGGCGCGCCAGTCGATGTGTTGCGCTGCCCGCCCGCGCGGCGCTGGGTGATCAAGCCAAACAACAGCTCGGCCTCATGGGGGATTCGTGACGCGCACGACCGCGTCGAACTCGCGCAGGCGATCGCCGAAATTCATGCGCTCGACCATGACGCGCTGGTTGAACCGTTTATCGAGGGCAGCGACGTCGAGGTTCCGGTTATCACCATCAATGGGGAGCCGGCGATGCTGCCGATGATGATCTTCGAACAAGGCGATCCGCGCCACCTTCGGACCTATCAGGAAAAGCGTGACCTCGTCGATCGCAGCGCCAAATACAGTCTGAAGCTGTTCGACGATATCGCGATGAATGACCGGCTGATCGCCTATACCGAGAAGCTGGCTGAGATTTTCCGTCCCTTCGACTACGGCCGCTTCGAATTCCGGGTCGATTTTGCGACCGGCGAGATCCGGCTGCTTGAAATCAACCTCAACTGCAATCTCTGGTCTGAAAAAGTCTTTGGTCGCGCGGCGGTTGCCGCTGGTTTCAGCCAGGCCGAGCTGATCGAAACCATCGTGGCCGAAAGCATGACGCGGCAGTTGGTGGCCGTCGGGGCCCGGCAGCACGCCGCATGACGGGTTCGATACTCATCCTCGCCGGTCGCCGGCCAGGCGCCATCGATCCGTTGGCGGCCACCCATGACGTCGCCGACAAGTGCCTTGTTCCGGTGGCGGGGCGGCCGATGATCGCCCATGTACTGAGCAGCGCAGCGGCGACCGCGGCGCGGCAGATATTCGTATCGACGCACCATTTGGGTTTGCTCGCCGATCTCAACGATCCGGTTATCGAACGGCTTGGTGACCGGCTGATCGTCGTGCCTGCCGCGGGCAATCTGGCGGACTCGGTTCTCGCGGTGGCGGGAGTGGCCCGTTTCCCGTTGCTGATCACGACCGCCGACAATTGTATGCTGACTCCGGAAACGATCGCCGAGATATCAGCAGAGGCTAAACGTCTCGATGTCGAGGCTGGGGTGGCGCTGGCAAGGCGCGAGGATGTACTGGCCGCGCACCCAGAAGGGCAGCGGCGCTTTTATGAGTTTTCTGACGTCGCGGTGTCGAACTGCAACGCCTATTGGATCGGCCATCCCGGCGCCCTCAAGGCGGCCGAAGCATTTCGCGGCGGCGGCCAGTTCGTCAAAAAACCTTTGCGGGTGATGCAGGCTTTCGGACTGATCAACTTGCTCCGCTTTCGCTTCGGTCTCGGGCCGATCCACCATATCTTCGCGCGCATTTCGCGGCACCTGAACCTCGAAGTCGCCCCGCTACTTGTGAGCAACGGGGCGACGGCGATCGATGTCGATAATGAGCGGTCGCTGCGGGTAACCGAGGCACTGATGGCGCGCAGAGTGGCGGTCAGTCCGCCACCCAGTTGCCGTGAAAGCCGGGTGGAACCCGATGCGGCAGATTCACGACAGCTTGCGGTGACCCGGTAAAATCGTCGGCGTTGAGGATGACCAGCGCGGTCGTTTGGTCATTCATGTTGACGACCAGGCCGATCAGCCAGCCATCATCCTCGCCGCTGTCGGCGCGGCGCGGGACGAAGACGAATTCGCCGGGATGCCGGCCGGGACCGAAATCATGGATTGCGGTCGTGCCTTGCGCAAGGTCGTGCTTGAATAGCCGGGTGTCGGCCATCGCCCATTCGATGCTCTCGCCGTCGGGCATGGCGACGCTGTAGATGTAGCGATAGGGCCGCGTGGTCAGCCGCTCGTCATAGCGCGGAAATTCCTGTGCATGATCGTGGATGACAGCGCGCGTGGTGGTGACCGCGACTGGATCGATCGTCCAGCGCTCCATGCGCGATTTCTGGCTGTCGGGGCCGCGCTTCGATTCTGCGAACATCGTCTCGTGCGCGACGACGTCGACGATCACCTTGCCGTCGGCGGTTTCATATGCATTGGCGGGGTGGAAAACATAGCAGGGCTCGACCGGCACCCAGATGATGCTGGCGCCGCTGCCTTTCCTGGGGAGGAGGCCGACGCGCGCCGGATGGGCGTCATTCCACGCGTAGGGAAAGCGATAGCCTGCGAGCAGCATCTTCATCGAGAAGGTGACGGGCAGGTCAAAGACCAGCGCGTAATTTGTGGTGATGGCGCAATCGTGAATCGACGGCCCGTCGCTGACTGCGATGGCTTCCTCGCGGATGACATGCGCGTTGCTGTCCATCACCACATGCCAGACCTTGTTCGGCTCATCGCCGCGATAAGTGATCGCGTGGACCTCGTCGGTCGCCGGGTCGTGATGCGGGTGCGCGGTGTACGATCCGACAAGGGTGCCGTCGAAGGGATTATGGGCGATCGTGTTCAGCTCATAGCCCAGCTCGACGGGCTTGCCGCCCGCTTCGACGATCGCGAAGGTACGGCCGGCGAGGCCGACGACGTTGGTGTTCGGCGCGTCGAAGCCGCCTTCGGTGCGCGGCCCCGGAGGAACAGGCTCGCCCAGAACGGCGCAGGCTTCGGTGCCGCGGACCCAGCGGTTGCGGTACCAGTCGGCTTTGCCGCCCTCGATACGAATACCGTGGACCATGCCGGCGCCGGTGAACCAGTGATAGCTGGCGGGATCGGGGGCTGCGGCGGGGTTCGGCCCATTGCGCAGATAGCGGCCGGTCAGCGCGGCCGGGATCTCGCCTTCGACGCGCAGACCTTCGAGCGTCAGCTCCTCGGTCATCGGTTGGTGGATGCCGGTGAGGAAGGGGTGGGCGTCGGTCGGGCGCGGGAGGCGTTTGCGGTTGAAATCGGCGACTTTACCGATGCCTTTGACGACGGCGCCGCGGATGAGGGTTTCGACATTGCTTGCCATGATGTTGCTCCTTACGGATGTTGGCGAAAGTGTCGCGTAGCGTGGAGGGGATTGCGCTGGCGACTCGGAATGTTTACGGTGACAACATGATTGATGAAGGTAACAGTGTCAACATAAAAAGCGAAGGCGCGAAGGCGGCCGGGGCTTATCATCACGGCGACCTGCGCGCGGCGGTGATCGCGGCGGGGCTGAAACGGCTGGAGGCGGGCGACGACGGCGAGTTGGGGTTGCGCGCCTTGGCGCGCGACGTCGGGGTCAGCGCCACCGCGCTTTACCGTCATTTTCCCGACAAAGAGGCGCTGCTCGACGCGCTTGCCGACGAGGGGCTGCGCCGGCTCGGCGCGCGGCAGGCGCAGGCTTGGCTGAAGGCCGGGGGCGGGCGCAACGGGTTCAAGGCGACGGGGACGACCTATGTCCGTTTTGCCCACGACGAACCCGCGCTGTTCCGCCTGAGCTTCACCCGGCAGATGTCGGCACGCCATGCCAATGTTGGCGGCGACGGCGGCGAAGTTGCCTATAACCTGCTGCGGGCGGGAGTCGGCGAGGCGTTGCCGGGTGTCGAAAACCCCGATAGGGCGGCGCTGCACGCGTGGGCGCTGGTCCACGGCCTGGCGATGTTGATCCTCGACCGGCGTCTGGAGTGGGACGAGGCGATGGTCGACGAAGTGGTCGGCTTGACCTTTGGCGGAATCGATTGAGCGCAGGCGCGAGTTGATCGTGGCAGGGGCGAGAGAGGGCGACAATATGTTAGCGGTTTCTTTTCCTCTTTTCCGTTAGTTGCTCTGATGATCCGGCCCCTGTCCCCCCGAGTCGAGGCGGTTTTCTGGTTCCTTCTGACCGCTACGGGCTATTTCCTGCTGGCCAGCGTGTCGCTTTACGCGACCAAGGGCGCGGACAATATCGCCGCCGTCTGGCCGCCCAGCGGCTATTTCCTCGCGCTGCTGCTGCTGATGCCGGTGCGGATGCGCATTGTCGCTTTCGCGGCCATGGCTGCGGCGAGCATGAGCGCGAACATGTCCGAAGGGATCCAAGTCGCCGCGGCGGCGGCCTATACCGTTGCCAATGCGGCGGAGGCGGTCATCGCGCTGTGGCTGGTACGGCGCCACGAAGCGGGCGAGATGTCGTTCATGGCTCCGCGCGCGGTGGGCCGATTTTGCATCGCGGCGCTGACCGCGAGCGCCGGGAGCGCGGTCATTGCGACGCTGTTGACGGGCAATGGCTTTGATTTTCTGCTGTCGTGGATGACGACGGTGGCGCTGGGGATGCTGATCGTCACCCCGCCGATCGTGATGCTGGCGCGTATGGTCGGGTCGAACGCACTGAATAATGTGCCAACGGCGATGAAGGTTGAAGGCATCGCGCTGCTGACCGTCGCCGCCTTTGTCACCGGCGCGTCGTTCGCGCAGTCCGATTTCCCGGTCACCTTCCTGCCGTGCGTCGCGGTGATCGTGGCCGCGTATCGGTTGGGGCCCTTCGGCGCCGCAGCAGGGATGCTGATCGTGGCAATCATCGCATCGTTGCTGACCGGGCAAGGCTATGGCCCGATCTCGGCGATGGACCAAAGCCAGAAGGTCGAGGTGCTGTTCTTGCAATTCTATCTGGTGACGATGCTTTTCATCGCGCTGCCGCTGGCGGCGCTGCTCGTGGTCCAACGGCGGCTGGCCAAGCGGCTGGCGCAAAGCAATCGCTGGCTGCTCCAGGCCGAGGCGGCGGCGCTGGTCGGTCATTGGCGCGTCGATCTGGTCGCCTGGACGATTAAATGGTCGGACCAGACCTATCGCATTCATGGGCTGGAACCCGGGACACCGGTCGATGTCGATTATAGCGTCGCCCAATATTTGCCCGATGACCGAGTGGCGGTGCAGAAGATTTTGGCCGACGCGGTTCGGTCGGGCCAGCCGTTCGTGTATCAGGGCAGGGTCATGCGCGCGGACGGCGAAATCCGGCATGTCAAATCGCACGGTTCGATCGAAACGGGGCGCCGCGGCAAGCCTGTCGGCATCTTCGGAACCGTCCAGGACATAACCGAAACGGTCGAAAATGCTCGCATTCTGGAATCTGCGCGCAGCGCGGCGGAACGGATCGCCAATACCGATATGCTGACCGGGCTGCCCAATCGCCGCCACACGCTGGCGTTCCTTGATCAGGCGCTGCGCCGCGCAGAGCAGGAGGGCGCGCCGCTGGCGGTCGCCATTTTCGACATCGACCATTTCAAACAGATCAACGACGCGCATGGCCACGCCACGGGCGACGAGGTGATCCGCCGCGTCGGCCAGCGCGCCAAGGCGTCGCTGCGCGACGACGATATGGTCGGCCGTTATGGCGGCGAGGAATTTGTCTGTATCCTGCAAGGGCGCAGCGCGTTGGCGGCGGAGCTGGTCGCCGAGCGATTACGCAAGGCGGTTCAGGGCGATACCGAAGGTGCCGCCACTGGATTGCCAGGCGTAACGGTCAGTATCGGGCTGGCGACCTATGCCGGCGAGCCGAATATCGAAGATCTGCTCCAGCGCGCTGACAAGGCGCTCTATGCGGCGAAGCGCGAAGGACGGAACCGGCTGCGCATGGCAGCTTGAGCGCGAGCTCGGGTCCCGTTGTGACCTGTCTTGCTGCATTCGCATGGTCGTCCGGGCTTGATGCGGGATTCCGGGCCACGCGGTCGTCGTGAACCGGGATGAAGTCCGGGATGACCAAGTTGGCTGAACCTCGTTCGCCTTTCCATGCCCGGCTGCCATTTCGATGCGCCCGCACCGTGTGGCGTAAGCCCTGTCGAACTTTCCCCCACATGGAAAAGGGCGCGGAAGCTAAGCTGCCGCGCCCTGAACCCGAAGTGACGAAAAGACTCAGTTCGCCGGCTTCTCCGGCGCGGTCGTCGCCGCCTCGGCGGTTGACCCGGTCTGCGGTGTAGGCACGGCGGTCGCCTGAGCGACCGCAGCGGCGAACTGGTCTGCGGTGAAGCTGGATGCGAGCCCGGCTTCGCCGACAAAAAAGGCGTTGCGCGGCAGTTTGACGTCGCCGGTCGGGGTGGTGAGCACCACGCCATCGGCTTCGGCGAGCTTTACCTTGCCCAGAATGGCGGTGCCGTTGGCGCTGCGGACGTCGGTGCCCGGTTGAAGCGCAGCGGTCAACTTGGCGTCGCTGCCCGCGGCAGCCTGATCGACTGCGGCGACAACCTGGGCTTTGGTGGCGCCGATTGTCGGGCCTTTTTCGAGCTTGCCGAAGGCGTTGGTGGGAAGTGTGACCCGCTTGCCTGCGCCAAGGTCGACCACGACGTTCGCGCCTTGTGCGGCGCTGATGGTGCCCAGTTCGGCACCTTCGGAATCAAAAACCTTGGTGCCGACCGAAAGATCGACAGTAGTGGCGGCGGCGTCCTGTGCCGAGGCGGGGGCCGCGACAATAGCGGCGGCTCCGAGGGAAAGGGTTGCGATAAAGCCTGCGAATTTCCGCATTGCTTGTGGTCTCCTTGAGCTGTTGAACGAGAGGGTCGGGGTTCGAACGCGTAAGAAGCAGCAATGGAGGCGCCAGTGCCGACGAATGGTGGCGAAGCCACGACGAGTTGAACGCGTCGCATATCGCAGCGCCGTCGCGGTCGTGCCGCAGGCCCTTTGGCGAGGGCGAATTTGCTGATAGACGGGGGAGCAGAGCACCCGGACAAGCGAGACGCGAAATGGAAACGGACGAAGGCATGATCGGGCGGCGGTTGCTGCTCGCGGGGGCAATAGGCCTGGCGGCCTTGGCGCAGGCGCCGGGGGTCTGGGCCAAACTGTCGGGCAGCGGGGTAAAGGGGCTGATCGGCAGCGCATCCGACGGGGCGCTCGACAAATTGGCGCAGCCGGGTGCCTTTTATCGCGATACCGCGGTGCGTATCCTGTTGCCGGGTGCGGGCGGCCAGATGGCGTCGAAATTGTTCGGCGTGGGCGACAAGCTGGGGCTGACCACCAATTTGACCAAGAGCCTGAATGATGCCGCGGGCAAAGCAGCGGGTGAGGCGAAGCCGATTTTTCGCGCCGCGATCGATAATCTGCGCTGGTCCGACGCGCCGACGCTGGTGAGCAAGAGGGATGGCGCGACGCGCTATCTGCAAACGAGCGCGGGCGATACGCTGTTCGGCAAAGTGTCGCCGCTGATTGGATCGGCGCTGGAAAATGTTGGGGCGTTTCGTCAGCTCGACCAGTTGACCAAGGGCAATTCGCTGATGGCAACGGCGGGACTGACGCGCGACGGATTGACGCGATCAGTCACCGAGCAGGCGCTGAAGGGCATATTTCATTATATGGCGAGCGAAGAGGCGGCACTGCGGCGGAATCCGGCGGGGCTGCTGAAGGGAATTTTCTAAGTTCTTGGTCGGGACAAGGTGCGGTCTCGGGCAGGCACGAACGATCGGCCGTGGACAAAGATCCTCGCTACCCCAAAAGCGGACTAACGCACCCGCGATCCACCCTTCCACATCGCCGTCGCGCGGCCCTGCACGGGCATGCCGTCGAAGGGGGTGTTGCCTGCATAAGCCGCCATCTTTTTCGCATCGACCTGCCAAGGGGTGCCGTCGTCGACCAGGATGAGGTCGGCTTCCTTGCCGACAGCGAGTGCCCCGGCGTCGACGCCAAGCAGGCAGGCGGGTGTGCCCGCGAGCAGTTCGAACAGGCGACCCGGTGAAATGTGGCCGTCGCGGATGAGACCGAGTCCAAGCGCGAGCAGCGTTTCGGCGCCTGCCATGCCAGGCAAAGCCTCGGCGAAGGGCAGGCGTTTGTCCTCGGGACCGCGCGGGTCGTGGCCTGACGACAGTACGTCGATCGTGCCGTCGGCGACCGCGGCGAGGCAGGCCTGACGGTCGTCTTCCGAGCGCAGCGGCGGGGACAGGCGCGCGAAGGTGCGAAAATCGCCGATCGCGGTGTCGGACAGGAACAGATGCGCGGGGGTGATGCCGCAGCGGACGGGCAGCCCTTTCGCCTTGGCGGCGCGGATCAGGTCGAGACCGCGTGCGGTAGTGACCTGCCGGAAATGGACGGGGGCGCCGGTTTCCTCGACGAGCGCGAGATCGCGCGCGATCGCAATCGCTTCGGCGACGGCGGGGGCCGAGGCGAGGCCGAGGCGCGTTGCCATCTCGCCGTCGGTCGCGACGGCGCCCGCGGTCAGCCCTTCGTCCTCGGCATGGATGATCGTGACGAGACCGAGCGACGCGGCATAGGACAGCACGCGGCGCATCGCGCCACTGTCGGCGATGCGCGCGCGGCCGGTGGCGATGGCGCGCGCGCCCGCCTGCTTCATCAGGCCGATTTCGGCGAGTTCCTTGCCCGCGAGGCCTTTGGTCGCGGCGGCGAGCGGGTGAATCCACAGGTCGGGTTTGCCGCCCTTGGCCGCGCGCTCGACGAGCCCGGCGCCGTCGAGCGGGCCGTTGTCGGGCATCAGCGCGGCGCGCGTGATGCCGCCGAAGTGGAAGGCGGGCTTGTCGGTCGCAAAGACGCCGAGGTCGATGATGCCGGGGGCGAGCCACTGGCCCCTGGCATCGACGGTTTCGGTGCCGTCGGGAATGTCGGTGGGGTCGATTGCGGCGATGCGGCCGTCCGTGACGAGCAGGCTGCCGGGGCGCGGCGTGTCGCCGTCGACCAGCAAGGCGTTCGTGATGAGGAGGGGCTTCAGTTCCATCCGGCGATCCCCCGCTTGCAGCGCGTCAGGATGTCGAGGCACGCCATGCGGACCGCAACCCCCATCTCGACCTGCTCGGTGATCGTCGAGCGTTGCGGATCGTCGGCGACGCTGCTGTCGATTTCGACCCCGCGGTTCATCGGGCCCGGGTGCATGATGATCGCATCGGGCCGGGCCTTTTCGAGCCGTTTGGGAGTGAGGCCGTAGAGCGCATGATATTCGCGCGCCGATGGCAGATAGGCGCCGTCCATGCGTTCGTTCTGGAGGCGGAGCATCATCACCACGTCGGCGTCCCTGATACCCTCGTCCATGTCGGTGAAGGTCGTCACATGCATGCGGTCGATCGCGGGCGGGGTGAGCGTCGGCGGCGCGACGATGCGAACCTCGTTGCCGAGCAGGGTGAGCGCGAGAATGTTCGAGCGCGCGACGCGGCTGTGGAGGACGTCGCCGCAGATCGCGATCGTCAGCCCCTCGACGCGTCCCAAGCGGCGGCGGATGGTGAGGGCGTCGAGCAGCGCCTGCGTCGGATGTTCATGACGGCCGTCGCCCGCGTTGAGCACGGGGCAATCGACCTTGTCGGCGATCAGCTGGACCGCGCCCGATGACGCGTGCCGGATTACCATAGCATCGGCGCGCATCGCGTTGAGCGTCATCGCGGTGTCGATCAGCGTTTCGCCCTTTTTGACGCTCGATTGCGCGGCGTGCATGTTGACGACGTCGGCGCCGAGGCGTTTTCCGGCGATCTCGAACGACAAGAGCGTGCGCGTCGAATTTTCGAAAAAGGCGTTGATGATGGTGAGACCGGCGAGGCGGTCGTCATGCTTGGCAGCGCCGCTGCGGTTGAGGTCGACCCACTCCTCGGCGGCGTCGAGAACGTAGCTGATCTCCCACGGGGTCAGCTGGGCGATGCCGATCAGGTGGCGATGGCAAAAGGCATCGCCGCCGGGCGGATAGTCGCTGGCGGGTCGGGTGGTTGATGTTGTCATTAAAGGGGAGCGTTTAGGCAGGACGATGCAAATACGCAAGCGCCGCGGTAACGAGCGGCCCCAGCAATCCGAGCGCCCAGAACGTCAGCACGATGAGTTCGAGGGTCAGCAGCGTCATCATCTGCGCCGCAAACGGCTGCTTGCGCGTCTTGTGGCGGACCATGCGCGAAGCCGCGAAGGTGCCGATCGCACCGCCGAGAAAAGCCCATTGCAGCAGCGTTGCCTCGCTGATCCGCCGTTGGCCCGCTTCGGCGCGATGCTTGTCGACGATCATCAGCGCAAAGGCGATACCATTGGCTGCGATCAGCCAATAGAGAATATATTCGGCGACGCGGCTCATTCTTAGCGCGTCATCGCGTCGATCGCGCCTTGCAGGATGAAGGCAGCCGCCGCGCTGTCAATCCGCTCAGCGCGTTTGGCGCGGCTGACGTCGGCGGCGATCATCGCGCGCTCGACCGCCGCGGTCGACCAGCGCTCGTCCCACAGCAGGATGGGCAGGCCAAGCGGGAGCAGGTTGCGCGCAAAGGCGCGGGTGCTTTGGGTGCGCGGGCTGTCGCTGCCGTCCATGTTGAGCGGCAGGCCGACGACGAGGCCGACGATGTTGTGCGCGGCGAGAACCGATTTGAGCGTTGCGAGGTCGGCGGAAAATTTCTTGCGGATGATTGTCTTGTCGGGGGTCGCGAAGCTCCAGTTCATATCGCAGGTCGCGACGCCGATGGTCTTGGTGCCGACGTCGAGGCCTGCGAGGCGGCCGCCGGTCGGGAAAAGGGTAGCGAAGTCGGGGGCGGCGGTGGTGATCATCGAGCGGGACCCCGGATCAAGTCCGGGGTGACGAAGGAAGCGGAGCGGACGCGGCTGGGGGCTTCACCGCCGCCGCGGGCGGCACCGGCGACGGCTTGCCCTCATACGTCGCCAGCCGCCGCAGCGCGTCGGCGCGGACGTTCGCCCAGAACAGCGTGATGTCATAGACATGGTAATTGTTGCCCGGCAGGACATAGCCCGCGACGACGTAATTCTTCGCGACATCGGCGTCACCGATCATTAGCAGGCCGCGGGTGTCGTCGCATCTGGCGCCGATCTTGCCCGCGATCAGCGATCCGCTCTTGAACCCCGCGGTCGGTTTGAGGGTGCCGATATTGGCCTCGGGCGCGGCCGCAGCATCGGGGGTGCCGGTGAGCGGATTGGTGCACAGCATCCGCGTGTCGGCGCGCGGGCGACCGTCGAAGCCGATCGTCCCGTCGTAGGCGCTTGTCACCATTTCGGGGTCGGCGGGGTCGGCAAAGGTTGCCCAGCCAAGGATGCAGCCCTTCTGCTCCGGGGTCTGGCAGGCGGGCAGGCCGAGCGCCGCCATGTCGGTGTCGAGGCTGATCGGCCAGCCGATCACATAGGCGGCGACGATCCGCTTCGCCAGCGGGGTGCCGGCAATCTTGTTCCTGAGCAGGGTGGTGAGGTGAAGCGCGCCCTGGCTGTGGCCGGCGAGGATGATCGGCCTGTTTTTCGGTTGCGCGGCGACAAAGGCGTCGAAGGCTTCCTCGACATCGCGGAAAGCGGCGTCGATCGCCTTGCCCGCGGTGACGCGGTCTTCGGCGAGGAAGGCGCCGAGGGTGGCCTGACGGTAACGCGGTGCCCAGATTTCGCCGGCGTCGGCAAAGGCGCTCGCCATGCCCTGCACGAACAGATTGGCGCGATGGTCCGAATCGCGATCGGCAAGCGGCGCGTTCCAGCTTGAGCGGCTGTAATAGCTGGTCGGGTGGACAAAAAAGACCGCGGCGTCGCCCTTTTGCATCGGCGCCGCGGTGTTTTCGGTCGCATTGGCAGGTGGGATCAGCTGGTCGCCCGATTGCGCTTCGGCGCTGTCGGGTGACGGCGTTTCGGCACCTTCGGGGGCGGGGCGCCACGCCGACGGATCGCCATCGACGCCGGGGCGCGCGAACCACATTTTCGGATCGTCATAGGCGTTGGGGGCAACGGCGACCTGCTGTTTGAACGCGGCGCTCGGCACAAAGGCGGTGCGCGCGATCCATCCCGGGAAGAGCTGGTACACCACCCCGGCGGCAAGGATCAGCAAGATGATCGCGGCAATGACATAGAGAAATTTGCGGGCCAATGCGGGCTCCATGAGGGGAGGGAGAGGGAGACGGGCTGGTGCGCTGTTTGGCTTGCGCTGGACAGTGAAACAAGCCCAGATGTGGGGTATGACCGATGCACCCGCAACCGGCACAGCTGCCGATTCGCCCCGAGTTTCCGCACGCCTCGACGATAACGATCCGCCCTGGCCGCTGCGACCATGGATTATGGCGGCTATCTGCGCGGCGGCGGGGCTCGCGTTTCATGCCCTCGTCGATCACCATTATGAGGATGTGCTGGTGCAATGGCGCAGCGCGCTGGCGACCGCGGTGGCGGTGGCGGCGGTGGTGTTCGTGCTGGGGGTCGAGCTGCGCCGCTGGCACTGGGCGCTGGGCTTTGCGCTGCTGTGGGGCGCGGTGCTGGGGTTGATCGCATGGCAGACGGCGGCATATAATTTGCAGGGAAACCCGATCGAATGGCCGTTTTGGTCAGGGATGCTGGCGGTGCTGGTCGCGACGCCGCTGTTCCAGACGCACCGCGACGTCGCACCCGACTGGCGGTTCTGGAAGCTGTGGCAAATGCCCTATGACCGGCTGCACAGCCACGCGTGGACCGATGCGGTGATCGGCGCGGCGAGCCTGGCGTTCGTCGGCATCGCGTTTTTGCTGACCTTCCTGATCTCAGAGATGTTCCACCTGATTGGGATCGACCTGATCCGCGATTTGCTGAACGACGAATGGTTCGGGTGGATGCTCGCGGGCGCGGCGTTCGGTGGTGCCGTTGGGTTGCTGCGCGAGCGCGACAAGCTGGTGTCGACCTTGCAGCGGCTGGTGATGATCGTGCTTGCGGTGCTGGCGCCGGTGCTGGCGGCGGCGCTGGTGATCTTCCTGCTGTCGCTAGCGGGAACGGGACTGGCGAAGCTGTGGGCGTCGGGCTTTTCGACCGCGGCGCTGATGCTGGCGGCGGCGGCGTTCGCGGTGCTGCTCGCCAATGCGGTGATCGGCAATGGTACCGACGATCGCGCGACCAATCCGTTGCTGCGCTGGGCGGCGCCGGTGCTGGCGGTGGCGGTGCTGCCGCTGGCGGTGATCGCTTATTATTCGATGCAGCTGCGCATCGGCCAATATGGTTGGACGCCCGAGCGCATCTGGGGGCTGATCGCGACGCTGATTGCGTTGGCTTACGGCGCGATCGGCCTGTGGTCGGTCGTGAAGGGGCGCCGCGATTTCGACGATGTGCTGCGCCCATTGCAGCAGAAGCTGGCGATTGGCGTCGCGTTGCTGGCGCTGTTCCTCGCGCTGCCGATCCTCGATTTTGGGGCGATTTCGACGCGCGATCAGCTGGCGCGGCTGACGTCGGGGGCGACGAAAGTCGAAAAATTCGACTGGGCGGCGCTGGCCTATGATTTCGGGCCGAGCGGGCGCGCGGCGCTCAAAAAGCTGACGAAGTCGCCGCAGAAAGCGCGCGCCGACGCGGCCAAGGCGGCGCTGGCAGCGAAGAACCGCTGGGATCTGACCGGACCACAGGGGCCGGTGTTGCTCAAGCCGCTTGCCGAGCGGCTGCGCGTCATTCCCGCCGAGCGTGCGCTACCCGCTGAGGCGCTGGAGCGTATCGCTGGAACCTATATGTGCAGCCGCGCCAAGGCGTGCGTCGCGGTGTGGCTGGCTGATGACCGGATCGGAGTGATTGGGCAGAATGAGCCGGGCGAGGCGACGAATTTCGATTTCGTGTCGCTGAACAAGGACGGGCGCTGGGTGCAGGGCGATATCGGCCGCGACACGCGCCCGACGCGCCCCGAAGTCGACCTGTCGAAAGCGACGGTGACGGTCGAGACGGTCGAGCAGCGACGCATTTTGGTGAACGGCGTGCCGGAATCGGGGGCGTTTGAGTGACTTGATCCTCCCTGTCGCGCAGCGATGGCGAGGTGGCGGCGCGAAGCGCCGACGGAGGGGCCATGGCGTTACGTCGCCGCCCCTCCACCACCGCCTACGGCGGCGGTCCCCTCGCCATGACTTCGTCACAGGGAAGATCGAGAAGGTTGAAGCGATCCGGCGGGAATGCTAGCGGCGCGGCTTCCCCGCAAAGGCAGGAACCAAATGACAATCGATCAGGCAACGGTCAGAAAAATAGCGTCGCTGGCGCGCATCGCGATCAGCGATGCCGAAGCCGCCGCGATGGAAGGCGAATTGAACGGCATCTTGGGCTGGGTCGAACAGCTTGGCGAGGTCGATGTGACCGGGGTCGAGCCGATGACCGCGGTGATCCCGAATGTGCTGCGGCTGCGCGACGATGTGATTGACGCCGACCCGCTTACCGGCGGCGGCCGCCGTGACGACGTGCTGGCGAATGCGCCAGCGGCGATGCACGGCTTTTTTGGCGTGCCCAAGGTGATCGAATAATGACCGAGCTGACCAATCTGACCGTCGCGCAGATCCGCGATGGCCACCGCGCGGGTGATTTCAGCGCTGTCGAAGTGGCGGAGGCGTTCAGCGCCAATGTCGCGGACGCGAAAGCGCTCAATGCGTTTATCGTAGAGACGCCCGAGCATGCGTTGAGCGCGGCGAAGGCGGCCGATGCCGACCGCGCGGCGGGGACGCTGAAGCCGTTGTCGGGCGTGCCGATCGGGATGAAGGATCTGTTCTGCACCCACGGGGTACAGACGACCGCGGCGAGCCATATGCTCGAAGGCTTCGTCCCGCGCTATGAATCAACCGTCAGCCAGAAATTGTGGGACGCGGGCGCAGGGATGCTGGGCAAGCTGAACCTCGACCAGTTCGCGATGGGGTCGTCGAACGAGACGAGCTATTTCGGCAATGTCATCAGCCCGTGGAAGCGCAAGGATGGCGGCAATGCCGCGCTCGCGCCAGGCGGGTCGTCGGGCGGATCGTCGACCGCGATCGCGGCGCGGCTATGCCCCGCCGCGACCGGCACCGACACCGGCGGCTCTATCCGCCAGCCCGCGGCATTCACCGGCATTTCGGGGATCAAACCGACCTATGGCCGCTGCTCGCGCTGGGGTATTGTGGCGTTCGCGAGCTCGCTCGATCAGGCGGGGCCGATGGCGCGCGACGTGCGCGACTGCGCGATCATGCTCGAGAATATGGCGGGCTTCGATCCGAAGGATGCGACGAGTCTCGATATGGCGGTGCCGAATTGGGAAGCGGCTTTGTCGAGCGATCTCAAGGGCAAGACTGTCGGGATTCCCAAGGAATATCGGCTGGAGGGCATCGATCCCGACATCGACGCAATGTGGGACGCCGGGATCGCGATGCTGAAGGATGCGGGGGCCACGGTTGTCGAGATCAGTCTGCCGCACACCAAATATGCGCTGCCGGCCTATTATATCATCGCGCCGGCTGAGGCCTCGTCGAACCTCGCGCGCTATGACGGTGTGCGCTACGGGCTGCGTGACCTGCCCGAAGGCGCGGGGTTGCAGGACATGTACGCCTCAACGCGCGCCGACGGCTTCGGGGCGGAGGTCAAGCGCCGGATCATGATCGGTACCTATGTGCTGTCGGCAGGCTTCTACGACGCCTATTACACACAAGCACAGAAGGTTAGGACGCTGATCGCGCGCGATTTCGAACAGGCTTTTACTTCGTGCGAGGTGATCCTGGCGCCGACCGCGCCGTCGGCCGCGTTCGGATTAGGCGAGAAGATGGCCGATCCGCTGGCGATGTACCTCAACGACGTGTTCGCGGTGCCCGCGAGTCTCGCGGGGCTGCCCGCAATGTCGGTCCCCGCGGCGCTGAACCGCGAAGGGCTGCCGCTGGGGCTGCAGATCATCGGCAAGGCGTTCGACGAGCAGGGCGTGTTGGACGCCGGGCTGGCAATTGAAGAGCGGGCGGGCTTTACGGCGCGCGCCGAGAAGTGGTGGTAAGATGAGCGATTATCGCATCAAGGGCGAAACCGGCGAGTGGGAGGTCGTGATTGGCCTCGAGGTTCACGCCCAGATCACGACCAACGCCAAGCTGTTTTCGGGCGCCGCGACGGCGTTCGGGGCCGAGCCGAACACGCAGGTGTCGCTGGTCGATGCCGCCATGCCGGGGATGTTGCCGGTGCCGAACCGCGAGTGCATCCGCCAAGCGGTTCGCACGGGCATGGCGATAGAGGCGCAGATCAACACATGGTCGCGGTTCGACCGCAAGAATTATTTCTATGCCGATCTGCCGCAGGGGTACCAGATTTCGCAGCTTTATCATCCGCTTGTCGGTGAAGGCTCGATCACCGTCGAGGCGGACGAGAAGGCGGGTATCCCCGAACCCAAGGTGATCGGGGTCGAGCGCATCCATGTCGAGCAGGACGCCGGCAAGCTGATGCACGACCAGCATCCGACGATGTCCTACGTCGATTTGAACCGCAGCGGGGTCGCGCTGATGGAGATCGTGTCGAAGCCCGATATGCGCTCGCCCGCCGAAGCTGGGGCCTATGTCCGCAAGCTGCGCGCGATCCTGCGCTATGTCGGATCGTGCGACGGCAATATGGAGGAAGGCTCGATGCGCGCTGACGTGAACGTGTCGGTCCGCAAGCCCGGTGACGAGTTCGGCACGCGCACCGAGACGAAGAACGTCAATTCGGTGCGCTTCGTGATGGCGGTGATCGAGGGCGAGGCGAAGCGCCAGGTCGAACTGATCGAAAGCGGCGGCACCGTGGTGCAGGAAACGCGGCTGTACGATCCCGACCGGGGCGAGACGCGGTCGATGCGGTCGAAGGAAGATGCGCATGATTACCGCTACTTCCCCGATCCCGATCTGTTGCCGCTCGAACTCGACGACGCGTTTCTGGCCGAGTGCCGCGAAAGCCTGCCGGAGCTACCCGATGCCAAGCGTGACCGCTATCTGGCGCTGGGGATTTCGCCGTACAACGCCGATGTGCTGACCGCCGAAGTCGAGGCGGCGCGATGGTTCGATACTTTGCTCGATGCAGGCGCCAAGCCCGTTGCGGCGGCGAACTGGGTGACGAGCGAGCTGTTCGGCGCGCTCAACCGCATGGGCCGCGACCTGACCGATTCGCCGGTCTCGCCGCAGCAGGCGGCCGAATTGCTGGGGCTGGTCGCCGACGGGACGATCTCGGGCACGATCGCGAAAACGGTGTTCGAAAAGATGCTCGAAAGCGGCGACGGCGCTGGGGCGATCGTCGAACGCGACGGCCTGAAGCAGACGAGCGACACCGGCGCGATCGAGGCGGAAATCGCGAAGATCCTGACCGCCAATGCCGACAAGGTCGAACAGTATAAGGGCGGCAAGGAAGCACTGTTCGGCTTCTTCGTCGGGCAGACGATGAAGGCGATGCAGGGCAAGGCGAACCCGCAGGTGGTCAACGAGCTGCTGAAAAAAGCGCTCGGTTAGCATCGGTCGGTTGCTGGCCTAAACAAGGGAGAGCCACGATGAAGCTGTACCAGTCTGTCGGTCCGAACCCGCGCGTCGTGCTGTTCTTTCTCGCTGAGAAGGGCATCGAACTGAACCGCGAATTCGTCGATATTCGCGCCGGCGATAATCGTACGCCCGAATGGCTGGCGCGCAATCCGCGCGGGTCGATGCCGGTGCTGGAATTGGACGACGGCCGCATGATCAGCGAAAGCACCGCGATCTGCGAATATCTGGAAGAACTATATCCCGACACGCCGCTGATCGGGGCGACCGCCGAGGCGCGCGCGGCGACGCGGAGTGCTTTGCGCTACATCGATTTCGGTGTGGTCGGTCCGATGACGAACGGCTTTCGCAGCGCCGAAGGGCTGCCGATGTTTCAGGACCGGATGCTGTGCGTTCCGGAGGCGGCAGCGGGCAACAAATCCTATGCGCAGGACGGGCTGGTGCGCGCCGACCGGATGCTCGCCGAGAGCGAATATCTGGCAGGCGATGCGTTGACGCTTGCCGACATCGTCCTGTTTTGCTGGAGCGAGTTCGGTGCGATGGTGGGGCAGCCGACGCCCGACAGCCTGACCAACCTGAGCAGATGGCGCACGCGCGTTGCAGCGCGCCCCGCGGCGACCGCCAGTGCCGACCCGCAAATCGGCGTCGTTGCCTGACGAAGTGCGACGCTAGAAGCGCCGCTGCCCCGCGCCCCAGTTGCCGATGTCGCACTGGCCTGAAAAGTCGGTCTGGGCCTTGATCTGGATACGCCCCGAGCGGCGGTCGATGTCGAGCTTCGGCTTGTTGAGGCCGTTGAGGCGATAGGTCGCGGTGATGCGATCGGGGCTCACCATCAGATTTTCCAGATCCCACCAGCCTTCGTGCCCGCCCGAATGGATCGGGGGCACTAGCTTGGGGCCAAGGTGAATGCGGCCCTGATCGCCGTAGAGCTCGATCTGGACGTCACTGTTGAATCCTTCGTTGGTGCTGACGACGTCGCTGCCCCATTCCCATTTGTGCTTGGACCGGTTCCAGTCGTAGCGGGGCGCGGTCGTCACGCTGGGCCGATTGCCCGCGCCGTAGCAGACGAGGACGAGCGAGGCCGGATCGTTGTAGCCCGTTTCGGCGGGCGGGGCATGGTGATCGGCGGATGCGTTGCCGCCCTGGCAATTCTCTGCCGGAACGCCGATGATCGCCGAATAGCGCCCGTCCATCGTTGCAACGGAGATGCAACGCCCGGTGCGCTGGTTGTACCAGAAGGTATAGCGCTGGTTACCCACGACGTTCGACTGGCGCGATTCATAGCCGCGCGCGAGCAGTTGGGTTTCTCCACCAGCCCCGCGCGCGCCGACGAGATCAGCGACATCGGGCGCCGTCTGCGCGAGCGCAGCAGCGGGAATGGTGGAGGCGGCGAGAATGAGCAAAGCGAAACCGTGACGCATGACGATAACTCCCGTTGCTGATAGCGTGGTGAGTTTATCGCGCCGACGGCGGATTTCAAAGCCTGTCGAAGTCGGCTACCCCGAAAGTATCAGCGCTGATTGGCGCCCGTCGGCTGGAACCAAACACTGCGGCCGTCCTTGATGGTTTCCAGAACCTTGATGGCCTTGATGGCATCGACCGGGGTCGTCAGCGGGTTCTTGTCGAGAATCACGAAATCGGCGAGCAGCCCCACCTTGATCCGCCCTTTGCGCTCCTCCTCGAAGATCTGCCAGGCGGGGCCGGTCGTGAGCGCCTGGAGCGCAGCATAGGCGTCGATGCGCTCGGCGGGACCGCTGACGATGCCGGTCGGCGAGACGCGCGCCATCGATGTCCACAGCATGAAGCGCGTATCGAGCGGGGTGACGCTGTAGTCGCTGTGGTTCGACGGGATGAGCCCCGCAGCGCGTGCCGATCGCAGCGGACTGATGAAGTCGACGACCTCGGCCGGGAAGTTGGTGCGGTGGACGTCGGACCAATACCAAGCATGGTTCGAGAAATAGGCGGGGCCGACGCCGATGCGGGCGTAGGCGGGCAGCTGGTCGCGGCGCTGGAACTGCGAGTGGATGACGATCGGGCGGCGGTCGTCGGCGGCCTTGATGCCGAGCGCGTCGAAGCCGCGGATCGCCATGTCGATCGCGGCGTCGCCATTGGCGTGGACGAAGAGTTGCCAGCCGCGGTCGTGGGCTTTCTTTGCCTGGGCCGTAAATTCTTCTTCGGAAAGGATGGGTTGGCCGTGCCAGGGGTGGTGCCCTTCGGGGCTCCCACGCTGATAGTCGCGCGTAAAATAGCCGGTGCGCGCCTGCACCGATCCGTCGAGAACGAACTTGATTCCCTGCAGTTTGACATGCCCCTGATAGGTGCCGAACTGGAGGTCGGGGTTGGCGAGCAGCGTGTCGAGGCCGGTCGAGAAGGGGAGGAGGGCAAGGTCGATCTTGAGCCGATCCCGCGCCGCCGCGCTGGTGAGGAAGGTGATATCGGGGGGCTGCGTCGCGCCGTCTTGCGCATGGGTATAGCCCTCAGCGAAATAGGCGTTCTGCGCGGCGTCGAGGGCGGCGAGTTTTTGCTCCGCGGTCGGCTGCGGCATTTTGGCGAGCAGCAGGAACATCGCCTTTTCGAGCAGCACGCCGTTCAGCTTGCCCGCCTCGTCGCGCAGCATCATCCCGCCGGGCGGGACGGCGGTGGCCTCGTCGATCCCCGCTGCTTTCAGCGCCGCACTGTTCGCGACGGCGCCGTGCAGCGACACGTGCAGGACGACGAGCGGGCGGTCGGGGGCGACCGCGTCGAGCTCGGCGCGGGTGATGTAGCGCTTCTCGGCCAGCACTTCCTGATCGAATTGCCAGACCGCCGTCCAGCCGCCGGGTTTGGCGCCCCTGCGCGCGACATAGCTCCGAATAGCCGCCTGAACGCCGGGAATGTCGGTCACCGCGGCGTGCGCCTTGTCGCGCAGGTCGAGGCCGCCCGCGCTCATCGTAGCGACGGTGAAATGCGAGTGCGCGTCGATGAAGCCCGGGAGTAGGGTTGCGCCCTTGAGGTCGCGAACGGCAGCATCCCGGCCCGCGGCGCTGCGGGCGTCCTTTTCGGACCCTGCAAAGGCGATGCGGCCATCGCGAGTCACGACCGCCTCGACCGCGTGTGGCGTGTCGCCGTCCATCGTGATAATCGTACCGCCGCGATAGAGCGTCGTGCTGTCCTGCGCGCTGGCGGGCGCGGCGATCGTCAACAGCAGCGCGGCGATGCCGGTCGATAATTTCATATGTCTCTCCCCGTTGCCCATGGTGGCGGCCGGGAAGGGCAGAGGTCAAGTCTCTCTATGCAACCCATCGTGATCGCGCGCGTCGCGAAGCAGTGCGGCGTGCGCCAGGCTGGTCTGCTTCGCTACGCTTGCAACGATGCGGACGCGAACTAGACCTGCTGCGGCGGCATCTCATCCGGGCCGCGGCCCGGTTCGTCGATATCGCCGCCGCCGCCCGGATTGCCGGGGACTTCCATCGGCTGGCCGGCAGGATCTTCCAGCGGCGTCGGCTGGGCGGGATGCTCGGGCGGCGCCATTGGTTCGATGGTGTCGGGCTTGGGTTTGGGGAAGGGGTCGGTGGCGCGGACGTGCAGGCTGGATGCAAAGGTCATGAAGGCTCTCCTTGCCTTATCAACGAACGGGCGCGGCGCACGTTCCCGCCGCAGAAATGTTGGGCTTTCCGCCCTTGCCCTCGGCCGCGCGTCTGCTATAGCCCCGCGCGGCCCGCACGGGCGTGCGCGGCATATCGCGCGGCTTTGTGCACCCGGCCGACAGCCTCTGCGGGCGTGGCGGAATTGGTAGACGCGCTGGTTTTAGGTACCAGTATCGCAAGATGTGGGGGTTCGAGTCCCTTCGCCCGCACCAGTTCCGACGATCTGATGGGGATGGAGACGGGATAGGGGAACCCCGCCATGTGGCCGGGGTTCATCGATACGAGATTTTGAGCAAGGATAAGACCAAGGCAATGAAGACCGTCGAAACGCTGAACGAAGGCCTGAAGCGCGAGTATCGCGTCACCATCACCGCCAAGGATATCGACGCGCGCGTCGACGAGGAGGTGAAAAGCATGGCACCGACCGTGCGTATGCCCGGTTTCCGTCCCGGTAAGGTGCCGCCGAATCTGATCCGCAAGATGCACGGTCCGGCGCTGTCGGCCGACGCGCTGAACAAGGCGATCGACGCCGGGGTGCGCGACCTGATGGCTAAGGAAAAGCTCCGTCCGGCGCTGCAGCCTGCCGTGACGCTGGCCGATGGCTATGAAACCGGCAAGGACGCCGAAGTCACTGTCGCGCTGGAAGTGCTGCCCGACATCAAGACGCCGTCGATCGACGGGCTGAAGCTCGAGCGGCTGACCGTTCCCACCGACGACAAGGCGGTGATGGCGAAGATCGAGGAATTCGCTTCGCAGATGAAGCGGTTCGACGATGCGCCGAAGACCAAGAAGGCCGCTACTGGCGACCAGGTCATCATCGATTTCGCCGGCAGCGTCGACGGCGTCGCATTTGACGGCGGCACCGGCGAAGACATGGCGGTCGAAATCGGTTCGGGTCAGCTGATCCCGGGTTTCGAAGACCAGCTCATCGGCGCCAAGGTTGGCGATGCCAAGACCGTCAAGGTGACCTTCCCCGACGAATATCCGGTCGAAAACCTCAAGGGTGCCAAGGCCGAATTCGCCGTGACGGTGAAGGAAGTGAAGATACCCGCGGCTTCGAAAATCGACGACGAGTTTGCCAAGTCGCTCGGCCTTGAGAGCCTCGACAAGCTCAAAGAGTTGATGAAGGATCAGGTCGATCAGGAACTGAACGGCCTGACGCGCACCTATATGAAGCGCAAGTTGCTCGACCAGCTCGCGGCGAGCCACGATTTTGACGTGCCGCCGACGATGGTCGAGGCCGAGTTCGCGCAGATCTGGCAGCAGCTGGAACAGGAAGTCGAGAACGAAGCCGATCCCGCCGCGGCGAAGGCCGAGCTGGAAGCCGACCGCGACGATTATCATGCGATCGCAGTGCGCCGGGTTCGCCTCGGCCTGCTTCTGTCGGAAATCGGCCAGGCGCATGGCGTGCAGGTCAGCCAGCAGGAAATGCAGCGCCTGATCATGCAGGCGGCGCAGCAGTATCGCCCCGAAGACCGCGGCCGCTTCATGGACTATGTCCAGCAGGACGCGCTCGCCGCGGCGCAGCTGCGCGCGCCGCTCTATGAAGACAAGGTCGTCGACTTCCTGTTCGAAAAGGCCGAGATCAGCGACCGCGAAGCCACCCGCGAGGAACTGGAAGCGGCGATCGAAGCGGATGACGACGGCGGCCATGTCCATGGCCCGGGCTGCGGCCACGACCATGACCACAAGCCGGCCAAGAAGGCGGCGGCGAAAAAGCCCGCTGCCAAAAAGGCCGACGTGAAGGAAGAGGCGGCCGAGGCCGCTCCCGCGAAGAAGGCCGCGGCGAAGAAGGCTGAGGCAGCACCGGCCAAGAAAGCCGAAGCCAAAGCCGAAGAAAAGCCCGCTGCGGCGAAAAAGGCTGCCCCGGCAAAGTCCGCCGAGGACAAGCCCGCCGCGAAAAAGGCTCCGGCCAAGAAGGCTGCTGCGAAGAAATAAGCTTCGACTGACGGTCAATGACGATAAAAAAGGCCGGGTGGAGGAGGCTCCACCCGGCCTTTTGTTATGCGTGGCGCCGAACCGTCTCGGTCATTCCCGCTATCTTGGGGATGAGGTATCGCGGCAAGGGAAGCGGGTTTCGGAGTGGTCAGTCCTCGCTCGCCGTCGCCGCGTCGATTTCGCTCATTACCAGCTTGCCGTGCTTGACTGCGAAGCCCATCCGGCCTTCGACCAGGTTGAGCGCGGCATAGCCAAAAACGTCATAGCGCCAGCCCTGCATCATTGCGATGTTCTCACGCCCGCCAGCGGCCAGCGCCTCCAGATCGTCGCTGCGCGCGATCAGTCGCGATGCGACGTTGAGTTCGCGCGCGCGAATCTTCAAGAGCAGCTTCAGCAGGTCGGCGACCAGCGCGCCTTCCTTGCCCAGTCCCGGGCCGCGCGGGGCGCGGTCGGGCAGGTCGTCCTTGTCCATCGGCTTGGCATTGGCAATCGCTTCCATCAGCCGCGCGCCGATGTCGTTGCCGCGCCAGGTCGCCGACAGCCCGCGAACGCGGCCCAGCCCTTCCTGGTCCTTCGGCGGATGCGCCGCGAGGTCGGCGAGCGTCTCGTCCTTGACGATGCGCCCGCGCGGCAGGTTCTTCGACCGCGCCTCGCGCTCGCGCCACGCCGCCAGCGCCTGCAAACGGCCGAGCACGTCGGGCTTGCGCGAGGGGATCTTGATCCGATGCCAGGCGTCTTCGGGATTAAGATTGTAGTTTGACGGATCGGCCAGCTTTTCCATTTCCTCATCGAGCCAGTGACCACGGCCGGTCTTGACCAGCTTGTCGAGCATCATCGGGAATATCTTGGCGAGGTGGGTGACGTCGCCGACGGCATAATCGATCTGGCGCTTGTCGAGCGGGCGGCGGCTCCAGTCGGTAAAGCGCGCGCCCTTATCGAGTTGTAGCCCGATCCACGCCTCGACCAGGTTCGAATAGCCGACCTGTTCGGCCTGGCCGATCGCCATCTGGCCGATCTGGGTATCAAAGATTGGATGCGGCGTCTTGCCGGTCAGGTTGAAGATGATTTCGACGTCTTGGCCGCCAGCGTGAAACACCTTGAGCATATCCTCATTGGCGACGAGCAGGTCGAGCAGCGGCTTCAGGTCCATGCCCGGCGCCAGCGGGTCGATCGCTGCGGCGTGCTCGCGGTCGGCGACCTGGATCAGGCAAAGCTCTGGCCAAAAGGTGTTTTCGCGCATGAATTCGGTATCGACGGCGATGAAATCGCTGTTCCGAATGAGGTCGCAGAATTCGACGAGCGCGGCGTTGGTTTCGATCAACGGATGGACTTGCATAGCGCGCCTATACAGCTAGTTGAAAAGAACGGGCAGGAAAAATTGTTCGTACTCTTCGGGTTGCGGAGCCGGAACACCGGCCAAAGAAAAAGACGAAGGGGTTTGGGGCATGATCTGGCTTGGTTGGGCGCTCGCCGCGCTCGGTTTTCTGCTGCTTTTCGGCCAGTATCTGGCGGGGCAGGCCGATATCTTTGTCTCGATCGCCAATCCGCGGCCGCTCGACGAAGATTCTATGGTGGTGACGCTAAAGGGATGGGGATTTTCGGCAGAGGCCGCGCAGCCTTTCGTGACGCCCGAGTCCGACCACGGCCTGTCCGACGTGCGCGTTTTCGCGACGCGGCGGCAGATGCTGGTCGCCCTCGCCAGCTTCGGGTTCGTGCGCCCGGTCACCGTCGCCTGGCGCGCCCACGCTGGCGTGCTGCCACTGGGAGATGCGTGATGCCGCTGGTGCGACTCGGCGACGAAGGGCGCTGGACCAATTATCACGGCACCGGCACCTGCGAGGCGGCGACGCGCTTCGCGCTGCGCAGCGGTGATGCGGAGCGGGGACGAGACGAGATCGCGATCGCCGCGATGTCGGTACAGGACTGGCTGGTCGCGGCGGCGGCGGCGCAGCGCCGCGTTCGCCCCCTCGGCGCTGGATGGTCGCCGTCGAACGTCAATATCGCCTCGCAATGCTGGTTGCTCCACACGCGGCGGTTCAACCGCTGTTTCCGCGTCGATCGCGTCGACGTGCGCGCCGGCGTCGATGCCAGCGGGCTGATGCTGGTCGAAGCGGGGGCACTGGTCGACGAAGTGTCGGACAAGCTGGAGGCGCAGGGACGTTCGCTGTGGACGAGCGGGGCGGGCAATGGCCAGACCTTCGCCGGTGCGTGTGCGACCGGCACCCACGGATCGATGATCGCGCGTGGCGGCATCCAGGATCATATCCGCGCGGTGCAGGTCGTCACGCCAGCGGGTATCCATTGGATCGAACCCGCAACCGGACTGATGACCGATGCCTTTGTCGCGGCGACCGGTTCGACTCCGCTGCGTGACGACGACCTGTTTGCTGCGGCGCAATTGCCGGTCGGATCGCTCGGCATCGTCACCGCATTGGTCGTCGACAGCGTGCCCAAATTCCTCGTCCGTCCGATCCAGAATCTGCGCAAGGTCGATCGCGCAGCGCTCGACTGGCTGGCAGCGGGCGATTTTCGTCGCTTCTCGGCCGCCTACGCGCTCGATCAGGATCCGGATTTTGTCCAGATGATTGTCAACCCATACAAGCCGTTCAAGCGTCCCGCGATGCTGCGTTTCCTGTATCGCGAGCCATGGCGCGACGATTATCCGCGCGCCACGCCGGGGCAGCTGGGTGCGGGCTATGACGCGCTCAGCCTGCTCGGACGGCTGCTCGACGATTATCCATGGGCGCGCGGCGCGCTGCTGCAATTTGCGATGAAACAGGGCTATGCGAGTGGCCCCGACGTCACCGCCCGGCCGGTTTATGGCAGCTGGGGCGAGGGACTCGACACCCACCGCCCGCTCGCCGACCTGTTCAACGCCTCAGTGACGATCGACCGCGCCGACCTTGCGCGTGCGTTCGAGCTGATCTGCGCCGTCTATGCGCGGCATGGCGGCTCGACCGTCGTCACCGTGCGCTTCATGGCGCGCGCCGAGGGATTGCTCGCCCCGGCGCGTTTCCTGCACAATGCGGTGATCGATTTCGACGGCCCGCGCAGCGCGCGCACCGCCGACGCCTATGCGCGCGTCGTCGAACGGCTCGATGCCGAGGGGATCGCCTTCACGCGCCACTGGGCAAAAAGCTGCCGCCTCGACGCGGCGCGCGTCGCTGCCGACTATGGCGAGGATTTCCGCCGCTGGCGCGCGGCACGCGACCGGCTGTTGCCCGATCCGGCCCACCGGGCGCTGTTCGGCAGCGCGGTGCTCGACGGGCTGGGGCTCACCTGTTGATTTGGCCTTCCACCTTGACAAATGGCCCGCCGCGCTGCCTTAGGCGCGGCCATATCGGCGCGCTTTTCCGCGCTCCCAAACCTTGAAAGACGATCAAATGCACGCCTATCGCACCCATAATTGCGGCCAGCTTCGCGCCGAACAGGTCGGTCAGTCGGTCCGCGTCTCCGGCTGGGTGCATCGCAAGCGCGATCATGGAGGGTTGCTGTTCGTCGATCTGCGCGATCATTATGGCCTGACCCAGATTGTCGCCGACAGCAGCGATGCGGTGTTCGCGACGCTGGATGGCCTGCGCGCCGAAAGCGTCGTCACGATCACCGGCGATGTCGTTGCGCGTTCGCCCGAAACGGTCAACGCAAACCTGCCGACGGGCGCGATCGAAGTGCGCGCGCGCGACGTCACCGTCCAGTCGGCAGCGATCGAACTGCCGATGCCGGTCGCGGGAGAACAGGATTATCCCGAGGATATCCGCCTGAAATATCGCTTCCTCGATCTGCGCCGCGAACGCCTGCACGCCAACATCATGCTGCGCTCGAACGTGATCGCCAGCTTGCGCCGCCGCATGGTCGACCAGGGCTTCACCGAATTCCAGACCCCGATCCTGACCGCCTCGTCGCCTGAGGGGGCGCGCGACTATCTGGTTCCGAGCCGCGTCCATCCCGGCAAATTCTATGCGCTGCCGCAGGCGCCGCAGATGTTCAAGCAGCTGCTGATGGTCGCAGGCTTCGACCGCTATTTCCAGATCGCGCCGTGCTTCCGCGACGAAGACGCGCGCGCCGACCGCAGCCCGGGCGAATTCTATCAGCTCGATTTCGAAATGAGCTTCGTGACGCAGGACGATGTGTTCAATGCGATCGAACCTGTCCTTGCAGGCGTGTTCGAGGAATTTGCCAACGGCAAGTCGGTGACCCCGGCGGGCTCGTTCCCGCGTATCCCGTACCGCGAGTCGATGCTGAAGTACGGCAACGACAAGCCTGACCTGCGCAACCCGCTGATCATCACCGATGTCTCGTCGCACTTCGTGGGGTCAGGCTTCGGCCGCTTCGCCGACATCGTCGCGGCGGGCGACGTCGTCCGCGCGATCCCGGCGCCCGCGACCGCAGAGAAGAGCCGCAAATTCTTCGACGACATGAACAGCTGGGCGCAGGGCGAAGGCTTTGCCGGTCTGGGTTATGCGACGCGCAAGGGCGGCGAATGGGGCGGCCCGATCGCCAAGAACCACGGCGCCGACAAGATGGACGCGCTCGCCGCCGAACTCGGCACAGGTCCTGACGACGGGCTGTTCTTCGCCGCGGGCAAGGAAGCCACCGCCGCGAAACTGGCCGGATTCGCGCGCACGCGCGTCGCCGAGCAGCTCGACCTGATCGACCCGAGCAAGTTCGAAATGTGCTGGATCGTCGATTTCCCGATGTTCGAGGCGGACGAGGACACCGGCAAGATCGACTTCAGCCACAACCCGTTTTCGATGCCGCAGGGCGAACTCGAAGCCTTGGAAACCAAGGACCCGCTCGACATCCTCGCCTGGCAATATGACATCGTGTGCAACGGCGTCGAACTGTCGTCGGGCGCGATCCGCAACCATCGTCCCGACATCATGTACAAGGCGTTCGAAATCGCCGGTTACAGCCAGGCGGACGTCGACGCGAACTTCAGCGGCATGATCAACGCCTTCAAATTCGGCGCGCCGCCGCACGGCGGTTCGGCGCCCGGCGTCGACCGCATCGTGATGCTGCTCGCCGACGAACCCAATATCCGCGAAGTCGTCGTCTTCCCGATGAACCAGAAGGCCGAGGATCTGATGATGAACGCCCCGGCGCCGGTCAGCGACAAGCAGCTCAAGGAACTCGGCATCCGCATCGTGGATGGACCGAAGGGCTGAGCGTGAGCGAAGCGCCGCGCGAGCACCGGCTCGACACGCCGGCGGGCGCGATTTGCTGGTTCGAATGGGGCCGGCCGTCGGACCAGCCTTCGTTGCTATTGCTCCACGCGACGGGATTTCACGCGCGGCTGTGGGATCAGGTCGTCGCGGCCTTGCCGCAGGGCAAGCATGTCATCGCTCCCGATCATCTCGGCCATGGACGCAGCGCCAGGCCCGCGTCGCTGTCCGACTGGGCGACGACGGCCGACGCGCTGCTTCCGCTGATCGACCGGTATGCCGGGTCGCCGCTTATTGGCTGCGGCCACAGCATGGGCGGCTATGTCCTCACGCGGCTCGCAGCCGAGCGGCCCGATGCCTTGGCGCATATGTTCCTGATCGATCCGGTAGTCATGCCGCCCGAATTTTATATCGGCGCCGCCGATGCGCCCGTCCCCGATCCGGCCGAACATCCGGTGGCTCGGCGGCGCAGTCGCTGGGATAGCTGGGAGGCGATGAATGCGCATTTTTCGTCGCGCCCACCCTACGCGAACTGGCAGCCCGAAGTCCTTGCCGATTACTGCCGCTATGGCCTGCTTGGCGCGGCAGACGGGGAGGGCTGGGAGCTTGCCTGTCCGCCAGCCCTCGAAGCGTCGGTGTATCAGAACGCCCTGCGCACCAATCCGCATGACTGGCTGGGCGCGGTCGGCGCGCCAGCGAGCGTGATCCGCGCCAAAACCGGCGAACGCGCGGGCAATCTGGATTTCTCGATCAGCCCGACCTGGCCGGGCCTCGGTGCCGCGCTGGGCGCGGTGCGCGACGAACAATGGGCCGATCAAAGCCATTTCATCCCCATGGAAGCGCCGCGGCGCCTCGCCGATCTGATCGTTACCGAATTCTGACCTCTGTCCCTGCGCTTCTTTGACAGCATCGTCGGGCTGCGATAGCTCGGCGCGGGTTGATGATGGGGGCAATGATGATCGATGCACGATGGCTGGTAGGCGCCGCTTTGCTGGCGCTCGCGACACCCGCGACGGCCGAAACCTTGCCGATAAACACCGCCGATCCCGCCACCGCCGATGTCGTCGATCTGATCCGCATTTCGGTTGAGCGATTCGAGGGGGAGGATGGCACGGCGTTTGCGCAGGCGCTCGAAGCCGAACTCACCGATGCGAGCTTTCGCGGCGGTCCTTTCTACCGTGTTGTCGCGCCCGAATCGGGGGCGCCAACCGATGCGCTGGTCACCGGCACGGTGCGGAGCAGCGTCGAAGAAACACCCGTGATCGAAAAGCGAAAGCGTTGCACCGAATATGACCCTGCCGACAAAAAGAAGTGCCTGAAGGAAATCGACGTCGACATTCGCTGTCGCCGCCGCACCGCGTCCGTGGCAACAACGGTCCGGCTGGTTGCGATTGCCGACGGTTCGATCCGCTACACCCGGCCGCTCAACGCGCGCGATCAGGTCACCTACTGCCCCGACCGCAGCGCGCCGCAACCGGTCGAGGATTATTTCACCGCGACGATCCGCGGCCAGGTGCGCGCGATCCGCAGCGACCTTGCGCCGCGCGACTATGCGCTCGACGTCCGCGTCGATGAAAGCACCAAAGGGCTGGCGAAGCCCGCGCAAGCGGCGTTCAAGGCCGCGGTGCGGCTAACCAAGACCGATCCGAATGGCGCCTGTGCCACGTGGCAGGCGCTGACCCGCGATGTCGAACCCACCGCGGCGCTGGCCTTCAACCTGGGCCTTTGCCAAGAAATGCAGGGCGATCTGAATTCCGCCGTCGATTGGTACGGCGACGCGCAGCGGCAGGGATTACGCAGCAAAGCCGTGGCAGATGCTTTGGAGCGCATCGCCAGCCACCGGCGCGCGTTAAGCGAATGGACCGCAAGACAAGCAGCGAGCGGCAGCGAGTAAGGACATTGGTGCGAGCTGTGCCAGAAATCGACATCGCCGCTTCGCGCTTGGTCTGACTGCAGGGGTTAGGCTAGGGAAGCGCAATGACCATTTCCCTTTCCGATCACGAAGCCGGTACGAAATTTGACGGCGACTATGACAACGCCATGGAAGCGCTGCAGGAGCGACTGGAGCGGGTGCAGGCGGCACACATCACCCATGGCCAGCGAAGCATCAGCATGTTCGAGGGCTGGGACGCTGCGGGGAAGGGCGGCATCATCAAGCGGATGACCGCGCTGCTCGACCCGCGTTATTTCGATGTCTGGCCGATCAGTGCGCCGACTGACGAGGAAAAGGCGCGCCATTTCCTGTGGCGTTTCTGGAAATGCCTGCCCGGCAACCGCGAAATCGCGGTCTTCGACCGCAGCTGGTACGGCCGCGTCCTTGTCGAGCGCGTCGAGGGTTTTGCGAGCGAGGAGGAATGGCGCAAGGGCTATGACGAAATCAACGAATTCGAGGCGCAGCTGACGGGCAGCAGCACCAATCTGGTCAAAATCTTCGTCCATCTGACGCAGGAGGAGCAGGACAAGCGCTTCGCCGACCGCCTTGACGATCCGTGGAAGCGCTGGAAGACCGGGGCCGAGGATTATCGCAACCGGGCCAAGCGTAAGGATTATCTGGCGGCGATGGACGAGATGTTCGCGCAGACGAACACGCGCTGGGCACCGTGGCGGGTCATCGACGGCAACAACAAGAAAGCGGCGCGCATCGCCGCGCTGACCCATATCGCCGAGGCGCTGGAGGCGATCGTGCCGATGACGCCCCCTGATCTGGACCCCGCGGTGGTCAAACTCGCGGTCAAAGCCTTCGGTTACAAGCCCAAAGCCTAGGTTTTTCGCGGCCTACGGGTAGCCATCACTGCCCTTGCTCGCTACATGGGGGTGATGAGCCGCGCCAAAAGATCCGACGATTGGGGATTTCCCCGCTGGCGCCCCTATGGCTCTGGCAACGAAGCGCAAAAGGTCCGCCTGTGCGATCGACACGGCTGCACCAACCCCGGCAACTGCCCCGCGCCGAAATCGCCGAACAGTCCCGAACGCTGGTATTTCTGCGAAACCCACGCTGCCGAATACAACCGCGGCTGGGACTATTTCGAAGGCCTCAGCGCCGAAGACGCCGCCGCGCGCGCCGCTGATGAAACGCGCGATGCGGGGGCTTATGCCAAGGCGCAGCATTATGCCTGGGGCGGTCCCGGCGACGGGACACGCAGCAGCGATGAAATGCGCGCCCTCGACATCTTCGATCTTGAGCCCGAGGCCGATTTCGAAACGGTCAAAAAAGCGTGGCGCGCGCTGGCCAAGGAATCGCATCCCGATGTGAAACCGGGCGACGCCGAAGCCGCCAAGCGCTTTGCCGCGGGGCAAGCGGCGTTTGAGGTTCTGAAACAGGCCGAAGATCGCAAGAGCTGGAAGCCGGCTTAGCGTCGGTGCTGCCTGTCGGCCGCGGTGTACCGGTGCATGGGCCGATTCGACGATATGTCGCGATGCGCGCTTAGCGAGGCTTGATCAACTTCGGTGGAGCATGGACCAGACATGCGCATTATCGGCGGCCTCATTGTCAGTGCGGCTTTGACAACATCGGCCGTGGCCGAACCGATGACATTCCAAAACGGCCTGACCCGCGTCGAGGGCGTGGTCGGGCGGGGCGTGCATCCCGATCGGGGTGACCGTAATCCCTGCGCGTCGAACTGCGCCTGCCGGGTCATTTCGACAGCCCCGCCAACGCCCACCGCCCCCCCCCCCCCCCCCCGGCCCCGGCCCCTTTTCGCTGGAGCGCAGCAGGCGGTTTCTGCTCAACGGCCAGCCGATCGACCGGGCGCAGCGGAACAATGTCTCAACCGTCGGTTGGATCGCCATCGGGGCCGGCGTGGTGCTTATCGGTGGCTTCTTGCACGTCGCCGACGCAGTGCGCGACTCTAGCGATTGATCTCTTCTAATTATAAATACACCCATCCAGCCCATCGCGCCTTACCTGGCCGATGCGCCGCTGAATGGTGTTGCCATAACGCCGCGTAAAGCCCGACGGACTGACCGCCTCGCGCTTCTTGGGCAAAGGCAGGATGGCGGCAATGCGCGCCGCTTCGGCCGGTGTGAGTTTACTGGCGCCGTGCTTGAAATAGCGCTGCGCCCCCGCTTCGACGCCATAGGTACCGATACCGGTTTCGGCGACGTTCAGATAGACTTCCATGATGCGCCGTTTGCCCCAGATTTTCTCGATCAGGAATGTGAACCAGACCTCGGGCACCTTGCGGACGTAGCGCGTCCAGCCGCTGCCCTGCCACAGGAAGACATTCTTGGCGGTCTGCTGGCTGACCGTCGATCCGCCGCGCATCCGCTTGCCCTTGGCGTTGCGCTCGATCGCCTGTTCGATCGCTTCGGCGTCGAAGCCGTTATGGGTGCAGAATTTGCCGTCCTCGGCCGCGATCACCGCGCGCACCATGTTGCGGTCGATGCTGGACAGGCTGGTCCAATCCTTGGTGATCCCGCTGCTGTCGGCCAGCATCGTAAAGGTCACCGGCGGCGGCACGACCGCATAGATTACGACCCACAGCACTGAAGCGATCAGGAACCACAACAGCCATTTGAACGGCCGCAGATACCAGGGGAGTTTGCGGCGCTTTGCGGATTTCTTGGCGGCGGTCGTCATTCCGGTTTCATAGCCGCTTGCCGCCGGTCGGCAAGCAGCGGATTGACCCTCGGAGTACCATCACGGCGCTTTGGGCGGCTCGTCGTCCTTTTTGTCCTTCCCGGCGTCGATGGCCTCGCTGGCCTTGGCCGCCGCACCTTTCGCCGCGTCGCTGGCATCGGCGGCGATCGCGCGCATTTTCGCTTCGGCCTCGGCTTCCTTGCCGCTCACCACCAGCCACGCCATGACCGCGGCAGCGATCAACGACAGCAGCGCGAGCCAGTAGCCGAAGTGCCAGTTGACCTGGATCATCGCCAGCGCGGCCTGATCCATCGCGCCGCCTTCATTTTTGGCGGCTTCGGCCAAAATCGTATCCTTGCTGTAGCGCCAGGTGCCGACAACGATCAGCAGCAACGCGGCGACCGAAGTGCCGAGGACGAGCTTGGCAGCTTCACGTCCTTTGGTGAACAGCAGGTACAGGCCGCCTGCGATCGCGAGCAGCGCGAGGATCAGCCAGACATTTATCGACGCGCCGTCACCGGCCTGCGAGGCTTGCCCCATGGCGGTGACGCGGCCGAAGGCGAGGCCGAAGCCGCTCGCCTCGACAAGTTTTTGGTCGGAACAGCTGACGGTCATCCAGGGCAATAGAAATGCCAGGAGCGCGATGCCCTTGGGAATACGGATCCATTTCCACATGATATTTCCCCCTCGTTAGACCCGCGAGGGAGGCTAGCCAAATGCGCCCGCGAGTCAAATCGCGGGCGCACTGGTCAATTTGGAAACGTCGTCAGGCGTTGATGAGGCGCCGGTCGCCGGCCAGCTTCAGCATCGCTTTTTGCAGCTTTTCGAAGGCGCGCACCTCGATCTGGCGGACGCGCTCGCGGCTGACGTCATATACCTGGCTCAGATCTTCCAGCGTCTTGGGATCGTCGGTCAGGCGGCGCTCGGTCAGGATATGGCGTTCGCGTTCGTTGAGCGTTTCGAGCGCTTCGCTGAGCAGCGAATGGCGCACGTCACGTTCCTGCGCCTCGGCGACGCGCTCGTCCTGGAGCGGGCCTTCGTCACCGAGCAGATCCTGCCACTGGCTGTCGCCATCCTCACCCATCGGGACATTCAGCGAGGTGTCGCCGCCCATCGCCATGCGGCGGTTCATGCTGGTGACCTCTTCCTCGGTGACACCGAGGTCGGTCGCGATCTTGGTCAAATGTTCGGGCGACAGGTCGCCGTCCTCGAACGCTTCGAGGTTGTTCTTCATCCGGCGCAGGTTAAAGAACAGCTTCTTCTGCGCTGCGGTGGTGCCCATTTTGACGAGGCTCCACGAGCGCAGGATGAATTCCTGGATCGAGGCGCGGATCCACCACATCGCATAGGTTGCGAGGCGGAAGCCGCGTTCGGGGTCGAATTTCTTCACCCCCTGCATCAGGCCGATATTGCCTTCGCTGATCAGCTCGCTCACCGGGAGGCCATAGCCGCGGTAACCCATCGCGATCTTCGCCACGAGCCGCAGATGCGAGGTGACGAGCTGCGCGGCAGCTTCGTTGTCGCCATGCTCCTGGAACCGCTTCGCGAGCATATATTCCTGCTCGGGGGTCAGCAGGGGGAATTTACGGATTTCCGACAAATAGCGGTTCAGGCTGGCTTCGCCGCCAAGCGCTGGAACCGTTGCCGGGACATTGCTTTTAGCCATTGGAGAGCGTCTTCCCTTTGGTATCTGGAGTCGGAATATGCCGCCATTGTTTAGGGCGGTCGAGATAGATTTTCATTCGAAACCTAAACGCGCAATTCTTCGATCAGTTCCCGCATGTCCGGGGGGATTTCGCTGTCGAGCGCGATATTGTTACCGGTCATCGGATGAATAAAGCCCAAATGGGCGGCGTGCAATGCCTGGCGGGCGAAATTCTGCGCATTCAGCACCTCGGACAGCGGCTTTCGGGCGCGTCCATAGACCGGGTCGCCGACCAAGGGATGGCCGACATGCGCCATATGAACGCGCACCTGATGCGTGCGCCCGGTTTCGAGGCGGCATTCGATCAGGCTGGCATGCCGCAAAGGCTCGATTGTGCGGTAGTGCGTCACCGCACGCTTGCCGCGGCCGGCAGCGACCACTGCCATCTTCTTGCGATTGGTGTTCGACCGGCCGAGCGCGGCGTCGACCGTGCCGCTGGCAGGCATCGGGCGTCCGGTCACGATCGCGGTGTAGCGGCGGTCGATACTGTGCGCCGCGAACTGCTTCGCCAGTCCTTCGTGGGCGCGATCATGTTTGGCGGCGACGATCAGGCCGCTCGTATCTTTGTCGATGCGGTGGACGATGCCAGGCCGCGCGACGCCGCCGATCCCGGATAGCTGCCCCGCGCAGTGATGAAGCAGGGCATTGACCATCGTCCCGTCGAAATTGCCGGCTGCGGGGTGCACGACCATGCCCGCCGGCTTGTCGATGACGATCAGGTGCTCGTCTTCATATGCGATCACCAAGCCCATATCCTGCGCGACATTATGCGTCTGCGTGGCGGCGGGGACGCGGACTTCCAGCATCGTGGGGGGCGCGGCTTTGGCCGAAGGATCCCGCAGAACTGTACCGCTCGCCGTGGCGACGCGGCCGTTCTTGATCAAGCTCTTGACCCGCTCGCGCGACAGGTCGGGCATAGCTTCGGCTAGCGCCCGGTCCAGCCGCAGTCCAGCCGCGCTTTCGTCGAGCGCCACGGTCAGAATATTGTCATCCCCCTGCATTGATGAGGATGTGGTTCCGGGACGCGAGATTTCAAGGTGCCGTTCCCCAGGTCCTGCTCGATGCGACCGGGTTTTGGGGATGCTACTTGCCTCTGGGTTGCTGCCTGTCCTAGGGAGCATCCGCGAACCGGAAACGTCCGGCTTGCGGGGAGTTATTCAATCCATGTCCGACGATCGCGTCGATTTCGCCTCCATGCTCGCTTCGAGGCTGTGCCACGATCTGCTGAGCCCGGTCGGTGCCTTTGCCAACGGCCTTGAACTGCTCGCCGACGAAAAGGACCCGGCGATGCGCGAACGCTGTTTCGAACTGCTCGAACAAAGCGCGCGGACGTCGGCGAACAAGCTGAAATTTTTTCGCCTCGCCTTCGGGTCGGCGGGCGGATTCGGCGAACTGGTCCCGGCGGACGAAGCCAAATCGGCGATTCAGGGGATCATCGGCGACCGCGCGATCGACCTGAACTGGATGATCGGCAGCGATCCGCTGCCCAAACCCGCGGTGAAGATCATCCTCAACCTGTCGTTGCTCCTCGTCGATGCGCTGGTGCGCGGCGGGCGGCTTGATGTCGGGTGTGAGAATCAGGGCGAGGGCATCGAAATCGCGCTGCACGTCGAGGCCGAACGGATCTTCCTCGACGCCGATGTCGAAACCATCCTGCGCGATGGCGAAGGCGCCACCGCGATGACCTCACGCACTGCACCGGCTGTGCTCGTGCAGGCGGTCGCGGCGCAGAACGGCGGCACGGTGATGCTCGCGCGCGAAACGCCGACGTCGCTGCTGGTTGGCGCAGTGCTGCGCGGGCGCGGGTAAAGCCTCCCTTAACCATTCTCGGCCATGGTGCAGCTTCAGTTTCTGGGGCGCACCGGTACCGTGATAGACGATCTGCTGAACGACTTTTTGGCCGAAACGGCGGAAATCCTGGCCGAGGCTGGCGGCGCGATCGTCGCGTGGGAGGCGGATCCCGCCGATCGCGCGCAGCTCGACGCGATTTTCCGGCTAGTTCACACGACCAAGGGCAGCTCCAGCTTCCTCGACTTGCCGCGCATCACTGCGCTTTCGCACGCCGCCGAAGATGCGCTCGATCAGGTTCGACGCGGCAAGCGAAAGGCCAATGCTGCGCTGGTGACCGGCGTCCTTGCGATTATCGACCGGCTCCACATGCTTTGCAGCGCGTTGGGCAAGGATGGCTTTGAACCCTCGGGTGACGACCGAGACGTGATTGCGGCGCTTGCCGAAGCAGATTCGTCGGCAGATCCGGGCCAATTGGTGGCAGGTGTGCCGCTGCGCCGCGATGATGATTTTCGCGGTGAACTGCAAAGCTGGCGCTCGATCCGGGTACCGCTGCCACTGCTCGACAGCGTGATGACCGGGGTCACCGACATCGTCCTCGCGCGCAATGAGTTTGCCCGGATGCTCCGCGAATCGGGTGTCAGTCCGGCGGTAATCGCGTCGTTTGACCGCCTTTCGGATTCGATCGCCGGGATGCGTCAATCGGTCAGCCAGATGCGGATGCAGCGGATCGACAAGCTGTTCGCGCCGCTGCCGCGCATCGTGCGCGATCTGGCGCAGGATATGGGCAAGAAGATCGCGTTTCAGACCAGCGGCGGCGAGGTCGAGCTCGACCGCGAGATGATGGAAAATATCCGCGATCCTCTAATCCACATCGTGCGCAACGCGATCGATCATGGCATCGAGGCGCTCGAGGACCGCGTCGCGGCGGGCAAGGATATCACCGCGACCATTTCGGTGTCAGCGCGCCAGTCGGGCAACCAGATCGAAATCGAAGTTCGCGACGACGGTCGCGGCATGTCGCCTGACGCGCTGGTGGCAAAGGCGATCGCATCGCGCGCGATCACGGCCGCCGAAGCACGCGCGCTGTCGTCAAAGGATAAGCTCGAGCTCGTCTTTCGTCCCGGTTTTTCGACCGCCGCAAAAATTACCGAAGTGTCGGGGCGCGGCGTCGGCATGGATATCGTCAAGGCCAATGTCGAGAAGATCGGCGGCGTCGTCGAACTGCGCAACGATGAGGGCCGGGGGCTGACGATCCTGCTCCGCGTACCGATGACGTTGACCATCATATCGGGGCTGATGGTGCGCGCGGCCGGGCAATATTTTGCCATTCCACGCGGTGCAGTGCGCGAAATCCTGCTTGAAAATGGCGACACGGTGCGGATCGATCGCGTTGGTGGCGGCGAACTGGCGACCGTCCGCGGCGAACAATATCCGCTGTTACGGCTCGAAAAGGTGCTCGGGCGTGAAGCATCTGACGACGACGATGTCGATGACCGCGCGCTGGTGATCGTGCGGCCGGGGCAGGGACAAAGCTACGCGCTGAGCGTGGCGGCGATTCACGATCATGAGGAACTGGTGATCAAGCCCGCAGCGCCGATGATCATGGCGACGGGGCTTTATGCCGGAACGACACTGCCTGATAACGGCCGCCCGGTGTTGCTGCTCGATGTGCAGGGGCTGGTTGCCGTTGCGGCGATCGACGCGACCGAAACGGGCCGCAATCATGATCAGATGGCCGCCGCCGAAGCGCAAGCGAACGCCGCGCGCAATGCCGCGCAGCTGCTGCTGTTCCGCGACACAAATGGCCGGGTCCGCGGGGTACGATTGTCGGTGATCGAGCGGGTCGAGGAAGTGCCCGCATCGGCGCTGTTTGAGAGCGCTGGCCGGATTCAGGTACAGATCGGCGACGAAATTTTTGCGGTGCACACCGCGAAACTCCCCGACGCAGAGGGATCGCTAAAGCTGTTGCGGCTGTTCGACGGTCAATCGGTGCTCTGCTATCCGATCGCTGAAGTGATCGACATCGTTCGTTTGCCCGACGCGGTGCAACCGTCGGCGGCGCCGGGACTCATCGCGGGCGTCGTGCTGGTCTGCGGCGAGCCCGTCGAACTGATCGATCCCTTCTGGCTGATGGCGCAATATGGGGCGCTGGATGACGTGTCGCGGCCGAATCAGCCGCTCTGCCGTCTCTCCGACGATCATGATGGTTGGGGCGGCAATTTTCTCGCGCCGATCCTGCGGAGCGCCGGTTACCGTGTGGTGTCGGACGATGACGCGGCAGATGACGCGCCCGATGTCTTGCTCTGCCTCACCGAAGATGGTGCGTCTTGCGCCCATGTTGGCGACGAAATTCCGATGATCCGCCTGCGCAGCGCGGTTGCTGCCGCCGGGCCTGACGACGAAACTGTCTATCGTTACGACCGCCAGGCGCTGCTCGACGCACTGGCGCGCCGCGTCGGAGGAATCCGCACATGATGGAAAAACTCTATCTGATCGCGCGCATCGCTGACACTCGCGTCGCGCTGCGCAGCCGCGCGATCAATTCGGTGGTGACCGTCGGTATCCCTGTCGAAGTCCCCGGCGCACCGCCGCATGTCGCGGGGCTGTTTGCGCTCCGCAGCCGCGTATTCACGCTGATCGATCCGCATGTCGTCATCGGCATGCCCGCGGTGCCGGTGGCATCGGGGCAGCGGGTGATCGTCGTCGATGTTGCCGATCATGGCTACGCACTGCTCGCCGATGCGATCGAGGATGTCTGTTTCATCGAAGCGCCCGAAACGCGCGTCGCGGGAAAATTGCTGCCCGGCTGGGCGCGCGTCGCCGATGCAATGATCGAGCATCAGGGCGCTTCGCTGCTCGTTGTCGATCCGTCGCATTTCATCACTTTGCCTGCGCTCAAAGCAGCGTGAGTTAACGGGCTGGACACTCCTTCACACTAGCATGGCGTGAAATCTGGGTTGCGGAGGTATTAATGTCGAAATCTTGCCTGGTCGTCGATGACAGCAAAGTCATTCGCAAGGTCGCACGCCATATCCTTGAGAGCATGGCCTTCGCCGTCGAAGAGGCCGCCGATGGGCAGGAGGCGCTGACCTTTTGCCGCGCCAACCGCCCCGACGTGATCCTGCTCGACTGGAACATGCCGGTGATGAGCGGCATGGAGTTTCTGGGCGCGTTCAATGACCTCGATTATGGGCATGAAGAACGGCCGCGGGTCGTGTTTTGCACTACCGAAAACAGCATCGATCATATCCGCGCCGCGATCGAAGCGGGCGCCGATGAATATGTGATGAAGCCGTTCGACCGTGAAACACTGGAAGGAAAATTGCAGCTCGTCGGCGTCGCGTAAGACGATGTCGATAGCGCGGCCGCTCCCCCTGAATCCCGATCCCGAACCGTCAGCGCGAACGGTGAGGGTTATGCTGGTCGACGACAGTCTGGTTGTCCGCAGCATACTCGAGCGCATTGTCGATCAGCGGGCGGGGCTCGAGGTCTGCACCTCGGTGGCCTCGGCGCACGACGCGCTCGCCTTTCTGGCCCGCGAACCCGTCGATGTTGTGGTGCTCGATATCGAAATGCCCGGGATGAGCGGGATCGACGCGCTGCCGCATATCCTGACGCGCGCCGCCAAGGCGCGGGTGCTGATCCTTTCATCGAACTGCGTCGAAGGCGGCCCGGCGGCGATCGAGGCACTCGCGCTCGGCGCCAGCGATACGCTGGCCAAGCCCGGCCGTGGCAGTTTTTCGGGCCGTTTTGCCGAAGTGCTCACCGACCGCATCATGTCGCTGGGCAACCAGGAGGATTTCCCGGCGCCGGTGCCCGTTGGCGAACGCCGCGCGCCGCCGCCGGTCGCGCTGGCGGTTGGCAGCGATCAGCCGATCGAATGTATCGCCGTTGCCGCGTCGACCGGCGGCATCCCGGCGTTCGCCAATTTCCTCGCCAACCTCGATCCGCGGGTCACCGCGCCGATCTTGCTCACCCAGCATCTGCCCGACGCTTTCATGGAATTTTATGCCAAGCAAATCGCGACGATGACCGAACGCATGGTGTCCGTCGCCCAGGCCGGAATGACCGTCGAGAAGGGACATATCTATCTGGCCCCCGGCGATGCCCATCTGCGCGTCGTCGCCAACGGTCGCCTGCATCAAATCGCGCTCGATCATCGCGTTGTCGACAACGGCTGCTGCCCCTCGGCCGACCCGATGCTCGATTCGGTGGCTGACGTATATGGCAAGGGTGGCGTGGCCGTGATCCTCAGCGGCATGGGCCGCGACGGCGCGATCGGTGCGGCGCGGCTGAAGGAGGCTGGCGGCACGATCTTTGCGCAGGCGCCCGAAAGTTGCGTCATTTGGGGCATGCCAGGCGCGGTCGCCAAGGCCGGGATCGCCGCCGCAACGCTCAATCCCGATGCAATCGCGCTGATGCTCGGCAGCTTCCTGCCCGGAAGGCGCCAATCATGATGGGGAGCAGCGCCAGCGAATCGGCGTATCGCGTCCTGATGCGGGTGCTCGAATCGCGGACAGGGCAGACGCTGTCACCCAGTCGAATTTGGCGCATCGAAATGTCGCTCAAACCCGTGATGCAACGCCACAATATCGCAGATCTCGACGCGCTGGTGGCGGCGCTGGTCACATCGAACAGCCGCCAATTGCTCGACGACACCGTCGATGCGATGCTCAACAACGAAACCTATTTTTATCGCGAATATAGCTTGTTCGACGATATAGCTGTCACCGTGCTTGAGAAATTGCGCGAGATCAATAAACTGCGCCGGCGGTTGACCATTTGGCATTGCGGCGTGTCGACCGGGCAGGAGGCCTATTCGCTGGCGATGCTGATCGCCGAACAGGGCGAAAAATGGGCAGGCTGGCAGGTCGATATCGTCGGAACCGACGTCAGCTACCACGCGATCAGCCGTGCGCGCGTCGGCCTATACAGCCAGTTTGAGATTCAGCGCGGGCTGCCCGTCCAGCGTATGGTGCGCTGGTTCGACCAGACCGAAGGCGGCTGGCTCGCCAAGGCGGATTTGCGCCGCCGCATCGACTTTACGGTGCAGAACATGTTGACCGACCGGCCGCCGCTCGCGAGTTCGGCCGATCTGATCTTCTGCCGCAACCTGCTGCTCTATTTCTCTGCGCCGATGCGGCAAAAGGCGTTCGCAAAGCTGCGCGCGATGGCGGCCCCGCAGAGCTTCCTGGTGCTTGGGGCGGGCGAAACTGTGCTTGGTCAAACCGACCAGTTCGTCGCCAGTCCGCGTCTCCGCGGCCTTTACGAACCCGCCGACCAGCACGTGCGCCGAGCGGCGGCCGCCTGACCTTGCATTTTGCGCCGCGCTGGCGCAGGTGACTTACCGCTCCGTGCTGGGGCGAGACAACATGGGCCGCCAACCGCATGAGCGATTTTATCGAACGCTGGTCACCCAATCTGGACGAGCGCGCGCTGCCCATCTCGATGATCGTGCTGCATTACACGGGTATGAAGAGCGGTTCCGAAGCCATTGATTGGCTTGCCAACCCCGAATCGAAGGTATCGGCGCACTATGTCGTCAGCGAGGATGGCCAGATCACGCATATGGTGCCCGAGGACAAGCGCGCCTGGCACGCGGGCAAGTCGCACTGGCGCGGGATCAGCGACATCAATTCGGCCAGCGTCGGAATCGAGATTGTCAATCCGGGGCATGAATTCGGCTATGTGCCATTTCCCGATGCGCAGGTCGCCTCGGTCGTGCGGCTGGTCCATATCATCAAGGACCGGCACGCCATTACACGCGGCAATGTCATCGGCCATTCGGACATCGCGCCGACGCGCAAGCAGGATCCGGGTGAACTGTTCCCGTGGGAAGAACTCGCGCGCCGCCGCCTCGCGCTGCCGCGCCCGCGCAAAAAACTGACCGATCCGCTGTGGACCGACGCGGGGTTTCTGCTTGCGCTCGAACGCTTTGGTTACGACGTGACCGACGGGTTTGCCGCGACAGTTGCGTTCCAGCGGCGGTTCCGGCCCGAATTGATCGACGGCACGATCGACGGCGAATGCCGGGCTATCCTGCTGGCATTGCTGTTGCCGCAGCCCGAGGGGAATTGACTGGCAGGTTGAGGCCGATAGGTGCCACCAACAAAGATTGTCATTTCGGCGAAAGCCGGGATTTTACCATGTCGGATTGAAGCTCCGGCGAGATCGCGGGCTTCGTCGGGAGGACCGAAAGGAAGTGGCAGCTTCCTCGCCCGTTACAAGCCCAACTCTGCCGCACAGCCGTGCACCATTCGCCGGTTCATCGCCCAAAAAGCAGATAGGCAGCAACCAGGGCGGCGACCACAGCGCCCCGCAGGATCAAGCCGTTGCGCAGCGAATGGCCCTCGACCAAGAACTGCAAGTCCGGCGGGATCGGCATCGGCATCGTTGGCGAGACATCCGCCCCGCGAGTGTTGCCGTCGGGAACCCAGCCCGCAAGGGGAAAGGGTGCGGCGCCGATCCGTCTCACGAGCTGACCCCGCGCCTCGCTGGTATCCGGCTGCTTCAGGGCGAGCCGCAACATGTGAAAATGCGGTTTCACATGGGCTGCATACCAGCGCTGTCCGAGGATATGCGCACGCTCAAGATGGTGCTTGGCAAGAGCGATATCGCCAATTGCTTCGGCAGACTGCGCGTCCGCCATTTCCCTGTCAAAGGCTGCTTTGACACCCAATTTCATCACCGACGCCTCCAGTGCGGGTGAGCGAGGTTACGACGACTAGCGCCATTTAAGCGAGGGTCCGATGGAACTAGTGCATCGCTCGCTTGCCATCGCAGATGTAAGCACCCTGCGAAATGGTACCAAAAGCAGTTTCACGGCTAGTGATCGAAATCAGCCATAGAATTCTCACATCCCCGGAATTGATCCGGGGTCCCGCTTTTTGCGAAATGGCGGAGATTGCCCCAAAGAAGCGGGATCCGGATCGGGTCCGGGGTAACGAAGGGAGGTAACGGCTCGCCACGCCAAGCCAGCCCCTCGTCACAAACGCTCGTATTGCTTGCCCGTTCGCGCTATACGCTGCTCTGCCAGAGGGTTGGGCGATCGCCGCCGGTGGGGTATCCTGCCGGGGGAGGAAAGTCCGGGCTCCACGGAAATCACGGTGCCGGATAACGTCCGGCGGGCCGGTCTTCGGACCGGTTCAGGGAAAGTGCCACAGAGAGCAAACCGCCTGGGTTTCGGCCCGGCGAAAGGTGAAAGGGTGCGGTAAGAGCGCACCGCGCGGCTGGTAACAGGCGCGGCACGGCAAACCCCACCGGGAGCAAGGTCGAATAGGGATGGCACGAGTTCGGTCTCAGGGCTGGTTCCGGCCCCGCCATCCGGGTTGACTGCTTGAGCGTTCGGGTAACCGTTCGCCTAGAGGAATGATCGCCCATCCCCGCAAGGGGTGGACAGAACCCGGCTTATAGACCCTCTGGCATTTACCTCCCCGGCGCCGCGCGGGAACCGCCTGTGCAAGGGCCGCGTATTAGGCGGACGAGTTGGAAGGGAAACGCACCATGAAAATCGTCGACGAACATGTCGAAGTGACCGAGACCGAAGCGAGCGGGGGAGTCAAAGGGCATAATGTCCGCTATGTGCTGGGCTTTTCGCTGATTGCAGTGGTGATCGTGATGTCGGCAATCTGGATCATTCCGGCGCTGTTGCAGCCGTGAGCTTTCGTCGGCGGGGCGGCGTCGGCTATTTCGCTTCTGACACCCCGACCAGCTCGAGCTCGGGTTCCGGCGTGTCCTCCATATAGATCGTCCGCGCCGGTCGCTTGAACTTTCGCGCGTAGAGTTTGTCATATCCCGGGCCATCTCCCGCCGACATCTTCAAAAATGTCGTGATCGTATCGCCGGTAGCGACATTCCAGCTCATTTCGCTGCCGTCATGGGCATAGGTGCGACTGTAAACGGTGGCGTCAAGGCCGATCAGCCGCATTCGCGGTCCATCCTTCGTGGTGGCGGCGCGATAGCGATAGGTCGCTGACAGCGCGGTGGTTCCGCCGGTCAAGTCCTTGATTGTCAACACGCCCCTGCTGATCGAAAGGTCGGCTGGGCCCAACGGATCGGGCTCCAGCTTGAAGTCACCGCCAGGTTGGTGGCCAATATCGGTTTCGGCCCGATAGCTGAGCACCACATAGAGATGGCGTTCGTCAGGGCTGGAGACGACGAATACCGTATCGATATCGCCGTCGCCGTTGAGGTCGCCATCGGCGCGTGCTTCGATTTCCTCGCCGAGTTCGAGCTGATCGAGAAGATATTGGTCGGTAAGAGCCGGTATCGGCGGGCGATTGGGCGCGGCGTGCGCCGCACCGGGGAGCAACAAGACGGCCGCCAATCCCAAGCTTCGCATCATTTCATCCTCTCTTGGCCCTGCGCAGATTATCACCCGTACCGCTATCGTCTAGATGTGTCGGTGACCGTCCGCACAGCCCAGTTTCCGCTTTCCTACATCGTCACGCTGACCTACCCTTCGTCAGGTCGGTGGATCGGCGCAGGGCAAATGCGATTTCAGAGTGAAGTTGCGCAGAATTCCGACAATTTTCGGCGTGACCGCGCAGTCGTTGTGAGGGGGATAGACCATAGTGACCGGATCGCGGATCGGTACGTTGATCGCAGCGCTTCTGACCCTTTTCTGTGCTGCACCGATGGCCGCCGCCCAGCCGTCCGCGTGCGGTAATGCGCCGCTGCAGGGCGAGCGCGTCGCGCTGCTGATCGGCAATAGCGCCTATAATGACTGGGAATGGCCGTCTCTGAAGAACGCGGTCAACGACATCGACTATGTCTGCGCCGCCTTTGCCAAGGCCGGGATTTCGCCGCGGATCGTCCGCAATGCCGACATGGCGACGCTCGACGCGGCGCTGACGCGCTTTGCTGCGGAGGCGGCGGGGGCAAAGTCGGTGATCATCTACTATGCCGGACATGGTTTCGAATATGGCGGGCGCAACTGGCTCGTCCCGATGGAGGCGCCGCCCGCGACCCGACGCGCGGATGTCGAAAAGCGCTATCTGTCGATCGAGGCCGCGGTGAAGCGCGTGGTGCCTGCGGGCGCGTTTACGCTGTTATTTGTCGATGCGTGCCGCACCGCTGAACCGGTGGTGCGGATCGAGGATGTCAATGTGGCGGCGGGCGATGCGGCTTCGGCCCCCTTGGGTTTGCTCGACATCGGGCAGGGGGCGGTGTTCTATTCGACCGCAAAGGGACGGCCCGCGCTCGACTTCGCGCCGGTCGGATCACCCGTCAGCCCGTTTGCTGCAGCGGTGGTCAAGGAACTGGGCATTCCGGGTCTGGAAATCTCGGATTATTTCAAAATTGTGTCGCGCGAAGTTTACCAGCGGACGCATGGTATGGCGCTTGGACCGCAGCAGCCATTTCATTATGGCAGCTGGTTCGACGATTATTATCTGGTCGCGCCGCCCGAGGTGCCGATGCGTGCGGCGCCGGCGACGACGCTGCGTCCGTTTTCCGCGCCGCCGCCGCCGCCGGGCGCAGTTGCCCAAAGGACGACGCGCGGCACCGCCGCCGGTTCGCTCGCCGACATTTCGCTCGACCGGCTGGCGATCGAGGACGAGCCCGTCCTGATTGCCGACGTCCTGTCACGCCATCCCGCCAGCGAATTGATCGCGCTCGCCGATGGCGGGCATCCGCTGGCGCAGCAGCTGGTGGGCTATATGTTCTCGCTCGGGGTTGGATTGAAGAAAGACCTGCCGCGCGCACGGGCGTATCTTGAGGCGTCGGCGGCGCAGGGGTTTCCGGCGGGTCAGCAGGAGTTGGCCTATCTGCTGCTGGAAAACGATCCGTCGCCCGCCGACGTGACCCGCGCCTATGACCTCTATGTTGCGGCGTCGAATGCCGGGTTCTCGAAGGCGAAGACGCATCTCGCCTATCGTCTCGCGGCCGGTACCTTCGGCCCGGCTGATTTCGCGCGATCGCAGACACTCTACGCCGAGGCGGCGGAAAAGGGGCATCCGGCGGCGATTTTTGCGCTGACCTATTTCGCCGATACTCGCGCGGCAAACCTTGCGCGGCTGCGGAAGATTGCGGCTTTGGGCAATCCCGAAGGCAACCACTGGCTGTGCGAAGCGCATTTCGCTGCGAAAACGCTGCCGGGGGCGGTCGAGGACTGCGGCGTTGCGGCGCGCGCGGGCTTTGCCGGGTCGCGCGCAATCCTCGCCGACGCTTATGCCAAGGGGATCGGCGTGGTGGCTGACGCAAAGGAAGCTGCGCACTGGGCCAAGCTTGCGCGCGATCTGCCCGAGCTGCGTAGGGATCAACGCGACCTGATTGCGGGGCTTAGCGAGTGACGGGTCACGGATAGCGGACTGCCATCACCTCCCACTCTTTCGGCCCGGCGGGCAGCTGCACGATGCGCAAATCGCCGACCGCGGCGCCGCGCAGCGCGCGGGCGAGGGGGCTGTTCCACCCGATCCGGCCGTCGCCGGCTTCGGCTTCGTCGTCGCCAACCAGCGTGACGATGCGCCGCGCATCGCCGTCATCGGCTAGCTCGGCGGTGGCACCGAACCATATGCGGCTCTTGTCGGGCTGCATGGCGGGATCGACGACGCGCGCCGCCTTCATCCGCCGCGCCAGGAACGACAGCCGCCGGTCAATCTCGCGCAATCGCTTGCGACCATAGATATAGTCGCCATTCTCGCTGCGATCACCATTGCCCGCCGCCCAGCTGATCACCTCGACCAGCTTGGGCCGCTCATTGCCGAACAATGCGTCATATTCGGCGCGCAGCGCAGCAAAGCCGGTCGGCGAGATGATATTGCTACGTTCCTCCGCCACGCGGACTTATCCGGGGGTGCGTTTGCCGAGGTAGAAGCTGAGCGGCGCCTGCGGCAGCGTCTTGCCCGGTTGCAGCGTGTCGTACACCACCGCGTTTTCGAGCACGCGCTGCACGTAATTTTTGGTCTCGAAAATCGGAATCGCCTCGATCCAGTCGATCATCTCGATCGACCCGGTGCGCGGGTCGCCGTTGGCGCGCAGCCATTTGTTCACATTGCCCGGTCCGGCGTTGTAGGCGGCGACCGCCAGTGGATAGCTGCCACCGAAATAGCGCAGCATCTGCTGGAAATAGGTCGATCCCAGCATCATGTTGTAATTGGTGTCGGTAGTCAGCAGATCGCGGTTATACGAAAGTCCGAGTTTGCCTGCGACCTCGTTCGCTGTGCCGGGCATCAGCTGCATCATGCCGCGCGCACCGGCGTGGCTGATCGCCTGCCGGTCGAACTGGCTTTCCTGCCGCGTGATCGCGTGAATGAAGGTCCAGTTGCCCTCATGTCCCGCGGGCACGCGCACAGTCGGGAAGCCCGCGACCTCAACCGCATCAAGGCTGTTTGCTTGCGCGCTACGCCCGATCATCACGCCAAGGTCGGGGCGCCCGATCTGCGACGCCAATTGTCCGGCGAGAACATGGTCGGCGGGCGAGGTCGCCTTTTGCGACAGCGCGCGCAGGAACAAAGTCTGTTCGCGCCACGCGCCGATTTCGCCGAGCGCGCGCGCGGCGCGGACCAGTCGGTCGTCGTCAAAGGCGCGCTTGTCGTTGCTACTGACCTGGATCGTGGGATTGGGTGTCGGTCGGGGCTGCGGACGACTGAGTCGCTCGAGCGCCAACTGGCCATAGAACTGGTCGTAATGCTGCGCGGCGTCAGCAAAATGGGCGTTGGCGGCCGAGCGGTCGCCAGCGGCGAGTGCGGCGCGCCCCGCCCAGTAAAAGCCCTTGGTGCGCGTCTGCGCCGACCGGGCAGCTTCGCCATAGGCGCGGTACAGTTTCACGGCCTCCGCCGGGCGGCGCATATCCTTATACGCCAGCTGTCCGGCCAGCCACGCCAGAGAGGTGTAGTCGTCGCGCACGCTGAGCGGGGTTTCGCGGATCACCGTTCCCGGCGGGAAGGCGTCGTCGATCTGCCGCGCGATATTATAGGCGGTGAGCTTGTCGCCACCGCTGTCGGCCTGCCGCGCGTTGGTCAGCAGAGTTTCGATCCATTCTTCGGGATCGGTGGGCGCTTTGGCGAGCGACCGCGGCGCTGCGAGCAGCGCGCGCGCTTCGCCGACGCGGCCGGTCTGGCGCAGCCAGGTAGCCTTGTCGGTGATGTAGCCGGCGTCGGTCCGGATCAGCGACGGGTTGGCGCTTTCGACCGCCGTGGCCTGCAACGCGGCATCGACCGCCGAACTGCGCAGCGCGAGCCGTGCCGCAAAAATGCTGCGTCGCTCGGGCGAGGTATAGGCGAGCTGGCGGCTGGCCGCGGCGGTTGCGCCCGACCACAGCAAACGGTCCATCCGCGCGTCATGATCCGCGGGGGTTATCGCGCCCGGGAACAGGCCGAGCACGCGGTTCGTCTCGGCCTCGTCCAATGGTCCGCTAACCCACGCGCGGCGCACCGCGGCATTGGCGTCGTCGCGGCGCCCCGATGCGTTGAGCGCCAGCGCGTAGCGCAAATGGCCGCTCGCGGTCTGCGGCGGAAAGGCCTGGAAAAAGGCGAGGGTGCGCGGCGGATCGAAGCTGTCGATCGCGATCGCCTTTTCGGCGCGGGTGCGCATCTTGTCGGCGTCGGGCCAGCCCTTGTTGGTCATCAGGAAGCGCGACAGTTGGTCGAACGAGGCACCGGTGTTCGCAGTCAAGCGCCGCCATTCCATCACCGCGTCGCCGACCGAATTGGTCGACGGCGGCGGCCCCGACGTCGAGGCGAGGCCCATCTGCGCGCGGTACCATGCCATTTGCTCGGGTGTCAGTTCGCTGGCGTTGGCCGCCGTCGGAATGAGCAGAGCCATGGCGAGCGCCAGGCGCGAAATACGGGGCAGCGTGTTCATGCCGTGCATGTTAGTGCCAAACTCCTTGCGGGGCGCTGAATAGGCGTCCATTAGCGGCGCGCCGTCGGGACTCTACCGGCTGGCCCGTGTTTTTGTAAAGGAGCGGGGCATGTTTTCGGGGTCTATTCCCGCTTTGGTGACGCCATTCCGCGATGGGGCGTTCGACGCGCCTGCCTTCGCACGCCTTGTCGATTGGCAGATCAAGGAAGGGACCAGCGCGTTGGTCCCGTGCGGTACGACCGGCGAAAGCCCGACCCTCGGATTCGACGAACATTATCAGGTGATCGACAGCTGCATCCAGGCGGCTGCGGGTCGCGTGCCGGTGATCGCCGGGTGCGGCTCTAACGACACCGCGACCGCCGTGCGCCACATGCGTTACGCGCAGGCCGCGGGCGCGGCCGCGGCGCTGATCGTCGCGCCCTATTACAACCGGCCGAGCCAGGAAGGCATGATAGCGCACTATCAGGCGCTCGCCGATGCCAGCGATCTGCCGATTGTCGTCTATAACGTCCCCGGCCGCACCGTCGCGGACATCAGCGCCGAGACGATGTGCAAGCTCGCCGAAATCCCGAGTGTCGTAGCGGTCAAGGACGCGAGCGGCGATCTCGCCCGGGTGACGGTCCACCGCGCGGGCGCCGGGAGTGATTTCTGCCAGCTGAGCGGCAATGATGATCTGTGGCTGCCACATGCAGTGATGGGCGGCGTCGGCTGCATTTCGGTCACGGCCAACGTCGCGCCGCGTCTCTGCGCCGATTTCGCCGCCGCGTGCGCCGGCGCCGACTGGGCACGGGCGCTGGTTTTGCACGACCGCCTGTTCAACCTGCATCAGGCGATGTTCTCCGATACCTCGCCTGGGCCTGTGAAATATGCGCTTTCGCGCGTCCACGACTGGTTTTCGCCCGAAGTGCGCCTACCTATTATCCCGGCGAACGGCGCATCGCGCACCGCAGTTGATGCCGCTTTGCGTGCGGCAGGAGTTTTGTAGGTTCAATGGCCCGTCCGCAGTCTGCCGCCGAATTCGACAAGAAGAAGGTCGTTGCCGAAAACCGGCGCGCGCGCTTTGACTTTGCCATCGAACAGGTGTTCGAGGCGGGGATCGCATTGCAAGGGACCGAGGTCAAATCGCTGCGCTTCGGCGAAGGCACGATCGCCGAAAGCTATGCCGAAGTGAAGGGCAACGAGGTGTGGCTGATCAACAGCAATATCCCCGAATTCAGCCATGGCAACCGCCACAACCACGAACCCAAGCGCCCGCGCAAGCTGCTGCTAAGTGGGCGCGAGATCAACAAGATGTATGCCGGCGTCGCGCGGCAGGGCATGACGCTTGTTCCGCTGTCGGTCTATTTCAACAGCCGCGGCCGCGCCAAGGTCGAACTCGCGCTCGCCAAGGGCAAGAAGGCGCACGACAAGCGGGAGTCGATAAAGGAACGCGACTGGAAGCGCGACAAGCAGCGGTTGATGAAAGAGCGCGGATGAGCGGCGGCAAACCTCGCGATAAGGCGGCAGTGATGAACTGGATCCGCCGCAATTCGCCGACGCGCGAAGAATTGCTCGCAAGCCGGTTCGTCAAACCGTTTGCACATCGCGTCGCACACAGCCACTTGTGGCGCTTTACCCGGACGTCGGTGCCACGCGGCACCGCGCTTGGCCTTTTCGTCGGCATTTTTTTCCTGATCCCTGGCATTCAGATATTGGGCGTTGCGCTGCTTGCGCTGCCGGTCCGCGCGAACATCCCGATTGGCGCCGCGATGACCTTTTTGTCGAACCCGGTGACGACGCCGTTCATCATCCTGGCATCGGTGTGGCTCGGCGACTGGCTGTTCGGGCTTCAGGCCAATAGCGCGACTTTTTCGGCGATGATCGAACATGGCGCATCGGCGGGCGAGTGGGCGCGCTGGGTGTTTTCGGATGCGGCGCCCGCCATGCTTTCCGGGCTGCTGGTCATCTCGCTGGTTTCGGCAGCGGTCGGATATGTGCTCGCCTCGATTTTCTGGGACAATTGGATTCGCCTCCGCTGGCGGCGCAAATTGCAGCGCGCGCGCGACCAACGACTTGAGGCATCGACCAGCGACACCCCCGCAGGTTGAACGGCGCGCGCGCGGTCGTATAGCTAGTACATCGCAACCGCGTGCGGCGCGAACGCGCTGTGCATCGTAGCTTCGTTTTGAAAACTGGGGACTATCATGACTCTTTTGCATGTTTCTTCGCGCCTGCTGGCGACCGCCGCGCTGGGCGCAATGCTGATTTCCGCCGTACCGACTGTGGCCAAGGAAAAGGCCGCACCCGCACCCGCCGCCGAAACCGCAGCCAAGCCCGAACTCGGCACCTTTGGCTTCGACACCGCGGGTATGGACACAACGGTCCGGCCGGGCGATGATTTCTACGGCTATGCCAATGGCACCTGGGCCAAGAACACCACGATCCCGGCCGATAAGTCCAACTATGGCATGTTCACCGCGCTCGGCGATCTGTCGCAGCAGCGTACTCGCGAAATCCTCGACGCCGCGAAAGCCGATCAAAGCAGCATGATCGGGCGCAACTATGCCGCCTATCTCGATGGCGCGGCAGTCGAGGCAAAAGGCTTGGCGCCGATCCAGCCGTGGCTCGCCAAAATCCGTGCCGTCGACAAGCCCGGCCTTGCCGCGCTGCTCGCCGAGGCCGACCGCAGCGGCGTCCAGCATTTCTTTGGCGGCTTTGTCGGTCAGGACGACAAGAACCCCGACGTCTATATCTACACGATGTTTCAGGGCGGCATTGGTATGCCCGACCGCGATTTCTACCTGAAGGACAATGAGCGCAACGCCAAGCTGCAGGCCGCCTACCTGACGCATCTGGAAAATGTCCTGACGCTCGCGGGTGAAACCAACGCCGCGGCGCGCGCCAAGGCGCTCTATGACTTTGAAAAGCAGATCGCGACCATCCATTGGGACAAGAACGACAGCAGCGACGCCACCAAAGTCTACAACAAGATGACGATCGCTGAGTTGGTTGCGGCGGCACCCGGTTTTGACTTTGCGACCTTCATCCGCGGTCTGGGGGTTAAGGAAGATTCGCTGCTGGTATCGCAGCCGAGCGCCTTCACCGGCGAAGCCAAGCTGCTCGCCGACGCGCCGATTGCGGTGATCCGCGATGCGCTGCTGGTGCGCAGCCTCGACGGTTTTTCGGGCGTGCTGCCCGAGAAATTCGCGCAGGAGAGCTTCTCATTCTATGGCACCGCATTGTCGGGCACGCCGCAGATGCAGGAGCGCTGGAAGCGCGCGGTCGATTTCACCACCGGCAACCTGGGCGAAGCCGTCGGCCAGGACTATGTTGCGAAATATTTCCCGCCCGAAACCAAGGCGGAGATGGACAAGCTGGTCAAGAATGTCCTCGCCGCGATGGGCCGCCGCATCGACGGGCTGGCGTGGATGCAGCCGGCGACCAAAGCGAAGGCGAAGCAGAAGCTTGCCAATTTCACTACCAAGATCGGCTATCCCGACCGTTGGAAGGATTATAGCAAGCTCGAGATCAAGGCGGACGACCTGTTCGGCAACGCACTGCGTTCGAACCAGTTCGCGCATGACGACAATATCAGCCGCCTGGGCGGTCCCATCCGCCGCTGGGAATGGGGGATGACCCCGATGACGGTCAACGCCTATGCCAATTTTGGCATGAACGAGATCGTGTTTCCCGCCGCGATCCTGCAGCCGCCTTTCTTTGACCCGCACGCCGACCCGGCGATCAACTATGGCGGCATCGGCGCAGTAATTGGCCACGAAGTCAGCCATCACTTTGACGATCAGGGCGCGAAATATGACGAAACCGGCAAGCTTGCCGACTGGTGGACCCCCGCCGATGTCGCGGCGTTCGAGGCCGCGGGCAAGGCGCTGGTCGCGCAATATGACGCCTATGAAGTGCTGCCAGGCGAAAAGCTCGACGGCACCTTCACGCTGGGCGAAAATATCGGCGACGTTGCCGGGCTGACGGTGGCTTACGACGCTTACAAGGCCTCGCTCGGTGGCAAGGAAGCACCGGTGATCGACGGGCTGACCGGCGACCAGCGCTTCTTCCTCGGGTGGGCACAGGTGTGGCGCCGCAACTATCGCGAGCAGAATCTTTCGCAGCGGATCACCACCGATCCGCATTCGCCGTCGATTCAGCGGACTTGGGTCTCGCGCAACCTTGACCCTTGGTATAAAGCCTATCAGATCAAGGAAGGCCAGAAGCTGTATCTGGCGCCCAAGGACCGCGTCCGCATCTGGTGATGCGCCGATAAGAAAGTCTGTCATTGACCGCGACGAGCCTGCCTTCCGCTGATTCCGATATCGGCAGGGGGGCGGGTTCCGTCGGCCCGCTTTCGGTGCCGTCGGGGTTGTCGCGGGTCGATATGGGCCTGCTCGGCGGTCTGGCGCTGCTCTCGACCGCGCTGCTGTTCTGGGCGACGCGCGATATGGTGCTTGCGGCGGGTTTCGTTGCAGGGCTCTCAGTCGCAGTTGGCGGCGTTTTGCTTGCGCGGCGCCTATTTCCTGCGGCGGTCATGGGCGAGGCCGTGCTGCCTGACTGGACGATGCTGCGTCAGGCGGTCAACCACGACGACGTCGCGATCGCAGTCACCGATCGTGCCGGCCGTATGGTGTGTGCGAACGACCTGTTTGGAACCTGGATGGGCGGCTTCGTTACGCCGCCCGGCCTGCCGCTTGATGGGCGCGGCGCCGATGTCCTGAAAAACGCCGGGCGCATGGCGTGGCGCGATGGCGAGGGACGCGCCGACGACCTGGCAATCGGTCCGCTGCCATTGCGGGCGCACGTTACGCGCACCGGCCAGGCCGAGGATTATCTCGTCTGGCGTTTCTCTGCGCTCGAACGACTCGACCTAGCCTCCGAAATCACCCGCCATCTTGATGGTCCAGCGGGTCGCACGCTCGGCCATGCCGGGGTAATGACGGCGCTCGTTAACGCGGAAGGGCGGCTGCGCGTCGCCAATCAGGCATTTCTTCTCCGCGCGCTCGGAGAGGATGACGCCGGCCATTATGCTGGCCGCGATGTTGCCCCGATGCTGCGCATCGACGATGGCGGCGCGCTCTATTTTGCGCGCGAGGGCGACCGCGCCACCCCAGTACGGATGCTGCAAATCCCACTGGCGCCGGCCGACGGCAACACGCCGGTGCTGCTCGCGCTACTTGATGAGGAAATGGGACCGGCCGATCGCGGGACCGCGCAGACCTATGTCGAAACCTTGCTGTCGCTGCTTCCTTTCGGGCTGGCGATGGTCGATCGCGACGGGCGCTTCCTCTATATGAACCGCGCCTTTGTTCGTGCCGCGAACCTCGGCGAAGGCAAGATGCCGCGCTACCCCGGTGACATCGTCGTCGGTGAGGACAAGGGGCCGCTCGCCGACATGATCCGCCGCCACAGCAGCGGGCAGCAGGTCGGGGGCGATCTGTCGATCCGGCTGGCGGGGCAAAGCGGCGAACCGGTGTCGATCCGCGTGGTTGGGGTGCGCGGACTGGGTGAGGCGGCAGTGCTCCTCAGTCTCAAGGATTCGAGCGAGGAATCGCGGTTGAAACGCCAGGTCGCGCAGGCGTCGAAGATGCAGGCGGTGGGGCAACTCGCCGGGGGTGTTGCGCATGATTTCAACAATATCCTGACCGCGGTGCTCGGCGCCTGCGACCTGATGCTGATGCGCCATACGCCGGGCGACAGCGACTATGATGACATTCAGCAGATCCGCAGCAACGCCAACCGCGCCGCCAGCCTGACGCGGCAGTTGCTCGCCTTTTCGCGGCAACAGACGCTGCGGCCACAGATCCTACAGCTCCCGGACGTGATTTCTGAGGTGTCGCATCTGCTCAAGCGGCTGATCGGCGAAACCGTCCAGCTGTCCGTCCATCATGGCCGTGGGCTGGGTGCGGTGCGCGCCGACCCGGGGCAGCTGGAACAGGTGATTATCAATCTGGCGGTCAACGCGCGCGATGCGATGCCGGGCGGCGGGACGCTGACGATCGAAACCTTTCCGGTATCGGCCGCCGATGTGCGCCAGATGGGCAATGAGTTCATGCCGCCCGCGGATTATTGCGCGCTCAAGGTCAGCGACACTGGCACCGGCATCGCCGCCGACGTGCTGCCCAAGATTTTCGAGCCCTTTTTCACTACCAAGGATGTCGGGAAAGGGACCGGGCTCGGCCTGTCGACGGTTTACGGCATCATCAAGCAATCGGCGGGGTACATCTTTGCCGACAGCAAGCCGGGGCAGGGGACAAGCTTTTCCATCTACCTGCCTGTCCACCGCGCGGGCAGCGAGACCCCGGTGGTGGCGCCGCCGCCTGCCAAGCCCAAGAAAAGCCAGTGGGGCACCGGCACCATCCTGCTCGTCGAGGACGAAGATATGGTGCGCGCGGTGGCCGAACGCGCGCTGACTCGCGCGGGTTACACCGTGGTCACCGCATCGCAAGGCGAGGAAGGCCTCGAACGCTTTGCCCAGATGACAGAGGTCGACCTGATCATCAGCGATGTCGTGATGCCGACGATGGACGGACCCGCGATGGTCCGCGCGCTACGCGCCAAGCGGCCCGACCTGCCCGTGCTGTTCATGTCGGGCTATGCCGAGGAGCAATTGCGCCAGTCGATCAACATCGACGATGTAGGGTTCCTTCCCAAACCCTTTTCGGTCGCGCAACTCGCCGAGGCGACCTCGGCGGCGCTCGACGACGCCGCGCACCGGTTGAAAAATGGCTGATGGAACCCGTATCCTGCTCGTCGAGGACGATGTGCTGATCGGCATGATGCTCGCCGACATGTTCGACGCACTGGGCCTGCCCGAGCCCGCGCAGGCGGCGAGCATGGACGAAGCGCTGGCGATCATCGCGACCGAATCGCTCGGCGGGGCGCTCGTCGACATCAATCTGGGTGACGAAAAGGGCTGGCCGGTTGCCGATGCGCTAGCCGAGCGGGGGATTCCCTTTGCGTTCACCTCGGGGGGCGGCGATATTTTGCCGTCGGTGCATGCCCACCGCAAGCTGGTCGCCAAACCCTTTCGGATCAGCGATATCGAAGCTGCGCTGGCCGAATTCAGCGCGTAAATCCGACCTGATCGCCGTCTCGGCGAAGGCCGGGATCTTGCCGGCGCGTCGCGCGCGAGGTCGAGATCCCGGCCTTGGCTGAGATGACAGAAATAGCACGATGAAATATTTGTTCCACTCTTGTTCTATGAGAACAAATAACGTACATAGGTTCGGCGTTGCGATGCTTCTGTCGTCGCTCTAGAGCTGGAAGGGTACGGTAATGGCCGGACAATTGTCACTCGTCGAATCGGGGAAATCAGTGAACAACACGGACAGGCAGAAGGCGCTCGACGCCGCGCTCGCGCAGATCGATCGCGCCTTTGGCAAAGGCTCGGTGATGAAATTGGGCTCGAAAGAGGCGATGCAGGTCGAGGCGATCTCGACCGGTTCGCTCGGCCTCGACATCGCGCTCGGCGTCGGCGGCCTGCCGCGCGGCCGCGTCATCGAAATCTACGGTCCCGAAAGCTCAGGCAAGACCACGCTGGCGCTGCACGTCTTGGCCGAAGCGCAAAAGGGCGGCGGCACCGTTGCCTTTGTCGATGCCGAACATGCGCTCGACCCGGTCTATGCGCGCAAGCTGGGCGTCAACATCGACGAACTGATCATCTCGCAGCCCGACACCGGCGAGCAGGCGCTCGAAATCGTCGACACGCTGGTGCGCTCGAACGCGATCGACGTGCTGGTCGTCGACTCGGTCGCTGCGCTGGTTCCGCGCGCCGAAATCGAAGGCGAGATGGGCGACACCCATGTCGGCCTGCAGGCGCGGTTGATGTCGCAGTCGCTGCGCAAGCTTACCGGTTCGATCAGCCGTTCGCGTTGCATGGTGATCTTCATCAACCAACTGCGCATGAAAATCGGCGTGATGTACGGCAACCCCGAAACCACGACCGGCGGCAATGCACTGAAATTCTACGCGTCGGTCCGCCTCGACATCCGCCGCACCGGTCAGATCAAGAATGGCGACGAGATCGTCGGCAACACGACCAAGGTCAAGGTCGTGAAGAACAAGGTCGCACCGCCGTTCAAGCAGGTCGAATTCGACATCATGTACGGGCAGGGCATTTCCAAGATCGGCGAGATTCTCGACCTGGGCGTCAAGGCCGGAATCGTAGAAAAGTCGGGGGCCTGGTTCAGCTATGACTCGATCCGCATTGGTCAGGGTCGCGAAAATGCGAAAACCTTCCTCAAGGAAAATCCGGAACTTATGGACCGGCTCGAAGCCGCCATTCGCAGCCGCACCGACGCGGTGGCCGAAGAAATGATGGCCGGCCCCGACGACGAGGGCGACGACATCAATTAATTCCGATCCGGTCGGTTCGCATTGGCGGGCCGACCGGGAAACGGCGGCGGGTCTCCAGCCCCTTGCACCTGCACTCCCTCTCCCCGCAGGTGGACCCGCCGGCCGTTGACCTTTTATGCCGTGGTGGTTTTGCGGTGTTGGCCAAGAGGGTGCTTTGGGGTGGGACGCGGACGCGCAGGTTTATCGTTAAATTGCAGTCAAAGTGGACGCGGTAATGCGAAAACATCCCTTTCCAATCCGTCAGGAAACTTTTCCCGCAGAAATGGGGTGCCACCTCGCGAGTTTTTCTACAAGCATCCGCGCCGCGATGTTTTCGTCATTCATGTGAGTTTCGACGAGCTTCCAGCCAAGTGTGTCATAGCCAAAGGCAACCGCTGTACGCGAAGCTTCGATCGCATAGCCATGTCGCCTTGCAGATGGGATAATCCACCATGTGAGCTCGGACCGCGGGTAGCCCTCGGGCCACCAAAGGCCGCAGCCGCCCACCATTCGTCCCGTCGCCTGTTCGACAACTGACCACCGGCCATAGCCACGAAGTGCCCAGTGCCCCAAGTCTGATGCCAGCACGCGCCAAGCACGGTCAGCATCCATCGGACCGCCGTAAAAATGTGATGCCTCTGCGTCGGCAAAGAAATCACGGTAGACGACGTAATCCTCGGCCGTCGGTCCTCGCAACTCGAGACGCTGAGTTTTCAAAGTCGGTATTTGGTGCTGGATATTCATGACAAACGACAGCTTATTACGACGATCGCCTTGCGTGTAAACGACCGAAATTGGTCGTTCGCGGACACCTCCATCTCCGTTCGCGTCGAGCGAAGTCGAGACACCAATCGGCCATGCTCTGCTCCGACGGGAGTTTCGACTTCGCGCGATGCGAACCGGATGGGAAGGGTGGCTGTGGACCGGACCTCACTCCCGTCGGCGCCACTATCCTGGCTCACCAATGCGATCCCTTTCGCTGCGCCTTGCGAACATCCGACCAACGGCTAAAAGCGAGCCATGCCCGCGATCCGCCTCTTCGGCTTGCCCACCGATAGCAACAGCAGCTTCGAACGTGGCGCTGCCGCTGGACCCGCGGCGATCCGGGCGGCGCTGTTCAGCGACCGCGGGAATATGGCGAGCGAACTCGGCGCTGAAATCGGTACCGACATTGCGTTCACCGATGACGGCGATTTGCCGCTGACCGAAAATACCGCGCACGATGATGCCGCGATCCGCCGTCACGTCGTGATGCTGCAGGAGGACGGCGAGGTACCGCTCGCGTTGGGGGGCGATCATGCAGTCACCTTTCCGCTCGTCGAGGCCGCGGCGACCTGCTCTGGTCCGGTGAGCATCCTTCATTTCGACGCCCACCCCGATCTTTACGACGATTTTGCCGGCAATTCGCGCAGCCACGCCTCGCCCTTCGCGCGCATCTGCGAGGCGGGTCACGCGGCGCGGTTGGTGCAGGTCGGCATCCGCACCCTCAACCGCCATTGCCGCGAGCAGGCGGCGCGCTTCGGGGTCGAGATTATCCCGATGACCGATTTTACCCCCGATCGCGTCCCTGTCCTGGACGGACCGCTCTACATCTCGATCGACCTCGACGGAATCGATCCGTCGGCGGCGCCTGGCGTCGCGCATCCCGAGCCCGGCGGGCTGACGGTGCGCGAAGTTCTGGCAGTTCTGCACAAACAGACCGCGCCGATTGTCGGCGCCGACATCGTCGAGCATCATCCCGGCCGCGACATCGGCGATGTCACCGCGATCCTTGGCGCCAAGCTGGTGCGCGAACTCGCGGCGCTGATCGACCGCAACGGTTCATATAAAAACTGACCCCTTGAGGAGAGCATCATGACCCTGATCGTCCACCATCTGAACAACAGCCGCTCGCAGCGCATTTTGTGGCTGCTTGAAGAAATCGGTGCGCCTTATGACGTCAAATATTATGACCGTGACGCGACGACCAACCTGGCGCCGCCCGAACTGATCGCGGTGCATCCACTGGGCAAGTCGCCGGTCATCGAAGACAATGGCCGGGTCATCATCGAATCGGGTGCGATCACCGAATATCTGTGCGAGCGGCACGGCGGCGGGCATCTGGTTCCCGAGCGCGGCAGTGACGACCATATCAGCCATCTCGAATGGCTACATTTTGCGGAAGGATCGGTGATGACGCCGATCCTGCTGCGCCTCTACACCGCGAGGCTGGGTGAAGCCGCGGCGCCGCTCGAACCGCGGATCAACCAACAGCTCGACACGCATTTCGCCTATATGGAGAGCCGCGTCGGCGACACCGGCCATTTCATCGGCGATAGCCTGTCGGCGGCGGACATCATGCTGAGCTTCCCGGCTGAGATCGCGATCATGCAGGGCATGGCGGCGCGCTATCCCAAACTCGCCTACTTGGTGAACGCGTGCCACGCGCGCCCCGCCTGGCAGCGCGCGCGCGAAAAGGGCGGCGCTTATTATGGCTATTGATCGGCGGCGCTGGCTGCCGCTCGCCGCGCTGGGGTTGATCGCCAGCACGACCGGGGCGCAGGCGCCGCCGCTCGGTCCCGAGGTCGAGCGGGTTACGACGGGCGCCGACGATGCAGCCTTTACTGTCGCGGCAGCTGATGAAAGCGCCGCGATGGGCCGCTTTGCTGCCTACACGATGGCGCTGGCCAAGCGCGATTATGCCAGCGCCTATGCGATGCTGCGGCTGTCGTTCCAGGCGGCGAATCCCCGGCTCGAATGGGAAATGAACCTGCGCAAGCGCCCGACCTTATGGGCCGACGGCACGCTTCGGGTGCTGCGCGTCAGCTGGTACGCCGATCCCGCGGGACAGCCGCCGGGACTATATGCCGCGTTTGATTTTCGCGGCGATCGCAAGGACGGCGCGATGGATTGCGGCTATGTCGCGGTGCATCGCACCGCCCCCGGCGCCGACTGGACCGTGGTGCGCACCGACACCTCCGAAGTCCCCGGCGAGCTGATCGAGGACGGGGTGCCGAAGGCCGATGTCCTGCGGCAATTACCCTGCTATCTGGGCAAAGGGATCGCGACCGCTTTCTGATCGATTGCGGCGTTGATCGTCATCGACACGAAGCGGCTTGTCGCATGCCCGCAAAATCCCTAATTCGCGCGCATGACATCGACCAACGACATCCGCCGCTCGTTCCTCGACTATTTCGGGGGCACCGGGCACCATATCGAGCCGTCGGCACCGCTGGTGCCGTACAACGACCCGACGTTGATGTTCGTCAACGCCGGGATGGTGCCGTTCAAGAATGTCTTCACGGGCCTTGAAAAACGGCCGTACAGCACCGCGGTATCGGCGCAGAAATGCGTCCGCGCAGGCGGCAAGCATAATGACCTCGACAATGTCGGCTTCACCGCGCGCCACCATACCTTCTTTGAAATGCTGGGCAATTTCTCGTTCGGCGACTATTTCAAGGAACAGGCGATCCACCATGCGTGGAACCTGATCACGAAGACCTGGGGTCTGGCGCCCGAACGGCTGACGGTCACCGTCTATCACACCGATGACGAGGCGTTCGACCTGTGGAAAAAGATCGCGGGGCTGCCTGAAGAGCGGATCGTTCGCATCGCGACCAACGACAATTTCTGGTCGATGGGCGACACCGGCCCGTGCGGGCCGTGCAGCGAAATCTTCTATGACCATGGCGACCATATCTGGGGCGGCCCGCCGGGTTCGCCCGAGGAAGACGGCGACCGCTTCGTCGAGATCTGGAACCTCGTGTTCATGCAGTACGACCAGCGCGGCCCCGGCGACCGCGTCGACCTGCCGCGACCCAGCATCGACACCGGCATGGGGCTGGAGCGCGTCGCCGCGGTGCTGCAGGGCGTCCACGACAATTATGACACCGACACGTTCAAGGCGCTGATCGCCGCGTCGGTCGACCTGACCGGGGTTCCGGCCGAGGGGGCGACACAGGCCAGCCACCGCGTGATTGCCGATCACCTGCGGGCGTCGAGCTTCCTCGTCGCCGACGGGGTGCTGCCGTCGAACGAGGGCCGCGGTTATGTGCTGCGCCGGATCATGCGCCGTGCGATGCGTCACGCGCATCTGCTCGGCGCCAAGGATCCGCTGATGTACCGCCTGCTGCCGTCGCTGACCGCCGAGATGGGCGCCGCCTATCCCGAGCTGATCCGTGCGCAGCCGCTGATTGCCGAGACGCTGGAGCGTGAAGAGGCCAAGTTTCGCCAGACGCTCGACAAGGGGCTGCGATTGCTCGACGAAGCGACGGTCGGGATGTCGGCGGGCGCGACCTTGCCCGGCGAGGTTGCGTTCAAGCTCTACGACACGTTCGGTTTCCCCTATGATCTGACCGAGGACGCGCTGCGCACGCAGGACATTGCCGTCGACCGTGCCGGTTTCGATGCGGCGATGGCGCAGCAGAAGGCGGCGGCGCGCGCGGCGTGGAAGGGCAGCGGAGACAAGGCTTCGGACGAGATCTGGTACGACATTGCCGAGACGCAGGGCGGCACCGAATTTATCGGTTATGGCGCAACCGAGGGCGAGGCGACAGTGATCGCGCTGGTCAAGGATGGCGCGTCGGTTGACGAAGCCAAGCCGGGCGACCAACTCACCGTGCTGACCAACCAGACGCCTTTCTATGGCGAGAGCGGCGGCCAGATGGGCGACAGCGGAACGATCGCGACGTTGGGCGGCGCGAAGGCGTCGGTCAGCGACACCGGCAAGCCGCTGGGACGGCTCCATGCGCATCATGCCAAGCTGGAGGCGGGAACGCTGAAGGTCGGCGACACGGTGCAGTTGACCGTCGATGCCGACCGCCGCGACCGGATTCGTGCCAATCACAGCGCGACGCACCTGCTGCATGCGGCGCTGCGCAACCGGCTGGGCGGGCATGTGACGCAGAAGGGCAGTCTCGTTGCTGAAGACCGTTTCCGCTTCGACTTCTCGCACCCCAAGGCGCTTAGTGCCGAGGAGATCGCCGACGTCGAGGCCGACGTGAACGCGCAGATCCGCGGCAATGAGGCGGTGACGACGCGGCTGATGACCCCTGATGACGCCGTCGCGGCGGGCGCGCTGGCGCTGTTCGGCGAGAAATATGGCGACGAGGTGCGCGTGCTCAGCATGGGCAAGGCGACCGACAATCATTATTCGGTCGAGCTTTGCGGCGGGACGCATGTCCGGGCGCTTGGCGATATTGCTTTGCTCAAGATCATCAGCGAGTCGGCGGTGTCGTCGGGTGTGCGGCGGATCGAGGCGCTGACCGGCGAAGCAGCGCGGACGTGGTTGAACGGGCGCGACGAGGCGCTGAAGGCAGCGGCGGCGGCGCTCAAGACCTCGCCCGACGATGTCCCGGCGCGCGTCGCGCAACTGGCCGAAGCGCTGAAAAAGGCCGAGCGCGAACTCGCCGATGCCAAGAAGGCGCTAGCGATGGGTGGCGGTGGCGGCGCGACTGGGCCTGCGGTCGAGCAGGTCGGCAACACCGCGTTTATCGCGCAGGTGGTAGACGGGCTCGATCCCAAGGAACTGCGCGGCACGGTCGACGGGCTCAAGAAGCAGGTAGGCAGCGGCGTCGCAATGCTCGTCGCGGTCAACGACGGGCGCGCTTCGGTGGCGGTCGGGGTGACCGACGGGGTTGCGCATAATGCCGTCGATCTCGTCAAGCTCGCGGTTGCAGCGCTTGGCGGGCAGGGCGGGGGCGGCCGGGCCGACATGGCGCAGGGCGGCGGTCCCGATGGCGGCGCAGCCGATGCGGCGGTCGCCGCGGTCAAAGCCGCGCTGAGTTGAAACCGACCAAGAAGACGCGGCGCACCGATCATGCCGAACGGCTGATAGCGGCGCCGCTGGTCGATGTTTTTTCGGCGTTCACCAGCGAGGCGAAGCTGGCGCGCTGGTTGCCGCCCGAGGGCGCGACTGGCGAATTCGAGCATGTCGACCTGCGTCCCGGCGGCGGCTTTCTGATGCGGCTGACGTTCGATGATGCCGACGTCGAGACCAAGAGCGACGACGACAGCGATGTCGTCGAGGTCTATATTCCGACGCTCGACGACGGCCGCCTGATCGTGTGGGAGGTCGAGTTCGTGTCCGACGACCCGCGCTTTTCCGGGACGATGGCGATGCACTGGTATCTGTCGCGACAAGGCGGCGGCACGCTGGTGACGATCGACGCGCATCATGTGCCGCCGGGGATTTCGGCGAAGGATCATGAGGCGGGGTTGAATTCGTCGTTGGCGAATTTGGCGCGGGTTGTGGAGGAATAGAGCTGTTCCTCGGCGAAAACCGGGGCCCAGCGGTGTCGCGCTGTCCTTCTGGGCACCGGCTTTCGCCGGGGAACAGAATTATCCTCTCTTGGTCGTCAGCTCTCCACCCCCTTCGCTTTCCCCCACGCCCTTGCCGCCGTGTAGCCCAGATACCCCGTGCCAAAGAGCGCATAGAGTGGTTCGGGAATCCCCGCGAGATAGGCGTTCATGCCCTCGGCAATGCCCTTCGCCATCTCGGGCCGCGCCGCGGCGATCAGACCCATCGGGATGGCCCAGAGCAGCAGCGCGTACATTACGTAGAGGAAGCTCGGGCGTGCGCGGCTGGTCCACGGGTCGGCGCTGTTCGCCTCGGCGACGATCGCGGTCATGCGCGTTTTGATCGCCTCCATTTCCTGGCTGCCCTCCATTTGCAGCAGTTCCAGCTTAGCGCGGTCGCGTGCTTCGGGGTCGGGGATGATCTTGTCGATCAGCTTGGCGATGGGGCCGATCAGGCCTTCGATGATGCTCATGGTCGGATGTCCTTTTGTCGGAAGTTGTCAAAGTTCACGGTCTATCGAGGTCCGGAAAACTGGTCAGTGCTCGCCGGTCCGGTTGGCGAGCCAGCCGTGGAGAAACGCCTTCTGGCTGGGGCGGCGTTCGGCGAGTGCGATGTAGCGCTCGCCATGCAGCGCCTCCATCGCGCGCAGCAGCACCGTCTCGCCGCCTTTGCCGCGCGCTTTCAGAAAGCCGTCGAGCGCCGACAGGGTGCGCGCGCCGATGTCGCGATCGACCGCGATGTTTGGATAGTCGCGCGCGGTACGGTTGAGCGCGTTGAGCGCGCGCTGGAGGAAGCCGACCGCGGTGGCGGTGCCCATGTTGACGCCGGTGTCGAACAATTCGGCGGCGATTTGTGGCGCGCGGAGCGCAATCTTGTCGAAGCCGGGGCGCAGCCAGTAGATACTGCGATCGATCGCCACGGCGTCGGCGCGCGACAGGTCGCGCATTGCGCCGTCATCTCCCTGCGCGCGGGCGACGGCCTCGGTGATCCCCCAGCAGGTCGGGCCGCCGCGGTCGGCGGGGTGGTTTACATATCGGCCTTCGCGGTCGATGACGGCATCAATCAGCGCGTCGGCATCGACGGGCGGGCAATCGGGTCTGGACATGATTCGCTCCTGTGGTTGGTTGAATGAGTAAAACGAACCAAATTGGAATATTGTAGGAAAGACTTTTCTCCATGCGGGCTTTGCAGGTCACCGAATTGTTGCCCGATCATGCGGGAGCCACCTTGGCGGAGGTGCCGGTGCCGCAGCCCGGACCGGGCGAAGTGCGGGTGCGGGTGCGCGCGGCTGCGGTGAATTTTCCCGACCTGTTGATGACGCGCGGCGATTATCAGTTGAAGCCGCCGCTTCCCTTCGTATCGGGGCTGGAGTTTTCCGGTAAGGTCGATGCGCTGGGCGAGGGGGCCGCCGATTGGCAGCTTGGCGACGCGGTGGTCGGCGGAAACCGGTTCGGCGCGATGGCCGAATATTGCGTCGCGCCCGCGGCGGGGCTGCGCGCCAAGCCTGAGCGGCTGACGTGGGAGGAAGCAGCGGCCTATCCGGTCGCGTATCTCACCGCATATGTTGCGTTGGTCCGCTGCGCGCGGGTCGTGCCGAGGGAGTGGGTGCTGGTGCATGGCGCGGCGGGCGGCGTCGGGCTGGCGGCGGTCGATCTGGCCAAAGCGCTCGGCGCGCGCGTGATCGCGGCAGCGAGCAGCGCGGACAAGCGGGATGCCATTGCGCGGCGCTTTGCGCCGGATGCAGTGATCGACGGCGAGCCGGGTTTTCGCGAGCGGGTGAAGGAACTGACCGGCGGGGCAGGGGCGGACGTCATTTTCGACCCGGTCGGCGGCGATATATTCGACGAATCGACGCGCTGTATCGCGTTCGGCGGGCGGCTGCTGGTGATCGGCTTTGCGTCGGGACGCATTCCCGAGCTGTCGATGAACATGCCGCTGATCAAGGGCTTTGCGGTCGTCGGGGTGCGCGCGGGCGAATATGGCCGCCGCTTTCCCGAGCGCGGGGCAGAAAATATTGCGGCGATCGATGCGCTGGCGTCGGCTGGCAAGATCAAGCCGCACGTCCATGCGACTCTCGACCTCGCCGACTGGCGCGAGGGGTTCGCGATGCTGGAGCGGCGCGAGGTGATCGGAAAGGTCATTCTGATACCTTGACCGTTACCGCGACGTGGTTGTCTCGGTTCCTGCTCCTGTGCCATGGGCGTGCGTCAACGCCGTTCTGACAGAGGAAACCTTATGCGGACCCTGCCGATATTGCTCGCGCTGGCGGTCTGCGTCGTACCTGCAGCGGCGCAAGACCGGGTGGTCGATACCCATGTTCATCTTCATAATGGTGAAGCGTCGATCCGCGAATATGAAGCGCAGTTGAAGGCAGCTGGGCGGTCGGTGTCGGTCTTTGGCGCAATGTGGTTCGGCGGCCCGAACCAGGCACTCGCCGGGAATCCCGGGCAGATTCGTGCCAACAACGATGCGATGATCGCGCTGGCGGCAAAGCACAAGGGCATGCTCGCCATCGCCACGGTGCACCCTTATGACGGCGACGGCGCCATCGCCGAGGTCGAGCGCGTTGCGTTGCGCGGCGTCAAGTTGCTGAAGATCCACCCGCATACGCAGAAATTCGACGCTGCCGATCCGCGCGTATTGGCGCTGGTTCGGCGGGCCGGTGAAGTCGGGCTGATCGTGCTGATGGACAATGCCAGCATCGTCCCAGCGGACAATGAAAAGCTGTTCAACCTTGCGCTGCAGGCCCCGAAAACGCGGTTCATCTTTGCCCATATGGGGGGACTCCAGTTTCGCTTCTGGAATATATTGGCGCTGGCGCGGACGGCGGAAAATCTGTTCGCCGACAACGTCTATTTCGATATCAGCGCCACCGTTTTGCTGGCCGCAGACTCGCCGATCGAGGCTGAATTCGTCTGGACGATTCGAAATGTTGGCGTAGACAAGGTGCTGCTGGCGTCGGATTTCCCGCAAATTTCGCTTCCGGCGACCCTGACCGCTTTCGAAAAGCTCGATCTGACCGACGCGGAGCGCGTGAAAATTCGCGGTGGCAATGCGCGCAAATTGCTCGGGCTTGACTGACCGGCATTCACCGTAGCCGCGCGACACGGGCCACGACGCCGAAGTGATCGGACGGATACTCCCCGTTCACCGGCGTATCACCGATGATATGCGCATCGGTGACAACAAACTTCGATCGCTCGACAAAAATATGATCGATAACGCGCGGCTTGTGGCCGCGCTCCGGGTTGAACGTTGTTGCCGTGGCACCGCGCGGCAGCGCCGACGCAAATCGTGGCGGCCCGAAAGCCCGGAGACCCGGGTCGTCGAGCGGGGCGTTGAAATCGCCCATTATGATGCGCGGCACAGCGTCGTCAGGGAGCCAGTCGAGCAGGTCGGTCGCCTGCTGTGTCCGTACCGCAGCGGCTTCGGGCTGCCACGCGAGATGCGTTGCGACGATGTCGACGGGTTCGGATCCGATCTGCACGCGCAAGCGGATCGCGGTGCGAAAATCGGACAGTGGTTCGAGCCGGCGGCGCGCAATCTCGATCACCGGCCATCGCGTCAGGATCGCATTGCCATAGCGTTTGGGCGCTCCTTCGGATTCGACCGCCACGAAATGGACTTCGGGGTAGCCGAGCGCGTTCGCGATGGTGCTGGCCTGATTGGGCAGCCCCTTGCCGGCATCCTCCAGAACTTCTTGCAGCGCGATGACGTCGGCGTCAGTGGCTCGCAGCGCCGCGGTCAGCAGCGCGAGCCGTGCCGGCCAGTTCCCGCCTGCGTCGTGCCAGATGTTGAACGTCGCAATGCCGATGCTCGTCGCGAGGGACGCGGCGTGAAGCGCGCAACCCGAGAAGGGAATCGCGGCAATTCCGGCCAGAATGGTACGTCGATCAAATTCCGCTTTCGGCATCGCGAATAAGTCCCCCAGCCGCGCTGTCGAATGCCTACGGCGCACAGCCATGGCGCATGTCATCGCCTATTCGGTCAGTGTGAAGCTCGCTTCCGATCCGACCGAGGAGGACGGCCCCACCCACAGTTTATACTGGCCGGGCTCGCTGCCCCAGCTCATGTCCTGGCGCGTGAAGGCAAGATCGGCGTCGGTCAGCATGAACCGAACGGTGCGCTTTTCGCCCTTTTTGAGCATGATCTTTTCGAATCCCTTAAGCTCCTTGACCGGGCGCGTGACCGATCCAACGAGGTCGCGGACATAGAGTTGCACCACCTCTTCGCCGGCGCGCGCGCCGCTGTTGGTCACGGTGACGCTGGCGGTCAGCGTCTCGCCGGGACGGATCTTTGCCTTGTCGAGCGTTACTGGCGAGTAGCCAAAGCTGGTGTAGCTGAGGCCAAAACCGAACGGATAGAGCGGGGTGTTCGGGGTGTTTAGGTAGCGCGAAACATATTTTGCACCGGGCTCGCCGAGTTCGATTGGGCGACCGGTGTTTTTCATGTCGTAGTGAATCGGGACTTGCCCGACGTTGCGAGGGAAGGTGACGGGTAGCTTGCCCGAGGGGTTATAATCGCCATAAAGCACATCGGCGATGGCGTGGCCGCCCATCGTGCCCGGATACCAGGCGTGCAGGATCGCATCGACATGGGTATCGGCCCATTCAATGCTGTTCGGTCGCCCGCTCATCAGCACCAGGATGATCGGCTTGCCGGTCTTTTTCAGTTCTTCGAGCAACGCCTGCTGGTTGCCGGGCAGGTCGAGCGAGGTGCGGCTCGCGGCCTCGCCGGTCATGTCCCAACGCTCCCCCATCGCAGCGATAATGACATCGGATTTCTGCGCCAGCGCCAGGGCTTCGGCAAAACCATCCCGCTTGCCCGCATCCTCGAAAGCGTAGCTCGCGCCCTTGGCATAAGCGACGGTGGTTCGCTTCGGCGCGCGTGTCTGCAAGCCTTCGAACAAGGTGATTGGCCGCGTCTTGCGGTCGCCGGCGGCCGACCAGCTGCCGATCATGTCCTCCTTGCTGTTGCCGAGCGGGCCGATCACCGCGATCGATCTTGCCGTCGCAGCGAGGGGAAGGGCGTTGGCATTGTTCTTGAGCAGGACGATCGACTTGCGCGCGACGTCGCGCGTGGCGTCGAGGAACTCGGCTTTGTAGATCGTTGCTTTTTCGCGTGCTTCGTCTGCATAGCGATAGGGATCCTCGAACAGGCCGAGACGATATTTCATTTCGAGGATCGCCTTGACCGCAGCGTCGATGCGCGCGGTATCGACCTTGCCTTCTGCGACCGAACGGCCAAGATTTTCCATATAGACCGCGCCCTGCATATCCATATCCACCCCGGCGTTGATCGCTTGTTCGCCCGCCTGCTGCAGATCCTGCGCATAGCCGTGCGGGACCATCTCGTTGATCGATGTGTAATCGGTTACGACAAATCCCTTGAAACCCCATTTTTCGCGCAACACCTCGGTCAGCAGGTACCGGCTGCCCGAGGCCGGGACGCCGTCATATTCGTTGAACGACGTCATAAAGGTTGCGGCGCCCGCGTCGGCAGCGGCCTTGAACGGCGGCAGATAGACGTCGCGCATCGTGCGCTCCGAAATATCCACGGTGTGATAGTCGCGGCCCGCCTGCGCCGCACCATAGGCGGCGAAATGTTTGGCGGTGGCCAGAATCGTGTCGGGGCGCGACAGGTCGCTGCCCTGATAGCCGCGCACGCGCGCCTTTGCGATCAGGCTACCGAGATAGACATCCTCGCCGGCGCCTTCGGAAACGCGTCCCCAGCGCGGGTCGCGCGCGATGTCGACCATCGGCGAAAAGGTCCAGTGAATGCCCTCTGCGGAGGCTTCAATGGCTGATATTCGCGCCGCCTTTTCAATGGCCTGGAGATCCCAGCTCGCCGCCTCGCCCAGCGAGATCGGAAAGATGGTGCGGTGGCCGTGGATCACGTCATAGCCGAAGATCAATGGAATCTTCAGCCGCGTGCCCTCGACCGCAAGCGCCTGCAACTCGCGCGTATATTTCGCGGTGTAGGCGTTGAAGATCGCGCCGACGCGGCCGGTGCGGATGTCCTCCTTGTAGCCGTCGCGCATCGTCGGACCGGTCGATTCCCAATTGCTGGTGAGCAGGGTCAACTGGCCGATTTTTTCGTCGAGCGTCATTTTGGCCATCAGGTCGGCGATGAAGCGGTCCATCTTGCCATCGGGGCGGAGCCAGCCGGCTGCATCGACCTCCGTTTGCTGAGGTGCCATCGCCGCGGGCTTAGCGAACAGCGGGGCAGGCGACAGCTGCGTACCCAGCAGTAGCGCGGCCAGCGTCAAGCCTGTCAGGTTGCGCGAAATCGGCGGCATGATTCGTCCTTCCCAATCACTATACGTATATATTCTCATGCGGATTGGCCGAAATCGGCCAAAAATTGACTGATCGTCGATCCATCCGCCTGTGTCGCTTCCCCCTATACAGCGATCGTGAAACCGGTTACAAATCAAAAAAAACAACGACGCGATTTCCCGCGATTCGTCGCTGCCCGGTGGCAAGGCTGGTCAGCGAACAAGGCGAAAGCGGGGAATGTCGGGGCACAAAAAGGGAGGATGCCGTGAAGTTTCAGCGTGAAATCTCGAACAATTCTGCGCGCCGGTCGCGCGTCAAGGCCGCTGCCGCGGCGTTGGCGTGGAGCAGCGCGGGTGCGGCGCTCGCGGTTGCAGTTGTCACCCCCGCCTATGCCCAGGTGTCGAACGCATCGCTGCGCGGCACGGTAACGGCCGAAGGCGGCGTGAGTCAGGTTACCGCGATCAACGTCGATACCGGCCTGACCCGCAGCGTCGCTGTCGGCGAGAGCGGCAGTTACAACATCGCATCGTTGCCGGTCGGTACCTACCGGCTGGAAATCACGACCCCCGGCGGCGTGCGCAATACCGACGAGTTCACCCTGTCGGTCGGCCAAAACGCGGTGCTCGATTTCGACTTTTCGCAGCCCGATATCGCCGAAGGCGCGGGCGACGCGATCATCGTCACCGGCACGCGCATCCGTTCGATGGAGGGCGGCGAGGTTGGCTCGAACATTACGCAGCGCCAGATCGAAGTGCTGCCGCAGAACAACCGCAACTTTCTGGCTTTTGCCGATCTGGCGCCGGGCGTTCAGTTCGTGACCGGCGGCAACGGCCAATCGCGCTTGCAGGGCGGCGCGCAAGACAGCCGTAGCGTCAACATCTTTATCGATGGTGTCGGGCAAAAGGACTATGTCCTGAAAAATGGCATCACCGGCCAGGATTCGACGCAGGGCAATCCCTTCCCGCAGCTAGCGGTGGGCGAGTATCGTGTCATTTCCTCCAATTATAAAGCCGAATTCGACCAGGTGAGCTCGGTCGCGATTACTGCGGTGACTAAGTCGGGGACCAACGAGTTCCACGGCGAAGCGTTCATCGACTACACCGACCAGAGCTTTCGCGATCGCCGCCCGAACGAGCTGACCGGGACCAAAATCCAGACGAAGGATTTCCAGTTTGGCGGCGCACTCGGCGGTCCGATCATCAAGGACATGCTGCACTTCTTCGTAACCTATGAAGGCAAGCGTCAGCAGAATCCGGTCGACGTCACGCCGGGACTCAACCTGCCGGTCGCCTACTTCCCGTCCGAATATCAGGGCGTGTTCGGGCCGACGAACGCGACGTTCAACGAAGATCTGTATTTCGGCAAGCTCAGCTTTCAGCCTTCGAACAGCGACCTGATCGAGTTGTCGGGCAAGTATCGCAAGGAAACCGGCGAGTTCCTGGGCAGCGGCATCAACGCGCGCAGCACGATCAGTTCGCAGGATGTCGAGGAAATCCGCGGCACCGCGCGCTGGGAACATACTGCCGAAAACTGGATCAACGATTTCAAAATCACCTATGAGGACGTCAAATGGGCGCCGACCCCGTTCGAGTTCGGCAATGGTTTCCTGTTCGCTTACGCCGGACCGTCGCCGACCAACCCGCAACCCGGAGACGTCGTGCGCGGCGACATCCTGCGCATCGGCGGCGGGAGCAACTATCAGGAGAAGGGCCAGAAGGGTTGGGGCGTCCAGAACGACTTCACCTGGACCGGGCTCGAAGGTCACACAATCAAGGTCGGCGCCAAGGCGAAATGGGTCGAGCTCAATTCGCTTCAGCTCAACGCCTTTAATCCCGTCTATACCTATAACCCCGCGTTCAACCCGGGGGGCGGGACGTTCAACGACGACGTGCCCTATCGCGTCCAGTTCGGCGCCTCGACCGGGAACGGCAACCCGATCATCAATTCGAAGAATTTCCAGTTCGGCATCTATGTACAGGACGACTGGGAGGTTACCGACCGGCTGACCCTGAACCTGGGCGTGCGCTGGGATTATGAGCGGACACCGGCCTTCCTCGACTTTGTCCACCCCGCCGACGCGGTCAATGCGGTGTCGCCGGCCAATTATCCGAATCTGGTCAATGCCGATTACAACATCAGCGACTTCATCTCGACCGGCAGCGAGCGCAAGGCGTTCATGGGCGCCTGGCAGCCGCGCATCGGGTTCAGCTACGAACTGGACGACGAAGGGCGTTATGTCGTGTTCGGTGGTATCGGCCGATCCTACGACCGCAACCAGTTCGACTTCCTGCAACAGGAAATCAGCGTCGGATCCTATACGACCCGCACCTTCAATTTCCAGACCGGCGATCCGAACAACACCTGCGTCGCCGGGCCGACCTGCGTTCCGTTCGACCCGATCTATCTGACCGAAGCGGGTCGCCAGCAGTTGCTGGCGGGCGCCGGGCCGGGCGGTGGCCGCGAGCTGCGATTCATCGATAACGATCTGAAAGTCCCCTATTCGGACCAGGCCAGCATCGGGTTTCGTGCGCGCGTCACCCCGCTGTTTGAGGCTGAGGTTGGCTACAGCCATGTCGAGAGCAAGGACGGCTTCGCGTATCTGCTCGGCAATCGTCGCCCCGACGGCACGTTCTTCCCGCCGGCGCCGGCAGCACCCAACTCGCCCTTCGGTTTTGCGCCGCCGGGATTCGGGTCGATCATCATCGGCACCAACGGGCTCGAAACCAGCGCAGACACAGCCTATCTCAAGCTTGTGAAAAACTACTCGGCGGCATCGCCCTGGACGTTCTCTGCAACTTATACCTACACGCAGGCTGAAGAAAACCGCAGCTTTGGCGAAGTCTTCAGCCTCGATTTCCCGTCCCTTGACGATTATACCGTCAGTCGGTCGAGCGGCGTGCGCAAGCATCGCCTGGTCGCGACGGGTTCGGTCGACCTGCCGATCGGGGTGACGCTGTCGGGCAAGTTCCAAATTGCATCGCCGCCTTATCTCAAGGCATTCATTAACCAGGGCGGGGCCAATCCCAGCCGTACGGTGATTTCGAACGAAGCCGATGGCAACGGCGATCGCTGGGGTTTCCGCCAGATGGATATCGCGATCACCAAATATATCCCGGTCCGGTTCATCACCGACGAATCGCGACTGCGGCTGCGCGTCGACATCCTGAACCTGTTCAACGATCGCAACTATGTCGACTACAACAACGATCCAAGCTCGCCCCGTTATCTGGAGATTTCGGGCAATGGGGTTGGCGGCAACGCGCCGCGTACGGTAAAGGTATCAGCCGGATTCTCTTTCTGACCGGCTGAACAAGGCGCCCGGCCTACACCCCCCTCCCGTGGGCCGGGCGCCTGATTTTTGGAGTAACGAATGTCGTTCCGGATCGGGGCGCTTGCATTGCCCCTGGTGGCTCTGACCGCTGCCTGCACTGCTACCCCCGCGCCCACCACCCCGGGCGCTGCGTCCCCGCCCGCGCTGGCACCGATCAGCGCAGCGGTGTTTTCGGAAGAGCTGACCGAGCGGACCTTCCGCTATTTCTGGGACACCACCGACACCCAGCGCTGTCTGGCGCCCGATCGCTGGCCCAGCAATCCTTTCTCATCGATCGCCGCGACGGGGTTTGCACTGACCGCCTATGGCATCGGGGCAGAGCGCGGCTATGTTACGCGCGCCGAAGCGGCGCTCCGCACGCGCGATTGCCTGCGTTTTTACTGGACCGCCCCGCAGGGGCCCGAGGTGGCTGGAAACACAGGCTATAAGGGGTTCTTCTATCACTTCCTGAAGAATGACGACGGCACCCGGTACAAGACCAACGAACTGTCTACCGTCGACACCAGCCTGTTCCTCGGCGGCGCGCTGTTCGCGCAAAGCTATTATGACCGCAATGACCCGGTCGAGGTCGAGATCCGCGATCTGGCCGAGAAAATTTACACCCGCGTCGACTGGACCTTTGTCCAGCGGACGAACACCGGGACGCAGGCGCGCAACCTGGCGGGGTCGCATGGCATCACGATGGGGTGGAAACCCGAGAAGGGTTTCGAAACGCACGACTGGGTCGGGTATAACGAGGGGATGCTCGTTTATGTCCTGGCGCTGGGCTCGCCGACGCACCCCGTTGGTAAGGACGCGTGGGACAAGGGCTGGGCTGCCGACCTCGAAAAGGATTGGGGCACCTATTACGGCCAGGAACATCTGCAGTTCGAGCCCCTGTTCGGGCACCAGTATAGCCATGTCTGGATCGATTTCCGCGGCATCAAGGACGCTTTCATGCGCGGCAAGGGAATCGACTATTTCGAGAACAGCCGTCGCGCAACCCTGTCGCAGCGCGCATATGGCAACGCGAATCCGAGCAAATGGAAGGGATATAGCGCTGACATCTGGGGCTGGACCGCGTCGGACGGACCAGGATACTCAAAGGGACAGTATAGCGTCAATGGAAGCCCGCGCGAGTTCAACGGCTATATGGCGCGCGGGGTCAGCGCGATCCGCGTCATCGACGATGGCACGATCGTCCCGACCGCGGCGGGCGGTTCGATCCCCTTTGCACCGGAAGTCACGATCCCTGCGTTGATGGCGATGCGGACCCAATATGGGACCACGCTTTATACCCGATATGGCTTCAAGGACGCGTTCAATCCCAGCTTTACCTTCGCCGCCGCGGCGTCGCGCAGCGGCGCGGTCGACCCGGTTCATGGCTGGGTTGCCAACGACTATCTGGGCATCGACCAGGGACCGATCCTGGCCATGATGGAAAATCACCGCAGCGGTTTCGTGTGGCAGGTGATGCGCAAAAACCCCCACATCGTGCGCGGGCTGAAACGCATCGGCTTTGCTGGCGGCTGGCTCGACAAGGTGCCCGCCGCGTAATCAGCAACCCTTGCCCAGGCACAGGTCGGCAAGCACCGGATAATGATCCGACGGCAGTCGTCCACCGCTCTGCTGGGTGAGCGTCGCGTGACGCAGCACCACGACGTCGTTGCTCACGAAAATATGGTCGATCGGTGCCGGTTCTACCTGCTCGATCTTGAAGCCGGTGAAGGTGCCGCGCGGGCCGAAATGCGGTGCGCGACTGATCGCAAGCGTATCGCGCAGCGCCCCGGCGCCCGGTTCGACGATCGCGGCATAGGGTGGACTATCTGTCGGACTGTTGAAATCGCCCATGAGCACGACCGTCTCGTTCGTCGTCCGTTGAGCTGCGGTCCAACGGCGGATTTGCCGTGCGCCCTCGAGCCGCGCTATCGTGCCGACATGATCCATGTGCGTGTTCACGACGAGCAGGTTGCGTTTCGCCGCCTTGTCCCGCAGGCGCGCCCAACTCGCGATGCGCGGGTAGGTAGCGTCCCAGCCCTTGCCCGGAACGTCGGGCGTCGGCGATAGCCAGAAGGTACCCGATGCAATCAGATTGAATCGGTCACGGCGGAAACCGAGCGGCGAAAACTCGCCCTTGTCCTTGCCATTGTCGCGCGCGACCCCGACGAACCGATAAGCGGGCAGGTCGGCCTCGACTGCTTGCTTCTGATTGGGCAGCACCTCCTGCATGCCGACAAGGTCAGGGGCATAGTAGGCAATCAGGCTGGTCAGCGCGTTCCGCCGGTGGGGCCAAGCATTGTCGCCATCCGACGCGATGTCGAGCCGAATGTTGTAGGTCATCGCACTGTAGCGGTCGGAGCGTTCCCCCGCCGCCGCAGGCAGTGCGAGCAATGCCGCCAACAGGGCCAGCAGGAACCTCATCCGAGGTTGCCGCCGTTTGCCGCGATCACGCTGCTGTAGAAACGCGCGCTGCGTTTGGGTGTGCGTGTTTGCGTTGCGTAATCGACATGGACAATGCCGAACCGTTTGGAAAAACCGAGCGACCATTCGAGATTGTCGAGCAATGACCAGGCCATATAGCCGCGCACATCGACTCCCTGCCGGATTGCTTCACCGATGGCCGCGATATGCGTGCGCAGATAATCGCAGCGCAGCGAGTCGTCGATGCCATCGGGTCCGGCGGTCGGCGGATCGTAAAAGGCTGCGCCATTTTCGGTGATATAGACCGGGATGTCGCCATAGGTGTCGCGGAACCAGACGAGCGTATCGGTGAGGGCGGGGGGATAGACCTCCCAGTCGGTCGTCGTGTGCGTTGCGACCTGCTTCACCGGCGACGCGCCGAGCGGCCACTGGTTCGGGTCGGCTCGAACGACGTTGCGCGTGTAATAGTTGATGCCGATAAAATCGACCGGCTGACAAATGTCTTTCAGATCCTCGGCGGACCAATCCCGCCACGCTTCACCGAATATCTCGGCGAGTTCCGCAGGGTAGCTGCCCTTCAGTGCCGGGTCGAGATATTGCCGGTTCATATAGGCGTGTGCGCGCCCGGTCGCCGCGATGTCATCGGCACTGTCGCTGGCCGGATATTTGGGCTCGATATTTACCACCAGACCGATCTCATGCGCACCGTCGCCGCGATAGGCCTGCACCGCGCGGCCATGCGCGCGCATCAGATTGTGGCTGGCGATCGGCGTCTCGAACAGATTGCGGTGGCCGGGCGCGAGCACGCCGTGGAGATAGCCGCCATCGGTGATCACCCAGGGCTCGTTCAGCGTCACCCATTTCTTCACCCGACCATCTAGGCGGCGGTACATGACCGAACCATATTCGGCGAACCAGTCAGCGCTGTCGCGATTCAGCCAGCCGCCCTTGTCGTCGAGCGCCGCGGGCAGATCCCAATGATGCAGAGTCAGCAACGGCTCGATGTCATGCTTGAGCAATTCATCGACCAGCCGCTCGTAAAAGCTGAAACCGGGTTCGTTGATGCGCCCAATTCCTTCGGGTAGCACGCGACCCCAATTGACGCTGAAGCGATAGGCCTTGAGCCCCAGCGCTTTCATCAGGGCGACGTCGGCGGGCATGCGGTTATAATGGTCGCAGGCAACGTCCCCGGTGTCGCCCTTTTCCGCCATCAACCGCGGATCGTGGCTAAAGCGCTGCCAGATGCTGGCGCCAGCGCCGTCAGCAAGCGGCGATCCTTCGATCTGATACGCGGCAGTCGCCGCACCCCACAGGAAATTGTCGGGAAAAACAGTCTGCGTCATTTCTTGTCCTTGGCGGGAACCGGAGCGGCGAGGTGGTGGTCGAGCAGCCAGGCATAGAGTGCCGGGTCGTCGTAGGCGGGATCCCAGGCATTGTGGCCAAGATCGGGATAGATGGTCAGGCGAACCTTGCGTCCGCCGCAGCCGCGGATAGCGCGCGCCATGTTGAAGCTGCCCTCGGGTGTCACGACATCGTCGCGATCGCCGTGAAAGGCCCAGACAGGCAGGTCCATCAGGCGGCAGGCTTCGCCCGGATTTCCTCGCCCGGCGACCGGCGCCACCGCGGCGAATCGCTTCGGCTCGGCAATCGCCCAGCGCCAGCTGGCGTGGCCGCCGCGGCTGAGTCCCGTGAGATAGACCCGCGCCGGATCAATGCGATAGGTTTTGGCGACATGCGAGATCAACCGATCGAGCTTGGCGATATCCCAATCCTGATCGGCGGCGAGCAGCGGCGACACGGTCAGGAAGGGGAAGTCGGGATCGCGATCGGCAATCTTTGGCGGGCCGTGGACCTTGACGCGGGCGACATCGTCGCCGCGTTCGCCCGAACCATGCAGGAAAACGAGCAGCGGATAGGATTTGGCCGGCTCGGCCAGATAGCCCTTGGGCAGGAACAGTTGATACGGATAATTGCCGGGCTCGATCGCCGGCTGGGGCGTCTGTCCTTCGACCATGGGGGGCATGGTTGTCCTTGCAGTGGCGGGGGCGGAAGCAAGGGCGAGCCCCAGCAAGGCCGCGGTCCAGTATGTCATTCGATTGTCCTTGGTTGGAAAAGTCATCCCTTGACGCTCCCGGTGAGCAGGCCGGTCAGGTAGAAGCGCTGAAGCGCGAGGAAGAGGATCAGCACCGGGAGCGTCGTCACGACGGCGCCCGCCATCATCAGCTCATTGTCCTGAACATGCTCGCGGCTCATCGCGGCAAGCGCGACCGGAAGTGTATAAAGCTGCTGGTCGGCGAGGATGATCAGCGGCCACATGAAATCGTTCCAGCTGCCTAGGAAGACAAACAGCGCCAATGTGACGATAATCGGGGCCAGGATAGGGAGCACGATGCGGCGCAAAATCTGTCCCTCGCTCGCACCGTCGATGCGCGCCGCCTCGAGCATTTCGTCGGGGATCGACAGGCAATATTGGCGGACGAGGAAGATGCCGAAGATGCCCGCCAGCCATGGCACGAGCGCGCCGGCATAGCTGTTCACGAGACCCATCGCCTTCAGTTCGAGAAACAAAGGCAGCATCCCGATCTGCCCCGGCACGACCAGCGCCGCGACAAGCAGGCGAAAGGTCGCGTCGCGGCCCGTGAAGCGCAATTTCGCAAAGGCGTAACCCGCCGGGATGGTGAAGATCAGCGCGAGGATCGTCGCGAGCGTCGAGACGAGGATGCTATTCGCGAGGAAGCGGCCGATGCCGAAGGTGCTGAACAGTGTGCGATAATTGGCGAGGCTGGGATCGGCGGGGAGCAGCGGCGGGGGGAACTGCGCCGCTTCCCCCGGCGCCATGAAGCTGACCGAGAGCATCCACAGCAAGGGCGCGATCGTCAGCAACGCAACCAGCGCCGCGAGCAATGTGACCGTCCAATGGCGCGCGCTCATATCGCGCCTCCGCGTCGGGCCAGTCGCAGCTGCACCAGGGTCACCGCGAGTATGCACAGGAACAGCAGGAACGCGACCGCCGCGCCCGATCCCAGGTTCCACCATTTGAACCCTTCCTCATACATGAAATAGAGAATGGTGACGGTTGATTGGGCGGGGCCGCCCTGCGTCATCACATAGGGTTCGGCAAACAGCTGGAACATGCCCGCGACGGTCAGAACTGACACCAGCAACGCCGTCGGTGCAATCGCGGGCAGGGTGACGTGGCGCAGCCGCGTCCACCAGCCCGCACCGTCGATCCGCGCCGCCTCGTCGAGTTCGCGCGGCACCGTCTGCAGCGCCGCGAGGAAGATGATCATATTATAGCCGAAGGTTTTCCACCCAACAAAAATCAGGATCGCGGGCAGCGACGCATTCGGGCTGCCTAGCCAGTCAATGGGCGGAATACCGATCAACGACAGCAGATAGTTTACCAGGCCGTAGCGGGTGTGGAGCAGGTAACGCCAGACGACCGCCGTCGCGACGAGCGTCGTCACATAAGGGGCAAATAGCGCGACTCGCCAGAGGGGTCGCCACTTCAGCCAACGCGAATTGACCAGCATCGCCGCGAACAGTGAGAGGGCGACGATAAAGGGCGTCCCGACCGCCACGAACAGCAAGGTGTTCGTCATCGCTTTCCAGAACAAAGGATTTTCAATCAAACGCGCATAATTTTGGAAACCGACGAAGCGTAGATTATCGAGGTTCGCGAGCGCGTAGATGTCGAAATCAGTGAAGCTGAGAAACAGCGACGCGATTGCCGGAAACACAAAGAACAAGGCGATCGCGGCGAGCGCTGGCGATGACATCGCCCAGCCCGCGCGGGCCTCGCGGATGCGCCGCACGGCGCTCAAAGCGCGAGTCCCTTGTCGAGCATCCAGCGCCGCTTTTCGAGCAAGCGGTCGGCGCGGCGGTCGATCTCTGCCGCAGCTTCGTCGATGCCATATTGACCGCGCACCATGCGTTCGGCAACGATCTGCATTTCGGTGACGATGCGTTCCCATTCGGGTACTTTGGGCAACGCGGTTGCGTGCTCGAGCTGAGTGGCGAAGGGGGCAACGACGGGATCGCTGACCAGCCCCGCCTCGCGCCACACTGCACGCCGCGCCGGCAGGTCGCCGGTCAGCTGGTGGAATTTGAGCTGCGCCGAGGGCGCGAGCAGGCGGGCTACCAGATCCCATGCCGCATCGGGGCTTTTCGTTCCGGCAAAAACGACCAGGCTCGACCCGCCAGGCGCCGCCGATCCGACGCCATTGGGGCCGGGATTGGGCGCGGTGCCCCACTTATCCTGCAAAGCGGCGGGCAGGCGGCGTTTCATGTCGCCAATCGTCCACGGACCCGAAGTGAAGATGCTGAAAAAACCGCGCGCAAATTCGTTCCAGATGTTCGAAATCTGCGTCGCCGATACGACCGGCGCCAGCTTTTCGTCGAACAGGGATTTGTAAAAGGCGAGCGCCGCCTTGAATGCGGGATCCGAAAAGGCGCCGCGCGCATTGCGGTCGCGCAGCAGCCGCGCCCCGGCCGACAGCGCAATGGTCAGTAATTGTTCGAACTCGTTGACCGGCAACAGCACGGCATAATTGCCGTCGCCAGCGGCCGCCTTGACCCGGTTTAACGCAGCCTTCCATCCCGCCCAGTCGAGCGGCGGTGCTTCATAACCGGCGCGCGCGAACATGTCCTTACGGTAAAATTGCAGCCGCGTGTCAACATACCAGGGGACCGCCCAGGTCTGGCCCGCGATGCGGTTGGTATCGACAACGGCAGCAAACTGGTCGTCGAGCAGCGCGTGCGCCGACGCGGGGACCGGCTCGATTGCGCCAATCGCCGCCATTTCGGCGATCCAGCTGTTGCCGACCTGCCCGATCGTAGGCAGCGCGTTTCCGGCAAAACCGGTAAGTAGCTTTTCGTGCGCCGCGGTCCATGGCAGCGGCTGAACCGTCACGTTCTGCGCTCCGGCGGGAAGGTCGAGACTTTTCAACAATGCGGGCAGACTTGCGGCCTCGTTGCCCATCGCCCAGATCGTCAAACCGTCGCCGTTCTGCGCGCCGCAACTGCCGATCATCGGCAGCAAGGGCAGCGCCGCGAGCGCGCTGGTGATCTGGCGCCGCGTTACCTGCATCGGGCGCCGCCGTTGGTCACCCGTGTGCGCCGAGCACCGGCGCCTTCGCCGCGACCGCGCTACCTGCCGCGCCGCCGGTGGTGCCGCGGGCAACCAGCGTCGGGGTCAGGATCGTCGCGCTGGCCGCGGCCAGCGTCTCGCCGCGCAGGATACGTAGCAGCATCATCATCGCGGTCGAGCCAAGCCGGTCGATATTGACCTGCATCGTCGTCAGCGACGGGTTGAGGTGGCGGGCGAGCGGAATGTCGTCGAAGCCCGCGACCAGGATGTCGCCCGGGACCGACATGCCCGATGCCGCGAGTTCAGCGATCAGCCCGACAGCCATCTGGTCGTTGGCCGCAAAGACCGCGTCGGCAGGAAGCCGTCCCTGAACCAGCAGGCGCGCCGCCTGCGCGCCGCTTTCCTCCGAAAAGTCGCCGGGCAGGATGGCGGGGCTCTGTACCTTGGCGATTTTGGCCATCGCGTCGGCGAAGCCGCGCTGGCGGTCGCGCGCGTCGCGATTGTGTTTCGGTCCCGCGATATGGACGACTTGCTTCGCGCCGCGCGCCAGCAGCGCCTCGGTCATCGCATAGGCGCCGTGATAATTGTCGACCGCGACAAAGGGCAGGTCGAGCGATCCGGCGTCATAGTTGAGCAGGACAGTGGGCAGGGCGGGGTCGAGATAGCCCGACAGCAGTTCTGGCTTCACATCGGGCGGCATTACCAGCAATCCATCGACGCGCCCGCGCATCGCTGCGATCGCCGCCGCGGTTTCGTGGGTGCTGCCGTGCATATTGCCGAGCAGCAAGTGCATGCCCGATTCATGTGCAACGAGGTCGATGCCGCGAATGATCTCGGAGAAGAATTCGCCGAACAGATCGGGCAGGATCACACCGACGGTGTCGGTCTTGCGCCGCGTCAAACTGCGCGCGCCGCTGTGCGGCACGAAATTGAGCTTCTTGACCGCCGCGAGCACCGCCGCTTTGGTCGGAGCTGTGACATTGCTGTGGCCGTTGATCGCGCGCGATGCCGTCGCGACAGAAACCCCCGCCTCGCGGGCGACGTCCCTTAACGTGGTCATGCTGTTCGCCCCCTCATGTTCCGATGGCGCCGGGTCGGCGGTGCGGCACCGCTGCTATTCTGACGGCCGGGCGCGGAAACAGGTTTAGAGTAACCGGTTACAATGGCAAAAGGCAAGGTCATTTGTACGCCTCGCGGGGCAGCGCACCGCCGCCGGCGTCGAACAGATGCAGGCAATCCGGCGGCAATTGCAGCGCGATCGTTGCGCCTTCGCTGAGGCTGCCGTCGTCGCGAAACTGGCAAGCGATGCGTTCGCCGGCGCCGTCGGCTTGCAGATGCACGGTCGCTAGTCCACCAAGCCGTTCGACAAAGCTGATCGTAAAGGGCAGCGCGTCCGGTGCAGCGCCGATCCTGAGGTGTTCCGGCCGAATGCCGACCGACACCCTTGTACCCGGCGCGAGGGCGGCCGCCATTGTGGGCAGATTGATCTCACGGCCATCGTCCAAGCGGGCTCGTCCGTCCGTTGTGAGCACCGCTGGAATGATATTCATGCGCGGCGTGCCGAGAAATTGCGCGACGAAGATGTTTGCAGGCCGCTCATAAAGCTCACGCGGGGTGCCAATTTGTTCAATACGCCCATCGCGCAGCACAATGATCCGGTCGGCGAGCGTCATCGCTTCAACCTGATCGTGGGTGACATACAGCGTGGTCGTTCCGAGCGTCTTGTGCAGCGCGGCGAACTCGTAGCGCATCCGCACGCGAAGATCGGCGTCAAGGTTGGAAAGCGGCTCGTCGAACAGGAAAATCTGCGGCTGACGGACAATCGCGCGTCCGATCGCGACGCGCTGCCGCTGGCCGCCCGACAGCGCCGCCGGCTTGCGTTCGAGCAGACCCTCGATGTTCAATATCGCCGCCGCGCCGCGGACCGCGGAATCGATCGCGCCCTTGTCCGCCTGCGCGATACGCAGTGCAAACGCCATGTTTTCATAGACGGTGAGGTGCGGGTAAAGTGCGTAACTTTGAAACACCATTGCGATGCCGCGCGCCGATGGCGGCAGGTCGGTGACGTCGCGACCGCCGATAGCGATGCGTCCCTCCGTCAACTCCTCAAGCCCCGCGACCGCGCGCAGCAACGTCGACTTGCCGCACCCCGACGGACCGACGATCACAGCGAATTCGCCGTCGGCGACATCGATTGAGACGCCGCGCAGCACCTGCGTTTCGCCAAAGCTCTTGCGTGCATTCTCGATCGACAGTCCGGCCATATGCTCTCCCTGTGTTCGCGAGGTTCAGCGCGCCGGGGTCAGCGCGATGGCGAACCCGCCGCCCGCCGCCATGCGGACCGGCCATGTCGTCGCCGCGGTCACAGTCTTAGTCTCGATCGCCATGGCGAACGGGTCGCCGTCGATGCCGCCACCGGCGCCGTCGCGCCAGATCGTCGCCGAATAGCGCTTGCCGGCGGGCAGGAAAGCGAAATCGACTGTGAAGTCGCGCGCCGCCTTGTCGGTGACGCCGCCGACATACCAGTCGTCGCCCCCGCGGCGCTGTCGCGCGAAGACGGCATAATCGCCGATCGCACCGCCCAGCACGCGTGTCACCTCCCAGTCGGCGGGGACGCGCTTGATGAAATCGAACGCCGCGGGTCGAGCTTCATAATGTTCGGGCAGGTCGGCGGCCATCTGGACAGGACTGTAGATCACGACATAGTTCGCAAGCTGCTTCGCAAGCGTCGAGGGTATCCGTCGGCCGCCCTTGCCGACCAGGCTGACAATCCCCGGCGTATAATCCATCGGACCCGACAGCATCCGCGTAAAAGCCAGATTCGCTTCATGCTCGGGCGGGTTGGGCGGGTCGCCCCACGCCTGATATTCCATCCCGCGCGCACCTTCGCGGCTGACCATGTTGGGCCAGGTCCGCCGTAATCCGGTATCCTTGACCGGCTCGTGCGCGTTGATCGAAATGCGGCGCTTCGCTGCGGCCTCGACGACCGCTTGATGGTGCCGGACCTGATACTGGCCGTCGTGCCAGTCCCAGATGTCGTTGCCATCCTTGTCCCGGTGCAGCACGCCGCCCGCGTCGGCGACATAACCCGTCTTGACCGCGGGAATGCCGTGCCGCGCATAATAGTCGAAGGCGGCGTCCATCTGCGCGGCGTAGCGCCCCGAATTGCCAGCGGTTTCGTGATGACCCATGATCGCGACTCCCATTTTGCGCGCATGGGCGGCGATCCTGTCCATGTCGAAATCCGGATAAGCCGTGGCAAAGTCGAAATTGCGGCCGTGGTCGCCGATCCAGTTGCCGTCCCAGCCGTCATTCCATCCCTCGACCAGCACCGCGTCGAAGCCGTGCTTTGCGGCGAAGTCGATATATTTAAGGGTGTTTTCGGTCGTCGCGCCATGCTTCGGTCCGCTGTGCCAGCTCGCCTGATCAAGGTGCATCGCCCACCAGATGCCGATATATTTGAGCGGCTTCACCCAGCTTACGTCGCCCAGCTTGTTGGGCTCGTTAAGGCTGAGGATCATGTCGGACGCGGCATAGAGACCTGGCGCGTCTTCGGCGATCAGGATCGTCCGCCATGGCGTTTCGAACGGCGCGGCGCGGCGCACCTTTGATGGCTGGGAAGACGGGGAGAGGCGGGTGCGAAAACGCTGACCGTCGATCCGCTGCAACCAGAAGCTGGCATAATTGACCAGCGCCGCTTCGTGAATCGCGATGTGCAGACCATCGTCGCGGCGAAAGCTGATCGGCGAATGGGCGGTGCCGACCTGGTTCGCGGGGGTGCGGCTATAGAGATATTCGTAGCGGTTCCATTCTCCCGCCGGAATCCACCATGCCTCGGCCGTGCCCGCGATGTTGAACTCGGTGAGTTCCTCATCGATCTGCACATCGTGCAGTTGCGGCTGGTCGGGAAAGGCAAAGCGAAAGCCGACGCCATGGTCGAAAACCCGCGCGATCAGTTCGATTCGGCGTTTGCCGCCGATCAACTCGACGATCGGCACCTTCATCTCGCGATAGTGGTCGCGGACCCATCGATTCTCGCCCCACGGTTGTTCCCAGCGTTCGTCCGCTTCGGAAAAACTCGCCTGGCCCAGCGCCGTCGCATGCTCGAACTTGCCGTCGCCGCGCAGCATGAAGCCCAGCCGGGATGGCGCGATGACCGGCTTGCCGTCGCGCGTCACGCGATACGTCGGGATCTCGCCCACCGTCGTCAGCAAAAAGCAGGTGCGCGTGTCGGGCGAGCAGACCTCGTGGGTCATATCGTCGCGTGCTGCCGCCGTCGAAGCGGAGAGGAGCGCGGTAAGCGTCAAACCGAAGCGGGCGAGGTTGCAGATGTGCATCAGTGGATGGACACGACGGCCGCCGCCTCCTTCACCGGCGCTCGCCCGGCCGCGACGGCAAAGATGCAAAGAAGGGCGTAGCATAGCGCGGGCAGGATCAGCGCGGCGGCATAACCCATCGCGCCAGACAGCGCGCCGACGATAACGGGGACGATCGCGCCGCCGACAATCGCCGTGCAAAGCAGCCCCGATGTTGCCTCGGCCCGCGCCTCCGATCGCTCAAGGGTCAGCGTGAAGATGACCGGGAACATGATCGAGTTGACGAGGCCGATCGACAGGGCGACGAAGCCAGAATTCACGCCGCCGACGAACACCACGTAGAGGCACATCAGGCAGGCGATGGCCGTGAACAGGGCGAGCAATCGCGCTGCCGGCGCGAGCGCGAGCAGGACCGATCCGATCGCTCGGCCGACCATCGCGCCACCCCAATAAAAAGCTACCGCCTTGCCCGCTTCCTGCAGTGAAACGCCGAACACGCCGTCGCTGCCCATCGCAAAGCCGAGCAGGGGGACGCCGAATGCGGCGTCGGACTGGCCCCAGATCGCATCGCTGTTAAGGAACAGCGCCATCTGCGTGCCGATCGCGACTTCGGCGCCGACATAAAGGAAGATCGCCAGCGCGCCGATCCGCGCCCAGCGCGACGCAAGTGCCTCGCGGAACAGTTCGTCCATGCGCGCAGGTGGCCCCACTGGTGCCGACGGTATGGCCGCATCGACGACGCGGCGGCTGAACCAGAAAAAGAGGAACAGTGCCGCGATCAGGCCGCAGAGCCAGAAGTAGGCCGAATCGATGCCGGCAAGTGCCTGCGCGCGGACCGTTTCGTCCAGCGCGGCACCGTCCTTGACCTCGACGCCTTCGAGGAAAAGATGCGCACCGATCAGTGGGCCGAGGAAGGTCCCGAAGCTGTTGAACGTCTGGCTGAAGGTCAGTCGGAAGTGGCTCCATTTCGGATTGCCGAGCCCAGCCGCGAGTGGGTTCGCCGCCACCTGGAGAATGGTGATCCCGCTAGCGAGGATGAACAGGCCGACCAGCACAAGAAGATAGATCGCCAGATTGGCCGCCAGCAACATAACGAGGCAGCCGGCGACCATCGTTGCCAACGCAGCAAGGATGGATGGCACCGAATTGAAGCGCGCGATCAGTTTCGCTGCGGGAAAGGACATCAGTCCATAAGCCGCGAAGAAGGCGAAGGCTGGGAGCTGCGCCATCGTATCGCTCAGCGTGAATATCCCCTTCACCGCCGCGACGAGCGGGTCGATCAGCGAAGTGATGAAACCCCAGGCAAAGAAGAGGACCGTGACGGCCGCAAACGCCGCCACCGCGGTCGATCGTCCGCCCGCGCTGGCGGGTGCCTGATCGGCGTGTTCCATGGAGCTCGTCCCTTCCCGCTATTCCATTATCGTTATGCGAAAGGTCTAGCGACAGGCGGATTGCAATGCAACCGGTTACATTGGTGCTTTGCCGCAGCTCAGTGTCCGGAAGGACGGACATATACGGCGACGGACAGCTTTCGCTGCCCGATTAATCCGTCGTATATGTTTGAAAATTGGTCGGGACGAGAGGATTCGAACCTCCGACCCCCACACCCCCAGTGTGATGCGCTACCAGGCTGCGCTACGTCCCGACCGGCCCTGTTGGGCAGGCGAGGCCCCTAGCGCGGCTTGGCGGGGGATGCAAGGCTCTCCTGAGCGACGTGCGGCGGCGGGAGGGTGGAACCGTCGCGGCGCCCTTGACCTTCAGGCCATCCTCCCCATTTCGAGCCCGGTCGCTCGGGGAGGGGCGCGGCGTAGCCACCGGTTGCGCGCGGCGCGCCTGCATGATAGGCGCCGCGCCATTCATGCGCGCCGGTTGCGTCAAGGAACGGGCTGCGTTTTCAAACGGAAAGTTTTTCATCCATGTCGACGCAATTGCTTCTGACCCAGGCGGCCGGATCGGGCGGCGGGGCTGCCGGCTTCCTGATGCTGGTGCCGTACCTGCTGATCTTTGTCGTGTTCTGGTTCTTTCTGATCCGTCCGCAGCAGATGCGCGCCAAGGAGCAGCGCAACAAGATCGCCGCGGTAAAGCCGCGCGATCAGGTGGTTACCGGCGGCGGCATCGTCGGCAAGGTCACGCGCGTCGATGATGATTTCGTTGATGTCGAAATCGCGCAGGGCGTCAAGATCAAGGTCGTCAAGGCGACCCTGGCGGACGTGATGCAGCCCGGCGGCAAGCCCGCCAACGACTGACGCGTCGGGGTCGGCGTCGCTGCCGCCCCGCGCCTGCTATCGGACCTTTAGACCATGCTCGATTTCCCGCGCTGGAAAACCATCAGCATCAGCATCATCCTGTTGCTGGGCGTCATCTTTTCCATCCCCAGCTTCCTGCCTGAAAAGACGCTGAACAGTCTGCCGACGTTCCTGCAGGCGAAGGTCAATCTGGGTCTCGACCTTGCCGGGGGCAGTCACTTGCTGCTCGAGGCCGACATCGACGATCTGCGCAAGACGCAGCTGACCAATATGGAAAAAACCGTCCGCACGGCGATGCGCGGCGAACGCGGTCCCGACGACGATATTGCGATCGGCGAACTGTCGACGGCGGGCGGCAAGATCAGCTTTCTGATCCGCGACCAGAAGCAGCTCGACGACGCACGCGACCGGCTGTTCAGCCAGACGCAGGGCGCGGCGATGACCGGCCAGCGCGACTGGAATATCGACATCATCGATACCAGCCGCATCGTGATGACCCCGACCACTGCCGGACAGACGCAAGCGGTTGCTGATGCGATGGATTCGGCGCGCGACATCATCGACAAGCGCGTCAATGACCTTGGCACCCGCGAACCGACGATCATCCGCGAGGGTAACGACCGCGTCGTCGTCCAGGTCCCGGGCTTGCAGGATCCGGCGGCGCTGAAAGAATTGATCGGCAAGACCGCACGGCTGGAATTCCGCATGGTCGACCCCAATGCCGACCCCGCCGAAGCCGCCGCGGGCCGTGTCCCGGTCGGCAGCGAGATCGTGCCTTACGCGGAAGGCGAGGGCAGCGGCGCGACGTTCGAGGTGCTGCGCCGCCAGGTGATGATCAGCGGCGAACAACTGATCAACGCCAAGCAAAGCTTTGACCCGCAGTCGAACGAACCGGTGGTGTCGATCAGTTTCGATTCGGGTGGGTCGAGCACTTTTGCCAAGGTAACGGCGCAGAATGTCGGCAAGCGGTTTGCGATGGTGCTCGACGGCAAAGTGCTGTCGGCGCCGTCGATCAACGAACCGATCCTCGGCGGCAGTGCCCAGATTTCCGGCAGCTTTTCGGTCGCCAGCGCCAATGCGCTGGCGATCTCGCTGCGCTCGGGCGCGTTGCCGGTGAAGATGGCGGTGGTCGAGGAACGCACCGTGACCCCCGAACTTGGCGCCGATTCAATCCGCAAGGGTGTGATCGCGGGGATCATCGCCACCGTGTCGGTGTTGACGCTGATGGTGCTCGTCTATGGCCGCTTTGGCGTTTATGCCAATATCGCGCTGTTCTTTAACGTGTTCCTGATCGTCGCCATCATGGCGGCGTTCAACGCGACGCTGACGCTGCCGGGCATCGCCGGTTTCGTGCTCACGATCGGTGCGGCGGTCGATGCCAACGTGCTGATCAACGAGCGAATACGCGAAGAGCTGAAGCGCGGTCGAAAGGTTTTCCAGGCCGTTGAGCTGGGCTATTCCGAAGCGAGCCGTGCGATTTTCGACGCCAACGTCACCAATGTCATCGCCGCGGCGCTGATGTTCTGGTTCGGTTCCGGCCCGATCAAGGGCTTTGCGGTGGTGCTGACCATCGGCATCGTCACCAGCGTTTTCACCGCCGTCACCGTGACGCGCATGTTCGTCGCCCATTGGCTGCGGACGACGCGTCCGACGTCGATCAACATTTAAGGGAGCGAAGAGATGCGCTTGCTCAAACTCGTCCCCGACGACACCAACATCGACTTTCTGCAGTGGCGGAAGATCGCGTCTTTCATGAGCTTCTTCCTGGTGGTCGTGTCGATCGCGCTCGTCGCGGTCAAAGGCCTCAATCTCGGCGTCGACTTTGTCGGCGGCCAGTCGGTACGGGTCGAATTCACGCAGGAAATGCCGCCGATCGACGAAATCCGCGAGAAGGTCAGCCAGATCGGGCTAGGCGAGCCGACGATTCAGCAATTCGGATCGGGCAAGGCGATATCGATCCGAACCGCGCTGCCCGAAGGCGACAAGACGGCCGCCGACCGGGCGGGCGCGCAGCTTGTTGCGGGCGTCGCTAAGGCCTTTCCCACCGCCAAGGCGGGGGCAGTCGAAACCGTGTCGGGCAAGGTGTCGGGTGAATTGATCCGCACCGGCGCGATCAGCCTGGGCCTCGCGATCATCGGCATTTCGATCTATATCTGGATCCGCTTTGAATGGCAGTTCGGGGTCGGGGCGCTGGGTCGCCTGTTCCATGAGGTGTCGCTGACGTTCGGGCTGTTCGCGGTCACGCAGATGCAGTTCGACCTGAACAGCGTCGCGGCGTTGCTGACGATCGTCGGCTATTCGCTCAACGATACGATCGTCGTTTACGACCGAATTCGCGAAAATCTTAAGAAATATCGCAAGATGGAGATCGTCCCGCTGCTCAATCTCAGTATCAACGAAACGCTGTCGCGCACAGTCATGACCACTTTGGCCATGGTGCTCGCGCTCGGCGTGCTGTTGATTTTCGGCCCCGACGTGATTTTCGGCTTTACCGCCGCGATGTTGTTCGGCGTGTTTATCGGCGGCTATTCGTCGGTGCTGATGTCGACCCCGGTGCTGGTGTGGCTGAAGGTCGGCCCCGACAGTTTCGTGCCGCGCACAAGCGCGGGCATGGACGGCGGCGAGCGGGTCGAGCGCAAGGACGACGGCGCGGTCGTTTAACGACCGGCGCAGCGGCGCAGATGCGCGGCCAGTTCGCGGCCGTTGCGGTCCCAGTCGAAGCGGCCGCCGAGGCTGGCGGCGACGCCTGACGCTGCGGGCGGGTTTGCGAGAATCGCTTGCACCGCAGCGGCAATGGCTTCGGGCGTGCGCTCGACAATGCGACCCGCGACGGGCGACGTCACCAGTTCGGCGGCGCCGCCCGCATCGCTGATGACGATCGGGGTGCCGCAGGCGAGCGCCTCGACCCAGGCATTGGCGAGGCCCTCGCTGACCGACGGCATCACCACCGCGTCGGCGGCGCGATAAAGCTGCGGCAGGTCGGCGTTGGCGACTGGACCCATGACATGGACACGCGCTTCGACGCCGAGCCGCTGCGCCAGCGCGCGGTAGCGGCCCTCGGCTTCGCCTGCACCGGCGAGCCAATAATGGACGCAGGGCAGCGCGGGTAGCGCTTCGATTACGAGCGACTGGCCCTTGCGCGGGATGAGCGCCCCGACGGTGAGGATCATCGGCGCGTCGTCGATGCCGAGCGCAGCGCGGGCGGCGGCGCGGTCGCCGGGGTGAAAACGGGCGGTGTCGATCCCAGTGTAGTGGGTGGTGACCTTTGCAGGATCGATCCCGATCGCGGCCATGTCGCGGCGCATCGCGTCCGATACGGCGAGCAGGCCGGCCGCCTTGCCTGCCGCCTCGATCAGTTGCGGTGCGGTCGCGGGATCATGGCCGAAATGGCTGATGTCGGCGCCGCGCGCTTTGGCCGAGAAGGGGAGGCCGAGCGCCGCCGCAACGCGCATTGCGGCGGGGGCGTCGGGATAGAAGAATTGCGCGTCGACGACGTCGAAGGTCTGGCCGGGCACGGCGGATAGCACGGCGCGCGCGACCATGGCAGGGTTGAGGGGGGCGCCGATGCGCGGGATCAGCGCGAAGCGCGGGCGGTGGACGGTGAGGCCGCGCCAGCATTCGGTCGGCGGCAGGGCGCGAAGGGCGCGGTAACGGTGATGGAGCGACAGCGGGAAGGGCGGGACGCCGACCGGCGCGACGACGGTGAGTTCGATCCCCGGCTGCGCGGCGAGCGCACGCAGGCTCTTTTCGACGAACAGCCCGAAGTTGGGGCGCGCTGCGTCGGGGAAGAGCGTGGCGATCGACAGGATGCGGATGGGAGTCATGCCCGCCTTCTCATCCGCTTGTACTGAGCTTGTCGAAGCACCGTTTTTCCTTGGCGTCGGTGAAAGAAAGGACGGCCCTTCGACAAGCTCAGGGCGAACGGATATTGCTACAGCGTGCGGATCAGCCGCACTGCGACCGCGGCCCAGGGCGGGTTGCTGACCACCTGTTGCCGGGCGCCAGCACCGAGCGGCAGGAGGTGCAGTTTCTCGCTATCGACGTTGAGCAGGCGCGCAAAGAAGAAGCGCCCCGCGGGGCGAGGGACGAGCAGGTCGCGGTTGAGTGCGCTGGTCCAGTCGCCTTCGATGTGGCGGCACCAGATTTCGTCCCCGGCGCGGTAATCGCCGATCGACGAGGTGACGCGGACGGCAATCATGTCTTCCGCCGGGCGCGCGGTGAGCGCTTGTTCGACCCGCGACGGCGCCTGCGCACCATCGGCGCCGAGGTGCGCGGTGATGGTGAGCTGGGTATCCTGCGGTAACTGCACCAGCTCGGCGGCATCGACCCCGAGCGCCGCGGCGATGCGGTTCATCCAGCCGAGCGACAGATTGCGCGTGCCGGTTTCGAGGCGGCCGATCGTTTGCGCGGTGGTCGGCGGATCGCAGCGCGCGCCAACCTCCTCGAGCGTCAGTCCCTTGGCGCGGCGCACCGAGCGGATGCTGTTGATCATCGCAAAACCCTCAAATAACCAAATCGGTTTCTTCCTTCCTATAAAATATTCCAGTGTCAAGACCGGCGTGCAGCAAAGGAGTGGCGCATGACCAAGCCTCGCCGCGAAACCCGACTTCACCCCGGCGACCGGATCGACCCCGGCACGACCGGGCCGCAGGTGATGCGGCATGCGACGGTCAATGTCGGCGAAAGCCCGATCGTCTGGCTGGCGTCACGGGGGCTGCTGACCGCCGCGCAGTTCGGCGCAGGTGAAAGGCTGCGCGGCGATTATGAGCGTGCCGGACTGTCGGCGCGGGATACGATGCGATGGGATGCTGCGCCGCCGAGAAAAAGCCGGGGCGGAGCGCGAGCATCCGAAGCGTCACTGGCGCGGATTGCTGCGCATCGGCGCTTTCACGCGGCGCTGGATGCGGTGGTCCGGGACGCGCGGACATTTGCTGGCGGGTGATTTGTGCGGGTGAGGGAATTGGTGGGACGGAGAAGGGGCCGGGGGGGTGGGGAAGCTGGTGCTTGGGCTGGCGCTGGATCGGCTGGCGCGGTTTTATGGGACGGGATAGCCGGAGTGTACGGCCAGAATTGACCGGCAATGGATGTTCCCCGGCGCCAGCCGGGGCCCAGAATGTCACGACGCGACGCTTGCTCTCCAACGCACTGGGCCCCGGCATTCGCCGGCGAGCATGAGGTCCGCTCCACCCCAAACAGCCTGCCATCCGCTTTAGTGGGCCAAGCCAGCTTATCGGAGCGATTCAATCTCTTCGGCCAGTTCCAGCCAGCGATCTTCCGCCGCCGCCTTTTCTTCGCGCAGTTTTTCCAGCTTGCCCGTCAGCGCGCTGAATTTTGAATGATCGCGCGCGAAGAGATTGCCGTCCGACAATTCCGTTTCCGCCGCTGCCATCTCCGCCTCGATCGCCTCGATCCGAGCCGGTAGCAGGTCATAGTCGCGCTGATCCTTGTAGCTGAGCTTCTTGCGCGAGGTTGGCGGAGGCGGGGGTGCGGCGGCAGTTGCTTTGGTCTTGACGCTGTTCGGCTTGACCCGCTTCGCCTCCCAGTCGGCATAGCCGCCCGCGACGATGTCGACCTTGCCCGATCCGTCGAGGCCGAGCGTCACGGTGACGGTGCGGTCGAGGAAGTCGCGGTCGTGGCTGACGAGCAGCACGGTGCCGGCGTAATCGGCGATGACTTCCTGCAGCAAGTCGAGCGTTTCGAGGTCGAGATCGTTGGTCGGCTCGTCGAGCACGAGCAGGTTCGATTCGCGGGCGAATTCGCGCGCCAAGAGCAGCCGCGAGCGTTCGCCCCCTGACAGCGCGCTGACGCTGGCCTCCATGACGCCGGGATCGAACAGGAACTCCTTGAGATAGCCCTGGATATGTTTTTTGACCCCGCGCAGCTCGACCCAGTCGCCGCCGTCGGCGAGGATGTCGCGGACGGTCTTGTCGGGCGACATCAGGCTGCGCTGCTGGTCGATGATGATGCCGTCGAGGGTCGGGGCAAGCGAGATCTGACCGCTGTCGGGCTGGATCTCGCCGGTCAGCAGCTTGAGCAACGTCGACTTGCCGGCGCCATTGGCGCCGACGATGCCGATACGGTCGCCGCGCTGGACGCGGAAATCGAAATTCTTGATGATCGTGCGGTCGCCGAAGCTTTTCGACACGCCTTCGGCGACGATCACCGATTTCGAGCGAACGTCGTCGTTGGCAAGGCCGAGCTTGGCGACCCCGGGGCCGCCGATCATCGCGGCGCGGGTGGCGCGCATCTCCTTCAACTTTTCGAGCCGCCCCTGATTGCGCTTGCGGCGCGCGGTAACCCCGCGTTCGAGCCAGTGCGCCTCCAGCCGCAGTTTCGAATCGAGGCGCTGTGCGGCGCGCGCTTCCTCGGCGGCGATCGCGTCGCTCCATTCCTCGAAACCGCCGAAGCCGATTTCCTTGCGGCGGATGCTGCCGCGGTCGAGCCACAAAGTTTGACGCGTCAGGCGGGTCAGGAAAGTGCGGTCGTGGCTGATCGCGACGAAAGCGCCGGTGTAGCGCGCGAGCCAGCTTTCGAGCCAGTCGATCGCGGCGAGGTCGAGATGGTTGGTCGGCTCGTCCAGCAGCAGCACATCGGGGTCTTGCGCGAGCGCGCGGGCGAGTGCGGCGCGGCGACGTTCGCCGCCCGAGGCGCTGTCGGCGGTGCGGCTCATGTCGATGCCGAGCTGGTCGGCGATCGCGGCGACTTCAAATTCTTCGGGTGCGTCAGGCGCCGCGAGTGCGAAGTCCATCAACGTCTCGAAACGCGAAAAATCGGGTTCCTGTTCGAGCATCACGACGTGCGTGCCGGGGACGATCACCCGCTTGCCCTTGTCGGCGTCGATCTGACCCGCGAGCAGTTTGAGCAAGGTGGTCTTGCCCGCGCCGTTGCGCCCGATCAGCGCCAGCCGGTCACGCTCGCCGACATAGATGTCGAGATCCTGGAACAGCCAGCCGCTGCCCTGCACAAGACCGAGGCCTTCGTATGAAAGAATGGGAGCTGCCATGATGAACGGCGCGCTACCGTTACGTTCAGCATCATGCAAGCGCCGTGCGCGCAAAGGCCGGAACGGGTTCAGTCCGTCTGCGTTACGGGCTGGAAATCGGAAATGGTCGAGATCCGACCGACAGGAGAATGAAATGACGAAGCAAATGTTCGCCGTTATGGCAACTGGACTTGCGCTGATGGCGGCAACGCCCGCGCTTGCGCAGCAGGGAGGTTCGACGGTGACCGCAGCAACGACGCAGGGACCGATCTTGGCCTTTTCGGTCAGCGAGGAAGTGCGCTCGCGTCCCGATCAGGCGACCGTCGGCGCCGGGGTGACGACGAGCGCGCCGACCGCAGTCGAGGCGATGCGGTTGAACGCGGTGGCAATGGACAAGCTGATTGCCGCGGCGAAAAAGCGCGGGATCAAGACCGAGGATATCCAGACGAGCGGGATCAGCCTGTCGCCGCAATATGATTATAACAACCAGGGCAACGGCCAGCCGCCGCGCTTCCTGGGCTATCAGGTCAGCAACATGGTGCGCGCGACGACCAGCAAGATCGACGACGTCGGCCCGCTGCTCGACGCCCTGGTCGCTGCCGGCGGTACCAATATCGACGGGCCGTCGTTCGGCATGAAGGATCCCGACGCGCAACTGGTCGGCGCGCGCGGCAATGCGATCAAGGCGGCAGAAGCGAAGGCGGCGGACTATGCGCGACTTGCCGGATTCCGCGGCGCCGAGCTGGTGTCGATCAGTGAAGGCGCCAGCTTTGGCCCGAACCCGCCGATGCCGATGGTGCGGATGCAGGCGATGGATGCCGCGGGCAAGGCGACGCCGGTCGAGCCGGGACGCGTGTCGAATACGCTCACGCTGAGTTTTCAGTATCGCTTGGTTCGGTAAAACTGCGGTTCGTCATTGCGAGCGAAGCGAAGCAATCCAGAGCGGTTTACGCACGCTCTGGATTGCCCCGTCGCTTCGCTCCTCGCAATGACGATCGGGATAGGCCTCTGCTGATCTACCCCAACTCCCCCTCCGCCCACGGCCACGGTCGTTCGCGGAACCATTTGGTGATGATGTACTTCCGCCCCTTGCGCACCTTCATCCCATGATGAAGCGTGTCGGGGTTTACCGTGCCGTCGGCGCGGACATTGTTCCAGGCGAGTAGCTTTCCTGGCTCGGGCTGGTGCAGCTTGCCGGTCGCCAGAAAGCGTGTCGCGCCGCCCGCACCGGGCTGATTGAGATAGATCATCAGCGTCCAGCTGCGCTGCCCCGGAATCGCGCAATAGGTTTCCCAATCGGCACCGTACGGGTCGAAATAATCGGTGTGCGCCTTGAACTCTTGCCCCACGTCGTAGCGCTGGCCCTGCATCGGCTCGCCATATTCGCGGGGGATGCCGGTGAGGTCGTGGAGGCGGTTATTCACCGCGATGACCAGCGGGTCGCGGTGATCAAGGTCGCAGGTCGTGCTGGTACGGAAAGCCTCGTCGCCATTAGGATCGGCGATGGTCGAGGGGCGGATGTCGCGGTCGATCTGCGCGATCAACGCTGTGCAGGTTTCGGCGTCGAGAAAGCGCGCGAGCGTGAACTGTTCGAGCTTTGGCGTCGGTGCGCGGCGGATGCCGGGGACCGCGGCGAGCCGCGCCGTGGTGCGGTCGGCGCCCGAGGGCGCCATATCGACATTATCGTTTGCAGCCATAGCGCGCTTTTTAGCAGGGAAGCGCGTGCGAACAATGCTTGACGAACGGGGCGATGCGCGCCTATCGCCGCGCGCTGTCGAGGCCGTATTGCGCGCCCTCTTCGTATGTGTGGCGATCATAGCTCAGTTGGTTAGAGCGCCGGTTTGTGGTACCGGAGGTCGCGGGTTCGAGCCCCGTTGGTCGCCCCATTTTCGCTCACATCGCGCCCATGCGGCTTTTGTGGTGACTCATCGCTGCTGTTGCATTATTACGCTCAGACGTAATTTTTTATCGCAAGGATGAGTCCATGTCCGCAGTCTGGGATTTCGCCGATTTCGACGATCATGAGCATGTTCATATGTTCCGTGATCGCGCCAGCGGACTGACGGCGGTCATCGCTGTGCACTCTACCCACCTCGGCCCCGGCGCGGGCGGGGTGCGCTATTGGCATTATCCGCAGCGGGCGGCGGCGATCACCGACGCGCTGCGCCTGTCGCGCGGCATGAGCTACAAAAATGCGATGGCGGGCCTGCCGATGGGCGGCGGCAAGGGCGTGATCCTGGCCGACGAGGGCGCCGCGAAGACTCCCGAACTGCTCGCGGCGTTCGGCCGCGCGGTCGAATCACTGGGCGGCGCTTATGTCACCGCCGAAGACGTCGGCATGTCCGATGCCGACATGGTCGCGATCTCGAAGCATACCAGGCATGTCAGCGGCCTGCCGGTAGCGAGCGGCGAAGCGGGCGGCGATCCCGGCCCATTGACTGCGCTCGGGGTCTATCTGGGCATCAAGGCGGCGATCAAGCACGGCCTGGCGACCGACAGCACCAAGGGAGTGCATGTCGCTGTGCAGGGCGTCGGTAGCGTCGGTGGCGGCGTTGCGCGGCGGCTGGCGGCGGAGGGCGCGAAGTTGACCCTCGCCGACGTCAATCTGGCGCGCGCGAAGAACCTGGCCGAAGAACTCGGCGCCGAGCTCGCCGATTCGGCAGCGATCATGGAAATCGAGGCGGATGTGCTGAGTCCGAACGCCCTCGGTGCGATCCTGACCGAGCGCAGCATCGCGAAACTGCGCGTGCCGATCGTTGCGGGCGGCGCGAACAACCAGCTGTCGACCGCCGCCGATGGCCAGCGCATCCATGACCGCGGCATCGTCTACGCTCCTGACTATGTGATCAACGCGGGCGGGATCATCAACGTCGCGCTGGAATATCTGGGGCAGGGGAGCCGTGAGGAAGTCGAAAGCCGCATCCACCTGATCCCCGGGCGGCTGGCCGAGATCTGGGCCGAGAGCAAGGCTAGCGGCACCCCGGCATCGGCGGTGGCGGACCGGATGGCGCAGAAGCTGATCGGGCGCGGGTAGTTTCTTAAGCTCCTCCACTTCAGGGGAGGGGTTTAGTTGTTGCAGGTTTCCGCTAAGCCCGCCCCAATGAAGCGACATTTGTTTTTCGTCGGCGGCTGGCTGTCGCTCGCGGTCGGCGCGATCGGGGCATTCGTCCCGTTGCTCCCGACGGTGCCGCTCGTGATTCTGGCCGCTTTCTGTTTTGCGCGTTCGTCGCCGAAGCTCGAGGGGTGGCTGCTGAACCATCCGGCATTCGGTCATCATATCATTGCATGGCGCGAAAACGGCGCGATCAGCCGCAAGGGCAAGATTGCAGCGAGTATCGCCTTTGCGTTCAGCATCGTGCTGGCGATACTGTTTGCCCCCTGGCCGTGGATGATGGCGCCGATCATCGCCGCAGCGGTTGGCGGCAGCTGGATCTGGACGCGGCCGGAGGGGTGATTGTCACTCTACCGCGGGGAAGCGTGATCTCCCCGCATCGCACCGCATGAGGGGCCAGACCGGGTCGCATCCGGCAAATTGCTGGACCCCTGTGCCGGGCTCCCCTAAGGACGCGAACCGATGCACGCTTATGCGAATCCCACCCGTTTTCTGGCGATTGCCAGACCGCTCACGCCGTGGCTGCTCAGCTTCGGGCTGCTGCTGGTGATCGCCGGTGCCTGGGCCGGACTGACGCAAGTGCCGGGTGACTACAAGCAGGGCGAGACGGCGCGGATCCTGTATATTCATGTGCCCGCGGCGTGGCTCGGCATGGGCGGGTGGACGTCGTTGGCGGTCGCCGGGCTGGTTCAGCTCGTCTGGCGCCATCCGCTGTCGGGCATTGCTGCCCGCGCGATTGCGGTGCCCGGGATGCTATTTACGGCGCTGTGCCTCGCCACCGGATCGATCTGGGGCAAGCCGACCTGGGGCACCTGGTGGGAATGGGACGGGCGAATGACGTCCATGCTGGTGCTCCTGTTCTTGTATGCGGGTTTTATCGCGTTGACCCATGGCGATGAGGGGCAGCGCCAGGGCGGGTCGCTATCGCGCGGCGCCGCGATCTATGCGCTGGTCGGTGCGGTCAACCTGCCGATCATCAACCGCAGCGTCGTATGGTGGAACAGCCTGCACCAAGGGCCGAGCATTACGCTTCGCGGATCGAGCATCGACAATGCGCTGCTATGGCCATTGGGCTTGACCTTACTGGGTTTTTCGCTGCTATTCGGTGCCATCGTGCTGATGCGGATGCGCCGGATCATCGCCGACAATCGCGTCGCGGCGCGGCTGAGGCGGCTGGCCGACGACGAGGGGGCAATCGCGTGACGGGGGTGATCACCGGCAGCGGCCAATGGGTCTATGTGGCGGCGGCTTATGGGCTGACAGTGTTGCTGACGGGTGGCGCGCTGTGGTCAAGCTGGCGCGCGATGGTGCAGGCCGAGCGGCGCAGCGATGCGCTGCGAAAGGACCGCAAATGAAGGCGAAACATCAACGACTGGTGCTGGCGCTGGTCGCCTTGGTCGGTGTTGCGGGCGCGGGGGTGCTGGCGGCCAGCGCCCTGCGCGACGAGGCAGCCTATTTCCGCACGCCAGTCGAGATTCAGGGCGGCAAAGCCACGGTCGGCGAGGCGATGCGGCTGGGCGGCATGGTCGCGGCGGGCAGCATCAAGCGCCAGAGCGACGGACTGACAATCCGCTTCGTGGCGACCGACGGCAAGGCGTCGGTGCCGGTCGAATATAAGGGCATTGTCCCCGATCTGTTCGGCGAGGAATCGGGAATGGTCGCCGACGGCCGGATGCGCGCCGATGGGACGTTCGTCGCCGACCGCATTCTGGCGAAGCATGACGAGCGTTATATGCCGCCGCAGATGGGTGAGATGCCGAAGAATATGAAGGCGCCGAAGGCGTGAGGCATCGCTCTTCGATCTTCATCCCGGCGAAGGCCGGGATCTCGCCGGTGCGTATTGACGCAGAGCGTGGGACCCCGCCCTTCGCCGGGGTGACGAAAAAGGTTGGAGCGCCGAAGATCATCGATATGGCGCGCGCTTCGCTTGAGATTTCCGCATGATCGCCGAACTCGGCCTCGCGCTGCTCTGGATCGCCGCCGCGCTCGCGTGCCTGTCGCTCGTTGCGGGGACGCTGTTCCTGCGCGGCGGTCAGAAGGCTCTCGCCGCGCTCGTCCGCCCCGCAAGTATTGCGCAGGGCGTGCTCACGGCGGTGGCTTTCGGCCTGTTGATCGCGCTGTTCGTGCGCTCCGACATGTCGGTAGAGCTGGTCGCGCGCAACAGCAACAGCCTGAAACCGATGATCTTCAAGATCGCCGGGACGTGGGGCAATCATGAAGGGTCGATGCTGCTGTGGCTAACGATCCTGTCGCTGTCCGGGGCGCTGATCGCGCTGTTCGAAAAGCGGCTGCGCGAGGATACGCTGATCGCGACCTTGAGCGCGCAAGCCGCCCTCGGCCTTGGCTTTTTCGCCTTTCTGATCTTTTCGTCGAACCCGTTCAACCGGCTGCCGGTCGCGCCGCCCGATGGGCAGGGGCTCAATCCGCTGCTCCAGGACATCGGGCTCGCCTTCCATCCGCCGACGCTTTACGTCGGCTATGTCGGGCTGTCGGTGGCGTTCAGCTTTGCCGTCGGCGCACTCATCACGCGTGAGATCGGCCCCGCCTTCGCGCGCGCGATGCGGCCGTGGGTATTGTTCAGCTGGATATTCCTGACCATCGGGATCACCGCGGGCAGCTATTGGGCCTATTATGAGCTCGGCTGGGGCGGCTGGTGGTTCTGGGATCCGGTCGAGAATGTTTCGCTCATCCCCTGGCTGGCGGGCGCGGCCTTGCTCCACTCGGTCGCGGTGACGGCGACGCGCAACGCGCTGCGCGCGTGGACGGTAATGCTGGCGGTGATCGGTTTTTCGATGTCGATGGTCGGCACCTTCATCGTGCGGTCGGGATTGCTCACCAGCGTGCACAGTTTCGCGGTCGATCCCGAGCGCGGCACATTTTTGCTCGTGTTGATGGCGATCTATATTGGCGGCGCGCTGACCCTGTTCGCGCTGCGCGCCGGCAGCGTGGCCGAAGGGAAGAAGTTTGCGCTGCTGAGCCGCGAGGGTGCGCTGGTGATCAACAATCTGTTGCTGACGACGATCCTCGCGCTCGTCCTGCTCGGAACGCTTTATCCCATCGTGGCTGAGGCGATGGGCGAAAAGATTTCGGTCGGCCCGCCCTATTACAACCGCGTTGCCGGACCGTTGGCGCTTGCGCTCTGCTTGGTGATGGTGGCGGGACCGCTGCTCAGCTGGCGCAAGGACGATGGCAAGAAGCTCTGGTCGCGGCTGCCGCTGGCGGTGTTGGCGGGCGCGCTCGTGCTCGTGCTGCTGGTGATCTTTGGGGGTCGTGTCGGCATCCTGCCGCTGCTCGGGATGACCGTCGCCGGCGTGGTCGCGGTCGCGAGCCTGGCGCCGCTGTGGGGTCGCAATTGGCGGCGTATCCCGCTGCCGACATGGGGCATGGTGATCGCGCATTTCGGCGTAGCGGTCGCGCTCGCGGGCATGGGCGCCGAAAGCGCCTTCATCAAGGAACGGCTGGTCGCTGCGGCGCCCGGCGACGTCATAAAGGTTGGCGATTTTGCGGTGAAGTTTGCGGGCGTCAAGCCGATCGCCGGGCCGAACTATACCGCGATCGAAGGTACGCTGGTCGCGACAACGTCAGCCGGTTCATCGTTCACGATGCGCCCCGAAGCGCGCACCTTTCCCGGGCTGATGGGAACACCGCCGACCGAGACCAACGAAGCAGCGCTGCTGACACGGCCGGGCGGGCAGCTCTACGCGGTGCTGGGCCAGCCAGTGGCAAGCGATGACGGCAGTGCCGACCGCTATCAGATCCGCCTGTGGTGGAAGCCGCTGGTGTGGTGGATCTGGCTCGGCGGCGGACTGATCGCGCTCGGGGCGGGGTTGTCGCTGCTCGGCCGCGCGCAATTGCTGACGATCTGGCGGTCGCGGCGCCATCGCAAGTCGCAGGAGCGTTTCGCGCCATGAAAAATCGCTGGGTCCTTTTTGTGCCGCTGGCGATCATGGGATTGCTGTTCGGTGCCTTCATCTATCGGCTGACCGTGCCGGGCGAAAAGCTGATCCAGTCGCAGTGGATCGACAAGCCGATGCCGCTGTTCGACCTGCCGCCCGCGACCGCTGGGGTTGAAGGTCTGAAAAGCAGCCAGCTGGCCGATGGCAGGCCGCGGCTGGTCAATGTTTTCGCGAGCTGGTGCATTCCGTGCCGCGCCGAGGCGCCGCAGCTAGAGGCATTGAAGGCCGCTGGCGTGCCGATCGACGGCATTGCGATCCGCGACCGGCCTGAAGATGTCGCGATGTTCCTGCGCGAAGTTGGCAATCCGTTCGACCGTATCGGCGCCGACATGCAGAGCAGCGTCCAGATCGCGCTGGGATCTTCGGGAGTGCCGGAGACGTTCCTGATCGACGGCAAGGGAATCATTCGCGAGCAGATCCAGGGGGTGATCCTGGCCGATCAGGTGCCCGTGATCGTCGCCAAGCTGGAGGCGATGGAATGAGTCTGCGGCTCGGCCTGCTTTGCCTGCTGGGCGCGCTGGCGCTCCCCTCGGCGGCGCAGGACCGGCTGCCGCCCGCACCCTATGCCTATCAGCAGCTGAAGGACCCGGCACAGGAAGCGCGCGCGAAAGCGTTGATGGAGGAGCTGCGCTGCCTCGTCTGTCAAGGGCAGTCGATCGCCGATAGTGACGCGCCGCTCGCCGGCGATATGCGGCACGAGGTGCGCAGCAAGATCGCCGCGGGCGAAAAGCCCGACGAAATCAAGGCATGGTTGGTGGCACGCTATGGCAATTGGGTCAGCTATGATCCGCCGTTCGACGGCGCGACCGCCTTCCTGTGGCTGGGGCCGCTGTTGTTTTTGCTGCTTGGCGGCTTACTGGCGTTTGGCCGGTTTCGCCGCGGCGCGAGTGACGATGCGGAGGACGGCGCATGATCTGGCTGTGGGTCATGCTGGCGGCGGCGGTGACGATCGCTGCGATTTTCTGGCTGGGCAAACTTCCTGCGGCGGCACGGCCACTGGCGGGGGCTGCCGTCATGCTGGGGCTCGCAGGCTATGCCTTGCAAGGCAGCCCATCGCTGCCCGGAAAACCGGTTGCGGCGCCGGCAGAGCCCGAAGGGTTTGGTGACGTGATTGCGGACCAACGGCAGGGAATGACTGACCGTTTTGGCCCGGCGGCGCAATGGCTCGGCATGTCCGACGGCTTCGCGCGCACGGGCAAGACCGAACTAGCGGCGCAGACGCTTGAAAAGGGGCTTGAGCGATATCCCGACAATGTCGACCTATGGGTTGGCCTCGGCAATGCGCTGACGGCGCATGGCGGCGGGATGATGTCGCCCGCCGCTGCGCTGGCGTTCGACGAGGCGGCGCGCCGCGATCCTTCGCACCCTGCACCGCCGTTTTTTGCAGGTCTGGCGCTGGCGCAGGGCGGAGATTTGAAAGGCGCTGAAGCGGTGTGGAGCCAGTTGCTGGGGCGCAGTCCCGCCGACGCGCCGTGGCGCCCCGACCTCGAAATGCGGTTGGCGCAGCTCAGACAGGCATTGGGGCCGCAGCTGCCGCCAGCGACGGCGGAAGCGCCTTGATATGGACGCTATTACAATCGCGCGGCCTCGTCTAAAGGCTCGCGATGACTGCTGAGTCGCAAAAGGGCGCGAGCGGCGCTGAAAGCGCCGCGCCGAGTGCCGCCAACACGGGCCATTATGGCCATGGCCAAACCGGCGACGGCAAGCTGAAGCTCGCGGTCGGCGCGGTCGGCGTCGTGTTCGGCGACATCGGTACCAGCCCGCTCTACGCGTTTCGCGAGACATTTGCCGGCCATCACCCGATCGAGCCTGACCGCCTTCACGTTTATGGCGTGCTCAGCCTTGTCTTCTGGTCAATGATGCTCGTCGTCACCTTTAAATATGTCATGACGATAATGAAGGCTGACAACAAGGGCGAGGGCGGTAGCCTGGCGCTGCTCGCACTGATCAGCCGCTCGTCGGGCGAAAGGCGCTGGACCTGGCCGATCGTCCTGCTGGGGGTGTTCGCGACGGCCCTCTTCTATGGCGACAGCATGATCACCCCGGCGATGTCGGTGCTCTCGGCGACCGAAGGGCTGCGCTATATTGACCCAGGCTTTGCGCCCTATATCGTCCCGATCGCGCTTGCGATCCTGATCGGTCTATTCGCGATCCAGTCGCGCGGGACGGCGAAGGTGGGTGCCTTGTTCGGGCCGATCATGCTGCTCTATTTCATGACGCTGGCCGGGCTCGGGATCATGCACATCGGCGATAATCCGTGGATTATCGCCGAGACGATCAATCCCGTGAACGCGCTGCGGTTTTTCTATGTCGACGGATATACGGCCTTTATCGCGCTGGGCGCGGTGGTGCTGGCGGTAACCGGAGCCGAGGCGCTTTATGCCGACATGGGGCATTTCGGGCGCGGGCCGATCGGGATCAGCTGGCTCGCCTTTGTCCTACCCGCCCTGATGCTCAACTATATGGGGCAGGGGGCGATGGTTCTCGCTGCCGAGGCCGGACCGCGCGCTGAGCTGATTTCCGACCCGTTTTTCCAGATGATGCCCGAATTTCTCGAGGTTCCGGTTGTCATTCTCGCATTGCTCGCGACGATCATCGCCAGTCAGGCGGTCATCTCGGGCGCCTTCTCGCTGACCCAGCAGGCAATCCAGCTCGGCTTCATCCCGCGCTTGCGTGTCGAACACACCAGCGCTTCTGCGGCGGGTCAGATCTATATTCCGGTCGTCAACTGGTTCCTGATGACGATGGTGATCATCCTCGTTCTCTTCTTTGGATCGTCCAGCAACCTTGCCGCCGCTTACGGGATCGCGGTGACCGGCGCGATGTTCATCGACACCTGCCTATTGTCGGTCGTGCTCTTCACGCTGTGGAAGTGGCCGGCGTGGAAGGCGCTGCCGGTGCTCGCGGTGTTCTTCATCGTCGACATCGCCTATTTTGGAGCAAACCTGATCAAGGTGCCCGACGGCGGCTGGGTCCCGCTGGCGATCGGGCTGATCATCTTCACGATGCTGACCACCTGGTCGCGCGGGCGCAAGCTGATGCAGCAGGAGATGGCCGAGGGCGCGATGCCGATCCCGGTGTTCGTCAAATCGGCCGCGAACAGTGCTACCCGCGTTCCCGGAACCGCGGTCTTCATGACATCGAGCAGCGACGGGGTACCGCATGCGCTGCTCCACAATCTCAAACACAACAAGGTACTGCACCAGCGGATCATCCTGCTGACGATCAAGGTCGCCGATGTGCCGTTCGTGCGCGAGGAAAATCACTGTGCGCTTGAGGATCTGGGGCAGGGATTCCACCGCTTGATCCTGAACTATGGCTTCATGCAGCCGGTCGATGTGCCCGATGCGCTGAAGCGCGTCACAAGTTGCGGCGGCGAGTTCAAGATGCTGGAAACCAGCTTTTTCCTGTCGCGCCAGACATTGATCGCGGCCAGCAAGCCCGGGATGCCGATCTGGCGTGAAAAGCTGTTTGCGTGGATGCTGCGCAATTCTGAAAGCGCGATGGAATATTTTCGTCTGCCAACGAGCCGCGTTGTCGAACTGGGCAGTCAGGTCGCGATCTGAGGGCTGCTTCCAGATTAACTCGCCGACATCTTCGATTATACGTTTGAAGATTGGCGCCGGCCTTGCGATGCAAAGCGCGAACCGATGGAGGTTGGCCAGCGACATCGACGCGGGTAAATTGAATGCTCTGAACCTGCCGGTGCCGCCGGCACCCTAGGCGCTGATTGTGGGTGCCGCGACGCATGGTGATTGCGCTGACGCCCTGGAAATGGCGCTGCGGCATATGGGGGTGCGTCCAGAGGCTTGATATCGAAAATACCGGCATCGAAGCGCGGATTGCAACGCCGCGGTTTCGTATGCGCTTCGGTGCGGCATCGGTTTTGGCCGGTCCCGCCGCCAATGCTGCGCTCGAAATGGCCGATCTGCCCGTCGCTCGACCAGCCTGCTCGCGGCGAGCCTGACCAGCGACTGGCGTCAGGCCGGGCAATGCTGGATATTCGTCCCCAAACCCGGCGGCGCCCCGCCGCAAAGATGGAGGAGCCAATGCGGATGCGCGAATTTTTCAAGATGATGGTGCTGCTGATTGACCCTGATCGACGCCAATCATATTTTTTGGTCGCCGGCGCGGCCGTGGTCCGACGCTCCGCAATTTCGCGCTTCAATCGCCGAGATGCTGGCGATTGGGATGCCGCCGGTACTTTCCCAAGTGCTTTCCGGCGCCGCGAGAGCGACGCTGGCGCGAGGATGGGTGCGCGGGGTTTGGCGTTGTTTTCCGGGCAAGGGTTGGACGCGCGAATTCCCGTGGGCTGGATCGTGGCGGAGATGGTACGGCAGCTGTCGCGGCTCGCGCTTGACATGACGCTAAACGGCCCTGCTCGCCACGACCGCACGATGCGGAAATGGAAGCGGGCGAATGGATCGACCGGTCGCCGTCGCCAGGCGCAAGCGGTCAACGATAGATCGTGGCCGTCGAGATTGGCCATGATCGAAGATTCCGGGCCGCAGCTGGCAGGGCGCACTGCCGCCGCAACCCGAGTTCCAACGGCATCACCTCATCCCCATCGCTTTGCTTCAACGCGCGCAGAAAACGGTGATGTTCGAGGCGTTGCAGGTTGAAGGCTTCGCGCTCGAGCAATTCGAACGCAATGGCCTGACCTTCCACGCCTGCGACGGGGCGGCTCTCGTATCGGGCCATGCCCTGCATCGCGGACCGCATCAGGGCTCTAGCGACTGCGCTTGTTGCAGGACACGGCGCGGCAGGCGCTCACCGACCGGCACGGCGCCGGATTCTGGCTCAATCGCCGCGATCCGATGCGGCTGTTCGTCGATCGCTCCTATCTGGACGGTGCGATTGAAAGATTATTCGGGGGTGCTAGAGCCGGACTTTCGCTTCAAGTTCGCGACGCGCGGCGAGATATTGCGCTTCGAGTTCGGCGACAAATTCGGCGACCGGGCGCACCGCGGTAACCGGGGCTATGCCTTGACCCGATCCCCAGATATCCTTCCACGCCTTGACCTTGGTGTTGCCGCCCGAACCGAAGTTCATAGTTTTGAGGTCGCCCTCGGGCAGGTTATCGGGGTCCATACCCGCCGCGACGATCGATTGGCGGAGGTAATTGCCGTGGACGCCGGTGAAGAGGTTCGAATAGACGATATCGGCGGCGCGCCCTTCAACGATGCCGTTCTTATAGCCTTCGTCGGCATTGGCTTCGGCGGTAGCGATGAAGGCGCTGCCGATATAGGCGAGGTCGGCGCCGCACGCCTGCGCAGCGAGGATCGAGCGGCCGTGGCCGATCGCGCCCGACAGCGCGACGGGACCGTCGAACCACTCACGGATTTCCTGAAGGAGCGCGAAAGGCGACTGACGGCCGGCGTGGCCACCTGCACCGGCAGCGACGGGGATCAGGCCGTCGGCGCCCTTTTCGACCGCCTTGCGGGCGAAACGGTCGTCGATTACGTCGTGCAGGGTGATGCCGCCCCAGCTGTGCACCGCCTGATTAAGCTCCTCGCGCGCGCCGAGCGAGGTGATCGTGATCGGTACCTTCCATTTGGCGCAAGTCGCGATGTCCTGTTCGAGCCGGTCGTTCGATTTATGGACGATCTGGTTGACCGCATAGGGCGCCGACAGGCGCTCGGGGTTGGCGCGGTCCCACGCGGCGAGTTCTTCGGTGATCTGGTGCAGCCATTCGTCGAGCAAGGTTTGCGGCCGCGCGTTGAGTGCCGGGAAGCTGCCGACAACGCCCGCCTTGCACTGCGCGATGACGAGTTCAGGCCCCGATACGATGAACAGGGGCGAGCCGATCACGGGCAGTCGCAGACGGTCGAAAATCGGGGGCAGGGACATGAATCACTCTCCGGTAGCAGTTTGAAACTGACCTTAACGTAAACGGAAGGTCGTGCAAGAGGGGTTGGCGGTGCTGAAACGACAAGGGCGACCGAAGCCGCCCTTGTCGTTGGGTTTGGTTGCGATCAGGCGGCCGCGGTTCGGCGCCGCGCTGCCTTGAACGTCAGGTAGCCAAGGCCGACCATCGCGATCAAAAGCAGGCCCTGGGCGATAGCGAAGGGCGGTTCGGTTCCGTTCGGGGCGAGCGCGTTGAGCGCGGGGACTTTCAGGAAGCTCTGCACCACCAGCACGAACAGGTTAAGGTAGAGCGCGAGTGTGGCGGTGGTTGCATAGACGGTGGCGGCGCTGCCGACGAGCTCGCGGCGATACCAGGCCCAGAAGGTCGCGACGAGAATCAGCGTCGAGAGGATCCCGAAGCCGAGCGCTGGGGTGAAGGCGACGATCGGGAAAAGGAAGCCCGTCAGGCTCGTGAGCAAAGTCGTCCACAGGAAAACGCCGGTTGTGCGCGGCAGGATCAGGCCGCGCGCAAACGCGGGGAGGGCGATCAGGCCGGCGCCGATGCCGACGAGGCTGATCGCGACGTGGAGCGCGGTGAATTGCGAAAGGGTCAATCCGAGGATCATGGCCCGTCTCCCTTACAGATAGCGCGGCGCGGGGCGCGCGTGCGACAGGTTGGGGCGAAGCGCGGAGCGTGCGGCGACATAGGCGTCGTAGTCGGCCATGTCGGGGAGCGCGGGAATGGTGACGACTTCGCCCGCGTCGAAACCGGCCAGTGCGGCGTCGACCATGTCGTTCACGTCCATCACCATTTCGGCGGGGATGTTCGCAAGCTGCGCCTCGTCCCAGATCGCGGTGCGGGTGATGCCGGGCAGGACAGCCTGGATACGCACGCCTTTGGCGCCAAGTTCGGCCTGTAGCGCCTCGGTAAAGGCGAGGACATAGGCCTTGCTGGCCGGATAGACGGCGGTGAAGGCGTCGGGCATCAGCGCGGTGACCGAGGTGATGTTGACGATCGCGCCCGTTCCCGTTGTCGCGAGCCGCGGGGCGATGGCGGCGGATAGCCGCGTCACTGCGACGATGTTGAGGTCGATCATTCCAGCGAGATGAACGGGATCGGCCTCGACGAAGCTGGTTTCGCCCGCAATCCCGGCGTTGTTGATCAGGCCGGTGATCGCATCGTCGGTCCGCAGGCGGGTTTCGACGCGGGCGAGGTCGTGGAGATTGGCGAGGTCGGCGGCGATGACGTCAACCGCGACGCCGGTGTCGCTGCGCAGCTGGTCGGCGAGGGCGGCCAGTTTGTCGGCGCGGCGCGCGACGAGGATCAGATTGTGGCCGCGGCGGGCGAGGCGGTCGGCATAGACGGCGCCGATGCCGTCCGATGCGCCGGTGATGAGGAAGCTTTGCTTGGTCACGGCTTTTCTCCTTGATGAAGGAGGAGGCGCGATCGGGCTGGACCGCGCCTCCATTTATCAGCTGTTGATGAAATCCAGAAGATCGGCGTTGAACCGGTCCTGATGGGTGACCGTCAGGCCATGGTCGGCGCCTTGGTAGATTTTCAGCACCGCCTGTTTGACGATCTTCACCGTGGCGCGGGCCGAGGCATCGACGGGCACGATCTGATCGTCGTCGCCATGGAGCACGAGCGTCGGGACGTCGAATTTCTTCAAATCGTCGTTGAAATCGCTTTCCGAAAAGGCGCGGATGCTGTCGAGCTGACCCTTGAGGCCGCCCATCATCCCCTGCCGCACAAAATCGTCGCGCAGCGCTTCGCTGATAGCCGCGCCGTCGCGGTTGTAGCCGTAGAAGGGGATGGTCAGATCCTTGAAGAACTGCGGGCGGTTGTCGAAGGTGCCCTTGCGGATGCCGTTGAAGGCGTCGATCGGCAGCCCGCCCGGATTGGCTTCGGTCTTGAGCATCAGCGGGGGCACCGCGCCGATCAGCGCGATCTTGGCGACCCGTGCCGTGCCATGGCGGCCGATATAACGGGTGACTTCGCCGCCGCCGGTCGAGTGGCCGACGAGGATGACGTCGTTCAGGTCCAGCTGTTCGATCAGTTCGGCGAGGTCGTCGGCGTACTGGTCCATGTTGTTGTTGTCCCAGACCTGATCCGAACGACCATGGCTGCGGCGGTCGTGGGCGATGGTGCGGAAACCCTGATTGGCGAAAAAGACCATCTGGACATCCCAGGCGTCGGCGGTGAGCGGCCAGCCGTGCGAAAAGATGATCGGCTGCCCATCTTCCGGACCCCAGTCCTTGTAGAAGATGTGCGTGCCATCCTGCGTGGTGATCGTGGTCATATCTTGGTTCCTTTCGTTTTAGGGGGGCGGTGTGTCCGTCCCGATGACATGGATTTAGGCCGTACCGGGCTTGCGCGGGATTGGCGGATACGACATTATGCGGTTCAAATCCGACAAAGGAGCCATTATGCCTAAGCTGAAGATGCCGGACGCGGCGACTGTGCCGTTGGTCGAGGTCGGGTTGATGACCTATCCCGACTGCCAGATGGGAATGGTGCATGGCATCACCGATCTGTTCGACATAGCCGGGCGCTTTGCGGTCCAGCATGACCGCCCGCCGATCCGCGTCAGCCATTGGCGGTTGCAGCACGGCGGCGGCCTGGCGCGCTGTTTTGACAGTCACCCCGATCAGCCCGCAGCCAGTTCACCCGCAGTGCTGATTGCGCCGGGCAGCCTGCACAAGCTGCTCGAACCCGGCGAGGTCGAACCCTATGCGCGCTGGCTGCTCGACCGGCATGCGCAGGGGACGGTGCTGGCGTCGAATTGCGGCGGGGCGTTTGCTTTGGCGGCGACGGGGCTGCTCGCGGGGCGGCCCGCGACGACGCACTGGTTCTTTGCCGAGCAGTTTCGGGACCGGTTTCCCGATGTGCGGCTGGAGGCCGACCGGATGGTGATCGACGATGGCGACATCGTGACCGCGGGCGGCTTGATGGCGTGGACCGACCTGGGCCTCAGGATCGTCGAGCGGTTGCTGGGGCCGACGGTGATGATGGAGACGGCGCGCTTTCTGTTGATCGATCCCAATGGCCGCGAGCAGAAGAATTATGCCAGCTTTGCCCCCAACCTGAACCACGGCGACGAAGCCATTTTGCGGGTCCAGCATTGGTTGCAGGCGCGCGGCGTCGGCCCGGTCGCCGTCCCTGCCATGGCCAGCGAGGCGGGCCTGGAGGAGCGGACGTTCCAGCGCCGCTTCAAGGCTGCCACCGCCATGACCCCGGTCGAATATCTCCAGCATCTGCGCGTCGGCAAGGCGCGCGAGCTGCTGGAATTCACCCGGCGCACCGTCGACCAGATCGCGTGGGGCGTCGGATATGAGGATGCGGCGGCGTTCCGCAAATTGTTCCACCGCATCATCGGCCTGTCACCGCAGGAGTATCGCCAGCGTTTCTCGACCCCGCAATCGCTGACCGAAGTCGCGTAAAGCTGCCTCCTAATATCCCCCCTCGGACCCCGGCGGGCGGTAGAAACGGTGGCGTGTGACGGCGCCGTCGATGAGATGTTTCTTCAGCTTTTTGCGCATCTTGTCGGCGCCGATCGGCGAGATGCAGACGAGGCGGGTGCCGCCGTCGGGGAGGGGTTCGATCGCGCTGATCGCGACCCCTGCGCTCTTGCACAGCGCGGTGACGTCGGCCTCGGCCATCGTGACGTTCATCGCGCGGCTCATGATGTTTCGGCGCCGGGCGCCATGGCGCGGATCGCGCTGGCGACCTGTTCAAAACCCTCGGCACTGGCGGTGGCGAGCGCGAGCGGGCGGCCGCCGAGCGCTTCATTGTCGCTGTTGAGGAAATCGACCGCGGCGTCGCGCCCGCCCATGGTCAGAAAGGCGAGCTGGCTGATATCGCCTTGCCGCTTGGCATCGGCGGGGGCGAGCGGCGTGCGGTTCTTGCGGAAATGATTGTTCGTGCGCGCGCGGACGGGCGCGCCGGCATCGACCGCCTCCGCGCCAGCGGCGGCGCTGGCGGGCTTGGCAGGCGCGGTGACGGGTGCCTTGCGGACGGGCGGGTTGACGGGTTTGGCTCGGCTGTTCATCGGGCGCGGCTCCTGTTAGGGTAAGCGGGAGCGCGCAGGTCTCTCAGCCGCGGCGGCTCATCGAAAGACGTGCCGCGATGATGCTTATATGGGGATGCACGGGGAGGGTTGTAAGGCCAGCCTCACAGGCGAAAACGGCGCAGGAGCCGAAAGGCGTCATGGGCCAGAAGTCCTCCGACAACCAAGATGCAAAAAAACGCAACGACGATGCGGCGGATGTCGCGCCATTCGGGAGGGATCAGACTCGATGGCGCTTGCAGAACGGCGCCGAAAGCAACAATCAGTGCTATGCTGGCGGTCTGCCAGTGGCTCGACGCAAAGCCACGACGGATTTTTTCCTGCCGCCAGAGTGGTGGCACGGGCGCACGGCGCTCGAGGCGCCCCCATATCCGCCATTGGAAACGCGCTCGCTCGATACGCTGCACGATCGCGGTGAAAAGCCGGCCGAACATCGATAGCAAGGCAAGTGCCGTGAAAGGGCGCAGGTCATATCTTGCGCCAAGGCTTCCGAAAAAAAATCTGCAACACGACGGATGCCCAGACCGAGTGACCAAACCGGCGCGCATGGCGGATCGCCATCGCGGCGAATTCACAGATAAAGCGAACGGCCTCGTCGTCGGAAACGAAGCGGCCCTCGCCGCCAGGCGTTGGCGCATAGACGAGGCCGGCCTTTTCCCCCCGGAAGCAGGCCTGGAAGGCATTGCGCTCGCGCTCCACCGATTCGCTCAGTTTGACCATTTCGCAGCGTGTAGCGGGCCAAATTTAACAGTTTGCCAATGGGTTGATGGCCAAATTGTGCATCAGCCCGTCGTTAGCCTCTTCCCCATGCGGATGAGCGGCACGCTCGCGCGATTCGGGCCCGACGCGACGACATGTTCGATGGGGGTGTAGCCGCAGGCGCGATAGAGGGGTTCGCCCGATAGCGTGGCCATCAGCTCGGTGCGGGCGAAGCCGGCTTGCTGTGCGGCGGCTTCGCAGAGCGCCATCACCATGCGGCCGACCCCCTGCCTTGCGAAGGCGGGGTGGGTGTACATCGCGCGGATGCGGGCGGCGTCGGTGGCGGGGTTGAGCTTGGCGGGGTCGCGCAGGTCGCTGCTGTGATCGCCGCCGTAGAGCGTCGCGCGGTGCGACCAGCCGCCGCAGCCCGCGATCCGATCGCCCGCTTCGATGACGAAATAAGTGCGGTCGGTGATCAGCTGGGTGTCGAGGCCCATGACGGCGTGGCTGGCGGCGATCTGCGCGTCGTCGAGGAAGGTCTTTTGCAATTCGGCGATCGCGAGCGCCATCACCGCGCGCAGCGCGTCGAGATCGGACGGCTGCGCGAGGCGGTGGGTCAGGGTCATCGCGCGGTCAGGCGCCGTTGGCAGCGCTCAGGATCGCGCGGACGCTGGCGGTCGCGACGTCGGTATCGAGGCCGCAGCCGAAGACGCTTTTGCCGTCCGGCGTGCGACATTCGACATAAGCGGCGGCTTGCGCGGTGCTGCCCTGGCCGATCGCATGCTCGCTGTAATCGACGATGTCCATGACCGGGCCGCCCGATTCGGCGAGCGCGGCGATGACGCTGCTCATCAGGCCGTTGCCGCGGCCGCTGACGCTGCGCGGGGCGCCGTCGATGGTGAGCTTGCCGGCGAAGATGCGGTCGGCTCCGGCGTGGCTCTCCGACCAGTCGACGAGCTGGAAACGCTTGGCCTCGACCTTGAGATAGGCGATTTCGAACGCGCCCCAGATGTCATCAGCGGTCAGCTCGCGGCTGGTTTCGTCCGCCAGCGCCTGCACGACGTGGCTGAAGCTGGCCTGCATCTTCTTGGGCAGTTTCAGCCCCTTGTCCTGTTCGAGCACCCAGGCGACGCCGCCCTTGCCCGACTGGCTGTTGACGCGGATCACCGCTTCATAGCTGCGGCCGAGGTCGGCGGGGTCGATGGGGAGGTAGGGGACTTCCCAGCGTTCGTCATTCTGGCGCTCGCGCGCGGCGAAGCCTTTCTTGATCGCGTCTTGATGGCTGCCCGAAAAGGCGGTGTACACCAGCTCGCCGCCATAGGGGTGGCGCGGGTGGACGGGGAGCTGGTTGCAATATTCGACCGTCGCGATGACTTCGTCGATATTCGAAAAGTCGAGCTCGGGGTCGACGCCCTGCGTGTACATGTTGAGCGCGATGGTGACGAGGCAGGTGTTGCCGGTGCGCTCGCCATTGCCAAACAGGCAGCCCTCGACGCGATCGGCGCCCGCGAGCAGGCCGAGCTCGGCCGCTGCGACGCCGGTGCCGCGGTCGTTGTGGGTGTGGAGCGAGATGATCGCCTTGTCGCGGCCGGGCAAATTCTTGCAGAAATACTCAATCTGGTCGGCGTAGATGTTCGCAGTAGAGGCCTCGACCGTGGCGGGCAGGTTGAGGATGATCGGCTTGTCGGTGGTGGGCTGGAGGATATCCATCACCGCGGCGCAGCACTCGATGCTGAAATCGAGCTCGGCGGTCGAGAAGGTTTCGGGGCTGTACTGAAAGCGCCAGTCGGTGCCGGGGAGGCGCGCGGCATTGTCGCGCAGCTGCTTGGCGCCCTCGATCGCGATCGCCTTGATCTCGGGCATTTCCATGCCGAACACGATGCGGCGCCAGGCGGGGCTGACCGCGTTATAGACGTGGACGATCGCGGTTTTGGCGCCGGCGAGGCTGTCGAAGCTGGTGCGGATGAGGTCGGCGCGGCTTTGAGTCAGCACTTGCGGAGTGACGTCGTCGGGGATGCGTCCGTGCTGGACGAGGCCCGAGATGAAGTCGAACTCGGTCGCGCCGGCGCTGGGGAAGCCGACCTCGATTTCCTTGAGCCCGATGCGGCAGAGGAGGTCGAAAAAGCGCGCCTTTTTCTCGGCGTCCATCGGGTCGATCAGCGCCTGATTGCCGTCGCGCATGTCGGTGGACAGCCAGATCGGCGCGGCGGTGGTGACGCGGGTGGGCCATTCGCGGTTCGCCAGGGGAACTTGCGGAAAGGCGCTGTACTTGACCGAAGGGTCGCGAAGCATGGTCATGGGATTGGTCTTCTGCTGGTCGGTTGCGATGATGTCGATCGGACCCTTGAGCGGGTGGCCGCGACTAACGCGCAGCCAGTGTCACGCCCAAGGGCGTGTAAGTCGCAGAAGAAGAAGGGCGTTGCCGCGCATGGGCGCCCTAGTGATGCAAAATGTCGCGCTTGGCAAGGGGGGAGTGGGAAAATTGCGCGGGCGGGCGTATCAGCCCTTCACCCACTCCACCTTGGGATCGTTGAAATCGACGACATCGGCAAGCTCGTACACGTTGGGATAGCCGTAACCGACGAGGTTGATGAAGGTCTGGATATTGAGCGCGAGCGCGACCGATTTGACCGGTACCGGAGCGACATTGTTGCGGAAATTATTGTTGCAATAGATCAGGATAGGGCGGTCGGGGTTAGCGCCGATGACTGCGGCAAGGCTGCCCGCGGTGAAATCGGTGAGCGGCAGGTTGACCGCGCCCCTGATATGTCCGCGCGCGAAGGCGCTGGCCGAGCGCGCGTCGAGGAGCAGGGCTTCGGGTTTGACGGCTGCGGCCTTGAACACGTCGAAGGCGAGCAGGCGGGTGGCGCGCTGCGGTGCGACGCTGGCAGTGAGCGCCTGGAAGGCGGGGTAGTCGATCTGGGGATTGGCTTGCGCGAGCGCGGGGTTCGCGGTGAGCAGCAGGGCAGCCAGCAAGGTTATACGCATGATATCCTCCTCGATGGGAGGAGATTAGGCGCGCCTTGCTGGCTGCGCGATGAATGCCGCTTACTGCTTTTCAAACGCGGCGTGGATTTCGAGTTCGACCTCGTCGCTGACCGCGGGGATGCCATAGGCGACGCCGAAATCGCTGCGGCGGATCTTGCCCTCAGCCTCGAAACCGATCGTCGCCTTCTTGTTAAAGGGATTGGTTCCGGCGCCGTGGAAATCGACCTCGAGGGTGACCGGCTTGGTGACGCCGTTGAGGGTCAGATTGCCGGTGACTTTTGCCTCGTCGCCTTCGTCGTCGAGGACGACGCTGGTCGAGACGAATTTGGCGTCGGCGGGGGAGGCGCCGAAGAAGTCGGGCTTGCCGCCGTCCTTGCCCGCGCGCAGCAGATGGCCGGTGAGGCCAGCGCTGGCGGTGGTGACCTTGGCGACGGGGATCGTCACGTCGACTTTCGACGCGGCGGCGTTGGCGGGGTCGATAACCAGCGTGCCAGTCACATCGCCAAACATGCCGGTGTATTTGCTGAAGCCGAAATGATCGACTTCCCAGACCACCATCGTGTGCCCGGCGTCGGCGGTATAGGTGCCCGCGGTGACGCGCGCCTTGTCCGGGGCGCCAGGGACGGTGGGGGCGTTCTGGGCGATGACGACGGGAACCGCGACGACGGCGAGGGCGAGGGCGGCGAGGGGAGCGATACGGCGCATGAAAGGGATCTCCTGTTGGGGCGTGCAAGCTAAGCGCGCGGGCGGCGCCGCGTCAATCAGCGTACCGGAAACGCAACGTTTCTCGGCGGGGTTCCGTCAGGGCGCGCGGCGCGCTTCGAACCATTCGCGCAGCGCGGCGGAGGCGCAGCCGGTGAAGCCGTAGCTGCCGACCGGCGAGCAGCTGTTCGGGCGGGTGGCACGGGCGATATTGTCGTACCCCTCTACCGTCGAGGCCCAGCTGCCGCCGCCGACGGGAACGTCGTCCTTGAGCTCTTCGCGCAATTCCTTGGGGACGCGGTAGCGTTCGGATTCGGGTTGCTGCGCGCAAACGACGATTTCGTCGCCGACAGGTTCGGGGCAGGGATCGTCGCCATAGGTGTAGAGGACCGACGTGCGCTGCGGCGGCTGACCCGACTGGGCAAGCGAGCTGTCGGCTTGGGCTGTGACGGGCGCTGTGAGCGCGGCAAGCAGCGGCAGCAGCAAAAAGGTCGGCCTTATTCTCATCGGGCGTCGCGCCTCCAAAAGCCTCTCCCGCCCGCGGTGATAGGCAGACCAGATGAACCTAAGCCTAATCAGATGCCTGCGGCGCGTTGCAAGCTGGTATCGCGCGCCCCACATCGAAAGCCGAAGGAGCCAACCGATGCCGAGCGTTCGCATTGCCCATGATCTGCCCCGCACCGAAGTGCGCCGCCGCATGGCGGCGCGCGCCGACGACCTGGTCAAGCTGATACCCGGCGGGCTGGGGCGGGTCGAGCATCGCTGGGAAACTGACGATCGCATGGACTTCGTCATCCACGCGATGGGTCATAGTATCGCATCGACCGCGACGGTCGAAGATGCGGCGCTGGTCATCGATTTCGATCTGCCGGCCGGGCTGGGGTTCGTGCGGCCAATGATCGAGGGGATTATTCGCCAGGCGGGCGACAAATTGCTGTTGGAAAAACGCTAGGTCAGGTGATCGAGGGAAAGCGCGATGGCGTCCCACACCTGGGCCAGGTCTTCTGCGGTGATGCAATAAGGCGGCATGACATAGACCGTGTTGCCGAGCGGGCGCAGCAGCACACCATGGTCACGGGTTAAGGCGATCAGGCGGGGGGCGAGGTTCGAGAGATAGCCTGAGTCCGCCACGACGATGTCGAGCGCGGCGATGGTGCCGAGGCGGCGGGGGTTCTGGGCGCGCGGGCCGTGGCTGAGTAGCGACAGATGTGCGGCCTGCGCGTCGGCGAGGGTGTCGATGCGCTGCTGTACGGGCTCGTCGCGCCAGATTTCGAGATTGGCATTCGCGGCAGCGCAGGCGATCGGGTTCGCGGTGTAGCTGCTCGAATGATAGAAGGTTTTGGCGCGGTCGGTCGAGAAGTGGGCCTGGAAGATCGGTTCGATGCAAAGCGTCACCGCGAGCGGCAGCGCCCCGCCCGTCAGGCCTTTCGAGAGGCAGACGATGTCTGGGATGACGCCGGCCTGATCGCAGGCGAAGCGGGTGCCGGTGCGGCCCCAGCCGGTCATCACTTCGTCGGCGATGAAGAGGACGTTGTGGCGCGCGCAGATGCTGCGCATTTCGGCGAGCACCCAGGCGGGGTAGATCAGCATGCCGCCGGCGCCGAGAATGAGCGGTTCGACGATGAAGGCGGCGGGCTTTTGCACGCAGGCGGCTTCGAGCGCGTCGAGCGTGGCTTGCTCCAGTCCTTCGCGCGGGAAGGGGATGGTGTCGACGTCGAACAGCAGCGGCTGCCAGGCGCGGTTGTAGACGCCGCGCTCGCCGACCGACATCGTGCCGATCGTGTCGCCATGATAGCTGTGTTCGAGAACGAGGATGCGGCTGCGCGGCTCGCCGATGTTATACCAGTAACCGAGCGCCATCTTGAGCGCGACCTCAACGCTGGTCGAGCCCGAGTCTGAGAAGAAGACTCGGGTGAGCGGATCGGAGGTGATGCGGATCAGTTCGGCGGCGAGGCTTTCTGCAGGCTCGTGGGTCCAGCCGGCGAAGATGAGCTGGTCGAGCCGTTCGGACTGATCGCGGATCGCCGCCATGATGCGCGGGTGCGCGTGGCCGTGGGTGGTTACCCACCAGCTGGAGATGGCGTCGATCCAGTGATTGCCGTGGGCATCGTAGAGGCGGGCGCCCTCGCCGCGGGTGATCAGCGGGATGGGGTCGCCGAGGCCGTGCTGGGAGAAGGGGTGCCAGACGGGGGAGGTGTGCGACATTCTTCTTTTTCCGTTTGTGATGAGCTTGTCGAAGCACCGTTCTTCTTGCTTCGCATAAAGACAAGAACGGCCCTTCGACAAGCTCGGGCCAAGCGGCTTTCAGTTAGCCAAAATCGGCACGATCGAAGTTTGAGTTGAACGCAGCCGCGAGTGTTTCATTCGTCAGCGGGTCGAGGATTGGCAGCCGTCCCAGTGGACGGACGCCGCCGATTTCGGCGATGATCGCCTCGCTGTCCTTGACCGCATCGCCCAGGAACGCGACCCCGTGGATCGGGGCGCCGCGCGACCGCAGCGCCTCGATCGTGAGCAGGCTGTGGTTGATCGTGCCGAGCGCGGTACGCGCACATACGATCACGGGGATCTGCCAGCGCGCGAACAGGTCGGCGTAGAGCGTGGTGCGGGTGACGGGGACGAGCGCTCCGCCGGCACCTTCGATGATCAGGTTGCCGAGGGGCGGGGTGAGCTCGGCGAGGTCGATGGTGATATGGTCGATCTCGGCGGCGAGGTGGGGCGAGGCGGGGGTGTTCAGGCGATAGGCTTCGGGCAGGATTGCGACATTGGCGAGGCGGGCGACGACCTCGCTGTCAGTTTCGTCCTCGAGGCCCGACTGGATCGGCTTCCAGTACGGCGCGCGCGTTGCGCCCGCGAGCGCGGCAGCGAACACGGTCTTGCCGATGCCGGTGTCGGTGCCGGTGACGACGAAGCGGGTCATGTCGCGGCCATTGCGTCGGCCAGCGCGTGCGCCATATCGTCGATGCTGGCCTCGTCAACATTGAGGGTGATCGCGATGCGCAGTCTTGCGGTCCCGTGCGCGACGGTCGGCGGGCGAATGCCGCGGATGTCGAAACCCGCCTCGCGCAGCGCTCCCGCGATGCGCATCGTGCGGTCGTTGTCGCCGATGATCACGGGCAGGATCTGGGTACCGCTGGCGGCGATGCCAAGCGGGACGAGGCGTTCGGCGGCGTGGCGGACGACCGCGTGGAGGCGTGCCTGACGCTCGGGCTCGTTCGCAACGATTTCGATCGCCTGACGGACGAGCCACGCCATCAGCGGCGACGGGGCGGTCGAGAAGATGAAGGGGCGCCCGCGGTTGACGATGAAATCGGTGGCGATGGCGGGGGCGCAAACGAGGGCGCCTTCACAGCCGAGCGCCTTGCCGCAGGTGTGGAGGGTGATCAGATTGTCGCGGCGTGTGAGAAAATGCGCCAGCCCCGCGCCGCCGGGGCCGAACACGCCCGTGGCGTGCGCTTCGTCGACAACAAGCACCGCATCGTGGTGGTCGGCGACCGCGGCGAGATCGGCAAGCGGGGCGCGGTCGCCGTCCATGCTGTAGAGGCTTTCGACCGCGATCCACGGGGTGCCGCCGCCACCGCCTGCGCGCCAGCGAGAGATGATGTCGTCGAACGCCTGCGCGTCGTTGTGCGCGGCGGCGACGGTCCCGGCGCGGCCGAGCTTCATGCCATCGTGCGCGCTGGCGTGGATCAGGTCGTCATGAACGATCAGATCGCCGCGCTGCGGGAGGGTGGCGAAAATCGCGGCGTTGGCGGCGAAGCCGGTCGGAAAGAAGAGCGCACCCTCGCTGCCATAATGGCGCGCGGCGTGGGCTTCGAGCGCTTCATGTTCCGCGTGATTGCCGCGGAGCAGGCGCGAGCCGCCCGATCCGGCGGGGAGGCCGCGTTCGATGCCCGCCGTAAGGGCGGTGCGGAGCGCTGCGGAGTCGGCGAGACCGAGATAGTCGTTCGACGCGAAATCGCGGCCCGCGCGCGGCGCGAGCGCGCGGCGGCGGCTTTGCGCGGCCAATGCGTCGAGGTCGGCGCGGTGGGTGTCGAAGGGAGAGTTTCCCATTACGTCCTCAGTTCGTCATTGCAAGCGAAGCGAAGCAATCTCCAGCTCTCGACCTTGTGCAGGTCGATGGCTGGAGGTTGCTTCGTCGCTGCGCTCCTCGCAATGACGAGGGCTAGGCTCCGGGCCGTCAGTTCTTGGCTTTATCGACCAGCTGGTTCTTGGCGATCCAAGGCATCATCGCGCGCAGTTCACCGCCGACCTGTTCGATCGGATGCGCGGCGGCGGCCTTGCGGCTCGCCTTCAGTTCGGGCTGGCCGGCTTGGTTGTCGAGGACGAAATCTTTGACGAAGCGGCCCGACTGAATGTCCTGCAGGACGCGCTTCATTTCCTTCTTGGTTTCTTCGGTGATGATGCGCGGGCCGGTCTTGATGTCGCCATATTCGGCGGTGTTGCTGATCGAGTAGCGCATGTTGGCGATGCCGCCTTCATAGAGCAGGTCGACGATCAGCTTGGTTTCGTGGAGGCATTCGAAATAGGCCATTTCGGGGGCGTAGCCCGCCTCGACCAGCGTTTCGAAACCCGCCTGGATCAGATGCGTGATGCCGCCGCAGAGCACCGCCTGTTCGCCGAAGAGGTCGGTTTCGCACTCTTCCTTGAAGGTGGTTTCGATGATGCCGCTGCGCCCGCCGCCCACTGCCGAGGCGTAGGAGAGGGCGAGCGCCTTGGCATAGCCGTTGCCGCTGTTGCCGGTCGCTTCCTGCGCGACCGCGATTAGGCAGGGGACGCCGCCGCCCTTTTGATATTCGCTGCGCACCGTGTGACCGGGGCCTTTGGGTGCGACCATGAAGACGTCAATGTCTGCACGCGCTTCGATCAGGCCGAAGTGGATGTTGAGGCCGTGGGCGAAGGCGAGCGCGGCGCCGGGCTTCATATGGGGGCCAAGGTCGTCGGCGTAGATCTTTGCCTGATGCTCATCGGGTGCGGCGACCATGATGACGTCCGCCCACTCGGCAGCTTCCTTGTTAGAAAGCACCTTGAAGCCTGCGGTTTCGGCCTTTTTCGCGGTCGCCGATCCGGCGCGCAGCGCGATCGCGACCTCGGCGACGCCGCTGTCGCGCAGGTTCTGCGCGTGGGCGTGGCCCTGGCTGCCGTAGCCGACGACGGCAACCTTCTTGCCCTTGATCAGATCCTGGTCGGCGTCGCGATCGTAATAGACTTGCATTGGTTGAAACCCCTTCTCGTATCTGTTTGTTCGTCATCCCGGCGGAAGCCGGGATCTCGCCCTCGCGTTAAACTGCCACGGCGAGATCCCGGCCTTCGCCGGGGTGACGGGTGTGAGTAATATCTAAACCGCCTCCGACCCGCGGGCGATGGCCACGACGCCGGTGCGGCCAACTTCGACCAGACCGCATTCGCGCATCAGTGCGATGAAGCGGTCGACCTTGTCGCTCGTCCCGGTGATTTCGAAGATGAAGCTGCTGAGCGTTGTATCGACGACCTTGGCGCGGAACACGTCGGCCATGCGCAGCGCCTCGATGCGCTTGTCGCCGCTGCCCGCGACCTTGACGAGCGCGATCTCGCGTTCGACATGCGCGCCGCCGTCGGCGAGGTCGGTGACGCTGTGGACGGGAACGAGCCGGTCGAGCTGCGCGATGATCTGGTCGATCACCGCGGGCGGGCCGCTCGTGACGATGGTGATCCGCGACAGCGCGTGATCGGCGCTGATGTCGGCGACGGTCAGGCTTTCGATATTATAGCCGCGCGCCGAGAACAGCCCGGTGATCTTGGCGAGGATGCCCGCCTCGTTATCGACGGTGACGGCGAGCACATGGCGCTCGCCCGCTTCGGTGTAGATTTTCATGGGCTTAGACCAGTGCTTTCGCTTCGTCGTCCATCGTGCCGGTGACGTCGCTCGGCTGGAGGAGCATCTCGGTGTGGGCGGCGCCCGAGGGGATCATCGGGAAGCAGTTGGCGAGCTGCGCGACGCGGCAGTCGACGATCACGGGTCCCGGCGTGTTGATCATCGTTTGGATGCCGTCGGCGAGTTCACCGAGCGTGTCGATGCGCAGGCCGGTCCAGCCATAGGCGTCGGCGAGTTTGACGAAATCGGGAAGGCTGTCCGAATAGCTGTTCGAATAGCGGCTTTCGTAGGTCAGTTCCTGCCACTGGCGGACCATGCCCATCCACTGGTTGTTGAGGATGAATATTTTCACCGGCAAGCGGTACTGCGCAACGGTGCCCATTTCCTGGATGTTCATCTGGAGCGAAGCTTCGCCCGCGATGCAGATGACGAGGCGGTTCGGATGCGCGATCTGCGCGCCGACCGCGGCGGGGAAGCCATAGCCCATCGTGCCGAGGCCGCCGCTGGTGAGCCAGCGGTTGGGGCTGTCGAAATGGAAATGCTGCGCCGCCCACATCTGGTGCTGGCCAACCTCGGTGGTGATGATCGGGTCCATGCCGCGGGTCGCGTCGAACAGCGCCTTGACCGCGCGCTGCGGCATGACTTCGGCGCCATTCTCTTTCTTTTCGGGGAAGTCGAGGCAGCGCGTCGCGCGCCAGCCGTCGACCCGGCGCCACCATTCGCCAAGGTCGCGCGGCTTGTGCCCCGCATCCTGCCAGCCCGCGATGATCGCGTCGAGCGCGCGTCCGGCATCGCCCACGACCGCGAGATCGACGGGGACGATCTTGTTGATCGAACTTCTGTCGATGTCGATATGGATCTTTTTGGAATCGGGCGAGAAAGCGTCGAGACGGCCGGTGACACGGTCGTCGAAGCGCGCGCCGACCGCGATGATCAGGTCGGCGCGGTTCATCGCCATATTGGCTTCATAGGTGCCGTGCATGCCCAGCATGCCAAGCCACTTGGGATCGTCGGCGGGGAAGGCACCGAGCCCCATCAGCGTCGACGTGACCGGCGCGCCGGTCAGCGCGACGAGCTGGCGCAACGCCGCGCTCGCATCGGGGCCGGCGTTGATCACGCCGCCGCCGGTGTAGAAGATCGGACGCTCGGCCGCGGCGATCATCGCGACGGCAGCGGCGATGGCGTCGGCATCGGGTTCGACCTGCGGGCGATAGCTTTTGTGCGCGATCTTTTCGGGGATCACATAATTGCCGGTCGCGACCTGGACGTTCTTGGGGATGTCGATCACCACCGGACCGGGGCGGCCGTGAGTGGCGATATAGAAAGCCTCGTGCAGGATCGGACCGAGGCGTTCAGGATCCATCACCAGATAATTATGCTTGGTGCAGTGGCGGGTGATGCCGACGGTGTCGCATTCCTGGAACGCGTCGGTGCCGATCAGCGCCGTCGACACCTGTCCGGTGAGCACGACCATCGGGATCGAATCCATCAGCGCGTCGGTGATGCCGGTGACGGCGTTGGTCGCGCCGGGGCCGGAGGTGACGAGGACGACCCCGGGCTTGCCGGTCGAGCGTGCATAACCCTCCGCCGCATGCGTCGCCGCCTGTTCGTGGCGGACGAGGATGTGCTTGATCGTCGGATGCTTGAAGAGCGCGTCGTAAATCGGGAGCACCGCGCCGCCCGGATAGCCGAACACCGTGTCGACCCCGAGGTCGACCAGCGCCTGAACCACCATGTCGGCACCGCTCATTTCCGTCACCACGAAACTCCTTTCGACATCAAAAACGCCGCGCTTGTGCGCTGCAACAGGGTTGCGGGCAATAGGTATATGATTCTATCCTGTCAACAGGCTTTGACGTAATTTTATTGCTAATTTATCAATATAATCGTTGTTTAGTGACTCTGGGTAACGCGGCCACTCGGCGGGTGGCTGGTTGCGGAACCAGGTATACTGGCGTTTGGCATATTGGCGGGTGGCGGCCTGCGTCAGCATTAGCGCTTCGCCGCGGTCGATAAGGCCGGTCAGATATTGCGCGATCTGCGGGACCCCGATGGCGCGCATCGCAGGAAGGTCGGGGTCGAGGTCGCGAGCCAGCAGTGCTTCGACCTCGGCGACCGCGCCGCTGTCGAACATCTGGAAGAGCCGCTGGTCGCAGCGTTCGCGCAGCCAGTCGCGCGGCGGGAGCAGGATGAGCGGGGCGAGCGTGATCGTATCGCCGATGCCGCCCGTGTGCGCGGCGTGCCAGTGGCCGAGCGGGTGGCCGGTCGAGCGGACGACTTCGAGGGCGCGGGCGACGCGCGTGGTGTCGGCGGGATTCAGGCGGGCGGCGGTATCGGGATCTTCGCGGATAAGCGCGGCGTGGGTGTCGGTAACGGGCAGGGCGCGCACCGCGGCGCGAACATCGGGGTCGATTTCGGGGATCGGCGAAATCCCGTCGAGCAGGGTGCGGATATGAAGGCCGGTGCCCCCGACGAGGATCGGGATGTCGCCTGCGGCGTGCGCAGCGGCGATGGCGGCGCGCGCTTCATCGGCCCAGCGCGCGGCATTATGCGCCTCGGCGGCGTCGATATGGCCGAAGAGGTGGTGGGGGATGCCCCCCATCTCCTTGTCGCTCGGGCGCGCCGAGAGGATCGCGAGATCGGCATACACCTGGCTCGCGTCGGCGTTGACCACGACGCCGCGCCCGACGGCTTTTGCAACCGCCACCGCCAATGCGCTCTTGCCGCTGGCGGTGGGGCCAGCGATAAGCGCGACAGGTGGCCGTGCGCCGAAAGAGGATGAAGGAGATGCCATGTTCGTCGCGACGCTGATAGCAGCCGGGAAGCTGACCGACGAGGTGGTTCGCGAAGCGATCGACCGGCTCGACGCGACAGGCCACGACGTCGGCGCGCCGCACTGGCTGGATGTCGGCGACGCCGCCGATATTGTCTTTCATGGCAGTCTGGTCAGCGCGCGTGCCGAACTAGCGTTGATGGACCATGGATCGCTCGACACGATCGTCCAGCCGCAGGGTGATCGGACCAAAAAACTGATCATCGCCGACATGGATTCGACGATGATCACCGTCGAGTGCATCGACGAACTGGCCGATTATGCGGGGCTGAAGCCCGAAATTGCGGCGATCACCGAGCGGGCGATGCGCGGCGAGCTCGATTTTCGCGCCGCACTGATCGAGCGCGTCGAATTGCTCGCGGGGATGTCCGAAGCGACCCTGGTCGACTGCCGTATGGAGCGAGTGAAACTGACGCGCGGCGCGCGGACGTTGGTGCAGACGATGAAAGCGCATGGCGCGCATTCGGTTCTGGTGTCAGGGGGCTTCACCGCCTTTGCCGGGCCGGTCGGCGAGGCGATCGGGTTCGACAAGGTGGTGGCGAATACGTTGGAAATCCGGCACGGCAAGCTGACAGGCAAGGTTGCCGAGCCGATCGTCGATAGCGCGGCCAAGCTGGCAACGCTGAAGGCCGAAGCGGCCAAGCACGGCCTGCCGCTCGCCGACACGCTGGCGGTCGGTGATGGCGCGAACGATATTCCGATGATCACGTCGGCGGGGCTGGGGGTAGGCTATTACCCGCACCCGACGGCGGCGGAAGCGGCGGCAGCGGTGGTGCGGCATCATGATTTGACGGCATTGCTGTGGGCGCAGGGTTATCCGCGGCGGAGCTGGGTGCTGGGGTAGGGCAAGGCCATTTGGTGAAGGTCCGTAACATCCTGTTCGTGTGCAGTCAGAACCGGCTACGCAGCCCGACGGCCGAGCAGATATTCGCCGACCATCCGGGAGTTGAAACGGCCTCAGCGGGAACCAATAACGATGCGGAGAACCCGCTGACGTCTGAAGCCGTTCGCTGGGCGGATATGATCTTCGTGATGGAAAAGGCACGTCGAAACAAGCTTCAGAAGCGATACAGGACCGCGCTGAACGACGTGCGCGTCATCTGCCTAGACATTCCGGACGATTATGAGTTTATGGACGAAGCACTGATCCAGCTTCTGAAGGTCAAAGTGTCCCGATATCTGCCTATGTAGGTTCCGGGATGCACCGCGAACCCGCATCCGACCGAAATGGGGAGACCCCATGACCACACACCGCATCTTTTCGATCAGCGTCGCGAGCGTGTACCCGCATTATGTCGCCAAGGCGGAGAAGAAGGGCCGGGCCAAGGCCGAGGTCGACGAGATTATCCGCTGGTTGACGGGGTATAGCCAGAAAGCGCTCGAGGCGGAGCTGGCGAACGGGACGACTTTCGAGGATTTCTTTATACACGCGCCGCGGCTCAACCCGGCGCGGTCGCTGATTACCGGGGTGATTTGTGGGATCCGGGTCGAGAATATCGAGGCGCCGTTGATGCGCGAGCTGCGCTATCTCGACAAGCTGATCGACGAACTGGCGCGGGGGAAGAAGATGGAGAAGATTTTGCGGGGGTAGGGGGGCTGCTTGAGGCCTTTGATCCTCCCGGTGGCGCAGCCACGCGGAGGTGGCAGCGCGAAGCGCTGACGGAGGGGCTGTGGCACAGCGTCGCCGCCCCTCCATCATCGCCTGCGGCGACGGTCCCCCTCACCATCGCTTGGCGACAGGGAGGATATTCTCCTCGTCGTGATCCCGGACTTGATCCGGGGTCCACAGCTACGTCGCGTTGATGGATTCCGGATCAAATCCCGGATGACGAAGGTTTAGAACGACCACTTGTGGACATTCGCTGTCGGTGGCACCTCAGACAAATGTTCTCGATCGTCGCTACCTTGGGAATCCTTTTGATGGACTTGGACCACGTTCCAATTGCGGCCGAGCGCCTTGCAAAGGAGGAGGCGTCCGATGCTCAGCTCGTAGATGCCCTGAAGCAAGCTGGGGACGTCGCCACTGTCGTTCGGACGATTAGCGCGTATTTCGTCGGAAAAGATGGTCCGATCAAAGACCTCAAGGGCGATGTCGACGCTCTTGGTTGGCGGCTGGTTAGCGTGAGTGGTCCTGAGCAAGACGGCTCATTTTATCTTTGGCTGGAACGAGAACAATCAACAAGCCTTGAAGATCTCGCTCGGCTCCGCAGCGACGCACTGAAGATAGAAGCCCACTACGAAGTAAAATATGACGGCTGGGAAACGTCCGCCGAGCCCGGAATTAACTGATCCGATCGTAATTGCTCCGTTGGTGCAACGCCACTCACTACCCCAAGGCTGACCTTCACACATCGGGTTACGCGCGGCTGCCCTCGCCCGCGATTTCATCGGCCAGCCATGCCTTGAACCGCGCCATCGCGTCACTTTCGGGGCGCGACATCAGGCGGGTGAGCCAGTAGCGGCCGGCGTCGATCGTCGTGGTGAAGGGCTGGACGAGCAGTTCAGCGGCGAGCTCGCGGGCGAACATCGAAGGCGGGGCGAGCGCGATGCCCTGACCAGCGGTGGCGGCGGTCGCCATCAGCGCCGAGCTGTCGAACATCGGGCCGCGCAGCACTGGGACGGGGACACCCGCTGCGGCGAACCACAGCGCCCATTCGTCGGCGCGATACGAGCGCAGCAGACGTTCGGGGATCAGGTCGGCGGGGGTGTGGAGCCGCGCGGCGATCGTGGGGGTGCAGAGCGGGGTCATCGGCGCGGAGAGCAACGGCTCGGCGTGGGTGCCGTGCCAGGCGCCGTCGCCGAAACGGATCGCGAAATCGAGCGCCTCGCCCGCGAGGTCGACGCGGTTGTTGTTGGTCGAGATGCGCAGGTCGATGCCCGGATGCGCGCGGGCGAAGGCGTCGAGGCGCGGGAGCAGCCAGCCGGTGGCGAAGGTGCCGACGACGCCGACTTTCAGCACTTCGCGGAAGCGGCCGCCGCTATATTGGTCGAGCGTCGCGGCGACGCGGTCGAAGGCGTCGGCGACGACGGGGACAAGCGCATGCCCCTCGTCGGTGAGCGCGAGGCCGCGCGGCAGGCGGTGGAACAGGCGGGTGCCGAGGCGGCGTTCGAGCTGCGCCACCTGATGGCTGACGGCGCCCTGGCTGACGCACAGTTCGATCGCGGCGCGGGTGAAGTTGAGGTGGCGCGCCGCGGAGTCGAAAGCGCGAAGAGCGTTGAGCGGGAGCTGGGCGCGGTCCATGTTGCAGGTATCAATTATTCTCATGGCTTTGTCGAGAAATGATGCTTTGTTACACGCGGGTCGGCTTGGCATTCTCATCGCGAAGGAGACGAAAATGTTCGAAACAATCAGTCTTATGGCGTGGCTGGCGGCGGCGAGTGGGACGCCGGTTCCGGCGGTCGATCCGCTCACGCAGCCGATTACGACATCGCGATCAGCTGAATGGCTGGCGCCTGTGCCGCCCGAGAAAATTTATGGTAACGGCTATCTGGTCGGGTTCGGCGGGATGAGCGTCGCACTGATCGATACCGGCGATGGGCTGGTGCTGATCGATGGCGCCTTGCCGCAGGCGGCGCCCGCGATTCTGGCCAATATTCGCACGCTGGGATTCGACCCCAGAGACATCAAATTTATTCTGAGCACCGAGCCGCATTTCGACCATGCCGGCGGGCTCGCGGCGCTGGCGCGCGACACCGGCGCGACCGTGGTGGCGAGCGCGCGCGGGGCCGAGGGGTTGAAGTCGGGACGCCACGCCGCCGACGATCCGCAGCTGGCCTTTGGCGGCAGCTGGCCCGCGGTGACGACGCCCATGCGCGTGATGAATGATGGCGAGGTGATGACGCTGGGCAAGACCGCCATCACCGCGCATGCGACGCCGGGGCATACGATGGGCAGCATGAGCTGGAGCTGGCAGGCGTGCGAGGGCAAGAGGTGCAAGGTGATCGTCTTTGCGTCGAGCCTGAATCCGGTGTCGGCGGACGATTACAGGTTCAGCAGCCCTGCGGGAGCGCCGTTCGTGGCGGGCTTTGCGCAAAGTTATCGGACGATGGTGGCACTGAGCTGCGACATCCTGATTTCTGCGCATCCCGACAATGCGGGCGAGGGGCGGTATCGTGCCGATCCGGGGGCGTGCCGTGCTTATGCCGACCGGTCGCGCGAAGCGCTGGCGAAGCGATTGGCGGCGGAGAAGACGAAGTAGCTTGTTCTCAATCTTCCCTGCGGCGAAGCCGTGGGCAGGTCGCAGTCCGCAGGACTGACGGAGGGCCCCTGGCGCTGCCGTCGCTGTCCCTCCACCCCACGCTTCGCGAGCGGCCCCCCCAAGACTTCGTCACAGGGAGGATTTGGCCTTATTTATCGACGACCAGACAGGCCTGCCCGCCCTTGGTAAGCGCGGCGCAGAAGTTGTTGGCTTCGCCCTTGTTGGCAAAGCCGCCGGTCTGGAGGCGGGTGACCTTGCCGGTCTTGAAGTAGGTCGGCTGACGCTCGGCCACGGCAGGGTATTTTTTGCCGAGCGACGTCCAGAGGTTTCGCGCATTGGCCTCTACCCCGAACGCGCCGAGCTGTGCTCGCCAAGGGCTGTTGCCGCCGCCGGGGCGGGCCGGGGTCGGGGTTTCGCGGACCATGATGGGTTCGGTGTTGAGGGGCGGCTTGGTTTTGGCCGGAGTGGGCGGCAGCTTGCCGCTGGCGGGCGGCGGCGCATAGGTCGTGCCGGGCTTTGCCTTGGCTGCATCGGCCGCCGCGGTGGCTTCGGCAGCGGCGAGCGCGGCGGCCTGCGCGGCGGGCGTCAAGGGGGCCGGGGTCGCGATCACCGGCGGCGGCGTGTAGCTGGCGCCGGGAACCGAGGCGGGCAGGCTGGCGGTCTTGATCGGCGAGGCAGGGGCCGCCTTTGCGGCAGGCGGTGCCGCAGCGTTGACCGCGGACAGGCGTGCGCGCGCCTCGTTCTTTTCGATTTCTGGCAGCATCGCGAGCCCGCGCTGGCGCTGGTCGAGCGGGATCAGGCTGTCGAGCTGCGCCAGCCGCGCCGAGGCGACGCTCAGCCCGGCGTCGCTGGCGCGCTTGGTCAGCGCATAGGCGCGCGGCCAGTCCCGCGCGGCAAGGTCGCCGTTGAAGTGGGCGGTGCCAAGGACATATTGCGCCCGCGGCTCGCCGCGTTCGGCCGAGCGGAGGATGAAGGGCATCGCTTCGTCGCGGCGGTTGGCGGTGAACAGGACGAGACCCAGATTATCTTCGGCCTGCAAATGCCCCTGTTTCGCGGCGCGGCGGTACCAGGCCTCGGCCTGCGCCAGATCGGCGGGCACGCCGCGGCCGAGCTTATAGGCCTGACCCAGGTTGAACTGCGCATCGGCATCGCCAGCGAGCGCGGCGGGGCGCCATTGGGCGACGGCGCCCTGATAATCGCCGCGCTGCCAGGCATCGACGCCGTCCTTGACGTCGGCATGGGCGGGTGCGGTCAGCACTGTCGCCGCAATCAGCGGCAGCGCCAGCGAAACGGCGGTGCGGAATGGTCGCATCTTATTCTCCAATGACTTGCATCGCTGCAGTCCCCGACGGTTTCTTAGCGTGAATTGGCTAACACCGCGTTAGCAAGCTGCACCAGAGGCGATATTTGATCCATTTCGGGACAAGTCTCTCTTGAGGTCTTGTTAACCACGATGGCGAGCGAGCCGTTCACCTTCTTTTTATCATCGTTAACTCAATTTTAGCGCCCCGCATGGCATTCCACCGCCAATTCGTGGTTTTTCAGGGGGACAGCTGTGCGCGTTTTGGCATTGGCTTCACAAAAAGGCGGGTCGGGAAAAACGACCTTGTCGGGGCATCTCGCGGTACAGGCGCAGCTTGCGGGAGCGGGTCCGGTCGTCCTGATCGATATCGATCCGCAGGGCTCGCTCGCCGACTGGTGGAACGAGCGCGAGACCGATCTGCCGGCCTTTGCCCAGACGACCGTGGCGCGGCTTGCTTCGGATCTGGAAATTCTGCGTCAGCAGGGCTTCAAACTCGCAGTCATCGATACGCCGCCGGCGATTACGATGGCGATCCAGAGCGTGATTTCGGTCGCCGAACTGATCGTCGTCCCGACCCGGCCCAGTCCGCACGATCTGCGCGCCGTTGGCGCTACCGTTGACCTTTGCGAACGCGCCGGCAAGCCACTGGTATTCGTGGTCAACGGCGCGACGCCGAAGGCCAAGATCACCAGCGAAGCCGCGGTTGCATTGTCGCAGCACGGCACCGTCGCTCCGATCACCTTGCACCACCGCACCGACTATGCCGCGTCGATGATCGACGGGCGAACGGTGATGGAAGTCGATCCCAATGGCCGCTCGGCCGAAGAGATCCGCCAGCTGTGGACCTATATGAGCGACCGGCTCGAAAAGAATTTCCGCCGCACCATCTTTGCCGCGCCGATCCCGACGCAGGGCAATTATGGCGCGGTCCGTCCGATGGGCGGTGGCTTCGGCCGCCGCATCGCTGGCCAGTGACGGGAGGGATCGGAACCATGGGCGAACCCAAACCCCTCGCATCGCTGAGCGCCGGACTGCTGGCCCGCAAGGGTGGCGCACGGCCAGCCATGCGCCGCCAGCCGCTGGGCAGCGGTCCCGCACCCGTCAATTCGGTCGGCTATGACGATCTTGGCTGGAACGACATGGGCTATGACGTCGATCCCGACCAGTCGGGCGAACCGGCGCGGATGCTCGACCTCAAGCCACTGCTCACCGGTTCGGTGCTGGCGCATAATGTCGAGGCCGAACATGCCGTCGACGACAGCGTCGGCCATGAACTGACCGATGCGGTTGCCGAGGATTATGCGGCCGTAGATTATGGCGCCGATGCTTTTGAAGCCGAAGCGCATGAAGTTCCTGAAATCGTTCGCCAGCAGGAATCGCTGATCGATCGCGTCGCCGCCGTGGCGCGCAAGGTCGAAGCGCGGCCCGAGCCGAAAGCGAAGAAGGAAAAGGCGCCGCGCGCGCTGCGGGCGCGCGAAAAGGCGGCCTTCACGCTGCGCCTCGACGCCGAACGCCATCTGCGGCTGCGGTTGGCGAGCGCGGTGACGAACCGGTCGTCGCAGGTGATCCTGACCGACCTGCTCGACGAATATCTGACCACGCTGCCCGAAATCGACGCGATGGCGAGCCGCCTGCCGGCAGCACGCCCATCGCGCCAGACAATGCCGCGCTGAACCAGTCCAAAGGGGACCCTAAGATGAACCGCAAAATGCTGATGAACCTCGCCGTTTCGGGCTTTGTGCTGAGCGTCGCCACCGGATGCAGCGGGATGGGCGCGATGGCCGAGGCGCCGTCGCGCGCCGCGGGGAAACCCGCGGTCGCCGCCAAGTCGGCGGATCAGGCGCGCGCGGCGCTCGAAGCCGGGAAAGTCACCAAGGCGGTCGGCCTGGCCGAAGCCGCGGTTGCTGGAAACCCGCGCGACGCGAGCTATCGCGCGCTGCTGGGACAGGCGTACCTCAACGACGGCCGTTTTGCATCGGCCACCGCAGCGCTCGCCGAAGCGATGGAACTGGGCGCGACCGACAGCAATACGATTATCGCCCTGACGCTGGCGCAGATTGCGCAGGGCAAGAGCGCCGAGGCGATTTCGCTGCTTCAGGCGCACCGCGACACCGTACCGGCGTCCGACATCGGGTTGGCGCTGGCACTGGCCGGGGACAGCGAAGGTTCGATCTATGTTTTGACCGACGCGGCGCGTGAACCCGATGCCGGCGCGCGGACGCGGCAGAATCTGGCGCTCGCCTTTGCTCTCTCCGGGCGCTGGGCGCAGGCGCGGATCCTGGCGTCGCAGGACCTGTCGCCCGCCAAGCTCGAAGCGCGGATGCTGGAATGGTCGAAACTGGCCGAAAGCCCGAACGCGCAACTGCGTGTCGCGAGCCTGATCGGCACCACGGCGCAGGAGGATGCCGGGATGCCGGTTCGCCTTGCGCTCAGCAATTATGGCGAGACGCAGATGGCGGCCGCCGCACCGGCGGTCGAACTCGCGAGCGCCGATCCGGCGCCAGTCGCCGCCTATGCGCCGCCGCCGCCGGTGCTGGCCGATGCCAGCAGCGCGATCCGCAGCGTCGAGCTGCCGATGCCCGAACGCACCGCCGATGGCGTCGTGCCGGTCACCGAATTGCCGCAGCCGAAGGCCGCGGGCGAAGTCATCATGGCCGACGCAGCCCCCTATCGCGCCGCTCCGCGCGTCGCGGGCGAGGGTCGTATCCGTCCAGCGCAGCAACAGGCGCTGGAACTGGCGACCGTGCTGATCCCGAAGGCGATGGCGTTCAATGCCCAAAAGCCCAACGGCTGGGCGGTGCAGCTCGGCGCCTATGACAGCCTGGGCATTGCCAAGGAAAAATGGGGTGGCTTGAAAAAACGGAACAGCGTGCTCGCCAATTTCCCGGCATCGAGCCACGCCGCGACGGTCAATGGTCGAACCTTTTATCGCTTGACGGTGAATGGTCTGGCGACGCGCACCGATGCGAATAATCTGTGCCGCGAACTGAAAGCGCACGGTCAGACCTGCTTCATCCGCGCGATGGGCGGCAGCGAGAGCATCCGGTGGGCATCGAAAGCCGGCGCACTGCGGCTCGCTTCAAGGTAATTGAGTTTCCCAGCCTGTCGGCGGGATCCACGGAAAAGGGACGCGGTCAGCGAAGGCCGCGTCCCTTTTTCTGTCAGGAGATGGTCGCATACTGCCAATATGATCATCCCATCCTTGCATCATTCGCGTGATAGCGGGAACCCAGCGTACTGTCGCTGCGACGAGGTACACCCCCCCATGGAATGATGAGGTTGGGTGGCGGACGGTCAAACCAGGGTCATGATTCTAAATCACCGCCATATTATAGCAGTGCCAGCTGAAAATCGCCGCGGCGCCGCGGTGCGGGCGCCAGGGTTCGGCGAGTTCGCGCGCTGCCTTCTCGCTGGGACGTGCACCGAGCTGGAGGATGCGGCCGACGGCTTCCTGCACCGCGAGATCGCCGGCGGGCCAGATGTCGGGACGGCCCTCGGCAAACAGCAGGTAAATTTCGGCCGACCAGCGGCCGATGCCCTTGACCTTGGTGAGTAGCGCGATCGCTTCCTCGTCGTCGGCGGGCAGCGCGTCGAACTTGAGCTCGCCGTCGAGGATCAGCTGCGCCAGACTCTTGGCATAGCCTTGTTTCTGGCCCGACAGGCCGCACGCGCGCAGCGTGTCGAAATCGGCAACTGCGACGACTTCGGCTGGGCAGCCTACGCCGAACTGCGCCTCAAGTTTGTTCCAGATCGAGTTCGCGGCGGCCACGCTGACTTGCTGGCCGACGATGGTGCGAAGCAGGGTGGTGTAACCCGGTGCGCGGATGCGCGGTTCGGGATAGCCCGCGTTGCCGAGCGCGCGCGCGAAGTTCGGATCAAGCGCCGCGAGCGCATCGATGCCCGCGTTCAACTGCTGCTGGGTCAAGCCCATGTCATATTCCCTTTTTGTTCCTCAATCCGTCACTAGCAGTGCTTGATTTGCCGTGCAACGCGCGACATAGCGCCAGCAACATCGAAGATATGGGGACTAGCATGGCCAAGCTGATTGTCGTGACGCGTGACGGAACCGAACATGAGATCGAAGGCGACACCAGCCTGACAGTGATGGAAAATATCCGCGATGCCGGGTTCGACGAACTGCTGGCGCTGTGCGGCGGTTGCTGTTCGTGCGCGACGTGCCATGTCCATGTCGAGGCGGGTGCGGCGGATCAGCTGCCCGCGATGAGCGAGGACGAGAACGACTTGCTCGATTCGACCACCGACCGCGACGCCATGTCGCGCCTGTCGTGCCAGCTGCCGTTTAGCGAGGCGCTCGACGGGTTAAAGGTGCGGATCGCGGCGGAGGATTAAGCTCTGCTCCCTCGTCATTGCGAGGAACGGAGCGACGAAGCAATCGCCAGCTATCGGCATTGAAGGCTGCTAGCTGGAGATTGCTTCGTCGCTCGCTATGACAGCCTTTGGGCTCAGCCCTTGCCCGCCGTCGCCACCGCGTAGAGCGCGACGGCAGCGGCGTTCGAGATGTTCAGGCTTTCCATGCGCGGCGAGATCGGCAGTTTGGCCAGCACGTCGCAATGCTCCATCACATTGTGGCGCATCCCGTCGCCTTCGGAACCGAGCACTAGCGCGACCTTGCTACCGTCGAGCGTCGAGCCCAATGTCGTTTCGGTGTCTCCCATCAGCCCGATGCGCCAGTATTGCGCCTCGGCAATCTCCTCCAGCGCGCGCGACAGGTTGACGACGCGGATCCACGGCACAATTTCGAGCGCTCCAGAGGCCGACCGCGCGATGACGCCGCTTTCGGGCGGGCTGTGGCGGTCTTGGGTGATGATCGCGGCAGCATCGAATGCGGCGGCCGAACGCAGCACCGCGCCGATATTGTGCGGATCGGTGACCTGATCGAGGACAATGAGCGGGCGCTTGCTGTCGGTATCGACCTCTAGTTGCAACAGGTCGCCAAGATAGATGTCTTCGAGCGGATCGACCTCGATCACCAGCCCTTGATGCGGCGCATCGCGCGCGACCAGTCGCGCGAGGTCGGTAACCTCGGCATAGCTGATCGGAACCACCGGCGGCAGGTCAAGCTGACCCAGCGCTTCGCGCGTTCCCCAGATGCGTTTGACGGTGCGTTCGGGGTTGGCGAGCGCCGCGAGAACGGCGTGGCGGCCCCAGAAACGGGTGGCCTGGCCGCGCTGGGCCTGGCCTTGCGGGCGACGGTGACGGGAAATCTGTCTCATAGCGCGCGCCTTTCCCATGACTGGCATTGACAGGCAAGCCTCGTTTCGCCATTGGACCGCTTCCCAAAGCGGACCCCATGGACAGGTGGCCGAGTGGTTAAAGGCAGCAGACTGTAAATCTGCCCGGGTTTCCGTACGCTGGTTCGAATCCAGCCCTGTCCACCACCGCCCTCAAGGGCGCTGAAAACCCTAGAAAACATTGGTTTCTGACCTTCCGTTGCTACACAAAGTTGCTACACGGAGGCATGGAAGCTGTGTTCAAATTATCCCGCCGAAAGGGGTCCGCGAAGTGGCAGGTTCGGAAGCGTTGGCCGACTGACGTTGCGAGAATCCTCCCCGGTGAGTTCAATATGTCCACCGGAGAGGAGGACAAGAAGGCCGCTCAGGGGATGCTCCCAGTGATCGCGCCGGCGTACACCCGACAGGTGCAGAAGGCCCGCGACAAACTCGCTGCTGCGTCCAAACGCGGGCCGCCGGTGACCAATGCAACAAAGGTGAGCAAATGATCTCGATCCGTTCGATGCTTATCAGCGCGCTTGGCGCAGCATTCGTGCTACCCGGGGTTCCAGCCGTCGCGCAGAATGCCCTCTATAAAAAAACGGAGCGCGGATAGTTCATCTGTAAAGAAACGCAATCATGCGTCGCATATGCCGACTTCGACACCGGCACGATGCTGCGGCTATCAAACCGGGTGGAGGAACGCCGCTTATATTTCAGTGCGTTTAATGAAAACTGGGAGCACTTGCGGCCGTTGGCTGGGCAAAACGTGTCGCTATTCCTCAACTTTCCCGATCTTAAGCGGAGTCACGGAACCGCTGCTGTCATAACAGAAAATCAGAAGCGCATGGGTATCGCTCTTGCGAACCTAGCAAATGAGGAGGTTTTGCTGATACCGCCGGGGAGCACCTCTTTGTCCATTGAGGTGCTCTTTGCCGGGATAACGAAGCCTGCTGCAGTTGATCGTGTGCGGATCGTCGGTGGAGGCGAAGTTGCTCTTTTGTTGACCAAATGCTCTCAAGAGAATCCCGAGACGACTTGTAATCGCGTAAGCGGTAGAACTTGCAGGGGCCGTGCGGGAGATAAGGGCAAGCAGTAACACGTCGCTGACCACCATCGCCGCCGAACTCAATGCACAGCGTATCCAGACACGGCGGGGGCGGGCGGTGGCATGCCTCCAGCGTTCGCAACCTGCTCGCTAGGCTGTAGGTTTCCGGGTACACTCAAGATGCCCTACATCGTTTTGGCTGACTTGATTGCCGCCTAGTTTAGTAATTTTTCCGTTATCGTCTGTTAATACCGCCTGCTTCGCATATTCGCTTTGTTTAACGCCCTTTAGCGGCAACGGGGCTTTTCCGGTGAGACTCGTAGTGTCCCGTTTAGAAACAGAAGTTTAGATTTGCGTTCTCGCTTGTTAAGTTTACAGCAGCGAGCGTAAGGTCACGATTGGGTGGCATGTTGAGGGGCTTAATTATGTTTATCCGAACCGGCATTACGGTTATCACTGCGGGAGTCCTCGCGACGGCCCTCCCGACGATGGCAGCTGCAGCGGTGGTCCTCACTGACCCCGGAGCAGGCCCCGGCACTACTATCGTGACGTTCGACGATCATGCCCTCGCGCCAGGGACAGTAATTACTAATCAATATGCTTCGGCCGGTCTGACCGTAAGCGGGCAACCGTTATATGCCTCGAATGCTTACACAAATAACTCTGCCGTCATGGTGGGCATGCATGCAGCCTCATTTGCAAATAACGGCGCTGGCACCCCGCAGGCTATTTGGGATTTCACGTTTGCATCGCCCGTACAGCTCGCTGGGGCATTTTTTGAATTCAACTCGCCGACTTCTGCAACGTTTCAAACCTATCTCGCCGGGAATCTCGTGGAAAGCTACACTTACAACAACAATAACTGTTGCAGTTCACCTCAGTTCATTGGGTTTTCAGGAGTATCATTTGATACTTTTCGTTTGTCCAATGTCACTGGCAATGATTTTTATATGGAAGACTTGAAGTTTAGCAGCGTCAGTGGAGCGGTACCTGAGCCCTCTACATGGGCTATGATGCTCTTAGGCTTCGGCGGGATTGGTTTTGCGATGCGTCGGCGTGGCCAGCAGCAACGCAAGTTAAGGGTGCGCTACGCCTTTTAATTCTCGCTTAATTTGGGATTTCAGGCGCCGCCGGCTTTCCAGCTGGCGGCGTTCTGATGTGGAAAATCGGCTCTAGACCCAAACCTTCGCGGACCTCTGAAATGGGCTTAACGTTTCTAAAGGAACAGGTCATGGCCTTGCTGTTGCCCCACTGAACTGCCACACATTTGCCCACAACGGCAGTGAAAGACCCTAGGTTTTCTGCGGTTTTCTGGTGAAATCTGGTAATCCAGCCCTGTCCACCAAACTTCTTTCACTTCCCGCAGCACTCCCCGGTTTGGACTAGCCTTCGGGCCAGCGCCTGCCTGGGCTGCTACATAATTTTCTACAAGAGTGGGGCAGTGGCCTGCGGCCGATCCCGCTTACGCAGCACGTTTGGGTAGGCGCCCAGATCGCGCGACGCCCGCACGTTCGTTCGCCCCGCGCTCGAGGTCACCCTTACCGCCTCAAGCCGGAACTCACGGCTGGGCTTGCGTCTTTGCAGTGTGGGCCTCCGATAGATGGAAACACACTGTCTCGGTGGCCGTCCAAACCGGCAGCAGGCCTCATCATCGATATCGCAGATGCTGAGCAGGAGGCAGGTGATGAGGCTTATTCTCCGGCGAACACAAGGGTCCGAAGCTGGATCAAAGCTGTAGGAAAGCGCGTTCGCGTGTTCGCAGGAGCAAGTGTACCCACTTCAATCCCGCCGTTGCAGGCTAACCACCACGTCGATCGGCAATTCGGCGTAGAGATGCGGGAACATCTCGCCGCCGCGCGCTTCTTCCCAGCGGATCGCGTCGCCGAGCCGGATGAGATCGACCTCGACGAGCATCAGATCGGTTTGGCCGGCGAAATGCTTGGCCAGCGTTCCTTCGAGCTGCTCGGTGGTCGAGAGGTGGATATAGCCGTCGGCGATGTCGATCGGGGCGCCGCGAAAGACGCGTTCGCGTTCGAAATCGGCCCATTGCTGATGGGTCAATATCTTGAAGGCGGTGGTCGTGATCATTCGGCAGTGCTGTCGGGTGTGGTTTCGGGGGCTTCAGTTCCGGCTTCGGTCTCTACGCCCTCGACTTCGACTTCTTCGCTTTCCTCGATCAGCGCCGCCGACACGACATGTTCGTTGTTCGCAACGTCGAACAGACGGACGCCCGCCGTTCCGCGGCCGATAACACGCATCGAATCAAGTCCCATGCGGATCAGTTTCGCCTGGTTGGTGACCAGCATCAGCTGATGCGCCTTGGTCGCGGGGAAGCTGGCTACGACGAGGCCGTTGCGGGCGATGTTGTCGATGTTGGTGATCCCCTGACCACCGCGGCCAGTGCGGCGATATTCATAGGCGGACGAGAGCTTGCCATAGCCGTTGGCGCAGACGGTGAGGATGAACTGTTCGCGCGCGGCGAGCTCTTCCATGCGGTCGGCGGGCAGCGTCGGTTCGTTCTCATTGTCCTTCCACGGCGCGGCGCGCAGATAGGCTTCGCGTTCGTCGCCGGTCGTGCCGACGCGGTGGAGAATCGACAGCGAGATCACCTCGTCGCCCGCGGCGAGGCGCATGCCGCGTACGCCGGTCGAATTGCGGCTCTGGAATTCGCGGACGTCGTCGCCGGCAAAGCGGATCGCCTTGCCTTGCTGCGTCGCGAGCAGGACATCGTCGCTTTCGTCGAGCAGGGCGACGCCGATCAGACAGTCGTCCTCGTCCTCACCTTCGAACTTCATCGCGATCTTGCCGTTCGATGGCACGTTGGTGAAGGCGTCCATGCTGTTGCGCCGCACGCTGCCCTTGGCGGTGGCGAACATGACGTGGAGCTTGCCCCACTCGGTTTCGTCTTCGGGAAGGGGAAGCACGGTCGAGATCGTCTCGTCCTTGCCCAGCGGCAGCAAATTGACCATCGGGCGTCCGCGCGTCGCCGGTCCGCCTTCGGGCAAGCGCCACACCTTCATGCGGTACACTTTGCCGAGGGTCGAGAAGAACAACACCGGGGTGTGCGTCGAGGTGACGAACATTTCGGTGACGACATCCTCGTCCTTCGTCGCCATGCCGGCGCGGCCCCTTGCCGCCGCGGCGCTGGGCGCGGAACGTGTCGAGGGTGGTGCGCTTGATATAGCCGTCCATGGTGACGGTCACGACCATCTCTTCGCGCTCGATCAGATCTTCGTCGTCGATGCCGTCGGCGGCAGGCGCGAGCTGGGTGCGGCGCGGTTTGGCGAATTCGTCACGCACCGCGATCAGCTCTTCGCGCATCACGGCAACCAGCTTGTCGCGGTTGGCGAGGATACTCAGAAGTTCCTCAATCTCGTCCGCCAGTTCCTTGAGTTCTTTGCCGATTTCGTCGCGGCCAAGCGCCGTCAAGCGATGCAGGCGGAGATCGAGGATGGCCTTGACCTGGACTTCGGACAGGCGATAGCTCGAGCTGTCGTCCAGCTCGCCGTCGATCGCTTCGACTAGGCGAATATAAGGCGCGATGTCGCCGATCGGCCATTCGCGCGCGAGCAGCGCTTCGCGAGCCGCGGCGGGGCTGGGCGAACCCCGGATGATGCGGACGACTTCGTCGAGATTGCTGACCGCCACGACGAGGCCGAGCAAGATATGGGCGCGGTCGCGTGCCTTGTTTAGCTCATACTTGCAGCGACGAGTGATCACTTCTTCGCGGAAATCGATGAATGCCGACAGGATCGTCTTGAGCCCCATCATTTCGGGGCGGCCGCCGCGGATTGCCAGCATATTGGCGGGGAAGGATGATTGCGCCGGGGTGTGGCGCCAGAGCTGGTTGAGCACGACCTCGGCGGTCGCGTCGCGCTTCAGCTCGATGACGACCCGGACGCCTTCGCGGTTCGATTCGTCGCGGATGTCGGAGACGCCTTCGATGCGCTTGTCGCGCGCCGCTTCGGCGATTTTCTCAACCAGACCCGACTTGCCGACCTGGAACGGAATGGACGTCAATACAATCGATTGTCGGTCGTTTCTGCCTTCCTCAATGATGTGCGTCGCGCGCATCATCACCGAGCCGCGTCCGGTGGCATAGGCGTTGCGCGCGCCGCCCTGGCCCAGCATCAGCGCGCCGGTCGGGAAATCGGGGCCGGGGATGATCGTCATCAGTTCGTCGAGGGTGATTTCGGGATTGTCGATCGTCGCCAGCGTCGCGTTGATCACTTCGCCCAGGTTGTGCGGGGGGATGTTAGTTGCCATGCCGACCGCAATGCCGCCCGCGCCGTTGACGAGCAGATTGGGATAGCGGGCGGGCAGGACGGTAGGCTCGGACTCCGACCCGTCATAGTTCGGCTGGAAATCGACGGTGTCCTTGTCGAGATCGCCGAGCAGCGTGTTCGCGACCTTGGCAAGGCGCGATTCGGTGTAGCGCATCGCCGCTGGCGGATCGGGATCCATCGAGCCGAAATTGCCTTGGCCATCGACGAGCGGGACGCTCATCGACCAGTCCTGCGTCATGCGCGCGAGCGCGTCGTAGATCGAGCTGTCGCCGTGGGGGTGATATTTACCCATGACGTCACCGACGATACGCGCCGATTTGCGATAAGGACGCCCCGCGACATAGCCGCTTTCGAACGCCGAATAGAGGATGCGCCGGTGCACCGGCTTTAGCCCGTCGCGCACATCGGGCAGCGCGCGGCTGACGATCACGCTCATCGCGTAATCGAGGTAGCTTGTCTTCATTTCGTCGACGATGTTGATCGGCGAAATGCCGTCTTCGGACGGCGGCGTCGGCGTATTTTCTTCGGTCAAGACCCGGCCTTTTTTCTGCTTTTCGGGAGGTGGTTTTTACCTAGCCGACGGCGGCGGGGAATGCCAGCGATTCGGTAGCTTTTCAGGGAATGATTTCACTGCCGTCCCACGCGAAAATCCGACCGGTTTCGGCGGATGTCAGCGTCTCTAGCGTGCGCTGCAGATTGACGGCGGCAGCGGCGGCCGACGTCAGCTTTTCGATGGGGACGCCGCGCTGAAACGGCGCCGACAGGCTGGTGTCCACAGTGCCGGGGTGCAGCGCGACGACGAGCGCGTCAGGGTTGCGCCGCGCTTCGGCAATCGCGAAGCTGCGTACCAGCTGGTTGAGCGCGGCTTTCGACGCGCGATAGCTGTACCAGCCGCCGCTGCGGTTATCGCCGATGCTGCCGACGCGCGCCGACAGCATCGCGAAAACGGTGCGTCCGCGGCGGGGCAGCAGGGGCAGGAAATATTTGGCAATCAGCGCCGGTCCAATCGTGTTGACAGCAAAGCTCTGCGCCATCCAGTCGGCATTGATGTCGGCGAGCTTTCGTTCGGGCTGCTGTCCCTGAGCGTGGAGGAGGCCCGTGGCGACAATCACCAGCCGCGGCGGCGGACCGCTGTCGTGAACCCAGGCTGCGGCGGCAGCGACTGATGCTTCGTCGGTGATGTCGATGCTGTGCGGCGCGGGAAGCTGGCGCGCGAAGCGGTGGATGACGTCATGGTGTCCATCTACCTGCAAAGCGTCGGCCAGCGCAGCGCCGATCCCGCCCGAAGCCCCGATGATGATTGCCGATCCGTTGCCTGTCACCGCGGCGGCGTATCATGCGCCGTAACGGCGCGACAAGCGATGCTTGCCAAACCGGTTCGGCGCCATATGACGGTGAGCCGTGACGTTTCAATATCATCGCGCCCGCCGATGGCTCTGATTGCGCTGATCGGCGCCAGCGAAGTCTTGCCCGACGGCGGGCTGCGCGCGCTCGTTACCGTGGCGGGCGAAACGCTGATCGAGCGGCAGGCGGCGCGGCTGGCCGATGTTGGGGTGACGCATATTGCCGTCGCAGTTGCGGCGCTTCCCGCCGACCTGCTGGCCACCTGTGACCGGATCCGCCGCCGCGGGCTGAAAGTGACCCCGGTGCGCGCTGCCTCCGACCTGATGGGGCTTGTGCAGGGCGACGACCGGATCATTCTGGTCGCCGACGGGTTGCGCGCCGGTGGCACGCATTATGCCGCGATCGCCAAGCCGGGGGCGCCAGCGATCCTGGTCACCGGCGATACGCCGCTGACGCAAAGCTTTGAACGGATCGACGCGACGCGGCGGTGGGGTGGGCTCGCGAGCATTTCGGAGCCGATGGTCGCCGAACTCGCGGCAATGCCGGGTGAATGGGACATGATGCTCACCCTGCTGCGGCTGGCGGTGCAGTCGGGCGCGCGACGGCTCTATTGCGAACCAGCGCTGTTCGAACAGGGTGAGATCGCGATCGTCACCGACCGCCCGACCGCGGCGCTGATCGAGCAATCGAGCCTGCAGCAGGTCGAATATGGCGGGATGGGATTCGGCCGGTCGGCGATCATGATGCCGCTGATCCGGCTTTTCGGGCCACTGCTGGTCAAGTCGCCGACAACCGCGCGATACTTGCCGTTTCTCACTGCCTTGCTGTGGGCGGCGGTGGCGGCGCTGGCGGCGGGCGGCCTGGCGGCGGCGGGGGCGCTGGTCGCGATCCTCGGCGGGCTGGGGCTGACCGCGATGCGCTTCCTGTCGGCGTTCCGCGCCGAAAGCGCGGGGCAGGACCGGGTGCGCGAGGTCATTCGGACCTTTGCGTGGGCCTTGCTCGCGATTTTTCCGTGGCTGGTCGCGCTAGCGGGGCCGGGGCATCGCATGCCGCTATTTTCGGAGGCGGCCTTGGCGCCGTGCCTCGCCGCGACGATCCTGCTGGCGCGCTCGCTGTACGAGGATTCGAGTGAGCGGCGGCGCTTCCACTGGCTGCTGCCCGACGCCGATCAGGCGTGGATCATGCTGGCGCCCGCGTTACTGTTCGGCTTTGCGTCACTGATGTTCGCGATCCTGCCACTGGTGGCGTTGCTCCAGATTCTGCTCTGGCTCCGCTTGGCACGGCGCCCGGAAGCCCGCTAATACAAAGCGCTTCAAGGTTTAGCGCGTATTAACGCCATCCTGCTATCCGCGATCGAGCATGACTGACTCCGTCTCCTCGTCCGGCATCGATCCGCTGTCCGCGCGCCTGCGCGAACTTGCGGACTATCTGGCGGCCCCTGCGGCCGGACGATTGACCGAGGAGCAGCGCGCCCTGTCGCTGGGGATCGCACGCCGGCTGGTCGCCGATGTCGCAGCATGGCTGGACCCTGCGATCGACGCCGACGGATTGTGGCGCGATTGGCTGCGCAACGGGGTGCCAGGCGCCGCGCGGCTGGCGCCGATCTGCTTCGCCCGCGCCGAGGAACATCGCTGGCGGGAACAATCCGCGCAGCGCACGCCGCCGCCGCCTATCCTGGCCGATACCGGCGAAGGGAAGAGTGAGGCGGCGGTTGGCGCGCCGCTGTCCGAAGTTGACCGCGCCTATCTGGCACTGCAGATTGCCGATCGGCGCCGTTTTGACGCGCTGGGTCACCCGGCGCTGGCGGTTGCTGACCTCGACGGCGACGTGTTTCGCGGGTTGTTGCGCGATGTCGCTGCGTGGCGTCTCCCCGAGGTCAGCCAGTATCAAGCCCGCGCCGCCAAACTGGGCGATGCGGTGCGCGTCGCCACCGAACGTCACGCCGCGCAGCGCGGAATTGCCGACGCGGGAGCAGCCTATCACAAGATTTTGGGCGCGGGCCTGTCCGAAGCTGCCGGACAGGCGACCGCCCGGCACGATTGGCCGACGCTGATCGCGCTTGCCGCCGCGGCGCTCCACCGCCGCTATGACGATATGGCACTGGCGCTGCTGACAGCAGAGACGGCGGCGCTGCCGTCGTTGCTCGCGCCGCTCCACCTCGATCGCACCGCGCTGGCGCCGCTCGAAGCGTCGCTGACAATGCTGCCATCGCGCGCGGTCACCGATGACGGCGCGCGCGACTATCGCGAGATGCTCGCTCCGGGGCAGGGCAAGCGATGAACGAGCGGATCGTTCATGGCCGGATCGATCGGTCGGGCGCGCTGGTCAGCGCCGATGCGCCGCTGCTGCGGCTGCAACAGCGCGCGGGCGCCGGGCTGGGCAAACCGTTGGCGCTGCCGCATCTGGCGCGGCTCGTCGCGCTGGCGCAGCGGCTGCACCGCGATATCAGCCGGCCGCTGCACGCCGCCGACGACCATAGCGACATCCTCGCGCTGGTAAGGATCATCCCCGACGCCGATGGCGCCAGCCTGGAGATCAGCGACTGGCGCGCGCGGCCGGTGGCGCAACCGCAGATCCCGGCGATTGCCGACAATGTCGTGATGCCGCATGGCTGGACTTGGGAGTGCGACCAGCAGTTGCGAATGGTCGCTCTGCGCGCTGCGCCCGATGCACCGCCGGTCCCTGCCGATTGGGAAGGGTGCTCGCTGTCGGAATTGTTCGAGCTGCAACCCGATGGCGACGGCCGTTTTCCGGTGCTGCGCGCGCTGGCGCGGCAGTCGCGTTTCGATGGCCAGCATGTGCAGGCTGACGCGCCTGATGGACGTTTGGCGATGACCCTGTCGGGCGACGCACTGTTCGACGCGGTAGGCGGGTTTACCGGGTTTCGCGGTTCGGCCGTGGTCGCCGAGGGTGACGTGATGGTCGATGCGGTGCCCGCAGCGATGCTGGTCGATCCCGCCTTCGGTTCGCTGCCGCTGTCCGACCCGCAATTTGGTCGGCGTATCGACGGCGCGCTGCGCGGTCCGCTCAGCCGGATCATTGCGACCGCCGAGACCATTTCGGGCCAGTTCGACGGCCCGATCCGTGCGGATTATGCGCGTTACGCGGGCGATATCGCGCATGCGGGGCGGCATTTGCTGGGGCTGGTCGACGACCTGGCCGATCTGCAGAATATCGAGCGCCCGGGGTTCAAGGCGGCCGCTGACGAAATCGACCTGGGTGATCTGGCGCGCCGCGCGGTCGGCCTGCTCGGCATGAAGGCCGAGGAAAAGGGCATCCGCATCGACGCCCCGCGCACCGATGACAAGGCCCCCGCGACCGGCGAGTTCCGCCGCGTGTTGCAGGTGCTGCTCAACCTGCTGGGCAACGCGATCCGCTATTCGCCCGACAATTCGCTGATCTGGATCCGCGTCAACCGTGAAGGCGACCACGCGACGGTGACGGTCGCCGATCAGGGACAGGGGATCGATGCCGACCAACAGGCGGTGGTGTTCGAAAAATTCGAGCGGCTGGGGCGGACCGACAGCGGCGGTTCGGGGTTGGGGCTGTATATCGCGCGGCGACTGGCGCGGGCGATGGATGGCGATCTGACCGTCGATAGCGCGCCGGGGCAGGGGGCGAGGTTTACGCTGAGCCTGCCGGCGCGCGATGTAGGGTAGGCGGCGGCGTCTGTTTTGGGGTTGGGAGTTGTCACTCCCGTTTCGTCATCCCGGCGAAGGTCGGTATCTCAACCTCTCGGATTTAGGCACAGACGAGATCCCGGCTTTCGCCGGGATGACGAGGCTGCGGGTAGCCGCAATCGGTCGAGACCGGCCGAAAAAGGGGGCCGTACACGGTCCCCTTTTCGTTGTTGGCGTCTGCCGTGATCAGCGCTTGCCCACCGCTACATAATCGCGCGGTGCCGGACCCGTGTAGAGCTGGCGCGGGCGGCCGATTTTCTGGGCGGGGTCGGAGATCATTTCGTTCCACTGCGCGACCCAACCCACGGTGCGGGCGAGCGCGAAGAGTGCGGTAAACATCGTCGTCGGAAAACCGATCGCCGACAGGATAACCCCTGAATAGAAATCGACGTTCGGGAACAGCTTTTTCTCGACGAAATAGGGGTCGCTGAGGGCCATTTCCTCGAGCTGCAGCGCGACTTCGAACACCGGGTCGTTGACCTTGAGCGCCTCGAACACTTCGCGCACCGTTTTCTGCATCACCGTCGCGCGCGGGTCGTAGTTTTTATAAACGCGGTGGCCGAAGCCCATCAGGCGGAACGGATCATCCTTGTCCTTGGCGCGCGCGATATATTCGGGGATGCGTTCGGGGCGACCGATTTCGCGCAGCATGTTAAGCGCGGCTTCATTGGCGCCGCCATGCGCCGGGCCCCACAGGCAGGCGATGCCGGCCGCGATGCACGCGAACGGGTTGGCGCCCGACGAACCGGCCAGGCGGACGGTCGAGGTCGATGCGTTCTGCTCATGGTCGGCGTGGAGGATAAAGATGCGGTCCAGCGCGCGTTCGACGACCGGGTTAACCACATATTCCTCGGCCGGAACGCCAAAGGTCATGCGCAGGAAATTGCCGGTGTAGCTGAGCTTGTTGTCGGGATAGACGAATGGCTGTCCGACCGAATATTTATACGCCATCGCGGCAATGGTCGGCATTTTGGCGATCAGCCGGTGGCTGGCGATCATCCGCTGGTGCGGATCATGGATCTCGGTCGAATCATGATAGAAAGCGCTGAGCGCGCCGACAACGCCGCACATGATCGCCATCGGATGCGCATCGCGGCGGAACCCGCGATAGAATGTCGCCAGTTGCTCGTGCAGCATCGTGTGGCGGGTGATCGTATAGTCGAACGTCGCCAGCTCGTCGGCGCTCGGCAGTTCGCCGTTGAGCAGCAGATAGCAGACTTCCATGAAGCTGGAATGCTCGGCAAGGTCGCCGATCGCATAGCCGCGGTGGAGCAGCACGCCCTCGTCGCCGTCGATATAGGTGATCTGCGATTCGCAGCTCGCGGTCGAGGTGAAGCCGGGATCATAGGTGAAGGCGCCGGTCTGGGCATAGAATTTGCGGATATCGACGACGTCGGGACCTACGGTGCCCGACAAGACGGGGCTTTCGACAGTCTTGTCACCCAGGGTGATTTTTGCGGGCTGGTCGGTCATATGTTGTTCCCTGTTATGACGGCGGAGAGCGTGGTTACGCCCCTGCCGGATAATGTTGCGCTGCGTCAAGTCGGGCCAGACTGACATCACGCCCAAGCAACAACAGCACGTCGAAAATCCCTGGGGAAACGGTCCGGCCGGTTAGCGCCGCGCGTAATGGCCCAGCCAACTTGCCGAGCCCCAGTTCGGCGGCTTCGGCCTCGGCCCGTACGGCGGCGTCCAGCTCTTCTGTCGTCCATTGGTTCAGCCCGCGCAGCCGCTGCGTCACGGCAGCCAGCAAGCCTTCGGGCGCCGCCTTTAGCACTTCGCCAGCCTTTTCGTCCACCGGCAACGGATCAGCTTGGAACAGGAACAACGCCCCGTCGGCGATTTCATCAAGCGTTTTGGCGCGGGGTTTGAGCGATTCCATGGCGCGCGTCAGCACGTCGCGCTCGGCGTCGTCGAGTGACCGGCTGACGAGCGTTTCGACCCGTGGCGCGACCAGCGTGGCGAGCCGCGCATCATCGGCCTCGCGCAGATAATGGCCGTTGAGATTCTCCAGCTTTTTAAAATCGAAGCGCGAGGGTGAGCGACCGACATGCGCGAGGTCGAACCATTCGGTCGCCTGGCCGCGGCTGATGATTTCGTCGTCGCCATGGCCCCAGCCGAGGCGGAGCAGATAATTGTTCACCGCTTCGGGCAGATAACCCATTTCGTCGCGATAGGCGTCGACGCCCAGCGCGCCGTGGCGTTTCGACAGTTTTGCGCCGTCGGGCCCGTGGATCAGCGGGACATGGGCATAGACGGGCTCGCGCCACTGCATCGAACGAATCAGCGCTAACTGGCGAAAGGCGTTGTTGAGATGGTCGTCGCCCCGGATAACATGGGTGACGCCCATGTCATTATCGTCGACGACGACGCTGAGCATATAGGTTGGGGTGCCGTCGCTGCGCAGCAGGACGAAATCGTCTAGTTCGGCGTTCTGGACGGTGACATCGCCCTGAACCTTGTCGGCGATTGTTGCTGCGCCCTCCTGCGGGGCGCGCAGGCGTACGACGTGCGGCACCAACGGGTCGCCATTGTCGCGGTCTCGCCAGGGGCTGCGGACCCGGAACGGCAGGCGCTTTTCCTGTGCTTCGGCGCGCATTGCTGCAAGTTCGTCCTGCGTGAGATAACAGCGGTAAGCTTCGCCTTTCGCCAGCAATTCGGCCGCGATAGCGGCATGGCGATCGGCACGCGCGAACTGGAATACGGCCTCGCCATCCCAGTCGAGATCGAGCCATTGCATCCCGTCAATGATCGCGTCGATCGCTGCGTCGGTAGACCGGGCGCGGTCGGTATCTTCGATACGCAGCAGGAATTTGCCGCCGTGATGACGCGCGAACAGCCAGTTGAACAGCGCGGTGCGCGCGCCGCCGATGTGCAGGAATCCGGTCGGCGAGGGAGCAAATCGGGTCACCACGGCGGCGCCCGTCGCTTCGGAGGTCGTGGTCAAACTGGTTTCAATATCGGTTGCCACCAAGGCCTCTTTCACTCAATTAGCCACGCACCGCGGCGGCGATCGGGGAGCCCCTAGCATGGCGACAAGGCAGCTTCAAACGCCCATTGCCGCGCACTGGGCAAGTCACTGGCGAGGGCTGGGCGACGCGATCGAGATACGGCTGGAGGCGGAGCGCGAGCGGATCGCACTGTGGCTGCCCGTTGCGCTGGGGGCGTGGATCGCGCTCTGGCTGGCGATGCCAACGGCGATGCACTGGATCGGGGCGCTGCTGGCGCTGACCGCAGGCGCGTTGGCGGGGCTGCTGATCAGCTGGCAAATGAGGCTCGGGCGATCGACTGTCATCGGTTGCGGCGTCGTTGCAGCAGGGATGCTGCTGATCTGGGGCCGCGCGCTGTGGGGCGCGGCGCCGGTGCTGGCGCAGTCGGTGACCAATAGTTTTTTGCCAGAGGTCGAGCGCGTCGATGGGCAGCTGGCGCGGGGGCCGATGCGGTTGATCGTTCGGCACTATACGCGGGCCGACCTGCCGCCGCTCGCGAGCCTGCCGGGAGGCTATGATTTTTCGCAGTGTGCGCGGTTCGACCGCTTGATCAGCGACCGCTGGTTACCACACGAATGCGTGGGACGCTGGATGACGATCGATCGCGACAGCCCGAGCGAAACCGGCGGCTTGGCACTCAATCTGGATGAGCGGGCCCGCGGCCGTCGCCACGCTGCGCGCGGGGGACGCGTATCCGTGGCGGCAACCGCAGCAACTTAGTGGTAACGACGCAGCAGCCCCGACAGGCGCCCTTGCACGATGACGCGGTCGGCGGGGTAGCGCTGCGGCTCATAGGCACTGTTCGCAGGGTCGAGCCGGATCATCGGGCCTTCGCGGCGAAAATACTTGAGCGTCGCGTCCTGGCCATCGACGAGCGCGACGACAATGTCGCCCTCTCGCGCGGTGCTGGCTTTCTGGATCAGCGCGTAATCTCCGTCGAAAATCCCGGCCTCGACCATCGAGTCGCCCGATACTTCGAGCGCATAATGTTCGCCCGAACCGAGCAGCGCGGCGGGAACGGAAAGATGGTTGTGGTCCTCGAACGCTTCGATCGGAACGCCGGCGGCGATCTTGCCGTGCAGCGGCACTTCGACGATGTCGTTGGCGGCGATCGGTCGCATCGCGGGGGCGGGCTTGCGCAGCGGGACGACATTGTCGCGATCATTGCGCACCGCCGACTTGGCCGCATCGGGCACCTTGATCACTTCGAGCGCGCGGGCGCGATTGGGCAATCGGCGTAGGAAACCTCTTTCTTCCAAGGCGCTTATCAGGCGATGTATGCCCGATTTCGATTTCAGTCCCAGCGCCTCCTTCATCTCTTCGAACGATGGCGAAATACCGCTCGCGTCGAGCTTTTGCTGAATGAAGTGAAGCAGTTCATGCTGCTTAGCGGTCAACATTGATCATCCTCCGTCGGGGTCAGAACCGGACATAATGAGAACGATAGTAGAACAGAGCGGAACTTGTCAAGCGGTGACGATATAGTCGGCGACGTCGCCCGCTGCGCGTCGCGGGGCGTCGATCTCGCGGATCAGCAAAGCGTTCGCGGCGGCGAGGGGCAGCGTCATGCCGCTGTCCTGGCTGTGCAGCGGGGTGAGGCGGCCGTTTTCCAGTCGTGCGCGCAGATAGTCGCGGCGAGCACCGCCGCCATCCAAAGCTGTCGCGAGCGGCGCCTGATGGATCGCGGGGTGCGGATTGCGCGCGCCGGCGAGGTGGCGGACGAGCGGGAGCAAGAACAGGGTCGCGGTGACGAACGCCGACGAAGGGTTGCCGGGCAGGCCGAGCAGGACCGCATCGGCGATCCTCCCGGCGATCAGCGGCTTGCCGGGGCGCATCGCGATCTTCCAGAAATCGATTTGCCCACCGGCGTCCTGCAGCGCGCCGCGGACATGATCATGGTCGCCGACCGAGGCTCCGCCGACGGTGACAATGACGTCGTGACGTCGCGCCAAATCCTTCAAAACCTTGGCAAGTAGCGGGCGATCGTCGCGAACATGATGCGGAAGGCTGACTTCGGCGGGTTCGCTTGCGAGCATTGCGGAGATCATCGGACTGTTGCTGTCGGGGATCTGGCTCGCGGTCAGCGCGCGCCCAGCCTGGACGAGTTCGTCGCCGGTGGTGAGAATCGCGACGCGCGGGCGGCGGCCGACCGCGAGCTGGTCAACGCCGCTCATCGCCGCGGCGGCAATCGCGCCCGGGGTCAGGCGGGTTCCCGCGGGTAGCAGGCATTCGCTGGCGGCGAAATCGCTCGCGCGGGCGCGGATATGGCGGCCGCGCGTGCCGGGGCCGTCGCGGGTCAGGGTCAGCGCGGCGCCGTCTACAGCGACATCCTCCTGCACGATGACGGTGTCGGCGCCGCTTGGGACGATCGCGCCGGTGAAGATGCGCATCGCTTCGCCTGGGTTCACGGTGCGACCCGGCGCAGTACCGGCGGCGCTTTCGCCGACGACGGTCCACGGGCCGGGGAGTTCGTCGAAGCGAATCGCATAGCCGTCCATGGCCGATACTGGCGCGGCGGGCTGGTCGCGCTGGGCAAAGATATTATCCGAGGTGTAGCGGCCAACGCATTCGGAAAATGATACTTTTTCAGAGGAAATCGGGCTGCGCAGGGCCAGCAGACGCGCCTGCGCTTCTTCGACCGGCAGCAGGCCGCTCATTCGGCGCGCCAGTCGCCCGAGCGGCCGCCGCTCTTTTCGAGCACGCGGATATTGCCTAGCACCATCGCGCGATCGAGCGCCTTGGCCATGTCGTAAAGGGTCAGCAGCGCGACCGAGGCGGCGGTCAGTGTCTCCATCTCGACCCCGGTCGGCCCGGTTGTCGTGGCGGTAGCGGTTACGGCGATGCCATTAGCTTCCCAAGCAAAGTCGATGCTGACTTTGGTGAGCGCAAGCGGATGGCAGAGCGGGATGAGGTCTGAAGTGCGCTTGGCGGCCATGATCCCGGCGATGCGCGCGGTCGAGAGGACGTCGCCCTTAGGGGCGTTGCCACTGCGGATCGCTTCGAGGGCTTCGGATGACATCGTGATTCGCCCGCTGGCGACGGCGCGGCGCTGGGTCGCTGGCTTGGTGCCGACATCGACCATGTACGCGGCGCCGGTTTCGTCGAGGTGAGTCGGTTTGATCGTCATTAGGGGAGCGAAGCAAGGTGGGGTGGGAAAGGCAAGGGAAGATCGGGATGTGGAGATTGGAGTTAATGGCTGGAAACGACCAAGCTAGCCGCCGCGCCCGCGAAGGCGGGGGCCGCTGTCGGTTTACACTGCGACGCAGGAATAGGCCGTTTGCGGTCTCCGCCTTCGCGGGTGCAACGATCATCGGTGACTTAGGCTCCCCACCCCGAAGCGGACTTCAGCCCTCGAGTAGCAACCTCGTTGCCGCCGTGACGTCATCCTGGCGCATGAGGCTTTCGCCGACGAGGAAGGCTTTCACGCCGCTGGCCGCGAGGTGCTGGCAATCGGCGTGAGTGGCGATGCCGCTTTCGCCGACCAGCAGCGTGCCCGCGGGAACAAGTTTGGCGAGGCGTTCAGTGACGCCGAGGTCGGTTTGGAAGGTGCGCAGGTCGCGATTGTTGACGCCGATGAGACGCGAATGCAGCTGGGTCAGCGCGCGGTCGAGTTCGGCCTCGTCATGCACCTCGACGAGCACGTCCATGCTGCGGTCGGTCGCGGCCGCCTCGATCTCTTGCATCGCGCTGTCATCCAGCGCGGCGACGATGATCAGGATCGCGTCGGCGCCGATCGCGCGCGCTTCGGCGACCTGCCAGGGGTCAATCATGAAATCCTTGCGCAGCGCGGGCAGGGCGCAGGCGGCGCGCGCGGCGACGAGATAATCCTCGTGCCCCTGAAAATATTGGGCATCGGTCAGCACGGACAGGCAGGCGGCGCCTCCTTCGGCGTAAGCGCGGGCGTGGTCGGCGGGGTCGAAATCTTTTCGGATCAATCCCTTGGAGGGCGATGCTTTCTTGATCTCGGCGATCAGGGCGAAGCCGCCCTCGTCGATCTTCGCCTGCAAGGCGGCGTGGAACCCACGCACCGGCCCGGCATCGATGGCGTCGAGGTCGGCGAGCGAGCGGAGGGCACGGCGCGCAGAGACTTCTTCGGCCTTGGTGGCAAGGATCTGGGTCAGCTTGTTCATTTCGGGCTCAACATTATCATCATTGCGAGCGTAGCGAAGCAATCTCCAGCTAGCGATCTTGATGGACGAAAGCTGCAGCTTGCCGCGTCGCCTCCGGCTCCTCGTAATGACGTGGAACGCGCGGCTCTCATTTATAGGCGATCCAGCAGTCAAGCAGCGCGTTGGCGAGCCCCTTGTCGATCGCTTCGGCGGCTTCTTCAACGCCATCGGTAAGCGTTTCGGCGGCGCCCGCGATGACCAGCGCCTCGGCGGCGTTGTACAGGACCGCGTCGCGATAGGCGCTGGGGGCGCCTTGCAGCAGCTCGCGCAGGGCTTTGGCATTGTCGGCGGCGTCACCGCCACGGATGGCAGAAATAGGGTGGGTGGGAAGGCCTGCGTCGCTTGCGTGGCTGCGCTGCATGAACACGCCCTCGGCATCGACCACCGCGACCTCGTTGCCGCCCGCGAGCGAGAGTTCGTCGATGCCTTCGTCGCCCGAGACGACGCGCGAATGATCGGTACCGAGCCGATGCAACGCCTCGGCATAGACAGGGACGTAGCCCGGGCGCGCGATGCCGATCAGCTGGCGGGTGACGCGCGCGGGGTTGGCGAGCGGTCCCATCAAGTTGAAGATCGTGCGGCGGCCGAGCTTCTGGCGGATCGGCTGGATGCGCTTCATCGCCGGGTGGTGGTTGGCGGCAAAGAGGAAACAGATGCCGAGATCGGCGAGCGTCGCTTCGGCCAAGCGTCCCGCACGGTCCATGTCGAGGCCCAGGACTTCGAGGGTGTCGGCGGCACCCGATTTCGAGGAAGCCGCGCGATTACCATGTTTTGCGACCGGAACTTCGCAGGCTGCAACAACAATCGCGACCGCGGTGGAGACGTTAAGCGTGTGGTGGCCGTCGCCGCCGGTGCCGCACACGTCGATCGCGCCGGTGGGGGCGTCGATAGGGACTAGCCGGTCGCGCAGCGCCTGCGCCGCCGCAGCGATTTCGACCATTGTCTCGCCGCGATCGGACAGCGCGGCGAGGAATTCGGCGATCTCGTCCTCGCTGGTGCGCGCGTCGAGGATGTCGGCGAAGGCCTGCGCGGCCTCGTCATGACCCAGCAGGTGCGCGGGGTCGGGCAGCGGACCGAAGCGGCTCATGCGGCTTGCCGCGCCAGTACGGGCAGCCCGGCGACGGCCATGAAATTGCCGAGCATCGCATGGCCATGTTCGGTCGCGATGCTTTCGGGGTGGAATTGCACCCCGTGGATCGGGAGCTCGGTGTGGCGGAACCCCATCACGGCGCCGTCGTCGCTGGTCGCGTTGATGGTCAGACAATCCGGAATGTCGACGACCTCGAGGCTGTGATAGCGCGTCGCCTGAAACGGCGAGGGCAGGCCGGCGTAGAGCCCGCTGCCGTCGTGGCACACCGGCGAGGTCTTGCCGTGCATCAGATGGCCGCGCTGGACGGTGCCGCCAAAATGCTGGCCGATCGCCTGGTGCCCCAGGCAGACGCCGAGCAATGGGCGCTGGGCGTCGGCGCACGCGGCGACGAGGTCGAGGCTGATCCCGGCTTCGTTGGGGGTGCACGGGCCGGGCGAGATCAGGATGGCTTCGGCGCCGGTCGCGAGGGCTTCGGCGGCGGTCAGCGCGTCGTTGCGTTCGACACGCACGTCGGCGCCCAGCTCGATCAGATAGTGAACGAGGTTGAAGGTGAAGCTGTCGTAATTGTCGATGACGAGGATCATGGGGTGCGCCGTAACGATTTTGGGGTGGCGGGGGAAGGGATAGAAGCTTTTCGGCGCTCAAACTTACCTTCGTCATTCCGGCGAAATTCGCGACCTACGTAGCAACGTCGCAACTGAAGCCCCGCTTGCGCGGGAATGACGAAAGAAGGCAGGTCATTGGCCATATCCGGGCGTTCCCGCCAGTCGCACCGCCTCGCGCGCCGCGGCGAACAGCGCGCCGGCTTTCGCCTCGCACTCGCGCTGTTCATAGGCGGGGTCGCTGTCGGCGACGATGCCAGCACCGGCCTGCACATGCATTTCGCCATCCTTGACGATCGCGGTGCGAAGGACGATGCAGCTGTCCATATTGCCGTCGGGGGCGAAATAGCCGACGCCGCCGGCATAAGGTCCGCGCGCGTCGACCTCGAGCTCGGCGATGATCTGGCAGGCGCGGACCTTTGGCGCGCCGCTGACAGTGCCTGCGGGGAAGCCCGCGAACAGCGCGTCGATTGCGTCCTTGTCGGGAGCGATGCGGCCGATGACGTTCGACACGATGTGCATAACATGGCTGTAGAATTCGACGGTGTAGCTGTCGGTGACGGTGACGCTGCCGCCGACCGCGGCGCGGCCTACATCATTGCGGCCGAGGTCGAGCAGCATCAGATGCTCGGCGCGTTCCTTGGGATCGGCGAGCAGGCTTTCGCGGTTCTCGACGTCCTCGGCGCTGGTGCGGCCGCGCGGGCGGGTGCCGGCGATGGGCCGGATCGTGATTTCGCCATCGCGCACGCGCACCAATATCTCGGGTGACGAGCCGATCAGCGCGAAGCCGGGCAGGTCGAGGAAATAGAGGAACGGCGACGGGTTAATGCGCCGCAGCGCGCGGTAGAGGTCGAAGGGCGGCAGGTCGAATGGGGTCGAAAAGCGCTGCGACAGCACGACCTGAAAAATGTCACCCGCAGCGATATAATCCTTGGCGGCGGCGACCATTGCGGTGAACTGCGCCGGCGTCGTCGCGGCGTGCAGGCCAATGTCGGCGGGCAGTGCATCGGTGGCGGCGCGGTCGGCGTGGGCGCTGGTGCTCGCCAGACGTGCAGCAATGGTGTCGAGACGGTCCTGTGCCGCTTCGATCATGCGGTCGAGCGCGCCATCGGCGTCGGGCCAGATTGGCGCGATCAGGAACAGTTCGTCGGCGAGACGGTCGAACACCAGGATCGTCGTCGGGCGTACGAACACCATATCGGGTAAGGCGAGTCCGGCGCTGCGCGCGCGCGGGATGCGTTCGACAAGACCGATGGTTTCATAGGCGAAAAAGCCGACGAGCGTTGCCAGCGCCTTGGGCAGTCCCTCGGGGACGTCGAAACGGCATTCGGCGACGAGATCGCGTAGCGCCTGAAGTGCAGGGGCAGCGAGCGGTGTGAAGGCACCCCGGTCATGGCGCCATTCGCGATTGATCCGCGCAGCGTCGCCGGTGACTTCGAACATCAGATCGGGGTCGAGCCCGATCAGGCTGTAGCGCCCGCGCGTCTCGCCGCTTTCGACCGATTCGAGCACCCAGTCGCCGCGCCCCGGCTCGATGAGCTTTAGCGCCGCCGAAACCGGGGTTTCGATATCGGCGATCAGCCGCTGCCAGACTACCGCGCCGCGGCCGCCCGCCAAGGCTTCGAGCGCCGCGGCTTTGCCCTCCAGCGCCACCAGGACGTTATTCGGCGACCGGAGCGGTGCCGGTGAGTTCCTGGCGCAGCTGCTCGACTAGTTTTTTGTTGATCGTCACCCCGACGCGGCGCTTGGCTTCGCCCGCAAGCTGTTCGATCAGTTCGTTGCCGAAGGCGGGGGCGAGCGGCTGCGCGATGGCGGCGACGCGGGCGGGATCGATCGATTTGGGATCCGGGCGCTGGACGTCGGCGAGCGCGATCACCATCCAGCCGCGATTGCCGGGGATTTCGAGCGTCTTGACGCTATTTTTTGCCATCGAAAACAGCAGCGCGAGTTCGGGCGGCACCGGCTGGCCGTTCTGGCCGAGCTCGCCGCGGCGGCCGCCAATCGTCTGGACGCTGCCGATGTTCGGTCCGGCGGCGGTGACCGCGGCGCCGAGCGTCTGGCCACCCTCGACTGCCTTGACAATCGCGCGGGCCTTGTCGCGGGCGACCTTTTGCCCCTGCGCGAAACGCCAGTCGGTGAGCAGGTCGGCGCGGATCTGCGCGAAGGGCGGCGGCGCCGCGGCGACAATCGATTTGACGGCATAGATGGCGAATTTCTGGTTCTCAACCAGCGTCGCCAGTTGGCCTTCGCCTTCCGAGCTGCCCTGAAACGCCTGGCTGACGAGCGGCGCGAGTTCGGCGGGCAGGGTGTAGGCGGGCTGGCCGGGAACGCGGCCGCTCGGCAGGAGGGCGGGGGTAGTGGCGAGCGTCAGTTTGCGGTCGGCGGCGACTTCCTCGATCGATGCGCCGCTGTTCACGGCGTCCTGGATCGTATTGTAATAATCGACGATCGCCTCGTTCGCCTTGTTTTTGGCGAGTTCGGTGCGGATGTTGGCGCTGGCGTCGGCCAGGCTTTTGGCGGGACGCGCGGTGACGTCCTCGACGCGCGCGACGCTCCAGCCAAGGCCGGTCTGGATCGGGCCGATCAGGTCGCCCTGCCTAGCGGCGAAAGCGGCCTTCGCCGCGGCGGCGGTGCTGGTGGCGGCGTAGGATGATTGGGTGAGGTCGCCAGTGGTCGACGCCGACAGGCCCGCGGCCTGCGCCGCGGCGGCGAGCGGTGTGCCGCTGCGCACTTTTGCGGCCAGTGCATTGGCGGTTGCCTGATCGGGCGCGATCACCTGCGCAAAACGGCGCGTTTCGCTCGCGGCGTATTGCGCGGCATTGTCCTTGTAGACTTTGGCGATTTCGGCGTCGGTGACCGCCGGAACCGGAACACTGGCCGCGTCGAACGTCGCATATTGGATCACACGGCGTTCGGGCACGGTGAATTTGGCGGCATTCTGGGTGAGGTAGGTCTTGAGCGCGGCGTCGCCAGGGTCGGCGGTCGGCGCGAAGGGGCTGGCGGGAATGAAAGTCGCCTGACCGCGGCGCTGTTCGAGCAGCAGCGCGGCATAGGGTTGCGCCATGCCGGAGGCGAGGCGCGGCATGCTGGCGATCGGGGCGGCGATCTGTTCGATCAGCAGTTGCTGGCGCAGGTCGCGGCGCAGCTGCGCCTCGGTCATGCCGTTCTGGCGGAGGAAGGTTTTGAAGGCGGTCTGGTCAAAGCTGCCCGATACGCCAGCAAAGGCGGGGATGTCGGCGATGCGGCCATCAATCAGCCGTTTGCTGACGCCAAAGCCCAGCTCGGTGGCGAATTGGTCGAACGCCATTCCCTCTACCATCTGGTCGAGCACCTGGTCGAGCCCGCCCGATTCGACAAACGCTGCCATCGTCATCCCGGGCTGGTTCTGCCGTGCCTGGTTGTAGGCCAGGCGCACTCTGTCGCGCAGCTCGCCGACGCCGATTTCTTCGCCGCCGACTTTCGCGACATTGGCACCGCCAATGCCGCCAAAGGTCGAATTGCCGGTGACGTCGCTGAGCGCAAAGGCCACCCCGACGAGGACGACAAAGCCCAGCGCAAGGAATTTGCCGATGGTTGAGGAAAACATGCGGCGGATGGCGGTGATCATGGGGCAGGCAATCTTTCGGCGGGGCGCGAGGGCGCACGGTTGCGCGATGCTTTAGAGGCGCGATGGCGGTGCATCAAGGCGCGAAACGGGCTTTTCATGACGCCGCGACACTGCTTGCCTATTGGCCCCGCCCGCCGCTAGGGCAATTCGATCATTCAGACAGCGGGAGCGACGCGGCGATGGCACGGCGAAAATATGTGGTCGGCAACTGGAAAATGAATGGCGTGACCGCGTCGATCGCCGATGCGCAGGCGATTTTTGCCGCGGCAGGCGATCATGCCGGCGTCGATGTGGCGCTTTGTCCGCCGTACACGCTGATCGGTGCAATGGTCGCAGCTGCGCCGGGCGCCGTGATCGGCGGACAGGATTGCCATCACGCTGCGTCGGGCGCGTTCACCGGGTCGGTCGCGGCGGGGATGCTGGTCGATGCTGGTGCCAGCGTGGTGATCGTCGGGCATAGCGAGCGGCGCGAAGGATGCGGCGAGGGCGATGGCGATGTGTGCGCCAAAGCCAAGGCAGGGATGGCGGCGGGCCTGTCGGTCATATTGTGCGTCGGCGAGCCGCGCGAGGTGCGCGAATCGGGCGGTGCGATCGATTATGTGCTTGAGCAGCTCGCCGGATCGGTCCCCGATGATTTCGACGCGGACCGGCTGGCGATCGCTTATGAACCGATCTGGGCGATCGGCACCGGGCTGGTGCCGACGGTGGGCGATGTGGCGGCGATGCACGGTGCGATCCGCGGCGCGCTGGCAGCGCGTTTTGGGGGCGCCGCGGACAATATGCGCTTGTTGTACGGCGGGTCGGTGAATGGCGACAATGCTGCCGAATTGCTCGGGGCGGGTGATGTCGATGGGGCGCTGGTGGGTGGCGCGAGCCTGACCGCGGCGAAATTTATGCCGATTGTGGCGGCGGCGGCCGAGTTGGGGTGACCTAGCCCGATCATCGCTGCGGCGTAGTCATGGGGAGGGGGACCGCTTGCGAAGCAAGTGGTGGAGGGGCCGCGACGTTAGTGCCATTGCCCATCCGTCAGCGCTTCGCGCTGCCACCTCCCATCGTTACACGTCAGCGAGGATCGTCGCACGGCGACGATATGCTTGAAGCGCGGCCGCTTCGTCTCTATGTGCGCCGCGGGCGCGGTCCGTTTGAGGTCGTGCAAGATCAGGAAAATATGATGTCCAGCCTTTTCACCTTCATTCTCGTCTTGCAGGCGCTCGTTGCCGCGGCGATGATCGGCGTCATTCTGATGCAAAAGTCGGAAGGTGGCGGTTTGGGGGTTGGCGGCAGCCCCGGCGGGATGTTGTCGGCGCGCGGCGCGGCGGATTTCATGACCCGGGCAACGACCATTTTGGCCTGCTTGTTCGTTGGCCTGTCGATCGTCCTGGCGGCGATGGCTTCGGTCGGTCGCAGCGGTTCGACGATCGACACCTCGCTGTCGAAATCGGCGCAGACGAGCGGTCCCGCGCCGGCCTCGTCGCTGACCGGTCCGGCGCAGCCGGCACAAGGCGCACCCGCGACCGCAGCGCCCGCACCGGCGAGCGACGATCCGCTGGCGGCGGCTGCTGCCGCGGCGACGCAGGGAACCGCTCCGGCCCCCGCACAGGCTCCTGCCAAGCAATAACTCAAAGCTCCGGCTTTCAGCATAGCCCGCGCGGCGGAAATATATTCCGCCGTTTGCGATTCGACGGCTTGCGCCGTCCCCCTCCGGTTGAGTAAGTCTTTCCTCCCATGGCGCGGTTCATTTTTATCACCGGCGGCGTGGTCTCCTCGCTTGGCAAAGGTTTGATGGCGGCAAGCCTCGCGGCTTTGTTGCAGGCGCGCGGCTATCGCGTCCGGATCCGCAAGTTCGATCCCTATTTGAACGTCGATCCGGGGACGATGTCGCCGTACCAGCATGGCGAGGTCTATGTGACCGACGACGGCGCCGAAACCGACCTCGATCTTGGTCATTATGAACGCTTTACCGGCGTTGCGGCGCGGCAGAGCGACAATATCACCTCGGGCCGCATCTATCAGCAGATCATCACCAAGGAACGCCGCGGCGATTATCTTGGCGCGACGGTGCAGGTCGTCCCGCATGTCACCGATGCGATCAAGGCGTTCGCGCGCGCTGAACTCGACGACCTCGATTTCGTCCTGTGCGAAATTGGCGGCACCGTGGGCGACATCGAATCGCTTCCGTTCATTGAAGCGATCCGCCAACTGCGCAACGAAGAGGGACGCGACAAGACGTTGTCGGTCCATGTCACGCTGGTGCCGTACATCGCCGCGGCCGGCGAACTGAAGACCAAGCCGACGCAGCATAGCGTGCGCGAACTCGCCTCGCTCGGTGTCCAGCCCGAAATCCTGCTCTGCCGCTGCGAGCGGCCGCTGCCCGACGGCGAGCGTGCGAAGATCGCGCAATTTTGCAACGTGCGCAAAGAGGCGGTGATCCCGGCGCTCGATGCCGACAGCATTTATTCCGTGCCGGTGCAATATCATGGCGAAGGGCTCGACAATGAAGTGCTGCGGCATTTCGGGATCCATGATGCGCCCGCCCCCGACCTGTCGCGGTGGTACGACATCATGGATCGCAAGCAGCATCCCGAGGGCGAAGTGACGATCGGCGTCGTAGGCAAATATGTGTCGCTGCCCGATGCCTATAAGTCGTTGAACGAAGCGCTGGTCCATGGCGGTTTGGCGCACCGGGTGAAGGTCAATATCCGCTGGCTCGACGCCGAAATGTTCGAACGCGACGAAGATCTCGCGGCGAATCTGGAACCGCTGCACGGCATTTTGGTGCCCGGCGGGTTCGGCGAGCGCGGGTCCGAGGGCAAGATTTCGAGCGTGCGCTTTGCGCGCGAACGGAGCGTGCCTTTCTTTGGCATATGTCTGGGCATGCAAATGGCGTGCATCGAGGCCGCGCGGCACACCAGCGGTATTGCCGATGCGTCGAGCACCGAATTCGGCAAGACCGACGAGCCAGTGGTGGGACTGATCACCGAATGGATGAGCGCCGAAGGTCTACAAAAGCGCGGCGCCAACACCGATATGGGCGGCACGATGCGGCTCGGCGCCTATGAGGCGAAATTGTCGCCGAACAGCCATGTCGCGAGCGTCTATGGCACCAATGACATCAGCGAACGTCACCGCCATCGGTATGAGGTCAATGGCGCGTATCGCGATCGGCTGGAGACGGGCGGATTGGTCTTTTCGGGCATGTCGCCCGACGGCATGTTGCCGGAAATCGTTGAGCGTCCGGACCATCCGTGGTTTATCGGGGTCCAGTTCCATCCCGAGCTCAAATCGAAGCCGTTCGACCCGCATCCGTTGTTCGCGGGCTTTATCGAAGCTGCGGTGAAACAGAGCCGGCTGGTCTGACCGTTTGGATAGAGGGGTATCAGGGGCATGGATCACGCAAGACTCGCCGAACTGCAAGGCCCCGACAGCATCTTTGCAGGTCTGTCTGCCGAAGATTGGGCCGATATCACCAGCCGCGCGGTGCAGATCACCTTTGTCAAAGGCAAGGAATTGCTCGTCCAGGGCGACCCGGGCGACATGATGCTGATCCTGACCCAGGGCACGGCACGCGTGTCGATGCTGACCGGTGGCGGGCGCGAGATCGTGCTGGCCTATGCCGAACCAGGCGCTGTGCTGGGCGAGATCGCGCTGCTCGATGGCGGCGAACGTACCGCATCGGTGACCGCGACGAGCGCCGGCAGCGCGTTGCAACTTGGTCGCAACGCGCTCAAGGATTTTGCGGCAAGCCATCCCGAATTTGCCTGGTCGCTGATGCAGCAGCTGGCGCGGCGATTGCGCACCGCCGACCAGACGATCGAAAGCGACCGCGCCTATGCGTCGGGGCCGCGGCTCGCACGTTACCTCAAACGCCTGATCCGCAAGGATGTCGAGGCGTCACACCGCGTCGAGCTCAGCCAGACCGAACTCGGTAATTTTGCCGGGATGAGCCGCGAGCATATCAATCGCCAGCTGCGCAGCTGGGAGGAATCGGGAGTCATTTCGCTCGAGCAGGGACGGGTGCGGGTGCTCGATACCGATATGCTGGAGGATATCAGCGAGAGCGAGGGGTAGGAGCCGTCGCCCCCGCGAAGGCGGGGGCCGCAGTCGTTTACGCAGCGTTTCCGGGTTGAGCCGCCAGCGTCCCCAGCCTTCGCGGGGCGACGCTTCGCGGCGGAATCACAACGCCCGGGCCTCTTTCGAGACCCGGGCGCGTGTGACGAACACTCGCCATCCCCTTTTGTTGCAGGCCCGGCGAAAGGCCTGCACTCCCTGGAACCGGGCCTTGGGGCCGCTTGATCCAGAAGTCATCGGGCTAGGCGCAAGAGGGCCGTTTGTCACCCTGCGCAAGCCGTTCGGCGGCGCTTTTGACCTGCGCTGTGGCCGTTGTGCAACATATTCTGCGAATCGGTCGCAAAAGACTCTCATGCCCGCGCCCATTGCCAGCGGTGAAGGCTCTGCTTAAAGCGGCCGCACGCGTGTCATCTTACATGCGCCGCAAAGGCCGATTGCTCCATGATCCTGCGTCCTTACGAACGCACCATCTTCAAACGCTATATGCTTCCGCAGCGGGGCGAAGGGTTCATCTTTGTCGCGGCGGCGTTCAGCTTTGTCGCCGTCACGTTGGGCGTTGCGGCGCTGGTGATCGTGATGAGCGTGATGAACGGAGTGCGCGCCGACCTGTTCGACAAGATCGTCGGGTTGAACGGCCATGCCGTGGTGCAGGGCTTTGGGGGGCGGCTCGACGATTGGCGCGATGTGCTGAAGCAGGCGAGGGCGACCCCCGATGTGGTGTCGGCGACGCCACTCATCGAACAGCCGCTGCTCGCGACCTTTGGCGGGCGGGTTGAGGGGATATTGGTGCGCGGCATGACGGTGCCCGATATTCAGAGCAACCAGACGCTGGGCGGAAAGGTGTTACAGGGGAGCCTCGACACGCTCACCGCCAATGGCGGCAATGTTGCGATCGGCAGTGAACTGGCGCGCAACCTTGGCGCGACGGTGGGATCGAATTTGACGATCATCAATCCGCAAGGGCGCCCAACGCCGTTTGGCACGGTACCTCGCGAAATCAGTTATCGGGTGACCGCGGTGTTCGAGATCGGAGTCTATGACTTCGACAAGATGTATGTCGTCATGCCGATGGAGGATGCGCAACTGCTGCTGCTGTCGGGGGATCAAATCGGGATGATCGAAGTGAAGGTGACCGACCCCGACGATGTTGACCGCATATTGGCGCCGCTCAAGGAAAAGGTCGCGGCGCAGGCAGTGGTGTCGGACTGGCGCCAGATGAACAGCAGTCTGTTCGAAGCACTGTCGATCGAGCGCGTCGCAATGTTTGTCATCCTGTCGCTGATCGTACTGGTCGCGGCGTTCAACATCGTGTCGTCGCTGATCATGCTGGTGCGCGCCAAGACCCGCGACATGGCGATTTTGCGCACGATGGGGGCGCCGCGCGATGCGGTGCTGCGCATCTTCATGGCGATCGGGCTGTCGATCGGGGTCGCGGGGACTTTGATGGGGATGGCGTTCGGGTTCGGGCTGCTCTATTTCCGGCAGGGCGTGCTGCGCGGGGTCGAATTTCTAACCGGCCAGCCTTTGTGGGATCCATCGATCCGTTTCCTGACCGAGTTGCCGTCGAAACCCGATCCGTTTGAGATCACCGGTATCGCCCTGATGGCGGTCGTGTTCAGCTTCCTTGCGACGCTCTATCCCGCGTTCAAGGCGGCGAACACCGATCCGGTACAGGTGCTGCGCTATGAGTGACATGATCCTCGAACTGGTCGCGCTCAAGCGCAGCTTTACGCAGGGCGATGTGACGATCGACGTGCTGCGCGGGGTCGATGCGCATCTGAAGCGCGGCGAGATCGTCGCGCTGCTCGGCCCGTCGGGATCGGGCAAATCGACAATGTTGCAAGCCGTCGGCCTGCTCGAAGGCGGGTTCGACGGGACGATCCGGATCGATGGCGCGGACGTCACCCAATATGATCAGGGCGAGCGGACGAAGACGCGGCGCGAGAAGATCGGCTTCGTCTATCAGTTCCACCATCTCCTGCCCGATTTCAACGCGATCGAGAATGTGGTTCTACCGCAGCTGATTCGCGGGACGGCACAAGCCGATGCCGAGGAACGCGCGGCCGATCTGCTCGGGCGGCTCGGGCTGGGCGAACGATTGCAGCACAAGCCGAGCAAGCTGTCGGGCGGCGAGCAACAGCGCGTCGCGGTGGCGCGTGCGCTGGCAAACCGGCCCATGCTGGTGCTGGCCGACGAGCCGACGGGCAACCTGGACGAGGCGACTGCCGACCGGGTATTCGACCAGTTCGTCAGCCTGGTGCGCGACCATGGCTCGGCGGCGCTGGTCGCGACGCACAACGAACGGCTGGCGGCGCGGATGGACCGCGTGCTGCGCTTGCACGACGGGCGGATCGAGGCGTAAGGTCCGCGGGCCGGGGCAGAGGAGGGGAATCCAGATGCTACGCCTGCCAATCCTGTGCGCAATCTTGCTGTCGCCCGCTGCCGTAATCGCGCAGTCGCCGCCACCACCGCCCCCGCCTATTCCGATGCCGCCGTCGCCGGCGCCGCCACCTCCGCCGATCCTGCTGCCGCCGTCACCGTCGCCCGTTTCGGCGCCTGCTGCGCCGCCGCTGGTGGCGTCGGCTTGCACGGCGCCCGACTATCGCGCTTTCGATTTCTGGGTCGGTGAGTGGGATGTCTATGCGAATGGCAGCAGCGCGCAGGTGGCGACGAGCAGCATCGAGGCGATGTTCACGGGCTGTGCGATCCGCGAGACGTGGAAGCCGCTGAAGGGTGGCAGCGGTGGATCGTTCAGCCATTATGATAGCGAACGGCGGTATTGGCGGCAGATGTGGGTCGACAGCAGCGGCGCGCGGGTCGATTTCGACGGCGGACCGGCGGGCGGCAAGATGGTGCTGACTGGCCATTGGGCGAATGTCGTCGCCAAGGGTCAGGACGGGCTTATCCGTATGACATACAGCAGGCAGCCTGACGGATCGGTGCGCCAGCGTGGCGAGCAGTCGACCGACCATGGGCTCACGTGGGGCACGAGTTTCGATTTCATCTACAGGCCGCGAAAAGCGGGGGAGAAATGACCATGAGCCTATATGATTTTTCGGCGCCGCTGCCCGGTGGGGCCAAACAATCGATGGCGGATTATCGCGGCAAGGTGCTGCTGATCGTCAATACCGCGTCGAAATGCGGTTTCACCCCGCAATATGAGGGGCTGGAGGAGCTGTACCGCGAGTATAAGGACCGCGGGTTCGAGGTGCTGGCCTTTCCCTGCAACCAGTTCGGGGCGCAGGAGCCGGGTGATGCGGCCGAAATCGCGAATTTCTGTTCGCTGACCTATGACGTCAGCTTTCCGGTGATGGCGAAGGTCGAGGTCAATGGCGATGGCGCCGATCCGATCTTCAAGCATCTGAAGCAGGAAAAGACCGGGCTGCTGGGCAGCGGGATCAAGTGGAACTTCACGAAATTTTTGGTCGGGCGTGACGGCAAGGTGGCGTCGCGGCACGCGCCGACGACGAAACCCGAGCAGTTGCGCAAAGAGATTGAGGAATTGTTGGGGTAGCGTCCCGAACGCGTCAATGCCCGCGAAGCGAAGCTATCTCCTGCTGTCGATATTGCGCGGGGCCGATGGCTGGAGATTGCCGCATCGCCTTCGCCTCCTCGGAATGACATTTTTGTTAATCGAGCCATGGTCGAATCAATAGCGCCGCGTTAGCGTCCCCCCATGGCCTACAGCCCCTTTGTCCCCCTGCGCGTCTTTTCCAGTTACACGATGCTCGAAGGGGCGATCGAGCCGAAGGCGATCGCCAAAGCGGCGCGCGAGCGTGGGTTTCCGGCGATTGCGATCTGCGACCGCAACGGGCTGTACGGCGCGATGGCGTTTGGCGATGCGTGCAAGGCGGCGGGGGTGCAGCCGATCGTCGGGGCGCTGCTCAGCGTCGCGCGACCGGGACAGCGGCTGGCGAATGGCGCGGCACAGATCGACTGGCTGGCGCTCTATGCGCAGGACGAGACGGGGTATGGCAATCTGTGTGCGCTGGTGTCGCGCGCGCATTTGGGCCGCCCGGTCGAGATGGACCCGCACGTTACGCTGGCCGACATGGCTGGGCGGACCGACGGGTTGATCTGCCTGACCGCGGGCGGCGAGGGCGCGCTGACGCGTTTGCTCGCAGGCGAGCAGGCGGTCGCGGCGAATGATTATGTCGAGCAGCTGGAGGCGCTGTTTGCAGGGAGGCTCTATATCGAGTTGTCGCGGCGCGGCGATGCGGCTGAAATCGCGGCCGAAAAGGCGCTGATCGACCTCGCCTATGCGCGCGCGCTGCCGCTGGTCGCGACCAACCCCGCGAGCTTTGTCGAACCGCAATTTCACCCCGCGCATGATGCGATGCTTTGCATTGCGCAGTCGGCCTATGTCGAAAGCACCGACCGGAGGGTGAGCAGTCCCGAGGCGTGGCTGAAGCCCGCCGAGGCGATGGAGGATGCATTTTCGGACCTGCCCGAGGCGATGCGCAACAGTGTGGTGGTCGCGCAGCGCTGCGCGTTCATGGCGCCCAACCGCGCCCCGATCCTGCCGAGCCTTGCGGGCGATCGCGAGGCTGAGGCGGCGCAGCTGGCGCGCGATGCGCGTGACGGGCTCGATATGCGGCTGGCGCTTTATGCCGAACTGACGGACGACGAGCGGCAGACCTATATCGACCGGCTCGATTTCGAGGTGGGGGTGATCACCCAGATGGGCTTCCCCGGCTACTTCCTGATCGTGGCCGACTTCATCAAATGGGCAAAGGCGCAGGATATTCCGGTTGGGCCGGGGCGCGGTTCGGGCGCGGGCAGCGTCGTTGCGTGGGCGCTGACGATCACCGATCTCGACCCTTTGAAACTCGGCCTGCTGTTCGAACGCTTCCTTAATCCGGAACGCGTGTCGATGCCCGACTTCGACATCGATTTTTGCGAAACACGGCGTGGCGAAGTCATTCGTTATGTGCAGGAAAAATATGGACGCGACACCGTCGCGCAGATCATCACCTTCGGGAAACTGAAAGCGCGCGCGGTGCTCAAGGATACCGGTCGCGTGCTCCAGATGAGTTATGGCCAGGTGGACCGGCTGGCAAAGCTGGTGCCGAACCATCCGACCGATCCCTGGACGCTCGAACGCGCGCTGAACGGCGTGTCCGAGCTGATGACCGAATATAAGCAGGACGACGGGGTGCGGCGCCTGTTCGACATGGCGCGCCAACTCGAAGGGCTGCCGCGGCACAGCTCTACCCACGCCGCAGGGGTGGTGATTGGCGACCGCCCGCTCGACCAGCTCGTGCCGCTCTATCGCGATCCGCGATCGGACATGCCGGTGACGCAGTTCGACATGAAATATGTCGAGAGCGCGGGGCTGGTGAAGTTCGACTTTCTCGGGCTCAAAACGCTGTCGGTTTTGAAAGAGGCGCGGCGACTGCTCGCGTTGCGCGGGATCGACGTTGATCTCGATACGCTGAGTTGGGATGACGCGGCAGTGTACGAGCTACTGCAGCGCGGCGAAACGGTCGGGGTCTTCCAGCTGGAATCCGAAGGCATGCGGCGCACGCTGTCGGCGGTGAAACCGACGAATTTCGGCGACATCATCGCGCTCGTCGCGCTCTATCGGCCCGGGCCGATGGACAATATTCCGCTGTTCGGTGCGCGCAAGAACGGGCGCGAGCCGATCGCCTATCCGCACCCGCTGCTGGAGGAAATCCTCGCCGAGACCTATGGCATCTTTGTCTATCAGGAACAGGTGATGCAGGCGGCGCAGATCCTGGCCGGTTACAGCCTCGGCGGCGCCGACCTGCTGCGCCGCGCGATGGGCAAGAAGGTTCAGGCCGAAATGGACGCGCAGCGCGACACCTTTGTCAAAGGGTGCGGCGAGCATAACCAGATCGCTCCCAAGGCGGCGAATGAACTGTTTGATTTGATCGACAAATTCGCGGGTTATGGTTTTAACAAGAGCCACGCCGCCGCCTACGCCTTGTTGTCGTATCAGACCGCCTGGCTGAAGGCGCATTATCCGCATGAGTTCTTTGCGGCGTCGATGTCGTTCGACAGCCATCAGACCGACAAATTGTCGATCTTTATCGACGACATGCGGCGGTCGGGCATCGCGGTGGCGCCGCCGTCGATCAATGAGAGCGAGGCCGATTTTTCGGTTGGCCAGAGCGGCGACGACCTGACGGTGCGATTCGCGCTCGGTGCGCTGAAGGGTGTGGGCGAAAAGGCGATGGAGGCGTTGGTCGCCGAACGGCAAGCGAAGGGCGATTTTGCCAGCCTCGACGATTTTGCGGCGCGGATCGATCCCAAGCTGCTCAACCGGCGGCAGATCGAGGCGCTGGCCGCGGCGGGGGCGTTCGACGGGGTCGAACCCAACCGCCCGCGCGCCTATGCGGGAGCCGAAAGTCTGCTCGCCTGCGCCAATTCGTCGGCACACGAGCGGTCGACCGGGCAAGGCGGCCTGTTCGGTGGCGACATCGACGTGGCGCCGGTGCTGCAGTTGCCGACCGCCGAGCCCTGGACACTCGCAGAGCGGATGACGCGCGAAAAGGAGGCGTTCGGCTTCTATTTCTCGTCACACCCGGTCGAGCAATATGAAGCGATCGTCGCGGCGCGCGCGGGGCGCGGACCTATGGTGACATCTGCGCGCAGGTCGAAATGACGCCGGGGACACGGATCCCGATGACGATGGCGGGCATGGTGGAGAACGCCAAGGCCCGGGTGTCGCAGCGCGGCAACCGCTTCCTGAACTTGACGCTGTCGGACCGCAGTGGGCAGTTTCAGTCGAGCTGTTTTGATGAACAGACTTGCAAACTGCTGGAATCACTCGCGACCGATGGTGGCTGCGCGATCCTGTCGGTCGAACTCGACCTGCTCGAAGGCGAAGAGACGCCGCGCGTGACGGTGCGCGGGGCGCAGCCGCTGGCCGAGATTGCGGCGACCGCGGCGCTGGAGCTGACATGCCGCGTCGCGCTGCCCGAGGCGATTTCCGACATGGCGCGCCTGCTCGAACGGCGCGACGATGCGCGCGGTAAGGTGATTGTCGTGGCGGACGACCCCGACACCGGTGGCGTGATCAGGATATGTCTGGGCCGCCGCTTTGCGCTCGGTGCCGATGTCGTGGCGCGGCTCGAAACGGTTGCCGGGATCAGCGACACCGCGCTGTCGCTGGTTACGCCGCGCGATTTTCGGGTGCGCTGATCCCGCTTCACGCTTGCGTAAACCGCCGTCCTCGCCTTATCCTTTGAGGAAATAAGAGAGGAATCCCTAAATGTCCGGAATGCAAAGCCAGCCGCTGCTGGTCACCAGCCTGATCGATCATGCCGCGCGCGAACATGCGGGACGCGAAATCGTCTCGCGCTGGGCCAATGGCAGCGTCACGCGATCGAACTGGGGCGAAGTCGGGCAGGATGCGCGCCGCTTTGCCGCGGCGATGGTCAAGCTGGGGATGCAAAAGGGCGACCGCATCGCGACACTGGCGATGAACCACGGCCACCATCTGGTCAGCTGGTACGGCAGTGCCGGCATCGGCGGGGTGCTGCACACGGTCAATCCGCGACTGTTCGACGAACAGCTGGTTTATATCATCAACCATGCCGACGACCGCGTGCTGCTGTTCGACGCAATGTTCCTGCCGATCGTCGAGCGGCTGCGCAGCCAATTGCCAACCGTCGAGCATTTCATCCTGTTCGATGCGCCGGCACAGGACGGTTATCTGTCGTACCGCGATCTGATCGATGCCGAGGACGGCAGTTTCCAGTGGGTCGACCTCGACGAGCGCGATCCGGTCGGGCTCTGCTACACCAGCGGCACCACGGGCAATCCGAAGGGCGTGCTCTACGAGCATCGCTCGAACGTCATCCATGCGATCACCGAGATCCAGCCCGATGTGTTCGACATGTCGAACCGCAGCGTGATCCTGCCGATCGTGCCGATGTTCCACGCGAACAGCTGGGGCATCCCCTTTGCCGCGGCGACGGTGGGGGCAAAACTGGTGTTTTCGGCGACCAACGACGCCGCGGTGCTGTGCGACCTGATGCACAGCGAAGGTGTGACGCACAGCGCCGGGGTGCCGACCGTGTGGATCGCGATGTTCGCGCATATGGACGCAACGGGTATCGACTATGGCAAACTGCACCGCGTCATCATCGGTGGATCGGCGTGTCCGCGCGCGATGATCGAGCGCTTTATGAAAGCGGGGATCGACGTCGGCCACGCATGGGGGATGACCGAAACCAGCCCGATCGGGACGATGGGCAAGCGCCCGTGGAGCTGGGATGAAATGAGCTTTGACGAGCGCGTCAATGTCGTTGCGCGCCAGGGCTGTCCACCATTCGGCGTCGAGCTGCGTATCGTTGACGACGAGGACAACGAACTGCCGCGCGACGGGGTGACGAGCGGGCGGCTGCAATGCCGCGGGCCGTGGATCATTCAGCGTTATTTCCGGGCCGACAGCGATGCCGCCGATGCCGACGGATGGTTCGACACCGGCGATGTGTCGGTGATCCACCCCGATGGTGTCATGCAGATCACCGACCGCGCCAAGGATGTGATCAAATCGGGCGGCGAATGGATTTCGTCGATTGAACTGGAAAATGCAGCGGTCGGCGCGCCGGGGGTACAGGAGGCGGCGGCGGTGGGGGTCTATCATCCCAAATGGGATGAGCGGCCGATCCTGCTGATCGTCCGGAAACCGGGGGCTGAGGTGAGCGAGGCTAGCATCGTTGATTATCTCAAGGACAAGATCGCCAAATGGTGGCTGCCCGATGAGATCGTGTTTGTCGATGAGTTGCCGCATACGGCGACGGGCAAGATTTTAAAGCGGCAGATCAGGGACGATTATAAGGATTATAAGCTGAAGTCGCTGGCGGCGGCCTAAAATAGCTCCATCTGCCCGTCGCGTGCGGGCGGGCGGAACAGGTCGCTCCGGAGCGGCGGAAAGCTCTTGTCCATGCCGTGCCCGTGCGCGGCGCGCTTGACGCGGGTGCGGATGAGCTGCGCCCAAACGCCGTGCCCTTTCATGCGCGCGAAGAAACTGGGGTCGTTGTCGCGACCGCCGCGAATGTCCTGCACCATGTGCATCACCTTGTCGGCACGGTCGGGGTAGTGCGCGGCAAGCCAGGCGCGAAACAAGGGCGCGACCTCATACGGCAGGCGCATCAGGATATAAGAGGCGCGGATCGCGCCTGCCTGTGCAGCGGCGGTCATGATCGCTTCGATCTCGTGATCGGTGATCGCGGGGATGATTGGCGAGATATTGACCTGCGTCGGCACCCCGGCGTCGATGAGCTGGCGGATCGCGGCGAGGCGGCGTTTGGGGTGCGGCGCACGCGGTTCGAGGGTGCGCGCGAGGCCGGGGTCGAGCGTCGTGACCGAAATCGCCACACCGACCAGATTGTCGCGGGCCATGGCGGCGAGCAGGTCGATATCGCGCAGCAGCCGGTCGGATTTGGTGGTGATGAGCAGCGGGTGGCGGGTTTCGGCGAGCACCGCGATCACCGACCGCGTGATGCCCCATTCGCGCTCGATTGGCTGGTAGCCGTCGGTGTTGGTGCCGATCGCTAGCGGCGCGGCGGTGTAGCCGCGCTTGGCCAGCTCGGCGCGCAGAAGCTTGGCCGCGTCGGGCTTGGCGAACAGACGGCTTTCGAAATCGAGGCCGGGTGACAGGTCGTGAAAGGCATGGGTCGGGCGCGCGTAGCAGTAGATGCAGCCATGTTCGCAGCCGCGATAGGGATTGATCGAACGGTCGAAGCCGATGTCGGGCGACGTGTTGCGAGCGATGATCGTTTTGGGGTGTTCGACGGTGACGGTGGTGCGGAGAGGGGGTGGGGCGCCGTCTATCAGTTCGGCGATGTCGAGCCAGTCGCCATCGGGCTCGCGATCGAGCGATCCGGTGCGCGTCGGGCGTGGATTGGCGGCGGCGCCGCGGCCCGAGATTGGCGGGAGGGATTTGGTCGATTCCACCGAGGCAGACTATCGTGTCAATGGGAACAAATAAAGAACAAATAGCTGAATGAAGCACCTCATCGTCATGCCGGACTTGATCTGGCATCCATTCGGCAGCGGTGAAATGACCCCGGATCAAGTCCGGGGTGACGACGATTCCAAAGTTGGCCCTATTCCATCAACCGCGGCATCAGTTCGACGAAATTGCACGGCTTGTTCCGGCTATCGAGCTGGGTCGCCAAAATGCCTTCCCACGCGTCGCTTACCGCTCCGGTCGAGCCGGGGAGCGCGAAGATGTAGGTACCGCGCGCAACGATGGCGCAGGCACGCGACTGGATCGTCGAGGTGCCGATTGTTTGGTAGCTGAGCCAGCGGAACAGTTCGCCAAACCCGGGGATGTCCTTGCCGTCGAGCCGGTGCAGCGCCTCGGGCGTCACATCGCGGCCGGTCAAGCCGGTGCCGCCGGTGGTGATGACGGCATCGACCTCGGGATCGTCGATCCAGTTATGGAGGCGCGAGACGATCAGGTCGGTTTCGTCTTTGATAATCGCGCGCGCGGCGAGGATGTGGCCCGCGGCGCTCAGCAATTCTTCCAGCTTGTCGCCCGAGCGGTCTTCGGCCGCGCTGCGGCTGTCCGAAATCGTCAGCAGCGCGATCCGGACCGGTTTGAAGACAAGGCTTTCGTCAATCGGCATTGGCCAAGCCGCCCGCCCAGGTCAGGCGGGTGCGGTCTTTGCTGTCGGGGAAGCGCGGCCATTTGCCCTGCGCGAGCGCGGCGCGGCTGACCGACGGCTTGCCCTGCTGCGCTTCGTACATCCAGTAATTGCGCAGCACGATACCGACATAACCGCGCGTTTCCCAATAGGGGATCGATTCCATGTAGAGCAAAGGATCGCCATTATCGCGAATTTCGGACTGCCAGCGCGCGACGGGCGCGGGCCCGGCGTTATAGGCGGCGATCACCTTGGGCAGCTGGCCGCCGGTCGAGGCGTCGCGGGCGAGATATTGCAGATAGCTCTGCCCCATGTCCATGTTGACCGCGGGAATGCGTAGATCGCCCGTGCCGCTGTCGCCGCGCCAGCGCGCGACGTCGCGCGCGGTGCCCGGACGCACCTGCATCAGGCCGAAGGCGCCCGCGGGGCTGACGACGCTGCGCTGAAAACGCGATTCTTGCAGCGTGTGCGCGAAAACGAGGGCGGGATCGACCTTCCATCCGCCGTTCGGTTCCCACTTTGGCTGCGGGTAGCGAGCCTGCGCCGCGGGTTTGCGGCCCTGCGGCGTATTATGGGCGAGGTAGAGCTGAGTTTCGGGCAGGCTCAATGTGCCGGCGATCGCGAGCAATTGTTCGTGCTGGCGCGCATCGCCGATCCGCGCCTGATGACGCAGCACGGAATCGGCATATTGGTCTTCGCCAATCTCCGACAGCGCCATTGCAGAGCGGACGTTCGGCAGGTCTTCGAGCGTGCGCCAGGCGCTGCGGTCGGCGCGCACATTCTCGCGCTGGCGGCGCGGTTCGACGCCGAGCGTTTCGGCGGCAAGGAGGCCGTAAAAGGTCTCTTCGTTGGCGGCGGCGGCGCGCAGGCGTGGCTGCACCGATGCGGGTTCGCCCGCCGCGATCGCGGAGCGCGCAGCCCAATAATAAGCGGCGGCGCGCAATTCGCTGTCGGGCGCCTCTTTCGACACACGGTCAAAGGCGGTCAGCGCGGCGCGATAGTCGCGCGTACGCCAAGCCGCGAGACCCTTGACCCATGCGCCCTGCGTCGACCAAGCACCCTGACCGTTGCTGCATTCGTTCGCGAGGCGCAGCGCATTTATGTCGTCATTTTCGATATAATAGGACCAGGCGACCTTTTGCCGCCATTCGTTGCGAGCCTCGGGCGTCAACTGATCGCCCGCTGCGTTCAGCAGCGCTTCGGCGCCGGCAGGGTCGTCATTCTTGATGCGTTCGGGGATCGAACGGGCAAGCGCGGCCGCAACGGGGTCGCCGCTGACCGCATCGGCGCCGATGCGGCGGGGCGCGGTTCCGGCCCAGGTGAGGCGGGCTTGCGAGGGAAGCGTCGGCAGGTCGGTCGCGCCGCGCTTTGCGGCAAGCCGGCCAAGCTGTTCAGCCTGCGGCAGATGGGGCGAACGCGACAGAATCGGCATGATGTCGGCAACTTCAGCGCGCGGGCTGTTTGCTGCGGTGAGCAGCTCGGCGCGCAGGAAGTCGTCGAGCGGCCCGTTTCCCGCGCCATCGAGCAGCGATTTCGCGTCGGCCCAGCGCTGGCCGCGGATCGCGGTCAGCACCTGCGTGTACAGCTGTTTCTGTTTCGACGATAGGATGTCGGGCACCGTTTGCGGCGCCGATACCATGTCGCGGCTGCTCGCATCGGCGGCCAAGGCCGGAACTGCGGCGAAAGCGGCGGCGAGAGCCGCGCATGAAACGAAAGTCTTGGTCATATTCTGCATCCGTCAACGTCCCCGGTTGAGCAGTTTCAGGCTATCCCATGCCGCCGCCTTTTGCGCGGGCCGGGCCAGGAGCATCGCGGGATGCGCCACAGCCACCGTCTCCACCTTGCCGCCATCTTGGTTAATATTCAGTAACTTTCCGCGCGTGTTGGACAATTCGCTTGCCACCGCCATACGGACGATGTCGCTTCCGATCAGCAACAACCGTGCGGGTTTCGCCAGCAGCAAGTGATGCCACAGCAGCCGGTCGAGTTGGGCCGCTTCGTCGCCGTCGCAGCGCCCACCTGCGGGGCGCGTAATCGCGAGACTTGCCACATAGCATTCTTCGCGCTTCATTCCGATCGCGAGCAGCATCGCGTCGAGCAACTTGCCTGCGGCGCCGGTAAACAGCGCGCCGTCGCGCTGGTCGTCAATTTCGGGCCAGGCGGTGAGCAGCATCAGCGGCGCGTTCATCTGGCCGACGGGCAAAATGCGGCGGGCGTCCCACTGGCTGCCGGGCACATCGTCGCTTGCCGCAAGCCACTGCTGAAATTCGTCCCAAGCGTCTGGAAAGACGACCGGCCCCTTCGCTGCGACAGTCTGCGGTGCTTCCGGGCGCTGTAAAATGGCCGGGAGGGGCGCTCCTTCGGATTCCGGCGCGATGGTCGGTTTGGGCCGCAGTGCCGCAGCGTCATTCGCCGGCGGCAGGACGAGCCAGCCTGCCGGTTCCTCGCCAACCAGCGCATCGACGCCCGCCAGTGACCACCAGTCGCTAATGCTGTCCGCCAGCAAGGCTGATTGTGAGCCACCCATGTGATTTATCCAAACAGGCTGTTGACGGACACGTCAATTGGCGGGCATCGCATTTCGTGACAGAATGAGCGCCGCTTACGATGAATGATCGGCGCCGGGACGGCAGAAAGGCTTTGCAAGTGAGCGAACGGGAATCGATGCCCTATGACGTGGTCATCGTCGGCGCGGGTCCGGCGGGACTTTCGGCGGCGATCCGCCTGAAACAACTGGCGAATGAAGCTGGCAGCGAGCTGTCGGTCTGTATCCTGGAAAAAGGGTCCGAAGTCGGCGCGCATATCCTGTCGGGCGCGGTGATCGATCCCAAATCGCTCGACGAATTGCTTCCCGAATGGCGGACCCAAGGCTGTCCGATGGCCGAGGTGCCGGTCAACGACAACCAGCATTGGGTGCTGACCAAGACCAAGAAGATCGGGGTGCCGCACATCATTACCCCCGGCTTCATGCACAACAAGGGGACCTATACTGGCAGCTTGGGCAATCTGTGCCGCTGGCTCGCCGAGCAGGCGGAAGGGCTCGGGGTCGAAATTTTCCCCGGCTTTCCCGCGGCAGAAATCCTCTACAACGACGACGGTTCGGTCAAAGGCGTCGCAACCGGCGATATGGGCATTGCCCGCGACGGCAGCCACAAGGGCGATTATGCGCCTGGGCTGGAACTCCATGCCAAATATACCTTCTTTGGCGAGGGCGTGCGCGGCCACCTGACCAAGATTTTGAAACCGCAATTCGCGCTCGACAGTGATTGCGAGCCGCAGGTCTATGGGCTGGGTGTCAAGGAATTGTGGGACATCAATCCTGAAAACCATGCGCCGGGCCGGGTGATACACACGCAGGGCTGGCCGCTTGACGAACATGCCAATGGCGGCGGGTTCCTCTATCATCAGGCGAACGGCCAGGTCGCGCTGGGTTTCGTCACCTGGCTCAATTACCGCAACCCGCACATCTCTCCGTTCCAGGAGATGCAGAAGTGGAAGACGCATCCCGAGATCGCCAAGGTTTTGAAGGGCGGCAAGCGCGTGTCCTACGGCGCGCGCGCGATCAGCGACGGCGGGTACCAGTCGGTGCCGAAGCTGGCGTTCCCAGGCGGGGCGCTGATCGGCGACAGCGCCGGGTTCCTGAACGTACCGCGTATCAAGGGCACGCACACCGCGATGAAATCGGGGATGATGGCGGCCGAGGCGGCGTTCGCGGCGGTGAGTGCTGGACGCGGCAGCGACACGCTCGACGCCTATCAGACGGCCTATGACGACAGCTGGGTCAAGAAGGAACTGAGCGTCGTCCGCAACGTGCTGCCGCTCGTCGAAAAATGGGGCGACCTGGGCGGGACGATTCTGTCGGGGATCACGATGTGGCTCGAAACGCTCAAGATCAAAGTGCCGTTCACGATGAAGCATCATCCGGACAATGAGAGCCTTTACCGCGCCGACATGATGCCGAAGCCCGATTATCCGAAGCCTGATGGGGTGCTGACCTTTGACCGCCTGTCCTCGGTGTTCGTGTCAAACACTAACCATGAGGAAGATCAGCCGGTCCATTTGCAACTGAAAGACCCGACGATCCCGGTCGCATACAACCTGCCGCTCTATGACGAACCCGCGCAGCGCTATTGCCCGGCGGGGGTCTATGAAATCGTCGGCGAAGAAGAGGGCGATCCGAAGTTCGTCATCAACGCGCAGAATTGCGTCCATTGCAAGACGTGCGATATCAAGGATCCGACCCAGAATATCAACTGGGTCACCCCCGAAGGCGGCGGAGGCCCCAATTACCCGAATATGTAAGCTCGCGCGGGTTGTTCTGGCCGTCGGCGTGATCGGCGCGGCCTGTCCGGTGCAGGCCGCGGACGATGGCGGCGCGGCGCTGAACGCGCTGGTGCGGGCGCGGCTGGCCGAGGCGGGCGGTGAACCCGCGGCGGCGCTGGCGGCGCTGACCGATGTGTCGAGTCTGGCGCCCGGCCTGCCGGGAGTGCGCGGGCGGATCTTGGAACAGGCGATCGAAGCGGGCGACCTCGCTGCCGCGCGCACAGCGGCGTTGCAGCTCTGGACCGCGGGCGATCGCCGTTTCGATGCGCAGCTGGTGCTGATGGTCGATGCGATGCGGCGAGCGGACTGGAAGGCTGCGCGCGATTTTATGTCGGGCCGCGGCGACAAGACGGGCGCCGATACGATCGCGCGGCTGATCCTGCCGACCGTCAATGCATGGATCGACGTTGGCGGGCGTGAGAAGCAGCCCGAGCGGCATTTGCTGGACGTCACTGGCCAGGCGCGCTCCGAGCCGGCGCTGACGTTGCAGGTGGCGCTGGTGCAGCTGGCGACAAGACGCGCGGAGGAAGCGACCGTGCTGACCGACGAGATTGTCTTGACCGACCGAACGAGTCAGCTGGTCGGGCTGCGTCTCGCTGCAACGCTCGACAAGGCGGGACAGGGAGATGCCGCGCAACGGCTGCGCGGACGGATCGCGCTGGCGGCGGGGCAGCGCGAGGATCCGATGCTGCTGCTGCCCGATCAGGCGGTCACGACGCCTTGCGCTGGGGTGGCGCAATGGCTGGGGCTGCTGGCCGACGGGCTGGCGCGGGTACCGAACGGCAACACCAAACTGCCGCTGCTCTTTTCGCGCGCTGCCTTCTGGCTGAACGATGCGGATTGGGCGGTCCGCGCGACGTTGGTCGAGGCGCTCGACCGCAATGGCCAGCGCGACGCGGCTGCGGCTTTGATCGACAGCGGGCGCGCTGAACTGCCGCCGGTGCTGGCGATGCGGCGCGCCGAGTTGCTGGCCGAAGGCGGCGACCTGCTGGGCGCGGCGAAACTGGCCGAAACGGCGGCGGTGGGCGATGCGCCGCGCAGTATGCTGGTGCGGCTTGCCGATATTGCGCGGCGATCGGACGATCCGAAAGCTGCGGCGCGCGCTTATGAGCGGCTGGAGGCGGCGCTCGGTGAGGGCGATGGCGACCAGATACTACGCGGCTCCTTGCTGATTGCGCGCGCCGAATTGTTGTTGCAGGCAGGTGAATGGGACGCCGCGGCGCCATTGATGGAACGCGCAGTGGCGCTGCGTCCGAACGATGCCGCGGTGCTAAACTTCGCAGGCTATTCGGCGCTGGAACGGCGCAAGGAGGTCAAACAGTCACTGGCGCGGATCGAGGCGGCGTGGGCGCAGGAGCCGCAGAATGCCAGCATCACCGACTCGCTTGGCTGGGCCTATTTCCTGACCGGGCGCACCGACGATGCGGTCGATCTGCTCGAAAGGGCGCAGCGCGGCGAGCCGACCAATGCGGTGATCGTCGAGCATCTGGGCGATGCCTATTGGCAGGCGGGACGCAAATTCGAGGCGCGGTATAAATGGCGCGCGGCGACGCTGCTCGCCGAAGCCGAGATGGCGACGCGGCTGGCGGCGAAGCTGCGCGACGGGCTGACGCCGGCGACGACCGCGCCATGAACGATGTGATGCAGGAAACCGGTTGGGCGAAGATCAATCTCGCGCTGCACGTGCGGGCGCGGCGAAGCGACGGCTATCATGACATCGAGACCTTGTTCGCCTTTGTCGATGGCGGCGACGGGATTGTCGCCGAGGTGGCGGCGGCGGACAGCCTGACGATCGCTGGTGAGTTTGCCGAGAGGCTGAGCGCGGGCGACGACAATCTGGTGATGCAGGTGATGGCACTGCTGCGCGAGCGTCATGGCGCCGATCGCGTGCCGCCGCTCGCGGTGACGCTGAGCAAACGGTTACCCGTGGCGGCGGGAATTGGCGGCGGGTCGGCGGATGCAGCGGCGATGGCGCGGCTGGTGCGGACGCAATTCCTGCCAGAACTCGGCGATGCGGCGCTGACGCGGATCATCAGCCCGCTCGGCGCCGATATTGCCGCGTGTGTGGCAAGTTCAACCTGTCTGGGCGTAGGGGTCGGCGAAGAATTGAGCGCCGTTCCCGAACTGCGGCTGGCTGGCACGCCGGTGCTCCTCGTCAACCCGCGCCAGCCGGTCGCGACTGCGCCGGTTTTCGCCGCGTGGGACGGCATCGACCGTGGAGAATTGTTCGGCGATCCGGCGGGGCGGGCGCAGTTGCTGGCAGCGCGCAACGATTTGCAACGTCCCGCCACTGCGCAATGTCCAGCGATTGCCGATGTGCTGCTCGAACTCGGCGCGCTTCGGCCTTGGCTGGCGCGGATGTCGGGATCTGGCGCGACCTGTTTTGCACTGTTCGATGCAGCGGCGGAGCGCGATGCAGCGGCGGTTTCGCTGGCGCAGAGTCATCCGCAGTGGTGGCAGTTGGCAGGCGCGCTGCGGTGAACGAGGCGTGGCGCCAGTTGGGGACGCCGCGGACAGGCGGCATCTTGCTGATCGCGGATCATGCATCGAACTATGTTCCAGATGACATCGATCTGGGGATCGATCCGGCACTGCTGACCAATCATATCGCGATCGATATTGGGGTTGCTGAGGTGGCAGCCTCGCTGGTCGAGAACGACGCGGTCGACGCCGCGATCCTGGGCGGGGTGTCGCGACTGGTGGCCGACTGCAATCGCGAGGAGGAGTCGCCGGGGGTGCTGCCGATCGCGAGCGATGGGCATGCGGTGCCGGGAAATGCGCTGGACGAGGCAGGCCGCGAAGCGCGGCTGGGGCGGTTCTTTCGGCCTTATCACGCGCATATTGCGGCGACGACCACAGCGCATCGTCCGGCCATGATCCTGTCACTGCACAGCTTTACCCCGGTGCTGGCGGCGCATCCCGATCAGGCGCGGCCGTGGCATGTCGGGGTGCTGTATAATGACGACGACCGGCTGGCGGCGGCGGCGATCGCGGCGCTGAAGGCCGAAGGCATGATCGTCGGAGATCAGCTACCCTATTCGGGCAAGCTGCTCAACGCGACGATGAACCGCCATGCCGAAAGCAATGGTATTCCCTACGTCGGGATCGAGATGCGGCAGGATCTCGTCGGCGATGCGGCGGGGCAGGCGCTGTTTGCCGCGCGGTTGGCGCGAATGTGTCAGAAAGTGGCGTTGAACATCGCGGGCTAGGCGTGTAGAGGCGCGTTCTCTCCCAATTAATTGTAATTATATTTCTAGGAAACTGAAAAATGCCTTCTTATCGTTCGCGCACGACCACGCATGGCCGCAATCAGGCTGGAGCCCGCGGACTGTGGCGTGCGACGGGGATGAAGGACGGCGATTTCGGCAAGCCGATCATCGCGGTGGTCAACAGCTTTACCCAGTTCGTCCCCGGCCACGTCCATCTGAAAGACTTGGGCCAGATGGTTGCGCGCGAGATCGAGGCGGTCGGCGGGGTCGCCAAGGAATTCAATACGATTGCGGTCGATGACGGGATCGCGATGGGGCATGACGGGATGCTCTATTCGTTGCCGTCACGCGACCTAATCGCGGACTCGGTCGAATATATGGTCAACGCGCATTGCGCCGACGCGATGGTGTGCATCTCCAACTGTGACAAGATCACCCCGGGCATGCTGATGGCGGCGCTGCGCATCAATATCCCGGTCGTGTTCGTATCGGGCGGGCCGATGGAGGCGGGCAAGGTCGTGCTAAAGGGCAAGACCGTTGCGCTCGACCTGGTCGATGCGATGGTCGCTGCTGCAGACGAGAAATATAGCGATGAGGAAGTTCTGGCGATCGAGCAGGCAGCGTGTCCGACCTGTGGCTCATGCTCGGGCATGTTCACCGCCAATTCGATGAACTGCCTGACCGAGGCGCTCGGGCTGTCGCTCCCGGGCAACGGATCGCAGCTGGCGACGCACGCCGACCGCAAGGAGCTTTTCCTGCGCGCGGGACGGATCGTCGTCGAGATGTGCAAGCGGCACTATGAGGAAGGCGATGACAGCGTCCTGCCGCGCAATATCGCGACCATTGAAGCGTTCGAGAATGCGATGAGTCTCGACATTGCGATGGGGGGATCGACGAACACGGTGCTGCATTTGCTGGCGGCGGCGTTCGAGGCCGGGGTCGATTTCACCATGACCGACATCGACCGGCTGTCGCGGCGGGTGCCGTGCCTGTCGAAGGTCGCGCCCGCCAAGTCCGACGTCCATATGGAGGATGTTCACCGCGCCGGCGGGATCATGGCGATCCTCGGCCAGCTCGAACGCGCGGGGCTGCTCCACGCGCATCTGCCGACCGTGCACAGCGCAACGCTGGGCGATGCGCTGAACAAATGGGACATCTCGCGGACCAACGATCCCGAGGTGCAGAAATTCTTCATGGCGGCACCGGGCGGGGTGCCCACACAGGTCGCGTTCAGCCAGGAGCGGCGCTGGGATTCGCTCGATCTTGACCGGGAAACCGGAGTGATCCGGTCGGCATCGCACGCGTTCAGCCAGGATGGCGGACTGGCGGTGCTGTCGGGCAATCTCGCGCTCGACGGCTGTATCGTGAAAACCGCGGGGGTTGATGAATCGATCCTGAAATTCTCGGGACCGGCGAAGCTGTTTGAAAGCCAGGATGCATCGGTGGCGGGCATATTGACCGGGCAGGTCATCGCGGGCGATGTCGTCGTCATCCGTTACGAGGGGCCGAAGGGCGGACCGGGGATGCAGGAAATGCTCTATCCAACCAGCTATTTGAAATCGAAGGGGCTGGGTGCGGCGTGCGCACTGGTCACCGACGGGCGCTTTTCGGGCGGCACGTCGGGCCTGTCGATCGGCCATGCCTCGCCCGAAGCCGCTGAGGGTGGCCTGATCGGCCTGGTCGAAGATGGTGATATGATCGAGATCGACATTCCGAAACGCACGATCCACCTCGCCGTCCCGGATGCCGTGCTGGTAGCGCGGCGGACGGCGATGGAGGCCAAAGGCGACGCCGCATGGCAACCCGCCAAGCCTCGTCCGCGCAAGGTTTCGGTGGCGCTGCAGGCCTATGCCGCGATGACGACGAGCGCCGCGCGCGGCGCGGTGCGCGACCTGTCACAGTTGAAAAACAAGTAATGCAGAAATTGGGGGGTATCGCAGGACTCATGCTCCTCGCCGCGTGCAGCGGCGCGCCCGACAATGACGATTTGGCGGAAGCGGAAGCCCGCGGGTCGCGCGCAGCGGCGGAAAATGGGCGTATCGAATGCGCGCTGGAAGGCGCCAAGCTGTTCGATCGCACGTGTACCGTTGAGGAGATGAGCGGTCAGGACGGCGCGGTGCTGGTGGTCGGGCGTGCGAATGTCGGATACCGCCGGTTGCAGATCACGTCCGACGGGCACGGTGTCGTGTCGGCCGACGGGGCCGAGCCAGCGAAGGTGTCGATCGTGGGTGACGGCATGATCGAGGTTGCAATCGGGAATGATCGGTATCGGTTGCCTGCCAATACGGGTGGTGGGACCTGATGACGGGTTGAGGGGGCCGAGCGCTTCCACCGCGACTTTTTGGCTGGTCGTGCTAGTCTGACGCGATGTCCGTTCCCGCCGACGCCCCGATCCTGACCAGCGCCGTGATGCGCGAGGCCGAGGCCGCCTGCGCGGTGCAGGGTACGCCGCTGTCCGAACTGATGGAGCGCGCCGGTGCGGCGGTGGCCGATATCGCGTGGCGGATGGCGGCGGGGGCGCCGGTTCTGGTCCTTTGCGGTCCAGGCAATAATGGCGGCGACGGTTATGTCGCGGCGCGGTTGCTGGCGGAACGCGGCGCGGCGGTGCGGGTTGCGGCTTTGGCCGAGCCGACGACCGATCTGGCAAGAGTTGCGCGTGCGGAATGGTGCGGGTCGGTCGAGCTGCTGGACTCCACGTTGGCGCCGGCGCCGCTGATCGTCGATGCACTGTTCGGTGTTGGACTGTCGCGGCCGCTGGATGACAATCTGGCGCTGTCGTTGCAGCGCTTCGCCGGACGCCGCGTTCTCGCGGTCGATGTACCAAGTGGCGTCGAAAGCGACGGAAACGCTGATTGGATACCGCCGCTGGCCGCCGATACCACGGTAGCGCTTGGCGCACTGAAGCCCGCGCATGTGCTGCTGCCGAACGCCCCCGCCTGCGGCCGCGTGCTGCTCGCGCCGATCGGGATTGCGCCGCGCGGCATGATGCGGACACTGCCGCTGGCGACGACCCGAACGCCCGACGCGACTACGCACAAATTCAACCGCGGGATGGTGCTGGTGATTGCCGGGCCGATGCCGGGGGCGGCAGGGCTGGCGTCGGCGGCGGCGCTGCGCGCGGGGGCGGGGTATGTGGTTTTGGAGGGCAGTGAACGCGCGCCGCTGTCGGCGATCATCACTGAGAGCGAGGCGCGCTTTGGCGCGCGGCTGAGCGATCCGCGCGTTGGGGCGGTGGTGATCGGGCCGGGCTTTCCGGCGAGCGATGAACTGCTGTTCGACGTCGAGGCTGCGCTCGATTCGGGCAAACCGCTGGTGCTCGATGCGGCAGCGATTGCCGCTGCTCTGCCGCGGCTGTGCGCAACGCCATGCCGGGCGATCCTGACCCCGCATGAGGGCGAGTTCGCGCACGCTTTCCCCGAACTTGATGGCAGCAAGATCGACCGGACGAAGGCGGCGGCGGTGCGGACAGGTGCGGTGGTCGTTTATAAAGGCGCCGATACCATCATTGCCGCGCCCGACGGCCGCGTCGTGGCGGCCTGGCCGGGCAACCCCTGGCTGGCGACCGCAGGGACGGGTGATGTGCTGGCGGGGGCGTGTGGGGCGATGCTGGCGCGCGGCGTCGATACCTTCGACGCGGCGGTGGCGGCGGTGGGGTGGCATATCGCGCAGGCCACGCGTATAGGCCCCGGCCTTGTCGCCGACGATCTGGTTAGGGAATGAAATGAGCGAAACTGCGCTGATCGAGCGCATTGCCGCGCGCGGCGATGGCGTGACCGGCGATGGCCGCCATGTCGCTGGCGGCGTTCCGGGCGATCACTTAGCGGTCGACGGGACGCTGATCCCCGGGCCGAACCGCGCCGAACCGCTGTGCCGCCATTTCGGCAAATGCGGTGGGTGCGAATTGCAGCATGTCGCCGAGCCCGCGCTCGCTGATTTTGTGCGCGACCGGGTGGTTGGAGCTTTGGCGGGGCAGGACGTGCCGGTGGGCGACGTCTTGCCTGCGCTGCTGTCGCCGCCGCAGAGCCGCCGTCGCGCGGCACTCACTGCGCTGCGCACCGGCAAGCAGGTGGCGATCGGGTTCAACGCGGCGCAGAGCAACCAGATCGTCGATATGCGGCAATGCCCGCTGCTGCTGCCCGAATTGTTCGCGCTGATCGCACCGCTACGCGAGTTGCTGGCGACGATTGCGCAGCAGAAGCGACCGGTAAAGGTCAAGCTGCAGATGCTCGATCAAGGCGTCGAAGTGATATTGGAAGGCGTAAAGGCAGACGGACTGGACGCCGCGATGGCGCTTCAGGATTTTGCGGGAACGCATAAGCTGGCGCGCTTTGCCGTCGATCAGGGGCATGGGTTGGAAACCTTGTGGCAGCCCGAGCCGCCCACCGTCCGTTTCGGAGACGTCACGGTCGAAGTTCCGGCTTTCTCGTTTCTGCAGCCGACCGCCATGGGGCAGACGGCGTTGGTCGATGCGGTTGCGAAAGCGATCGGCGATGCCGCGGCGGTGGCTGACCTGTTTGCTGGGGTCGGCACGTTTGCGCTGTCGCTTCAGAAGGGGCGCAAGGTCTATGCTGCCGAGGGCGCGCGCGATGCGATTGCGGCGTTGAAAGCGTCCGCCAACCGAGCCGGGGCGCTGGTTGCGACCGAGCATCGCGACCTGTTCCGGCGGCCGCTGATCCCGGCGGAGTTGAACCGCTTTGGCGCGGTGATCGTCGATCCGCCGCGTGCGGGGGCCGAAGAGCAAGTTGCGCAACTGGCGGCATCGGACACGCCGGTAATCGCGTATGTTAGCTGCAATCCCGCGAGCTTTGCGCGCGATGCGAAGCTGCTGGTCGATGGTGGTTATACGCTCGATTGGGTGCAACCAGTTGGTCAGTTCCGCTGGTCGACGCATGTGGAACTGGCGGGGCGGTTTTCGAAATAGCATAGGGTCCGGTCCCGCTCCGGCGAGGGGTCCGTAGGGTTGCCGCATGGCCGATGGACCTGCCCGCTGCGACTAACGTAAACGTTCGCAAGTCTTGCCGCCCTCCCCCTAAAGGGGAGGGCGTGAAGGCATCAATGCAACACAAACCCCATGAACGCGTGCACGCATAGCGCGAGCAGCGCGAGGCTGGCCAGTGCGAAAACGGCGAAGCGCCACAGGACCCGATTGACGGTCACCTGGATCAGGCTGTGAATGATCCTTAAGCCGACATAGGCCCAGGCGATCTGGGTATTCAGCCCGCCGCCCATGCCGCCGACCGCGAGTGCCAGCGCGACGGCGTAGAAGATCGTCGGCTGTTCCATCAAGTGGTTATAGTTGTGCGCCTTCCACTGCACTTCCGGCGGCAGCACTTCGTCAAGGCTCTTGCCGGTGCCGCCCACCATTTTGGCGGCGTCGATCTTGGCTCGCTGCATCGCCGGGATGCGGGTTGCGTACATCCACACCCAGATGATCATCGACCACAGCGCAAGTGTCGCGACCGGCCCCAAAATTGCATTGGTTTCCATGATATTTCCCCCTCAACCCAAAGTGGCGATCACCGCCAGTACTGCCAGTGCGAATAGACAAAATGTCGACAGCCCGAAAATGGCAAAGCGTACCGGGATACGATTAACCGTCGCCTGCCAAAAACTGTGGACGATGCGCAGCACGACATAGGCCCACGCCAGCCCGCGCGTCAGGTCGGTACTGCCGCCCGAAAGGTGTAGGAAAACGGTTACTGCATAGAAGACCGTCGGCTGTTCGAGCAGATGCGTATAATTATGCGATTTCCAGTTGATCGTCGGCGGCAGAATATTTTCCAGATCGACCCCACGACCGCCCGGCGGCGCGGCTTTCAGGTCGACGCCCGCCTTGGCCATCGCGCCAAAACGCGTTGCGGCGACCCAGCCAAGCATGATGAGTGTCCACAGCGCGAGCACCGCGCCGGGTGCAAGCAGGCTTTCAGGCATATCATTCCCCCTCGTTATTTTCGCGCGATGCTAGGGCGCGCGACCGACAATGCAATAATCGATGTTCAGCGACGGCGTTCGGCGAGTTCATCGCGGATCACCGCGCCGTCGCCGTCGACGCGCGGCGCGAAACCCAAATCTCCAGGCGGCATCGCTCCATATTTTACCGGCGGCTGCATTTCGTGGAATGCGCCGACGTCGGGATGCGTGCGGTGCCGGAAGAAACCCGTCGCGATGAAATGCGGATCCGCCTTGATATCCTGCAGGTCGCGTGCCGCCATCGCGGGGATGTCGTTGGCGGCAAACAGTGCCAGCCATTCGGCGCTCGTCTTTGCCGGGGTTTTGCGGGCGATTTCGCTGTAAACGATCTGCATGTGCTGGCCTTTCGCCTTGGCAGCCTCGAATTCCGGCGTATCGGTCAGGCCTTGGCTGCCGAGCAGTGTCATCAGCCGTGCCGTCGATTCGGGAGTATAGGGGACAATCGCGAGATAGCCGTCACTGGTCGGGAACGGCTGGCGTGTCGGGTCGAGCTGGCGTGGGTAGCCCGCGGGGCCGAGCGGCGGATCGAGCGCCGCGTCGCGCAGATGTTCGGTGAGCATGAACGAGGCGAAGCATTCGAACATCGGCACTTCGACCTGCTGCCCCATGCCGGTCCGCAGCTTGTGGACCAGCGCCGCAAGGATCGCCTGCGTGCCGAACTGCCCCGCGATCTTGTCGGCGATCAGCGACGGGAAATAGCGCGGGCGCGGATCGCCATCGACGCGCGGGAGCAGGCTGGTGGTACCGGTCGCGGCCTGGATGACGTCGTCATAGGCCTGAAGATCGGCATAGGGGCCATCCTGTCCAAAGCCGGTGCCATGGACGTAGATGATGTCGTCCTTGATCGCCTTACAGCCCGCATAGTCGAACCCCAGCTTGGCAATCGCCTTGCCGCGGACATTGTGAAAAAAGACGTCGGCGGTCGCGACAAGGTCGCGCAGCACCGCCGCGTCCTCGGGCTTTTTAAGGTCGAGCGCGATCGATCGCTTGCCGCGGTTCACGGTGAGGTGAATCGACCCCATCGTCGGATCGGGTGCGCCGCTGCCGAGATAGCGTGAGATGTCGCCTATCCCGGGGGTTTCGACCTTGATCACCTCGGCACCGAGATCGGCGAGCATCTGCGTCGCATAGGGACCGAAAATCACCGTCGTCAGGTCGACGATGCGGATACCGTTGAGCATAGTCATGCGGCGCGATCTCGCCGGTATGATTTCAACGCCATCGTCTGCCTCTCCACTGCTCTTGTCGCCCGGAATGGTTGCAGAAGGAAACCGAAAACGCAATCGAGCATCCCGATGTTGGCGCGGCGTCGTTATGCCTGCCGTCACACCGCGGCCGGCAGGCGGGCGAGCATCGCGACCAGCTGCGCCTGGCTGGTCGCGCCAGTTTTCCGGAAGATGCCTTTGAGCAGGAAACGGACGGCGTTCAGGCTGACGGCGCGCAGTGCCGCGTAACTTTGCAGCGACTGTCCTCCGGCGAGCGCGACCGCGAGCCGCGCCTCTGCCGGGGTAAGGGCGAACCATTGCGCAACGCGGTCGATCTCGACGACGGGCGTTTCGCCGGGCGCGCTTCCAAGCGTGACGATGAGCGAGGCGCCGGCGCTGAACCCGCCGATTTGCTGCACCGCTTGCGGCGTTATCCGTGCGACGAGCACCGGACATTCGACGCCCGACCGGCCGACCGCCTGGAAAGCGAGTCCCGCGGCCTTGGCACTCCTGACCAGATCAAGCAGCTTTTTCTGACTGGCGGGATGGGCAAAGGCAAAGCGGCCCTGCGCGAGGTGGATGATCCCGGCGTTCTCATATCGACCGGCGCGGCTGTTGGCGGCTAGGATGTTTAGCTGATCGTCGAGACTGAAGATCGCGAAGGGCGCGAAATCGGCGGCCGCGCGGGCCGCGCCGACGGCCAGTTCGAACGTCGCGATGCGATCACTGATCCGCATGGCGCGCTGGATGTGCGGCGCCAGGACGCGCAGCCCGCGCTTGAGCCTTTCGACATCGCGGTCGCCGGGGCCGGGTAGCATCAGCCCCAGCCGCTCGCCGCCGCGGCGGTCGAGCAGGACGCAGACCATTCGATCGATGCCCCAGGGCGCGAGAAAATTCTGGAAAAATGCCGATTCCGCAAATTCGTCGCGGGTCATGATATCGTTGCTGTCGACGACGCTGCCATTGCCATAGCGCATCAGTTTCCGTGACCAGGGGTGGTTGCCGGCATAGACCGCGGTGTAAATTTCCTGCACCCCGGCGGCGAGCCCGGTCGCGGCGACGAAGCGCGCGCGCGGCGGGTTGCTCCCCTCCCAAAGGATGAACGCCGCTTCCCAGCTTAGGGGACACAAGGCACCGGTGATCCGGGCGAGCGTATCGTTCCAGCACTCAGGCTGGAGGACGGAATCGTAGATGAGTCCGATCAGGACATTCAGCGTTTCCCATTCATCGGGTTCGTTGTGACCCGGTGCAAAGATCGGAACATCGCTCGACACAGCTTCCCCGGCAGGCGGCACAATGGCTTAGGATCTCGGCCGGGATACACGAATGTCGCCTGAAAAAGCGCAAAATATCGCGGCACTACCCGAATGGGTAGTGAAACGGCGCGTCGCATGCGGCATGAATCGGGTGCGACCCAAGGGCAGGATGGTCCACAAAGACCATCCTGTTCGCTTCAGGCCCGTCGGCTCGGCCCGGCGGGCTTCTTTTTTGCAACGGAAAAGGGGCTGGTCGCATCGCTGCGCCAGCCCCATTTTATCGATCAGCGGGATTGGGTCAGAACAGTTTAGTCACCGTCGCACTGCGGCGTTCCGGTTCGACTTCGCCAGTGTAGAGGCTCGTCATCGGCTCATCGCTGACCACATGCGTCTCGTCGGCGCCGAAGCCGTTGAACTTGGTGCGCATCGCGCAGCCATAGGCGCCAAGCATGCCGATTTCGATGAAGTCGCCCGCCTTGATGTCCGTCGGCAGAAAGAAGGGTCCGGCCATATGGTCTAGGTCGTCGCAGGTCGGGCCATAGAAGCTGAACGGCACCATCTCGGCATCGCTTTCGACGTCGCGTTGCAGCGACACCGGGAAGCGCCAGCCGACATGTGCGGCGTCGAACAGAGCCCCGTATGCGCCGTCGTTGATGTACAGTTCCTCGCCGCGGCGCTTTTCGACGCGGACGATCAGCGAGCTGTACTCGGCCGACAGTGCGCGGCCGGGTTCGCACCACAGTTCGGCCGAATAGCTGATCGGCAGGCTTTCGAAGCTGCGGTGTATCGTGTCGAAATAGGCGTCGAGCGGCGGAGGCTCCATGCCCGGATAGGACGATGGAAAACCACCCCCGACATCGATGATGTCGACGGTGACCGATGCCGCGACGATCGCGGCGCGGACGCGCTCCATCGCCTGCGCATAGGCATGCGGGGTCATTGCCTGGCTGCCGACGTGGAAACAGATGCCGAGCGCGTCAGCCGCCTGGCGGGTCGCCATCAGCAGCTCGACGACCTCATCGGCTTCGGCACCGAATTTGGCGGCGAGGCTGAGCTTTGAATGGTCCGACGAGACGCGAAGGCGCACGAGCAGGTTGAGGTCGGCGGCGCCTTCGGTCGCGCGCACGATCTTTTCCAGCTCGTCCATCGTGTCGAGCGAGAAGGTGCGCACGCCATGCTTCCAATAAGCTTCGGAGATCGCTTCCTCGGCCTTCACCGGATGCATAAAGCACAGCGTCGCTTCCGGCAGGGTACGCGACACCAGCCGGACCTCGGCGATCGACGCGACGTCATAATGGGTGACGCCCGAATCCCATAGCACGCGTAAGAGGTCGGGCGACGGATTTGCCTTGACCGCATACATGGTCGTGCCGGGAAACCGGTCGATGAAGAAACGCGCCGCGCGCCGTGCGGCGTGCGGACGGACAAGCGTGACAGGTTCGACCGGCGAAAGTGCCTGAATCAGCCCGTGGGCGCTATGATGCTGGTGCAATGCAAGGGACCCCCAAAAGTGTAACGGTAAACGACAAGGCTGCCTTGCGGTTATTGGAAGTCCCCCTGGGGCAGCGGAGAGCGCATATATGGAGGGGGGTCCCCCCTGTAAAGTCCCTATCGCGCAATTTTGTAACAGTGTGGTAACTGGATGGGCGAACCGGGGCGGATATGCGCCGAGCGGGGCAAAATTGAGACAGGGCGGCGGCTCTGCGCTAAGGCAATACAACTCGCAACGCCGAAAAGGACGCGCGCGCCATGATCACTCCCGCTGACGTGAATCATACTTTCTCCGATACCGAGCTCGAGGAACTACTGGCCTTTGGCACGGTCGAATCATATCGCGCAGGCGACCTGATCATCGAAGAGGGCGCGATGGCGCCCGACTGCATCATCACCCTTTCGGGCCATACCGATATTTTCGCATCGACCGAAGACGGGCGGAAGCGCGTCGGCTGGATGGAGCGCGGGCAGTTCGCGGGTGATTTGTCGGTGCTGACGGGTCAACGCCATCTCTCGCGCGTCGAAATGGGCGCAGATGGCGAGATATTGCGCATAGCGCACGCCGATTTCCAGCGGCTGATTGCCAGCAATTCCTATTATTCGGACATATTCATACGCGTGCTTTCGGCGCGGCGCGAGTTCAGCAACCAGCGCGGCTTTGCAGTGACGATCGTGATCGGCGCTGCGCTCGACCGCAGCGTCTATGCGCTGCGCGACCTGCTCGCCAAACATGGCGTAGCGCATCGCTGGTTTGATCCCGCCGATGGGCCCGTCCCCGCGCACCTTCTCGCCGAGCGCGACATCAGCGAGGAGCAGTTGCCGGTCGTGATTCTCGGCGCCGCCGACCTGCTCGTTCAGCCGACGCCCGAACAGCTGGCAGCGGCGCTGGGACTCGACCTGCTCCCCGACGGAGCGACCGCCGATGTGCTGGTCGTCGGCAGCGGGCCGGGCGGGCTCGCAGCCGCAGTCTATGCCGCATCAGAAGGGCTGACGGTCATCGCGCTCGACGCCCACGCGCCGGGCGGACAGGCGGGCACTTCGTCGAAGATCGAGAATTACCTCGGCTTTCCGACCGGAATTTCGGGCAATGAGCTGGCGCGCCGCGCTACTGTGCAGGCGCAGAAATTCGGCGCGCGGATCGCCGCGCCGGTGCGCGCCGCGTCGATCGTGCGCGACGAGGAGGTGTATTGCCTGCACCTGGCCGACGGGCGCAAGCTCCGCAGCCGCGCAGTGGTCGTCGCGTCGGGCGCGCAATATCAGCGCCTGCCGATCGAGGGTATCGAGGCCTATGAAGGGCGCGGCATCTTTTATGGCGCAACGCCGATGGAGGCGCAGCTGTGCGGCAACGCCGAGGTTACGGTCGTCGGGTCGGGCAATTCGGCGGGGCAGGGCGCGATCTATCTGGCGAGCGTCGCGAAGACGGTCTATGTCATATTTCGCCGCAAAAGCCTGCGTGAAACCATGTCGGATTATCTGGTCCGGCGGCTGGAAGACCATCCGAATATCCAGATCATCCCATCGACGGACGTGATCGCGCTGCATGGCGAGGACGGGCTGGCAGGGCTGACCTATCGCTGCCGCGAGACCGGCGAAGAAGGCCATTGCGATTGCCGCTTCCTGTTCCTGTTCCTGGGCGCCAGCCCGAACACCGGCTGGTTGCCAAATGAAATGGTGTGCGACGAGCGCGGGTTCGTGAAGACCGGCGCCGACATAGCGCCGCTCGAATTGGTCAAAGCCGGGTGGTCACTCGACCGGATGCCGAGCCGGTACGAGACCAGCTGGCCGCGGATCTATGCCATAGGCGATGTGCGCAAAGGTTCGGTGAAGCGCGTGGCGTCGTCGGTGGGCGAGGGGTCGGCGGTGGTCAGCGATATTCATCAGGCGCTGGCGGAAATGGGCGCGCCGGTCAGTTGATGATCGCGTCCATCCTGGCCTCTGCTTCCTCTTCTCCAGCCTGAACGGCCTGCAGGCTGCGGGTCATGACGAAGCCGCCCGAATAGTCGTCGATCGACCAGTGGCCGTCGACTTGTTGGCCATCGGTGCTCAAAATGCCCTCATACGCCACCGCATGCCCATAGGCTGCGTCGCCGTCGTAATATTTGTAGAAGCTCACCGCTGTCCCGCTGCGTGTGCCTCGAACGTCGGCGCGTTCGTCAGCACCGGCGAGAAGATCGGACGCCTCGCTCGTCGAACCTGACAAGGATCCTTGATTGTCGCTGAGGGTCGCGATGAAACTGCATGGCGGCTCCCAAGGCTCGGGATACCAATATTGCCCGATCCATAATCCGGTCATGTCCAACGGGCCCAACATTCGCCGTCACCCCAGCCGCGTCTTGAAATCCTCATAGCCGAATTCGCGGATCAGCTTCAGTTCGTCGGTTTCGCTGTCCCAAAGCCAGATCGACGGCAGCGGGACTCCGTTAAAGGTGTTGGTCTTGACCATCGAATAATGCGCCTGATCAAGGAACGCGAAACGCTCGCCGATGCGCGCGCCGCCGGGGACGCGGTAGTCACCGATCACGTCGCCCGCGAGGCACGACGGACCGCCGAGGCGCACCGGCATCCCTTCGTCGCCTTCACCGAGCATCGCGGGGCGATAAGGTGCCTCGATGACGTCGGGCATGTGGCAGGTCGCAGAAATATCGGTGATGCCGATGGGCATGCCGTTGTCGAACAGGTCCAGGATCTCGCCGACGAGGATGCCCGCGTCGAGTGCGATCGCTTCGCCGGGTTCGATCATCACGTCACAGTCGGTCGCCGCGCGAACCTGTTTCAGGAAGGCGATCAGGTCGTCGACCTGATAATCGGCGCGGGTGACATGATGGCCACCGCCGAAGTTGATCCATTTGAGCCGGCCGAAGAACGGCCGCAACATCGGCTGCACAGCTTCCCACGTGCGCTCCAGCGGCGGGAAATCCTGTTCGCACAGGCTGTGCATATGGATACCGTCGATGCCCTCCATATGTTCGGGGAGCAGCTGGGTGACGGGAAAGCCAAGGCGGCTGCACGGCGCAGCGGGGTCGTATTTCGCGACCTCGCCTTCGCTGTGCATGGGGTTGATGCGCAGGCCGATGTCGAACGCCGCACCCTGCTCGCGGAGGTCGTCGAGCAGCGGGCGGAAGCGCGCGATCTGGCCGGGCGAATTGAAAATCAGATGATCCGATAGCGACGCGATTTCGGGCAGGTCGGCTTCCTTGTAGCCTGCACAATAGGTCGCGACTTCGCCGCCATATTCCGCGCGGCCAAGCTTGGCTTCGTAAAGCCCTGAAGCGCAGACGCCGTCGAGATATTCGGCGACCGTCGGGCCGAGCGACCACATCGAAAACGCCTTGAGCGCCGCCAGCACGCGGGCGCCGGAGGCATCGCCGATGTGGCGTAGCACCGAGAGATTGGCGCGCACCTTCGCCGCGTCTACGACGAATGCGGGCGAGGGGACGCGGGTCAGGTCGAAATGGGCAAAGGCCCCGGGGTCGCCGGCTCTGGTTTCCATGCCGCGCTCTAGCGCAGCGCGCGCGGTCGCTCAAGGCACCGGCGTCTTGACGTTGCCGGCGGCGGTTTGCACCGAATAGCTGAAACCGGCCTTTTCCCAACCCGTCTGCGCGCCGCCGTGCATGCCGTCGCGGCGGATCACCGCGATACCGCCGCTGATTTCATAGCCGGCATCGGTAATGCGCTGAATCGCGGCCTCGGCGGCCGCTTTCGGCTCCATGCCGCCGCGCATCAATTCGACCGCATGATAGGTCGGCAGGAAGCGCATCATCACGTCGCCATTGCCGGTCGCCACTGCCGCGCCGACCGCCTGGTCGACATAGGCGCCAGCCCCGATGATTGGCGAATCTCCCACGCGGCCCGGGATCTTGAATTCGCGGCCGTTGGTCGAGCAGCCGACGCACAGATTTCCGGCGGCGTCGAGCGCGATGCTGCCCACCGTGTCATGACCCGCGAGCTTGGCCGGTTTGCCGATCGGTTCTGACTTGAAGGCGTCCGATTTTTCGCCCTTGGCGGCCCATTTGTCCCACGCCTGCTGTGACACCACGCTGGTCAGTGTCGTTTCGGTGAAGCCCATGCGCGCCGCAAACCGCGTGGCATCGTCGCCAACAATCAAACTGTGCTGCGTCGCTTCCATCACCTTGCGCGCAACCGAGATCGCCTTTTTGACGCGTTTTAGGCAACCGACCGCGCCGGCATCATGGGTCGGCCCCCACATGATCATCGCATCGAGGGTCGTTTCGCCGACCTCGTTCGGCACGCCGCCAGCGCCGACCCAGTAATCGCCGAGCAGTTCGACATGGTTGATCGCGGCCTCGACAACATCAAGCGCCGAGCCCCCGCCCGCGAGCATCGGCCAACCGATCGCGTTGGCTCCCGGACCGAAATCCCATGTCGTCAGGATGAAGGGTTTGCCGGTCGGGATCGCTTTTGGTTTTGCCGGTATCGCCGATGCCTGCGACGCACCGAGCGTCGCCAATCCCGCCGCGCCGACTCCGAACGCGCGCCGCGAAACACCCGTGCTATCTGTTGCCATCGCGCGTCCTCCTGACCGTGAGGCTAGCGGGACTGCGGTCAGGTCGCAATCGGTCCCTTGAAGATGAAGAACGCCCCGGCCGCGATCAGGCCGAAGCCGACGAGATGGTTCATCGTCAGCTTCTCGCCGAGCCAAAATGCCGCGAACCCGGCAAAGACAATCAGTGTGATGACTTCCTGCAAGGTCTTGAGCTCGGCGGCGGTGTACACGCCGTAACCGATGCGGTTCGCCGGCACGGCGAGGCAATATTCGAAAAAGGCGATGCCCCAAGCGATCAGCACCGCGAGCCACAGCGGCCGCGACATATCGCCGAGATGGCCGTACCAGGCAAAGGTCATGAAGATGTTCGAGGCGATCAGCAGGCCGATAGGCACGAGATAGGCGGTCATTTCACCTCCCTTGTCAGCGGGAGCACGTCGCGGAGCAGCGCGGCGAAGAAGTGCCCCGGTTCCTCGACCATCGGCATATGCGCCGAATGTTCGAGCCATACGAGCGACTTAGAAGGCGCTTCAACCCTGTCGAACCATTCGGCGGCCACTGGCGAAGGCACCGTATAATCATGACGGCCGAGCAGAAAGACGAGCGGCACATCCATCGTCCGTATCTTCGTGAAGCTGACATCGGCGAGGCGCGGCCAGAGGGTCGTCACCGAAAACGCGCTTCCCAAGCCCCACGCTTTGCGGTCGGCTTCGCTATATTCGGGCGATAGGCGGGGGGTCTGGAAATAGAGGTTGAGGTCGGGCTTGTTATACATCAGCGAGCCATAGGGAATCGCGTATTTGCGCCAGCCGTCGGCCTTGGCGATGGTGAACTCGCCTTGCGGATAGGGCGCAAGCCTATCGATTGCGGCCACCGCTTCGCCGTCACCGGCAGCGAGCGCCTTGGCGCGCGTCCACGCCATCCCTGTCTTTTCGCCTTCGCGAAAATCGATCCCCTGTCCCACGCCGACATAGGCATAGAGCAGGTCGGGGCGCTTGACCGCGACCGACAGGGCGACGATCGAACCCCAACTATGCCCCATCAGCAAAACCTTGCGCTTCGCGTAGCGCTGCCTGAGCAAGTTGATCAATTCGATGGCATCATCGCGGTAACGCTCGACCGTCATCGTCGGCGCAAGCGTTGCAGGATCGTTCAGCGTATAGGAGCGCCCGGCGCCGCGCTGGTCATATTGGACCACGGTGAAGACGTCTTCCCAGGGGCGCTGGAATGCCCACGCGAAAGGCATCTCGACCGCGCCGGGGCCGCCGTGGACAAAGATGAGGATCGGGTTGTCCTTGTCCGATCCCCGCACATTCACGACCTGCCGCGCCCCGCCGAGCGTAACCTCGAAAGTCTCCTGCACCCCGTTTGGCGTGACGATCTTGCCAATGTCGGCGACGATCGCGCGCGCAGGGGCGTAGGCGTCCTCGGTTTGAGCGGCCGCTGGCGCGGCGAAAGCGGCGAGCAGGGCGACCGCTGCAAATCGCAATTTCATGTCGGCTACCTTTCGTCATTCCCGCCGAAGCGGAAACCCAGTTCCGACGTGGCTACTGGGTTCCCGCTTCGTCGGGAATGGCGAAAAAGGCAAAATCGATCAAAATTCGAGCGGCCCGTCCAGTTCCTTCACCTGCCACGGCAGGCCGTGCTGGTTCAGCATGTCCATGAAAGGATCGGGGTCCATCTGTTCCATGTTGAACACGCCGTCGCCGGCCCATATGTTCGTCACCATCATCGCCGCACCGATCATCGCGGGGACGCCGGTGGTATAGCTGACCGCCTGGTTGCCGGTTTCGGCATAGGCTTCTTCATGGTCGCAGATATTGTAGAGGTAGAGCGTTTTATCCTTGCCGTCATGGCCAAGGCCGGTCGCGATCACTCCGATGTTGGTCTTGCCCTTCGTCGTCTCACCGAGGCTTGAAGGTTCGGGCAGCACGGCCTTAAGGAACTGCAGCGGAATGATTTCGCGGCCTTCGTAGATCACCGGATCGATCCGCGTCATGCCGACGTTCTGCAGCACGTTGAGGTGGGTGATATAGGCCTCGCCAAAGGTCATCCAGAAGCGAATGCGCTTTATTTCGGGAAGATGGGTTTTCAGGCTTTCGATCTCCTCATGATACATGAGGTACATCGTCTTCGGCCCGACCGCTTCGAAATCGAACTGCTGCTTCACCGACATCGGCGGGGTTTCGACCCAGTCGCCATTTTCCCAGTGGCGCGCGACCGCGGTGACTTCGCGGATGTTGATCTCGGGATTAAAGTTGGTCGCGAAATGCTGACCGTGGTCACCGCCGTTGCAGTCGAGAATGTCGAGCGTGTCGATGCGCGCAAAATGATGTTTCTTCAGCCATGTGGTGAATACGCTGGTGACGCCGGGGTCGAAGCCCGAACCGAGCAGCGCCATCAGGCCGGCATCCTTGAAACGGTCGTGATACGCCCACTGCCAATGATATTCGAACTTCGCCTCGTCGCGCGGTTCGTAGTTGGCGGTGTCCATATAATGCGCGCCCGTCGACAGGCACGCCTCCATGATCGTCAGGTCCTGATACGGGAGCGCAAGGTTCACGACATGCGTCGCGCCGATGTCGCGGATCAGTGCCGCGGTCGCATCGATATGGTCGGCGTCGACCTCGGCGGTCTTGATCGTGATGCCGGTGCGCGCTTTCACCGATTCGGCGACCGCATCGCACTTGAACTTGCGGCGGCTGGCCAGCGTGATGTCCGGAAAGATGTCGGGGTTCATCGCCATTTTGTGCACCGCGACTGAACCGACGCCGCCTGCGCCGATCACCAGAACCTTGCTCATCGAAAATCTCCTGTGGCGGCCCGATCGCCGCTTGTCATGTATGAGCGGCGCTATAGGACGAAGCGATGACACAGCAAAGCCCCGATCCCCTGCTCAGCCCTGCCCGCGCGCCGACGCTCGCGGGTGTCGAACGCGCCGCGGCGAAAGTCGCCGAACTGCTGCCGATGACGCCGCTGCTGCCGATGGAGGTTGATGGCCGGACGATCTGGTGCAAGGCCGAATGCCTGCAACCCGTCGGCGCGTTCAAGATTCGCGGCGCGTGGCATCGGCTGACCGACCTCTCGCCCGAGCAGGCGGCCGCGGGGGTGGTCGGGGTGTCGAGCGGCAACCATGCGCAGGGGGTGGCGTGGGCGGCCAAACGGTTGGGCATATCGGCGACGATCGTGATGCCGAGCAATGCGCCGAAGATGAAACTGGCGGCGACGCGCGCGTTGGGGGCCGAGGTTGTCCTGTACGATCGCGTGACCGAATCGCGCGATGACGTTGCGGCGAAGTTGCTGGAGGAAAGCGGCGGGACGCTGGTCCATGCCTATGGCGATCCGTGGATCATCGAGGGCCAGGGGAGTGCGGGAATCGAGGCGCGGGCACAGTTGGTGGCGCGCGGTATCGCTGGCCCCGACAAGGTGGTCGCGTGCTGCGGCGGCGGCGGATTGTCGGCGGGGCTGGCGCTGGCCTGTCCCGATGCGGAGATCATCGCCGTCGAGCCCGAGGGGTGGGACGATGTGACGCGGTCGCTCGCGGCGGGCGAAATCCTGTCGGTCGAGGATCTGGCTTATCCGACCGAATGCGATGCGCTACAGACGCCGCGGACCTGGCCGATCAATTTTACCGTGCTGCAGGCGCGCGGCGTGCGCGGGGTTGTAGTGACGCGCGAGGAAGTGCGCCACGCGATGCGCGTCGCGTTCGAGCGGCTGCATCTGGTGGTCGAACCCGGCGGTGCGGCGGCGCTGGCGGCTGTGCTCGCCGGTAAGGTCGAACTGGGCGATTCGACGCTGGTCACCCTGTCGGGGGGCAATGTCGATCCCGAGCTTTATGCCGAGATAATCGCCGGGTGACGCCGCGCGGGATATCTGCTTCATTTGGTGCGTTGGGACGGCAAAGGAGAAGCGAAATGCAAAAAAGCGTGATTCTCGCTGGTGCAGCGGCACTGGCGCTGCTGAGCGGATGCGAAAAGGCCGAGGCGCCCGCGCCAGCCGACACGACGGCGACTGACGCTCCGGTTGAAACGGCGATGCCCGAAGGAACGGCCACCGAGCCGGCTGCGGCAGCGCATCGCTATGCTGCCTGGGCGGGCAAATGGACCGGGGTCGAGGGCATGTATGCCACGATCACGATCGCCGAGCCGGGCAAATACAAGCTGGAGATGCAGTCGGACCTCGACACCAAGGGAACCTATGATGGCACCGACAGCGATGGCGGCATCTCCTTCAAGCGCGGCGATGAAACGCTGACGCTGGCGGCATCGACTGGCGACGCCACGGGCCTCAAATATCTGGCGGGCAAGAAAGACTGCCTGAAGGTCAAGGATGGCGAGGGTTATTGTCGCGATTGATCAGTTTGGTCTTGCGTCATTGCCAGCACAAAGAAGCAATCCAGCGCTTGCGTAAACCGCTCTGGATTGCTTCGTTGCGCTGGCAATGACGACGGGGGAGGCGCGAAATGGACCAAGTCAGCGTTGCTTCGGCAGACGATCAACCTGCTCTGATCGAGACACTCGCGCAGGCCTTCCAGACCGATCCGGCGCTGTCCTGGATATTGCCCGATCCAGCCCACCGCGCCCGCGCACTACGCGGATTGTTTCGTACCCTCGTGCCCGCCGACATGCGCGCCGGTGTGGCGCTTCGCTCCGCAGGCGACGAAGCGGCGGCATTGTGGCGCGCCCCGGGGCAGGCACATGGTGGGACGCTTGAATTCCTGCGTACCGTTCTGCCGCTGGTCGCCACCTTCGGCACCAATTTGCCGCGGGGGCTTAAAGTCCAGGGTGGCATCGACGCGCACCGGCCTAACGGCCGATTCTGGTATCTCCACTATGTCGGCGTCCGCACCGCGCATCAGGGCAAAGGTCATGGTGGGCGGATCATTCGCGCGCAAACCGCGGTTGCCGACGCTGCGGAGCTGCCATGCTGGCTCGAAACCGCGACGCCCGCAAATGTTGCGCTTTATGAACGGCTGGGCTTCGTCACGCAGGTCGAATGGGATGTGCCGGGTGGCGGGCCGCATTTCTGGGGCATGATGCGGTCGCCCGCCGCTTGAATATTCCCGTCACTTCTCTACCACTTGACGGCGTGGACAGCACCCAATGGTCATCAGGCGCGGACGAGGCGCGCGCGCGGCTGACGGCAGCGCTGACCGCCGTCGGGCGCGGCGACCGTGTGGCGATGCGCCAAGTCTATGACATGACCGCCGCGAAACTATTTGGAATCTGTCTCCGTATCTGTGGCGAGAGGGCCAGCGCGGAGGATGTTTTGCAGACCGTCTATATCAAGGTGTGGGAGCGGGCGGGGCAATTCGATGCCGCGCGTGCCAGCCCAATCACCTGGCTGGCGACGATCGCGCGCAATGGTGCGATCGACTGGCGGCGATCGGTTGCCGGTCGTGCGGTCCGCGATACCCTGCCCGAACAGGCATCCTTTGCGGTGGCCGACGACAGTCCGCTCGCCGATCAGTCGCTGGTCGCGGCGGAGGACGGCGCGCGGCTCCACCACTGCCTGGATGAACTCGAGGAACGCAGCCGCACGTCGATCCGCGCGGCCTTTTTCGATGGATCGACCTATGCTGAGCTGGCGGAGCGCGAAAATGTGCCGCTGGGGACGATGAAAAGCTGGATTCGGCGCGGGTTGCTGCGCCTGAAGGATTGTCTTGGCGATGGATGACCATCTCACGCCCGCCGAGGAGCGCGACGCGCTCGCCGCCGAACTGGCGCTCGGCCTGCTCGAAGGGCAGGCGCGCGCCGATGCGCTGCGGCTGGCGCTGAGCGATCCCGCCTTCGCGGCGCAGGTCGCGGCATGGGAGGCGAAGCTGGCGCCGCTGCATGACGAGTGGGCCGATGTCGAACCCGGCGCTACCGTGTGGAGCGGGATCGAACGGCAGCTGACGGATGCGCCCAACGACAAGGTCACCGCGATCGAAACGCGTTTGCGCCGGTGGCGCGCCGGGGCGCTGCTGTCGGGCGCCGTCGCGGCGGCGCTGGCGTTCGTGATGATCACTCAGCCCGTGCCACCACCAACGCCTGCCGCGCCGCAACTCGCGGTCGCACGGATCGAAAGCAATGCCGCGGGGCCGCTGGTGCTCGCGCGCTACAACCAGAGCAATGGTCTGATGCAGCTGCGCATCCAGGGCTTTGAGTCGGGAACGCTGGCGCCCGAGCTATGGGTCATTCCGGAAGGTGGGCCGCCCGTCTCGCTGGGGCAGATCGGCCATGCGGGTGAGGCCGAAATGACGATGCCGCCGCCGCACCGGCTGCTCATGACCGAAGGCGCGACGCTGGCGATCACCATGGAGCCGGTGTCGAAGACCCCGCATCCGGCGCCCAGCAGTGCTGCGGTCGCGTCAGGGAAAATCATCACTATCTGAGGTCGCTGTGCATCCGATGGCGGATCGGTGCCGTAGCTGCGCCGCATTCCGCATTTCCGGGGTGCCAGAAACCAGAGGATTGTATCATGAAACTTTCCAAACTCTCCGCGTCGCTCGCTGTTTTGATGATGGTTGCCGGGGGCGGCGTCGCCCTCGCTAACCCGATGGTCGGCGGTGCCGCGATGTACGAAACCAAGAACATCGTCGAAAATGCCGTCAATTCAAAGGATCACACGACGCTGGTCGCCGCGGTGAAGGCCGCCGGCCTGGTCGACACGCTCGCCAGCCCCGGCCCGTTCACCGTGTTCGCACCGACCAACGCCGCGTTCGGCAAGCTGCCCGCCGGCACCGTCGATACGCTGCTGAAGCCCGAGAACAAGGGCACGCTGACCGCCGTGCTCACCTATCATGTCGTACCCGGCACGCTGACTGCCGCCGATCTGGCCGCCAATGCGCAGGCCAATGGCGGCAAGGCCGTTCTGACGACGGTTCAGGGCGCCAAGCTGACCGTGTGGGGCAAGGATGGCAAATGGTATGTCACCGACGCCAAGGGCGGTCAGGCGCAGATCACCATCGCTGATGTCAAGCAGTCGAACGGCGTGATCCACGTTGTCGATAGCGTATTGCTGCCGGGCTAACCCCTTCGTCCGGTAACAGGTGCGGTCCGTCCACTTCCCTCCCGGGACGGGCCGCATTGCCGGGTCGATTATACCAAGACCTAAATGAACTCGCGAGCGGCGTAGCCAACGGCCAAGCCGAAAATGATGGCAAAAACCGCGAGGCATCCGAGCGTTGGCCAGCGGTGGTGTCGCAGCCCCTGGTCGAGCTGTTTTGCCAACAAAAGGTCGATGACAGCTTGGATAGCGGCCGAGCGAATTTCCCGATCAGTCGTCGAAGCCCACGAATCGCGCGGCATCGGCGACGCTCTTGCGGTTCGACACCACCGCATTGGCGGGGAAGTCTTCATCGGGCCAACCCAGCGCGACGCAGATCATGATCACCTGATCGTCAGGAATCTTCGCATGCTCGCGCACCACCGGGCTTTGCATGATGCCCTGGCTATTGATGACGCAGCCCAGCCCGCGCGACCAGGCGGCGTTGACCAGAGCGTTGGTGACAGCGCCGCAATCGAAGGGCGCGATATCGCTGCCGAGCAGGACGCGGTCATAGGTCACGACGACGCTGACCGGCGCGTCGAACTGGCGAAAGCCGCGCAGTACCCAGTCCTGCCGCCCGTCCTTGTCGTCGCGCTCGATGCCCATCGCGCCGAACAATTGCTTGGCAACCTCGATCTGGCGACCGCGATGTTCGTCGGGGACGACGTTGAAAGTCCGAAATTCGCGGCTGTCGGGTTTGCCCGCCAAAATGCCGTCAGTGTTGCCGCGGCGGATCGCATCGAGCGGTTTGCCGGTGACGACCGAGAAATTCCAGCACTGATTATTGTAGGACGAGGGCGCGCGCATCGCGACCTCGACGATCTCGGCGATCAGTTTCTTGGGGACAGGCTTGTCGAGGAAGCCGCGGATCGAGCGGCGCCCCAGCACGACATCGTCAAAACCGATTGCTTGGTTCACGCAGCCTCGCGCAGTTCCAGCTCCAACCGGCCCCAGATTTCGACCAGCGCGCTCGTCAGTTCGCGCATCATCGCCTCGTCATGCGCCGGGCCGGGAGTGAAGCGCAGCCGTTCGGTGCCGCGCGGCACGGTCGGGAAATTGATTGGCTGCACATAGACGCCATATTCGGCGAGCAGAATGTCGCTGATCTTTTTCGCGCGCACCGGGTCGCCGACCATCAGCGGCACGATGTGCGTCGTTGAATCCATCACCGGCAGACCGGCGTCGCGGAAACATGCCTTGAGATAGGCGGCGTTGGCTTGCTGTGCCTCGCGCTCGACGCTCGAGCTTTTCAGGTGGCGGACGCTGGCGAGCACCCCGGCGACGAGCACCGGCGACAGGCTGGTGGTGAAGATAAATCCCGGCGCATAGCTGCGGATCACATCGATGATATTCTTGTCGGCAGCGATATAGCCGCCCATCACGCCGAACGCCTTGCCCAGCGTCCCCTCGATGATTGTCACCCGGTCGGCGGCTTCGTCGCGGTCGGTGATGCCGCCGCCGCGCGGACCGTACATGCCGACCGCATGGACTTCGTCGCAATAGGTCAGGGCATTATATTTGTCGGCCAGGTCGCAGATCGCGTGGATCGGGGCGACATCGCCGTCCATCGAATAAACGCTTTCGAACGCGATCAGCTTGGCGGCTTCGGGATCATCCTCCGCCATCAATTCTTCGAGATGGGCGAGGTCGTTGTTGCGCCATACGCGTTTTTCGCAGCCAGAGTTGCGGATGCCCGCGATCATCGAGGCGTGGTTGAGCTCGTCCGAATAGATGATGCAGTTGGGCAGCAATTTGCCGAGGGTGCCGAGCGTCGCCTCGTTCGAGATATAGCCCGAGGTGAAGAGCAGCGCACCGTCCTTGCCGTGCAGGTCGGCAAGCTCATGCTCGAGGTCGATGTGATAATGGGTGTTGCCGCCGATGTTGCGGGTGCCGCCAGATCCGGCGCCCACGTCGTGCAACGCCGATTCCATCGCTTCGACGACCTTGGGGTGCTGGCCCATCGCGAGATAGTCGTTTGAGCACCAGACGGTGATTGGTTTCGGGCCGTTGTGACCGGCAAAACAGCGGGCGTTGGGAAACGAACCGCGGTTGCGCAGGATGTCGATAAAGACGCGATAGCGCCCCTCTTCGTGCAGCCGGTCGATCGCGCGAGCGAAGATATCGTTATAATTCACGTTCCAGCCCCGCAGTCCAGGTGCCAAATCCAGGCATTTTTGCCGCTCGTTCAGGGCGACTAATAACAGGCGGGCCAATAAAGGTGAATTGGGTTGAAATCCAGTGCGAACGATTCGCAAGTCATTGCGTCGTTCAGTGTGATCAATTGCACCGGTATGTTGACCGTAAGCAGCTAACATGAAACTCGAACATGCGGTTGCGATGGACATGCGGCGATCCGTGTTCGGGGACCGGCACTCGGTGCGCGGCCTGGGCGTCGCCCGGCGCTGCAAATGCAGGTTGGGGCCCGTCCGACAAAAGCCCGTGTGTTTGCGGTGGTCGCCTCCACGTCGCATCGAATGGAGACGGGTTCGGTTGCACCAACCCCGTTCGAGCGGCGGGGTTTCCAAAGGTGCGCTTGCTAACACAGGAGGGTCCGGAAAGCGCAGGATCGCGCGTGGTTGAGCGCGTGCGGTGCGGGAGCCCGGATTAGGTCGTTTCGATCCGGTTGATGCCGTAGGGCGCTAGTGCCGCGAGCGGCGGTGGCGGTCGGTCGGCGCTGCGAGTGAACACCGCGAGGCCGGGGGTTGCGGTGGTGGGCCATGGCTGGCCTTGCGTCAGGTCGGCGATCCGCCGCGCAATGCCGTCGGCGCCGTCGATCAAGAGCACGCCCGGACCAGCCGCAGCCTGCAATTCGTCGGCCAGCAAAGGGAAATGGGTGCAGGCAAGGACGATAACGTCGATCGCATCGCCGCCCGGTTGATCGCGCAGGCCGGCGATGGCGCGCGCGATGACAGCGGGGTCGAGCTGCTCGCCGCGCAGTTTGGCCTCGGCGCCGGTGACGAGGCCGGGGCTGCCGTGACGCAGCACGGTCTTGCCGCTCGCAAAGCGCGCGCTGAGGTCGTCGACATAGGGCTGGCGCACGGTCGCTTCGGTACCGAGCACGCCGATGACCCCGCTTTTGGTGAGTGCCGCGGCGGGCTTGATCGCGGGAACGGTGCCGACGATCGGCAGGTCAAGAGCGGCGCGAACGTGGGCGAGCGCGATCGTCGAGGCGGTGTTGCAGGCAATGACCGCGAGCCGCGGCTGGTAGCGTTCAACGAGACGGCCGAGCAGCGCGGGGACGCGCGCCGCGAGTTCAGCCTCGCTTTTCTGGCCATAAGGCAGGCCGGCATAGTCGGCGGCGTAGACGATCGGCGCGGTCGGCAACCGCGCGCGGGTCGGACCGAGCACGGTGAGGCCGCCAAGGCCGGAGTCGAAGAACAGGATAGGGGCGTCGGCGGTCGGAGCGTGCATGGCCGGGGCGTAGCAGGGGGGAGGGCGACGCTCAATTGCATCTCGTCGCCCCCGCGCAGGCAGGGGCGGCAAGAGGGCTTCAACCGCAGGTGAGACATGGGACGATGGTGGGCTCCGTCTCCACGCGAACGACGGTCGTATCCGTTTTGACAATCAACATGCGCGAATCCGTTGATTGCGCCCGCCAACTTCGCCACACTCGCTGCGAACGGAGCAAGGATCGGAATGACGACTTTATCGCTGATCGCCATGGGTTATTTGCTCGGCTCGATCCCCTTTGGCGTAATCCTGACACGCCTGTTCGGCGCCGGCGACCTGCGCCAGATCGGGTCGGGCAATATCGGCGCTACCAATGTGCTGCGCACTGGCCGCAAGGGGCTGGCGGCGGCGACGCTGATCCTCGACGGCGCGAAAGGCGCGGTGGCGGTGGTGCTGGCGCGGCAATTTGTGCCTGAACTGGGCGATCAGGGCGCGATGATTGCAGGCGCCGCGGCGATGATCGGCCATTGTTATCCAGTATGGTTGAAGTTTCGCGGCGGCAAGGGGGTTGCCACGCTGCTCGGCCTTGCGCTGGCGCTCGCCTGGCCGATCGGGCTGATCTTTGCTGTGGTGTGGATCGGCGCCGTACTGTTCCTGCGGATTTCGTCGCTGGGCGGCATGCTCGGCGCGGTCGCGGCGCCGATTGCGGCGCTGGCGCTGGGCTATCCGGTCTATGCGATCGGTCTCGCCGGACTCGCAGTGATCGTGCTGTGGCGGCACCGTGAGAATATCGCGCGGCTACGCGCCGGGAACGAACCGCGGATTGGCGGCAAGAAGGAGCCCGCATGACCCACGCCGAGCGGCTGGCGCGGTTGCGTTGATCCGCACGCCGCCTGTCGGCCCGGTCAGCCGGCACCAGCTGATGCAGCGGTTGGGATCGGGCGAGGCGGCGCTCGACGCGCTCCCCGACCTGGTGCTGCGCGGCGGCGCCGGGACGGTCCAGGTTGCGCCAATCGAGGTCGCCGAGCGTGAGCTTGCCCGCGCCGGCGAGCTCGGCGCGCGGCATATCTTCAGCGACTAAGCCGACTATTCGCCAATGCTGCGCGCGGTCGAGGGCGCACCGCCGGTGGTTACGGGGCGCGGGGATAGCGCGATGCTGCGGCGCCCGTGCGTGGCGGTCGTCGGTGCACGCAAGGCCTCCGCGAACGCGTGTCGGTTTGCACGCCAGCTTGCCGCCGACCTGGTGGCACGCGATGTCACGGTATTCAGCGGCCTGGTACGCGGTGTCGACACCGCGGCGCATAGCGGCCTGCTGGGCGGATCGACGGTCGGGGTGATCGCGAGCGGCATCGACATCGTCTTTCCGCCCGAAAATGCCGCGCTGCCGGAAAAATCGCGACCGACAGTTGCTGATCGCAGAACAGCCGCCGGGCAGCGAGCGGCTGGCGCGTCACTTCGCCTCGCGTAACCGCATCATCGCCGGGTTGGCGCATGGCACGGTGGTGATCGAAGCGGCACCAAACTCTGGATCGTTGATCACGGCGCGGCGGGCAGGAGACTGGGGGAGCGAGGAGATAGCGGTCGCAGGATCGCCACTCGACCCGCTCCCCCAAGGCTGCAATCTGTTGAACCTTGAGGGTGCTACGTTGATCCAGACTGTCGATGACGTGATCGAGCCGGGGGATCCGATTGATACTCGGCATGTGCGCGAACTGGTGCGTGGTTATGCGGCGGCGGTCGATAGCGAAGTGGGTGACGGCGACCGGAGGCGCGTAATCGACATGCTCGGTCCCACTCCGGTGGCTATCGAAGAACTGGTGGGACAATCGCGACAGCCCGCGGCCATGGTGCCCTGTGCTGCTCGAACTCGAACTGGCGGGGCGGGTAGAACGGCACGCAGGGGCCAAAACTCACTGGTGTGAGCCCGCGCACCGCGCACCAGCTGGCAAAGACATAACCATTCATCGCGGTTCAGCCACGGTTCAGCGGTCGAGCTTCAGTTTGATGATATTGTGTTACATCGCGGGGAGTGGGATGATGCGAAGCCGATTGATGACGAGCGTGACGATGGTCGCGGTACTGGCGGCCGCACCCGGGCCGATGCCCATTTCGACGGCGCAGGCAAGGTCGGTTACGGGCCAGGGCTTTTGCCGCAACGCCGATCCGCTGCCGCGGCTCGATCCCGAAGTTCACCCACAGCAACAGCAGTTGGACGGAGCGATCAAGGCCGAGGGCGGCAGCAAACGCGATCGCTCGGACAGCATGGCGTCCGAGCCTCCTTCTCTCCTCCTCCTCCACCACCACCTCCTCCTCCACCTCCACCTCCACCTCTCTCCTCCAATGGCGCCACCGTCCCCCGACTATGACGGCGGAGTGGATGAAGCGGCTATCGCCGTTACGGGCTCGCGAAGCGCGAGACCCATGCTGGAGTCGGCCAGTCCGGTAACTGTCATCGGGTCGGATATGACCAGCGGCTTGCCCGCCTCCGCGCCTCCCGTAACCGGATCGACCACAGATTCGCGCGTGCCGCCGCCGCGCCCCTATCCGCGCCCACAGCCGCTACCGCAGTCGGGCATCCTGACCGCGGGCGAGCATGACGATTTGCTCAACCCCGAACTTTATGCCGCCTATGTGAACCGCAGCGGCGATTTGGGGCAGGAGGTGCGCAACCTGCCGCGCGTCGACACGACGCGCGTCTTGACGGTGAAAGTCGCCGACCGCAGCGGTCAGCCGATCCCGTTCGCCGACGTCACCGTCACGTGCAGCGATGGCAACAGCATCACCATGGCAACGCAGGCCGACGGCAATGTTGTGTTCTTCCCCGGCCTCGACCGGCTGAGCGAACGGATCACGGTTTCAGCGCGCAAGGCGGGGCAGACGATTGCCGACGCGCGCCCGGTCCTCGTCGCCAACGCGGCGGGCGGCCAGCTGGTCGGCCTGACCGCCAATCAGGCGGCGACGAAAGTGACGAAACTCGACCTGATGCTGGTCGTTGATACCACTGGAAGCATGGGCGACGAGATCAGCTATCTGCAGTCGGAGCTGCGCTCGATCATCGCGTCGATCACCGCGAAACACCGCCAACTCGACATCCGCATCGGCTTCGTCTTTTACCGCGACTTGGGCGATGAATATGTCACCCGCACGGTTGTCTTCGATCGCGATGTCGGGCGCGTGCAGGGGGCGCTGGCGCGACAGAATGCCAATGGTGGCGGTGACTATCCCGAGGCGATGGACCAGGCGATGATCCGTGCGGTCGGGCAGGATTGGCGTCCCGATGCGGTCAAATCGCTGTTGCTCGTCGCCGACGCGCCGCCACACGACCAGCTGTTTGGACGCACCTGGCAAGCCGCCGAAGCGGCGCGCGCCAAGCGGATCCACATTACCCCGGTCGCCGCCTCGGGTGTCGCCGACAAGGCCGAATATGCGATGCGCGCGATGGCGGCGGCGACCCAGTCGCGGTACCTGTTCCTGACCGATGACAGCGGGGTGGGCAATCCGCACGCCGCGCCAGCGGTCGATTGCTATCTGGTGACCAAGCTCGACGCGCTGGTGCGCCGCGTGATCGACACCCAGATCAGCGGCCGCCGCATCGAACCCGAGGATCAGGAAATCATCCGCAGCGTCGGCAGATATGACGCGGGCAAATGCATCCTGCCCGCCGACTTCCAATGGCAGAATTGATCCGAGATTGACTTGGCCCCGCATCTGACCGATGCGGGGGCGTGGGTTGCTTCGGGGGAGCTCCGCTGCCGGACATCGGTTTGCGGGGTCGGAGGACCATTTCATGAAAAAACTGCTGTCGGCCATCGCGGTGATCGCGATGCTTGCCCAGCCCGTCGTCATCGCCGCCAAGGACCAAGAACCGGTCAAAATTGCGGGTCCGGCCAATGCGAAGGGCGTGACGTCCGTTACCGTAGGCGCGTTCAACGTCGGCTTTATCTTTGAATCGACCGATCAAACCAAGGCATCGGGCGGCCTGATGGGCGCGTTCGGCGGAACGACCAAGGCGAAGAGCGAACTCGTCGGGGTGACACCCGAAATGATGCAGGCGGTGACCGACGCCGCCTATGCCGATTTCGTGGCGCAGCTGGCCGCCAGCGGTTACGCGGTGCAGCCCGCTGCCGATCTGTTCAGCCATGCGGCGCTGGCAAAGACCAAGTCGCAGGATGTTCCGCTCGACATCAACATCGCGCTTGAAAAGGGCAGCAAGGGCAAGGCGACCTATTACAAGCCGTCAGCGCTTCCGTCGCTGTTGATGATTCCCGGCGATTTCCTGGGATCGGGGATGAGCAGCATGGGCATGAACATGGCGGCGGGACAGGCGAGCGGGGCATTGTCGCAATATGCAAAGGCGGCGGGCGTTGGGGTGATCGATGTCGTTTATCTGATCGACTTTTCGGAACAGAAGCGCCCGGGCGCCTTCAGCTTTGGCGGCATCCAGGTCAACAGCGGGCTGTCGGTGACCGCCGACTATTCGCGGATCACGTTGATCGCGCCGACCGGCAAGCAGTCGGTGATTACGGTCAAGGCGCCGGTCGCGGTCGAAGGCGAATTCATCGACAAGGCTGACGCGTCGAGCGGCGCCGACAAGGCGCTGCAATCGACCGCCAACGTCGCCGGCGGTCTCGCCGCAGCGGCGGGCTTTGGCGGGCTGGGCTTTGGCAAAACGCGCAAATTTGCCTTTACCGCCAAGCCGGGCGCTTATGAAGAGGGCGCAGCGAAGGCGGCGAGCCTGGCCAGTACGATGCTGATCGGACGGCTCGGCGCGCTGCGCTGATCGGGCGGCGGTCGGGCGCTCCGAAACTTCTTGACGGAGGGACTGGACGCCCGCCACCCTCGCGCGCATTTGGGCGAGGGGAGTTTCGGTCCATGCAATTTGATGCGAGCCTACTGGTTCCGACCCTCCGACGAAGCTGGGACATGGCGGCGGCCATGCCGGGCACCGTGTTGGTCGGCTGGCTGGCAACCGCGGTAGCGGGGATTGCTTCGGACGTTGCTTTTGACCGGATGGGTGACGTGGGCAACCTCGTCCTGATCATCTACGGCATTCTGATCACATTTGTTCAGGTGTGGATTACCCGCGAAGCTTTTAAACAGGTCGGCATTGCGCCCGCCCTCTTGGTTGGCAATTCGTTGAGCGTGTATTTGCAGGGCGTTTTGATCGGACTTGGGATCTTGCTGGGAATCGTCCTCGTCATCCTGCCTGGGCTCTATGTATTCGCGCGGTGGTACCTCGCGAGCGCGCTTCTGGTGCGTTACGGCAGTGGGCGCCGGGCTGCGATGCAGCGGAGTTGGGATATGCTGGCGGCGCACTGGCCCGCCGCGCTGGGCGTCGGATTGATTCTCGCGGCGCTGTCTGTTGCGCCGCTGGTCGTCGGGGAGGTGGCTCCCGCGCTGGCGGTCGAATATGGGTTTGGATGGTTGGCCGCGACCAACCTTGTCGCGGCCGCGGGGATTGTGGGCGGCTATCTGGCAGCGGTGAGCCTGTTGCTGAACATCGAGCAACCCGCTCCGGCCTTGCAGGAAATTTTCGGTTGACGCGGCGCACGGCGACGCCACCCTCACGCGTACGTACGTAAGGGACAGCAAGGACTAAGGTTTTTCATGCAGTTGGTAATTGTGGAATCGCCCGCAAAGGCGAAGACGATCGAGAAATATCTGGGACGCGATTTCAAGGTGCTGGCCAGCTATGGCCATGTCCGCGACCTGCCGCCCAAGGACGGATCGGTCGATCCCGACGACGGCTTTGCCATGCAGTGGTTGCTGTATCCGGACAAGGCCAAGCGCATGAAGGAAATTCAGGACGCCGCCAAGGGCGCCGATCGACTGATCCTCGCGACTGACCCTGATCGCGAGGGTGAAGCGATCAGCTGGCATGTGCAGGAATTGCTGCGCAGCAAAAAGGCGCTACCGGCCACGGTCGACCGAGTGACGTTCAACGCGATCACCAAGGATGCGGTGCTGACCGCGATGGCCAGTCCGCGCGCGCTCGACGAAGATCTGATCGACGCTTATCGCGCTCGCCGAGCGCTCGATTATCTCGTCGGCTTCACGTTGTCCCCGGTGCTGTGGCGCAAGCTGCCTGGCGCCAAATCAGCGGGGCGCGTCCAGTCGGTGACGCTGCGCATGATCGTTGAACGCGAGCGCGAGATCGAAGCCTTTGTTGCGCAGCAATATTGGTCGATCACCGGGCTGTTCGAAATGTCGGGAACGCCGTTCAAGGCGCGCCTCGCGCGCTGGCGCGGCGACAAGATCGAGCGGCTGACGATCACCAACGAAGCCGATGCGCGCGCTGCCGAAGCCGATGTGAAGGCGGGCCATTTCACCGTCGATCTGGTCGAGACCAAGCCGCTGACGCGCAACCCGCCGCCGCCGTTCACGACGTCGACCTTGCAACAGGAAGCCGCGCGCAAGCTTGGCTTCTCGGCCAGTCACACGATGCGGATTGCGCAGGGGCTGTATGAGGACGGCGCAATCACCTATATGCGGACCGACGGCGTCCAGATGGACGGCAGCGCGATCAGCGCGGCGCGCAAGGCGATCGCGACGCGATACGACGGCGGCTATGTCCCCGACCAGCCGCGCCAGTATCAGACCAAGGCAAAGAATGCGCAGGAAGCGCATGAGGCGATCCGTCCGACCGATTTTTCGAAGGATAAGGTTGGCGGAGGCGACCATGCGCGGCTCTACGAGCTAATCTGGAAGCGCGCGATGGCGAGCCAGATGGCCTCGGCACGGCTCGAACGCACCAGCATCGACCTGACCGACGGCACCGGCAAGACGATGCTGCGCGCCACCGGACAGGTGATCAAATTCCCCGGTTTCCTTGCGCTCTATGACGAAGGCCGCGACGACAGCGAGGATGAGGACGCACGTCTGTTGCCCGCGACGGCCAAGGGCGATGCGCCGGCCAAGACCGGCGTCGAAGTCGAGAAGCACGAGACCCAGCCGCCGCCGCGTTATTCGGAAGCGAGCCTCGTCAAAAAGATGGAGGAGCTCGGCATTGGGCGTCCGTCAACCTATGCTTCGATCCTCCAGGTGCTCAAGGACCGTGCCTATGTGATGGTGGAGAAGAACCGCTTCATTCCCGAAGAGAGCGGACGGTTGCTCACCGCCTTCCTCGAACGCTTCTTCACCGGCTATGTGCAATATGACTACACTGCCGGTCTGGAAGAAGAGCTCGACGATGTGTCGGGCGGCCGTGCGCAGTGGCAGGCGGTCCTCGAACGCTTCTGGCGCGATTTCAAGCCGCGTACCGGTGAAGTCATGGAGCAAAAGCCCTCTGAGATCACGGCGGAACTCGACATATTCCTCGGCCCCTATCTCTTCCCCGACAAGGGCGACGGCACCGACCCGCGCATCTGCCCCAATTGCGGCACCGGCAAGCTGGCGCTGCGCGGCGGGAAGTTCGGGCCGTTCATCGCGTGCAGCAATTATCCCGACTGCAAATTCACGCGCAAATTCGCGCAGCCGGGCGGCAGCGACGGCGCCGATACCGGGCCGGAAACGATGGGCAACGATCCCGACAGCGGACTGGAAGTCACCAAGCGCAGTGGGCGCTTTGGCCCCTACATCCAGCTCGGCGATGGCAAGGAGGCAAAACGCTCGTCGATCCCGAAAGATATCCCGGGGGAGGATTTCGATCTCGACTATGCGCTGCGGTTGCTCAGCCTGCCGCGTGAGGTCGGGACGCATCCGGAAAGCGGCAAGGTCATCATGGCTGGGCTGGGACGTTACGGCCCGTACCTGCTCCACGACGGCAAATATGCGAAGCTCACGGGCACCGCCGAAATCTTTGACATCGGCATGAACGCCGCAGTCGTCCGGATCGCCGAAGCGGCAGCCGGCGGCGGGCGCGGGCGCACCAAGGCCGAACCGCTCAACACCTTCGGACCGCACCCGACGAGCGGCGGCGAGATGAAGCTGATGGAAGGACGTTTTGGTCCCTATGTGACCGACGGCACGACCAACGCCACCTTGCCCAAGAGCAGCGATCCGGCGACGCTGTCGCTGGAGGAGGCGATTGCGTTGATCGATGCGCGCGCAGCAAAGGGTCCGGCGAAGGGAAAGAAGAAGGCAGCGCCCAAGAAAGCTGCCGCCAAGAAAGCGCCCGCCAAGAAAAAGGCGCCAGCGAAGAAGAAGGCCGCCGCCGAATAGCGTTCATCCGCGGCGTTTTGCGACGCCGCGAAGCCGTGTTAGGGTGACGCATCGGGGAGACCGTCGATGCGCCACTTCTACGCAGCCGTTTTGATCGCCATCCTGTCGGTGCTCACCGTGCCGGCCGCGGCGCAGCCACCCCGGTATCTGATCTCCGCTCAGCCGATGCCAGAGACGCCTCCCGGCGTGCAGGCGTGGCGCGTACAATATTGGACGACGAACGGGAGCGGTGCGCGTTTCGCGGTCACCGGCATCGTTGCCGCGCCGATGGAGGCCATTCCGCCGCGCCCGCGCCGCGTCATCGCCTGGACCCACGGCGCGTGGGGTGTCGCAGAAAAATGCGCCCCGTCGCTCAGCCCGAATTTCTTTGCGGCGACCGCCGGGATCGACGCGGTCAGCCGCGGTTATGTTGTCGTCGCGCCCGACTATATCGGCCTCGCCAACCCGACGATGCACCCATTCCTTGTCGGCGCCGACACCGGACAGGCGGTGCTCGACGGCGTGCGCGCGGCGCGCGAAATTCCCGGCGCTGCAGCGGGCAGTAGTTTTGCCGTTTGGGGCGAATCGCAGGGCGGTCATGCCGCGCTGTGGACCGCGATGTCGGCGCGCTCCTACGCCCCCGACCTGACTCTCGTGGCGACGGCAGCCGCAGCACCGCCTACCGACCTCGCCGCAAATTTGCGCGACGGTAGCGACAAGAATGCGCGTGCACTGCTGCTCTCCTTCGCGCTGCATAGCTGGTCGACGCTCTACGGCTTTTCGATGGATGGCGTCGCCAACCGCACGAACCAGGGAATCATTACGCGGCTGGCGCAGAATAATTGCGTCAGTCTCGACAAGAAGCCCAAGCTCGGCACGATCCTTGGCATCCTGACCATCGTCCGCGCGACGAAGAACAAGGATATCGCGAAGATCGAGCCGTTTGGCAGCTTCGCGCGCGCCAACAGCGTCGATGCGGCGCGGGTGCCGGGGCCGCTGCTGATCGCGCAGAGTGGCAACGACACGATCGTCGCGTCCTCGGTGACGCGCAAGTTCGCCAAGGCGGTTTGTCGGCGCGGGACGGGTGTCCGCTGGATCGATATGACCGGCGACCATGGCAACAGCGCGCGCGAAAGTGCGCAGGAAACGATCGGTTGGATCACGTCACGCTTTGACGGCAACCCAGCGCCGAATGATTGTCGGCGGGTTTAGGCTGCCTAGTCGAAGGTTCGAGGATCGACCGAGTCTTTTCCGAACCAGGCGCGGGCGTCGGGTCGGAACAAGAAAAAGATCGAAAGCGCCGTCAGCGTAGTGCTGACAAGCGAAATTGCGAGCGCAAGCCCTGTCGGCGACCTCGGATCGTTGAGTGACGTAAGCGTCGAGACGGCGCCAAATCCCATGACCGCTACATAGATCCATTTGGCGATATTGCTCGCCTTTCGGGCAACGAAATACCAGAGAAGGATCGATATTGCGAAGCCAAATCCCAGTGCGATGCCGACGAAGATTGCCGCCGACCCGACCATCGGTGCGGTAGCCGGATCGCTTCTCAGCGAGGCGATGATCGTTGGCCAATGAAGCGCCAAACTTCCGACGCCGAGCAGCATGGAAGCCCAGAAACTGCGCTCGAAGTTTATGATGGATGCCGGACGTGCCACGGTTTGCCGCTCAATCCACCCAATCAAGCCCCATGTCGCGATAGACGCTGCGATCCTCGTCCCAGTTCGCTTTGACCTTCACATGCAGAAACAGGTGAACCGTCCGCCCCAGCAGTTCGGTCAGTTCGGCGCGCGACTTGCTGCCGATCTCCTTGATGCGTTCGCCCTTGTGGCCAAGGATGATCGCGCGCTGGTTGTCGCGGGCGACGAGGATCTGCTGATGGATTTCCGCGCTGCCGTCCTTGCGCGTCGTGAATTTCTCGGTCTCGACGGTTGATTGATAGGGCAGTTCCTCATGGAGCTGGCGATAGAGCTGTTCGCGGGTGATTTCGGCGGCGAGCATGCGTTCGGGCGCGTCGCTCACCTCGTCTTCGGGGAAATGCCAATGCCCCTCGGGCATCAGCGCCGACAGCGTCGCTTTCAGTTCGGGAACGCCGTCGCCCGTGCTTGCCGAGATGAAGAAGGTTTCATCGAACGCGACGCGCTCGTTGAGCGTCGTCGCGGTCGTCAGCAGCTTGTCCTTCCGGGTCAGGTCGACCTTGTTGAGCACGAGGAACTTCTTTTCGGGCCGCCCTTCGATCCCCTGCAGCACGCGCTCGGCGCGTTCGCCGAGTTTTGCCGCAGCATCGATCATCACCAGGATCGCCTCGGCCTGGTCGAGGCTGTTCCACGCCGCAGCGACCATGGCGCGGTCGAGCCGACGGGTGGGGGCAAAGATGCCCGGCGTGTCGATCAATATGATCTGCGTCTCGCCATCCATCGCGACCCCCATCAGCCGGGTGCGCGTCGTTTGCGCCTTGGGGCTGACAATTGCGACCTTCTGGCCGACCAGCGCGTTGACGATGGTCGATTTGCCCGCGTTGGGCGCGCCGACGACGGCGACAAATCCGCAGCGGTGGGTCATTCTTTAAGTCCTTCGAGTTCGGCGAGCAGGGCTGCCGCTGCGGCCTTTTCGGCCGCCTGTTTGCTGGTGCCTTCGGCCTCTGCGCGTGCAAGCTTGCCGACGCTGACGGCAACGCGGAAGCGCGGTGAGTGGTCGGGGCCTTCGCGGGCGACGATTTCATATTCGGGGGGGCGGCGTTTGCGCGCGAGCGCCCATTCCTGCAGCGCCGCTTTGGGATGTTTGGGTGCTTCTACCTGTCCGTCGACCATGTCGCCCCAATGGGCGAGGATGAAGGCGCGGGCGGCGTCGATGCCCTGATCGAGATAAAGCGCGCCGATCAGCGCCTCGATCGCATCGGCCGCGATATTGTCGCTATAGCGCCCGCCATCGTTGCGCGCCTGCGCGCCGAAACGGATCAGGTCGGTGAGGTTCAGCCGCTGCGCAATCGCCGCGCAAGTCGCGCCGGATGCCAGCACATGCAGCCGCGACGACATCTCGCCCTCGCTCGCGGTCGGATAGCGCGCGTAAAGTTCGGATGCGATGACCAGGCCAAGCACGCGGTCGCCCAAAAACTCGAGCCGCTGGTAATCGGCGCGCCCGGTGCTGCCATGGGTCAGCGCCAGTTCGTAAAGGGCCAGATCGTCCGGGGTGCTGCCGAGGATTTCGGCGAGCGCCCCGGTGTCCAGCTTATCGGTCAAAAACCATCCCCGATGCGGCTCCAGCGCGCCGCGGTGAACCAGCTGATCGGGTTGATCCAGCTCGCCGATCCGTCGGTCGAGAACATGCCGACGAGCGCTTTGCCGACGAGGTTCTCTTCGGGCACCAGGCCGATGCCCTGATTTTCCATCGCAGGAAAACGGCTGTCGGCACTGCGGTCGCGGTTGTCGCCCATCATGAACAAATGGCCTTCGGGAACGACGACCAGATCCGTGTTGTCCTCGGCAATCGTGGTTATATCGAGGATATTGTAGCTTTTGCCGCTCGGCAGCGTCTCGCGGAACTGCTTGTAGCGGCATTGGCGCTGACCGTCGGGCGCGACTTCCTCAAACTCCATCGAGTAGCAGGGCAAGCTTCCCATTGCGCGCGATGCGTCGACCATGTTCGGGGTCACCGGAATAACAAAATCGGCGATCGGCTCGCGCTTCAGCGGCTTGCCGTTCAGCCACACGATGCCGTCCTTCACCTGCACGCTGTCGCCCGGCAGGCCGATGACGCGCTTGATATAATCATTGTCGGCAACCGGCGGCGCCTTGAACACTGCGACGTCGCCGCGCTCGGGGGTGCGCGCGAACAGGCGGCCCGGGATCAGCGGCACGCTGAACGGCAGGCTGTACTTCGAATATCCGTAGGCCATCTTATTGACGAGCAGATAGTCGCCGATCAGCAGCCTGGGCTGCATCGATTCCGAGGGAATGTTGAACGGCGACAGGAAAAAGCTGCGGAAAACCAGCACCGCGATCGCGAGCAACGCGAGGAAGCGGACGGTGTCGACCGCCTCTTCCTTTGCCGATACCGGTGCGGGGGTCGGCGCGGACGGGGCGGGCTGGCTGGCTGGCCCGTTATCGACGGTAATGCTGGCTTCGGTCATGCCGCGGCATTGGCGATGAATAGGTTACCACGTCAAGCAAATATCGGCGGATGGCGCTGGTGTCGCGAGGGGCGTGGACGTATGGAAAGGCCAGTCAATCCCGTTCGCATCGAGCGAAGTCGAGATGCCCCTTGGCAGCACATGTCCTCGCGGTGTCTCGACTTCGCTCGACACGAGCGGATTTTAGAGGATTTTCGATGACGACAGCCGATCAAGCCTGGCGCGCGTTCGCAGACTGGCAGCCGCATAAACTGACCGACCTGATCGCCACCGATCCCGACGCGCGGTTGCAGGCTCTGGTGCGCAGCGTTGCCGATATTCGCTTCGATTTTGCCAAGACGCATCTGGATGACGCTGCGGTCGCGATCCTGTCCGACCTTGCCGCCGCGCAGGATTTCGACGGGCGCCGCAAGACGCTGTTTTCAGGCGGCATCGCCAATCCGACCGAGAACCGTGCCGCCGAGCATAGCGCCGAACGCGGCGACGGCGCCCCCGATTCGGTCCACCGCGCGCAGGCGCTGCATCAGCGGATGCGGATGATGATCGATGCGATCGAGGCGGGTGCATTCGGCGAGATCCGCCACCTGCTCCACATCGGCATTGGCGGATCGGCACTCGGCCCCGACTTGCTCGTCGATGCGCTGGGTCGTCACAGCAACCGCTATGACGTCGCTGTGGTGTCGAACGTCGATGGCGCGGCGCTCGATGAGGTGTTTGCCAAGTTCAGCCCCGAACATACGCTGGTTGCGGTCGCGTCGAAGACCTTCACCACCACTGAAACGCTGATGAACGCCAATTCGGCGCTGCAATGGCTCGACGAAGCTGGCGTCGACGATCCGCTCGGGCGCTTCATCGCGCTGACCGCAATGCCCGATCGCGCAATTGAATGGGGCATCGACGAAACGCGAATCTTGCCGTTCAACGAGACGGTGGGCGGGCGCTATTCTTTGTGGTCGTCGATTGGCTTTCCCGCCGCACTGGCGCTCGGCTGGGATGCGTTCGAGGATATGCTCGAGGGCGCAGCGGAGATGGATCGCCATTTCCGCCTCGCGAACGGTGCGGACAATATCTGCCTGCTCGCCGCCTTCGCCGATCAACTCTACGCCAATCGGCTCGGCTGCCAGACGCGCGCGGTGTTCGCCTATGACGAGCGGCTGCGGCTCCTGCCGAGCTATTTGCAGCAGCTTGAAATGGAATCGAACGGCAAGTCGGTGACCCTGGCGGGTGAGGCGCTAGGCCGCCACAGCGCCGCGATCACCTGGGGTGGGGTCGGCACCGACGCGCAGCACGCCGTGTTCCAGCTGCTGCATCAGGGCACCAATCTGGTCCCGGTCGAATTTGTCGTAGCGCGCGAGCCCGACCATCTGCTCGACGACGCGCATCACGAAACGCTCGTCGCCAACTGCATCGCGCAGGGCGCGGCGCTGATGGCGGGACGGGCGAGTGAAGATGGCGCGCGCAACTATCCGGGCGACCGTCCGTCGACGACGATCCTGCTCGATCAGGTGACACCGCACGCGCTGGGCGCGCTGATCGCCTTTTACGAACATCGCGTGTTCGCCAATGCCGTGCTGCTCGGGATCAATCCGTTCGACCAGTTTGGCGTCGAGTTGGGCAAGGACATGGCAAAGGGGCTGGCCGAGGGAACGATCGACTTCGACCCGGCAACGCAGGCGCTGATGGCGGCTGCGCTCGGCGAATGAGACAGCGCCACTGTCTGTGATGGCAAAAATCGATTGGCATCGCGGCACCGCGTAACCACATAGGCGCCGGCTGCGAAAGCCAGCCAATTCTATTTCAAGGGTCTCCCACATGAGCAATTTCGACTTCGACCTGTTTGTCATCGGCGCCGGGTCGGGCGGCGTTCGCGCCTCGCGCGTGGCTGCGTCCTATGGCGCGCGCGTCGCGGTGGCCGAAGAGCATCGCGTCGGCGGCACCTGCGTCATTCGTGGCTGCGTGCCCAAGAAATTGCTCGTTTATGGCGCGCATTTTGCCGAGGATCTGAAGGACGCCCGCCATTTCGGATGGGACGTGCCCGACTGCAAATTCGACTGGGACCGGCTGCGCGACAATGTGCTGGCCGAGGTCACCCGGCTCGAAGGACTGTACGGTCAGACGCTCGAAAATCACAAGGTCACGCTGTTCAAAACGCGCGCGACGATCGTCGGGCCGCAAAAGGTGCGGATGGCCGATGGAGAGGAAATCACCGCCGAGCGCATCCTGATCGCGACCGGCGGCTGGCCTTTCGTTCCCGAATTTCCGGGCAGCGAGCATGCGATTACCTCGAACGAGGTGTTCCACCTCGACAAGTTGCCGGGTCGCGTCGTGATCGCGGGCGGCGGCTATATCGCCAACGAATTCGCTGGCATCTTCAACGAATTCGGCAGCAAGGTAACGATCGTCAACCGCGGCGACACGATCCTGCGCGGGTATGATGAGCAGATCCGCGACCGGCTGCTGCAGATCTCGATGACCAAGGGCATCGAATTCCGCTTCAACGCGCCGTTCGAGTCGATCGAGAAGAAGGAGGACGGTTCGCTGACCGTCCATCTGGGCAATTGCGATCCGATCGATGCCGACATCGTGCTGGTCGCGGCGGGCCGGGTGCCGAACACCAAGGGGCTGGGGCTGGAAGAGGTCGGCGTCGAGCTCGACAAAGAGGGCGCGATAAAGGTCGACGAGACCAACCAGTCGTCGGTTCCCAGCATCTATGCCGTCGGCGACGTCACCAACCGCATCCAGCTGACCCCGGTCGCGATCCGCGAAGGGCAGGCCTTTGCCGACAGCGTCTTCGGCGGCAAGCCGACGGTGGTCGACTATGCCAATGTCCCGAGCGCGGTGTTCAGCCACCCACCGATCGGCGCGGTCGGGATGACCGAAGCCGAAGCGCGCAACAAGCTGGGCACGGTGCGTGTGTACACGAGCGATTTCCGCGCGATGAAGAATGTTCTGGCGGGCCGCAACGAGCGCGCGCTGTACAAGATGGTGGTCAATGAGGCGACCGATCAGGTGGTCGGGCTGCACATGATCGGCCCCGATGCGCCGGAGATTTTGCAGGCGGCAGCGGTTGCGGTGAAGGCCGGGCTGACCAAGGCCGATTTCGACGCGACGGTGGCGCTGCACCCGAGCATGGCGGAAGAGTTGGTGTTGCTGAAATAAGATCGTTGCCCCCGCCTTCGCGGGGACGACGGTTAGCCAATCCGATACGGCACGACGTCCCGCCGATCGGGATCGACCAAGATCGGCCGATCGCTCGGCGGAAAAGCGCGTTGGTCGCAGTCGTCGCGCGGGCAGATGCGGCACGACAGGCCGATGCGCGTCGCCGCCTGTGGGGCGGTGACGTCGACCCCGTCGGCATAGACGAAATCCCCCGCATATTGCGCCTCGCACCCGAGCGCGACGGCGTAGCGCCGAGGGCTGCGCGCGTAGCTGCCCGACGGCTTCACCAACCCCTTCGCCATCGACACATAGCGCAGCCCGTCGGGTGTCTCGGCCAGCTGGAACAGGATGCGGTCGGGGATCGCCGCCGCTTCATGGACGATCCACAGCGGGCAGGCGCCGCCGAAGCGCGCAAATTGGAGGCGCGTCGCGCTGTGCCGCTTGGTGATATTGCCCGCCATGTCGACGCGGCAGAAAAACATCGGAATGCCGCGTGCGCCGGGGCGCTGAAGGGTCGAGAGGCGGTGGCACGCCTGTTCGAAGCTGACCCCATAGTCCATCCGCAGCCGGTCGATGTCGTGGCGCACGGCGCGCGCGCTGGCGCGGAAGGGGGCGTAGGGCATCAGCACCGCGCCCGCAGCATAGTTGGCGAGGCCGACGTGGAGCAATTGCCGCGCGGCGGCTGTGCGTAGTGGACTGGCCTCCACCACCGCCGCGATTTCGCGCGCCAGCGCTAACGCTGCGAGTTGGTGCGCCAACTGAAACCGGCGGCTCTCGGCGGGCTGCGACGGGTCGATCACCAGGTGGCGCATCGTCGCGTCGAAATCGCGAAGACTTTGCGTCTGGGTGTAAACGATCGAAATGCCGAGCGCGTCGCGCAGCCGTCGTTCGATCGTCTCGATGGTTGGGGAAGGGTCTTTGCCGCGCAACTGCCCAGCCAGGGTTTCGGCGGCGCGGTCGATGCTATCGACATAGTTGCCCGCATCGTGAAACCAGTCGCGTACCTCTTCCCACGGCAGGCGGCTGCCCTCGGCGGTGCCGCCGGTCAGAGCCTCGTCGATGATCTGGAGCCGCTGCCCCGCGCGGCGATAGGCGGCGTGGAGCGCGACAAACTGGTCGGTGAGCTGTGGCTGTTGCAGTGCCGCGCGTTCGAGCTGTTCGGGGGGCAGGGGCGCGGCAGCGAAGAGCGGGTCGGCAGCGGCTTCGCGCAGTGCTCCGGCGCGGCGATCACCGGCGTCGGCGGCGACCTCCTCCCATTCGAGCGGAAACAGCTTTTGCAGCCGGTCGAGGAGTACAGGGGTCAGTGGCCGGTCGTCATGCTCGATCTGGCTGAGGTAGGAGGCCGAGATCCCGAGTTTTGTCGCGAAGTCCGACTGACGGAGGTTGCGGGAGTCCCGAAGTTGGCGAAGTTGCCGCCCGGCGTAGAGTCGGTTTTGCACCATCGGCGGCACTTTATTCTGCAAACTAGCACTTTGCAACTTTGCAAATTCGCATTTGCCTGCGCGGCTCGAAGCGGGCAGACGATATTCTGAAGTGCGTTGGGAGAGCCGAATGTCCGCCAATATCGCCGAAATGGAACGCCGCCGCGCCGCCGCTGTCTTGGGCGGCGGGCAAAAGCGCATCGATGCGCAGCACAGCAAGGGCAAGCTGACCGCGCGCGAGCGAGTCAATGTGCTGCTCGACGAAGGCTCGTTCGAAGAACTCGACACCTATGTCGAGCATAATTGCGTCGATTTCGGCATGCAGGACCAGAAGATCCCGGGCGACGGCGTGGTGACCGGATCGGGGACGATCAACGGGCGTCTCGTTTATGTTTTCAGCCAGGATTTCACGGTTTTTGGCGGCGCGCTGTCCGAGCGTCACGCCGAAAAGATCATGAAGGTCATGGACAATGCGATGAAGGTCGGCGCGCCGATCATCGGGATGAACGACAGCGGCGGCGCGCGCATCCAGGAGGGTGTGGCATCGCTTGGCGGCTATGCCGAGGTGTTCCAGCGCAACGTGCTCGCGTCGGGGGTGGTGCCGCAGATCAGCCTGATCATGGGGCCGTGCGCGGGCGGCGCGGTTTACAGCCCGGCGATGACCGACTTCATCTTCATGGTCAAAGACAGCAGCTATATGTTCGTCACCGGCCCCGATGTGGTCAAGACCGTGACCAACGAGGTGGTCACGCAGGAAGAGCTCGGCGGCGCGATCACCCACACGACCAAGAGCTCGGTCGCAGATATTGCGTTCGAGAATGATATCGAGGCGCTCCTCGCAACGCGCGATTTCTTTGACTATCTGCCCGAAAACAACCGCAGCGGCGTCCCGGTGCGCCCGACGAGCGACCCCTATGATCGCGCCGAACCGAGCCTCGACACGCTGATCCCGCCCAACGCGAACCAGCCGTACGACATGCACGAGCTGATCAGGAAGACCGTCGACGAGGGCGATTTCTTCGAGGTGCAGCCGGCGCATGCGGGCAACATCATTTGCGGCTTCGGGCGCATCGAGGGCCGCACGATCGGCATCGTCGCGAACCAGCCTTTGGTGCTCGCCGGCGTGCTCGACATCAACTCTTCGAAGAAGGCGGCGCGTTTCGTGCGCTTCTGCGATGCGTTCGAGATCCCGATCATCACCTTCGTCGACGTCCCCGGCTTCCTGCCCGGCACCGCGCAGGAATTTAACGGCATCATCAAGCATGGCGCCAAGCTGCTGTTCGCTTATGCCGAGGCGACGGTGCCGAAGATCACGGTGATCACGCGCAAGGCCTATGGCGGCGCCTATGACGTGATGGCATCAAAGCACCTGCGCGGCGATCTGAACTATGCGTGGCCGACCGCCGAGATCGCCGTAATGGGCGCGAAGGGCGCGGTCGAGATCATCTTCCGCAGCGACATCGGCGACCCCGAAAAGATTGCGCAGCGCACTAAGGAATATGAGGACCGTTTTGCGAACCCGTTCGTTGCGGCGTCGCGTGGGTATATCGATGAGGTCATCCACCCGCATAACACGCGGAAACGGATCGCCCTGGGGCTGCGCAAGCTGCGGAACAAGCAGCTGGAGAACCCGTGGAAGAAGCATGACAATATTCCGCTGTGAGGTGCCAGAGTGCTCACTTTGACATACAGGCCTGAGGCCCTCGAGGTGACACCTGAAAAATCTGCTCGCTTTTCGGTGAACTCGGTGATCTCAAAAATGAAGGAAATATCTCCGACCAGCGCAGATTGGCATTGCGACCCCGCATATCAATAGTCTTCGAAGGTACTGCTCTATGAAATTAGGCCGCCTCAACCACATCGGCGTCGCGACGCCTTCCATCGCCGACAGCATCGTCTTTTACCGCGACGTGATGGGCGCGACGAAGATCCATGAACCTTTCGACCTGCCCGAGCAGGGGGTGAAGGTGTGTTTTGTCGATACGCCGGGTGCCGAGGGGGCGCTGAATGGCACGCAGATCGAGCTGGTCGAGCCGCTGCCCGGAAACACCTCGATCGCGGGGTTCCTGGAGAAGAACCCGGCGGGGGGGCAGCATCATCTATGTTACGAGGTGCCTGACATCCATGTCGCCAAGGCCGCGTTCGAGGCGTTGGGCAAGCGCGTGCTGGGCGAGCCGCGCATAGGGGCGCATGGGACGTTGATTTTCTTTGTGCATCCCAAGGATATGGGCGGGGTGCTGACCGAGATAATGGAGACGCCCAAGGGCGCGCATTGACCTGTTTACTCTCGTCACCCTGAAATTGTTTCAGGGTCCATGGCCTGCCGTGTCCTTCTATGCAGCGCTCGATTAGAGGCCCGGCCATGGATGCTGAGACAAGTTCAGCATGACGAATTTTAGAGAAGCTGAGATCGCATATGACCGACAAACCCACCCTCGACCAATGGGCCGCCGCCGCTGACAAGGAAGTCAAAGGCAAGGACCTGACCTGGCACACCGCCGAGGGGATCGACGTCAAGCCGCTCTATACGGCTGAGGACGTGCGCGAAGACCCCGGCCTCCCCGGCTTCGCACCGTTCACCCGCGGTGTGCGCGCGTCGATGTATGCCGGGCGGCCGTGGACGATCCGGCAATATGCGGGTTTCTCGACCGCCGAGGAATCAAACGCCTTCTATCGCCGCAACCTCGCCGCGGGACAGAAAGGCCTGTCGGTCGCCTTCGACCTCGCCACGCACCGCGGTTATGACAGCGACCATCCGCGCGTTACCGGCGATGTTGGCAAGGCAGGGGTCGCGATCGACAGCGTCGAGGATATGAAGATCCTGTTCGACGGCATCCCGCTTGACCAGATGTCGGTGTCGATGACGATGAACGGCGCGGTGATCCCGATCCTCGCCTTCTTCATTGTCGCGGGCGAGGAGCAGGGGGTCGATCGCAAGCAGCTCGACGGGACGATCCAGAACGACATCCTGAAGGAGTTCATGGTCCGCAACACCTATATCTACCCGCCCGAACCCTCGATGCGGATCATCAGCGACATTTTTGGCTACACGTCGCGCGAGATGCCGAAATTCAACAGCATCTCGATCTCGGGCTATCACATGCAGGAAGCCGGCGCGACGCAGGTGCAGGAACTGGCCTTCACCATCGCCGACGGCATGGAATATGTGAAATATGGCGTCGCGTCGGGGCTCGACATCGACAAGTTCGCCGGGCGGCTGAGCTTCTTTTTCGCGATCGGCATGAATTTCTTCATGGAGATCGCCAAGCTGCGCGCGGCGCGGGTGCTGTGGCACCGCGCGATGACCACGCTCGGCGCGCAGGACGAGCGGTCTAAGATGCTGCGCACGCACTGCCAGACGTCGGGGGTCTCGCTCACCGAACAGGATCCGTACAACAACGTCATGCGCACGACGATCGAAGCGATGGCGGCGATGCTGGGCGGGACACAGAGCCTCCACACCAACGCGCTCGATGAGGCGATCGCGCTGCCCACCGACTTCTCCGCCCGCATCGCGCGCAACACACAGATCGTGATCCAGGAAGAGACGGGGATGACCAAGGTCGTCGACCCGCTCGGCGGCTCCTTTTATGTCGAGGCGCTGACGCAGGAGCTGGTCGACAAGGCGCAGGAGATCATCGACCGCGTCCAGTCCGAAGGCGGAATGGCGAAGGCGGTCGCTGCGGGCTGGCCCAAGGCGATGATCGAGACTGCGGCCGCGGCGCGGCAGGCGCGGGTCGATCGCGGCGACGATGTGATCGTCGGGGTGAACAAATATCGCAGAAAAGACGAAGATCTGCTCGAAACGCTCGAGGTCGATAACGCCAAGGTGCGCGAGGGACAGATTGCGCGGATCAGGAAGACCAAGGCCGAGCGCGACGAAGCGGCATGTCAGGCGGCGCTGACGGCACTGCGCGATGGCGCCGCGGGCCAGTCGAGCATTGAGAACAACCTACTCGCGCTGGCGGTCGAGGCAGCGCGCGCGCGCGCGACGCTGGGCGAGATTTCGTCGGCGATGGAGGAAAGCTTCGACCGTTACGGCACCCAGCCGACGCCGGTGAAGGGCGTTTATGGCGCACCCTATGAAGGCGACGCCCGCTGGGCGCAGGTGCTCGACGGGGTCGAGGCGGTGACCCGGCGGCTCGGTCGCAAGCCCAAGTTGCTCGTCGCCAAGATGGGACAGGACGGCCACGACCGCGGCGCCAATGTCATCGCGTCGGCCTTCGGCGACATGGGGTTCGACATCGTGTCGGGACCGCTGTTCCAGACCCCCGACGAGACCGTGGTGCTGGCGCTCGACAGCGGGGTCGACGTCGTCGGCGCCTCGAGCCTGGCGGCGGGGCACAAGACACTTATCCCCGAACTTATCCACAAGCTGAAAGAGGCGGGGCGTGGAGATATAAAGGTGATTGCGGGCGGCGTTATTCCGCCGCAGGATTATCAGTATCTTCGCGATGCGGGGGTTCAGGGCATCTATGGCCCCGGCAGCAATGTGGTGGAGTGCGCGGCCGACGTGCTGCGCTTGTTGGGGCACAATATGCCACCGGTGATGGAAGAGGTTTGATATGAAAAAGCAGTTTCTCGTCGCATCGATCCTCGCCGGCATAGCGTCACTTGGCGCCGCGCCCGCGCACGGCGCGCTCGAAACATCGCCCGGGCTCGGTGTGACCGAACTTCATCAGGCGGTTGCTGAGTTCGATCAGCTGTGCCTGTCGATTTTCCCGAACCCAAAGCGTTTCGAATATGTCGTCGCCAAGAGCGCTTTCGGCTATGAACGCGCCGACGACGATCGCTGGCGCTCGGACCGCACCGTCGTGACGCGCGTCGCCGCTGCGCAATGTGACTTCGACGCCGCGTTGAGCGCTGACGACAGCAGCAGCGACAAGATCGCCGAAGCGGTCGAAAAGGGGCTGCGCAAGGAACTGGGGCTGCGCCCCGTCCGTGTCGTTTATGACGGCGGCATGCGGTGGGAATGGCAGGTCGATGGAAAGACGCACAGCGTCTCCTATTATTTCGGCCCGACCATCCCGGCCCGCCAGCTTGTGCTGACCTATCGCGTCGGCGCCTGACCGACAACGCCGCCATATTTGCGCCGGACGTGTTGCCCACCGAGGGCCTCATGTTCGGCGCTCCCACCCTCTTCCCTTGCCTCGAAAGCGCCATGATGACACGTACCGACTGGACCCGCGAGGAAATCGCGACCCTCTTCGACCTTCCGTTCGACGAACTGATGTGGGAGGCACAGAGCGTCCACCGCCGCCACCACGCGCGCGGCGAGATCCAGCTGTGTACCTTGCTCAGCATCAAGACCGGCGGCTGCGTCGAGGATTGCGGCTATTGCTCGCAGTCGAAGAGCGCCGATTGGAAACGTGCATGACGCTGGGCATGCTGAGCAAGGAGCAGGCGCAGACGCTTGGCATGGCGGGGCTCGATTATTACAATCACAACATCGACACCTCGCCGGAAAATTACGGCAATATCATCACCACGCGGACGTTTCAGGAACGGCTCGACACGCTGGAAGAAGTGCGCAGCGCCGGGATCAACGTCTGCTCGGGCGGCATCGTCGGCATGGGCGAGACGCGCGCCGATCGCGTCGGCTTTATCCACACGCTCGCCACCCTGCCCGAGCATCCGGGCAGCGTACCGATCAATGCATTGGTGCCGGTGAAGGGAACCGTGCTCGGCGACATGCTGGCGGACACCCCGCTCGCGAAGATCGACGACATCGAATTTGTCCGCACCGTCGCGGTGGCGCGCATCACGATGCCGCTGAGCATGGTGCGGTTGAGCGCGGGGCGTGAGAGCATGTCGGAGGCGACACAGGCTTTGTGTTTCATGGCGGGCGCGAACAGCATCTTCACGGGTGACAAGCTGCTGACGACGGCAAATGCCGGCGACAGCAAGGATGCGGCGCTGTTCGCCAAGCTCGGGCTGAAGCCGATGGAGGGCGAGGAGCCGATGCGGATGGAAGCGCAGATGGAGCTGGCTGAGTGATCCTCGCCGCGCTCCTGCTGCTGGCCGCGCCGATCAACGATCCGGCGATCGACTGCGAGAACCAGCTCTATCAGGTCGAGATGAACCATTGCGCCGGGCAGGCCTATGAGGTCGCCGACGTCGCGCTCAACGCGCAATGGAAGCGGGCCGTCTCGGTGATGCGCGAGCGCGACAAGACGATCGACCGCCGTCACGACACCCAGCCCACCCATCATGACGCCTTGCTCGCGGCGCAGCGCGCGTGGCTAACGTACCGCGACCAGCATTGCCTGAACGAAGGCTTTGCGGCGCGCGGGGGGAGCATGGCGCCGATGCTGCACAGCGGCTGCATGGCGCGACTGACCAAGGCGCGGACCGCCGAACTCCAGGCACTTGTCGAGGAATATTGATGTTCAAGAAAATCCTGATCGCCAACCGCGGCGAAATCGCCTGCCGCGTCATCAAAACTGCGCGGCGCATGGGCATCGCGACGGTCGCGGTCTATTCGGACGCCGACGCGCGCGCGCCTTTCGTGCAGATGGCCGACGAGGCGGTGCATATCGGCGCCTCACCTGCGTCCGAATCCTATCTGGTCGCTGACAAAATCATCGCGGCGTGCAAGGCGACCGGCGCCGAGGCGGTGCATCCGGGTTACGGCTTCCTGTCCGAACGGACCAGCTTTGCCGAGGCGCTGGCCAAGGAAAATATCGCCTTCATCGGCCCGCCGGTGAACGCGATTGCCGCGATGGGCGACAAGATCGAATCGAAAAAGCTCGCGCTCGCCGCGGGGGTCAATGTCGTCCCGGGCTTCGTCGGCGAGATCGACGACACCGAACATGCGGTGCGGATTGCGAACGAGATCGGCTATCCGGTGATGATGAAGGCGTCGGCGGGCGGCGGCGGCAAGGGAATGCGCCTCGCCTATGACGAAAAGGACGTCCGTGAGGGGTTTGAGGCGACGAAGCGCGAGGGGCTGAACAGCTTTGGCGACGACCGCGTGTTCATCGAGAAGTTCATCCTCAATCCGCGCCACATCGAGATCCAGATCCTCGGCGACCAGCATGGCAACATCCTCTACCTCAACGAACGCGAGTGCAGCATCCAGCGCCGCCACCAGAAGGTCGTCGAGGAAGCGCCGTCGCCGTTCGTGACCGAGAAGATGCGAAAAGCGATGGGCGAGCAGTGCGTCGCGCTTTCGAAAGCCGTCGGCTATTACAGCGCGGGTACGGTCGAGCTGATCGTCAGCGGCGCCGACCCGACGGGCGAGAGTTTCTACTTCCTCGAAATGAACACCCGCCTGCAGGTCGAGCATCCGGTGACCGAGGCGATCACCGGCATCGATTTGGTCGAACAGATGATCCGCGTCGCCGCGGGCGAGAAGCTCGAAATGACGCAGGACGACATCAAGATCGACGGCTGGGCGATCGAGAACCGCGTCTATGCCGAGGATCCCTATCGCGGCTTCCTGCCCTCGACTGGACGGCTCGTGCGCTATCGCACCCCCGTTCCGGCGTGGGCGGGCAACCCGCGCGGCGAGGACGGCGTGCGCGTCGATGCGGGGGTCGAGGAGGGGGGCGAAGTGTCGATCTTCTACGACCCGATGATCGCCAAGCTGGTCACCTGGGGCGAAACGCGCGACGAGGCGGCCGACAAGCAGATCGCGGCGCTGGACCGTTTCGAACTCGAGGGGCTCGGCCATAATATCGATTTTGTGTCGACAATCATGCAGCACCCGCGCTTTCGCTCGGGCGAGCTGACGACGGGATTCATCGCCGAGGAGTATCCCGATGGTTTCCACGGCGCCGCGACCGAGGATCATATCATACGCGCCCTCGCCGCGATCGCGGGTTTCATGGCGAGTGCCGAGGCTGACCGCGCCCGGCGCACTGACGGCCAGCTTGGCGACCGGCTCGATCCGCCCGCCAAGTGGCAGGTCACCGTTGGCGGGGTCGAGCATAAGGTAAAGCTCGGCCACAAGCACATCAAGGTCGATGGCGAAAAGCTCGACATCGCGCTGGAATATACGCCGGGAGACCGGCTGTTGATCGCCGAGATCGACGACAGCGAGCTGGCGGTCAAGGTCGCGAAGACCCGCGCCGGCTGGCGGATGACGACGCGCGGGCGCATGCACGATGTGCGCGCGCTGCCCTGGCACGTCGCGCCGCTGACCCGGCATATGATCGAAAAGATCCCGCCCGACCTGTCGCGCTTCCTGATCTGCCCGATGCCGGGCCTGCTCGTCGCGCTGCATGTCGGAGCGGGTGACAAGGTCGAGGCGGGTCAGCCGCTGGCGACGGTCGAGGCAATGAAGATGGAGAATATCCTCCGCGCAGAAAAATCGGGGACGGTGAAGAGCGTCAACGCGGCGCAGGGCGACAGCCTGGCGGTCGATGCGGTAATTCTGGAGATGGAGTGACCACACCGATTTTCGTCATTGCGGGGGGCGACGTGACGAAGCAATCTCCAGCTACCGGCTTTACAGGGCGATAGCTGGTGATTGCTTCGCTCTGCTCGCAATGACGGATACTCAAGATGCACCTGAATCACGAAACCGACGCCCCTGCCGCAGACCCTGTCACCTTCGAAGATTTCCTCCGTGTCGACATCCGCATCGGCACCATCGTCGAAGCCGAGCCCTTTCCCGAAGCGCGCAAGCCCGCGTTCAAGCTGAAGATCGACTTCGGCCCCACGATCGGCATCAGGAAGAGCAGCGCCCAGATCGTCGATCGCTACGCTCTGGTTGAACTGGTCGGGCGACAAGTCGCCGCAGTGGTCAACTTCCCGCCGCGCCAGATCGGCAAATATCTGTCCGAAGTGCTGACGCTGGGCTTTGCCGACGAGACCGGCGCGGTGATCCTGTTTGCGCCCGATAAGCCAGTCCCGAACGGCTCGCGCCTATTCTGACCGCCGCAGCCGACTAGCCCATTTTCGATGCGGCGCGTGTCCGCGCAGGCGGTTAGCTAGCGCCGACTTGTCGAGCCTGGCCTTGACGGCATAAGCTTGGCGCAAAAGACATTCAGGCGAGATGGGAGATGGGGTTTCGGCCAACGATGATGGCGGCGGCGATCGGTGCCCTGCTGGTGGCGCCGACCGATGCCCAGCCCATAGCGGCGATTGCCCGTGGCAAATGCCGCCAGGTCGGCTAGGCTGCGGCGCAGGACCATGGGGGGAGATAAATCATGACCTTGCCGGTAACCGCCTTCGTCGCGGCTGTTTGCGCGCTGTTGTTGCTCGCGACCGCGATCGACACGGTGCGCCAGCGGCTGCGTATCCAGGCCGCATTTGGCGACCATGGCGATGCCAAGCTGATCAGCGCCAGCCGCAGCCATGGCAATCTGGCCGAATATGCACCGATCACGATCATCCTGCTCGGCCTGCTGGAAAGCGCGCGCGCCAATCATATGGGCTTGATGGTGATCGGTGCGATCTTCCTGATCGGTCGCGTCGCGCATATTGCGGGCCTTTACGCCAAGATCACCCCCGGTAAGGCACCAGTGCCGCGCCAGGTCGGGGTCATTGCGACCTTCGGCACGTTGCTGGCGCTGGGTGCGTGGACATTGTGGATGCTGGTGGCAACGAACCTTTAGGCGTCTTCCGCGGTTGCGTCATTGCGAGCGAAGCGAAGCAGTCCCGGGCGGTTTATGCTACTCTGTATTGCCGCGTCGCTTCGCTCCTCGCAATGACGAACAGTATTAATCCTCCACCATAGCCACCGCCCTGATCCACCCCGCGCTGGCGCGTTCGATCTTCACCGGAAAACAGCTGAAGGTGAAACCTGTCGCCGGGATCGCTGACAGATTGGTGAGCTTCTCGATCTGGTAATAGGGCCGGATGCGCCCCGCTTTATGCCCCTCCCAGATGATCGACGGATCGCGCGTTTCGGCCCAGCGTCTTGCGGTGTGGCTGAACGGTGCGTCCCAGCTCCATGCGTCGGTGCCGACGACCTGCACGCCGCGTGTCGTCAGATAGAGCGTCGCCTCGGCGCCCATGCCGCAACCCTGATCGGTGAAATTGTCGGTGCCGTACATCGCGCCCGACTGAACGAGCACGATGTCGAGCGGCTGGAGGTCGTGCCCGATCCGCGCGAGTTCGGCCTCGACCTCAGCGCCGCTGACGACATGACCGTCCGGGCGATCTGAAAAATCGAGCTTCACGCCGGGGCGAAAGAACAGGTCGAGCGGCGCTTCGTCGATCGACGGGGCGGGGGATGCGCCATTGTCGGTGGTCGAGTGGTAATGCCATGGCGCGTCCATATGGGTGCCGTTATGCGTGCTGAGCGTCAGGCTCTCGACCGCCCAGCCTTCGCCATCGGGCAGGTCTTCCTTCGTCAGCCCGGGAAAGAACATCGCGATCTGCTCCCATGTATTTTCATGGGTCATATAGGTGATATTGGGCCGCATCACCGGCGGGTCGGAGATGACGTCGTTGGTGATCGGGATCGAGAGGTCGATGAACTGCATTTGTGCAGTCTGGCACCATATTCCATCCGCGCCAAGAAGACTTGCGCACAGCCATCGGGCAACTAGACGTAGCGTAACCGTTCGCATCGAGCGAAGTCGAGACACCCTGCGTCGACGATGCCCGCGAGGCATCTCGACTTTGCTCGATGCGAACGGAAGAGAAAGAAGCCCGAACGGGTGGGGGAGCCAGAAGACCATGACCGAAGCCAGTGCCGCGGGCGCCGTTTACGAACCAACCCAGAAAGAAATTCGCATGGTCATCGCCGCCTCATCGGCGGGGACGGTGTTCGAATGGTATGATTTCTTTATCTACGGCACTCTGGCCGCGATTATCGGCAGAGCCTTTTTCCCGAGCGACAATGCGACGCTGGAAACGCTGCTTGTCTGGGCGGGGTTCGCGGTCGGCTTCGGATTCCGTCCGCTCGGCGCGGTGTTGTTCGGCTTCCTTGGCGATAGGCTGGGTCGCAAATATACGTTTCTCGTCACCGTCACGTTGATGGGGATCGCCACCGCCGGGGTCGGCATGATCCCGTCGGCGGCGACGATCGGTATCGCGGCGCCGATCATCATCATCCTGCTGCGTATCCTGCAAGGGCTGGCGCTCGGCGGCGAATATGGCGGCGCCGCGGTTTACGTGGCCGAGCATTCGCCGCCCGGAAAGCGTGGTTTCTACACCAGCTTTATCCAGGCGAGCGTCGTCGGCGGCTTCGTGCTCAGCCTGATCGTCGTGCTGGGATGCAAGGCGTTGATGCCCGATGCGGTGTGGGAGAGCTGGGGGTGGCGCGTGCCGTTTCTGCTGTCGCTGATCCTGCTCGCGATTTCGCTGTGGATGCGCCTCAAACTGTCCGAAAGCCCGGTATTCAAAGCGATGAAAGACCAGGGCGAGCTGGCGAAGAATCCGCTCAAGGAAAGCTTCACCTACCCGGGCAACCCGCGCCGCATCTTCATCGCGCTGTTCGGAATCGCTGCCGGCCTGACCGTGATCTGGTACACCGCGATGTTCTCGGGCCTCTCCTTCCTGAAAGGCCCGATGAAGGTCGATGATACTGCCGCCGAGATTATCGTCGGCGTCGCCGCCGCGGTTGGCATGGGCTTTTTCATCTGGGCCGGGCATTGGTCCGATCGCGTCGGGCGCAAGAAGCCGATCGTCTGGGGCTATGGCGTCACGCTGGTGCTGCTGTTCCCGCTGTTCTGGTGGATGGGCAGCGTCGCCAACCCGTCGCTGCAGGCCGCCGCCGAGCGCGCGCCGGTGACGGTCAGCGGATCGCGGTGCGATTTCGATCCCTTCGCGCAGCAGCAGGAAACTGCGTGCGGCAAGACGCTGGGTGAGCTGACCAAGCTCGGTGTACCTTATGCGGTCGCGGCGACCGATAGTGGGTTCGACAGCGTCGCGATCCGCATCGGCGACCGCGAGGTGGCGAGCGAGGATCCGGCGTTGCTCCGGCCCGCGCTCGAAGCGACCGGCTACGATTTTGCCAAGCAGATCCCCGGCTGGGGCAGCATTGCGGTGATCTTCCTCGCGCTGCTCGGGCTCAGCGCCTTGTCGGGGTTCACCTATGGCCCCGTCGCAGCATTGTTGTCGGAGATGTTCCCGCCCCACGTCCGTTACTCGTCGCTGTCGATCCCCTATCATATCGGAACCGGCTATTTCGGTGGGTTCCTGCCGCTGATCGCGAGCTTCATCATCGCCAAGACCGGCAACGCCTATTCGGGGCTGTGGTACACCTGGTTCGTGGTGCTGGTCGCGTTCCTCGTCACGGTTTTCATGATGAAGGATCCTGTCGAGGGCGAGTGGGACAAAAAGCCCTCCACGCCGCCGCCGGCGGCTTGATCCAGCCCATTGGCGGCGCCCGCGAACCCGTATAGGGGCACAGCCATGATCGCCGTGCCGTCACCGCTCCGTCTGCGCCTTTCGTCCGATGCGCTCGTTGCCAACTGGCGCTGGCTCGCGGCGCAAAGCGGCGCGGCGGCTTGCGGGGCGGCGCTCAAGGCCGATGGCTACGGGCTCGGCGCGCGCGAAGTGATGCGGCATCTGGCGGCCGCAGGATGCCGCGACTTCTTCGTCGCCACCTGGGCCGAGGCCGCGGCGCTGATGCCGTTGCCCGCGAACGTGTCGTTGTCGGTCCTGCACGGCGTGGGCGAGAGCGATATGGTTGCCGCGCGGCTGCTCCCGGCGCGTCCAGTGCTGAACAGCGTTGAGCAGGTACAGCGCTGGCGTGAGGCAGGCGAGGGGCAGCGGTGCGACGTCATGGTCGATACCGGCATGAACCGGCTGGGGCTACGTGTCGAGGAGGCACTGGGCGGGGCGCTTGATGGTCTCGCGATCGAAACGCTGCATAGTCATTTGGCGTCGGCCGACGAAGATTGCGACCAGAATGCCCGGCAACTCGTGACCTTTTGCGCGCTTCGTGATCGCGTTCCGGCGCGGCGCTACAGCCTGGCGAATAGCGCCGGCATTTGCCTTGGCGCCGACTATACCTTTGATCTGACGCGTCCCGGAATTGCCCTTTATGGCGGCATTCCGCGCGTCGAGGCGGCGGAGCATATCCGACAGGTCGCCTTTCCTGGCGCACGCGTGCTGCAAGTGCGGACGGTTCCGGCGGGCGAGACGGTCGGTTATGGCGCAAGTTGGGCCGCGCCGCATGATTGCCGAATTGCTGTCGCCAATCTGGGTTATGCCGACGGCTATCTGCGCTGCCACGCGGGCAGCGGCGGTGCGACCTGGCAGGGGCAGGCCCTACCACTTGTTGGCCGCGTGTCGATGGATCTGACCGCGTTCGACGCCAGCGACGCGGCTGGAGTGGGTGAGGGTGACTGGCTCAGCCTCAGCTACGACCTGCCCGAGGTTTCGGGGCGCAGCGGACTATCTCAATATGAGCTGCTTACCGGACTGGGCAGCCGGTTCGAACGCGTCTGGGGCTAAGCCGGGCGCATCCCCCATGGATCGAAATCGCGCGACCGGATCCAGCGGGTGCAGACCCATTTCTCGCCGCGCGTCACCGGCAGGCCGGCGTGGCGGCTGCGTTCATCGACCCGGCCTTCGGCCAGCGTATTGACGAACAGGATCGCGTCGCCGATCGCGCCCCGAAATTCGGTATCGATCGCTGGAAACTGCGTCGCGCCGCCGTCATAGTCATCGCTCAGATAGATGATCGCGGTCATCACGCGCTGGTTGGGTTCGCCCGGCAGGCAGTCGTGGTGGAGGCGATATTGCTGGCCCGGCACATAGCGCAGCACAGTCAGCGGTTCGCCCTGCTCAACGCGTGTCCCGCTGATCGCAGCGATACGCCGGTCGAGCGCGTGGATGACGAGGTCCTGCTGGATCGGGCCGAGCACCGTGCCTTCGGACGTGCGGATGGGGTGTGGAACCTGACGGTGCGTGGCAGGATCGACGACGACAGAAGGTACCATTTTGGGCGCCGATAGCGCCACGATATGATCGCATTCGTTGGGGGTGAAAAGTGCGCGCGCGACGGCGACCTTTGGGCTGACCGATAAGGATTCGAGTGCGAATAGCGAAGCGGGCGCGCCGGCAGGCGTCAACGCCATGGCCGCAATCAGATCGCGCTGGCGTGCGGCGGCGGGATCGTGCGCGGCCGCCTTTTCAACAAGCGCGAGTGCCGTGCGCCAGTCGGCCGGGCCGCCCGCTCCGATCGCGACGAAGACCGCATGGGTGAGCGCCGCCGCCTTGTGCCCGGCAATCCCGGCCTTTTCATATAATCCGCGGGCAGCGGCGAAGCTGCGCGGTACGGGATGGCCATAGACATGCCATAGCGCGAGTTCGTGCAACGCGTCGGGGTTGTCGCGTTTGGCGGCATCGATGAGGCAATCGACAGCGGCCTGAGCCTGACCGGCGCCGAGCAAAGCGTTGGCGCGTTCGACGATGTCTGGCTGGGGCATAGGCGTCAACCGAGCGCCGGGTCGGCAAAAAAGGCGGCAATTTCTTCGCGTTCGCGCGCGCTGAGTTCGGGACGCCAGATATCGAAGATCAGCACGACCCGGTCTTCGCTGCTGTCGTTCCACGCTTCATGCTCGATCGTGTCGTCGAAGATCAGCAGCTTGCCTTCTTCCCACGGACGCACGTCGTTGCCGACGCGAAAGCCACAGTTCGGCGGCACGATCAGCGGCAGGTGGCAGATCAGCCGGGCATTGTGGGTGCCGGTATGCGGCGCGATGCGCGCGCCAGCACGCAACAGCGAGAACATCACCGTGGGCGAATTGACTATGTGGGGTAGCGGGGCAGCCTGAACCGCGGCCCATGTCCGGGGACAGCGCGCGACGATGTCGTCGGAAATTGTGCCATTTTCACAGAGGAACAGCGCGCTCCAGTCGATATTGTCCAGCAGGCGATTGACGTCGGCGCGCGGTTGGTCGGTGTGCGTCTGCATATAGGGACGAAAGCCGTCGGTACCCGCCGCGAGCAAGGCGGTGATTTCCTGCTTGATCGCTGCGGCCGCCGCTTCGAGCGTGGGCACCCAGTCGAAATCGGCGGGGTCGAAAAACTGCACCTGCGGCAGTTCGGGGACATAATAGCCGGTCGGTTCCTGCACGAAAATCTGGCGCCGTCCGGCGAGGATGTCGAGCGAATGCTGGAACCGGCGACTGCGCTTTTCGGGCGGCAGGCCGCGCGCCAGCAGTTTTGCCTCGCGCTGTTCGACGACACGTGCCTTGAACTGCGCGACCCACGCTTCGGCGCGCTGCAATTCGGCGCGCAGATCGGCGGGCAGTTCCTGATTTGCGGCGATGAGCAGGGCAATTTCATAGCCGCGCAGGGCGCTGCGTTCGTCACCGGCATTGGCGCGGCAATCGGCCTTCATGATGTGCCCGCGCACCGCCTGGGGTTCGAGGGTGAGCAATTGATCGAGCGCGGCTTCTTCGGCACCGCTGTCATTGTCACTGCGGCACGCCACCGCGAGGAGCAGCCAGATCTGGCCGTTGGCGCGACCGCTTTGCGCGATGCTTTCAAACCGCGCGCGGGCGATGGCAGGCTGGCCGCGCTGCAATGCATCGACGCCTTCTTTGGCCAGGCGCTCCGCCTCCTGGTTGCTCAGCTGCACGGCATATCCTTATGGCCAAAGAAAGGGGGCCGGAACAATGTCCCGACCCCCCATCTATTCCGATCGCGTCGCGATTAGAAGCGGGCGCGTGCGCCAGCGTAGAAGTTGCGACCACGGAAGTTGTAGATCGCGCTACCCGCACCCGTTGCCGTCGAACCCAGCGGCGGCATGCGGTCAAGCACGTTGTCGACGCCGACGTAGAAGTTGAGGTTCGGACCGCCGGCTTCCTTGTTCACGTCCCATTCGAAGCGAAGGTCGTGATAGAAGACCGCCGGATATGTATCGCGGTCGGCAAAGTCGAGGTTGCCGCCGGTCGCCGCACCGTTGATGCCGAAGTAATCTTCGTACACGCTGATGAACTGCGGACCGATGTAGCGCATGCGATAGCCGAAGGTGAACGGCCCGGTGCTCAGGTCGACGTCCCAACGGAACTCGTTCTTCGGATCGCCGAGTTCGCTGAGAATACGGTTTTCGAAGGTCGGGTTCGTCGGATCCTGGAAGTTGCTGATCTTCAGATTGTGGGTGTAGATCAGGTTGGTGTTGAACGCCAGATCGTTGCCCAGGTTCGTCCGATATGCGACGTTGACGTCGATACCCTTACGTTCGCGACTGGCATAGTTCAGCGGCGCCGCGACGAGCGAGTTGCCCAGAACACGACCTGCGAGTTCGCCGTTCGGGCCGGTGCCCGGACCGCGGAAGCGCGTGAACTGCTGACAGAAGATGTTGTTGAGGTCGGCCGCGTCATAGCAGCTGTTGACGATCTGTTGCGCCGTCAGCGATGCGATGATGCCCTTCACCTTGATGTCGTAATAGTCGACCGACAGGTTCAGACCAGGGACGAAGCGCGGCTGGATGACCACACCGTAGGTCCAGGAGTCGGACTTTTCCGCTTCCAGGTTCGGGTTCGAACCGCTGACGATCGGCAGTGAATAGGTAGTATCCGAGAAGCCAGCGAGCAGCGCGCCGAGATCTGCCGTGCAGTTCGCGTTGCGGTTTGCACTGGTATTGATACGACCCGGATCGCAAGGATCGGTGAAGCCCGGCGCGAAGTTTGGCACCAGCGGGAAGGCCGTTTCCGAAACGTTCGGCGCGCGCACTGCGCGGCTGTAGTTGCCGCGGAAGCGGACGTCTTCGATCGGAGCCCAGTCGAGACCGGCGTTGTACGACCACACCGTGCCGGTGCCGCCCTGATATTTGGCCACGCGACCGGCACCGCTGACGGTCAGTTCATGCGCGAAAGGCATGTCGGCGAGCAGCGGGAGCTGCAATTCGCCGTAAAGCTCTTTCACTTCGAACGGATCGGGGCGGAACGACGGGATCGACACGCCGTTGGTGAAGCCGTTGGTTACGAACGGATCCTGTTCGTAGAACGCCTTTTCCTCACGATATTCGGCACCAAGTGCGAAGCGCACCGGACCGCCCGGGAGGTTGAAGAAGCCGCTGGTATCGCCCGAGACGAAGCCTGACAGGATGAACTGCGACAGCCCCGAGGTGGCGGTGAAGGTGCGGGCGAAATAGTCGACCGATGCGCTGTTGTCGGGCGAACCGAACGGGTTGTAGGGGACGCAAGCCGCGATGTCCGCTGCGAGACGGGCGGCATTGGCGGACGCAGGAGCGGCGAAGCCGACCAGCGGAACCGCCGAAGCCGGGTCGAACTGCGACCGGCACTGGATCGCGCCGGTGACCGGGTTGCGACCGGCATCCATGGCAAGGGCGAAGCGCTGGCGATCGATGAAGCCATCGGTCGTCACATCTTCGCGGAACTTGCCATAGTTGGCGGAAATTTCGTAGCTCCAGTCTTCATTGAACGTGCCACGCAGGCCGCCAACGACACGCCACGTGTCGCGCTGGAACTTTTCATCACGCAGACCGACGTCGAGCAGGTTGCGCGCAACGACGAAGCGATAGCTGCCGTCTGCGATAGCTGCAATATTGGCAGCGGTCAGATTGCCGGCGGCTGGGCAGGTCACCGTCAGCGATGAGTTGCAGCCCGATGCCAGAATGGCGTTGGCGAGCGTAGTGCGGTCGGCCGTGTTCAGGAACGGGTTGTCGAGACGGGCGCGCTCGCGGAAGTCGGTCGTGCCGCCGGTGCCCTGAATGAAAGACGGACCGGCGTTGTTGCCGAGTGCGTTGACGCGGTTCCACTTGGCTTCGACGAACACTTCGGCAGCTTCGCTGAACTCGTAACGCGACAGCAGGTTGAAGTTGTAGCGTTCGGTAAACGGCAGGACCGAAAGGTTCTTGCCTTCGCGACCAGTCTGGCCGTTGCCGCCGATGATGCCGCTGTTGATGCCGGTACCGAAGCGCGAACCGGTCTGGGTCTGCAGACGGCCTTGGTCGTTGAAGACATAGGTGCAGCTAAACGGAACACCCGTGCTGTTAGTGCCGCCATTGTTCGCCAGCGATGCGTTGCCGCACAGTCCTGATTCAAACGCCGGAGTGGCGGCGTTGTCCGAACGCTGGTTGACCGGAATCAAGCCGTTGAAATGGATCGTCGTGCTGCGAACGTCGCGAAGAAACACGCGATCGGGAAAACCGTCGCTGTTGCCGGTCAGGCCAGCGGAATCGGCATCGACAATGAAAAATCCGTCGTTCGAACGAAACTCAGGTACGTCCGACGCGAAAACGCGCGACTGACGGGCATATTCGCCGTGCAGCGTGATATTGCCGCGACCTTCGGAGAAGTTCTTGCCGACCATGGCCGACATATATTGGTTGCCGCCAAAGCCTTCTTCGGTGACGCCGGCCTGGGCGCGCAACTGCACGCCTTCGTAATCGCGGCGCAGCACGAAGTTGACAACGCCCGCGATGGCGTCCGAACCGTAAATGGCCGAGTTGCCGCCGGTGACGATGTCGACGCGCTCGATCAGGTCGTTCGGGATGGTGTTGACGTCGGGCGAAACCGCGTTGTTCAGAATGTCGGCGGGGACGTGGCGGCGACCGTTGACCAGAACCAGCGTGCGCTGCGTACCGAGGCCGCGAAGATCGAGGAGGTTAAGACCGGCGATGCCGATGCCCAGGCCCGGGTTCTGCTGAGCAAAGGTACTGCGCAGCTGCGGCAGGTCGTTCAGGGTGTCGCCGATGTTGGTCTGACCCTGCTTCAAAAAGCTTTCGCCGGCGATCGAGGTGATCGGCACGGTCGAATCCAGGTTCGGACGGCGGATGCGCGAGCCGGTGACGACGATAGTGCCTTCGGAGGCGGCTTCGGCCGCATCGTCCGCAGGAACGGTATCGTCCTGGGCCATTGCCGGCATGGCGCTGAACAATGCAAGAGTCAGGGCAGAGCCCCGGACCAGCAGGCTAGTCTTCTTCATGATGTATTTCCCCGGTTACGATTTAGAAAATTCAAATTAAGCTGAATTTCGCCTAGAAAGACGGAAATCCCCCCCTACACAAGCGATTGATGTAGTTTTTCTGACACCGGGACACCGAAATGGTCGCGCTGTGACTTTTGCGCAACACGCCTTTGCCGCACGGGAAACTGACTGGCCAATCACAAAAATGCGAAAATAAAGTGTTGAGGGGTGTCAGGCAGGCCGAAAGAGCAAAATAGTTCCATTTCATCAGTTTCGTTTGTAACTAAATTGCCTGGCGTCAGCCGAGACGTCAGTGAAATCGTTCGGCGATTGCGCAGCCGGGCAGATTTGAGCACGAAACTTTTGCGATGCTATGGACTTTTCACCGTTCGTTCTGAGCGCAAGGACGAATCATGGGCGCCGAGGAGCTATGTCCGTGCATGTTGCGATGCATCAATATTTGGTGCTAATGCCTCGAGCAATCAAATATCCGGCGCGGCGCAGTCGCTAAAGCGCCGGATGATAAGGAGCGCAGGTCAAGATGGCGAAGTCCAAGACGGCAGCAGAAGATGGCGTCGTCACGATCAAGAAATACGCCAATCGGCGGCTCTATGATACCGAGCGCAGCTGTTACATCACGCTCGAGGATCTGGGCACAATGGTCCGCGACGGGCGCGAGTTTCGCGTCGTTGATGCGAAGAGCGGCGACGACATCACGCACAACGTGCTGACGCAGATCATCATGGATGAGGAGACGCGCGGCGAGACGCTGCTGCCGGTCAATTTCTTGCGCCATCTGATCGGCATGTACGGCGACAAGATGCAGTCGATGGTGCCGCAATATCTGGAAGCATCGATGACCGCGTTCCGCAAGAATCAGCAGGATGTCCGCGCGGCGTTCGACGGCGTGCTCGGGTCGAACCCGCTCGCCGAACTGACGCGGCGGAACATGGAGATGTTCCAGCAGGCGGCCGGCGCGCTGATTCCTGGGGTCGGCGGCGCCAAGGCAAAGGACGCCGAAATCGCGGCGCTCAAGGCCGAAGTGGCCGCGCTCAAGGCGGAACTCGCCAAGAAATGAAATGACGGGCGCCCCTTCGCCCTAAAACGACAGAAATCGGATGATATGGTCAAACATGCGCTCAGCGTAACCCGGCAAGCCGACTTTGCGGCCTGGTATCAGGATGTCATCGCCGAAGCCGACCTGGCCGAGGAATCGGGCGTGCGCGGCTGTATGGTCATCAAGCCGTGGGGCTATGGCATCTGGGAGCGAATCCAATCGGTTATGGACGCGGCGATCAAGGATGCCGGGGTTCAGAACTGCTATTTCCCGCTGTTCATTCCCTTGAGCTTCTTTGAGAAGGAAGCCGACCATGTCGATGGTTTTGCCAAAGAAATGGCAGTCGTCACCCACCACCGCCTGATCCAGGACGGCAATGGCAAGCTGATACCCGATCCAGAAGCCAAGCTCGAAGAACCGCTGATCGTCCGCCCGACATCGGAGACGGTGATCGGCGCCGCGATGAGCCGCTGGGTGCAAAGCTGGCGCGACCTGCCGCTGAAGGTCAACCAATGGGCCAATGTCGTGCGCTGGGAAATGCGCACCCGCATGTTTCTGCGCACCAGCGAGTTCCTGTGGCAGGAAGGCCATACCGCGCACGCCGACAAGGCCGACGCGATGGCCGAGACGTTGCGCGCGCTGGAAATGTACCGCGCCTTTGCCGAAGATGTTCTCGCGATGCCGGTAATTGCCGGCGAAAAGCCCGAGAACGAGCGTTTTCCGGGCGCCGTTGCGACCTATTCGATCGAGGCGATGATGCAGGACGGCAAGGCGCTTCAGGCGGGCACCTCGCACTATCTGGGGACCGGCTTCGCCGAGGCGGCGGGTATCCGTTACCAGGACAGGGACGGCGGCCACAGCCTGTGCCACACGACCAGCTGGGGCACCTCGACGCGCATGATCGGGGGCGTCATCATGACGCATGGCGACGACGATGGTCTACGCTGCCCGCCCCGCATAGCGCCGCACCAGATTGTCATTGTGCCGATGCTGCGCGACAATGAAGAGGATCAGGCGATTCTCGATTATTGCGCGGCTTTGCAGGCCGACCTGAAGGCGCTCGACGTTTTTCGCGAGCCGCTGCGCGTCTACCTTGATGCCGGGGCGAACAGGGCGCAGACCAAGCGCTGGGGCTGGGTGAAGAAGGGCGCGCCGATCATCCTCGAAATCGGACCGCGCGACGTCGCCGGCGGCAATGTCGCGGTGATCCGCCGCGACCGGCTGTACAAGGACGACGGCAAGCTCAATTCGGCGTTCATCGCAAAGGACGATTTTGTCGCCGATGCGGTCGCGACGCTGGAGGATATTCAGACGAGCCTCCACGCCGAGGCGAAACAGCGTCTTGACGCCAATATCCGCCGCGACGTCGCCGACCTTGCCGCGCATTTCAAGGGCGATGAAAAATTCGTTGGCTGGGTGGAAGTGCAATGGGCGCGGCCGTCCGGCGCGGCGCTCGAGAAGATCGTCGAGCAGCTGAAAGCGCTCAAACTGACAATGCGCAACACCCCACTTGACGCCGCACCCGCCGACGGCACCTGCTTCTTCACCGGCGAAACCGCGGTCGAACGCGTGCTCATCGGGCGGACCTATTAATTGGCCAAACGGCAACAGCCTGCTGGTCTGCCCAGCCCGGATCAGATCCTCCGCTTTATTGAAGAGAGCAAGGATGCCGTCGGCAAGCGCGAGATCGCCAAGCATTTTGCGCTCCATGGCAATGAGAAGATCGCGCTGAAGGCGCTGCTCAAGGACATGACCGACGAGGGGCTCGTCGATCTGGCGCCCGGACGCGCGTTCCACAAGCATGGCGGGTTGCCGCGGGTGACCGTGCTGCGCGTCGCGGCGATTGATGGCAGCACCGTCTGGGCGGTCCCCGAGCATTGGGAGGCCGCCGTTCCGGCGCCGCGGCTGCGCGTGATCGAACAGGGGCGCAAAGGCGCGCTTGGGGTCGGCGATCGCATTTTGGCGCGCACCGAGGAACGCGGCGGCGGCCATGTTGCGCATCCGATGAAACGGCTCGAAGCGGGCGGCGGGATCGTGATCGGAGTGCTCGTCGAGGATATGGGGCCGGGGGGCAAGCCGATCCTGTGGCTGCGCCCCGCCGACAAGCGCGCGCGCTATGACTTTGCCGTCGCCGACAAGGGCGACGCCAATATTGGCGATCTGGTTCGCGCCGAGCTCACCGGGCGCGGTCCGGCGATCAAGGCAAAGGTCGTCGAGCGTCTGGGCGATCCGTTCGCGCCGAAGTCGCTCAGCATGATCGCGATTGCGCGCCACGAAATTCCGCATGTGTTCGGCGCCGAGACCTTGGCCGAGGCCGAGGTCGCCGCAAAACTGCCGCTCACCGCCGATGGCCGCGAAGATCTGCGCGAGCTGCCGATCGTTGCGATCGACCCGATCGATGCGCGCGATCATGATGATGCGGTGTGGGCGGAGGCGGACACCGATGGCCCCAACAAGGGCGGCTTTCGCGCGATCGTCGCGATCGCCGATGTCAGTTATTATGTGCGGCCCGACGGCGAGATCGACCGCGAGGCGCGGCGGCGCGGCAACAGCGTCTATTTTCCCGACCAGGTCGTGCCGATGCTGCCCGAAACATTGTCGGCGGGCGTCTGCTCGCTGAAAGCGGGGCAAGATCGCGCCGCGCTGGCGTGCCATCTGGTCATCGACAAGCAAGGCAAGGTGACCTCATGGCGGTTCACCCGCGCGCTCGTCCGGCTGCGCGCCAATATTGCCTATGAGCATGCGCAGGCGGCGTATGACGCCGACGTAGCCCGCGAGGAATGGGACGCCGATGTGCTCCCGACGCTCCAGAACCTGTGGGCGTGCTGGGCGCTGTTGGCAAAAGCGCGCGCCGCCCGCGCGCCGCTCGACCTCGACCTGCCCGAACGACAGGTCATCCTCGACGAGAAGGGCGGCATCGCCGAAATTCGCGTCCGCGACCGGCTCGATTCGATGCGGCTGATCGAGGATTATATGATCGCGGCGAACGTCGCGGCGGCGAAGGCGCTCGAGGCGAAGAAGTCGCCGGTGATGTACCGCATCCACGAGCCGCCGAGCCGCGAAAAGCTGGTCAGCCTCAAGGATTATCTCGAAACCTTCGAACAGAGTTTTGCGCTGGGGCAGGTGATTACGCCCGCGGTGTTCAATCGGCTGATCGACGGCTTTTCCGAAGACGACCGATTGCCCGAGATCATGCAGGCGATTTTGCGCAGCCAGACGCAGGCCTATTATGGTCCCGCCAACGCTGGGCACTTCGGGCTCGCGCTCGGCAGCTATGCGCATTTCACCTCACCGATCCGCCGCTACGCTGATTTGATTGTCCACCGCGCGTTAGTCGATAGCTATCGTCTCGAAGTCCCCGGCAAGCCCAAGGGACTGCCCGAACGCACCGGGCTGGGCGAAGCCGACGCCAAGGGGCTGTCGCGCATCGGCGAGGCGATCAGCGCGCTCGAGCGCCGCGCGATGGAGGCCGAACGCGAAACGGTCGACCGTTACGTCGCGGCCTATCTGTCCAACAAGACGGGCGAAATCGTCCAGGCGCGGATCACCGGGGTGCAGCCGTTCGGATTTTTTGCCACCGTCGACGGTCTTGGCGGCGACGGGCTGGTGCCGGTTTCAACTTTGGGCAACGAGCGTTTTTTCTATGATGAAAAGGCACGCACGCTCGATAGCGAACATGGACGGGTGAGTTTCACCGTCGGCCAGCGGCTTGATCTGCGGTTGATGGATGCAAATCCGATCAGCGGCGCGCTGCGCTTCGAACTGCCCGACGCGCCCGAGGGCGGATACCGGAACCGCGGGCCGCGCCGCGACGGGGTGAAGGACAAGGCGGGCAAGCATGTCATCGGCCAGCGTGGGCGGCCGGCGAATATCAAGCATAAGGGACGGCGGCGGTAGGCACCTTGTCATCGCGAGGAGCGAAGCGACGCGGCAATCCCCAGCCATCGGTCGTACGTAACGTCGATGACTGGAGATTGCTTCGCGTCGCTCGCCATGACGGCGTTATTTTCCCGCCAGCTTCTGCAACAACGCCGCGCTCTCCCCATCTGCTGGAAAAAACGCCTCGATCGCCAGTTCCGACAGCGTGATATCGACCGGCGTCCCGAAAATCGTCACCGTCGATACGAACGCGATCCGCCCCGCATCGGTGTTCAGGATCAGCGGCACCGCGATGCTGCTGGCATGACTGCCGCGATGCTCGGCGCTGTGGTCGTCGCCTTGCACCGCATAGCCCGCCAGCTCGTCGCGCAGCGCGATCAGCCCGGCATCGGCGCTCGCCGCAATCTGGACGTCCATTCGCTCCAATATATGCGCGCGCCATTGGCCATAGTTGACGATCTGCGGCGCCAGCCCTTTGGGATGCAGCGCGATGCGCAGCACATTGACCGGCGGCGCCAGCAGGGCAGGGGCGACCTGCGCGATCAGGATCGCGATCGCCTCGTTCGCGGCGATCATGTTCCAGTGCCGATCGACCGCGAGGGCAGGATAGGGCTCATGCCCCTTTAGCACATGCTCGACGATCGCGCGGACGCCCGCCATTTCGGGGCTGTCGAGCGGGCGTTCCTGATAGTCGGGGGCGTAGCCCGCGGCGAGCAGCAGCGCGTTGCGGGCGCGGTGCGGGACTTCGAGCCGGTCGGCGATGCGCCCGAGCATCTGCACGCTCGGTTTCGATCGACCCGTCTCGATAAAGCTCAAATGCCGGGTCGAGATCTCGGTATCGAGCGCCAGATCCATCTGGCTCATCCGGCGGCGGCTGCGCCATTCGCGGAGTTGGGCGCCGAGCGGTGCGGGTTGCATGATCGTCTCCTTTGCCGCGAGAGCTATACCCCGGCTTTCTGCTTTTCCATTACCTCGCGCGTAATCGACTGGGTGCATTTTGGGCGGCAGATGGAGCGGGCCATCCAAAAAGGAGAACCCCAATGTCGCTCTTCACCCTCAAGAACACGCTGATCATCGATGCCATCACCTGCACCGGATTGTTCGTCTTTTGCGTCTTGGCGACTGCGACGGTCGCCACCCTGCTCGGCCTCCCCTCCGAACTGGTGACCGTCGCAGGCTGGATCGGGCTGCCGTCGGCGCTGCTGATGCTGTTCGTTGCCAACCAGAACGTACCGAACAAGGGGCTCGCAAACCTGATCGCAGCCGGTAACCTGGGCTGGGTGATCGCCAGCTTCGCGGTGCTGGCGATGTTTGCCGGTCAGATGACCGCGCTCGGCACTGCGGTCGTCATCGTCCAGGCGATCGGGGTGCTGGTTTTCGCGATCTATGAAGCCAAAGGAGCGGCCGCTTTGCCGCGCACGATCACCATCTAACTCAGCGCATCGAGCCGCGCGAGGTCGATCCCGCCTGGTACGATCATCACCGGACAGGGCAGCGTTCCGGCGTCCTGTCCGGTGAAATGCGCCACCAGCGGCCCCGGCGCGCCGTTCGCAGCGGTCGCCAGCACCAGCGCCGCAATCTCGTCGCTGGCGTTGATCACCTCACGCACGACATCGGCGGGCTTGCCCGACTTCACCATGATCTGCGGCGTCACGCCGGCTTCCTGCACCACGGCATCGGCGGCGGCGGCGACCAGTTGTTCGGCATGTTCGCGCGCTTCGGCCTCGATCGTCGCTTGCACGCTGCCAAAGGCGACGAAGTCCTGCGGCGTCACGATCGCCAGCACCGCCACTCCGCCGCCGGTCCGCGCCGCGCGCCGCGCTGCAAAGCGCAGCGCCAGCGACGCCTCCGGGCTGTCGTCGATCACCACCAAATATGTCCGCATCGCCCCGACCCCCATTATGCTTTTTGCGAGTGGAGAGTGCGTTACATTCGTATGAAAGGCAAGTTTGCCCCGCTGGACCTTGACCGTCACAATGCTTAAGGCAAGGAACAAGCCGTAGCGGCAGGCACCGCCTGCAAGACTGACAGGGAACACGCCGAACCATGCCAATCGAACTGAAAATGCCCGCCCTCTCGCCGACGATGGAGGAAGGCACGCTGGCCAAATGGCTGGTCAAGGAAGGCGACACCGTCAAATCGGGCGACCTGCTGGCGGAGATCGAGACCGACAAGGCGACGATGGAGTTCGAGGCGATCGACGAGGGCGTGGTGAGCCAGATCCTGGTCGCCGAGGGCACCGATGGGGTGAAGGTCGGCACCGTGATCGCGGTGATTTCGGGTGAGGGTGAGGATGCGAGCGCGAAGGCTGCTCCGGCGCCTGCTGCGAAAGAAGAAGCTAAAGCCGCTGAACCTCAAGACGTCACTCCCGCGAAGGCGGGGGCCGCTAGCCAGAGTGCGCCCACGCCAGCGGCCCCCACGTCCGCGGGGGCGACGGAAAAGGCTGCTCCTGCCACCGCCGCATCGGGCGAACGTATCAAGGCGAGCCCGCTTGCCAAGCGTCTCGCCGCCGAACGCGGCATCGATCTGGCAACGATCATCGGCACCGGCCCCGGCGGTCGGATCGTCAAGGACGACCTCGACGGCGCCCCGGCGAACGCCGCTGCACCCGCAGCCGCAGCCGCTCCCGCTGCAGCAGCCGCGGTACCTGCGTCTGCGCCAGCCGCCGCTGGCCCGATCCCCGATTTCGGCATCCCGCATGAGGACACAAAGCTCAACGGCATGCGCAAGACGATCGCGCGCCGCCTGACCCAATCGATGCAGGAAGCGCCGCATATTTATCTGACCGTTGACATCCGACTCGACGCGTTGCTCAAGCTGCGCGGCGAGCTCAACGCCAGCCTTGAAAGCCGCGGCGTTAAGCTCAGCGTCAACGACATGCTGATCAAGGCGCTCGCGGTCGCGCTCGAACGCGTGCCCGCGTGCAACGTCAGCTTCGGCGGCGATGTGATGCGCCAGTACAGCCGCGCCGACATCTCGGTCGCGGTCAGCATCCCCGGCGGGCTGATCACCCCGATCATCACCGACGCGGGCGGCAAGTCGATGTCGAAAATCTCGACCGAAATGGCCGAGCTCGCGGCGAAGGCCAAGGAAGGCAAGCTCCAGCCCAACGAATATCAGGGCGGCACCGCCTCGATCTCGAACATGGGCATGATGGGGATCAAGCAGTTCACCGCGGTGATCAACCCGCCGCAAGCAATGATCATGGCGATCGGCGCGGGCGAGAAGCGTCCTTATATCGTCGACGACGCACTCGCGATCGCGACGGTAATGTCGGCGACCGGCAGCTTCGACCACCGCGCGATCGACGGCGCCGATGGGGCGCTGCTGATGAAGACGTTCAAGGAGCTTGTCGAAAGCCCGCTGGGACTGGTGGCCTAAGATGGCTGACACCAATTACGACCTTATCGTTCTCGGTTCCGGTCCCGGCGGCTATGTCGCCGCAATCCGCGCGGCGCAGCTCGGGCTCAAGACCGCGATCGTGGAGCGCGAGCATCTGGGCGGCATCTGCCTCAACTGGGGCTGCATCCCGACCAAGGCGCTGCTGCGCTCGGCTGAGATCTATCATTATATGCAGCATGCGGGCGATTACGGTCTGATCGCGCAGCAGATCAGCGCCGACATCGACGCCGTCGTGAAGCGGTCGCGCGGGGTCGCAAAACAGCTGAGCCAGGGCGTCGCCTTCCTGATGAAGAAGCACAAGATCACCGTCCATATGGGCGAGGGCAAGCTGACTGCGCCGGGCAAGATGGAAGTGAAGGGCGAGAAGGGAACCGAGTCTCTCTCCGCCAAGAATATCATCGTCGCGACCGGCGCGCGCGCTCGCGACCTGCCCTTCGCCCCCGCCGACGGCAAGCGCATCTGGACCTATCGCCACGCGCTCGTCCCGCCCGAATTGCCCAAGAAGCTTCTCGTTATCGGATCGGGTGCGATCGGAATCGAATTTGCGAGCTTTTACAGTGATATGGGCGCCGACGTCACCGTGGTCGAAATGCTCGACCGCCTTGTGCCGGTTGAAGATGCCGACGTGTCGGCCTTCCTCGAAAAGCAGCTCAAAAAACAGGGCATGACGATCTTTACAGGCGCCGGGGTCGAGGAACTCAAGGCCACCGCGAACGGCGTCACCGCGAAGATCAAGACCAAGGACGGCAAGAGTGAATCGGCCGAATTCAGCCACGCGATCGTCGCGATCGGCATCGTCCCGAACACCGAAAATATCGGGCTCGAAGCCCTCGGCGTGAAGACGACCAAGGGCCATATCGACACCGACGCGATGTGCCGCACCAATGTGCCCGGCATTTGGGCGATTGGCGACGTCACCGCGCCGCCGTGGCTCGCGCACAAGGCAATGCACGAATCGGTGATTTCGGTCGAGGCGATCGCGGGCAATCACCCGCACGCGATGGACGTCCGCAACATTCCCGGCTGCACCTATTGCCGCCCGCAGATCGCGAGCGTCGGACTGACCGAAGCGAAGGCCAAGGAACTGGGTTATGAGGTCAAGGCCGGAACCTTCCCTTTCATCGGCAATGGCAAGGCGATTGCGCTCGGCGAATCCGAGGGTTTCACCAAGACCGTGTTCGATGCGAAAACCGGCGAACTGCTCGGTGCGCACATGATCGGCGCCGAGGTCACCGAGCTGATCCAGGGCTATACGATCGGCAAGACCGCCGAACTGGTCGAGGATGATTTCATCGGCACCGTCTTCCCGCATCCGACGCTGAGCGAAACGATGCACGAAGGCGTGTTGGCAGCGTTCGGCCGACCGCTGCATATTTAGCGACCTGCTCGAGCGATTTGTAAGGACGGCGCGTTCATTCCGTCATTGCGAGTGAAGCGACGCAATCCTGAACGGTTTTCGCGCGCTCTGGATTGCCGCGTCGCTTCGCTCCTCGCAATGACGAGGCACGCCCGCGTCAATCGGTGACCGCGGTTTGTTGCTCTGTGCGCGAGCTTTCGCCATAGGCGGTCGCGTGAATATTGCTGCCAACCGCATCGCCATCATTCGTTGCGCCCTGATCGCGGCACTGCTTTTCGCACTGGTTAGCGCCGTCGCGGCGGCGGGCTGTGCCGATGGCTTCGACCGGCAGATCAGTGCCGCTCTGGCCATGACGGCGGACTCGGCGCCGCAAAGTTGGATCCTGTTTATGCAGGGCATCAGCTGGATCGGCGGCGGACTGCCACGCTGGGGAATCGTCATTCTGCTGTGCGCGCTGGTCTGGCACTGGTGCGGGCCGCGCTGCGCGGTGGCACTCGGCGGAGCGTCGTTGCTCGCCAATCTCGCCTCGACCCTGCTCAAGATCGCAGTTGGTCGGCCACGTCCCGATCTGGTGCCGCATCTCGACCATGTCTCCAGCGCATCCTACCCCAGCGGTCATGCGACGAGCGCGGCGGCGGTGTATCTGTTGCTTGCGTGGCTCGCGCCGCCGCGCTGGCGGACGGCGGCTTGGGCGCTGGCGGCGACCATGATCATCCTCAACGCCTTCTCGCGCATCATGCTCGGCGTGCATTGGGCGAGCGACATCGTCGGCGGGACGTTGCTCGGGGCCGCCTTTGCGCTCATTGCCGTTTGGTGGGTTGGCCCGCGTGGTGCCCTGCAAACAGGCACGATAAGGGAATAGTAAGCTCTCGCTGCTACCGAAGACCGCGGCATCATGGGAGCTGCGGCATGACTATTTCCCCCGGCAAAGTGCTTGGCGTCATCGGCGGGCTCATTCCGCTCGTCTGGATCGGTTGGCTGCTACGCCATTTCGTTGGTGTCGGTGGTGGCACCGCCGAGGGCGTGGCGGGGATCGGACTGGGTCCGACGGTGATCGGGCTGTCGATCGTCGGCCTGTTGTTCGCCCTGCCGCTGATCATAAAATTGCTGCGCGCCACAACCGGCGTCGATCGTGTTCCGGGCGCCAGCTTTGAAACCAAACTGAAACCCGGCGAAGTGGTCGTGGAGCCGGCCTTCGACGCCGATGCGGCGTTCGCCAACTATATGCGCAAACGCGAAGCAGGCGTGGTGGGGAATGTTTCGGTCAATCCTGCCGACCATGAATCGTCGGAACCGTTCGCCCCGCGCCCGTCAGGCTTTGGCCGCAAGTCGGTTTAGCCGCCGCTCCGCTCTCGACAGCAGCGCGCCAGCGGCTACGAATGTCGCATGGCACAAGGCACCCACGATTTCGTCCCCGATCCGCGCAACGACGCGATCCTGATCAACGTCAACGGCACGCTGGTGCCGCGTGCGCAGGCCAGCGTGTCGGTGTTCGACAGCGGCTTCATGCTCGGCGACGGGATGTGGGAGGGGATTCGCGTTCACAACGGCCGCATGGCGTTCCTCGACCAGCATCTCGATCGATTGTGGGAAGGCGCGAAGGCGATCGCGATGGACATCGGGATCGATCGTGCGGCGCTGACCCGGCGGATCTACGACACCATCGACGGCAACGCCATGGACGCCTGCCACATCCGCTTGATGGTCACGCGCGGCATCCGCTCGACCCCCTATCAGGATCCGCGCGTCGTCATCTCGCCAGCGACGATCGTGATCATTGCCGAGCATAAGGATCCGCTGCCGTCGACGGTCGAGAAAGGTCTGTCGTTGTTCACCGTGCATGTCCGCCGCGGCGACCCGGCGGTGCAGGATCCCAAGCTCAATTCGCATTCCAAACTCAACTGCATCACCGCGTGCATCCAGGCGGCGCAAGCGGGCGCCGACGAGGCGCTGATGCTCGATCCGCACGGCTTTGTCGCGACGTGCAATTCGACGCATTTCTTCATCGTCCGCAAGGGCGAGGTGTGGACGTCGAGCGGCGATTATTGTCTGGCGGGGATCACCCGCAGCAATGTCATCCGCATCTGCCGCGACAATGGCATCCCGGTGTTCGAGAAGAATTTTTCGCTCACCGAGGTTCATGGCGCCGACGAAGCGTTCGTGACCGGCACCTTCGCCGGAGTCGTGCCGGCGCATACGATCGACGGGCGCGTGTTGACCGCGGGGCGCGGGCCGATGGTCGAGCGGCTGCAAGGGCTGTACAAGGCGTTGATCGAGCGTGATATCGCGGGGCGCGACCGCCCGTGAGCGGCGGCATCCGCATCGCGATGTGGTCGGGTCCGCGCAACCTGTCGACCGCGATGATGCGCAGCTTCGGCAGCCGCGCCGATAGCTTCGTGACCGATGAGCCCTTTTACGGCGCCTATCTGAAAGCAACCGGCGATCCGCAGCCAATGGCCGACGAGGTGATGGCGTCGATGGATTGCGATTGGCACGGTGTCGCACGCAGCTTGACCCGCGCCTGTCCGACCGGCGCGTCAATCTGGTACCAGAAGCATATGGCGCACCATATGGTGGGGCCGATCGCGCACGATGATTTGCCGGGGCTCCGCCACGCCTTCCTGATCCGCGATCCGGCGCGCGTCGTCGCGAGCTATGCCGCGAAACGCGTCGCGGTGCGTCCCGACCATCTTGGCACCGATAAGCAGGTCGAATTTTTCGACCGCGCGGCGGACCGTCTGGGCCATGCGCCGCCGGTGATCGACAGCGCCGACATCCTGCGCGATCCGCGTGCGTTGCTGCAGAAATTGTGCGCGGCGTTGGGCATTTCATGGGATCCTGCAATGCTGCATTGGCAGGCCGGGTTGCGGCCGACCGACGGGATATGGGCGAGCCATTGGTATGACGCGGTAGCGTTGAGCACCGGCTTTGGCGCGCCCGACAAGCGGCAGCCCGACCTGACCCCGGAGGCCCAGAGCGTCGCCGACGACTGCCGGCCCCACTACGACTATCTGGCGCAGCACAAGATCAAAGCCTGAAACTTTTCCATCCTCCCTGCCGCGTAGTGTTCAGACCGGGGACATCGTTTTCAGTTGTTCGGAGACATCGTTTACACTTTTTGCTGGTTGGCCGGGGAGTGGAGCGATGCCGTTCGCCAAAGCCCCGCCGTCAGCGGCTACGCCGCTGCCACCTCCCCATGGCTGCGCCACAGGAGGAACAATTTTGCCCCGCCGCAACTTTCCGCTGTCCTATTAAGGCCCGCTTTGCCATCAAGATTGCGGGCATCAACAACAGGGCGGGTCAAACATGCAATCGCGCGTGAAGTTCGGCAGTTTTCTGCGGGGAATCGCTTTTGGCGCTCCCGCTCTTTTTGTCGCCACGAGCCTGCCCGTGCAGGCACAGGAACCCGCCGGTCAGACCGTGGTCACGGCCGCGCGCTACGTCGACGTGCTGACCGGCAAGACGGTCGAATATCCTGCGATCTTCGTCGGCCCCGATGGCCGCATCACCAACATCGCCGACGCGCGGGTCATCAAATGGGGCAGCGACGTCAAGCATATCAACCTCGGCGACAAAACGCTGCTTCCCGGCCTGATCGACATGCACGTCCATCTCGACGGCCCCGCCGACATCGGCGGCTATCGCGGGCTGGAATTTACCGACAGCTTCTGGGGCATGACCGCGGTCAAAAATGCGCGCGACATGCTCGACGCCGGATTCACGACGGTGCGCAATGTCGGTTCGGACAACCGCAACGACATCGGGCTGAAACAGGCGATCGAGGCAGGCTATGCGGTCGGGCCGCGCATCGTCCCAGCGGGCTATGCCTTGGGCGCCACTGGCGGCCACTGCGACAGCACCTATCTGCCGCCCAGCCTGGAAAAGAAGGACGGCAAGGAGGAGGGGATTGGCGACAGCCCCGACGAGCTGCGTTATCAGGTGCGCCGCCAGCGCAAATATGGCGCCGAGGTCATCAAGGTGTGCGCGACCGGCGGGGTATTTTCGCGTAACACCGAGCCGGGCCAGCTGCAGGTTCCCGAAGCCGAGCTGCGCGCGATTGCCGACGAGGCGCACCAATGGGGGCTGCGCGTCGCCGCGCACGCGCATGGCGGGGCGGGGATCCGCGCCGCGATTGCTGCCGGGATCGACACGATCGAACATGCCAGCCTGGTCGACGACGAGGGAATCCGCATGGCGGTGGCGCGCAAGCAGCCGGTGTGGTTCTCGATGGATATCTTCAACACCGAATATACCCAGGCCGAAGGCGCCAAGAACGGCGTGCTCGAGGATAATCTGCGCAAGGATCGCGAGATCGCGCAGATCCAACGCGATAATTTCCGGAAAGCTGTGAAAGCTGGCGTCCGCATGGTGTTCGGTTCCGACGCCGGGGTGATGCCGCACGGGCAGGTCGGCGGCCAGTTCCGCGTCATGGTCGAATATGGAATGACGCCTTTGCAAGCGATCCAGGCCGCGACGAAGAATGCCGCCGAGGCGCTGGGGCGCGAGAAGGACGTCGGGGCGATCGCGGTGGGGCGTTATGCCGATCTGGTGGCCATCGATGGCAATCCGCTGACCGATGTGCGCCAGCTGGAAAGCATCGATGCGGTGGTCAAAGGCGGAGTGCTGGTGAAGGGCGAGTAAGCGCGGGCATCGCCGCCTGCGGGGGCGATGGTTAGTTCACCACCAGCTTATCCGCGATCGCGTCGCGCATCTCGGGGGTGAAGTTCAGCACCGCCTCGGCATAGGTCGCCACATCGCCATGGTCGCGGCGCACGGTGGTCAGCGCAGCATCGAGGAAAATTGGGTTCACCGACATCAACGTACGGATTGCATCGTCGTGGATTTGGGCATTGTAGCGGGCGCGAATATGGTCGCCGCCCTGCGCGATGCGCTCCTCGATGTTGCCCGCGCTGTTGGTGAGCAGATAGTCGTGCATCAGGTCATCTTCATGCACCCCGAGCAGCCGGTGAACGACGGCGACGGCAAAACCGGTGCGATCCTTGCCCGCGACGCAATGAACCAGGCTCGGCGCATCATATTCGGCGAGTGCCGCCAGATATAGCCGCAGCGTGTTCACCAGCACCGGGCGATAGGGCATGCCGGCATAGACATCGATCATCCGCGACCGCGCCGTGTCGTTGTCGATCGTGTCGCCTGCGGCCTGCAAATGGGGGGCGAGACCTGCAGTATTGCCCTCGGCGTACAAGACGCGCGCCGAAAAACCTTCCGGTCGCCGGCACGGATGCAGCGCGCGTTCGTCGTCGCCGCGCAAGTCAATGATCGTTTCGATCCCCAGCTTGTCGATCGCCGCCAGATCGTCGTCGCTGGCGTCCTGATGATGCGCCGAACGCCACAGCATGCCGCTGCGCAGTCGCCCGCCGCCTTCGACCGCATAGCCGCCATAATCGCGGAAATTGTGGATACCGGCCAGGGGCAGGACGCGCTCGGCAATCATGGTCATTCTCCTGTAAACACCGGCGGGCGTTTTTCGACGAAGGCGTTGATCGCCTCCCGGTTATCGGCCGTCTCGTGCACGATCGCCTGATAGGCGGCGCTGAGCTCCAATATGTCGCTCATCCGGCTATGCTGCGCCTCGCGCAGCAGCCTCTTTGTCAGGCGCAGCGCGCGGGGCGGATTGCACACGATCCGTTCGGCAATCGCGACCGCGCGTTCGAGCAGTTCCGCGTCGGGGACGACGTCCGTCACCAGACCATATTCCTTTGCCTGGGCCGCGTCAAAGCGGTCGCCGGTCAGGAACAGTTCGGCCGCGCGCGGGTAGCCGAGTATCTTCTGGAGCAGCCATGCGCCCCCATCGCCGGGGACGATCCCGACCTTGATAAAGCTGCACGCGAACTTCGCGCTTTCGGCGGCGATACGGATGTCGCAGGTGCAGGCAAGGTCGGCGCCAAGGCCGATCGCATGGCCGTTGACGGCGGCAATCATCGGCACTTCACAGTCCATCAGCGCGCGGATCACCGCCTGCACCCCCTTGCGATAATTGGCGCGGGTGGAGTCGGGCTGGTCGAGCACCCCGATGCCGGTGCGATCCTGCATGCCTTTCAGGTTGCCGCCAGCGCTGAACGCCTTCCCGCTGCCGGTCAGAATGATCGCGCTGACGCTGCGATCGTCGCCGAGGGTGCGCAGCGTGTCGATGATGTCCTGGCAGTCTTCGTGGGTGCCGATCGCATTCATGCTTTCGGGCTTGATCATTGTCAGGATCGCAATCTTGCCCCGCCGCTCGACACTCAAAAACTCGCCCATGATCAAAATCCTTTCCTGTTGGCAAAGGCTATTGCATGGCGGTGGGGACATGCAAGGCAGGCGATGTCGTGGCGCGCGCCAACTGCTGGGCGAGCTTCGATGGGGATTTCAGCCGCGCGCTGGGCGCCGCCGGTTACATCGGGATGACCTTGCCCAGCCGCTATGGCGGCGGCGACCGGCATCCGCTGGAACGCTATGTCGTGATCGAGGAACTGCTGGCGGCGGGCGCGCCGGTTGGCGCGCACTGGATCGCCGACCGCCAGACCGGGCCGCTGATCGTGCGTTACGGCAGCGAGGACCAGTGCGAGCGCTATCTGCCGGGGATTGCGAAGGGTGAGCTTTATGCGTGCATCGGCCTGTCCGAACCGGGAGCGGGGTCCGACCTGGCTGCAGTGCGGACGACGGCGCGTGAAACCGCCGAGGGCTGGCGCATCAACGGGCAGAAAATCTGGACCACCGGAGCGCATTTTTCGCACATCATGCTGGCACTCGTGCGCACCGAAGAGGGGAGCGCGCGCAACGCAGGATTGAGTCAGCTGCTGATCGATCTCGATACCCCGGCATCACGATCCGCCCGATCATCGACATGGCGGCGCATCATGATTTCAACGAGGTGTTTTTCGACGATGTCCTCGTCCCGCACGGCGCGCTGGTCGGGACGCGCGGGCAAGGGTGGCAACAGGTCACCGCCGAACTGGGTCTCGAACGATCGGGGCCGGAACGCTATCTGTCGAGCCACGCGCTGTTCTCCGCACTGATTGATGCGGCGGGCGCCGATCCCGACGCGGCAGTCGCAGCGCTGATCGGCGAACTGGCGGCCGAAATGTGGACGCTGCGCCAGCTGTCGATGTCCACCGCGGCCAAGCTGGCGGCGGGCGAAGATCCCATGGTCGAGGCGTCGGTGGTCAAGGAATTGGGCAATGCGTTCGAGCAGGACATGCCGCGCCGGGTGCAGGCGATCGTGGGCTGCGGCTGGGACGATACAGACGATCTGGCGCGTCTGCTGCGTGCGCTGCTTATCGCATCGCCCAGCTTTTCGCTGCGCGGCGGGACGCGCGAGGTGATCCGGGGAATTATCGCGCGCGGACTGGGCCTGCGATGAGCGCGGCGCGCGAGATGCTGTGCGACACCGCGCGCGCAGTGTTCGCAGAGGCGGTGACGACGGGGATTGCGCCCGTTGCGGACGCGGGATTTGAGCTGCTGCTTGTGCCCGAAGCTGAGGGCGGTTTCGGCGGCGACTGGGGCGACGTCAATGCGGTGTTGCAGATTGCGGGGTTGCGGATCCCGGATCTGCCGGTTGCCGAATTGCTCCTGCACGGTCGGGGTGAAGGGTTGCATGCTGCGGCCACGGTAAGCCTGATGGCCGGCGCGATGGGGCAGGCGCTAGCGCTGTCGATCGAGCATGTGAACACGCGGCAGCAATTCGGGCGGCCGTTGGGGAAATTCCAGGCGGTGCAGCAATCGCTGGCGGTGATGGCTTGCGAGGTGCGCGCGGTGGAGGCGGCAGCGGCGGCGCTGGCGACGCGATTGGATGCCGTGAGTCTCGATCCCGCTACGGCGGATTTCGAGATCGCTGCGGCGAAGCTGCGCGCCAACCGCGCAGTGGGGGTCGTTACCGGCATCGCGCATCAGGTCCATGGTGCGATAGGGTTTACCCGCGATTATGACCTCAACCGGGTGACGATCCCGCTGATGCGCTGGCGCAGCGCGTATGGGAATGACGCTTACTGGGCGGCGCGGCTCGGGCGGCAGGTAACGGGATTTGGCGGGCGCGGATTGTGGGACGCAGTGACGGCGCGATGAGCGAGCTGTTCTGCAATAATGTCATGGCGAGCGCAGCGAAGCAATCTCGGGCGGCGTAAACCGCTCTGACTTGCTTCGCTGCGCTAGCAAAAACAAAATTTGTTAGCGCACCGCGCCATCGTTACGTAGCGCCGCAATCTTGCTCGCATCATAGCCAAGTCCCGCCAGCACCGCATCGCCATCGGCGCCGACGGTTGGCGCGGCGCGCGGGGTGTCGTTGACCGTTCCCGAGTATCGCGGCGCCGGGGCAGGCTGCACCGCTCCACCGATGGTTACAAACGTCTTGCGCTCCACATTATGCGGATGTTGCGGTGCCTCGCCAAGCGAGAGGATCGGCGCGAAACAGACGTCGGTCATCTCCATGATCGCGCACCATTCGTCGCGGGACTTCGTGAGGAACAGCGCGGTCAGCTTGTCCTTGAGCGGTGCCCATTGTGACGGATCCATCTGCGCATCGAAATCGGGATCGTCGGTCAGCCCGGTTTTCTCGCGCAGCAGCGCATAGAATTGCGGCTCGATCGACCCGATCGAGATGAACTTTCCATCGGCGCAGACATAGCTGTCGTAGAAATGCGCCGCGCCGTCGAGCATGTTGACGCCCGCCTCGTCCTTCAGCCGTCCCATTGCGTTGAACCCCCAGGTCATGCCGGCAAGCAGCGCAGACCCGTCAGTCATCGCGCAATCGATCACCTGACCCTCACCAGTGCGCGCCGCATGAACAAGTGCGCTCGCCATGCCGAAGGCGAGCATCATTCCGCCGCCGCCGAAGTCGCCGACATAATTGACCGGCGGCACCGGCTTTTCGCCCGCGCGCCCGATACCGTGGAGAACACCCGACAACGCGATATAATTGATGTCGTGGCCCGCTGCATGGGCGTAGGGGCCGAACTGCCCCCAGCCGGTCATGCGCCCGTAAACCAGTTTCGGATTATCGGCGAGCAGCACGTCGGGGCCAAGGCCAAGCCGCTCCATCACGCCGGGGCGATAGCCTTCGATGATCCCGTCGGCGCTCTTGCAAAGGTCACGCGCAATTGCGACCGCTTCCGGGTTCTTCATGTCGAGGACGATCGAGGTCCGGTTGCGGCTCAGCGGGTCGCGCGGGTCCATGAAGCCGCCGGGGCGGTCGATGCGGATCACCTCGGCGCCATGATCGGCGAGCATCATCCCGCAGAAGGGGCCGGGGCCGATCCCGGCAAATTCGATGATGCGGATACCCTTGAGCGGTCCGGCCATGTCTGTCTTCTCCCTTGTTGTCAGGCGGCCTTGCCGGGACTGTGAAGGCCCGGCAAGGTCAAAACTGGTCGTGGCGAGCAGGGCCACGCGGGTGCAGCACGCGTGTCACAAACGCACCCTATCGCGCGCCTTAGCGCTGGATTTCCGGAGTTGCACCCATGCTTGACCGTCGCCGATTTGCCATCACCGCTCTCGCTTTCACCGGGCTTGCCGCGCAGAGTCGCGCGGTCGCGGGCGGGATGATGGCGATCGACCTCGGCTATGGCCCGCTGCAGAGCGACCCGGCGGGATTGATCGACCTGCCACCGGGTTTCTCTTACCGGATCGTATCGCAGCTGGGCGACACGATGACCGACGGCCTTCGCGTTCCTGATCGGGCCGACGGCATGGGTTGTATCAAACTCGATCATGGCCGGATCGCACTTGTTCGCAATCATGAATTGCAGCCGCGGCACTTGGCCGACGGTCCGCTGCCGGTCGGGGCGGAGGTACCGGAAGGCACATTCGATACGATCGGTGGGGCAGCGATTCCGGGCGGGACGACGACGCTGGTGCTCGACTCTGATACACTGACGTTGGAAAAGCAATATCTGAGCCTGCTCGGCACGATCCGCAACTGCGCGGGCGGGGTGACGCCATGGGGCAGCTGGCTGAGCTGCGAAGAGAGCGTCGACGGGCCGGAGCAGGGGGTGGGCAAGCCGCACGGCTGGATGTTCGACGTCCCCGCCGATGCCGACAAGCTGGTCCATGCCGAACCGCTCAGGGCGATGGGACGGTTCATGCGCGAGGCGGCGGTCGTCGATCCGCGCACCGGGATCGTCTATATGACGGAGGATCGTGAAGACAGCCTGCTCTATCGTTTTCTGCCCGACGATGCGGGCGCATTGCACAAGGGCGGACGATTGCAGGCGTTGGCGTTCGAAGACCGTTGGCTTCGCGACAGTCGCAACTGGAACGGCATAAAATGGGCGCCGGGGGGCTGGCAATTTGCACGCTGGATAGATCTCGACGATCCCGAAAGCCCGCGCGACGACCTGCGCACCCGCGGCGCAAAAAAAGGTGCCGCAATCTTTGCGCGCGGCGAGGGCGTGCATTGGGGCGACAACGAACTTTATTTCACCTGCACGTCGGGTGGTCGCATGAAACAGGGGCAGATCATGCGGTACCGTCCGTCGCGCCACGAAGGAAAGAGCCGCGAAAAGGGCGCGCCGGGACGCATCCAGCTGTTCCTCGAGTCGACCGATCCCCGCCAATACAGCTTTGGCGACAATCTGACCGTTGCGCCCAACGGGCATCTGATCGTCTGCGAAGACCAATATGGCGATATCGTCGACAACCATCTGCGCGGTGTCACTCCTTATGGCGAGGTCTATGCCTTTGCCCGGATCAAGACCCAGACGGAGCCGGCGGGGGTGTGCTTCTCCCCCGACGGCAGGACGATGTTCGTTAACCTGTATAGCCCGACCAAGACGCTGGCGATCCGCGGCCCGTTCTGAAGAATGGTAATCAGATCCGTTCGATGATGATCGCGGGTGCCATGCCGCCGGCGGCGCACATGGTGACGAGGCCGTAGCGCCCGCCCGAGCGTTCGAGTTCGTCGAGTGCGGTGCCGATCAGGATCGAACCGGTGGCGCCGATCGGATGGCCAAGCGCCATCGCGCCGCCGTTGATGTTGACCTTGTCGCGGTCGAGATCGAGATCGCGGATGAATTTTTCGGCGACGACGGCAAAGGCCTCGTTGATTTCCCAGACATCGATGTCGTCTTTGGTCAGACCGGCCTTTTCGAGCACCTTTTTCGCGGCGGGCACGGGGGCGTTGAGCATCAGCGTCGGATCATCGCCGATATTGGCATAAGCGACGACGCGCGCACGCGGCTTCAGGCCATGCTTGTCGGCATAGTCCTTCGACGCAAGCAGGATCGCGGCGGCACCGTCGACGACGCCCGAGCTATTGCCGGCATGGTGGAAGTGCTGGATCTCGACATCGGGATAGCGGCGATTGACCTGTTTGCGGAAGGTGAAGCCGCCGCCAAGGTCGAAGTCGGCGAGCCCGGTGAAGGCGGGCTTGAGCGACGCCAGCCCTTCGGCGGTGGTTTCGGGGCGCGGGAATTCCTCATGGTCGAGCGCGACGCTGCCGTCGGTATTCAGAACCGGGACGACCGATTTGGCGAAGCGGCCTTCCTTGATCGCCATGTCGGCGCGCTGCTGGCTGACCAGCGCCAGCGCGTCGAGCGCTTCGCGGCTGATGCCCTCGATCGTCGCGATGGCGTCGCCGCAAACGCCCTGATGCGACTGTGGGTGGCGTTCGTCGAGCGCTTCATGGCCCGAACCCATCAACCGCGGCGGCAGTCCGGCATTGGCCTGTTCGGCGGCGAAAGCGGTGGTGTAGCTCATCATCTCGGTGCCGCCTGCGATGACGCAATCTTCCATCCCGCTCATGACGCTGGCCGCGGCGAGATTGACCGAGGTGATGCCGCCGCCGCAGAAGCGGTCGAGCGTCGTTCCCGATGCCTTAGTGTCATAACCCGCCGACAGCGCCGCCATCCGGCCAAGGTCGCCGCCCTGCTTGCCGTTCTGGCTCGACGTCGACCAGATGATGTCGTCGACCGTTGCGGTGTCGAGGTTGTTACGGTCCTTGATCGCCTTCAGCACCGTCGCGGCCAGATGCTGCGGGTGGAGGTGCGACAAGGCACCTTTGCCGGGTTTGCCAACCCCGCGCGGGGTGCGGACGGCGTCAATGATATAGGCTTCGGCCATGATGATTTCCTTCTGGTCGGGGAGGGGGTTAACGCGGAGCCATGCGGATCGCGCCGTCGAGGCGGACGGCCTGGCCATTGAAATAGGTGTTGCGGATCATTTCCATCGCGAGGCTGGCATATTCTTCGGCCTTGCCGAGCCGCTTGGGGAAGGGGACCGAGGCTTCGAGGCTTTCCTTTACCTTCGGGTTCATGTTGCCCAGCAACGGCGTGCCGAACACGCCGGGCATAATCGAGTTGACGCGAATGCCCAGGTCCATCAGGTCGCGCGCCATCGGCAGTACGAGGCCGTTCACGCCTGCTTTTGCCGAACCATAGATAACCTGACCAATTTGCGCATCCTGCGCTGCGACCGAAGCAGTGAAGATGATCGCACCGCGTTCGCCGTCGTCCATCTCGGGCAAGGTCGCCATGCCCTCGGCGGCGATCGATCCGATGCGATAGCTCGCGGTCAAAATGCCCGCCACGCCATAGGCGTAGTCCTCGGTCGGAGTGCGGCGGAAGGTCCGGGTTTCCTTGTCATAGGCGAGCGTTTTGCCGCGCCGCGAGGTCATCGCGCAATGGACGCAAATCCGTTCCTGGCCATGCGCCGCGCGTGCCTTGGCATAACCGTCGAGGACCGATTGTTCGTCGGTGATGTCGACTTTGCAGAACAGCCCGCCGATCGACGCCGCGACCTCTTCGCCGAGTGCCTCGTTGATATCGAAAATCGCGACCTTCACGCCCGCGGCTGCCAGCGCTTCGGCGGTGGCGCGGCCGAGGCCCGATGCGCCGCCTGTGACGACCGCCGCGGTAGTGGAATCGAACTTCATGCGCTGCGCCTCCTCAGGCCGGAATCTGGTTGAAGGGGATGCCCTTGTCGGGGCGATAGTCCTGCGGTAGTCCGAGCACCTTTTCGGCGATCGTGTTGAGCAGCGTCTCGTCCGACCCGCCCGCAATGCGACCGGTCGGGGCGTTGATCCAGCTCGACGCCCAATCCTCCTTTTGCGAGGCATGTTCGTCGAAGGCGAAGCCGCCGCTGCCCTGCAGGTCGATCGCGAGTTCGGACAGCTTCTGACGCGAGCGGACGGCGACGAGCTTGTTGAGCGAACCTTCAGCGCCGGGGATCATCCCCGCCTGCATCATCAGGCGGGCGCGGACGTTGATCGAATCGAGCCCCGACCGCATCGCATAGTTGCGCGCGATCTGTTGGCGGATGCGGCCATCTTCGATCGCCGGCTTGCCATTGAGCAGCGTGTCTTTGGCAAGGTCAACGAACAGGTCGAGGTGCGGGCCGAAGCCCGCGCTGTCGGTCGCGACATAGCGTTCGATCATAAGCGTGGTGATGGCGACCGCAAAGCCGCCGCCGACGGGCGACATGCGATGATCGTCGCTGATCTTCACATCGTCGAAGAACACCTCGTTGACGTGGCTGTCGCCGCCCGCGAGCTTGATCGGGCGGACGGTGACGCCGGGCGCTTTCATATCGACCCAGAAATAGGTCAGCCCCTTATGCTTGGGCACGGTCGGGTCGGTGCGCACGACGATGACGCCATAATCGCTGTAATGCGCCCAGCTCGTCCACACCTTCTGGCCGTTGATCTTCCATCCATTGCCGTCGGGTTCGGCCTTGGTCCGCAGCCCGGCGAGGTCGGAGCCGCCCGAAGGTTCGGAGAACAGCTGGCACCAGATTTCTTCGCCTTGCAGGGCTTTGAGCACGCGTTCCTTGACGAAGTCCCGGTCGCTGCCGAATTGCATCAGGACCGGCACAGGCATGCCGAGCGAGATGCCGAAATAGAAATTGGGGAAGCCGTGCTTCATTTCTTCGGCGTCGAAGGTGACCTTTTCGAGATGCCCAAGTCCCTGACCGCCATATTCGGTCGGCCAGTTGATCCCGGCAAAACCCGCGTCGAACTTCGCTTTCTGATAGCGGCGCCCAAGCGCGAGGTCGTCGGCCTCGGCCAGCCCCTTGCGCGCCTCGCGGCCGTACGTCGGTGCCATCGATTCGAGCCACGTCGCCGCCTTGGCGCGATAAGCTTCAAGATCGCTCATGCCGCTTCTCCTGTCAGTCGGTCGACGAGGACATCTTCCCAGAACAGGCTGCTGCCCTGCTCGATCGCGAGGCTGCGCGCGCGGCGCATATGGAGGTGGAGCCCGAGATCCCAGGTCACGCCGATCCCGCCGTGGATCTGCACACAATCGCGCGCCGCGGTGTCATAGGCCTCGGTCGCCGACAGCCGCGCGGCGGCGGCGGCGGTGATGAAATCGGCGGCGCCTTCGCGCGATGCGGCGTGGATGCAGTTGGCGCGCGCGAGTTCGACGAGTCCGTAAAGTTCGGCGATGCGGTGCTTCACCGACTGGAAGGCGCCGATCGGCTGGCCAAAGGCGCGGCGGGTCAGCGCGTAATCCCGCGCGATTTCCATCAGCACCTCGGCGCCGCCGGTCTGTTCGTGCGCGGTGACGACGGCCTGAAGTGCCAAAATGTGCAGCGCCGCTTCGCGGGCAGCCGCGCCGACGACAAGGGTTTCCGATGGCGCCGCCGAAAAGTCCAGGTCGGCGTAGCAGCGGCTGTTGTCGAAGCTGTTGACCGCGACGCGCGCGACATCGCGCAGTTCGACGAGTTCTAGCGCCAGCATCCCGGGACCGTTGGCCAGTACGATCGCCACGTCGGCGAACAACGCGCCGACAACGCCTTTTTTGCTGCCGTCGATGCTGTAGTTGGTCACGGTCACCGTTGGCTGCGTCGGCAGCGCACTAGGTCCGGAGGCGATGGCTACAGCGCCGATCGTGTCGCCGCTTGCGAGGCCTGGCAGCCAGCGCGCCTGCTGCTCTGCGTTGCCATAGAGCTCGATCGCCTTCGCGGCGCCGAAATTTGTAGTCAAGAAGGGCGCGCCGCTCAGGCTGCGGCCTGCCTGGTGCGCGATCAGACCCAGCTCGACGAGACCCAGTCCCAGCCCGTCATGCGCTTCGGGCAGCGCCAATGCGGTCCAGCCCTGCTCCTTTGCGGTGTCCCAGAAAGGGCGATGATAGCCGCCGACCGATTCGAGCAGCGGCAGCAAGCTATCCTTGCTGATTCGCGCTTCGAGCACCCGCCGCGATTCGGTCGCGATCGCCTGTTGGCCTTCGTCATAGAGGATCGTCATGGCCGCATCAGTCCCGCTCCCACATATCTTGTCTTGCCAATGAACCGGACGTTGACGTAAACGTCAAGTCAATTCCAGCACGGCGACGACGTAGCGTCAATTTGCTGCGACCGATCATGGGGAGGGAACTGACGATGGCTTTTAAGACACGCATCACCGAAATGCTGGGGATCGAACATCCGATCGTGCAGGGCGGGATGCAGAGCGTCGGCTACGCCGAACTGGCGAGCGCGGTGTCGAACGCCGGCGGGCTCGGCATCATCACCGCGCTGACCCAGCCTAGCCCCGCGGCGCTCAGCGCCGAGATCGAGCGTTGCCGCGCGATGACCGACAAGCCGTTCGGGGTGAACATGACGGTTTTTCCGACGATCAACGCGCCCGATTACAAGGCCTTTGCGCAGGCGATCATCGACGGCGGGGTCAAGATCGTCGAGACCGCGGGAACGCCCGCCGTGCGCGAGATCTGGGAAATGCTCAAACCGCACGGCATCGCCATCCTGCACAAATGCACCGCAGTGCGTCATGCCTTGTCGGCGGAGCGCGCGCGCTGCGATATCATTTCGATCGATGGTTTTGAATGTGCGGGACATCCGGGCGAGGACGATATTCCGGGCCTGATCCTGATCCCCGCCGCAGCCGACAAGGTGAAGATCCCGATGCTTGCGTCGGGCGGGTTCGGCGACGGCCGCGGGCTGGTCGCCGCGCTGGCGCTGGGGGCCGAGGGGATCAACATGGGCACGCGCTTTTGCGCGACGGTCGAGGCGCCGATCCACGACAATGTGAAGCAGGCCTATGTCGATAATGACGAGCGCGGATCCTATCTGATCTTTCGCAGCCTCAAGAATACCGCCCGCGTCGGCAAGAGCGCGGTCAGCGAAGAGGTCGTCCGCCGTCTCGCGCAGCCCGACGCGACCTTTGCCGATGTTGCCGGACTGGTGAACGGCCAGGCAGGGCGCGAGCTGCTGCAGACCGGCGACCTGTCGAAAGGCGTGTTCTGGGCCGGGATGGTGCAGGGGTTGATCCACGACATCCCGACCTGTCAGCAACTGATCGACCGCATCATCGCCGAAGCGGACGCGATCATCGATCAACGGCTGGCTTCGTTGCGACGGTAAAGCGCTTCATGCCGATACGCTGGCGCGGCGCGTGTGCTTTCGATATGATCCGATTCTTCGCAATTGGATCAGTTCGTTGCCCACGGCGTTATTGCCCGCCGGTGCGCCAGGGGGATGTTTGAGCGTCATCGAATATAAGGGTTTCGGCGGCGTCCCGCTGACCGCGGATGTGCTGGGCGACGACAACGACCCCGCGGTGCTGCTGATCCCCGACATCGGGCAGGCGCGCGGCGCTTGGCGCGACGTCGCCGATGGACTGGCGCGTTCAGGACGCCGGGTCGTGAACCTCGATCTGCGCCCCGATGGCGAGCTCGGTCAGCTGGCGGAGCATATCGAGGATCTGCGCCTTGTCCTCGCCCAAATGGGGTCGCGTCCGGTCGTCGTTGCTGCGCGGCACAGCGGCTGGATCGCAACCCGCGCGCTCGCGATCGATGGCGTGCTGCTCGCTGGCGGGCTGGTGCTGGTTGACATGCCCGAAGACACCGACGCCATCGCCAGCGGCATCGCGGCGCGTCAGGCGCTGCCGACGCTGCTGGTGCGCGGCGGCTTTGCGGCGGCGCCGAACAACGCCCTAGGTGATGCGTTCGGCGGCGCGCTGCCGATCGGTGAAAGCGCGGACATCGACGAGGCCGATCTGGCGCTCGAGGCCGACCGGACCGAAGCGTTGCTCGGCCAGCTGCTCGAATTTCTGGAACGCCGCCAGCCGCGCGAGGCAACCGAGTTTCAGGCAGGGTCGGACCCGCGGACGTTGCGCGATGCGATGGGCTGCTTTGCGACTGGCGTCACGATTGTCACGGCGCTCGACTCTGCGGGCGTCCCCGTTGGCCTGACCGCGAACAGCTTCACGTCGGTGTCACTGGACCCGCCGCTGCTCTTGGTCTGCATCGCCAATTCGTCGGGTACCGCCCCCGCGCTGCGCGAGGCGTCGCATTTCGGAGTCAATGTTTTGCAAATCGGGCAGCAACCCGCGTCGAACCGCTTCGCGACGCGCGGGGAGGATCGGTTCGCCAATCTGCCGTGGACGCCGGGGCAGACGGGGGTGCCGCTGCTGAACAGCTCGCTGGTGTCGTTCGAATGCCAGCGCGAATCGCTTCATGAGGCGGGCGATCATTTCATCCTGGTCGGCCGCGTCGTGCGCGCGCAGTTCGAGCCTCACCGCGACCCGCTGCTCTATTTCCGGGGCAAATACCGGCGGCTGCATTTCGCCTGACGTGGGGTTAGACCGGACGGTCGGTGGCGCTGCACCGGCTTCGCATTGGCATTTGCTTAAATTCTAACAATTATTTTGCCGATTTCCCTACCGCGGGAAACAGGAAAATCAGGACCAGTTAGCGCGTTATTGTCGTTGCAACAGGGATTGCTGGTATCGCACCGACGAACGTCGCAGCCTGGAATTGGGAATCGGATTGTCGCGTTGATTTCAATATGGGTAGCAGTGCAAAAGCGGCTGGGCTCTGATCCTGGCTGGTGAAAACCAGGGGGTCATGTCACTTCGCGCACGATATGGTCGGTTTTCTGCGGGTTTAATTCTATGGCATGCCGCAAAATAGCCATATGCTTCGAATAGCGGGCCTTGACATAGGCTTCTTTGAGCTTCTCGAAGCGGGCACGCACTTCGCGCCGTTCGCGCGGCCAAGCATCAACGAGCTGCATATCGATCCGCTCCGCCTGCGTTCGTAGGAACCCCAGATTGTGGACGTGTGGCGTGTAGAAGGTGCAGACGAGTAGCGCGCAGTGATAGAGTCGTTCCGCCGCCTGATGAAACTGGAATGCAGCCAGCTTCAATCTCCTTTGGCAGATGTCGTCAAGTTCGCGCGTCCCTGAAAATGCCGAAGCGGAAACCACTCGTCGAAATATTCCTGCGCCATCGCCAGCGCTTGTTCGGCGTCTTGGGCTTTGGGTGTGGAAGCGGCTTGTCGTCATATTCGTAGAGCGCGATGCCGTCCTTTGCGACGTCCATGAAGAAATAGCGCCCGTGGGCGAGGCCGTCGTTCACTTCCTGCAAGGTGTGGACGATGAAGTTGACCGGGGTCTTGAGCGTCTTGTCGATCGCCAGTTCGCGGATCAGCCGGTCTTCGAGCTTGGCCCAGAAATCGACCTTCTCGGTAAGCCTTTTGTCATTGACGATGATGAGCAGGTCGAAGTCCGAGCGATAGCCTTTGGCCGTATGCGGCTCATCGACCCAGCCGCCGCGCGCGTAGCTGCCGTAGAGGATGATCTTGTCGATCCTGCCTTTCTTCTTCCAGCCCATCGTGCCGAGCGCGATGGCATCTTCGAATTCTTCGAAAACGATCGCCTTCACGCGGTCGGAGCTCGCGCTGTTTGTTCGCCGGAAGATGATCGAGATCGGTTTTCATCGCTGGCGGCACCCTGTCGGCGCGGCGGCCGATTGGCAAGATCGAAGCGCCGTCAGCGGCGCCAGAATTGCCACCGCCTGCGGTTCTTTCTATCGACCGTTTGCGCGAAAAATGTCGGACTGGATCCTGTGGGACACACAGGGACCCGAATCGCTTCTCAAACCCGCAGCAAAGCTGGGATGTGAAAAACGGATCGGGCGGATGTGGGATTAGAACTTGGCGGAGCGGGTGGGATTCGAACCCACGATAGGCTTTTGACCTATACTCACTTTCCAGGCGAGCGCCTTCGACCACTCGGCCACCGCTCCGCATGCTTGGAACGCGCGCCCTAATCGCTGGGCGGGGCTTTCGCAAGTCGCATGAGCATGGCAGACAGGCGGCATGAAACATCTGGTTCTAGCCGCCGCTGCGGCGTCGCTCGCCCTTCCGGTTACCGCGCAGGAGCCGGTGCCAAACCCGTCACCGGGCGAGATCGCCGCCGCGGCGCCCGCAAGCGATTGGGTCGCGATTGCGCCGTCCGAACTGCTGGTGATGGACCTCGCGCCCGACGCCACTGGCAAAGCGCGCCGCGTCGTGATCCAGCTGATGCCCGCGCCATTCAGCCAGGGGTGGATCGGCAATATCCGCAAGCTTGCCGCGGCACATTGGTGGGACGGGACAAGTATCAACCGGGTGCAGGACAATTATGTCGTGCAATGGGGCGATGCGACGGAGAAGAAGGCGCTGCCTGAGGGATTGATGACGGTGCCGGAGAGCGGGTATGTAACTACTTCAGACGCGATCAGCGAGGCGAATGCGAAACACTTAGATTTGGTAGGAGGTGGCGAATCCGCATTGGCCGCAGCACTGAGCGCCGAAGCTGCAGCCGTGAAGTCCGAAAACAACGCGGCGCAATTTTCGATTGACGGAACTCGGACAAAGGCAGCGCCCGGTGGCTGGCACGAGCGCGATTCCTACACATCGTGGGTCGAGATATTCAACGGATGGCCCGTCGCGGCGGAGCAGTCGGGAGAGGGTGTTTGGCACTATTGGCCCGTCCACTGCTATGGCGCAGTCGGTGTCGGCCGAAATATGTCGCCCGATACAGGCAGCGGCGCTGAGCTTTATACGGTTATCGGCGAGGCGCCGCGCCATCTCGACCGCAACATCGCGCTGGTTGGCCGCGTCATCACTGGGATGGAATATTTGACCAGCCTGCCACGCGGTACGGGGGCGCTTGGATTTTATGAGGATGCAGCCCAGCGCGTGCCGATCCGGTCGATTCGCATGGCGAACGAGTTGTCGCAGGACGACCAGCCAAAGTTTGAAATTCTCTCAACCGACAGCGTCACCTTTCACCGTTACGTCGAAGCACGTGCAAATCGCCGTGATCCATTCTTTATCAAACCCGCGGGCGGGGTAGGTATCTGCAATATTCCAGTGCCGGTGCGGATGGCGCCAAAATGATCCAGATCAGCCGTTCGCATCGAGCGAAGCCGAGATGCCGTGAGGCCGCGCGCCCAAGAGCGGTGTCTCGACTTCGCCCGACACAAACGGGTTGAGAGCGAGGTGGAGAGTTTCACATTTACCACGCCGCTCTGGCGCTGGCAGTCCGCCACCGCGCCCGCGGCTTGGCATTTCGTCACCATCGCGGGCGACGCTGCTGATGGCATCCGGATCGCGGCGATCAGTGGCCAGTGGCTGAACGGGCGCAAGGGGTTCGGATCGGCGCGGGTCGATGTAACCATTGGCGACACAAGCTGGCAGACATCGGTGTTCCCGCACAAGGAGAGCGGCGGCTGGTTGCTGCCGGTCAAGGCCGCGGTGCGCAAGGCCGAACGGCTGGTCGAGGGCGATGCGGTGACGGTGACCGTCAGTCTTTAGCAGGCGTTTCGGCCTTGGTTTCGCGCGCCTGCGCCTTGCGCTTGCGCAGGTTATCGCGCAGCGCCTCTGCCAAGCGGCGTTCGCGCTCGATGTCGGCGGGGGAGGGTGGTTTGCTCACGAAAGCGGCCATGCCCGCGAAATTGACCCAACGTCAAGCTTCGCAACTTGACAGGCGCGGGGCGCCCCGCCATAGGCCGCGCCTGCCCAGCGAACAGGCGTTTGCGGGCGTTTCGGTTGCTGCTGTAGCTCAGTGGTAGAGCGCGTCATTGGTAATGACGAGGTCGGGAGTTCAATCCTCCCCAGCAGCACCATTCTTCTATCGCGATCGGCGACTTGATTTACCGTCCAGGCCGTCGACCTGTCCGGACGTCCGGCAGTTTCGGTTTCAATGCCTGTTATGTCCGCCTGCGTGTAGTCCGGTTTCCGCACTTGATGGTCAGCCTTGCCAGCAGAATATTCATATTGGGAACGGTCTGAAGCATGTGAGCCGCACAAGACCACGAAGCGGCAATGGAAAGTCGGCTTTGACTGGCAGCCAATATCCGCTGCCGGAGGATGGGGTTGGCGAGCGTCGATCGCCTTAAATCTGACGGCGACAGCTAGCAATGCGCGGTGGCAAGGATGCGTGTCCGTCTAACGTATATTCGTGTCTCCAGCGACGGCCATGGCCGACATCGCGCTTTGACGTGACCTCGGTGATCGGGGCCCGCGACCAAGGTGCAGGGACAGGCAAACGCTGCTTTTTTCGCCGGACCTAGTATGTGGCCAGGTCATATTTGTCAAGATGCTTGGGACGGAGGGTGACATTTGCCAGAAACCAGGGCTTGGCGATGGCGGCACCTGATTAGCCCGCTGGACGCAAAGGCTGGCAACGCCAGAGTGATCGGAAACATCGCGACCGATGGGGGGGATTCTCGTCGATGGGACGGTGTTTTCGGGGGATCAAAATTGGGTTGGCGATATTATGGCGCATTGGGGCGGCTTCTGTATACAAGGCCGCGTGGGCAACAAGAAATTGTGCTCGAGAACGGCCGATACCTCGTTGCCGGGTGCGGCGGCAATTGTTCAGGATGGCCCGGGTCCGTTCTCGGGATTTCGACGCGTAGGACTTCACACGGATAAGTGACGCACATACATTGGCTACCGGCTCCGGGCAGATAACCTCAGACGACCCGAAGATTATTAATGCCGATTTTCGCCGATCGTGAATCTGGACGGTGCAGGTATCCTTCGACAGCGGATGGCCAGGCCATCGGTGGCTGCCTTGGGCCAGCAATCCGCGTGGTGTCGGTGCGCATGAGAATTGCCGTCAGAACATCGTAACTGGTTGCGGTTTCGACCTGGCAGTCGGTCGAATAGGAACGGACCTTGCAATCGCTTGAGACGACATATAAGACGATTGTGCTGTAGCATGGCATGCGGGGAAGGGATTGACCATGATCCTCGTCGGGCCTGGTGCCTGTCGGGGCTATCCTGCCGAATGAGGGGCTGCATTAAGGTGGAAGCACGGGTTTGGTAGGGCGCTGCGGGGCTCTTCGCCGAGTATCTGTGGGCGTATCGGCGCTTAGCCGGAAAGGCTCGAATGATGCGCGCGTAGGGTGGCTTTGCGTGTGGCCTCGGCGACTTGGCGGTCCATGGTTTTCGTTGCACCATTGGCGACTTTAAACCATCGCTGATGGTGACGATACCGGGTTCTAGGGGGTCTGTCGGGCATTTTCACAACTCGCCGGAAGGTGTCGATCCGGACTGCAAGCCCTTGGAAACAACGAGGGGCGCCAGATGCAACCGCTACGCCAAATTCCTTGGGGCGCGTCATTCTCTGGAGCTGACAACTGAGGTGGACTCGTTCGCGGCATGGTAACGGGCTGCCGCGGACTTTGTTGCTCGAAATGTCGATTTCGACAGAATGGCAGAGGCGATCTTGCGGTGTGGCTGGTGACAGTTCATCAAGGGGGTGATCTGGGCCAGAACTATTTACCGGCGTTCGTCGATGTGCAAAATCCCGTAGCCTGGGATTCTCGGAGACGTGCTTTGGGATTTTGAACGCGGCGGCGGTATTTATCCATCGTCATAGGACTTGAAAATTCCATGATCCGCCCCTAGATCATCCGCTTTCCAAACGTTGTCGAGCGAGAAGATTTCGAAGCTGCGGGCCATGCTGTCCGCATCAATGGCGATCGACCCTACTGCGAAACGGCGGAAAATAACCAGATTGCCGTGACCGAAAGTGCCGTCTTGGTCAAGAGCGTCGGAATCTGGCAAACATTTTTTACGTCGACCAAACTGGCCGGGACAGCAGGAGATGGTCTTGGCTACAGGAACAGATGATGTCGCTTCCGGGTGATTACAAGTTCGAACAAAATCAGAACTCGGCCTTCAAACTGGGGACATAATTGCAGAGGTGGAAACCGCTCAGATCTTCGCCGCGAGTAGCCAGTCGTGGAACAGCTTGACCGCTGGCTGGCGCAGTGCGCGCGGTCGGCACACGAACCAGTAGCTGTACGGGCTGTCGACATCGAAATCGAATAGCCGGACAAGCCGCGGGTCATGCGCGTCGTCGAAATGATGGCCGTGCATGAAGGCGACCCCGATGCCCTGCGCCGCCGCTTCGAGCATCAGCGGCCCCGAATCGAAATAATCGATCCCCGCCGGTTCGAGATAGGGCATACCGATCGCCTTTTTCCACTCGCTGAAAGTCTCTGGCATCTCGCGGTGGAGTAGAACCGTCATGCGCTGAAGCTGCTCGGGCACCGCGATCGACCGGTTGGCGTCGGCCAGCGTCCGCGCCGCGATCGGAAACACCTTGTCCTGATCGAGCCGCGCGGCATAAAGCGCCGGATCGATCGAGCGGGCGAGCGCGATCGCAGCGTCGATACCGTCGCCCAATCGCGCTTCGGCATGCGACATGGTATCGATGTCGATATGCAGTTCGGGATGCTGACGGCGCAGTTCGGGCAATCGTGGAAAAAGCCGTTGCTGCGCAAACAGCGGTAGCACGTTGAGATGCAGGCGCAGCGATGCGTCGGGGCTGCCGACCTGACCGATCACCGTTCGCAATTCGTCGAGAATCGGCGCCAGCTGCCCCTGCAACCCACGCCCCGCTTCGGTCAGGCTGAGCCCGTGATGATGGCGATTGAACAGCGGGCGGCCGACAGCATGTTCGAGCGTCTGGATGCGGCGCGACAGCGCTGGCATCGACAGGCCTAGCTCGATCGCGGCAGCCTTGACCGTGCCATGGCGGGCGACCTCGAGAAAGGCCTCCATGCTGCTGAGGGGAGGAAGGCGGGGCATATTCGGCGCGGATGATGACACGGCCTCGCGCGACTTGCCACAATTTTGTGCAGTGCGTCATAGGTTGGCGCAGGCCCAGGGGAGGGCAAGGGGTCGCAAATCGGGAACGAGCACCCTATCTTCGACATATTGAGCTTTTTGAGGGAGACGCGCCTTGGCCGATGCAGCGGTAAAAGAAAAACAGGTGAAACTGCAGGTGGCGAATTCGCGCGCCGAGGAAAGCGGCGGCGGGATTGCGCGCATCCCTCGTTCCGTGATGGCCGAACTGGGCGTGACCGAAGGCGACATAATCCAGATCAGCGGCAAGCGGCAGACGGCCTCGCGCGTGGTTCTTCCCTATGCCGAAGATGAAGGGCTCGAAGTCATTCGCCTTGATGGCTTGCAGCGCGCCAATGCTGGCGCTGGCGCCGGCGACATGGTGATGCTGAGCCGCGTCGAAACGCGCCCGGCGACGCGCGTAGTATTTGCCCCCGCGCAGGAAAACCTGCGGTTACAGGGATCGGCTAACGCGCTGAAACGCAGCTTTTTTGGAAGGCCGCTCGTCGCGGGTGACACCGTCGCGACCGCGGGACAGCAGCGATTGCCATCTGGGGACATGCCGCCGCAACTGCGTCAGATGCTCAATGCGCCCGCCTATGCACTGGCCGAAGTGCGTCTGCTCGTTGTGTCGGCGGCTCCAAAGGGCATCGTCTTCATCGACGAGAACACCGAAATCGAGCTGCTTCCCGAATATCAGGAGCCACACGACGCACGGCGCACCGACGTCACCTATGACGATCTCGGCGGATTGGGCGAGACGATCGACCAGCTGCGCGAGATGGTCGAACTGCCGCTGCGCTATCCCGAGCTGTTCCGCCGGCTGGGCGTCGATCCGCCGCGTGGGGTGCTGCTGCACGGGCCGCCCGGAACCGGCAAGACGCGACTGGCGCGCGCGGTCGCCAACGAGAGCGAAGCGCAGTTCTTCCTCATCAACGGCCCCGAGATCATGGGATCGGCCTATGGCGAATCCGAAAAGCGGCTGCGCGACATTTTTGAGCAGGCCGCCAAAGCATCGCCGTCGATCCTGTTCATCGACGAAATCGATTCGATCGCGCCCAAACGCGGACAGGTGACCGGCGAAGCCGAAAAGCGCCTGGTCGCTCAGTTGCTGACGCTGATGGACGGGCTGGAGCCGCGCACCAATCTGGTGATCATTGCTGCCACCAACCGCCCCGATGCCATCGATGAAGCGCTGCGCCGTCCGGGCCGTTTCGACCGTGAAATCATCATCGGGGTTCCCGACGAAGGCGGGCGCCGCGAGATATTGGGCATCCACACCCGCGGCATGCCGTTGGCCGAGGATGTCGATCTGGCCGAGCTGGCGCGGACGACGTTCGGCTTTGTCGGTGCCGACATGGCAGCGCTGACGCGCGAAGCGGCAATCGAGGCGGTCCGGCGGATCATGCCCAAGCTCGATCTGGCCGAAGGCACTATCCCGCCCGAGGTGCTGGAAGAACTGCGCGTTACCCGTGACGACTTCAGCAATGCGCTCAAACGCGTGCAGCCGTCGGCGATGCGCGAAGTCATGGTGCAGGCACCCACGACGCGGTGGAGCGACATCGGCGGACTGGATGCGGCGCGCGAGAAGCTGATCGAAGGGATCGAACTGCCCCTGAAACATCCCGAGGCGTTCCGGCGGCTGGGCATCCGCGCCGCCAAGGGTTTCCTGCTCTATGGCCCGCCCGGCACGGGTAAGACCTTGCTCGCGAAGGCTGCGGCGCGCGAATCTGATGCCAACTTCATATCGATCAAATCGTCCGATCTGCTGTCGAAATGGTATGGCGAGAGCGAGCAGCAGATTGCACGGTTATTTGCCCGAGCGCGTGCGGTGGCGCCAACGATCATCTTCATCGACGAACTCGACAGCCTGGTCCCAGCACGCGGCAGCGGCACTTCGGGCGAGCCGCAGGTGACCGAGCGCGTGGTCAACACAATCCTCGCCGAGATGGACGGGATCGAAGAGATGCAGTCGGTTGTCGTCATCGGCGCCACCAACCGGCCCAACCTGATCGACCCGGCGTTGCTTCGTCCCGGTCGGCTCGACGAACTGATCTATGTGTCGGTCCCCAACAAGGAAGGCCGCCGCCGGATATTGGAGATCCAGACCGGGAAGATGCCGCTGGCGGACGATGTCGATCTGACGGTGTTGGCGGATAAGTCCGACCGGTTTACCGGTGCGGACCTTGAGGATCTGACCCGGCGCGCGGGTCTCGCCGCGCTGAAACGATCGATCAACAGCGACACGGTGACGATGGCTGATTTTGACGCGGCGCTGAAGGACACCCGTGCTTCGGTCGCCGAAGCGATGGAAAAGGATTATGAAAAGATCCAGGGCGAGATCAAGCAGCAGGCGATGAGCGTCAATCCGATCGGCTTCTTTGCGCCAGGCATGCTCAAGCCCTTCCGCGATCGCAAACATAGCGACGACGAGGTGAAGGACTAGCTGGCCACGGGCTGGTCCTGGCGCAGCGCGGACCAGCCCCACAACACCAGCCAGCCGCAAAAGCTCGCCATCAGGCCATAAGCGACCATCGGGTGCCAGTTGTACAGCAGCACGCCGACCGCGGGCGACACGATGTAAGCCGAGCCATTGATCGACGCGGTCATGCCCGCGACGCTACCCTGGTCGCGGCGCGGCACCGAAAGCGACACTCCGGCGGTGAAGCCGGGGCGGAACAGCCCGAAGCCTAACGAGGCAAGGGCGAAGCCGATCACGATGCCGTGCAGATTCTGCGACAGGCCCGTCATGACGAGCCCGGCGCCGCCGAGCGCAGCGCCAACCAGCACCGCGGTCCGCGCCGACAGCTTGAGCAGCGGGATGAGCCCCCATTGCGACAGCAAGGTTGCGAACGCGCCCGCCATCAATACGATGCCGGTTATCGCGGCACCCTCGTCGGGGTTGAGCCGAAGCTCCAGCCGGTCGAGGATCAGAAAACCGATGACGCCCAGCATCATCGCCTGCGCCTGGCCACCGAAGAGCCCCGCGAGCAGCCACGGGCGCACGCGCGTGTCGGACCAGCGTAGCGGCGGCGCGGCTGCTGCGGCGGGGTCGAAGACATCGTCGTCGCTGTCGTTGGTCGCCGCCGCAGGCGATCCCGCCGACGTCGGATAAGCGACGATAGCGCCGCGTGCGGCGAACCGCGGCACATCGTCGGGCAGCCGCCAGCGCAGCATGATCAGGACAAGCAGCCCGATCAGCGCAAAGACGAGCAAGGGACCGGCGAGACCGACGAACGGCAGGATGAAGAAGGGCGCAATCGCCGGGCCGATCACGGTGCCAAGCCCAAAGGACGAAGAAACGAGCGACAGCGCCTGAGTGCGTTCCTCGGGTTCGGTCCGCGCTGCGACATAGGCCTGCACCGCGGGCGGCGCGGCCGACCCGAATCCCCCATACAGGCTGCGAAACAGGGCAAAGATGACGAAGGTGGTGCCAGCGGCGAGATAGCCCTGCAGCCCCGACCACAGCGCGAGCCCGCAAAACGCCATCGACGCCATGAATCCGGTCACGCCTAGCGCCATCAAGGCCTTGCGCCCGCGCTTGTCGGACTGGCGTGCCCAATAGGGCGCCGTCATCACCCACAACAACGCCGACCAGCTGAAGGCCAGACTCACCCACACATCGGGGATATTAAGTTTGGCGCCAATGGCGGGCAGAATCGATTGCATTGCAGTATTGCCGGCAGCAGCGACAAGCATCACGGTGAAGAGAACGGCCATGCGGTCAGCGGGGATCGAGCGCGATAGCGTCGCCATGCCGATAATCCCCTTTCCGTCGCCCACCATCCGCAATGCGGCTTGTCACTACACGCGAACGCTGGGCTGTCCAGAGTCAAGACAGACTCTTTCCTTGCGCCATCGCCCCGATTTTGCCACGCCAATGCCAACCGCAACAACGCGAAAGCCAACATGACCAATCCGCGGGCGCAGGCCCAAGAAAAGAAAGCCCCACTGGCCCGTCGGCTGCGGGTGGGGCTCAAACGCTTTTTCGGACCATGGGGCATGTTCGTCCGTGGGTTTATCAAACATCCGGTCATGGTCGGGTCGATCGTGCCGTCGTCGCCGACGCTGATCCGCCACATGTTGCGCCCGGTCGACTGGAAAAACACTACGCTGTTCGTGGAATATGGCCCGGGGGTCGGTACCTTTTGCCGCCCGGTGCTCGAACGCATGGCGGGCGACGCGACGCTGATCGCGATCGACACCAACGAGGATTTCATTGACTATCTGCGCGAAGACATCCGCGACAGCCGCTTTATTGCGGTGCACGGGTCGGCGTCGGACGTCGAGGCTATCATCGCGGCGCATGGTTTTGAAAAGGCAGATTATGTGCTCTCGGGCCTGCCGTTTTCGACATTGCCAGCCGGTGTCGGCCCGGCGATTGCGGCGGCAACGCACCGGTACTGCGCCCCGGCGGCGCGTTTCTCGTCTATCAGTTCCGCGCCCGTGCCCGGGATTTCCTCGCCCCGCACTTTGCCCGCATCGACAATGCGTTCGAATGGGTCAACGTGCCGCCCTGCTTCCTGTTCTGGGGCTGGAAAGACTAAACCTCCAGGTCGGGATCGGTTTCACTCAGGCCGAAATTGAGTCGCCGCGAAACGGTATAGTCCGCGGCCGCAACGACAAACCACGCTAGCGCCCAACGCAGCCTAGTCAGAAATCCGCCGCGCGCCTTGTGCTCGGCGGCAGTGATGTCGTCGCAGTTCACCTGCTGCGCCGCAATGTAACCTCGCATCTGCTGGGCAAAACCGGCATCGGCAATGCGCAACATCACTTCGACGTTCACGAACAGGCTGCGCATGTCGAAATTGGCAGTGCCGATATAAACGACATCGTCGATCACGATCAGCTTCATGTGCAGCTTGCACGGGACATATTCCCACACCTGCGCGCCTTTGCGCAGCAAATAACCATAGAGCAGTCGCGAAGCCTCAATCGTCGCGGCGTTGTCGGACTTCGCCGCCATGATGAAGCGCGCCCTGCCGTGCCGCGCGACGCGGCCAAGTCGCCGCAGCATCCCTTGACCGGGGGAAAAATAGGCCATCGCCATGTCGAGTTGGCGCGCACCGACCAAATCGGTCCGCACCGCCTGTGCCCAGGGTGAGAGCCGCTGGGTGGGGCCGCCGACGAGCCAGGATACCGGTCCCGTTTCCACTGGCCATTCGCGGATCAGACGGCGGAGCATCAGCAATTTGCCGTCGTTGTTCAGGGTATAGTCGTGGATCTCTTCGAACCAGGCGACCATCCGCGCCACCGACGGGCCGCGCACGACGATGCCTAGGTCAAACCAGCAGGTTTCGGTTTGGCTGTTGAGATAGGGGGCCGCGATGTTGAAGCCACCGGTCACCGCCACCGTGTCATCGATCAGCAGCATTTTCTGGTGATTGCGGATCAGGTAGCTCGATCGCCAGCGCCGCGAGAAAAAGGTCACGCTGCCGCCGGCCTCGCGCAGCGGCGTGAAGATGGCGTCGGAGATGTCGGACGAGCCGAAACTGTCGATCACCGCGCGTACCCGCACGCCGCGCCGCGCGGCTGCGGTCATCGCATCGAGCACGCGCGTCCCGGCGGTATCATGCTTGAAAATATACATGATGATATCGATGCTGCGGATCGCACCGCCCAGAAGGGCGAGGATGCGTTCGAGGCGCTCGTCGCCGTCGACGATAACCTCCAGCCGATGGCCTGCGACGTCAGCAGTCAGCGTAGCGGGATCGCGTGCGGGGCAGGGTGCGTCGGTCATCATCCGCTCATAGGCGGGGGGCCGCAAGGGCCGCAAGGGCAGCGCTTCGATTGACACGGACGGGCCGTCCTGCTAGCGCGCAGCGCTTGCCGCCACGCCCCCAAAAAGGCTGGTCTCTCCGATATTCTAAGGAAACAACATGGCCCGCGTTACCGTCGAGGATTGCGTCGACAAGATTCCCAACCGTTTCGACCTGGTCCTGCTCTCCGCGCACCGCGCACGCGAGATTTCGGGTGGTTCGGAACTGACCGTCGACCGCGACCGCGACAAGAATCCCGTCGTGGCGCTGCGCGAAATCGCCGAACAGACCGTGCGTCCGAAGGATCTGAAAGAAACGCTGATCACGACGCTGCAGAAGGTTGTCATCGACGATGACGATACACCTGATGAAATCAGCTCGATCAGCCGCTCGGCCGAAGCCCTTCGCCTGACTGCCGCTGCGCCGCCGCGCAGCCCCGCAGGTGGTGGCAACGACTTCGAATAAGCTTGCGATAGCTGATACGAAGGGGTCGCGGGAAGCTGCGGCCCCTTTTTTCGTTTTAGTCGATTGTAGCCAGCTCGGCGACGCGGATTGCCTTGGATTCAAGCATCGGCTCTACGATCCGCTGGATACGGTGCGCGCGCGGCGAGCCGGTCGCGATGTTGAACAGGCTGTTTGCGACGACGTCGGCGATCTGGACGCCGTCGCTGCGATGGCTGTCGGCGAGTGAGGCGCTGCCCCACCCGCCGAGACCGGCCTGGATATCGGCGCGCACGCGTCCGAGAATTGCGGGATCGTATCGGCCATCGTCGATCACCACGTCGGTGCAGACCCCGCCCGTTTCAGGCAGCCAGCGACCAATCGCCAGATCAAGCAGCGCGGCATAGAGTGAAAGATCGCTGGGCAGCGTTCCGCCCGGATTTTGCGCGAGCGTATCGCGCTTGGCTATCGCGACCCAGGCGCGGCCACCGGCACGGTCGAACAGTTCGAGGAGATAGGCGCGTTCAACCAAACTGATCCGGCTGCCTTTGAGCTCGCCGCGAAGACCGGTGACGCTGCGAAATCGGCCATGGATGTCGGCGGCGGTCTGCGGCGTCAGCATCACCGCGGCAAAGGTCATCGCACCCGCGTTAAGCCCGCCCGACTCGTCACAGTAGATCGTCACCGACCACCGCCGTCAAAATTCACCGGACGCGACCGAAAAAGGCGACTGCGCGGCTTTGACCGGGGGCGACGGCGTCGGGCCACAACCACCGCACATGGGTGACATCCGCCGCGGCAGCAGGCCGCGGCGCGGCGTCGGCAACCGCGACTCTCAGCCCCTCAAGAGCGCCGAACGTCTTGCCGCCATCGACGGAGACGGTGAAACCCGCGGTGTCGCTCGTGCCATCGAAGACCAATGCCTCGGGAATCGGGTTGGTGAGATTGACCCCCGCCGCGGGGGCTGCGCCGTTGTTGGTGAAGGTGAGCGTCAGGCGGATCCGGTCGCCGGGAACAACGACATCGGGCGTCGTGTAGATCGCCTCGCGCTCGCGCCCATCGACCGCCGGAGTGACTTTTTCCAGTTCGACCTTGTTCGTCAGCACGCCGGTGCCCTGCGCCGCGGCGGGTTGCGTTCCCATTGCCAGAGCGGCCGCCAGCGTCATCATGGTCCACGATTTACGGATCATCACCGTCTCCTTTGTCGATCGCTCCATGGCGGATCAGGCAGGACAGGGGTAGCGTTTCTTCATCAGGGCATCGAATGCTGCGTGGATGCTCACCTTCGTGCGGACCGGTGCGGGGTAGGAGCGTAAGTGGCCCAGCCATTGATCCGGGGTCAGCGTCCCCGATTCGGGCGGGCAGCTGGCGGTTTTGCGGCCCGCGCGGCGATCGGCATCAATCCGCGCCTTGTAGCGTTTGCCCGCGGCGATGACCTCGCCCTTCAGCTGATTGCCCTGCGGCGTTGCCAAGGCGAGCGGGCCGAGCCGCGCGAGCGAATCGGCGCGCATCAGAAAGGCGGCGACGCTCATGTCACCCGGCGCCATCGCGGACAGCAACGGCGCCGTGAGCAAGACAGGCAAGATGCGAGCGCGTTTCCCGAATGTCATGCGCCGCAAATTGCCGTCAGCCAATGAATAACCCCTGAATCGAGCGCGCTAGATTCAAGCCCTAAGCGCCCTGGGGCTTCGGATCGCCGAACGGCCCGCGCGGCTTGCGCTTGATCTGCGGCAACGAACCGGCGTGGCCCGACACCGGAGTGCCGCGCTTGTCGGCATCGTCCTCACGGCCGATATCCTCGCCCTTGATCGCGCGCTTCGATTCCTCGCCTGACAGCGTTTCATATTCAAGCAGCGCCCCGGCGAGCAGATGCAGCTCGTCGAGATGATCGGTCAGCACCTTGCGCGCAACATTCTCGCCTTCTTCGACTAGGCGGCGGACTTCGGCGTCGATCAGGCGCGCGGTGTCTTCGGACATGTTCTGCGCGCGTGACACGCTGTGGCCCAGGAACACTTCATCCTGATTGTCGCGATAGCGCAGCCAACCGAGCTTGTCCGACATGCCATATTCCATGACCATCGAGCGCGCCATGTCGGTCGCCTGCTGGATGTCGTTCGACGCGCCGGTATTCAGCTCGTCCTTGCCATAGATCAACTGCTCGGCGATGCGGCCGCCGAAGCAGAGCGCGAGGCGCGCCTTCATCTGTTTCATGCTCATCGAATAGCGGTCGCGTTCGGGCAGGTTCCACGTCACGCCCAGCGCGCGGCCGCGCGGAATGATCGTGACCTTGTGGAGCGGATCGCAGCCATCGACGTGGAGCGAGACGAGCGCGTGACCGGCTTCGTGATAGGCGGTCGATTTCTTTTCGTCCTCGGTCATCACCATCGACCGGCGCTCGGCGCCCATCATGACCTTGTCCTTGGCCTCTTCAAACTCGTCGTTGGCGATCAGGCGCTTGCCCTTGCGCGCCGCGAGCAGCGCCGCTTCGTTGCAAAGATTAGCCAGATCAGCGCCCGAGAAGCCCGGCGTACCGCGCGCCACGCGGCGCAGGTCGACGTCGGGGGCGAGGGGCTTTTTGCGCGTGTGGACTTCGAGGATTTTCTGGCGGCCCTCGATGTCGGGGCGCGGCACGACGACCTGGCGGTCGAAACGGCCCGGACGGAGCAGGGCAGGGTCGAGTACGTCGGGGCGGTTGGTCGCGGCGACGATGATGATGCCTTCGTTCGCTTCGAAGCCGTCCATTTCGACGAGCAGCTGGTTCAGCGTCTGCTCGCGCTCGTCGTTGCCGTTGCCGAGGCCGGCGCCGCGATGGCGGCCGACCGCGTCGATCTCGTCGATGAAGACGATGCACGGCGCGTTGCGCTTGGCCTGTTCGAACATGTCGCGGACGCGGCTGGCGCCGACGCCGACGAACATTTCGACGAAGTCCGAACCCGAAATGGTGAAGAAGGGGACGCCCGCTTCGCCCGCAATCGCGCGGGCGAGCAGCGTTTTACCGGTGCCGGGCGAGCCAACGAGCAACGCGCCCTTCGGAATTTGGCCGCCGAGGCGCGAAAATTTGGTGGGATCGCGCAGGAATTCGACGATTTCTTCGAGCTCTTCGCGTGCTTCGTCGATGCCCGCCACGTCGTCGAATGTCACCTTGCCTTGCTTTTCGGTCAGCATCTTGGCGCGCGACTTGCCAAAGCCCATCGCGCCCGAGCCATTGTTCTTCTGGACCTGACGGAACACGAAAAATGCGATGCCGAGGATCAGGATGAACGGCAGCGACTGGATGAGCATATACATCCAGAAATTGGGCGCTTCGGTGGCTTTGCCGTCATATTTGACATTGTTGTCGTTGAGCATCTTCAGTAACTCGGGATCGCGGACGACGTTCGCGGTGAAGCGATCGCCGTTCGACAGGGTCCCGGTCACCTTGTCTTCGGACAGGACGACATCCTTGACGGCGCCTTCTTCGATTTTCTGGCGGAATTCCGAATAGGCCATCGCGCTGCCCGCGGGCTGCGCGGTTCCGCCGAACATCGAGGCGACAAGGAGCATGGCGAGCAAAATGCCGCTCCAGATCATCACGCTCTTCATCCAGGGGTTGCCCTGCGGTTCCTTGTCGTCCTGCATGCGGAATCTTTCCTAATCGGCGCGGCGCCGCGCTCCTATCTCAACAAGATAGGATAATCAGGTTAAATGACAATGAGGCAATCAGGCCTTTTTGGGCAGTTTCCGTCGCGGCGCAGCAGAAATGCGCCAAATCGTCCCCTCAAGGCCGCGAACGGGGTCGATCAGCAATGCGCCGACCATTGCGCGCTTGCCTTTTTGCATCGCCGCGATGACGCCGTCGAGCGAAGCGCCGCGAACCGCCAGTTGCGGGGTGTTGGCGCGCAGGCGCAATGCCACAATGCGGCGGAACATCTCGGGCGGATAGGATTCGTTGCGGATCACGGCGATGTCGGACGCGTCGGGCCAGGATGCGACGAGGCGCTCGACCGCCCAGTCGAGCGCCTCGTCGGCCTCGGCGAGCCAGCCGGCCGATCGGGCCGCGGCGGCGGGGTCGAGGATCGTCTGTGACTTCAGCGCCTGCCGCAAGCGGGCGCGATCGAAACGATTGTTGCTGTTCGACGGATCATCGACAAACGGCAGATCATTCTCGAGCGCCAGACCGACCAGATCGCTGTGCCGCCAGTGCAGGAACGGCCGCATGACGACGCCGTTGCGTGAGCGAATCGCGGACAAGCCGCCGACGCCGCTGCTGCGGTTTAGGCGCATGACGATCGTTTCGAGCTGATCGTCAGCATGATGTGCGGTGAGGATATGGTTGAGTGCATTGGCGCCGCGCCACTGCTCGAGCAGATGGTAGCGCTCGGCACGCGCGGCGGCCTGCAGCGAGCCTTTGATCGGCACGGCGGGACGGAGGATCGAATGCGGGATATGTTCGCGCATGCAAAAACTGGCGACCATGCGCGCTTCTTTGTCGGACCCTTTGCGCAGGCCATGATCGACCGTCGCCGCCCAGACCTGTCCGGGCAGCAGCGTCGCCATCAACCAGAGCAATGCCATGCTGTCAGGGCCGCCGGAGACGGCGACGCCATAGTGCAAGCGGTGCCATTCGGTCCCGCAAGCGCGCGAAGATCGCCCGCGAGCCGGTCAGCACTGTCGCGGTCAGCAACCTGCTTTTGTTTTGGCGGCGGCTGCATCGGTTCGGACATCCTGCGGGGCCTTGTCACCATAGACTTCTTCGAGTTCGCGGAACGCCTTGCAGGCGTCGGCCTTGCGGCCCAGCTTGTCGAGCGCGACCCCCATGTACATCAGGCTGTGCGGCGCGCGTGCGCCGCTGGGGCGGTCCTTGTAATTATTGTAGAAAGCCACGGCGGCCAGGCTGGGCTTGCCCTCGTCAAGATAGGCGCGGCCGAGCAGGTTCTGGGCAAAGCTGGCCTGACTGCTGGTCGGCCATTTGGTAACGACCTGTTTCAACTGCACCTGCGCCTCGGGGTAGAGCTTCGCTTCCCACAGCCGATAGCCATAGTCATAGGCGTCTTTGGTTTCATTGCCGGTCGCCGGAATCTCGACCTGTTTGACCAGGGCGAGCCGCGCTGCGTTCGGCGTGGTAGTCGCAGGTTTGGCCGCAGCCGCGGGTGGTTTTTTCGCGGGCGCGGCCGCAACCGTCGATGATGCCGCAGGGGGCTTCACCGCTGGCGCAGGCGCGAGGCTGGCCGGGGTCGCGGTGGCCGCAGGATCGGCGAAGCGATTGTCCATCTCGGTCTTGTACGCGGTGAACTGCTTTTCAAGCTCGCGTAGCTGAAAAGCGTTTTGTTCGGTCTGACCGGTCAGCGTCTGGAGCTGGCTTTCCAATGCATCGACGCGCGCGGTCAGGTCGATCACCGGGGCGTTGCTGCGCGCGCGTTCGCCGGGCGTGTTGTCAGGTGCAATCTCGCCTTCAAAAAAGGTCGGGCTGCCGCCGGGGAACACCGAGCGCTGGACCGCCCGCATTTCCTTTTCGAGCCGTTCGACCCGCTTGTCGATCGCGCCCTCTTGAGCGGGAGCGGGCATGGTCGCCGCCAGCGCAATCGTTGCGGCTCCAAGGAAAGTGATCTGACGCATCTTCATCTGCCGTTCGGCCCCCACCAATTAACCATTCTGTCGTTCATAACGCCGCAGAGTGCGGCAGCGCAAACCCAATTCGGTGCACTGCCGTTCGTGCCGGCCCAAAACATAGCCGTTTCAGCCCTTGGGAAGCGGGCGTGCCGCAGGCGCCGCAGCGCTGGGTGCACCATTACCTTCGGCCCTGGCCACCAGATCGGCAGGCTTGAGCGAAACGCCTTTGACCAGCGTATCGGCGGGGCCGATCGCCCCGACGTCGCGGCCACCGACCGTGACTTTCAGTGCCTGCGGAATGCTGGTGCGCAGCGTGAATTGATTGATATATTCGGGCGGCACCTGATAGGTTTCGCCCGGGTCGAGGGTGCGCCAATTTTCGGTCTTGCCCGCCGCGTCGTCGAAGCCGATCCACACCTCGGAAATGCCTGTTAGCACCACCGGTGCATTGGCGGCGATGGCCGACTGAGCGGTGCCGGCCTTGGTCGTCGGCGGCGCCGCGGCGTCGCTCTGCGGTGCTTCGGAGGCATCGGCGGCGCGGTTCTGCGCGGCGACCAGCGCTTCGCCCGGCTCGACCGACAGGAAACGCCACACGCCGTAAGCCGATGCGAGGAGCAAGGCGATGATGACCAGCGTCCACGTCATCCGGGCAGTCGGCAGCCGCGCCGGATCGGTGGGTTCATAAGCTTCGTAAAGCGGCCGCGCGCCATAAGCGTCTTCTTCGAGTTCACGGCGCACCGCGGCGCCAACTTCGGCTTCGGGAAGATCGACCGCACGGGCATAGGCGCGGGCAAAGCCGGTGACATAGGTTCGGCCCGGAAGTTCCGAGAAATCAGACTTTTCAATCGCGGAAAGGTGACGCTGGGTGATCCGCGTCCGCGTCGCCACGTCAGCAAGCGACAATCCCGCGGCTTCCCGCGCCAGCCGAAGCCGATCGCCGGTGCGCGTAATCGCCAGCTCGCCCTGCTCCGGGGCGACGTCCTCGTCTGTCATTACTGTCTCCGCGCCGGTCGGTTGCAACCCGTGTCGACCGTGTCGCACCGTTCATCGCATTGTCACGCCGAAAAAGTCAAATGAAGTTCGGCAAACGACCGGCTGAAAAGAGTATGATTTAAGCCCGTCGGAACGAGAGGCGTTCAGAGCACATATTTGCTGAGGTCGGCATCACCGACAATCTCTGACAGCTGGCGCTCGACATAGGCGGCATCGATGGCGAGGGTGGTACCCGACATGTCTTCGGCGCCGAAACTGACCTCTTCGACCAGCTTTTCCATGATCGTCTGCAAGCGCCGCGCGCCGATATTTTCGACGCGTTCGTTCACCTCGGCTGCGAGTTTGGCGACGCGAGCAATCGCATCATCGGTGAATGACAAGCTGACACCCTCGGTGCCGAGCAGCGCCGAATATTGTTCGGGAAGGCCCGCCTTTGTCTCGCTGAGGATGCGCACGAAATCGCTTTCGGTCAGCGCGCTCAACTCGACGCGGATCGGGAGGCGCCCCTGCAATTCGGGCAGCAGGTCGCTCGGCTTGGCGACATGAAAAGCGCCCGAGGCGATGAACAGGATGTGGTCGGTTTTCATCGGGCCATATTTGGTCGCGACGGTGGTGCCTTCGATCAGCGGCAGCAGGTCGCGCTGCACGCCTTCGCGGCTGACCGATCCGCCGCGCACATCGCTCACCGCGATCTTGTCGATTTCGTCAAGGAAGACGATGCCATTGGCTTCGGCATCGGCGAGCGCGATGCGGGCGACGTCATCCTGATCGAGCCGTTTGTCCTGTTCTTCCTCGATCAGCCGCGTCGCGGCTTCGATGACCTTGAGCTTGCGGCGCTTCTTGGGCGCGCCGCCCATTGCCTTACCGAGCATGTCGGACAGGTTGATCATGCCCATTTGGCCAGGCTGGCCGGGCAGTTCAAAGGGCATTGACGGCGCGTCGGCTACCTCGATTTCGACCTCGCTATCGTTGAGATGGCCTTCACGAATGCGCTGACGAAAGCTCTGGCGCGTCGCCTCGCTAGCGCCCTTGCCGGTCAGCGCATCGAGCAGGCGTTCCATCGCGGCCTCCTCGGCGGCGGCGCGCACGGCTTCGCGGCGGCGATCCTTTCCAGCCGCACCGCCTCCTCAACCAGATCGCGCACGATCTGCTCGACATCGCGGCCGACATAGCCGACCTCGGTGAATTTGGTCGCCTCGACCTTGATGAACGGCGCATCGGCGAGCTTGGCCAGGCGCCGCGAAATCTCGGTCTTGCCGCAGCCGGTGGGGCCGATCATCAGGATGTTCTTCGGCGTCACCTCGTCGCGCAGGTCGGCGGACAGCTGCTGGCGGCGCCAGCGGTTGCGCAGTGCGACGGCGACCGCGCGTTTCGCCGCGTCCTGGCCGATGATGTGCGTGTCGAGGGCAGCGACGATCGCCTTGGGAGTCAGGTCCTTGTTCATCTGTCTTACGCCTGAGTTTCGATGGTTTCTTGGGTGAACTGGTCGTTGGTATAGACGCAGATTTCGGCGGCGACCTGCATCGCCTTGCGGACCAGAATTTCGGCGTCCTTCTCATACTCGGCGAGGGCGGTGGCGGCGGCGAGCGCGTAGTTGCCCCCCGAACCGATTGCGGCGATGCCGCCTTTGGGTTCGAGGACGTCGCCGTTGCCGGTGATGACCAGCGTCACCTCCTTGTCGGCGACGATCATCATCGCCTCGAGGTTGCGAAGATATTTATCGGTGCGCCAATCTTTGGCGAGTTCGACCGCAGCGCGCAGCAGCTGGCCGTTGTGGCGTTCGAGCTTGGCTTCGAGCCGTTCAAACAGCGTGAACGCATCGGCGGTCGCGCCGGCGAAACCGCCGATGACGCTGCCGTCGTGGAGGCGGCGTACCTTGCGCGCGTTGGGCTTCATCACCGTCTGGCCCATCGACACCTGACCGTCACCGATGACAACGACCTTGTCGGCGGTGCGAGCGGAGAGGATGGTGGTTCCGTGCCAGGGCGCGGCACTTTGCGCATGAGGATTGGTCATGCGGCGGGATATGGGAGATCGCGAGCGGGGCCGCAAGGGGAGGGCGGATATGCGTTTAGGCGGGCCAGGTTAGCAGCGCGCGAGCGCCCAGGTCGATCGCGATCGTCAACGGATCGGTGAGCAGGACCGCTTCGCCTAGCCGCACGCTTTCGCCCCCGACACGGCAACCGGCCGCTAGCGGCACGAATGTCAGCTCGCCGGTCGCCCGTTCGAGCAGCGTTTGATCAATCGGCGCGGCCAGATGCGCCAAATAAAAATGCGGCCCGCTGACGAGCAGGCGGTTGGCGTCCGGATTGACAAAGGTGTCGCGCGGGTCGTGGACTGGGCCGGGGTTCGCGACCTTCAGTCCCTCGTCGAGGTGCAGTTCGCGCGGGCGGCCATAGTCGTAGAGACGATAGGTGCAGTCGACATTCTGCTGTACCTCGACGACGGTGAGCCCGCCACCGATCGCGTGGATCGTGGCGGCGCGGTTATAGACGAAATCGCCGTTTTTCGACGACCGCCAGTCGATCATATCGACGATCGTTCCGTCGAGCGCGGCATCGTGGAGCGCTTCGCGCGTCGTCACGACATTGAGCCCGACACCAAGTTCGGCGCCGGGCTGGCCATCGAGGATCAACCAGCATTCTTCCTTGCCCCGCGCGAAGCCTGCAGCCTGTGCGTCGACGTCGTCGGGGTGAACCTGGATCGAAAGGCGTTCGGACGTGAAGAGAAATTTGACCATGATCGGCGCCGCATCGCCGTCGGGGTGCGCGAACCAGATTTCGCCGATCCGGCGGTCGCCGAAATCCCCGAAATCCAGAGGTATATCGGTGCGTCCCCAAGGCTTTTCGACGACGATCGTTTTCAGGCGTGCCAGCATACCCCCAGCATGCGTGGGCATTGGCAGACGGTCAAGCCGTGCTGCGTCAGGCCGCCCGATGAAGGCGGCTGCCGTTCGCCGGGGGTGGTTGGTCGAGCCATAGGCCGCGCGTGTCATAGACGATCTTTTCGCTTCGTTCTTCAAGCGGGATCGATTTGAACAGGTCATGATCGACCAGCACGATCAGAATGTCACAGGCTGCAAGCGCGCTGTCGAGATCGATCAGTTCTGCGCCAGTCCCGGCGAATTCCATCGGCAGGCCGCGCGCATAGGGCTCGACGATCTGGACCTGCTGACCAAATCTCCGCGCCAGCGCCGCTGCAACCTCGACCGCCGGACTTTCGCGGAAATCGTCGATATTGGGTTTGAACGCGAGGCCGAGGCAAGCGACCCGCGCGCCCGGATGCTGCGATACCAGCATTTCAGCCGCGCCGATGACATGCGCGGTCTTGGCGAGATTGACCTCGCGCGCGGTGCGGATCAGGCGGCTATGCTCGGGGGCGCCATGGACGAGGAACCACGGGTCGACCGCGATGCAGTGGCCGCCGACGCCGGGGCCGGGCTGCAGGATATTGACGCGCGGGTGGCGGTTGGCGAGGCGGATCACCTCCCAGACATCAACCCCCATCTGCTCGGCCATCATCGACAGCTCGTTGGCAAAGGCGATGTTGACGTCGCGGTAGCTGTTCTCGACCAGCTTGACCATTTCGGCAGCGCGCGCCGAGGTGGTGACGCAGGCGCCGCGCACGAACTGGCGGTAAAAGGTCATCGCGCGGCGGGCGCAGCGCGGGGTGATGCCGCCGATGCAACGATCGTTATCGACCAGCTCAACGAGGATACGGCCCGGCAGGACGCGCTCGGGGCAATAGGCGACGAAGATGTCCGCGGCGCCGGTGCAGGCGCCCGGAACCTTCAGATCTGGGCGAAGCTCGGCGAGGAGCGCGGCGACCTTTTCGGTCGTGCCGACGGGGGAAGTCGATTCGAGGATGACGAGATTGCCAGCTTCCAGTTTTGGTGCGATGGCGCGCGCGGCTGAGAGGACGTAACCGATATCGGGCCGATATTCGTCGTCGTGCGGAGTCGGTACCGCAATGACAAAGGTGTCAGCGGGGGCGACCTCGGTCGAAGCGACCAGCGCGCCGCGCGAAACGACACCTTGGACGAGGCCGTCGAGATCGACTTCCTCGATATGCACCTTGCCGTTGTTGACGGTGTCGACGACATGCTGGCTGACATCGACGCCCGTCACCTTGCAGCCCGAGCGCGCAATCAGCGCCGCTGTCGGCAGACCGATATAACCCAGCCCGAGAACTGTGACCGTCTGTTCACTATCGATGGGCACGCGCAACAATCTCCGCAATCTGTTTGGCCGCCGTGCCGTCACCAAAGGGATTATGGGCGCGGGCCATGGCCGAATAGGCGTCCTTATCGTCGAGAAGCCTGAAAATTTCGGAAACAATACGCGCTTTGTCCGTTCCGACAAGTCGTGCAGTGCCCGCCGCAATGCCTTCGGGGCGCTCGGTGGTCTCGCGCATGACAAGGACGGGTTTGCCGAATGAAGGCGCTTCCTCCTGCACCCCGCCGCTGTCGGTCAGCACAAGGTTCGAGATCGCGAGCAGGCGAACGAAATGCGGATAGTCCAGCGGGTCGATCAGCGCGACATTTTGGACAGCACCGAGGATAGGCTCCATCGCGCTGCGGACATGCGGGTTCGGATGGACCGGAAAGACGACCGCGACGTCGCTGCGTGCGGCAATTGCCGCGATCGCATCGGCGATAGCTTTCATACCGTCACCAAAATTCTCGCGGCGGTGCGAGGTAACGGCGATGATCCTTTTGTCCGCGAAACGCGCGACGAGCGGATCGAGCCCGGCAGCCAGAGTCGGCTCCTCGTCGATCCGCGCCTTCGTCGCCAGCAGCGCGTCGATAACGGTATTGCCAGTGATGTGAATTCGATCGGACGGTACATTCTCGGCGCGGAGCGCTGCGGCGGCGGTTTCGGTCGGTGCGAAGTGTAGATCCGCGACCGCGCCAGCGACCTTGCGGTTCACCTCCTCGGGCCAGGGGTGATATATGTTACCGCTGCGCAATCCCGCCTCGACATGGCCGACGGGTATCTTGCGGAAATAGGCGGCGAGGGTGGCCGCCATTGTGGTGAGCGTATCGCCGTGAACGAGAACGCGGCCGGGCTTTTCGGCGTCGAACGTCTCGCCGAGCCCGGTGACCAGCCGGGCGAGAAGACTATCAAGCGACTGGTTCGCCTGCATAACATCAAGATCAATGTCCGGCGTGATGCGCGCGATGTCGAGCACCTGGTCCAGAATCTCGCGGTGCTGCGCGGTGACGCAGACGCGCGCGTCAACACCGGCATGGGTGTGCAGGGCGTGTACCACGGGAAACATCTTGATTGCTTCGGGGCGGGTGCCGAAGACGGCCATCACTTTTATCATTAGTCCTCCCGCGCCATGCGCGGTCACAACGGTATCATGAGGGCGGGCGACAACGTTAACCGGCAAAACTTGCAACACCCTTAAGCGTGTATAGCCGCTGGAGGAAAGGCAGAAAGATCTCTGGCGATGCAACGTCTGCGCTGCAAAGCCGTTATTGTCACCGGATGCGAGGCGGAGTAGGGGGCCGGGGCATGCGCGCCGCCATTTTGCGCGAACCGGGTTTTAACTGGAAACGGAATGTTCTGGAAGCGGAAGGCTAAACAAGTTGAGAGTGCTGGCCGGGGCTTTTCCGTTCCAGCCGGGCAGCGTGTCTATGCGATCGGTGACATCCATGGGCGCGACGATCTCTTCGCGCAGATGATCGATCTGATCCGGGCCGACCACGCCGCCCGCGCGCCAGCCGAGCTGACGCTGGTGCTTTTGGGCGACCTCGTCGATCGTGGACCCCAGTCGTCCCAAGTCGTCGAACGCGCGATCCAGTTGCGCGCCAAATTTCCCGGCCTGCGCTTCCTGATCGGCAATCACGAAGAATGTTTTCTTGCCGCCCTGACCGGGAATGTCCGCCGGCTGCGCTATTTCATGCGCATCGGGGGCGATGCGACGGTGCAGAGCTACTGGCCCGAGGGCGAGAATTTCGCCGACAGCAGCTTCGAGGAAGTCGCCGAACGATTGCCCGGGCTCGTGCCGCAATCGCACATCGATTTTATGAGTAATGGCGAGGATATGGTCGAGATCGGCGATTATCTTTTCGTCCATGCGGGTATCCGGCCGGGCGTTCCGCTCGAAAAGCAGACGATCGCCGACTTGCGGTGGATCGCGAAGATTTTCTCGATCATCTCGGTGACTATGGAAAGATGGTCGTTCACGGGCACAGCATATCGGCTCGCCCCGACGAACAGCTGAACCGGATCGGCGTGGACATCGGGGCGTTTCGCACCGGTGCGCTCGCTTGCCTCGCGCTCGAGGGAGGCCAGCGATGGTTTATCGTGGCGGAGGTGGATACCGTGGTCGAGGCGGTTGCCGCCTAAACCGTCTTAGTCGATTGAAATATCCGCCTGACCGAGGCGCCCCCCTTGTCACCTGTTGATGCTGCGTTTATGCGCCGAACTCATCGTGCGCATTGCGGCGAGCGAACCCCTTGAATAGCGAATGTAATGAACAGAAGATCCACACGCACGGCGCGTTCATCGGCTGGTCTCAGTTTCGCTTGGGGCGAATGGATTCCGGGTCTTTTTTCTGATGTTCGTCGTCTTGTTTGGCGGGAGCGGGCGCAGCGACGTTGCGTCGCTGCCGATTTTGCGCGGCGGATCATTATTGTTCGCCTGTTGGGCGGCGACGCGCCTCAGCTCGGAAGACTGGCACCGCATTCCGGGTTCCACTGACGCTCTGGTTCGCCGCGACGGTGTGGATGGCGATCCAGCTGATTCCCCTGCCCCCGGAAGTCTGGCATGCGCTCCCCGGCCGTGAAATTATCGTGCAGATCGATGGGCTGGTCGGACAATCCGGCCTCTGGCGGCCGATTTCGCTTTCGCCGTCGCAAACCATGAACAGTTTGCTCGCGATGACGGTTCCGCTCGCGGCATTGCTGGTCGCCGCACAGGCCCCCGCCGAACACTACCGCCGACTGACGCTCGCAATCATCGGCATCGCCTGCTTCAGTGTCCTGCTGGGAGTGATGCAGATGCTGTCCGGTCCGGGCAGCGCCTTCTATCTCTATCGCATTACCAACGTGACTAACATGGTCGGCCTGTTTGCGAACAGCAATCATCACGCGTTGTTTCTCGCCGCCGCGGTTGCGCTTATCGGCGCGGCGCTTCGCGATGAACTAATTCCGGAAACGGCGCAACAAATTGCTTGTCGGGCTGCTTGGCGCTGCGGGTCTTTTCATTGTGGTGGTCACTCCCTTCACAGGCTCGCGCCTTGGCTTCCTTGCTGCGGGCGCGGCCTTTGCCATAAGCTATCTGATGGTGGTGCTGACCTGGCGGTCCCAATCCGAGGAGTCCACGCCAACCCGACGCGGCACGCCCGCGCCGAAATTGGCGCGATATCTAATTTATTCGCCGCCAGTGCTGCTGGTTGCTGCGCTGGGCTCTGTGCTTTTCCTCACCAATCGTGTGACATCGCTCAGCCGCGCTTTTGGCGAGGATGTTGCGGGGGATCTTCGCGTCCAGGCTTGGCCGACGGTACAGTCGATGATTGAAACCTATTGGCAGCTGGGTAGTGGCTTCGGGTCTTTTCCTGGCGTGTACAAGATTTACGAACCGGATAATCTGCTGCAGGCGAATTATTTCAATCATGCCCACAATGACTGGGCAGAACTGCTGATCACCGGCGGAGCGCCGTTCGCGCTGGTTGTGCTGGGCCTGATCCTCTGGCTCGCGATACGGTTCTGGAGCCTTGGGCTGCGTAATCTCCTTGGAGCGCGCAGGGGCGACCTTCGTCTTCCCGTAATAGTTGTAGTCGGGCTCTTGGCGACGGCAAGTATTGCCGAATATCCGCTTCGTGTGCCCTCAATCCAGGCTTTTGCCGTGGTGCTGATAGTCATGCTTTGCAGCCCGAAAATGGTTCGAACGGTGTGAGGATTGGGCTTGAAGCGCGGCCCATTGCCTCTATAGCCTCCTCCTCTTTTCAATTTGGATTGATTTGCACCCCATGACCTCCTTTCGCTTTATCGCTGCCATCATGATGATGCTGGTCGCCGGTTGCGCGCACTCACCAGCTCCCGTGGCGAGCAGTCCCGGCAGTCCGGTGACCGCGATGAAGGCGCTTCCACAGCCCGAAGCAGCGGACATGGTCCGCTCGGCCCGGCTGTCGTTTGTCGGCCCGTTCAACGAGCTTCGGGTCGAAGTGTTCGGCGTCGAAGAGATGCAGCGCGACATCATGACGGATGGGCAGGGGAATTTCACCTTTCCTTTAATTGGTGTGGTCCCAGCAGCGGGCAAGACCCCGACCGCGGTCGCTGAGGATATTCGTTCGAAGCTTGCCGGCCGCTACGTACGCGATCCCAGCGTGACCGTGAATTTCAAGTCTTCGGACAATCCACTCGCACTTCAGTCACAGTCGGTCTCTGTCGATGGCCAGGTGAACAAGGCCGGCGCCTATCCCGTTGTTGGGCGCGTGACGCTAATGCGTGCCGTCGCATTGGCCGGCGGCGTGAGCGAATATGCCAAGCTAGAGGATGTCGTTGTGTTCAGGGACGTCGGCGACCAAAAATATGTCGGCATCTATAATCTGGAAGGCATTCGGCGGGGGAATTATGCCGATCCGGAAATCTTTCCGAATGATGTGATTGTGGTTGGAGATTCCGTGGCTCGTCGCCAGTTCAAGGACATCTTGCAAGTCGTCCCGGCGCTGCTTTCGCCGCTCATTCTTATTGCAACAAATTTTTAGGGGCGGACCAGGTCGCATTATGAATAACGTCGCACAGAACCCGGCCGATCTGCTGCCCAATGGCACGACGGTTATTCCTGAGGGCGAAGCGAGAGGCTATTACGAGCCCTCGCAACCTTCCGCCCTGTCGGTCGTGGAGCACGCATGGGCCGCATTATTAAATCACCGCAATCTGGTGATTGGTATCATTCTCGCCACGCTCGCGCTCGGTATTTTGGCGCCCTTTTTGGCGACGCCCCAGTTCACGTCAAAAATCCGGCTTGAAGTTCTGCCAGATTCCCCAATTGCGACGTCGGTAGAAGGTCAGCGAGACAAGGAGTTGATCAACGAGCTCTCGTTCTACAACACGCAATATTCACTATTGAAATCGGACTCGCTGGCTGAACGCGTCGTTCGGGCAGGCAATCTGACCAACGACAAGAGCTTCCTTGCCGCGTTCAAATTGGATGTCCCCGAAGGCGCGATGACGAGCGCGCAGCGGCAGGATGTTGCCCGGTCCGCCAAAAATATCTTGCTCGACCTGCTGGACGTGTCGCCGGTTCGCAGTTCCAGCCTAGTGGACGTCAGTTTTTCGACCCCGTCGCCTGAGCTGTCCGCCAAACTCGCCAATTTGTGGGGGCAACAGTTCCTACAGGCTACCATCGATCGTCGTTTCGCCGCGACGTCTGACGCGCGAAGTTATTTGGAAACACGACTTGAAGCGCTCCGTCAGAATTTGGAAACCTCGGAACGGTCGCTGATCAATTATGGCACGAACAAGGGCATCGTGACCATTTCATCGGAGACTGACGGCGATGGCCGCACGCGCAACCAGACGCTGGTCGCCGCCGATATTCGCGATGTCAGTGCATCGCTTTCCAAGGCCCGCGAATCCCGGATCGCCGCAGAGGCGGACCTTGCGAACAGCACGACCGGCGTCACCTCGCAAAATGCGCAAACGATTGGCAATCTGCGCCAAAAGCGTGCAGAAATCGCCGGTGAGCTCTCGCGCAAGCAGACGACCTTCGCAGACGATTACCCCGAGATCGTGTCGCTGCGTGCGCAGGTCGCGACGCTTGATCGTGCGATTGGCGACGAAGCTGGGCGGGCCACGCGCGGAACGCGCGAAGCCTATAATGCGGCGATGCGCCGCGAACGCGAACTGCAATCGGAAATGGACGGCTTGCTGCAGAAATATAATGTGCAGCAGCGTGACTCGATCGAAATGGCGATCCTCCAGCGCGAAGTCGATTCCAACCGGCAGCTTTATGAGGGGCTGCTGCAGCGCTACAAGGAAATCGGCGTTGCCGGGGTCGGTACGAACAATATTTCGGTTGTCGACCGCGCGCTTCCGGCGGAAAAGCCTTCGACCCCCATTCTTTGGTTGAACATTCTGATTTCATTGATTGTGGGCACCGGCCTTGCGGCGGGCGCTATATTCGGGCTCGAAAAGATCGACAGCTCGATCCGTGATCCGCAGGATGTCACCAAACGCCATGGTCTGCCGCTTTTGGGCGCAATTCCCGAAGTGGTCGGACAGGAGGTCGCCGAGGCGATTACCGACAAGAAGTCGCCTGCGTATGAAGCTTATTTCTCGTTGATGACGAACTTGAGCTTCCTGACCACACATGGGGCGCCGCGGACGATCATGCTGACCTCGTCGCAGCCGCGTGAGGGCAAGAGCAATTCGTCGCTGTGTCTCGCGACGGTGCTTGCCGCAACCGGCAAGTCGGTGATTCTGGTCGACGCCGACATTCGCAATCCGTCGCAGAACCGTTATCTGGACATTCCCAATAGCCGCGGTCTCAGCCATTATCTTGCGGGCGATGACGATGTGAACGGGATGATTTCCGAGCTTTCCAAATTCGGTTTTTCGATCATCACCGCGGGCAAGGTGCCGCCCAATGCAGCGGAACTGCTGGGCAGCCAGCGGCTCGACCAGTTGATCAAGACGCTGCTCCAGCGATATGATCATGTGCTCGTCGACTCGCCGCCGCTGCTCGGCCTCGCAGATGCGCCGCTGATCGCGCGTCGCGTCGAAGGCGTACTGTTCACGATCGAGGCAAATTCGACGAAGAGCCGCGCCATCGCAACCGCGTTGATGCGTTTGCGGATGTCGGGGGCGAAAATTTTTGGTGCAATCGTGACCAAGGTTGGGGCGAGAAATCAGCTTTATGGCTATGGCTATGGCTATGGCTATGGCTACAGCTACGGCGCGGAGTCGCCTAAGGACTAACGAGCTTTTAAGGCTTTTGGATCGAGTATGAATGTTGCGCGGATATCGGGTTGGCTCGCGGGCGTTACAGGGGCAGTTGTCGTTGCCGTCTGGAGCTATGCGATTGCTAACCAGGGCAGGTCCCCGGCGACGACGGCCGCGCTCAACCTTCCTTTCACGCAGACCGCGAACGGCGCCCTAGCACTCGGGTCGCTCGCGCGGCGACAGGCGGAAGCGCAGCGTAAGGCAAATGAGCCAGCGGTCAAGGTCAACGGGTTCGAAACCCGGTTGGCAGAGACCGCCTATCGCAGCGATCCCCTGGCCATCACGGCCATCGGCATCATGGGTATGTCAATTTCAGGCGCCGGCTCCCCCAACAAGGGGCGAGCCGTACTCGAAGCCGCCGGCAGGCTTAGCCGCCGCAGTTCGCTGGTTTCGAGCCGACTGATTGAGGCTGCCGGTCACACAGGCGATGAAGCGACTGTATTCCTTTGGCTTTCGCGTGCGATGTTGACCGACGAAACGGTCCGGAATGTCTACATCGCAGCCATGGCGGAGGCGACGGCGCAGGATCGATCGGTAGCGGCACTCGTGCCGATCGTCGGGCCGGCGCCCGCCTGGTCCGACTATTATTGGTCGGCGGTGCTGGCGCGCCCGCGCAGCTTGGTGAATGCCGCAAAAATCAGGATCGCTATCGCGCGCGGGTCGTGGCCCAAAAAGGATATGACGTCGGCCGACCGGCAACTGGTGGAAAATCTTGTTGCGATTCGCGAGTTTGAAATGGCGCAGGGCCTCGCCAGGCCGTTGAAGCGCGGCAAATCAGGCTCGCGAGCATCGTCCGCAATTTTAAGCGGTGATGTCTTTACCGACGCCCCTGTTTTCGCGCCATTCGATTGGCAGCTGTCGTCGGAGGGAAATCTGGGCGCTTCGATCGACAAGGCCAACAAGCAGATTGTAGTTTCCGCCATTCCCGGCGCGTCGGGTTTCGCGGCGCGCCAGCTCGTTCGCTTGAATAGCGGAAATCACGCCTTGTCGTGGACGATGTCGAGCGAACAGGCGATTGCGAAAAATGCCCTGGCGGTGAGTTTGCAGTGCGCTGAAGAGGGGGCTCAGGAAAAAGCTGCCTCGGTCGTCCTCGCACCCGGCAAGAACCGCGAAATTGTGTCGGTCCCGCCGTCGGCCTGCGGCTGGTACTGGGTTTCGATCGATGTGACTGTTCCCGACGGCGCGGTGGGGCTGGATGCGCAAATCGGCGACTTGGCACTGTCGCAGGCCGCGGCCGGGGAGAAGAATGTCGACGCCCGGTCGAACACGCCGGTCCTTCCTGCATCGACGAGCGGAGGCTCATAAGTCGGTGAGCTGCAAGAGTTTTTGATTTTGCCGGTGCACGTCGAAGCGTTCGCAGGCCATTTTGCGGCTTTCGATCCCCATCGGTACGATCCTTTCGGAATTTTCGACGAAGAAGCGCATGGCTTCCGCGAGCGCTTCGGGGTTTCGCACGGGCACGAGCATGCCGTTCACGCCGTCGACCACCGTCTCGCGGCATCCCGGCACGTCGGTCGTGATGACGGGCAGCCCGACCGCCAGCGCTTCCTGCGTGCTCCGCGGCACCCCCTCCCGATAGGATGGAAGGACGAAGACGCTTGCGCGGGCGAACCAGGCCTGAACCGGAACATGTCCCGGCCATTCGACGAGGCCTTCGGCTACCCAGCTCTCCGCGAGCGAGAGCGGGAGGGCAGCGGGATTGAGATCATGGCCGCCGACGAGCAAAAACTTTGCGGCCGGGTGCGTCTTTTTGATGAGGCGGGCGGCGGCGATATAGTCTTCGACCCCCTTGTCGCGTAGTAACCGACCTACGAATAGGAAAGTTATGGGATCTGTAGTAGGCGTCCTATAGCGCCATTCGTCGAGATCGACGCCGATGCCGCCCAGCAAAGCGGTCTTATTCGCGCGGACGAGGCGGCGATCCAGAAACTCGTTCCGATCGTCGGGGTTGAGGAGCACCAATTTTGTCGCGAAGGTCAGCGACAGGCGGAACAACCCCGTCACAATCGCCTGTAGAGCCTTGTGGCGCCAGCCTTGCCCTTCGGAAGAGGTGAAGGCGAAGCCCATCCCCTCAATCATCGCATAGCGTCGTTTCACTCCGGCAAGACGCGCTGCAAGCGTCCCGTAGATCACTGGCTTTACGAAGTACGCGAAACTGACGTCAGGGCGGTGCTTGCGCAGGATCCTGTAAAGCTCAAGGAGCGCCGCGATGTCCTGTAGCGGATTGGTTCCCCCGCGCGAAAGGCGGTAATCGATCGGCCGAGCCCCCAACTTTGCCAGTCCCGACCTGGTCGCATCATCATGGTCCGGTGCGAGCGCCAGAACCTCGTGCCCGTGTTTCACCATTTCCGCGATCAACGGGCCGCGAAAGTTAAGAAGGGAGCGGGCGAAGCTGGAAATGACGGCGATTTTCAAAGGTGTGTTTCCCTGGCTTCGCCGAACCACACAGCCCGATAGCCTTCTACCATTTGCTTAATTGAAAATCGCGATTCGATACGGCGCCGCGCGTTATGTTGCCGCCGCTGCCAAGTCGAACTGCCTAGCTCGGCGAGGGCACGGCCGATTGCGTGTGCCATCGCCTCGATATCCCCGGGCGGGACAATCCAGCCGGTGTCGCCCAGAATAATGGCTGCGTCGCCGACATCTGTGGAAACGCATGGCGTCCCGCATGCCATCGCTTCCGCCAGCACATTGGGAAATGCTTCAGCGAGCGATGCGAGGATATGCACGTCAAGCGCGTTCATGATCGCCGGTACATCATCGCGGCGTCCCAGCAAGCGAAGCTGGCCGGATAATCCAAATTCGTCCACCATTGCGGCCAAGGCGTCGTTCGAATTGTCCATGCCGGTACTGACGAGAAGGCAGCTTGCCGTTTGCCCCCGCGACTTCAGTAAGCGAAGCGCGCGGAACAGGTTGCGGTGGTCCTTTTGGGAATCAAAGCGCGCGACGAATCCGATCAGCGCTTCGCCGTCGAGCCCCAGTTCCGACCGTACCGCCTGACCGGCGCGACCGTCGGGGCGAAACTGCGACAGGTCATAGCCGTTGTTGACTACATGCATAATCGACGCGCGATACCCAAGGTCCGCATGCACTTCGGCCGATTTCTTGGCGCAGCATATGATGGCGCGGGGCACAAATCGGGACAGGATCGCGCAAAGCCGCGAAATGAGGATAGTGGTGCTCGTACTTTCCCCCCGGGTCAGCGTCGTATTGTGAATTCCCCAGTACAGGTTCCTGATGCCGGCGGTTCGGGCGACAATTCCACCGAGGAAATCGGCATGGTACATCCACGTCTGCACGGCGTCGGGGCGGGTATCGACCAGGAACTTCCGGAGTCGCCACAACGCCGCAAGCCTGATTTTCCCCTGGGGCATGTCGAGACTGAGGACCGGGACACCCGCCTGTTCGAGCAGTGGGCCATATTTCCCCGGCCCCATCAGTGACACAACAAGGTGGCGCGCTTCATGGTCGGCTGTACAAAGTCGAAACAATGCGGCTTCGGCTCCGCCGTCGTTCAGCCCGGTAATGATATGGGCGACGATCCGCCTTGGCCGCGACATTTATGCGGCCCAGCCGAGCCATGGCTCGTTACTCTGGAAGTAATAGGTCATCAGGATGAACAGGATCAGCATGGTCAGGAAAGCGGCTTTTCGCCAGCCTTGCATCGCGAGGCCGCATATCAGGATCAGAAAGAGGCCGCTCTCGAGAATACGGGCCGCAAACGGCACGATAAAATAGGTCCCTAAGTAGAATGCCAGAAGCGAGGCGGGGAGAGTGTGCTGCCGCAGGAAGATGACGCCGGACGACAGGAAGAGCAGGAACACGCATGTCCAGAAAACAAATCCAACCCCGCTGACGTCGATCGCCGCGCCCTGATATTCCAGGATCTGGCGGGCGCCCACGCCGGACGCTACGACTTCGAGCAGTGAAGCCGTAGCGACATAACAGACGGTGATGAATGTTATGCGCATCCAGAGAGGAAATTTCATGATGCCGGTAGCGTAGTTGATACCTGCCATCATCAAAATGAAGAAAAATGATGAGTGGATAAACGGCGTGATGCCCAATAGAACTGGCTTTAATGTTCGCGATTGAGAATAGTATCCCGCTATAAAGATTGCGATGGCCAATCCTTGCCGAAGGTGAACGATATAATTTTTAATAATGGCTGGAACAAGGAGAAATATCATGATCCAGAAAAGATTTTTATTTTCTCTTCTCATCAATATAAAAGAAGTTAAAAAAGATGAAGAAAATATGATTGTTTGAAGAATTTGATCTGGAGTAAGAAATTTAATAAGAACGACATTGATGTACAGCCAAATAGGTTCATTCGCAAATATCGCTTTGATATCATAAACAAGATATCGGTAAAATATCACGTCACTCGTGGTAGTATAGGCGAAATAAACAACGCGATCCTTGAATGCGTCGATTGGCAGGCTGGTCAAAAATGAGGCATAGGCCAGAGCGACCAAAAGCGGAATCAGCGTGCGCCGGACAAAGCCACCCGTATCAGCGTGTGCCGGCGCCGGGGAATTGATTCATTCCAATGTCGGGGTTGAGATTCACGTAATCATCCCTTTTGGCGCGTCTGGCCATTCCATGTTCAAATACTCATCGTCCGCAAATAGCTATCTACCGCATATTCGATCCTGAACGCGTCGGCACGCTTTGCGACGTCAAGGCGATCGGGTGATGCAAGCTCCGCATCCATCGCGTCCGCCATGGCCCGAAAGTCACCAACAGGAACAAGTGTACCCCATTTGCCGTCTTCGAGGATCTCGTCCGGTCGGTCGGGCAGTTGGTGCTCACGACTTTCGCGCCGCGAATATGGCCTCAGCAGCACGCCCGGCAGGCCTTCCCACGCCGACGACAGCACGTACAGATCGCTCGCCGCCATCCAAGCGAAGGGATTGGCTTCATAGCCCGGCAACGCCACGTCGGCCTCGATACCGAGTTCGCGGGTTAATTTTTCTAGCGCCTCGCGCTCTTCTCCATCGCCCAGAATGACCAGCCTTGCGTCGCGGCGCTGACAAAGCAGGGCGAACGCGCGCAGGAGGGTCGGATAATCTTTCTGGGCCGTCAACCGACCCACCGCTACGATCATCGGCGGTGTGCCCGCCGCCAGCCACGGGTGATCGGGACGCGGAAACATGCGGCCGCGAATGGTATCAACGTCGAGTGGATTATAGATGGTGCAAAGCTTGTCTTTGGGCAAACCGAAGTTGGCCGCGAGTTCCTTCTCGATACCGCGCGACACGCTGACGATACGGTCGGCGTGCGGATAAAGCCACCGCATCAGGCCGAAGACGAGGCGCCCATGGCGGACGTTCGCGCCGACCGACGTGCTGTTATGCTCGGTCACGACGAGTCGGGTCGGAACACGCGCGATCATCCGCGCGAGGATGGCGACGATGTTGGCATGGTTCAGGCCCGAAAGCAGCGCATCGGGACGTTCGCGGCGCAGATAGCGGGCAAGCGGAAGCAGGCTTGCAAAGGTACGGCGATTGCCAAGGTCGACGACCCGGATGCCGGGCGAAACGTCTTCGAGATAGGGACCTTCGCGTTTCGCCAGAAGCAAATCCACTTGATCGCCGCGCGCAGCGATCGCGTTGGCAAGGGTCACGGTAATCCTTTCCGCGCCGCCGCCACCAAGCGAAGGCAAATAGATGGCGACGCGGCTCATTGAAAAGGGCTCCTGGATCATCGGTCGGGTTCAGGCGGGCTGGTCTGGCGTCGCGCGGCGCGTATTGCATAATTTCGATCGATAACAAATCCTCTTTGCCGCAGATTTGGTCAGGCTGAAGGCGCGTGCGGCAGTCCGAGAGTATCTGTCAAGGGCGGCCACCAACGCCGGCCGGGTGGTTCCGGTGATATTATCTGAACCAGGCTACGAACTGCGTGATGCCTACGCAGACGTCGGTCTACGGGCGCTAGTCCGTAAGCCGGTGGAGGAGCCAGGCATCGGCCTTGGTGGCCGGGACATCGCCCATCTAAATGAGCTGCGGAAGCGGGGCACGAGTGTTTTGAACGCTTGTAAGGGGCGCTGGCAGGCGTTAGGGACAGGCCCGGCGCCGGAAAGGTGATATGTGGATTTTACTGTGAGTTCTAACAGTCGTTTCTTGGGAAAATCGAGCCGCATTGCAAAGGCCGCTATCGAGAAACTGAAGAATAAAATAATAGAGATTGGAAAAGCTGATCTTTTTCAGGCGCCCGGTTCGTCGATCAATAGCTTTTTTTTCCGACATCATATTTTGTTTTGTTGCGTCGCTTTTTTCTTATGCTTTGAGGGTGGGGGAGTGGCCCGCGCAGCCGGGGCCGATCGTCGCGATGGGATTGATCGCTCTTCTGTTCTGGATTCCGCTGGCGTGGCAGTTCCAGGTCTATCGGAACCTTGTTCGCTATTCGGGCGGAAGGTCGATGGCTGGCCTATTCTATGCGTGCGCCGGGCTGACCATTCCTCTCGTCATCATTTTCGCTTTTGTGCAGATCCCCGGCGTCCCGCGGACCTTGGCGGTTCTGCAACCGATCATTTTCTTCCTGCTTTTGTTGTTCAGCCGCCTGGGAATGCGTTACGTCGTCTTCGAACTGGTGAGCCAGGCCAATGTCCATCTGTCGCAGCGGCGACGGCTGACAATCTATGGTGCGGGCGGCGCGGGGCAGCAACTTGCATCCTCGCTTCGCCATGAACCGCATCTCCGGCTCGTGGGCTTCGTCGATGACGATGAGCGTCTCGACGGCCAGCGCGTCGACGGACTGCCGGTATGGCACTCCGCCAAGCTCGGCCGCGTGATCGAGGATCAGGAGATCGACGAGGTCTTGCTGGCGATCCCCAGTGCGAGCCGCGCGCGCCGGCGCGAGATCGTGACCGCGCTGCAGGGGCGCAATATCCGGGTCCGGATGCTCCCCGGCATCGGGCAGATCATCCAGGGCCATGTATCGACGAGCGACCTCAGGGACGTGCAGGTCGAGGATCTGCTCGGTCGCGATCCGGTCGCCCCCGACGATCAATTGATGCACCGCTCGATCGCGAACAAGACCGTCCTCGTTACCGGTGCCGGCGGCTCGATCGGAAGCGAATTGTGTCGCCAGATCCTTCGTGCCGGTGCCAAGCGCCTGATCCTTGTGGAACGGTCCGAATTTTCGCTCTACGCAATTGACGCAGAACTGCGCGAGCTCGCGCGAAGCGAAGGGATTGCGGTCGATATCGTCGCCGAACTGGCCGACATGTCCGATCGGGACGCGGTCGTTCGTACCCTTGACCGGTATCGGCCCGAAAGCATCTATCACGCGGCGGCGTACAAGCATGTGCCACTTGTCGAGAACAACCCGATAGCCGGTCTGCGCAACAACATCTTCTGCACGCTGTACTGCACCCTCGCCGCCGAAGCGGCGAGTGTCGAGCGTTTCATCCTGGTGAGCACCGACAAGGCGGTGCGGCCAACCAATATCATGGGCGCTTCGAAGCGGATCTGCGAGCTGATATTGCAGGCCCGCGCGGTCGAACAGCAACGGTCGCTTTTGGCGATGGTTCGCTTCGGTAACGTCCTGGGCTCCAGCGGGTCGGTCGTCCCCTTGTTCAAGGAGCAGATCGCCGCGGGCGGGCCGGTCACGGTCACCCATCGCGAGGTCACGCGTTATTTCATGACCATCCCCGAGGCATCCCAGCTCGTCATCCAGGCGGGGAGCATGGCACGCGGCGGCGAGGTTTTCGTGCTCGACATGGGGCAGCCGGTCCAAATCACCGATCTGGCGGAAACGATGATCCGGCTCACCGGGCTGACGGTTCGCGACGATGGCAATCCCCACGGCGATATCGAGGTGGTCGAGGTCGGTTTGCGTCCGGGCGAAAAACTGTACGAGGAATTGCTGGTGGGGGACGATCCCGCACCGACTGCGCATGCCCGGATCATGCAGGCGCGCGACGCGGTCAAGCCTTGGGCTGAACTCTCCGCGCTGCTAGAGCGGCTGGACCGCATGCTCCGCAAGGGCGACGCGGCGGCCGCAATCGCGATCGTTCGCGAACTGGTCCCCGAATATCGTGCCGGTGCATCAGCGAACTCAGCGGGTTGAGGCTGGTATCGTCAGGCACAAGATGGTCGCGGGTGAACATGTTGGCATTGGGGATGGTTGGTAATGAAACGCGGTTTCGATCTTGCAGCGGCGGGATTGCTTCTCTTCCTTCTGTGGCCGGTCATTCTCCTGATCGGGCTGCTTGTGCGGATACGGATCGGCTCGCCCGTCTTCTTTCGGCAGATGCGGCCAGGGTATCGCGGCGAGACGTTCGAGATGCTGAAGTTCCGCACGATGCGCGAAGCGGTCGGAAGCGACGGCCAGCCGCTATCGGACGCGGAGAGGATGACCGATGTGGGCCGCATGCTGCGTTCGTCGAGTCTCGACGAACTCCCAGAGTTGTGGAATGTGCTGAAGGGCGAGATGAGCCTTGTCGGGCCCAGGCCCCTTTTGATGGAGTATCTTCCGCTCTATGATGCGGAGCAGATGCGGCGTCATCAGGTGCGCCCCGGCGTTACCGGTTGGGCACAGGTCAATGGCCGCAATGCGTTAAGCTGGGAACAGAAATTCGCACTTGATGTTTGGTATGTCGACAATCGATCAATGTCGATCGACATGAAAATTCTCTGGATGACTTTGGCAAAGGTGCTGAAACGCGACGGTATCAACGCCGATGGCGAGGTAACGATGCCGAAATTTGAAGGGACGGGCAAGCGATGACCCGGCTGTTCGGAGTATATGGCGCCAGCGGGTGCGGCCGCGGAATCATGCCGTTGCTTCGGGCCGAACTTGCTGGGGAAGACGCGCGGCTGGTCTTCGTCGATGATGCGCCCCCAAGCGACCATATCAACGGCCATGCAGTTTTGGTGTTCGACGACTTCATCCGCGACGAGGCCTGTTCACGCCATGTGGCTATCGCCATTGCAAATTCGAAGGTTCGCGAAACACTCGACTGGCGCTGCGCCGCCGCGGGCGTCGAGGTGATCGGCACGCGTGCGCCGAATGTGGTCATTATGGATGATGTGGAGATCGGCGCGGGCGCGCTGCTTTCGCCATTCGTAGCCGTGACGTCAAACATTCGGATCGGCCGCTGTTTCCATGCGAACCTCTATTCCTATGTCGAGCATGATTGCGTAATCGGCGATTATGTCACATTCGCACCCGGAGTTCATTGCAACGGCAATGTATCGATCGGTGATCATGCTTATATCGGGGCGGGCGCGGTGATCAGGCAGGGCCTCAGCATCGGTGCGGGTGCGACTGTTGGAATGGGCGCGGTCGTGACTAAGAATGTACCCGCAGGGGCAACTGTCGCCGGCAATCCTGCCAGGCCCCTGGACAAGAAGCAGGACTTTGGTCCTTAGCGTTCACCCGCACTGACGGAGGCTCCTAACGGGTAGCTTTGTTGCCGAAGCGCCACGGAACCATCGTGATGTTGCTATTCGACCATCTCGGAGACGGAGGCCCGGGCTACCGGGGCGGGCGGTTGGCTTTCGGTCTGTCACATCGCAGAAAGGTTGACGGCGACGGTTGCAAAGGCGATGGGCAGGGCTCTTTCGATTATTTCGGATTGCACTTCCCCCATGCTCAACACCGATTTTGCGCCTTGGCCCTCGTTCTCCGAAGAAGAGGTCGCCGCCGTCGCGGCCGTGCTGCGGTCAAACAAGGTCAATTACTGGACTGGGCAGGAATGCCGCATATTTGAAAGGGAGTTCGCCGAATGGAGCGGAACCGCGCGCGCCATTGCCGTCGCCAACGGGACCGTCGCGCTCGACCTGGCACTGCAAGGCCTTGGTATCGGCGCGGCCTATGGTGGCAGCGCCGACGACGAAGTGATCGTCACCCCGCGAACATTCCTGGCATCGGTCAGCTGCGTCTATAATGCTGGCGCGTCGCCGGTATTTGCTGATGTCGAGCCTGATAGCGGAAATCTCTCGGCAGCGACCATCGCGCCGCACGTCAGTGAACGCACCAAAGGGATTATCGTGGTTCATCTGGCCGGATGGCCGGCCGATATGAGCCCGATCATGGCGCTCGCGAACGAGCAGGGCATCAAGGTCATCGAGGATTGCGCCCAGGCGCATGGTGCGCGGTACAAGGGGCGCAGCGTCGGATCGATCGGCCATGTTGGTGCATGGTCCTTCTGTCAGGACAAGAGCATGACGACGGGCGGCGAGGGGGCATGGTCACCACCGACGACGCCGCGCTTTGGTCGCGCATGTGGTCATACAAGGATCACGGCAAGAGCTGGGAAGCCGTTTATGAGCGCGAGCATCCGCCCGGGTTTCGCTGGGTGCACGAGAGTATCGGAACCAACTGGCGGATGCTGGAAATGCAGGCGGCGATCGGCCGGATCCAGCTTGCGCGCATGCCCGACTGGACGCAGGCACGGACGCAGAACGCAGCGGTGATCCGTGAAGCGCTTGCGCCTTTCGCCAGCGAGCAGGGCGTGGTTCGCGTTCCCGAACTGGGCGATACGGACAGCGTCCACGCGCAGTATAAATTCTATGCCTATGTCCGGCCCGAAAATCTGAAGGATGGGTGGGATCGCGACCGGATCGTCAGCGAAACCAACGTGCGCGGGGTGCCTTGCTATCAGGGCAGCTGTTCAGAGGTCTATCTGGAAAAGGCTTTTGACGACACCGACGCGCGTCCGGCGCAGCGTTTGCCAGTGGCGCGCGTCCTGGGGAAACCAGCCTGATGTGGCTGGTGCATCCCACCCTGACCGATGAACAGATGTCGCGAACCGCAGAGGTCGTCGTGGAGGTTCTGGGACTGGCCACGGCGGGTTAAGTCGACGGGGCCATCGGCCGGCTCCGTGCCAATGACTTGGGTAAAAAGCTGGCAAAGGACGGGACGCATTGATATGGGCGGCCCCAAGTCTGTTCCGGCCCAATTGGCCGTCGCACCGTTGATTTTCGACGCTGCTTAACCGGAAGAAAGAGACGCATGAAGCTGTTGGTGACCGGCGGCGCCGGATTTATCGGGTCCGCCGTCGTCCTGGATTTGATCGCGCGCGCCGGGGTGTCGGTCGTCAATGTCGACAAGCTGACCTATGCGGCGAACTTGCGCTCGCTGGATGCCGTCGCCCATCTGCCGAATTACGCGTTCGAGCAAGCCGATATCGGCGATGCAGCGGCGATGGTGGATATTTTCGAGCGGCATACGCCCGATGCGGTCATGCATCTGGCGGCGGAATCGCATGTCGACCGTTCGATCGACGGTCCGGCCGCCTTTGTGCAGACGAATATCGTCGGCACGTCGGTACTGCTCGATTGTGCGCACCGCTATTGGTCGGGACTTGATGAGGAAAAACGGCAGGGCTTTCGCTTCCTGCACATCTCGACCGACGAGGTGTTCGGCGATCTCGATGCCGACGAGCCGGCCTTTACCGAAGAGACGCGATATGCGCCGAGTTCGCCTGATTCGGCGAGCAAGGCGAGTTCGGACCATCTCGTACGCGCCTGGTATCGGACTTATGGCTTTCCCCGTCCTGATCACCAATTGCTCGAACAATTACGGGCCACGGCATTTCCCGGAAAGCTTGTGCCGCTGATGATCATCAATGCGATTTCGGGCAAGCCGCTGCCCGTTTATGGCGACGGCAGCAACATCCGCGACTGGCTTTATGTCGAGGATCATGCCCGCGCGCTGATCAACGTCGTGATGCGCGGGCGCGTCGGCGAAACCTATATGATCGGTGGCAAAAGCGAGTGTCGGAATATCGACCTGGTCCGTGCGATCTGCGCCGAACTGGAAGTGCAGGCGCCGCAGAAGCCGACGGGCGTCGCGAACTATGCCGATCTCATTACCTTTGTTACCGACCGCCCCGGGCACGATCGCCGATACGCCGTCGATATTGCCAAGATCGAGCGCGAACTTGGCTGGGCGCCTCGTGACTCGCTCCAATCGGGTCTCGGCAAGACGGTCGGATGGTTCCTCGATAACCGGCAATGGTGGGAAGACATATTGAACGGCACCTACAAGCTGGAACGCCTTGGGCTGGCAGTCGGCGCGAAATGATGAAGGGCATTATCCTGGCCGGGGGGTCCGGCACGCGTCTCTATCCGATCACGCAGGGGGTGTCGAAACAGCTGCTGCCGATCTATGACAAGCCGATGATCTATTATCCGCTGTCGGTGCTGATGCTCGCGGGAATCCGTGAGATATTGCTGATCACGACGCCGGAGGATCAGGCCAATTTCGTGCGGCTGCTCGGCGATGGCAGCCAGTTCGGCATCGAATTGACCTATGCGGTGCAGGAACGTCCTGACGGGCTGGCGCAGGCCTTCATCATCGGGGAGGAGTTTCTCGACGGAAATGCCGCAGCGCTCGTTCTCGGCGACAATATCTTCTATGGACAGGGCTTTACGCCGATGCTGCAGCGGTCGGCGGCGCGGACCGAAGGGGCGACGATTTTTGCCTATCGGGTCAAAAACCCTGAAAGCTTTGGCGTCGTCGCCTTCGATGAAAATGGACGACCGACATCGATCGAGGAAAAACCAGCCAAGCCCGCGTCGAACTATGCGGTCACCGGCCTTTACTTCTTTGATTCCGGCGTCTGCGAAATCGCGAAGAGCGTGAAGCCGTCGCCCCGCGGAGAGGTGGAAATCACGAGCGTGATCGACGCCTATCTCCAGCGCGGCGCACTGGACGTAGAGACGCTCGGGCGCGGCTTTGCGTGGCTCGACACAGGCACGCATGAATCGCTGTTGGAGGCGGCACATTTTGTCGAAACCGTCGAGAGCCGTCAGGGATTTAAGATCGCCTGTCTTGAAGAGATCGCGCTCCACAACGGATGGCTTTCTCCCGCGCAGGTTGCCGAAGCGGGGCAGCGGATCGCGAAAACCGGGTATGGCCAATATCTGATCGCAACCGCGGAGATGGCGCAGTGACGCTAGCAAAATGGATCGATTTGAAAGCCGTGTCCGATCCGCGCGGCTTGCTGGTTGTAGCCGAGGCAGGGCGGCAGATTCCGTTCGACATCCGGCGCGTCTATTTCATGCGCGACTTGAAGGTCGACGAACCGCGCGGATTTCACGCGCACAAGGCGCTGGAACAGGTCGCGGTGTGTGTTGCCGGATCGTGCAGTATCATTCTCGACGATGGGACGACGCGCGAAGAACTGCGCTGCGAAGACCCGACAAAGGGGCTCTATGTCGGGCCGACGATATGGCATGAGATGCAGGATTTTTCGCCCGATTGCGTCCTGCTGATGTTTGCCAGCGCCGAATATGACGAAGCGGACTACATCCGCGATATGTCGGAATTCAAGGGAAAGGACGAGCTAATGTCGATCCACCCCACAGCCATTGTAGCCGACGGAGCGAATGTGTCGCCGGATGCGAAAATCGGCGCCTATGCCGTCATCGGCAAAGCTGAAATTGGGAGCGGCTGCGTTATCCATCCGCACGTCGTCATCGAAGACGGATGCATTCTGGGCGAGCGCGTTGAGGTTTTTCCCTCGGCCTATATTGGCAAGGAGCCAAAGGGCGCGGGCGCGATTGCGCGCCAGCCCGAGTTCGAGCGTCGACTCGTCATTGGGAACGACTGCTCGGTGGGGCCGGGCAGCACGCTTTACTATGATACGAACATCGGCCCGAGTACATTGATCGGCGATGGCGCTTCGATACGTGAGAAGTGCCGGATCGGACGCGAATGCATCATCAGCCGTTTCGTCACAATCAACTATAACACGGTGGTCGGCGACCGTACGAAGATCATGGACAACACCCACATCACGGGAAACGCCATCATCGGTAACGACGTTTTCATCAGCGTTCTGGTCGGCACGGCAAATGACAATCTGGTTCGGGCTGGATATGGCGATCATGTCCGCGGCCCGATCATCGAGGATGGCGCGGTGATCGGCGTCGGCGCCACCATTCTTCCCGGCGTGGTGATTGGAAAGAAGGCGACGGTTGCCGCCGGCGCTGTAGCAACCAAGAATGTCGAGGAAGGCGCGCTCGTGGCCGGTATGCCGGCGCGGCAGATCAGAAGCGCGTCCGAATGACAGCAGTCCCGTTCCTCGATCTCAAAGCGATCAATCTGCGCGACGCCGACCGTTTTCAGGACGCGTTGCGGCGTGTGCTTGACAGCGGATGGCTGATCCTCGGCAAGGAAGTTTCCCAGTTCGAGGCGAATTTCGCGACCTATTGCGAGAGCGATCACTGCGTCGGGGTCGGCAACGGCCTCGACGCGCTGCATCTGGCGCTAATGGCGTGGGGAATTGGCCCCGGCGATGAAGTCATCGTGCCGTCCAACACCTATATCGCGACCTGGCTTGCCGTGACTTACACCGGCGCGACGCCGGTTCCCATCGAACCGGTCGAGGCGATGCATAACCTCGATGCAGCGCGGATCGAAGCGGCGATCACGCCGCACACCAAGGCGATCATCGCGGTGCATCTTTATGGCCAGATGGCCGACATGGACGCGCTCGCGGCGGTCGCGCGCAAGCACGGACTCAAATTGCTCGAAGACGCCGCGCAGTCGCACGGCGCGCGCTGGAACAGCAGGAGCGCCGGCGCATCGAGCGACGCCGTGGCTTACAGCTTCTATCCCGGCAAGAATCTGGGCGCGCTGGGTGACGGTGGCGCGATCACCACCAATGATTCCGCCTTGGCAGAGACGATCGCGATGCTCCGCAACTATGGATCGCGGCGCAAATATGAGAATGAATTTGTCGGCTATAACAGCCGACTGGACGAATTGCAGGCGGCGTTCCTGTCAGTGAAGCTGCCGGTCCTCGACCGGGACAACGCTCGGCGCACCGAGATCGCACGGCGATATGGCGAAGGGCTTTCGGGTCTTGTCGGCCTGACTTTGCCTTTCGTGCCGCAGCAGGCAGCGCCGGTCTGGCACGTTCATGTCGTGCGGACAGAGCGGCGCGTCCAGTTGCAGGCGTTCCTGCAGGAGCGCGGCATCGGAACGCTGATCCACTATCCCATCCCGCCGCATCGGCAAAAAGCTTACGCGGCCCTTGGCTATGGCGAGGGGTTTTCCCGATTGCCGAAGCGATCCACCGCGAAGTCCTGAGCCTTCCCATCGGTCCGACGATGACCGATGAAGAGGCGGAGAGGGTTGTGGCCGCAATCTCGGACTTCTTCAGAGCCACGACGTGACGCTGGTCAAAACGGGTTTTCTCAATGCAATAGCGGTGGCAATTCGCATCCTGAGTTCGATCGTCCTCAACAAGATACTGGCGATATACGTCGGGCCGTCCGGTTATGCGATCATCGGCCAGTTTGCATCTCGTCACGATGCTCACGACCTTGCCAATGGCGCGACGAATACAGGCGTCACCAAGGCCACCGCCGAGCATTTCGACGACCCCGACCGGCAGGTCCTCCTTTGGCGTACCGCGGGGACGATCACGATCGTCGGGTCGACCATCGTCGGCCTAGGTCTCGCGCTGTTCAGCCGGTCTCTGGCCGAGAGGCTTCTGGGCGACGAAAACCTCGCGTCGGTGCTGATCTGGCTGGGCGTCAGCCTGGTTTTCATTGCGCTTAACGGTCTGTTGCTGGCCATCTTGAACGGCAAGAAGGCGATCAAGCTGTTCGTCATGATCACGATCGCTGGCAGCCTGATTGGCTTGGGGATGACGGGTGCGCTGACGGTCGCCTTCGGTCTTGAAGGCGCGCTGACCGCGCTGTCGCTTAATCAGGCCATCGTATTTCTGGTCACCGCCGTCGCTTGCCTGCGCCAGCCGTGGTTCAGGCCATCGATGCTGGTCGGAGCGATCGATCGCGACGCGCTGCGCGAACTGCTCAAATTTACCGCAAATGGCGTTGACGTCGGCCATCATGGTGCCGCTGACGCAGTTGTTTATCCGCGATCATCTGATCGACGATTTTGGTCTGGCGAGTGCGGGCTATTGGGACGCTTTGACACGGATCAGTGCGCTTTACCTGATGGTCGTGACGGTACCCCTCTATATCCTCATCGCTCGGGCATGATGAAGCCGTTTATCGCGACCGAGATCTTTCGGCTTAGCTGGTATGTCCTAGTGCGCCTGCTCACCCCTATCTATTTCGGCCTTGAGGGCGCGCAGATCGCCTAATGCGATCAATTATCTGCTCTATATCGTCGCCCCTTTCGTTCATACTGCATATCTTTCTGAAACGACAAGCCGAACATGAAAATAACGCTTTTAGGAGTTTAGCGGTTTCGCACACGACGTTGCGCGATGGCCTGTATGTGCTCGGCCATGATGCGACGGTGGTGGGAACCGGCGATGGGACGAAGGCGATTCCGGTCGACTGGAATATCGGCACCGCGTGGAGCGGCGGCGCGGGCACACTAGCGCGCATCGCAAAGGCATTGCATTTTGCGGCCACGGCGCCCGACGCCGACGTCCTACAGGTCATCAATCCAAATATTTTCCCGGTCGGATGGGGACTGAATGCGCGGTTGCTGCGTCGTCTTCGGCGGTCTTCGCCGCGGATGTTTCTTTCGGGATGCGGGGACGATGCCCTTTTCGTCCAGAAGGGCATCCGTGCGATGCGCTACAATCCCATCGATGACGCGACCACCATCGATCTCGGGCTGACGGAGCACCCGCTTTCGATGCCCGATGAACTCGCATGGAATGAAGAAATCGCCGATTTCGTCGATGGCTATATTCCCGTGATGCACGAATATGAGCTCGGATATGCCGGGCGTTCAAACGTCCGTCCGACCATTCCGCTGCCGGTCAATGTCGAAAAGATCGCGCAATTGCCGAACCGTGTGGACGGCAAACTGGTCGTGATGCACGGCGCGGGACGCCTGGGGTTCAAAGGCACGCGGCATGTACTCGAGGCGTTCCGGATACTTGAGGAAAAGCGTCCTGACCGCTTTGAATGCATGCACCTCAGCAATCTTCCGATTGCCGAGTATCTCAAGATGATGACGCGAGTGAATGTCGTCGTCGATCAGACCAATGGTTATTCCTGCGGAATGAACGCCTTGTTCGCAATGGCGATGGGTAAGGTCGTGCTCGGCGGCGCTGAGCCGGAATCACTGTCCATCTATGATGGCGAGCGGACTCCTGTGCTCAATATAACCCCCGACGCAGCCAGCATCGTATCGCAGATCGAGGCGGTATGGGAAGCGCAGCACCGACTGTCTGAGATGGGAGACGAGGCGCGCGCATTTGTCGAGAAGCACCATAATTACCGGCGCATCGCCGAACGATATGTCGAAGAATGGCGCCGGCCCTGATCCTGTGTCGAACTGCGACCCGTGCCTTGGAGCGAAGAAATATGCGATGCGGTCCGGCCGCTTGCATTCACGACGTCAACACTCGACATAGGTTGTTATGAATTTTGCGTTCGAAAATAGCTTCCACGATTCCATGGACGGGTTTTTCGCCCGCTGATGCGGCCAAGCCTTCCGCCCCCAACCCCTGATCTTCAATCATGCGTTGGCGGATCGGCTGGGGATCGCAGCCGCAGGAACAAGCGACGACCAGCTTGCGCGCATCTTTTCGGGCGAGGAGACCCCGAAGGTGCGAATCCCCTGGCCTTTGCTTACGCCGGCCATCAATTTGGACATTTTTCGCCGCAACTCGGCGACGGCGCGCTGCTTCTCGGCGAGATCGTAACTCCCGATGGCTGCGCGGTTCGATATTCAGTTCAAGGGATCCGGCCCGACCGCCTTCTCGCGCAATGGCGACGGCAAGGCCGCCATTGGCCCGGTGCTGCGCGAATTTCTCGTGTCCGGAGGCCATGGCCGCGATGGGGTGCCGACAACGCGGTCACTCGCGGCCGTCGCGACCGGCGATCGAGTTCAGCGCGAGCGGTCGCATCCTGGCGCCGTGCTGACGCGCGTTGCGAGCAGTCATATTCGTGTTGGGACTTTTCAATTTTTTGCGGCGCATTTCGGCGCTGACCATGTCATCCAGCTGTCCGATTACACTATACGCCGTCACTTTCCTGAGCTGGCGGAGGCCGCCAACCCTCACCTTGCGCTGCTCGATCGCGTGATTGGCCTGCAATGCGAACTCGTCGCGCGCTGGATGGGCGTCGGTTTTATTCATGGCGTGATGAACACTGACAATGTCGCGATCTGCGGTGAGACGCTCGATTACGGTCCTTGCGCCTTCATGGATCGTTTTGCCGTGTACACGGTGTTCAGTTCGATCGATACGAACGGGCGCTACGCCTATGGGCGCCAGCCGCAAATCACGCACTGGAATATGGCGCGGTTTGCCGAGGCGATGCTGCCGGCGATACATGCCGTCGATCCTGCGGACGTCGATGCGGCCAAAGCGTTGGTGGATGCGATACCGGCCCGGTTCCGCGCGATATGGCTTGGCGAGATGCGCACCAAACTGGGGTTGGGGCGGCCGGACAACGCCGATGAACAGCTGATCGATGCGCTGTTCGGCGAGCTCGAGCAGCATTCGGTCGATTTTACGTCCTTCTTTCGTGCGCTGGCGCAGTTGCTGCGCGGCGACGGCGATATGTTGCAAGCGCTGTTGCCCGATGCCGAGGCGATGGCGCCGTGGATTGCCGACTGGTGGGCGCAACTCGAACGCGAAGCGATTGCGCCGCTGGAGCGCGCTGACGCGATGGACGCGGTGAATCCGCTTAATATCCCGCGTAACCACCAGGTCGAACGCGCGCTGGAGGCGGCGGAGGCCGGCGATATGGCCCCGTGGCATGCCCTGTTGGAGGTTGTTCAAAACCCTTATGCCGTGCGACCCGAATGGGCTGCTTTCGCGCAGCCGGCGCCAATTGACGCCGACCCTTACAAAACCTTTTGCGGTACCTGATCGCCACTTTGTCGTCGCAGCTCAGACAGCGTCGCGGTTGAGCGATCTCGCACCGGCTGTTAGGGGGCGGCAACCATCACAGGAGAATAGACACAGTGCCGAACGATCCGGTCAAAATCACAATCGTCGGCACCGGCTACGTCGGTATCTCGAACGCGGTGTTGCTGGCACAGCATAATCGAGTCGTGGCGCTCGATATCGACAGCCATAAAGTGGATGAGATCAATGCGCGCCGTTCCCCGATTGCTGATCCGGAAATCGAGGAGTATCTGGCGAACCGCAAACTCGATCTGACGGCAACCATCGACAAGCAAGCTGCCTATGAGGGCGCCGATTTTGTCGTCGTCGCGACGCCGACCGATTATGATCCCGACACCAATTATTTCAACACCGGCTCGGTCGAATCCGTGATTGGCGATGCGTTGACGATGGCGCCAAATGCGGTGATCGTGGTCAAATCGACGGTACCGGTCGGCTTCACCGACCGGATGCGCGCCAAACACGACACCGACGCGATCGTCTTTTCTCCCGAATTCCTCCGCGAAGGGCGCGCGCTGTTCGACAATCTCCATCCGTCTCGGATCATTGTCGGCAACACGCACCCGCGCGCGGCGCACTTTGCGCAGTTGTTGCTCGGAGCATCGCTGAAACCCGAGACGGCCGTATTGCACACGGGCAATACCGAGGCGGAGGCGATCAAGCTGTTCGCCAACACCTTTCTTGCGATGCGCGTCGCGTTCTTCAACGAGCTCGATACCTACGCCGCGATGCATGGCGCCGATTCGCGCCAGATCATCGAGGGCGTATGCCTCGACCCGCGGATCGGCAGTTTCTATAACAACCCGTCCTTTGGCTATGGCGGCTATTGCCTGCCCAAGGACACCAAGCAGATGCTGGCCAATTACAGCGAAGTGCCGCAGAATTTGATTCAGGCGATCGTGTCGTCGAACACGACGCGCAAGGATTTCGTCGCGTCCGAGGTGCTGAAGCGGCGTCCGCGCGTGGTCGGCATCCACCGTCTGGCGATGAAGGCGGGATCGGACAATTTCCGTGCCAGCAGCATCCTGGGCGTAATGAAGCGGATCAAGGCCAAGGGGGTTGAGGTGATCGTCTATGAACCGCTGATCGACGATGAGCGGCTGTTCAACTCACGCGTGGTGCGCGATCTTGCCGCGTTCAAGGCCGAGGCCGACGTGATCATCGCCAATCGCGTCACCGACGAACTGGCGGACGTCGAAGGCAAGGTTTACAGCCGCGATCTGTTCGGCGTCGATAGCTGAGGCACGGAACCCGATCACCATAGGCTCGTTGATCGCGTGCAGCCGAAACGGCTGACGGGATATTTGCGACGAAATGAGCCGGATTCGGGACTTTGGCAGCATAGAAACGGGTTGCGCCGCCGCTGTGTGCCAGCCAGAGATGCCGTATCGACGGCTGACAGATGCAAAACCCTGAAACTTCCCGTGATTATCACCTGATGCGACTGGAGCGGACGCGGCCTTTGCTGATCGCATCGGCGTCGGCTTGTTGTCTGGCCTGGACGACTGCTGCCATCGGTCAGTCGGTTGCGCCGCCGCAGGTTGTGCCGACGGTCGAACCGGCATCCGATACTTCGATTGCGGCTCCGACGCCGCCGCCGCCCGATATTCAGTTTCCCGAGGTCGCGCCGATCATCAGCGATGAGGAGTTCGAGAAGGCGATCCCGCAGATATTCGCGGAGGATGATCCCGAGCTCAACCGGCCGCTTGAATCGATCGCCGATTTTGAAAAGCGCCAGTCGGCCGAAGCTTCGAAGGCCGGCGATAGCATTGCGGGTGCTGCAGCACCCGCGGTGGACGGAGTGCCGATCCCCGCGCTCGCCGATGGCGATGCGGCCGAAGTCATCGGTGATGCACCAATCACCGACATCGAGCTCGCGGCGCCGCTGCCACCGCTCGAAAATTTCGATGTAGAACCGGTCGAATTTGCCGAGGCTGAAGACGACCGCGAGAATGTCAGCGTTGCCTATTCGGTACAGGTCAACGGGCTCGTTCCCGCTGACGACAGCACCGATGTTGATCTCGCCGACCTGTTCGGCGACTTGTCCGCGCTCTATGACGGCGACGGTAAAGCCGACAATGCCGCGATGGTGCGCGCCCGTCTGACCGCCGACGGCGAGTTGATGCAGCGCATCCTGGCGTCCGAAGGCTATTATGACGCGGTGGTCGACACGCGGATTGATCGCGGCGAACGCGACGAAGGCCAGGAGGGGCAGCCGCGCCAGCGCCGCCCCATCACGGCGGTCATCGATGTGAAGCCGGGGACGCAATACAAGCTGGCCGAGATCATTCTTAAGGCCGATCCCACCGTGCCGCCGCACCTGATCGCCGACAATTTTCCGCTCAGCGTCGGTGAACCGATCGTCGCGCAGCGCGTCCAGGGCGCCGAGGCAGCCATTGCGCTCAAATTGCCGGAAGAGGGATATCCCTTTGCGGAGGTGGGGCAGCGCGACATTTTGCTCGATGGGGCGACTGGTGACGGCGTGTACACGCTGCCCGTCGAGATCGGCAAAAGATCGCGGTTCGGGGGCATCGAGACCACCGGCAATCTGGCGTTTGACGCCGAGCATGTCGAAGTGCTGGCGCGCTTCAAGCGCGGCGAACTTTATGACAGCCGAAAAGTCGACGATTTGCGTCAGGCGCTGGTCGCGACCGGATTGTTCGCCACCGTCGCGGCCGAGCCGCAGCCGACCGGCGAAAGCGCGGGCGACGACACTGAATATGTGACGATGCTGGTGACGCAGCAGGCGGGGCCGCCGCGCACGCTTGCCGCCAGTGCCGGTTATGGCACCGGCGAGGGGATCAGGCTGGAAGGCAGCTGGACGCATCGCAACCTGTTGCCCCCCGAAGGCGCGCTGATCTTTCGCGGCGTGCTGGGAACACAGGAACAAGGGTTTGGAGCGACGTTGCGCCGGTCGAACGCCGGACGCCGTGATCGCACCTTTGAACTCGTCGCCGAGACGACGCGGAGCGATTACAACGCGTTCAACGCGATCACGGGGCGGATTGCGGCGCGCGTCAGCTATGATTCGACCCCGATCTGGCAAAAGAAATTCACTTACGCCTTTGGCGCCGAACTGATCGCGACCAGCGAGGATGATTATGATTTCGTGCGCGCCGAACGGAACCGCGATTTCTATACCATTTTTGGGGTCGCAGGTCAGATCGGTATGGACCGGACGGACAGCCTGCTCGATCCGACCAAGGGTTTTCGTGTTACTGCGCTGATCCAGCCTGAAGGGTCGCTCGCCGGCCGATTCTCACCCTATGCGCGAACGCGGCTCGACGTCAGCGGCTATTATCCGGTCGCCGACAATATCGTGCTGGCGGCGCGGGTGCGCGCCGGATCGATCCTCGGCGCGGCGCGCGAACGGCTGGCGCCATCGCGGCGTTTCTATGCCGGTGGCGGAGGGTCGGTGCGCGGTTTCGGCTATCAGGAACTTGGCCCCAAAGACCCCAATCTTGATCCAATCGGCGGTCGCAGCGTGGCCGAAGCCGCATTCGAGGGGCGCTATCGCTTTGGCAATTTCGGCGTCGTCGGATTTGTCGATGCGGGGCAGGTGTATCGCGGCTCGACACCGACCTTCTCCGACCTGCGCTTTGGCGCAGGTATTGGCGCGCGCTATTATACGAATTTCGGCCCGATGCGGCTTGATGTCGCGACGCCGATCGGCCGCAAGCCGGGTGAGGCGCTGGTTAGTGTCTATGTGTCGATCGGGCAGGCTTTCTGATGCCCGGGGCTACCCCCGCGGTCGCCGAAACGGCGATAAAGGTGAAACCGCGCAACTGGCCAATGACGGTTTTGCGCTGGATCGGGTTGTCGCTGCTCGGACTGATCCTGCTGTTCGCGCTATTCCTGATCGGGCTCAACAGCGACGCCGGGCGCCGCTTCGTGGTCACCCAGGTCGAGAAATATGAATTCGAAAATGGGATGAAGATCGGGATCGGGCGACTCGATGGGTCGCTCTATGGCCGCATGGTCATCCGCAACTTCACGCTCTCCGATCCCACCGGTGTTTTTCTCGAATCGCCCGAGGTCAGGGTCGATTGGCGGCCGATCCGCTATTTCGCCAACCATGTGGATGTCCGGTCGGCTACCGCCGCGACGATGACGATGCGCAAGATGCCGGCGTTCAAGGTCGTCCCCGACACCGGCGAGCCGCTGCTGCCCGATCTCGATATCGACGTCGGCGCGCTGCGCGTCGATCGCTTCATCTTTGAGCCGGCGGTTGCTGGCGAGCGGCAGGAAGCGCGGCTGGCGGGAAAGATCGCGATCGCCAACCGCCGCGCGCAGATCACTGCCAACGCTGCCACGATCGGCGCGAATGCCAAGGGCGATACACTGGCGCTGCTGCTCGACGCGGTACCCGAGGCGAACCGGTTCGACGTTACCATGAACGTGACAGCGCCGCAGGGCGGCGTGATCGCAGCGATGGGCGGGTTTCAAAGAGCCATTGACCGCGAAGCTGGCGGGGCGCGGCGACTGGAAAGTCTGGAATGGCAATCTCAGTGCCGATCTCGGTACTGCACCGCTCGCACGGCTGGCTCTGACGGGCCGGAACGGCACGTTCGCCGTGAAAGGGAGCGCGCAGGCGGCGCGGCTGTTCACCGGTGCGACGGCCGCGCTGCTCGCGCCGCAAACCGCGGTCGATCTGACGGCGCGACTGGATGAGCGGAACGTCGACCTAGACGGTCGCTTCACTTCCGATGCCTTCCGTTTGGGGGTGAGCGGCGGGCTTGATCTGGGCGATAGCCGTTACGAAGCCTTGCAACTGGCGTTCGTTCTGCTTCGCCCGAGTGCCATTGCGCCATCGGTTCGCGCCGATGGCGTGCGGGCGACGGCGACGCTGGACGGGGCGTTCGACCGGCCGACCGTCGCCTACCAGGCCAATGCGAACGCGCTTGCGGTCAACGATATTGTTATCGACGCGTTGACCCTAGCGGGCAAAGCGCGGGTCGATACCGATCAGGTCATCATTCCGGTCGCGGGCCGTGCGGCGCGGATACGTGGCCTCGATGCGGTCGCCGGCGGGACGCTGGTGCAAGTGCGGCTTGACGGTGATCTCGCGTACAGCAATGGCCGCATCCTGAGCGATAATCTGCGCCTGCGTTCGCCGCGCATAGATGCCAAGGCGATCGTCATCGCCGATCTCAATCGTGGTTTTTACACCGGGGCGATCGACGGGCGGATCAATGATTACCGGATCGAGAGCGTCGGCATCTTCGATATCGACACCGATGCCGATCTGGAAACTGCGCCGAACGGCGGCTTTGCGATCGCCGGTCGGGTCCGCGCCCGCTCGACGCAATTGTTCAACTCGGGCGTGCGCGACCTCTTGGGCGGCAATGCGGTCGCGACCAGCGACGTCCGCTATGGCACCGACGGCATCATCCGCTTCGCCAATCTGCGGATGACCTCACCGCTGCTGCGGATCGTCAGCGGGCAGGGGAGCTATGCGCCGAGTGGGCAGGTTCGACTGACCGCGCGCGCCAGTTCGGCCGACTATGGCCCGCTTGGCGTCCAGTTAGCGGGAACGATCAGCGACCCGCGCGCCACGCTGACCGCCGAACGCCCCGGCCTCGGCATCGGCCTCGCCAATCTGGTCGCACGAATCAACGGCGCACCGAACGGTTACCGTCTCGCGGCAACCGGCGACACCGATTATGGACCGCTGTCGGCCGATGTCGTGCTGCTGACCGCGGCAGGGCCGCTGACCATCGACATCGCGCGCGGCGACCTGTCGGGTATCGGGTTTGACGGTCGGCTGGTGCAAAGCAGCGCGGGGCCGTTTGTCGGGCAGCTCAACGCATCGGGGCAAGGGCTGGGCGGCCTCGTCCGATTGAGCGCCGCGGGCCAATATCAGGCGGCAGCGATCAACGTGCGCGCCAATGACGTCGTGCTGCCCGGACCCGCAAAACTGGCAGTCGGATCGGCGATCGTCGATGCCGACGTCACGCTTTACGACACCCCGCATGTTGTCGCCGACATCCAGATCGCGCAAACGCGCATCCGCGAATATGACATCGCTGTCGGGCGGGTGAAGATCGATTACCGCGACGGACGCGGCAAAGCACAGGCGCTGGTCGAAGGCACCAGCGGCGTGCCGTTCCGCATCGCCGCCAACGCCGATCTGACCCCAAAGCTGTGGCGCGCATCAGTGCAAGGCCGCGCAACGGGGATCAACTTCCGAACCACCTCGCCCGCGCGGATCATTCCCGGCCCCGAAGGCTATGAACTGCTGCCGACGACAGTCAACCTGGGCCGCGGCAGCAGCGCGCGCGTCGCCGGACGCTTCGGCGATGGCATCATGGTCCAGAGCCGGCTGGAACGCGTCAACATGGCGATCCTCAATGCCGTCTATCCCGACATGGGGCTGGGCGGGCGGGCGACGGGCAGCCTTGATTTTGAGCAGGCGAGTTCCGAAAGCTTCCCGCGCGCCGACGCGCGGCTGTCGATCACCGGTTTTACCCGCACCACCGCCGCATCGGTGAGCCAGCCCACGCGCGGCGCCGCTCGGCGGCGGGATCCGTTACAACGGTCCTGCGGATACGCTCTATTCCTTCTTTGGACCTGCCGACCAGGGCGTGTCAGGACCGATCGCGGTCGCTGCCGATTTCAGCTGTAGCGTTGCCGACCCGTGCCTGGCGGGTGTCGTGCGCGGCAAGGACATGGTCTATGAAAACCAGACCTATGGCACGCGGCTGACCAACATGGTCGTGGCGGGCCGCTTTACCGGCAACCGGCTGGAGATCGACCAGCTGACCGCGACGGCGGGCGATGGCAAGGTCGACGCCAAAGGCTATGTCAGCTTGGCGCAGGCCGACGGTTATCCGATGAACATCGCGATGACGCTCGACAATGCGCGCCTCGCGCGCAGCGAAAATATCGCGGCACGCGCGACGGGCAATCTGACGCTGGAAAAGGTTGCGGGGCAGGCGGCGTTGCTGTCGGGCAGCTTGCGACTTCCCGAAACGCGCTACCGCATCGTGCGCGAGGGGGCGGCGCAGGTGCCCGTGCTGACCGGCATCAGGCGCAAACCCGCGGCGGGGCGTCCTCGGATCAGCGGCGACGGGCTGGCGGCGGTCGGCGGCAGCCTGTTCGACCTCATCCGCCTCGATATTGCGCTGAAGGCAGCGGATGAAATCTATGTCAGTGGCATGGGGCTCGAATCCGAATGGATGGCAGATATCGTCCTGCGCGGGACGACCCTGGCGCCGCGCGTGACGGGTGAAATCGAGCTGGTGCGCGGGACGCTGGGATTTGCCGGACGCTCGTTCGAATTGCAGGAAGGCCGCGTGACCTTCCCCACCGGCGATGCCTACGACCCCGCGATTCGCCTGCTGGCGAGCGATACGATCGAGACGGTGACAGTGAATGTCGCGGTGTCAGGCCGCGCCAGCAATCCGCAGATTGCATTCTCCAGCGTCCCTGGCCTGCCGCAGGACGAAATCGTCTCGCGCATCCTGTTCGGCGATTCGATCACATCGCTGTCGCCGCTGCAGGCGGTCCAACTCGCCTCGTCGCTCAATACCCTCAGCAGCGGGGCGGCGGATTGAGCCCGCTCGGGGCGCTCCAGTCCGCCACCGGCATCGACCGGCTGCGCGTGCTTGGCCCCGACGATACCGTCGGGCGCGGTACCGCGCTCGCCGCCGGCCAATATATCACCAAGGACATCTATCTGGAGGTGATCACCGACGCTCGCGGTTACACTGCGACGCAGCTCGAGATCAGTCTCACCCGGGCGCTATCTCTGCTCAGCCAGGCGGGCGGTGCGGGCCAATCGAACCTCAGCATCCGCTACCGCAAGGACTATTGATGCGCGGTGCGATGATCCTGCTGCCGTTGTTGCTGCTGGCGGCGTGCAAGGGCGAGCCCGATTTCGAGGCGCGCTACGACAAAGCGGCGGAGGAGATCGAGGCGCGCGCCAATGCGATGGACGCTGCTATCGCCGAATCCGAAACGGCGGCGGAAGCCGCTGGCGAGGCTCGAGCAGCGCCCACTCCGAACCTTGAGCCGCGCGGAAAAATTCCGCGCGTTCGCCCCGAACCCTTGCCAGAGACCGCCAACCCGACTAACCCGCCCCCGTCATCTGGGGAGTAGCCAGCCGTCCGAACGGACGGGCCACCGTGTCAACATACTCGGCCGAGAGGTCGTGGTGCGGTGGAAGCGGGGAACCGCTTGGGCGAGACCAATGGCATCGTATCCCTCGTCCGGGCCGGGCGGCGGGTGTCGATGTCGTTTGGAATCGCAACGCCGCCCGGCCCCGGAGTTTTACCTATGGAAGCCATGCTTACCTCGACCGCCGTCGTCGCGCTCGCCGAAATCGGCGACAAGACGCAGCTGCTCGCGATCCTGCTCGCAACGCGGTTCAACCGGCCGCTGCCGATTATCCTGGGCATATTGGTGGCGACGCTGGCTAATCATGCGCTTGCCGCGCTGCTGGGAGCGTCAGCGGCCAGCTTCCTCGATAGCGACATTTTCCGCTATGCGATTGGCCTATCCTTTATCGCGATGGCAGCGTGGACGTTGATACCCGACAAGTTCGATGACGACGAAGCGCCCAAGCCGCGTTTCGGGGCCTTCCTGACGACGCTGGTCGCCTTCTTCCTCGTGGAAATGGGTGACAAGACGCAGATCGCGACCATCGCCCTGGGCGCGCAATATCATGACGTCGTCGCGGTGACCGCGGGAACGACGCTGGGCATGATGATCGCCAATGTGCCCGCAATCTTCCTGGGCCATGAATTGCTCAAGCGCGTCGATCTTGCAAAGGTGCGGATGATCGCTGCAGCGCTATTCCTGTTGATCGGCCTGTGGGTGCTGGCGCAAACCGCTGGTTGGTTCAGCTAACCCGAATTGCGCATCGCCAGCGTGCGCTCAAAGCTCCAGCTCGACGCACACATCGCGTCGAGATCACGGCGCGCGGTCCAGCCCAGCTCGCGCGCGGCGCGTTCGGGGCTCGCGTAGCAGCTCGCCACATCGCCGTCGCGGCGCGGTGCAATGCGGTAAGGGACGCGCACGCTGTTCACGCGCTCGAATGCTTCGACCATATCGAGCACCGAATAGCCTTGCCCGGTGCCGAGGTTCCAGGTCGATAGCGCCGGCTCAGCCTTCGCGATTGTATCAAGCGCCGCAACATGTCCGTCCGCCAGATCGACGACATGAATATAATCGCGCACGCCGGTACCGTCGGGGGTGTCATAGTCGTTGCCGAACACGGACAATTCGCCCAGTCGCCCGGCGGCAACGCGGCTGATGAAAGGCATCAGATTGTTGGGGAGACCGTTCGGGTTCTCACCAATCAGGCCGCTGTCATGCGCGCCGACCGGATTGAAATAGCGCAGCGTCGCGATCCGCCATTCGGGATCGGATGCTGCGATGTCGGTCAGCATTTCCTCGATCATCAGCTTGGTACGGCCATAAGGGTTGGTCGCCGAGGTCGGGTGATTTTCATCGAGCGGCAGGTAGCGCGGCTGGCCATACACCGTCGCACTCGACGAAAAGACCAGCGTCTTGATCCCGCACTCAGCCATCGCCTCGACGAGCGACAGGGTGCCGCGGACGTTGTTGTCGTAATATTTGATCGGCTCGGCGACCGATTCGCCGACGGCTTTCAGCCCTGCGAAATGGATCACGGCTTCGACGCCATGATCCGCCATGGCGCGGCGCAACGCATCGCCATCACGGATGTCGCCGATCATCAAGGGGATCGCCGTGCCTGTGATCGCCTCGAGCCGGTCGATGACCGCGGCATCGCTGTTGGCGAGGTTGTCGAAACAGACGACCTGATGGCCCGTCGAAATCAACGCCGCCGCAACGTGGCTGCCGATATAGCCGGTGCCGCCGGTCAATAGGATATTCATCGGATATCATGCCTCCACACGGATGTTTTGCCGTCTACAGATCGCCCTATTCTATCCGGGGCTTCGTACCAAGCCATCGCCCATATCCATCGGCGCGGTTAGGTTTTACGGCAATGGGCGGAGCGCGAACCCGCAAGTGTCGTTGCCTTATCGCGGTCGCGGTCGCGGTCGCCCTATGCGCGTTTCAACCAGTCCTCACGGTACCAATCGACAAACGCCGGAATCCCGACCGCCATCGGCGTCGTCGGTGCGAAACCCAGGTCGCGGCTAATATCTTCGATATCGGCAAAGGTCTGATAGACGTCGCCATCCTGCATCGGCAGCAGGTTGATTTGGGCCTTGCGACCGCACGCGGCCTCGATGGCGCGAATCAGGTCGGTCAGCTGCTCGGGGCGGTTGTTGCCGATGTTGTACAATCGGTGCGGCGTGGTGAAGCCGCCCGGTTTCTCGCGGTGATCATCTGCCGGCGGGCGATCGAGTGCCAGGACCACGCCGTTGACGATATCATCGATGAAGGTGAAATCGCGGAGCATGTCGCCATGATTGTAAACATCAATCGGACGACCCTGCAGCACTGCTTCGGTGAACTTCCAGACCGCCATGTCGGGGCGTCCCCAGGGACCATAAACGGTAAAGAAGCGCAGCCCGGTCTGCGGGATCCGGTAGAGATGCGCATAGGTTTCGCTCATCAACTCATCGGCGCGTTTCGTTGCGGCGTAGAGCGAGATGGGCGCATCGGCGCGATCGGCGACCCGAAAGGGCGTATCGGCCCGCATGCCATAGACCGACGACGACGAGGCATAGACGAGGTGCGAAATTGCGCGGTGGCGCGCCAGCTCGAGAATATTCACGTGCCCGGAAATGTTTGAATGGATGTAGGCCGCCGGGTTTTCGAGCGAATAGCGGACCCCCGGCTGTGCACCCAGATGAACGATCCGATCGATCGTTACATCGGTGAGCGCGGTTGAGAGCGCGCCTGCAGCACCGAAATCAACATCTTTGAATTTGAAGAGGTCGCCGTAACGCGCCTCAATATGCGCGATGCGGGCGCGCTTGAGCTCGAGCGAATAATAGGGTGTGAAATTGTCGATTCCGACCACGCGCTCGCCGCGTTCAAGCAGCGCAGCCGCGACATGCATCCCGATGAAGCCAGCTGCGCCGGTGATGAGTATCGTCAAATTCCGTCCCCGGTTCAATCGTCGGTAAATGCGCGCCCGCGCCGCCTTCTCACGCTGTCATGATGATTCATGCGCTGCGCTAGCAGACATATCAGGCCAATCCGTAAATTCACAGGTAACGATGGGTTTGGCCCTCCGTAAAGCTGGTCTGGCGCCACAATGCGGAGTGATGTTCGCCGGTTCCTATCTACTGCCATAGGGCTCGCATCCGATGCCGTCGCGATCGCCATTCGTCTCGGCACGATAAACGCGCTGGCTGCGGCGGAGCGGCGCCGCGCCAGCTGCCCGCGATTTCCGGCAGTTACCTACATGACGCCTAACGGCGCGGACCGCCGCGCCGGCGTCAAACTCTGCGACCGCATCTTAGATTTCATGCCGGGTCGCGGGTGCGCTGCGCGAAAGTCGGCGGCATATGGAAAGCGCTGTTTCACACGCCGCGCCGGGCTGCGCGAGCGTGAGCGTCGGCGCCGGTAGCTGACTGACGCCCGCGTGCTCCTTGCTACATCGCCCAGCGGATACGGAAAAGGCGGACAGGCCCGCACCCGGCAAACGCGCGCCCAAGGGGACATCGGACCCTGCTATCCGGTTGTATCCGGCCAGATGTTCAAGATAATAGGAATCGAACAGGTTCTGGATGCCAAGATCGAGCCTGATGCCGTCACGTATCAGCCAGTATCCCGCGATGTTGGCAAGGACATGTCCGGCGCTCAGCGCCTCGCCATTGGTGTCCGAAACCCGCTTCTGCGGTGCGACGAACTGGCTTTCGACCGAGATTGACCAGCGGCTTTGCACCCAGCTGACCGCCAGACGGCCATTGGCCGGTGCCATGCGGTAGAGATTCTCGGCAATATCCGTGCGTTCAGCACCCACAGAGCTGGCAACTCCGTCAAGCCGCAGCGGCCCCACAATCTTCGCGCCAAAGGCAATGTCTGCGCCCGAGATGCGTGCATCGGTGTTGGCAAAGCGCAGCGGGGTGGGATCGCCACTGCCGTTCGAAACGATTTCGACGGGGGTGTCGAGGATGCCGGGCGTCGAGTCAAACGGCACACCCTGGATGAATCGTCGATACGGAGATAACAGACCACCGGGGGTGCATAGCCATTATCGCCCTTCCATTCGAAACGAAGCTCGGCAATCCACGCCTTTTCAATCTTCAGATGGACGTCGCCCACATAGATATCGGCGTCGGCGAGACCTCCGCTGGCTTCGGTGGGCAACCAGGAATCGCGCTCAATGAGGCTGGGCGCCCGAGTCTTTTGCGCAAGCGCCAGCCGCGGAGTGAAAGCGCCGATATGGACCCATAGGCGCAGCGATGCATCGACGCTGGTGCCCGACCAGTTACGGTCGGCCTATGCGAACGCCTTGGCGAGATTGGCCGGGTCTGCGGGAACCAAGGGGCCAAAGCGCGATGCGCCGGTTGATGCGCCGTGACGGTCGATGCACAGTCCCAGTTCGGATTCAATGACGCCAAAACCGTTCCGCCATTCGACATAGCCGCCCACCCGGTCGCTCTTGGCGCGACCAAGCGGATGGATGAAGATGGCGGGGGACAGGGAATTGTACAGCATATAGCCCTTGTCGATCAGCTCGAAATCAGCGCCGATCCGGATGTGACGATCTGCTGAACCAAAGCGCAACGACGCATCGGCTCCCATCGTTTCAGCATAGGTGTCCGACTGTCTGGTCAGGGCAGTCGTCGGGTCGGCCCAACCGTCGCGGGAAACAGTCCGCTCTTCTTGAACTGATGGCGCCAATTAAAAATCTGGCTTTGCGATACATCTTAGCGCCGCGCAACGCGTGCCAAAGGCTCGCCTCTCGCCCCCACAGCACCTAGAATCTCCAGCTTCTGCGCTTCCTTCCATCAACGACGCCATTCCCGGCCCAATATCTACATCGCCGTCTCTCACCCTCGCTCAGGACGTCCATATGGGAGTCCCTAGGGACGTCTCTTGCGAGCTCAACCCACCTCATGGCAGGCGGCCTCGACCGTTGGGTTACGCTCTGGCGGAAGATATAAGCGTTTTAGAATAAGCAAAAATCTTGTGTGTTTTCGAAACCCGTCGTCTGCACGAGCCTGTGAAGCCCACGCATCGCTGTAAGCCTATGTTTCCAACTCAACCGGAATCGGAGAAGCCGCGCGATCTGTGAGCCGCCGCGAAATGCGATGACCAATGGTACGCATGGGCTTCTCAATCAGGAAATAGGATGTAATCGCCATCGGAATGAAAGCAAACGCCAGCACAATGTTTGCATGGCTATACAGGGTTTCGGCGCCGGTGACCGTGCCTCCCCACGCGGCAGGGGCAAGTGACAGTTGCTGCCACAGATAAAGGCTATAGGATACCAGCCCAACTTTATTCAGCCAGGCGCTGCGCAGCATCCCCGTTAAAAGACCTGGAGAGCGCCCGAACAGCGTTCCGAACAAGACGGCTGCGATGAGCACTGGTTGAATGGGGCCTACGATCTTGACTACTGAATGTGGCGCGGCGGGCAGGGTCACAAGCACCGCGAAGAGTATCCATGCCCAGCTTGCATCGATCAACGCGAGGCGTTCCCGCAACCCTGCGAAAAGTGCGACCACAACACCTGCCATAATATAGATGAAGCTGCCGAGCGGCGCGAAGAATAGAGAACCCACAAATAACGCGATAAGCAGGGCAATCGCGCTGCTCCGGCGCGACGAGCCCGCAAATGCGAAGATCATTGGCCACACAAGATAAAATTGCTCTTCGACGGCGAGGCTCCATGTGTGGGCGAGCCACCACGAGCACGAGAAGGCGGAAAAATTGCAGACGTAGATCGAGCTCCGAAGCACTGCCTCCTCATCTATGAGGACCAACCCAGATCGGCCGAGAAAAAACACCGCAATCACGTAGACATAAAAAGCGGGCATAATTCGAAAGGCGCGCCGGACATAGAACGCTTTCAGATTGATCTGATCGCGCTTGCCTTCTTCCGCAACCAGAAGCGTCGTAATCAAATATCCGCTGATCATAAAGAAGAAGCAGACGCCGAGCGTTCCGAGCGACGAGATGATCGCGAAGCTCTTGTTGCCGAGCGACAAACCTAACGAATTCAGCGCTTCGACCGGATACATATCCTTGGCGCGATAGGCGAAGAGGTGCCCGATGATGACCATTAGCACGCTAATGCCGCGCCAGCCGTCAATTACAGCATCGCGCCCCGTGAATTGATCCCGCCCCATCTGCTCCGGCTATCATCACCGATGCTGGCGCGCAACCAACGGGCAACCAAAGCGAGAGAACGAACGGGAGCCGCGGTGTTGCTCGCCTCTTGACAGCTGCAGGGAGCAGGCGTTGCTCGGCGAACCACGCCGGCACTTGTCGCTGATGACACGCAGCGCAGATCGTTATTTCTCATCATCGCAGCCGTTCTGCCACAGCTGGGGAACTGGAGATGCGATCAACTGAGCATGATTGCAACGGGTCCGATAGCGATAGTCCGGAATACTTGCGTAATCCACGTGCGTTTAGGGACAGGCACCAACCTGGGCGACGCCTTTCCCGAAGGGTATCGCTTGCCGCGCGACATGATTTGCCCGTCGCCAAGATCGCCATCTGAGCAGTTGAGCATTTTGTCGATACAGCCCGCTTCCCAACGGAGCCGAATTTCATCCTGCCACGCCTCGAAATAGTCACTGTGGAAGGTCGAACCGGGGCGGCGCAGCGCAGCAGGGACCATATGGTCGCTCGCGAGCGTCCAAAGCGTCGGATCGTCGCCCGCCTCTATGCTGTACGAGACGCCCATCGTGAATTGCGGGATTATCCACGGATGCGAGGACGGACAGGCATTCTTGCCCGTATTCCTATCTCGTACCATGTCGGAGAGGTGGCTGCGATGATCCTTCGTATCCAGGTCGACCCCATTCCAGCATTGCGGCGTACCAATCGTTGCTGAGAGCCATTGACCAGGCTTGCATGCCTTCATCGGCTCGATCATGTCGGGGAAAGCAGCTGTCGTGGGGTCCAGCCCTTCACACATTTGAAGTTGAATAACCTGTTGTTTTGCGGCTGTCGCTCGCTGGGTCTGGTTTGATCCCAACCGAAGACGAAGCGAAGGCCGCGGGGAATGCCGACACACCCCTTGGCAGCGGTCGCACAGTAAGGATCGCTGGCAGGTCGGCGCTTGTAATAGATCGATACGAAGTCGGGCCGGACTACGTTGCCCTTGCCGTCGAGCATCGCTGGCATCCAATAAGCCGATCGATTGAGGTCGTTTTGACAGGTGCTCTCGCCGCTTTCCGGAGGCTCTCGTAGGTCGAAACCGCGTTAGCTCCAAGGTTGCCGAAAAACTGATGCAGATGGGCCGCACCGGGCTTGCCGGGGTACACGATCGGGTCGTCATAGCTGACCTGTCCCGCGCCGCACAGGAAGCGAAACGCGCCGACAACATCGGGTGCCGAACTTGGTGGGATCCTTTTCGGACCGAGTAGCGAGGCGACGCTAAGCCCCGACGGGACCGGTTTGGCGTCATCTACTTTGGGCAGGGGGCCGGTTGCCGGCTCGGTGACCGTGTGGTGCGGCTTCTGCAGCGCGGCGGCGTTCGCATACGAGGCGTCGCCCGTCACATCGGCAGCCTGACGCACCCTTTCCGCGCAACTGACATATTGCTGGCGTGCGCAACCATAGACGGCCTGATCCGCGAAGTTCAGAACAAGATTTACCTCGTCGCGACCTTCTGGGGGCAATCGTTGGTGGTCTGCGCCACGACTGGCATCGCGACGAGCAACAGACAGGGCAACCGCAAGAACATTCTCCCTTGTGTGACCGATCTCGCCGAACGTGGGTCGATGAGCTGGACGAGAGGCACGGCGGCCGCCATTCAGCCTCGGATCGACGCAGGCAGGACTCGCAGTTCAAGTCAATGTCGTCGGTCCGATGTCCCGGGACTAGCTCTCCATGGCATTCATCTTGGGAATCCCAAAGCTAGGCCACTCGCCTAGAGGCGCAGACCTACTTCCGGCCAACGAATATCTTTTCGCCGCGGCTCAACCTGAATTGCAGGACGTCTTCAGGCCCGGCGGTAATCTCTCGCAGCATGAACCCAGCCTCGCGGATGCGGTCGCGAACGTCGCTGCCATAATAGCGCACATGGTCCCATTGGCCAAAATGAGTATCACGGCCAACGGGATCCGTGACCCTCGGATTTTCGTAGGTCTCTGACCAGCCCTCAATTATCGGAAACATGCAGATGATTTCGCCGCCTGGCCGGAGCACGCGATGGATTTCGGCTAGCGCCTTACGGTCGTCGATATGCTCAAGGATATGATTGGCGATGACGAGGTCGAGCGAACTATCGGGCAGATCAATATTTTCGATGTCGAGGCGAACATCGCCATGATCACCCTCATATTCCGAGATTTTATAGCTTTTTGGCTGCTTCGAAAGGATTAAATGCGTGACGCTGTATTCGCCGGCGAAATGAACGATTTCGCGCCCGGTGATCTCGATATCATCTCGCGTCATGGCCAGCGCGAGCAGCCGCTGGCGTTCCAGCGACCAGCATTTTGGGCACATGACACCTGTCCGCACCGGCATCCCGAATGGTGAAAACCGGCCATCATAGTTACAGGCCGGACAAATGCCGGGCTCCGCTTTCGCGTGTGATATCGCCGCGAGGCGAAGCTGCTGAAACATCTGCTTCGTGAAGATCGTCTTGGCGACGTTGCATAGCGTTCGTGGGTTCATGCCGGCAGTTTTCCAGATCTCGGTGGAGAAGCAATGACCGTTAATGGACGGGGCCGACAGCGGTCAAACAAAGCCCCGAATATGCTCGCACAATGCCACACTATAAAAATGAAGAAATCGTCGTTTTTCGCGATGCAGCCCATCACACTGTCCGCCGGTTGACGGGCGTAACCCGCCCGTAGTGAGCTCGACCGTGGCTTGGCTGTTGGTGCGCGACACTGCTTACAGCGTCACCACTATAGAAGATAGCGCCGATTGCAGGATCTGTAAGTTTGCCCTTCCGATGGCCAATGTGGCGTGAAACGTTCGTCTACGCGGATCTGCGCAATTGCTCAGCGGATGATCATTGCGTCATCCCAAGCGAGATAAGGTATCGCCGCTCCTGCGCGGTGAGGCTGGTGGCCGCGCCCGCTAGTTGAGGCTCACTAGGCGCGGATTAGCGGTCCAGCTTGCTTCCCACGTCTGCTTAATTCTCTGGCCGTTGCCGAGATCACCAGCTGAGCAATTTAACATTTTGTCGAGGCAGTTCTTCTCCAAAGTTCATGAACGATCGGATCCCACGCCATGAAGAAGTCTGAATGAAATGTGTCGCCGCGCTTATGATTTGGCGATGTGTCCATGTGGTCAGAGACGAACGCGTATGTTTCTCCGGCAGCCTGAGTATACCAAACCCCAATTGTGAAGGCCGGTATGACAAAAGGATGGGTTGTAGGGCACTTCAGATAGCCCCAGTTTCCGTACGAGCCATAGGAGACATGACTTCGGTGATCGGGGCTGTCTAGGTTTTTCCCGTCCCAACAATCTGGCGCGCTCATAGTCGCCCCAATCCGATTGCCTACGGGACAGCCACGTTGAGCGTCCTCGAAGTTCGACCAGTCCTGTTTTGTGAAAGGCACGGGTCCATCGCAGCCGAAGTGCAGCTTGCCGGTAGGCGCGTCTGCCAGATTGAGCATGTCACGTCCAAAGATGAACCTCAGGCCGTTGGGAAGATTAGTCGCCTTGCCCATATACTGCGGGTGAGTGGGATCGGACACAATCGGGTCCGACTTCGGTCGCCTTTTGTAATAAATGCCCACATAGTCAGGCCGGACCACCTGACCTTTGCCGTTAAGCAGAGCAGGAATCCAGTAGGCTGACCGGTTCACGGGTGACATGCAGGTCGAGTTGCCGCTCGTGCGCAGCGTTGAATAAGTTGAATAGGCATCGGCGGTATCATTCCCGAAGAACTGGTGCAAATGGCTCCTACCCGGCTGTCCGGGATAAACGATCGGGTCATCTGCCTTGAGCTGCCCAGGCATGCAGATGAACCGAAACGCGCCCACCACATCGGGAGCCGAAGTTGGCGGCAACGAAGTCGCCAACAGTTCGCTCATGGGATCAAAATTACTCGGAATCGCGGTGACGCTTTGCGCTGCCGCACCTGCGGCGGTCCCCACTGAGCCCGTCGGCGGCGGTGTCGGAGCAGGTGTGGTCGGCGGAGGCGATGGCGGTGGCGGCAGCACGACCGCTGGGGCTGCATCGCTGCTACTGCCGGAACCTCCGCCGCCGCAGGATGCGGTTGCGAGAGCAAAAGCGGATACTAAAACAAAACGATGCATATGTTTCCTCAATGGCAAATATTTATGCAGCGATTCCCAACAATTAATATTCTCGACCCCCTATTCAGGCGCGGCGGCAAGCGCCGCGACAAGGAGGATCGGCCGAAGCAAGTAATGAGTTGGTGAGTGACCCCTTGCGCAATATTGCCACGCAAAGGCTAATTTGAGGTAAAGGCGGCCCGCCACAGATATTGTATTTCGCAGCAGCGGCGCTTGGCCGATGCGGCGACTGTGGCGCAATTTCCGAAAAAGCCTTGGACAGACTAAACGGTGGGCCGTTTAGCGATGACTTCAGCCACAGGCGCGTGGCGGCAAGGTTGAGCAAGCCTTCGAACGAGCGGACGGTTTGTCATAGCGGATGGTGATGCGTCGTCGCTGTTTGAACTTTTCGAACATGCGCCCGACGCTGTTGCGGTCTCGGGAGCGGCGACAGTGGGAATGCTCTCGCACCTTGCGGTTCGACCTGCGCGGGATGACCGGCAGAATTCCTGAACCAGCATTGGTTCATGAGCCTGGATGACGCGGTCTGAAAATGCGAGGCTTGGCGTAGAGACTACAGCGAAGGACGACCCCACAGCGCGATCGGCAACAAACCGCCGATATCGCTCATGTTGGCATCAGCGGCACATGGCCCGCCCTGATGCACGCACGCTGGAAGGCCGCCAGCCAAGTGGTCCAGCATCGGGGTGCAGGTCACTACGGCGGAAAACTCTAACCGCAACTGGTCCAGAATTCAGGTGGCAGAGCAACCGCTGCTCGTCCGACAAATCCATTGACCATGAATGCTACTCAAGAGCAGTCTTACACCCAGACGATCCGCGCTCGAGATGCTATTTTGTCAGAACGACCTAGGTGCTCCTCGACGATACATGACGGCAATTCTGCTGTCGGGAGGGCAAAGACTTAGGCGAGGCCATAAGTGGCGGCCCGGTGATAGCAAGCCGGTCAATTGCTTGTGCTAGATGAACGCTGAGAGTTGCGCTCCCTTTTCCATTCAGATGAACCAGATCATTGAACTGCGAGTCAGCTACAGCATCGCGCAAATTCACTATACTGAGACCCCGCATCCCGCTCTCGCTGCGCAAGCGATCCTCGACAAACCTGTCGACACCCGTCGGCTCCAGCGCGCGTAGCCTACTGTGCTCGGGCATCATCAACACGACGACACATGCGCCACGAGCGGTGAAATCGCGTATGATCTTTGCTCCGACATGTGGTCCCTGTCTGCTCTGCTCATAAGCCTTCAAATCATTCGCACTGAATGATCGCGCCCAAGCCAGCCCGCTTTCGATGGCTTTATCCGTCGGCGTAGTTTCCTTCAGCGTTCGTAACATAGGGCGCCAAGGACTTCGAGAATCTTGTGAAGTTGCATCAACGCCGATGATGGTCTGCGCCGCAGATCGAATATCCATCAAACGCCGGTCGAACCACGCGCGCAGATCAGTGCGCCTGTTAATCAGCCAAAATGATTGCCTGACATTACTCTTCACCTGTTCGATCAAGTTTTGCGGCGCAGACCTGCCGGCAATTGCGCGTGATTTGATTGGGTCGACAAGCGGATCAAGCAAATGCATCGGCGAGATGCCCAGCACAACCAGATCAGGCCGTAGATTACTGCTGAGGACCAGTTCGGCCTGTTCCGCCGTGCTAGGCACGCCTGCGCCCGCGCCAGCCACGCCGATAAAACGCCAGCGGTCGGAATGCGCCTCGGTCAGGGTGTCGATGCTTACACCTTCACGGACATTCGATATGCCCACGATTGCGGCGAGATACTTGCCGTCGCGAGCCATGCCAGACTGATAGGCAGCCTGGGCCGCATCGACACGTTGTTTGCTTTCTAACAGGAAGCCAACTCCGGTGCTCCTTTCGGGGAGCCATCGCAGAAACGAAGTGCCATCCAGTGCGAACGCCAATATATTCACGGTGACGACGAACGTGACAATCCACGCGGTAACACCTGCGAGTGGGAACAAGGAACGAATCGCGCGCATCAGGGCCTTCTTTTCAGAATTGTTGATAGAAAAAGGCCGCATCCGCCTGCGACAGGATGTAGACGATCATTAACTTGCTTGCGATGATGGCTGCACGCACGGGCAAAGTGCCAAGGAGTTTGCGAAGCCGCGCCCTAGGCGAAGCGCTGGCGGCCGTCGTGTCGGCCCGTTCGGGTTCTTTGCTCAGGCGGCGTTGAATCATCAGCCTAGGATCCTTTACCGATTAAAAATACCGGCAGAAATGCCGCTGACACATAAGTATATGTCAGGAGAGTAGCGGCGAGCCCCGCAACGCGGCTTTGGCGATATGCGACCATCTGCTGCGGCGTAAAGCGCTTCGTCAGCCAATTGCCGTATACGCGCACAGCGACCAATCCAGCGGCGTGCATCGCCCCCCAACCGAGCCAGCCCCATGTCAGTCCGTGCCAAAGCCCACACAGCAGGAAAGACACGCTTGTTGCGACAGAAGCAATGAGCACTGGATCAAACTCAAAAATAGGAAGAACATCGATTCCACCAGCAAGTGGATCCCCGTTGAATCAAAATCGTTAAGGAAAATTCGCTGGACCGCGAAGGCCAGCACGAACTTCTTAAAAAGGCCGTTGGCGATCGCTTCTGCGCCCGAAAGCGCCGCTGCCCTGTCTAACGCGGGAACTTCCGCCGGGCGTCGAAAATCGTCATAGGCTTGAATAGGGCCTGCTGCCAGCATGTGGAATGGGACCAGGTAGTTGACGAGATCGATGGCGTCGGGCGTCGAATCATTCTGTTCATTAACCGCGCGGATGACCTCAATCGCTCGCAGCGCGACGAAGGAAAAGCCGACTGCGGCGAGCAGCGGAGGTAATCCCGGCGGAAGGTTGACCGCCAGAGCGCCGCCAGTCTTGTTGACAATGAAGAAGATCAGCACCCAACCCAAAGTCAGCGCCATCAGGATCTGCCGCAGCTTGGTGTCTGCCATAAGGCGCAGTAAGCTATAAAGACCATGATTGCGACGGCGACGTGAATGACAAGACCGTGCACGAGCAGGCCGATAAACCCGAGGTTGATCGCCGCCTGCACATAGCGCCTCTTGGCGTTGCCACTCAGCAGTCTCATCGCCACGATAGTCAGCGCGGCGAAAATCCAGAAGAGCATGCTGTTAACTGAAATGACGGCCTGTTCCAAAAATCTTCTCTGTCTGCTTGGACGCCCCCATATGTCTCAGCGCCGCTCCATTATCCGATAATCCTTGCCCTCATCATCAACGAAGTTGAAGCCCCGTCGTTGATATAAAGCGATCGCGCGGCGATTATCCGCGCGGACATGTAGCGAAACGCCCTCGTCACCAGCAGTCTCGATGAGACCGGCTAGCAGATTGCTCGCCAGCGACGTCCCCCTGTAGCTCTCGGCGATCGCGATGCGCGCCAGATACATTCCGCGCGCACTAATCGGCCCAACCTGCTCACGAAAGCTCTGCAGATGCTCAAACACCCGGGACACCTCCACGCGGTCGAGCGCTCCACCCAGCAAATGCAGCCCAGCGCGCTGGCGATCCGCCTGTTCCCGCGCCGGATAGGCGCACATAATGCTGATGACGGACTCCCCGCAAAGGCTGCAGAGGGTGTCTGACAGTTCATTGCCCGGTTCGACCAGCTGCGCGGCGATGAGAACTTCCGCCCGGTCGTCCGTCAAGGGCTGATAGAAATGCGGCATGGCCAGCCGGACTAAACGCGCCGCCTCGATAAGCTGCTCAGCCGACAGCTCGTCTACGCGTCGCAGCGCGACATCGCCGGCATTGGACGCTAGCGTCATCGCCTTGGGCGCTCCATTATCCTCGCCATCATCGGGTGGCTGCGCAACGCGACATAGTCGACCTTGCCGTTGGCATTGAACGGCATGTCAGTCACCGCTAATATACGCGTCGGTACCATGTATTCGGGCAGGCGCGCCCGGCAAGCCTGCAGCGTTGTTATTTCGTCCTGGAGCGGGTTCAGCGCAAAGGCGGCGCAGCCCATGGCCGGTTCTCCTGGCTTTTGTGACCAAGGCAGCACAGCCACCAGATCTGACCGTGCTTCCTCGCGCACGACATGTTCGATTTCTTGGAGTTCTACTCGATAGCCCCTAATCTTCACTTGATGATCGGCTCGCCCGGAATAGAGAAAACCCTCGCCTACGTCATAGCGGCCGAGGTCTCCGGTGCGGTACCAGCGGCGGCCATCGGCATCGAACATGCGCCTGGCGGTCAACTCGGGGTCTTGCCAGTAGCCTTCCATGACCTGGCTTCCCGCCAGGCAAATTTCCCCAAAATCCTGTTTCTCGCCAGTTTCCGAAAACAGCGCCATATGTTGGCCAGGGAAGGGCTCGCCGAGCGGCACGACCGCTGGCGGATCCTTTCGCCCCGGCACATATTGGAACGCGCTAAATGCCACGGTCGCCTCGGTAGGACCGTAGATATTGGTGATGTGCGAATTGGGCGCTGCCTCCGCCCAAGCTTCAGCCACCGTGCCGGTGAGCGCCTCGCCACAAAAAAACGTGTGACGCAGCGTCGGCATGCTTGACGGCTCAAGCAAGCCAGCCTGCTTGATCAATCCCGCAGTAGACGGCACTGACAGCCAAGCGGTGATGTCATGTTCACTGACGAAGCGCGTGCACAGCAGGACCGCGTTCTCGGGCACGCTGTAAAGGCAGGCTCCGGACGTCCAGCACAGGAACATGTCATGGACCGAGAGGTCGAATGTCAGGTCCACCAATTGCAGTAGCCGGTCCGAGGGGCCGATATTACAGATCGTGCGAATGCCATCGAGATAGGCGAAGACATTGGCATGGCTGATTGGCACCCCCTTTGGCTTGCCGGTGCTGCCTGAGGTGAAGAACAAATAGGCGAAGTCGCCGCTGGCGCTCTCGCAGGGGGCGGACAGGTCGAGCGGGCGAGGGGACAGCGCTTCCGCCCCAAGCTGCTTTAGGGTCACGCCTTCGGCAATACCGCCTTCCGGGAAGCCTACCAGCTCCAGACTGGGCAATCCCTCGACAACTTCCCCGATAAGCGCGCGGTGCCGTTCATCGCAGAGCAGCGCAAATGCTCCGGATTCCTGCAAGATTTGACGATTGCGCTGGATCGGGAAGCGGGGATTGAGCGGAACGTAGGTCGCCCCCGCTAATAGCGTGGCGACGATGGAGACATAAGCCGTCAAAGTTCGGTCGGAGAGAATAGCAACCCGCTTCCCAGGACCGACACCGCCGTTTTCAACAAGCGCCTGAGCGATACCGCTCGCGCGTTCGAATAATTCCTCGTACGATAGCTGTGCACCCCTGCTCCACAGGGCAGTGCTCTGCCTATTTCGGCGCGCAAGGCCGATTAATGTCGATCCCAAATCCTTGGGGAGACAATCCGCTTCCATACTAAATTTTTCCGACGATAGGTTAGCTATGTTTGATGACGAGTTCGATCAATGACCCTGCATCTTCGAGCTGTGCCACTTCCGTGGACGTGAACCGAACCCCATACTTGCGCTCAATTTCAATGATGATTTGAATGTGGGTAAGCGAATCCCAACCCGGTACATCGTTTGCAGTGGTGGCTTCATCCATACAAAGATCGGGGAGTCGCAATACGTCCGAAACAATTGCGTTAATCTGATCAAGGATGACTTGTCGGCTAGTTGAATCCATTAAAACTTTCCTCCGGAGACATGCTCTCGACTTTAACTTAGCCGATTACGCACAACAATATCGTTAACGCTGTTTTAGAGCCGACGCTGCTAAAAACTGTTGGCAGTGGTCTTCGAGTCCGGCGCTAGCTTGACGAGGCGGGGGAGTTGCAGCGGCCTTTGCCTTCAATGTTGCAACGCTGCAGGCCTGGACCAAATATTTGGGGCCAGTCCAGTCCTTCCTAGCAAAGCCGGCGTGAATGACAATGCTATTCGCCTTGGCCGCGATGACAAAATACTCCAACCCTAGGCGCGTGGCGGCGCGGTTGTGGAGGCTTTCGAGCCAGAGAAGGGTTGTGTCATAGCAGGTGTCGATTCGTCGTGGCTGTATGAACTTACCGGCCATTTCCCCGAATCGCTTGCGGTCACGTTGGCGGCAATTGTCGGGATGCTCTGGCACCTTGGATTCGATGGGCGGGATGATCGGCATAATGCTCCGGACCGGCACGGCCTGTCAGAAGTTTTGTGCGCGAGGCTGTAAGATGGAATGAAGAGGACCATCATATGGCTATCGACAAGGAAGTATTGGATCAGTTGCTGGTAGGCCGTGATCCGCAGGAGCTATCTGTCAAGGACGGCTTAATCGACGATTTGAAAAAGGCGCTGTCGGAACGATTGCTGGCTGCCCAGTTAGACGATCATCTGGAATCAGAGGCGGCGGCAGGTGTAGGAAACCGGCGCAACGGAACGTCTCAAAAGACGATGCTGACGGGCAGTTCGAAAGTGTCGCTGGGTATCCCGCGGGATCGCAAGGGAACATTCGATCCGAAGTTAATCGCGAGATATCAGCGCCGGTTCCCGGGCTTCGACGACAAGATTATTTCGATGTATGCGCGCGGGATGACGGTTCGCGAGATCCGTGGGCACCTTGAGGAGCTTTACGGCATCGACGTATCCCCGGACCTGATCTCGACGGTGACCGACGCCATGCTGGAGACGATCGCGGAGTGGTAGGGCCATCCGCTCGACGCCTGCTACCCGCTAGTGTTCTTCGCCGCGATCCGCGTTAAAATCCGCGATGAGGGCTTAGTCCGGAACAAGGCCGTATACATCGTGCTCGGCATATTGCCCGACGGGACCAAGGAAATCCTCGGGATCTGGATCGAGCAGACCGAGGGCGCGAAGTTGTGGATGAGCCTCATGAACGAGCTCTAGAGCCGGGGCGTCGCCGATATCCTGATCGCCGTCGTCGATGACCTGAAGGGCTTCCCGGACACCATCAACGCCGTGTTCTCCGAGACGGTCGTGCAAACATGCTCGCGCATCTGATCGGAAACAGCATAAGCTTCGCATCGTGGAAAGATCGCAAGTCGATCTCGAGCTCGATCCGCAGCGTCTATCGCGCCCAGAGCGCCGAGGCCGCCCCGGACGCGTTAGAGGCTGGGCATTGGGGCCAGCAATACCTAGCGATCGCAAAAAGTTGGCGGCGCCATTGGGATCAGGTCATCCCATTTTTGCCGTTTAGTGAGGCTATCCGCCGGATGATCTACACCGCCAACGCTATTGAGGCTTTGAACTCGATGCTCTGGCGCGCTGTTCGCTCCCGCTGACACTTCCCCAGTGACGACGCTGCCATGAAGCTGATATACCTCGTCCTCAATAATGAGGCGCCGGAGTGGAAACGACCGCCGCGCAAATGGACCGAGGCAAAAACCCAGTTCGCCGTGATCTTCGGCGAAAGGTTCGTCATCTAATGACGACAATCAGCCTCACGGATAAAACTTCTGACGGGCTCGACCGGCAGGGTTTCCCGTAAGCGATGGTCATCATAAGCCTTGTCCGCCTGCAGCGCCCTGGTTGCGCGGCGCGCACGTCGATCAGCGCCTCGGCAGCTGCGTAATTCGCGGCCTCGCCGCCGGTCAGTATGAAGCCGACAGGCAGACCGTGATTGTCGCAGCATGCGTGGATTTCACTCAAAAAGCTGCCGCGTGATCGATCAAGGTCATTCGTACAAGGCCCTTTTCCCGCCATTTACTGAGACACGGCCGTGAACGCTGTTGCCGGGATCATGTGCTGCCAGTCGTTGGTCAGGCCCAAGTCGAACCAGTGTTTGCAGCATGGCATCCCACTCAATTTGTTCGGCCCACGTAAGCAAGCGCACTTAACCACAGCTTCATCGCTCTAGCGCTCGCATATGTCGCCCAGGGTCAGCCGACCCGCAGCACGAGAGGCATCCTAATTGATCGGCGTTGATCCTCAAATCCTGACCGGCAGCTCAATTTTATTAACCTTGATCGGATAAATGGGCACGCCTGAAGGATTCGCCATGACACGAACTTTTCTGCTTTTCGTTGGTCTGCTTGGGGGGTGTACGCCCGCGGTTCGAGACATTGCCTTGTCCGACATTGATCTGAGCAACATGCAGACGGTGCAAACGATCCGAGAGCGGCTAAGCCCGCAAGAGGGGGCTGCTTTTGCCGATTATGTCGTGAGGCACCATATCAAATCTGCTCACTATTGCGGCCAACCGCTCCTCAACAACGATGGCGAAGCGCCTGATACGGTTGGTGAAGCAGTCGACCTGACGGTCCGCCGAGACGCAGGAGATCGTTCGATCCTTGTGGCTGCTCAACCGCCTGCTCACCCGCGAGAACTTGCGAAAGACCATTGGGACAAGCTGATACGCAACCGCGACAATATAATCGACGCGCAAGCTCGGCTCCGCCTGGAATATGGCGATGACGCTAAACGTCGATCGGATTGGATGTCATTGGAAACCAGAATGATTGAAATCGATCGGAACCTCCTCGCCATAAAGCCGAACGTTTTCGGCTCCGGTACGTAACGCGAGATCTTCACAATCTTCGCTTAGTCGACCAACTTCAAGTTTTGTGACGCACTCGTCCGATAAATTGCGTCATGCGGTTGGATCTAGGGTCAGGCCCCGTTGATTAGCGGTGACGGCTGTGATTCAGGCTCTCGGCGAGGAGCCTGAATGATGAGTGATTTGTATTGGCTGACGGACGAGCAGATGGCGCGTCTTCAGCCCTATTTTCCGAAGAGCCATGGTCGCGAGCGGGTCGACGATCGACGGGTTTTGAGCGGGATCATCTTCGTCAACCGCAATGGGCTGAGGTGGCGCGATGCGCCGAGGGAGTATGGCCCGGCGAAGACGCTTTATAATCGCTGGAAGCGGTGGAGCGACAAAGGCATCTTCATCCGCATGATGGAGGGCTTGGCGACACCTCAGGCGCCAGAGCGCAAGACGATCATGATCGACGCGACCTATTTGAAGGCCCACCGCACGGCGTCCAGCCTTGGGGTAAAAAAGGGGGTCCGGGACGCCTGATCGGCCGCACGAAAGGCGGCATGAACACCAAGCTTCATGCCGTGACCGATGCAAATGGCCGCCCGATCAGCTTCTTCATGACCGCCGGGCAGGTCAGCGATTACACCGGCGCGGCAGCCTTGCTCGACAGTCTGCCCAAAGCGCAATGGATGCTGGCCGATCGGGGCTATGATGCCGACTGGTTCCGCGATGCCTTGCAGGAAAAGGGCATCACGCCCTGCATCCCGGGCCGGAAAATACGGAACAAGACCGTCAAATACGACAAGCGCCGCTACAAACGCCGCAACCGCATCGAGATCATGTTCGGTCGTCTCAAGGACTGGCGCAGGGTCGCAACCCGCTACGACAGATGCGCCAAGACCTTCCTCTCCGCCGTCGCCCTCGCCGCAACCGTCATCTTCTGGCTCTGATCAATGAGTCCTGACCCTAGGAGCGGCCGATGATTGTGACCGGACCCGAGGTCCGACGATAGAGCGTCAAGCAGTGACGCGAAAAACAAAGCACGGCAGCGACCAAACCAGTGACTTTTTGGGCAGGTTTAAGGATCGCGGAGCTATTATGTCCGATGAATGGGGGCGGCCCGATGACGCCGGTCAAGGGAAGGGCGACAGAGTTACCCCTGCCGCCCCCCTTTTGCACCGCATACCGCGAGCGCGGGCAAGCGGGATGTGGCTAGCTGTGTTAACCGTTAACCTAATAACAGGTTCCTACCACTTTCGGATTTTAGGCAACGGGAGGCTTTCGGACCACTAAAAGTACACAATTCGCGCCGGCGGCAGATGCGTCGTCGCTCGCACTTGACTCTCACCCGACACTTTCTCCGCCGCTGTCCTGCGCGGCCGCGCGGCTCGTAACGAAGCTAGCTGCGTTACCGCCTGAGCAACTCGCAGTATCGGTTTTTGTTAAGCTGACCATATAATAGTGTGCAAGATATCCGCCCCGCACCGCGATTTGAGATAAACAGAATGTTGTGCGGAGATCAGGAAAGTGCACACGGGCATCGATCCATGTACTCGTCGGAAGAAAGCGGCTGTTCGACACGAGGCCGCTCACCGGCGCGTTTCGTCCAGGACAAACACCGACAGTCGAAATTGCTGGCTCCACGAGAACCTCTGGGCGGTTCCTCTGGGTTGCTGACGACGCCGGGGGTCAACAGCGATGCCATTTACATTGTGCCGTCGCAGCATCGCCAGCAAACTCGCATACTATGGATTGTGTCAGCTGCCAACGGAGGGGGAGGATGCTCTTCCCAATGTAAGGCCTCATTCTGCAGGCCTGGGTCGGAATCCTCCCATGCGAGGTTACACCGTGGATGCGATGCGAGTGCGGTGCGTCCAATTGTGACATTGTTGGGCCAACATCGGGCACCTTATATAATGACTTAGGCGAGATGATCCACGCGCGGTGGCATCACCCCCTGGTTGGTGGGCTTCGTCGGAGGGGTCGGCAATCACTGCCAGTATGGTCTTAAAAAGCTGCGACGGAACGTCGAAGATATCGCCAACGAAATCCCTCCTTTGCAGCAGTCACCGATCTCGATGGGGGGCGTGGCTGGCGATATTTCCCGGGCTCACGGCAGCGCCCCTTATCTAGCGAAGCCGGCTCGCTATTCTGCCCAGGCTGAGTATCGAATGCTGTGGCATATGGATAAAGACATATCCGACCACCATGCTGGCCACGCGCCGGATGCAGTCCAGTTTTGCAACAAGATTTCAGCCTCAGAACTTGAAAGTTGACCCAGTTTTCGCGTGATGATCGCCTCTTCCGTAAAAAAGCGGGGCAGGCCTGGGCCTATCCGGCTTCCATCACCGCTCGGCGATTTCGTCAGATTATTCTATAGGCGACGGACATGGAGCGGTCGAGCCGTGCGCCTTCGACCACCGACATATTCGCGCGTCGGTCGATCATCCGCGCTCGCCCCAGTCTTCGACCGCGCTGTTGTACCGTGCCTCGGCCGCAGCATCGGTCAGGATATCGAGGGTCGGCACCGGCTTCGGCTCGACAGCCAGGTCAGCCGCACTCGGCAATGCGGCTTGTATCCTGACCTTGCCTGTCGCAGGCGCCTCCGTGCACAGCGCCATGGCGGCCTTTTCGGACGCTGCGAACATGTCGCCGCCGTCGCCGTCCTCATAGAAAGCCGTCAGCATAGTGAGCATAGCGCGCTTCAGAATCATCGGCGCGTCGGCCGGATAGACAAAGCCCGCGGTGAAGGTCTCCTCGATGCCTCCGAACACGGTGTGAGCCGCTGGCCAATAGGCTGCGGCAGCGGGATTGATCCGCGCTGGGCGGCTCGCCGCGCTCAGCTGCGCGTCGGCAGGAGCCCGGTATAGCCCTCGACTCAATCGCGCGCAGAGACGATCGCGTCTTCCATTAACGCGTTGTCGGCGCTGGAATCGACACGCAGGTGCTTTTTCGCTTCGGCGAGCGTGATTGGCTCGGCTGACGGGCCGGGATCAACGACATCGCCGACGAGCAGCGTTGCAAGATAGAGCGCGAGCATTGCATCTCTCCTTTTGCCGGCGCAGAACGGATTGCGGGATCGAAGCCCGACGGAGGTGATCGCCGTTCCTCGCTTCCGGCTCCTCAATGAGCGTAGCGCTAGTTAACGAAGTTGCAAATCCAGTTGATGCGGGCACAGTGCCCAAGGCGCCAAAACGGAGTTCGGCATGGGTAAAATTTTCGATCTTTTGCGATTTCTCTATGTTCAAAGAGTCTCCGGCTTCGATCCACCAGGCGACGAGCCGTTTATGCCCTTGCAAGAAGTCGAGCGATTCAAAGCGGAGATTGGCAGAGCGAATTTTTATGTCGAGTTCGGCTCGGGCGGCAGTACGGTTTATGCGAGCGCGAAAGGCATCCGCGGCGTCAGCGTTGAAAGTGACCGATATTTCGCCCGAAGCGTCGCCACGAAGCTGGCTGGTACATCAATTGATCAGGTGGTGGTTGACATGGGACTGGTCGGGAAGTGGGGTAAGCCGCTTTTTCCCAGCAAGGCAAAAGCTAAGCGTTACATCTCCGCTCCTTGGAGAGAGGGGCCATTCCCGGACTTCATTTTGGTTGATGGGCGATATCGCATCGCCTGCGCCCTCGAAACTGCGCGTAGGGCAGAAGAGGCCGGCGCGATCGGAACCTTGATGGTTGACGATTACGGCCATCGGCCACACTACCTCCCTATTGCTGAGATTCTTGGCACCCCGGAGATGGTAGGGCGCGGAGCGATATTTAGGATCGGAACACAGCAAGTTCCCATCTCAACCGTTGAAAAATGGCTGGACGATCCGTTTTGACGATCCGCAAAAAAGGTTCAGCCGCGAAGCCAGCGCGTTCGCTGAGGTTAGCAATGGCAACGCCCGATACCGGGCGTCACCGCTCGCTCATTATGTGAGCTTTTTCAACCTGACCTGATGCGTTCGCCCCATGATCGTTGGCAACTTCGCAACAAGCCTGGCCACTGTCGTTGCGGCAATCCTTGCGAGGACAACGAACCCGAGTGCCCGACCTGCATCGGGATGCGGCAGTGGTAACGATTTAAGCGTGATGGCGCGATCCGCTTCACGGACCCGCGAAGGAAATCGATCGTTTCTGCCAACGTCTTGCCCGACCCAACTCAGATCGTCACGCGCAACGCGACAGGGTTTATGACATGACCCCTGGTTTCCACCAGCCCGGATTAGAGCCATGCGAGGTTTTGCACTGCTACCCAACCTTGGACCACGCGGGTCTAGAGTTTTCCGCCTTACTCACATCCGGTGGGCTGGTTGCACCGGCTGAGTTTGCCAGCCGTATCGGGGGGATATTCCCGATCGCGCTGTGCGGTCGCTCTTCGTTGTAGTGTCTACGCCAAGCCTCCAGCTTTTCGCAAGCGTCTTGCAGTGACAGGAACCAGTGCGCGTTCAGGCATTCGCTCCGCAGTTTGCTGTTGAAGGCTTCGATGAACGCGTTGTCTGTGGGCTTGCCAGGGCGGGAGAAGTCGAGGATCACGCCGCGCTGGTAAGCCCACAGATCCATGTCCCGGGATATAAATTCGCTGCCATTGTCCACCCGGATCGTCTTCGGATAACCGATCTCCTGCATGCCCGTTCCAGCGTGGCGACCACATCTTCACCGCGATAGCTGAACCGAGGATCGACCACGGGCGATAGCCGCGAGAACGTGTCGACCACTGTCAGAATGCGCAGCTTCCGACCAGTCGCCAACTGATCGTGCACAAAGTCCATCGCCCATACATTCGGACGGATCGCTGGTGCACGATCCTCCCGCAGCTTCGCTTTCACACGGCGCTTGGGCGTTTTATTGCGCAGCTGCAAGCCCAACTCCCTGTAAAGCCTGTATACCTTCTTCATGTTCACAGCCCAGCCATCGCGGCGGAGGATGTAATACGCCCGCCGGTAGCCGTAGCGGACATGCGTCTCGCAGATATCCCTGAAACGCTTCTTCAAAATGGCCGGATCGGTGCGACAAGCCTGGTAGTGATAGGTTGATCGATCAAAGTGCAGTGCGGCACACGCCCTGCGGATCGTCACCTGCCAGTCCTGCCGAACCGCGTCGATAATCTCGCGCTTGCGATCCGGCCTCAGAGCTTTGGCCGCGCTTCGCTTGGCCGCCTGCGGCCCCGCTTGAGGACATCCTGCAGCATCTCGCGGTCAAGCGTCAGGTCCGCGACGATCTTCTTGAGCCGCCCATTCTCATCCTCGATCTCGCGCAGCCGCCGCATCTTCGACGGCATTAGCCCCGCGTATTTCTTCTTCCAGTTGAAGTAGGTCGCCTGGCTGATTCCAGCCTTGCGACAGACCTCTGCAACCGGCGTGCCCTCCTCGCCCTGCTTGATGACAAACGCCTTCTGCGCGTCCGTAAACTTCGTTGCCTTCATGCCGTACCTCCTCGCCCAGCCAAGGATATCTACGGCGGAAAACTCTAACCACAACTGGTCCAGAATTCAGGTGGCAGAGCAGATGCGGCCAAATGAGAATGGAGGCTGCGAGGGGGCCATTTGCATGTCGGCGCGTCGGTCCTATGCTTCAATTGTATGAAGAACGAAATTGCCCTCGAACACCTTGCCTGATGATCGGCGATTGGCAAGCATCTATCGCGCATGCGGATATGGCGGACTGGGGGACGGTCGCGGCGTATTTCCTAGCGGCGATCCTGTGTTGGCGCGCAGAAAGGCACGCACGCCTTCAGCGTAGTTCACGCGAGAAAATATTCTGGAGATCCACGGCGATTTTCTTCGTGCTTCTAGGATTCAACGAACTCCTCGATTTGCAGACTCTTCTAACTATGATCGGACGCGCGCATGCCAAGGCGAATGGCTGGTACCCCGATCACCGTAGGATCCAATATCTTTTTATCGTCGCTTTGGCGATCGGTGCCCTCTGTTTGGGCGCGGCGCTTCTCTGGCTGACGCGGCGACTGCATTACAGCGTACGTCTCGCCCTCGGCGGCCTCGTCTTCATCGGGCTTTTCATTCTTCTACGGGCCGCGTCATTCCATCATTTGTATGAGATCCTTGGCCGCGGTGCGGCCGACTTTCCTTTGGGGTGGATTCAAGAGATGGCGGGCATCCTACTCGTTGCCGCAGCGGCGCTGCTGTACAGGCCGGAGCGGTAGGTGGCACGTTACGAGTGAAGACATTCAGTGATTGATCCCTGACCGATATCAGACTCACTTTGGCCTTTTTCAGGACGCCAATAGCTGGTGAGGGGATTGCGTGCGCCCCCGCTCGACGTCCGAAACCTGCAGGGACATTACAAATGTAGCGATCCCTCGGAATTACGCCGGGCAGTCCGCGCTGCCCGTGTTTCCATGTCAGCTCTCATGCGCCGATTTCCGTCCTGATAACCGAGACCTGTCCCATCGTGGGGCAAAGTTTTGATTCGCAAATTGAGGCGTTTTGGTTAAATGTTACTAAACACGTAACGCAAACAGGCGAGTCGCGCGGGTTATCGCCTTTAATCTAGGGAGCTACGAACGATGCGAACTTTAATAATGAAAACACTGCTGGCTGCGACCGCAGCAATGGCTCTTCCTGCGGCCGCGAACGCTGCAATCATCCTCGGGTCCGTCACGCCGGGAACGGTGCCCTATTCGGGCCCGACCCCGACGTATGACTTCAGATCGCCCACTCCAAACGTGACGGGTGGTCTCATAACAAATACCAGCGAGAGCGGCGTCGGTGCTCAGCCCTACGGCAGCACTGGTAGCTTTTGGACGGTAGGCCCAGACGACGGGTCGCCTGGTAATATGGATCTCTCATCCTTCGGAAATATTTCGAACATCAGCTTCATCTGGGGTTCGGTTGACGGGTACAATCTGCTCGAGTTTCTTGACGCAGGAGGCAACGTTTTGGCGAGCTTCACGGGGGCGGATGTCTTCAACCCTGCGAATGGCAACCAGACGGATCCGAATACGAATCCCGTCGTCCGCTTTAATTTGACGGATGGCGATCAGACCGCATTCACGACGCTTCGGCTGAGCTCGACGTCGAATGCGTTCGAGACGGATAACTTCGCGATCAATGCAGTTCCGGAACCCGCTACCTGGGCTTTGATGATGATCGGCTTCGCTGCGGTTGGCTTCGGAATGCGCCGTCGTCGTCCTCAGGTTTCGGTTCGCTACGCCTGAACACTGCAGAGCATTTAACGAGAGGCGGCCATTTATGGTCGCCTCTTTTTTTGTCCGATTGAAACTGCGCCCGGCGGTCCCATTCGAGGAGGTCATGTCCCGATCTTTGAGTTGGATAATAGGCAACCAATTCATTGTTAATTCGCGATCACGAAAACTGGTGAGGTCAATGATCGACCAGGAGCTTGATCTGGGGAGTTTCGACGCCAAGAATTGTAGCAATATCGGATCGGACCGAGGCAAACTTGTCTGAATCATCGACAATTTGCGCCTCGATATAAAACGAAGCAAGATTGACGGTCGGAACGCCAAAGAGCTTGGCAAGGTCGACCATTCTTCACCGCTTGGGAAACGATCGAACACTTTCCCAATGGCTGACTGATGCAACGCTGACGCCCAGGCTGGCGGCGACGTCGTCCTGCATCAATCCGCGCTGGGACCGAAGACTACGCATTCTGCCATCCAGTGTCTCTCCCGCGGAATTCGACAAAGCCGTGTCAGCGCTTCTTCGTCTGAAATTCTGGCTAGGGAGTTCATCGTCATGCAAAGGCGCCGGCTTTACCGCCTCGAGGGCTACATTTTCGAATTCGCAGCCGAATAGCTTGCCACTCTTCCACAGGCCTCGGGCGGTCGCCCGCGCGTCCGGAGAAAATTCTACTTCCAGATGATCGTCGACTCTCGCTGGACGGTCGGCCTCAATGATTAGGACAGACGGAGTCGCCAAGTGAATTGTCGCGAGAGTGCCTCGAAGCTCTTGCGCGTGCGAATCCTCGCGCAGCGTAATTTGCATGGCGCACCTTGCGCAGTTTCGAAACATTCCAGATGTGCAGCAAAAGCCGTCGATGCGCATCGTCAGGGGCGGACAGTTCCATCCGCTGGTTAACGCGACATACGTCAAATGCCCGAACTACAACACAGTTTAACGCTGCCTCAAGATCTCTTGAACGGCAGCCTGCGCTGCGCCTTGCGGGTTCATCCCGCGTGCCATTGCTTTCTAGGCTTGGATAGAAGCCGAGATGTTTAGTTCATCTTGGTCACAAGGAATGCCCTGATCTCGTCCGCGATGTCGGGTCGTTCGAGCGCGACGGCCAGATTGGCCTGGATATATCCGGCCTTCGACCCGCAATCGTAGCGCGCACCTTCGAAGGTGACAGCGTGGAACGGCTGGTTGCCGATCATGGTCGCCATCGCGTCGGTGAGTTGGATTTCGCCGCCCGCGCCCTTTTCCTGTTTTTCGAGCACGCGCATTACCTCGGGCTGCAGAATATAACGGCCCGAAATAATCAGGTTTGACGGCGCCTCGGCTACCGGCGGCTTCTCGACGAGCCCGGTCACCTCGGTCAGCGCTCCGTCGCGGGCACCGTGTGCAATGACGCCATAGCTCGACACCTGTTTGTGCGGCACTTCGAGCACCGAGATCAAATTGCCGCCGACCTTATGATACGCATCGACCATCTGCTTCATGCAGCCCGGCGTTCCGTGCATGAATTCGTCGGGGAGGAAGATCGCGAAAGGTTCGTCGCCGACGATGTCGCGCGCGCACCAGATCGCATGGCCGAGCCCAAGCGGTTCCTGCTGGCGGACATAAGCGCAGGCACCTGGTCGAGGCGCGTCGGTTCAGAACCGACAGATCGCCTGCCGCGTTCGGACATCGTTTTTCAAGTTCGAAGGCGACGTCAAAATGATCCTCGATCGCGCTCTTGCCGCGCCCAGTGACAAAGATCATCTGTTCGATCCCCGCCTCGCGCGCTTCGTCGACCGCATATTGGATCAGCGGCCGGTCGACGACTGGCAGCATTTCGCCCAGGGATCGCCTTCGTCGCGGGGAGGAAGCGGGTGCCGAGGCCGGCGACGGGAAAGACGGCTTTGCGGATCAGTTTCATGCTCGTCGCGATATCAGAAAATCTTAAAGACAGTCTCAACTTGGCACGGCTCTAGATGGACCGAATATTACAAAATGGCACGTGTTCCGCGAAAACACTGCACCAGTCGTCGGCTGGCTACGCTTCGGGGCGGGAGAAATCACGCCTATCCGCCGTGTCACAGCCCTGCTACGTCATTGCATGGATCCGACATGCGCGTGTCGCGCAACATCTGTCAGCAAGGGAGCGGAGCGGACGTGGAAACATTTTGGGATTGGATTACCGTTTTTACATTTGCCGGGCTCGCCACCCTACTTCTGCAACGATCCGCCGAAGAAGAACCGCGCGATCATCTTTGGCAATATGCGCCTCCTGCTGTCGGCTGCGCTTTGGCGAATTATGTTGGTAATGAGGGGCTATCATGCGCCAGCAGCAGTGATTTTTGAGCGACCGTCGTGTACATCTTCAAGGTTCTGAATGTCCCGATTCCGTTCCTCAAACCGTAGGCGTTGTTATACGCATGGCATGCGACGACCTGTCCAGCGACGAAAAGGTCAATACTAGTTCGTTCTACAAATAGTTGAGGGCTTACAGGGTCAGCCAGCGCCGATCGGCTCAGGCCTCTCGTCCCGATGGACTTCTTTGCTAGCCTACACGTATTGCTGCAAATGTTACGGAACTATTGGAAATGTTAAGGGTCTGAGCTTTAATGGTGAGGCGCTTGCATTCGTCTGAGTTGCCCCAGCGACAGCGTGTCCCCGTCGATGGGGGAGGCGCTAGCTCTTGGGTTGCGAAGACAAGCTGATAATTCACGATTAATTTTCAGCGCGATAACATGGTAGAGATGGCGGCGGCGAGGCGTGGCGACACGCGATATTGCTATAACCGGGATATGGTGGGGCTTAGGGCAGTTATCCAATGAAGCATTTGCAGACAAGATCGTCGGAGGGGTCATGGTTGCCAGTTCGCGTCGTTGATCCGGCCGCAGACGCGCCCGGCTTATTCTCGTCTGCGCGCGACAAGCGCACTTTTCTGTACGGCCTGTCACTCCTGCTCGACATTTTGTCTTTGATTGGTGGCTATCTGTGCGCGCTCGAACTGCGAGACGAGCGATGGCTAGCCGCGGGAGGACAGTCCATCGTCTTTATCGCGCTGCCTATCTTCATCATGTTCGAGATTGCTCGTGAAGCCCAAGATGCTGAACTCTAGGCAATCGCCTGCTGGCAATCCGGCGATCATTGGGAGCGCTTGGCGCTACCGCCTTTGTCATAATCGGCATGGGATTTCTCTTCAAATCTCAGGAAATCTCGCGCCTTGGTCTCGCGGTCACCTTTGGAGCGGCAGCGATCTTCATCATTGTCTCGAAGGTCTTCCTAGATGCCGTTGTAAAACGCCTCCTCGGCGATTCCGTGTTGGCTACGATCCTCATACTGGACGGTCTTGACGCGCGCCCTCAACCGCATGCAGCGGTCGTTGACGTCGCGTCTCAGGGTCTGTGGCCCGACCTCGACCGGCCGGACATGATCGATGCGCTATCGCGGTTGATCGCGCCGTTTGATCGAGTGATCATAGCGTGTCGATATGATCATCGGCCTGCATGGGCGACGTTTCTAAAGGGTCATGATGTTGGGGGCGAAATCCTTCTCGATCGCGATCTCCTCCATGGTGCCGTCACGATCGGCGAATATGATGACAAGGACACGATAGTTCTCTCGCGCGGTCCTCTGAATCTCGTAACTCGCATTCAGAAGCGCTTTCTCGATTTGTTCGTGGCCCTTATTGCGCTGGTCATATTTATGCCGCTCTTGATAGTTGTGGCTCTTGCGATACGACTTGAAGGACCCGGCCCCGTTTTCTTCCGGCAACTCCGGGTGGGGCAGGGGAATCGCCAGTTCCGGATATTCAAGTTTCGCTCGATGCATCTCGAAAGCAGCGATTCTGCGGGAGATCGCTCGACCAGCCGCGATGATGACCGCATTACCCGGGTTGGTCGCATTATCCGCCGGACGAGCATCGACGAACTTCCCCAGCTTATCAACGTGCTTCGCGGCGAAATGAGCATGGTCGGACCCCGACCGCATGCCTTGGGTTCCACCGCGGGTGATGAACTGTTTTGGCACGCCTCGCAGCAATATTGGCTTCGGCATGCGCTCAAGCCCGGCATAACCGGCCTGGCTCAAATTCGGGGTTATCGGGGAGCAACCGAGCGCGTCGAGGACATCGACCGCCGGGTCCGCTGCGATCTTGAGTATCTCTCAAACTGGTCGCTATGGAATGATATCATCATTCTGCTGAAGACCGTACGCGTCGTGATGCATAAGAATGCCTACTGATCGCGTTTGGTAGGGTGCGGAGCAAGATGCTCACCCAGCTCGGATTGGCAGTTGCCGATTACTGCCCTAGGCATGCGCCATGCGAATAATCGGCCTCTTGCTCATTCTCTTGTCGATCCCGGTTTTCATCGCCTGGCTTCGGCGATACCCGCGGCAACGGAAATGGGCCTACCTTGGTGTCGGCATCCTCCCGTTCGTCATCAGCGCATTTAATCTCGATGCTGCATTCGTGACATGGCCAGCGTGGCCTGGGTACGCCAAGGGAATTGTCGTATCGCTTCTGGACACCCTCGCCATCGCGATACTCGTGACACGTCGCGCACCGCTTAAAAAGCTTCCATTTCTAATTGTCTTTCTAGCCTATCTTTTCGCTGTCGCGCTCTCAATCGCCGTCTCGACGCTTCCGATGAGCTCCTTCTTCTACTTCTTTCAAGTCACGCGCATCCTCCTAGTTTTTGTGGCTGTCGCGTCCTTCGCCGGAGATCCGCGCGCTATCCGGTGGCTGCGCTATGGGCTTGCCTTAGGCGCCATATTCCAGGCCGCCGCGACAGTCGACCAACGCCTCTCAGGCGTCGTGCAAGCATCGGGAACGATGGGGCATCAAAACCTCCTAGGCCTCATGTTGCATTTCGTGACCTTGCCGCTCCTCGCACTGCTCCTCGCAGGCGAACGCAACAAGCTGATCATGCTCGGTGTCCTAGCTGCACTTGTGGCGGTTGCTCTGGGTGCCTCACGCGGCACGGTCGGTTTTGTAGCGATCGGCATCGTGCTTTTGTTGACGCTTTCGCTTATGCGCCGCTCCACCGCGCATAAGTGGAAAATGATAGGTCTTGCAGCTGTGGCATTTGCCATCGTCGCCCCGATCGCAATGGTAAGTTTCGAGGAGCGCTTCACAGTCAGGCCGGTCAGCGAAGGCTCGGACGAGGAGCGGCTGGCATTCGAGCGCGCTGCAAAATCGATGTGGAAGGATCACCCGATGGGTGTAGGCGCAAACCAATATGTGTTGGTCGCCAACTCTGAAGGCTATTCGGCCCGGGCAGGAGTCATTTGGAACTGGACCAGCCGAGCAGCTAATGTCCACAATATGTACCTTCTCGCTGCGGCCGAGACGGGTTGGCCGGGGTTTCTGACATTTATTGCTCTGCTTCTCATCCCTACCATTCAAGGGCTTGTTTTCGCATTTCGCAACCGCCGCGACCCGCGAGGGGAGGTCGTGCTGGGCGTAAGTGTTACGTTCCTGATACTCGGGCTGCACAGCCTCTATGAATGGGTTTTCGTCGTGTATCATGCGCAATATGTCTTTGCGATCGGGCTGGGAATTGTCGCGGGATGTATCCGGCAACTGAAAATCGAACAACGCATGCGTTCAAAAGCCACGAAAACGCAGCGGTCGACGCTAGTTAAGAACGGCGGCGACGCTCGTCTAGGGGCGGCCCGAACAATCTATTGAGCCAGCGCGTCATCGGGCGTTCAATCCAGGCATGCAGTCCTTCGGCCACCAGGAGCGAAAGGCCTGCGATTGCCAATGCTGCGAGTGCCGGCTCGACCATTTTGATCGCCGGGACATGAGCGGCTAGCGTGATGGTCAGAGTAATGACGATCAGATGGATTAGGTACAAAACATAGCTGCTATTTCCGAAATGACTAAACTTCCGGAGCTCCTTTTTGAAGCCAAGGGAGTTTTCCCAGATGACCGCGCCAGCCACGAGGAGAGTGCTGGGAATCCCCCACATTGCAACAGAAGGAAAGCGATCATAACCGAAAGCAATCCCGGCTCCGAATAACGAGATCGCGAGTAGCAAGACAACTGAGCCACCTCGTCGCGGAAGACGTCCTGTGGCGAGCAGCCATCCAATCGCCGCGCCCGCGATGAACTCGAGGAGCAGGCTATTGGTAATCAGGCGACCTAGCGCTCCTTCGATCGGAAAGAAAAAGCCCGTTGCAATTGAGAGCATGAATACGGCCCCCAGAATGACCAGCCCCCGCGTTGCGCCCAGCTTCATCGCAATGCCGAAACACAGATAGAAAAACATCTCGAATGACAGCGTCCACGCGGGTCCGATAATGGCAGAGGCATGTTCAGGATAAAGCGCAAGCGCGCCCAAAATTTCAGACCCGCTAAGTTGGTAGGGGCTGCCAATAAAATTATGCGCGACGAGATAGAGCCCGACGCACACCCAGTACATCGGATATATTCTGAATATCCTTTTACGCAAAAAATCTCGCGCAACGAAGCTCGGGTCGACGTGCGTCGTGTAAACCATGATGAAGCCACTGATGACGAAGAATATGTGGACGCCAACGGCTCCGAACGCAAAAAGATAAGTCTCGACAGCAAAGGCGGGAGTAGCGAAGCGCGTCGATATTGCCAGCTGGCCATGATATAAAACGACAAGTAGGGCAGCAATGGCCCGCAGCAACTGAATGGAGTGCATCGTTCCGTTTTTGGCTATAGTCCCATGCGGCGTAACCGTCGAATTGCTTTGCTCGTTGCCAGTCATTGATGCCCCTCTGCGCTCACCCATATCAGCATTTTTACGAATGTCAGTTGCGCTGAAGGGGTTGCCTGCTATCCGTGCGCTTGAGGGCTGGGCGAGAAATCTTGCGTCAGTTGGATCTCATCGAGAAAGCGTCGTAGCCCCGTGCAGCAACGCCAGATAGGAACTTCCGATCCGGTTGCCATCAATAATGGTGTGTGGTTCAGGATTCGGACCTTTTTCCAGCGACGCCTTACGCTTATCGGATCTGCTGGATGGGTGGCAGGAGCGTATATTGCCCAGCAAGTTTTGCGGCTGGTCACAAATGTCATTCTCGCCTGGCTCCTGGCGCCCGCCCTTTTGGGAACGATGCTCCTGATCAACACTCTCCGCACGGGCGGTGAGTTGTTGACGGACGTCGGCGTCGGGCAGAGCATCGTCAACAACCGCCGCGGCAGTGAACCAGACTTCTACAACACGGCCTGGACAATCCAGATCGTCCGCGGGTTAATCCTTTTCGCGCTGGCGATGCTGCTGACGGTTCCAATTGCTCGAGTATACGACAATCCGGAACTGCTCGTTCTTCTGCCAGTCGTCGCGCCAATATTTATTCTGACAGGGTTAACATCGCCGGCGCGCTTTCTCCTTCAGAAGCAGCTTCAGGTGCGGAAGCTTGCGCTTTTTGACCTCACTACGTCCCTGTTCGGAATTGCTGTTCAGATTGGACTTGCATTATACACGCCTACGATCTGGGCTCTCGTCTTCGGATTGTTGATCGGAACTGCCGCGCCTGCCGTCGCGAGTTTTTTCTTAATCGACTGGCGCACCCACCGGCTCCGCTGGGAAAAGGAGGCAGTGAAGGCGATCCTCCATTTCGGTAAATGGATATTTCTAGCCTCTCTCATCTATTTTTTGGCAATGAATTTCGACCGGCTTTATTTTGCCGGTGCGATATCTTTTGCTTCGCTGGGTATTTACGGCATTGCCAGAACATTTGCCGACACGATTATGCAGCTCTTTCAACGCATGGGCAGCCTTTTGATTTTTCCCAAGGTGGCCGCCTCCAATCAGCGAGGTGCTGACCTACAGCGTGCGATCAGGCCAATGCGATTGGTAACGTTGCTTCTTGTCGCGGTGGGACTAGCAATGGGTACGGCTATCGCGGATCAATTTATCTCTCTCTTTTACGATGCGCGGTATCACGAAGCGGGCTTGTTTCTGACGATATTGCTTGTCGGCAGCTGGTTCGGTATCCTCGCGACAATGGCCGACGCGATGATGATGGGGGTAGGAAAGCCTTCGGGCGTGGCGTTCAGCAATGGCGCCAAACTTGCGATCATCGCTGTGGCGATCCCATTGGTTTTGCCCCGCTATGGCATGAATGCGGCGCTGGTGATTTTTGTGCTGGCTGAGGCGATCCGATATGCTGTTCTTGCTTGGCGCAAGCGTGGTGTCGGGCTCAGTTTTCTTCGGCAGGACGCCGCACTGACTATTCTTTTTTTCTTCCTGATATTTTTATGTCGCGAGGCAAGCATGCTCGCCGGGCTGACGGGCGGGATAGATGCTTGGTTTACGCAGGCCGGCTTGTTCCATGGATGAGAGCGCAAAGCTTGGGCTGGTAGCAATCGGACGCAATGAAGGTGAACGGCTCCAGAATTGCCTTCGGTCGGTGCCTCGATCTGTGCCGATCGTTTATGTCGACAGCGCGTCGACCGATGGAAGCGTGGACTTTGCCCGATCGATAGGGGCGCATGTCGTCCAACTGGATTTGACGATGCCGTTCACCGCCGCGCGCGCGCGCAATGCCGGCCTTGAAGCCGTTCTGCTCGACTGCCCCGAAATCGAATTTATCCAATTCGTCGATGGCGACTGCGAACTCGAGCCTGACTGGTTGACTGCTGCTGAGGCATTTTTGAGGTCCAGACCGACTGTTGCGGCAGTGTGCGGTAGGCGGCGCGAGCGTTATCCGGAACGCAGCATCTATAATGGAATGTGCGATGCTGAATGGAATACCCCTGTCGGCGAGGCCGAGGCGTGTGGCGGCGACGCATTGTTCAGGGTCGAAGCTTTGAAGCAGGTGCGAGGCTATGACCCTGCAGTCATCGCGGGCGAAGAGCCCGAACTTTGTTTTCGGCTACGCGGAGCCGGCTGGGTAGTATGGCGCATAGACAGTGCTATGACCATTCATGACGCTGATATGCACCACGCGCGGCAGTGGTGGATGCGCGCTGTCAGAAGCGGATTTGGTTATGCGCAGGTATGGCAGAAAACGAGACGGACCAAAAGACCGGCTCTTTATGGTCGGCAAGTGGCGAGTGCGATAGGCTGGACGATAGGCATTGCGCTGGTGGCGCTCACGCTGTCGATCGCGTTCGGTCCGCTTGCCGCTGCGATCGCTCCTCTGCTCTGGGGGATCCAATTCGCAAGGCTATCATTGCGTGGTGGCATAATATGGGGTTGGCATATGCTCATTGGAAAATTTGCTGAAACCATTGGCATCCTTCGTTTCGCCGCGGGCCGCTTCGGGGGCAAAAAGCAGGGCGCGATTTTCTATAAATGAGCAACATCGCGTATTTGGTCAGTGACATTCACGCACCGTCGCACACATTTGTGCGCCGCGAGATTGCGGCACTTCGGGCTTTGGGCGTGAAGGTCACACCATACACGATACGTCGGGAAGAATCAGCCGGTGACGCCGTGGAGAATCTCCTCGGGCGATCATTTATTGATTATATTATAGCAATATGCTGGGCAATCTTAAGCGGTCCACGTCGTTTTTCCAAGGCGTGGCTGTTTGCACTGCGGCATCGGGTGCCAGGGGTCAAAGCGCTAATTTGGTCGCAGTTTCATTTTGTTGAGGCGATGATGCTCGCTCGCCTGCTCCACCGCGCCGCCACAAGCCGGCTACACAATCATTTTGCCAATAGCGGCGCGACCGTCGGATTAATCGCTGCCCGCTATTCCGGACTCCCCTGGAGCCTGACGCTTCACGGCATCTCCGAGACGGACTATCCGGCCGGTCCTCTTCTCGCTGAAAAGCTCGAACAGGCGAGTTTCGTCGCGTGCGCAAGTTATTTCATGCGGAGCCCAGGCAATGCGTATCGTCGCTCGGTCGCATTGGGACAAGATGGCCATTGTAAGATGCGGCATCGACCTTGCGGTACTGCCGAAAGCACGAAAGCACATTGGGGTGCGCCGAAGATAATTTGCGTCGGGCGCCTGTCGCCTGAGAAGGGCCATTTTGGCTTGCTCGAGGCACTGGCGGAGATCGCGTCGCACGGGGCTGAATTCGAGTTGATCATCGTTGGGGACGGCCCGACGGAGCCGAGCATCAAGCACAGGGCGTCACAGCTTGGTCTCCTCGAGCGGATTAGATTTGCGGGGGCTCTACCCGAATTTGAAACTCTTGCCGAGATATCCGCAGCGGACGTGCTCGTCCTGCCCAGTTTGATGGAAGGTTTGCCCGTCGTGCTCATCGAAGCCATGGCGCTGCACCGCCCCGTGCTGGCGAGCCAGGTTGCCGGTATACCCGAACTGATCGATGGCAGCGGCGCAGGTCTATTGTTCACGCCGTCCGACTGGGACGATCTTGCCCGAAAGCTCAGTGCGGTGATCGCAGCGCGAGGCGAATGGCAGCGCATGGGGGATGCCGGCCGCATCAAGGTCGAGGAGGAGTTCCGCGTCGAAGTCTCCGCAGCCCGAATGGCTCATCTTTTTTCGGGAGAGATCCTTACGTGACAATTTTCAGCATTTCGATCGTATTCGGATCATAAATCTCGCGTACCGCACCGACCGTCGCCGCGCCATGGAACGAGAACTCGCCAAGGTCGGCCTGGCTGGCGATCCGCGCGTGAGCTTCTTCGAGGCGATCAGACCGGAGACCGCGGGAAGTTTCACATCGATCGGCGCTCGCGGAGTCTATGCCAGCCAGAAAATTCTCCTGGGCGAGGCCGCTGCCGCCGGTGAATCTTTGCTCATATTGGAAGATGACTGCATCTTCCTGCCGGGAGCCGAGAGCCGGACCTTCGCAGGCGACTGGGATATTTTCTACGGCGGATATCACGCCGAGCTTCCAAGCGATCTAGCGCGCAGCGACATTCAGGGTGCGCATATGATGGGCTTCTCGCGACAAGGAGCGAGCCTAGTATTCAATTATCTCGAGCAGTTGCAGTATGAAGGAATCCATCCGCCGATCGACGGAGCCTATGTCTGGTTTCGGCGAGCAAATCCCGAGGTGCGCACTTTATTCGCTGAGCCGCCGCTTGCCGGACAGCGGCCCTCGCGCAGCGACATTGCATCGCTCGCTTGGTTTGACCGTCTGCCATTTCTTCGCAGTGCCGCCACCTTTGCGCGTGGTCTGCGCCGAGGGGCCAGTCGCAAATAGCTCGCACCTCAAATCCATCTCTTACGAAACGCTCGCCGGGCTCGTGGCCGTTGCTGCGGTCATCGATCGTATTTGCTATCGTCCGTATCGACTTCGAACCGCAAGCACATCTCGTCAATGAAAGACCCCGGCGCTGGCGGGGCATCGCGCAGTCCTTGCAGGCGCGAGTGCCACATGTGAACCGCGCGTGTTCTTTCTGTCAGCATCGCCTTGACCACGTTGGCTGGTTGGTAGAGAGACAGGGCATCCTTGTATCGAACCGGGTAAAACACCTCCGGAGAGCTTGCTTGGTCCATCACTTTGTTACGTTTGATCGCGTGGGTAAGAAGTCCGGCGCTGAATGTTCCCCAAGGATAGTCCTCAAGTTCGATCGGACCTTCACGCCAACGGCGCCAGAGGAATTTCAGTCGATTCCTCGGACCGTACCAAGGCGGAACCATATTGGGACGAGGCAGAGACTGCAGGTCGCTGACGAGAGCCGAGTCCGCAGGCGCGTATATGACCGCGTTGTTGATCCACCCTTCATATTCGAGGCCAAAGACGTAGCTTGCGTCATTTTTAAGCGGTCGCAAAAAGATGAAGTCCATATCGACCCAGCAGCCGAAGCCTTTTGCCAGAAGCTCTATTCGCCAAAGATTTGCGCCCAGGGCGACCGAGCCGCTGTCGCGATAGCGCAGTAGCCGCTCCTGCGGCATGACCTCGGCGGCGTCGCGCACCGTAGTTCCACGTGGGACGCCCATAAGCGACTGAGGATCGTAGCTCCAAAGCGTGAATTCGTGACCCATCGCTTTTGCGGACGCGAGACACAGCCGCTCCAGATAATTTAGCTTTGGCCCGACCCAAAGAGAGTGAAGAGGTAGAAGAGACATCGCAATCCTTAAGCCACATTATTCTGAGAGTTGGGGGCGATAGCCGATCGAACGCATCGGCAACGATGCCAGATTTCCGCGAGGCGCCGATGCCCGCGCGAGAACTGCTGTCAGGAGGCGGGGTTCTTCAGATCGTAATATTTACCGTAATTGGGGCCGCCGTAGCCGTAGCCGTAGCTGTCGCCCAGGCCGCCGCTATATCGGTTTAGAATGGTCCCGAGACACGGCGTCGGGGACAGCATGCTCAATACATCCATGACGTGCCTTCTGGTCGTCTTTCCTGAATCGACGACGAGTATGAACCCGTCGAGGTGCGATAGGCTGATCATCGCATCGTCGCTTGCGAAGGCGGGCGGGAGATCAAACAAGATTGTAGATGCTTCGCACCGATCGCGCAGAATTTCGATCATTCGCGTGAAGCGGTCGCCCGCCAGAAGCTCCGCGGTGTTGCTCGTCCGGCGAAGCGTCGGAAAAAGGCCGAGGTTGGTGCCTTCGATACGGTGGCCGATTTCGGTCAGATCGTTCACATGTCCCTCGAGGAAACTCTCGATGCCGCGCTCTGGTACGAGCCCGATCTCCTCAGCAAGCGACGCTCTGCGAATATCCAGGTCCACAAGAAACACCGGCTCATCAACGACGCGAGCGAGCGAGCTGGCCAAGTTCATCGACAGGAAGGATTTGCCAGCCGCCGGGGTTGCCGACGTGATGCCGACGAGTCGATGACCCTCTTCCTTGAGCTTCTTGGCGAAGCTTGTGCGCAGCAAATTGAACGGGCGTGCACGCGCGTCGCGACTGTCGAAACCGACGATGCGGTGCTTCTTGATGTCCGATATTGCAGGCGTAAAGCCGGCCAGATTTGCCAGCTTCAAGATGGCCAAATCGCCAGGGGGAGGGCGGAGTAGCGTCAGCCATGGGTCAACCTTAGACAATATGGACACATCAACGCGTGCCTCGGAAGGAGAGAAATCGTTTCCAGCCTCTGGGCTGGATGCGCACGGGCTCAATCATCGGAATGATGCCGAGCGGAGGCGACCCAAGGATCGCTTTCAATGCCGATGGATCGCGAATGGGTCGAAGAATAAGTTCAACAGCCAGGGCGAGGAGAAATCCGAGCCCGATACCGCCACCGATTCCGATGGCTCCCAGAAGCAGCCTGTTCGGCCAGCTCGGCTGGTCGGGAATCACCGGCGGCTCGACAACCGACAGGCGCTCGGACATTTGTTCATCTTCTGCCCGTACGCCGGCCTTTGCGCTCATCAGCTGATTTTGAACTTGTTCATATTGCGCATTTACCGCCGTGAGGCGCTGCTGCAATTCACCAAGTTGCTGCTGCACGAGCGGCGCGCGTGCCCGTGCAGCGAGCTGCGAGTTAACCTGGGCCGTCTCCCCAGCTTTGGCACTGCGCAAGGCTGCAATCTGGGAATTGTTGAAAGCGATTTGCTCGTCCAGCGTGTTAACGGGTATTTTTGCGCTGTTATCCTTGGCCAGACGCTTCGCTTCCGCGAGCGCTTGCTTTGCCATCACGACGTCGGGATGCGTCTCAGCATAGACCGAACGGGCTCCAGCCAGCCGTTGTTCTGCTGCAGCCACGATCGGATCGCGCTGGTCGCTGGTTTGCGCGAGACTGCGCTGCTGCAAGAGCAGCTGATTGTCACGCTGGAGGGCCGCGATCTGCACATCATAGCTTCCGCCGCTTCCTCCCATGATCATACCGCCCCCCGACAGGACGCTGCCATTGCGGGCGTTGATTTCGCCGATCTGCAACTGCAAGGCCGATATCTGGGTCTCGAGGCCGGCCGACTGGTCAGTCAGAAATTGCACGGTATTGGTGGCCTGTTCGGCGTTACCACGTGCATCCAGCTGCAATACGCGATCCATGAGTTCCTGCGTCACCGCCTGCGTTTGCAGGGGCTGCGAATATTCGAACGCGAGTTCAAAAGCGATCGTCCGGTTTGCGGCTCCGCCGCCGGCCGACGCGGAGGTTTCCGAAGGTGTAAGCGTGATCGCCGACCGCATGTCGGCAATCACATCGGATAACGGCGTGCTCTTACGCTCACTCGCGTAAAGCCCGTGCCGTTCGATCAACTGAATGAGATCGGGTCGCGCGGTGATCTGCTGGCGGATCGCCGCTATCCGCCGATCGATGAGGTCTGCTGAATCCGTGCCCAACACTTCCTTGGGGAGTTGAGGTGACTCGACCAGCATGATCGCGTTCGACCGATATACCGGCGGAACGAGCAAAATCGCGGCAGCTGCGCCAACAATGCCAATGATCGTGGGCACGATAATGAACCAGCGCCGTTGCCACAAGATGACCGGCAATTGCTGAAAAAAATTTCCGCCCGCCGCTTCGTCACCGAGCGGCGCGTCAAACATCATTTCGTCCACTAGCGCAGCTTTCCAAAATTGACGGTCAATCCGATCATCAGCGCATAATTGGCGTCGCGTTTCTGGAGATCGTCGTAAATCTTAGAGTAGCTGGGGGTAACCGTCAAAGCGACGCGGTCACTCAGCTCATGGGTATAGGTCGCAAGCGCGCCTATCAGATCCGTCACCCGTGAGAGCGGAAGCCCGCGGCCATCCTGATTTGTCCGGCCATATCGCCCCGAGAGGGCGATACGATCCTTGGCCGAGAGTTGCGTGTCGTAGCTCAACGACGCCGTTGTGACCGTCGATACCCCGCCCAACGCCGTCGGTTGCGCGCTTCGGTTTGCCGCGAGGCAGACATTCTGATTGGGTCCGCGATCGCATACGCCGACGCTGCCTGCAAATGACACGGATTTCCTGTGGAAGCCTCCCCCGATGTCGGTATCGACATAGGAGATGCCGGCATCGGCAACGACGCTGAGCCGATCACTCAACTGCTGTCTGACGCCGATGCGCGGCGAGACAATCAAGCTGTCTCCCGTGCGCCGACCAAGATAGTCAACCACGCCGAACTGCGATCCCAGGGTAACCGACGTCCGCTCTGACAATTTGCGCTCATATCCCAGCTGCGCAGAGGCATCCCGGTAATCGAAGCCGAAATCGCCGCCAATATAGGTCGCGCCCAACGAAACACTTGCGTTAGCCGAGCTGAGTTCATCAAGAGCTCGGGATATCCCGATGCTCGTGCTGACATTAGTGACACGAGCGCGTGTGCCTGCAATCGTCGTGTCAATAATCGGGATCTCGGGCGGTTGGAGGGGGCCCGAACCTGGCAATACGCTATTATCAAAGATCAACCCGTCCTGAACCGCCGAACGGGCGGTCTGAATCGACGATGAGATGTTAACGCTGGTAAGCTCGTCGAGCATGCGCCGCGTCGAAGCTTCCAAGCGCGCGGCTACATCGCTGCCGTATCGATTGGTATACTGCGAGACGCGAAGATTTCCCCCGAGCCTGGTTTCGCCCACCTCGTCCTCATAAATGATGGACGGGGACACGCTGAGGGTCACCGAACCGGCGGTTTCCGCGTCGCTGTAGAGATAAGGATTGGTGGAAACACCACCGCCGATGGAAACATCAAGCGTCGCCTCGGGTTCAGACTGAGCAAGGGCAACATGCGATTGGACGACCAAAACCACCGCAATCAAGGAAGAAGCGCGCTTCTTCATCGGACTATTCCCCCGTTCATCAACGCACGATGACCGTGTCGCCGGTTTCGATGCGCAGAATATTGGCGCGCGCCACGTCTTTCTCGTCAACTCCGGTCTTGAATAAAGGTGCGAGGCGAACATTCAATGTGGTCAACTGCTCGTTCGATTTGCGAATTATCAGAACATTATCGAGGTTCGCAAACTCGGCTGGCCCACCCGCCATGCTCAAGGCTTCCAAGACATTGATATAACGTCCTGGGGAAAATGTTCCCGGCGACTTCACCCGGCCCATGACCGAAAACTGCATCCCGGCGGCAGCGACAACTGAAACGGTGACCTGCGGCACTGCACCGACATATTGCGCGCTCAACCCATTGGTGATCAACGCTTCCACTTCGGATGGCAGAAAACCTTGAACCTTGATCTGCCCGACCAGGGGAAAGGCCATCGTTCCGTCGGGAAGAACCTTCACCTTGCGCTGCAGCCGCTCTTCGCCCCAGACGTAAATCTCCAGCTCGTCCCCCGCATTGATACGATATGTAGAGGCCGCGGAGGTCGCCGTAGCGCCGCCGGTCGCAGCCAGCTTTGGTTCGGCCGGGGCTGCCCTGGTGTCTGTGCATGGGCCACTGACAGCATGGCCATTGCTGTGGCTATCCCGCAGGAAAGCAAAATTTTATCATTCGGGAGGTACCTCAGTGAGCGGTCGACAGTTAAACGACGATCTTTATAAGGTGACCCATGGTCTTTGGCTACCTCGTTAACACTCGGAATTCTGGCTTATGATGCGTCGTATCAAATCGAAATCGATCCATCATGGGACATTGATGCTTGCGTTTGTCTTAACAATTTCAGCTGCGCTTACCGGGTGCGGGCGTTCTGACGCGGCTGCTGCCGAGGAAGCCTTGCAGGCGCAATCGCTCCTGGAACAGCGCCGACTAGGCGAGGCTCGCCTGGCAATCAATGATGCCATAGCGATGCGTGACGACGAGCCGCAATTCCATATTCTGCGCGGGCGGATTGAAATGGCCGCGGGGTCGCTACCCGGTGCCTATGACGCCTACAGCAATGCCATGTCGCTCGACCCTGCGAACGTCGAGGCGCTGCAGGCGGTTTCGCAACTGGGCCTGCAGACTGGAAATCTCCGCGAATCTCTCGAAGCTACCGACGCGATCCTGTCGTTGACACCCGATGATCCACAAGCCTTGTTGATGCGCGGGCTACACGCGGTCATCCGCAGCCGGTTCGCCGAAGCGGATGGATATGCCGATAAAATTCTTTCTCGCGATCCGAACAACGAAGGCGGCGTCGTTCTGAAAGCGCGTGTGGCCGTTCGGAAAGGTGAACCGGCCAGCGCGCTTCGGGTCTTGGCTGCTTACGGCGTCTCGAAGCCCGAAACCCTTGGCGTGGTGATGACCCGGCTGGAGATATATCGCGTCCTGCGCGACGCGCCCGGAATGCGAAGCCAATTCGCCCTTTTGCGAACGCTTGCGGCGGATAATAGGGACGTGCAGCTCGACGAAGCAAATTTCGCCTTCAAGGACGGACGTCCGCAAGATGGAGCGAAGCTGATCACTGCCTTGCTGGCCGATCCCAAGCTTCCCGAGAAACAGCTGCCAGCCATCGTTGCCGTGATGCGCGAATACGCACCGGACGGGCTCGATGATCGGAATCTGGCTCGCGTAGGGGAGACCGGAACGAAGCCCGCCAGGCTGGCAATGGCGGAATTACTGGTTGATCGCGCGAAACTCGCGCGTGCGCGCGTCCTGCTGGGCGGACTCGACGGACAAGACCTTCACGCTGTGGAGGCCGGCATTGCAGCGCGAGAAAACCGCTGGAGCGATGCGATCGCGCTGACCGATCAAGTTCTCGATGAAGACAAAACCCACTGCCTGGCGCTGACCGTGCAGGCCGAGGGCGCGGCTGCAAAGAACGATCTCGCGCGCGCGCTGACGTCGGCACAGCTTGCCGTGAACCAATGCCCCGGCCAGGAACAGGCGTGGGAGTTGGCCGCGCGCATCTATGAACGTCGCGACGATCTCGAGAACGCGCGCCGTATGTGGCGACAGGGCTTGAGGGCGAATTCCCAGAACCCAAACTTAACAAAGGCCTATGTTGACTGGTTGCTGCGGGAAGGGCAGGAGCGCGAAGCCCTTGCGGCCTCTCGGCGGTTGACGCGTGCAGCGCCCGCGCTCCTAAGTGGCTGGAGACTTTACAATGATGTTTGCACGCGATTGAGGCAGGCATGTACTTCCGAGGCGCGGACGGGGCTCGCTGACGCAGCGACGCTTTATGGTGTCGATCTTCTTCCCGGTCAGGCACCTCCCAATGGCCTTTTCGGCCGGATCGTGACGCGATGACCGGTGAAGGCGCGTTGCGCTGCGAGTTCCTGGGTCTGATGTTTGATCGCTGGTCGGCTGCTGCGGTGGCCGCTTGCGTCCGAGATCTTGCCGACAGCGAGACCTTCTCCTACGTCGTCACGCCCAATGTAGACCATATCGTACAACTGTTCCGAACCGATGATCCGGAGCAAGTCGCCAGTTATGATCATGCGACGCTTTGCGTTTGCGACAGCCGCATTCTGCAGCGCTTGGCTTCATGGTCCGGCTTGGACCTTCCGCTCGTGCGTGGAAGCGACCTGACCCGGGATCTGCTCGAGGATGTGCTCCCTTCGGGAAAGATTGCGGTCGTCGGAGGCGATGCGCAATTTCATCGCGAAATTGCTCTGCGCTATCCAGATTTTGGATGGCAATTTCACGAGCCGCCTATGGGCGTTCGCCATAATGCAAAAGCACGCATCGCGATCGCAGAATTTGTCGAAGCCAGCGGCGCCGATGTCATCTTCTTCGTGATTGGTGCTCCACAGAGCGAGCTTGTTTGTTCCGAAATACTAGAGCGCGGCCGCGCGCGGGGTGTTGCGCTTTGCGTTGGCGCGTCGCTCGCGTTTCTCACCGGAGCGAAGACGCGCGCGCCGCTTTGGATGCAGCGCGCCAGCCTCGAATGGCTCTTCAGGCTGTTGAGTGAACCCCGCCGACTTTGGCGCCGTTACCTGATCGATGGCCCTGAAATTTTTATGATTTGGCGGCGCTGGCAACGCGAAAAGTCTGCTCGCCTCAGCGCTGCGTCCGGTTCCAGTCTTTCTGGTTACGAGTGAAGAAACCGATATAGATCGGGACCTTCCAGATGATGTACAACGGTATGCGCAATAGGTCCGCAAAGGGTAGCACCGCCCTTCCGTAGCGCCACCAGGCGACCAGGAGCATCGCGCTGGCGAAGGCAAATGCGCTTCCTCCAACCGTGAGCGGTATCCAGTGGCCAGTCCAGAACCCGGCTGCAGCCGCAATCGCCAGTCCAATTATCGACAAGAGCATCAGAAGCGCCAACGGCGGAACCAGCAGATGGGTGCCTAATGTCGCGAGATTCCGTGAGCGTCGAACAATTCCTTCCAGCATCAGCGGCAGGCCTTTTGTCGCCGCGGTGCGCAAAAAACCATGTTCCCAACGGCTGCGCTGGGCGCGACTGCTCTCGACTGGCGCTGCACTGCTCGTGACCTGGGCGCGATCGTCGAGGTCGACAGGCACACCCTGCCTGGCAAGCCACAAACCGAGACTAAGGTCCTCAACTGCGTCTCCGGTGGCGAGCGGGAGCCGGGCGAAAAGCGGCCAGCCAAAGGCCATGCCGGTGCCGAAGAGCATTGCACCGCCGCCGAGCCGCTTGAGTCCGCGCGCGCGGACGAGGTTTTTGATCAGCATTGCAAAATTCGAAACGGCGACAAGCGGCGACGCCTGATCCGAGGTCAGCAGGTTTGAAGCCTGCACGGGCCGCCCATGCGCTAGCGCGCGCAAGGCCAGTCTTTCCGCGCTTCCCTGCGCGAGACGGCAGTCAGCGTCGATGACAATCACTGCGTCTGGCGGATCTTGCTCAAGAACATCGCGTCCAAACGCGAGAGCATAGCCCTTTCCGCGGCGGCTGGGGTCGTCACGCACGGCCACAGTTGCGCCCGCTTGCCGCGCAAGCGCCGCGGTATCATCGTCGCAATTGTCAGCAATGACCAATATCTCGGCCGTCGGCGCTGTCGCCTTTAGCGCGCTGACGGTCTGGGTTATCCCCGCGCTTTCGTTGTGCGCCGGAACCAGGATCGTGACCCGCCTCTGTCTGTCGATACATGTCCCGTCCTCGTCCGGTAGCGGACTGAGGCCGACAGCCAGTTCGATGCCCAGGTAGACCAGCGAAAAGGCAAGCGGCAGCATCACGAGCCAAGCGAGCGACAAGATCATCGCGGCGTCGGCCTTCTAAAGGAATGGTGGGCCCACAAGGATGTCGACCGCAGCTGTCTCAAATCGCTACTCATTTCACATCGTCCCTATGCAGTCACCCGCTCGGTGTCTAGGAAGGCTGTGAACATTTAAGGGGTTTTACAATGGCGCGCGAATATTTCTCGGCCCGCAGGGTGCTGGTCACCGGCGGCGCAGGGTTTGTCGGATCGCATCTCATCGACCGATTGATCGCCGCGGGGGACGAGGTGCTGTGCGTCGATAATCTGTTCACTGGCGCCAAGGCGAATATAGCCCATCTGCTCGGCCATCCCCGTTTCGAATTCCTTCGTCATGATGTCTGCCTCCGACTTTTCGTGGAAGTCGAGGCAATCTTCAATCTGGCGTGCCCGGCGTCACCTATCCATTATCAGCATGATCCTGTGCAGACGACGAAAGTTTCGGTCATCGGCTCGATCAATATGCTTGGATTGGCGAAGCGCATTAAGGTTCCAATTCTTCAAGCTTCGACGAGCGAAGTCTATGGGGATCCAACGCAACATCCGCAGACAGAGGGCTATTGGGGCAACGTCAACCCGATCGGCTTGCGCAGCTGCTACGACGAGGGGAAGCGCTGTGCCGAGACGCTCTTCTTCGATTATCACAGGCAGCATGGCATCGACATTAAAGTCGCGCGCATCTTCAATACCTATGGCCCGCGGATGCACCCGTCCGATGGCCGCGTCGTCTCCAACTTCGTAATGCAGGCCTTACGCGGCGAGGACATCACCATCTTTGGCGATGGTTCGCAGACGCGAAGCTTCTGTTATGTCGATGACCTCGTCGAAGGTCTCCTGCGGCTGATGAGCTCGCGCGAGGGTTTCACGGGACCCGTGAATATCGGTAATCCTGTAGAATTCACGATCCGGGAACTTGCCGAGCTGGTAATCGAAATGACCGGCGCGCGGTCTAAACTGGTACAGCGTCCCTTGCCCTCGGATGACCCGACGCAGCGTAAGCCTGACATATCGCTTGCCCGTGCAGAGCTGGATTGGGAGCCGTCAATCGCGCTTCGCGAAGGCTTGGTCAAAACAATCGATTATTTCCGGCAGCTAGCGAACTGACGCGCGCTGGGTGATCAGGCCCGCGATAAAATCGCGGTACTGATCTGCAATGGTGGCCCAGGAAAAGCGTTCGATCCCGTCAGGGTGACCAGCGCGCTCTGCGCCGCGGGCAAGGGCGGCCTGCAACATGTCCACAAGCGTGGGTTGATTTTCCGTGTCGCACAGAAATTCGGTATTTGCGCCGAGGATCCAGCGCAGTCGGTCAGTGTCGTGACCGATCACCGGGAGTCCGCTTGCCCAAGCTTCGATGAAGACATTGCCGAAAGATTCGAGCAGCGACATGTGCACAAATGCATCGGCCGAGCGGTAGAGCATCGGCATGTCGGCTGCAGCCAAACTTAGCCGCTTGAAGCGGCCGGGAAGCAGCGCGTCGGCGAGGGCCTGACCTTCGTCACGAAGGGGGCCATCGCCTGCGACAACAAGAAAGGCGTCATCAAGTTTTGAGACTGCACGAATGGCGTCCATCACCCGTTTGGTGGCGATGAACGCGCTCACCATCAGGATTATTGGCCGATCCGCCGGAAGCCCGAAACGAGCACGGTCAGCGGGGCCGGGATGAAAGCGCGCAAGGTCGGCACCATTTGGTATCAGTGCGCAATTCCATTGCTGCTGATTGCGCGCCAAATAATCGGGATTGGTGCACACGAGACCATCGCAGGCGAAGCTGCGATACTCGGAATTTGACGCGAAAGCAGGCCAGTCCCCATTTTGGGTGACAAAAATCTGCAAGGGTTGCTTCGCCGAAGGGCGTCGCAACGCCCAGTGAGTGAAGGGAAAGGAGCAGGTTACGACCGCATCATAGGCGGTGGGTTTGTAGGCCGCGAGCAACCCCGGTGAAAAGCTGGCATCCTCCCATGCGGTCTCGCTGCGGAGTGGCGGGAAGTGAGGAAAGCGCTCGAAGCGCTCACGTCGTACCGCTGGCACATGGCGAAACTTATAGGCGGCGTCAGGCCGGCTCTCACCAGAACCCATGACCGTGATGTCTTCACCGCTGCGTGCGAGCGCATCAGCCACGGATAACAGAGCGACTTCTGCGCCGCGGTCGTAGCGATGGAAGCCCGGTAACGCGAATAACAGTCTCATGTCGGTCCGATACTCCCATTGACCATTACGTCCGGCCCGTTGGGGTGGGCCGAGCAGGTGAAGCCCGTTGCGGATTGCGGCTCCGGCCAGCCGAGGTCGCTAACAATGGGCGAGGGGGGCAGGGGCACCGCTCCTCCTATTGATCCGTTCCTGCCGAGATCTCCACACTGTGGAGCGCCCAGTTCCGTCATTTTTTGGTGGGAGTGCCCTTTTCAGGGGCCGGGGCGAAGCCAGGCTGATACTGAATTTCCGCACTGGTCCGGCTTTGTTTCAGGCGCTGCTGCATCGTCTCGCTCATTTGCTTGTTGCGAATAGCCTGAACAGCCATCGGACGTGCATTTGCGGCAGGAACGGGCTCGGCTCGCTCGCCGGTTACGACGCCCACAGTCACGACGCCATTCTCCGGAACCACAAATGGCTCACCCGCGGGCAGAGCGCGAATTTGTTGCAGCCTTTGCTGACCCAGCGCAGCTGAATCGATCTGCGTCGCATCCCGGCGAAACTCGATCCCCATCTGTTTGAGGCGAGCTGCCACTGCCTCCATGGAATGATCATTCTCGAGCGCCTTGAGCTGATCCACATTCTTCGGCATCGCGAACTGAATGCGATCAACAGCCAAGATCTTTCGCTCGGCGAACATCACGGGATTGTCCGCGATGAACTTGTCGATTTCCTGCTCACCGGGGACCTTCAAAGCGCGCTCGGCGCGCTGACCCATGAGCTGGACCAGAAGCGCGTCGCGCAACTGCCGCTCCCGCAGAAGATAATCGGGGGTCTTGTCGAGTTCGTCGTCGCGCGCGGCCTGTGCGAGCAACCGCCGTTCGACGATCCGCTGGAGCGCGGCCTGTTGGACGAGTTTCTTGTCGACACCTTCCGGAATCGCGGCGCTGCCCAGTTCGGCATTGATTTCCTGAAGCGTAATTTCTTCGCCATTGACGACGGCCGCGACCTGGCCGGTCGCCTCCTTGTCGCATGCCGAAAGCGAAAGTGCGATCAATGCACATGTGAAGCTGATTGTCCGGTTCATTGCCTTATCCTCTTGCATCTTGTCCCAGCAGCAAGCGCTGCATCCGTGGGTTTGAATTTTCGATAAATTGGCCGGCGAATGCCGCCAGGAGAGGCTGCGCCTCTCGCTGGTCGATGCCTAGGGCGGAGACCCGCATCATCATGCCGTCCGGAATTTCTCCGGCAAGATTGGCGCGCATCACGGCGACGCGTTGCTCTATCCACTTGCGCGGATACACAGTTCCGAGCCGGGTGAAGTAGGCGACCTGCTCGACGCGACCGGGCGCAGAGGCGGTAAACATATTCGCGGGAACGGCCTGGCCGCTCGCGTTAAGCATGATTTCCCGAGTGGCACTGAGCTCAAAGCCGCCGACAGGATAACAGACTTCGGGGCGGTGGACCTGGAGCACGCCATCCTGCGCATTGTTATACGCAAGGAGCAGCATCACGGCTGGAAGGTCGGGCGCGACATAAACGCGGGTCACGAGATTGTCGTATAACCGGTCGCGCAGCGTATCAGGCGGCGGAAGAACAACGCCACTTTGCGATACCGTTGTCCAGTTCCCGAACTTCGGAGGGACCCAGCTCTCAAATTCCTTCTCGGGGACGACGGGATGAGCGATCGCCGGCTGCCGGGCATAAGCGAACCCCGATGCGCCAGCGAGAACAGCGCCCAAAAGCATGTTACGTCGGGAGAGGTTTGGCGATGACAAGCGTTCACTCTCTGTCATGACGCGGCCCTTTCTGTCTTGCCGACGTAACGGTCCCAGACCGGTTTCAGCAACAGGTCGAGAGCGAAAATCGAAATCAGCGCGATTCCAAACATCAAGATACCAGCGAAATTATGGAGGAACCCCTGAGCGGCCGCCTCGCCGGCATGATATGTCAGCAAAATCAGGATGAGGACGCGAAAGAAATTTGCGACCAGAGCGACGGGGATGATGAAGAGGACGAGCAACAAGGCATATTGCCAGCGTGCCTGGTGACGCATGTAAATGTAAAATAGCGAGATAGCCGAAAGCGAGATGATCGAGTTGATCCCGGAACAGGCCGCGGCAACCAGCAACTCATATTGACCAATATAAATTCTGACGCCTTCGCCGCCGATCGGGTAACCGAGCAGGTCTAGAAACCAGATCGCCGCTTCAGAAAGCCACATCTTCATAGGAACCGTAACAACGGCCACTAAGGTATCCGGCGGCGGGAATATGAACGCGATATAGAAAAGGGGAAACCAGAGCCGCTTCATCACCTCAAGGCCGACAAGACTGTAGAGCACCACCAGCAAGGTGAAATACATCAGATAGCCTTCAATTTCGACGATCTGAGTTATTCGCGCAAATATCTCCAGCGGGATGAGGATGGCCAGAAGCGCCCACACCGGCGCCGACGGAGCCGGCGTTGCGAGCTCCTTGACCTCTTTCCACTGGCGATAGAGCAGCCACAGCCCGGTCACGAGGACGATCGGGCCGTGCGCACCTTCCTCGCCCGTCCAGGACTGGCGCACCACAAACATCATCGTTGGAATACAAAATGATGCGACGCCGAGCACCAACACGATCAATCCGAGCGGAATCACGCGTGCGGCGGGACCGGGGAGGTCTGACGTGATCTTGGGATCGGCGACAGTGGCCATTAATTACTCGATAATTGGAACAGGAAAGTTCGGATAGACGATACCGGTCTTCATGCCAATGTCGCTGATGGTTTAAAGCGTATCACGGCGGGACAATGATGCGCGGCTGTCGAGCGACTATGGACCGCGGACTTGCTTTGGCATAGCAGCCTTTTTTCGGAATTTGGAATAGCCCCGCCTAATATGGACCTTGCAGTAAACCGAAAGCGGCGGGGCCGTCGCCAAATTTTAGGCGCCCTAGCGATTGTCGTCGCTGCGTTCGGACTTGCGTTCGCCTTATGGTGGGTGCTTGCAACCGGTGCCGGGCATGGGAGACTGTCGCCTGAGGACATTCGCGAGCGCGCTGCTGCGGCCACCCAGGTTCCGCCAGCTGTTGCCCCACAGGACTATAAGCCGATTTCGCCCGACGCCGCACTAGCCGAAAATGCGGCATTGCCTTTCTCGGCGGCGCCGGTCGAGCCAGCACCGCCGCTCGTGGTGCCGCTCAACGCCTCGGCCTTCGCGGGTCGCCGTTCGGCGATGGACTGCCTGACTGCAGCGATTTACTATGAGGCGGCACAGGAAACCGAGACGGGGAAGCGTGGCGTCGCTCAGGTCATCTTGAACCGAGCGCGTCATCCCGCCTTTCCGAACAGCATTTGCGGAGTCGTGTACCAAGGCTCCGAGCGGCGGACCGGATGCCAGTTTACCTTCACCTGTGACGGAAGCCTCGCGCGCAAGCCGTCGCGAGCGGGATGGGATGCTGCAAGACGCGTTGCCCTTGGAGCGCTGTCTGGATATGTCGAGCGCAGCGTCGGAATGGCAACACATTATCATGCCGATTATGTGGTGCCCTACTGGGCCCCATCACTCGCTAAAATTGCTCAGGTCGATCACCATATTTTCTATCGGTGGTCCGGCGGATGGGGCCGGCGCGCCGCTTTCAATCAGTCGGTGAGCCAGGAGCAATTTCTCGACGACAAGCCACAGATTGTCGGAATTGAAGACTTCGAGATCGACCCGGTGGCGCCGGAGCCTTTCGCCGGCTTGCTGCCGCCGAAATCTCCGATCATTGCGGACGATGCGGCCGGCGCGTTAGCCAATAGCGGCAAATCGCTGCTTCCGGCCACTGACGCATTGCCCTCGATCAAGGCTGATGCCGCGCCCGCAAAGCCGGCCGCCGATACCGCCAAGGGAAGTCTGAAGGTCGACTGACCGGTCCGGGCGCCGGCGAGCGTCTTCTGCAAGTCCTGCCCGAATGGGTCACGGCCCCTCACATTACCGGGCTCGCTGTACCGACAGACAAGGATCTCCTCGCTGCCCTTGCCACTCAGGCCACATCCAACCGCGCCCGAGCGGGCCCAGATCAGCTGAGTATAATGAGAAACGTCCTGGGGTCGTCCTGTCTGGCTGTTTGCCGGAAAGACGCCGGGAACAAAATTTTCTTTCTCCGAGATCCAAAGGTCAACCATTGCTTCCGGTCTGAAAGTCCCCGGCGTGCCACCCCAGATATTCTCGCCCTCAAGAGGACGACCGGGAATGTTTGGGGAGTGCTCAAATTTTCCCGTTTCCGAAAGATGGTCTGCCCAAGCCTGCGCCCGCTGCGCCAAGTCCGGGCTCCAAGTCAAAGCTGGAACCCCTACGCTGGCGCGTTCGCGGTTATGACTAGCGAGGATCCGGTCATTGAGACCGCCCAACCTTGGTTGAGCTCCACTAAGCAGCGCCATCGCGACAGCAAGAATAGCGAGCTTCCCCGCCGTTTTGTTGAGCCGTTGCATACCAAATCCCCAAGATGACGGGGAAAAGTAGCTTGCAAGGCCCTAAGGCCGAGTGGTGTAACAAGGTTAAATCGTGATTAGGATTTAGCGGTGAGATGCGTTGCCGCTGAAGAGCCAGTCCCGGATCGAACTATCTGGACCTCGTCGCCAATCTTGGCGGCGTTGAAAAGGAGGCGAGCAAATTCGACGGGCAGGCCCACGCATCCGTGAGTGGCTCGTCGACTGGACATCGGACTCCCGTGCAAGGCGACGCCCGTGTTATCTATGAACATGGAGTAGGGCATCGGTGCATCATAGGCGCGCGAATGATAATCACGACTTTTTATGAGAATGGGAAATCGCCCAGTCGGGGATTCCATACTCTCGGCGCCGTAGACCACCACTGCGGTCCCGATTTCGTGGCCGCCACGAAAAACCGAAATCAACTGTGTCCTAAGATCCACCCAGATCGTTAACTTGCCCGCAGGGACGCCATCTTCATTCCACTTGAAATCACCATGCCGCATGGTCGTCTCTGTCGTCAGCAACGACTTGGTACCGAGCGGAAGCAAGCCGCCGCTTACAGCGATTTTCAGCTCGGCAGGCGAGAGAGTGTCTCGGCCTGCTCGCGGCGACGCCGCTGGGGGAGAGGGGCGTTCGTTGACTGCAGTTACAGAGCGGTTGGCCAATCCCGATGTCGATACGTCATTTCCAATCAACGCGCCTGCAACTGCAGCAGGTACGACTAGAACTGCGACAATCAGGCCGGCGCGCATAGCGGGCTGCTCCGCGATCCAGCGGGAAGGGTCTTCCTTCGCCGCCGGAGAACGGCACCGCACAAACCAAATCCGATCAACATCAAGGCCCATGTTCCAGGCTCAGGGATCGCCGCTACGGGCGGCTGTACGACCGGATCTGTCGGACCGCCGGGTACGGGATTGCCCGGATTGGATCCTCCTGGCGTTCCTCCCGGTCCGGAAGGCGCCACCGCGCTGATACCGCCGGGAAAGCCAGTGGATGTTCCGCCGCCGACGGGAGCACCGATATCCCCAACTGGCAAGAGGCCAGAGGATACAGGGTCGCCTAGCGCGAGCGGGCCCGGCAGCCCGGGCACGAGTTCTTTGATCGAATCTTCGGGCGGTTTATCGAAGATCTTGCCCAGTGCGCGTTGGTCGGGTTCGCCACCATTAGCGCGGCGTCCAAAAAGCCGATCCGTGAGCGATTTTTCTTTGCGTTCTTTGCCTTTGAGCAGGTTCGCTTCATCCCGCTCGCCGGGCGAACGACCAATAAAGCGGTCCAGCACATCGGTTGTTTGGGCGAGCAGAGTTCCGCCGTCGCCGCTGAACGCAGGGATTGTGACCGACATGACTGCCAGCAGGAGCAAAGCAATGGCCATAGCTCCCACGCGAAGTCTCGAGCCCAAGAATGATGTAATTGCTGCCATGACAGTTGGTTAGACGATATATTACAATGAGTGAAGATTTTTGTTTCGAGCTGAGTGGCGGCGCGTCCCAATCAGACACAGCGGCGATGGATCCTTCGGGGAGGGGGCTCCACACGGCCGGTGGTCCGGCGAGGCAGAAAGGGTATCTGTAGCCCGGAAACTCGCAGATAACCGAGATATGTTTCACCGCGCCGATTGTGAGGCAGCGTGAGGGGGGGGCAATTACTCGTCGCCTGCACGAGATATGGGGGCCTCCGAAATGCTTTCGACCTGAACGGTCGGGAAGATTGATCTATGTTACGATCTGTTAATTTTGAGGGCTGAGGCTGCGGTGAGAGAATAGGGAGCGGCGGCGTTTTCATTGTGGCGCATCTCGATTCGGAGCGCTCTGTCGGCTGGCTAGGTTTAGCCAATTAGGGTCGCGAGCTCGTTCGTCGATAAGGGTTTTTTAACCGCAAGGTCCGACTAAGCGGAATATGGCTATTACCGCATATCTGGATGGGCTGGCAGACGGTCGCAAGCGGCGCACTGCACGGCGGACACTTCATCTCAACGCCCATGGTGCCCATTCAGCGGGCACCGATATCAAAGTGGTGATTCACAATATTTCGCTGACCGGCATGCTGATCGAATGCGATGCGCTGCTGGCGGTTGATGATAAAATAGAAGTCGATCTTCCCCATGCAGGGGCGGTCGCGACAAACATTTTATGGGTAAGCGGCAAGCTGTTCGGTTGTGAATTCGAAACGCCGATTTCATCGGCGGCGCTGAGTGCCGCTCAGTTGCAGAGCGCGGTAGTGGGCGGCGACGCCGACAAAGTTTTGGCAGGGTCGGGCGAAATCGCGATTTCCTCCTCTGACGTCCGTTTTGGTGCGAACCTGAAGCGGTTACGAATTTCCAAAGGGCTGAGTCAGGCCGACATCGCGACCGAACTGGGCGTAAGCGGTCCTTCGATTTCAGGCTGGGAGTCCGGGCGAGCGCGGCCGAAGCACGATCGCCTGAGACCACTTGCGGCTTTGCTCGGGGTGCCAGCGGCGCAACTTCTTGTCGACCTCGCTACGGATCCGGCCGAGGATCTCATCAACCAAGGTCGTGAAAAAATAGCGCGCGCCACGGGCGCGAGTCCGAACAGAATCCGGATATTCATCGAGGTATGAACCGGCAATCTACCTAGAGATTATGCTGAAAAGATTGCGGCGGGAGTTACGCTGAACCACGATATAAAGTGATCAAAAGAAAGCTTTAGCCCCGGCTCGTAGCGAGGGGACGCCGAACCGGTGAGGCAGACTGGCAGATATTAAGCCAGGGGCAGTCTAGAGGGCTTGCACCGCACTCACCTCGCTGCTGATCCAACTGTGACTTTATACCGCTTCGCTATTCACGAGGACGTCGTGGACCATTCCTTTGCGACCTTCGTCCGATATGGTCATCAGGTTGTATTACATGCTCCGCCGGGCGTGAGGCGCGCGAAACATAACCAAGGTGTGCAGGCTCTAAAGCGGACTAGAACTTAAACGGCTCAGCGACTATGTGCATGGCGCTCGCGGACAGCTGAATGGATGGCGTGATCATGGTGACCAGGGACCGCTTGCGCAATCACGGATGCCGATCGGCTAACTCCGTCGGATTAACCTGGCACGCATCTGGGGAAGGCGGAAAATTCCCCTGGCACGGTCCGACATGCCGTGGGACCGTGAAAGCTGTTCGGCTTTAGTCCCGGTTGGCGAAACGAGATGGGCACTTTCGATCTGCAAAATACGCGGTGTTAAGTTATCAAAAAAATCATTCTAGGCACGCGAGGCGAACGAGAGATGATTCCGAAACTGCTGCACCAAATCTATCTTGTGGGGGACTTGCCTGATATCCTCCTATCCAATTCAGCGGACCATATTTCACGAAACGCCGGATGGCGGTACACCTTGTGGACTGAGCCTATGGCTGAATCTTTCATTCGTGAATCATATGGTACAGACACTCTGGCATCATACAAAATGATCGATGATCAGTATTTGGCTGCACGTGCCGATCTGTTGCGTCATCTCATCATAAATAGACTTGGCGGCGTGTATTTCGACATAAAGGGAGTTATTCAGAAACCTCTGGACGAGGTACTAAATCCGACGGACCGTTATATTCTTTCTCAATGGGACAATGGCCCGGGAGAACCACATGAGGGGTGGGGCCTTCATAGAGACTTGGCGCACGTTCCAGGTGGCGAGTATGTGACAAATGTGATCATCTCGGAGCCTTCTCACCCATACTCAATTGCAGTGATCGAAAAGATTCTGAAAAACATATCTAGCTATAAGGCGTGGTCGGCAGTCGGACGAACCGGTACGCTGCGCACTACCGGGCCCATAGCCTACACATTGGCTATAGAGAGCGTCAAAGATGAGAAGCTGCACCGTGTTGTCGACCAGTCGGAGTTGGGTTCACAGGTCAGCGTAGGGGAAGGCTACGACCACTTTTCTGCGCTAGAACGCCCGCATTATTCAACTCTTAGACATCCATTGGTGGCCCAGAGGGAATTGCGAAACTGGTAAGTCGCGTGGCGCTCTGGATTCGGGAACAAAACAGCGGCTAAAAGCTAACCGGAACTAGCCACTGGCTGTCGTTGCGGTCACCGCACAGCGCAAGACTTGTGGCGCGGAACCCATGGTCAAAGATACGAGCATTGGCTCATCTAGCTGATTCTGCAGCATAACGCCGTCGCAATTGCGGATTTGAGGTGCGCTGCGGAAGCGCGCTCAATCGGCGCATTTTGCAAGGAGCAGGGCGTCCCTGACGGTCGCGCCACGAGTCACTTCGTCAGCGACTGGGCGACGGGACCAGCCGGGGTGCGGCTTTTGGGGCAGGGTAATGCTTGCCGCGCGCCATTATCTGTCCGTCACCAAGGTCGCCGTCGGAGCAATTGAGAAGCTTATCGATGCAGCCTGCTTCCCAACGAAGCCTTATTTCGTCCTGCCACGCCTCGAAATAGTCGCTATGAAGAGACGCGCCAGGCCGACGTAACGCGGGTGGCAACATGTGGTCACTTGCCAGCGACCAAAGCGTGGCTTCATCGCCGGCTTCAATGCTGTAACCCACGCTCATCGTGAATTGCGGTATTATCCACGGATACATTGCCGGGCAGGAGAGCTTGCCAGAGGTGCGGTTGCGGACCATGTCCGCGAGGTGGCTGCGATGATCCTTGGAATCGAGGTCGACGCCGTTCCAGCATTCCGGCGAATTAATCGTAGCGGACAGCCACTGGCCCGGTTTGCAGACCTTCATTGGTTCTACCATATCAGGGAAAGCTGCCGTTGTCGGCGTCCAAACCTGCACGCACTTAAAGTTGAAGAGCTTGTTATTTTCAGGCTGTGCCTCTCCGGGCCGCGTCTGGTCCCATCCAAACACGAAGCGAAGACCGCGCGGGGTCCCGACGCAGCCTTTGGCCGCGGTGGTGCAGAAAGGATCGCTGACAGGTCGGCGCTTGTAATAGATCGACACGAAATCAGGCCGCACGACGTTGCCCTGCCGTCGAGCATCGCTGGCATCCAATATGCCGACCGGTTCAAATCGTTCTGGCAAGTGCTTTCCCCGCTGCTCCGGAGACTTTCGTACGTTGAGTGAGCATTAGCGCCAAGATTGCCGAAGAACTGGTGAAGGTGAGCCGCACCGGGCTGACCCGGATAGACGATCGGATCGTCGTTGCTGATTTGTCCCGGGCCGCACAGGAAACGGAAGGCGCCGACATTGTCCGGCGCTGAACTCCGCGGAATGGCGCTCGGTTCGAGGAGCAAATCAACATCCAGGCCTGATGCCACTGACGCCACGCCTCCCACCTTCGGCGAGACGGACACGGGCGAGCCTTGCGGCGTGGCCAGATCGGAGCGCGCGCGATCGACGCCGTAAAACATGAGTGTGAATTCATCGGTCGCGATCTCCACTTCGCTCGCGCATTTCGCATAGCGCTGGAGCGCACAGGAATAGATCGCGCGTTCGGCCGTGTTCTGGAAGACAGCGACCCCGTCACGCTGATTTTGAAGCCTATGGTCGGAGGTCTGCGCGGTCCCAGGAACGGCAAACAGCGCGGCGAGGATCGCGAAACTTTTCACATCAAGTCGCCTTGGCATAACCGATTGCTTACATCGTATCGCAATCAAGGCAGACCCGATACAAGCCCCCGGCCCTGTCATATGCGCTTGGGACAAAATAAAATAGCTGCGTCGCATCTTCGATCCGAATGTCACACTAGTCAATGGCGGGGCTGATTCGCCATGGTTCCCGTTATGTTCGTATCGCCATGTCATTGGTCCGTGCTTTTATCGAGCTAGTCCAGGTCGCGCTGTTTGAACGGCAGTTGAAACGGCCGCGATCTAAGCGCCGCCATGAGCCAGCTTGATTCTCCGATTTCAGCCGCACGCTGCCAATCCGCTATGAGACCCTTCGCTCGTTCAAAAGCGTCTCAATCTCACCGCTCCGCGCCTTTGGTTGAGGCCTTTAGTCCACCCGGCTTATTCTCAGATCCGCAACACCAACCAAGACTGATCAGTGGTGTGCCATAATGAAACAGCGTCCAAGTGGCGGAGGCAGAAGAACCTTGTCTCGTTCTTAACTTCTTGTAACGCGCCGTAACATTAGGTCGCATGATCGAGACACGCTTGTCGGCAGGCTTCGGTGTGACACGAAAATAGGAGAATAAATTATGCGGGGTCTACTTGCTGCCGTGGCGGCCATTACGATGCTTCCGTCTGCAGCGAACGCTGCCGAATTCGTAAACGGGAGCTTCGAAACCGGCGTGCCGGCCGGCTCGTTTACCACGGTTGCTGGCGGTAACGGCGCCTCGATCACGGGTTGGACCGTGACCGGCAGCAGTGTCGACTATATTGGCAGCTACTGGACGGCGCAAAATGGTTCGCACAGCATCGATTTGAACGGAAGCGCGCAGGGCGGCATCCAGCAGACGTTCGACACGCTTGCGGGCATCCAGTACAATGTCACCTTCTGGCTGGCGGGAAATCCGGACGGCGCGCCTCTCACGAAAAACGTGCTGGTCAGCGCTACTGGAGCAACTAACGGCGAGTTCAGCTTTAACTCGACCGGGACCAGCAAAACCAACATGGGTTGGTCGAAATATACCTATAATTTCTTGGCCGCCGGACCCTCTACTACGCTGTCTTTCGCTTCGCAGGATGCAGGCGCATTTGGCGCAGCGCTTGATAATGTCTCGGTTGCGGCAGTTCCCGAGCCCGCGACCTGGGCTTTGATGCTGATCGGCTTTGCGGGCGTCGGCTTCAGCATGCGTCGTCGTTCGTCGACGGTACGTGGCGTGCGCTACGCCTGAAATTATTCCTATTCTCTCTTCAAAAGGCCGCTAATCGAAAGATTGGCGGCCTTTTTTGTTCGGCTCTCTGCCCTCCGCGATAGGGGGGGCGGAAACGAGCTGTCTAAGGGGCAATGGTAAGGCTTGGCTTGGGTGCATTTCGAAACGATCGAGTTCGCCTCACCGTCATCGTGAAGAATCAGGACCAATGGTTCTGGTTATCATCCTGTGGCAAATTCGAGACAAGTGTTACCTAAGTGGTATTCCAAGCGGTGATCTGTTCGGCAGAGGCGGGACTGGCGCCGGCGTGTTTAAGTACGAGGCCGCGGGCGTGAATTCGGTGCTGTAGCTCGTTCACCCGATCATTCTCCTGCCGAAGTCGGTCGAACGCACCATCCTCGATCGTGTCGCTTCCGACGATCGAGTGCATTGTTTGAGCGTAATCCCACGTGCAAGCACGGCGTAGATTTCGCTTATAATTTCATCTGCGCCTTTTGTCGCCGCATAGAGGGAAATCGGTGTGTCAGCACGATCGGAAACGCGGAAGGGCGTATCATCTCTTTAAAATTCGTGTCCTTGCTCGTCGTACCCGGATTTGTGACCCAAAATGACACAAAGCCCGCCGACAAGCGCTATGGCACTTAACAAAACTGTGGTAACCGCCGCATTATCTGGGCGACCTGACGGGTAAATTGGGGATTTACAATGACTTGGAGTGTTAAGAAATCTTTGCGGATCGGTGCATTTGTGTCAGCGTTGGCTATGTGCGCGACCGCCGCCGAAGCATTGGCGGCCGATGTATCGTTCATGTTTGAGGATGGGGCGACCAACCAGTTTTACGGCCGCGGTCATGTTGCAGGGACGGTCACTGGCACACTTCTCGGACTCACGGACAATGCGACATCTTTACCGACTGCAATTCAGATCTTTTCTTCTCCGGATCTCATCGGACTTGTAGAAGGAACCTACACTGGGAGCTACGTCACAGGGACTGGGTTCACGATGGCAGGCGGGACCATCGTCGCCGCAAATCTGTTCTTCAATTTCAGTGACGCCAACAGCAATTCTTTCCAGATGCGGTTCAACTGTACCGATCCAGGGGCTTGTCCCGGCGCCACAGCAAACCTGAACCTCTTGTTCTGGAATGGCGGCAGCACGCCTGTCGTCGGAACAGGAAACCAGGCGGGTTTTGCTGGCGCGACCTACGGCAGCATCAACGCCGCCGTGCCGGAGCCCGCAACATGGGCTCTGATGTTGATTGGCTTCGGAGCGGTCAGCGCGGGAATGCGTCGTCGCCGTAAGCACACCGTGAGCGTCCAATACGCTTGAAATTAGGCTCGGCGCCGACCAATCGGTCAGCGCCGGGCTGATCAGCGAGCCAGTGCCGGGCCATCTGGTTCGTTTGGTTTTGCCTTAAATCACGGCTCGTCCGTTCGATTGCCACAAGCCTGGTCACGGCCACCAGCTCAAGAATTGCCTCCGCAGTTGGTGCTGCGCAGTCTGTGCGGCCATTTTCGTTTCCTCAGATTGCTCGGTTCGACTTGCTGCAATAATCGTGTCACGCTGCCTGCCGCACCACCGCGGAGCGTCTTGCTATGGCTTCAGATCGGACACCCGAAGATATTGGCAGCATTATCGGCATTTTCGTTGGCATGTTTGTCGCTGGCGTTATTGCGATTGCTTTTGCTTCTGAAGCGGGGACGTTCGTGCGCTACCTAATCATGTCGGCTGGGCTCATCGTCGGCTGGTTGGTTGGTCGCCAAATCGGCCGTTCGAGGATGCGCTGGATGAATGGCACGCATTGGAGATGTCCCATCGCGGGAAATTCACTCCTTTGCGCAGATTGACGATAGAACCACCTTGGATATGATTACTGCAACTTTGGCGACTCCTGCGACCCGGAGAGTAGCCGAGGGGCTGCATTGAGATATGCCGGAAAGGCCGCGTTCCACTGGCGCGGCCTTTTTGCTATTCGGATTCTGGAAACCGCTCGCGGTAAATTCTCATTGCGATTGCGATCCAGTCGCTGCTGTTTACGGTGCCTCGAATTGTATCGCGCATAGGCTACGGCTAGGCCGATAACGGCGAACAACGCAGCGGCAAGCGCATAGGCAAATATCAGTCTCGGTTCGATGGTGGTTACTCCAGCTTGATTTGGTCGAAACCGCGCTGATACGCGCCCCCGTCGCCAAGGTTCCGTTACTACTTTCCTACAATGTCCCGGCTAGACATGCCGACCGGATGAACCACCGATGATGCCGAGAAACTGCGGATAGACGTCGGCGGGCGCGCTGACGCCGTCGGCCGCTGGCGTTCGAAACAGGCCCCCCACCTCCTGCATGGTAGCTTCATTCGTGATTAGCACCGTAGCCAGCCGCCCATGGGCATCCCGCAGCAACCGCATATGGTCCAGCTTTTCCATCCTCTGTGTCACAGTGAACGCGGGCAGCTGGCTGTTGAAGAACTCAGCGGCGAGGCGGTGGGCCTCGGCCTCAGTGAGCTTGCGGGTGGGGCTGTTGCTCGCGAGGCTGCGCGCCTCGTTGACTTTAGCGCGGTACTCAGCGGCGATCAGGGGCAGCTTGTCGGCGGCCCTCTCCCTGACCGTCTCCCAGTGGTGCGGACGAACTCGCTACCGAGAATCGAAGCGCAGTCCTGAGGTCAACGCTTCCGGACTTGCCAAGCGACGGACCCATTGCGGCGCGATAGGCTGAACACTTCCCCCTCCTCCCCGGTGTAGCAACTTTGTGGTGCAACGGAGACAGAAGAGCACGGTATAATCCGCAGTTTTACAAAGGTTTCCACGGGATAGATGGTGAGCCCTGCTGGGTTCGAACCAGCGACCTACTGATTAAAAGTCAGTTGCTCTACCGACTGAGCTAAGGGCCCATCGCGGCGCTGCCAAAGCGGCGTGCGAAGTGAGCCGTCGCCCTAGTGCGCCGCTGCGCCCCGGTCAACCGGCTTTGGACGTGCGAGCCGCGCAGCGAGTTGACGCACGCTGCGACCGTGGAGCGGATGTTGCCATTCGGGAACAATGGCGCGGAGCGGGCCAAGGACAAAAGCGCGTTGCTCGATCGCGGGGTGGGGAATGGTGAGCATATTGTCGGACCAGATGCCGCCCGACCACAGGAGAATGTCGAGGTCGAGCGTTCGCGCGCTCCAGCGCTTTCCCGTGCGACGACCGAAGGTCGCTTCGATCGCGTGGAGCCTTTCGAGCATTTCGGGCGGGCTCAGCGTCGACGCGACCAGTGCAACCGCATTGGCATAGCGCCGCCGCGACGGGCCGATCGGATCACTGGCAATGATCGGGCTGGCATCGACGGCTTCGATGTCGTCGCTTTCCAGTGCTGCAAGCGCCGCGAGGAGTACCGCGCGCGGATCGCCGAAGCGGGCGTGGCGCCGGTTCGACCCGAGCCCGATGGCGTACAGAGGAAGCGGCATTGCGTTGCTCATGCCCTCGCGCCTAACGCACATGCGTGAAGATTGACAGCCCGTTGCCCGGAACCGAGCCGTCGCGCGATTGTGCGCGCTGCCCGCGGCTCGTCGCCTTTCGGCGAGAATGTCAGGCCGAGCATCCCGATTGGTGGAACGCGCCAGTATATGCCTTCGGCGATCCCGACGCCTGGCTCGCCTTTGCGGGGCTGGCGCCGGGCAAGCATGGCGCTAACCGGACGGGGCGGCCGTTCACCGGCGATTATGCAGGCGACCTGCTGTTCGCGACGCTGGCCGCGTTCGGGCTCAGCAAAGGTCGATATGATGCCCGGATCGATGACGGGCTGACGCTCGACGGCGCAGTCATCATTAACAGCGTCAAATGCCTGCCGCCGCAAAACAAGCCGGCGCCTGCGGAGATTGCGAATTGCCGGCCGTTTTTCGAGACGCAACTCGCGGCATTGCCAGGGATCCGTGTCATCATCGCGCTCGGACGGATCGCGCATGACGCAGTGCTAAGGGCAGCAGGCGCGCGACCGGCGGCCCATCCCTTTGGTCATGGCGCCGTTCACCGGCTCACGGACGGGCGGCACCTGGTCGATAGCTATCATTGCTCGCGTTACAACACGAACACCCGGCGTTTGACCCCGGAGATGTTCGCCGACGTCTTTCGCACCGCACTGGCGCTGGGTGATCAGACCAGCGGGCCGAATTCCTCGACCAGCCCGCGGTAAAGCACGCGCTTGAACGGCACGATCAGCTTTTCGATCTCGTTCAGTTCGGCCCATTTCCAGGCTCGAAATTCCTGGTGCTTGGTGGCGATGTTGACGTCGCCGTCGTCTCCCATGAAGCGCATCAGGAACCAGTGCTGGCGCTGGCCGCGATATTTGCCGCCCCACATCTTGCCGATCAGATGATCAGGGAGATCGTAGAAATATTCCTCGCGGCTGCGCGCGATGACATCGACCAGGCCGCCGTGGACGCCGGTTTCCTCCCCGAGTTCGCGAATCGCGGCTTCCTCGGCATCCTCGCCGGGGTCGATGCCGCCTTGCGGCATCTGCCACGCTTCGCTCGAGGTATCGAGCCGCTGGCCGACAAAGACCAGGCCATCGCGGTTGGCAAGCATGACGCCCGCGCAGGGGCGATAGGGCAGGGTGGCACGATCGATCATGCCGTCCCGCTAGCTTCGGCGACGATCGCTTTCAAGACTGTCAACGCGCCGCGAATATCGTCCTTCGCGCTCGGGATGCCCTGCGCCAAATTGATGTAGCCGTGAATACTGCCTGCGGCTTCACGATAGGTTGTCGGAACCCCCGCCTCGATCAGCTTGGCGGCATAGGCGCGGCCCTGATCGCGCAGCGGGTCGAGGCCTGCAGTGGTGAGCAATGTGGGCGGCAGGCCCGCAGCGGGAAAATCGAACGGCGAGGCGCGATAGTCGGCGGGGTCGGCGGCATAATGATTGCCGAAATACGTCATACTGCCGGTCGTCAGCAAATGGCCTTCGCCAAAATCGCGATAGCTTTGCCAATCGTCGTGCGTCGTCACGGCGGGATAGATGGGGTGCATCGCGATCACCGGCTTCGACGCGGGTGTGTCGCGAAGGGTCAGCGCCGTGGCAATGGTCAGGTTGCCGCCAGCGCTTTCGCCCGACAGGACCAGTCCGGTGCAAGGGAAATGATCGGCGACCCAGCGCGTCGCCGCTTCGCAATCTTCGGGCGCGGCAGGAAAAGGGTTTTCGGGCGAGAGGCGATAATCGACCGCGATCACGGGCATGTCGAGCACGCGCGCCGCCTCGGCACAATAGGCATCGTGGGTGTCGAGATCGCCGATCACCCAGCCGCCGCCGTGATAAAACACCATCACCGGGCCGGGGTCGCGGTCGGGACGATCGTCGTAGATGCGGATCGCAATCTCGCCCGCGGGGCCCGGAATTGTCCGATCTTCGACCTTCGCAATCTCGCCGCGCGGCGCGTCTGCCATCTGGGCCATCATCCGGAACATCTCGCGCGCCTCAGCGGGGGGCAGCTCTTCCATCTTGGGGCTTTCCTGCGCGTTCAGGAATGCCAGGAACATCGCCACGTCGGGGCGGGTATAATGGGTGGTGCCGTCGGTCATCCTGCTGATCCCCTCGTTTCGCTCATGCGGCCTGTCGTTCATGCAGCTATTCGGCATCGCGGCGGATAATTCAATGGCAATTGGCAACCCTTTCGGGCGTTTGAAGTTTGCAGCGCACAATTTTTTCTGAATTGCGGCATCGCGCCCACAGGCCTAGGCCAGCGTCACAGGTTCGCAAGATTCAAGGCAGAAGATAAAATGGCGACAGCGGTAGTGGACGAAGCCGGCAAGCGGCAGTCCCCCCTTTCGGATGCAGTGGTAGTCAGGTTTGCAGGCGATAGCGGCGACGGGATGCAGCTGACTGGCGGTCAGTTCACCTTGTCGTCGGCGCTTGCGGGCAACGACTTTGCGACCTTCCCCGATTTCCCTGCGGAGATCCGCGCGCCGCAAGGCACGCTGTTCGGGGTGTCGGCATTCCAGATCAATTTCGGTTCGTCCGCGATCGACACCGCAGGCGACGCGCCCGACGTCCTCGTCGCGATGAACCCGGCAGCGCTCAAGACGAATGTGCCGTCGCTCAAGCAGGGCGGGCTGATCATCGCCGATGAGGGCGAGTTCAACGACCGCAACCTCGCCAAGGCGAAATATGGCGCGAACCCGCTCGATGACGGGAGCCTGGCGAAGTGGCAGCTCTTGAAGCTCAATATCAGCCAGCTGACCATGGATGCGGTGAAGCCCTTTGGCCTTGGCAACAAGGAAGCGCTGCGCTGCAAGAATATGTGGACGCTCGGACTGGCGCTGTGGATGTTCGACCGCGACCGCGCGCCGCTCGTCGATTGGCTCAACGCGAAATTTGCCAAGGCGCCCGATCTTGCGGCCGCCAATATTGCGGCGCTGAATGCGGGTCATGCCTATGGCGAGACTGCCGAGCTGGCCGGGCCGCTCAAGCAGCATCATGTCGATCCGGCACCTGCCGCGCCGGGGCTCTATCGCACGCTGACCGGCGCCGAAGGCATCGCGCTCGGTCTCGTCGCGGGCGCGCAGCTCGCCAAGCTGCCGATGTTCTTCGGCGGCTATCCGATCACGCCGGCGTCCGCGATCCTGCATCATCTGTCGCGGCTCAAGGAATATGACGTCACCACCTTCCAGGCCGAGGACGAAATCGCCGCGATCTGCTCCGCGATCGGCGCCAGCTATGGCGGTTCGCTCGGCGTCACCAGTTCGTCGGGACCGGGCATCGCCCTCAAGGGCGAGGCGATGGGCCTCGCGATCATGACCGAGCTGCCGCTGGTCATCGTCAATTCGCAGCGCGGCGGGCCGTCGACCGGCCTGCCGACCAAGACCGAGCAGTCGGACCTGTATCAGGCGGTCTATGGCCGCAACGGCGATGCGCCGATGCCCGTGATCTCGGCGCGCTCGCCCGGCGATGCGTTCGAATGCGCAATCGAAGCCGTGCGGATCGCGGTGCAGTATATGACCCCAGTGATCCTGCTGACCGACGGCTATATCGCCAATGCCGCCGAGCCCTGGGCCGTTCCTGATCTCACGACTTACGAAGCCTTCCCGGTCAAGTTCCTGACCGAAGTGCCCGAGGGCGGGTTCAAGCCCTACGGCCGCGACGAAAATCTCAAGCGTCCGTGGGTCAAGCCCGGGCACGCCGGGGCTGCTCCACCGGATCGGCGGGATCGAGAAGGAACTCGACACCGGCCATATCAATTATGAAGCGTCGAACCACCAGGCGATGACCGACATCCGCAAGGCCAAGATCGACGGCATCAAGGTACCCGACCAGATTGTCGAACTTGGCGCCGAGAGCGGCAAGCTCGCGGTCGTTGGCTGGGGCTCGACTTTTGGCCCGATCCATCAGGCGGTGCGCCGCAAACGCGCCGAGGGTGCCGACGTCAGCCACATCCACATCCGCCACATCTGGCCGCTGCCTGCCAATTTGGGCGAACTGCTCAAAAGCTATGACAAGGTGATCATACCCGAAATGAACACCGGCCAGCTCAAGACCGTGCTGCGCGACCAGTATCTGGTCGACGCCAAGCCGGTGAACAAGGTGTCGGGCCAGCCCTTCACAATTGCCGAAATCGAAGCCGCCATCGAGGAGGCACTAGCATGAACGAGATGACGACCATCGCGCGCACGACGACGCTCAAGGATTGGGAAACCGATCAGGAAGTGCGCTGGTGCCCCGGCTGCGGCGATTATGCGATCCTCAAGGCCGTGCAGCGCACGATGCCGGAAATCGGCACGACGCCTGAGAACACCGTGTTTATCAGCGGCATCGGCTGCTCGTCGCGCTTCCCCTATTATATGGAAACCTATGGCTTCCATACGATTCATGGGCGTGCCCCGGCGTTCGCGACCGGGCTGAAGCTTGCCAATCCGGCGCTCGACATCTGGATCGTCACCGGCGACGGCGACGGGCTGTCGATCGGCGGCAACCACACGATGCACCTGATCCGCCGCAATCTCGATTGCCAGATCATGCTGTTCAACAACGAGATCTATGGCCTCACCAAGGGGCAATATTCGCCAACTAGCCGCGTCGGAACGACCAGCCCGTCGACCCCCTATGGTTCGGTCGACCGTCCGGCGCAGCCCGCGGCCTTTGCGCTCGGCGCCGGATCGCGCTTCGTCGCGCGCGGCTTCGACGTGTCGAAGAAACTGCCCGAGGTCTTGAAAGCGGCCCATGCGCACAAGGGCGCCGCCTTTATCGAGATTTTCCAGAACTGTATCGTCTATAATAAAGACGTGTTCGAGGATTTCGCGGCGCCCAAGGGTGCCGAGGATCGCCAGCTCTGGCTCGAGAATGGCGAACCGATGCTCTATGCCAAAGGCACCAGGGGCATCGCGCTCGACGCCGAGGCGCTTAACCTCAAGACCGTCGATGTGGTGGATGGGGATTGGCAGGCGGCGGGGGTGATCGTCCACGACGTCACCAACCGTAGTGTCGCCCACATGCTCGTCGAAATGCGCTTTGGCGAATTCCCGATGGCGCTCGGCGTCCTCTACGACGATCCGCGCCCGACCTTCGAGGCTGACGTCTGGCGCCAGAATGCGGCGGCTGCAGAGGGCAAAACGGCGGATCTCCAAAGCTTGCTCAAGAAAGGGCAGACGTGGACGGTGACCGAGGACGGCCCCGAACTGTAATCGCGGCGCATATGGCGCGCGCCAAAGAGCGCATGATCCGGTCCGCATAACGCATTGCAATGCCGCCCGATCCGCGCCACCAACCGGCGATGGACAATCTCACGCACAGCCTCGCCGGCGCAGTTCTCGGGCAGATGGGACTCAAGGAAAAAACCGGGTTGGCGATGCCGACCCTGATCCTCGCGGCGAACCTGCCCGACATCGATGCCGCCTGTCTGGCCTGGCTCGACGGGGTCCAGCATCTGGGATTTCGGCGCGGCATCACGCATGGGCCGATCGCATTGCTGGTTTTGCCGATCCTGTTGTGGGCGGCGATGCTGGCGTTCGATCGCTGGCAGACCAAGCGCGGAAAACGCCCCGCCAGACGGCTTCCGATCGACAAAGGCTGGCTGCTGGCGCTCGCCTATATCGGTTGCCTCAGCCATCCGGCGCTCGACTGGCTCAACAACTACGGCATCCGCCTATTCGAACCTTTTTCGTCGCAATGGTTTTACGGCGATACGATCTTCATCATCGACCTGTGGATATGGATCGCGCTGGGCCTGTCGGTGTGGCTGTCGCTGCGGCGCGAGCGGAGCGGGGTCGCGAATTGGCAGCGACCTGCGTGGATCGGCTTCACCGCGGTTTGCGCCTATATTTTTGCCAACGGGCTGATTACGGGCGCCGCCGAACGGACGACTGCGAGTGCATTGGCAGCAAGCGGACATCGCGGCGCGCTGGTCGTGGCGAGTCCGCCACCGCTCGCTTTCTGGCAACGCGACATCTTCTGGCGCACCGCAGAACGCTATGGGAGCGGTAGTTTCATCCCCGGCATAGGCGGAAATCTCGACATCAGCGGCCATCCAACCGGGATGGACGACCCGCGCCTGAAAACATGGCTGATGGGCGATCCCGATGCGCGCGCGTTTTTGTTCTGGGCGCGAATGCCGGTGGCGCAGGCCGGTAGCGACGCGATCATGTTGCGCGACCAGCGGTTCATGCACCCCTTGTCGCAGGATCGTTTCCAGGTTCGAATGACCGCACCTGACACTGCTACCCACGCCGAATGACGGCGCCGGCGATTCTGTGGTTCCGCCGCGATTTGCGGCTGTCGGATCAGGCGGCGCTCGCGGTGGCGGCCGCGGCGGGACCGGTGATCCCGGTGTTCATTCTGGACGACGATACGCCGAAGCATCGCCGCATGGGAGCGGCATGTCGCTGGTGGCTGCACCATAGCCTCACCAGCCTTGATGCCAGCCTGCGCGAAAAAGGATCGCGATTGATCGTGCGGCGCGGAAAGTGTGAAGAGCAACTGGCGAACATTGCCGAAGAATTTGGCGCAGGGCAGGTGCATTGCCTTCGGCACTACGAACCATGGTGGCGCAACGCCGAAAAGGCGGTGGCGAAGCGGCTCGATTTGCAGTGCCATGATGGCAATTATCTGCTGCCGCCGGGATCGCTGACGACGGGGGGCGGCACGCCATACAAGATCTACACGCCGTTCTGGCGCGCTTTAAAGGATCATATGCCGCCAGCGAACCCGTCGAACGGCCCGCGCGAGATTGCAGCGCCTGCCAGATGGCCTGGTTCAGACACGCTCGATGACTGGGGGTTGCTGCCGACCAAGCCCGATTGGGCAACCGGCTTTGCCGCCGAATGGGCTCCGGGCGAGGCAGGCGCGCGCAAAAGAATTGCGGCGTTTGCCAATGCGGCGGCAGATTATGATCGCTGCCGCAACCTGCCGTCGCAGGAGGGCAGTTCGCGCCTTTCGCCACACCTCCATTTCGGCGAAGTGTCGCCGGCCACCATCTGGCATTGCATCGCCGATGCCGGCGGATCGGTCGATGTGTTTCTGGGCGAGATCGGCTGGCGCGACTATGCGCAGAATATCATCCTGCAATTTCCCGATTATGGCGGGCGCAGCGCGCGCCAAGCCTTCGACGATTTGCCGTGGCGTAGCGGGGCGGCGGCCGACGCCGATCTGGCGGCCTGGCAACAGGGCCGCACCGGATATCCGATCGTCGATGCCGGGATGCGGCAGCTTTGGACGACGGGGTGGATGCACAACCGGGTGCGGATGATTGCCGCGAGTTTCCTGATCAAACATCTGCTGATCGACTGGCGGCAGGGCGAGCAATGGTTCTGGGACACGCTGGTCGACGCCGACTACGCTTCCAACGCGGTAAACTGGCAGTGGGTGGCGGGCAGCGGGGTCGACAGCAACATGTTCCCGCGGATCATGGCACCGCTGACGCAGTCGGAAAAATTCGACGCCGCGGCCTATATTCGCCAATGGGTGCCTGAACTTGCCGAACTCACCGACCCGGCGATTCACGATCCCGAAAGCTTTGGTCAGCGCCCGCGTTCCTATCCCGCCAAGATCATCGGCCACCGCGAAGCCCGCGAACGCGCGCTCGCCGCCTATGACGTCATGAAGGCGCGCGGCAACTGATTGTCAGGCGCCGGACTTTGAGGCAGGAAGGCACTATGAACACGCATGTCAGCCCGCGCCGCGGCAAGCAATTGCTCCGCGCCGATCGCGCCTATCGCAGCGGCGGCGCGCTGGCGCGGCTGCTGGCTTTGGCGCCCTCAGGACTGTTCCACCGCCTCCTCGACCGGATCGACGTCGGCCTCGCGCTCGGCACGATCGAAGCGCATGCGCCCGACGGCAGCGTCCGCCTGCTTGGCGGGCGCGGCAAGGGGCCAGCGGCGGTCGTTCACCTGCACAGCTGGGCGGCGCTGGCGCGGCTGGCGATGTCAGGATCGGTGGGCTGGTATCGCGCCTGGGACGCAGGCGAGTGGTCGTCACCCGATCCGGTGGCGCTGTTCGACCTGTTCATGCGCAATAGCGAATCTCTGGGGGATGTGGCGCGCGCGCGCGGGCCGCTGCGCTGGCTGAACAAAATTGCTCATGTGCTGAACCATAACAACCGCCGCGGCGCCAAGCGCAACATTCATGCCCACTATGATTTGGGTAATGATTTCTATCGCTTATGGCTCGACCAGGCGATGAACTATTCAAGCGCGCTGTTCGCCGACCCGGCGCAATCGCTGGAGGACGCGCAGTTCGCCAAGGTCGACGCGATCCTCGACCGCCTCGACCTGCGATCCGGCAGCCGCTTGCTGGAAATCGGCTGTGGCTGGGGCGCGCTCGCGGAGCGCGCGGTCGAGCGGCACGATGTCATCTACACCGGGATCACACTGTCGCCGTCGCAGGCCGAAATCGCCGACGCGCGGCTCGCCGCGGTCGATCTGTCAGGACGATCGCGTGTTGAACTCTGCGATTATCGCGACGCACAGGGGCCATATGACGCGATCGCCAGCGTCGAGATGGTCGAAGCCGTCGGGCAGGCCTATTGGCCTGCCTATCTCGACGCTATCGCGCGGCTGCTGCGCCCCGGCGGTAAAGCAGCGATCCAGTATATCCTGATCAACGATGCGCTGTTCGAGCGCTATGCCGCGAGCAGCGATTTCATCCAGGCCTATATTTTTCCGGGCGGTTGCCTGATCTCTGAAACCCGGTTTCGGGCGCTGGCCGAAGCGCGCGGACTGGCGTGGTGCGATGTTCACCGCTTTGGCGAGGATTATGTCGAGACGCTGCGCCAGTGGCGCGAGCGTTTCGACGCCGCTGTCGCCGCCGATGGGCTGCCGTCGGGGTTCGATGACCGCTTCGTGCGGCTCTGGCGCTATTATCTGCAATATTGCGAGGGCGGATTTCGCGGCGGCGGCATCGACGTTGCGCAAGTCACGCTTGAAAGAACAGCCTGAAAACAGGGGAGAGGGATCCTATGCGACGATATCTGGCAGCGGCGTTACTGAGCGCCGCGGCGACGGCGTGCTCCGCACCCGCATCCACGCAAACCACCGACACGCTGCCAAAGGATATGAATGTGCTGTTCTGGACCCAGGATCAACGCGACGTCGCTTTCCGCACGATGGAGACTGTTCCCAAGGTGGTGGTCAATACCGTGGAAGCCGGTGGTACGGTCTACCCACTGCCGCAAGGGCAGCCGCTCAACCTTGGTTCGGATGTCGATGCTTATATGGCGAAGCAGCGCAACGCGGGGCTGATCATCGTTCAGGACGGCAAGGTCCGACTCGAGAAATATGCGCTTGGCTATGGCGCCGCGGGGCGCTGGACCAGTTTTTCGGTCGCCAAGAGTTTCACCTCCACCTTGGTCGGGGCGGCGGTCAAAGACGGCTATATCAAGAGCCTCGACGACAAGGTTACTGTCTATATCGCCGGGCTCAAGGGCTCGGCCTATGACGATGTGAGCGTGCGGCAGCTGCTGACGATGACGTCGGGGGTCAGGTGGAACGAGGATTATACCGATCCGAAATCCGACGTTGCGCAGTTCAATTTGCAAAAACCCGTCGCGGGGGAGGACATTACTGTCAGCTATATGAAGACGTTACCGCGCGAAGCGCCGGCTGGATCGAAGTGGGTGTACAAGACCGGCGAGACCAATTTGATCGGTGTGCTGGTGTCGAGCGCAACGGGCAAGACGCTGTCGCAATATCTTTCCGAAAAGGTTTGGAAGCCGTTCGGAATGGAGCAGGACGCGGTTTGGATGCTCGGCGCCACCGGGCATGAGATCAGCGGCTGCTGCATGTCCGCCAGCCTCAAGGATTACGCGCGGTTCGGCCAGTTCATGTTGAACGGCGGCGTCGCGGGCGGCCAGAAGGTTGTCCCCGACGACTGGATGACTGCAGCGACGACGAAGCAAACGGGGATCGATATTCCGGGCCGCGGCTATGGCTATCAATGGTGGACGAATGACGACGGCAGTTTTGCGGCGCAGGGTATTTTTGGTCAGGGAATCTTCATCGATCCGCAGCGCCAGCTGGTGATTGCGTCGAACGGCAACTGGCCGACCGCGACCGATCCCGAGGGGGTCGGCGCGGCGCGTGAGGCCTTTTACAAAAGCGTGCAAGCGGCGGTGGACCGGGAGGCGGCGAAGTAAAATACGTCGCCCCCACTGGCGGGGCGGTTGCCTGGTCGGGAGGCGCTGTGTAAACTTCCGGCGGCCGCGCCTTCGCCGGGGCGACGGCTATGTGTCGGCCACGATCGCCGTCGCGCGCTGCGCCAGCCAAACGGCGGCAAGCGGAATCGCAACGCCCAGCGCCATGATCCACCACGCATCGGCGAGGGTCACGGCGCGATAAAGCGCAGCGCCAATCACCGACCCCGCGACGATCCAGCCGGCGCCAGTGCCTGCCGAAATGCGCATCGCGAGCCAGCCGCCGGCAAAGGTGCCGATGAACCAGCCGACAATCAACGCGATCGTCGATCCGATCGGGATCAAGATTTCGCCAGTCTCGACGTCATATTCGGACGGGGAAATTTCGCTACCGGCATATTGCGCCAGCCAGATCAGCCCGAAGGCGACGACGATGCCGATCACCGCCGCGATCGCCGATCGCAAAATATCCTTGGTCATAGCTGCGCCCTTGCAAACCCGTCTTATCCGGCTCCCTTAGTGCCGGAAAACAAAAATGGCGTTAAGCCTTTTCCATGACCTTGGGCAAAGCGTGAAAGGCGGTGCTGTCGAAGCCGTCGACCATCAGCCCGGCGACGAACTCACCGACGGCCGCGGGTTCCTTGATGCTTTTTGCGTCTTCGCCGGGATAGGCGCGCGCGCGCATCTGGGTGCGCGTGCCGCCGGGATCGAGAATGGCAGTGCGCACGGTCGAGATGTTGCGCATTTCAGCGCCATAGCTGGTCACCAGCGTCTCGAATGCCGCTTTCGACGCGGCGTAAGCGCCCCAATAGGCGCGCGGTTCGCGGGCAACGCCACTCGACAGCGCGAGCAGGCGCCCGTTCGCAGCGCTGCGCAGCAGCGGGTCGAAATTGGCGATCAGCGCCTGCTGCGCGATGAGGTTGAGCGTCAGCAGCTTGTTGAATTCCTTGCCGTCGATTGCCGCGACGGGGGTCAGCGTGCCGAGCATCGCGGCATTAAGGACCAGCATGTCGAGCTGCTGCCAGCGTTCGGCCATCGCGCTGGCGAGGCGCGCGATACTGTCACCGTCGGTCAGGTCGAGCGGCGCGATCGTCGCGGCGCCGCCCGCCTCGTGGATGCGATCCTCAAGCGCTTCGAGCCCGCCCGCGGTGCGCGCGGTGATCACGACATGCGCGCCGCGTGCTGCCAACGCTGCGGCAATCGCTTCGCCGATGCCACGGCTCGCCCCGGTGACGAGCGCAACCTGGCCCGCCAGGTCTTCAGTCTTGATAGTCATGATGTCAGACAACTCGTTCGGCAAGCAGTGAAAATTGGTCCTCTAACCCATGCTCGTCGAAATCGGTGAGCGTGGTGGGATAATCGCCGGTAAAGCAGGCATCGCAATATTGCGGGGCGTCGTCGGTGCGCTTTGCTTCGCCCAGCGCGCGGTAGAGGCCGTCGATGGTGACGAACGACAGGCTGTCGGCGTTGATGAAATTTGCCATCTGGCCGACGGTCATCTGCGCCGCGAGCAGCTTGGCGCGTTCGGGGGTGTCGACGCCATAGAAGCAGCTGTGCTGCGTCGGCGGACTGGCGATGCGCATATGGACTTCGGCAGCGCCGGCATCGCGCATCATCTGGACGATCTTCAGGCTGGTCGTGCCGCGCACAATCGAATCATCGATCAGCACGATCCGCATGCCGGCGATCAGCGCGCGGTTGGCGTTGTGCTTCAGCTTGACGCCCAAATGGCGGACTTTGTCGCCCGGCTGGATGAAGGTGCGGCCGACATAGTGCGAGCGGATGATACCGAGTTCGAACGGGATACCCGATTCCTGCGCATAGCCGATCGCGGCGGGCGTTCCCGAATCGGGGACCGGGATGATCAGGTCGGCATCGACAGGGTTTTCGCGCGCCAGTTCGGCGCCGATGGCCTTGCGAACCGAATAGACGCTGGTGCCATCGACGATCGAATCAGGCCGCGAAAAATAGACATATTCGAAGATGCACGGCCGCGCCGATTGCGCGGCGAAGGGGCGGTGCGTGGTGAGCTGGCCGTCGCGGACGATTACCAGTTCGCCCGGTTCAACCGAGCGGACGAATTCGGCACCGACGACGTCGAGGGCGACGGTTTCTGATGCCAGAATATGCGCGTCGCCGAGCTTGCCGATAACCAGTGGACGGATACCGAGCGGGTCGCGGCAGCCGATCATCCCCTCGGCAGTCAGGCAGATCAGCGAATAGGCACCCTCGACCTGCTTCAGCGCGTCGATGAACCGGTCGAGCAGCGAACGATAGCTCGACGTCGCGACGAGGTGGATGATCACCTCGGTATCGCTGGTCGACTGAAAGATCGAACCGCGGCGGACGAGCACCTTTTTGAGCGCTGTCGCGTTGGAAATATTGCCATTATGCGCCACCGCGAAACCGCCGGTCGACAGGTCTGCAAACAACGGCTGGACGTTGCGCAGCGCGGTCTCGCCGGTCGTCGAGTAGCGGACATGCCCCACCGACGATCCGCCCTGCAACTGGCGCATGATCTCGTCGCGGTCGAAATTGCCCGCGACATGGCCCATCGCACGGTGGGTGTGGAATTCCTTGCCGTCGAAGGCGGTGATCCCCGCGGCCTCCTGGCCCCGGTGCTGCAAGGCATGCAGGCCGAGCGCGACAACCGCGGCGGCGCTGTCGGCGCCGTGAATACCAAAGACGCCGCACTCCTCACGGAGCTTGTCGTCGTCGAAAGGGTTTGTGGTGAGCATGATGGTCCAGCAGCGAGGGCAGTGACTGGCGCGCATATAGGGACGGCAAACGCAAATGTCGCCCCCCTATTCACGATATTGTCATGGTGGGCGTCAACGACGGGGTGACAGCAGCTCTGCACCTGCTCTAAAGCGCGGGGCATGGACGACCACCGCGACGCCACTGATCATTTCCTCCCGCGTTTTGACGCAGCGGGACTGGTAACCGCAATCGTCATCGATGCCGAAACCGGCGTGCTGCTGATGGTCGCGCATATGAATGCCGAGGCGATCGAGCTAACGCAGGCGACGGGGCAGGCGCATTTCTGGTCGCGATCGCGCGCGGCGCTGTGGCGCAAGGGCGAGACGTCGGGCAACGGGCAGACGCTGGTCGAGATGCGCGTCGACTGCGATCAGGATGCGTTGTTGCTGCGTGTGATACCCGCCGGCCCGGCTTGCCATACCGGGCGCCGGTCGTGCTTTTATCGCCGGGTCGAAGCGGACGGCGCTCTGACGTTTCTGGACGATGATGCGCAGAGCTAAGCTCGCACTGGTGCTGGGCATCCTGCTAATCGGCGGGTGTGAGCGGCCTGCGCCGGATCGGAGCGGGCAGGGGATCGACGCCGACAGCCCGCTGGAAATCGCCGCGCGCGAACGCAGGGTCGTGAATCCGGACGCCGAGACGCCGGTCGGTGTGTTCGAACGCTCGCACGATCTGGGCCGCGATGCGATGTGTGTCGTTCCCGACGGACCGGGGCAGTGGCGGTTTGCGGTCACGGCGGCTTTTGGGACCACCTTGTCCTGTTCGGCCAGCGGAACGATGGCGCGCGAAGGCGAAGGGTGGCGCATGCGTTTCGCCGGGGCGGAAGACTGCGACGTGTTGGTGCGGGAAGAGGAGGAAGAGCTGCGCCTCCCGGGCAGCCTGCCGCCCCAATGCAAGAAATTGTGTCCAGCACGTGTGTCGCTTTCGGGTTTGCGACTGCCGCGCGCCAGCTGGTCGGTGGACGATGCGCGGGGCTTGCAGATCCGCGATCGACAAGGCAATATGCAACAACCTTGCGGGGTCTGAGCTCGCTCAATGCGCCCCGATTTGCCGGTCTTGACGTTCACGTCAACGGAAACTAGTTTCAGCGGCATGACCGAACCATATGGCCACGCCCATATCGATACGCCCGATCATCTGGGGCGCGAACAATTCAGCATCACCGACTTGTCGACCGAGTTCGGCGTCACCGCGCGTGCGCTGCGTTTCTATGAGGATGAAGGGCTGATCAGCCCGTCGCGCAAGGGATTGTCGCGCATCTATTCGAAACGTGACCGGGCGCGGCTGGCGTGGATCCTGCGCGCCAAGCGAACGGGGTTCAGCCTGGCCGACATTCGCGAAATGATCGACCTGTACGACGTCGGCGACGGCCGCAAGCTGCAGCGCCAGGTGACGATCGAGAAATGCGAACAGCGCATCGGCTTGTTGCAGCGGCAGCGGGACGACATCGACAGCGCTGTCGAAGAACTGTCGCGGTTCATCGATATGGTGAAGAAAGTCGACGCCGGCCAGAAGGTCGGTTGAGCCTCTCCCCAGGCAAGTGACATTGCGAAGCTGATTTTCAGAAGGATTTCCCATGCCCGTCTATCGCGCCCCCGTGCAAGACAGCCTTTTCCTCCTCAATGATGTGCTCGGGGTCGAGCGCTACGCGAAGCTGCCCGGTTTCGCTAATGCGACCCCCGACATGATCGAGGCGGTGCTGACCGAGGCTGGCAAATTCTGTGAGGAAGTGCTGTTCCCGATCAACCAGTCGGGCGATCTGGAGGGCTGCACGCGCCACAACGACGGATCGGTGACGACGCCGAAGGGCTTCAAGGAGGCTTACAAGGCCTATTGCGAAGCCGGCTGGACGCTGCTGACCCAGCCGGAGGAATTTGGCGGGCAAGGACTGCCGCATATTGTCGGTTTTCCGGTGGAGGAATATCGCATGGCCGCCAACCAGGCCTTTGCGATGTACCCGGGGCTGACCCAAGCCGCGGTTGCGGCAATTCTCGTCAAGGGGTCGGACGAGCAGAAGGCCCTTTATGCACCCAAGATGATTTCGGGCGAATGGGGCGGGACGATGAACCTCACCGAGCCGCATTGCGGCACCGACCTTGGTCTGATCCGCACCCGGGCGGTGCCGAATGGTGACGGCAGCCATGCGATCACCGGAACCAAGATATTCATCTCGTCGGGCGAGCATGACCTGACCGACAACATCATCCACCTGGTGCTCGCCAAGACCCCCGATGCGCCCGACAGCGTCAAGGGCATCTCGCTGTTCATTGTACCGAAGTTCCTCGTCAACGAAGACGGATCACTGGGTGAGCACAACGCGCTGCAATGCGGCTCGATCGAGCACAAGATGGGCATCCATGCCAATTCGACCTGCGTGATGAACTATGATGGCGCGCGAGGCTGGATGGTCGGCGAGGAGAACAAAGGCCTCGCCGCGATGTTCGTGATGATGAACGCCGCGCGGCTTGGCGTCGGCATTCAGGGGCTGGGTCAGGCCGACATCGCGTTCCAGAATGCGGTACGCTATGCGCAGGATCGCCGTCAGGGCCGCGCGCTCACCGGTCCGGCCGACCCGCAGGAAAAAGCCGATCCGCTGTTCGTCCATCCCGACGTCCGCCGCATGCTGATGGATGCCAAGGCCACCGTCGAAGGGTTGCGTGCGCTGTGCCTGTGGGGCGCCTTGCAGGTCGATCTGGCGCACGTTGCCGAGACCGAGGAAGAGCGCCAGCAGGCCGACGACCTCGTCAGCCTGCTCACCCCGGTGATCAAGGGCTATGGCACCGACAAGGGCTATGACGTCGCGACCAACGCGCAGCAGGTGTTCGGCGGCCACGGCTACATCGAAGAATGGGGCATGAGCCAATATGTCCGCGATGCCCGCATCACGATGATCTACGAAGGCGCGAACGGCGTCCAGGCGATGGACTTGGTCGGGCGCAAGCTGGCGCAGAACGGCGGTCGTGCCATCCAGGCCTTTTTTGCGATCATCGACGCCGAATGCGCGCGCGCCAAGGACAATGAAGCGCTCGCCGACTTTGCCGCGCGGCTGGAAAAAGCGAACGGCGAACTCAAGGCCGCGACGATGTGGTTCATGCAGAACGGTATGGCGAACCCGAACAATATCGGCGCCGGTGCGCATCACTATATGCACATCATGGGGATCGTCGCGCTGGGCTCGATGTGGCTGATGATGGCCGAAGCGGCGCAGAAGGCGCTCGCCGAAGGGCGCGGCAACAAGGCGTTCCTTGAAGCCAAGCTCGTCACCGCGCGCCACTTTGGCGAACGGTTCCTGCCCGACGCCGGGTCGCTGCGCCGCAAGATCGAAGCGGGCAGCGAAGCGATGATGGCGCTGGCCCCGGAACAATTTTACGCCGCCTGATCGCGCCCGATGGAACGATCGCCGCCGCCATGCGTGGCGTCGGCGATGAGCGACCCCGAACGCCCGCAGACCTTGGTCCCCATCGTCGTCGAAGGGCGAAACTGCTGGCGCATCGAACGCGCCAACAAGGCGCGAATGATCGTCGATGCCGCCGATTATTATGCACTCCTCGAACGGTTGATGGCGGGCGCTCAGGAACGGATCCTGCTGATCGGGTGGGACTTCGATCCGCGCATTCCGTTAATCCCCGACGAACAGGGCAAAGGCGAATCGCTCGGCCATTATCTGCTTCGCCTCGCCAAGGACCAGCCGAAGCGCGACATCGACATTTTACGCTGGAACTTCGGCGGGCTGAAACATCTGTTTGTGCCATCGATCGTGGCGATGATCCTGCGCTGGAAAATGACCAAATCGATCAGTTTCCGGCTCGACAGCGCGCACCCGGTCGGGTGCAGCCACCATCAGAAGGTCGCGGTGTTCGACGATCATCTGGCGGTATGCGGCGGTATCGATGTCAGTTCGACGCGGTGGGACACGCGCGAGCATGTCGACGACGACCCGCGGCGCACCGGCCCCAACGGCAAACGCTATATGCCCTGGCACGATTCGACGATGATCCTGTCGGGACCGATCGGAACCGCGCTCGCGGAACTCGGCAACGAACGCTGGCAACGCGCGACGAACAAGCCGCTCCGTGACCTGAGTGGGGCGGGCGAGAACTGGCCGGACGATTTGGAAGCCGATTTCAAAGATGTCGATGTCGCCATCTCACGCAACAGCGCGAAACATGATGGCCGCGAAGAGGTGCGCGAGAATGCGCAGCTCTATCTCGACATGATTGCCGGGGCGCAGCGCTTCATCTATTTCGAGAATCAATATTTCACCAGCGGCGCGATCGCCGCGGCGATTGCGGCGCGGCTCGACGAAGACGATCCGCCCGAATTTGTCATGGTCATGCCGCTCACGGCTGACGGGTGGCTCGAACAGATGGCGATGGACGCGGCGCGGGTGCAACTCGTCCGCTCGATCGCCAAGTCGCGGCACGGTGACCGACTGAAAGTCTATGTTCCGCATACCAAGGGCGGCGACCCCATCTATGTCCACGCCAAGACCGCGATCGTCGACGACCGCTTGCTGCGGATCGGATCGTCGAACCTGAACAACCGGTCGATGGGGCTCGACAGCGAATGCGACGTCACGATCGATGCGGCGCTGGCAGCGAACAAGGGCGTCGAGCCGGTCATCGCGCGACTTCGCGAGTCCCTGATGGCCGAGCATTTGGGCGTGACCGAGAAAGATATCGCAGCGACGTTCGAGCGTACCGGATCATTGATCGAAACGATCGAATCCATGCGCGGCGACGGTCGCTCGCTCGAACTGCTCGATCTGGTCGCCCCTGGACCGCTCGACGAATTCATTGCCAACAACGAAGTGCTCGACCCGACCAGCCCTGATGCGATGTTCGAAAGCTTTACCGAGCGCGGGCTCAAAAAGAGCTGGCACCGCGGGCGCGATTGGACGAAGCGGCACCGGCCTTTCCGGCGCAAAAAAGGCTGACGAGCGCTTAGTCTGCAAGCGACAGAATATGCTTCGCCTGTTTGAGGTGCGGGGCATCGACCATCTTGCCATCGACCTGCAGCACCCCGACCCCCGGACTGGCGGCGAAGGCATCAACGATCGCCTGCGCGCGCGATACTTCGTCGGAGCTGGGCGTGAAGGCGGCGTTGATCGGTTCAACCTGCGACGGATGGATCGCCATCATGCCGGTAAACCCGTCGCGCCGTGCTCGCGCCGCATAAGCAGCAAGCCCTGCTTCGTCCTTGATCGCTGGGAACACAGTGTCGATGGCGGCGACGCCAGCGGCGTGGGCGGCAAACAGCGTCAGCGCGCGGGCGACGTCATAGGGCGCAGTGTAGCTGCCGTCAGTTTCGCGACTAGCCGTCGCTCCGATCGCGGCGGGCAGGTCTTCGGCGCCCCAGGTCAGCCCAAGCAGACGGTCCTTCGTCTCGCGGTAGCTGCCCAGGTTGAAGATCGCCGCGGCGGTTTCGGTCGCGATCGGCAGGATGGGGGGCAGCGATGCGTCGGCCGCGCCTTCGCTGCGCAAAATCAAATCGAGCTGCGCGATGCTCGGCGCGCCTTCGGCCTTTGGCAACATGATCGCATCGGGGCGTGCGGCGATGATCGCGGCGACATCGGCGGCGGTCATATGTCCATCGAGCGGATTGACGCGCACCAAGGTGACGACTTCGCGCGCGCCAGCCAGATAATCGGCAATCGCATGGCGCGCCGCATCCTTGTTCGCGAGTGACACCGAATCCTCCAGATCGAGGATGATCGCGTCCGCCCCCGATGCCGCCGCCTTGGCAAAGCGTTCGGGGCGGTCGCCGGGGACGAAGAGGAGGGAACGTAGTCTCATGTGCTGGCCTTCCGCAGGACAAGTGTAGAACGCTCGCACTGGCAGACAAGTTCATCGCGCTGGTTGATGCAGCGGTGGCGGAAGGTCACGATCCCGGCGTTCGGCCGCGATTTCGATTCCTTCAGCCCGATGACTTCGCTCTCCGCGCGCAGCGTGTCGCCGATAAACACCGGCTTGGGCATCACCAGCTTGTCATAGCCCAGGTTCGCAACGAGCGTGCCGAGCGTCGTGTCGCCGACCGACAGCCCGACCATCAGGCTGAACGTAAATGTGCCGTTGACGAGGATCTGACCGAACTCCGACGCCTTCGCCGCCTCGATGTCGAGATGCAGCGGCTGCGGATTGTGCGTCATCACCGTGAACAGCAGATTGTCGGTCTCGGTCACCGTGCGGCGGATGTCGTGGGTCAGCATGTCGCCGATTTGCCATTCGTCGAAATATCTACCGGCCATTATGCGTCTTCCTTTTCGATCCGCACGAGCAATGCCTCGACCTGCACCTGCGCGCCCGGTGTCGCATTAAGCTCGGCCACTACGCCGTCGAACGGCGCGGTCAGGCTATGCTCCATCTTCATCGCTTCAAGGGTGAGCAGTTTCTGGCCTTTGCTCACTGTGTCACCCGCTGCGACCTCTACCGCAATGACCTTGCCGGGCATGGGGGAAAGAATGGCGCCGTCGCCAGCTGCTCCGCCCGCGCTGCCCGCAGCGCGCCAAGTGGTGAGTTGCCACACGGAACCGCTCTCGGCGACGAGCATGGCGGGCGCCGGATCGTCAGTGCCGGGGCCGTGCAGTTCGACCTCAATACGCTTTCCATCGAGCATAAAGACCGCAGAGCGCACGTCGGGTGCGTTAAGACGGAAACCCGCGTGCAGCGAGCGCGGAACGATCGCCATTGCGGCGTTGGTAAGGGCTTCGATCGTGGGAGCGGGCTCTTCGGTCATCGCATCGCCATCGCGGGCGATGAGTCCCGTATCGACGGTGCCAGTTACGAAGTCGTTGTGAGCGAGAGCGTTAATCAGGAAGGCCGAATTTGTCTTCACCGGCCAGATCGCGCTGTCCTCCAGCATTTCCGACAGCAGCTCGCGCGCTTCCTCGCGATCCTCGCCATAAGCGATGACCTTGGCAATCATCGGGTCATAGAAGGGCGAAACTTCGGCGCCTTCATAGACGCCGGTATCGACGCGGCCGAGGTGCTCGGAAAGCTGGAACAGTTCGAGCGTGCCGATCGAGGGCAGGAATCCCTTTGCGGGATCTTCCGCATAAAGCCGCGCTTCCATCGCCCAGCCGTTGATCGACAGCTCGTCCTGTCGCAGCGGCAGTGGCTCACCGCTCGCTACCCGCAGCTGCCACTCCACCAGATCGACCCCGGTGATCTCCTCGGTCACCGGATGCTCCACCTGCAGCCGGGTGTTCATTTCCATGAACCAGATGCGGTCGGCGCGCAGGCCTTCGCTGGCGTCGGCGATGAATTCGATCGTTCCGGCGCCAACATAGCCGACCGCCTGCGCTGCGCGCACCGCGGCGGCGCACAGCGCTTCGCGGGTGATCTCGTCCATGCCCGGAGCCGGGGCTTCCTCGATCACCTTCTGGTGGCGGCGTTGCAGCGAACAATCACGTTCGAAAAGATGGACGACATTGCCGTGGGTGTCGCCGAACACCTGCACCTCGATATGGCGCGGGGTCAGGATATATTTCTCGATCAGCACATGGTCGTTGCCGAACGACGCCGCCGCCTCGCGCTGGCAGGAGGCGAGCGCGTCGATGAAATCCGCTGCGGCATCGACCTTGCGCATCCCCTTGCCGCCGCCGCCTGCGACGGCCTTGATCAGCACCGGATAGCCGATTTCAGCGGCGCGTTCGGCGAGGAAGGGGGCGTCCTGATTTTCGCCCATATAGCCGGGGGTTACCGGCACTCCGGCTTCGGCCATCAGTTTCTTGGCGGCATCCTTCAGCCCCATCGCGGTGATCGACGAGGGGTTGGGACCGACCCAAATCAACCCGGCGTCGATGACGGCCTGCGCGAACGCGGCATTCTCGGACAGGAACCCGTAACCCGGATGGATCGCCTCCGCCCCGGAGGCTTTGGCGGCGGCGATGATCTTTTCGCCAACCAGATAGGATTCGCGCGCCGGCGACGGACCGATATGCACCACCTCGTCGGCCTGCCGGACATGCAGCGCCTTGGCGTCGGCGTCCGAATAGACCGCAACGGTGCGAATGCCCATCTCGCGTGCGGTGCGGATGATGCGGCAGGCGATCTCGCCGCGATTGGCGATGAGGAGAGACTGGATCATGGATGAGGTTCCGGAAAGTCGTGACGGGAATGAAGAGCGTCAAGCAGCGAATTGATGTCGTTCACGAACCCGCCGTCGGAGAAGACGAGAGCAGGAAGATTCTGGTTCGCCTCGCCGATAGCCTCGACGACCAGCGGGCGCGGACGCGGCCAAGGTACGCGGATCACTTCGAGGTTGGCGGTGCGATCGGGGAACATCGCGAGCAAGCCTTCGATCAGGATGCAATCGCGGCAATAGAAGGTCGAACCCGGAAAAGCCGGGTCGTCGAACGCGCGCTCGAGAAGGAGCAGGCGATCGGGTTTGCCGCTCATCGCCATCACATCCTGAACACGCCGAACCCACGATCCTCGATCGGGGCGTTCAGCGTTGCCGCGAAGGCCAGCCCGAGCACATCGCGCGTCTGGGCGGGGTCGATGATGCCGTCGTCCCAAAGCCGCGCGGTTGCGTGATAGGGGTTGCCTTCGTCCTCGTACTTCTGGCGGATCGGCGCCTTGAACGCCTCGGCCTCCTCGGGAGTCCATTTGTCGGCGTCGCGGTGGACGGTCGCGAGCACGCTCGCCGCCTGTTCGCCCCCCATCACGCTGATCCGCGCATTGGGCCAGGTGAACAGGAAACGCGGTGAATAGGCGCGCCCGCACATGCCGTAATTGCCCGCGCCAAAACTGCCGCCGATCAGCACGGTAACCTTGGGCACCGTCGCGGTCGCGACCGCGGTCACCAGCTTGGCGCCGTGCTTGGCAATGCCCTCCGCCTCATATTTGCCGCCGACCATGAAGCCGCTGATGTTCTGGAGGAAGAGGAGGGGGATGCGGCGTTGCTGCGCCAGTTCGATGAAATGCGCGCCCTTGACCGCGCTCTCGCTGAACAGCACGCCGTTGTTGGCGAGGATCGCGACCGGGATACCCCAGATATGCGCGAAGCCGCAGACGAGCGTGCTGCCGTAATTGGCCTTGAAATCATGAAACTCGCTGGCGTCGACGATGCGCGCGATGGCTTCGTGGACATCATAGGGCGCGCGGACGTCGTCGGGGACGACGCCGTAGAGCTGCTCGGGATCATATTTGGGCGGACGCGGGTCTTTCAGCGCGACGTTGAACCCGGTGTCGGCGCCCAGATGGCTGATGATGTCCCGCACGATGGTCAGCGCATGTTCGTCATTTTCGGCGAGATGATCGACAACGCCCGATCTCCGCGCGTGCAGGTCACCGCCGCCCAGATCCTCGGCGCTGATTTCTTCGCCCGTCGCGGCTTTGACCAGCGGCGGACCGGCGAGGAAGATCGTCCCCTGATTGCGGACGATCACGGTCTCGTCGCTCATCGCAGGGACATAGGCGCCGCCCGCGGTGCAGCTGCCCATCACGCACGCAATCTGCGGGATGCGCCGCGCCGACATATTGGCCTGATTGAAAAAGATACGCCCGAAATGGTCGCGGTCGGGGAACACCTGATCCTGATGCGGCAGGTTGGCGCCGCCGCTGTCGACAAGATAGATGCACGGCAGGCGGTTTTCGAGCGCGATTTCCTGCGCGCGCAGATGCTTTTTCACCGTCAACGGATAGTAGGTGCCGCCTTTGACCGTCGCGTCGTTGCACACGATCATGCACTGGCGCCCCGAGACTCGGCCGATGCCGCAGATCAGCCCCGCGCCGGGCACTTCGCCATCGTAAAGGTCGTTTGCCGCGAGCTGGCCGATCTCAAGGAACGGCGAACCCGGATCGAGCAACCGTTCGACCCGCTCGCGCGGCAACAGCTTGCCGCGGCTGGTGTGCCGCTCGCGCGATTTCTCATTGCCGCCAAGCGCCGCTTCGGCGACGCGCGCCCATAGTTCGTCCTTCAGGGCGCGATTATGCGCGGCGCGGGTGCGAAACTCGTCGCTGTCGGGATCGACATTGGTGCCAAGAACCGGTGCGCTCACTGTAAAGTCTCTCCCCGTTTGTCGTCCGGATCGCCCGGTTCATCTTTCAGGATCAGGTAACGATAGACGCCGATCGCATTGATGATCAGCAGCGCCACATTCTGCCAACCGATGCCCTCGCTATCGGGTTGCAAAAAGCCCCAAGCGATCAACGCAATGCTGCTCGTGACAAAGATGACAAAGGCCCAGCCCGTGCGGCGGCGGCCCAGGTTGAGCGAGACGATGAGCGCCGCGAGCGTCGACGCGGCCGCGCCATAATATTGCAGAGCGGTGAGCAGCGTGTCGTTCACGCGGCCGCGCCCAGGATGGCGAACACGCCCGACGCGGTGAGGATCGGCCAGCCGATGTGCCGCCCGCGGGTGTAAAAGCCATCGGCCAGACCGACCGCCGTCCACGCCGCACCGATCAGCAGGATCAGGTTGCGCGGTGTTCCCGGCCAGATGACCGAGGCGGCGGACACCAGCATCAGCACCGACATCGCATGCCAGGCAAAGCGAAACACCTTGCGCGCCAGATCGACCGCCATGATCCCCTGATTGAGCGCGAGGAGCGGCTGGATCAGTCGTTTCTCGCCCAGCGCGCCATGCACCAGGGCCGTCGTCGCCATGAAGGCCGCCGACAGCCAGAGCCAGATCAAGCGCCGGCGCCGATCAGCTCGCGGCCGATCAGCATCCGGCGGATCTCGTTGGTCCCGGCGCCGATGTCGAGCAGCTTGGCATCACGCCAATAGCGTTCGACTGGCCAGTCCTTGGTATAGCCCGCGCCGCCTAGCGCCTGGATCGCTTCGCCCGCGACCTTCACCGCGCTTTCGCTGGCGAGCAGGATGCAACCCGCGGCGTCGAAGCGCGTCGTCTGCCCGGCATCGCAAGCCTTGGCGACATTATAGACGTAGGACCGCGCCGACTGGAGCGCGACATACATATCGGCAACTTTCGCCTGCATCAGCTGGAACGAGCCGATCGGCTTGCCGAATTGCTTGCGGTCGCGAACGTAGGGAATGACGGTATCGAGGCAGGCTTGCATGATGCCGAGCTGGAGCCCGGCGAGCACGACGCGCTCATAATCGAGCCCCGACATCAGCACCCCGACGCCGCCATTCGCCGGTCCCATGACCTGTTCTTCGGACACTTCGCAATCGGTGAAGACGAGCTCGGCGGTTGGCGAGCCGCGCATGCCGACCTTGTCGATCTTTTGCCCGATGCTGAACCCCGGCATGTCCTTTTCGATCAGGAAGGCGGTGATGCCGCGCGAGCCCGCTTCGGGGCTGGTCTTGGCATAGACGACGAGCGTGTCCGCATGCGTCGCGTTGGTGATCCAGAATTTGGTGCCGTTGAGGACGTAACCGCCCTGAACCCGCTCAGCCTTCAGCTTCATCGACACGACATCGCTGCCGGCGCCCGCTTCGGACATCGCGAGGCTGCCGACATGTTCACCGCTGATCAGCTTGGGGAGATATTTCGCCTTTTGCTCGGCACGCCCCCAGCGGCGGATCTGGTTGACGCACAGATTCGAATGCGCGCCATAGGACAGGCCGATCGCGCCCGAGGCGCGCGACACTTCTTCGACCGCGATCACATGCTCCAGATAGCCGAGGCCAAGCCCGCCAAACTCTTCCTCGACGGTAATGCCGTGTAGGCCGAGATCGCCCATCTGCGTCCACAGTTCGTCGCGCGGGAACCAGTCTTCGGCATCAGCTTTGGCAGCGAGCGGTGCGATCTGGTCGTCGGCGAAGCGTGCGGTGGTGTCGCGGATCATGTCGGCGGTTTCGCCGAGCGCGAAATCGAAGTCGGGGGTTGCGCGCATGGATGGGCCTATCGATCGAGGGCGGGACTGTGTGCGATACTGCCCCAAAAATTGATCATATGGAAATTGAAACGATAGGGGATTTGGCATAAGTAAAATCTATGATTAAGCGTGCCCATGTCCGCCAGTTTCTCGCCGCCGTCGATGCGGGCAGTTTTACCCAAGCGGCGGCGCGGATCCGGGTGACCCAGCCGGCACTGTCGAGCGGGATTGCCGAGCTCGAAAAACTGGTCGGCACGCCGCTGTTCATCCGCAATCGACGCCAGATCCGGCTTACCGAAGCGGGCGGTCGTTTCCTGCCGATCGCGCGCGATCTGGAACGCGGGTTTCGCGCTGCCGACGATTTCGGCCGCGAGGACAACCGCCAGGCGACCGAACTCAAGCTCGGGGTGATCCGATCGGTGTCAGGGGAGTTTTTGCAGGCGATCGTCACGGCGCTGCGAACCAGCTTCGCCATCGAGCTGATCGAAAACAGCGAATCCGAACTTCGCGCAGCACTGGGCAGCGGCCGCATCAACTTGGCGCTGGTCCCGCTGCGGTCGGGCGAGCGCGGCGATCAGGTAATGCCGTTGTACGAAGAGCCGCTGGCGATGTTCATCGCAACCGATCATCCGCTCGCCGGGCGGATCGAGGTCGGCCCCGAGGAACTCGCCGCCGAAACGATGATCGCGCGCCGCTCGTGTGAATTTCTCGATGCCACCAGTCGCTTCTTCACGCGGCACGGTGTGCGCCCGCGCTTTGCCCTGCGCAGCGAGAGCGACGAGCGGTGTCTGCGGATGGTCGCTGCCGGGATCGGCATCACGACCGCGCCGGTGTCGCTGGCGATCGACGGCATCGTTCCGCTCAAGGTCGCGGGGTATGATTTCCGTCGTGAACTGGGCTTGATCGCCGATCCGGCGTGGGCGGCATTGCCCGACGTCGCACCGCGACTGGCCCATGCCCGCGATACCGTGACTGCCATCGCCGCAGAATGGCGCCGGACCCGGGTCGACGCCGCCGCATGAGCCGTCACCTTACAAGTCTGGCTTGCATGGCCAAAAGGCCATACAGCTTGATCGCCGCACGCCGCGGCGGCAAGGGCGGGGCATGACCGATACGCTGACCCATCTCGACCGGCTCGAGGCCGAGAGCATCCATATCATGCGCGAAGTGATGGCCGACGCGGTCAAGCCGGTGATGCTGTATAGCGTCGGCAAGGACAGCGCGGTGATGCTGCATCTGGCGCGCAAGGCCTTCTATCCCTCGCCGCCGCCGTTTCCGCTGCTGCACGTGGATACGACGTGGAAGTTCCAGGCGATGTACGAACTGCGCGACCGGATGGCGGCGGAGAGCGGCATGGAGCTAATCGTCTATCAGAACCCCGAGGCGAAGCAGCGCGGGATCAATCCGTTCGACCATGGCCCGCTGCATACCGACATGTGGAAGACAGAAGGATTGAAGCAGGCGCTCGACCTCCATGGTTTCGATGTCGCCTTCGGCGGTGCGCGGCGCGACGAGGAAAAGAGCCGGGCGAAGGAACGCATCTTTTCCTTCCGCACCGGCACCCACGGCTGGGATCCCAAAAAGCAGCGCCCCGAGCTGTGGAACCTCTACAATGCCAAGAAGGCCAAGGGCGAAAGTATCCGCGTCTTCCCGATCTCGAACTGGACCGAACTCGATATCTGGCAATATATCGCGCGCGAAAATATCCCGATCGTCCCGCTCTATTTCGCTGCGCCGCGCCCGACGGTGGAGCGTGACGGCTTGCTGCTGATGGTCGACGACGATCGCTTTCCCTTGCTGCCCGGCGAGACGCCCGTCGAGCGTTCGGTGCGTTTCCGCACCCTGGGTTGTTATCCGCTGACCGGCGCGGTCGAGAGCGAGGCGAAGACGCTCAGCGAAGTGATTCAGGAAATGCTGCTGACGACCACCAGCGAAAGGCAAGGACGGATCATCGACAAGGATGGCGGCGACGCCAGCATGGAGAAGAAGAAGCAGGAGGGGTATTTCTGATGCCAAATCCTGCAGACGCTCCCATCTACGTCACCGACGCCCTGATCGCCGAGGATATCGACGCCTATCTTGCGCAGCATCAGCAGAAATCGCTGCTGCGGTTCATCACCTGCGGATCGGTTGACGACGGCAAATCCACGCTGATCGGGCGGCTGCTTTACGACAGCAAGATGATCTTCGAGGACCAGCTTGCCGCGCTCGAAACGGACAGCAGGAAGGTGGGCACACAGGGGCAGGAGATCGATTTTGCCTTGCTCGTCGACGGCCTTGCTGCTGAGCGCGAGCAGGGGATCACGATCGACGTTGCTTACCGCTTTTTCACCACCGAGAAGCGCAAGTTCATCGTTGCCGACACGCCGGGGCATGAACAATATACGCGCAACATGATCACCGGCGCGTCGACCGCCGACCTCGCGGTCATCCTGATCGACGCGCGCAAGGGCGTGCTCACCCAGACGCGGCGGCACAGCTATCTCGCGCATCTGATCGGCATCAAGCATATCGTGCTCGCGGTGAACAAGATGGACCTGGTCGGTTACGATAAGGCCGTATTCGAGCGGATTCTGCTGAGCTATCGTGCCTTTGCGAGCGAGATCGGCATTACCAACTTCACCGCGATCCCGATCTCGGGGTTCAAAGGCGATAATATTACCGCGCTGTCGGACAATATGCCCTGGTTCAAGGGACCGGCGCTGATCGAGCATCTGGAAGGTGTCGAAGTTGCCGCGCAGCGTGACGTAAATTCCGATTTTCGCTTTCCTGTTCAATGGGTCAATCGTCCGAACCTCGATTTTAGGGGCTTTTCGGGGCAGATTGCGGGCGGATCGGTCAGGCCGGGGGACGCGGTGCGTGTCCTGCCCAGCGGCAAAACCACGACAATCGACCGCATTGTCACCATTGGTGGAGACCTTGATGAGGCCGTCGCGGGCCAGTCGGTGACGCTGACACTTGCCGACGAGGTCGATTGCTCGCGCGGCGATGTCATCGCCGCCGCCGACGCACCGCCCGAGGCCGCGGACCAGTTCGAGGCGACGCTCGTCTGGATGGCCGACGAGGCGATGATCGCGGGCCGCGCCTATTGGCTCAAGCTGGCGACGCAGACGGTATCGGCGACGGTCCAGCAGCCGAAATATGAGATCAACGTCAATACGCTCGACCATCTTGCGGCCAAGACGCTGGAACTCAACGGCATCGGCGTCGTCGAACTGTCGACCGACAAGCCAATCGTGTTCGAGGCCTATGCCGACAATCGCACGCTGGGCGGGTTCATCCTGATCGACAAGCTGACCAACGCGACCGTCGCCGCGGGGATGCTGCACTTCAGCCTGCGCCGCGCGCAGAATGTCCATTGGCAGGCGAGCGACATCAGCCGCGACATGCGCGCGAACCTGAAAAATCAGAAACCCGCGCTGCTGTGGTTCACCGGCCTGTCGGGGTCGGGCAAGTCGACGATCGCCAATCTGGTCGAAAAACGCCTGCACCGGATGAACCGGCACAGCTTCCTGCTCGACGGCGACAATGTCCGCCACGGGCTCAACCGTGACCTCGGCTTCACCGAAGCCGACCGCATCGAAAATATCCGCCGCGTTGGCGAGGTTGCAAAGCTGATGACCGACGCTGGGCTGATCGTGATCACCGCCTTCATCTCGCCTTTCCGCGTCGAGCGCGACATGGTGCGCTCGATGCTGCCCGAGGGCGATTTTATCGAAGTGTTCATCGACACCCCGCTCGCCGAAGCCGAGCGCCGCGATGTCAAAGGCCTGTATAAAAAGGCGCGCGCCGGGCAGCTCAAGAATTTCACCGGCATCGACAGTCCGTATGAGGCGCCCGAGACCCCCGAGATCCGCATCGACACGACGGCGATGTCGCCGGAGGAAGCGGCGGACCTGATCATCGACCGGCTGCTTGGCTGACATGACCGAAAGCGACGAGCAGCTGGCCGAACGGCTCGCCACCGCTGCGGGCGCGATCCTGCTGGCGCTGCGGAGGGAGGGGCTGGAGGGCAAGGCGCTGGGGCAGGCGGGTGATGAAGCCGCCAACGCGATGTTGTGCGACGAATTGCGCGCGGCGCGTCCCGATGACGCGATCCTGTCCGAAGAGGAAAAGGACTGCGCGGCGCGGCTGGCGCACCGCCGGGTTTGGATCGTCGATCCGCTCGATGGCACGCGCGAATATGGCGAAGGGCGCGACGACTGGGCGGTGCATGTCGCGCTCGCGGTCGATGGCGTTGCGCGCGTGGGCGCGGTGGCGTTGCCGGGGTTGGGGATCACGTTGACTTCGGGCGCGCCGATGCCGCTGCAGCCCGCGAATAAGCCGCTTAAGATGCTGGTCAGCCGCACACGCCCCGCGGCCGAGGCCGTGTATGTGGCCGAGCGGATCGGCGCCGAGCTGCTCGCGATGGGATCGGCGGGCGCCAAGGCGATGGCGGTGGTGCGCGGCGAGGCCGACATCTATCTGCACACCGGCGGCCAGTATGAATGGGACAATTGCGCGCCCGTTGCGGTGGCGCAGGCGGCGGGCCTGCATGCCAGCCGCGTCGATGGGTCGGCGATCCAGTATAATGCGGCGGATACCTATTTGCCCGATTTGCTGATTTGCCGGATGGAATTGGCGGACGAGGTTTTGCGGCTGGCAGCGGCATATTCGCCGGATTAGACGTTGCCACCGCGAAGGCGGGGCCGTCATCGGTTTAGGTTTCAGTCGTTGGAGAGGCAGCCAGCGGCCCCCGCCTTCGCGGGGGCGACGATTGCCTTTTTCATCGATCGCTGACCCATCCGCGGTTGCCAGCCGCTTCGTCACCCCCTAATCCGTTGCATCAAGAAACCGAAAAGCGACGGGAGACCCGCAATGACCGACCTGCCTGATACCAACCTCACCATGCTGACCCTCGTCAAGCCCGAGGGCGAGCTGGTGGTATCGCTCGAACGGCGTCCGATGCCGACGCCCAAGTCGCACGAGGTGCTGGTCCAGATTCTCGCGACCCCGATCAACCCGTCGGATCTCGCACTGTTGTTCGGCGGCGCCGATATGTCGACCGCGCGTGCCTCGATCCGCGATGGCCTGCCGCAGATCACCGCCGATATTCCGCCCGCCGGCATGCGCGCAATGGGCGGCCGCATCGGCGAAGCGCTGGCGATCGGCAACGAAGGCTGCGGCACCGTGGTCGCGGCGGGCGATTCGCCAGAGGCGCAGGCACTGCTCGGCAAAACCGTCGCGCTGATCGGCGGCGAGATCTTTGCCGAATATCGCTGCCTGCCAGCGCAGATGTGCATGGTTCTGCCCGACGGCACCGATCCCAAGGATGGCGCGTCGTGCTTCGTCAATCCGCTCACGAGCCTTGCCTTCACCGAGGTGATGAAGGCCGAAGGGCATAGCGCCATCGTCCACACGGCAGCGGCGTCGAACCTGGGCCAGATGCTGGTCAAGATCTGCGCCAAGGACGGCATTCCGCTAGTCAACATCGTGCGCAGCGACGCGCAGGTCGAAATACTCAAGAGCATTGGTGCAACGCATATCGTTAACAGCAGCGCCGACGATTTCATCGACCAACTGGTTGCGGCGATCGTCGCGACCGGCGCGACGATCGGATTCGACGCGATCGGTGGTGGCAAGCTGGCGGGACAGATCCTGTCGGCGATGGAAGTCGCCGCGGTAAAGCGGATGGCGACGTACAGCCGCTATGGTTCGGATACGTTCAAGCAGGTCTATATCTATGGCGGGCTCGATCTTGGCCCGACGATCCTCAACCGTGCGTTCGGCCTGACCTGGTCGCTGTCGGGCTTCCTGCTGACGCCGTTCCTGCAAAAGGCGGGGATGGAAACCAATTTGCGGCTGCGGGCGCGCGTCGTCGATGAACTGACGACGACGTTCAAGAGCCACTACAGCCATGAAATCTCGCTGACCGAGGCGCTGTCGCTGGACGTGGCGCATGCGTATAATGCGAAGCGGACGGGCGAGAAATATCTGATTCGGCCGTAGGATAGTCGTTCTGGATCTTAATCCTCCCAGTGGCGAAGCCATGGGGAAGTGGCAGCGCGAAGCGCTGACGGAGGGGCAATGACGCTAAGTCGTTGCCCCGAACTCTGTCGGGGGGCCAAGACCTCAGCGCCGCAGTGGATACCGGAACAAGTCCGGAATGATAAACGGCAACAAAAGACCAAAGCTAGCCGTCGCGCCCGCGACGGCGGGGGCCGCTTTCGGTTTACACAGCGACGCAGGAATTGGCTGTTTGCGGCCTCCGCCTTTGCGGGTGCAACGATTATTGGTGACGGCCGCTCCCCACCCCAAACCAATCATTCACAATTTTTCGCTACCGTTGTCGAATGAGACAATCCCGACGCTATCACGAACCCTCACGGCATTACCGCGGACGCCTACAACGCCCTCGCCGCAGTTCGTCGGCAGGCGGCACATTGTTGGGGTTTGGGCTGCTAGGGGTTGTTGTGGGAGGTGGCTGGGCAATCTCCAAACCGGAGCAGAAGGCAGCAGCATTTTCGGCCGCAGAACGCTTTGCGATCGATACCGGCATTACACGGGAGCGCGCCTCAGGATGGCGACTATTGGCGCGGCTGCAATGATGCACGAGCGGCGGGCACCGCACCAATCTATCGAGGCGAGCCCGGATATCGGGAAGGCATGGATGGCGACAACGACGGGATTGCTTGCGAGCCTTATCGCTGACGGTCGTAGTTCCGAAATCGGACCGATTGCGGACATTCTAAATTGATCCCATAGTTCGGCGATGTTGCCGCCAGTTCGATCTTTAGTTTGCCTTAGCCTACTGGCCGCGTCGGCCTGCGGCGAGCAACTCGCCTCATCCCAAATGAAGCAACACAACGTACTCGTCTTTGACGACCCAGGCCCCTAATCCACCTCGCGGAGATTGGCTGTCGGCTGCTCTAATGCCTGCTCTCCACCCCATACCAGCCATAAGCCGCCGATATGGCGGCAATGGCCGGAAACGACCAGTTGCGGTCATTGCTCAAAACTGTAAATCTTCCGCATGCTCGGCTCCGATGAAATTGCCTTAGATGATCGTAACGGTCGGCCGATTGCGCCTGAACGTGCAATCACGACAAGTCTATGGATTGCATTTTTGATATTTTTTGCCGCTGCATCGGGATATATCGCCAATGAAATGTGGCAGAAAAATCAAGCTGAATTGGCCGCTCTATCAGCGGCATCGGCGGTGATCCTGTTATTCACAGCCATTAGCCGTTACAGGCAGGCAAAACGTTACCGCCGCGCATATCAGCTAAAGTTGAGCAACTATGAAGCAGGTGCGCGGCAGACGCCATTCTGACGTCCGCTCCCCCCTAAACTAGTCGTTCGAGCCCCTGTAACTGCCTTACCGCTTCATGCACTGCCGCACATCATCGCGCTTGTACTCGCTGCAATTCCACAGCGCCTTTTCGAATCCCGACTTGTCATCGCGCAGGTAGGAAAAGGTCATTGCGGCGCGCTGGGTGTCGCTCATTGCGTCGCTGTCGGGTTTCAGCATCGGGTTGGTCCAGCCCATGAACTTGCAATAGGGTTTTTCGCCGCACAGCCGCAGTGCGGTGGTGACGAAGCTTTCGGGCGCGGCGCGGCGGTCGAGTTGGGTGTAGATCGTGTCGCGGCCTGTCGCTTCACCCGCACCGACGACGACGCGCGCGTCGCCGACCGCGGCATTGGCATCGACGCCGGTCGCCAGTTCGGTTGGCAAGCCGAGCGCTATGGCGTGCAGCGGTGAGATAGCAGCAAGCTTCGCGACCGGCCCGTCGCTGCCCGACACCGCGCCGCGGAACGCGCCCGCAGTGCCCCAATAGCCCGGCCAGCGGAAGAAGAGGTGGGTGTCGACGATCGCGATCTTTTCGAGGCTGTCGCTCCAATAGGGACGGACCCAGTCGGTGTGATAATGGGTGGCGAGGCCGACCGGCGGATAGGTGCCACCGAGAGCATCATGTCGGCAATCTCCTGCGCGCGGATCCACGCGGCGTCGGAGTAGCGGCGATTCAGCGCGCCGTCGCAGGTGAAGGTGAACTGGCAGCCGGTGGTGCGCTCCGACCCCTGAAACACGACGCCGCAGATCGATTTCGGGAAGGCCGGGTGGCGCGCGCGGTTGATGATGACCTGACCGACCGCTTGCTGCCCTTTAGCATCATCGCCCGCCTCGTAGATCATCGCGGCAGCGAGGCAGTCGCGGGCGCGAAGTTTGGCGTCGCCATTGCCGGCATAGATGAAGGGGCGCGCGGCGATGAAGCCCTTGGTGATCAGCGCGATCTGCGCATTTGCGGCGCGCGCATCATCCTCGGCAACGGGTGCAAACTCCATCGGCAGCACATCGGGGACGACGTCCGCAGGCGGCGCGACGGGATGCGGGCGCACGCTGAGGGCGTCGCCACTGCGGCCACTGGCAAACAGCACCGCACCGATTGCCAATGCCGCCAACAGCACGAACAGCCAGCCCGTCCAGTCGCGCCCGATAGGCAACGCCGCTTGATCGTCATGGGGTTGCACGAATGGTCCTCAGATCTCCGGGAGGAAATCGGGAACCGACAGATAGCGCTCGCCAGTGTCGTAGTTGAAGCCGAGGACGCGGCTGCCGACGGGAAGCTCAGCAAGTTTCTGCGCGATGGCGGCGAGCGTGGCGCCCGACGAAATGCCGACGAGCATGCCTTCCTCGGTCGCAGCGCGGCGCGCGAAATCCTTTGCCGCGCCGGCGTCGACCTTGATCACGCCGTCGAGCAGGTCGGTGTGGAGGTTGCGCGGGATGAAGCCGGCGCCGATGCCCTGGATCGGGTGCGGCGCGGGCTGGCCGCCCGAAATGACCGGCGAGGCTTCGGGCTCGACCGCGAACACTTTCAGGTTCGGCCAATGCTGTTTGAGGAACTGCGCGGTCCCGGTGATGTGGCCGCCGGTGCCAACCCCGGTGATCAGCGCGTCGATCAGGGGTGTCGCTTGAAGTCGGCGAGGATTTCGGGCCCGGTGGTGCGGACATGGACGTCGATATTGGCCTCATTTTCGAATTGTTGCGGCATCCACGCGCCGGGGGTGGTTTCGACCAGTTCGATCGCACGCTCGATCGCGCCCTTCATGCCCTTCTCGCGCGGCGTCAGGTCGAAGGTGGCGCCGTAAGCGAGCATCAACCTTCGGCGCTCGATCGACATGCTTTCGGGCATGACGAGGACGAGCTTGTAACCCTTGACCGCGGCGGCCATCGCCAGCCCGATACCGGTGTTCCCCGACGTCGGTTCGACAATGGTACCGCCGGGCTTGAGGCTGCCGTCGGCTTCGGCCGCCTCGATCATCGCAAGGCCGATACGATCCTTGATCGACCCGCCGGGATTGCTGCGCTCCGACTTCACCCAGACTTCGGCGTCGGGGAACAGCTTACCCATGCGGATGTGCGGCGTGTTGCCGATGGTATCGAGGATCGAATTGGCTTTCATGTTCGGTGCGCTCTTTCATTGAATTCGAACCGCGGGTCGCGGCGGACGCGATTTGGCCAGTCGCCAGCGCGGAGCCAGCGGGCCTCGTCCGCCAGCGCCGGCGTCGGCGCAGGTTGTAACGAGGCGAGCAGATACTGTCCATAAGGCCAGTCACCGATGGCCGACTCAGCATTGATATGCCCGAACGGTCCGGCGTTGACGAAGCGGGCGTCCCAGTGCCGCGACAGCCGCCAGACATAGGCGGTCTTGGCATAGGGATCGTCATCGCTGGCGACGACGATCATCGGCGTCTGCGATGACAAGGCGGGCGAATCGGTGAAACCGGCGAGGCGATGCTTGCCGCGCAATTGCGTCAGATCGGGCGGCGCGACGAGCAGTGCGCCGACGATGCGGTCGCGCGCGACGCTGCTGGCGCCGGCGAACCAATGGGCGAAGGCGTAGCAGCCCAGGCTGTGCGCGACGATCAGGACGGGATCGTGTTCGGCGTCGATCGCCGCGGCGATCCGCTCGACCCACAGGTCCTTGTCGGGGGCGTCCCATTGGCCGAGCTCGACGCGTTCGCAATGGACGAAGCGGCGTTCCCACAGGCTTTGCCAATGGGCCGGGCCGCTGTTGTTGAGGCCCGGGATGGTCAGGATTTTATGCTGGATAGTCAGGTCATGCATGGCGGTCACTCCGACGAAAGGAGAGAGGGGAACCGCGGTGACGGGTGAGTGGAAAGTAATTCAATCGATTAAATTGACAATAGGCGTTCGACGGGCTGACGGTGAAATGCGGCGAATGGTTCGGGTTAGTCCGCTTGCGGTTTGAATTGCGGCGCGAACGTCCTGGCGCGGCGCAGTTCGGGGAACAGCCACGCCCACAGCGCAGTGACGCCGATCGCCGCGACCCCGCCAAAAACGACCGCAGAAATCGGGCCAAGCGCCGCGGCCATCGAACCGGCGCGCATTTCGCCGAGCTCGTTGGAGGCCGAGATCGCCAGTCCCGACACCGCGCTGACGCGGCCGCGCATATGGTCGGGGGTGTTGAGCTGGATCAGCGTGCCGCGCACGAACACCGAGAACATGTCGGCGGCCCCCATCAGCACGAGCAAGCCGAGCGAGAGGAAGACGTTGGTCGAGAAACCGAATGCGACTGTGCCGGCGCCAAACGCCGCGACGGCCCACAGCATCTTGACCCCGACGTTGCGCTCGATCGGGCGGAACGCGAGACCGAGCGCGACGACTGCGGCGCCGACCGCGGGGGCGGCGCGCAGGAAGCCAAGTCCTTCCGAACCGGTCTGCAAGATGTCGCGCGCGTAAACGGGCAGCAGCGCGGTCGCGCCCGACAGGATCACGGCGAACAGGTCGAGCGTGATCGTCCCGAACAGGAAGCGTTCGCGCCAGGTGAATTGCAGGCCGTCGGCCATCTCGCGCAGCGGATGGCGGCGCACTTCGGTCGGCGGTGGCAGCACCGGGCGGACGCGGCTGATCGTGAAGGCCGATACGGCGAGCAGAATGGCCGAGAAGACATAGACCGACGCGGGGTGCGCGGCGTAGATCAGCCCGCCCGCGGCGGGACCGACCACCGATGCCGACTGCCAGGCGATGCTGCTCATCGCGATGGCGCGCGGCAGGACGGCGGGCGGGACGATATTGGGTGCGATCGCGCTCATCGCGGGACCGACAAAAACGCGCGCAACCCCGTGGAGCGCGGCGAGGGCGAACAGTAGCGGCAAGGTCAGGCCGTCGGTCCAGGTGAACCAGCCGAGCAGGACCGCGATGACGAGGTCGATCATATTGGCAAAAATCGCGACCTTGCGCCGCTCGAAGCGGTCGGCAACCCAACCCGCCACGGGGGTCAGGATCGCCAGCGGGACAAACTGGACCAGCCCGAGCAGGCCGAGCTGAAACGACGCCTCGCGGATCGACATGCCGTAGTCGGTGCGTGCGGTGTCGTAGAGCTGGTACCCAATAACGACGACCATCGCCATCGTCGCCATGACGGCGGTGAAGCGCGCCAGCCAGAAATAGCGGTAATCGGGAAAGCTGAGCGGCGAAGGGGCTTTGGGCGCCGCGTCCGGCATGACCGGTTCGACGCCTTCGGGGGGAGGGATTGTCGCCATCGCGGTCCGCCGTAAACGGCTTTTTGCCGCTGTCCAGTGGCGCTGCTGGCGCCGTTCGTCGATTATCGGGTGTCATCGGTCGGCACGAGTGCCAGAAGCGGGTCATGGAAAACCCAGGGAGATAGCCGAATGACACGCAAATTTGCCCGCTTTGGCGGCGCCGCCATGGCCGCGACGCTGCTCGTGCTGACCGCCTGCAACGCATCGGACAACAAATCCACGACCACCGCCCCGAACGCGGCAAGCTGGACCGAGTTTCGCGACCAGTTTCTCGCCGGTTACTTCCCGCTCAACCCGACCTTTGCGGTCTATCAGGGCAAGCATGAGTTCGACGGGCAATTGCCCGACTGGTCGCCTGAGGGGATCGAGAAGCAGGCGGCGTACCTCGAAAAGTCGATCGCCGATGCCAAAGCCTTTGACGGCGAGATGACGGCGGCCGAAATGTTCGAGCGCGATTATCTGGTGCATGTCGCACAGGGTCAGCTGTTCTTTCTGCGCGATACCGATTTCGCGCAGAAAAACCCGTCCTATTACACCGGTGCGCTCGATCCCAATGTCTATATCGCGCGGCCGTACGCCGATGCGACGACGCGGATGAAGGCGTTTATCGCCTATGCCGAGAAAGTCCCGGCTGCTGCCGCGCAGATCAAGGCGAATCTGAAGCTGCCGCTGCCCGCTACCTTCGTAAAATATGGCACCGCCGGGTTCGGCGGCTTTGCCGATTATTACACCGGCGACGCCAAGGCGGCTTTTGCCGAGGTGAAGGACGCAGCGCTGCAAAAGCAGTTCGACGAAGCCGCCGCAAAGGCCGGGGCGGCGATGACCGATCTGGCGACATATGTCGGATCGCAGCCGGGAACCGCCGATGGTTATGCGCTGGGCGCCGACAAATTTGCCAAGATGATCCTGACCAACGAGGGGGTCGACACCCCGATCGACGAGCTCGAGCGCATTGGCCAGGTTGATCTCAAGCGCAATCAGGATGCGCTGAAGACTGCGTGCGCGACCTATGCCGCGGGAATGACGATCGGCGAGTGCATGAAAAAGATGAACGCGGACAAGCCCGCCGACGGCCCGGTCGCCGAGGCGCGGCGCCAGTTGCCGACGTTGCGCGCCTTCCTGATCGAGAAGGATCTGGTCACGATTCCGGGTACCGAACAGGACAGGTCGAGGAATCGCCGCCGTACAACCGGCAGAACAGCGCCTATATCGATATCCCGGGGCCGTATGAAACGGGTCTGCCGTCGGTCTATTACATCTCACCGCCCGACCCGACCTGGGACAAGCAGACGCAGGCCGACTTCGTGCCGGGGCGCAAGGATTTGATGTTCACGTCGGTCCATGAAGTATGGCCCGGACATTTTCTGAACTTCCTCCATTCGAACCGGGCGGAAAGCATCTTTGGCAAGCTGTTCGTCGGCTATGCCTTTGCCGAAGGCTGGGCGCATTATACCGAAGAAATGATGTGGGACGCGGGGCTGGGCGAGGGTGATCTCGAAACGCATATCGGCCAGCTGTCGAACGCACTGCTCCGTAACTGCCGCTATCTCTCGGCGATCGGGCTGCATACCAAGGGGATGACCGTCGCGGATTCGGAAAAGCTGTTCAAGGAGCAATGCTATCAGGACGAGGGCAATGCGCGGCAGCAAGCGGCGCGCGGTACCTATGATCCGCTCTACCTCAATTACACGATGGGCAAGCTGATGATCCGCAAGCTGCGCGAGGATTGGACCAAGGGCGACCGCACGAAGTGGAAGGCGTTCCACGACGAATTCCTGTCCTATGGCGGGCCGCCGATCCCGATGGTGCGCGCGGCGATGATGAAGGAAGCTGCGCCGAAGGCGGTGTTCTGACGGGTGCGGGCCGCAGGGTTAGATGGCAGTCATATGAGGTTGAATCCGCCTCTGCTTTGGGGAGGGGTGGATTCAGCTCGCAGGCGCCCGCAACCGGGCGACAAAGAAGCCGTCGAGGCCGCCTGCGACGCTCAGAACGCCGGGCAGGGTGCGAACAAAACCGTTCGCGTCGGGCACGATGGCGTCGGGCAGTTCGTCTGCGCACACCGGGTCGATGCGCCATGATGGATGATGGTCGAGGAACGTCGCGACCTGATCCTCTCCCTCGGCGCGCTCGAGCGAACAGGTGGCGTAGATCAGGGTGCCGCCGGGTTTGACCCACCGCGCGGCGCGTGCGAGCAATTCGGTCTGCAACACTGCCATCTCGTCGATCTGGCGCGCTTCGATCCGGTGAAGGACGTCGGGGTGGCGGCGGAAGATGCCGGTGGCCGAACAGGGTGCGTCGAGCAGCACCGCATCGGCGGGCTCGGCGGGCGCCCATGAGCGGATATCAGCCTGCACGATGTCGGCGGCCAGCCCGGTGCGCGCCATGTTGGCGCTCAATCGTTCGAGCCGTTTTGCGCTGGAGTCGACCGCGACGACCTGCCAGCCGGCGGCCGCGAGTTGCATCGTCTTGCCGCCCGGCGCGGCGCACAGATCGAGTACGGAGCGGCCGTCGCCCGGTCCCAGCATGCGCGCGGGCAAGCTCGCTGCGAGATCCTGAATCCACCAGCCGCCTTCGCGGTAACCCGGCATCGCCTCGACCGCCAGCCCGCGCGGCAGGCGGCGATGGCGCGGCGCGAGCGAGATGGCGTCGGGCCATTCTTCCGCGCCGGGTTCCGCGGCGAAGCTGAGGTCGATCGGCGGCGGCACACTCCAGCCCGCTTCGGCGTCTTCGACCATCGCCAGACTCCATTGCTCGGCCCATCGTTCGGCGGTCGGCAGGGGCAGGGTGGCGCGGTCGGGCAGTCGCCATTCATCCTGTTGCGCGCGCGACAGGATCGCATGGACCAGCCGCCGCGGCCCGCCCGCAACGAGCGGCAGCGCGGTCGCCACCACCGCGTGCGCAGGGCTTTTCAGCACGAGAAGCTGGGCGAGCGCGATCCGCAGCACGGTGCGCGATTTGACGTCGTCGGGCAGGATCTGCGCCGTCGCGCTGTCGATCAGCGCGTCGATGTCGATCATCCAGCGCAAGGTTTCGGACGCGATCGCCACCGCAAAGGCGCGGTCGGCGCCGGTCAGCCCCTGCGCTGCGGCGTGCATCGCAATGTCGAGTGGGTCGCCGCGGCGCAGGACCGCATCAACCAGACGCAGCGCAGCGCGGCGCGGTGCGGTACCCGCCGGATCGGGTTCATTCTGCCCGCGCTGTTTGGGGCGGCGCGGGCGATCAACCATGATTATGTTCGGCGAGGCTGGCGGGAAGCATGCATTATCCTATATGATCTGCGTTATGACCGAACGCAGCGAAACGGAAACCATCGGCGGCACGCCGCGCGCAGCGAAGCGTCCGGCGCATGTGAGGGCGCCTGCCGGCTGGACCAACAACCCGGTACCACCCCCGGCGCCGATCCGCGAGGAAAAGGCCGAGGATCAACCCGGCGGCCGCAACCCGGTGCGCTATGGCGACTGGGAGCTCAAGGGTATTGCCGTCGATTTTTGACGCCGCGACCAGCGGGCGATTCAAAAGGGGTTCATCCGCCCCATCAGCCCGGTCCGATCAACAAACTGATGCTTCAGCGCGGCGAGGATGTGAATTGCGGCGAGTGCCAACATTGCAAGGCCAAGTGCCTCGTGCCGGTCATGCAGGACGTCAGCCAGCCCTTCGTTCGGCGCCACGATCGTCGGGATCGTCGTCAGCCCGAAAAAATCGATTGGCCGGTCGGCGGCGGACATCCACACCCAGCCCGACAGCGGCAGCAAGATGAGCAGCGCATAGAAAAGAAAATGCACGACCTTGCTGAGCGGCCGCTGCCATGCCGGGGTTGTGGCCGGCAGCGGTGGCGGCTTGTGGCCAAGTCGCCACAGGATGCGGAGAAGGGTCAGTGCCAGGATCGTGATCCCCAGCGCTTTGTGAACGTCCATCGCGGCGCGGTGCGTTTCGCGCGGCATGTCCTCGGTCAGCATGGCAAGGCCGATATTGGCGATGACGGCGAGGCCGATCAGCCAGTGAAGCCAGATGGCCACCTTGGTATAACGCGGACCGGCGGTGCCGGCGGTTTCTGCAACGGTGGCCATCTGCATCATGCTCCTCAGTTCGTCGGAACTTCCTGAAATTCCGGCACCTTGCCAGCCTTTGCCTGCTCGGCAAACACTTCGCGCATCAGTTGCAGCGAAAAGAGGTGCGCGAAGATCAGGCCGAGGATCCCGTTTTGCATCATTTTGCGCAGCACGTCACCGCGCAGTTCGCGCAGCTTGTTCTCATCGACCATCTGAAACCCGCGATAGATGTAGGGCTTGTCATTGCCGTCCTGCTGGATGCTGACTTCACCTTCCATCAGCAGGTCGGCCTTTTTCAGTTCGTCCATGAACATGCCGGTGCGCTGGCCCGCTTCTTCGAAATTCTTGCAGAATTCGAGGACAGCCTGAACCGGGGCGGTCGGCTCGCCGTTCTCGAACAGCACGTCGCCTTCATCGAACTTGCCAACCGCGCCCGAGGTGGGGTCGAAGCACAGCGACAATTCGTCCGAATCTTGCTGCAGTCGGGCGAGCAGGAACGGGTAGCGGCGAACATAGGCCGGCACATAGACCGGGTTGAGCAGCTTGCCTTCATCGTCGACGAAGGTGTTGACGCCTTCGTTGAGGCCCATCAGCGCCAGCGGCACCGGATTGTCGCCCGCCGAAAAGACGATGGGAAAAAAGCGGCATGCCGACACAAATTCGTCCGAGGTCAGCGGGATCGCGTGCTGGTTGACCAGGAAATCAGCCTTGTCCAGCGGGCGCGCGTGAAAATCGGCATGATCGACGCTCGAAAGTGGCACAAGGTCTTTATAGAATAGCGGCAGGTTGGCGGGGACGGGCGCAGTGGCCATGATAAAACTCCGGTAGGGTGTCCCGACCAGCCGGGACGCAAAAAGATAACAGCGCGCCTTATTGACCTGCGCCGCATGGCGCAAGGGGGCGATGGCGAGCGGCGAGAGTGGGTCAGGCGATCAGCTTGCCAGGATTGAAGATACCTGCCGGATCGAGACCGGCCTTGATCCCGCGCAGCGCCGCCAGGCGCGCCGGGCTGTCGAGCTCTGCGAGCACATCGCGCTTCATCTGACCAATGCCATGTTCGGCCGAGATCGACCCGCCGAGCGCGATGACGTGCGCATAGACCAGCCGACTGACGGCGGCGCCATGCTCTGCAAGCCACGCGGCACCGTCAACCCCGACTGGCGGCTGGACATGATGATGGACGTTGCCGTCACCCAGATGCCCGAACGACAGCGCGCGGGCGCCGGGGAACGCCGCGGTCAGCCGCGCCGGATTGTCGGCGATGAAGGTCGGCATCAGGTCGATAGGCACGCTGACGTCATGCTGCAACGCCGGTCCTTCGGCGCGCTCGGCCTCGGAAATGGAATCGCGCAGGCGCCAGAAATCGCCACTTTCGCGGTCATTTTTGGCGATCACGACATCGCGGATCAGCCCGGCGTCGAGGGCAGTGGAGAGTTCGCGCTCCAGTGCATCGGCCAACATCTGGTCATCGTCGCCCGCCAGTTCGGCGAGCACATACCAGGGATGCGGCGCGGCGATCGGGGCGCGGGTTTGCGGGATGTGCCGCAGCACCGCATCAAGGCACGCGTGCGGAATGATCTCGAACCCTTCCAGCTCGCGCCCGATGCTGGCGTCGAGCTGACGGAGCAGTAGGAGCGCGCGATCGGGCGAATCGATTGCGATCCAGGCGGTGCTGCGTGCGGCAGCGGCAGGGACGAGATGCAGGCTCGCGGCGGTGACGATGCCCAGCGTTCCCTCGGCCCCGCACAAGAGGTGGCGCAGATCGTAGCCGCGATTGTCCTTTTTCAGTGGCGCAAGGCCATCGAAGATGCGGCCGTCGGGGAGCACCGCTTCGATCCCCGCGACCAGCGCGCGCATCGTCCCGTGACGCAGGACCTGGGTGCCCCCGGCGTTGGTCGATACGAGGCCGCCGATCGTCGCCGATCCTTTGCCGCCGAGCGTCAGGGGGAAGCGCAGGCCATGTGCCAGCGCCTCATGGTGGAAGGTTTCGAGGATGACCCCCGCCTCGACCACCGCAATCCGCGCTGCGGTATCGATCTGGCGTACCTTGTTCATGCGGCGCAGACTGAGCAACAGCTGGTTGCCGCCAGCGTCGGGGGTAGCGCCGCCGACCATGCCGCTGTTGCCGCCCTGGGGGACCAAAGCTGCCTGCTCCTCTGCACAAAGGCGGACGACCGCAGCGACCTCTTCGGTCGACCCCGGCGACAGCATCGCCGCGGCGTGCCCAGTGTATTTGCCGCGCCAGTCGGTAAGCCACGGCGCCATGGTATCGGCGTCGGTCGTATAGCCCTTCGGCCCCAACTCCGCGGCCAGGCGATCGAGGAACACCTGCGTCGGCGCCCGGGTCATGCGTTGCATCCCCATCTTGCGCGGACGAGAGAGCGAAAATAGTTCATTTGATGTTCAATCATGGCTGCTAAAGCGAGCGTTGGATGAATATCGGATTTTCGTCCAGTGGGTTTGGGTGCGGGAGCGACGAGTGAGCAGCAATTTCTGTCAGGATGCCGAAGGAGCGGCAGCGCGCTTGTGCTGACGGCCGCGGCCCTGTGGATTGCGGCGGCTGCGCCAGCTGGCGATGCGCTGTCACAGGTTGCGGCGCCCGAACCGCTGGTCGCGCTCACCGCGCCGACGCCTGAACAGATCACGTCCTTCTGGCAGGTCGTGATCGAGCAGCAGCTGATCATCCGCGTCCCGGCCCAGCGTTCGCAGCTCAACAATTTCGCCGCCGGGCCCATGCAGTCACGGCGCGGCACCGAAATACCGATCGTCTGGAAAGAGAAAAAGGCGCCAAAATGCGTGGCGATGCGCAATATCATGGGGATGCAGGCGGTCCAGCGCGACAGCATCGATATCATCACCCGGCAAAAGCAGCGGCTGCGCGCGCAGCTCAATCGCGGGTGCCGCGCGCTCGACTTTTACGCGGGCTTTTACATGCAGGGCAGCAAAGACGGGAAGCTTTGCGAAGACCGTGATGAGATCCACGCCCGCACCGGCGCCAAGTGCGAGATCGACAAATTCCGGTTGATGGTTCCGGTTCGCGACGACGATTAATCGCCTCTTTCGTCGCCTTTTCTTGACTTTTCATCGCTATTTGCCCAAGGGCCGACGCAGCGCTGCCTGCGTGGAAGGCTGAGCGTCACCTCTTTTTCCGGACATGATAATCTTATGAAATTTGCCGAAATCGGCCTTTCCGACGAACTTTTGCGCGCCATCGACGAGTCGGGTTATGACGAAGCGACGCCGATCCAGGCGGGTGTCATCCCCTCGGTCCTGATGATGCGCGACATCATCGGCATCGCCCAGACGGGGACGGGCAAAACCGCTTCGTTCGTGCTGCCGATGATCGACATCCTGGCCCACGGCCGCGCCCGCGCGCTGATGCCGCGTTCGCTGATCCTGGCGCCGACGCGCGAACTTGCGGCGCAGGTCGCTGAGAATTTTGAGAAATATGGCAAGTATCACAAGCTGTCGATGGCGCTGCTGATCGGCGGCGTGCAGATGGGCGATCAGGTCAAGGCGCTCGAAAAGGGCGTCGATGTGCTCATCGCGACCCCGGGCCGCCTGATGGACCTGTTCGAGCGCGGCAAGATTTTGCTCACCGGTTGCAACCTGCTGGTGATCGACGAAGCCGACCGGATGCTCGACATGGGGTTCATTCCCGACATCGAACATATCTGCACCAAGCTCCCGGCGAATCGCCAGACTTTGTTGTTTTCGGCGACGATGCCGGCACCGATCAAGCGGCTGGCCGACAAATTCCTGTCGAACCCGAAAACGGTCGAAGTCGCACGCCCCGCGAGCCGCAACGAGAATATCGAGCAGTTCCTGGTCAAGACGTCGGAACGCGGCAAGCGCGACGCGCTGCGTAGCCTGATCGAATCAGAGAAGGTCCACACCGCGATCATCTTTTGCAACCGCAAGACGACGGTGCGCGAACTGGCGAAAGCGCTGCAACGCTCGGGTTATAACGCGGGCGAGATTCAGGGGGATATGGACCAGTCGAGCCGTACCGCCGAACTCGATCGGTTCAAAAGCGGTACAATCAACATATTGGTCGCGTCCGACGTCGCGGCGCGTGGGCTCGACGTCAAAGGCGTCAGCCATGTCTTCAATTTCGATGCCCCCTGGCATCCCGACGATTATGTCCACCGCATCGGTCGTACCGGCCGCGCCGGTGCGCAGGGGCGGGCGTTCACGCTGGTGACACCGTCGGACGACGAAGCGATCGACAGCATTCAGAAGCTGACCGGATACAAGATTCCGGTCCATGGCGGCGAAGCGACGGCAAATCCAGCGGCACCCTCGGCACCCCCCGCACCCAGCGAAACCGAGGAAAACCGCGGCGCGCGCGTTCGGAGCGTGGCGGACGTGGTCGCGGCGCGGCAAAGACGGACAAGGTCGCGGTGCCACCGGTTGAAGAGCCCAAAGCGGTCCCCGCAAAGGCGCCCAAACCGCGCGACGATCGCAAACCCGCCGCCGCGCCGAAACCGACGCCCGCGCCGCGCCGCGACGATCAGGATGGCCCCGATGACGGCTGGAATGGCCCGATGCCGGGGTTCCTGTCGGTCGGTTTCGGTAGCTGATAATTTTCCGACTGTTTGAGAATACGAACCTGGAAGCCAATGGCGGCTTTGGGGTGGAAGCGGACCTCATGCTACCCGGCGCAAGCCGGGGCCCAGGGCGTTGGAGACCAAGTGTCGCGCCGTGACACTCTGGGCCCGGCTTGCGCCGGGGAACGGCATTTTCTGGTCGCTAGCGGGCCCCTGACCTATAGCCGAACGAGCATCTTCCCCATATTGGCGCCGGAAAATAGCCCCAGGAAGGCGTCGGGCGCCGAAGCGATCCCCTCGTAAACCGTCTCGCGCATCGTCACCGCGCCGCTGGCAATCAGGCCGCCCATGTCGGCGTAGAATTCTTCCATGCAATCGAAGATCTGGTCGGTGTAGATAAACCCTTCCATGCGGATTCGCGCCGGGATCGTGCGGATGAGATATTTCATCTCTTGCGCCTTACCGTCGTTATAAACGTCGATCATCCCGCAGATCGCAAAGCGGGCGAAATCATTGGCGGTCGCAAAGGCGGCATCGAGATGTTCGCCGCCGACATTGTCGAAATAAACATCGATGCCGGGCTTGCCCAAGTCTTCAAGCGCTTGGGTCAGCCCCGACAGTACCGGTTCGCCCTTGTAGTCGACGACCGCATCGGCGCCGAGTTGCTTAACCCACGCGCATTTTTCGGCGCCCCCAGCAGAGCCGATCACGGTCATCTCGCGCGCCTTGGCGATCTGGACCACCGCAGACCCCACTGCGCCCGCTGCCGCCGACACAAAAATCGTGTCCCCGGGTTTCGCCGCGGCAATGCGGAGCAGGCCGATCCATGCCGTACCGCCGGTCAGGCCCATATTGTGGAGGAACGTCTGCGGGGTCAGCCCCGCGGCCAGCTGAGCGGCGGGCAACTTATTGGGCATCATGTCGAGGCCGACGACGCCTCCGTCGCGCCACCCACCCATATGCAGGATCATGTCGCCGGGCGAAAAGCCCTCCATTCTGCTTTCGATCACTTCGCCGATCGCGCCGCCGGTCATCGGGTGGTCGAGCTGGAAACTGGCCGAATAGCTTTTGGCATCGTTCATCCGGCCGCGCATATAGGGATCGACCGACAGCCACAGATTGCGAACGCGCAGTTGATCGGTTTCTAGCGGCACATCGGGCAGTTCGCGGAGCGCGAAATTGTCCATCGTCGGAAGCCCTTGCGGGCGGCTGGTCAAGTGCCAGGCTTTGCTCATCGGAACCCCCATTCCCTGATTTTGCGTGGCGCTCACGGCGGTGGTCAGAAAAGCCGTTGCCACTGCAATGCTGTGCGTTTATTACGCCGCGGTCGTGGGGCCGTAGCTCAGATGGGAGAGCGCTGCAATCGCACTGCAGAGGTCAGGGGTTCGATTCCCCTCGGCTCCACCAGCAACCCTCCTGCACCCCCGGTCAACAGAATCGCGGATCATGGTGCTGACGGTGACTAGATGCCAAATCTGCGTCGTTCCTTCGCAAATCCGGTAAATGCGGCGGTTGCAATAGATGCGCTCGGCACAATATTCATTTTCATCGTCAGCGGCGCCCACAGCGGCCGCGTTGCCGCGGGGTTGGGCGCCGCGTTCCAGGTCCGGCCACAACAGCCGCGAACATCTGCAAGCGACGCCCTTGCACCGTCAGCCCATCGGTGGAATCGCGGGATCATTCGGGTTTTTCGTGGTTCGCAGTTGCTGGCGGACGGCCCCGACAAACCGGCTGCGCCAGAAAGCGACGATCAGCGCAAGCAGGATGCCCCATGGCAGGAGTGCAGCGCCGAGCGTCAGGACAAAGGTCAGCGCCGTGTTGCCGCTGCGCATCAGCGTCTCGCCCGCATTGGCGAAGGGGTTCTCGTGACCGAGGCCGGGGAGACCGCCGTCGCTGACATAGTTGAATGCAACGCTCGTCCACGCAATCCGCGCTTCGCCCATGCGGCGGCTCTGGCGTTCGTCACCGAGCTGTCCGCGCAGCTGACCAATCTGCGCGAGCAATTCAGCGCGCTCGCCTTTGTCGAGCCCGCCCGATTTGAGCCGGGCTTCGAGCCGCGCGATCTCGGCCTCGGATCCCGCGCTGCGCTGCTGCGAGGCGAGGATTTCCGTTCCGACGTCTTCACCGGCGACACTGGCGTCGGCGAGCACGCCTTCGGCCTTTTCAACGCTGGCGATAGCACTGGCTCCAAATCTGCGCGCGATGCCGGGATCGAGCTTGAACTGGGTCTGTGCCTCGACGAGTTTTTCGTCGCTCAGCTGGTAGCGAACATCGACGATGCGGCAACGCTGAACGCCCAGCGTTTCGCAGGCGGCGGCGTGTTCCTCCTGCACTTTGGCGATATGTTTATCGACGAGGCGAAACGTGTAAGCATAGTCGAAGGCGACGCCGGGGGCGGCTTCAACATTGATGCGTGGGGCAGCCTCGGCGTCGGCGCTTTCTTCCGCGACGGCGGGGGCTGCGGTATCGGGGGTGGCAGAAACGCCTGGCTCATCGGACGATTGTTCCGAACAGCCGACCAGGGCGAGCGCCATCGCGCCCACTAAGAGCTTCATTTTCATTGAAGATTCTCCCAAAAAACGACTCGATGGCCGCGTGGGATGGCATATCATAACTGTTCTGGTTGACAATAGGTTCAAGCGAGTCGGACGAAACTATCCAATACGCGCTTGGTGCCGGCCTGCTCGAACGCGACTTCCAGCTTGTTGCCGTCAATGTCGGTGATTTCGCCATAGCCGAATTTTTCGTGGAACACGCGCATGCCGATGGCGAGATCGGCGCGCGGTTTGGCACCGACCGACGCCGCCTGGCCTTTTTCATTGGGGGCGGGCGCGCGAGTGATCGTCGACGATTGCGCGGTGGCGCGCTGCCACGCCGGGCCGCGGGTCATCGTGCGCGACGGCTGGCGTTCGGCGACATGCGCGAACGGATCGCCCTGCGCCGACCAGTTGGCGCGCCACAGGCTTTGCCCGCCGCCGAAACTGTTTTCGCTATCGACATGCTCGGGCGGGATTTCGGCGATGAAGCGGCTGGGGATGCTGCTCATCCACTGGCCGTAGATGCGGCGGTTGGCGGCGTGATAGATGCTTGCGCGCTGGCGCGCGCGGGTGATCGCGACATAAGCGAGGCGCCGCTCCTCCTCAAGGCTCGCGGTGCCGCCTTCGTCCATCGACCGCTGCGACGGGAATACTCCATCCTCCCACCCGGCGAGGAAGACATGGTCGAACTCCAGGCCTTTGGCGGCGTGGATCGTCATGATCGTCACGGTTTCGGTGTCGTCATTCTGGTCGCGGTCCATCACCAGACTGACATGCTCGAGAAAGGCTTCGAGCGAGTCATAGTCTTCCATCGCTCGGACGAGTTCGGAGAGGTTTTCGAGGCGGCCCGCGGCTTCGACGCTGCGGTCGGCCTGGAGCATAGCGGTGTAACCCGATTCGTCGAGGATCAGCTGGGTCAGCTCGGGGTGCGACAGATCGTTCGCCTTCGTCTGCCAGCCGCGCATCAGCGCGACAAAATTTACGAGCTGGCGGCGGGCCTGCGGGGTCAGTTCGTCGGTTTCGGTGATACGCGCCGCGGCGCGGAGCATCGGCGTCTGTTCGATCCGTGCAAACTGGTGGATGCGCGCGAGCGCCTTGTCGCCGAGCCCGCGTTTGGGGGTGTTGATGATGCGCTCGAACGCCAGGTCGTCGGCGGGTGATTGGACAAGTCGCAGATAGGCAAGGGCGTCGCGGATCTCGGCGCGTTCGTAGAAACGATAGCCGCCGACGATTCGGTACGGCATGCCGATCGCGATGAAGCGGTCTTCGAATTCGCGCGTCTGGAACTGCGCGCGGACGAGGATTGCGGCGCGGTCGAGGCTGACCTGCCGAAGCTGGAGGGTTTCCAGCTCTTCGCCGATCCGCCGCGCTTCCTCTGGCCCATCCCACACGCCGACGACGCGCAGCTTGTCGCCGGGTTCGAGGTCGGTCCACAGCGTCTTGCCGAGCCGGCCGCTGTTCTGCGCGATCAGCGCCGACGCGGCGGCGAGGATCTGGGGGGTCGAGCGATAATTTTGTTCAAGGCGGATGACGGTCGCGCCGGGAAAATCTTTCTCGAAGCGCAGGATGTTCGCGACCTCGGCGCCGCGCCAGCTATAGATCGACTGATCGTCATCGCCGACGCAGCAGATATTCTTGCGGGTTTGCGCGAGCAATCGCAGCCACAGATATTGGCTGGCGTTGGTGTCCTGATATTCGTCGACGAGGATATATTTGAAGCGCTCCTGATATTGCTCGAGCACGTCGCGGTGCGTCTTGAGGATCACCAGCATGTGCAGCAGCAGGTCGCCGAAATCGCAGGCGTTGAGCGTTTTCAGCCGCGCCTGATAGAGCGCATAGAAATGTTGCCCCTTGCCGTCGGCGTAGGATTCCTTGTCGGCGGCATCAAGGTTGGCGGGGACGAGGCCGCGATTCTTCCACTTGTCGATCAGCCCGGCGAGCTGGCGCGCGGGCCAGCGTTTTTCGTCGAGGCCGTCGGCTTGGATCAGCTGTTTGAGAACGCGGAGCTGGTCGTCGGTGTCGAGGATGGTGAAATTGCTTTGCAAGCCCACCAGTTCGGCGTGGCGACGCAGCATCTTGGCCGCGATACTGTGGAAGGTGCCAAGCCACGACATCCCTTCGACCGCGTCACCCATCATCCGCCCGATGCGTTCGCGCATTTCGCGCGCTGCCTTATTGGTGAAGGTGACCGCGAGGATTTCGGACGGCCAGGCGCGTCGCGTTGCGATGATATGGCCGAGCCGCGCGGTGAGCGCGGCGGTCTTGCCGGTCCCGGCGCCCGCGAGCATGAGCACCGGCCCCTCGGTGGTGAGCACCGCCTGCCGCTGCGGCCCGTTCAATCCTTGCAGATAGGGTGGGTCCGATGGGCTCGGCGGAGGCAGGTCGGGCAGCGAGGCGGGTGGCAGGGTCACGTGCGAACGATTAGGGAACGCGGGGCGGGCTGTCCAGCACGGGGAGGCGCATTTTCGCCTTGCACCGATCGCTTCGTCGCGTCCAAGGCGGCTTGATCAGCAAGGGGAGGGGCATAGGCCATGGATCTGGCACCCTATCGCAAACATCGGCGCATCCTGACCGCGAGTTTGGTCGGCACCGCGGTCGAATTTTACGATTTCTATATTTACGGTACCGCCGCGGCGCTGGTGTTCGGGCCGCTGTTCTTTCCGTCGGAATCACCCTCGGCGCAGCTGATGCTGAGCTTCATGAGCTTTGGCCTCGCGTTCTTTGCCCGGCCCGTCGGGGCTATCGTGTTCGGCCATTATGGCGACCGGATCGGACGCAAATCGACGCTGGTCGCTTCGCTGATGCTGATGGGCGTATCGACGCTGCTGATCGCCTTCCTGCCGACCTATGCGATGGTGGGCTGGGTTGCGCCGTTGTTGCTGTGCCTGTTGCGGTTCGGGCAAGGGTTCGGGTTGGGCGGCGAGTGGGGCGGCGCGGCACTGCTCGCGGTCGAGAATGCGCCGCCGGGATGGCGATCGCGGTTCGGGATGTTCCCGCAATTGGGGGCGCCGGTCGGCTTTGTCGCGGCCAACGGCTTGTTCCTTATGCTCGGCCTGTGGCTCAGCGACAGCGACTTTGCCGCCTGGGGCTGGCGGATTCCATTCCTGTTGTCGGCGGTGCTCGTCGGACTGGGGTTGTGGGTGCGGCTCAAGATCGGCGAGACGCCGGCCTTTGCCGACGCGCTGGCCCAGGAGGTGCCCGTCGCGGTGCCGATCGGCGAGCTGTTTCGCCACCATCTGGTCGTCACGCTGGCCGGTACCTTCGCCGTCGTGGCCTGTTTCGCGATCTTCTATCTCGCGACCTCGTTCGCGCTGGCGCACGGGACTACCGCGCTGGGGTATCCGAAGGAGCAGTTCCTGCTGATCCAGCTTGGCGCGATTCTGTTCATGGCGGTCGGGATCATCTTTGCCGGATACGCCAGCGATGCGTCGAGCCCGCACCGCGTATTGACCTGGGGATGCGGCGCGACTGTGCTGGTCGGTTTCCTGTTCGGACCGGCGCTGGCGTCGGGATCATGGCCCGTCGTCGGGCTGGGACTGGCGACGGCGCTGTTCGTGATGGGGCTGGTGTACGGCCCGCTCGGCGGCTGGCTGACCGGGCTGTTCCCGGTTCGCGTGCGCTATACCGGCGCGTCGGTGGCGTTCAACGCGGGCGGCATATTGGGCGGCGCGATGGCGCCGATCGTCGCGCAGGCGCTTGCCGAGCGAGGCGGAACCGAAATGGTCGGCCTCTATCTGGCGATCGCCGGGATCGTCAGCTGGATCGGCTTACGCCTGGTGCGCCCCGATACGGCGCCAGGCTAAACCCACTTGTCAGGCGAGGCGCAGCAACGTGAGCCGCGCCTTGCCGACCTTGCGATCGGCGTCGATGGCAAAGCCGGCCACCTCGACGTTTTCGCCATGTCCGGTTTCGACCGACACCCAGCTGTCAGCGCCGATCCAGCCGAGCCGGTGCAGCTTGTCGAGCGCGACGCTGGCGGCGCCGGTGCCGTACGGCGGGTCGAGCATCAACAGGTCAAAGGCGCGCGGTGCCGGGCCAAGGCCGAGCACCGATCCAGCGCGGACATCGGCCCGCGCGGCCGCGCCCAGGCTGGACAAATTGCCGCGCAGAACGTCGAGCGCGTCGCGGTCCTGCTCGGCGAACAGGCAGGTGGCGGCGCCGCGCGACAGCGCTTCGATGCCGAGTGCGCCCGATCCTGCGAACAGGTCGGCGATGACCAGTCCTTCAAAGCTGCCGAGGCGGCTCGTCAGCATCGAGAACAGGGTCTCGCGGGTGCGATCCGCAGTCGGGCGCGTCGCGTCGCCCTTGGGCGCCAGCAGCTTGCGGCCGCGCCATTCGCCTGAAATGACACGCATCGCCGTCAGCTCATATGCCGGCGGAATTTGAACAATTCGTCGCGCGGGACGACGTCAACTGCGCTCATGGGCAACCCGTCGAGTTCGAACGCGCCATAGCGGGTGCGGATCAGGCGGCTGACCTGCAGCCCGAAATGTTCGAGCACCTTGCGGACTTCGCGATTCTTGCCTTCGGTCAGCGTCATTTCGACCCACTGGTTGCGCCCGGTGCGGCGCTCCAGATTGGCGTCGATCTTGCCATAGGTAACGCCGTCGATCGTAATCCCCATCGCAAGTTCTTCGAGCTGTTCCTGGCTGATGTCCCCGAAGGCCCGAGCGCGATAGGTGCGCTCGACTCCGCTGGCAGGGAGTTCGAGTTGGCGTTTGAATTCGCCGTCGTTGGTCAGCAGCAGCAATCCCTCGGTGTTATAGTCGAGGCGGCCGACCGGCATCAGGCGCGGCAGATCCTTCGGCAACACGTCATAAATCGTCTTGCGCCCCTTCGGGTCGCGCGCCGCGGTGATGCATCCGGAAGGTTTGTGGAAACGATAGAGCCGGGTTGAGACGGGCTTGGCAACCGGGTTGCCATCGACGGTCAGCCCCTCAAGCGAGGTCAGCAGCGGCGCGGGCTGGACGACGACGACGCCGTTGAGCGCGATGCGGCCTTCCTCGACCATGCGTTCTACATCGCGCCGCGAGCCGACCCCGGCGCGCGCGAGCAGCTTGGCGATGCGCTGCGGGCCATCCTCGTCGCGCTCGGCGTCCGCCGGCTTGGCTTTGAGCGCGGAAGCGGCACCGCGCGCGGCGCGGCGGCCTTTCGGGGCGTCGCGGTCGCCAGCGGACTTGGGCGCTGAGCGCGGCGCGGCGCGGGGTGGTCGGCGGGTGGTCATGGGAACGGGTACGGCTTTCTTGTCGTTATGCAGGCAATAGTGTTGCCCTGTGGCCACGCTCATAGCCGGAAACGTGTCGCTTCGTCGATGGGAAGCCGAAGCAATCTTGCACGGCGACACAGAGCGCGTCATGGCGCCGTTAAAGGGAGACAATATGCTCTTCGCGTCCCGCCCGTCCTGCATCAAGCGGCTGCTGATCATCGAGGATGATCCGCTTGTCGCGTTCGATAATGAGCGGACGCTGAAACACAGCGGGTACAACATCGTCGCGACGGTCGATTCGGGTGAGGCGGCGGTGCCGATCATCGCCGACGAACAGATCGACGCGCTGGTGCTCGACTTGGGGCTCGCGGGGCATATGACCGGCCGTGAAGTCGCCCGCCTAGCGCGCGATCGCGGCATCGCGGTGCTGCTGGTGACGGGGCGGTGCCCGGACGACGCCGCCGACATTGCGATCGCCTGCCTGAGCAAACCGCATAGCGCTTCGGCGCTGGTCGCGGCGCTGCGCGCGGTCGAAACGATGACCTGCAAGAACAAGGCGCCGCGCAAGGTCAACGGGCTGTTGACCTATTGGCGACCCGAAGCCGCCTGAGCACGGCCAACCGATAAATCGCCGCTTCCAATTTGCCCGCGACGCTTTAGGCCAAACCATCAGCGTGATGGCATCCCGGAACGAGGATGCGGGGGAGCCTGTGCATGTCGATTGATCTGATCCGGTTTTTAATTTTTGTGGCGGTGCTTGTGGGGCTGGTGATCGTCGCCTTGTCGATTCCTGCTTTTCGCCCCTATCTGCGCAAGAACCCGATGGTCACGTTCCTGCTTGGCATATCGAGCGGCTTTCCGCTGACGTTGCTGATCGCAACGATGACCTTCTGGCTGGCGAAGGTTGGGATCGATACCGCGACTATCGGTTTTGCGGTCGCGCTGGGGATTCCCTACACGCTCAAATTCCTGTGGGCACCGCTTGTCGACAAGCTGCCGATTCCGTTTCTGACCAGCAGATTCGGTCAACGGCGCGGGTGGTTGTTCTTCATTCAGGTGCTGCTGTTCGTGGCAATCTGGCAATTGGGGGCGAGCAACCCGCAGCCAGGCGACATAAGCCAGTTCGCAATCTGCGCGCTGATCACCGCCTTCCTGTCGGCGACGCAGGATATCGTCATCGACGCGTATCGCATCGAAATCCTTGACAACGACGAGTTCGCGCATGGCATCGCGACGAACCAGTTCGGCTATCGCACCGGCAATCTGATCGCGGGCGCCGGGACGATCTATTTTGCGTCGAATGAAGGGCTCGGGCTGGGCTGGGCGACGGCTTATGGCTTGACGGCTTTCAGCATCGTTCCGGCTATTGTCGGCGCGCTGTGGGCGGGACCGGGCAAATTCGTCGATCGGTTCGCGCAGGCGTCGGGCATGAAGGCCGGGCAATGGCTGACAGAAGCCGTGGTCAATCCATTTCGCGAATTTTTGAGCCGTCACGGAGCGTTTCTGATCCTCGGCTTCGTGCTGGTGTACAAGGTCGGCGACGCAATGGGCCAAGCGATGCTGGGGCCGATGATCGTCGATCTGGGCTTTGCCGACCTGGACTATATTTCGGCCAACAAGCTGTGGGGCTTTGGTGCCTTGATCGTCGGCTCGGCGCTCGGTGCGCCGTTCCTGCTGTGGCTGGGGATGGGGCGTGCGCTGGTGATTTCGGGGCTGATGATGATGTTCTCGAACGTCATGTTCATGATCCTGGCCGCCACAGGCGATAATTACTGGATGATGGTCGCCGCTATCGTCACCGAAAATGTGACGAGCGGCATCGGCCTGACCGTGTTTGCCACCTATCTGTCAGGGCTGTCGAACATCGCTTATACCGCCACGCAGTTTGCGCTGCTGTCGTCGTTCGCCGGGGTCGGGCGTACATTCATGGCGGGACCGGCGGGCATCGTCGCGGAGAACTTTGGCTGGGTCTTTTCTGGGGATTTACCGTCGTCGCTGCGATCCCGGGCATGCTGCTGCTGTGGCTGCTGTGGAGCAAGGGCTATGTCGTCGAAGGCGTGCGGCAGGCCGAGGTGGTCGATGATCAGAAGCTGCGCCAACCGGTCGGGGCGATCCGCATTGCCGGGTTCGTGCTGGTGGTTGCGGGGCTGGTCGGGGTGTTGTTGTCGCAGCAGCTTCAACTTACGAGCTATGTGATGGCGTCGTCGATCCTCGCTTTTGCTGTTGGCGCCGTGCTGGCCTGGACCGGCAAGCCCGCGCGCACTGCCTAATCGGGCAGCTCGTCGTTGCGCAGCAAGACATCGCCAGCGAGATAGAGCGAACCGCAGACGAGAATGTCGGCAGCGGCACGGTGGTCGCCAATGAACGCCAGCGCCGCCGCCACGTCATCGCACGGCTGCGCGTCCGCGATTCCCAACTCGCTTTGGACCCAATTGCAAAGATCTTTGGAATCATGATGCTCATGACCCGGGATCGGCACCGCCTGAAACGACGCAATCGTGTCGGCGAAAGGACGCAGGAAGCCCATGGCGTCCTTGTTGCTCAGCAAGCCGCAGACGATGTGCAGCGGCGGTTGATCGGCCAGCGCCATCGCCAGCGCCGCTCCCGCATCCGGATTATGTCCCCCGTCGAGCCAGATTGTTGTGCCGTCGGGCAGCAGCCTGGTCAGCGGACCACTGCCCAGCCGCTGCATTCGCCCGGGCCAGAAGGCCGCCGCAACACCCCTTACAATGTCATCGTCGGTGGGTTGCGGGTCAGGGGTGCTGCGCAGCATGGCAATCGCGAGACCCGCGTTGCGCATTTGATGCGCGCCCGCCATGCGCGATCGCAGGGTCGGCGCAATCGAGCCGCGCCTGGATTGCCAGCTGAAGCCGTCGGCGTGGGGGACGACTGACCAGGCTTCGCCCTCAGAAAAGAGCGTGCCGCCGACGGCAGCGGCGCGTTTACTGACGAGTTGCATGACGCAATCGGGATAGGCGAGCGTAGCGAGCGCTGCGCCGGGTTTGAAGATCCCGGTTTTTTCCCAGGCGATGCGTTGGATCGCCTCATCTGGCACGCCCTCATCGGGAGCCAGCAGGAACGCTTCATGATCGATGCCGAGCGAGGCGATGCCGCACACGGCGGGGGGCGGAATGATGTTGGTGGCGTCAAGGCGGCCGCCGAGCCCGACCTCGATAATGCAATCGTCAGCGGCAATACGCGCGAAGGCGAGAAAGGCGGCGGCGGTGGTGACCTCGAAGAAGCTGGCTTGCAGATCGTGCGCGACGTCGAGCACTTCGTCGAGCAGCGCCGCGAGCAGCGCGTCGTCGATCAGCGTTCCGGCGAGGCGGATGCGTTCGTTGAAGCGGACGAGGTGCGGGCTGGTGTAGCTGTGGACGCGGCGGCCCTGCGCTTCGAGGATCGCGCGGAGATAGGCGCAGGTCGAGCCTTTGCCGTTGGTGCCTGCGACGTGGAAGACGCGTGGCAGCTGGTTTTGCGGATTGCCGAGGCGGGCGCAGAGTTCGGCGATACGCTCAAGGCCCAGGATATCGCGGCCCGGCGATAGTGCGGCGAGGCGATCGAGTTGGGCCTGGACTTCGGTATCGGAGGAGTGGGCGTGGTCGGGCATTAGGTGCCTCAAAGAATTCCCTGATTGCGAGCGAAGTGAAGCAATTCAGAGCGGTTTACGGCTGCTCTGGATTGCCGCGTCCCTCGGATCAAGTCCGGGGTCCTCGCAATGACGATATTTGTGTACGTTAAGCCGCCTTTTCCGGCGCCAGATAGCCGATCAACCGCCCCAGCGTTTCCGGCAGCTCCTTGCGATGCACCACCATGTCGATCATCCCGTGATCGAGCAGATATTCGGCGCGCTGGAAGCCTTCGGGCAGTTTTTCGCGGATCGTATTTTCGATCACGCGCTGGCCGGCGAATCCGATCAGCGCCTTGGGTTCGCTGATCTGGACGTCGCCGAGCATCGCATAGCTGGCGGTCACGCCGCCGGTCGTCGGATCGGTGAGCAGCACGATATAGGGCAGGCCGGCGCGGCGAAGGCGGGCCAAGGCTACGGTAGCACGCGGCATCTGCATCAGCGACAGCGTGCCTTCCTGCATCCGCGCGCCGCCGGCGGCGGTGATCGCGATATAGGGGCAGCCGCGCTTGATCGCCTGTTCGACCCCGGCGACAAAGGCTTCGCCGACGGCGACGCCCATCGAGCCGCCCATGAAGGCGAAATCCTGGACGCCGACGACCGCGGGCTGGCTGCCAATGCGGCCGAATGCATTCTGATAGGCGTCGCGATCGCCGGTCTGGGCGCGCGCCGCCTTGATCCGGTCAACATATTTTTTGGTATCGCGGAATTTCAGCGGATCCTCGGGTGCCGCGGGGGCGGGCAGGATTTCGTGCTGACCGCCGTCGAACAGCTGCGCAAAACGCTCGGTCGCGCCGATGCGGTCATGATGGTCGCAGCGCGGGCAGACGTTGAGATTGTCTTCCCATTCCTTGACGAACACCATCTGCTGGCACTGGCGGCATTTGTGCCACAGATTGTCGGCGGTATCGCGCTTCGCCGTGAAGGGCAGGGCATTGCGGACGCGGTCGAGCCAGCTCATGCGGCAATCTCCTTTGCACCGTGGATAGCAGCGGCAAGGCTGCGGGTGAAGGTTTCGATGTGGCGCGGCGCGTCGGCACCATGCTGCGCAACGATCTCGACGAGCGCCGAGCCGACGACGACGCCGTCGGCGACCCTGGCGATCTGTGCGGCCTGGTCGGGGGTGCGGACGCCGAAGCCGACCGCGATTGGCAGAGCAGTCTGGGCGCGAAGGCGTGCGACCGCTTCCTCGATGCTTGCCTGCGCCGCCTGTTGCAGTCCGGTGATCCCCGCAACGCTGACATAGTAAAGGAAACCGCCCGCGCCATCGAGCACCGCGGGCAGGCGCGCCACGTCGGTGGTCGGGGTGGCGAGGCGGATCTGGTCAACCCCGGCGGCGCGCAGCGCGGGGCCAAGGCTGTCGTCTTCCTCGAACGGAATATCGACGCAGATCACGCCATCGACGCCCGCATCCTGGCAGGCCGCGGCAAACCAGTCGGCACCGCGCCGGGTCATCGGGTTCGCATAACCCATCAGCACGAGTGGGATGTCGGGATGGCGCGCACGAAAGCCTTTGGCGATTGCAAATATGTCCGCGGTCTTCGTGCCCGCGGCAAAACTGCGCAGATTGGCCGCCTGGATCGCCGGTCCGTCGGCCATCGGATCGGTGAACGGCATGCCGAGTTCGATCACATCGGCGCCCCCCGCGACGAGCGCGTCGAGGATGGCGGCGGTGTGGCCGTCACCCGCGGTGACAAAGGTGACGAGCGCGGCATGAGGCTTGGTGAAGGCGGCAGCGAAGCGGCTCATATCTGCGTCCCCAGCGCCTCGGCGACGGTGAAGATGTCCTTGTCGCCACGCCCACACAGGTTGGCAACGATGATCGCGTCGCGGTCCATTTCCAGCGCCACCTTCGTAACGGCGGCGATCGCGTGCGCCGGTTCGAGCGCGGGGATGATGCCTTCGGTGCGGCAGAGCAGTTGAAAGGCGTCGAGCGCGTCTTTGTCGGTCGCGCTGGTGTAGTCTACGCGGCCAATGTCGCGCAGCCACGCATGTTCGGGGCCGATACCGGGATAATCGAGCCCGGCGCTGATCGAATGGGCTTCGTCGATCTGGCCGTCTTCGTCTTGAAGCAGGTAGGTGCGGTTGCCATGGAGGATGCCGGGCGAACCGCCCGCGAGGCTGGCGGCATGTTCCTTGTCGAGCCCATGGCCCGCAGCTTCGACGCCGAGCATCTTGACCGAGGGATCGTCAAGGAAGGGGTGGAACAGCCCAATCGCATTCGACCCACCGCCGATCGCGGCGACGAGCAGGTCGGGCAGGCGCCCGGTGCGTTCGAGCAATTGCGCGCGTGCTTCCTTACCGATCACGCTCTGAAAATCGCGAACAAGTTCGGGATAGGGGTGCGGGCCGGCGGCAGTACCGATGATGTAAAAGGTGTCGTGGACATTGGCGACCCAGTCGCGCAGCGCCTCGTTCATCGCGTCCTTCAGTGTCCGGGCGCCGCTTTCGACGCCGATCACCTCGGCGCCGAGCAGTTTCATGCGGAACACATTCGGCTGCTGCCGTTCCATGTCGCGCGCGCCCATGTAGATGACACACGGCAGGCCAAAGCGCGCGCAGACGGTCGCGGTCGCGACGCCGTGCTGACCTGCACCGGTTTCGGCGATGATCCGCGTCTTGCCCATGCGGCGCGCGAGCAGGATCTGCCCGATGCAATTGTTGATCTTGTGCGCGCCGGTGTGATTGAGTTCGTCGCGTTTGAACCAGATTTGCGCGCCCTTGCCCGCGGGGGCGTCCTTGCGCAGTTCATCGGTCAGCCGCTCGGCATAATAGAGCGGGCTGGGACGACCGACATAGTGGCTGAGCAGATCGTCGAATTCGGCTGCGAAGGCAGGGTCGTTCTGCGCGGCGCGATATTCGCGTTCGAGGTCGAGGACGAGCGGCATCAGCGTCTCGGCGACAAAGCGCCCACCGAAAATCCCGAAATGGCCGCGCGAGTCAGGTTGTTGGCGCAGGCTATTCGCGTGCGCGGGGGGCTGACTGCTAAAGCTGGTGGATTGGGTGCTCATGACCGCGCCGCTTTAAGGAAAGCGGCGATCTTGTCCACATCCTTCACGCCCGGGGCGCTTTCGACCCCGGATGACACATCGACCAGCGGCGCGCCGGTCGCAGCGATCGCTTCGGCGACGTTCGCAGGCGTCAGACCGCCCGCGACGCCCCAATCCATGGTGTGGCGATGATTCTTGAGCAGCGACCAGTCGAAGCGCGTGCCTGTGCCGCCGGGGAGCGCGGCTGCAGGGGCGTCGAAAAGGATACGGTCGGCGGCGCCCTGATACTTCTGTATCCGATCCAGCGTTCCAGCATCCTTCAGACCGACAGCTTTCCAAACCTGCGCGGGCGCCAGCCGCTTGACCACAGCAAGCCATTCGGGGCTTTCATTGCCATGGAACTGAATGATGTCGGGACGCACCGAGGCCAGCGCATCGGCGGTCAGTTGCTGCGGAGCGTTGACGAGCAGCAGTGCGACCTGGACGTGGCGGCCGGCGCGTTTGCGCAGTTCCGCTGCGGTCTTGAGATCGACGTGGCGCGGGCTCGGCTCGTAATGGACGAGGCCGATGTGGGTCGCGCCATGTGCGATGGCGGCGTCGACGGTCGCAGGGGTGGAAAGGCCACAGATTTTCACGAGTAGGGACATGTTACTGACTCAAGCTATCCGTTCGCATCGAGCAAAATCGAGATGCCCCTCGGCAATGCGTTGGTCCGATGGGTGTCTCGCCGTCGCTCGACACGAACGAGAAATGGGGAGGAGCTTACAGCGTCGCTTCGATTTCGCGCGCCGCGAGGTCGGGGTCGGGGGACTGACTGATCGGGCGGCCGACCACCAGGATCGAGGCGCCATCGGCCATCGCCTGTGCCGGAGTGACGACGCGTTTCTGGTCGCCCGCGCTGCCGTTCGAGGGGCGCACTCCAGGGACGACGAAGAAACCGCCTGGCCACGCCTTGCGCGCCGCTTTCACTTCCTGACCCGAGCAGACGATGCCGTCGAGCCCGGCTTCGCGCGCCAGTGCGGCGAGGCGGACGACCTGGTCGTGCGGAGTGCCGCCGATGCCGATGTCGTCGAGATCGGGCGCGTCGAGGCTGGTTAGCACGGTCACGGCGACCACCTTGGTGCTGAGCCCCGCCACGGCTTTCGCCTCTTCGAGCATCGCGCGGCCGCCAGCAGCATGCACGGTCAGTATTGCGGGTTCGAGCGGGCGCAGCGCCTGGATCGCCTTGGCGACGGTGTTGGGAATGTCGTGGAGCTTGAGGTCAAGGAAGATCGGCAGGCCGAGCTTCGCCATTTCATGGACGCCGTGATGACCGTTGGCGCAGAAGAATTCGAGCCCGAGCTTTAACCCGCCGACATGATGCCGAACCTTTTGCGCCAGCGCGACGGCGGCGTCGAGGTGCGGATTGTCGATGGCGAGATAAAGCGGCGAGCTCATGGAATATCCAGTGGCAGGGTTGGGGAGGCGGTTCCGGGGGCTGGCGCGGGGGCGGGCGCCACCACCGGCGCGGCCTCGACGGGGCGGTTGGCGAGCGCGCGCATATCGGCGAGCTGACGCTCGCTGGCGTCGAGACGGCGTTTGAGCGACCAACGGGTGGTGCGCAGCGCGATCCACATCGGCACGCTTCCGATCAGAAAGGATGCCAGGATCAGCACGGGCAATTTGGTGTCGAGCACCTGCCCCGGCCAGATGGTGACCGTGACGGCAAGCCAGTTCGCCATGGCAAAAATCACCAGCACGGCGGTCAGCAAGACCCAGATGATCGTCCGCAGAATTCCCACTATTCCATGCTCCTCTGTCGGTTGATGACGACCCTATGCCAGATTGGCGCGGCTTTCCAGTCCGGCTATGCCGCGCCGAAAACGCGATCGAAGATCGTGTCGACATGCTTCATATGATAGCCGAGGTCGAAAAGTTCCGTCAGCTGCGCCGCGGACAGGCGCGCAGTGACGTCCGCGTCGGCTTTGAGCAGTTCGAGCAGCGACAATTGGCCATCGCTTTCCCATACCCGCATCGCGTTACGCTGGACGAGCAGATAGCTGTCCTCGCGGCTGGCGCCGGCCTGCGTCAGCGCCAGCAGCACGCGCTGCGAATGGACAAGCCCGCCCATGCGATCGAGGTTTTTCTGCATCCGTTCAGGATAGATCAGCAGCTTGTCGATCACCCCGGTCAGGCGGCCGAGCGCGAAGTCGAGCGTGATCGTCGCATCGGGGCCGATGAAGCGTTCGACCGACGAATGGCTGATGTCGCGTTCGTGCCACAGCGCCACATTCTCGAGCGCCGGGACAACGGCGCTGCGTACCATGCGGGCGAGGCCGGTGAGGTTTTCGGTCAGAATCGGGTTGCGCTTGTGCGGCATGGCCGACGAGCCCTTTTGCCCCGGTGAGAAGTATTCCTCGGCCTCGAGCACTTCGGTGCGCTGAAGGTGGCGGACTTCCGTGGCGAGCCTTTCGATCGAGCCGGCTACGACGCCGAGGGTGGCAAAGAACATCGCGTGGCGATCGCGCGGGATGACCTGCGTCGATACCGGTTCGATGCTGAGGCCAAGCTTGGAAGCGACGTGCGCCTCGACGCGGGGGTCTATGTTGGCGAAGGTCCCCACGGCGCCCGAGATCGCGCAGGTGGCGATTTCGGCGCGGGCGGCGATCAGGCGCGCCTTGCAGCGATCAAACTCGGCATAGGCCTGCGCGAGTTTGAGTCCGAAAGTAACGGGTTCGGCGTGAATGCCGTGACTGCGGCCGATCGTCGGGGTCAGCTTATGTTCAAAGGCGCGGCGCTTGATCGCGGCAAGCAGCGCATCGAGATCGCCGATCAACAGGTCTGCCGCTTGCGCGAGCTGGACCGCAAGGCACGTGTCGAGGACGTCCGAGCTGGTCATCCCCTGATGCATGAAGCGCGCTTCTTCGCCGACATTTTCCGACACCCAGGTCAGAAAGGCGATGACGTCATGCTTGGTAACCGCTTCGATCGCGTCGATCGCTGCAACATCGATCACAGGTTTCGTCGCCCACCAATCCCACAGCGCTTTGGCGGCGGATTTGGGAACGGTTCCGAGCTCGGCGAGGGCATCGGTGGCGTGCGCTTCGATCGCGAACCAGATGGACAAGCGATTCTCGGCCGACCAGATCGCGGTCATTTCCGGCCTGGCGTAACGCGGAACCATTGAATTTCCTTCCTTTAAGGGCGCTCTGTCGCACAATCGCAGCGGAACCGTGACGGGCCGCCCCGTAGCAGGGACAAGGCGTTTCGCCAAATGCCGTGGTCGGGCAACCATGCCGGGACCCGGCGGTTGCTTAGATGCCCCATTAAAACAGGCGACGGGTCGCAAACACCCACAAAGTCGCCGCGAAAGGAGAAATTCTGTGTTGAAACAAATGCTTTTGATCGGCGCGGCGGCCGTGAGCTTCCCTGCGCTGGCGCAGACGACTCCCCCGCCGGGCGAGGAACCGGCACCGACCAGTCAGACGCCGCCCGCGCCCACCGATACCACAGCACCGGCGCCGGATGAAAAGCCCGCCGACAACGCCAATCCCACGGACGACACGGCCCCAACTGAGGACGCCATGCCGACCGACACGCCCCCGGCAGCCGAGCCGAACCCGCCGGCTGACCAGCCTGCTCCGGAACCCGAACCGACCCCCGAACCGGACCCGGAATAACATCCAACGAATAACTTAGGAGAACAACAATGTTGAAACAGATGCTTTTGATCGGCGCCGCTGCCGTAAGTTTCCCGGTGATCGCCCAGACGACCGCCCCCGCTGTGGATCCGGCTGCCCCGACGACGGCGACCGAACCGGCAACGATGCCCGATTCGACTATGCCGACTGAGCCGGCACCGGCACCGGCCCCTGATGCGTCGGCGCCCGCCCCCGCTGCATCGAGTCCCCCGGCAGCGACGGAGCCTGCACCTGCTGGCGCGGCAGCGTCGGCCACGCCGACCCAAATCGCGCAAATCGTCGATAAGGAATTTCCCACCTATGATGCTGATGCCAACGGCGATCTGAACAATGCGGAATTTGCGACGTGGATGAAGAAGCTGCGCGCCGCGACCGAGCCGGGCGTCGATCCCGAATCGGCCGAGGTGAAGACGTGGATTGGTCAGGCCTTTGCCGCCGCCGATGGCGACAAGTCGGGCGCGGTCAACAAGTCCGAACTGACCGGGTTCCTTACACGCGGCGCATAGTCAGCGTTACGCGGGGTGGTACAGCCGTCGGAGAAATCCGGCGGCTGTTTCTGTTTCGTCTTATAAAATCCCTATCGCCCGGAAACTGCAATCTTCCGATCCGCCGATGGCGATATGGTCGTGCAATGCTGTCCCCAGCCTGCTCGCGGCATCGTCGATTTCCCGGGTGATCGCCATATTCTGACGACTGGGTTCGGGGCTGCCGCTGGGGTGATTGTGGACGAGGATGATCGCCGACGTGCCAAGTTCAAGCGCGCGCTTGACGACGTCGCGGACATCGATGGCCGACTGTTCGATCGACCCTTTGCTCGCCAGTTCGTCGCGGATCGGCATGTTGCTCGAATTGAGATACAAGACGAGCACGCGCTCGATATCGATCGGTCCCATGTCGGCGCGCAGTCAGTCGAGCAGCGCGTCCCAACCCGACAAACGGTCTTGTCGCGAAATTCGCCCATGCGCAGCGGCAGGCTGGCGGCCTGGACGATCTTCGACACCGCGCTCCCGGTGTCCCCCAATCCATCGACGCGGCGAAGCAGATCTGGAACGGCGCTGATCAGCTGCGCCAGCGAACCGAATTCGCGCAGCAGCGCCTTGGCGAGCAGCTTGGCGTCGCGGCGCGGGACGGCCAGCGCGGGCAGATATTCGACGAGCTCATGGTCGGCCATGCCGTCCACGTTACCGTCAAGCAAGCGACCGCGCCGACGTGCGCCGTGCCCGGCGTGATCGGGCGTGGCATCGGAGGCGTCGGCATCGGCCATCGCGCTCGAATAACCGCCTTGTGAGGCTCACTCAACGGGCATAGGACACAGATGATGGCGATCCGCACCAATTTGTTGCAGCGAAACGGGATCCCCGGCGTTGCTTTGATAGAAACCGGCGGGCCGAGGGACGCATTGAACGCCATGACGTCATCTGCCGCCCTGCCATCTCGCTCCAATTCCTGCATGTCGCGGCCCCGTCATGACTGAGGCGGAGGACACCCCGCGGCGCGAATGGCATCACCGGACGGTGCTGTTCAAGAAGCGATGGATGACCGCAGGTGCGGTCATCGTGGTGATCGCTGGCGTGTGGGTGGCGCGTGAGCCGATTGCCGACCGTTTTATCAGCGATGAACTCGGCAGTAGGGGCGTCCCGGCACAATATCAGATCGATGCGATCGGTTTCCGCAGCGAGCGGCTGTCGAATGTCGTGATCGGAGATCCCAACAACCCCGATCTGATCGCGAAAAAGGTCGAGGTGCTGCTGGGCTACGGCTGGTCTGGCCCCTATGTGACCGAAATCCGCGCCGAGGGTGTCCGGCTTTATGGCCGCTTCGTCGATGATCGCCTGTCGTTCGGGGCGCTCGACAAATTTCGCGATCCAACAAGCACCGATGTCTTTGCCTTGCCCGACCTGACCGTCGTGTTGCGCGATGCGCGGGCGCGCGTCGCAACGCCATGGGGCAACGTCGGCGCGGCACTGAACGGCGGCGGCAATTTGCGCCGGGACTTCACTGGCAAGCTGGCGCTGGTCGCACCGCGGGTCATCGCTGCCGGGTGCAGCGGCGGCGACGTCAGCTTTTACGGCACCCTACTCGTTCGCGATGTCCGACCGCAGCTTGTTGGCCCCTTGCGCGGGCGTAGCCTGTCGTGCGTTGACGGCGGCGTAACCGCTGCGTCGCCGCAGATCGCGCTTGATCTGTCGCTGTCGGAGGATTTGCAAAGCTGGAAGGGCGAAGCTGACGCCAGTATCGCGCAGCTCGTCGCTGGACCGCTACAGGCCGATCGCCTGGGCGTGTTGGCCAAGTTCGAAGGCACCGCGGCCGCGACAAAAATCGACGTGGATGCCGATATGGCAAGGGCACGCGGCGCCGACGTCGCCGCCGCAACGGTGAGCGTCGATGCCCGGGGCATTGTCGGCAGCGGCGCGCCGAAGCTCGACGGTCATATCAGATTTGCGCGCGCCAGCGGCAGCCCGGCGATGCGACGCGCGCTGACCGAGAGCGTCGGCAGCCTTGCCGAAACGCCGCTCGGCCCGCTGGCGACCAAAGCCAGCGCTGCGCTCAGCCGGATGCTGGCCGATGTCGGCGGTAGCGCCGATTTCACGCTGTCTGGCGAAGGAAGTTTTGCACGCATCGACCTGATCGCACCGCAACTGGCAAGCGCGAGCGGCGCGCGCCTCACCGGCAGCGCCGACAGCCGCATCAGCTATATTTACGGAGCGTCGCAGCCCGCGCTTCTCGCCGCGGGCCGCTGGAGCTTTGGCGGCGACGACTTGCCGACGGGTTCGCTCAGCCTCGATCGTCGCGGCGACGGGTCGATCACGGGACTTGCTAACCTCGATTCTTATCAGGCGGGCGGCGCCCGGCTCACGCTGGCGCCGGTGCGCTTTTCGGGCGACCGTACCGGCCTGCTGCGCTTCGCGACGCGTGCCGACGTGTCGGGGCCATTGGCTGGCGGGCAGATCGAGCGGTTGAGCGTCCCGTTAAACGGCTTTGTCGCCCCGACTGGCTCGTTCGCACTGAACGGCGGATGCAGCCGGGTGAGCGCGGACCGTGTCACAATATCGGGCTTCCAGATTGACCGAAGCGCGATCGACGTGTGCAGCCGCGCCGGAGCGCCTTTGCTCAGCGCAGGTCCGGGCGGGCTGCGCGGGCAGATCCGCATTCCGGGCATCAATCTGCGCGGCACCAGCGGCAGCTCGCCGTTCGCAGTGAGCAGCGGCCCGGCGAACATCGACTTGACCGCGATGCGCTGGACGCTCGCGCTCGCCGATTTCCGGCTGGGAGAGGGGGACAGCCTCACGCGCTTCAGTGCCCAGGGCATTGCCGGACGCGCCACCGCGCAGGGCATGGCGGGTGACTTGCGCGGTGCCAGCGCCAAGATCGGCGCGGTGCCGCTGAACTTGGGCGAAATTGCGGGCGGATGGCGCTGGGCGGACGGCGCGCTGACGCTCGATGGCGGGCTGTTGCTGACCGATGCCGCCCCCGAGGCGCGCTTTGCGCCGTTGATCAGCAACGATGCGACGCTGCGCTTCGCCGATGGCGTGATCAATGCCAGGGCAGCGTTCAGTGAGCAAAAGACCGGCACGAAAATTCTCGACACGATCATTCGCCATCGGTTCGCGGATGGAAGCGGCTGGGCGGACTTGCTCGTCAAGGAACTGCGGTTCGACGAGCGGTTCCAGCCCGATCAGTTGACCAGCCTGGCGCTGGGTGTCGTCGCCAATGTCCAGGGTTCGGTGGTGGGCGATGGGCGGATCGATTGGACCGCCGACGGGGTTACCAGCCGCGGCACTTTTGCGACCGCCGACGCCAGTCTGGCCGCCGCGTTCGGCCCGGTGAGCGGACTGACCTCGACGCTGACCTTTGACGATTTGATCGGCTTGAGGTCCGCGCCCGGACAGGTCGCGCGGATCAAGGAAATCAATCCCGGCATCCCGGTCCTCGACGGCGAGATCGAATATCAGCTGCTCGGGGACAATCGGGTCAGGGTCGAGGGAGGCAGCTGGCCATTTGCCGGCGGGCAATTGCTGCTTCACCCGACAACACTCGATTTCGGCGCCGAGCAGACGCGGCGGCTGTCGTTCGACATCGTCGGGGTCGACGCCGCGGTGTTCCTGCAAAGCTTCGGGTTCGACAATATCAACGCGACGGGCAAGTTCGACGGGACGCTGCCGGTTGAGTTCAGCGGGCTGGGCGGGCGTATCGTCGGCGGGCGGATCGATTCGCGCGAGGGCGGCGGGACGCTCGCCTACGTCGGCGAATTGTCGAACCGCAATTTGGGGGTCATCGCCAACTTTGCCTTTGGCGCGCTGCGCAGTCTCAAATATGACGATCTCACGATCATTTTGAACGGGGATCTCGACGGCGAGATGGTGACCGATATCCGCTTTGGCGGCGTGGGGCAGGGCGAAGGCGCGTCGCGCAATTTCCTAACCACTGCGGTCGCCAGAATCCCGTTGGTTTTTAATGTGAAGATTACGGCGCCGTTCCGCCAACTGCTGACCTCGGCGAAGGGGTTTTACGATCCGTCGCTGCTGATCGAACAGAATCTGCCCGCACTGATGCGCGCGCAGGAAGAAGCCGAAGCGGCCGAAAAGGCCCGGTCCACCACCGTTCAGCCTCCAGAAAGCGAGCCCATGCGATGAACACACCCAAGACAGGAGCAAGGAGGCGGGCCATCGTCGGTCACAGTCTGGCAGTTCTGATCGGTGCTGCGGCCTTAACCGGCTGTGTGCAGATCGAAACGCCCGACAAGCCGATCGAAATCAACCTGAACATCAACATTCGTCAGGAAGTGGTGTACAGACTGGATGGCGATGCCAAGAAGCTCATCGAGCAGAATAGCGAGATATTCTGAACACAGGGAATGACATGATGCGTTTTAAGATGTGGAAACCGACCGGACTTGCGCTTGCTGCGATTGCGGCGACCGCCGCTGTTGCGCTCGCGGTGCCGTCGGCGATGGCGCAACGCGATCCTGCCTATGCCGCGGCGCGCGCCGCGGGCCAGATCGGCGAGCAGCCCGACGGCTATCTGGGCTTTGCCAGCACCCCGACTCCGGCGATCCGCGCTTTGGTGCAGGACCTGAACATCAAGCGCAAGGCGGCCTATACCGAGCGCGCGCAGGCGACCGGTAGCACGGTGGAGCAATTCGCCTTTACCAGTGGCTGCAACCTGATCGCCAACACCAAGCCGGGCGAGAAATATCAGGCCCCCGACGGTCGCTGGCTGACCCGCGACGACAGTCCGCCGGTTCGCAACGCCAGCTGCCCGTAAGCCGTTCCATCGTTCAAGGGCGCCCGCGGGCGCCACATGCCGCCGCGCCCCTAAACGCGGCGGCATTTTTGTGCGCCTGCGCACAAGCATTGACTTAATCGGGCGTCATTCCTAAACGGACCGCGCCTTAGGGGTCCCCCGAATTTTCGGGCCTTTTTTCGCAGGCGGAATCGGGGCTTTCCGGTTCTGTTTCAGGAGGATGGCACAAAATGACGGGGAACGGCAGCGATCCGGAACTTGGCTCGGAGGATTCGCGCCTGGTCTCGCTCAACGAGCGATTGGACCGGGCCGAAGCCGCAGAGGCGAAGCGGACCGCGGTGAACGCCGGACCGGAATCCGATGCCAGTTATAGGCTCGGCAACCGCGTTCTGGCCGAACTGCTGGGCGGAATGGGTGGCGGTGCTTTGGTCGGTTGGACGATCGATCATTTTGCCGGCACCGCTCCCTGGGGCCTGTTGGTGGTACTGTTCCTCGGAATAGCGGTCGCCTTCAGGAATATATTTCGGATTGCGAATGTCCGGCCAAAAAAGCCGGATTGACGCTGGGTTACTGGGATTTAGGCGAGGTATCGCGTGGCGGATCAAGGCAAAGTGGACCCAATGCACCAGTTCGAGGTGCAGAAGATGTTCGACATGTTCCATGTCGGGGGTCATGAGGTTGCTTTTACGACGAGTGCGATGTGGATGATCGTCGCGGGCCTGCTGCTCTGGATTTTCATGATCGGCGGCATGAAGCGTCAGCTCGTTCCTGGTCGCTGGCAGGTTGCGGTTGAAGGCTTCACCGGCTTCATCTCAAGCATGATGAACGCGAATATCGGTCCCGAGGGCCGCAAATATACGCCTTATGTGTTCTCGCTTTTCATGTTTATCCTGATGCTCAACCTCATCGGCCTTGCGCCCCTAGGGCTTTTCGGCGTCCATCCCTTCACCGTGACGAGCCACTTCACGATCACCGGTTTCCTCGCGATCCTCAGCTTCGCGATCGTGTTGATCGTGGGTTTCTGGCGCCACGGCCTCCACTTTTTCTCGCTGTTCGTCCCGCACGGCACGCCTTGGTGGCTGCTGTGGCTGATCCCGGTGATCGAGCTGGTATCGTTCATGGTCCGTCCTTTCAGTCTCGCTCTGCGTTTGTTTGTCGCAATGACCGCGGGTCACGTGCTGATGAAGGTGTTTGCCTCCTTTATCATCGACGGTCTCGCCGCCAGCCCGGCGATTGGCCTTGGTGTCGGCATCCCCAGCATGGCACTGATGGTTGGGATCAGCGGCCTCGAGTTGCTGGTCGCGGGGATCCAGGCCTATGTTTTTGCACTACTCACGTCGCTCTATCTCAATGACGCGATCAACCTTCACTGATTTTCAACCGTTTAATCGACGTTTTTCCCAAGGAGTTATACAATGGACGTTCAAGCAGCTTCGCTCATCGGCGCCGGTCTGGCCGCTATTGGTGCCGGTATGGCCGCCATCGGTGTGGGCAATGTGTTCGGCAGCTTCCTCGAGAGCGCGCTGCGCAACCCGGGTGCGGCCGACGGCCAGCAGGGCCGCCTGTTCATCGGCTTCGCCGCCGCCGAACTTCTCGGCCTGCTGTCGTTCCTGATCGCGATCCTGCTGTACCTCAAGGCAGCCTGATTTTCGTCTGCGGGGCCTGCTCGCTAGAGTCGGGCCCCGCGACTGCTTTTCTTTTGTCGGTCGAGTAAATCCATGCCTCAAATCAGCCAATTTGCTGAAAGCTGGTACGCCGCATCGCAGATTTTCTGGGTGCTGCTGACCTTCGGCTTCGTCTTTTTCGTCATCGGCCGCGGCATGCTGCCGAAGATCGAGGCGACGGTGGACGCGCGCGACCGCAAGGTGGCCGACGACCTGGCAGCGGCGAAATCCGCGCACGCCGCTGCCGACACCCTGGAGGAAAGCTATCGCCAGCAGAGCGATGCCAGTCGCGCCGCTGCGCAAAAAGCGGTAACGGACGCGAAGGACAAGGCTGCGAAGGATGCTGAAAAGCGTCTGGCCAAGATCGATGCCGAACTTGCCGACAAGCTTTCGGCGGCCGAAGCCGACATCGCCGCGGCGCGCACGTCGGCGATGGCCGAAATCGAATCGGTTGCGGCGGAAGCCGCCAGCGACCTTGTCGCCAAACTGTCGGGCGTGAAGGTCGGCGCGATGGATGCCCAGGCGGCGGTGAAGGCGGTGCTCCATGGCTGATTTTGCGCTGATCCTTTCCGAAGCGGTCGCTGAGCCGGCGTCCTTCGGTGTCATCACGGCAACCGTATGGGTGTCGATTGCGATGGCGATCTTCATAGCCATCCTGTTGTGGAAGAAGGTGCCAGCGTTTATCGCGGGCATGCTCGACAACAAGATTGCCGAAATTTCAAAGCAACTGAACGAAGCCGAACGACTGCGGCTCGATGCCGAATCGCTCAAAGCCGAATATGAAGCGAAGCTCGCCGGTGCGGTGAAGGAAGCCGCGGCTATGCGCGCGCGCGCCGAAAGCGATGCCGAAACGCTGGTCGCCAAGGCCAAGGCCGACGCCACCGCGCTGATCGCTCGCCGCAAGCAGATGGCCGAGGATCGCATTGCAGCGGCCGAAGCGACGGCGCTGACCGAAGTCCGCGCTGCGACCGCAAAGGCCGCGACCGCGGCGGCGGCGGCGCTGATTGCGGAGAAGCATGACGCCAAGGCCGACAAGACACTGGTCGATCAGGCTATCGCCGGCGTCGCCAAGGGCTGATCACTCCAGCATGGCCGACAACAGAGCGCCCGCGGATTTCCGCGGGCGTTTTGCTTGTTAGGTGCAATTTGCCGGTGACGAGGCGGCCAAGGTCACGACCCAGGCCTTGGTCGCGGGGCAACGGTCCATCGCGCGGCGGTAACCTTCACGCGCCGCGCTCCGCGCGATATAGTCCAGTTCCACAGCGCCGAACGCGAAGCCAATGGTGCGCTGAGCAAATTCGAGGGCATAGGTCACGGATATGTCGGCGGCGGTGAAACGGTCGCCCGCGATATACGGCGTGCTGGCAAGCTGGCGGGTCACGAGACCGAGGCGACTTTTGAAAAGGTCGAGCGCCCAACCCATGGTCCAGTTGTGCCGATCGGCCTCGGGGGCGAGGATATTGGTCGCGACTATGGCGTTGATCGGCCCGGCAAGGCCAGCCTCGCCCAAGTGCAGAAACTGCTGATAGGCGGAGAACGCGGGATCGTCCGGTGTGAGCGCAAGGGGGTCCGGGCCGTGGCGCGCGAGCAGATATTCCATGATCGCGATCGATTCGACCATTATAGTGTCGCCATCCTCGATCGCAGGAATGAAACCGGCGGGGTTGATTGCCAGGAACTCGGTGTCCTGTTCGAGCCCGAAGAGGATGTCGACCTGCCGCAGGCGGTATGAGATTCCCATTTCTTCGAGCAACCACGCGACGCGGAAGCCGCGCCGCCGTATAATGTGATCATTCGCGCGACCCTCAGAACTTGATCATGATCCGCCGCGCTAATGCCGGCGAGATGCTGTGGACGAACTGCAAAATCTTCACCATCCCGGCATTGACCTCACTTTTGCCGGTCCTGATACCGCGGACGATTTCGGCGGCGCAGTCGTGTGCGCTCATCTTCTTGCCGCCACGGCCCGCGGTCATGTTGGTTTCGACGACGGGTGGCAGCGCCTCGATCACGTGGACATTGCTGTCCTTGAGCAGATGACGGATCGCCTGGGTGTAGCTGCGCAGTCCGGCCTTGGTCGCGCAATAGATCGAACCACCGGCCCGCGGCGCAATGGCGAGACCCGAGGTGACGTTGACGATCGCCGCCTCGGGCTGAGCACGCAGCGTCGGGAGCAAGCGGGTGCAGAGCGCGATCGGCGCATCAAGGTTGGTGCGGATGCAATGCGCCGCGCTTTCCAGCGTCGCGGCGTTAGCGAGCTCATATTCGCTGCCCACGCCGGCATTGTTGACGAGCAGGGCGAGCGGCTTGCCCGATACGCACCCGACCACCGCATCGACGCCAACCGCGGTCGATAAATCGCCAGCGATCGTCCCAAACCCGAGCGCCGCCATCGCCTGCAGCTTCTCCACTGAACGGCCGGTAACGATCACATCCGCGCCCGCACCCTGCAATTGCAGTGCAATCTCGCGCCCGATCCCGTCGCTGCCACCGGTGACCAGCGCCAATTTTCCTCTGACGTCCATACGGGCCTCTCCCATGTCGTTTGCCCTTACACACTATGGCGGCTCGCATCACCATCGCCTACATGCAAATCATGGCTCGCCCGAACGCTCCCGACCGATTTAACGAAGAGAAGGCGACTTACGTTATCCGCGGCAGCGGCGAGGCCGACGACAAGCCCGACCTCGAGCGCGGCGCCGAAGCGATCCGCAGCGTTGTGCGCAAATTGCCGACGCGCCCCGGCGTCTATCGGATGCTCGATGCGCGCGGTGACGTCCTCTATGTCGGCAAGGCGCGAGCACTCAAGAACCGGGTGACCAACTATACGCAGGTCGCGCGGTTGCCGCAGCGGTTGCAGCGCATGGTATCGCAGACGCGCGCGATGGAGATCGTGACGACGACGAGCGAGGCCGAAGCGCTGCTGCTCGAAGCGCAACTGATCAAACGCTATCGCCCGCCGTACAACGTCCTGCTTCGCGACGACAAAAGTTTCCCCTTCATCCTGCTGCGGATGGATCATGATTTTCCCCGGGTGCAGAAGCACCGCGGCGCGAGGCGCGCGAAAGGGCGCTATTATGGGCCATTCGCGAGCGCCGGGTCGGTCGCCAAGACACTCAACGCGTTGCAGAAAACCTTTCTGCTGCGCAGCTGTACCGACAGTTTCTTTGCCAATCGCTCGCGACCATGCCTGTTGTATCAGATCAAGCGGTGCAGCGCGCCGTGCGTCGGCCGGATCGGCACGGAGGAATATGCCGGGCTGGTCGGCGATGCGCAGGATTTTCTGGAGGGCCGCTCGACGGCGGTCCAGAAACGCCTCGGCGATGCGATGACCAAGTCGGCCGAGGCGATGGATTTCGAGCAGGCGGCGGTGCTGCGCGATCGCCTGAAATCGCTGACCTTCATCCAGGGCAGCCAGTCGGTGCACGCCAACGGGCTGGGCGATGCCGACGTCTTTGCGCTCGCTGCCAAAGGTGGCCAATTATGCATCGCGGGCTTCTTCATCCGTGGCGGCCAGAATTGGGGGCATCGAAGCTTTTTTCCGGCGCATGTTTCGGGGGTTCCCGAAGCCGAAGTGATGGCGAGCTTCCTGATGCAATTCTACGAAGGCGTGCCGCCGCCGAAGACGATCCTCGTCGACCGCGAACCCGCCGAGATGGGTTTGCTCGCTGAGGCGCTGGGCGAAGTCGCCGAGCGCAGGGTCGAGATCAGCGTGCCCCAGCGCGGCAACCGCCGCCGCCTACTCGAACAGGCGGTGCGCAACGCCGGCGAGGAGCTCGATCGGCGGCTTGCCGAGAGCAGCTCGCAAGCCAAGCTGGGCCGCGAACTGGCGGAGTTGTTCGACCTGGAGACCGCGCCGCAGCGGATCGAGATTTACGACAACAGCCATATCCAGGGCACCAACGCGCTCGGTGCGATGGTGGTCGCGGGGCCGGAGGGCTGGATCAAGGGCGCGTACCGCAAATTCAACATTAAGCGCGCCGACACGATGCCCGGCGACGATTTCGCGATGATGCGCGAGGTGTTCCAGCGCCGCTTTGCCCGCGCGCTGGAAGAAGACCCCGAGCGGACGAAGGGCGAATGGCCCGACTTGGTGCTGATCGATGGCGGCAAAGGTCAGGTGTCGGCGGTCGCGGGGGTGTTCGCCGAGCTGGGGATCGACGATCTGCCCTTCATCGGGGTTGCCAAGGGGCCGGATCGCAATGCCGGGCGTGAGACTTTTTACTGGCCCGACGGGCGCGAATTCACCCTGCCGCCAAACAATGCGGCGCTGTTCTATATCCAGCGGCTGCGCGACGAGGCGCACCGCTTTGCGATCGGCGCGCACCGGGCGAAGCGGTCGAAGGCGATGGGTTCGTCGCCGCTCGACGAGGTGCCGGGGATCGGGCCGTCGCGGAAAAAAGCACTGCTGATGCATTTCGGCACCGCACGCGCGGTGCGTGGGGCGAGTCTGGAGGATTTGCAGAAGGCGCCGGGGGTGAGCGCGGCGGTGGCGCAGGCGGTGCATGATTTTTATCATGCGGGGCGGTGAGCAAAATTTGTTCGTCATCCCGGCGAAGGCCGGGATCGCAACCTAGCGTCCTTGCTCACCGGTGAGATCCCGGCCTTCGCCGGGATGACGACTTGAGAGGAAAGCATATGGATTTCGCCGCAATGATGCCCTTGGCCGCCACGCTCGGCGTGATCATCCATGACGGCAGCAAGGACCGCGTCGCCGGCAAGCTCCCCGTGCGCCCCGACATCTGTACCGCGGGCGGGATCGTCCATGGCGGCGCGATCATGGCGTTCGCCGACTGTCTCGGCGCCGTCGGAGCGTTTCTGACCCTGCCCAAAGGGGCGAGCGGGACGACGACGATCGAAAGCAAGACCAATTTCCTCGGCGCCGGTCCGGTCGGATCGGTGCTGGTCGGGGAGGCGACCCCGGTCAAGATCGGCAAACGCGTGTCGGTTTGGCAGACGCGCATCGCGACCGAGAACGGCGCCGACGTTGCGCTGGTGACGCAGACGCAGCTGGTGCTTTGGCCAGCCTGACCGCCCCCGCCATCGTCTGCGCGGTGCGCGCGCATGGCGAGCATGGCGCGATCCTGCGCGCGCTGACCGAGGAGGCGGGGCTAGTTGCGGGCTATGTGCGCGGCGGGCGATCGACGCGGCTGCGCCCGATATTGATCGCGGGCAATCTGATCGCGCTCGAACTGCGCGCGCGCACCGAGGAACAATTGGCGAGTGCCACCGCCGAACTGCTCGCGAGCCGTGCGCCGCTGCTCGCCGAGCCGCTGGCGGCGGGGGCGATCGACTGGGTGACGAGTGTTACCGCGACGATCCTGCCCGAAAGCCAGCCTTATCCGGCGCTTTATTCGGCGCTGTCGGGGCTGCTCGATGCGATCGGCGTCGCATCGTCGGCGCGGCAGTGGGCGGCGGCACTCGCGCGCTATGAGCTGCTATTGCTCGCCGAACTGGGGTTTGGCCTCGATCTTGACGAATGTGTCGTGACCGGGGCGAACAGCGATCTGGCGTTTGTCAGTCGCAAGTCGGGGGGCGCAGTCAGTGCTGCTGCGGCGGTTGGCTATGAAGACCGGTTGCTGCGCCTGCCGCCATTCCTGCGCGGCGCAGATGCGAGGCCGTCGCTGGCCGACGTCGTCGATGGATTGGCAATCACCGGCCATTTCATCGACCGCGACCTGCTCGATGGTCGCGCGCGCGATTTGCTGGCGGTGCGGGCGCGATTGATCGATCGGCTGGGCAGGGCGGTTGCGTGAGGCGCCGCCGCTGTCTAAGCGGCGGGCGAGACACGAAAGGGCGACAAGTTGAAAATCCTGCTGCTGGCTGGCGACGGTATCGGTCCGGAGATTATGGTTGAGGCCGAGAAGGTGCTGACCGCGCTCGCGCTGCCGGTGATGCTTGACCGCGCGCTGGTTGGCGGGGCGGCCTATGCAGCGACCGGCCATCCGCTGCCGCCCGAGACGCTGGCGAAGGCAAAAGCGGCCGATGGGATCCTGTTCGGCGCCGTCGGTGATCCGCGCTTCGACAGCGTCGAGCGCCATTTGCGACCCGAACAGGCGATCCTGGGCCTGCGCGCCGAACTTGGCCTGTTCGCCAACCTGCGCCCAGCGAAAATGTTTGCCGGACTGGAGGACAGCTCGGCGCTGCGCCCCGAAGTGGCGTCGGCGATCGATCTGCTGATCGTCCGCGAGCTCAACGGCGATGTTTATTTCGGCGAAAAGGGCACGCGCATGACCGCAAGCGGCGAGCGCGAAGGATATGACATCATGGCGTACCGCGAGAGCGAGGTACGGCGCATCGCGCATGTCGCATTCCGCGCGGCGCAGGGGCGGCGTGGGCGGCTCTGTTCGGTCGACAAGGCGAATGTGCTGGAAACGTCGCAGCTGTGGCGCGATGTGGTGGTCGAGGTGGCCGCCGACTATTCCGACGTGGCGCTGAGTCATATGTATGTCGACAATGCTGCGATGCAGCTGGTCCGCAATCCCGGCCAGTTCGACGTCGTCGTCACCGGCAATCTGTTCGGCGATATCCTGTCCGATCAGGCGTCGATGTGCGTCGGGTCAATCGGCCTGCTCGCCTCGGCGTCGCTGAGCGAGGGCAAACAGGGTCTTTACGAGCCGATCCACGGCAGCGCGCCGGACATTTCCGGGCAAGGCGTGGCCAACCCGCTGGCGATGATCCTGTCGCTCGCGATGCTGCTGCGCCATTCGGGCGACGACGAGGCGAGCGCGGCGCGGATCGAGGCGGCGGTGGCGAAGGTGCTCGCCGACGGGTGTCGCGGCGCCGATCTGGGCGGCACGATGGGAACGGCGGCGCTCGGCGATGCGGTTGTTTCGGCTTTGAACGGATAGATGCAATGAAGAAAACGACGGGTTTCGATCGCAACACGACACGCAACTGGCACCCCGCGACGCAGGCGGTGCGCGGCGGCACGTGGCGCAGCGAGCATGGCGAGACGTCGGAGGCGTTGTTCCTGACCTCGGGCTATACCTACGACGATGCCGAGACGGTTGCGGCGCGCTTTGCCGGCGAGGCGCAGGGCATGACCTATTCGCGGCTGCAGAACCCGACTGTCGCAATGCTCGAAGAACGCATCGCGCTGATGGAAGGCGCCGAGGCATGCCGGACGCAGGCGACGGGCATGGCAGCGATGACCACCGCCTTGCTGTGCCAGCTGTCGGCGGGCGATCATATCGTCGCGGCGAAAGCGGCGTTCGGCTCGTGCCGCTGGCTGGTCGATCAGCTGTGTCCACGCTTCGGCATTGAAACGACGGTGATCGACGGGCGCGACAATGGTGCGTGGGAACGCGCAATCCAGCCGAATACCAAGGTGTTCTTCTTCGAAACCCCGGCTAACCCGACGATGGACATCGTCGACATGAAGCATGTCTGCGGTGTCGCGAAGGCGCATGGAATCACTTCTGTAGTGGACAATGCGTTCGCCACCGCGGTCCTGCAACGTCCGCTCGATTTCGGCGCCGACGTCGTCGCCTATTCAGCGACCAAGCTGATGGAAGGACAGGGACGCGTGCTCGCCGGCGCGGTATGCGGAACCGAGAAATTCATCAACGACGTGCTGCTGCCGTTCCAGCGCAACACCGGGCCGAACCTGTCGCCGTTCAATGCGTGGGTCGTGCTCAAAGGCCTCGAAACGCTCGACCTGCGCGCGCGGCGTCAGTCCGACAACGCACTGGCGGTCGGAAAATTCGTCGAAAAGCGGGTGCCAAGGATGCTGCATCCCGGCCTCGCCAGCCATCCGCAGCATAATCTGGCGATGAGCCAGATGGAGGCATGCGGGCCAATCTTCTCGTTCGTTCTTGAGGACAGAAAACAGGCGATGGCGATGCTCAACGCGCTCGAACTCGTCGATATTTCGAACAATATCGGCGATTCGCGCAGTCTGTGCTGCCACCCGGCATCGACGACTCACTACAGCGTCAGCGCCGAAGCGCGCGCCGATATGGGCGTTGTCGAGGGCATGTTGCGGATCAACATCGGCTTGGAGGATCCGCGCGATTTGATCGCCGATCTGGACCAGGCATTGACCAGGGTCGGGCTTTGAGCGACCTTGGCCGCGTGATGATCGACTCCTTCTTCCCCTTTGCCGAGACCACCGGCCCGGTCACCGTTCGCGTGTCGGTCAGTTATCTGCCCGAACAATCGCATCCGGCGCTCGGGCGCTGGTTCTGGGCCTATCATGTCCGGATCGAGAATCATGGCGACGTCGCCGCCCAGCTGATCAGCCGCCATTGGCGCATCAGTGACGGGCGCGGCCAGATCAGCGAAGTCGAGGGTGAGGGCGTCGTCGGCGAACAGCCGTTGATCGCGCCGGGCGGCGCCTATGATTATGTCTCGGGCTGTCCGCTTCCGACCCCCGAAGGCTCGATGGTCGGCAGCTACACGATGGAACTAGGCGACGGTTCACAAATGCTGATCGCCATCCCGCATTTCCCGCTCGTGGCGCCTGCGACCGCGGCATGAAGCGCACTCATCTGCCACTGAACGCCTTGCGCGTGTTCGACGCCGCGGCCCGACATTTGAGCTTCACGCGTGCCGCCGACGAGCTGGCGGTGACCCCCGCCGCGGTCGGGCAACAGATTCGCGCGTTAGAAGACATGCTCGGCGTTGTGCTGTTCCGCCGCACACCCAAGGGGCTAGAGTTGACAGGGGAGGCCGATGCCGGGCTCGACGCGCTCCGCCAAGGCTTTTTGCAGTTCGAAGAGTCGGTGCGGGCGATGCAGGCCGGGCAATCGTCGCAATCGCTGACGATCGCCGCGCCGCGCGACTTAACCGCCAAATGGCTGGCGCCTCGGCTGGCGCGTTACAGCCAGCAGGCACCCGACGTGCGCTTTACGTTGGTATCCGCTGACGGCGGGATCGACTTTACCGAGGCCAATCTCGATCTTGCGATCTTCTGGACCGACAGCGTAGGCGAGCACGAGGGCGTTTCGCTCGCCGAGGCGTTGATGGTGACCGTTGCGGGTCCGGGCAGCGCCAGCGACACGCGGATTGCGTGGCCGGGTTGCCCGGTTGCCGACGGCGAACCCGCACTGCGGCTGGGCGATGCCGGGCTCGCGATCGATGCGGCGGCCAACGGATTGGGGCATGCCAACGTCCCCGCGATGCTGGCGGAAGCCGATATTGCGTCCGGCCGCGTCCGCCAGATTGGTGAGTTCGTCGCGGTGAAGCGCGGTTACTGGCTGGTCGCCCCGACCCCGCAATGGCGGCAAGCCAAGGTCAGGGCGCTGGTTGCCGCGTTGACGGCGTAAACATCGCTCGGCTGGCGGCTACTTCGCCGCTAGCGCCAGTAATCGTGTGACCAGTCCAACCAGCGTTTCGGTGGCGACGGGCGCGTCCGGGTTGTTCCAGCTGGCGGTGATGACGAACCATTTGCCGTCGGATTTCCGCTGGCCCAACATGCTCATCGAAATCACACCGAGTTCGGAGCCGCCCTTGTAGCCGAGCCACGCCCAATCCTTGATCGCACCGGGGTTTATGCCTGGATTGATCGCCATCGCCGCCATGGCGGTGGGTGAATTGCGATTGCGCAGGTCGATCATCAGCCTGGCGACGTCGTTGGGGCTGGCGAACCATTCGAGACTGTCGATAAAGCGCGGCCCACCAGCGAAGCTCACGCCGTCAACATTGGCGAGCGTCAGCCGGGTTTGGTTTGACTCGATCAGCGTGCGCTGTGCCGCGTCGTCGCCCGCGATAAAGGCGGTACGCTCGCGTGCGAAGTTATCGCCCTTGAGCGCAAACGCCTCGACGGTGGTCAGGAAGGGAATGTTGCGTGGCGGCGCACTATGCCCTGCCGCGCGCATCCTCGATTCGATCGCATCGCGACCGAGCAGATGGATCAACGTGTCGGCCGCGCTGTTATCGCTGACCGAAATCATCCAGTTGGCGAGGGTTTGCAGCGTTACAGGCGTGTCTTTTGGCCAGTTGGCGGTCCCTATCGACGAAAAACTGGGATGCGACAGCGGCACAACGTCGGACCAGCGGCGCTTCTTGTCCGCCACCTGCGCCGCCAGTTCGTCGAGGATATAGAGTTTGAAGGTCGAACCGACTGCGAACTGGCGGTCGGGGTTCGCGGCCGCGAGTGGGCGGAAGGTGTTTCCCTCCAACTCGGTGACAAGGAAGCCGCTCGATCCCGGCAAGGCCGCGATTTCTTTGGCGACCTTGTCGAAACTGTCGTCCGCCATCTCAAAACCGGTCAGGCGCAGACCAATCACACGTGCGTCGGCGACCGCGCCGACATCGAGCAGCACCGCTGCTATACCTTTTTCAAAACGCAGCGACAGGGAACCCGAGCGTCCATCGGTCGATGCCGCGTTTTCGGTCGCGATGGGCTTGCCATATTGCGCGATGATGCTGGCGGTCATCGCCTTGAACTGTGCCTCAGGCAATTCGGCCTGAAAGCCGGGGTCAAAATAGTCGGCAAAAGCGATTTCGCCGGTCAGTACTTCGACGAGTTGCGCTGCACGCCGTTCGAAACCCGTCGCGCTTTCCGCTTGCGTTTCAGGGGATTGCGCTGCGGCGATTGGCGCCGGCAACAAAAAAGCCAGCAGAAGCCCGACGAGTACGGGTTTGCGGGTCATGGACTACTCCCTGGAATCGAGTGGCCCGCCGAATGCTAAGCGTCGATCGCTGCCTCGTCGAGCGTCGCGGCGTTTGCCTGGATGAACTGGAAACGGTGTTCGGGGTGCTTGCCCATCAGCCGGTCGACCAGATCCTTGACCAAATGCCGCTCTTCATATTCCTGTGGCAAGGTGACGCGCAACATACTGCGCGTCGCGGGATCCATCGTTGTTTCCTTGAGCTGGTTCGGGTTCATTTCTCCCAACCCTTTGAAGCGACCGACATCGACCTTCTTGCCCTTGAACTGCGTGGCTTCGATCTCGGCGCGATGCGCATCGTCCCGCGCGTATACCGAGGTGTTCCCCGAGGTGATGCGATAGAGCGGTGGCTGCGCCAGATAGACATGACCCTTGCGGACAATATCGGGCATTTCCTGAAAGAAAAAGGTCATCAGCAAGGTCGCGATATGCGCGCCGTCGACGTCGGCATCGGTCATGATCACGATCTTTTCGTACCTTAGCCGGTCCGCGTCGCAATCCTTGCGCATTCCACAGCCGAGCGCGAGCGCGAGATCGGCGATTTCCTGGTTGGCGCGGATCTTGTCATTGCTGGCACTTGCGACGTTGAGAATTTTACCGCGGATCGGCAGAATCGCCTGCGTCTTGCGGTTACGCGCCTGTTTGGCGCTGCCACCCGCACTATCGCCTTCTACGATAAACAATTCCGTGCCTTCAGGGCCGTCGTTCGCACAATCTGTAAGCTTTCCGGGCAGGCGCAGTTTGCGCCCGCTCGTCGCGGTCTTGCGCTTCACCTCACGCTCGGCCTTGCGTTTCAGCCGCTCGTCCATGCGGTCGAGGACAAGCCCGAGCAGCGCGCGGCCACGGTCCATGTTGTCCGACAGAAAATGGTCGAAATGGTCACGCACGGCGTTTTCGACGAAACGCGTCGCTTCGGGACTGCTGAGCCGGTCCTTGGTCTGGCTTTGGAACTGCGGGTCACGGATGAACACCGACAGCATCATTTCGCCGCCGTTGAACACGTCTTCGGCGGTGATCTGTGCCGCCTTCTTTTGCCCGATCAGTTCGCCAAAACCGCGCAGCCCCTTGGTCAGCGCCGAGCGCAGTCCCGCCTCGTGGGTGCCGCCGGCGGGGGTCGGGATGGTGTTGCAGTACCAGCTATAGCTGCCATCGGACCATAAAGGCCAGGCGATCGCCCATTCGGCGCGACCCTGATCGCTCGGGAAATCCTGACGGCCGATGAACGGTTCGGCGGTCGCGCATTCGCGCGTCCCGATCTGTTCTTTGAGATGATCCGCAAGACCACCGGGGAACTGGAACGTGGCCTCCGCCGGCGTGTCATCGCCGATCAGTTCGGGCGCGCATTTCCAGCGGATTTCGACGCCCGCGAACAGATAGGCCTTTGAGCGTGCCATGCGATAAAGGCGCTGCGGCTTGAACCGTCCGTGATCGCCAAAAATTTCGGGGTCGGGAACAAAGGACACGCTGGTTCCGCGGCGATTAGGTGTCGGACCGAGCTCTTCGAGGCCGCCTATCGGGGCGCCGCGAGAAAAACGCTGACGATACAGCAATTTGCTGCGCGCAACCTCGATCTCGGTCTCGACCGACAGGGCGTTGACGACGCTTACTCCGACGCCGTGGAGGCCGCCCGATGTCGCATAGGCCTTGCCCTCAAACTTCCCGCCCGAATGGAGCATGGTCATGATGACTTCGAGCGCGGATTTGCCCGGGAATTTGGGATGCGGATCGACAGGCATGCCGCGTCCATTGTCGACGACGGTCAGGCGGTTGCCGACGTCAAGGGTGACTTCGATCCGGTTGGCATGACCCGCAACCGCCTCATCCATGCTGTTGTCGATCACCTCGGCGGCAAGGTGGTGCAGCGCGCGCTCGTCGGTGCCGCCGATATACATGCCGGGGCGTCGCCGGACGGGTTCCAGACCCTCCAGCACCTCGATCTGGGAGGCATTGTAGCTTTCGGTGGCCGGGGTCGCGGCGTCGAACAAATCGTGACTCATGCGATGGCTATAGGGGGCAGTAAAGGCGGCTGGCAAGCGCGGTTTTCGGGGCATGTGGGCGTCGGCTTAGCCACTCAGTTCATCCCGTTTTTTTTGGACACGCGGAACTTTGGCCAACGAGGGCGAGTTTGGCGGTGACTAAAAAGTCATTCAAAAAGCGGAGTAAAAAATGAAAACTCTCTCTCTCCTCGCCATTCTGGCGGCCAGCACCTTTGCCGTTCCGGCATTCGCGCAAGATCGCGATATGTCGCAGGACTTTAACGGTCCGTATATCAGCATAGGCGGCGGCGGTACGTTGCAAGGCAATGATCGCGGTGAAAGCGTCATCTTCGACACCGATCGTGACGGCACTTATGGCGATCAGGTGACCACGGTCGGCGGAGCCAATGCATTTTCGACCGGTTTCTGTAACGGTGCTGCGACAAGCAGCGCGAACATTGGCTGCCGCAACGACAAGGATGGTCCGGAATATTTCGGTCGCCTGGGTTTCGACAAGCGGATGGGTAATTTCGTCCTTGGCGCGGTGATCGAAGGCGGCCGCAGCGTCGCGCGCGATAGCGTCACCGCATTCTCGACCACCCCCGCGAGCTATACCTTCAGCCGCGAAGCCGATTATCAGGCAAATGCCCGCCTGCGCGCCGGTTATACGCCCGGCGGCGGTGCCCTGTTCTATGTTACTGGTGGCGGTGCCTATGCACGGCTCGACAACCGATTCTCGACGAGCAACGGCGCCAATAGCTTTGCCGACAACGGGAAAACGAAAGGCTGGGGCTATGCCGCGGGTGGTGGTGCTGAGGTCATGGTGACGAGCAACATCGCGCTTGGCCTCGAATATCTCTACACCGACATCAAGGACAATGATTTCGTTGTCAATGTCGGCCCGGGCACCGCACCGGCAACCAACCCGTTTCTGCTCAATGGGGGCGGGACGGATATGAAGCGCAGTAGCGACAATTTCCGCACGCACAGCGTCCGCGGGTCACTGAGCTTCCGCTTCTAAACGCTTGTAAAAGCAGAAATTGGAAGGCGTCGGATCGCGAGATCCGGCGCCTTTCGCTTATGTGATGGTTGGCGCCGCGAAAATGGCGAAATTGCCGTTGGCGCTGCCGACCAAGCGGCCACTCTGATGAAGCCTGGCGTCGATATTGGCGACGCGCTTGCCGCGGTGCAGCACCGCTGCCTCGCAGGTCAGTCGGCCTTCGCCGACGCGGACGTGATAGTTGATTTTGATTTCCAGTGTCGCGCACCATTGGTCGGCATCGAGCAGGCTGGTCAGCGCGCCGCCCATCGCGGTGTCGGCGAGTGAATAGGCGACGCCGCCGTGTGCGGCGCCTTGCGGGCTGAAATGACGCTTGCGGTCGATATCGATCGCCATGATGCATCGTCCGTCGCCGCGCTCGATCATTTGCAGACCGAGCGCACGCGCGAATTCAAACTCCTGCCCGAAGGGCTTCACCGGACGCGCGGGCCACCGAACGGCGGGGGCGGGGGCGGGCGGCGCGTGCCGCGCGGCAGCTGGGCCTGATAGGCGCGACCGCAATGTTCGACACAATAGGGGAAGCCGGGATTGACGGCCTGACCGCAGAAATGGAAGTCGGGCTCGCCAGGATGCCCCATCGGCCAGCGGCAGATGCGGTCGTTGAGGTCGAGCAGCGTCGTCTTGTCGGCGATCTCGGGGCTCGGCTTGGCGGGCACGAGACGGCGCGGCGGCGCGGGCGGGATTGGCGCCTGCTGGTCGCCCGGGCCCTGACGGATAAAACCACCTGGCCCAATCGAGACGATGCGCGGCTGATCGGCCTTTGGAATTTGTTCACCGACCGAACCATCGGCAGTAGGGGTGTCGACCGTCGGGCGCGCTTCAGACTTAGGCGGCGTGGCGGCGACCGGACGCGGTGCGACTGGCGCAGCAGCGCGCGGGGCGGCCGCGGGGACGAACGGCTTTGCCGCAACAGGGGCTGCAGCCTTGACTGGCTTGACCTTGTCGGTCGCCTTGACGGGCGAGGGGCGCGATTTCAGGCCCAGGCGATGCGCCTTGCCAATCACGGCATTGCGGCTGACGCCGCCGAGTTCCTCGGCGATCTGGCTGGCAGTCAGCCCTTTTTCCCACATTGTGCGCAAGCTTTCGATGCGCTCATCGGTCCAAGACATAATCTATTCCTTATCATTCCACGCCGCGGGCTATGTCGCGGTTATCGATACGATCCTTGCGGACCGGCGCCACTGCCCAGCTTGCGGTAAGATCGGGGAGGCGATAGGCGAGAACGCCATGAACGACCAGCCCCAAATTTCGCGACCCGACTCGAGCAAATTCGCGGCAACCCCGCCCTTTGCCGAACCGGGAGTGCCGCACATCCGGACGCTCAACGTGCCCGGGATGCAGGCGCTATATGTCAAGGAGGTGCGGCGGTTTTTCAAGGTGCAGCTGCAAACTATCTGGGCGCCCGCGATCACCACCCTCCTGTTCCTCGTCATTTTCACCGTCGCGCTGGGCGGCGCGGGGCGCGAAGTCATCGGGGTTCCCTTTGCCGATTTCATCGCGCCGGGGCTGATCATGATGGCGATGCTGCAGAACAGCTTTGCCAATGCCAGCTTTTCGCTGCTTGTCGGCAAGATCCAGGGGACGATCGTCGATTACCTGATGCCGCCGCTGGCCGTCGGCGAGTTGATCATTGCGCTGGTCGGCGCCGCGATCACGCGCGCGATCCTGGTCGGGCTAGCCTTGTTGCTGGCGATGTCGCTGTGGCCGGGGGTCAGCGTGATGCCCGATCATCTGTGGGCTGTCGCTGTGTTCGGCGTGCTGGGCGCCTCGATGCTCGGCTTTCTGGGCCTGATCACGTCGGTCTGGGCGGAGAAGTTCGACCATGCGGCGGCGGTGACCAACTTCGTCGTCACACCACTCGCCCTACTCTCTGGGACATTCTACTCGGTCGATCGGCTGGCGCCATGGTTCCAGACCGTCGCACACGGCAATCCCGTCTATTATGCGATCATGGGCTTTCGCTACGGCTTCATTGGTACGGTGGATTCAACGATTTCCCATCCGGTGCTGACCGCGATACTGGTGCTTGTCGGCGTTAATATCGTGCTGGGGCTGCTGACGTATCGCCTGCTGGCGTCGGGCTGGAAGCTGAAAGCCTGACCGCGCCCAGTCAGTGCCGATGGATGGCGCGGACGCGGTAGCGACCGTCGTCCAATCCTTCGAACATCGCTTCGATCTGCGGATGGTCGATCGGCCCGCTTTCGGCGTCGGGCACCAGGTTCTGCTGGCTGACGTAAGCGATATAGGATGAATCGCCGTTTTCGGCGAGCAGGTGGTAATATGGCTGCGCTTTGGCCGGACGAATTTCCTCCGGGATCGCTTCATACCATTCGTCACTGTTGGCAAAGACCGGGTCGATGTCGAACACGACGCCGCGAAAATCGAACATGCGGTGGCGCACGATGTCGCCGGGCGCGAAGCTGGCGGCGCCGATCAGCGGTGCGGTGACGGCCGCAGCACGCCCGGAGGTGGATTTGGAAATCATCCCCCCAATCTATGGCTATTCCCTGCTGTTTCAACCCTGTTACACTCGGCTGCCCGCCGGTGGGCCGAATCCCGGCTGTGATGCGCGTTACAAAGGTTGGCGCAGGCCGTGCTAAGCTGACTGCTCGGCCACCGGTTGTACCGGGCTGGATTGCGGGCCGTGTTGATTGCAACAGGGAAAGGCATAGCATGAACGACATACCGACAGGCAACCCGACGCCGCCGCAAAGCCCCGCATCGGGCATCATCGAGCGGGCCAAAAACATCATCCTCAAACCAAAAGAGACGTGGGTCGCAATCGACGCTGAACCCGCGACCACACAGTCGATTTATATGCCTTATGTGCTGATACTGGCCGCGATCGGACCGATCGCCCAGTTCATCGGCGGACAGGTTTTCGGTTACGGCGCATTTGGCATCAGTTTTCACCCGCCGATCGGCCCCGCCTTGGTTTCGGCGATATTGTCTTATGGGCTGGCGCTGGCGACAACCTTTGCCCTTGCCTTGGTAATCGACGGGCTGGCGCCGAATTTCGGCGGGCAGAAGAACCAGGTTCAGGCGCTGAAGGTCGCGGCCTATTCCGCAACGGCAGGCTGGCTCGCGGGAATATTCGGCCTGATCCCGGCGCTCGCCGTCCTGGGTCTGCTCGGCCTTTACGGCCTCTATCTGCTCTATCTTGGGCTGCCGATCCTGATGAAAGTGCCGCAGGACAAAGCACTGGGCTACACCGTTGTCGTGATCATCGTCGCGATCGTGCTGTTCTTGATCGTCGGCGCGATCGTCGCGTCACTGACGGGGCCGTCGCTGCCCGGCATCAGTATCTAGCGCTTGTCAGCCGTCCCGGCGGTCGTACCGGGGCGGCTGCCCGCTGGTGGTCAAATCAGAAAAAATGGAGGAGAGTGAGGGATTCGAACCCTCGGTACCGTTGCCGGCACTTCGCATTTCGAGTGCGACGCTTTCGACCACTCAGCCAACTCTCCTCGCTGAGAGGTGACGCCCCTAGCGGCGGTCCGTCGCGCTTGCAACCCTCTAGTCACAAAAGCGACGAACCACGCTTCAGATTACGGCTTTTCCGCTTCCCACCAATAGGCCGCGCGCTTGCGATTGCCTGTCGCCACCTCGTTCATCGTCAGCGGATCGTAAAGCCGCCCGCCAAGCATGACGCTGTGGATGCGTTCGGTGTTGCGGATGTCCTGCGTTGGGTCGGCATCGAGAATCAGCAGGTCGGCGAGCTTGCCCGCCTCGAGCGACCCGACATCCTTACCATAGCCCAGAGAAGTCGCGGGCATGATCGTCGCGGCGCGCAGCGCGTCGATGTTGCTCCATCCGCCGCGCACGAACGACCAGATTTCCCAATGCGCGCCTAGCCCAGCCTGCTGGCCGTGGGCACCGATCGACACCATCCGTCCGGTGGCAGCGATCTTGCCCGCCTCGCGCGCCGAATCGTCGTCGACATAGTCGGCTTCGGGGGCGATCACCCGGCGCTTGTTGTTCGCGGTGAGCTCGGTCGGCGGGATATGTTTGGTAAGGATCGGATGCTCCCACACGTTGGTGTGCGCGCGCCAATAAGGATCGCCGGCGGGGCCGCCATAGGTGACGACGAGAGTTGGGGTGTAATCAACCTGCGTCTGCCCCCACAGCTGGACCAGATCCTTGTAGAAGGTGTGGAGCGGGATATTGTGCTCGACGGTCGAATTGCCGTCTTGGATCAGCGACACGTCCATGGTGTAGAGCGAGCCCCCTTCGGGCACGACCAGCATGCCTTCCGCCTGCGCCGCCTTGACCACCATCTGGCGCTGATCGCGGCGCGGCTGGTTGTAGTTTTTGACGCTATGCGCGCCCTGTGCCTTCAGGCGGCGGACGTGGGCGAGCGCGTCGTCATAACCGTTGATCTCGGCATAGACCCCCGCCGCCTTCGCACCATAAATGATCTCGCCGGTCGAAAAGATACGCGGCGCCAGAATCAGTCCGGCGCGCTGCATTTCGGAAGACACGAAGATTTCCGAGGCGCGCGACGACGGATTATGGCTCGTCGTCGTCCCCATCGCCAGATTGACGATTTCGGACCAGTTCTGCTGCGGGATCAGTTCGTCGTCGCCGTGGCCGCCGTGCGCATGGGCATCGACGAAGCCGGGGACGATCGTCTTGCCGGTTGCATCGACGGTGACGGCGCCGGCGGGAATGGTGATCGACGCGAGCGGGCCGACTGCTGTAATGCGATCGCCTTCGATGACGATAGCGCCATTGTCGATGATACCGCCATCGGCGCCCGCCATCGTGACGATTTTTGCGCCGGTGATGACAACAGTACCGCGCCGTTTCGACGCCGTATGCGTCATCGCGAGCGAAACGCCATCCGTCGGCGGCACAAACTTCGGTGCTTTCTCGTCCGCAGGCGCGTTGGTGAACAGGCTGGCGAGGTCGGCGCTGAACAGCGTCGCACCGCGGCTCCAGTGGAGGCGGCGACCGCCGTCCGACCAGTGGATATATTCGGCCCCACTGCCGCTGACCCGGGTAACCGGCAGCGGGCCGCTCTTCGTACCAAGCGCGACATCCTGGCCGCCGGGCATCAGCGGCGTGACATAGGCATCGTAATTCTGGCGGAACGCCAGCGTACGGCCGTCGGGCGATATTTCATAGTCGCTGACCAGTTCGCCATTGGCATGGATTCGCTTGTCCTGACCGCCGAGGTCGGTGCTGACCAGCTGGCTTTTGCCGTCGCCCGCTGTGACCATGAAGATACGGTCGCTCGCGGCGCCGAACTGCGGTTTGGCGCCGTCGCTGCTGACCCGCTCGGCAGGGCCGCCAGTTGCCGCGATGCGATAGACGCCGGGATCTTCACTCCAGCGCGCTGAAGTCAGCCCGCCGCTGCCGCGCCGTTCGAACGCAATCGTCTTGCCGTCGGGCGAAAAGCGCGGCTCGGCGTAATGGCCGGGAACGCTGGTCACCTTGCGCGGGGTGCCGCCACTCGCACCCACGACATGGATTTCGCCGAGGCCGGTATCGGTCCAACGCACGAAAACGAGCGACTTGCCGTCGCGCGACCAGCTCGGCCAGGCTTCGATCGCGTCGTCTTTTGCGGCGGTCAGCCGCCGCGCGATGCCGCCGGTTGCAGGCTTGACGTAGAGCTTGCCAAGCGTTTCGAACACGACGCTGCGCCCGTCAGGCGAAACTTCGGCCCAGCGCGGCATTTGGGTGGTGAAGCTGTCGGGCGCGACCTCGACCGCGGGATGGATGGCGTCGACAATCACGCGGTCATCGCTGATGCTGAACGGGATGATGCGCGCTTCGCCGCCAGCGCCGCTCACGCGGCGCAGCTTGCCGCCCGCCCAAAAGACGATGTCGCGGCTGTCCGGCGTCCACGCCATGTTCGGATAGACGCCGGTGACCGCCCAGGTCTCCTGCACATCCTGATCGAGCGCGTCATACAGCTTGCGCTCGGTGCCCGAGGTCAGATCTTTGACGTACAGCTTAGACTGCGCGCCTTCGCGTCGCACGAACGCCAGCCGCTTGCCGTCTGGCGACGGGGTCGGGCGCACCGCGCCACCGGCGCCCGATGCTGCGGTGCTGACCTTGCCGTCCTGAAGGTCATAGCGTTCGATGTGGAACAGGTCGGTATTGCTGTCCTGCGCATATTCAAAGATCGGACCGGGGGTGACGTTGCGCGTATAAAAGACGCTGTTGCCGTCGGCGGCAAAGATCGGTTCGCCGAGCTCCTTCTGGTGGCGCTCGTTCGGCTTCTTGACGAGCGGCACGCCCGCGCCGCCCGATACATGGTACATCCACACTTCGCCGGTGCCGAGCGAACGGCCGGTGGTGAAATGCTTCTTGGCGACGATGAACTGGCCGTCGCGGCTCCAGCTCGGTTGGTTGAGCAAGCGGAAATCCTCTTTCGACAGCTGCACCTTGCCGCTGCCGTCGCGGTTCATCAGCCAGATATTGTCGCCGCCGCCTGCGTCCGAAACAAAAGCGATACGTTTACCGTCGGGCGAAAAGCGCGGCTGGTGCTCGAACGCCAGGCCTTCGGCGATGCGTGTCGGGGTGCCGCCCTCAATCGGCATCGTATAAATATCGCCGAGCAGGTCGAATGCAATCGTGCGGCCGTCGGGGGCGACGTCGACATTCATCCAGCTCCCTTCGTCAACCGCGATTGGCATCTTGCGCGTCGTCATCCCGGGCGGCGCGTTGACGTCCCATTTTTCGGGCTTGGCATCGGCGGCGGGCGCAGGTGCCGCCTGCTGCGCCAAAACCGAAGTCGAACAAGCCAAAGTCGCCGCAAGGGCGAGAGCAAAGCGCGCCATGTTATTATCCCCGTTTGAAATTATCTGCCGACCATATGACCCTGTAACGCACATGCAAGCGACAGGTTTCGACGAAGGCGCTGGCACGCTCGACGGGCGGCTGCTAGCCCGAACCAAAAATAGCATTGGGAGAGCATGGCGTGCCGCTTAAGGGAATTAGAGTCCTCGATTTCGGTCGCTATATCGCCGGCCCCTATTGCGCTGCACTGCTGGGCGATTATGGCGCTGACGTGATCCGCATCGAAGCTCCGGGTGGCAATGACGATCGCTATACGGTGCCGGTCGCCGACGATGGATCGGGCGCGATGTTCATGCAGATGAACCGCGGCAAGCGTTGCCTGACGCTGAAACCGGGGAGCCCCGAAGGCCGCGAGATCGTGCGGCAACTCGTCGAAACCGCCGATGTCGTCGTCGCCAACCTGCCGCACGATGCGCTGGCCAAGCTGGAGCTCGACTATGCCAGCCTGTCGTCGATCAATCCCCGCGTCATCCTCGCCACCGCGTCGGCCTTTGGCAGCGAGGGGCCGCTGGCGCAAAATGTCGGGTTCGATGCGGTTGGCCAGGCGATGTCGGGCGCGGTGCACCTGACCGGGACGCCCGACCAGCCATACCGCGCGCAAGTCAATTATGTCGATTTCGGCACCGCTCTGCACACCGCGTTCGGCGTCATGCTGGCGCTGCGCGAGCGCGAGATAACAGGGAAAGGGCAATCCGTTTCGGGTTCGCTGCTCGGCACCGCGCTTGCCTTTTCGAACGCGCTAGCGATCGACCATGCGCTCAACCGCATAGAGCGCCAGCCGATCGGCAATCGCAGTTACAGTTCGGGTCCGACCGATATTTTCCGCACCCGCGACGGGTGGATCGTCACCCAGATCGTCGGCGGCGGCATTTTTGTCCGATGGGCCAACCTGGTCGGGCGGTCCGATTTGATCGACGATCCGCGTTACGCAAGCGACATCTTGCGCGGCGACAATGGCGAAGCACTGAGCGTCATCATGCAGCATTGGTGCAGCGAACGCAGCAGCGCCGAAGCAATCGCCGAGCTAGGCGCAGCGCGCGTTCCCGCCGCGCCGGTGCTGCGCGCCGGTGAAGCGTTGGCGCAGCCGCAGGTCGCGGCGATGGGACTGGTCGAGCCCGCCGACTATCCGGGCATCCCAAGCGGCGCGCCGGTCATTCGAGCGCCGATCATTTTGTCAGACAGCGCGAAGACGGCGGCGGCCCGCGCTCCGCAAGTTGGTGAACATAGCGACGTGATTTTGACCGAACTCGGCTATGGTGCCGCAGCGATTGCAGCTTTGCGCGCAGCAAGGATAATTTGAGCGGCGAGGGGTGGACGGCGACACCTCCACCTCTTAAATACCGATCAGTATGAAATTCAGCCTCCCCAAAAACAGCCCAGGAGTGTCGAGATGAGCGATCAAGCCGAATATGTGCCGCCAAAAGTGTGGACCTGGGACAAGGACAGCGGCGGACGCTTCGCCAATATCAATCGTCCGATCGCGGGGCCGACGCACGACAAGGATCTGCCGATTGGCAAGCATCCGCTCCAGCTCTATTCGCTCGGCACCCCCATGGGGTGAAAGTCACGGTGATGCTGGAGGAACTGCTCGCAGCGGGCCTTAGCGGGGCCGAATATGACGCGTGGCTGATCAACATCGGCGAGGGCGATCAATTCTCCAGCGGCTATGTCGCGGCCAATCCGAACAGCAAGATCCCAGTGCTCGTCGACCATAGCGGTCGCGACCCGATTCGCGTGTTCGAATCGGGCGCTATCCTGATTCATCTTGCCGAAAAGTTCGGCGCCTTCTTGCCGACCGAGACCGCGAAGCGCGCCGAGACCTTGTCGTGGCTGATGTGGCAAATGGGCAGCGCGCCCTTCCTTGGCGGCGGTTTTGGCCATTTTTACGCCTATGCACCGACGAAGCAGGAATATCCGATCAACCGCTATGCCATGGAAGTGAAGCGCCAGATGGACGTACTCGACCGGCGGCTGGCGGAGAGCGAATATATTGCGGGCACTGACTACACGATCGCCGATATGGCGATTTGGCCGTGGTACGGCGCGCTGGCCAAAGGGCTGGTCTATGACGCGGGCGAATTCCTGCAAGTGCAGGACTATAAGAACGTCCAGCGCTGGACCGACCAGCTCGCGACGCGCCCGGCGGTGAAACGCGGGCGGATGGTCAACCGCGTGACCGGCGATCCGGCAAGCCAGTTGCGCGAACGGCACGATGCGTCGGACTTTGAGCTGCGGACGCAGGACAAGCTGGAAGCGGCCGAATAGTCGCAATTTGCGTGATTCGATGACGAAGCATTGTTAGGGCTGCGTCAATGAATGATGCGAACGGCGAACATCGCGCCTGCTCCGAACGCTCGCGCGACGAATGATCGTTGTAATATACACAAAAGCAGAGTCGGGCTTTCTCGACGCTGCCTTCATTTTGTGCCGTCATGCTGGCGGGCATGACAGCTTTTCTCTCATTGGCGCGGCACCCCCGCCAACCGTCCTGACCGGACTAGCCCTGTCGCGCGAGGAGCGCGGCGCCGCTATCGTCGAAATGGCGCTGGTGCTGCCGCTGCTCCTCGCGCTGTTGATGGGGGTGCTCGTTTATGGCCAATATTTCATGCTCGCGCACAGCGTCCAGCAGGCGGCGAACGACGGCGCGCGCGCGGCGATCGTCGGGCTCGACGCCGCCGATCGCCGCGCTGTGGCGACCCGGGCGGTAGGGCGCAGCCTGCAGGCGGTAAGTGGGACACAGCGTCGCGGTGTCTGAAACGAGCGACGCAATCACGGTTGCGGTCACGTTCACCGCCCCGCCCGACAGCTTCTTGCGTTCCGCGCTCGTCCCGTCGCCGAATAACGTCATTCGTTCGCGCGCGACCTTTGATTTGCCGGTGGATTGACCATGGCTGGTATCTCATCCCTTCGCGCCCTTGTCCGCGACCGCCGCGCTGGGATCAGCGTCGCCACCGCCTTTGCGATGACGATACTGGTCGGCGCCGCCGCGCTCGCTGTCGATGTCGGCTCGCTCTACCTAGACCGCCGCAAGCTGCAGGGCATTGCCGACGCCGCGGCAATGGCGGCGGCGGGGCGACGGGCGAGGAACGGGTGGCGGCCGAACGGATTATCGCCGCCAACTGCGATTGCGGCATCCGCATCGCATCGCTGACGACCGGGACCTACACACCCGACGGAGCGATTGCCGCCGAACGGCGATTTGCCGTCGGAGGCCTATCGAGCAACGCGGTGCGAATCCTGCTGACGCGCGATCGCCTGCTGTATTTCGGGCGCTTTTTGACCGGGAAGAGCGAAAGCGTCATCCGCGCCACCGCGACGGGGGCGCGGCGCGGTTATGCCGCCTTTTCGCTCGGTTCGCGGGTCGCTGCGGTCAATGGCGGCCTGCCGAACTCCCTGTTGTCGCGGCTGACCGGGAGCCAGCTCAGCCTGTCGCTGATGGACTATAACGCGCTGGCCAGCACCGACATCGACCTGCTGGCGTTTTCCGATGCGCTCCGCACCGAAATCGATGCCGATGTACTGACTTTTGGCCAGACGCTCGATAGTCAGGTGACGATGCCGCAGGTGATATCGGCGCTGGCCGCCGCGTCGGATGGGCAGGCGGCGAGAGCGCTAGACCATATTGCCGACCGAGCCTTGCCGCGCAGCCTGTTTCCGTCGCGCGCGATCGATCTGGGGCCGCGTTCGTCGAGCATCCGCGTCGATGCCGCCAATTCGGTCAAGGTCAATGCCCTAAGCCTGCTGCGCGCGATGCTGTTGCTCGGCAGCGCCAATCGCCAGGTCGACCTGTCGGTGGCGAGCAACCTGCCTGGCGGGTCGGGGATCGACATCGCGCTGCTCATCGGCGAGCCGCCAGCGCATTCGCCGCTGATCGCGGTGACCGACACCAACGAGGTGATCGTGCGCACGGCGCAATTGCGACTGAAATTCGACACGAGGGTACAGACACCGCTGGCCAGCATCCATATCCCGGTGCTGGCCGAACTGGGATCGGCATCGGCACGGATAGCCGACATTGATTGCGGTCCGAACAGCAGTGCCGCGGTCTCGCTGGCGGTGGTCCCTTCGCCCGCTATGCTGGCGATCGGCACTGTCGACGATGCCGATTTTCAGGACATGCAGCGCCCGCTCGACCCGCGATCGGCGCGGGTGGTGAAGCTGCCACTCGCCAGCGTTGACGCAGAGGCCGAACTGGTCCTGTCGGATCTCGCCGAGAAACAGGTCGCCTTTTCGCGAAGCGAGATCGACGGTGGACGGTTGAAGACCGTGTCGAGCAGCGGGCTGGTCGCGGGCGCGGCGAAATCGCTGTCCGACCGCATGGACCTGCGCGTTAACGTGCTGGGGCTCGGCCTCAACCTCAACGCGCTGCGAACCGTCGTCGGTGATACCGTGGCGCTTGCGGCGCCGGTGCTCCACACCGTGCTCGCCGACATCACCGGTCTGCTCGGGGTGCACGTCGGACAGGCCGACGCGCGGGTGAACGCGCTGCGCTGCGGCAAGGCGAAGCTGGTCTGATCCACCAAAACGGCGCCGGACCGGACGCACTTCGCGGCCATTGTCTCGCAAAACGCCCCAATATGATTGCGACGCATCGACAATCCGGGAGATCAGGGTGGCGACAGCGCAGGAACCACAGCGGGTATCGGCAGCGGAGTTCATTCGCGGCTTTGCGAACTGGCGCCTGCAATCGGCGCGTGAGCCCGTCGTCGTCACGCACCATGGCAAGGACGCGCATGTGCTGATCTCGCTCGACGATTATCGGCGGCTCGATGGCGATACGGATGATGTCGCTGGCACGGCGGACCGCCTGCAGCCTTCGCTCGCCGGACTGGTTGAATCGATCCGCGACGGTGTGATCCTGATCGATCGTCAATGGCGGATTGCGGCCGCCAATCCCGCGGCGTCCGATATGCTGGAAAAATCATGCGCCGATCTGATCGGCGTGCCGCTGACAACCGCGGCACCGCGGATCGAGGGCAGCTTCCTGGCGCAGCATATCATCCGCCTGATCGACCATCGCGAGCGTTTCTCGGGCGACATCCCCGACATCCTGCGCCCGCGCCAATGGCTCCGCATCGATCTTGTTCCGACCCCGATCGGCGGCGCGATCATCCTGCGCGACGTGAACGGCACGATGGCCGATTTTGCGGCGAGCGATGCGCGGCAGGCGCTGATCGTCGCCGTCGAGGCACAGGGTCAAATCGGTCGCGCCCGCATCTCGGTCCGCGAAGCGGTCGATACAGCGAATGATGTACTGACGGGCATGCTGGGGGTCGATGCGGCCGCGATCCGGCGGGTGCGTTTTTCCGCCCTGCTGGCGATCGGACATCGCGCCGCCTTCGCGGAAGCGCTGGAATCGCTGGTCCGATCGGGTGAGCCGACGCGCCTTGCATCGCAGATCATCACGCGCGACGGCGCTGCCATCGACGTGATTCTGACGATCGCCGAAGTGCGCGGCCCCTATGCAAGCGACGGTGCGGTCGTGCTCGTCACCCGGCGCTTCGCCTAGAACCAGCTGCCGCGTTCGACTGCCTTGCTGCCCACCGGCAGAGAGAAATACTGGCCGTCCTCTCCCACGACAATCGGCCCGTCAAAATGGCCTTCCGCGCCATCGAGAAACGCCGCGTTCAGGTAGGGCGATGGCATCGACGGAACAACATGGCTAAGCACCAGCATCCGAACCCCTGCGACGCGCGCACTCTCAGCGGCCTGCGCCGGGCTGGCATGATAGTCGAGGATGTCGCGCATGACTTGCGCCGTCTTTTTCCGGCCCGCCGCATCGAGCTTCGCCGCCAACGTCTTGACCATTACCGGATTTAACGCCTCGTGGATCAGCAGGTCGGCGCCCCTCGACGCGGCCTCGAGCGTCTTCGACGGTGCGGTGTCGCCGCTAACGACGACGCTACGTCCCTTGTAGTCGAACCGGTAGCCGACCGACGGCTGCACCGGGCGGTGATCGACGGGAAACGCCGTCACACGCAAACCATCGCCTGCATAGACGACGGTCGGAGTGGCGGGAATGGCGAAGGGCATGGCGGCGGCGCCGGCGGCGGCGGGGGGCGTGATTGCTTCGCCGTGGTGCGCAATGCGGTAGCCGTTGTCGAGCGCGTAGGCGGCGTTGAATCCCGCGATCACGCGCTCGACGCCGGGCGGCCCATAAACGGGCAGGGGGCTGCTATTACCGCTGGCGGCCCAACGCAGGAGCATCATCGGCCCCATGCCGTCGATATGGTCCGAATGATAATGGGTCAGGAACAGAGCTCTAATGCGGCCGTTCGGCAAACCCATTTGCGCGATATTGCGCGCCGCCCCTTCGCCGGCATCGACAACGAATATGGCCTTGCCCGCAATGACGACGGTACAGGCGGCAGCGCGTTCGCGGTCAGGGAGGGGCGAACCGGTGCCGCACAGTCCGACGTGCAGGCCATCAGGCAAACCCTTGAGAGTATCGCGCGCTGCGGCGCGTTCGGCCCCACGTTCGAAGAGCCACATCCCGATTGGTCGCTGGAACAGCCACGCCGCCAGCACCGCGATGCCCATGATTGCCGCAACCGATAGCACGGTGCGCTTTGCCTTCGTCATCGCTGATCCCCCATGATTTCCGCCGACGACGGTCGCGCCCGCTGGACAAGCGACGGCGTTACGCGCAATCATCGCGCGAAGGAAGGTTGCAAGACGCAACTTGCCGTTTACGTAAAGGTGAGCGCTCATTATAAGGGCGCCATTATCCGATGGGAGATTCGTGATGGACATGGAATTCAGCCCCGAAGATCTCGCCTTCCAGCAGGAAGTGCGCGACTTCATCGCCGAAAATTACCCCGCCGAGCTGCGTGAAAAGCAGGACGAGGGCGAAGAGATGTCCAAGGAGGATTTCCTCGTCTGGCACAAGATCCTGCACAAAAAGGGTTGGATCGCGCCGGCGTGGCCGGTCGAATATGGCGGCACCGGCTGGACACCGACGCAGCGTTTCATATGGTCCGAAGAAACCGCGCGCGCGGATTGCATCCGACTGATGCCCTTCGGCCTCGCGATGGTCGGCCCGGTCATCTACACCTTTGGCACGCCCGAACAGAAAGCCCATTTCCTGCCGCGCATCCTGTCAGGCGAGGATTGGTGGTGTCAGGGTTATTCGGAACCCGGCTCGGGCTCCGACCTTGCTTCGCTCCGCACCACCGCCATCGCCGATGGCGACGATTATATCGTCAACGGCCAGAAGACCTGGACGACGCTGGCGCAGCACGCCGACTGGGGCTTTTTCCTCGTCCGCACCGACAAGGACGCCAAGCAGCAGGAAGGCATCAGCTTCCTTCTGATCGACATGAAATCGCCGGGTATCACGGTGCGGCCGATCATCACGCTCGGCGGCGAGCATGAGGTCAACGAAGTGTGGCTCGAAGATGTTCGCGTGCCGCAATCGCAGCGTGTCTATGACGAGAATAAAGGCTGGACCTGCGCCAAGTTCCTGCTCGCGCACGAGCGGACCGGCATCGCCGGCGTTGCGGCGTCGAAGCGCGGAATAGAAAAGGTGAAGGCAATCGCCCGCACCGAAGTCGATGGCGACAAGCCGCTTCTCGCCAACGCGTTTTTCAAGCGCAAGGTCGCCGAGCTGGAAGTCGATCTCGCCGCGCTTGAGTTCACCGAGTTGCGCAGCCTGGCCGGTGCCAATGCGGGCCGTGGTCCGGGACCGGAATCGAGCCTGCTCAAGATCAAGGGGTCGGAGATTCAGCAGCGCCTGACCGAGCTGTCACTGGAAGCGGTCGGCCATTATGGCGCGCCCTATTTCCGCGGCTTTGGCGAGGGCGACAACGAGCATCCGATCGGCCCCGACTACGCGCATCGCGCCGCGCCGACCTATTTCAACATGCGCAAGACGACGATCTATGGCGGGTCGAACGAAATTCAGCGGAACATCATCGCGAAGATGGTTTTGGGTCTTTGATCCACAACCACCCCGGACTTGATCCGGGGTCTCGAGCGGCTGGCTTGACCGTTTGCGGCAATGCGCCCCGGCTTTCGCCGGGGAACAATGAAGATCAGGAATTACGATAATGGATTTCACCTACACCGAAACGCAGGACATGATCCGCGATACGCTCGCCCGTTTCCTCGGCGACACCTATGATTTCGAAACGCGCCAGAAGTTTATCAATAGCGACAGCGGCCGCGATCCAGCGATCTGGACAGCGCTGGCGCAGGAACTCGGCATGCTTGGCGCACCGTTCGCCGAAGAGTATGGCGGGCTTGGCGGCGGCGCGCTTGAAAATGCGATTGTGATGGAGGAACTCGGCAAGGTCATCGGGATCGAGCCTTACCTTCCGACCGTCGTCATTGCAGGCGGCGCGCTGAAAGCCGTTGGCGGTGCGCAAGCCGATGCCATGATCCCCGAGATCATTGCGGGCAATGCGATCATCGCCTTCGCTTATGCCGAGCCGCAGGGACGCTACGACCTGGCGAATCTTCGCACCACCGCGAGGAAGGATGGCTCCGGCTATGTGTTGAGCGGCCACAAGAGCGTTGTTTACGCTGCGCCGTGGGCGACGCATCTGCTCGTCACCGCGCGCACGGGCGGCAACGCCCGGGACCGCGACGGGGTGTCGCTGTTCCTGATCGATGTCAATCTGACCGGCATCGTTCGCCGCGACTATCCGACGGTCGACGGCAACCGGGCATCGGAGATCTATTTCGAGAATGTCGCGATCTCTGGCGATGCGCTGCTGGGAGGCGAAGGGACCGGCCTGCCGCTGATCGAGCAGATCGTTGACGAAGCGACGGTGGCGGTGTGCGCCGAGGCGACGGGCGTGATGCAGAAGCTGCACGAAGGGACGCTCGAATATACTCAGCAGCGCAAACAGTTCGGTGTGCCGATCGCAAAATTCCAGGTGCTCCAGCACCGTATGGTCGACATGTTCATGGAGGTCGAACAGGCACGCTCGATGACGATCATGGGCACGCTGAAACTGGAACTGCCGGCGAACGAACGCATGGCGGCGGTCTCGGCTGCCAAAGCGAAAGTTGCACGCGGCGCCAACTTCGTCGGTCAGAATGCGATCCAGACGCACGGCGGCATCGGCATCACGCAGGAGCTAGCGATCGGCCATTATTTCAAGCGTGCCACGATGATCGAAAGCCAGTTCGGCAGCCATGATTATCACATGGACCGCTACGAACGGATTGTGCTGGCGGATTGAGTATTACGCTCTCCCCTTCAGGAGAGGGCAGCGAGCCTTGCGAATTTGTTCGCGAGTCGCAGCGGGTGTGGTCCATCGGCCTCGCGCAAGACCGATGGGCCACACCCTAACCCCTCCTCTGAAAGGGAGGGGCATTGACTTTAGTAAGCCACATCCACCGCGATCCGCAGCGTCCTTGGCCGCAGCGGCGTCATGAAGCCAGCGTTGCCCTCGACAAACGGTGTACCGAGTGAAAAACGGTTGCCGCGAGAATCGAACAAATTGGTCAGCGTTAGCGACAGTCCGCGCCGATCATTGCCGATACGCATAGCCAGCCCGGTGTCTATATAATCGCCCTGGCTCTCGCCCAGCACCGGGCCGATCCCCAACCGCGACGGCCCGATATAATTGGCCCAACCGTTAACGCGGAAATCCTCGTCGCCGATGACCGTGGCATAGTTGACCGATCCGCGCATCGCGTGCGTTGCGACATTGGGAATGCGCCCCAGCCGCCCCGGTGCGCTGTCGAACACGGGCAGGATTTCCAGCGTCAGATTGTCAACCCGGCTGTGGTTATAAACCGCGCCCAATTCGAAGGTCAGCGCCGCAGTGGGCCGCATCGCGAGCGCGCCCGAAACGCTGGTGATGTGTCCGTCACCGATATTGGCTGTGGTCGGAAAGCCTGTGCTGTCAATGAAATCAGCCTGAATATTACGCCAAATGCTGTGCGACACAGCGAGGCTCGCATCGAACAGGCTTTGCCTGTTGTCGCCAATGCGGATGCCGGCTTCCCATGTCCGCACCTGATCATTCAAAAACCGCCGAACAAAATTGCCATCGACCGCAAGACCGCCGGGGCGAAAGCCTTCCTGATAGCGCGCATAGAGCCGCAAATTATGCAGCGGCGTCGCGAGCAGCGAGAAGGACGGCAGCAGGTCGGTTTCGTTGCGTGACGCCGTCGTTGCGCGACCCGCCTGGGCGAGCGCGAAGGAGACGCCTTCAGCCATGCCGCCCAGCCGCGCGTGCGACAGGCGAATACCACCCGCGGCGACGAGGTCGGGGATCACTTCAACGGTGGCCTCGGCATAACCGGTGACTTCGGTGATTTTGTTGGTGACGCCGGGCAGCACCGCGCGGAGTGAACCATAGCCATATTCGCGGTTCTGCCGCGCGCGATTGTCGATGAAACTCGCGCCGACCACCCAGCCAAGTCCGTCGTGATAGCGACGCGACAGGCGATTTTCGCTGACGAACATCCGTGTCGCGTTGCGCTGGTCGAGCACGCGCGGCACGTCGCTGAGCGGCGTGATCTGGATCGGCGCGAACAGCCGCTCGACATCGACCGCGCCAGCCGAGATTACCGAACCGGGCGGTGCTTCGGGCAGGCTGGCGTCGAAGCGTTCGAACAGGCGGTGGTCGATGAAGGCGTTGGACGATTGGAAATGCAGGCCGTCCCAGTCCTTCATAACAACAATCGTGCCAAGGCCGTAACGCGCCGACGCGTTCTGCTCGACCATCGAATTACGGGTCAGCGGCTCAGCCGCCTTGTCGGCATATTGCGCATCGATGGATTTGATCGACTGATAGACCCCGCCCAGATCGACGGTCCAATCATCACCGGCGTCAAAGCGAAAGGCGCCACGACCGCCGCGGACATGGACGCGGTTGACGTCATTCTGACCGCGGAGCGGATTGTCGATATAGCCGCCGTCGGTGAGCATATAGCCGACCAGGCGCAGCGCGTGTCCGTTGTCGCCGACCGGAAGATTGGCGATCGCGGCGATGTCGCCGCCGGGGTCGCCATGCTGGGTCAGCGAAACACCCGCGATAGCCTGCACCGACATCGCGCGCGGGTCGGGCGCTTTGGGGACGACGCGAATGATACCGCCGAGCGACCCGGCGCCATAAAGTGTCCCCTGCGGACCTTCGAGTATTTCGACATTATCGACGTCATAAAGCCTGAGGTCGGGGTCGGGGGCGTTATAGCTGAGGCGAATATCGCCCAGATACTGACCAACCGTCGATTGCGTCGGACCAGTGAAGCTGGAATCGGCGATGCCGCGAATGAACAGCTTGTTGCGCCCCGAACCCAGATGGGTCGAAGACACGGTAGCGGTGCGCGACAAGATCGAATCCATGCCGCGCTCGCCGCCAAACGCCAAATCGCCGCCACTCAGTTGCGTGACGACGCCGGCGAAATGCGAATAGGGCGTGTCGGTCTTTGACGCCGTGACGATGATCTCATCCCGCGCGGCCGCGACAATGTCGTGCGACGGTTCGCGCGCGCGCGGCTGCGGCGCCTGTTGCGGCGCGGGGGAGGGGCGATGCGCGAGACGCGGCGCAACGAGGCGGCGTTCGATGCGCCAGCTGGTGGCGCTGACGCGGACCGCGCGTGCGTCGGTGCCGCCCAGAAGGCGCTTTATTGCTTTCTCGACGCTCATCCGTCCGCGTACCGGTTTCACGCGTGACTGCCACAATTTGGCATCCATAACACTGATGCTGATCCCGGCTTGGCGACTCATCACCGGCAACGCCGTCGAGAGGCGGCCTTTGGGTACGTCGAACACACGTTCATCCGCCGCCAAAGCCTGCACGGGCAGGCTCAGCGCGATCGCTGCAGCGACTAGAGAAAGGCGCGCGTGCATGCTCAGCGGGTCAGTATCCAGCCATTGCCCTGCCGCTGCACCTTAGTCCCCGACAAAGCGGCGAGGTCGGCGATCGTGCGATTCCGATCGGCATCGATAATCAGCGCTCCGCGGAACGAGAGATCGACCGCGGTCGGCGCGATGTGGACATCCATCCCTGCGGTCCGTTTCAGATCTTCGGCAACAACCGCGAGCGGGGCGTCGTTGTAAACGAGCAGTCCGGTACGCCAGCCGCCGATGCTGGTAACATCGACATCCTGCACAATCGGGGTTTGGCGATCACCATCGCGCACTTCAATTGCCTTGCCCGCCACCAGCCGGACCTTGTCGCGATCGGGGTTGTAGAGAACGATACCTTCGGACACCGCGACCGACGTCTGCCGTTCGCGCCGGACGACGTTGAAGGCAGTGCCCAGATCAACAATCCGGTCGTTGCCGGTCTCGACCACGAAAGGATCGTTATTGCGGTGAACGACATGGAACATCGCTTCGCCCGTTTCCAGGCGGGCAAAGCGTGGGCGATCCTTGTCGATTTCGACCACCGATCCGCCGTTGATTTCGATCCGCGACCCATCCACGAGCTCAATCGTGCGATGCTCGCCCGCTGCCGTCTGAATCCGGTTACTATTTCCGAACGGATTCAGCGTGGACACGCCGATCACCGCGACCAATGCCGCCGCCATCGCGCTGCCGAACCAGGCGCGGCGCGTTTGGTGGCGCGGCATCGCGGGCGCCATGATGGGCAAAGGCTTCACCATCGGCGGCAGTCCGTCGAGATCCTGATCGAGACTCGCAACGGCATCATAGATTGCGGCATGTTCGGAATCTTCGTCCAGCCAGTCGGCAAAGCCGTCCCAATCGTCGAACGCCGGGTCGCGCTGGCGGATCAGCCAGTCGATGGCGCGCGCTTCGGCGGGGCTGGCGTCAGGACGCATCGAACTGCCTCCGTAGCGCGGCGAGCGCCGCATAGACTTTGCGCAAATCGGCTTCCACGGTGCTCAGGCTTATTCTCATTTCGCTGGCTATATCGCGTTGCGTGAGGCCGTCGACGCGGAACCGGTGGAAGATGCGGGCGGGGCGTTCGCCGGCGTCCGCGATCGCCGCCTCGACCAGCGCCAGTTGCTCGCGCGAGATCAGCGCAGTCTCCGCAGACGGTGCATGGCCTGCCGCCGCCTCTCCCCAAGCATGGTCGCGCAGCGCGCTTTGCCGCGCCGAACGATAGCGATCGAGCATCAGATTGTTTGCCGCGCGCATTACATAGGGCAGCGGTTCGGCGATCGGGCCGGTGGCGCGATCCGTCAGCCGCATCCACAGATCCTGAAATACATCTTCCGCCGCATCGCCCGCACCGCGCACCTGCAAGAACCGGACGATCCGGTCCCGGTTGGCGAGCAATACGCCTTCGATGCCCTGTACGGCGTCGGTTCGGTCCTGCGAACTCGTCATCGATTGCTTGCTCTGGAACGCCATCTTTTGCCGGGTAGCGCCGCCCCGGCGCGTGCCATACGTCCCCCTGATGCTGCCGTCATATAGCGCCCCGGTCCCACCGCGCAACCGCGGGATCGGGAAAGAGGGGAAGGGCAGTGCAATCATGGCTATGTTCGTTCATTTCTGTCTAAGCAAGGGGGAGGCGGGGGTAGGGAGGTGCCTCCCCCTTGCACGCGGGGCCGGCCGGGGGGCTAGAGGCCGACCCGCAGACTCGCACGGAACGCCCAGCCAATATGGCTTTGCTGTTCCTCCGCGGACACTTCGCCAGCGACCTGAAAGGCCGCGTTACCAGCGATGCCACGGAGACGGCCGACCCAGCCGCTCGTGCGATCATCAGGAATAAGGGTGAACGGCGTGCCGTCCTTGAACGAAGCGGTGGTCGAACCCAGCGTGCCGCCGACGATCTGGCGCCGACCACCTTCGATCTCGAAGCGTGTCCAGCCGTCATATTGGTCGATGCCGCCGAAATCGAGACCGAGGGCTATGGTACCGGAGACCGCAAGTTCGTCGCTGTCGCGGCCCAACACTTTGAGGTCGAGCGCATCGCCGCCGCCGGTTTCCTGGTAGCCCTTCTCGGTCAGCTTGAAATAATCGACCGCAACCATCGGGCGGATCGAGAAGCCGCCCCCGGTAACGGCATCATAGGCCAGCGAACCTGACGCCGACCACAAGGTGCCGTCCCACTTGCCCTTCATCGTCTTGTCGATGTCATCGGCCCCAGCTTCGGCGCGGAAGATGCGGGTACCCTTCAGGCTGATCGGCGCGCCCGACACGCGGGCATTGGCCATGAAACCTTTCGAGCGCAGGCGCCAGTGCAGCGCGCCTTCGAACTGGCTGGTGCTGACTTCATTGGCATTGCTGCCATTGCCGTTCTTGCCGCTGAGAAAGGCGACCGAGCCGCCGAAGTTGCCGATGTCACTCTTGATTTCGGCCCCGAACCCGATGCCCCAGCCGCTCACGTCATAGCTCGCCGTATCGCCGATGCTTTTCGACGTACCCCACACCGCCTGATTGACCCAATAGCCCCATTTGCCTTCGTCCTGGAACGGGGCGTTGGGATCCTGTAGATAGCGCGAGAGCGCGCGCGAGCCTGAGGTGACCGTTTCGAAAACCCCGCCTTCATGCTCGGGCAACATCTGACCGAGCTGGTTGCGGAACTGATCACCATCGACGATGCCGAGGAAGACATCTTCGATCTTCTGGTCCGCTACGACGGCGTCGAGCACCGCGTCAAACGCTCCGGCTTCGGAACGGTTGAGTCCGAGTTCGCTCGTGCTCTTGCGCGACACATCGACGATGAGCTGGGTAGCGTTCGAGGTAAGCGCGCCTTTGTACAGGAAGGGGAGCAACGTCTGCGACGCGGTCAGGTTGCTCGCACCGGTCAGCGTGCCCGCGGTCAGCACGATATGCCGGCCCTCGGCCTCTTCGATGCTCGTGAGGCGGAGCGCCAATTTCGATTCGGTGCCAAAGCTGGCGTTCCCGGTAACCTGCAGTTCAGTGCCAGTGCTGCCGGTGTCGAGCAACACGCCCAATACGCCCTTGTCGGTCACCGCCAGCGATGAAATCGTAGCCGCCCCGGTCACGTCGAACGTGCCGCCGCTGACCGATACAGCCAGCCTTTGCGCGTTCGCCAGTGTACCTGAAAACATCGATGTGCCGCCAATAGTCAACGTATCGGCGCCACCGCCAAAATCGACTGTGCCCGTATATTTGGACGTTCCAGCCAAGGTCATCGTATCGCTACCGGCGCCAAACCGCGCCGTCCCGGCGTATGTCGCGTCACCCGACAGCGCGAGACGGTTGTTGCCAGCGCCGAAAAAGCTGTTCCCTTTCACCGAACCATCGGCGATGTCGAAGACATCGTTGCCACCGCCAAAGCGGACGTCGCCAACGATGCTCGGCGCGGTGACGCCCGATGCAACCGCAGTCTGCTTTACCGTAGCGCCAGTCGCATGCGCCGACAGGTCGATCGCCACGTTGCGGTCGGAACTGGCCAGCGCCCCGGTCGCACTGATCGTACCGCTGTTCTCGACGACATCGACGTTGCCAGAAAGATCGACGATCGCGCGCGCAGTGCCATTGTCGCCACCGGTTTTCGCCGCGATCGTGCCGCTGTTGCGGATCAACGCGACGTCGCCGCCCGCCTCGACGAGCACCGCAGTTGCGACCGAGCCTGCTACATTTCCGGCGGTCGTCGCCTCGACCTTGCCCGCGTTGCGCAATTCGGGGATGGTTGCACCGCTGCCGATCCGGATTGCCGTCGCCGCAAGATCTTTCGACAGTGCCGCAACGCTACCGGTCGCGCCGATGCCGATCCCGCCCGCGATCGTCACAGCGCCGCCAAGGCCGCCGATCTGCATCCCGTTTCCGTCTTTGCCGGCATAGAGTCCGTTGCCGATCACCCCTCCGTCGATGATCAGGCCGAGGCCGGTCCCGGTTCCCGCGACCGGACCGATCGTCACACTTTGGGTCGTCGATCCGATCCGGACCGCTGCGGCGGAGCCAAACGAACGCACCGCGGCACTGCCCTCCTTGTCGTCGGGAATGCCGTCCTTGTCTTCGTCATTATCGGTGGTGCTGTTGTCCTTGGGCGGGACCGCGAGCACGATGCCGCCGGTCACATTGCCCTCGACCGACAGCGCCGGGCCGCCGATCAGCAGATCGTCGGCGTCGAGTTTCGACGGGTCGGCGGGCGGCGTGGTAAAGCGATATCCGGTCGCGGTCAGGCTGCCCTGAACGACGAGGGCACCGGTGATGTTGCCTGTCAACCGCGCAGCCGTTGCGTCGAGGCCGGTGGCGGTGATCGTTCCGGCCAACCGGACATTGCCGGTGACATCCTGCAACCCGACGCCGAGTGCCCGATCGCCGAGCACAGAGACCGTGCCGTCGTTGGTAAAATTGCCGGTCAGCAGCCCGCCGAGGCGGATGCCTGCCGAATCATTGCCTTCAATCGTGATCGCCCCGCTGTTGACGATATTACCGGTGAAGGCACCAAGGGTCGCGATGCCGACGCGGTTGCTGCCCAGCGCGAAGGCCCCGTCGATGTCGCCGTCATTGTCGATGTCGGTCGGGGCATAGGGTTCGTCGATCGTGATCTTGCCGGTCGCGGCGTTGGTGATCGATCCCACCGTCCCGGCATTGGCGACGACACCGCGCGCGCCATTGACGTTGCTGATCTCGATCGTGCCCTCGTTGATCACCTTGTGATTGCTGTCGATGGTGACCGCCGCACCGCTGGTTGGCTTCACCGATCCTGCCGAAGTGATCTTGATATCGTCGGGCGCGCCCGATTTGATCGTCGACGTGCGCACCGGCGCCGTGGTGGCGCTGGTGATCGTCGTTTCCGCCTTGGCGGTCGTTGAAAGCAGGGCGGCCAGACAGGTGGTGGCCAGCAAGGTCTTGCGCATCGGGTTCCTCTTGTGTTCGGGGCCGGAATGACATCCCGGCAACAATCACAAGACGGAGTCCCTGCGGCGCGGCCTTGAAAATAAGATCAGCCAATTCCCGGAGCACTGCGTCGTGGCAGCCAATGCGGTTGCCACCGCAGTGCAAAGGGTCGAAAAGGCCGGCCCGGGCGCAGCCGCCTGACCGCCAGCACAGGCGCAAGCCGCAATAGAAAGACACTTCATTACCCAATGACATCGGCCAACGAAATTCTGGAAGCACTCGGCTGGCGGGCGCATTTCTCCATTCAACTGACCGATCACGAGGTCGAACAGTGCCTTCCCGTTCGCGTCATGGCCGTGCATCGCGGAAAGATCGCCGTTGCGGGCGCGGGGGGGCAACACGTCGTCTCGCCCTATATCGCCGGCGCCGGACCGGCAGACGATCATCCAACCGTTGGCGATTGGCTCCTGATCGATCGCGACACGCTCGAAACGGTACGCGTTCTCGAACGGTTGAACCTGTTCAAGCGGCGCGCGCCGGGCGATCCGAATCGCGAGCAGATGATCGCGGCGAACGTCGACACGCTGTTCGTCGTCGCCTCGTGCAATCAGGATTTCAGCGTTGCGCGGCTGGAGCGTTATCTCGTCCTGGCGCGCGAAGTGGGGTCAAACCCGTCGTTGTTTTGACCAAGACCGACCTGACCGATGATCCGCAGCGTTTCGTCACTGCCGCCAGCGCGATCGAACCGGGACTGCAGGTCGAACCGGTGAACGGCCGCGATCCTGCCAGCGTCGCCCGCCTTGCAGCCTGGTGCGGCAAGGGCGAAACCGTGGCGTTGCTCGGCTCCTCGGGGGTCGGCAAATCGACGCTGGTCAATACCTTGCGGGGGTCGAGCAGCATCGCAACGCAGGCGATCCGCCCGCGCGACGACACCGGACGCCACACGACCACGGTCCGCGAAATGCACCGGCTCGATCATGGCGGCTGGCTGCTCGACACGCCGGGGATGCGCGAACTGCAGCTGCCGCAAGCGACCGCCGGCATCGCCGAGATTTTCGACGATTTCATTCTGATCGCGGAGCACTGCCGCTTTTCGGATTGCGCGCATGGGGCGGAGCCCGACTGCGCAGTCCGCGCGGCCATCAACGCTGGCACCTTGACCATTGATCGTTTCGAGCGCTGGCAAAAACTGGCAGCCGAGGACAACGCTGCGGCTCATCCGCCGAAACGCCGCCGATAGCGCATTTGGCGGACAGGGTGGCTTTAAGAAACTAGCCCTATGTATTTGATATGTTTTTTCAAATACATGTCTGCGAAATTCGCTCCCACACGGCGTTCCCCGTGTGCCTGAAATCACATTCAGTCCGGAGAACCGCTATGCCAGAATACGAGATTCTTGTCTAACATTTTCCATGCTACGCTAGCAGCCTTTCCAAACTACGAGATGGTGAGTTGACGGTCGCGGACAACTCCAAAAGCTCAAAATGCCAGATTGGCCCCGATGGCAGCTCGTTGTGCGTAAATTCGACTGGTCAAGTCGTGATCGTCGGCCTTTGATGGCTGTACCGACGTTTGGTGTGCTGCCGATTTCGCCATGAGTCCCTCAGAATTGCTCTACGGAACTACCTTTTGGGCCGACTTGTAAATCGAGTCGGGGAGCTTAAGGATGGTTAAGGGGACGTTGCGCAAGCGGGTCGCGAGAAACGCCGAAACTCTGATAAGTTTGATAATCGGTGCTGGCGCGGCGCGTTGAGGGGGATAGAAGATGGTAACTGGACGAGCGGCGTTATTGGTGGGACTGGCACTGACACTCGGATCCTGCGGTGATCCCAATGCCCTGACGGAAGATCGAATTTCTGAGATCGTTTCAGAGGAAGTTCGGCTGAGCCCTTGCATCGAATTTTTTGGCAATGGCCCCTTGTTTGCGGAGGCCTACGTAAACAATGCCAGGGTAGAAATGGCTGACTTCTTGACCGGCAATGAACCCTTTCCTGTAACCGTCGCAATTGGCGGATTTGACAATGTCACCGGGCCGCGATTCCAAGATTTTGAAGCAGCAGGACTGCTGGTTTCCAAATTAGAGAGCGAGCAAACCGGCATGATGGGTGGGCCAGTCCAATACCGCAGGTTCGACCTCACCGACCTCGGACGCTCACTGTATCAGCTGGGTGAAAAGAAACAATTCCGGGACCGACCGCCACGGAAGAACCCGCTGTTTTGCGCAGGCAAAGGACAAGTTTCAGAAGTCGTCAGATTTATTGTTCCGTCCGATGGGCAAAATACGACGCAGGTTACCTACCGTTGGAACACCGTGGATGCCGGAGGTAATATTGTCAGTGCGCTGCCCGACCAGCCGTGGGCAAATATCGGCAAGTACCAAAGCGACCGACTTCCGTTGGAGGGCGAAGGAACCGCGACGCTCGCTCTCACCAACAACGGCTGGGAAGTGATGGACTAACACGTCCGGGTTCGCGGTAGGGGGGGTGAGCGCTTGGCAGGATGGCACCGTGGTTGATGTCGTGTCTGATCCAGCCGATCGAAACTTCAATAGTCTCGGCTACATGGTCATGATCGACCATGGCACCTTGCCGTCGCTGGGTAAGCGCACATTTTCACTTTACTTACATCTGCAAGCGCCCCCCAAGTTGGATGGACGCGACGATCTTGCTGTCGGCACAAGCGTCGCGCGAGGAACTCGCATTGGGGAAATTGGGAAGACCGGCGTCGCCACCGGATGCCATCTGCATTTTGAAACCCGGCATTTCGCGAGCCGCTTTCATCCTGACTGGCTCAATATATATGGGAAAGGAGATAAGCGCCGCTCTTCGGAGTTTTTGGCGGACTGGGTTGACCCCAAGGTCGCGACTTTCGGAAAGCAGGCGCTCAATCCTTCGCAGCCCGTGCTGGATCCGGGCGCTTCGGGTGAAGAGGCAAGGGTATGGGTCACCGCAGCAGCGAATGTTCGCAGCAAGGCCTCTACAAGCGGTTCTCAGGTGCTCGCCACGCGCACGGCAGGGTCCCTGATGTCCGGAAGCTGGGTGCCCGGGGATGACGGAAAATCGCGTTGGTTGAAGGTCGAGCTAGCAGCGATGGAAGTTCATTCGCCGCTCGGGCCATTCGGCTATGTATGGGAAGGCAACCTTCGGTCGGCGAATGACAATGGCGGGGAACCAGCCATGGCTCAAAGGCCGATCGCACCGGTCACTCCCGCGCAAATGCCCCAGCTACGCATGGGAGCCTATGTCGCGTTTCCCACTCGCTGCGCGCAGGCATCAAACGCAACGCTTGAATGGTGGAACGGCCAGTTCTTCTCGGGTGGTCGGAAACACGCCGCCTATCCTCGTGCCGTCGCCCCGGCTCGGGCGAACGGATCTCAGCCTTTCGTCGCTGATGTGAAGGGATGGGAGGATAACAAAACATATTCGGTTAGTTTCCTCGTTCTGAGCCAGAGCATGTATGAACGGGACGGTCTCCGCTATTTCCACTGCGCGGATGCAAAGTTGCCGCCAACTTGGCGCGGTTCAACTCCGCCGCAAACTCCTGCGCCGCGTCCGCCTGTTGTCGCACCGGCAACGGCGGGACAAGTTGATTTCGCCAGCTACACAAATCCTGAGGTTGGGCGGGCCTTCTCAGTTTCGAGTGATGTGAACCTATGGAAGCTTGTTCGAGCAGCGGTCCCCGACCAAAGGCTGTTGACGAGGATCAGGGATGATGTGGGGGTAACATTGCCTCCCGAGGTGTCAGGTGGACGGCTATTACTTTGGAACAAATGCACCAATTTGTGCCGTGATTTTTTTAGCAATACGATAGTTCTGGCGCAGGGAGCAAATGGGCAAACAGCCCTTGTGTGCGTTTACGAGAGCACCAACAATCGTTCGGGGACTGCACGCTGGTTCCAGCGAGGCAAGGTGGTGAGGCAGACAAGAGGGGAATGCCCCAACAAACTCGACCAGATACCACTCAGCAGCACTTCGCAAGCCACGGTCCCCAAGCCTACGCTCGCAAAGGCGGATATGGCGTTCATGAACGAGCGCCATGTCTCCCCGCTTGCTAACTTTCTAAAGGCCAATCCGCTAATCAGGTTGGCGCAGACATCAGATTTTTGGGAATGGGACCGGGTGAGCAGCGAAATCCGGGGACAATATTCGAATAGTCATCCCTATTACGCTGTCGGTGATTTCAACAGGGATCGATTCGAGGACTTCGCTGTCGTGCTGGTGGATATGACTATCGGCGCAATGCCGCGTAATTACGAAGGCAACGGGTCAAAATATTACAACGCTTCCGTGGCTGTGTTTAACGGATCAGATATTGGTTATAACAACTACCCAAACTTCATAGAAAAATGGGGGGTAGTTCAGTCGAATCTTTTACTCTACTCGTATGAGACAAATGATTTGATGGTTGGTCAATGGCAAGGGTCATTAGCTCAAGTTAAACCAGAGCGGAATGGAAAATATCGTTATTATTTTGGCGAGTGATGGTAGGTCGGTTTTTATTTAACAAAAATCGGGAATCCAGATTAGAGGTGCGAGCATGAAACGTGGATTGAAAGCGTTTATCGTATTAGGTGCGTCCGTGCTTGGCTTTGGAGGGCAAATCGCTGTAGCGGCGCCTACCCTCGCCAACCCTCAAGTCCGGCTTTGGTATGAAGAGACCGGCAGGCTGTCAGGCAACATAGCTCCTCCGAAGACGGTGACGCTGTGGAATACGTGCATTGGCGAGGGCGACGCGCAAGAAAATGCCAACGATGCATTATTCACGATCGATGTTCGCTCGTCCGGTGCGGAGAATGTGGATACCCCGATCACGTTGGTAGCAAACGGCGCAAACGGCAAAATCCTCGCGCGCCGCACATATACCAGCGTCTTAACAAGCGAGGCAGGCGTAGCTGTTCTGGCGCTTTGGGTACCAAATGTCGGCTGCGGAGGTCGGGTGGTGCTCAACGCAAGGATGGGGGCCGTAAGTAGGTCGGTGTCGCTCGACTTTGACGGCGGTGAGTAAGAAGCTATCGTCGATGACGCGCTCACAAGACGCTTGGCTCTTGGACATGACTTCGCCGAAAGCGAGGTTTGTAGTGAAGATGACACCGGAACGCTCTCAAAGATTCCTGATGAGGTGGAGCCGCAACTACCTTCTCTAGCGTGCAAAGGGCAGATGTCGCAGGCATCGTGCACCACCAAGTTCGCGATAACTCTGCCGCAAAGGTCTCGCTCTCGGGTTCCTTTTCGGGGCGTGCTACCAAGCCCGTATCATTCGGCGTCGTTATGCACATTTTGATGGCGTGCAAAGCGAGCCGGAATCAGCTCGTCAGCATATGGGCTTTCGAGCATCGCCGTAAGCAAACTTCGTGCGCGGCTCTTGGTTAGGTCAGTTCTTGGTCTTTCAATCCGCGTGGTCCAAGCCCCAGGGTAGCGATGGCAGAACCGGGTGAATCGTGGTCTCCCAAAACCGTCATCGTATCGAATTATGCCCCACACAAAGATGTGCACCGCCGGATCATCGATGTTTTTAATAGCGGTTGTTCCGGTTGAGCTCCTACGCATCTCGCCGCCCGGTTGTATCGTGCGGTCAGCAATTACCCCATCGCTCGGCCAGTCGAGCGCCCCTACGTTCGTGCTTCTCATTGTTTTAAGGCGAACGAAAGACATGACATTCTTAGCCGGAATTTTGCCGACGTTGCGAATAACGATGTCGCCCACCGCGCGGTTGCTCTTGGTTCGATTGATTCCCCCGGGATCTACAGCCAAGTAGGCTCTGTCCTGTCGTTCGGCAGAAATCGTGTTGAGTGTATTGCTTGTCTCCGCGTGATGAGCGGCCGACTTAGTATGGTCAGCGGCTCTTTTTGCAAAAAGAGCCGCTGCGCTGGCGGCGAGAAGAGTCAGCGCCCCAATAATCGACCCGACACCGCCGAACAACCAAGCCGCATCGGCGCTATCGCTTGCGGCATCGGCAGCCTTCCATTGAGCGCACAAATCGGTGGATCGATCCTCATTGCCAGCATTGCAGGGCTTTTCGCGATCAAGAGTGATGTTAGCAGGTGGGTTGGCAGACGACCGGAGAGTGCCATTGACTTCGCCAATAGTCCGTTGATCGTGTTTGCTTTTTTCTTCGCTATTAGGGCTGGCGCCTAGCACTATCAGTCCTACCAGCGCGCCGATCAGACCCCGTTCGATCCTAAGCATAAATCACCGCTATAAATTGTTCCACGCGCCGGCGCGATTGCTGTCGCACAATCAGAATTTCCGTTCGAACCGCACACGCTTGGAACCTGAGACAAGAAAAGTCTGATAGGGCGTGCCGCGCATTGCCGTGCAGACCGGCCCCTTGCCATCGACGACATTTGCCCAATACTGAGGTCTTAAAGCACTATCCGGCAACTTGGTTTCTATGATAGCCTCGATCTTGTAGAACGGAAGTTCGAATTCACGAAGGCTTTGATGTTCGCAATATTCGGCGAGCTTACTAAATTTCGTTATTCTGTTGCCCTTGGATCGTTCGCGCGCAATTTATAGCGATTGTAAAGCTAAGGCTGTCTGAGTCGAGTCAGGCAGGAGGTTACATGAAACAATCACTGCTAGAATGGCGACGCTGCCCCCGGTCGGACTTCATTCTTGGACACGAAGCGGGCGTGTATGCCCTTTTCCTTCGCGAAGACTCGACTCTCCCGGGCGTTGAGCCGGGAGAGCAGGGGCTACTCTACATCGGCCTTGCCGCCAATCGGAAGGGTTTGAGTGGTCGCTGCCACTTCGATGCGCGGACGCGCAATCACTCTCCTCGCAAGAGCCTTGCCGTCCTGCTGATGGATGAGCTGGGTCTGGCTCCAGTGCTCATTATCAAGCCGAATTCCGCCGACACATGGGGGCTGGACGGGCCGTCCGAGGCAAGGCTGAGCAGATGGATGCACGACAATCTCGACCTGGCCATTGAGGTTTGCACGCATCCGGACGCTCGAGAGACAGAGCTGGTAGGCAGATATGCCCCGCCGCTGAATCTCAAAAAATGTGTGCAGACCGAACAGCATCGCCGGATTTCGCGGGCGCGGGCAAGCGTTATGGCGCAATTGCAGGAGCGAGGAGTAGTGACGTTCAGCGACAACCTCGCCCATGAACGAAGGCGTCCAAAAATGGCTTTTGTTGTAGCGGACGATGCCGCCAGCGCCACCCGGCAGTCGCTGCATTCGGCGCGCCAGTGGGCCGGAGCGGATATCGATACGGCAGTAGCGATAGCTGCCCGCTACGGCCTCAATCCCAAGAGCTACCGCCAGCGGCTGCGGGTCTCGATTCCTTGGTACCGCAAACCTCAGGAGTGGACCTTCCCCGTAGATAGCACTGAATGGCGAGACATGATCGCGGTTGCAGAAAAGATGACATGATGGTCGAAATAGATATGGTCATGTCCCGACTTTCCGCGCGCCGCCCGGTGTTCTGTTCCGAGGCGGATTTCCAGCACGAACTTGCCTACGAGCTGCGCCGCGCCGATCCCGACCTCGGCGTGCGCCTTGAACAACCGCTCGGCTCAGGAATGCGCGGCGCAATCGACATCCTACTGATCGGCGAGCATCGGCACGCGCTCGAACTCAAATACCTCTGCAAGGGAATGACAGCAACGATCGATGACGAGGTGACGATCCTGCGTCATCAGGGCGCGCATGACATTCGCCGCTATGACGTCTGCAAGGATATTCTTCGAATGGAGCGATATGCCGAGCGCACCGGTCATGGCGCCGCGGTCCTCGTTCTGAGCAACGATCCCGCTTACTGGCAGCCGAGACGACGCAATGACACCGTTGATGCTGCTTTCGACCTCGCCGACCAGCGCCAGTTGGGTGGAACATTAGGGTGGGGAGCGACCGCAGGGGCCGGTACAACGAAAGGCCGTGAGTCAGTGCTCGAAATTCACGGAAGCTATCCATTGGTGTGGCGGGATTACTCCGATCTTGATTGCCGAGGAGGCCGATTTCGTTTTCTCTGGGTGCCGGTAGCAAAGCGTCGCATGGATTGATGTTTTTGTGAGCCTGCTGTGAGAGGGGTGCAATATGCTGATCGTACCCGAGGAACCGGAATGCGAAACCCTGCGGGTACCCGTTCTCAGGGTGTTCGACGGAGACGGTTTTCTGACTCGCATTTCCGATCCCCGGCATGGCATCGAAATGGAGTTTACAGTTCGCTTTGGCTTCATCGATGCGCCCGAGATGGCGCAACCGGGCGGGCAGGACGCGAAGGATTTTTTGGAGCGGATCGTAGGAGGACAATGGCTTGATCTGGCCATTCTGACGAAAATGGACACGGGCCGCGTCGTTGATCGACATCGTCGCGTTGTTGCTACTCCTTACCTAAGGCAGGTGAATTCCGGTGTCGGCGGTTTGTTGTCGTTACGCGGCCCTACAGGACTGCGAAGTGACGAGACCTACCTATGCAGGAACATCGAGCTTGAAATGGTCCTCAATGGTTGGGCTTGGGTACTTGATCGTTACGAACCCGACGAGCGCTATTTTAAGGCGCTCGCCGACGCTCAGCGAAGCCGTCGAGGTATCTGGGCGTGGAACGACAATATTCACCCATGGGAGTTCAAAAAGCACCAATACCGCGCGAAAAGGCGGGATGGACGGCAGCTAACCAAGCAACCGTCGCTTTTTGATAGCCGGGTTGGCGTGGAGCCATGCCCGACAAATGGCTGTGTAGGCCACATAGTGGAGCGCAGCGGGAAGTTCGGTCGCTTCAGTGGCTGCTCGGAGTTTCCGAAATGTCGATATTCTCGTTCAGCACCGGAATAGGTCGAGCGCGATCCTGGACAGCAACTCGCCTTGCGAAATCATGACGACGGGGTAGCAAGTAGATTAACGTGCAGCCCGAAATGGTCGGTCAACCTTGGCTTGCCTTCGAGAAGATTCGACAGGCCGGTGACTGACAGGCTCACCAAATCTGAGCTATGTGCGACGTGATCGATTGCCAGCTCGCCAAGAGGGGCGATCTGTCCCTTCGTCGGAACTGCGAAGCGGTCCATAATCGCCGAACTGAGGGCCTCATATTACTAGGTGCGGCGCATCGCGCCTCGGTATTCTCTGGTTAAAATCTCCGGCAACTATCGTTCGCCGATCACGGTCACTGAGCATGCGGTTGAGGCCGGTGAGATATTGAAGATGATCCTCCCAACGCTGACGATCCTTCCGCCCGGTTGATACGTGGGCGGCTGCCCAAGGAATGCAAACGCCGACGAAATCAATTTCGCCAATTGGCGTTCCGGTGCGCGCCGAGACAAAGCGACCTTGGGGCATGCCGTCATCGCCGGTCGCGTCAAAGTCTCGCCACGGTTCGCGGCTCCAAAGCAAAACCTTCCTGCGCCCTTCCTTGATCGGATAACCATAATCCGGCGAGGATGCGACGACATGCCCGAAATCTGGCAAAAAGCCTATGTAGGCTTCGGTCAAGCATATGATGTCCGGGTTTACCGCGTAAATCCGACGCCGAAGCTCATCTGCGCTCCGTGAGCGTGGCAGTTGCCACTCCACGTTCCAAACTACGATGCTGAGGGCTGGGTCGGTCATCTGTTTGGGGTTGCTGACCGGTCCCTGTTGCGTCGGTCAGCAATGTAGCTCTGGCCGCCGTCCACCTTGAAAATCTCGAACAGGCCGGTCGCCTCGAATAGCGCAGGAAAATTTTTTACTCCGTAATTACGCGGATCAATAGGGGCTTGGCGTTTTGCCGCACTACCTGCCGCCGACATCAATGCCCAGCCATCTTCGCGCGCTGCCGCCTCGACGCCTCCGCGTAGCACGGTGACCAGCTTTGCGTTTTGCGCGAGAGGCTTCGCGGGCAGAGCTGTCGCGGCGGAAACGCTACCTTTCGCCGTCGCGGCAGTCTTGGCACCAGCTTTCGCTTGCGGCTTGGAAACAGGCGCGTCTGCTGGACCTGCTACCGGCGCCGATCCACTTTCAAGGCCGTCTAGGTACAGAAAGGTGGTGCATGCATTCACGAAGGGGTCAGGGGTCTTGCGCTCGCCAAAACCATAGACCTCGTGCCCATTTGCCTTGAGCTGCATAACCAGCGGCGTGAAATCGGCGTCACTTGAGGCAATGCAAAATGCGTCGAGATCCTGCGTGTACAACAATTCCATTGCATCGATAACCAAGGCAATATCTGTAGCATTCTTGCCCGAGGAATAGCTGAACTGCTGGATCGGCCGGATGGCGAATTCGTGGACCTTGTCCTTCCAGCCATTCAACCTGGCGCTTGCCCAATCGCCGTAGGCCCGCCGGATGTTGGCGGTGCCATATTTTGATAGCTCGGCAACAATGGAACCGATCTTGCCATGTGATACGTTGTCCGCGTCAATCAGTAGGGCAATACGCCGATTGATGACGGGGGGAGCAGGCTGGTCGGTTTCCATGTTCTTCCTTGCCCTGGGCGCCAACATACGGCGGAAAATCATCAATGCATCCCGGTAATCTCAGTTCCTAGCCGGTTCTCCATGTTTCTCCGCATCCGCGAGCGCCGCAAGGATTTTTTCGGGTTTTGCATAAACGGTGCGGCCGTTAGCAGTGAAACGCCCGGCGCACTCCCGAGCTTTGCTTCGCAAACCAAGCTGGGATTGCGTTTCCCGAATTCTATCAGAGTTATTTCGCTGGCCGCCGTCGTTCCGCTGGACATGAGGTAAACGTGATTGTCAGTCCGCAGGCTGGTAACACGGTTAGTCGGTCAAGGGTCGATGGTTCGGATCCGGAAAAGAAATTTGCTCTTCTTCGAACAAAGGCATCGATCTGTTGTGCGCTGCCGAGCGATGACGATCCTGAGATCTCGGTCGATGGTCGAAATTGGCTCTTTGGCTACTTTCGACCGGCCGATTCTGGATTGAAATCGCAGTTCGGCTAAGATGACCGCCCCGTTGCCGCTCGATCAAATCGCGCAAGCTTTCGGTAAGGATGAGCGTGGCGGCCCCCAGCTTGACGATTTCGACCTCGCCCCTCGCGATCAGCAGATAAAGCGTACTGCGGCTGATACCGGTAAACCGGCAGGCATCTGGAATGCGCATACTGATTGGCTCGATAGCCAACGGCGACGAAGGCGGCGGGGAAGAGGGCAGGGAAGACATAGGGACACCGATGGTTGGGGGCAGCGGTGGCGGGATGGCCGGGAAAGAGAGGGGCAGCCACTCCGCCGCGTCCGATTATCTAAAATTGCGCCGTCGTTTTCCACATGACGTTTGTGGCCTAGAGTAGCCGTTTCTACGACTGAGGTCGGCTCGCCGTTTGATCGGACGCAGTCAATCTGCTGGGGACGCGTTTGAACGCATTGATTCGCTCGGCAGAGCACTTCCGCTGCCCGCGTGGCGTCTCGACCATCGGACTTTGATTGTCTTCCTCCCGGTCCTTACTTCACCGCTGGAGACACCCAAGCGCGAGCGGCTGATCTGGCGCTCGCGCCTGATTCCGTCCGCCATATTTGCGTCCGACGAGAGTACGATGCGCAGCCTCGAAACGTCGCAGAAAACCGTCGCTTTGCATTCACCGAGGCAGCGGTGTAGTCGGATCGCACCCTCGAAAAGTGGCGGAAAAGCGTTATGCACCCGTGCGTAAGGTGTGTGATTATAATATGTGGGGCCGATGCGAAGCATCGCGTCCCGGCAACGTCGCGGTTACAGTCAGGGTATCAGAAGGGTACTGGCGGGTGTCAGAAAAGGGGGGGAGAGCGGACGTCAACTTCTCCGCAAAAAATTCTCCAGTTTGCCATTTATGCCAAGCGGGTTGGAAAGGAACGGCGGCAGCGAGCGCGAATATCGCCGGGTAAACATGGCCCCCGAAGCTAGGCTCAGTGAAAAACGAGAGCCGGAGCAGAATGCAAACTGCGAGGTAGCTTCGCGGGCGAAGAAAAAGCGGAGCTGGCGCGGTCGGCAGAGCGCTTCGCCGGACCTTCTTTCCGCACCATGCCAACAGGCGTCTTCGCAGATTACTCCTTATGCCTACGCTCTTGCGATATATGAGCTCCATATATTATGGCGGTAACGGGGGAGGCTACGTGGCGCGCTTCGTCATTCTCAAAAAACTACCGGAGGGGCATTTTATGTTTCAGGCCAAATTATTGATGCCTGCCGTGGCGGCAGGGCTAGTCATCTTAGTCAAAGCATGTGCGTCACTGGGTAATTTTGTCGCAGGAGTACGGCGATGACAAAATTGGCAAACATTGTAAGCGTCACTGCCACAGTCGCCTTGGTGGGGTATGTACTAACACAGGCGGTTCCAAGCGGCGGCGGAAATAGCATCGCTTCCTCTGTTGGATTGACATTAGAACAACCGCCAGAAGAAGAGAAAATGCACGGGTTTACTAGCCACCTCAGCCGCTTATATTCACACACACCCTATACCCTGCTCAGCGCCGAGTTTCGCAATGAAAAGGTCTATGAGAAGAATGATAGAGGCGGTCTGGAGTATACTGCCGACATCAGTGCTCAGTTGCATTTTCCACAAGGGAGTGGGGCAGAATGTGCCGGGCCAACAGCCAGTCAGCCATACCGCTGTCAGTTCGCTGATAAGTTCCCTATGGCGACCTCACCTATCGCTCCCGGCTCCACAATCACGTTGATTGGGACGCACAAATTTGAGCGCGAAACTGACCGCCACCCGTGGGAGGGGGGCGTGCAATGTTGTATCACGCGCGCGAACTGAGCTTTAGCGCAATGTCGGCTGATGTTGCGCCCGCTCGTTATCTACGTCGGCCAATCGACTGACGGCATTCGTTCGCGCGTCAAGCCCTGCGACCCTTCGTCGGTGCAGCATCTTTCATGCTGATCTTCGGTTTTCGACGCTTCACAGCATCCCTCCCGCCAAACTTTAGCGGAATGGAATGCCGCCAGATCCAATGTCCGCAATTGGTCGTGTTCTGCCGTGCGCCCATTCGGGATCAACGGCAATTACTGGTATTGAGGAGAGATCGAGATGGCGAAATCTTGCAGAAAACGGGAGCCAAATAAGAAGGCAAGATAAAAGCCGTGCCAGCTTCGGGCGCGTATGTGGCTGTTTTACCGTGATACTTTCGTATGGCTCTGCCAAGCGATGCCATGCATTCGCAATATTATTATATGATTTCAGGAATTTACGGTATGGTAGCAACGAATTTCCGATGAGTTTGAACTCAATTGGAATTGAAGCTAGCTTGTCAGACTTGCCGTTGATGAGGGGCAACAGGCGATGATTTTCCAAACCAACACAATCGGCTTTCGGTTAGCGCTGAGCGTCGTTGCTCTGTGGCTGGCGTACACAGGATACCAGTCTGTCGGCCGCTACAATGCAGCGCAGGACGCCATTGCAGCGTATCGCGACGATCCGGAGCGGTATGAGAAGTGCGATTATTCCAAGTACGATCCGACCGCCGACGAAAACGCGCAGTGGCGCAATCCGACAATCAAAGAAGTGGGCGACTGCCGAGAATCCATTGATGACGCCGAAAAATACGTCAACGATCGCACAAGCTGGTGGAACAAGCGCATTCTGGAACGGCAAGCTTTTTCCAGCTTCTTCAGGGAAGGTATCTTACCCGCCGGTCTCCTGCTTCTGATAGCGGGCCTGTGGAGAAGGATCGCTGCCGTTGGACGGTCCTACCTTGGCTGGCTGAAGAGCGGCAGAGTGGCACCAGAAGAATGATCGACAGCGCAATTCTCGCAACAGTCGTTGCCGCACTCACTGGATTGGGAGGTACTTGGCTTGGCGCATAGTGTGGATCGGCGTGCAAAAAGGACCCCGTTAGCGGGGTGATCGGCGTCTAAAAGGGACCCCTCATTTCGATGGTTTAAGCAGCCGGCTGGATAATCAGGCGGCGAGATCGGGATGTTGGTTTTGGAGACGGTGGTTCGGATTCGGCGCGAGTATGCCGGTGGCAAGGCGATCAAGGCGATCGCGCGGGATTTGCGTGTGTCGCGGAAGGTGATCCGCAAAGCGATCCGGGCGCCGGAAGGCGCATTCGACTATCAGCGCAAGGTTCAGCCGCTGCCGCGGATCGGGCCGTTCCAGGCTCGGCTCGATACGTTGCTGGAAGAGAACGAGGTGCGCGGCAGGCGTGAGCGGCTGCGGATGACGCGGATCCATGACCTGCTGGTGCGCGAAGGTTTTGAGGGCTCCTACGATGCTGTGCGCCGATACACGGCGCGCTGGAAGGCCGACCGACGCAAGGATGCCGGCGATGGTGTTACCGCCTTCATCCCGCTGACGTTCAAGCCGGGCGAGGCCTATCAGTTCGACTGGAGCCATGAGGACGTGGAGATCGCCGGCAAGCCGATGCGCGTGAAGGTTGCGCATATGCGGCTGTGTGCATCGCGGGCGGTCTATGTCCGGGCGTATCCACGCGAGAGCCAGGAGATGCTGTTCGACGCGCATGCGCGCGGCTTTGCCTTCTTCGGCGGCGTGCCGGGCCGCGGCATCTACGACAATATGAAGACGGCGGTGACGAGCGTGTTCACCGGCAAGGAGCGGGTCTTCAACCGGCGCTTCTTGATCATGACCGACCATTATATGATCGAGCCGACCGCCTGCTCGCCGGCGGCGGGATGGGAAGAAGGGCCAGGTCGAGAACCAGGTGCAGACGATCCGGGGCCGCTTCTTCCAACCCCGGTTGCGGTTCGCCAGTCTCGACGAGCTCAATGGCTGGCTGGAGGCCGAGTGCCAGCGCTGGGCGGAACGACAGGCACACCCGGAACAGGGCGAGCTGACCGTGGCGCAGGCGCTGGAGATCGAGCGATCCGCGCTGCAGCCGATGCTTGGACCGTTCGACGGCTTTAACGAGAGCGAGCATGCGGTGACTGGCACCTGCCTGATCAGCTTCGATCGCAACCGCTACTCGGTTCTCTCGACGCTGGCGCGGCGGACGGTGCAGGTCCGGGCCTATGCCGACCGCATCGTCGTACGCTGCGGCGAGGAGGTTGTCGCCGAGCATCCCCGCTACTTCGGGCGCAACCGCACGATCTATGACCCTTGGCATTATCTGCCGGTGCTGGCCCGCAAGCCCGGCGCGCTGCGGAACGGTGCGCCCTTCCAGGACTGGGATCTGCCGCCGGCGCTGGCGCGCCTGCGCCGCAAGCTTGGCAATGGCGACGATGCCGACCGCCGGTTCGTCCGCGTGCTGTCGGCCGTGCTGACCGATGGCCTGGAGCCGGTCGAAGCGGCCGTGCGCGAGGCGTTGGCGACCGGCACGGCGAGCGACGACCTGATCCTCAACATCCTGGCGCGGCGGCGCGAACCGCCGCGACCGCTCACCATCATCACCTCCGAGGACAGCGCCTTGCGCCATCCGCCGATCGCCGACTGCGCCCGTTACGACCAGCTGAGGACCTTCGATGCAGCGGCATGACATGATCGAGGCGATGCGCGGGCTTGGGCTCAAGGGCATGGCGGGCGCGTTCGACGATGCGGTCACCACCGGCCTTCAGCGCCAGCGCACCACGATGGAGATACTGACCGACCTTCTGCGCGCGGAAGCAACACATCGCCATGCTGCCTCGATCCGATACCGGATGGCGGCCGCCAGGCTGCCGGTCGTGAAGGATATCGATGCGTTCCGGTTCGAGGGCACACCGATCAATGAAGGCCTGGTGCGTTCGCTTCACAGCGGCGCGTTCCTGCCCGCTCGGCGCAACATCGTCCTGGTCGGCGGCACGGGCACCGGCAAAACCCACCTTGCCATCGCCATCGCCGCCAATGTCGTTCGCTCGGGTGCGCGAGGCCGCTACTTCAACACCGTCGATCTGGTGACCCGCCTCGAAGAGGAGGCCAGAATCGGCAAGAGCGGCGCTCTCGCCGCCCAGCTATCCCGCCTCGACCTGATCGTGCTCGACGAACTGGGATATCTGCCGTTCGCCCGCTCAGGCGGCCAACTGCTGTTCCATCTGGTCAGCAAGCTCTACGAGCAGACCAGCGTTATCATCACCACCAACCTCGCGTTCGGGGAGTGGCCAACGGTGTTCGGCGATCCCAAGATGACCACCGCGCTCCTCGATCGTGTCACTCATCATTGCGATATCGTCGAGACCGGCAATGACAGCTGGCGCTTTAAAAACCGCAGCTGATCGCCCCCGCTGACTTCCGAATAAGAGATGCTTTGCGCTGCGCGCGCCTCCGGTCGGGCTCCGCCCTCCCTACGCCGCGCGCAGCGCAACGGCGCGTGTCCGATCAACCTTGCGCCATCTTGAAAGGGGGTCCCTTTTGCGCGCCGATAGGGGGTCCCGTTTGCACGCCGATTGACAGCGCATAGATTGGGAAGGTCAGATTGGGAGCGGCCCCATCCAACTTTCTCAGGCCCAGCATATTGAACATATCCATCGAACTGATATCGACCGTACAATCGAGGTTGAGGCCAGAGAGGGGAATACATGCTGACGCGCCTCTTGGGTTTAAAACATCAACCTAAGTCCGCACAGGATCTTCTGATCGATCTCCGACGCGAACTATCGAAGAAACCCGAGCAAGCTGACCCTGAAAATCTAGTCAATCTCTGTCGCACGATCCGCGGCAACAAACTGGCTGAGTTCAGGCAGAACCTCTCCAATGAGTTCGGGCATTTCTTGCCGACATCCAACGTGCTTATTAGCGACTATACGGACCGCTTTGCCATAGCCACAGCAGACGGCGTCGTCATCATGGGGCGGTTTCTAGATAGGCTGTTCCCGTATGCCCCTAAAGCTGCTCGCGAGACATTCGGACAGCAGCTGGAGGTATCAAACTTCCACGACTGGGCCTTAATTTCTGACGAAGACAGGCTGCGCCTTAACGCTGATTGGAAGGTGGCTGACTCGTTCGATTCCACTAGATATCCCGAGGTTGCGAGCCGCTTAGGAGGGTTCAGGTATATAGTCGTCCCGGCGAGCGACATTCACGGGATCGTCCTCCAGTACAACGACGAGACTATGTTCAACACGAACGTATTTTCCGCTAGGCCGCTGTCGGAAATGAAGGTCGCGATGGATCGGGTGGTGAGATATCCCTATGACACCGAGAAGATGATCTCAAATATCAGCATTACACTTCAATCAGTGGATCCTGAATTTCCTCGTATCGGCGGATTTAGGTTCACACATATTTACCATGAACACAAAGGATGCTTTGACAGGCTCGAACTGTCACACGGGATGTTTGGGAATTTCTTCAAGTTCGCTTTCGCGCTTGAAAGCGATTTGTCGAGCATATCGCAGAGGGATCGCCTTATCGAACAGAGTGGTGACCCCGATGGCAGCTTTTTCGAAAATCAGATGAACCCTGATACGGCTATGTGAAGCGCGTTGCGCCGGACTAGAGTGCTATAGCGAAACGGTAATGCTCATCTTCGCCCGTCGCGGTGCCCCGCGCATCGCCAGATCGAGAGAAACGAGGGGGCAGGTTTCAGACCGTAGAGATCATAGCCTAACCGAGGCTCTCGCTTCAAGTTCGGCCATCCGCGCGGAGCAGATCGCGTGGACGGCGCGGCCAAGTTCCTCGACGCAGCCGCCGAGCCAAGTCAGCTCATGCTCGGTGACGCGGTAATGCTTCGAATAGCGAGCTTTAACATAAGCCTCTTTCAGCTTCTCGAACCGCGCCCGATCCTCGCGACGCTCGCGCGGCCAAGCGTCCACGAGGCGCATGTCTATCCGCTCGGCCTGGGTGCGCAGGAAGGCTAGGTTATGGACGTGGGGAGTGTAGAATGTGCAAACGAGCAGAACGCAGTGGTACAGCCGCTCAGCTGCCTGATGCATGTCGAAGGCAGCTTTCTTAAGCCACCCTTGCGATATCGAATGCAGCGCCGAGCCGTGAAATTGCCCGGCAGTGGGATACCATTCTTCGTAGTATTCCTTCGCCATCGCGAGCGCCTGTTCTGGCGTTTTCGGTTTCGGCGTATGTAGCGGCTTGTCGTCAAAGGAGTGCAGCGCGATTCCGTCCTTGGCGACGTCCATGAAGAAATAACGCCCATGCGCCAGCCCGTCGTTCACCTCCTGCAGAGTGTGAACGATGAAGTTGACCGGCGTATGGAGCGTCTTGTCGATCGCCAGTTCACGGATGAGCCGGTCGTCCAACTTGAGCCAGAAATCGACTTTCTCGGTGAGCCGCTTGTCATTGACGATGATGAGAAGGTCGAAGTCTGACCGATAACCCTTGGCGGTGTGCGGCTCATCGACCCAGCCGCCGCGCGCGTAGCTGCCGTACAGAATGATCTTGTCGATCCGACCCTTCTTCTTCCAGCTCATGGTGCCGAGGGCGAGCGCGTCTTCGAACTCCGCGAAGATGATCTGCTTCACGCGTTCGAGTTCGCGCTGCTTGTTCGTCGGAAGATGATCGAGGTCGGTTTTCATGTTGGCGGCACCCTGTCGAGACGATGGCAGATTGGCAAGGTCGAAGCGGTGTCACCGCCGCCAGAATTGCCACCGGCTGCGGTTCTTTCTATCGACCGTTTGCGCGATCACGCGTAGGCTTCGGATCATCGCCTGTTCGATCTCGTGAACGCTGACGCCGTGCCGCTCGGCAAGCTGGCGATAACTCAGCTCCTCGACACGGTGACCAAGAAAGACGCGCCGGTCGAACTCGTCCAGCCGATCAATGGCGCGCTCGTAGAGGCGTAGCAGGCGGCGCCTCGCGCGGGGAATCCGGTTCACCGCTTCTTCCCTTCACAGAAATTTGCCCAATCCTCCATCATCACACGGCGCTTTTCGAGCAAATTGCCGCGCCGGTAGGCAGCCTCGGTCTTGTTCGCGACGGTGTGGGCGAGGGCAGCTTCGGCTACGTCGCTCTGATGGTCAGTTTCTTCGCTCACCCAATCACGGAACGACGAGCGGAACCCATGCGCGGTGAACGGCTCACCCAACTCCTTGACCAGCTTCGAAAGCGTCATATCGGACAGGGGGCGGTTTCTGCGGATGCCGGGGAATACCAACTCGCAACCCGCAATGCGAAGCCGCGCGCAGCGCTGAACGATGCGGAGTGGGCGGCGGGAGAGGGGGACGACATGCTCGCGGAATGCCTTCATGCGGTCCTTAGAAAGCGTCCACAGACCCTTTTCGAGGTCAAACTCATCCCATGTCGCGCCGCGCACCTCGCCCGATCGTGCCGCCGTGAAAATGGCAAACTCCAGCGCCAACCGACTGAAAGATTCTCGCTCGCGCAGCGTCTGAACGAACGCAGGCACATCCTCGTAGGGCATCGCGGCAAAATGATTGTCGCGGCGCGGCTGGCGGGGCAATCCCTTAGTGATCGCCCGCATGGGAGCCTCGGTGTCGCGATAGCCCGACGCGTAGGCCCAATCGAGAACGGCGCCGACGCGCTGGCGGACGCGGCGCGCTGTTTCGGGCTTGTCGAGCCAGATTTCCTCAAGCAAATCTCGGATCATCGGACCGGTGATCTGATCGACCCGGAACTTCCCGATGTGCGGGAAGGCATATAATTCCAGCGTCCGCGTCCATTGTGCGTGGTGCTTGCCGTTGCGCCACGTCTTCGAATGGACTTCGTAAACTCGCGCTGCCGCTTCTTTGAAATTCGGCACCGCCTGCCGCTTATGTCGCTCGAATTGGGGGTCGATGCCCAATTCGATCTGGCTACGAATATCGCGCGCCAGCTCCCGTGCTTGCGCCAAGCTGACTTTCTGGCAGCTCCCCAAGCCGAAGTCCCGGCGGTTGCCGTGCTTCTGGACTCGGCAAACCCAGCTGCTCGCCCCTCCCGGTCGATCGAGCCGCATAAGGCCGTCGCCATAGCTTACACGGCTCGACTTTCCCTTGGGCTTCGCAGCCCCGTTCGAAGTGCTTTTCAGGTGTAATCATAAAATTTAGTCCCACATTGGCAAAAATGTCGGACTGGATCCTGTGGGACACACAGGGACCCGAATCGCTTCTCAAACCCGCAGCAAAGCTGCGATGTGAAAAACGGATCGGGAGAATGTGGGATTAGAACTTGGCGGACAGGGTGTCTGCCTAGATATTCATACTTCTAGTTGAATTAATTTGATAAATATTCAAGTGGAATCCCTTTCTCCCACATATTCTACCACGTCAGTCGCGTTTGATGGGACGGTAGCAACGGTGGTTATCGTCCGTTCACCCTAAATTTTGACCGGACGC
>NZ_JADIZJ010000020.1 GCF_016704835.1 Sphingopyxis sp. | reverse complement strand
TCGTAGTGACGAATGGGCCAGTCCTTCTGGCGGGTGATCTGCGTCGGCTCCGAGCCGGGCATGGAGAAGGCCACGCTCGAGTCCAGCGGGAGCTCGACACCACGGATGTTCGCGACGGTGTAGACGTGGCTGAACGAGCTGGGCCGACCGGGGTCGGCTGCCACCGTGCGGAAGAAGCAGGGGACGCCGACGCTGAGGAGCAGCGCGGCGACCGTGGTCGCGAAGGCCGAGTTGCAGTCGCCGCAGCCCTCGACCACGAGCGTCCACCACGGGCAGCGGACCTGCTCAGTCCGGAAGGGGTCGTTCACGAACTTGACGCCGGAGCGCTCTCCGGACCCCTGGTCCTGCATCCACGAGAAGAAGCGCCGCGCGACGGCGTCGTGATCTCGCCCCTGAACGCCGTCGAGGATGTCGATCGCCATCAGGCGCACGAGTGGGTCGCGGCTGCCGTCAATGGCAAGCCGGGACATTTCCTGGATGGTTCCAGCGGTGATCTCGTCACCGGATCCAGCGAGCTGGATCCTCGTGTCGAACGGACGACCAGCACCCTGGCTCCGCGCGCGAAGCGCGGAGAGACGGCGGCGGACTTGGTCCAGCGCGGCGTCGTTGGTGGTCGTCGTTGCCAAACGGAAGCTCCTCCTGGGTCAAGGCAGGCTAGACGCACAAGTGGATGTGGTCAAAAGGGTTCTTTGGAACAGCAAGAATGTTCTGCATGTCCGTAGACAGGACAGATCCGGACCGGGTAGAACAATTCAACGATCGTCCGGAATGGCATCGAGATGGTCGACGAAACAAGGTTGTGATGCAGGCGACTTTGACCACAGCAGCACATCACAAGCGCGCAGACAAGCTCTGCAAGTGCGCTTGTGGCGAGCAAGCCAGCGGTCGTTCGCGCTACTACGACAACCACGGCCAGATCATGGCCATGGCCCGCCGTCGGTATGGTCGGATCCGCCGCCGCGCTCGCCACTACAAGATCGAGTTCAAGCTCCGGCTGAAGGACGTGCGCGATCTGATCTTCACGCTGCCCGACATGGGCGCGACCTGCTACTTCGAGCGGATCGATCGTCGTCGCGGGTTCGTCCCGGGCAACGTGATCGCCACGCAGCGCAAGGGAGCGGCCGCGAAGATCACGCCGCCGTCGAAGGCCAAGACCGTCCAGATCGAGGTGATCGCGGACCGTCTCCAGCGCCTGATCGACGTCCAGTTCGGCAAGAACGACGTGCCGCCCCTCTCGATCCAGGACCTGATCGACCAGTGGGAGGCGCAGAACGGGAAGTGCGCGCTCTCGGGCGTCGCGCTCCAGATCGACAGGCGCTTCTATCCCGACGCGGCCGCGATCGCTCGCCCGAACCCCAGCGAACCGTGGTCGAAGACCAACTTCAAGCTCGTCTGCTTCTGCCTGAAGGTCGTGGTCGACAAGTGGGGGGACGCGCTCCTCCTGCGCATGGCAGCGCGGATCACCAAGACGAACAAGACAGGAGAGGCCTCATGAGCAAGCATCGGCAGCGGACGCAGCCTGCAGCCCCGGACAACGACGGCTACTTCGCCCCGCCCGACGAGGAGGAGCAGGACCACGCCGACGAGGCGACGGACGCGGGAGACCAGGACGAGACCGCTGCCGATCAGGCCGACGATGAACACGAACAACTCGTTGCCCAGGCCGCGTCGCGTCGTGGGCGCGGGGCGCAGTTCCGCTCCAACAAGCCCCTCCCGTCGTCGATGCGGACTCCTCCCCCGCCTCCGACCCCCGTCCAGGACGAGGAGCCGAGCTCAATGAGCACGGGCCCCGCCGACCTTGTCGCCCTTCGCGCCTCCCTCATGGGAGACGTGAAGGAGAGCGAAGTGATCAAGGGCAAGCTCCGGATCCGCCAGAAGAAGAAGACCTCGAGTGGGGCGACGATCATGTCCAGCGTCGCGGATCTGGGGATCCGTGGAGACGAGGACTGGCGCGCGCGGGCCCTCAATGAGCTCGCCGGTCGCGGCCCTGCGGAGTACATCGGCGTCTTCTACTCGAACGACGGCCGGCCGATCAACGAGGACGAGCCTCTCGCGATCGACGTGACAGAGGAGATCGCCCGCGACCACGGCTGGAAGGGCCCCGAGGCCCGCTCCGAGGTGTCGTCCGTCCCGGTCGTCGCCAGCAAGGAGCGGGAGCTCGACAAGACCCTGTCGAGCGAGGACCCGATCAAGGATGCCAAGCTCCGTCTGGAGCTGACGAAGCTCGAGATCGAGCAGAGCAAGCTCACCGCAGAGCTGCGGCGCGTGTCCGCAGACGGCACGGTCGAGGCGCCCGAGAAGGCGAAGCCGACCCAGGAGGCTTCCCCGGACATGATCCGGCGCCTGGAGGAGGCGGAGCGCGCCAAGGCTGCCGCAGAGCGTCGCGAAGCCGAGCTCAAGGCCAAGCAGGAGCGTGAGGCCGCCGTCGCCGAGCTCAAGGCCAAGCACGAGCGGGAGGTCGAGGATCTCCGGCGTCAGAACGAGGCTGACAAGCGCGCTGCGGAGCGGCAGGTCAACGAGCTCCGCGAGGACATCAAGACCAAGCAGGTCGAGCACCAGAAGTCGGTGGACGCCCTGCAGGCCAACCTCGAGAAGCGGTTCTCCGAGTTGGCGACGCGGAGCGTCGCGCCGGCGGAGCCGCCGCGCAGGGCCGAAGACACGGTCGTGGCCGTGGTCTCGGCCCTCACGCCCCTGCTCGCCCCCGTGCTTCAGGCGTTCCAGAACCGCCCGGCTCCGGTCGACCCGCTGAAGCAGATGGAGGCCATGGCGGGCGTGTTCGAGAAGATGATGCCGAAGCAGCCGGCAGCGAAGAAGGAGCTCGAGCCGATCGAGCTCATGTCGAAGGTCACGGCCATGGCCAAGGACCTGATCCCGCCCCCTCAGCAGGGGATCACCCTGGACCAGGTCTCCACCCTCATCGCGAAGGAGCTCGGCGGCAAGAACAACAAGGCTCCGGACCCCATGGCCTTCACGAAGGACGTCTTCGAGATGGCTCGTGGTCTCGCCGAGCTGCAGAACGGCCCTGCCCGTGGTCGTGACGACGACGAGGACGACGACCGTGACCGCGAGCCGCTGCCCGAGCCGAAGGACCCGCTCGATGTGCTCCTCGAGAACAAGGAGAAGTTCGAGAAGCTCGGCATGCGCGTCACGAACTCGGACGGCAAGGAGATCGGGCCGCCGCCTCCGCCGCCGAACACCATGGCCAAGGACATCATCAGCGGCGTCAAGGACCTGATCCAGCCGATCGGCGGCGTGCTGCTCCAGTACGCGGCTGGCCAGGAGGCGAAGGAGGAGCTGGCCAAGCTCAAGCTCGCGAACCTGAAGGAGCGCCAGGGTAAGCGCGCTTCGGCGCCGAAGGCCCCGCAGCCCCAGCCGACGCAGGCGCCCACGGTTCGCCAGCAGGCGCCCCAGCAGCACCAGCAGCAGGGACAGACTCAGCGTCCTGCGCAGCAGTTCCGCCCGGCGCAGCAGCAGCCCCAGCAGCAGCAGTTCCGCCCGGCGCAGCAGCAGCCCCAGCAGCAGTTCCGTCCTGCGCAGCAGGGACAGGTGAGGCCTCAGGCGCCGCAGGCTCCTCGCCCGCCCCAGGCTCCCCGTCCTCCGGTCGTGCCGCCTGGCGCTGGTGTGGTCGGCGTCGTCCAGGAGGGCAAGATGCCCTACAACGTGCCGATGGCGTCCGTCCCGGCGCCCCGTCCGATCGTGAAGGCCGAGGGGCCGAGCGAGGAGATCCCCCAGCGCGCGGCCGCGCCGACGAAGGCTCCGGTCTACGTCGAGGGCATGCCGACGCGCCAGGAGCAGCCGGCGGCCACGTCAGTAGAGCAGCCGTTCCACGAGGTGCTCGACGACAAGGGACAGCCGTCGAAGGAGACGTGGGGCCAGCTCGCGCGGCTCATGACCACTGCGATCGACAAGAACGAGAACCCCGAGGACACGACGATCGTGCTCATCGAGCGGTTCAAGGAGTCGAGCACCCAGGCGCTGCTCCTCGCGAAGATCCGCGGCCTCCCGGCCCTGGACGAGGCCCTGACCAACCTGGCTCACTCCGGCGGTCCGTACGCCTCGATCGTCGGTGAGTTCGCCAGCCGGGTCCGTAGCCCGGCCGGCGCGGACTGGCTCAACCGCCTCATGGCCGTCGCGTCGGCGTCCTAGTCAACCACCATCCACCCACAGGAGATTCCCAGATCATGACCACCCCCGCCTCCAAGCTCGAGTTCGTCGACGGCTACGCCCTTCTCCAGAACGAGAAGATCGGCGAGCGTCGCTTCCAGCTCCTCGTCGCCCGTCTCGGCATGAAGGCCGAGGCGATCTCGTCGCTCGTCGCCGCGATCCAGGCCGGCGAGGACGGCTTCGGCGCGATCACCTACGACGACAACGGCGAGATCGACACGTACGACATGGACTGGCTCGAGGCGACGATCGAGTCCGTCGCCGACATGGAGAAGGAGCTTCTCGAGGGGATCGCCTCGGTCCGCCGGCTCCGCTACAACCTCGACATGACGCACGACGAGGGCGTCGTCCACAACCGCAACAAGGAGCTGCAGGAGTCGGCCGGAGCGGCGGCCTAATGGGCGTCGTCGTCAAGCCGTACCAGCCCGACATCAAGGAGATCGATCGGGCGATCCTGAAGGAGGCCGCGGGCTGCGCCTACGACGACGAGAAGGCGCGGGTCTACGAGTACAGCTACTCGCACTGCGTCCTCATGCTGCTCGCGCTCGCCAAGAAGATGCTCGGGATCTTCGGCGAGCAGATCGGCAACAACCCCACCCGTGGTGGGGCGACCGACCAGCGCGACTTCAACGAGGAGCGCGAGCGGATCACGAAGAACCCGAGCTACACCGACGCTGAGAAGGCCGGTCGCCTCGACGGCCTGAAGCACGAGGAGGCCTTCGCCAACGACCTCATGCAGAAGTTCAACCCGGAGGCCTGGCGGGCGGTCCTCGAGCTCAAGGACGTGCTCATGCGTCGCGGGTTCGCGCTCGAACGGGCTGGCCTCATTCGCATGAACATCGACGGCCTCGTCGCCGAGGAGTTCGCGAAGGGCATGCGCGATGCCACCGGCAAGGAGCCGGAGGTGCCGTGCGACGGCGCGGTCGAGATCACGCCGAAGGGGCTCCGCTGCGTCGCCAGCCAGACGTGGCCGACGTTCAAGGAGCGCCAGCGCACAGGCACGCACCGCTTCGACTACGACGTCGAAGTTGCGATCGGCAACTAGCACGTGAACCGGCCGACTGGAGTTGGTCTCCCCAATGGTCTTTGATCTCCACCGGTCGACCTCACCCGCCCCTCCCGGTCTCGCCGGGAGGTTGGC
>NZ_JADIZJ010000019.1 GCF_016704835.1 Sphingopyxis sp. | reverse complement strand
CACTCCTGCCTGGTCCCGGTTGATGTAGACCTCAACGGCCTCGCGCTTGTCGTCCTTCAGCGTCGTGGATCGAATCCCCAGAAGAATCCCGACTTTGTGAGCGACATCTTCCGAAGCGACGAGCCCCATCATTACGCAGCCGCCGTAGGTCGCCATGACGATCTGTTCGGCGTCTCGGTCGACCGTCACAAACAGGTCCGTGGGTCCGCTCAAGATTCCTCCTCCTTCTTCTTCTGCCTCGCCAGCCTGTTGCGGTCGTCCTGCCGGTAGCGGTTCCTGTCGCGCTCGTAGGAGTCAAGCTTGCGCGCCCCGGTCTTGCAGACGTAGCCGGCGAGGCAATCGACGCAGTGCTCGGCGTGGTTCAGGATCGCCTGCTCTTGAGCCTTGAGCTTGTCCTTCTGGCGCGGAGTCATGTTCGCTGGTTCCGGAGCGCCTCGACGCGATCCAGGATCGCGCCGTAGACCCCCATGGGGCTGAGCTTCTTCTCGATCGGCGTGCCCTTGATCTGGGGCGCCGTGTTGAGGTCGATCGCCCACAGGAGCTCGTGCCACTCGACGAAGTCGATCGCGACGAGCGGGTGGTTGAGTCGCAGGGCCGCAGTGACGAGGTCGATCGTGTCATCGACAGTGCCCGGCGGCCCCTTGGGTGGCTCCGTGACAGCGACCTCGCCGACGTTGCTGCGCCAGATGTCGTCACGCGACTGGTAGCGCAGCCAGAAGGCGAGCTTGCCGACGAGCAGGAGCCGGTAACTGACCGGGTAGCGCTGCGGCAGGTAGACCGTGGCGTAGTGGTCCGGGTAGGTCTCGAACGCGAAGGCCGCGTCGGTCAGGATCTTGCCTTCGCCGCGGTGCATGGACTCGTTGACGTAGATCACGAGCTGCTTCGGCGCGTGCTGCGGCTCGCCCGCCATGTAGAGCGCGCTGACGTTTCCGCGAGGAGGCACCCGGAAGCCGACGTCGGCGAGCTCGTCGTGGTCCGTCCGGCGGAGCTTCTGGGTCTTGGAATATCGATAGAAGATGTCGGCGTCTGTCCACGACCCATCGAACTGATGATCGTAGTAGTCGATGTAGTCGGAAGTCAGCTTCATGTGTCCGATCCGTATGGTACACGGCGGGTATGACCAGCCAGGCTTCCGGGATCCGTGAGCTCGAGCGCCTTCTGGAAGGCGACCCCGAGAACGCCGAGGTGCGCCTGCGGCTGACCTACGAGTACCTCCGAACGCAGACTGGCCTCGTCCTCTTCTGGAGCACGAGTTGGACCTCGATCCTGACCTTGGGCATCTTGGGTATGCCACCCGCGACAGAGGTGCGGCCTCCGCCGATCGTCTACTCGACTTGGGCGGTTCCGGTCACGCTCGACAACTTCGAGTCCGGTGGAGATCTCCGTATCCTGAGGACTCATCTCGGACTACCTCCGGACCCGGACCTCTCTGTGCGGAAGACCGGCTGGATCACGGCCGTGCTGCGGTCAGAGCTCGACCCGATCAATCCACGCTGTCCGCAACTCGTCGTCGAGACCCGCGAGCGCATGAGAGCCGGACCTTCTGGCGTTACCTTCCCGGTCCTCGACGAACTCGGTCGCACCCTGACCCCGCCTCACCTCGTGATCGTGGTCTCCAGCGGAGAGTACTGACCCCACCCACCGGGCTACGCAAGAGCACCCACCCGCTGCGTCTGACGGCAATCGAGAAGGACGCGGACGCGGCCCCCGACGTCCCGACGCCTGCCGAGCGCCTGCAGATCAACAACCTCGGGCCGACCCTCATGGGTGACGGCACGCTGAGCGACCCAGGTGTCGGACCTGGAGTCTAGACTCCGCCATCATGGATCTCGGCAACCGCACGACCTTCCGGGACTTCCTCTACGGTGACGCCGTCCTTCGCCTCCCCGACACCGAGCTCCTGGCGCTCTACGAGAAGGTGCGTGACGAGGTCTCGAGGCGCAACGACTCGATCGTCACCGAGCAGCTCGCGGAGGTCATCGGCGAGAACCTGGCCAAGATCCACCTGGACCGCTTCCATGACGGAGCGAATGAAAGCCGGCGGCTCTGGTACCGGGTCGCGAACGGCCTTCACAACGCGCACCTCGTGATCGGGATCCAACCGGACGGTCGCGGCGGCGCCGATCTCTACCCGGCCTGCACGCGCGGACCCATGCACGTGCGCACGAAGAATCAGGCGATCGCCGCGCTCTCAGGTGATCTCGAGGGGCGATCTCTTCGATCAGGTCCCCGGCGCGTGTGGGGTGTGCCAGGAGAACTGCGGGTAGTGGACGACGCTCTCCGCGAGCTCGAGCGCCGGGTTCTCTCGGGCGACGCTTCTGCACTCCTGGCGCTCCGGAAGGCCTACCAGCGCGCCGGACAGGTCCAAGAGGACGAGCCGAAGAGATCGAATGGGCTCAAGCTCATTCCGCTCCCAGCGGCCACGGCGGCACGCGCGCACCGCGCGCCGCTCTACGACGTCGTGGCGGTTCCGCCGACGCCAGTCGAGTCCGAGGTTCTGAGCTGGGTCTTCCACTGGGGCGCCGGGGCCTGCGATCCAGTGCTCGGACGCGCGAAGTCGCTCGCCGACACGAGCGCGGACGCTTCCTGGAACGACATCCTTCCTCCGCGCTCTGTGTTCTTCTGGTCTGGTCTGTCCGTGGTTCCGGACTCAGGCTCTCTATTCTCCGACGTCGAGGCGCTGTGGAACGACTGCGTGCTCGAGTTCTGGCCAAGCTCCGTCCGCGCGTCGCATCACTGGCCGCTGCGATACGTCATGCAAGATCCGGCGACGATGCCGACCAGCGAGGACGGAGTGCTTCAACTGGCTGGAGCCAGGTGCGCCAATGCCAGGAACGTCCGTGTGCCAGGCCGTCGGAGGGTCATGAGACAGGGTGGGGTTCGCGAGATCCGTGGCCGCTTTCCGTTCGAGATCGCGCCCCAGTGCAACACGCGCCTGCGGTTGATCGGGAAGATGCGGCAGCCCGTGAGCCGGGTCACGCGCCTCATGGTGATCCTGCATGGCGTCAGGCTGAGTCCATGCGAATAGCCTGTCGGACCTAGCCGGTAGGATCTTCGCCTTCGGCAGCGGGGAGGAGCTCGTGGAAGCGCAGGTCGCGGTTGTGGTGCATGGCCAGTCGTCGCACGGAAAGGACGCCCTGGCGAACCTGATCGCCGAAGAGTTCGGGCCGGATCACACCTTCCGGTGCGCGTTCGCCGACCCCCTCAAGGCTGCCGCCGAGGTTCTGATCGGGATCCCCAAGGCCGTGTCCTACGGATCGAACGACGTCAAGAACACCTGGACCGTGTACGGGAAGACTGCGCGTCACTGGCTTCAGTGGCTCGGTACGAACATAGGACGCAACGGGGTGTCCCCGCTGATCTGGGTCGATCGCCTGGGCGCCATGGCGCGCGCTTCCGGGAAGCCGCTCGTGGTGGTCTCTGATGGGCGCTTCCCAAACGAGCGGCTCAAGTTCAAGGACGCGCTCCAGAGCGAGGCCGTCCTGAACGTCCTGATCCACCGGTCGGCGGTGAAGCACCTGGGTAAGCCGCCGACCGCCGGCTGGCGCCTGGTCTCCTTCCTCACGAACCTTCCGCTCGTGCGGCGCCTGGTGAAGCCAGTCGTCCTCATGCACGAGAGCGAGGCTGTCATCTGGAGAGCCAAGACCGATCACCTCGCGGCCCGCGCGAAGCTCTTCGACCGCGTCGTCATGAACAACGGCACCCTCGACGACCTGCGCTACGAGGCCAAGCTGATCGTCGAGGTCCTGCGTGACACCTACGGTCTCCAGCGTCCTGAGCCGACGACCCATGCCTGGTGAGGACGATATGGACGAACCTGGCGAGCTCAAGGGTCCGATCCCGCCCGCGCCGACAGAGACGTTCGTCGACATGCTGAAGCGCTGGGAGGAGGAGTGGGAGGCCGTCGCTCTCCTTGAGCAGCGCCGCCAGAAGGCCCTCAAGGGGACGTGGTAATCGATCCGCTGGCGATCTCGTGCCTCCTGCTCTTGCTCGCAGCCACAAGCTACGGCGATGCAGGACGCTGTCAGTCGCATCTGCTAAAGTGCCTGACCTCACCGAACAACCCGCATCCCAGGAGCCCCGTGAACATCTCCGATCCGACCACCCCGCCGACCGAAGGCGCGACCGCCACGGTCGCCGAGACCAACACCGCCACGCAGACCGCCACGGTCAACACCGGCGGCCACGCGACATCGGACGTCGCCGAGAAGGTCGAGCAGCCCACCTCGAAGAAGCCCAAGAAGAAGGGCGGCTCGAGCAAGGCGAAGGCTCAGGCGACCAAGGCAACGAAGCCGACCGCCGCCAAGGCGCCCGCCGCCAAGAAGGCGAAGGCCACCGTGAAGACCGAGAAGAAGCCCGTCGTCGTCGAGAAGAAGCCCGTGCCGGCGAAGAGGTGGCGCAAGAGCCCTGCTGCGGCCAAGAGCTCCGTCGCTGCCCGTCGCACCACCGCGAAGGCCAAGACCTCGAACAAGGCCATGAAGGGCCCCATCGGCGTCAAGGTCGGCGTCGGGCGCGGCGGCAACCAGCCGAAGGGCGAGATGTCCGGTCGCGCCAAGCGCTGTGCGATCGCCATGGCGATCGCGCTGCGGAGCCCCAAGGGGCTGATCTCGATCGAGGGCTTCCGCGCGATCTGCCAGCAGAAGAACGTCTACAACGCGGCGAACTTCACGCAGGACATGAAGAAGGACGCCAAGTACTTCAAGCCGATCGCGCAGAAGGGCGTCGTCGTCGGCTGGACGCTCACTCCGCTCGGCAAGAAGAAGGCCGTCGAGCAGGCGGCCAAGGTCAAGCAGTAGAGCTCAAGGTGCCCAGCGACCTCTACCAGCTCCTGGGCCTCCAGCGGAACGCAGACGCGGCCGCGATCCGGACCTCATGGCGCCGGATCGCGGCCCGCCTGCATCCAGACAGCAGCAAGGACCCGAAGGCCGCCGAGAACTACAAGGCCGCCAAGGACGCCTTCACGATCCTCTCGAACCCGGCCAAGCGCGCTCAGTACGACAACGGCGGCGGAGTCGGAGCTGGAGGCGGCTTCGCGGTCGGCTTCCCGACGGCCTTCGACGAGGACGAGGTCCTCGAGAAGGGCGACGACTTCCAGATCGACCTCGAGATCGACTTCTTCGAGTCGGTGAACGGCTGCCTGAAGCCGGTCGAGTACCAGCGCGAGCAGGTGTGCGTGCGCTGCGACGGCCAGGGCTTCTACGGCCAGACCGACTGCAGGGAGTGCGAGACCAGCGGCAAGAAAGACACGACCTTCAACGTCGACGTCGAGATCCCGCCAGGCGTCTGCGCCGGACAGAAGCTCCGCGTGCCCGGAGCTGGAGAGCAAGGCCGCGGTGGCGCGGCCGCCGCAGGTGACCTGATCGTCGTGATCGCGATCAAGAAGGACCAGAACTTCTCGCGCGTCGGCAACGACGTCCACTCCGACCTGTCGATCCCGTTCTACACGGCCCTCTTCGGCGGCAAGGCGCGGGTGAAGACGATCCGCGGCCAGGTCCTGATCGGAATCCCGCCGAACACGAACGCCGGCAGCCTGCTACGGATCGACAATCACGGCGTGCGCGCCGGTGACAAGCAGGGCCACCACATGGCCAAGATCGTGCTCCAACTCCCGAAGGAGCTTTCGCCGCGCCAGGTCGAGCTCATGCGGGCCTTCGTCGACGAAGAGAAGAGACTCGGCAGGATCTGAGCATGTCCAGGTTCTACGGCAACTTCTTCGATGCGGTTCAGTCTTTCCTGGGCGCCCTCAAGACGCACGGGCCCGAGGAAGCCATGGGCAGGCTGCGTTTCTGTGGCTTCAACGAAGACGTCGTGCAGTGGATCATGGCCTCGACGAAGCTCGTCACCATGAGCGGCGAGCGGAAGATCGAGGGGATCATTCTTCAGTTCGCGCCGCCGCACGACTTCAAGCCGCTACAGCCGCCTCCCGAGATCATTCGCCTGTCCGAACCGGACGACGAGGACAACCCTGCCGAGGACGCCATGCGGGAGCACCGGCGCCTGGAGGAGTCTGCCGAGGACGACGATTCCTAGTCCTCTTCCTCGGTGTCTACCTCTTCGTTGAACCGAGCGTCGACCTCTTCGTTGAACTGAGCTTCGTCGGACTGAGCTTCGGCCTCGATATTCCATTCGGCGTTGCGCTGCTGTTTCAGCGCCTCTTCCTCGGCCTCGTCAGCCATTCGCTGAACGTGCAGTCGAGCCTGCTTGGCTTCCGTCTCCAGGTATTCGGCGCGTTGAAGCCAAAAACTGGGTCCGAGCTGGTCGGGGCTCAAGAAGCTACTCATGCCGAATTCTCCCACCTCGTCGCCCGAAAACTCGTCGGTCGGGATCGCCGGCGCCATGTGAGCGAACCCCTCCTCACTCCCGACAGTCATCGGCTCCGGGTCCTGCGTGTGTCCTTCTGGCCTCCACCGTCCACCGCCGTTCTCGGCCCAGCGACGGAGCTCGGTCCAGACGGCGGCGGTGAGCTCTCCCTCCAGTCGCGGGATGTTGTCGAGTCCGCGAACCGCCTGAACGGCTGCGCCGAAGACCTCGGCGCCGATGTTCTCTTCCATGGCCGCCTGAACCTGCTGGACGACGCCGTGGATGTTCACCGCGGAGCGGTCGACAGGTCGCCAGGTGACAGGCGCCAGGCCCTTGCTTTCGAATGCGTCGACCGCCATGGCTACCCGTACTCCGAACTCGTAAATGGCTTCGAGTCCGCCCTGGGTCTTCGACACCTCCACGGCGGCGATCGCCAACGCTGTGAGGGCCGCTCTGGGGCCGAACTCGAGGAGTCCTGCGACTCGCGCCAAGAACGACGGCTCGCGCAGGAAGCCAGCGGAGACGGCGCCGGCATCACCGCACAGGGCCAAGAACTCGAGCTGGCCCTCCTCGAACTGCCCCAGCCCCAGACGCAGTCTCAGCCACGCGGCGCGGTCCTCGGGTGAGTTGTCCTTCTTGCGTTCGGCCTCGCGAAGCTCGAAGTCCACGTTACTTCTCCTTGACAGGCTCGACGAAGGGTTCGACATCTGCCCTGAGGACCCACTGCTTCATGACCGTGTTGTCGAGCTCGACGAAGCTCTTCAGGGTCGGGTGGTCCCGGACGAAGCGGATGCGGTCTGTCCAGCATAGGAACAGGCTGTAGTTCTCCGGCTGCTTGAACCGGACGAGGTCGCCCTTCTTCATGTCGGCAGTCTACGGGAGGTGTCCGACCGCGATGCTAGCCTGGCGGCATGTACGGCCTCGCCTTGTTCTTCGTCGTGGTGGCGCTGATCTTCTTCGGCGCCTGCTGCGGCGTGGCCGCCGTCCTTCGCGTGACAAGCCACCGGGACACGACCCATGACTGACCTGAATCTGGACGCGATCGAGAACCGGCTGGACTTCGGACACCACGACGCCTGGGCGCTCCTTACCGAGGTGCGCAGACTCCGAGGTCTCGCCGCGCGCCAGGAGGATCTCCTCTGCTTCGCGATCGACATGGCCTACATAGCAGGCCTTGGGGCCGCTGGCCAGCGCGTGAATCCAAGCGACAGTGAGCTCGCGGCGGTCCGCGACGGACTTCGGCGGATTCTCGACCTCATCAAGGCTGGGACCCTCAGTCGCGACACCGCCATGGACTCCATACATGTAGCCATGAGGAAGCTGCCTTCCATATGAACGCCGAGTTGAACTGCCAAAAATGCGGTGCCTGCTGCCTGGCGGCGTCCTGGAACAGCGGC
>NZ_JADIZJ010000018.1 GCF_016704835.1 Sphingopyxis sp. | reverse complement strand
TGGGCTGAGAGAAGGACAACAGGAAATTCTCCGCCGTGAAATCCATCCGGATGTTCAGGGCGGGGACCGAGAACACCATGTCGCGTCCGATGAAGCCTTCCATTTCATCCACCGTAACGGCCTTGAGCGCGGTTATGCTGGCGCTGACAAGCTCGCGGAACCCGGCAAAGTTTTCCGGCGGGGCGGACCGATCCGGCATGAAACTGCCGACGCGCACGGCCTCGATCGCGCCGATGGAGTGCGTCGATACCCATTTGAGCTGGTTGGCGAGCGAGGCATGTCCGATCCGAAATGCTCCGCAAGCAGCGCCTGTTCGGCGATGCCTTTTTCGGCGCAAAACGCCTCTGCCTTGTCGATCAGGCCCAAAACCGCAGTCAGGATCTGCAAATAGGAGGGGATGGTCGCGTCATAAAGGGAAAGGGGCATCGTCAATCTCCGGCTGCCGGGGCCATTGCCCAGCCGGTTTGCAACACTGTTGGCATGAGCGGGCAGGCCCTCCGCGTGCGCCAGCGCCACCGCCGCCGGGCCGATAGCCGCGAGCGACTCCCGGTCCAGCGCGAGGAAGCTGGTGCGCTTCATGAAATCGAGCACCGAAAGGCCGGAAGAAAAGCGCGCGCGCCGCCCGGTGGGCAGCACATGGTTTGGCCCTGCCACATAATCGCCCACCGCTTCGGGCGTCATGCGGCCCATGAACACCGATCCGGCATGCCGCACCATCGCGAACAACGTATCGGGATCATCGACCGCCAGTTGCAGATGCTCGGGCGCGAGCCTGTCGACCAGCGGCATCGCGGCATCGAGAGACGGCACAGTGATGATCGCGCCATTCTCGTCCCAGCTTTCGCGCGCCACTTTGGCGGTGGCAAGCAGCGGGATCTGCTCGCTCTATCGCGGTGGCGACCTCGGGCGGAGAAGGCAATCATCGTCGGTAAACAGGATCGACTGGCTGGTAGGGTCATGCTCCGCCTCGCTGAGCAGATCCGCCGCGATCCATTCCGGGTCATTGCGCCCGTCTGCCACAACCACGATCTCCGACGGCCCGGCCACCATATCAATGCCCACCACGCCATAAAGCTGGCGCTTGGCCTCGGCCACCCAGGCATTGCCCGGCCCGACCACGACATCGACCGGCGCGATTTCTCCGGTGCCGTAAGCGAGCGCGGCGATCGCCTGCGCGCCGCCGATGCGCCAGACCTCGGAAACCCCCGCGATCCTGGCGGCGGCGAGCACCAGCGGGTTGATCTCTCCATGGGGCGTCGGGGTGACGATAACGATCCGCTCCACCCCCGCGACTCTGGCGGGAATGGCGTTCATCAGCACCGAGCTGGGATAGGCGGCCCGCCCGCCCGGCACATACAGCCCCGCCGCATCGACCGCGCGTTCCATCGCGCGCCGAGACGCACGCCGGCTGCGTCCGTCTCGTCGCGGTCCTGCGGGCGCTGCGTCGCGTGATAAGCGGCGATCCGCTCTGCCGCGAGTTCCAGCGCCGCGCGCAGATCGGGCGCCAGCCCTGCAAGCGCCGCGTCCATCTCCGCCGGCGCGACCCGCCATCCGGTCGCATCCAGATCATGCTTGTCGAACCGCGCGGTGAGATCGGCGAGGGCGGCGTCGCCTTCGTCCCGCACCCGCGCGATAATCCCCCGCACGGCATCGGCCACGTCGGCATCCGCCTCGCGCCGGGCATTGACCAGCGCGTCGAACCGGGCGGCGAAATCCGCCGCGCTCGCGTCAACAGCAGCATCGCCTGCCTCCGCCGCCCCATCCACAGCCTTTGCGAAACGCCTCGACCAGCGGGACGATCTCGCCTGCGCGCATCTTGAATGCGGCACGGTTGACGATCAGGCGCGCGGATATCTGCATGATGACGCTGGTTTCGACGAGGCCATTGGCCTTCAGCGTCGCGCCCGACGATACCAGATCGACGATCCGGCGCGACAGGCCGAGCGAAGGCGCCAGTTCCATCGCGCCATTCAGTTTCACGCACTCCGCCTGAATGCCCTGCCGCGCATAATGGCGGCGGGTGAGGTGCGGATATTTGGTGGCGACGCGCACATGGCTCATGGCCGCCTCGTCCTCGCCGCCCGCCTCGACCGGCTCCGCCACCGACAGGCGGCAATGGCCGATGTTGAGGTCTACGGGTGCGTAGATCTGTGAATAGTCGAATTCATCGATCACGTCCGAGCCGACGATACCGATCTGCGCCGCGCCATGCGCCACGAAGGTCGCAACATCGAAGGCGCGCACGCGGATGATGCTCATATCGAGCCGGTTGGTGGCAAAGCGCAGCGCGCGGCTGTTCTTGTCATGGAAATCCGCGTCCGGCACGATGCCGGCCCGGCCGAGCAGCGGCAGGGCTTCGTCGAGGATGCGCCCCTTGGGCACGGCGATGATGAGCGGCGCGGTCATAACGGCCAAGCGCTTAGCTTGGGGCGCTTCAAAGGGCAAGGAGAGTCGCTTTTGCGGCACGCGTCGGCTATGCTTGGGCCAGCCGGGGACAACAGGAGTAACGCCATGAAAAGCCGAACCAAATGGATTGCCGCGCTGGGGTGACCGGCGCTGCCGCCGTTTTCATTGTCCCGGCGCGCGAGCAGCGCAAGTTGTCTGGCGCCAAAGCCCCCGATTTCACCACGCGCGGCGCGATTGCGGGCAAGATATTTACGCTCAAGCTCTCGGATTATCTGAAAAAAGGCCCGGTGGTGCTCTATTTTTTCCCGGCGGCCTTCACGCCTGGCTGCACGGCGGAGGCGCATGAGTTTGCCGAGGCGACGGATGACTTCAAAGCCGCGGGCGCGACCGTGATCGGCATGTCGGCAGACCCGGTCGATATGCTCGCGCGCTTTTCCAAGGAAGAATGCCGGGACAAGTTCGCCGTGGCATCAGCCGGCCCGGCGATCGTCAAGGGCTATGATGTCGCGCTGCCGCTGCCCGGCGGGCGGACCAACCGCACCTCCTATGTCATCTCAAAGGCCGGGCGCATCGTCTATGCCCACAGCGCGATGCGCTATCAGGACCACAAAAAAACACGTTGGCGGTCGTGCGAAATGAAGGGTAACTGAGTTAAGAAGTTCGGCCCTTGAACCGGGCCGGACATCGCCTTCTTCGGCTGCGCGCTCTTGAATATCTCGATGATCGCCGGGCTGCGGCCATCACGCAATGGCATATTCACGAGCGGAAAGACCAGCCATCAGGTCTTTCTTGTCCGGGTTGGCGCCCTTGCTGACGAGCAGGCGCACCAGCGCCGCATCGTTCAGATGCACCGCGCGGATCAGCGAGGTTTCGCCACCGCTGTTGATCTTGTCCACCTGCGCGCCCTTGTCCAGCAGGATCTGCGCGCCCTCGACAAAGCGGAGCTGTGTCGCCACCATCAGCGGGGTCGCGCCCGCGCCGTCCGCCAGATTGGGATTGGCGCCTTTGCTGAGCAGAAACTCCATCCATCCTGCGTCCCGCCGCGCGGTGACGATATGCAGCGCGGTCTGGCTGGTGCTGACATCGCGGGTGTTGATAATGGTAGAGCCGGGCCGACCCAGATATTCCATCACTTTGCCGCCGTCTGTCGTCGCGCACCGGCCCGAGGAAGGTGTAGCTGTCCGAAAATTGCGCCAGTGCCAGCGTGGGCCATAGCAGCAACGAAAACAACGCGGCGATGATCGCCCGGCGCAGGGTGGCAAAAGGAGGCTGGTGGTTCATAGGCTGGTTATGCCGCTTTCCATGCATGATTGGCAATTGCCAATCGCGCCCTAACATTGCAAGGCTGGCCCGGTGATGAACAGACGCCCTTCTCTCGTCGTAATGTCGGCAGCCTTGCTGCTGGCGGGGTGCGACGCTTCGCAGGACGCCGCCGCCCCATCCGCCGCCCCGGCGGAGACGGACCTGCGCGGCGCAACCATCGGCGGGCCGTTCGCTCTGACCGATCAGGATGGCAAACAGCGCAACTGGGCGGAGTTTCAGGGGCGTTATCGCATCGTCTATTTCGGCTATACCTATTGCCCGGATGTCTGCCCGCTCGATTTGCAGAGGATCGCGCAGGGTTTCGCCTGTTCGAGTAGCTGCCTGACGCCGCGCGGCCAAAGTGCAGCCTATCTTCATTTCGGTCGACCCCGAGCGGGACACGCCTGCCGCATTGAAAACCTATGTAACGGCCTTTCACCCGCGCCTCATCGGCCTCACCGGCACCGAGGCGCAAATCGCCACGGTGGCGAAGAGCTTCGTTACCGTTTACAGCAAGGTGACGCAGAAGAACGGTGCCTATCTCGTTAGCCACACGCGCACGCCGATCCTGTTCGGGCCGGAGGGCGCGCCGCTGGTGATGCTGCCGGTGGATGATACCGCCACGCCGCAGGCGGAGGGCACGCCTGAACAGATTGCGGATGCACTCGATCGCTGGGTGAAATAGCGCGTGGCAACGCCGCTGCGCCCGCGTTTCTGGAATTGCCGCTTGATGCGCCCGGTTCCGAAGAGGGAAGCGCCTGCGACGGGTGCGGCAAATGCTGCCTCCACAAGGCGGAGGATGAGGAGACGGGCCGCGTCTATTTCAGCAATATCCGCTGCAAGTTGCTGGACGGGGACTGCGGGCGCTGCACCGATTATACGAACAGGCGCGCGCATGTGCCTGATTGC
>NZ_JADIZJ010000017.1 GCF_016704835.1 Sphingopyxis sp. | reverse complement strand
GCCCCGGTGCCCACTTCGGCGGCCAGTGCTGCTCCGGCGGCCGCGAAACCAGCCAATGGCCCGGCGGCCTTCCCAGCCAAGGTCGAGGAGTAAACGACTATGGCCTCGCGCGGGTTCTGGGACAGGTTCCTCGACATGCTGTTCGGCGAAAGCGCGCATCCCGAGGCGACACGCCCGGTGCTCGGCGCACCGATGCTGTCGAACTGGCTGCCCTATCGCAGCTTCGACAAGAAAAGCCGCATGTTCATCAATACTGACTCAGTCGGGTTCATTCTCGAGCTGGCCCCGATGATGGGCGCCGACGAGCGCAGCGGCGAGCTTCTCACCCAGTTTCCTTCCGATGCCGTGCCATCGGGCTGCGAGATCAGCTGATCCACTGGCCAAAGCCCTCGGTCGGCGAGCGCATCGCCGATTGGGTCATGCCGCGCGTGGTCGCCAAGGGCGTCTATGGCCGCGCGGCAATGCACCGCGCGCGCTGGCTGCGCCGGGCAGCCTGGATGTCGATCTCGCGTGATGCGCCGTTCTATCTGCGCAGCCCCGTGATCCTTTCGATCGGTGCTCGGCTCAGCGGCCCGATCGGCGCCGACACGCTCGTTACGGTGCGCGAGAGCCTCATGGGCACACTGCAGGCGCTGTCGATCCCGGCGCGCGACATGAGCCCGGTCGAGCTGATCGCCTTCCTCGACGATTTTCTCTGCCCGGCGGTCGATAATGCCGACAAGCCCGAGCACTATTCCGAGCTCGATCCGATCAACGTCCAGTGCGTGCGGCGCGATCTCGAAACGCAGGTCACCCCCGACCGGATCGTGCTCCATACCGAGCGCTTTCGCCCTACTGGCGAGCGTCAGGACGGCGCACCTGTCATCGGCGAGGTCGTGCCCGACAAGTTCGACTGGCGCTTCTTCTCGGTGCGCAACCTGCCCAAGCAATGGGCGCCGTGGGACGTCCAGAAGATCATCGGCGATGTCATCAACGACAAGCTGCGCTTTGGCTGCAACGTCATGACCGTGCTCGGGCTGGTCTACCAGGACGAGGAGGCGGTCGCCTCGCGCGCCGGGCTCAAGGTCATGCGCACCACCAGCCTCGCCGACAGCCGCTCGGCCCGCTTCCTGCCCCAGCTCTCCGAACAGCGCGACGAATGGCAATATGTGCGGGCCGAGGATCACGCCAGGGCCGCAAGCTTGCGCAGGTCTATTACGGCGTCGGCGCGCTCTCGCCACTCGGCAAAGGGCGACATCAACGAGCGCATGGTGAAATCGGTCTGCAAAGGCCTGCGGGTGGGACCTCATCGACGAGCGTTACCTCCAGGTCATGGGTCTGCTCGCAGCGATGCCGCTGTCGCTTCCCAACGGGCTTTCCGCTGACCTCAAGCGCATGAAGCGCTTCAAGACCATGCTGACCACGACCGCAGCCTCGATTGCGCCGCTTCAGGGCAGAGCACACCGGGGCATATCCCCACGTCCTGCTGATCGGGAGGCGCGGGCAGCCGTTCTTCTGGTCGCCGTTCCAGAACGCGGCGGGCAACCACAACGTCGCGGTGTTCGGCAAGTCGGGATCGGGCAAGTCGGTGTTCCTGCAGGACGTCTGCTCCGCGATGTCGGGGGCGGGGGCCAAGGTCATCGTGATCTACGACGGCCGCTCGTTCGAACACATGGTCAAGGCCTTCGGCGGTGCCTTCGTCGAGTTCAAGCTTTCCTCGGGCTTCTCGCTCAATCCCTTCGACATGATCGACGGCGAGGCCCTCGCGAGCGACGAGGACGGCGAGGACTACGAGGTCGAATGCCTCGCCATGCTCAAATCGATCGTCGGGCAAATGGCGCGCCAGCAGGACCGGCTGTCCGATACCGAGCGCGGGCTGATTGATTCTGCGGTGAGCACGGTCTGGCGCGACAAGCAGCGCGCGGGCACGATCGATGATGTCGCTGCGGCGCTGCGCGCACTGCCATCGCCCTATGCCGGCGATCTGGCCGACGCCATGTCGCCGTTCCTCACCGGCGGCACCTGGCCGCTTCTTCGAAGGCGCCTGCTCGATCGATCTTTCGGCCGGGCTCACGGTGTTCGAGCTCTCCGATCTCTCCTCGAAGCCCGAACTGCGCTCGGTGGCGCTGACCGCGCTCATGTTCCTGACGCTCCGGGTGATGCGCGATCTCGACCGCTCGGTGCCCAAGCTCACCATGATCGATGAGGCCTGGCAGCTGCTGGGCGGCGGGCAGATGGGCCAGGCGATCGAGACTTATGCGCGCACCTGCCGCAAGTATGGCGGCTCGCTCATCACCGCCACCCAGTCTCTCAATGACTTCTACAAGTCGGAAGGCTCGCTCGCCGCGCTCGAGAACTCGGACTGGTCGATCGTCCTCCAGCAGAAAGAGGAGACGATCAACGATCTCGCCAAGCATCAGCGCTTCGAGATGGACCACTATACCGAAAGCCTGCTGCGCTCGCTAAAACGCAACGGCACCGAATATTCCGACGTCCTGATCAAGGCCGGAGACCCTCGCGGTCGGACGACTGGTGCTCGATCCTATTCGGCAACGCTCTACTCCTCGAGCCCGCGGGTCTTTCCGAGATCGAGGAGAAGGTGCGGGGAGGGCTCGCGCTCCCCGATGCGATCGAGCGGGTCGCCTTTCCCGATTTCGTGCCTGCCGAGCCCGGCGCGCCCGACTTTGCCGAAGGTGAACTCGCGGAGGCGGCAGAATGATGCCCGCCGCTGCACCATCGCGGTTCCCCTCGAGGCCATCGCGCTTCGCCGATGCCTGCTATCTGGCGCTGCGGGTGACGGGCTGGCTTGCGGTCACCTTGGCCTGCGTCGCGGCCTTGTGGCTGCTGTTCTTCGTCATGCTCGGCGATTTCAGCTTCGTCGGCACCGTGCTGCAGCTCGAGAACTTCGCCTCGCGCTATGTCGCGGCCGACGGCGCTCGCCAGGACCGCTTCCGTCTGATGTTCTGGCTTGCCAGCGCGGGCCTGTTCGTCCTCATCGCCTTCTTTCGCCGCCATTCGCTCGGGCGCGCGGCCGCGAACATCCCCCATTCCAAGGAGCCCCCCCATGGCAGGTAAGCCCCGCGTCGTGCCGAGCAGCGGCGAAAGCGCAGCCCCCGGACCGCTGTTCGAAGCCGAGGTGCAACAACCGCAACGGCGACCGCGATGCCGCGCGCCCGGATTGGCGCCGCGCCGGTCGCGCTGGTGGCGCTGCCTCGTCGCGGCCGGCCTGCTGGGCGCCTGGGTGACCAAAGGCGTGCTTTTGCAGGGACGACGACATGCCGACAACGCCAAGGTCCAGCTCCGGGATCGTCGGCGAATATGTCCAGGCGCAGGCGCGCTCGGCGACCCCGCCCGACCAGGTCTCGGCCGAGACCCGCGCGTTCATGGGCGAGATCCAGCGCAATCTTGAGAAGCGCGGTGCGGCGGGCCAGCTGGTGCTGGTTGGCGAGGCGGTCGTTGCTGGCCCGTGTCCCCGACATCACCGCCGACGTGCGCGGTCTATGCCGGGTCAAGATGCCGCAGGCTGCTGCCGCCTCGGGGGCCGACGTCATGGGCGCGATGCGCGCGGCGATGGGCGGGCAGGGCACGCCGCAAGGCGCACCGCTTGGGGCTGCGGGCAATGCTGCCAACTGAGGCGCCAAGCCAGCCCGCGGCCGAACGCGTGGCCAAACGGGGGCCAGCCACAATCGGCGCGGCACCGATGTCCGGCGATGGCTGGTGATCGGCGGCCTCGCGGCGGCGTCTCGGCGCGATCGTCACTGGCGAGTTGGCGCGACGAACACGCGATCTTGATCAACACGCCAACAAGAGTCACTCCCCAACTGGGCGTTCTGGATCGACAAGCACCGCGTGCCCCAGCGCGGCGACTTTGTCGTGTTCGCACCGGCGCAGACCCCGCTCATCACTGCCCATTTCGGCAAGGTCTCGCCGCCGTTCGCCAAGCGCGTTTACGGCATGCCCGGCGACGTGGTGAGCCGCCAGAGCAATGTGGTGCGGATCAACGGCGCCGAAGTCGCGCGCCTTAAGCCTACCAGCTCGCGCGGCGAGCCGCTGGCGCCCGGACCGGTCGGCCGAATCCCCGAGCGCTGTTACTATCTCGGCACCGCGCACAAGGACGGGCTCGACAGCCGCTACGCCGACATCGGCTTCGTCTGCGCGAACCGGATCATCGGCACCGGGGATTCGGTGCTGTGAGGCGCCTGGCCCTCTTGAGCGCTGCGGGCGCGGTCGGGCTCCTGGTGGGATGGCCTTTCGTCGCGGCACTGCGCGCTGCCGACTATGGGCAGATGGGCCAGACCTTCCCGATCATCGAGACCGATCTCCTGACCACGATCGAGACGCGCCTCAAGACCCTCGAAGCCAATGGCGGGATCGAGCGCATGCAGCGCCAGATGCAGGAACAGGCGGTCGCCAGCGTACGCCGCCCCAAGCCGGTCGATGGCATGACCCCGGCGACCGCCAGGCGCGAGTGGCTGTTCGATCCTTCGATCGTCACCGAGGATGATATCGTCGATGCGAAAGGCAACCTGATCGCCGCGCGCGGCACCCGGGTCAATCCGCTCGACATGGTCCAGCTAAGCCAGGCGCTGGTCTTCATCGACGGCGATAATCCGGCCGAATTGGCCTGGGCCGTCAAGACCTGGAGCGATGCCCGCGCCAAGATCATCTTCGTGTCCGGCTCGCCGTTCGACGCGATGAAGCCCTGGCAGCGGCGCTTCTTTTTTGACCAGGGCGGGACGCTCACGGGCAAGTTCGGCATCCGCCACACACCGGCGGTAGTCTCGGCCGGTGGTTCGAACCTCAAGATCAGCGAGTTCCCCCTGCCGCCGGTGGCGTCCGCACCTGCCCCTACACTCATTGGCGGAGGCAAGGCCTCATGACCCACCCTCTCATCACCTTCCTCAAGACGCCGATGGCCGCCCCGGAGACCCCGCGCCTGCGCCATATGCGCCGCTGGTGGATGGCGCTCTGCTGGGCGCTCGCGCTCGCCGTGTTGCTGCTGCCGCTCACCAAAGCGCTGCTGGGCGAACGGGGCGCGCTGCCCGCCCTGCTGCTGGTGCTCGCCGCGCCGGTACACGGGATGTTCTACTTCCGCGCCAAGCTCCGCGCCGACGACCACTTCAGCGGGGAGGGCCAGCCATGACGCGGCTTTTCCGAACGATCGGCGGTCTCCTCGCCGCCCTCGCGCTCGCCTTTGCCGCAGCCGCGCCGGCCCGGGCCGATACGGTCTCGTGCCACGGCAAGTTCATCAATCCGATCACCGATGTGTGCTGGTCGTGCCTGTTTCCGCTATCGATCGGCGGGCTCTCGATCTGGAAGGGTTCGCGCCCCGACCCGGAGAACCCCTCGTTTCCCTTGTGCGCTTGCGGGTTCGCCGATCCCGCATCGGCATCTCAGTGGGTTTCTGGGAGCCGGTGCGGCTCGTCGATGTCACCAACAAGGCCTGGTGCTTTCCCAACCTTGGCGGAATTCGCCTCAATCCCGGCTTCGCCATCGGCAACGGCCACGTCCAGGGGCGCAGCCAGATCGGCGGCAAGGCGCAGAACTCGTCGCAGTGGCAGTCGCACTATTACGTCTACCCGCTGCTCTACTGGATGGAGATCCTGACCGATTTCCTGTGCGCTTCGAGCAGACCACCTTCGACGTTGCCTATGACCGGGATCGACCCGCTGGGCAGGATTCAGCGCCCACCTCGATCATCAACCCCGAGGTCGCGCTGTTCTCGAACCCGGATCGCAACCGCGGCCCGCGCCGCCGATTGCGTCGCTGCGACCGCCAAGCTGCCGATCGACCAGATGTTCTGGTGCGCGGGCTGCAACGGCGGGATGTATCCCCTGAACGGCCACGTCGCCGCGCATGTGACCCCGATCCAGGCCTCGCGGCTCGTTGCAGAACGCATGCTCTACAAGATGCACCGCGAAGCCCGGTGATGAGGAAGCAGCAATATCGGCTGCAGATGACCAATCCGATCGCGACCGTGAAGGGCCGCTACGCCTGCGCGCCGATCGGCGCCACCACCATCATCCCCCAGACCGGCAAGGGCTACCCCGTCAAGGGCGAGGACTTTGGCTACCTCGTCTGGCGCAAGCGCAACTGCTGCATGCTGTGAGAACGCCCATGACCTTCGCGCGCACCATGTCAAAGGCACGAGTGGCTCCGATTGCGGGCTTCCTCGCGCTCACCGCGGTTTCTGCAGCGCTCGCGCAAACGATAGACGGCATCGATCTCGGGGCATCAGGTCCGGACTACCGGGGGCCACCGCCAGGACGCCCAGACCCTCGTCGATGCGGTGGCCGGAAAGGGCGAAGCGCATCGCGGCGAAGCCGAAACCTTGCGCGAGCAAGGCCTTGCCGCCGTCGCCGCGATCGATCCCCGCCAGCCTCCCCACGGGAGTCCGGATGGCGGTTGACTTCTGACGAACTGCTGTCCGGGGCTGCCGCCAATACCCGCGCGCCGATGGGCGAGGGACCGATGTTCATGGTCTTTGCAAGCCTGTCGATGCCGCAGGCCTCGCTTTCCCGCCTGATCGCCGACACCAGCAAGGCCGGCGGCGTGGTCGTCTTCCGCGGTTTTCCCGGCGGCAGCACCAAGGCCTTTGCCGAAGGGTTGAAGCGCGTCGTCACCGACGAGGGCCAGGAAGCCCACATCGCCATCGACCCGCGCCTGTTTCGCGCCTTCAAGGTCGAGGCGGCCCCGACCTTTGTTGCCGCAGGCCGCGAATATGAGCTGTGCGATGGGCTCGACTGCACCAGCGCCACCCCTGACCACGACCGGCTCACCGGCAATGTCACCGTGGAATATGCGCTCGAGAGCTTTGCGGGCGGCAAGGGTCCGGGCGCAGGCATCGCCCGCGTTGCGCTCACCCAGCTGGCGAAGGCGCCTTGAGATGGGCGGACGGCGCTTTGCAGGTTTGGCGCTTGCCGCCTCGGGTTGATCGCCGCGACCGGAGCGGCGGCGCAGGTCTACATCCCGCCGCCCGACGACCTCGTCGAGCCGCGCAGCGCCGCCTCTCCGCCCGCGATCATCCCGGAGTGACCGCGCCTGCGCCCCCACCACCTTCCGCACCGGCCACCATGACCGTGGACGAGGCCAAGGCCGAGGCGCGTGCCACCGGATCGAGCGTGCGCGGAGCCTACCAGGGGATCACCGATGCGGAGGGGCGGGGGACGGATCCCCGGCTATCAGGCGAACCCTCCCGCTAACCCAGTACTACGACAACCCCGGCAACATGTACGCCGACGGGGCGGCGGCAGGCTACAACAGCGATGCCTACCGCACCGCCAATTCGACCACGCGACCGACCGTCGATGTCACCCGCGCCGACCTTTCGAGGGCCAACACCGTAACCGACGATCCCAATGCCTGCACTCAGGGGGTGAGCGCGGACGGCTCGACCGGTAACTGTGTCCCGCTGCCGCCGAGCCCGGGAACGACGAACACCGCCGGAATGGACTGCTGCAATGTCGGCTCGAGCGTGGTCAGAGCAACCCCAGAACCTGCACCCGCAGCCTCACCGTCGCCGCCTGGAACGAGACGCTCTACCAATACCTCTGCGTTACCGCCCCGGGCTTTCCGGGCTGCGCGGCGCTTGAGGGCAATGCCCTGTGCCGCAAGACCGGGACCTTCCCCGTTCCCGACTACAACCTAACGGTCGACTACTACGACTGCGACGCATCGGTCAGCGATCCGAACGTCTACCTCTTGGGCACCGTGGCCAAATCGCCCCCGGCCGATGCCTTCCAGGTCGTCAGCAACGTCTATCGCTGCAACAACGAGGGGATCACCGATGCGCTGACCTTCGATCCCGTGGCGAGTTTCTCGGTGCAGTACGAGCGGCCTCGCCAATGGCACCATCGCCTCGGAACCCATGCCACTTTCCGCACCATCGCCGCCGCTGCCGGGCTTTTTGCCGACCGTCAGCTCTGCAAGACCTGGGATTCAGCGGCGATCCGTTGGGGAGGGGGCCTTACCTGCCTCGAGCCTGCCGCGCCCAGAAGTCTACTCATGCAGCGCCAATATTGCCGGTATCGTGCCCGAAAGCTCCGTTTCGAAGTGGTTCACCGAAATCTGGACCGACAATGCCTGCTCGGTCGATCTCGGCACCTGCACGCTTGCCTCGGAGACCTGCACCGCTCCCAATGAAACGCGGCTTATCGACGGCGTGCCGGTCACGCGAGCCTGCTGGGAGACGACGAAGACCTACCAGTGCCAGACCGTGGTTGGCGGCGGCAACGACTGCGGCAAGCTCGATGCGACGCCCGGCTGCACCTTCGACCACGAGACCTGCCTCGACGATCCGCCGAGCGGCGATGGCTCCTGCAAGGTTGCCGAGCGCGTCTACAAGTGCCCGATTCCAGGCTCGGCGACGCAGCCAGCGCAGTTACATCTGCGGCGGCGACGTCTACCGCGTCAACGGCGACTGCGGGCCGATCGAACGCGGGGCCTCCGACGAGTTCAAGGACGCGGTCGTGGCATGAATGCGCTCGGCCAGGCCAATGCCGAGTTCGACAGGCTACGCCACCTCTGCCCCTGTTCAAGGGGCACCGCCGAAAGCTTCGCGCACAGGTCTTCGGGCGTCGCCAATGTGTTCGGGCAAGGGCGTGCCAGTGTTGGACCGCTGCTTTGCAGCCCGTCCAGAGGGAGTCCTGCTCAGGACCAGAAGGCTCGATGCCGGGCTCTGCCCACAAGATCCCGGCACCTACTGCTCTCGTCGAGCTTCCGCCAGCATCTGTCTCCTGTGACGTCTGTTGCCAGCACCGGTCTGAATCTGGCCGGATGCAGGAGCAGGAACCCGCCGCGAATCGGCAAGACCTGGGGGCATTTGCCAGAAACCCGTCTGCGACGGGAGTTGCCATCACTTCAGGGATTCCTTTAGCTCACGACCTCTCCGGTGATGATTTTTCCGAGATCTACGCGGAGTTCATCCCGATGCGGCGAAACT
>NZ_JADIZJ010000016.1 GCF_016704835.1 Sphingopyxis sp. | reverse complement strand
AGGTCGGCGCTGCCCTTCTCGCTTCGCCGGAACTGGCGCGCGAAGTACTCGATCTCGTAGGCGCCTTCGATGTCCGTCTCGTCCTGCCCAAGCGGCTGTTCGGCCCGAAAATCGCGATCGGCGGCCCGGACCGTCATCATCGCGAGCGGTTTGCCCCGTGCGTCGCGTACGGTGCCGAACACCCTGCGCGCCGGATCTTGCGAGTCATCGACGGCGGCGTACTCGATGCTAAGGTCAATCTCGAGCGGGCTCGGCGCAGTGGGCACGGCGGGGCTCTCTCCGAGAGCCCGCACGCCCTCGACCACGCGAATGAACAGCTCGGTGGCATGGGCCTCTGCTTCGGCATCCAGCACGAAATGGATCGTGTAGCGACCGCCCGAATCGGTCACCGCTTCCGCGCCGAGCAATCGTTCCTTGCCGGACCTTCGATCACGTGCATACGCCCGAACGATCAGCCCGGCGAGCGGACGATCGCGCAGATCGCGGATCGTTCCCCCGAGAACGGCGTTCTTCGCTTGCTTGGTGTCCATCATTGAGCCTCCTTCAGGGTTCGTGTTGCAGGGCTGACTGGTCCGACACAGCGCGATCGGCGCAGGCGTTGCAAGCCCAGATCCGATCCGGTGCCGCCGATTCGCCGACCCACCGGACGCCTGCCACGACACCGCACGAATCGCACGCGGCGGGGGCGACCTCGGCAATGCACCACGTCCATACTCCGCCCGGTCGCAAGGCAGAGGTCAGCGGAGCCTTGTGCCACCGCTTCGCGCGATTGAGATGGAGCCACGTCAGCTTGACTCCGGAGATCTCCTTGGCACCTTCGAGAATGCGGTTCTCGTCGAGTTGCCAGGCGCCCTTGTCTGCCACGGCGAACGGAATGCCGCACTCGCAGCACATTGCGCCGCCATGCGGCAGGTCTTGCCATGGGCCCGGTCTCTTCATCAAAATCGCATCTCCAGCTGAACAGCCGGAACAGGTGCTGGTGCACCGTCGCGCCGCGGCGGTACGAACGTATCGACGGCGCCCGCCGCACCAGCCGCTCGTGATGGCATGTCAGCAAAGATCTGCAGGCCTGGCATTGCCGCACGCGTCTGCCAGAGGTTCGCGGCGCAACTCGGACACATCGGTGCCGTCACGCCGAGGTACAGGCGCCCCGAGGCGTCTCGTGACGTGCGCAGCAATGTATGCCCGAAGAGCTTGACTTCCGCGTCGGCGCCTCGCACGAACGCATTTCCGTTGACGCCCGGAACTTCCAATGGCTCGAGCGGCGGCGGCAGTTCATCGAATGTCGGGGCACGGACACGCCCGCCGGGCGTCTCGATCGCTGCGAGTCCGGTGCCGCTGCGATCGACACCGCTGCGAGTTGTTGCATTCACCGCCGCCCCGTCGACTTCGCCTTGCAATGTTGCCTGCACGCCGCTGGTTGCGCGCGCCTCGGCATCGGCCCGCGCGGCAGCGAGTCCGGCACGTCGCTCGGCTTGCGCCGCTGCGTTGCGCGCGAACGGCCCGCCCATACGCCCCCCTACCGCTTCACCCGCTTCTTCCAGGGCCGTCACGCCTCGACGGACGACCGCGCTGGCGGCCCGCGCCGCGACTGCCGCACGGGCCTCAGACGTGGCAAGGCGGTACCCGACGCGAGCGACCGCCTGACCGGCCGCCGAGCTGACAACGCGCGCCGCAATGGCGCGGCCGACGCCGGTATTTGCGATCAACTGACCTGCACCGGCGAAGACACCGCCGGCAATCCCGCCGATGACGGCGGACGTGGCGACATTTCGCAGCGTGATCGGTCGGCCATCGACGCCTGCTTCGACGATCTCTCCGACAGCCCCTGCCACCATGCCGCCGATCACGCCCGCAACGATCGGGCCGGCGAGACCACCCGTCAGGGCGGTCACGCCGACGCCGACGACGACGGCGGCAGCCAGACCGAGTACCTTGCCCCAGCTCCATTGGCCGTTCGAATCGGTCATCACCGTGGGCCGATTGCGCACGTAGCCATAGAGGTTCAATCCATCGACCGTGCCAGCGATGTCGCACGCCGTCCATCGACCGAGCCACGGCGCGTAATAGCGGGCACCGTGGCAATACAACCCACTCTCTTCGTCCCGTTCCTTTCCCGTGTACCGATAGCGCTTCGCCGTCTCCGTCTGGCTGCGCACCGCTTGGTAGGTCGAACTTCCGTACGGCGCGTACTCTTCGTAGGAAACGATCTGCGCGCGCTCATCCAGTTCCAAGCACGCCGAGCCGAGGTGGTTGCCGAACTGGTATCGGATGAGCCGTTGCGGTGCGGGGTCGGAGGCGGCGCTGCCGAGCGTGCGCATCTCGACGAGGGCGATGCGCTGCTGATCGTCCATCACGTGAAGCGTCTCGCGCTCCAGCGTGGCGGTGCCGGCACCGATAGGGCCGGCGTGCCTGCGGAAGATCTCGAAGCCCCCCAGGTAGATGCGCTCTTCGGCGCGGCCCGACGCCTGCTCCCAGACCTTTCGCACGCGCTGTCCATAGGCGTCGTAGACATAGTGGGCGGTGCCGCCGCCTCCCAGATCGGTCCGGCGCATCCGGTCCCTGTAGTCCCAATGCACGTTCGGTCCGCCCGCGCCGCCGCCGAGCTGCGGCATGCGCACCATGTTGCCGTGCACGTCGTATGCGTGCGGCTCTGGCAGCGGGTTTGCGCCGTCCTCGTTCAGCGTGGTGCTGCTGAGCCGATTGCTGACCCTGAACAACGCACCGCCGCTGCCGTCTTCGATCAGACTGCCTTCGGCATGATCGTGGACGCGCGTCCAGCCGGCATGCGCCGGGTCGCTGCCGCGGTGCTGCATCTGCAGGATGTTGCCGGCTGCGTCGTACACGTAACGTTCGACGTACGTGCCCAAGGCGTTGCCGTTGCCGGGGTGGTCAAGCCGCGTGTGGAACCCATTCTGGCCGTCGGGTGCGGTCGACGGATTGCGGGTGCCACCCGCCTGCTGCCCCAGGTGTTCGCGGCCGCCGGCTTGAATCAGCCGGTACAGCGCGTCGTAGCTGTAGTCGTTGCTTGGCTCGACCCGCTGGTTGCGGAAATGGACGGTCTGCTGTGCGTCGTCCCGGATGTGTGTGATGTTGCCGGCGGGGTCGAAGGTGTAGTGCAGGTTTTGCACTTGGCGGCCGGGCCACCCGGCGATCGGAGCCTGTGGGTCGTCGCCGGGAAATGCGACCGCGTCGCGCCGCGTCAGCAACTGCGTGAGGCGGAAAGTGAATGGGTCGTAGCTGTACAGCGAGCTTGCGCCGTTCTTGTAGTCAATGCGCAGACGCTGGCCCTTGGCGTCATGGTCGATGTTGGCCACGCCCACGGGTGACGGCGCTTCGATCACCGGATCGATTAGCGTGCCGGGTTCTGCCGCGCGGCCCAGCCAAACGTCCACCCGCCGTAGCAGGTTGGCCGCGATGAACACGGGCTGGATGACGTGGCGCGCGGCGCGCGGCAGGCTGCTGTGCGGCGCGACGATCTGTACGGGCCGGTTCAGTGCGTCGTAGCGCGTGCTGCCCTCGAAAGTCTCGTCATCGAGTCCCGGGTTCCGCAGCCAGTCGGGAACGACTGTGTAGTCGCTAACGAGGCGCCGCGTGCTGTGGAGCAGATTGCCCTTGAAATCGTAGGCCGCGGTCGGGCTGCCGTCGGCACCCCAGGCGCGCATGGGTGGCGATGCCAGCGGAATCGAAATGGCGGTAGATGCGGGTGCGCAGGTTGAGTGCTTCCGCGGTGGCGAGGCTCTCGCCGTATTCGATGCGGTCGATCAGCGTGTCGCGATTCAGCGTGCGCGGGTCCGAAGCCGCGTCGCCATTGGCGATGGTGCCGCGCACGGTCTGCTCGAGCGGGCGGCGCAGCGCGTCGTAGCGGGTGCTGAAGTCGTGGCCGCGGCTGTCCCAGGTGCGGATGGGCTTCCCGGCGACGTCGTTCAGCATCCAGCGCGCGCCCGCTTCCATGCTGCTCTGATGGATGCGGCTGCCAAGCATGTCGTACGCGTACAGCATGACGATGCGCTGTTCGACAGCGCCCATCGGCAGGTGGTTGACGGGCAGCCGGCGTTCGTCGCGCACGGCGCGCTGGTTCCCTTCGATATCCAGGTCAACGCGGGTAGCGAGGCTCTCCTCGGTGCCGTCGAGGTCGTGCCCGGCGCAGACGACGCGGTTGCTCGTGATGGTCAGGAATGGTCGGCCCATCGCATCGGCGTGCGCGGTGGTTGGGGTGTCGGCATGCGCCGCGGCGCGCACGGCGGCATTGCGCTCGTCCTGGCCCAGGGCACCGCCGATGCGCTGCGCGTGCCAACTCTGCCAATTTGCCGGCTGCGCCGCGAAGTACTCGGCGACGGTGGCTGCGATGTCGGCGTCAGTTCGCGGGTCGCCGGTCTGCGTGTTGCGCGGCGCGCAGGTGTCGTTCACGTCGTGGGTTGTCTGCTGCCAGGCGTCGAAGACGACCTTCTCGTAGGTGTGGTTCGGGTGCAGCGTGGCGACGACGCGCCCGACAGGGTCGTAGAACAGGACAGGGCTGACGCCGACCTGCGTGCCGAACTCGAAGCCGTGCGTGGCGCTGAAGAAAGGTTCGTACTGGCGGACCGGCTTGCCCTTGTTGTTGTAGATGATCCAGCCGCTGCCGACCCAGCGCGGGCTGACCATCAGCCCACCCGCCGCCACAGGGCCGGGCTCGGCCTGCTTCTTCTTCTGAATCTCGCGGCCAAATCCGTCGGAATGGGAGTACTCGAGTTGGATCCGCAGGCCTTGCGGCGGCAGCGGATCGCTGCCGTGCGTCTCGCGCGCGAGCGTCGCTGTGCAGGCGGGTTGCCACTGCGTCGGGTTGTCGGGACTGGCCTGTTGCGTGCGGCGAAAGCGGTCGAGGTCGTAGACGATGCGCGTACTCGCGTCCTGCAACAGCACCGCGGCCTGGGCACCTGGGTCCGCCGCATCGAACCAGGCGTCGATCTGCGCCGGCGTGAGGTCGGCGACGAAGCCGGCCAGCGTGTCGCCTTCCAATGCCGCCGGCAGCGGCTTGCCCATGACGGCGGTGCCGACCACCAGGCCCAGGGTGTCGAAGGCAATTTCGGTCCGATTCCGGTTCGGGTCGCTGACGCGGCACGCCTGCAGGACTCGGTAGTCGTTCACGTCCACCGAAGCGCGGTTGCCCAGCGCGTCGCGGGTTTCGACCACCAGCAGGTCATAGGCGTCGAAGTCGACGACCGCGTCGTGGCCGAACGGGTCGCGGTACCGGCGCGGCAAGAAGAAGTGCTGTCGCGCCCGCGTGGATTCGGTGGCCGCGTTGTCAGCGGGATTCGTGCTGAAGAAGGACAGTCCCGAGGGAATCCACCAATGGTCGTCGGGATCACTCGCGGGGAAGCGGCCGTCGGCCTTGAGCGCCTGGCTTTGCAAGTAGCCGCCCCGGTTGCCGGCCTGGCCGCCGAGTACCGTCGAGGGGTTGGGCAGCAATGCTTCGGGCGGTTGGCCTGCGAGCGGGCGTTGGAAGACCTGCGTGAGCAATCCGGGTGTAAAAGCGAGCTTGCAGCTTTCTCCCGGAAGCGCGAGCGGGTGCAGTTCACCAAGCCGCAACAGGCCTGTCATGTCGTCTCGCCGGTAGAGCGTGCGCAGCCATTCGATGGGGCGGCGGCGTTGATTGCCGGCGGCAGGGGCCTCGTAGGCGACTTCAGGGGCAGTGAACTTGTGCCGCAGGCGTCCGGGCGCGGCAGGGTCCGGCTCGACGAAGTCTGAAGCCTGAAAGCGACGAACGACACTTCCCGGCCCGGTGGCAGGCCCCGTGGCTGTGTAGCCCGTTAACTCGAAGGTGAGCGCCTCGCATGGGAGCGGATTGCGGTGCGTGTCGGGCGATTCGATCGCGTTGGTGACACGGTTTTCCGTGTAGGTGAGCAGTGCGGTGGTCTGCTTGGCTTGATCGCCTGCCTGCAGCCCCATGAGGCCGGGGTTGGGCACCAGTTGTTCGTTCCCCTGTTTGTCGACGACGTGAATTTGGGCGCGGCGCCCGTAGCCGATGGCGGCCTGCTTGAGCACATTGCCGACCTCGTCGACCTCCAGCGTCAGCGCGTGCTGGATGCGTGGATCCGCCGGGTTGCGCTCGTAGTGATAACTGAGCGCCTCGCGCGCATGAGTTAAGAAGACGGCGTGGCGGTTGGCGCCCCGGAACTGCAAGGCGCGAATGGTGAAGTTCTGTTCGGTGACGGTGTAGGGGGTGCGGGCGCGCTCAATCTGCTCGGGCGTGGCGTTCGGTCCGGCGTCGTCGGCGTAGACCTCCTGGCGCAGCATCGATCCCTTCAGCGCGCGGCAGGCTTCGCGCTCTTCTTCCAGGCTCAGGCCCGTGGGCAGCACCGTGTCCGGCAGCAGCAGGGCTCGGGCTTCAGCGTCGGTCAGGCCGGGTTCGCGGAAGTATTCGCCCTGGTCGGTGGCGTTGAGCAGGCCAGCGAAGAAGTCGGAAACATGATCGCGGCCGAGGTAGGCACCGGTGTGGAACCAGGTCTTGGTATGGACCGGCGGAACGTGCGATGCGGCGGCGATGTTGTCTGCCGGGACATTGCCGTCGGCCAGGGCTGCGAACTGTTCCGTGTCCCACTGCTCGACCATGCCGAAGCCGCGGAATTCGCGCTCCTCGCCATCGAAGTAGCCGTGGTGGTAGGCATGGCTGGTGACGAAGCGGTTGCGGCTGATGTGGTCGAAGGTTTCGACGCGTTCAACCACGTGCACCGGAAATGGTAGCCGGGTGATCCAGGGCTTGCCGTCGCGCCTGTCCTGCAGATAGAACTTGGTCGAGGGCGCGTAGTCGACGCGAGTTTCGGCACCAAGGTTGTTGATGGTCTTGACCAGCAGGTGGGGCTTGCGCCCGCCCATCAGGTTCACGTAGCGCATCGGCCGCCTTGCATCACCCGGCAAGGGGGACGACCAGACCAGGCAGGCGGTGCCGTTGCCGAGCAGGTCAGTGGGCACGATGCTCACCAGGTCATCGATGCGCGGAAATACCTTGAGGAGGTTCGGCTGGCTCCAGCTATTGCCCGACTGGTTGAAGTACAGACGCACACCGTCGCGGTGCAGGTAGATGATGTCGGTGGTACCACTGCCGTCGATGTCGGCCAGGCGGATGCGCTTGCGGTCGAACTGGTCCGGGTTATCGAACCAGGGCGCGTTGTCCATCGTCACCTTGGCGCCGAAGCGGCCATAGCCCAGGTTGGGCCAGTAGCAGACTTCGCCGTTGCGGATGCGGACGATGTCGGTCAGGCCGTCGCCGGAGAGGTCGGCCAAGTAGATGGACTGGGTACCGTCGGCGAAGACGATGCGTGGGCCTTTCTCCTCATCGAGCGCCCGCGCGACATGCCGGGCGGGGCCGAATCCCTCTTCGGCGAGCGAGGCGTGCCAGACGAAGGCGTCGTGCTCGGTGATCAGCACGTCGGCATGGCCGTCGCCGTCGAGATCGACGAACTTGAGATTCGGGTCGCGTAGCTCGCGGTTCAGGCGCGAGGTGAAGGGGCGGAACGGCTGCCAGCCTTCGGCGTCGTCGTGTTCGTATAGTCCGGGCGTCGGGCCGTCCATGACGACGACGTCGGGTTGGCCGTCGCCGGCCAGGTCGATAATCTCCGCTCCGCCGCTCAGGGCAACGTTGGGTTTGAGTGCAACCGATTCGAGCGAGGCAAACTTCGCCTTCACGACCTCGCTGCCGTCGGGCAGTTTATCCGGGATCGGGCTCAGGTTGCGCTTGTAGAACCAGGCACCGGCCTGCTCGCTCAGGATGCCGGGGATGCCTTCGCCGTGTAGGTCGGCCCATCGATAGGCAGTGCCGTCCAGGCCGATGGGGAGGTTTTCCAGGCTATCAGGACCCACGTCCTCCACTTTGTCCTGGACGATGGGCTCGGTGTATTCGAATTCGACGGGCGGCAGACTGGCCCTGTAATAGCCGCCGTTGTTGCGGCGATAGCCGGTCTGAGTGACCGAGTGCAGAAAGGTGTAGACCGGGTTGCGGACGTCCGTGGGGTCGACTTCGTCCGAGTACGTGAAATCGGTCGAGCGCACCTGGCAGTCGCGCTCCACGCCCGTCTCACCCGGGAAGTGGTGGAACATGAGGACGCGCTGGCACAGGCGCGTGGTGCGAACCTCGAATCCAGAGCGATAGGAGGAGAATGGGTCCGGCCGGTAGGCCCATGCGCCGGCATCGTTCGGCTGGGGGGCTGCCCCATCATGTTCGCCATAGTCAAACACCACCTCGAACATCCAGTCGGCGTTGGCGATCTGGGTGTCGATCTTCGCCTTGTCAAGGAAGTGCGGGCGTTGGCCTGCATTGTCGAGCAACGGTAAGCGATTGCCGTAGTGGATGCGCTTGAGGTAGCGGTTGGCCGTTCGGCACGTGTCGTTCTGCGGACCGCGATTGCGCTCATGGGCCTTACTGAGATCGACTTTCTGCCCGTCTTCCGCCTTGTAGCGGTAGAACACGGCGTTGCCCTTTTCGTCACGCGTCTCACAGATTATCCAGGTGAAGATGCGGCTTGCGTCGAGCGGGTCGACGATGCGCGAATTCGCATCGAACCCATAGACGGCGAGGATGTTGTCCTTGGAGATCGAGCGCCAATGAACGTCGCTTGGCGAGCCGATCCTGCTCCAGCGCTCGATGCGGGCGAAGAGCCCATCGATACGCGGCCGGTAGCGGCGTACGCGGTAGCCGTCGATCTCGTCCTCGTGAATTACCAAGCGACCTGACGGGTCGCGTACCCAGAATCCGGCGGGGTCGCGCTTGTAGCCGGGATGGCCGGCGACCCAGATTCCATCGGGGTCTTGGCGATAGACAGGCACCAAGTCTTCGGCGCCTGAAAGAATGAAGACGTCCGAGTCGACGGCGTCGAGGTACTGCGGCAGCCCCTTGTCGGTCTTACGCGTAATTGACGGTAGGGAGAGATTCCAGCCAAAGCCAAACGGGCCATTGCCGGCGCCCGAATCGTAGGACAGCGAAAGCTGAGGTCCAAAACCCGAGCGCCCCGGACTTGTGGCGATCGGTACCGACATCGAACCGGTACCGGTAACCGGATTGGCCGCAAACTTCTCGCCGATGCCCTTGATGGCACCGCCACCTTTAGGCAGCTGAAGCGTAGGAGCGGAAGCGAGCGACGATGTTTCGCCTTTGCCTTCAGTAGATTGCTTTGCGTCTTCGAGCCTCACCGGACACGCCTCCGACTACTGCAATTTGGCTCGGCTAGCACGAGTACTGCTCAATGCTGCGTTTCTGAGTTAGAGCAAATGGCATTGCCTTCTCCAGGTTGGAGTCTTGATGCATGAGGATGGAGGACTCGTGACACGTACTACTTCGGCTGACACCAAGAGGCCCGGATACTGTGCGATCCAGCGCCATTAAGATCGCATACAGCTTATCGTATGGCATATACTCGCCGCATCATCTAAATGGATGATGGCTGACGAACGAGGTAACCGATTGCACGGCACCTCTCGGTGTTGCCACCTGTAGCGATGTCACGAATTGCCAAATAATTGGCTGGAGGGACGGGCAATGGACGATCATCACGATCTGGTTCGCTTAGCTGGCGAACTATTTCCGGGTGCCACAAACCCCAAGTTTTCACCGAGCGCGGTTGATTCGATAGCGGCTAGTCGTCAGTCCAAGAATAGCCAAGACCCCTGGTACCGTCACGCCACGCATCATCCGGTCAGCGACGGAGGTTCTGGAGCCTCGCAAGCAAAGTGTCGGTCGTGCAGGAAACTTCATCCAGGTTGCAATTTTCCGGTGACGGGGCGCAATCAATGTTCCGAATGTGCATTCCTGGATGACTCGCATCTCAAACCAGGCCAGATCGACCAATTCGTCGAACTTCTACTCCCACATCGTGCGATCGGCGGGGTTGTCGAGCAGGCCCTGCATCAAGTCCATTCTTCGCACGTCGCGTGCCATTCTTTTGAAGAATGACGCGCTTGTCGTCGGCTGCGATGATCGAGGGCAATCCTATCTCAAGAACGCCAATGTTCTGACCGTAGCCAAAGGCTATCTGCATTGCAGTGACCCAGTCTCTCAACCACGGTTCCTTGCGGCCCTTGAGAAGACGGCACGCACGGGCCGGGCTGCGAATCTTCTTGTCTGTCCGATCGGGCATCCAGAGCAGCGGTTCAGTATGACCCTTGTGAAAATGCAAGATCGGAAAACAACTTTTCAGAACGGCGATAACTCCGCGTGTTTCAACATCCTGTCTGTGCTTTCACCTCTGGACCAGCGGAGGTTCGCCACAGTAAGACAACTCATGGAATTGTTCGCGCTGTCTGCCTCGGAAGCGCGTCTCACCCGCGCCCTCTGCCAAGGGAACTCGCTCGAAGAGTATGCCAGTGATCAGGGATTGAAGTTACCTACCGTGCGTACACAATTACGATCGGTCTTGGCCAAGACCGAACCGGG
>NZ_JADIZJ010000015.1 GCF_016704835.1 Sphingopyxis sp. | reverse complement strand
AGCATCCTTAGGTGACGTGAGAATGCGCGGATCATAGACCTGCCTCCTTCCATTCGCAGCCCAGCGGGTGCGGGCAGTTATCCCATCCGCCGAACTCGTTCATTTGCTGCCAGCGACCCGTGATGCCCGCCTTGAATTGCTGGCTGTTGGGCTTGTAGGGCTGATAGCGAAGAACGCTGATGATCCGCATGTAGATCGGGGTTCCATCCATGGGCGGAATGTCGGTGCGCCAGTTGGCCATCAATCGTCTCCCTGAGTGCAGGTGCATTTGATCGCGAAGTCCCCACAGTCAGGACACGGCCAAGACAGAACAGTAACCTCGGGACGGTCGAGCAATGTTGACATCACTGAGTCCCATATGTTGCTGTGACGGTCCCAGAGGGCTACGTCTGGAGCTTCGAGCGGGGTTTCGCGGATCATGGCGCATCACCTTCGGTGACCGGGCTTTCGTGAACGGAGCCGGTTCCCGTCTCCGCCGTTCCGGCTTCAATCCCTTTCGCGGGGACGCGAATTTTGCGCTTGCTGTCGGGATACCAAGACTGCTGAGTTTGAGCCTCGTTGAACGCTTTCACCGCTTCGTAGAGCGCATCGACGCCGACAAGGTCGTCAACGTCGGCATCTTCGTGCATGTCGCTAAGGAGGCTATCGATGACGTTATCAGGGTCGATCTTTGGATAAGTGATATGGCAGGGGTGGACCCATTCGCAGCCATCGTCGGCGGCGTATTCCATTTCCTGATAGTAGGTATCCCCGTCGAAAGCGCAGTAAGGCCCGCCGTCGTCTGGAATCTCTTCCGCCTCGGCATGCTTGCGTTCGAGGCGGCAGGCATCACACGCCGTCCAACCCTTTGCGCATTCGGCACCACAGCGTGTGCAGGTGTTGTGCGTCCGGCAGTTATAGCAATCCTCGGCGGCTTCTCGCGCGGTCCGGTGGGCCACCTCGTCAGTTGCCAGATAGATGCGCGGCGAATGAACTCTGCCGCACTTTGCACAGGCGTAGAGGAGCGGCTTGCGGTCAGGATCGTCATCACGAACCAGAACGATTGCGCTAGGGATGAGCGCCTCTGGCTGAGACGCGCAGCGGCTCAGGTCCGTAGGACCGCCAGCCCGGTCCGCTTGCGGAAGCGCCATATTGCTGTCACTCACATCCGTCTCCAATCTCATTAGGGGTGCGACCGGCCCATCGGCGTTCGTCGGCGTCCACTTGGTCCCAGCCGCGTAGCCAGTCGGCGTTGCGTCGAGCACCTCTGGGTTTGCAGTCCATGCGGGCCTCGCGACCACGCTGAAAGTCGAGCATCTCGCTCACGAGATAAGGCCTCCGAGCACGTCCACAGCCTCATTCCGGGCGTCGGGGTCCGTGTGATCGAGCTGATCCACCAGCCAGATTGCCAGCGCGAGCCGATCCTCTGACGGCAGCGATGCAGCCGACATGCGGGCGCGGTCATATGCGAGACGAGCGGCTGACAGCGTGGACGTGTGCCGTGTGGGCAGCGCGGAGTTGGGGGGTGATGGCGTTCATGCTGCACCGCCGACGTGCGCGAGGTATTCCTCGGTGTTCATGATCTCGGTGGGATCGCTGTCCGAAATAGCGGCGTCTATTTCGGACACCAGATCGGCGTAGGTCGCGGCGTGGACCTGCTGACCGGCACAGGCGAAGAAGCCGTCTTGGTCGCAGTCAACATCGTAATCGGGCGAGGTGGCCGACCAGTCAGCGGACCGGATCGGAATGGGCGGGTGGTCGTAGTGGACGTTCCAGCCGCGATAAGTTTTGGGGTGTGTCATCGCCATTCTCCTCAGAAGTTCCAAGGGGTGGCGTTGAACTGCTTCGCAATCATGCGAGCGTCACGCTTACCGGCAACATCACCTTCGTAGAGGGTGCGGCGCTGGCCGTTGTCGATCTGATAGACCCGGACGGTCGCCGGGATGGTCTTTGTGCCGGGGTAGAAGTCGGCGGCGATCTGTTCGTAGGTGTGCGTCATGTTTCGGCCTCACGGGTTGGTGTGTTTCGTTGCACCACTTTTAGGCGCGCTAATTCTGGATTGCAACATTTATTTTTTAGCCAGTGTAATTATTTCGCATTGCCTTTCCGGTTTAGCGCGCTTAAGGTTCACTCCCATGAGCATCATCAAATCATATTTCGACCGTCCTGGATCGCTGAAACGCGCAGAGGTTTGCGAGGCGATGAATATCACGCAGGGCAGGCTTTCACAGCTCCGCGATTCCGTTGACTGGCCCCCTGAACTGGCTCTGAAAATGGAATCGGTGACAGGTGGAGCAATCAACGCCTCTGACATATCCCCGCTGGTTGCCAAAGCTCGCGCAACCGGTGTCGCAGCATGAAACGATATGCTCTGGTGTCGCAACAGAGCGCGGGCCGTGTCAATCCCCCCGACACGGCCCGCATTGTCCTGATCGGCAGACCGTTCGCGGTGCCGTTTTTGTGGATTCCTACTCATTGCCTGCCCGCTGCACCGAAGCGCGGGGACGACGCAAGCCCCTGAAATCGACTGTGCCGTATCGGGGTTAACGCCCCGCATTTCGTTAATTCGCTTTAACCATAAGGATTTACGCTATGTTAGACCTTATCGCAGCCGCAGGTATAGGCGGCATCATCGGTTTCGGGACGTGCGCCGTGCTTACGATGGGCAAAGTGGCTGACAACGCCGGAATCGAAGAAACCATCGCCGCCCGCGACTGGTGGCAAAACGCTCATACGGAAGAATTTCTGTTCTGGACAGGCGCCGCCGCGCTGTGGGACGCCGAACGCAAAGAACTGACCGCCGAACACGACCGCTGCGCTGACGCTCTAGAGACTGCGCGCAATCGCATTGAACGGGCGCTTGAGCAGATCACCCCCGGCGCTAACGCCACCGTCCAGCGTATCGCTCGCATCCTTCGCGGTGACGCATGAGCCAGAACCGTTCAACTGCCGTGATGCAGCGCCGGGTCGAGGCACACGATTCGCTCGACGACTTTCCGACCCCGCCGTGGGCAACCCGCGCGCTGTGTGAGTTTCTGGCGCAGGACTATGACATCGGGGAGATGTCGGTGCGCGAACCCGCCGCGAATCGGGGGCATATGGTCAAGCCGCTCGCCGAATATTTCGCGACCGTCGATGCCGGGGACGTTCACGATTACGGCGCTGGCTACCCGATTCGCGACTATCTGTTTCCCGGCGATTTGGAGCTGGTTGACTTCACAATCACCAATCCGCCGTTTCGACTTGCCGAGCAATTCATAGAGCGCGCCGGTCAAACCAGCCGCATCGGATTCGCGGTCATTGTTCGCGCCGCATTTCTTGAGGGGCAGGGACGCCATGAGCGCCTGTTCTCGAAAAACCCGCCGTCCTACGTCCTCCAGTTTACCGAGCGCGTCGTGATGCACAAGGGGCGTCTGGCGCCAGAAGGATCGACCGCCACCGCCTACGCTTGGCTGGTTTGGATCGACGGGGAAACACCCACGAAACTGCGCTGGATCGCGCCGTGCCGCAAGCTGCTTGAGCGCCCCGGTGATTACGATTTGACGGCGGACTCTGACGATGAGGGAATGTTCGCATGATCCGCACCTATCTCACCCGCATAGCCTCTTACATCCTCTCCAGCCAGCGCAAAGACCCCAGAGAGGCTTACCGCGCCAAGGCTCGGCAGATGTACCGCGATCAGGGCAAGCCTGTTCCCGAGGCGCTGCGATGAGCGAGCCTGTCATCATCGGGCGGGCTACGCTGTATTGCGGGGACTGCCGCGACATTCTGCCGACGCTCGGCAAGGTCGATGCTGTCGTGACTGACCCGCCTTATGGGATTGGCAAGGACGGTCAGGTACGCACGACTGGCGGCAACGGCGGACGCAAGGCGCATGACTTCTTGGGATGGGACGCTGATCGCCCCTCGCAAGATGTGTTTGACCTAATGCTGCGCGCTGCCCCGCAAGCGATCATCTGGGGCGGGAATTACTTCGCTGACATGCTTCCGGCAACCGGCAAATGGCTGGTCTGGGACAAGGGGCAGCGGATCAACCAGTCTGACGGCGAACTGGCTTGGACATCGCACGGCGGCGCGCTTCGCATCAAGACGATGAACCGCGTCGAGCTTCTAATCGACGGCACGGATCACCCGACGCAAAAGCCGATCAAACTGATGAAATGGTGCATCGAGCAGCTTGTCTCGCAGCCCGCCTCTATCCTCGATCCCTTCATGGGCAGCGGGACCACTGGCGTTGCCGCCGTCCAGATGGGCCGCGACTTCATCGGCATCGAGCGCGAACCCAAATATTTCGACATCGCGTGTCGGAGAATTGAGGACGCTCAACGCCAGCGCGACCTGTTCATTGAAAGC
>NZ_JADIZJ010000014.1 GCF_016704835.1 Sphingopyxis sp. | reverse complement strand
TTGCAACGATAGCGCCTTTTGACCGTTCAATAGGCACAACCCGTCTCATTTAACTGGAGTAAATTCTATGATGCGCGCGAAGTATTTCGCCACGCCCTTTCTAGCCACCGCCCTGTTGGCAATGACGCTCGTGCCCGGCGCGGCCATTGGCCAGCAGGCCCAGCCGCAGGCGACCACTTCCGAGGTCGGTGGAGCCACCCTCTATTCGAACTGGAACATCGTCCAGAACGCGACCAAGTCGCCACTCCACACGACGTTGATCAAGGCGATCAGCGCCGCCGGTCTCGTCGGTGAATTGAGCGCACCCGGCCCCTTCACCCTGTTCGCGCCGACCGACAAGGCCTTTGCGGCAATTCCGAAAATGACCGGCTGGCTCATGAATCCGGCAAATTCCGAAGCTCTCGCCGCGGTCGTCAACTTTCATGTCGTAACCGGGCGGCTGACGTCCGCGGACCTTTACAAGAAAATCAAGGCCGGAAGCGGCACGGGAGTCCTGACCACGGTTGCCGGCGAAGAGCTGAAACTCACCGAGGTGCAGGGCAATATCAAGATCGAGGGAACCCAAGGCAGCGTCGCCTTCATCACCGAGCCCGATGTCTAGCAATCGAACGGTATGGTCCATGTCGTGAATGGCGTGCTCATGCCCTCGCTCGCACAGGTGACGCGCTGACCCTCAGTCGTCGTCGCGATAAGCGGTAAGGGTCAACACGACGCAGGCCAGTATGACGCAGACTGCCACAAGGCCGAGAAGTAATGCTGCATCCGGCATATCGCACTTTGCCGCCAGCGGTTTCGCAAGTCAAATCAGCGGACACGGCAGCGCGCCAGATATGGTGCTGCCTTGTTCTCATTCTGTCGCAAACGACGGGGCGATGGACGGAAAAGGACTGGCCGTCGAAACCTCCTTCGAAGGGTTATCGCAACGAAGGTCTTGCTGACAGAAGGAAGTCAACGCTGCACCAGCCTTTCCAAGGCTGTCGCCATCCATATCCAAAGCCGTGAGGCAGCCCGACGGGAAAAGGACAAACACATCTGTATCGACTGCTAGGCGTCGCCAGACCGCGCGGCTGGGACCATTCGCCGCGATAACCCGTGATAGAGACGTGTCGGACAGATTTGCGCGCTCGCCCAGTCGGCGATGAGCGCGGTCGCGAACAACGGCAGGATGACCCCGCCCGCCGCGGTCGCCTCGATCAGCATGATGACCGCCGTCAACGGCGCGCGAACGACGCCGACCAAATAGCCGACCATACCCATCATCACGACAGCGCCCGCCGGGCTACCAGGAAAGATCGGCGTGAGGAGATTTCCAAAGCCCGCCCCCACCGCGAGCGACGGCGCGAAGATGCCGCCTGGGGCGCCGCTCAAGGTCGAGGCCAGCGCGGCGGTGAATTTGGCGGGGAAGAGCCAGAGTTCGCCCCGATGGCCCTCGACTAGGAACTTCGTGATGTCATAGCCGGTGCCCCAGGTTGCGCCGCCCGATGCGATGCCGGCAATCGCGACGGCGAGGCCGCAGCCGGCCGCGAAAAGAACGGGGCGCGACGCGGCGCGGCGCCCACGGCGACGCCCGTTCGCTCGCGGCAAGCACGATGCGGAAAACAGGCCGCCGAGCAGCCCGCGCCGCCGAGGCCGACGACGGGAGCGATCACTGGCACCTCCGACACCGGCAAGGTGTCCCGCATCACGCCGAAATAGATATAGTCGCCAGCGATCGAGAGGCTGACGAGACCCGAGATCATCACCGCGCCCATCGTCAGGACGGCAACGCGCTGCTCATGGCGGCCGCAGGTTCTTCAATCGCGAAAGCGATTCCGCCCAGCGGCGTGTTGAACGCCGCCGCGACACCTGCCGCCCCGCCTGCAATGAACACCCCGGCGGTGATGCGCACCCGCAGCAGGCGGTGCACCGCCACCATGATCGCCGCGCTCACCTGGACCGTCGGTCCCTCGCGACCAACCGATCCGCCCACCGCGAGCGTTGCGAGCGTGAGCCCCAGCTTGCCAAAGGCGGTGCGAAGCGGACGAGCGGCCCCTTCGCCTCCTGCTCGGAGGCGGCGGCTCGCGGCGATAATCTGGGGGATGCCCGAACCGCGCGAGGCCGGGAAATACCGGTTCGCGATCCACACGATTAGCGCGAAGCCGGCGGGCGTGATCAGAAGTGGAATCCACCATATCCGGTCTGTCGCCATGAGGATCAGCCGTTGGGCGCGATCGCCGGCTGCGGCGAATGCCAGCGCAACAAGACCGAGCAGCACCGCGCCACTGATCATTGCGACCCGGCGGTGAATATCGACCACTTCGGTTTTCGCGCGGCGATTGATGCGCAGCTGCCAGAGGCGCAGCCAGCGCGGACGAGTCGGCTTGGCGGGCATGCGCTCATGTGGACGCACCCTCGCGAGGGCGCAACCCCGGCGCGGGTCTCAGGCGGGGCGCCAAGGACATAGACAGCGTCTCCTGCAGGCAGTGAGGCCAGAGGCGTCAGGAGATGAGATTGCCAAGACCGGCGGCGCGGGAGCCGAAGCTTTCGAGCAGTTGATAAGCGATGGCCGATCGATAGGCCGGTCGATGCCTGAACGACGGGCCAACCGAAGCAGAATATCTGTATTCGAAAGGCCAAGAGACCAAATGCCCAAGCAGGTGTTGGAGGATCACCGGTCTGATGCGATCGAAACCCGGGTGCCGCGCGGACGAGCGAGCTGATATGTTGAAGAGTGGAATTGGATCAGGTGTCGGCCCGAACAGCGCTGATCATCGCGTAAGATCCGCTCGTGCTCATGTCGGCGACCGGCATGATCAACGATGCCGGCTAAATGGCGTTCTCGAGGCGCAAACCCCGGCCGAGGCTATCGCGCTGCGCGAAGCGCACCCCCAGATCCGCGTCGGGTTCACCGATGTCGAAATGCCGGGCTCGATGGAGGTGCTGATCGGCGGCACACCCGTCAAATGGGCTAGCCGCTTACGTCGCACTTCGGTCCGCGTTAATCGATGTGCGCGGGCCGCGCGCCGGAAAATATGGTCACCGTTGCAACGGCCGCCCCAGTCGCTTGTTGGTAAGACAAGAGGGGGAAGCGCTTGGCTCGCATCCTAGCGCGAGCCTGCGCCATCACCAACCTGAGGAGAACCATCATGGTCGATACCATCGAAAGAAATGCAACGCATCGCCTCATCGCATCCGACAGGGTCGAAGGAACCAGCGTCTACAATGGCGAGAACGAAAGCTCGGATCGATCCGCAACATCATGATCGACAAAGGTCGGGCAAGGCGGAATATGCGGTGCTCGAATTTGGCGGCCTTTTTGGCCTTGGCAGCGACCATTATCCCATCCCGTGGGACATGCTCACCTATGACACCGACAAGAATGGCTATGTCGTGAACCTCTCGAAGCAGCAGGTCGAGCGCGCTCCGCATTATGCAGCGGACAGAACCCCCGAATATGACGATGTCTACGGCCGCGGTGTCTACAGCCATTATGGCATCGCCTATCCGCTGCTTTGACAATGAACGGCGACCGAAAAATCATCCATCATGAGAAGGATGATAACGGTCGTGCCTTCATTCAACAAACGATGCGCGCGGTGGAGAGATCAGTCTCCGCCGCGCGCTATCGCCCTGCCCTTTTTTCGGCGGTTTGGTTGTATCGGGCCGCGCCCTACGGTTAGCCCCGCACATCTTCTAGAGTGAGAGGATCGCTAAGAAAATTTAAAGTGAGAGGATCGCTAAGAAAATTGCCAAGCCTGCTGAGCCATGTCGGTTCGCCGCCCGGCGCCTAGCTTGCCTTGAATATTCCGCATGCAATCCGGTCGCCGCTGTTGCCCGAAGGGTCGGTCTTTTGATCGTCGGCGGAGGCATGGACAACCATCGCTGATCCATCCTCGTCCATCAAACCCGCGAAACTTGCACCCTTCAGCTCGTATGCAAGGGTGGCACGGCCATTGTCTTGCACGACGAGATTGGGCATGTCGCCGGCATGTTGTCCGCCAGGCGCGTCGAGGCCATGCTGTACGTCGGCGGGATTCCAATGACCGCCCGCGCTCTCGAATTTGGGCGCATCGCATTTGCCGATCATGTGAACATGCACGCCATGCTGGCCGGGCGGAAGCCCTTCGACCTGCAAAATCAGCATGACGCGTCCGTTTATGATCGCGGCTGTAGCCTTGCCTGCCGCCGCGCCGCTTGCTGTCTTGAGATCCGCTGCGGCGCGCTCCGCTGCCGGCATCCGCGGCATTCGTTACGGCTTGCGTGCCTGCAGCATTTTTATCGGCGAGCGGCGTCGATGTGTCCGGCGCGTTACAGCCAGCCAACAGGACAGGAATGGCGGTCGCAGTCCAACATAGCTTCTTCATCTTGGTTCCTCTGCCGGTGATCATGCAAGGCCAACCACTGAATGCCGGCAATGTTCCCCGCGATTGCGACAGTGGAGCTCCGAGCCGCGATCGCTGTATGTGGTGCCCGGTCGTGGTCGATTATGGTTCGGCAGACCAAGTGCGGCCGACGCGAGGACCAACAACGCTTGCCCAACCCTTTTTCTGTCCGCATTCGTCCGAAAATCCGAGCGCGGGAACGCCGCACTGCGTCATGGGTTCGGTCAGCCATGCCGATCTACTTTTTCAACCCCTTCCAAGACACGACATCAACGTTCATCAACGAGGAGGCTACCGAACCGACGGAGCTACGCGCCGCTATCTCCTTCATGACCTTTAACGCCCGGCCACGGGAGACCGAGTAGTGCTAGAGGCGGCGTGAGATCAGGGTGTACAGGTTGTAAACGGTCGCGGTTGGCGACACGCCATGCCGGCCTCTGTGTCTGTTCAAGGAGAATCATGTGAGCGATGAAGTTGAATGGTAGGAATATGATGATGCGACCGAGATGGCGGCGGCTGTCGCGGGCGACATCGGTTTCATCATCGAAAGCGCCATCGATGCGCGCGGCGCCGCAGTGATCGCGCTCGCCGGCGGCAAGACACCCATCCCGATATACGAAAAGCTCTCGTCCGCGAAACTGGACTGGAAGCGCGTCACCATCGTGCCCGGTGATGAACGGATCGTCCCGCTTGGTGACCCCCTCAGCAACGTCACGACCCTTGCGAAATATTTTCTCCCGAAGGGCGCCCGGGTCATGCCCATCGTTCCGACTGCGATTGCCGACTACAAGGCAGCCGGACGGTCTGCCGATGCGCTAATGCAGGACCTTCATTGGCCGCTCGACCTCTGCCTCCTTGGCGTAGGGAGCGATGGACACGCCGCCTCGATTTTCCCCGGCCCCGATTTCGAAGAGGCCGTGAACGGTCCAAAGGAGCGCCGGGCCTTGGGCGTGATGCCGGATCAATGCCGCCGGAAGCCCCAGTGCCGCGTGTCACACTCAGTCTCGCCGCGATCACCATGGCACGCGCGCTGTTGATCGCGGTGACGGGCAACGAGAAGCGCGCTGTGATTGAAACGGCAATGAAACAAGGACGGTCCTCGCCTTATCCGATCGGGCTCGCCTTGGCTGGCACGGACCTGCCTGTCGATATCCACTGGGCCCCGGCTTGATAGATTCTCCGCAATTGGCCAACTCGCGACATAGTATCCCGTCAGCCGTTCAGCGGGCCTTTGCATTACAACGGACGAGAATGGCAGGTTGCCGCCGGTCCGGATCGGGTTCCGACAAGTGAAAAGCTCTCTCTCCTTTCGCCAATCAGTTTCGGGTGTAGCGCGTGTCGGTTCGTTAACAATGACGGCCTGATTGCGCTGTCGACGACGGCCTCGCTCGTCGCCGGGCCGTCGATCGTTCATGACCGAAAGTTGCGTGCCCGAAGCCCGTATTTGGCAAGTTTATCGTACAAGGTCTTGCGCGGAATATTCAGATTTCGCTGAATTTCAGCGACGCTTCCGCCCGTGCGTCATCGCATCTTCGAGAAGCGTTCGCTCGAAGTTTGCGACGCGAGCATGAAGGCTTGCTCCCTTCGCATCCTGCGCTGCGGGTTGAGCGAGGCGCGTAAGTCCGAAGCACGAAATTCTGCGCAAATGTTCGCAATTCGCGTACATTGCCGGGCCAGTTAATGGCTTACGAGATGTTGCCACTCGATCTCGGTGAGATCTGCTGCTGAACGTTCGAGGCGCCGTTCGAAATCCGCGACGAACATGCGGAACAGTTCTGGGATATCGTCACGCCTTTCGACAAGCCCGGGCAATGTGACGGTTATGCCGCTCAGCCGGTCTTCCAGCCCGCGGTCGCGGGCCGGACCGTCCTCGTCGTCCGCACGGCGCGTCGTGGTGGTCCCGATTATTCGGATATCGACACTTCTGGGGCGGTCGGCGCCAAGGGCGATGAAATTCCGGTGGTCCACAAGACTGACCAGGCGCTGCCGGTCGCGGGCGGTAATATTTTCCACGGCTTCGATGACCAGTGTCCCACCACTTGCCCGCTCGATCATCCCCGATCTCGACAGCGCGGCCGAAGGATCGCGGCCATAGACCAGGACATTGGCATCCTCGTTGGCGAACACGCCGGGATCAAGGACGACGAACGGACGGTTCCGGCGCGGGCTGAGTCATGCACCAGGCGCGCGACATGGCTCTTGCCGGTGCCCGGCGCGCCGCTGATCCACCAGATCAGCGTCGGTCTGCGCAACTTCGCGCACGATCCGCTCGGTGCGGCTTGCGACGGCGGACGATCCCATCCAGCCGGCGCGTGCGCTGCCTTCGAGTTGCGGGCGCAATCGGCGGTTCTCCAGCAACAGCTTGCGCCGGTCGGCTGCCTGGCGGACCGACCGGGCGAGCCACTCGATCGCATAGGGTTTGGTGAAGAAGTCCGCCGCGCCGTCCTTCATGGATTTGACCGCCATAGACACGTCACCGTGGGCGGTGGTGAAGATCACAGGAATATCCGGGTCGATCTGGCGAATCCGCGCAAAGAACTCGATCCCGTCGAGGACCGGCAGGCGAACGTCGCTGACCACCACGCCATCGAAGTCGGCATTGATCTCGCGCAAAGCCGCCGTGGCGGCCGGAAATGCCGCCACGACAAATCCCTCCAATTGCAGTGCCTGGACCGTGCCTGCCCGCAGGCTTTCGTCATCCTCGACGAAGACAACGGATATTCCATTGTCGATCATTTGGTCAGCGGAATGATCATGGTGAAGCAGGTTCGCATCTCGTGGGGCTCGAAAACAAGGTCGCCGCCGAGATCGCGCATGATGTCGCGCGAAATGACCAGACCGAGCCCGAGGCCGTCGGGTTTCGTGGTGGCAAAGGGCTGAAATAGCTGGGCGACCTCGTCGGGGCCGATCCCGGGGCCGCTGTCGCACAGGCGCAGCCGGATCTCGTCTTCGTTGCGGACCACCTCGATAGTGATCGCGCCCGCCTCGCCGACCGCATCCAGTGCGTTCTGGAGCAGATTGACCAGGACCTGTTCCAGACGCACGTGCTCGGCGGTTACGGCTATATCGAGATCATCCACCGAAGGCATCTGCAGCGCCACGTCCATCGACACGATCCGATCGCGGAGCAGAAGGAGCGCTCCGTCGACGATTTCGCCGATCCGCACGAGGCGCCGGGCCCCGGGCTGACGGCGGCTGAACCGCCGCAGCTCTCCCGTAATCAGTCCGAGCCGGTCCGCCAGTCCGATAATCTCGCGAAAGTTTGCCGACGCCTCTTCGGCGCGTCCGCGCTCAATCAGCTTCTCGCCGTTCTCGGCAAACACCCGCATGGCGGCAACGGGCTGCCCGATCTCGTGGCCGACTCCCGCCGAGATTTGGCCCAATGTTGCGAGGCGGTTCGCCTGGGACAGTTGGTCGCGCAAGGTGCGCGTGCGCTGGGCGATCATTTCCTCCTGCAGGGCCTGACGTCGCCGCCGCACGAAGAACAGGGCGAACGCGAGCGCGATCGTGCTGGCCAGCGCCAGCGCCACGGCCAGCCTGCCGCTAGCGATCGCGGCAGCTGCGCGCGGCCCCGGGTCGACCAGGAGGTGCAGGGTCCACCCACCGGGCGAGATCGGTTGCAAGGTGTCGAACAGCGGCGCTTCAATGATCGCCCGCTCCCCTTCGCCGCGAGCCCGCATGATCGCCAGCGGCTCCAGTCGGGCCAAGCCGAAGCGTTGCTCGTCCTGCACCGCATCGCGCTTTCGGCCGACGCCCTCCCGGGCCAGCCGGAACCGCCACCCGGCGTCGGTCGCCAAGAGCACGACACCGCTGGCATCGGTAACGTATACGCCGTCGGTTGCCTTGCGCCAGCTTGCCTCGAGCGCGTCGAACTCGATCTTGACGGCTACGACACCGAGCGGATTGGTCGCCGAGCCGGCCCTGTTGGCGATATACATCCCCGGTTTGCGGCTGACCGTGCCAAGGGCAAATTCGGTCGAGGTTCCCGCGTTCAGGGCCTGCCGGAAATAGAAACGGAAGGCGTAGTTCGAACCTACAAAACTGGTAGGCTGGTTCCAGTTACTGGCCGCAAGGGTGAGGCCGTCCTTGTCCATGACATAGATGGCCGCGGCGCCGATTGGCGGGCGAGGTTTTCCAACCGGGTATCGAGCAGCCTGGTGGGCTGGAATCGCCGTCCAGCAGCTCGCGCACCTGCAGATCTCCTGCCAGCGTGATCGGCAGTAGGCTGATCTTGTCGAGTTCGCTTCTCAGGCCGGCGGCGATCGCGGCATCGTCGCGCGCGACCGCCTTTTTCCTGCGCGAGGGCGCGCGTACATCACCCGGTCGACGGACAGGACTAATCCTGCCAGCAGAACGATGACGACCATTGCCAGCAGAATCAGGCGACGCCGATCACGAACCATAATCTCTGCCCAGCCAGCCATCATCACATTGTGCGGTTTTTCGCACAATGTGCAACCTGAATGTATGGAAAACCGCACAAAACCAATCGTCGTTAGAGCCTAAATATTTGAACCTAGATGCTAAATCTATTTAGTCCTCCGACGTTTACGCGGGTCAATCGCGACCTATAGTTCCCTGAAGGCAAAACTGCCGCGGGAGAGGATTGGCGATGGAACTGGCAGCGGCCACTGGCAAAACGAGCGTGCCCGCTCGCAAACTGCCATTTTACCGGCATCTCTATGTCCAGGTTTTGAGCGCGATCGCGCTCGGCGCGCTGGTGGGACATTTGTTTCGAGTTCGGCGCCTCGCTAAAGCCCCTCGGCGACGGCTTCATCGCGCTGGTCAAGATGATCATCGCCCCGGTGATCTTCCTCACGGTTGCGACCGGCATCGCCGGAATGAAGGACATGACGGCAGTCGGCAGTGTCGCCGGCAAGGCGTTCGTCTATTTCCTGTTCTTCTCCACTCTCGCACTGATCATCGGGCTGGTCGTCGCTAACGTCGTGCAGCCGGGTGCGGGGTTGAACATCGATCCCGCATCGCTCGATACGGCGGCCGTTGCGGCATATGCGGAAACCGCGGAGCAGCAGACCATTGCGGCCTTCCTGCTCGGCACGATTCCCACGACGCTGTTCAGCGCCCTGACCAGCGGATCGATTCTCCAGGTGCTGCTCGTTGCAATCCTGAGCGGGGTCGCGATTGCCACGACGAGGCCGCACAGCGACCTCGTGCTCGACATAATGGGGTCGTTCAACAAGGTCATCTTCAAGCTCGTTCACATGCTCATGAAACTCGCCCCGATCGGCGCATTTCGGGGCGATAGCCTTCACCATCGGCGAATTCGGCATCGGCTCGCTGGCCAGCCTCGCTGCGCTGATCGCGACCTTCTACCTCACCTCGCTGCTGTTCGTGCTCGTGGTGCTCGGTCTCGTCGCAAGGCTGGCCGGTTTCACCATCATTGGTCTGATCAAATATCTGCGCGAGGAGCTTCTGCTCGTTCTCGGCGTCCTCGTCCGAGGCTGCGCTGCCCAGCCTGATGGAGAAAATGGAGATTGCCGGCTGTCGCAAGACGGTGGTCGGACTGGTGGTGCCCACGGGCTACTCGTTCAACCTGGATGGCACCAACATCTACATGACGCTGGCCGCATTGTTCATTGCGCAGGCCGTGGGCATCGATCTGTCCTTGGGCGAGCAACTGACCTTGGTACTCGTCGCGATGGTCAGCTCGAAGGGCGCGGCAGGCGTCATCGGGGCAGGCTTCGTCATTCTCGCTGCAACGCTGTCGGTTGTTCCCTCGGTTCCGGTGGCCGGCATGGCGCTGATCCTGGGCGTCGACCGGTTCATGAGCGAGTGCCGCGCGCTGACCAACTTTATCGGCAATGCCGTCGCCACGATTGTGGTCGCCAAGTGGGAGAACGCGCTCGACACGCAGCGCCTCGCCGCCGCGATGGCGGGTAGCCCGATGCCGCTTCCGGAAGCCGACATTGAACATCACGAACGCACCGGACCCTATAGCGAAGGCGTGGCGGCCGCGATCGGAGAGGCACCATGATTGCTCGCCGTACATTATTCTCGGGCGCTGCCACGCTGCTCGCTGCATCGACCGTGCTGGGCGGCGTTGCCCTGAACGCGCAGGAATTCGAGGAAATCCCTCTTTGGCCGGGCAAGCCGCCGGGCAAGGGTAACGTCAGCGGACCGGAGCTCATCGGGAGCAAGGGCGCGGGCTTTGGCGCGGTATCCAAGGTCTCCAATCCGCGCCTGCGGGTCTATCGCCCCACCCATCCCAACGGCCGGGCGGTACTGGTCATCGGCGGGGGCGGCTATTTCCGCATCCAGCTATGGAAGGAAAGCACGCCTGCGGCGCAATGGCTGCAGCGCAACGGTTACGGTCTTCGAGCTGATCCATCGCCTTCCGGGCGACGGATGGAAGCCGCTGCCCCGTTCATGGATGCGCAGCGCGCGATGAAGATCGTTCGCCATCGTGCCGATGAGTTTGGTATCCGCTCCGACCGCATCGGTATCCTGGGGTTCTCGGCCGGCGGGCATCTGGCTGGCTACACCGCGCTGAAGCCGGACCAGGCGTTCTACACCGGAACCGACAGGATCGAAACAGCCTCCGCGCGGCCCGACTTCGCCGCGCTGCTGTTCCCGGTGGTCACGTTGCGCAAGCCATATGAGACGACCCGGACCAGGCGCGAGATCGTCGGCCGCGAGCCGAGCCTCGCCGCACAGGAACTATGGTCGCTCGATACGCATGCGTCGAAGGACGCGCCGCCGATGATCCTGTTTTCCTCGGCCGACGACCAGACGACGCCCCCCGGCCACAACTTCGCGCTGTTCGAGGCGCTCAACCGGGCGGGCGCCAGTGTAGAGATGCACATCTTTTCAGCCGGAGGTCACGGATGGGGCCTCGGCACGCCTGACCAGACCCTGAGCCAATGGCCGGCGCTGTTCACCACCTGCCTCGATACGCAAATTACCCAGACAATTACCCAAAAGAAATGATCGGGAGGATCACCAAAATGCGCATCACCGCAACCATTGTCAGACTGGCGCTTCAGGCGGCACGAGCCTGCTCGCTACCTCCATTGCCTCGGCTCAGGACCAGGCGGCGGCCGGATCTCAGCCGGGTACTGCGGACGTGACCGCTTCAGCCCCTGTCACAGAACCGGAGATCGTCGTTACCGGCACGCAAATCCAGGGCGCCCAGATCAACGACGTGCTGCCCGTGACCGTGATCGATGAACAGTCGATCGAGAACAGCGGCGCATCGTCGGGCGACGAGATGTTCCGCGCCATTCCGCAGGCCGGGACGGTCGCCTTCCAACGAGCAGAACGCGACAACCCAGAACAATGTGCGCGGCGATGTCGGCTCGATCAATCTGCGCGACCTGGGTACCGGCAACACGCTATTACTGATCAATGGCCGCCGCATGAATTTGCACCCCGGCTTCCAGACCGAGCTGCTGGTTCCGGTCGTCTCTCCGGACACCAACGAGATCGCCCGGGAGCGTCAGGCGGATCGAGGTACTGCGCGATGGCGCGTCGGCCCTGTATGGCGCCGATGCCGTGGCGGGTGTCGTCAATACGGTCCTGAAGGGCGGCATGAAAGGCGGCTTTATCGAAGGCGACTACCGCATGTCCGACGGGACGAGTCTGTACAGCTACACATTGACTGGCGGCTATGGGTTCGACTTCGGTGGCGGTCGCGGCAATATTACCGTGTACGGCAGCTACTTCCACGAAAATGGCCTTCCCGTCACTGGGCGGGATTACGCGCGACGACGATCGCCTGCCATTGGTTGCAGGGACGGATTTCGAGGGCGATGCTTCGTTCAACAACCGGAATACATTTGGCCCGTTCGGACAGTTCGATATCCAGGCGCCGTCCAACCGCACGCCGATCGCCGACGACGACTTCTACCTCCAGCCGAGCACGTTCACCGGCTGCCGTCTCCAGTTCGGCGGCGGCATCTGTGCCCGCAACGGCGAGACGCCGGTCGCGGCCGTTCGTTACAACACGATATTCGGCAATAGCCTGATCAGCAAAAAGGATCGCTATAATGCGCTGGCGCTGCTCAGCTACGAGCTGACCGACAATATCGAGGCCTATTTCGAGGGGAGCTATTATCGGTCGAAAAGTGTGCGGAATTTCGATCCGTCGGCAATCCTCAGCGCGGTCCCCGTCGGCATCTCGCGCAACGCCTATTACAATCCATTCGGACCCACCACGCGAAACGGACAGCCGAACCCGCAGCGTTTGCCGGGCACCACGATTGCGGCCGATGGCGCCGATCTGATCATGGAACGCTATCGCTTCGTCGATGTGGGCAACCGGATCATCGATGTCGAGAAGGAAAGCTACCGGCTCGTCGCAGGATTGCGCGGCAACTTCGGCGCGTGGGACTTCGACACCGGCTTCGTCTATTCGGAAGCGGATACGGTCGACTTGGAACGAAACCGGGTTTCGCTCACGGCCATGCAGCGCCAGATCAACCTGACCACGCCCGATGCATATAACCCGTTCAACGGCGGTTGCCTTGACGATCCGGGCCTCGGCGACTGTACGCCCAACCCGGCCGCTTCGATCGAGCCGTTCAGGATCGACGTGTTCCGCAAGGGCGGCACAAGTCTCGCGCTCGCCGACTTCAAGATCAGCCGCGATGACCTGTTCACCCTTCCGGGCGGCAATGTCGGCATTGCCGCCGGCGTGGAGTGGCGGCGCGAGACCTTCTACGACGACCGCGATCCCGGATCGACGGGACCATCACCTTCACCGACAGCGTCACCGGCGTGTTCAACGGCAGCGATGTCGCCGGCACCAGCGAATCGCCCGATTCGGACGGCGTCCGCAACGTCTATTCGGCATTTACAGAGCTGTTCGTTCCCCTGGTCAGCCCGGAGATGGACATTCCGCTGGTCGAGGCGTTCAACGTCCAGCTTGCGGGCCGGATCGAGCGTTTCGCCGACATCAGCGCGACCGCCAAGGTGCCGCGGATCGCGGCATCGTGGACGACCATCCGGCGTCACGTTCCGCGGCGCCTGGTCGCAGGGTTTCCGCGCCCCGAACCTGGTGCAGGTGAACGACGACGGCACCACGCGGTCGAACACGCGCGACGACTTCGTGGTCTGCCAGGCACAAGTCCAGAAGGGCATCATCGCCAGCCTCGCCGCCTGTCCCGGCGCGGGCGTGATCAGCTTCCGCTCGGGCGCCCGTAACCTGCGGCCGGAAGACAGCGAAAGCATCAATCTTGGTATCGTGCTGGAGCCTGGGTTCATCCCCGGCCTGACGATCACGGCAGACTATTGGCGGGTCAAGCAGACCGGCCTTGTCGGCACGTTCGGCGATGACAACGCCATCGCGCTCGACCTGCTGCGCCGTCTGGCAGGGAGCACCAACCCCAACGTCATCCGCCAAGCGCCGACAGCCGACGATATTGCCCTGTTTGCCGGAACCGGCTTGGCTCCGGCGGGCCGGATCGAACGCGTGATCGACCCCTATGTCAACCTCGACAGCCGCGTATCGAAGGGTTAGGATTTCGGGCTTGTCTATCGTGTGCCCGACTTCGGGGCCGGCGACTTCCGGATCCGGCTGAATGCCGCAAGGCTCGACAGCTTCGTGCAGAGCGCCGGTTCCGACGGACAGGAAATCGTCGATGCGATCGCCGCAGGAACGCTGCCGCTCGACGTTACCGTCGGTGGACTTGGCGAACTCCTTGAGGTCGACGGTCGCCCCAAATGGCGCGCCAGCGGCTCGATCAACTGGGAAAAGGGGCCGGTCGCGGTGGGCCTGTTCGGCAGCTATGTTGGCAAGTTCTACGACACGAGCGTGGTTCGCGACGTGCTTATCGTATCGGACGATCCCAACGCCAACTTCTTCCCCGTCGATGACGTCTTCACGATGAACGTGTCGGTCGCCTATACGATCAATAACGACACTGCGCTCGACGGGACCCGGCTGCGGTTTGCGATCAACAACCTGTTCGATACCGACCCGCCGCTCGCCGACGAGACCTATGGCTTCTCACAGCGATCTGCACAGTCCACGCGGTCGCCAGTTCGCCATTGAAATCAGGAAGAAGTTCTGACGCTGTGAGATTGCATCGGGTCCGGTTGTCCTTTGGGGCGCGCTCCTTCTCCTCGGAGCGTGCGCGCAGTCACCTCCCCTCGACACCGGGACCGAGGCCGCTTTGTCGGGCTGCTCCACCGAAACCGCGAGCATCAGTTTCGATTTCGAAGGGGCACCGCCCTCGCGCTGCACAATCGAGGGCGAACGCGAGTTCTCGGTGCTGGTGTCGCCCGAGCACGCCCCGCCGATCAATCCCAGCCCGTGGTACGCATTTCGCTACCAGTCGAATGGATCCGAGAATGTTGTCGTCCATCTTCGCTATCTCGCGGCGAAGCATCGCTACCGCCCCAAATGGCAAAAGCAAGACCCATAAGAAGGTGCTGGACGCTTCGCTGCGCGACGACGGCAGGACCGCGACCCTAGCCCTGCCACCGGGTGAGGCTGTCGTCAGCGGCCAGGAACTGATCGGGACAAGCAATATGCTTCGCTGATGGCGCGGCTCGATCGCAGCGCCGCAGTCACACGAGAAACGCTGGGCCATTCCCACGGCGGGCGGCCCATTGAAGCCCTCCGGATCGGCCAGCCTACCGCGCCGAGGCTGGTGATCCTGCTCGGGCGGCAGCATCCGCCTGAGGTCAGCGGTGCGATCGCGATGGAACATTTCCTCGAAACGCTGGTCACGCTTGCCGACGCCGGAAAATTCGACGCGCAGGATTTGCAGGTGCTCGCTGTTCCGCTGCTCAATCCTGATGGCGTAGCGCGCGGACATTGGCGGGCCAATCTGGGCGGCGAGGATCTCAACCGCGACTGGGGAACCTTTGCCCAGCCCGAGACCCGCTCCGTTGCGCAATGGCTTGGCCGGTTGCCAAGCCAGGTTCGCCCTGTCGCAATGGTCGATTTCCACTCCACCTCGCGCAACCTGTTCTACGTGCAAGGCGACGAATCGAGCGAGGATCAGGAACGGTTCCTCGCGCGCTGGCTTGGCGGCAAGGAACATCTGATCGCCGATTACCCGTTTTCCATTGAGCGTCGCAACTCCAACCCAGGAGCGGGAACAGCAAAGAACTGGTTCCACACCACCCATGCCATCCCCGCCTATACTTACGAGGTTGGCGACGAAACGGACCGTCAGGCAGTCGCGCAAGCTGCCCGCGAGCTTGCCAAAAGCCTGGTGGAAGCACTTTCGCTTTCGGAATTGCCCTAAGGTCGTCTGTAAGAGCGCAACTGGCGCGATCAGTCGCCAGCACGGCAAAGCCTAGAGAACAGCCGCTTTCGGGACGTCGATACGGCAGCCGGGATGGCGAAGTTTAGGCGCGAAGCCGCCGCTGCGGTGCCGCCTCCAAAGTCATGCCGCTCAGCTGCGCTCAAAAAGCCGCTTGAAGCTTTCGTAATGAAGGAAGATCGATCGGCCAATCTTCATCACATCGATTTCGCCGTCGATGATCACCGACCTTACTGGAGCGTCGCTCTCACATCGGCCATCGAAATATAGACCCTTCTCGGGTTCTCAGAATCACCGAGCGGCTGAAATCCGAGTTCAGCATAGAAGTTCCAGCGTCGGTCGAAATGCTCGCCGTCAAGCACATCAAGAACGATAGCTGCCGCGCCATCTGCTCCGCAATGCCGAGGCAGCGTTTCATCGCGTCTACGACCAGTGCTGTACCCAGCATTCTGCCTTGCATATCCTGACGCACTGCAACTGCCCGGATATAGATGACCGGAATGTCGGGAACCCGGGCGCGCTGCCATTTCTTCGGACCGAATTGCGCGCGGACCGCCATCGCGCCGAGGGTGTAGAAGCCGAGCACGGCGTTCTGACCTTCGGCCGTCGCCATCCACGCGGCCACCATCCCGTCCTTGATCTGCTCGGACAATGAGGATTTCAGGAAGTTGTCTATGGGCGCGAAACCGCAGGAAAAGGCGCTGCGCTCATGCAACGCGTTTTCGAACTTGGCGATCGTGATGGTCGGCAGATCTGCCGACTTATTCGGCATCCCTGAAGATATCCTTCGTGGCCTTCGCCGCACGCGCCAAACCGGGCACCTTCTTGCCCGGAGCCTTGATCGCAGCCCTGAAAGCCTCGAATGCCTCAACCGGTAGAATGGAAAGATTCATGCGCTGCTCGACTTCCTGCGCACGAATGAGGGCAGCCTGGCGGATAAAGTCAGCCTCCTGAAGGCCGGTCGCTGCGGCGGCCGCGCGGATACGCTCTTCATCAGCGCGGTGCATCCGCACTTCCTTCGCGCCTCCATCTTGCCCGGCGTCGAGGCAACCGATTCCAGCGCAAACATGGCCGATCTCCTTTATTTGCCGATGTACGGTCAAACGCCGTACATGTCAACATTGCTAACGGCGGAGGATGCTGCTCCTGCGCGACCTGCCATGTCCTGGTCGATGATCATTCTAGAGCGATGCGCAGCGGGTCGCCTGCAGCACATTATTGATGCCAAGGATACCGATGCGGCTGAACTTGAAAACCTCTGTCTGGAAGCGATGGGTCGGTAAGAACACCGGCCGACTGCTCACGGGCTCGAGCTGACCAAGCATGTGACTGAGATCTCATTCTCAGTGAGCGCAACGAAAAAACCTCGGAGGTACGCGCGACGCCATTCTGCGGAAATCGCTGGCGCGGCCATATTGGACATACCGATCCCCGGCCTCGAGCCCTGGGACGAGATCAAAGCCTCGCCGATGACATGGCACTTCGACTTTCACACGCCCACGGGTCTGGCCGAAACCCTAGTCCAGGGCTACCAAGCCCGCTACTTTTGTACCTTTATTTTTCGATGGTCTGGCCGCACGCCCGGAGGCTATCTCCGCAGCAGACGTGGCCGCCTATGCCGCTGTCGATGGATCTGACGAGAGCCTGCACGCCAATTTCGGACCGTCTGGTTCAGGAGCGCTGTCGGTCAGTTCGCTACCGAACAAAGCGACACCACCGCCGCGGACACGACCATTCACCGGACGGACGCCGCGGTCAAATCCGCAGGTCACTAGTGCGCTACCCCCGACCATCTGCCATAACGCATTTCCGAGGCAGCCCGCGCTGTCATCAAGACTCGCTCACCTATTTATAAGCAACTTCCAGATTTTTGCTCATACTTAAGTGTTCTTTCGCGGTCGACCTGCATCAGGTGATCGACGACGCCAAATATTGGGTCGAGCACGCCACGTTCCCGCCCGACGAAATCGCGGTGCGGTTCATCCACCGCGTTGTGGCTATTCGTCCCTATCCGAACGGCAACGGGCGTTTCTCGCGCCTGATAGCTGATTTGCTCGCTATTCAGCTCGGCCAGCCACGCTTCATATGGGGCCGGGTCAATCTGGTCGATCCATCCGAGACGCGAAAGGCGTATATCGCTGCACTCAAAGCCGCCGATGCTGGTGACTACGACCGTCTCGTCACCTTTTCGCGCGCCTAATCGCGCGCGCACTAAAACACCAGTCTCCCGAACAGACTTCCCGCACCGGCGCCAAGGCGTCCCGTTCAGCGGTGACGTGTGGCATCCAGTTTGATGAATTCAAATACTACCCCACTATTATTACTCGAAGTTTAGTCAGCTATGGGTCCGGCAGGTTGGGGCCACGCCCCGGTCGACAAGCTGCCGCTGGCGCCATCTGCTAGGCGAGACACCGATCGTCTCGCTGTGCCACCGGGTGAAGGCACCGATTGAAGCATAGCCGAGCAGTTCGGCAACTTCGGTGATCCGCGTCCTGGGGTTGGCAAGATATTGGGCAGACAATTGCATGCGCGCCCGACTGAGCAGCTCACTGAAGCTTGTGCGATCGGCATCGAGCATGCGCTGCAAGGTGCGCACGGTCAGCCCCATCGATTCGGCGCAATTCTGGATCGTAGCGCGGCCAGCCGGCAGCAACAGCATGATCGCCTGTTCGACATCCTGAGCGGCCGTGCGGAGCGCGGGGCTCATAAGCGACTGGATCAACTCGCGCGCGTGGCTGGCCATGTCGGCATCGGCGCGCAATTGGCGCGGTCGAGATCGGTGGCGTGCAGGATCAGCCCGTTAAACTCGCAATTGAACTCGGGCTTGCAGCGAAACAACCTTCGAAAGATGGGCATTTCGGCAGGCGGCGGCGCCTCGTGCGAGAAGCAGACCGACAGCGGTGTCCAGCTTTCGCCGAGGATGCTCGCGCAAAGCCGCGCCAGCACGCCGAGTACCAAGTCGGATGACTGGCGGCTGGGTTCGGGGCTGCTCAGCGAGAAATCCTCGCGCAAGATGACCTCGCCCCCCATGTCCTCGAAATGCAGCACCAGGGTCGAGTTGATGCTGTTGCGATATTCCTGAAGCGCCTCGAGTACGCCGCGCAGGGTTGCCTGATGGGCGATGAGCAGGCTCGTCGCCCCGAGATTTGCGAGCGACCTTTCTTCGGCCATCCGCAGCCCCAATGTTTCGCATTCCGAAACTTCGGCGCTGCGTTCGAGCAACCGGATCGCAGCGCGCCGAAATCAGCTGCTCGCTGTTTTCAAGCAGCTCGGGCGACAGGCCGCATTCGCGCAGCAGCGGACGCGGATCGATCTCGAAGCTCCGCATCAGCGTGAAATAGCCGGTCAATGCCGCGACGCGGACGAGCTCCGCCACCATCCTTCTCCCACCCGCGCCCGTTGGCGTCGATTGGAAAATTTATGTCACAAAATGTGAAAAGCGCAAGCGCGGGATCGGATAGCTTCAAGAAAAGGAGAGGTTAAAACCATGGCAAAGGCGGTTCGTTTTTACGAAGCTGGGGGACCCGACGTGCTCCGGGTCGAAGAGATCGCGGTCGGCGATCCGGGTCCCGGCGAAGTCCGTATTCGCCACGCAGCGGTCGGCTGCAACTTTGCCGACACCTATTTCCGCTCGGGCTATTATCCGGCCCCACTTCCTGCCGGAATCGGCGTCGAAGGGGCCGGGACGATTGAGGCGGTCGGCGAAGGCGTGACGGGCTTCGCTCCCGGTGATCGCGTAGCCTATAATGGCAGCTCTCTCGGCGCCTATAGCAGCGAACGGGTGATGCCTGCGGCGCCCCTATTCAAGCTTCCCGACGCGATTTCGTTCGAGGACGCCGCGGCATCGACGATGCGCGGCCTCTCGGCGACCTATTGGCTGGCGAAGACCAACCCGCGGATGAAGGCCGGCGACACGATCCTGCCTCCACGCCGCCGCTGGCGGGGTCGGATTGCTGCGGTGCAGCTCGCGAAGCTGCTTGGCCTGCGCGTCATCGGAACCGTCTCGACCGAGGAAAGGCGGAAAAGGCGCGCTCGCTCGGCTGTGACGAGATCATCTTCTACCGCCGCGAGGATGTCGCCGCGCGGGTCAAGGATCTGACGGGCGGCGAAGGCGTCACCACCGTGTTCGACAGTGTCGGCAGGACACGTTCGAAGGATCGCTGAAATCGCTCAAGCGCCGCGGCGTGCTCGTCGGCAGCGGCACTTCGTCGGGTCCCTTTCCGCCGATCGATGCTTTCCAGCTGATGATGCAGGGCTCGGTCTATTTTACGCGCCCGGGCTTCGCCGATTATTATGCAGATCCGGCCGAGCGCGCCGAGCTTTCCACGCTCTGGTTCGATCATCTCGCAGCCGGTCGGATCAAGGTCGAAATCGGCCAGCGCTACCTGCTCGAAGATTGCGTCGACGCGCATCGCGCGCTCGAATCGGGCAAGACCATCGGCTCCTCCATCTTCCTGCTCTGAGGTATTGCGCCATGAAGATCGAGAAACTCACCACGCATATCGGCGCCGAGATCGGCGGGAATCGATCTCGCCGAGGCGGCGCACAACGATGATCTTTTCGCCGAGATCCGCGCCGCACTGCTTGAACATAAGGTGCTGTTCTTGCGCGATCAGGCGATCGAACGGGCCGATCATGTGGCGTTCGCCGAATGTTTCGGCGAGCTGGAGGACCATCCGGTGGCGGGCAGCGATCCCGATCATCCGGGGCTTGTCCGTATCTACAAGGACGAGACTTCTCGCCCGACTATTATGAGAATAGCTGGCATAGCGACGCATCCTGGCGCGATGCGCCGCCAATGGGCTGCGTGCTGCGCTGTGTCGCCTGCCCGCCGGTCGGCGGCGACACGATGTGGACGAACATGGCAAAGGCCTATGCCGACCTGCCGGACCATGTGAAGTCGGTCATCGCTCCGCTCAAGGCGCGGCATTCGATCGAGGCGAGCTTCGGGGCGCGCATGTCTGAGGAGCAACGCCACGCGCTGAAAGCGCGGTTCCCCGACGCCGAGCACCCGGTGGTGCGGACGCATCCCGAGACGGGCGAGAAAATCCTGTTTGTGAACGGGTTCACCACCCATTTCACGAACTTCCACACCGCCGAGAATGTCCGCTTCGGCCAGGATTACGCCCCCGGGGCAGCGCAGTTGCTGAGCTATCTCGTCGGCCGCGCCGCCATCCCCGAATATCAGGTTCGCTGGCGCTGGCAGCCCAACAGCGTGGCGATCTGGGATAATCGTTCGACCCAGCATTATGCCGTTGCCGACTATGCGCCGACCGTCCGCCGCATGGAGCGCGCCGGTATCATCGGCGACCGCCCGTTCTGACCCATTTCTGAAGGAGACCCACAATGCAGTTCCTCGACGATTCGCTTCTGCCCAAGAACCAGGACAAGCTGGTGATCACCGCCGCGCCCTATGGTCCCGAATGGATGCCCGAGGATTTTCCGGAAGATATTCCGGTGACGATCGAGGAGCAGGTTCAGAAGGCCGTCGATTGCTATAGTGCCGGCGCCACGGTGCTGCACATGCATTGCCGCGGGCTCGCCGGCCATGGCTCGAAGCGCTTGTCGATGTTCAACGAAGTGATCGGCAAGATCCGCACTGCAGTGCCCGGGATGATCATCCAGGTCGGCGGTTCGATTTCCTTCGCGCCCGAAGGCGAAGAAGATGGCGCCGAGGCCAAGTGGCTCTCGGACGAGGTCCGACACATGCTCGCTGACCTGATGCCGGCGCCCGAGCAGGTGACGATCGCGGTCAACTCGACGCAGATGAACGTCATGGATCTGATGACCGAGGAGGAATATGGCCCGACCACGCTCGCCAATCCCGCGCTCTATCATGCCTATCGCGAGATGGTCGTGCCCGCCGGACCCGAATGGGTCGAGGAGCATCTCCGCCCTGACCGGCAGCGGCATCCAGCCGCATTTCCAGCTGACCTGCATGCCTGACATGGAAACGGTCGAGCGCCTCGTGCGCCGCGGTCATTACAAGGGACCGCTCAACCTGACCTGGGTCGGGATCGGCGGCGGGTTCGACGGGCCCAATCCGGCGAACTTCATGGAATTCATCCGCCGCGCCCCTGACGGCTCGACGGTGACGCTCGAAAGCGTAATGGGCAATGTGCTGCCGATCAATACCATCGCGATTGCGCTCGGCATGCATTGTCGCTGCGGGATCGAGGATGCAATCTATGACCCGCACGGGAACAAGATGGGCTCTATCGCGCAGATCGAGCAGCTGGTTCGCATTTCGAACGAGCTGCCCGCGACGTCGCCAGCGGCGAGGAAGCGCGCGTGATCTACCGGATCGGCACGCAATATAATTCGACCGAAGAAACGCTCGCCCAGCTTCGGCATGGCGCCGAACCGCGAGCCGAAGCAGCCCGCGGTTCCGATCCGCGAATTCGCCTGAGCCGGACCGGGACGCGCGATGACCGCCATGCTCGGTAGCCCGACTGTCCCCTGTCCCGGGTCTCCGGGATCATGTCGAGGATCATTGGCAGACGCATGCGTCGCGCGCGATCCCTGGCTCGCGCACTGTCGAAATGCTCGATGCCGACCGGCTCAGCCAGGCGGCCCGGGTCGCCGCGCTTCGATCGGGCGCGCTGCGATATCGAGGGCGGAGGTCGCCCCTGTCGGGCACAGCGCGGATGCCTGTCGCTCAAGCACCGGATCGACGCCCATATCCATCAGGCGATGGGTATCGCGCGCTCGCGGGCCTCGGCAAGGTTCACGTCCACGACACTGCCAAGTCCGATGTCGCGGCGGCGGTCGCGCTGGACCCGGCAGATCCAGCTCTGGCGCCGCTGGGCTGAACAACGAGTAAAGCTCGCCGCCGTCGCCATAGCGACCGGGACGGCAAGCGTATCTACCGAGGTGACCGAAAGTCTGTCCATGCTCATTTTTCGCAAATCCCACCACAATTGCAAATTGTCAGGTCTGGACCGCAGCGGATGCACAGGAACACGAATCACCCTGTAAGCCGCAGAAATTCTTGGCTTTTCTCAGGGCGGCTCTGGACGTATCGGAACGAAAAATTGGCGGAGACGGAGGGATTCGAACCCTCGGTGCCGCATTCACAGCACGACGGTTTAGCAAACCGTTGGTTTCAGCCACTCACCCACGTCTCCGCATGGCCTGTCGCGCTAACGACAGCTGGCCTAGGCGGGTCGTTAAGGCCATGCACTTCCTGCGCCCCGCAACGCCTAAGATTGCGCTAGATTTCGCAGCAACCCGGCATTTTGTCGCGCAATCGATCTGGTCCGGCGCAAATTCGACCCCGGGTCATCGCCGGTTCATTGCCGCCGCGCAAACCGAGTCATGATTAACGGTGGTTTCGGCGCGCACGCGCCGTTCGAACTTTTGGGGTCAGACATGCGAAAAACATTCACCAGCTTTGCCTGGCGGCAATGGCCTCGCTTGGCCTTGCGCCGCGGTTCCCGCTGCGGCGCAGATGCGCGAGATCGATCCGAACACGACGATCGATTCCGATCTCGACAACCCTCCCGCCTCGCCCCCGCCGGTATCGAGCAATTCCACCGACGAAGTCATCAACTACGACAGCGACCTGGCCACCGGTGACCAGCAGACAAGCGCGGCTCCCGCCGATGGCACCGCGACCCCAGCGACATGACGACAACCACCGTCATCACCGAGGATACCGCCACTTACAAGCAGGACGACCTGATCGGCGCAGCCGAGGTGTGTTTGGCAAGGTGCGCAAGGGCTGGCAGGTCTGATCGAGGATATTCTCGAAACAGGGCGAGCCCAACGCCTATAACGTCGGCCGCGAAGCGGGCGGCGCGCTGGTACTCGGCGTACGCTGCTAAACGGACGCTGCACCACAAGATTGAGGGCGAACTGCCCGCCTACCGACCGGTCCGTCGATCGGCTTCGATGCCGGCGCCAATGCCGGGCAATACCTTCGTCCTTGTTTATAACCCGTTCGACAGCGAAGAG
>NZ_JADIZJ010000013.1 GCF_016704835.1 Sphingopyxis sp. | reverse complement strand
GAGCCGACCGGGATCTCCCTGTCCTAACTCGCCGCCGTGCGGGGGCCGGTCCCCAGCAAATGGTGAACCGACCCCGAATGCTACCCCTACACATGGCAGGGAAGACAGTTCTTCTATGCCACAATAGGGGCGGATTCTCTAGCCCATAAACGCAAAAAGCGCGGACAGCCTAAGCCATCCGCGCCCCATGCGCCCCCGCGATGTTCGATAATTCAGAAGATGCCGAGAAAACTGCGCGACTTTCTAACGGCCTTGGCATCCCGATCAGCGCACCGCTCGACTATCCCGAACGTCGCCGCAATCCGCTCATTGGCCGTCACCAGCTTAACCGTTTGATCGATCCCGAATTGCTGCCACACCTTCGCAATCTCAAGGTCGCTGGCATCGGGGGCGATTTGCCCCGGTCGCGCGGTCGCCACCCCGTCACGCCACTCAGGCGGCACCAGTTCTATGCAGGGGGTTGCGCTAGCATAGATCGGGGGACTGCTCACACAGGCCGCGACGAGCAGCAGCATCGGCATCGGCGCCAGTTTTAGCATTGCGGACATCGGCTTTCGCTCCTTCGGCTTTCGTGGTTCGGTCGGTTTCGGACTTGGCTACCTCGCCAGACGCGCTCACAGCATCTTTACCGCTCTCAATCGCGGATTCGGTCTGGTTGGCGCCTAGACGAGCCTTTGCCCTCTCACCGCCCGTTATGAGGCGATATGCGCCGAACAGCAGGATCAAGGCGAGGATGATAATGACCGCCCACGCGCCCGCCTTTGCCACCTTCGGGCCAAGGTTCGCGCGGGTCATAAGCAGGGTGGCGATAACGCTGATCATGGCTTGAACTCCTCAAGATGCGTCTCGGTCACTGTCACTGGATCTTCTGGCTTGCCCCGAAATGCAAAAGATGCTATTCTGAGCATATGAAAATGATTGATTTGCAAGGCCAAAGGTTCGGCCGACTGGTCGTGATAGCCAAGGGCGGGCATCATCCTACGGAAGTCCTTTGGGACTGTATTTGTGATTGCGGCACCGCGCACACTGTCAGCCGAAGAAACCTGAGGAATGGTCACTCCAAAAGCTGCGGATGCTACCGGGTCGAACACACCAGCCAGAAAAGTTATCGCCATGGCAACAGTGGCCGAGGTGCAATGACGCCTGAGATTCGCGCTTATTACAAAGCGAAGGACAGATGCACGAACCCAGAGGGAAGGGACTGGCAAGGTTGGGGCGGGCGCGGGATTACGATGTGCGAGGGATGGATGGCGAACCCTGAGGCCTTCCTGCAAGACATGGGGAAGAGGCCGTCTCCCAAGCATTCCCTCGATCGCATAGATAATGATGGTCCGTACTCCGCTGAAAATTGTAGATGGGCGACCCGCAGCCAGCAAAACGCAAACCAGCGGCGCTCTAAAAAGTATCGTGCCTCTCCCCCACCTCAGTAACGGCGACAGGATCTTTCGCTGTTCCGCTAGGTGCGTCCTCTTTGCCTTTGCCGCCGCTCGACGAGCCAAGCCAGAAGCCGAACGCGAGCAGCGCCACGTTCTGCCATGTCGCCACGATGCCGCCCTTGGTCACATCGTCATTGGTATAGCCCAGCACGTATGCGCTGATGACGGCAAACCCTGCTATGGCTGCGGCGGACACAGCTACAACGACGCGAAGGTGAGGAATCTTGTTGGTCATGATCCGCTCCGGTAAAGTGAAGCCTCTGCGGCACGGCGACGGGTCAGGCCTGCCATGACGCGCCCAGCGGCCTTGTTCCACAGCGCGAACGATTGTGCGGCACCAGCGAAGTCGCCCGCATTGTGCTTTCGGATGACCGATGACTTTGCAAGGTTGCCCTCCCCCACGTTGAACGCGAGACTGACCATTGCGTCGAATTGGCTTTGCGTCGTGCGCGGCGCCAGCTTGTTAACCGCCTTTTCAAAGCGCCCAACGTCTTGCCGTAGCAACTGTTCGGCTCGCGCTTCCGTGATGACATCACCGGGACGAACGCCGCCAGTGTGTCCGATGCCGATAGTCCAAGGTTCACCGCCAGAGCCGGGATCGGGGTAGGCTTTAAGCTCAAGCCCCTCAAACTGCTTGATCAGATCCACGCCCGCTTGGCTAAGAACGCGGCCAGATGGAGCAGGTTTCACCTCCCCCGCAATCGCAGCGTCCAGCGCGGCAATGCGGTCAGGCGTGAAACCCTTGCTGTCGAGCCATGGGCGGACGGTGTCAAAGATTGCCTTGGCGTTCATTGAACAACTCCCTGCCGATGATAGGATTCAAGCGCAGTCACGCGGCCCGAGATGTCTTTGAGCTGTTCCGACTGAACCGCCGTCTGGTTGGCCAATCGTTCGTCCATGCGCGCCAGCGTCACCTGCATCGAACTAACCGACGACACCAACCAGAAGGCCAACGTGGCAGCCCCCGCGGTGAAAAGGCCTGCGATGATGATGCTCGCCCATTTCAAGGGCGGGGGTATTTCTGCTGTCACGCTGCCTTGTCTCAACTCCGGGTGTTGCGATGCAAATTCACTGATTGCGATGGTCGCAGCCGCCCCCGCGATCGGGTCGGTGATCCTGCGGATTTGTGCTTCATCACCGATGCTATGGGTGTCGGATTGCTGGGTCATCCCCAAGCCTCAAAGCTCGCCGCCGTCGCCAATTTGGAGCCATTCACCGGGTTGGTGATCGTACTCGTTTTGAGGTTGCCCCGTCCGTGCAGCTTCCCGCCCGCATCGGTGGTGCTGTCGATGTGGAAGATAGGGGTTGCTGTCGTGCCGCCCGTGTTCGTAAATATGCAGTCAGAGGCGAGCAGATGGTTGGCGCCTGTCGTCCCTGCAATCGTGCCGGAATCGCCACCGGACATCGTGAGAACAACCGCATTACTGCCCGTCTCGAAATTCTTGACGAACTCGCAATTACGAAACGACACCTTGGCCCATGGATCGACGTTACTGACGTTAAACAGCGCGACCCACTTGGCGCTTGCGGTCAGGTTGAAATACACCCCGTCAAACTCGATACGGCGGGTGGTCGAGCGGACCGGCAGCGAAAAGACCGAATCCGTCTCAAGGTCCGAACCGCCCCTGATCGACACGTAGGGGCAATCAATCGATCCAAGGCGCTGCCAGTCCACATCAGTGGCTTTCAGGCTGATACCGGCAATGCCGACACCGCGCAGGCGGCAGCGTTCAACCGTCAGGTCAAGGCTGGCAGCGGTTTCCGAAAGGAACTTGAACACCGAATAGATCTGCGCCCCGGTATCGTCGTAGGTTTTCCAGTCGCGCACAACGATCTTGCCCACCGCGTCGGCGAAGTGACCGAGCGAGGCATAAAACACGCTCCCGCTGTCCCGGTGCGTCGTATTGATCGTGTCCCACGTCTCGCTGAACCCGTCGATGATCAGCGTTCCCGGTCCAGCCTTCACCGACGAACGCGCGTCGCTGGTGCCTGACAGCGACGATGCGCAGTTGGTCATCACCAACACGTCTCGCGCCGTTCCGGCAGCAAAGGCATAAGCCGTCGTCCCGTCCGTCGCGACGTTGCAGTTGACGAGCTGCGCCTTGACCGCGAAACCAGAAAGCGCCTGGACAAGAAAGCCCGTATCGGCCCCCTCAACCGAACAGTTCGTAGCTGTAAACTCAGCCGCAGCCTGATCGTTGATAGGCTCGCCCGTTGCGAACACATAGCCCCGGCTGCCGGTGTCCACGCCGACACAGTTCAGCCATGACACCGTGCCGCACTTCTCAGCCCAGAACCCGGCGTTATACTCACCGCCCCCGTAAAGGATCGAGGCATCATGCCCATCCTCGGCGCGGCAATTCTCGTAGCTCACCTGATCGCAGAACGTGCCGGGCGCGTCCCCGTAGGTATCAGCCACAAAGCCAATGCGGGTAAAGTCAGTAGCCGTGCAATTCTTGTAGCTGACCTGCCGCGCCGCCATGGCGATAAAGCCGTCACCAAAAGCACCGCGGCATCGATCGGCAGTGCAGCCCTCAAACGATACGCCGCTGCTTTCAAACTCGACCTTGAACCCGGCGCGGCGCACGTTGCGGGCCGTGACGTTCTTTACCGACACCCCGGCTACAGGGGTACCATTCGCTCCGATGATAAGCCCCTCTGCCCCGGTGAAGCTGTCGAAATTGCCAGCGCTCCAAGGCGAAGGATCGGCGCTTACATTGCCGTCGATGACAAGGTTCTCGACCGCACCGGGTCCAGACATGCGAACCACACAGCCGCTAGTCCCGGTGGAGGTGGACTGAATAACCGTTCCATCCTCGCCCGATACGGAGGTGAAGAACTCGATTTCGCTGCTCACGCGGTAAATTCGGGGGCCGAGTTTTACAGGGAGGTTCGCAGCGGCAGCAGCAGCGGCGAGCGCCTGCATAGCCGCAGTTACGTCGGTCGCTTCGCTGCCATCGTCGGGGATGCCCTGCATTGCGGGCGTGTAGGCAAGCTGGGAAATAAACCCGCTGTTGATCGGGTCGATGTCATAGATTGTGGTGGTGCCGGTGGCGTTTTCGAGGATGCCGCGATACCTTAGCGCGGAGTCGAGATAGATTGGGACGAACCGACCGCCTGCGTCGGCTGTTACCACAGCGCCCAGCGACGTGTTTAGGCCAGCGTCGGCATAGACGGCCTGCGGGGTCAGCGTTCCGGTGGCGTAGAAATACCACTTTGCACCGGAGAAGGGATTGCCGTTCGCGTCCAGCGCCCGCGAGGCGTCGGTGAGAAGTTCTGCTGCCATGATTGCCCCATAAATTAGGGGGCGCAATGGCCCCCGTTTGTGTTATTGATTGGTGATGTGGAAGATTATCTGGCGAGCCGGTGCGCTCGTTTTGGCGTGGTTATTTACGCCCGTTATCGCCGGTGTCCTCATCGGCTGCTGCACGGCCCGTCCCTTTTGAGAACTGTTCCGCCATGAAACTCTGAATCGCCTTGGCGTCCATCAGGAATGTCTGTTCGCGCGAGGCAATTTTGTTCAGGCGGTCGAAGTGACGATTAATGACAGCGGGGTCTGCGCTGTTCGGTGCAGTCCTCAGCCAGCGGGTGAAGTCAGGATTTGTGATCAATCGCGCAGCTCGACGCTCACCAAGGCGAGAGAACCAGCCGCTCGCAGCAGGAGCAACTACAGCCCCTGCTGGGCCACCAGCCGCCCCGCCAAGGCCAGCGAACAAAAGAGCGCGCAGGCCCTTGATTCCAGAAGAAACCACATTGCCTGTGCGGGAGTAGTTTGTCTCGCTCGCCGCCGCCTGCTTGGCAGTAGCAATCGCCCGCAAGTCAGCGATTGCTCGCGTCCCGTCCTCACCAAAGATTGCCCGCATCGCCCTGGGGGTAAGCGTGGCCTGTTTGCCATGGGTCTGGGTCAGGAAACGAGCCATGGAGAAATTGCCCTGCCCGTCACGCCCGATGTCAGCGGCATATGTGGCGCGAAGGTCGGCGGCTTCCTGCGGCTCAAGCTCGTCCATGTAACGGGAGAACCTTTGCGTGTCGGTCTTAGCCATATTGTCGAGCGCGCGCGCCGTCTGGTCTGGCGAGTAGCTGCGATCCTTGCCAAACAGCTTGTCACCGACTTGACGGCGGAAGGCTGTCCGCTCTGACCAAATCCTATCCGCCCTCTGAACAGCGGATAGCGCACGATTGTTGCCCGCTAGAGCCTGTTGCAGGTCGGTGCTGGCCGACTCGATTGCACGGATCAAAGGCAGTTCAGCAGCCTCCACAGGAAGGCCAGCCGTGCGGATGTTCTTCCTTAGGCCGGACCTGTATGCGTGAAGCTGCATGGGGGTCCAACCCTCTGGGCGGCGCAGCATTTCAGTCTGCCGGGTGAGGTAGTTAATCAGGGCATCGTCTGCCCCCTCTCCCCGCAGACGGGTAATTTCGTCGTTGAGTGTGTTGACGGCGGCGCGGGGGGCTATGCGCACCCCATCCGATGATTCCTCAGCTACGCGGTATAGGCGCTGCGCCTCGTCCCTTGTCCGGCTGCTCTGACGCCCTAACACGTCCTGAGCGCGCGCACCGGCCTCGAACTTGTCAGCGGCAGGAGTCCCATCTTGTCCCAGCCTGTTGACGGCGTTGGTCATGCCTTCGACATCTTCGGCATCCGCCTGTCGAATGATGCGGTTGCCCTCCTCGCTTGCGCGAGCGACACCGCGCTTCTGGGCTAGGCGCTGCGGGTCAACATCACCATAGCGCACCGGAACACCTTGGCGCTGACCGGCATCAACCAGATCTTGCGCACCGGCTGGCGAGGCTGGCCTCAAAGCATTTCTAACCGCACCTGTAGCGCGCTGGACAGGCGCTGCCTGCGTCAGTGCGTTGATCGCGCGGGGCGCTTGCGAGATTGTGCCGCCAACGATTGCACCGACACCAGCGCTAAGCAGGGCATTAGTGGCAGATCCGCCTGCCCCTTGTCCTTCGCCAAAGCCTGCGGCTGCCCCCAATGCCGCGCCTTGATTGGCAAACTGCCGCGCGGTTTTGGCGGTGCCGAAAACGCCAACCGGGGTGAGCAGCCCGCCAACTAGTTCAGGCGTTAAGCCATTCTGCTCCCGGTTACGCTCCTGCAATGCGCGTTCAATGTCGCGCTCGCTCTGATAGCCCGACATAAACCCATCGCCGCGAAGCATAGAGCTAACACCGCCCATGCCGCCACGGATCTCGTCGCTCATATTGAGCATCAAGCCCTTCTGGCCCCCAACCATGGAAAGGTCGGTGCCTTCTGGAGATTCTTTGAGAGAAGCATCCATGGCGCGGCGCTTGGCTTCCGCGTCTGAGGCCGTGTAATCTGGCGCCGTGTCGAACGGCTTACCACTGCGAACCGCGTCGAAAAACTCGGGGCTAGCAGGAACCGAGCCTTGAACGCCTATCGACTGATAAAAACTGCCAAGCTGTTCGGGGCCGAAATTGGGGTTGCCAGAGTTCGCCTTAAGGAACGCGTCAAGGGCGGTGGTTTGGGCAGAATTTAGGCGGTTGCCCTCGATCTGGGAACCAAACGCGCCAGTTCCTTGATCGATGTCGAACGCCAGATTGTCAGCAGTCGCACCTGGAATTGCACCGCGACCTTCCGGACCCTGCGGCGACGGGGTAGGCTCGCTTCCCTGCCGAGTGAACGCACCAGCCATGCCCTGCGTCATCTGCGCGGCAGTTTGCGGGTCAGATACGCTTGGACCTTCTATCCCTGCAAGCGTCTCGCTGTACTTTTCCCGCAGATTGCGAAGCGTCCGCATGAAGGTTTCATGGTCAGCGTTCGGATCGAGGTTGGCAATCGAGTCGGCAGCCAGCTTAACTTCCGCGTTTGAGATAGGCGTCAGTTTGATGCCCTGCTCCGCCAAGCCGATCAGCGCAGTAAAGGCGTTATTGCCTTTCAGCGTTTCCAGTTCGGATGCGAGGCTGTAGCCAGCGGTGCCAGACGGCCCAATCGCGCGCATGATCGCGCCACTGGTGCCGGTCTCTCCCCATCCCCCGTTGTCGTCCGCGTCTTTGAGGATGCGATCAATGTTTTCGAGGTTGCTGCGCAAGACTGCCGCCGTCTTGTCTTTCGCGCCGGTCGTAACGCGCAGCTTCTCGTCGCGCTCAGCCTGTTCGGTGGCGAACTTGGCAGCCTCGCGGGCTGCCGCTTCCTGCCGCAACCGCTGGTCCTCAGCGGCTCGCTGATTAGCGATGTCGTCCTGCTGCATATCATAAGGGTTCGGCGCTTTGGGAGTGCCGGGGATGAAACCGGGAGCGCGGGACTGCGGCGCGGGCTGTGGAGCCTGCCCTACAGGAACCCACTGGCCACCGCGCAAGACGACCTTTTCGCCAGTCTGCGGGTTAGTGGCGGTTTGACCTTCCATTTATCGGCCTTTCGGTTCCATGTGGACGTGATCGCCCTCGTTGATGACGTCTTTGTCTGGATTGAGGCGACGTAGTTGGGCAGCATATGCCGACATGCTCATGCCGGGAGGCGGGGTGCTGTCGCGGCCAAGTGCGTTGCCCCGTGCATCCTTCTGCATGTGGAAGCTGTTTGATACGCCGCCGACGCGCTTGTTGCGGGCGGGATCGCGGTAAGTGCTGGTGACCCGCTCGCCATCAAGACCCCGGAAAGTTACCCGACGCGGTGGGCGTCGGACCTCCATCGATCTGGAAGCCGGGAGGCGGTGGCGGCATGGCTTGGCTTTGTGCCGCCCTGCCTGCCCTGTTTCGCTGGAACTCTGCCAATGCGGCGGGGTCGCGGACGTTGACCAAATCCTGATCCGCTGCCGGGGTCATGTATTTGGGTTCGTTCTGCGCGATGAACTCTTTCGCCTGTCCAGCCTGTGCAATCACGCTTTCGCGCAGATCGAAGCGGCCAATGTACTTCTGAAACTCAGGCGCGCCCTGTGCAAGCTGGCGAACCGTGTCGTCCCATTCCTGCGGGGTGTCTGCCATGAGCGCGAGCTGGCCGATGGTCTCGATGCCCTGCTTGTACTGCGCTTTGCTGCGGTCATCGAGCTTGATGTAGTCATCCATGTTAAACCCGGCCAAGGCCTCCAGCGCCTGCGGGTCACCACGGACAGCGCCTTGACGGGCCTCGGCTTCCTGCTGCGCCCGCATCTGCTGTGCCTGTTGGCCCTGGATCTGCAAGGCAGCGCGGGGGTCATATCGTGCAAGGTCGTTGACGACGTTCGGGTCATTGGGATTGGCAACCAATGCCCGCAAGGCGTTGTCGGTTTCCTGCTCACGGCGGCGCTGTTGTCCAGCCTCCATGCCCTTGTTAAACGCCCCGCCGATGTCGAATGACTGGAGCGCGTTCCAGTTAATTTGCGTCATTCTTGATCTCCGCGATACGTGCTTCAATGGCTTTGTAGCTGTCGGCCCAGCCGGGGCGGTCCTTGCGGGCTGCCAGCTTCTGTTCGAGCGCCTTCAATTCGGCTTTCTGTTCGTCGGTCATCAGTAGAACCCCGCCTGTCCGGGAATGCGGAACCCGATTTGCGAGCCGGTTGAACCACCAGAACCCCCGCCAAAGCTGCTGCCGAAGATGTTGCCTACCGCACCGCCGATGCTGTTGCTGATCCCCGACCACATATTGCCGGTGGCGTTGCCGTTCGCGATTGCAGCGTTGGCGGCAGCAGACGATGCGCTGTTGTTGTTCGCAGTAGTCTGGTTGACGAAGTTGGTTGAGACACCGGCCTGCGCGTTCGCTGCCGATAGACCGACGCCTTGCTGGCCCATGAGCGCGTTCAGGTAGTTGCCGAACTCGCCCGATGCGATGTTCTGACCGTATTGCAGTGCAGCCTTGGCAGCGGCACCTGACTGGCCCACTCCCCGGCTGGCGTAGCTGTTATCCAAAGCCCTCGCGCCTTCACCAAGGCGGAACTGATAGCCCGTGCTATTCTTGTAATTGTCGAAGGCGTTTTGATACTGCTGCTGACCGGTTTGCGGGGCTGCCGTGGTGTTGACGTTGGTCGTCATCACGTCGCCGGGATTGTAACCCATCGACCCGCCATATTGCATGTCGCCGGCCATGTTCTCATAACCCATCGGGGCGTTGTTGTAATAACCGCCCGTCTGACCGATTGCCCCGCTCATGTAGTTTGGCTGATATGGCAGCGCCTGCTGCTGCTGTGTGCCGACCTGCGGACCCTGACCGCCAAGCCCCAGCAGGGCATTGATTGCGCCGCTCGCGTTTACCCCGGTGTTGACGAACGGCGAAAGCGTCTGTTTGTTCTGGTTGTAGATGTCCCGCGACAGCGCGTTGTTGGAGGCTGTCGTGTCAGCAGCCGTTTTAGCAGCGGACGCCGCCGCCTTCTTCTGCGCCTTCGACCCGATAACCGCGCCGCCGATCCCAGCCGCCGCAGAAACGCCCGCCGCAATGGCTAAACCCGTTGCAATCGCCATATCAAAACACCTTCATGTAACTATGTTCCAGCACTCGGAAGCCCTTGCGGGCGTAAAGCCTGCCGGTTGCCTGGGGATTCACCGCTTCAAGAGTAATCATCGTCAGGGAATGGCAGCCAGCTTCCCGCACAGCCGTTTCCAGAGCATCCAGGAGCCTCAGCCCCTCTCGCCCCTCACTCCACCAGAAAAGCTCCTGTGCGGCCTTGTGGGCGCGATTAAAGGGGTGATCGAACACCACCGCGCCCGCCATGCAGTTGTCACCAACCAGACAGACACCGTTCTCAATCAATCCGTGAAGCAGCGTATCAACGCTATCGGGGCAGAAACCGACCTCCACTCCTGACTTGAGCGCGAACCTTGCCGCCATCTCTAACATCGCCGGAATGTCGTCGAGCGTGGCAGCGCGGATCAAAACTCTTGCGCCCCTGTATTCTGGCGGACGTAACCCGGTGGCGTCGTTCCCTCACCCGTTGCAGGCGGTGAGCCAACCTCAGGAATAAGAACCCCGCCGATGACATGCGTGTCGCCCGTTTGCGTGACTTCCGCCGTGGTTCCCTGATATGCCACAGCCCCGCCAACCCTCGCTGCGTCGTTGTAGAACACCCGGACAAAGGCACCGGGAGCAAAGCCGCTCACCGATCCCGCATTGACCGTGACGCTCGTTTCCGTGCTGCCAGTCGTGTAAACCCGGCTGTGTGCAGAGATGGACACCACACCGTCACTATTTGCCGTCAGAAGGCCGTCCACAGGCTCCGTACGGCTCGATGACAGGCTCACCCCGGCATTGAGCGTTGCGACCCCCTGATTGGCCTCTGCTGCCGCCCTCTGGGCTTCCTGTAGGCCCGTCACGATGGTTGTCAGGAAATCGATCTGCTGACCTTGCGCAAAGAACGCCGCTTCCACCGCTTCGCAATTCTTCTGCCATAGGGCTTGGAACTGCATCGTCGGCCCGTCATTCCCCCCAATAGGGAGGCTTCGCATCAGGCGATCAAGGCGAACCGTTCCCCCCTGCAAGCCAACCGCGAAATTCGGCCCCATCAGAACCGAGCCACCGCCAAAAACAATCGCTGCCGCCGCATATGACATGCGGACAGGCGTCATTCCTACCTCGCCGCCAGTCATCACCATCGATGCCGGGGCGAATGAGAAGCTAGGCAAGGGTAAAGAACGTCCCTGCGGTCAGCGTGAAAGGCTGGGTATCTGGCAAGGTGTAGGCCGTGCCATAATCGACGTAGCCGATCAGCTCGTCACTTGCTGCCGTGTCGTTGTATAGGACGATGTAGCGAAACGGGCCGATTGTCCCACCAGCCGCCGTGAATGTGCAAGCCGCCAGCACAAGGCTGTAGGTTCCCCCGGCCTGCGCCGATGACGTGACCGTTACCGCCGTCCCGCCTGCCGTGTATCCGTTGCCCGCCGAGATCTCGGTTATGTCCGTCTTGACCGTATTCGCAAGGCTCGGCGCGGTGTTGGTCAGCATGAACTTGAGCGTGTCGCTGCCGAGATTGTGGATTTTGTCAGCTAGAGCCTCTTTAAAGCTGTTGAAGATTTGTGCCGTTGCCATTTAACGCGACCTCCCGCCGCCACTTGCGTTTGCTTCCACAGCGGAAAGCCTGAAACTCGTTGGTGCCGTCATGCGGAACTCGAACAGCATGCCGGGATCGTCGAACATGCCCAAAGCCCGCCACTCGACGCGCTCGCGGTAAACGCCCTGCGCGCCAAGGCTGACCGCTTCCCAATCGCTCCAGGTGTTGCCAGCATCGCGGCTGTCGCGCATCTCGATCAGCGGTTCGACATAGGTGCCGGTCAGATAATCCGTGGTGCCGACTTCCGCCGTCAGACGAAGGTTGTTGACTACTGCCGTTGCCTCAAGCCGTGACCCCGCGCGGAAACGACGCTCAAACACGCCTTCTGCATCGATGTAGCCGCTCAGTGACCAGATCTTGCCCGTCTCGTCATCGCCAAGCCCCGGACCCGCGCGCCAGTTGGTGCGACCGTAGGATTGGCGCTCGGACCATTCGCCGGTCGTCACGTCGAACAGCATCGTGTTCAGGTCGTGGCGCTGGCAGAGGAACTTGTGGCGCTCATCTTCGATCAGGAACAGGCGGTGGCCCTCAGATGCCCGCGACCGCTCGACAATGCCGTCATCCGAAACAGCTTTAGGCACCTCGCCGTTGCGATAGGTGATGCCGTCCAGCCCGATCCAGAAGAAAGTGTTATCGACAACCTGCAAGCAACCAGTTGCGATCACTCCTTGCTCGAATACCCGCTGTTGAATTGGCGTGTACGGTAGATCTGCGTTACCCGTCCCGCCCCAGAACTCGATGCTGTTCGGTCCTGCGAAGATCAGCACTCCGTCAATGACCGCAACGTCAAGCAGGCGGTCAGGCTCGTTCTCAGCCGTGGCGAAGTCAAGCGCATCAACCGAACGGGCATTGCCGACCGCCGAGAAGTACCATTTGCCGGTGCCTTCGCGCAGGAAGATGAAATAACCCGCTGTGTATGTTGCGGTGACGACGTTTGCACCGTCAGGAAATGCAATCGCCTGATAGTCGGTCCCGTTGTAGCTGTAGGCCGTAGCGCCGCGACCGCACACCACTTCGCTGTCAGATGCGATGATGTAGGCGACGCCGGATCCGTCAACGCTGCCGATCAGCGTGTCATTGCGATATAGTCCGCTTCCGCTGATGACGAACCTGTCACCGCCGAACACGCCGTCTTTTTCGAGCTTCGCACGAACCGGACCCGGCCCAACCTCTGCAACCTCAAGCAGCGCCTTGTGTGACTGCATGACTATTCCATCAGCGCCGGACTGCTCGACGAACATGTTGATGACGGGAAGCTCAGGCAAATTGCCCCTGCTGCGCGTGTATGCGCCTTTGCCGTAATCAAGGGCGGGCATCAGGACACCGGAACCAGACGCGGCGAGGCTTTCGGCTGCGGGTAATGCTTTCCGCGCGCCATGATCTGCCCGTCGCCTAAGTCGCCGTCCGAGCAGTTTAGCATCTTGTCGAGACAACCGGCCTCCCAACGCAGGCGAATTTCATCCTGCCACGCCTCGAAATAATCGCTGTGGAAGCTCGCGCCGGGGCGGCGCAGCGCAGCGGGCAGCATGTGATCGCTCGACAATTCCCACTTGGTCGGGTCCTCGCCTGCTTCAATGCTGTAGCGAACGCCCATTGTGAATTGCGGGATGATGACCGGATGTGTCGCGGGACAGGAGAGCTTTCCGCTGTTGCGGTCGCGCACCATCGCTGCGAGGTGGCTGCGGTGGTCTTTGCTATCTAGACCAACGCCGTTCCAGCATTCTGGTGTGCTGATCGTCGCTGAGAGCCATTGACCCGGCTTGCACGACTTTGTTGCTTCCACCATGTCAGGGAATGCGGCGGTGGTCGGGCTCCATCCTTCCACGCATTTGAAGTTGAAGAATTTGGCGTTGTCCGGCTGTGCCTCATTGGGGCGGGTTTGATCCCAGCCGAACACGAAACGCAGACCGCGCGGGATTCCGGCGCAACTTTTAGCCGCAGTCGAGCAAAACGCATCACTGGCAGGGCGGCGCTTGTAGTAGATCGAAACGAAGTCAGGGCGAACGACATTGCCCTTGCCGTCGAGCATGGCGGGCATCCAATAGGCCGAACGGTTCAGGTCGTTCTGGCAGGTGCTTTCGCCGGACTTGCGCAGGCTGTCATAGGTTGAGTTGGCATCAGCGCCTAGATTGCCGAAGAACTGGTGCGTGTGCGCGGCGCCCTTCTTGCCGGGATAGACAATCGGATCATCATTGCTGATCTGACCGGGACCGCAGAGAAACCGGAATGCGCCGACAACATCGGGCGCACCGCTGGGCGGGATGCTCTTGGCCCCTAGCAGCGAGGCGATGTTAAGGCCCGATGCTACCGGCAGCACATCGCCCACCTTGGGGAAGGTGATGACGGGTGGTTCGACGGGATGCTGATGCTTCATGGCCGCGTCAATCGCATACAGCGCGCGGCGGGCAGCGTTGGCAGCGTCGTTGGCCTCTAACCGGCATTTGATGTATAGTTTCTTGTCACAAGCAGCGACCGCGCGCTTGGCTGCGTTCTCTACAAGGTTAACCTCGTCGCGGGCTTTCTGAAGGCGCTCGTCGGTGGTCTGCGCTGTCGCAGAGGATGCCAGCAGGACAGGCAGAAGGGCTAGGCGCCTCATGGCAGTGCCGCCGTCAGAATGCGCGATGCCACCCAATCCTCGCCAGCCGTGATTTCGCTGTCCGACAGGTAGCGGTTGATGTTGAAGCCGCTGTAGATGCGCCCCTGCCAGAAGCTGGACGGGGTGTTAAAGCCTCGACCGCCCAAAGCCGCGCGGGTCAGCGCGAAATTATTGGCGAATGTGCCCTGTGTCGTGCTTTGATAGCTGCCCGTGCCGCCACCAGCGGGTCGATCCGCACCGTTCCGCATCCGCAACGTCGAGTTGCTGCCATTGTACCCGCTGTGGATAACCCGCTTCGTCGCGTTATCGAGCATCCCCGTGAGGACGGGCAGCGTTCCGGCGCCGTTGCCGCTGTCGTTGCGCATTGATGGCGTCAGGTTGCCGCCACTCGCCGCCGCACTAATGGGTTCGACGAAAGGCGTGGTCGTAGCCGTTGAATAGCTGCCAATGGCGTAGCGCGTTGCTGCGGGAGCCGCTGCGAACAGGCCCATGACGCAGGTGTAGCGCCCGTTCGTCGTCGTGGCATGGGGCGTTGCACCGAACAGGATGTCATTGCTGCCGTCGAACGACAGGTAAGGCTTGCCGTCGCCATCAACCTGATAGAGCGGGCGCGTGGTGTTATCGGCAGCGGCAACCCAATGATTGTTGTTGCCGCTCTTGTCTAGCACCTTGCCGACCGTCTGACCCGCTGCGGTTACTGGCGTCGTGCCAGCGACATCTTGGAACAGCGACGTAAGATCGGTCAAATCCCAGACCGCGCCGCGTTCGCCGGAGGTGAAGAAGGTTGCGGGGCTGACTTCCGCCGAAGCGGTCAGTGTGAACGTCTGCGTAGCTCCATAGTTGCCCGCACCATCGCGCGCGCGGATGCCCACAACATAGGTTCCCGCAGCAGGGCCGGTGCCGTTGCCCGTCCAGCGAAGGGTTGGCGTGATGTACGGATCACTTATCTCGAATTGGGCAACGTCAGCGCCGCCATCGAGGTGGAACGTCGCATGTCCGTAGGTGTCGCTTGCCGTCAGAACAAAGGACAGCGCCGATCCCGCGAGGTTGGAATAGGTGTTGACGCTGGTAATCGTCGGGCCGGTCACATCGGTGAGCGTGTCGCCCATATACTCGCCCTGAAGGCGGGACACGGCGGCAGGCTGATAGTGCAGGTTATCGTTCGCCGTCCGATCATCGGGGCCGCGCGAGTAATAGACGTTCGAGATGTCGAGCGATGCCTGAACATGCGCTGCGTTGATCGCGGCATAGGTGGCGAGATAGTTGGGCGAGCCGGGGATGAACTTCTGCGGCAGCATCGAGCCGATGACGAATTTCGATCCAGCTGCGCTTGTCCGCGAGCGCCAATCCGCAACGAAGCTCGCCAGCGCGGCGTAATATGTCGCCTGCGCTACCGATGTCGCAGCGTCCTGTTCGCCCTGAACAAAGAAGCTGATCGTCGAGAAAGTCGCGCTAGGCCATGCGGCGAGAGCAGCGGCCTTTGCGTCGATGTACTGGTCAACCGCGAACTCGAAACGAATGCCGCCGCCGCCCGGTGTTGGCGAGGATGTCCAGCCACTGGCAACCAAGCCAATGCTGCCGATGCCGCATGGAATGCCGATGACGATTGCGCTGGGGTTCTGCGCCTTGACTTTCGTCAGAATGCTGATGCCGGGACCGACGCGGTTGTAGATCGCCGCATCAGGATGGCCTAGCGGGGTGATGTCGGTTGAAAGCTGGAGGTAGGAGCCAGCAAGGGCACTTTGACCGCCATACTGATAAACATCGGTCACGTCCGCGTCGAGGCCGTCAATCGTGCCGAGGCCGACGATGTTGGACTGGCCCAGCAGCGGAACCAGGATGACAGATTGGCTGGGCGTGGGGGTGCCACCAGTAGCAGCAGCAGTCCAGCGACTGGTATGGCCGCGCCCGCGACCGCCCCAATGGACTGCCACGTTAGATTCCCGCTCCGGGGGTGAAGTAGATCTTGCCGGTTGAACCCGCCGCAATCGCAGCCACGTTCAGCGTGTCACGGTTCGAGTTGCTAAGAGCGAGGCCGACGACCTCACACACACCGGGGCCGACTGGCATACCCGTGGCGACAGCAGCCGTAACAGACGCATTGCCGAAGTGACCTGCCAGGCCGTGCCGTCGTTGAATATGCGGATGTTTTCAGCCGTGCCGGTGATGGCAACGCGGCCCGATGAACTGCTCACGTCAATATTCACCGTACCCGCAGGCAACGGGGCAAAAGGCTTGTCTGCCATGAGTTTTCCTTTAAGCCGCTATTTGAATTGAATGTCGCAGCGGGGCGTGGTATCGGGGCTCCCTTGTGCCCCCGGCGGCGGCCGGCCCCGGGGGGGGCGAGGCCGGCGGGGGCGGGCCGGGGCGCTGTCCGTGCCCACAAGCCATGCGACCGCCGTCGGCCCTTCACGGGAACCGCTCCCGGCTCCGTTGCGCGGTCCAATTTGCATGTCAGTGCCTCAAAAATAATCGGACGCAACAACGTCCTGGGTGGAGCCAAACTTGTGTGAAACGCCGCCTTGAAAGCGCATCCCTCGGCTTGCGGTCATCTGCCCGACGCTCTCGCCGAAGCCTTCCGCAAGATAGATTGCGAGCAGGGACGACAGCCCCTCTTGGTCACGTTCGGACAATGGGGCTTCGCTATCCAGTGTCAGACCGGTTAGCTCAGTCCAGAGGCCGGTCCATATCCAGTGCCGCCATGTGCCGTCGTTGACTGAAATCTGTGCGAGATCGCGCGGAATGCGGGTGCCGTCATCGCCTTCAACCGTATCGGGAAGCGTGATGGTCGCATCGTCCGCGAAAATGCGGTCGCCTGGTTCAGCGGTATAATCTTCCGACTTGTAAACATCGGTCAGGCGCCCGAACATGCCGCCAGTTGCCCATCCATCATAGATGCCCCGCAATGCCAGCATCCCTGCCTCCGCCTCCTTCGACGTGGGATCGCGGCCAAGCGGCACGATGCGGGCCTGTTGCAGCGCTCGGGTTATAACCGATCGACAGGTGGCCATTACTTTGCCTTACGCGCCTTCTTGGCGGGCTTAGGCTTGTCCTCAACGACCGCGACAGCCTCAACCTCGTCAGCCTGCGGCTCATAGTCGGGATGGGCCAGCATCCAGTTGATAGCCGGTGCCTCAGCGACCTCAGACGGCTCGCGGCCCTTGAACGTGACGCCGAACTGTTCTTCGGTGTCCAGACCCTTGCTGAACACGCCGCGATAAATGAATTTCATGGGTAATCTCCAAAGAAAAGGGGAGAGCCGTTAAGCCCTCCCCAATCCTATCAATCCTCAGCAGCCGCAGCGGCAGCGACAGTCGCCGTGCCAGTGGTTGCGAAGAAGCCAGTGACAACGCCGTTGTCCTTGGTGTCATCCGTGTCGCCAGCGCCGGTGCCGAAGATGATCTTGCGAACACCATAGATGCCGTCGATGGCAACGCCGTCCTTGTCACCATAGTCGAACGTCTCGGTGACGGTCTTCCAGCGGCGCGCCCATGCAATCGCAAGAGCCTGACCACCGCACAGGTAGACCGGCGTGACTTCCGCCGTGCCAGCCGTGCCGAGGTTCTCGTAAACCGGCAGGTTGTCGGTTTCCTTGACGATGACACCGTTCCACATGATGTCGCCGCCCTCGAACAGCTTCGATGCCTGGTTCTCGACCACAGTCGATGCGAGAACTTCGGTATCAAGGCTGTCACGCAGGTTCTTGAACGCATGAGGGTTGGCGAACGCCACGTAGTAACGCTTGCCGTTGCCGGGGTCGCGCATCGGGCGGATCTTCGGGCTGCACGTCTTGGCCTTCAAGATCATCGCATCAAGTGCGGTGGCATTGAAAAGATCAGCCGTGGTGTCGAGCAACGCAAGGTCAGCCGACAGGTCGGTAAACGCACCAACGCCAGCGCCAAAGTGGACGCGGTCGGCGTTGTCCACCAGCCACGCATCTGCAATTGCAGCGGTGCGGCTGATAAACGCGGTGCCGTTGAGCGAACCCAGCGCCGTGATGATCATGTCGCGGGTGTCTTCAATCGACCAGTCAAGCAGCGTGGCGCGTCCAGCGTTCCGCAGCGAGATTGCCGACTTCTGCTCGCTCATCTCTGCGACGCGCACCGCGTTACGGCGCTTATCGACATAGATCCGCATGCTGCGCGAAGTCATGTCTTCCTCGTTGCCTTCCAGCGTCGAGGTGCCGGTGACAGCAGCGTTGGTCAGGCGGTTAACGAGGGCGATGGTGATCGAGTCACCGGCCTTCTTGGTCAGGTCTTCCTTGACCTGGATAACCGCGTTTTCGTCTTTGCCCATCAGGGGCTTGAAGTTCTGGAGGCCCTGATAATACTCAGTGGCGAATTTATCTTCCCACTGCTGAACCACCAAGCCGGTGGCGGGGGTCGTGTCCGTCATGTTGAAAAATCCATCTATGGGACGCGGCGCTTCACAGCGCGGAGTCAGTTGTTATCTAAGCAACTCGTCCAACGACTTCGGCCCAGACCATGCTGGACCGCTTCGATTTCCTACGTTGCGTTCGTTAGCGAGAGTGGGCGGGATGCCTCCGCTATTGGGAATGGCACTCGCAGCCATCTCGGCCATGATTTCCTCGCGCATTTTACTGCGCATCGAGTCTAGGTCGGTTGCCCCCAATTCGCTCATCGTCTTGTGGTTCTTGGCGATTTGATACGCCTTGGCCCACGGATGAGGATCGTTCAGGGCTTGCTGCACCAGTTGCGGATTGGCTTCGGCGAGGGCGAGAAATTCACCCTTCACATCGTCGAAGTCATCATGCTTCTGCCGTGCCAGCATTTCCGACATGTTGAGCGTAGCATTGCGCGAAGCCTGCTCGACGGCTTGACTGACGACTTGACCGCCAAAGTGCTGCTGCCAGCCTTCCGGGTTCTCCCAAAGATCGGGAGCGGGAGGTGGCGGCGTCCTTGCGGCTTCAAGTTCGGCGCGGATCGCTGCAAGTTCAGCTTCGACCGCCTGGCGCTTGCGGCGCTCATCGGCTGTTGCTGCTTCCAGACCCTTTGCCTTGTTGTCCTCGGATGCAGGCGGCGCATCCAGTTCATCGCCCTTGGGAGCAAAGCGGCCCTTCTCGTCGCGAGCGCGGGCCTCTGCTTCCGTTTCGGTTTCCACCGGCTGTTCTACAACCGGCGCGTCAATCACTTCTGCCGGTTCATCACCAAGCAGTTCGTCCAAGCTCTTCGTCTCCATGATACCCTCGAATCGCCCTTTAATGGCAGGCGGCGCACTTATCGCCCGTTGTGGCGGCGGCCCATCTTAACGCCCTAGTGGCGCAAGCTCGTCAGTCGGCTAGCTGCTCGACTGAAATCCTGATTGCAGACACGGTGCCGTCTGCCTCCCTCAACAGAAGGCCTACGGCTTTACCGTCCTCGATAATCTCTGTGGCGATGATGACCGGCTCGGTCACCCCGCCATGCCCTGCTGCATACCCGCCCCAAGCGCCTCAAGTTGTGTTTTGGCGCCCATGTTCTGGATCTGCGCGTAGTTCTCCGCAGTCTCGCTTTCGGTCTTGGCAACCTTCGCAGCCTCGCCAGCCATCTTGATCTGCACGGCCTGCTGCTGCATCTGGGTTTCCTCAGGCGACGGGCCTTGCTTCATCATCTCAAGCAGGCGCTCCTTGTTGCGCAGGCTGCTGGCTTCGATCAGGACGTCAGGCGGGATAACCACCGTTCCCGTCCCTGCCAGTTGGACAAGGCTCTGGAACTCTTCCGCCGCAATCGTCGGGGTGTCGATGCCCTCGTCAATCGTGATGTCCACATCAAGCTCGGCAAGATTGTTCTCAACCGCCACAACCTGTTGACCGCGCGGATCGTTGGCCAATGCCTGGAGCTGCGCCACAATCTGCGGATCGGCCTGCCCCATGTTCTCCTTGGTCACGCCGAACTGTTCAGCGGCCTTCTGCACCATCGTAACCGGCTGGTTGATGCCGACGAACTTCATGTTGTTCTCGTTGTCGGTGATGCGAATCCACCGCTCGCCGTTCCAGTGCTGGCGAACACGCGCCCATATGGAACGATAAACCGACAGGCTCAGCGTCTTGATGCGGTCCAGATACGTCGCAAGCTCGGTCATGCCGCCCTGCTGCTGCGCAAGGATCGCACGGCCCGACATATCGCGCTCGTTCTTTCCGCCAAGGGCAGCGTTCGGCCCCTGCAAGTCAATCTCTGCCTTGGCTTCCTGCAATAGCTGGAGGTTCTCGGCAAAGTCGTTGTTCTGGAGGATCTCAACCTCACCGGCCTCGCCAACCAGCACCCCATTGGGCTTGGCCAGTTCGCGGGCAATCTCTTTCGCATCCTTGCCGACGTTGTTCGACACACGCACCTGACGGGCATTGCTCGCCCACAGCGCACGGCTGCGGCGGTGGTTGATCTCGTCCTGAGCACCAATCATGGTACGCACTTCGCCGTAACGGTTGTTGTCGCGGTCCACATACAGGCTCACCGCCTTGATGGGACACTCAGGCTTGCTCTCGTCATCGAGGTACGGCGAGGCTATAGGCTCGACAACAAACCCGCCCTTGGTGAAGATGCAGAACGTCCAGCCGTCAGCGGTCAGAGCGTAATGCTCGCACAGACGAACACGCTTGCGGCGATAGTCTGCCCACAGGCTATGCTTCGGACGGTCGTCATATGTCTCGCTGTCACGCGCTGCGATCCACGTCGCCTCCAACACGTCTTTAGCTTCGGGGTACTTCGCGACCACCTTGTCGAGATCCGACCAGATGACGACGCCCATGTAAGCCGCATCGGCAAAATCAAAGTCTGCGCTGTGCGGATCGTGATAGAAGCGATCCCAGCGGATATGGCGAACGTCGGGGTCAATCCCCTCCTTCACCTGCTTGACGCCCACCATGATAGCGCAGGTGCCTTCTACGGCCAGTTCCTTGGACGCCTCGGAGCGCTTGTCGTCCCACCGACTATCATCGCACACATAACGCAACACGTCGGTAGCAGCATGGGCCGCAGCTTCATCTTGGGGGGTGCGCGGGAAGGCCTTGGGGTCTTTGCGGGTCTGCTTCTCAAGACCCTGCATCGCGTTGACCTTACGCTTGATGCGGTTGTAGGTGACATCAGGCTGGCCGCGCGCCTTGAGCTTGTCCTTTTCGGCTGCGGTCCATTGCTTTTCGTCGTAGTAGTCGCGGTCGCGCTCAGCCTTCTCGCGGCTGTCACGGGTCGCGTCTTCGCTTTCCTCGAACTGCTGCACGAAATCGGCAAGAAGGGTGTCTACGTTCTCCAAGAACTCTCCCCTTCTTCTCTATCCAAGGCCTTGGTCCAGCGGTCGCGCTGGCCTTTTGGCTTGTCGTCTGTTGGCTTCCACCCCGACCGTCGAAGCTCCTCCAGCGCATAGCGAAGGGCGTCAATCGTGTGGTTGTTCTTGTCGTCCAGAAACGGCAGTATCTCTTCGGTCTGCGGGTCGCGCTTGTAGCAATACAGCGCCAGCTCCTCAGCCACCTTCTCGCATCTAGGGTGAACCACGATGTCGAACGAACGCAGGAACTCTACCCCGTCCTCTATCGAACCAGTCCCCTTGATGGCGGGGACAATCCTGAACCCCTGCCGCTTCATGTAGCTGACTGTCTCAGGTCGGGCGCTGTCTGCTCGGATCAGGAACTTGCGGCTACCGGCGATCTTGTCGAACAGCGCCGGGGTCTTGTCGATCTCGCAACCGACCTCCCACACCTCATGGTCAACGTACAACTTGCGCCCGTCGATATGACACCGAACCAACACGGTCGGGTCAATCGCAAAGCCCCAATCGGCACCGAAACGGTGGATTGCATCGCTTGGCGTTGGGAACTCTTCAACCTTCCAGTTGCGGAACACCCGCGCCTCGCTGTTCAGGCTGTAATGGCCCTGCCAGACGTGCATGAACTTATCCGGGTCACGGCGCCGGTCATCTTCCAGATCGGCCCGTAGCTCGCTCGGTAGCCAAGGATTGGCGTCCCAATTAACCTCAACCACCACAGAATCGCTCGGCGGGCTGTCTCCCCTCAACAACACGTCAACAGGATCGGTCGGCTTGTTCGGGTTCCAGCTAAACCACAGTTCACTTCCCGGCTTACGGATCGTCGGGCGAAGCAGGTCCAGCGACCGCTGACTTAGTGACTGCGACTCCTCAACCCACGCTACGTCAAAGCCCTCCAGCGACTTGATGCTGTCGGCCGTGTGGTTCTGCATCCCTTGGAAGATGATGATGCCGCCGCCCGGTGTTCGTATCTCTGCGTCCAGGATCTCAAACAGGTGCGAGACGCCCAACGATTGTATCTTGTCCTCTACCAGCAGCTTGACGCTGTTCTTGAGCGACTTCTGAACCTCACGGACGCAAGCGCCTCGCAGCCCCGGTTGTAGTATTGCTCGCTCTACCAGCATCTCCGCGAAGAAATGCGACTTGCCCGATCCTCGCCCGCCATGTGCGCCCTTGTAACGGGACGCTGCCAGCAATGGTGCAAAGCTACGGGGTGTCTGGATTGTTAGCGTCGATAATGACACGCTCAACCCTCGCTATCGGAATGGGTCCGCCGTCGGGCCCACTGTGTTCATTCGACTTCACATCACGCCAGTCTTGCGAACGGCGGTTCTTGAGCCAGAAGATCGCAGCAGTCGTGTCCGGCGCGATCTTTGCGCGGAACGGCGCATAGACTGGCTCAGACGCGCCCCCCGGCATGAATATCTTCACCTCGTCCTGCTCGTAGCCGATAGCCTTTTGATACAGGCTGCGCTCAACGCGCTCGTCAGCAATATCCTTGCCAGCTTTTAGGGCCTGACAAAACTCATCGTGATCATGCTTCCAGCGATAGATCGTCCGAACATCAACCTCGAAGAAATCGGCAATCTCTTGGTCGGTTGCACCAAGCTCACAAATCTTTTGAGCCTGCTCTGCAAAGCTCTCCTGATATGTTGGAGGACGGCTCATGCGTCACCGTAGTTTGCGACGAGGCCGTTAAACTCTAACCCGTCGGCTTTAAGGAATCTGATCGGCGCACGGACATTCGCGATGCTCTCAAGCACCAGCGGTGGGGAACCGCAAATCCGGCCCCCCAACAGATTCTCCCCCTTCCCCCCCCCCCCCCCCCGCCCGCCCCCCCCCCCCCCCCCCCCCCCCCCCCCCCCCCCCCCCTCCCCCCCCCCCCCCCCCCCCCCGCCCCCCCCCCCTCCCCCCCCCCCCCCCCCCCCCCCCTCCCCCTCCGGGGGGGGGGGGGTTTCCGCCCTCGCCGTCGTAGTCGGTCGGTCGGCCTCCTGCCATAACGACCTCCTAGAAACTTCCCGCCGCGCACCAGTGCCGAACGCATGTACTAGCATTGCTATCATGTGGTCGCGTCGGATGGTGGCGGCGGGGTCGGCGCCAGTGGGAAGCGCCGAAACAAAAAAGGCTGCCCGCGATTGGACAGCCCTATGGCGCAGAGCACCATTTTGAATTAATCCGTGTTTGCCTAATTTTTGGGCATACGTCAAGCGGCTAATTCATTCAGAACGTCGAGCGCCAACGCAAGCTTGGCCTTGCTGTTCTCGCAGTCCTGCTTGGCAATGAGCACGTCGAGCCACAGCGGCCCATAGTCAGGCCAGAAGTCCAGCACCATCTCATCGAATGCCCTGCGATGATTGCGGCCCATCCTGTCCACCCGCTGTATCGTCATGGTCAGCCATTGCTCGCGTAGCAGGTTGCCCTCGCCCCCTCCCCCGGTGCGGTCGCCAAGGGTGCAGCCTATGGGACCAACACCAAACATGGGCCAGTATGCGCGGTGTATCGAGCGGGCCGTCTGCATAAGGCGCTGCCCGTCCTCACCAAGCAATCCCATGCGGTAAGCGCGGCCAATTGCATCGCCGCCGTCCGTGCCGTACTTCTCACGCTTGGCTGCCGTGCGTTCGTTACCCCGATCCGGCATGTTGATGGGGCGTAGCTTGCCCTTGTCGTCGCGGCGTCCCTCTTTGCGCTTACGTCCAGCCCGTGCCATTATGCCTTGACCCTCCCTGCGTTGATTGCTGCGTTCACACAAAACTTCGCGTCCTCTGGCTTGACCTTCCACGTCGGGTATAGCGCCCTCAATTGGTCCACGGTGTACCTCCCCTGCCTGTAGTCGATCAGGTCGTTGGTCATCTTTTGGAAGGTCACCCGAGTTCAGGTAGACAGTTGTGGACCTGCATTTTCGTCAGGGCGCGCCCTTCCATGTGCGCCTTGGCGCCACGCAAAAGGATCTCTTGCGTAACTGGGATGGACAGCCGCTGCTTGGCCGCCGACAGGCGTGAGCGCGTTGTAAAGGCTGGTTGGTCCTGCTGGATGTCATCGCCAATCGCGACGCGCTCAAGGTAATAAACAACATCCTCTTCCCGGCCCGGATAACACTCCTCAAGGACCGTTCTGGCGAGGGCTATCATGCTGGGCATGGTGACGCCGCGCATGTCCTTACGCATCGAAATAGCCCACTCGGACGCGCTAATGATATTGGGATTTTGCTGGATCTCAGCGATTGACTGGTCGCGCGAAATTTCGGTTACGCGACCGAATGTCGAGCGGTTGCCCTTGTGGTAACCGGCAATGTATCGAGCAACGCAAGCCGCCGTTTCCGCTACCGGCTTTGTGAGATCACCTTGGATCGCAAGAATGTCACCGGCTGTTCGGGCCATTGACTGGTCAATCGTTGCGAGCGTCCCGCCCTCGATCCCAAGAGCCACTACCGCCTCAAACGATTTACCCGACTGGCGGCACCCTTCCATGCGGTGTTGACCGTCCAGCAGCTCGCCTTGGTCGGAAAATACAATGCTCTCCCCATTCAGGCGAAAGCGGTCACTATCCAAATCCCGGCGAATACGCCCAATCAACGCCTGCTTCTTGCCACGGTTGAGCGTGTTGCGATGATCCATAATGTGGCCCGCAAACTCAGGTGTAATCGTGAACACACCAGCGGCTGGTGTTTTGATCCTGTCAATCTCATCAATCGTGAGGACGGGGTAGGCAGTCGGTCGTCTAAATAAAGCGGTAGCCATTTTAATTCTCCCTTGTTGATAGTCAGTCGGCGTACGGTTGGCGGGTTTCGCGCGGCGGGGTGAGCGCGGCCTTGGCCTGTTGCACCAGGCGGGGCGGCATCGAACGCTGGTGGTCGCGGCGGTCAACGTAGCGTTGAAGGCTCCCGTTCGGCATCGTGCGCTGGTTGACAAAATACTCCCACCCGTTCGCTTGGACGAAGTTCATGCGGTTGAGATGGTCGCAATAGGCTTGCAGGCCAGCCACGTCGAATTTCAGACCGTCGCCCGATGGGGCGCGAGAATTGAGTGGGTTATCCATTTGCGTAGTTTCCTTCGATGATCTTTTGAAAGTTGGCCTTTTTCATGGCCCAGTCGAATGTGCAGAAATTCTTCCCGGTGTCACCGCGCAGGAAGGGAGACGCGCCGATATTGCCAAACACCGCAACGAAGTCGTCGATGCTGTATTGCGCGATCCGCGCCTTGACGAGCTGGCGGCGTTCTGGCGTTAGGTCGCGCACTCTTGGCTTGCCAAGGGCTGACGCTACCTCATTCCACTTCTCAACGACATGCTCAGGACGCAGCGAGGGTCCATCACCAGATGGGCGAGAACCGTTAGGTTCTTCTGTATCTGTATCTTTATCTGTCTCTTGGGCCGTTACTGAAACGTTACCGGAACGTTTCACATTGTTACGGCCTTGCTTTTGCCTGTGTTTTTTGACGCGATCGGTGCTGCTGTCGCTACGGTATTGCAATTCGTCCCAAGCGGTAGGAGACAGGGTTTCGTCGATCAATCCTACCTCCTTCAGGCGGCGAGCAACCTCGTCCAATTCACGCAATTGAACGCCAAGCTTCACAGCTATTTTTCGGGAACGAAGTTCGCTGTCGGGTTCATCGGTGAGGCCTTCGGACTTGAGGCAGCAGAAGGCGACGAAGTGCCAGCGATCCTCAAATGCAAGCAGACGCAACTTGTCGTCGTCGATGATGCGGCTGTAAAGCCGGAACCATGGCAACTTACCCATGACGGGTTTTGCCATTGGGCTTGCAACGTAATGCAGGTGAATGTATATCGCACATGGGCGTGGTCGGCTCCTTCAGCTTAGGCCGCGTCGCGCATCTGGTCCCGGAAAAGAACAGATGTGGCCGCGCCCACTTCTTGCACTAAACAGGCAAATCGCGCAAGCCCCTCGTTGCGGCGGGCGCACGGCAGCCTCTTTGGCGAGCAGGGTCAACACGGGGTCGAAGGGGGTTACCATCCCCATTCCGCCAAAGCAGCCGTAACGTCCTCAACAGACCGGCAGACAGCGACGTTATGCCCGATGCCGATCAGCCATGCGTGGCAATCCTTCTGCGATTGCTGTAGGGTGCCGGTTGCTGATTTGACCTCGACGAACGCGACGCGTCCATCCTTGTTAAATAGCTGAAGGTCGGGCATACCATTTTTAAGACCAGCAGACTTGAGTGCTGCCATTTGTCGCATCCGGGCGTTATGGTCGCCTGCCAATATCGCGCCATTGGGGAACGAGACACTCTCGATACCGCGGGCGGCGAGGTAGGCGCGGATCATGCGCTGGACTCCGGCTTCTTTGATCACCCTGCCCTCCGCAGTCCGTGCAGGACCGTGGTGTGGTCGCGATTGAGGATGCGCCCAATGGATGACAGTGAGCGGCCATGGTCCCGTAGCGCCTTCATTGCGCGCCAGCGGACGATGCAAACCGGCCGTGGCCTTGACGGGCCGATCGTGGTCAGCAGCCGTCGTGGCCAGCGTCCGCGCGATCAGCGGACCAGCTCAATGGGGGTTGACGCCATGTAGGCGGGAGGGGTGTACCAGGAGGGGATCACAGGCGCCCCCTGTGCGACAGCCCAGCCACAGCGCAGCGCGAGCGGGTTTTTAGCTTGCGGGATATTTGGGTGAACGACA
>NZ_JADIZJ010000012.1 GCF_016704835.1 Sphingopyxis sp. | reverse complement strand
ATCGATTCCCGAGTCATGCCACCGAAATCGTTGCGCGCTCGAAAGCGTACGCAAACCGCCTTCGCGTCATCGCTGACCAGTAGGGTGTCAAAAACGATCGAGTCGGGTGTTCTGATCGATTTCTTGATCTCGCCGGAGGCGGCCAGGGCGGCGGCATGGCGCTTGATGTCTGCGTCCTTTTTTTCCGCATCTCCGGCGGAAAGGCTCTTGTATGCGACAAACGAATTTGTGAGCGCGTTGATAAAAGCCCCTGCGCCGAAAAAAAAGAACAGGAGAATCAATATCGCCGGGATTGCAGCCAGCGCGGCCTTTACCATCAGATAGACCATCGACCGAAAGCTGATGTCCAGGTCGGTCACCACTACCCGATGGGGCGCCGCAGGAGGTTCGCGGAGCGGTCTTTTGGGCTCCGGCGCAGGGCGGGGAATCGCCGGTTCGGCAGCGGGGGGCAAAGGCCGAGGCGCTGGCCGAGGGCTTTCCTCTGGCGGGGTGTCGGCAAATAGTTGCGGCTCCGGAGCCAGTCGGGACTTCGGCCGCAAACTGTCATCGCTCATGATTTTTCCCCTTTGTGTCATGGACGTATTTGGTGGTGGTGTCAAGCGAATAAACTATGCGAGCACTTCCGGTAACTATAGTTACTTGGCCAAGCGGTATAGTTTATTCGCCTTTGGTGGCGCCATGACAGGGAACCCAAAGCGCTCGGCAATTAAAGCCCTTAGAGCAGCCCTGCGGATGTCTGCGGATTCCATGCACCAATTAGGCCAGCGACCCATCATTTGGTGAATTCCCTAATGGGTGTTGACGATAACACCATGTGGTGTATACAATTCCAACATGGACCTGAAAACCTACCTCAAGACTCTCAACCCGGATGGGCGAGAAGTCTTCGCCAGGCGTTGCGGAACGTCTGCCGGACACCTGCGCAACATCGCGTACGGAAAGGTCTGTGGCGAAAAGCTTGCCGTGGACATCGAGCGCGAGTCGGGGCGCCGGGTGATCTGCGAGACCCTTCGCCCCGATGTCGATTGGCAATTCCTGCGCCAGACGCCGCGCGCCGCATGAGCAAAAAGATAGCCTTCGTCGCCCTGCGCATGGAGGAATCCATGCTGCGCGACATCAAGGGCCTGGCCGCGGCCGAAGGTCTGGGCGATTCCGCGCTGATCCGCATGGCGATCTCCGATTTAATTGAGAAAAAACGCCTCTACCACGCACAGCTTAACGCCGTGTTTGGTGGCCCGATGACGCTCTCCGACGCCATCCGTGTTGAACCGTGTTCAACGGGCGGCTGCATCGACCTCGACCAGCCCGATGGGTGACTTCGCGGCGATCGCCGGGGGAGACAAGACGACAATGGCAGATCCCGCATACGCGTCGGTCCCCACCGCCCTGCGCAGCAAACCTCAGTGGCTGCTCTGGAAGAGCGAGCCGAACGGGGACAAGAAGCCGCGCAAGGTCCCCTATTACCTCGACGGAAAACGCCGGATGGGCGTGCAGGGGGACGTGGCCGACCGCCAGGCCCTGCGCGATTTCGCCTCGGTTTGCGCCGCCTTTGCCCAAGGGGGTTACGCCGGCATCGGCTTCGCCTTCCTGCCCGGCGACGGACTGATCGGCATCGACATCGATGGCGCGATCGACCTGGATACCGGCGTCGTTTCCGACCGGGCACTGGCGATCATCGAGGCCTGCGCCAGCTATACCGAGTATTCGGTCTCGCGCAAGGGCGTGCATATCATCGTCGAGCACGATTTCGCGGACGAGAAGCGGGCGACCTTCAAGTCGAACGACATCGGCCTCGAGGTCTTCTGCGGCCGCCAGTATTTCACCGTCTCGGGCTGCCCTTTCCCGGGCTCTCCGGCGCAGGCGGCCCGGATGGACGAGCGCACGCTCGCGCGTTTGAGAAAGACCGTCGATCTGGCCAAGGCCAAACCATCGACACCGGTTTCGGCGCCCATGGCGCGCCACACCGATGGACGGGCAAAAGTGGAGTCCGCCCTGGCGTACGTGCCGGCCGATTGCGGTTACCACGAGTGGATCGAGATCGGCATGGCGATCCACGCCGAGCTGGGCGACAGCGCCATCTCGCTTTGGGACACCTGGTCGGCGAAGGGGGCGAAATACCCCGGCGCGCGCACCGTCGAATCCCACTGGAAAAGCTTCAAGCCAGGGGGGGGCATCACCGGCGCGACGATCTTCAAGCGCGCCATGGCCGAAGGCTGGCGCGCTCCCCGCCCGCAACTGGTGGCCCAGGGGGGGTTGTCGGGCGGAGACGAACCGCCGTCACCGCCCTACGAAGAGACCGAGGGCGAGGAACCTTTCATCCCGGATGAGCGGCCGAACACCCCACCCCCGGGGCGGGGGGGCCGGGCGTCGAAGGCGGTCAAGGAAATCAAGTGGGAGCGCTTCCACGAGCTGCTGGACAACTTTGTCTTGATCTACAGCACCTCGACCTGTTTCGACCTGCGCACCCGGCTGGTGATCCAGGTCAATCATTTGCGCCTCGCCTTCGGTTCGGACTACGTGAAGATGTGGCTCGGGTCGGATCTGCGGAAGATGATCTTGCCCTCGCAGCTCGTTTTCTCGCCCGGCAAGGCCTGCGAGTTCCCGGAAATCAACCTTTTCGACGGGATGCCGATCGAGCCGAAGGAAGGCGATTGCCAGCCTATCCTCGAGCTGTTGCGCTACCTGTGCGCCGACAGCGCGGCCACGCCGGATGGCGTGGATGGGGTGATGCAATGGGTGTTGTCCTGGGTCGCCCTGCCGCTGCAGAAGCCGGGAACGAAGATGCAGTCGGCGCAGATCTTCCACGGTCCCGAGGGCGCCGGGAAGAACATGTTCTGGGAGATCGTCGCACGGATCTACGGGCGCTATTCGACCGTCGTCGGCCAGAAACAGTTGGAAAGCGACTTCAACGCCTGGGCCAGCCAGAAGATGCTGGTCATCGGCGACGAGGTGGTGACCCGCCAGGAGCTCTATCACCACAAGGGCGACCTGAAGAAGTTCATCACCGGCGAGACGATCCAGATCAACGAAAAAGGGCTTCCCCTGCGCGAAGAGAGTAATCACTGCAACGTGATCTTTCTTTCGAACGAGCATCAGCCCCTGGCGCTCGGCGACGGGGACAGGCGCTACTTCGTCGTCTATACGCCTCCCAGGCGGCACGACGACCTGTATCAGCGGGTGGGCAGGTGGGCCGCCGCGGGGGGCATAGCGGCCTTCTACCATTACCTGCTCGGGCTCGACCTCACGGGCTTCTCGCAGTTCGACATTACACCGATGACGCGGGCCAAGCAGGACCTGATCGAGCTCGGCCTGAAGCCCGAAGAACGGTTCGCGCGCGAGTGGCTGTCAGGCTATCTCCCCCTCCCTCTGATGACGTGTTCGGCCAGCCAGCTTTACCGGGCATTCCGACGCTGGTGCATGGCCAGCGGCGAGCGCTTTCCACCGGCGCAGGAGGTATTCACCAAGTCGGCCCGGAAGGCGATCGACGCCTTGTCGCACAAGGTGACGCAGGCCAGGGGGGATAAGGTGGTCCTGCTCGAGTACAAGGTGATCAAGCTCGACGACCAGATCAACGGGCAGCGCGCGGTCCGCATGTGGAAGCCGGAAGGATGCCGGCCGCCAGAGGGCCTGACCGAGGGCAAGTGGGCGGCGACCTGCGTCAATGATTTCGAGGAGTACCTGGGCAAGTACATGACGCTCCTCGGTGGGGGTGACAAGCCGTGAAAAATCGCCTCGCCAGTTACGCGGTTACGCCGGAGGTTACGCCGGAAAGGCCCGCAGTTACGCGAGTTACGCGGTTACGCGTGTTTTCCAGCCCCATATGCGCGCGCGCACGAACGATCTTCCTTTCTGCGATGTTTTTTATCCGAGGCCGGATGTAGGTGTAACCGCGTAACTCGCGTAACTGCGGGCATTGCAGGCGTAACCGTCCGCGTAACCGCGTAACTTTTAGGTGCTCATATGACTGTTGAAGAAAAAAGGGAGTGGGTAAGAAAAAACCTGCCGCTTTGTTCCAGGTTTGCGGCAACGGTCGCCGAGGTGTTTGGGGAGGGGGTGAGGATGACCTATGCCAGCGAGGGCGGATACACCGTCGGCAAGCCCAGTGAGGGCGGTGTTCTCCTGTCCGATACCGTCGTCGGTCCGATGTCTGGCAGGGAGGCCAAATGAGCCGCCGCCTGGTCCTCGGCCAACCGGCCCGCGTCCTCGGCATGCCCTGCGTCCTGACCGTCGTCGGCCGCGTCTGGCGCCGTGGGGTGCGCCACTATGCCCTGCGCGGCCTGGCAGGGCTCTGGCCCTCCTGGCTGGTCGAATCGGCCAGGACGGAAAACAGCGAAGACGAGATCGAATTCCTGATGGGAGCAAGATGTGATGGATGAGGGCGATTACGCCGCAGCAGCAGAGCAGCGCGACCGGGACCGGGCGATCGCCGCGCGCAAGCCCGAACCGCAATTGCTGGCCGCCATCGGCGAGTGCTACAACTGCTCGGCCATCGTCCCCCCCGGCGTGCGCTGGTGCGACAGCGATTGCCGGACCGAATGGGAGCACAGGCAGGCAAGGGGCGGCAGATGCGCATAGAGGCAACGATAGACGGTATCGAGGCGCTCAAGGCGAGCCTCGGCGCACAGGCAAGGCAGATACCCTATGCCGCCCGCAACGCGATCTACAAGACCGCGCTGTCGATCAAAGCCGGCACGCTCGACGAGATGCGTTCGCAGTTCGACAGCCCTACCCCTTACACCATGCGCTCGATGTTCATCAAGACGGGCAAGGCGCCTGAGCTTTCGGCGACGGTCTATCTCAAGGACCAAGGGCCAGGAAAGAATAACGCTGGTGTGCCGGATACCGAGGCAGGCCAGGCCGAGCAGGGATCGATGGCGCAGATCATTGGCCACCAATGGTCGGGCGGTACGCGGGTACGCAAGCGTCTGGAGATGGCGCTATCGGATCGCGGGCTGATCGCGGCAAGTGAGTTCGTCGTACCAGGTCCGGATGCCAAGATGGATCGGTATGGCAACATGAGCCGGGGCCAGGTGCAGCAGATCTACACCGCGATCCGTCTGCACTTCGACCCGACCAACAACGCGACGCAGAGCAAGCGCAGCATCCGCAACGCCCGCGCGGCAAGCAACATGTTCTGGGCCGATGGCACAGGAAAGCTCCGGCGTGGCGTCTGGGGATCGGACAGCAACGGGCGCCTGAAGCTGATCCTGATCGCGGTGCCGAAGGTGGCCTACAAAAAGCGCATCGACATGCAGCCAATCGCAGACAAGATCATGGCCAGCGATTGGCAGCCGAACTTCCAGGCCGCCCTTGCCGTGGAGCTAGCCAATGCCCACCGATAACCGCGGGTCCTCCTGGCGAGGCTCGGGCGCGGGTAATGCGAACCCCGTTTTCCCGCTAGATAAGACAAAATCATAAGGGAGTTATAGTGCCAACCCAGCAGGAGATCGCGGACCATCTCGACATGAGCCAGCCAGCGGCAAACGAATTCCTGCGCCGGCCAGGCATGGAAAACTGGCGAGATACGAGACTGGACGCTATCCGCGTCTCCTACATTCGGCAGATCAGAGAGCAGGCCGCCGGCCGCGCGACCGACGGCAACATCAACCTCGCCACCGAGCGCGCGCACCTCGCCAAAGCGCAGCGCGAGCGGGTCGAGATGCAAAACGCTGTCACTCGCCGCGAGCTGGCGCCGGTCGTCCTGCTCGAGCAGGTGCTTGCCAGGGCCGGCAGCAAGGTCGCCGGCATCCTCGACGCGATCCCCGGCATGGTCCGCCGCCGGGTGGCAGCGCTGTCGGCCGAAGACCTCAAGCTGATCGCCGGAGCTATCGCCGAGGCGCGCAACCTGGCTGCCGCCGTCCGTCTCACCGACCTGACCGAAGGCGATCCGGACGACGACGAGCCGCAGGCCATCGACGCTTGATGGACCTCTCCGGCGCCACCGCCATCCAGCAGACCGCGCTCGCCGAATCGCTCGCTGCCGGACTCGCCGCCTTCGCCGTGCCGCATCCGATGAGTCTGGGCGAATGGGCCGCCAAGCATTTCTACCTGTCCGCCGAGTCGTCGTATGTCGAGCAAGCCTGGCAAGCCTGGCCCTACCAGGACGCCATCATGGCCTGCATCTCCAACGACGACATCGAGGAGGTTGATTGGCAAAAGGCCGCGCGCACCGGCAACACCAAAATCATGCTCGCTGCCATCGGATATTTCGCCGAGCACAAGCGGCGCAATCAAGCCATGTGGCAGCCGACTGACGACGACCGAACCGAGTTCGTCAAGACCGAGCTGGACCCGATGTTGCGCGACGTCGCCATCATGCAGCACGTCTTCCCGGCCTACCTCTCTCGCCACCGTGACAACACGCTGACGCAGAAGACATTCCTCGGCAGCGTCCTGCACCTGCGCGGCGGCAAGGCAGCCAAGAATTACCGTCGCATCTCGATCGATGTCGGCTACATCGACGAGGCCGACGCCTTCGACCGCGACATCGAGAACGAGGGAGACCCCTACCGACTCGCCGCCAAGCGCGTCGAAGGCGCGACTTTCAAGAAAATGATCGTCGGCAGCACGCCGAAATCCAAGGGCTTCAGCCTGATCGAGGACCGCACCCTCCTGGCGGACGAGCGTTTTGCCTACGCCATCCCCTGCCCGCACTGCGGAGAGATGCACCCGATCACTTGGGGCGGCAAGGCCGAGTCGCACGGATTCAAGTGGCGCCGATTGGCCGACGGATCGCCCGACCCTGACAGCGTGCGCCATCTCTGCCCGCACTGCGGCGCCCTGATCGCGCAGGGAGAATACCTCGCCGTCTGGCGGCAGGGGATCTACCGCAACGAGCGCGGCGACCTCACGCTTGACCGCGCCGGCACCTTCCGCGACGCTTCCGGAGCCAGCATCCAGGCGCCGCGCCACGTCGCCTTCGTCGGCGTCTGGACCGCCTACAGCCCGGCCGCCAACTGGGCCGACATCGTGCGCGACTTTCATTCCGCGCACGAGAAAATCCAGGCCGGCGACAAGGGGCCGATGAAGTCCTTTACCAACACTACCTTGGGTCAGCCGTGGGAAGAGACGCTCGAGAAGACCGACGCTGAAGAGATCAAGTCGCGCGCCGAACCCTACGCCCTGCGCACCGTGCCGATGAACTGCGTCCTCCTGCTCTGCTCTGTCGATACGCAGGACAACCGGCTGGAGGCGACCGTCAGGGGATATGGCCGAGGCTGCCAGACCTGGACCGTCGCCCATGAAATCTACTATGGCAGTCCGGGCGAAGATGCCGTCTGGAACGACCTCGAAGAACTGATCTTTGACACCGAATTCCAACACGCGAGCGGCAGCGCCCTGCGCATCCACGCCACCGCCATCGACTCAGGCGGCCACTTCACCCCGGCCGTTTATGACTTCGCCTACCGCCACCGGGCGCGCAGCGTCTTCGCCCTGCGCGGCTCGTCCGGCCGCGAGAAGCACATCAAGAATGGCGTGCAGAAGGTAGATATCGACTGGCGCGGCCGGATCAAGAAGCGCGGCTTGCTACTCTGGCACGTCGGCACCAATCTCGCCAAAGACCTTTTGCACAGCCGCATCGAACTGACCAGGCCCGGCCCGGGCTACATGCATTTCTCGCAGGATTTGCCGGACGAGTGGTTCGCCCAACTTGCCGGCGAGGCCCGTGCCGCGCGCATGGGGGTGAGTGGCAACGAGACCCGATGGGTGGCCCTGCGCAAGCGCGTGGAAGCATGGGACTGCGCGGTCTATATCGTCTGGCTCGAGACGCACCTAGACCTCGCGCGCAAGTCGGGGCGATTCTGGGATGACCTCGAAGCCCGCGTTCAGCCGCCGACGCGCGACCTCTTCGCGCCGGAGTCCGCCCCCGAGATCGCGCCGCCCCCCGCCGCCCTGCCGCCGCCGCGAAAGGTCGCGCCCCGCATCCCGCACAAACCCCTGATGATCGGCTGGTGACATGGATTTTTTGAGCTTCGCCCTGGACTTGATCGCCGCCGAGACCGGCATGTCCCGCACCACCCTGGCGCCCCTCGAGCGCAAGATCCGGCACAGCCAGGGAGGCGACCGGCACTACATCGCCAGCGTCGCCGCGATAGAGCAGTCCGAGCGCTCGACGCGCGTCGTCACGCTCTCGGCATCCGGCGTTTCCTCGGCCGAGATCGCCGAGCGGATAGGCGTCACCCGGCGCCGCGTCAATCAGATCCTCGCCGCGCAGGGAAGCGCCGCGCCTTAACCGCTTCCCGCGCCGCGCGTAAAAGTGCGGCATGGCCCATACCGTTCCCGCATCAGTCCCGGCATCCCTGCGCGCCGGAGACACCGCTACCTGGCAGCGCGCGCTCGCCGATTACCCGGCCTCCGAAGGCTGGACGCTCGACTACATCCTCGTCAATGCCGCCGGGCAGATTGCCATTGCTGCCGACGCCGATCACCTGGTCGAGGTGTCCGCCGCCACTACCGCGCTGTGGATCGCCGGTACCTACTCCTGGCAGGAGCGCGCCTCGCTTGCCGGCAAGACCTACACCACCGCGACCGGCAGCGTCGAAGTCCTCGCCAATCTCGCCGCAGCTACCAGCGGCATCGATGTCCGCACGCACGCACAGCGCACCCTCGCCGCGCTCGAGGCCTGGATCGAGTCGCATGACCTGGCCGTCGCCAAGTACGCCATCGGCGACCGCTCGCTCGACTCGATCCCGATCACTGATCTGCTCAAGCTGCGCGATGCCTACCGGAAAGAGGTGCGCGGCCAGTCCGGCAAATCCGGCCGCGTCTATCTGAGGTTTTGATGCCCATCATCTCCCGCATGCTGTCGCTATTCCGGCGCAGTCCGCCGCCGCCACCGCGCGCGCGCTCCTTTGCCGCAGCCAAGCTCAACCGCTTGACCAACTCCTGGCGCCTGACCGCCGAGCGCATTGACGACGAGATCCGCAACGACCTGGACGCCTTGCGCAGTCGGTCGCGCACGCTTGAAAACGACAACGATTTTGCCAAGCGATACTTGGAGCTGGTCGAAACCAACATCATCGGCGAGTCGGCGCCGCGACTCGTCTCGCTCGCCGACAATGCGCCAGGCAGTCCGGATACCGGCGCCCGCCGCGCCATCGCCCGCAGCTGGGCCGAGTGGGGACAGCCAGGCGTCTGCGAGGTCAGCGGCCAGTATTCATGGGCCGGACTCTGCCAGGCCATCGTGCGCTGCACCGCCCGCGATGGCGAGGCGCTGGTCTTCGTCCGGCGTGGCGCCGATGCCGGAAACAAATGGGGCTTCGCGCTCCAACTGCTCGACGTGGATCGACTCGCCACCTGGCTCAATCGCCCCGCGTCGTCCGGACAAAACGCCATCGCCTCGGGTGTCGAAGTCGGCGCCACCGGCCGTCCCGTGGCTTACCATTTCAACCCTGGCCCGATGTCCGCCGCCAGTGCGCGTACTGCCGAGCGGGTCGATGCCAACACCGTGCTGCACCGGTTCATCGCCCACCGCCCGGAGCAGAGGCGAGGCGTCCCCTGGTGCCATGCCTCGATGCTGTCGATGTACTACGCCGGCGAGTTCGCCCTGTCGGCGTTGCTCGCGGCCAAGCATGGCGCCGATCATCTGGGATTTTTTGTCACACCAGACGGAGAGCCGCCCGCGATTGGCGACGCCTCGCCAGACGAGGATGGAGCCAGGATCGCCACCAGCGTGGCCGGCACTTGGGACACGCTGCCGGCCGGCGTCGATGTGCGCAACGTCGATAGCAAATACCCCAATGAGGTATTCGCGCCGTTCCTCAAGGCCGCCTACCAGCGCATGAGCAGCGGGCTTCCAGGCGCTTCGTATCCCGAGTTGTGCAACGATTACGAGTCGGTCAATTTTTCCTCGATCCGGGCCGCGATCCTTTCCGGGCGGGACGAGTGGCGCAAAAAGCATCAGTGGTTCGCCTCGGCCTGGTTGGACCCGATCTTTGCTGATTGGCTGCGCTTGTCGCTCGCCGGCGGCGTCATCCTGCTCGACAACGGGGCGCCGCTGCCGGCCGCCAAGTCCGCCAAGTTCTCCGCCCACACCTGGCAGTTTCGCGGCTGGGCATGGGTCGATCCGCTCAAGGACATGCAGGCCGCCCGCGAGGCGCTCGACCTGCGCCTGACCTCGCGCACCCGACTGGCCAGCGAGGCCGGTACCGACATCGAGGACATCTTCGACGAGCAGCAGACCGAGATAGCGCTCGCCAGCAAATACGGCATCGACCTTGCGCCAGCGCCTGCGCCGCCGCCAATGCCCGCGCTGCCGGCCGACGAAGAATTTCAACAATTACCCAAGGACAAATAAATGGCATCCGCAAACGCAGGACTTTTAACCAAGCGACTCGCAGACGCATATTTCACCGGCACGTTCAAATTCCTTCTCGTTTCGGCCGTTCCGAGCGAGTCGGACTTTGACGCCTTCGATTTTCGCGACGACATCGTTACCGAGGTGGCGGCATCCGGCACGTATGCCACTGGTGGCGCAACGGTGACATGCACTGTTGGCAGCTACGACTCGGCAAATAATCGCGTGCCGGTCACATTCGGAAACCCGGCGACCTTCACGGGCGCGACGATTACCGCTGTTGGCGGTTGGATTTACAAGTCGGTCGGCAGCGCGGCGACTGACCAGCTTGTCGCATTCGTGGATTTTGGCGGGACAAAGACCAGTACCGCTGCTGATTTCGCCGTGACGTTCTCCGCGCCGCTGTACGTCAATCGATGAGCACAATTCTCGAAAGCGACCCGGAAAACGGCCGGGTCTGGTCGATGTGGGAGCAATGCGGAATCCAGTTCCGCTCCAACCTCGTGGAGTCCGGCGGGTGCATACCTTTGCACATCCACAGCTACGATCATGTGGCAATGGTCACGCACGGGGTTTTCGAATGCACAACAATTGCTCCGGACGGAGTGACCGAGCAGTATATTGTGTCCAGCAAGGATTTTGATGCTCCGGAGTCGCGCGGCTATCGCATCGTGGTCCCTGCCGGCTATCAGCACACTTTCGTCCTGCTCGAATCGCGTGATCAGCCAGGGGAGGTGCTGTGCTTTTGGCCTAACGGTGGCGATCAATGAGCGTACCCGTCACGCAATTGCAAATCTTGCGGCTGCTGCTACAGGTCGAAAAAAATCTGAACGGCTTGCAGGTAGATTTCAGATCGAATGCGACGACGTGGAAGGCGCAGGCCCAGGCGCAAAGCCTGCCTGTTGCAACGCTTGCCGGATACATGAACGACGCAGCGACAGCCTATCAAGCGCGCCTCGGATGGGTAGATACCCTGCGGGACAACACGACCGCATGGCCAATGGTGCGCGATCTGTGGCTCATTCTCGGCGGCACTGCGAGCGATTTCGCAGATTTGATGTCGCCCTTCAAAACTGTTGCAAACAGCCTCGGCCCGGCTGACAAATCGAGCTACGCGAAAATCGTCACGATCTGCAATCAAATCCTGGCCGGGATAGATGCGCCTCTGAGCCTGTGGCCGGAGTAATCTCGCAGTGAGCCTGCCGCAAGGTATTAATTTCCGCAGCACGTCGGCGTATGTCACCGACGGGGAGGATCATACCTACGAGATCGGACTAGGCAACAATTATCCCAGGACGACGCCGCAGGGTAACACCGTCGGATGGGAGACCGCGACGGGCGACGCGCGCAATCGCAGCACGTCCAACGACACCAGGCTTGCCGGGTTTGCCCGGACGACCGTGACGACGGTCGGCACGTACCGCATCGATCTGCCGTCTGCCGGAAGCTATTCTGTGCGCGTCGCGGCGGGCGATGCGTCGTATGCGTCAGGCGTAAAAGTAGAAGCGTTTGATACCTCGACTTCGCTTGGCGTGCTTGCCTCGACATCGACGACGGCGGCAAACAAATTCCGCGACGCGACAAACGCCGAGCATACCGCAGCAAACTGGCCAGCAAACAACGCCTCCGCCACACTCACATTTGCCACGACGATTTGCCGCATCAAGACGGGCATCGCGTCTGGCGGATCAACCGCTCTCGCGCATGTCTATGTCGCGTCGGCCGGAGGTGGCGGCGGAGTATCGGCCAGCGGTACGCCGGACGATGTAACGCTGACTGCGGCGACCGGATCGGCAACTGGCGGCGCCAGCGCAAGCGGATCAATCGCTGCAATCTCAACGACAGCGCCGGCAGCGACAGCGACCGGGCGGCCAGCACCTCGGCATCTCCTGCGGCGATCAGTCTCTCCGCGCCAGCAGCAACAGCAACAGCCGGGGGCGCCGCTGCTGCCAGCGGAGCGCCAGCAGAACTCGCCCTGACCGCCCCGACAGGATCGGCAACCGGCGCGGCATTGGCATCGGCAGCACTGGCACCAATCAGCCTGACTGCGGCCACCGGCTCGGCAACCGGCGCGGCATTGGCATCGGCAGCACTGGCACCAATCAGCCTGACTGCGGCCACCGGCTCGGCAACGGCATCGGGTGGCGGATCAGTCTCGGCATCCGGCGCCTTTGTCGCGCTCGGACTGGCCGCGCCGGCCGGCTACGCTACCGGGGCGGCGACGGTATCGGCAGCGCTGGCGGCGATTTTCCTGACTCGCCCTCTCGGGTATGCGACCGCTGGCGCCGTATCGCCGCCCTCTCCCGCCAGTGCGGCGAGGTCGGCAATCACCCGATCGGTTTCGCTCGCGTCACACGTCGCCATCTCCGTGACCGCCGCAAGCGTCATCTCCCGTTTCGCGCCCTACCGAGGACATGCCATGACAACTGTTTTCGTCGGCGACGTCGGCACCGAGATCCTGCTCGATTGCGGCACCGACATCTCGACCGGCACGCTGCTCAAGATCAAAGCAAAAAAGCCGACCGGCGCCCGAGTCGCCTGGACAGCCGTCCTCGACGGGACCGACCGGATCAAGTACGCCGTCCAGGCCGGAGACCTCGACGTCGCCGGCCCGTGGAGTTTGCAAGCGTATGTCGAGATGCCTGGCTGGTCCGGTCACGGCGAAATCGCCGCGATGTCTGTCAGCAACACCGCGTAGCCGGGAAGCGCCAAGCCTTAAACGCTTCCCGCCAGCCGCGTAAAAAGTGGGTCATGGAGACAATCACATGACCCACCTCACCCGCCAGGCGCAGATCCGCGCAGACAATCACATGACCCACCTCACCCGCCAGGCGCAGATCCGCGCCCCTGCCGACGCCCCTGCCGACGCCGATATGACCGTCTCGATGGCGTTCGCGTCCGAAGTCCCGTATGAGCGCTGGTGGGGAATCGAAGTCCTCGACTGCTCCCCCGGCGCCGTGCGCCTCGACCGACTCAACGATGGCGCCGCCCTGCTCTATAACCACGACTGGGACCAGCTGCGCGGACATCACGTCCCCGGGTCGGTCGTCGCCGATGGCGCTACGGTGCGCGGCGATGTCGTCGTTTCCTGGCACGCCGACCAAGGCAGGACCATCGCCTTGATCAATGGCGGCCACCTGACTAAATCCTCGGTTGGCTACGAAGTCCATGCCGTCATCGAGCAGGCGACGAGCAAAGACGGTCGGACCATCGAACGACAAATTGACGGGCAAGTATTCTGCCGGACGCTAAAGCGCTGTCAGCTCGACGCGCCGGGCGACCTTGCCGCATTCCGGCGTGCGCTCGACAGCGCAGCAGGGCCACTGGAACGCTCTGCCGAGCCGGCAACCTATCGCATCACCGACTGGGAGCCACTCGAAAACTCGCTCGTAACAGTACCCGCAGATGCCAGCCTCGGCATCGGCCGGGCGCTCGACAGCGAGACAGAGCAGACCGCAGACACACCGGCCCCGCCGGAAACCAAAATTTTCCCGGAAGGAAAACAAGTGACTGAAGAAGACAAGCTCGCCATCGAGCGCAGCGCCACCGACCGCGCCATGCAGCGCATCGCCGCCATCGAGTCCGTCGCCGCGCAGTTCAAGGATTTCGGACTCGGCGACATGGCCGCGCAAGCCATCCGGAACGGCACCAGCTCCGACGATTTCAGCAAGCAAGTCATGGCCGAGGTCGCCAAGCGCGGCAACGCCTGGACGCCCGAGATCGGCATGACCAAGACCGAGGCCAAGCGATTTTCCATCGTTCGCGCCGTCAATGCCCTGCTCAGCAACGATTGGGCCAAGGCCGGACTCGAACGCGATGCGAGCGAAGCATTCGCCTCGCGCGCCGCAGCGGCAGGCATCCAGCGCCAGCAGGGGAACAGCTTTTTCCTGCCGGTAGAGGTCCAGCGTCGTGACCTGACCGTCGCCTCCGCAACTGGTGGCGGAAACACGGTCGCCACCGAGCTGCGCCCGCAGGATTTCATCGAGCTGCTGCGCAACGCCACCCTGCTCAAGGCCATGGGCGCCCGCACCCTCGGCGGCCTGGTAGGCAATGCCGACATCACCAAGCAGACCGGCGCAGGAACCGCGTACTGGCTGGCGACTGAAGCGACCGCGATCACTGAGAGCAACCAGACCGTCGGCTTGCTGCAACTGCGGCCGAAAGTCCTCGGCGCCTATACCGAGTTGTCCCGCCTGCTCTTGCAGCAATCGACGCCCGACGCCGACATGATGGTCATGGAGGATCTGGCCAAGGTTCTCGGCCTGGCGCTCGACGCTGCCGGCATCAACGTCGGCGGCTCCGGCGCCCCGGTCGGCATCCTCGGAACCGCCTCCATCGGCGCCTTTACCGGCACCTCGCTCGCCCTGCCCGCGCTGCTCGATGCACAGGTCGATGTCGCCGGCGCCAACGCGCTCACCCCGAGCTGTGCCTATTTGACGACACCCACCGTCGCCAGCCTGCTCGCCCAGCGCCCGCGCTTCGCCGGCACGGACACCCCGCTCTGGACCGGCAACATCCTCGAGGGCAACGTCCTCGGCTTCCGCGCTTTTGCGACAAACCAGATGCCGGCCGCAACTGCCATCTTCGGCGATTTCTCACAAGTGATTTTTGCCGAGTGGGGCGCGCTCGAAATCGCGGCCAACCCCTACGCCAACTTCCCGGCTGGAATCAGCGGCATACGCGCCTTCCTGACTGCCGACGTCGGCGTCCGCATTGCCGGCGCCTTCTCGGCCGCATCGACGATCACCTGATCATGGTCGAGTGCATCACGCTCAGGGCCACCTGGCAGGGCGGCGTCATCGTCCCTGCTGGGGAGGTTGTCTCGTTGCCCGAATCCGACGCGGCTTATGCCGAGTCGATCGGGCGCGTCGAACGGGTCATCGAGCCGCCGAAGCCGGCGCCCAAGCGCAAGGCGGCAAAGTGAGTTTCCACCCGGCGCCATACTACGGGGCTTTCGAATGCCAGGCCGTCAGCGGCTCAACGGCATTCGGCGCCCTGCTCAGTACCGCCGACGCGACGCTGTGGGAAGTCGCCGCGACGACGACGCACGCGCTGCGCTACCGGCCTGGCGCCGTGACGCTCGCAAATGGGGACTCGGTATCTGCCGAGGGATCGGATTACAAGGTCACCGGCACGCCACGTCGGATCACCGCCGACGAGATGCAGGCCGAGCTGGTGCGCCAATGATTTTTGATACCGAGACCGCCATCCTCGCGCGACTGGCTGCAAAAGTCGCCCCCGGCTCCGTCCTGCTCGGCACCTTCGATCCGGTCGATCTGACCGACGACACCACCTCCCCCGTCGTCGCCCAGGTCGTGCTGATGGAGATCGACGCGACCAGCCAGACCGGCAAGCACTGCCGCGCACTGCTGGCCTACGAGTGCGGCATCTATGTCGATGTCCGACGCGCCGCCGCGCCGCAGAAAACCGCCGCCGCCGCACTGCTGGTCGATGCAGTCAATGCCCTGGTCGGATGGGAGGCATCGCCCGGCCGCGAGGTCATCATCGCCGACGGGCGGCAAACAGGTTTTGACGGTCGCATCCTGCGGCTGTCTTTTGGATTTCACCTGCCGACGCATTTCGTCGGCACCTAGGAGTAGATGATATGGGATCGGCATTTATTGGCAAGGCGAAGGTCTACATCGCGCCGTATGCATCCGGGTCGGCTTTCGAGGCGCGCACTTTTCGCTACGTCGAAAACTGCTCGAATTTTCAATTCGGTTTTGCCGAGGAAGAGAAGAAGCTGCTCGACTACGCCAGCGCTTCTGGCGGCGTCGATGCCTCGGTCAAGCGGATTACCGACGTGACCGGCTCGCTCGACCTGCGCCACCTGACCGCCGACAATCTCGCCATGGCGCTGTGGGGTACGACGACCACATCGTCTTCGGTCGCCGCAATCACCGGCGAGGCAGGCTACACCATTTCGCCCGGCGGATTCGCCCCGACGAAAAAGCCGATCGATACCACCGTCGCCCCTGTCGTCAAAAAGGGCGCGACAGTCATCTCGACCGCCGATTACACTGTAACCGCTGGCGGCATCCTGTTCGCCTCCACCATCTCGACAGTCGGCATCACCCCCGGCGACGCGATCACGATTGACTACACCCCGCAGGCCAGCGCCTCGATCCAGTCTCTCATTTCGACCGCGCCGGACGTGTCGATCATGGTCGAGGGCGTCAATGAGGTCGATGGCAGCTATGTTGTCTGGCGCGGGTACAAGTGCAAGCTCGGCGTCGCCAGCGGCATTTCGCTGATCGGCGACGACTTTGCCACCCTCACCGTATCGTTCGCCGTCCAGAAAGACGAGACCATCGTCACCGCCGGCAAGTCGAAGTACTTTGAGATGCAGGCCGCTGCATGACGGTAGCAACGCACCGGGTAGCACTCGGCGATACCGTCGTCGCCCTGCGCGAGCTGACGGTCGCCGAGGTCCGCGCCTGGATCAACGAGACCTCCGGCAGCGACTGGCGCGATCCGCTGCACGCCCTGGCGCTCGACGATATCGGACTCGACGAACTCGCGCGCATGAGCGACACCCCGGCCGCCGCGCTCGAGGCGTTTGCCCCGAGCGAACTGGCGCCGCTAGTCGATGCGGCCCGGGCGCTCAATCCGTTTTTTTTTCGCATCAAGGGCGCCCTCCAATGGGCGGCCGGTCGTCGGGCGGAAACGCCAGGACAGACCTCGACCGGACCATCTGCCGGCTCGTAGCGCGCGGTCATTCCGGCGTCCTGGCCTACCCTTGGGCGCTCTACCTCGCCGCGATCCAGGTAGCCAACGAGGACGGGAAAGCGTGACATGGCCAGCAATGAAACCAAAGTAATCATCTCGGGCGACGCGGCCGGCGCATTGCGCGCCATCGCCGAGACCCGCGCCGCATTCTCTGGCGCCGCAGGACAGATGACCGGCGCATTCTCGCCGTTGATGGCCGGGCTGAAGAATTTTCAGGGGGCGCTGGCTACCCTGGCCGGCGTCCTGGCCGGTGGCGCGATGTTCAAGAGCGCGATCAAGGCCGCGAACAGTTGGAATGGCGAGGTCGCCGGCATCGCCAAGTCGATGGGCATCTCGACCGAGAAAGCCTCGGTCATGGCGGTCGCCATGCAGCACCTCGGCATCGAATCAGATGTCCTCGGCAAAGCCTCGCTCGTCCTCGCCAAGAATCTCGGCAGCAACGAAAAAGCGTTTATCGACCTCGGCGTCCAGACGCGCGACCTCGGTACCGGGGCATTGCGCCCGGCCGGCGAGATCATGGGCGAGGTCAATACCAAGCTTTCGGAGATCAAAAACGCCACCGAGCAGAACGTCGCCGGCATCAATATATATGGCAAAGCGTGGGGCGACCTGCGGGGAACGCTGCGGCTGACGACCGAAGAACTGAAAAAGCCGAAGACCGCGCCCGGCAACTTGGCCTGATCATCGGCAAGGACGCGGCCACCTCGACCAAGGCCTACAAAGAGCAGATGCGCGACCTGGATATCGTATCCAAGTCGCTCGAGATCCAACTTGGGGAAAAACTGCTCCCGGCCGTGGTGCGACTCGGCGCGCAGTTTTCCGGCCAGGTGCCTAAGTCGGCAAAGACATTTGCCACCATCCTCGAGAGCATGGGCTTTGCCGCGAACTTTTCGCTGTTGGCGCTGGATCACGTCGGCGACAAAATCGGCGCACTTGCCGCGCAAGGCGCCGCCCTGTTGCGCGGCGACCTGGCCGCCGTCCAGGCCATCGGCGAGGCGCGCGACGAGCAGGTCAAGTCCAACGACAAGACCCTGGCCAAGATGGTCGATGGGTTCGGCAAGCCACTGGCCGTCGAAGAGACCGTCGCCGCCAAGCGCAGGCGGCTTTACGAAGATCTGAAAGACGCGATCGTCAATCTCGAAAACATCCGCGCAGGCGTGACGATCAAGACGTCGGAAGAGATCGCCAAAGCCGACGAAAAACTGACCGCCGACCGCATCGCCAACGCCGAAAAACTGCGCGACGCCCTGCGCGACGCCTGGCAGTCCAGCCTCGCAGACGCGAAGAAAGCGAACGAGGAAGCCGACAAGCTCACGCAAAAAGCTGCCGACGCGCGCACTGCCGGCGCCGACAAGGCCAAAGAAATCCGCCAGGCCGGCAAGCCGATCTCCCCCGAACAGGCCCGCGCCGACCAATATGCTGTTGCCAGACTTGCCGACGCGGCGACCGAGGCGTCCTTGCTCGCCAAGATGGCCGCCGCCCAGGGCCGCACAGAAGCCGCCGCCAAGCTCGCCGACGGGGCGGTAAAGGATGCCGAGCGCGCGACCAAACTCGCCGACAAATTCACCGACCCCGAGCAGCGCGCCAAGGCGGTCGAGCGCCTCGCCGAAGCGCAAGCCCTGGCCTTGGAGGCTCGCGCGCTGATCAAAAAACAGGAAGCGAAAGCGGCCGAAGAGACCGCCGCTACCCAGTCCGAAAAAATCCGCGAGCTTGACGCCCAGATCAAGGATTTGCAAGAGAGCGCCGGCAAGGTCGAGATCCAGGTCAAGACCGACGCCGCGCTCGCCGCCATTGCCACCATCAAGGCCGAGCTTGCCGCGATCCAGGACAAGACCGTGACGGTCAATGTCAAGACGGTAGAGTCTGGCGGTGGCGCGGGAACAGTCTCCGAGGGCGGCGAGCGCCTCGCCGAAGCGCAAGCCCTGGCCGAGGAGGCTCGCGCGCTGATCAAAAAACAGGAAGCGAAAGCGGCCGAAGAGACCGCCGCTACCCAGTCCGAAAAAATCCGCGAGCTTGACGCCCAGATCAAGGATTTGCAAGAGAGCGCCGGCAAGGTCGAGATCCAGGTCAAGACCGACGCCGCGCTCGCCGCCATTGCCACCATCAAGGCCGAGCTTGCCGCGATCCAGGACAAGACCGTGACGGTCAATGTCAAGACGGTAGAGTCTGGCGGTGGCGCGGGAACAGTCTCCGAGGGCGGCGACTATGCGACCTACGCCATGCAGGCCGATTACCGCACCGAGGGATTCGCGCGTGGCGGATTCACCGGCCCGGGAGGCAAATGGCAACCGGCCGGCATCGTCCATGCCGGCGAGTTCGTGTTGCGGCAAGAAGTCGTCCGCCAGCGCGGCGCCCTAGCCCTGCTCGAGCGCATCAACCGCGAGGGGCTTTCCGCCCTGCCCGGCTTCGCATCTGGCGGGCTGGTCGGCAATCTCAACGTCGGATCGCTCCGGCCGGCGCCCGCCTCCGCCACGCGCGCCGCTGCCGTCTTTAATTTCCCGGACCTCGGCCGATTCCCGGTGACGATGGACTCAGACATCATGGGCAAATTGCAGCAAGCATTTTCCCGAACGGCATTGCAGAAGGGAGGCAGACGATGAATACCCTTATCGTCGGCATCTACACCCTGCCCATGCGCGCCATGCTCGATTTTGAGCAGAGCTACGAGCCGCTCGGCGGACAATCCACCCTGCGCGCCATCGACGGGTCGGGCATCCGCCAGACCACCTGGCACAAGACGCGCACGACGATAAGCGGTGGCGGTTGGCTCCCGCCGGGGCTTGCGACGATCAACCCATCGATCCAGCATGAGCTGATGTGCGCCATCGCCCGCTCGGTGACCATGGACGCCTCGCGCCAGGCGCGGCTGGTGCCGGACAAATACCGCGAGGATGCCGATCACACGCCATGGGCCGTGGCGACCATGCCCGATCATTCGATCGTCAAGACCCCGGCGCCGTCTATTCCGGACGGAGATTACGACCTCCTGACCGCCGATGAGGTGGAAGGCGCGACCGGATACCATCTGATGTACTACCCACGGCTCACCTGTTGGGTGGATCGCCCGACCGAATCCGGATCGCTCGCAGACGCCTCATACCGATGGGAGATGGTATGCGAGGAGGTTTGATGATTTCTGCCCCCGGAGAATAGACGATGCCCGCCACCTATTCCGGAACCAGCGGCTCGCCGACCAGCGCCGGCATCTGGACCGTTTTCGTCACCGTCGATAGTCACGACGAGTCCGCGCGTATCGTCGGCGACATCCGCATAGACGCCGAAGAAGATAGCGCGCGCATCGCCGAATTCACCTTGCTGCCGACGCTCGGGACAGCGTTTTCGGTGTTCGATTGGGTCGGCCGCTCCGTGCTGATCGAGATCGCCGACATGTCGAGCGGATCCCCGGCCAGCGTCAAACGCCTCTTTACCGGCATCATCGACACTCCGACGCTCGACCTGCAATCGCACACGATAGCGCTGCGCTGCACGGACAATTTGCAGCAGGTGATCGAGTCCATGACCCTGGCCGCCATCGAGGCCGAGATCCCCGGCAGCCGCTACTCGCCCGTCGTTTTTGACCGCGCCGCGCGTGGCTGGTCGCGCTCGCAGGATTTGTTATCGACACTCCCCGCATCGCTCGACATGACGCCATACGCCGTGCTGCGGCTAACCGACTGGGCGCCACTGCTCGTGCCGGACATCGTATTCGACGCCTCGCACATCCTCGACGGCAGCACCTCGGTAACAATTGCCGGCGCCAGCCAGCTGACCAACCAGGTTGATATCGATTTCGGATACCGCTATCCGCGCGTCAAATGCGACATGTATACCGTATCTGAGCAGTATGTCGATGACACAAATTTTTCTGTTTTTGTCGATGACGGAAACTGGTTTTTGCAGCGCGCCGCTGTCGAGGCCGCCATCCGCTCGGCCGGTGGCACCATCGAGTCCATCGCTTTCACGCCACTGCCCAATGCAGCGATTGGACAGTGGGTGCCAGGCCCTTACGACGTCGAACTGTGCATGGGATTCACCGCTGGCGTGAGTTTCGATTTCGGGCAGCAGGTCGAGGAAACGCACACCATCACCGTCTCGGCTCCGAACTCGATAACCGCAGTCGGCACGCACCGCGACCGGCTCTCCGGCGCCCTCGAGGGCGTCTATCCGTCGATCACCGCCGCCGAGTCCTCGGCCCTCCTGTGGAAAAACGACTACTCGGGCGTCCCGCCGCAGGATGTCGCGCTGCCAATACTCGGCAAGACGACCTCGGCCGAGGTCAGTCTGACGCCGGAGACCAGCCGCGCCGCTGCCGACGAGGCAATCGAGACGCTGATCGAGATCGCCAAAGTAAAAATCTGGGCCAGCCACCGCTACAACGAGGTCGCCGCCTCGGTGCCGCTCAATCCATCCATCGACCTCGACCAGACTATCGAGATCGACATCCCCGGACTGCACGCGCGTGGCAAGTGCCGCTCGCTGCAACACCGCATGAGCCCCTCGACCGGCGAGGCTGTAACCGATTTTGCGCTGGCGATCTGCTCTGTCGCCGGAACGGGCGTCACCCACGCCGACACCCCGACCGCAGCGCCGGCCGGCGCGCCGCTGACCGAGACCGATCTGCTGGTCGATTTCGCTACCGTCGATTTCAACTTCGGCGCGACCGAGGATCATGTGATCACGATCACATTTCCCGGCGTCGAAGCCCTCGAGCGCGACCTGTCCGAGGTGCCGATCACCGCCAACTTCTCGGCGCCCCTGGTCGAGGACATTTTCGAGGTAGTGCTATGAGCCAAGCGCGCCAGGCCGATCTGATTAAGTCGCTCGCCCGCGTCGCCACCGCTGCCGGACTCAACACGCGCAAGGACAAGAGCCTGCCGCCGATTTACCCGGCGCAGACCATCCCCGCGCGTGTCGGCGTCGGCAAGGCATCGCTGTCATGAGCCTGCTCGGCCTGCTACTCTCCCGTCGCGCAGCCGCTGCCGGGGTCGGCACCGGCACGCGGGAAAACAAAGTCCTGCCGCCGCCCGCACTCACGCCGGAGATCCCAGAGCGCCCCGGACGCGGAGTCCCGAGGCTGCGCCGCCCGCGCACGATCATCGAGTGCGAGATCGAGGACATGCTCAGCCCGCTGACCGAGGGCAGCTATGCCGCGCGGACCTACCACACCGAGGAGCGCATCTGGTCGCACAATGGCCTGTACTCGATTCCGAAAAAGGCGATCAAGTCGATCACGGTCACATCCGGAGACGGCAAGACGCGGAGGATGTGTTTCTCCGACCGCACGACAGCCGCCGCGCGCGTTGCCGAGACCGATATCGTTGAGGCATCGCGCACCTGGACGACCAGCAATCACGCGCAGCGCGTCAATATTAACGGGACATTTTTCCTCTTCGCTTTCGACCAGCGGCTTGACGGCATTGGCTTTGGCGGCAAGTGCGGCAGGCCATTCACGATTTCGTTTTTCCCGACGGGCGGATCGGCGTCAATCCACGGCAGTGTCTTCGGCGCGCACGTCCTCAACGTCGCGCAATTCACCGCCAATCGCTTGATGACCCTGCTTTGCAAGACCGACGACACGCTCGCCAAGTTTCAGATTTCGCTCGCCAGCCCCGGCAAATTGTTCGAGGAATTCGAGGAAACAATCTGGGCCAGGTTGAATACCACCACGACTCCGGCGCCACATGCGCCATTTCCCTGGCAACGCCGGATCAAAGCATTTGGCGGCACCAAGGGATTCTTGCGCGTCGATGGCGCGCTATTCACGGACGAGACACTGGCGACCCGTATCGACACCGTTACCCACCTCGGCGCCGGCAACAGCACGACGGTGCTGCCGCGCTATTTCAAATTCACCACCAACGCCGATTATCCGGCCGTCGGGACCGAGAAGATAATCCCCGGCGACGCGATTATCAACATGAACAATATTCCCTTCCCGGAGGGAACCTATACCACTGCATTCAATAACTCGTCGTCTCTGCTCAAATATGAACACCTGTTCAAAACCGCAGCCGGCGAAGTCTGGAAAATCTACGTCCAATTCACAGCCGGCACCGGATCGACGCTGACCGACAGCTACCGGGTGTATCTCGGCACCCGATTTGACCGCGCGCTCGACCCGATAACCGCCGTCAATCGCCTGCTGCTGACGATCGACGCCACCAATTATTCTCGCTACCCGGACAATCCAGGCGCCGCGCCATCCAAGCGACCGCTTGATCGGCAGGTAGTCAGCAGTCCGGACGGGACCGAGGCGCACATCCTCGGCTACTGGCACGATGTCAGCATCTCGCCCGAGGGAAATCGGCCGCGCACGCTGACCAGCGTCATCCATCTCGCGTTTTCGGAGACCGGCGTTGCCGATCCGCTGACCGGTGTCGGAATATCGGTGACGCATGATGAGGTGCCGGCCGTTACCGGACTGCCGGAATCGGATCCAGACTGGGGAGGGGTGACCCCCGGAACGGTCAGCGAATCAACGGTGGACGAGGTAATCGGCACATACGGGGCGCAGACGCTTTACCGCAGCACGTATACCAAGATAATCACGTCGGATATTTTCAACGACTCGACAAACTCGTATCGCTATGTCTGGACAAAAATACTCTGGGTATTTCCTCGCCACTCCGGAGAATGGGATTTTCTCACCGAGGAATATTCGGGGATAGTCGAAAGGACTCGCGGGGGGCGGGACACGAGCGGACGGCTTGAGGTCGTTGGCACGGACCAGGTAGATGATGGGGTTGTCCGGCGACATCAGGAGTGGGAATGGGAGGGGCGAAACTATTTGTGGTACGCGGAAGAGGGCGCGTTTTCGGTCAGCATCGTGTCGTCCGTCTCCGGCGAGCTGGCGAAAAGCGGTTTTTCATACACCCAAACAAGCGCTCGCAACATAGCGGAGGCAGGAACAGATAGCACAATCGATGCTCTATGGCACGGCCCGGGAGCGGTAACCGGCGCCAACACATCGACGATCAACGGGCAAATATTCGGCGGTCCGTCATGGTCCGGATCGACGACTGACGCGAGCGGATCTGTCGTGCATACCGGCACATTTTATTCGACGGATTTTTCAGCCGGGCCAGCGCTTGCTGGCGGCGCAACCGAGTGGAAAACATCCCTAAACATGTCGAGAAAAATCGACGAAGAAAACACCGAGACCGGCCTGTATTTCTACCCGTCCGACAAATGCGTCCGTGGGCAGGTCGTCCCCTACGACACACCAAATGCCCGCGTCTGTGTCAATCCGCGCACCGATACCGCACACATCGCCGCCGACGACGTAAGCGCCGGATCATTTTTTTGAGCGACGAACCCATGCAAACAACCCCTGACCCGCCCTATTCCGGCCCAGAGCGCCGAGGATGGAGTACCGATCCGACCGCCGTCGAAATAAACACATTGCACAGCCGCCTTTCGGCGCAGGACAAGATCCTGTTGGAGATGCGCGATGCTCTCGTCGGCCACATTGCCGAAGAGCGCGACATCGGCCCGGCACTGCGCGAGCTGGTCAGTCTGTGGCGCGCGTCGAAGCTGCTCGGCGTCGTCGCCACCGGACTCGCGGCCGGCGTCGCGTCGATCTGGGCAGCCTACTCCTGGCTGCGCGAACATGGACTGAGGCTATGATCACAGCAGAGATTTTGCGCGCCATCATGCCGCTCGCCGGCAGGCGGGCGTCGATCTATGCCGCGCCACTGGCCGAAGCGATGGCCGAGTTTGAAATCAATACCCCGGCTCGTCAGGCCGCATTCATTGCGCAAATCGCCCATGAGTCGGGGTCATTGGTTTTCGTGCGCGAGATCGCCAGCGGAAAAGCCTACGAAGGCCGCAAGGATCTGGGAAATTTACTGCCCGGAGATGGCGTCAAATTTCGCGGTCGCGGCTTGATCCAGATCACCGGACGGGCAAATTACAGCGCATGCTCGCGCGCCGTTTGTGGCGATCCATTCCTGTTGCTCGAACATCCCGAACTGCTCGAGGCGCCGACAGCCGCGGCACGTTCGGCTGCCTGGTACTGGCGACAGCGCGGGCTGAACGAGCTGGCAGACAAGGGCGAGTTTGATCGGATCACGCGCAAGATAAACGGTGGCACCAATGGCAGAATTGAGCGCCGGGCATTCTGGCTGGCTGCGAAACGGGCGCTCGGGGTGCCGGTGTGAGCAGTCGCTTTCTCACGCCGCTGAGAGTCGAGCGGATCGACGGCAAGTGGATGCTGACCGAGCCGCTGTCGTACTACTCGCTCAGCCTCGACCGGATCATCACCGCGCCCGTGGGATTCTGGACCGATTTTGCCAGCGTTCCGCGGATCCCGATTGCTTACTTGCTGTTCGGTGACGTGGCGCACGAACCCGCGGTCATCCATGACTATCTGTACGCGATTGGCTGGCCGTCTCGCAAAATCGCTGACCGAGTGCTGCGCGAGGCGCTGGAGTCGGTCGGCGCGCCCTGCTGGCGCCGGTGGGCGATGTGGGCGGCGGTCAGGATTGGCGGCTGGGCGGCGTGGTGAAATGAAAAAACCGCCCGGGCGGCTGGCTGGAGAGTTGTCAACCCTAGGTGTGGTGTGTCATGCTGCGGTGCATGAGCACAATGACGCTTCCAATACCAAGAAAGAAACCCAAAATGAACGATCAAGAAATCGAGAGAGAAATCCAGGACAAGGGACTGACTGGTCCGCGCGTGACCCCGGATGACATTGAGGCAAACATTTCCGGCGAATTCTGTTTCACCGTTGGAAACGCCGCAAGAGCGTTGAATTGCCCGGTATGCGATGCGGTCGATATGCTTACGATCTGTGTTCTTACTATGCGCAACGGCTTCACCGTCACTGGAGAATCGGCCTGCGCTAGTCCGGAAAACTTCGATGCCGATTTGGGCCGGAAGATCGCGCGCAAGAATGCGGTCGACAAGGTTTGGCCTTTGATGGGATACGCGCTCAAGGATCGGCTGTCAATCAGCAAGTAAGCGTAAAAGCCCAGGTCGCGCTAACGACCGGGCTTATTGAAAAGCCGCCCGGGGGCGGCTGGCTGGTCAGGCGGCGAGCGCCGGGTATTTCGCCCGGATGAATCCCGCCTCTTCGGCGTGGCCGGCGGGGAAATATCCCCGCATGATGTTTTCCTCGGCCATGCCGAGGTATTGGCGGGCGTCCGCCTCGGTGGCGGTGTGATTTTCCGCCCAATTGGCGGTGACGGTGTAACCGCCAATTTCAACCATTTCCATCTCAATCCCCTTTCGTTTCAGTTTGCAGCGTCCGGCGCAACCACCTGGTAGCGCCGCGTCTTTTGTACTCAATCGCCTCGGCCGGCGTCAGTGCCGCGCTGAAGCGGACGCTGGCGGAAAGCTCGGCCGGCTTGCGGGGCTGGCCGGCACCTGGTCGGGCGCCGCCGTGCTTGTTGGCGGTCATGCGTCGCAGTCGCGCGACGGGGCGCCGTCGATCATGCGCACATCGAGAGCCGTGATGCCTGCGGCCGCGAAAGCCGCGCGAGAGGTCTCCGGGTCGTTGATGATGGTCCCAGCAGGGACTCCGAACAGCGCAAAAACGCTGTCTTCCGAGGCGCTGATGGCCTCGTCGGAAAAGACGAACTCGCTGTCTCCGTCGTCCAGCGTGGCGAGCAGGCGCCCGCTGGCGCGGTCGCTGATGTTGATGTGGCCGGCGCCTTCGTGGCGCTCGATGTCGATTTTGATGCTCATCTCAATCTCCTTCGCTTGGTTGTCGTCTCACCCTTGAGCCGATGAATCTATTATAGCAGAGTATCAAAGGAAGGCAAGAGATATTTTGCATTCAGATCAAATACCCGATCATCATCTATGCCGTGCGTATTTGTGGCATGCCTTCGTAACCCATTGATTTTTCTTGCGCGAAAATGCCCTTTTTGACGCCTGAAATTGGCTCGAAAAAACGGGCTATCTGTTTGATTGCAAATGGGAAAACGTCGGCGTTTTGCGTGTTAGCCGCGAGAATGCGGAGTTTCCCAACACAGGGAATTGGCTAGTTACGTATTTCATTACTCGCGCGAATGGGTTGAGGAGTGCGCTAGAGAAGTGGCACCGGAAGGGGTAAAAGGAAGGCGCGGTAGGCCAAGAAAAATATCAGAGTAGACAGAAAAATGATTTTTCTAAAAGATCGCATATTTTATTGACAGATCTGTGTGGTTAAGCTTCACGTCTCGCCCTGAAACAACCAGATACGAAGGGCTTAACGTGAAGGAAAAAAACGTGGCACAGATCAGCAGTTGCAAGCAATTCACAAAGAAGCTCCCCTCCCTTGAGGGCGCATTTCAGAAGCCTGTAGTTCCTGAATACCATGGAACTTGCCCTGGGGCGCTCACAAATCATGCGCAACCCATAGCGCTTGAAAAAGTTCCCGCAGCGGCAGTCAGAATGGCATGCTCCACCGTGCACGCGTATCGTGAAATCAAAGCCGGTCGCCTTGGTCCCCTTGTCAAGCTTGGCGCTCGCGCATCTGCCTTGCCGAGCGCTTCGGTAGACGCCTGGATTCTGGCCAAGATTTCCGAAGCGGGGGGCAAGTAATGACTACACAGAATGGCGTGATCATTACTCGCGCAGAGATGAGGCGCAGAGACTCCCTTATCCAATGGCGCCCCATCCTGGCTTTTAGAATTGGAGAATGGTCTAACTCTATTAGCCGATCGCTTCCTGATCCTCAATCCTTCCCTCGCAAATTCGCCGTGATCGCCTCTCGAAAGCAGTCCTGAAGCGCAGTCCGGGCTTTGGCGCGCATCGTCTCTGACGCGATAGTCACCAGGTAATCGGCGACATGCCGGGTGCCAATGGCCGACACCGGCAGATGCCCATGCCCGACCGCGAATGCTTCGACGGCACGCCTAATGCGGGCGACCGTCTCCTGCGCGACGTTGCGGGCGGCGACACGCGCGAGGTAGATCGGCACCCAGTCGGCCACCGTGTCCGGGCCTATGGTGACGCGATCCAGCAGCGTGCGCTGGACCCGAAGCGGCGCCAGCGTGCGATAGACCGCTTCGACCTCGGCAATGGCATCCGCAAGCGTTGCGCTTTCGAGCGGGAAGCCTCCGGGCGGGATCGGAGTTGTGATCAGCGGCCGCATCCTGGCTGGCGGTTGCCAGCGGTATTTGCCTGATGCGGTTTGCTCAAGGCCGGCCGGCCATGCCCGGCGCTTGCGGGAGCGGATGCCGGCGTTCATGCTCCCCCTCCATACGCCATCTCCCTCCATTGTTCATTTTTCGATCCGGCGCAATACTCAGCGTTCGACGGCACGTACCACTGCCCGGTTTTGACCGCTCCGGGGATGCGTCCCGACTGGCACCAGCGGTAAAGCGTTTGCCTGGCCGGAGGGGTTTCGTATCGCGCCTCGGCCCATGCCTGGACCGATACTAGCTTTGCCGCCGGCTTGCGGGTGATGAGTGATAGCAGATTCATTGCTCGTCTCCCGCGCGCAGATTCCACCGCTTCACCGCAGCCGCCAGCATCGTATCTGTCGGACCATCGGCGCCGCAGCCGCCCTTGTGCTTGGTGCATCGCACAAAGCAGGCGCCGATCCGCTTTTCCTCCGGCGCATTCTCGCTGCCGCAGAATGGGCAGGGTTTCAGGGTTGGATCATTTATCATGCAGACTCCTTCGCCCACCGCGCAAATTTGCGCAGCATCCTGGCTTCTTTTTTCGGTGATGCGTTCGTCTGCCGGACTCCGCATTCTGGGTCTTTCATTTCGACGCACAGCACGAATTTATAGCCTTTCTCCAGCGCGTTGCGAATAAGCGACGTTGCCGAATCTGCTTCTTGCTCGTTCATTTTCCATCTCCAAAAAAGGTCCGCCCCGCTTGCATTTTTCACGCTGCACCGTGTCCTCGCTTTCTCAGTGCGTTGATCGGTTGCGGGGCGGCTTTGATCTATCTCATGCGATGCTGAGTAATCGTCCCGCCAGGCACGCGCAGGACGGTATTGACGCCGTGCGCGGTCGCGCAGGAGACGCCCTTGCCATCTCCTGCGCGACCGCGCAGGACGGTATTGACGCCGTGCGCGGTCGCGCAGGAGACGCCCTTGCCATCTCCTGGCGGCAGCAGGTCATTGGGGCTCTGCAACCTGGCCATTTCCTTCTGCATCCGCGTCTCCCACGCTCTCGCCATCGGTCCGGCGCCGTAGCGGGCGCTGTATTCGCGCCCCTCCGCGGTGCCGAAATACCTGGCCGGCGAGCGCGCGCCGCTGCGTGACGCCTCGACGTAACCCCTTCCCACCAGCTCGGACAAGGCTTTCCGCACCCGCTGCGGGGTGTCGCCAATCGCCTCGGCCGCCTCTTCCGCGGTCACCGGCGCCGCCAGGACAGTGCGCATCGCTGCGATTCTGAGGCTCATGCCGCCACCCTCCCCGCCGCCGGCACGATGCCGAGCGACTCGAGCTCGATGGCGATCTGCTCTGTGCGGGTGTAGCTGATCGCCCGTTCGCGCGGCATCGCCGCATACGCGCGGTAGCACTGGTCCGTCACCGCCCGGGCGCGCCGCAGCAGCTCGCTGGTCATCATTACCCCGTTCGCCAGGTAACGCTGCATCTGCCGCAGCGGCGACAGGTCGATCGGCAGGCCTTCGCCGGCAACAATGCGTTCCCAGCAGCAAACCCAGCCGTCCAGCACCGGTGGGACCTCCATCACCTCGCCGCGGCCCCAGATCGGCATGACCGGGACGCCGCCCACCGCGTCTATTTCGCCATCGCGAAGCGAGTCGAAAAGCTGGTAGAGGGGCTCGAACGTCCGCCATACCTGCCACATGTGCGGCGGCCGGGAAAGATCCTGCGCTGCCGTCTTGGTCCGGTTATGCCGCTTGCGCGGCTTCTGCGATCTGGGCATTACAGGCCTCGCACGAAATGCGCAGCGATCACCGCGGCGCCGATGCGGGTAGCGAGGTAGATCGGCACGGATTTGCCGGTCGAGGCGCAAATTTCGCATTCCAGGGTGGCGGCATCTCCCTCGTGGTCAATCGGCACAAAACCGTCTTCCGGATGCTCGACGAAATAGAGCGACTCGTCCGGTTCGCTACCGATCTCCGTCCCCCGCGCGTCCTCCGCTACCGGCTCGGCGACCTGCGGCTCCGGAGCTTCATCGGCGATCGTCACCGGCGCATCGTCGGCTGGCGCAGGAGGTTCTACGAACTCTTCCGTCTGCTCGGCGACCATTGGTTTTTCTGAGTCAGGCGTCGGCGCCGAGGATGCCGCGGCCAGTTTGTTGCGGACGCATCGCGCGATCCCGTCAGGCGTAATCCGGTACTCGACCGTCTGATCGATGCCGGTCTGGCGCACGACGTGCTTCGTCGATACCAGGGCGCTCAGGGTTTTCTTCGCGTCCGCCTCGCTCTTGCCGATTGCCGATGCGATTTCTCCGGCCGTCATCGGCGCTTTGAAAATGGCCTGCAGGGTGTTTTGCGTTACTGACATCTTCATTTCTCCTGTCGTTGTCCTGTCAAATCTTGTAAATGTCTTTCTCTGCGCACGGTCCCTCCGTGCGCACCCGGAAACCGCCGGCATGCGCCGTGTCGCCGCGTAGAAACATCTTGAATGCCTTGAAGATAAGCGCGATCTTGTACCCCCGATCCATGCCTGCGGTCTTTCCAGACCCATCCATTAAGCGGTTGCGAAGGTGCAAAACAGGGCTTCTTTCTCCGAGTCCGGCGCCGGTCTCGAGAAGGCCAAAAAACTCTTCTGTCTTTTCCCTGTTTGTTTTTGAGAAAACAAAAAAACAAAACGCCGCGACCGACCTTGTGACGTAAGTCCTGCAAAAATCTCGCGCGACTGATCCGGCCGCGTATCGTATTTCTGGGTTCTCGGCAAGAACGGTTTTTATTTGCGCGATCGTCGGCGCATTTGACGAATTGCCACCGATCGGATTGCCGGTATTCAGGTATCGAAAAACGAGCTGGCAGCATGCCGCGACTGTCACTGCGTTTTTTTCCTTCTCGATTGACAGCACGTCTGCCGGGCCGCGCGCCTTGCCTCCGATGTCGATGGTGTAAAAAACGCTTTCCGGCAGTCCGGTCACGATTACCGATCGGCAGGAAATGCCGCTCCTGACTATCGCCGCCAGGCGGTGTTGTCCATCGAGCAGATTGCCCATCGACGAAATCCGGATGGCGTCTCCATTAAGCACCCATTCCCCGCGCCTTATGGCATCTGCCAGCTTACCCACCCGATCCTTGCTTAGATTGCGATTGACGGGGTTTTTTCTCGAGCATTTCAGCCGCCATCTTTGGCGTTATTTCCCCAACCGATGTAATTATTTCGCTCACGGTTTTTCCTTGATTTTCCAGGCCTTCTGGTGCGCCCCGCGCGGATCGGCATCGAGCACGCCGGAGACGTACATCGCCTCGCAGCGCGACCCAAGCACCTCTGCGGTCAGGATGCCGTCGCCGATCCGCGCGAAGATTTCCCGCCGGGTCAGCGGCCCGGACTTGCGCAGCAGGGCGAGGATTTTTTGTTTCTGATCCTCGACCGCATCTTTCGGCGCATAGCTCCGGCCGGCGCAGTCCATGTATCGACGCGCCTCCTTGGCCTGCCAGGCGGGACTGGCCACCGCCAGCACCAGGGAGCGCACCTGCCCGGCGAACGACAGGGGGCCGCCGCCTCTCATGCTGCGCTCCTCGTCCAGCCCCGCTCGTGGCTGATGGTGGCAATCGCCATTGCGTCGTCGATTTTGTTGTGCAGATCCTCGACCGTCCCGTCGTTGAGCAGATCGACGTCGGCGACGATGCGCATGCCTTCCTGCTCGCTGGTGTGGTCGGCCTGCGCCGTCGTCAGCCCGTTCGGCCAGGTGACGCGCCAGATCTGGCCGCCGAGCCGATGCACCATTTCTGCCTCATCGACGTAGCGCACGTCGGTGATGACGACCTCGCCACCGGCCTTGAGCAGGCCGGCGATCCGGCGCTGCATGTGCAGCACCCAGATCTGGCGATGTACCTGGTCGCAGCCCCACTCGGTCCCGAGCGTCTGCATGAGCTGTCGGGGGCTCTTGCCAAGCCATTCGATCGGGAATTCCTTGTCGCCGTTGAAGTGTTTTTCGCCCAGGGCGAACATGACCTTGAGCGCGTCGCGCATCGGGTCGGCGAACGCCTTGGGGTGGAATCCGTACATCTTGCACAGGTACTGGCCGATGGTGTCTTTCCCGGCCATGGCCTTGCCGGTGATGCCGATCAGCATGTAGAGCTCCTTTCAGTTGGTTTTTGACGGGATCCGGCAGCGATCAGGAACCAGCCGGGTTGGGAACAGGGCAACAGTGCGAGCTGCAGCCCGTTGCAGCACAGGCGCTGGCCGGGGCTGCGAAAGGTGAGCGCGTCGGCCACCTGCTCATGCACTCCGTCGTCCGGACGGGATGGGAAGAAAACCGCCGCGACCGCGGCAATGCGCGGGCGCGACGAAGTGAATTCAGTGCTCATGGCTGCACTCCGTCAAACGGTGATCAGGCGAACGGGTTGCCGAAGAAAATCGGCATCTCGGTCTCGGTCTTCACCCGCGCGATGATCGTCTTCGTCGCGGCTTCCAGCACCTTGTCCTCGCGGATCAGGTCGTAACCGAAAGAAAGCTTTCCTTCGCGCACGCGATAGCGCAGGCGCGCGTCGATCCGATACGCCTCTCCGCCCCAGAAGACCGGCAGGCCAAGGGCGAAGCGGTCGAACATCTTCATCGTCTCGAGCGTCGCCGCGTCGTCCTGCTCGACGAAGCTCATGTTGATGCCTCCGGATTGCAGGCGGATCGCGCTCTTGAAGCGCTTGTCCTGGTTGGCCTCGAAGCTGAGCGCCATCTGCAGCATCTGCGCCCCGGACGGGCTGCTCGTGCCGTCGCCGGACACGTCGGCGACGTTCTCTTCGAGGAAGGCGGCGAACTCCACCTGGCTGAACTGCTTGCCGTCGAAAGCTTTCCATCGCGTCCACTCCTCGCTGAATTTCGGCGCGAAAATGGCCAGGTGGTCGCGCCACTCCGGATTGTCTTCGTCCGGTCCGTTGTCGTTCAAGATCGCCTTGAACGACACTTCGCCCTTGCTGTAGTCGGCCAGCGCCCAGATCGTCGGGTTTGTATAGCCGTCCGTCGCCGAATGACGCTCCAGATAGGCGATGAAGCTATCGGTGTCGTTGAGCGACACCTTCGCCGTCTTGCGTCGCGGACAGGCGAGAAGCTTCTCATCGTCGATGGTCCGGACGTCCCATCCCGGGGGAATGGCTATCCGGCGCACGAA
>NZ_JADIZJ010000011.1 GCF_016704835.1 Sphingopyxis sp. | reverse complement strand
ACGAGTCTGTCGAGGAAGTAATCTGGCGTCCGAACGCGGGTCCGCAGAGTTGGATGATAGGGTGTCCGGTATTTGAGGTTTTTTACGGAGGGGCGAGGGGAGGTGGGAAGACGGCGGGGATGTTGGGGGAGTGGCTGAATCATGCGCAAAGGTGGGGGAGGGAGGCGAGTGGTCTGGTGGTGAGGCGGGAGCGGACGCAGTTAGTGAAGATGATAGACGAGAGCAAGAAGTTATATGGGAGGTTGGGTGCGGTTTATCACGAAGCGGACAAGTATTGGACGATGGGGAACGGTGCGCAGTTGAGGTTTGCGTATTTGGAGAGTGATGCGGACGCGGAGGCGTATCAGGGGCACGAGTACAGCAGGGTCTATGTGGAGGAGTTGTCGAATTTTCCGCGTGCTGATCCGGTGATGAAGTTGATGGCGACGTTGAGGAGTTCGAGGGGTGTGGAGGTAGGGTTTCGGGCGACGGGCAATCCGGGAGGTCCGGGGCATTTATGGGTGAAGCAGAGGTACATTGACCCGTGGCCGGCGGGGATGAAGGTTCTGATGGAGCGGTATGAGAATCCGTTCACGGGGAAGGTAGTGGAGAGGGAGCGGGTATTCATTCCGGCGCTTTTGAAGGACAACCCGCATTTGCCGGACGACTACGTAGCGAATTTGCAGATGCAGGGGAGTTCGACGCTGGTGAAGGCGTGGTTGCACGGGGACTGGTCGGTGATCGAGGGGGCGTTTTTCGAGGAGTGGGGGAGTGAGAGGCATGTGGTGTCGCCGCGGGAGTTGCCGAAGGAGTGGGTGAGGTACCGGGCGGCGGACTGGGGGAGTGCGAAGCCGTTTGCGGTGTACTGGATGGCGGTGAGCGACGGGAGTTTGCCGGAGTTTGCGCGCGGGGCGCTGGTGGTGTACCGGGAGTGGTACGGGATTGCGACGACGCCGAGCGGGCAGTGGAAGGCGGACACGGGGTTGAAGCTCACGGCGGAGGAAGTAGCGGAAGGGATACGGGATCGGGAGGGCAGCGCGGAGAAGATCGACTTTTCGGTGCTGGACCCTGCGGCGTTTGCGAACCACGGCGGGCCGTCGATTGCGGAGAGGATGGCGGCGCGGGGGGTTCACTTTCACCGCGCCGACAACACGCGCGTCGGTCCGCGCGGGGCGATGAGCGGGTGGGACCAGGTGCGCGCGCGACTGCGCGGGGACGGCGACGGGCGAGCGATGTTGATATTTTTCTCGACCTGTGTGCATTCTATTCGCACGATACCGGCGTTGCAGCACGACGTGATGCGGCCGGAGGATGTGGACACGGACGGTGAGGATCACTCGGGTGACGCGATCCGTTATGGCTGCCTTGCGCGCCCCTGGATGCGATCGGTTGAAGGACACGAGCCGAAGAAAGCGATGATGGGCCGCACGAACATGACGATCAACGAGATCATTGCGCAGCGGCGCAAAGCGCGCATTGAGGCAGAGGCGTGAGCGACTACGAGGGCGAGGCCGTCACGGAGCGCGAGACCGCGCAGAGCATGGAGCGCACACCACAGGGCATCGTCAGGCGATGGCTCGCGGAACTGGATGTCGCGAAACGCACCGAGAAAGCGTGGCGCGACGAAGGCAAGGACGTCTGGTCGAAGTACGAGGCGGAGAAGACCGCCAACAGCTCGTTCAACATTCTGTGGAGCAACACCGACACGCTGGCCCCGGCCGTGTTCAACTCGTTGCCGACACCCGACGTGCGCAGGAGGTTCCGCGATGCGGACCCGGTGGGCAAGCAGGCGTCGGAGATCATCGAGCGCACGCTGAGCTACGAGCAGGACCAGTACGACGCCTACAAGATCGCGCAGGACGCCGTGCTCGACATGCTGCTGCCCGGCCGCGGCGTGATCCGCGTGCGCTACATCCCGCTGATGGACGGCGACAAGGTGCTCGACGAGCTGGTGCCGTGGGAGCACGTTCAGTGGGACGAGTTCGCGCGCGGACCCGGCAAGCGGTGGGACGACGTGCAATGGGTCGCGTTCGCGCACGATATGTCGCGCGAGACGGCTCAGGAGACGTTCGGACAGGAGATGGCGGACAAACTGGAATACGGCGACGGCGAGAATACTGACAAGTTGAGCGAGAAGCAGGAGCGCGAGCTATTTCAGACGACGCGCGTGTGGGAGATTTGGGACAAGCCGACCCGCCGTGCACTGTTCATAGCTCCCTGCTACAAGGAAGGCCCACTCAAACAGGAGGACGACCCGCTCGGGCTGACGGGCTTCTTCCCCATGGCGCGACCCGCCTATTCCATCGTGCAATCTCGATCGCTGCTGCCGATACCACTGTATCGCTTGTACAAAGAACAGGCGAAGGAACTGAACCGCGTCTCGACACGGATCAACAAGATCGTCGATGCCCTGAAAGTTCGCGGTGCCTATGCCGGATCGCAGACGGACTTGGCCGCAGTCATCGAAGCCGGTGACAATCAGATGATCCCCGTTCAGAACCTCTCCGGCATGGCCGACATGGGCGGCTTGGAGAAGTCCATCTGGATCATGCCGATCGACAAGTTGGAGCGCGTGCTGGTGGCGTTGTACGCCTCACGCGATCAGATCAAGCAGACGATTTACGAGATCACCGGCATCAGCGACATCATTCGAGGCAGCACGTCCGCCTCTGAGACTGCTACGGCGCAGAAACTCAAGAGCGAATGGGGCACGATGCGCTTGCAGAAAATGCAGAAGGAGATTCAGCGTCTCCTGCGCGACACGATGAGGCTTCAAGCGGAAATATACGCTCAGCGGTACGACCAGGAGCGTTTCGCCGCCATCACTGGCGTTCAGTTGCCGACGCAGCAGCAGAAAATGCGGGCGCAAGCCATGATGCAGCAAGCCGCGCAACAGGCGCAGACGCAGGGCCAACCGCCGCCGCCGCCGCCGCCGCAGTTGCAGGAAATGCTCGCCAAGCCCTCGTGGGAAGATGTCATCGGCTTGCTTCGACAGGATGGATTGAGGCAGTATCGCATCGACATCGAGACTGACAGCACGGTGAAGGACGCATTGCAGGCCGACATGATGGGTCTTGCGGAAGTGACGGAAGCGATCGGCCAGCTTATGGCGGGAGCCGCGCCAGCCGTGCAGGCCGGACTTCTGCCGGTCGAGGTTCCGAAGGAAGTGGCGCTCGCGATCGCGCGGCGCGCGCGTCTCGGAACGGCCGTCGAGGACGCTTTGCAGACCATCGAGCAGCCACCGCCGCAGAATCAGACGGGTGAGGACATGACGCCTGAACAGAGGAAGGAACTCGACGCTGGAAGGCAGGAGATTGCCAAGGGCAAAGACGACCTGCACAAGCAACAGTTAAGCGTCTCGGATCAGCACCGCTTGATGCTCGAACAGGCGCTCAAGTTCACGCAGCAGCGCGTACAAGAACTTTCAGGGGACGCCGATACGCAGCGCGCGCGCGCCGATCAGGCGACCGCCGTGCCGCCCGCACAAGCGGCCGTCGAGCAGGCGATGGCGTCTGCCACCGAGCAGACCCAAGCCATGCTTCAACAGGCCATGCAATCGCTGCAAGCGGCGCTCATGGAGATCGCGCAACAGAGCCAGCAGGCAAGTCAGGCGATTCTGTCGGCCGTTCAAGCCAACGGCGCTCAGCTCGGCGCCGCGATCGAAGCGATGACCGCGCCCAAAACGGTCACGCTCACCGGACCGGGCGGCAAGCAATGGACCGGCAATTCACAAGCGGTAAGGCATTGAGTGATGCGAAGTTGTGTATCACGACGCTTGAGTTGGTCATCTTGGGCCGGGTGTATCGCTTCACTGGCGGCTATCGCGCTCTGCGTGAGCGCGAGTCCAGCGATCGCCGGCGACGCCGCGCTGACGTGGACTCTCGCTACGCAAAATACCGACGGGTCGGCGATTGCGGCGAGTGGCCCGACGAGTCTCGCAGCGACGCGGGTCGAGTGGGGCACTTGCAGCGGTAGCGATTTCGGCACGGCGACGGGCCAGCAGATCGTCGCAACGCCTGCCACGACGTACACGATCACGGGACTGGCGGCGGGCGTGTGGTGCTTTCGCGCGTACTCGCGCACGGTCGCGGGACTGGAGTCTGCGCCGACGAATGCGGTGAGCAAGACGATTCTGCAAGCGCCGCCGAATCCACCGGGGAATCTGACCGTGGCTGCGCTGGTGGTCTACCAGTTCATCGGCACGGATGATGCCGTGGCGTTGTTGCCGGTCGGAACGGTTCCTGCGGGGACCGCGTGCGATCCGGCGCAGTCGGTGAACGGCCGGTATGCCGTGCCGCGCGCTGCGGTGACGTGGTACGGCAACGTGAAACCCCGCGTGGTGTTCGCGCAGTGTGCCGCATGAGTTTGTGGTGGTGGATCCTCGAACGTCTATCCGGCCGTAGCGGGCCGGTCATTTCAAATTTCAGGGTGGTGCGATGAAACTCACGTGGTCCATTTCGCAGCGCAAGTCCGGCCGGCCGTTCGATCCCGCGACCGAGGTCGATCACTACACGCTTGAGATGCAGGTCGATGGCGCGCCGGACTTCTCGGCGATTCCCGCGCCAGGCGCAACGGCGCTCGAATACACGATCGATGTGACCGATCCCGGAACGTACAACTTTCGCCTGACGTGCTTTCCGAAGGTCGGTGCCGCGTCCGATCCGGTCACGAGCAGCGCGCAGATCCTCGACCAGAGCGCGCCGGTGATTGCGACGTTCACGGCGACGGTGTGAGACAACAGTGCAATGGCGATCCTCGTACTCATTGATCGCGACGCGAGTCACGCAGACCCCGAGAAAGATCAACGCGGGTGCTACAAGCGTGGTGACATCGTGGCCGTTCACGAGGACGACGCGCACGACGGCGATCTAATCAAGAACCCCGTGCAGGCGCCGTGGTATCTGATTCGCGTCGAGGGCGCTCGCAAGGCGCAGGTCGAGCGAGTGCTTGAGCCTGAGCGCACGGCCGATACGCCGGATGCGCGGGTGACGCGGCGGCGCAAGTTCGGCCTGAATCCTGCCGACTTGCCGGCCGCTGCGAGACAGGCGTTGCAGCGGGATCGGTACTTGTCTGTCACGCTCGCGCAAGCGCGCAATTACATCCGCGACAAGCTCACGCGAGCGGGGCTGTAGTGCAAACGCGCTACGTCAACACAGCGAGCACCGCCGGTGGCGACGGCACGACGAACGCGACGAGCGGCGCCAATCGCGCTTATGCGTCATTGTCGGAATGGGAGGCGGCTCGGCAGGCGGTCTTGTCGGAAGTCGAGGAAGTCATCTGCGAGGGCAGCGCGGCGGATACCTCGCGTCTTGATCTCGACGGTTGGACTACATCAGCCTCGAACTACATCCTCATCCGCACGACGCAGGCGAATCGGCATAACGGACGGTGGGACACATCGAGATACCGGCTAGACCCGAGTGCAACATCGTCTGCACTCTGGTGTTACGAGTCATACGTCAGGATCGAGGGAATACAGTTCCGCAATCGGAACAACGGCACGTGGAACCAGGAAGGAATCATGTTCGATTCCAGTTCCCCGGCCACGTCTGATCTGCGAGTGGATTCATGCATCGCGTATGACTGCGGCAGCGCGTCAGTCGGTTTTCGCGTACTCGGCGGCCGTGTCACGTGGACCAACTGCATTTCATACGGGAACAGCGCGAGTGGCTTTCGGATGCAGGACGCCGGCAACGGGGCAGAGGTGTACTACTACAACTGCCTTGCCGCGGCCAACGCAGACTACGGCTTCTTGTTCTCGTCCGGCACCTCGACCGCTCGCAATTGCTACGCTGGCGGCAACACGAATCCCGACTTCAGCGCCGCGCCCGGTACGGCATCGAACAACGCGAGCGAGGACGGAACGCACGGCTCGACGGTCGCTTACAGCACATCTGCCGGCGCCTACTTCACGAACGTCACGGCCGGTTCGCAGAACTTCGACATCGGTGCCTCGTCGGCACTGATCAATGCGGGCTACGACCTGTCCGGGACGTTCACGACAGACATTCTCGGCAACGCGCGCGGCGCGACGTTCGACATCGGGCCGTTTGAATATCAGTCCGCCGCCTCGGCGACGAGTCTACTGATTCCCCGCACGCGCGGCCCGAACGTCCTCTATCACTTCTGAGGTACATGTATGAGCAGGATCTACACCATTCCGATTGCACCGGCCGGACTGACCGCAGTACAAGACCTGTGGGCAATCGTCAGCGGGACGAATCGACCGACGCGGCTTGCGGGCCTGCACATCTTCCAGACATCTGATGTCGGCGACGCGGCCGAGGAGATCGTGCGGCTGCGCATCCGGTCGGGGCAAACGACCGTGGGCAGCGGCGGCACGGCACCGACGCCGATTCCGGTGAATGCTACGGACGCGGCTGCGCAGTTCACCGCGCGCATCAACGACACGACCCAGGCGACTGCCGGCACGATCGTCGTGCATGCAGAGATGGGCTGGAACATCCGCGTGGATCGCGACTTCTGGCTGCCGCCTAGTTACACGTTCGATTTCACCGGCGCGCGGCGCTGGACGATCGAGATTCCTGCGGCGCCGGCCGATTCGCTCACGCTCGGCGGCACGCTGTGGGTAGAGGAATTCGGCTGAAATTATCTGACAAAGGACACTCAAAATGGCACTGCAATTTTCAACGGGCTATCGCAACGCTCTGCTCGATCAACTGGAAACGACCGTCGGCGCGAGCGCGATTCTTCGCATTCGTACCGGGGTGGCTCCAGCAACTTGCGCGACGGCTGACAGCGGCACTGTACTTGCGACGCTGAACCTGCCGTCCGACTGGATGGCCGCAGCGTCGAGCGGCAGCAAGGCTCTGTCCGGCACATGGCAGGACGCGAGCGCGGATGCGGCAGGCACGGCCGCACACTTTCGGCTGTACGATAGTGCCGGCACGACCTGCCACATGCAGGGCACCGTCACCGCAACGGGCGGCGGGGGCGATTTGACTGTAGACAATGCAGTTTTCGCGTCGGGGCAGTCGTTCACGATCACGACGTTCACGCTGACCGCGCCCGGAGCGTAAATGCTGTACCGGCTGCCAGCATGGCGGCAGCCGCAGCGCCGTCGGTGGGTGCCGAGCGCGGCGGCGACCGGAATAACGGGCACGCTAAGCGCGTCGATCGGCACGATCACGATCTCGTCGAGCGGAGCGCTGGCGATTGTCGGGTCGCTCGCGCAGTCCGTTGGCGCGATTACGCTTGCGTCGGCCTCGACGCTGACGATCACCGGGACCGCGTCCAATTCGATCGGCACGATTGCGCTGTCGACGCAAGGTGCGCTGGACCTGTCCGGCCAGCTCTCGCAGCCGATTGGTGCGATCACGCTCAGTGCGCAGGGCGCGTCCGGGACGACGGGCACGCTCAGCCAGTCTATCGGGCTGATCACGCTGTCCGCGACCGGACGGCTACCGATCGCCGGATCGTTGTCGGCAAGTGTTGGCACGATCGGCCTATCGAGTGCCGCGGACCTCGATATCGTCGGGACGCTAGTCAAGACGATCGACCCGATCACGCTGTCGGCGACCGGGGAACTGGCGGGCGTCGGCACCGGCCAACTCTCGCAGTCGATCGGCACGATCGGGCTGTCCGCAACGGGTGCGCTGGCGCTTGCAGGGCAGTTGGCGCAGACGATGGCGCCGATCACGCTCGCGGGCGCGGGGACGCTGACGCTTTCGGGCGCACTGTCGCGGTCCATCGGGCAGATCATCCTTACGGCGCGCGGCGGCGCACCGATCGAGGAGCCCACCAAGGTCGGTGGCGACGACGTACCGCGAGATCGCGGGCATCGAGGATGGGACCAGAAGCGTTCAACGATCAAACGAAGCGAGGAACTGCGGCTCGAACAATCCATCCGCAGCATCTACCGGGAACTGACGGAATCGCCAGAGATGGCTCCGCGCGCCGCCGCGGCGCTTGCCCGGCTGGCAGCGCCAGGCACAAGCGAAGACGAGCTACCGCGCATCGCAGCGCGTCGCGCGCTCGCCATGGACAGCGTTGGCGTCGAGGTCGAGACATCCCTTCGCATGTTGCGCGAGGAATTGTCAGAATTGGAGCAATTTCACGAGGCCACAATGATTGCGGCCTTACTCGAAAGGTTGCTGTAATGCCGCTTTACGCCTATGGATGCGCTGCATGTGGGAACGAGGACGATGCATTCAGGACCGTCGAGCAGCGCCACGATGGCCCGTTTTGCTGCGGCGAGCGCATGAGTCTCGAAATACGCCCATCGTATGTGCAGGGCGACTTGCAGGGATACGTCTCGCCTGTCAACGGCAAATGGGTAGAGGGCCGCACAGCGCGCAGAGATGACCTGGCGCGCACGCACTCGCGCCCATGGGAGGGCATGGAGAACGAGAAGCGAGAAGCCGATCGTCAGCGCAAGTATGCCGAGGACAAATCCGAGAAACGGTTAGATGAGGCAGCGCGCCGGGCCTACCACCAACTCTCACCAGCACAACGGCGAACATTGGAGTGATGAACATGGAAACGGAACAAGAGCGACCTCTTGAGCAGCCCGTCACGGACGACAAGCCGACCGACGAGACGCCGAGCAGCGATGGCCCGTCAATGGAGGACACCATTCGCGATGAATATCGCCGACTGACATCCTCGGAGAACGCGGACACCGGCGACGACACGACCGCCGCAGCGCCCGCCCGCGCGCGCAGCCCTGATGGCAAGTTCGCGAAAGCCACGACTGACGAAGCTAGCGCCACTGCGAAGGTCGAGGATACCCCGCCGATGACCGCCGCTGCGCCGCCCGCTGCGACCGACGACTACCCCAAGACATGGCGCAAAGAGGCCCACGGCGAATGGGCGGGCGTCAGCCCGGCGATCAAGGCCGAGATCAAGCGGCGGGAGGAAAACTTCTTCGAGGGCATCCGCCAGTATCAGGAACCTGCCGCGTTCGGGCGCGCGATCGGTCAGGAGATGCTGCCGCACGTCGAGATGATGCGCCAGGTCGGCATCACTCCGCAGCAGCTCACGCGCGAGATGATGTCCACATGGGCCGCCTTGGCGACCGGACAGCCGGACCAGAAACGACAGGTGCTATTGAATATCGCGCGGCAGTACGGTATAGATATCGCCGCGTCGTCCGCGACTTCCTCGACAGGAGAGGCAACGACGCAGGCCATCTCCCCGGACCTGTCGCCCGTACTACAACGGGTACAGAGCATCGAGCAGATGGTCCGACAGCAGGCCGAGAAGTCTGCGCAGATCGAATCCGAGAACGCGACCTCCGAAGTCGCGCGCTTCGCTTCAAGCCAAGGGCGCAACCACTTCGCAGCCGTTCAGGAAACGATGGCTCAACTGATCGGTTCTGGACAGGCAACCACGCTGGACGAAGCCTACGACAAGGCGGTTTGGATGGTTCCTGACGTTCGCGAACAACTTCTCGCCGAACAGGCACAGAAGCGTTCGCAGGACGATGCAGCAAAGGCCGCTGCCGCCAGAAAGGCCGCCTCAACAAACGTCGCGCGTCGTGGGACGACTCCTACCGCGCCGAAGCGGGGCTCGATGGAAGACACGATCCGCGATGAATATCGCAGGCTCATGTCGTCGTAACCGCAACGCTAGGAGTCCACCATGGCATCGCCTGGGCAAAGCACACTGTTCACGACGTTCACCGAACTGGTGACGACCACATATCGCAACCACAAGCGGCTCATTGCCGACAACGTGTCCGAGCACAACGCGCTGTATCGGCGCGTCACCAAGAAGGGCCGCGTTCGGCGCGAGGACGGCGGACTGTCGATCGTCGAGCCGCTGGACTACGCCGAGAATGCGACGTACCAGCGGTACAGCGGATATGACCCGCTGAACACGTCCGCGTCGGATGTCCTGTCGGCGGCGGAGTTCCCGTGGCGCCAGCAGGCCGTTCACGTCACCGCGAGCGGTCTCGAAATCCGCAGCAACAGCGGCGAGAACCGCATCGTCAATCTCGTCAAGGCGCGCATCACGAATGCGCAGCGCACGCTCGCAAACAACCTCTCCGAGGACTTCTACTCGTCCGGGTCGCTGTCGAACCAGATTGGCGGCTTGCAGTCGCTCATCTCCGATGCGGGCACGGGCACCGTCGGCGGCATCGACTCGTCGGCGTTCCCGTTCTGGCAGAGCACGTTGCAGTCCGCAGCGGCGCCGATCCAGGGCGGCGGCGCGATCACGCCGTCCTCGACCACGATTGAGTCGCTGATGCTCCCGCTGTATCTGCGCACGACTCGCGGTGCGGATGTGGTGGACCTCATCGTGGCGAGCGAGGACTACTTCACGTTCTTCGAGCAGTCGCAGACATCGCTCAAGCGGTACGCGCCGGAAGATACCGGGCGCGGCGGCATGGTGTCGATGAAGTACAAGAACGCGGACGTGTTCTTCGACTCAGCGGCTTCCGGCATCCCATCGGCCCACATGTACTTCGTCAACACGGACTACGTGTCGGTCGTGGTGCATCAGGACGCCGACATGGAGATCATGCCGGAGATGCGGGCGATCAACCAAGACGCCATCGTGATTCCGATCATCCACCAGTGCAACCTGACGATCAGCAATCGCAAGCGTCAGGGCGTCGTCAAGGCGTAAGGAGAACCAACATGCTCACGACAGGAATTCGCCCGACCGACACGCACACCACGCCGCAGTTCACGCTCGGCACGGTCGCGACTCAGGCATCGGACACCGGCACCAAGAGCTACATCTACGTGCGGGCCGGCGCGGCCATCACTGGCGCTGGCTACGTGTGTGACATCGACTCGTCCACGTTCGCAGCGGTGATGTCCACAACGACCACGACTGCGCCCGGCACGGGTGCCGGCAAGTCAGTGGGCGTCGCTCGCGTTGCCTTCGCGTCGGCCGACTACGGCTGGCTTCAGGTCTACGGGTCAGGCACAGTGCGCACGGCTGCGCTGGCAGCGGCCTACACCAACCTCAACTCGACGGCCACGGCCGGTCAGGTTGACGACGATGCGACGGCAGGCTCGGAAGTCATCGAGGGCATCGTGCTCGACGTGGCTACCGGCGCGTCTGCGGGTGTCACGGCTGGCTGGATCAACTGGCCGCGAGTGGGTCGCACGCTGTAATGGCGTAACCGGCGAGGGCTTCGGCTCTCGCCGGTTTTGGTGCTACGATCCCGCTGCCGCGCATGAGCGGCGATGTTGGAGCCAGACCATGCCACTCGCACAGATGGGGCCGGAGCGGCCGCCGTTCCTTCGTTTCCACGATATGTCCGTCGAGGATCGCAACGCGACCATCGCGGCCGGGCATCTCGTGCTCAAATCTCAGCATATGGTCACGGTTCGCCAGATCGGCTCGAAGGATGGCCCTGAGTTCATCGCGACGGAGTGGCTGACTCAGCAGGACAATCTCGCCACCATGAACCGGCTGCCCGGGGAGTGGGCGAAGTCCTACCGCGCGCAGTACGAGGCATGGAAGCAGGGCATGGAAGGCCCGGTCAATGGCTTCCCGCTGCGAGAGTGGCCCGCGGTGAACCGCGCGCTCGCCGAAGGCATGATCGCGGTCGGTATCCAGTCCGTCGAGGACTTGGCGGCGGCGAACGAAGAAGCACTCGGTCGCATCGGCATGGGCGCACGCGGGTTGCAGCAGAAGGCACGAGCATGGCTCGACGCGAAGGACGGTCGCGTGAACGCCGAGGAAGTGGCGGCGCTGCGTGCGGAACTCGATGATAGGGACGGGCGCATCCAGTCGCTGGAAACGCGCCTGGCCGCACTTGAGGCGAAGAAGCTGAAGTGAACGCGCTGGAAGTCATTCAGCGAGCGACGAAGACAGTCGGCATTCCGACGCCGAACGTCGCGCTCGCGTCCACCGACGTTCAGGTGGTGCAACTCGTCGAGTTGCTGAACAACGAATGTCGCGAGCTCGGCAGCCGCTACCCATGGCAGGCGCTCACGTTCGAGCAGACCTTCACAACCGTTGCAACGCAATCCCAAGGCACATTGGCGAGCCTTCTGACAGGTGGACGCGAACTGCGCTACATCGTCAACGAGACGATATGGAACCGCACTTCGCGCGAACCCGTCTACGGGCCTCGTAGCGGGCGAACGTGGCAAGGATACGAGGCGGTGTCGATCACGTCGCCCTACAGCGAGTACCGCATACGCGGCAACGAGTTGCTGTTCCTGCCCGCGCCGACTGCGGGGCAGACCTGCGCATTCGAGTACGTCACGCGCAGCACCATGACGGACTCGCTCGGGGTGACCTATCGTCGCAACGCGGTCGCGGACACCGACCTTCTCCTGCTCGATGACGAAATCATCCTCATGGGTGTCGTGTGGCGGTGGCGGAAGGCGAAAGGCATGGAGTATGCCGAGGACTTCGCCTCCTACGAGCGTATGGTCGCGGATGCCATGGCCCGCGACGGCACAAAGCCGACACTTTCACTTAGCGGCGGGGGCGTGTTCAACGATGACATCCCGATGGCAATCCCGCGTCTGATCGGGAGCTGACGCAGATGCGTCAGGCCGTCCTTTCGCGTAGACCCGGCGCCGCGAAATCGCAATCCTTGTCGCTCCCATCGCCGATCGGCGGACTCAATGCGCGAGACTCGGTTGCCAACATGAAGGGCACCGATGCGTTGCAGATGGACAACTGGTTCCCGCAGACGACCGACGTGGCGGTGCGCCGGGGGTACACCGCGTTCGCGACGTTCTCCGGCGTGTGTCAGTCCATCATCGCCTACAACGGGCTGACTGCGACCAAGGTGTTCGCGGCCGTGGACGGTGCTACGAACTCCATCATGGAAGCCACGTCGGGCGGCGCGCTCAGTACGGCTGTCGTCGGCGGGAGCGGGCCAGCGGTTCAGGCCATCACGAACTGCCGCTATGACTATGTGAACTTCGGCACAGTTGGCGGGCAGTTTCTGTCGCTCGTCAACGGCGCCGATGTGCCGCTGCAATACGACGGCACGACGTGGATCGCGTCGGCGATGACGGGCGGGACGCCTGCCGACTTCTTCACGGTAGGTGTCTATGCAGAGCGTCTCTGGTTCGGCGTGAAGAACTCGCTCCGTGTGCGGTACTTGCCCGTCAACTCGATCACCGGCGCGACGGTCGAACTGAACCTCGCGAGCCTGTTCGCATTGGGCGGGACGCTCAACAGCATCATCACGATCACCGACGCGACGAATGCACTCGCTGATTACATCGCGTTCGTGTCCACCGAAGGCGAGATCGTGGCGTTCTCTGGCACGGACCCCGCCGTGGCAGCATCGTGGTCGCGGGTCGCGCAGTTCAGGGTCGGGCGTCCTGTCATCAAGGGCAACAGGGCATGGTGCAAGTGGGGGGCCGACGCGCTGCTCATCTGCGCGGACGGCATCCTACCGCTACGCCGCGCGATCAGTCAGAACACGCGCGATCAGACCGTTGCCGTGTCGGACAAAATCAGGAACCTGGTGAACGGCGATGTTTCGATCCATGGCGCTCGGCAAGGGTGGGGGCTCACGCTGCATCCGACCGGGTTCAAACTGATCCTCAATGTGCCGACGAATGAGAACGTCGAATCGCGCCAGTACGTGATGAACGTGCAGACTGGCGCATGGTGCCGGTATATCGGCTGGAACGGCTTCTCCTTCGAGGTTGTTCGCGACCAACTCTATTGGGGTGGCGACGGCGTGCTCGCGAAGGCGGACCAAGTTGGCGCTTACTCTGACGCGGGCATTGCGATCACGGCGAGCAGCAAGCAAGCATTCAACTATTTCGGTGGCCGCGGCAGGAACGTGCAAGTTCACCTGATGCGACCGATCTTCTCAACCGATGGCGTGTCGGACGTGGCTCTCGGTGTGGACGTAGATTATGGCGACAATGAGCCGACCGTATTCCTGCAAACTGGCGCTGGCGGCGGCGACCCGTGGGGCGGCATATGGGATGTCACATGGAGCGGCGCGGCGGTTGTGCTGCGGGACTGGCGGACAGTGCAGGGGTTCGGCTCCGCGATCGCGCCTCGGCTGCGAGCGCGGACTGATGATGTGCAGATGACGTGGGCGGCAAGCGACTTCGTATACGAAAATGCGTCGTTTGGTCCTTGACCAAAAAGAGCGCGTCGGCGAGTTCGCGAAGGCTCTGATACCGCACGTTCCGTCATGGGGGGAGTGGTACGTTGCGATCGGCTACGAGCAGGATGGTGACCTGATCGCGGGCGTGGTGTATAACCTTTACTCAGGCGCCGACATCGCCATGCATGTTGCAGGTGTCGGCGCAAACTGGCTGTCCCGAAGCTACCTCCGGGCGGCATTCCGATATCCCTTCGTCCAACTCGGCTGTCGCCGGGTCTCAGGCTTTGTGCCAGCGACCAACGTCGCGGCGCAACGCTTCGACGAGCATATCGGCTTTCGGCGTGAAGGCTACATGCGACATGCCCTGCCGGACGACGATGTGATCGTCTACGGGATGCTTCGCGAGGATTGCAGATGGCTGTGAAAATCTACACGAAGTCCGTCTCAGTATGGGACGAGAACATCGGCCGGTACGTGACCGACGAGGGCGCGTCAGAGTGGCGGTGGTATGACGGCGCGATCGCTCTGGCGAAGAAAGGCGGCAAACCGCCGCCGCCTCCTGATCCCAACGTGACGGCCGCAGCGCAGACGCAGATGAACCGCGACACGGCCGCGTTCAATAACGCGATCACGCACGGCGCGACCTATACGCCGTGGGGACAGCAGACCTTCGCCGGGCGCACCGACCCAACCACTGGCGCGACCGTCTACGACCAGACGATCAGCCTCGATCCGAAGCAGCAGGAGCTGCTTGATATCTACAACGCGAATGACCTCGCATTCGGGCAGGCATCGCAGGGCATGCTCGGTCGCGTCACCGACACGTTCGGCCAGCCAATGGACACTTCTGGCTTGCCTGCTCTGCGCTCTGATGTGGCGCAGCAGGGCTATCAGTCTGGCCTCAACACGGGCGCATTACCGGGGTTGCAGAGCAACGTGGCGCAGCAGGGCTATCAGAGCAACCTCAACACGAACGGGTTGCCTGCTCTACAGAGCGATCTGAACGTGCAGGGGCCGGGCCTCGTCGGTGGCATCGACACGCAAGGGCTGCCGCAGTTGTATGGCGCGAACGATCTTGAGGGCGCGCGTCGTCAGACGCAGGACGCGCTCTACAACCGTCAAGCCGCCTACCTCGACCCGCAATGGCAGCAGCGCGAGAGCGCCGAGCGCACGCGCCTTGCCAACATGGGCGTCGTCGAGGGCTCGGAGGCGTTCAACAACGCGATGGACACGTCCAACCGCGCGCGCAGTTTCGACTACGATCGCGCGCGAGACGCCGCGATCATTGGTGGTGGCGACGAACTGTCGAGACTGGCCGGCATCTCGCAGGGGAACCGTGGGCAACTGTTCGGCGAGCGCACGACCGGCGCGGGTTTCACGAACAACGCGCGCCAGCAAGCCTTGTCGGAAGCCCTCGCACGCACGGGAACGGCGAACCAGGCGCGCGGCCAAGGGTTCGACGAGGCGGTGACTGGCGGGCAGTTCGCCAATCAGAGCGCGGAGGCCGCCAACCGCGATGCGCTGCTTGCCGGTCAGTTCTCCAATCAGGCGCGCGGCCAAGGGTTCGGTGAGGCTCTCTCAGGTGGTGAATTTGCGAATAGCGCAGCGGCTCAAGCGAACCGCGATGCCATGCTCAATGCGCAGTTCGCGAACCAAGCGCGCGGGCAGGGGCTCAACGAGCTGTTCTCGCTGCGCAATCAGCCGCTGAACGAGTACAACGCGCTGCGCTCGTCGGCGCAGGTCGCGCAGCCGCAGTTCCAGAACCCGCAGAACTCGATGACGAACCCGACGGACATCGCCGGACTCATCAATCAGAACTACGGGCAGCAGATGGACATCTGGAATGCGCGCCAGCAGCAGAATAACGCGCTGATGAGTGGATTGTTCGGACTCGGTGGCGCCGCGCTCGCATTCTCAGACGAGAGACTGAAGACTAATGTTGATCAGGTCGGATCACTTCCTGATGGCACCGGCGTTTACGATTATGAATACAAGGACGAGCCCGGCAAGACGTACACCGGCGTCATGGCGCAGGAAGTCGAAAAGACGAATCCGTCAGCCGTGTTCAAGATGTCGAACGGCTTTAAGGCAGTGGACTACAGCAAGGTCATGTCGAAGGCTTTGCGGGAGTTGTACTGATGGCACGCAAGATCGAGCTATTTCGCGACACGCAGCCTGATGACGCTTATGCCGATGTCGCGCGCCGCGAAGCCTATGCGAAGGCGTTGCAGGAGATGGCTGCACGGCAGCGAGGGCCAGCGCCGGGCGGTCGCGTGCAAGCGCAGTACGGCATTGGCGAGGGGCTCACACAGCTCGCGGAAGCGTTGCTAGCGCGTCGCGCCGGTAGGCAGGCAATCGAGACTCGAAACGCAGCCGATGCCAATACTCGCGTCCAGAACGAAGGCGTCATCAACGACCTGACGATGGACCAGCGCCCGCAGAAGATCGACGCGCAAGGGCAGCCGATTCCCGGCACTGAGCCGCAGCAGATGCTGAACATCGACACGGGCCGCCCTGAGCTGTCCGCGCGCGGTCAGGCGCTCTCGCGCGCCGTCGCAGGACAAGACCCGCAGCAGATTCGGCAGTTCCTCATGCAGCAGCAATTGGCGCGACTGTTGCCTGACCAATCCGTGATCGCGGATCGAGACCTGAAGCGATTGCAGATTGAAGGCGGATTGCAGGACCGAGGATTGGATCGCGAGCAGCGCCTTCTGGAACGCAATATGCGGTCGCAGGACCTGGCGTTGGATCGCGAGCAGCGCGCAGCGGCGGCGGCGGAAAGTGCGGCGCTGCGTCGTGAGATCGCATCAGGCCAGCAGCAGACGCAGCGCGATATTGCGGGCATGAGGGTTGACGCGCAGGCGGAGCGACAGAACTCAGCAGCGGCCTCGAAAGATGCGGTCGCTGCGGAAAAACGCAATAGTCGAGTGGCCTCACTTCAAGCCGCATTGGGGGCACTTTCTCGTGTTCAGGAGACAAGCAACACGCTCGGCGGCGGCGGCGGATTCATAGAGGGCCGCATTCCCGCGATAGGCTCCGTGGCGCAGGACTTTGACGGCGCGAAAGCGCAACTTCTCGCGACGATTCAAAGCGCATTGCGTGCCCCTGGCATTGGATCGCAATCGAACCTTGAATTGCAATCTCTCATGGCCGCGCTCCCGGAGCGAACTCAGGAGAGGAAGGTTAGAGACAACCAGATCAAAGGCATTGCCGACCGTATCAACATCATCATGGAGCGAGAAGGCGCGGACACTACACCGCCTGACGCTAACGCAGGCGATGCTACGTTAACGCCTCAAGAGCAGGCCGAATTGGCGGAACTGAGGAACAGGTTCGGCAAATGACCCCGCGCGAGGAACTTGTAGCCCTGCGCCGTTTGGCGGAGTTGGAGGCGAAAGCAGCCGGAGCCGCATCGTCTCAACCTGCCCCCGCTCCGGTGCCTGCGACGACCACTGAGCGCGCACTTGGCAGCGTCCCAGGCCGCTTCGCATTGGGCGCTGCTGAGACGGCGGGTGATGCTGCTCCAAGCGCAAGCGTGGCTTCTGACGTTGTTAGCTCGCTGCGTGATTTGGTGATGGGGATACCAAAGCTCGCGGCGCTGCCGGTTGATATGGGAGTTAACCTCTACAACGCTGTTGAGCAAATAGTGACGCCTGGCGTAGCGCCACTTCGCACATTGTCAGAAGCAGCCGATCAATCGCTGAACGAAATGGGCGTGCCACAAACACGGAACCCAATCATAAGGGCCGTCAATGAAGCGGTAGGATCGGGAGGCGTCTCGATCGGTGCGAAAGGCGTTCAACTTGGTCAGGAGGCTTTCGCTGCTTCTGCTCCGCTGCTGTCAGCGGCCGAACGAAGGGCAGGTCGAGCATTACGCCGATATTCCGGGACCGATGAACAACGACGAACCCTCGCCGACCGGCTGCGCAATTACCGCAGCCCGGTTAATGGTGTGAAGCCGACGGCCGCGGAGGTTGTCGGCGATATGCCAGAAGGCGCTCCGCTGCAACAGTTGCAGGCGTCTGTCGCACGTTCCGCTGATGCGCGTGCAGGCGGCCCGGCAATTGAGTTTGCGAGGCGCGAAGTCGCCAATGAGGCGGCGCGGGAAACTGCCGCGAAGGAATTAGGCGAATCTCATGGGGCAGCGAGAGAAGCTATCTTGGAAAAGGCGAATAATTTCAGCGATCGGCTCCGAAAACTGACCCACATAGCATCGGATAGTTCGCGCCGAGCGGGCCAAAACATGCAATTGTCAGGACAGATGGATGCGTTTGCTGCGGAGTCCGCGCGTCGAGCGGTGAACAAAGATGCACCAACTGGCCCGATCGCAAGGGCGCTCGGACTCGCGAAGGATGCGGTATCGTTTCCATCTCACGGAGCAGGCGCGACCCCTCGACCGCCTGCTCGATACACGCAACATGCCGCTAACGCGGAGTCCGCTGCTGGCGCCGCTGATGAAGCTATGTTTGCCGCTGACGCTCGAAAACTTCAAGCGGCGGGCGCCAATCTCGAAAAGGAGTTGCTAGAGAATACCGGGTTAGTTGCGCTTGGCCCGCGAGAAATAGTGGGTGCAGTCGGCGAGAAAATGACTGACCCGCGAAACTACGCCAATGAAATTGCGTCGAAAACGTATGCTGAATTCGCCAAGGAAATTGCCAGAATTACAAAACCAGATGGGAGCATCGACGCGCGGGCGATAGATGAAGTGCGTAAATCGTTCGGGCCAAAGTTGAGCACGATTTTTGAGAAGCAGGGATGGGATACAAAAGACGCGGCGTTTGTCCGCGCAATGCGTTCCTCGCAGTCATTCATTGACGATGCGATAGAGGCCGCAGGCGGGTCCGGGTACAAGGCGGAATTGGAAAGGTATAGCAACCGGATTAAGGATATCAAGGCAGATCGCGTGCGCGCCGAGGAAATGTATACCCCGAAGCACAAAGCGTCGGTGCCATTGGCAACCATGATCGATGAACAAACCGGCTACGGGGTTGACCGGATACCAGGATTCATCAGTTGGAAGATGAGCGCGGCAAAGGCGCTCGCGCGTGCAGTTCGCAGCCAAGCATCGCCTGAAGTCATTGGTGAGATGTCGAAGCTATTGCAAGACCCGTTTGAATTATCGCTTGCGCTTAACAACCTTCGCGGCGGAAGCAGACGAGCTGCGATTGCGAGCGCATTGGGGCAATATGGCCGTCGCTCGGGCGGCGCGGCAGTAGCAGCGACATCAATGGTCAACGGTGATAGGGAGGAAAAATAAATGCCATTCAGTTCCGGCACCTATAGCGTCGTCTACAACTGGACCACGGAATCCGCCGCCGCGCCGATCGAGATCGCGAAGCTCGATCAGCAGGACGCGGACATGGCGGCTGCGCTTTCGACGTGCTTACTGCGCGACGGCACCGGATTGCCGACGGCTAGTATTCCGTTCAACTCTCAGCGCCTGACGGGACTCGGTGACGCGACGGCTGCGACCGATGCGCTGAACCGCCAGACGGCGGACGCGCGCTATCTGCCGAGCGGGTCGCTCGCGACCGACAGGCTGCTAGGCCGCGACACGGCTGGAACGGGAGCGCCAGAGGCGCTGACGGTCTCAGGCGGCATCGAGTTCACGGGCACGGGCGGCATCCAGCGTTCGGCGCTCACCGGCGATGTCACGGCGAGCGCGGGCAGCAATGCGACCACGATCGCCAATGACGCCGTGAGTTACGCGAAGATGCAGAACGTGTCGGCCACGTCGCGTGTGCTCGGGCGCGTGACGGCGGGCGCAGGCGATGTCGAGGAACTGACGCCTGCGAACCTGGTCTCGTTCATCACCACGGCAGACGGTGCGGGTAGCGGACTCGATGCCGACCTGCTCGATGGGCAAAGCGGCGCGTTCTACCAGAGCGCCAGCAACCTGAATGCAGGCACGATTCCGGACGCACGCATCCAAGCAAGCGGCGTGACGCAGCATCAGGGATCGCTCGCGATCGCGTTTACGCAGCTCACGGGGACAATTGCCAATGCACAAGTACCAGCGGCCGCTGTAACACAGCATCAAGCGGCGCTGTCAATTGCAGCAAGCCAGCTCACTGGGACTCTTGCGGACGCGAGAGTTGCACAGTCGAACGTCACGCAGCATCAGGCCGCGCTCGGGGCGGAAACTGCGACCGTAAGTACGCTAGCGCGGCGGAATGTTAATGGGTATCTGTTCGCGTCTTACTACAATCAGAGTTCAAGCGCGGAGACTCCGACTATTGGCAATATCATTGTCGAAGCTGGGGCCGATGGCTATTTTCGCAAGTCCACGCTGACGCACACCAAGCGTCAGATCGTGCTCAATTGCACGATTCAGTCCGATCCAGGTGGAACGCCATCGGGTACGGCTGGCGATGTGTTTTTTTACTACTAATGCCAGCGCGTACTCACGTCGTTGATTCTGGCGGAACCGCCCGATTGCTGCGGCGGTTGGCCGTTGTAGATTCCGGCGGCACGACGCGAATGGTTCGGCGCGCATTTGTAGTGGACTCCGGCGGTACGAGCCGCTTGGTCTTCGTCAGTGAGCTGCTGGTTACGTACACCTCTGGTTCCGGCACTGAGACAGTTCCATCGGGAATGACGCAAGTCGTTATCACGATGTGGGGTGGTGGTGCAGGTGGCGTGGATGGTGACGCAGGTGCGGGGGCGGCGGCGGGGGCGGCGGCGGGTATTCGACGCGAACCGCTGCTTGTGCGGGCGGCAATACGATGTCGTATGCGGTGGGCGCAGCGGGCGGAAATTCTACCGTTAGTGGCACGCTGACGGGTGGCGGTGCGATCAGCATGGCCGCGAATGGCGGGGCTTCCGCTACAGGGCAAGTTGGTGGCGCAGGCGGCACAGCTTCCGGGGGAACTACAAATACCTCTGGTGTGACTGGCGACAATGGCGAGGCAGACCCTGATCTTGGCGGCGGAGGGGAAATTCCCCCAATGGCGGAGCGGGTGGCGCAGGCGGCTCCGGCGCAGGCGGCTCTGGTTCTGCTCCGGGTGGTGGTGGAGCTGGATCGGGGGCCACTGGCGCGCCTGGAGCTGGTGCACGAGGCGAAATCAGATTCTTTTACACGTAGGAGAATGTCATGGAAACAGCACTCGGTATTCTGCTTTTCGTTATGATCGTCGGCTCGGTCTGGTGCATCGCGCAACAGTTCCGCAAGCGCCGCAATGGCACGAATGCGTCGGGGGGTGGTGGTGGTGGTGGTGGTGGTGGCACGAATGGTCGCAGAACCGAGAAATTCTGATGCAGGGTAACGGGATCGATCGTCGCGCGCGGCTGCTTGAAGTCGGGCTGACGATGCTGTGTTCTATGGCCTCCTCGGCGGGCGCGGTACTCTGGGCGAATTCGTCGCGCCTGGTCGAATTCGATCAGAAGATCATCACGAACAGCGGACGGTTGTCGTCTCTCGAATCGCGTGATTTGTCTCAGATCGTGCAGATCTCCGCGCAGGACCAAGCGAACAAGGAAATCCTGCGACGGCTAGAGCGTATCGAGGACAAGCTTGATGGTCGCTGAACCGCTGTGGCTGCAGGTCGCACGCCGGTACATCGGCGTCGCGGAGATTCCCGGCAAGGACTCGAATCCGCTGCTGGTGAAATGGTGGCTTAAGGGCGGCGCGGCGGTGTGGAACACGCTTGGTCGAGACGATTCCAGAGCCCCTTGGTGCGGCACGTATGTTGGCGAGTGCCTCGATGAAGTCGGCCTGCCGCGCCCGCAGAATTGGTATCGCGCGCGCGTATGGCTCGACTACGGCACGCGAATTCCCGCGCCGGTCTACGGCTGCATCGTGGTCTACGAACGCAAGGGCGGCGGGCACGTCGGCTTTGCCGTGGGCCGGGATGAGCATGGCAATATCCTGACCTTGGGCGGAAACCAAGGTGACATGGTGAGTATTCGGCCGTTCGATCCCGCTCGCGTGCTTGGCTACGTCTGGCCGCCCGGCGGGCCGTACTCGCATCAGCCGCTGCCGCGATTTGTCGGCAACCTTCCCGTCAGTCGAAACGAGGCTTGAACATGGATACCCTGCAGCGCGTCTGGCAGTTCGTGATCGGTTCCTTCGACTACCTGCTCGCGCACACGCAGCTCGGCTCGGTCGTGGTCGGCACGCTCGCTGCGATCTCGATTACCCAGGTCGTGAAGATGGCCGTGATCCAGTGGGCGCCGAAGAACGGCGGCCGGGGCCTGTGGTACTGCGTGCAGTTCGTGATCGGCATCGGCGTGACGTGGCTGAACTGGCGCACCCCGCTGGGGCTGTCGTGGGGGCTCGCCGTGGGCGGGTTCATCGCGCCCTCGCTGTACACGATTGGAACGCGGCTGCTGTACCGCTACTTCCCGGACGCTGAAGCGATGATTTCGGCGACGCCGCGCAGATGATCTTCCCGCCCCTATCCGCCCTGCCGTGGCGGCTGATCGGCGCCGGGGCGGCGGTCGTGGCCGTTCTGGGCAGCGCCTGGCACTACGGCCATACCCGCTACGAGGCCGGTGAGGCCGCCGTACAGGCCCGATGGGACGCTGAACGGCTGATCGCGGCAGAGGCTTTCGCCAAACAATCCGCCGCCGTAGCGGCCACCGTGGAGGCCGACAAGGCCATTTCCGACAAGGTGCAGCATGAACTGGAAACCCGTCTCGGTGACTCTGACGCTCGCGCTCGCGACCTCGCTGGCCGCCTGCGTGACTACCAAGCCAGTGCCCGTGGTTGCGCCGTGTCCGGCGCTGCCGACCGTGCCGCCGGGCCTGCTACAGCCCCCGGAGAGCCCGGAGGCGATGAAGCGATTGAGCGAGCTACTGCCGCCGTCCTGACCGCCTGCGGGCATGATGCCAGCCGATTGCAGGGGTTTCAGGATTGGTGGCGCGGGGTGGTCGAGAGTCGGCGGTAACACCGCTCCGCATCCACCTTCGCCTCGGCGAGTTCGGCGCGCAGGCGTTCGATCTCGTCGGCGGCTTCGCACATCAACGCGCCCCGAAACGGTTCGCCGCTCCCCAGAAAGCGCAGTCGCTCTACGATGTCGCTCATAAGAACGATGGCATCGTTTTGCCGGGTCCGCGTGGAACGGACACCAAAATGGTCGAGCCATCGTACTCGTGTACGAAAAAGACCCTCTTGTTTGTCCACGCAAAAAGCGCGTAGCAGGACGGCGCCCCGAACGGCCCCCCTATGTTCCAGTCATACAGTAGATGCTTGTTCGGCTCGAATTCCAGCACCTTCCCCCGGAACGCAAATGGCACTGGCGTCGGGTCCGGTTCCCGATAGCCAGGTTTCCAAGCCTCTTTTTTTGATTGGGGTGCCGACCCCCAGCCCCACGGGCCGATGACGAAGTGGGTGAAACGCTCCTCGTCGTTCAAAGCATCGAGCAGTTCATTGTATGCGCTCATTTCCTCGTCCTCTCTTCCTCATTTCGCGAACTTGCTCGGCGCGCAGGCGCTCGATCTCGTCTGCGGCTTCGCACATCAACGCGCCCCGAAACGGTTCGCCGCTCCCCAGAAAGCGCAGCCGCTCTACGATGTCGGTCATGGCTGTACCTCCAGCGTCTGCGCATCGGCGTATGACACAGTAAATCCTGCTGCGTTTTTGTGCCCGCCGCCGCCGTACTGCGTGGCAATTTCTGATACATCTACGCCTCCTTCTGCTGAGCGCAGTCCGAACACGCGGCCTTTCGGCGTATCCCAATAGCAACCTGCGAACGGTTCGCCTTGCGCCATCGTGTGAGCGGCATCGGAGACGAGCGTGTAGGGCAAATTCGCGACTGGTACATTGAACCCGCCGATCACCATACGACGCTGCGTCACCGTAAGTAATTCAGCGACATCCTTGAAGTGCTTGCGTTCGATTGCCGCGCCTTCGACTGCAAGCGCCTCAGGATCGCTACTCATAAGACGCTCCCATGTCTCAAAGTCATACGGATACGAGAAGATGTTGGCCTGAATCTCTCGTGTTTTTGGCAGCGAGAATTTCCACAAATCTCTATCCTCGACATGCAGCAGTACGGGTGGCGGAGACTCGTCCGGAAAATAAAAATCCCATGCGATTCGGCAGCCTGATCGTTCCACGTCAAACACGACGCGGGCACCAGCCAAGTTGGCTAGGTCGGCCTCAGCCGTCTTGTGGTGGTCGAGGATTGTTACGCTGCGCGCGTCAGCGACAAGCCGCTCCATCACGGGACGTTTGTACGAAAAGTCCACCAGTACAACTTCACGGCCCGTCACGTCAGGCGGAGGTGTCTGATAAACCCCCGCGTGAAACTTAACTGCGGACCCAAGCGCACGGCGCACTACCCAAGCGGCCGTAAAGCCGTCTGCACAATTTCCGTGGTAGATACAAATAGTCATGGCTTCTTACCTCCAATGAAGTTGAACGGCTGCCGCTGCGGGGAATTCTCGGCGACAATGTGCTTGAGGTCGCTGCGCAGTCGAGCAGCGTGACACGCGCGACATACCCGCTTGACGGGTCTAAGGCTCTGACTGTTTCGATCCGGCACTTCTGCCGGATGTTCGCGGCAAATGATGCAGATACTCACGGCTTGTACGCCTCCGGCTCGATGATGGGCTGCCAAGCGAGGACGGGGGAAAGGATTGGCCTTGCGTCTATGTGCTGCCAATTCCCGCTGCGCTCGCAGTAGGCGAGCCGCGTGATTACCTCGTATCGCATTTCAATAGCGACCCAACAGGTGGCGGCTATTTCCGGCATCCGCTCGGTCACGGGAATCCAGCGGGACGCGCCGTCTCGCAGCCGCTCGATTTCGTCGGCGGCTTCCGTGCGATCGTCTTTTGTGGCGCACGATTCGCACGTAGGGTCGAGCATGTCTCGCGTCCTGTACGCCTCGTGGCATGTGCAGTAATCGGCGCGCAGCCGTTGCAGGATGTCGGTCATGTCTTGCTCCTCGTCCTCGCTTCCTCGGCCATGCAGGCGTCGGCAGCTATGCTCGCGCGCGCTGCTAGTTCACTCACGTTGAAATGTTCTTGGTTCGCGAGCAGTCCCGTCATCGCCGCCATCACGAACTGCTGGCGGACGGTCGGCGGCTCGATGCGCGGCTTGTCGATCTCATCCGCAGCAGCACAGATCATGATCGCCTCGCGTTCCTCGCAGAATTCGCCCGCGTAGTCGCGCAGCCATTGTGCGAGTGTGTATCGCGCGCCCACTTGCGGCGCTATCGTCGGGCGGGTGTCTGGGGTGGTCATGTCGTTCCTTCCTCGGTCGTGTCGATCCGGCGCTGCACGGCGTACCAACCCGCCGCCGCGCGTGCGAGTTGCTTCTCGCGTTCCCCTACGCAGTTGATAGTGGGGGCCTCCAGATGTTTGCGAATGGACCAGCTCTGCGGCTTTTTCTCCCGCCACCATCGGACCGCCATATCCGCCGCACGCAGTAAGATCAAGTGCATTTCCTGCGGGACTATTTTTTCCAGTGCTGTGCTTTTCACGCTGCCTCCCGCTGGCGCTGGTCGGTGAATAGATCGCGCTGCACCGGCTCGTGCTGCGCTCGCAGCCGTGCGTTCGCGGCCCATTGCAGCAGCGTGAAAGCGAATGGCTGGCCGCGTCTGCGCTTGGCCTCGCCGATATAGGTGCGCGCGCACAGCAGGTGCACGGCGCGCGCGATCCGGCGCAGAGTGGCCTCGACCAGCGGCCGCTCACGGGTGAAAATCGACGGGCACGGGATCGACCAGTCGATGCGCTCAGCAGCGGTACGGTACGACTCGGCGACTTCGCGGACCAGGTACGTTTCGATTGTAGATTCACGCATCCCGTCTCTCCGCTAGGCAAATAGTATCGTTGTGCGCGCCACCGTGGCACACGAGCAGTATTTCCTCTTGCACGAAGCCGCGAGACTTCCCCATGCCGACCGAATTCCATCCAAAAGACAGCACCACGGCGTTTGCGGATAGCAGTGGCATGCAGGCATCCCGCACCGCCTTGTACAAAAGCGCGCTCTGTGTATCTTTCATTCCGACAGTTTTCCCGGCGGCTTTATAGCACTCTGAAATTTGTCTAGGAGAGTAGGGCGGATCTAAAATAACTAAGTCAATGAGCCCACCGACCTGATTCTCTAACATCTCCAGGAATGAAACGGCATCCATGTGGTGCTCCGCTTCCGTTTCCGGGTTCAAATCGTTGGTGTACGTGGCCCACCGCTTGTTGCGGGCAAAGGGATCGACGCTGAATGAAGATTCGATTAAGTAACGCCGCACGAAGTTTCCGATTGGTTTCACACTGAAAGTGTCTGCATTTGGCATAGCCCATGCACGGGAAAAACGCATATCAACCCTCTCCACCACGCAGCCCGGAATCATCCGTAACGCGTTGTCCGCATCCCCCGGCGCGAGCCTGCACTTCGGTTTGCAGTACACCTGATCGGCCCGGCGCGGGTTGAAGTCGGTCTGGCAGTGCGGGCAGACAAATCCGGTGCTCATGCCGTCGCCCGCATTTTCGCAACGGTTTCGCGTGCAACTTTCGCGAGCCGTTCAGCTTCTTCGGCTTGCCGTTCAAGCCCGGCCGCGACGAAGCCAACGCCATGTCGTTGATCGCTGTAGTCGAGATCCAGCAGAGATTTAACGATCTGGCCAACGGGGCCCGCTTTCCAGTCATCGATCTGAACGCCAGCCGCATCTTCAAACTCCTTGACACGACTACGCAGGGCTGCGAGTTCTTTCCCTTCGCGGATTCTCGCCACCTCCCGCTCGACACGGCGATCGGCGTCCACCTTGGCTTCCTCGCGTATAGCGTTGATACGCGTGCGCACGTCCGCAGAGTCCATGAGACTGTCTTGCAGCTTGCGCAGCAGCCCGACTGTGAACGCCCACGGTAGCGTTTCCTTGTCCTGCGGCAGCTTCGTCGCGGGTCGTTGCGTCCTCAGGCCGTTCGGCGTGCAACTCAGCCATCCCCAACACGCCGGGACTTCCTCGATCTTCGCTATGCTGGCGTCGGTCGTGACCAGATAAAAGTAGTCGCAGACGGCGATGAACGGATCGGCTTTGTTCACCTGCTTCACTTCACGCAGCCAGTCCGATCGTGATGCCTTGAATTCGAACCCGGAAATGTTCCGCCCAACGCTTTTCCATACGCCCACGGCAACCGCGTCGATACGTCGGCGGGCGTCCAAGCTGACCGCATCCGGCACCTCGAAGAACAGCGCGTAGCGATCGGCGGGGTACTTCGTACGCAATTGGTCGTGTATATCGCTCACGCCGCCCGCCTTCGCTCAAGCAGCGCATCCACTTCCGCCAGTAATTCCGCGTCACTGCGCGCGCGCGCGGCGCGGGTCATAGCGCCGCCTCGTCGTCGTCCAGCATGGTCGCTTGCGTCATAGGCGGAAGTTTGACCTTCTGCGGCCGCCATACGCGCACCACCTTGCCGTGGCGCCATTCGTTCACGCTGACGTAGCCATTCATGCGCAGGATCGCGCGCACACGAGCGATGTGTCCCTTGTCCTGAATATCCAGCGGCTTGTTGAGTGCATCGCGCAATACTTCGTCCGGCCGCACTTCGCTGCGCTGGCTCGCGTAGTACAGCACCGCTTCCTCCCACGGATCGCCTTCGCGCGCGTCGTCCTGCAATGCTTTGGCCTTATCAAGCGGGACATCCCAATGGGGCTCGTGGCGCATGACGCGCGCCATCGCCTCGGCGAACATCTGCTCGCGATGCTTTTCGATCCACTCCACGTCAATCAGCCCGGTGCGCGCGCGCCAGAACCTGCGAGCGCCAGTATCAGACTTGTTCCAGTCGTCGCGGTTTGTCGTGCAAGTGAATACGCATTGGCGCGGGTAGTCGCCCGGAAGGAAGCCATACGACTTGCGGTATGTGTCCACTCGATTCGTGATGACCGCCTTCACCTTCTCGATCGACACGCGGTCGAAGCTGGACATCTCCGACAGTTCCACCAACATCTTGCCCTGCAAACACTGGTAGAAGTCTTTCGATGTGATGGACTCCGACGCTTCGGTGAACCAGTCGCCGCCGATCGCGCGCAGCGCGGACGACTTGCCGTTGCCTTCGCCGCCCTCAAGCAGCAAAACATTGTCCACCTGGCACCCTGGCTCCATGATGCGCCGGACCATCCCCATGAGGAAGCAGCGACCGACCGAGCGGTGGTATTCGTCATCGTCCGTGCCTAGCGCGGCGGGGAGCAGCATCTCAAGCCTAGATGTTTCGTCCCATTTGAGACTCTGCAACCATTCTTGTGCGCAGTTGCGTCGATTACGGCCGCAGTAGGCTGCGATGCCTTGCTTCACTTTCTCCACCGACATTTTCGGGAGCATCAGGTGACGCTGAAAAAAGATTGTCAGCTCCGACAATATTTCGTCGTTGATCGGCTGTTGGTTCCTGCCGGAGAATGTCGTCATCGGCCGCATCAGGAAACTGTCGAACCAGAACTCGCCCTCCAGATACGCGCACAGACGATGAACAGTGTCCTCATTCGCGGGCGGTCGCCCGTTCGACATGACAGTAGGATCAATCCCAATGGTTTGCCACCGCTGACCCGTGGCGGCGGGTATGGCGAGAAGGAAATCAATGCGGTCCCGCCCTGACGGCGGAGGAAGCGAGCCCGCAGCGCCGCGCGCTTCGGGGGGAGGCGGTACGTCGCTAACAGAAGCGACAGCGAACACTGCGGACTCGTCCGAGATACTAACATCCCGGATGAACTTTTTCCCGTCGCGCCGCGCCCATTCAAGAATGGCTTTTCCGTCCATGCCGGACGCTACGGCGTCCGCCACGTCCCACCCATCGGGCTGCCCTTGCGGGTCAATGATGCGCAGCGCGCCAGCGCCTTGAGTCAGTAATTTCTCAGAAATGCGCCGCATCGCTTCGCGGCCCGGATCGTCCGCGTCAGGCCATAGGTCAACGTCGCGCCCACGCAGCGGCGACCAATCGACTTGTTCGATCGCGTTTGCGCCGCCAGGCCATGACACTACCGCAAACCCCGACAGCGTATGGTGCGCCGCATCGGCGGCCTTCTCTCCCTCGACGAGCAGTACGCGCTTGTCAGGATGGGCGGCGAGACGATCAAGGCCGTAGAGAGGGCGCGGCTTGTGGAACGCTTTCGCTTCCCACTTCGAGCCGCTCCACCTGTAGGGCGCGAAGGTCTTTCCGCTGTCCGTGTCCCATCGGGCGATGTAGCCGATCAGCGCGCCGTCGGCCGCGCGGTAGGCGTAAAGCGTCGTGGGAGCCCCGTGGTCGCGATGTGGTGGTGGCAATGGCGCATCGGTGGGCGGGAGTTTAATTGCGGCATCGTCGGGTTCGCTCACGGCTTTCCGTGCGACGGCGGGCCTCGGCAATGTGGCGCTCGCTTCGCCATTCGTGTATCCGAGCGCCTTAGCCGCCTCGCCTTGCTTCATGCCATTGGCCGCTGCGTAGAGGCTCAGCAGGTCGCCGCCCTTTTCTCCCGTGGCGAAGTCCGCCCATAGCCCCGTGCGCATGTTCACGCTGAGGCTGTCGCCAGCATCGCCGCCGAGCGAGCCGCAGACGTACTCGTGCCCGCGCTTACGCCCGGCTGGCAGCCACTGAGGAAGGAGCGCATCGGCGCTCGCGAGCAGATCGGCCGCGATGCTGTTGAAGTCGAGCATTAGCGCCTCGCGACCGTCGATTCTAGAAGTTTTATTGCATACGCCGGCGTGCGACGCGCGCCGCACGTCCAAGCGCGAACCGTTTGGGCGCGACGGAACGTGATAGCGCCTACGGTTTCAGCGTTTAGCCCGTGCTTCTCCATCAGCTCTCGCAATTTCGCGCGTCGCGCCTTGTCGCTCATCACTTGATGTCTCCCGTTAAAAGGCATCGCGCTTCGGCCACGCTTGAAAATACACCAGCGATCCCGCCAGCGTCCCGCACGACTGACAGGAACTGCTGCTGCAACTTGGTCGGCTTCGCAGCGGCATCGCGCTTGCCTTCCAATGCGCAGAAAATCGCGACGCGCTGGCCGACCTGGCTAGGCGTTATCACGACTGACCTGTAGCCGATCAGGTCGGACGACCCAGGGCATAGTCCGTAAGTGACGAATGCGCCGGTGCGGTCCTGAAGCACGCCGACGTTGTTGCGCCATAGGCGCGCGTCGCCGCTGCTCAACTCCGCGCGCACCGAGTTCACGATAGCGGTTTCTCTCATGTACAACCCTTCTGTTTAGCGAACGCGCTCACCGCGCCCGCATGATCCGGTTGAACGACTCGATACTGCTGCGATCGTCCGCTTTCGGCGCGGGCAGGATCACGCGGTTGCGTCGCTTCCACGCGATCCAGCGGCGGCGCTGGTAGGCGCGATAGAGTTTGATGAGAGCATTCATGTCAGTTCCTTTCGCTTCTCTCGCACCGGATGCGCAATGGCCTTGCCGCAAATCCACTGCACGACGAACGACACCTCGTGCTCGTCGTCACTGAACGCGCGGCACATGCGGCCGATGTCGGCGATGGTCGTGTGCGGCCCGACGATCAGCGTGTCGAGTGCCGCCGAGACGATGTCCTGCAGTTCGTTCTCGTGCTCGATGTCGGCATTGGCCTTGACCCATGCAGCGCGGTCGCGGTTGATGATGCAGTCGTTCATGCGACCGCCGCTTCGGGCATCGTGATTTCGTCGCACACGGTTTCGTACACGTCCTGCTCCGGGCGGCCATTTCACGCGGCGCAGCCGGCGAGAACGACACCACGCACCCGCGCCTGAGGCACGCAGCCAGCTTGCGCGAGATCGCGAGTGAGCCAAGGCGCCCGCGGCGGCTCGCGTCTGTCGCCTGAAGGCACGTCCAGCAGTTGGAAAGTCAAGGTCGCGCTCGCGGACCGGGGAAAGCGCCGATACCGCGCCCAGGCGCGTCCTGCAGCGCCAGCTCTTTCGAGCAGCACCCCTGGTTGGCCAAGCTTGGGTCGTGTTGCTCATGTTGATACTCCGTCGGCAATATCCGCATTGCGCTGGCTGTCGGCCTCGCTCGCGGCGTAGGCCAGTTCGCTGTCGTGATCGTCAGGGATGTGTTCGAGGCGGACGTCATCGGAGACGTAGTTGAGCAGGCTCTCGTCGAGCAGCAGCCGCAAGCTGCGCAGCTTGGCGAGCGCGGTCTGCGGATCGTCGGTGGTGCACCACGCGCGCAGGTCGCCGATGGCATCGAGCGCGTCGTTGTCGGCGTCGAGGCTGTACTCGGCGTAGGCGATGGCGAGTTCAGCCGCCGTCAGTTCGCCGAGCATTTCACCGTGACGATTGACGCGCGTCTCGTCGTCGGCAATCGCGCGGATCAGGTCGGTGTAGGCGCTCACTTCGCGCCCCCTTCGCTGGCGCGGCGACTGGCGGCGATGTCGGCTGCTGACGAGAATAAACGGGAAAGTTTCATGTCAGAATACCTCGCCGTCTGATGTGCGATCGTCATCATTCGGCACCGACTCCGCGTCGTCGTGCGTCGCTTGCTCAACGACCGCTTGCAAGCCTCGCGGGCGCTTCTTCGGCGTCGCTTGTGCGGCGGGCTGCTGCGCGACGACATCTGCAATCGGTGCGCTGGCCGCCGCGTCCGGCTCGCCGGTGTCGTAGTCCGCCGCTTCGTCCTGCTGCATGTGCTCCACGATATCGTCGTGTCCGATGATAGGCACGCGCTTGCGCACGCGATGGAGCACGGTTTTCTGCTCCATGCGTTCCGGGCTGTCGCGCCACGGGCCGACCGGATTGCCTTCCTTATCCTTCGACCTGGATTTCGCCATCACGCGAGCCAGTTCGTCGAGGTCCATGGCTTCGACGTAAGTGCGCCCGTCAGCGTCCGTTGCGACTGCCAGCGCGCCGATGCGCTCGCCGCGCTCGCCAAACACAATCGGCTTGTGCTTGACGTGCTGGCCGGTCTCATCGTTCCAGAAGTCAATCTCGTCGTTCTGGTACACGGACACTGCATACGCCTTCACGCCCGCCTTGGCCATCTCCTTGACGATGCCTTCAACCATCGGCATGAACTGGACCTTCTTGACCCATTCGCTGTTCACCTTCGTGTTGAACACCGACAGCGCGCCTTCTTTGCCGTCCGGCATGAGTCCGCGCGACGCCGCATTGACGCACGCGCTGTACAGTGTCTGGCGGTCGGCATCGAGCACAGCGGGGTTCTGCTGGATTGCCGTGATCGTGACGCGCGTGAACCTGTCCAAGCTGACGCTTGGCGGCAGAACGGAACGGAACTTGTCGGTCATCGCGGGGTCGGCGATTGCCCGGCAGACTGTCGTGAGTGCGTTCTCATTCATGGCTGTTCTCCTGAATGGCGGCCGGCTCCGGCGCCAACGGCACGAAATCGTCGATCGTTGCGCGCCGCACGCTGACGCTGGCATTGACGACCTGATTGCGCGCGGCCTGCGGCGACTTCGCGCGCAGAACCGTGCGCAGCGTTTTCTGCTCCCCGTCGATCAGCACCATCATGTTCACGATGTACACCTTAGACACTTGCTTTCTCCCTCTTGGCAGTTACCCGGATGTTTCGATATGCCTTGCGCGTGTAGGCGGGAATTTCTGCCTCGGCCGTCACGCCTGCCGACACGCTGTAACCGTTCGCGAGCACGCGCTCAGCATCGCCGATGGCCAGCAGCAGCTTTGCCTTCGCGGCACTCTTGGCGTCGCTGGCGGTTTTCTCCGCGCGGCCCGCCTCGTGGTATTCACGGCAGATGCCCTCAATTTCGTCATTGCCTTGCGCGTCGAGCACTTTGCCAGGCTCTGCATAGCGGTACATTTGCGCGATGATCGCAGCGTCGGCCGGCAACTCGATCGGCGGCATGACGCCTCGATCCATGTCGGACCAGAACTTCTCGCATTTCGCGCGCAGCGCCTTGCATACCGCATAGTCGCGTTCGCGCACCAGCAATTCCAGCGTGTTGCCACCGACCAGTACGCCGATCGCGGCCCACGATCGCGCGATGCACGCAAGCTGGTGTTGCACCTGAATCTCGATATGCGCGGGAGCCTCGATCGTGCCGTCGCCTGCCTGCCATTTCTTGAATTGCAGCCAGTCCACATTTTTGATTTCCAGCACGCCCGCGCCGTGCTTCGCGTACATATCGCGCAGCACCGTATCGCCCTCGAACGCGCCATCTTTTGCGCCCACGATCTCGTAATCGAAGCTCGCGCCCATTTTGCAATGGAGAAACCCGTCGATCGCATAGCCGCTGATCGCGCGCGCCTTCACACCGTAAGTTTCGGCGATGCCGCGCGCAATGGAATTCTGCAACCGGATGCCCCACTCCATGCGCTCGCTGGCCTCGCGCTCGTCCGGCGCTGCCGCCTTCTTGATCGTCGCCAGCTCGAATGCGGTCATATACGGGTTGAGTCCGAACAGTGCGGATACTTCGGTGCTGCTGACGTACTGATGTCGCAGCGCAAGCCATTCGTCGCGCGTTTTCGGATAATGGAGCATCTCGCCTTCCCCAAGTCGTTGCCGTTTGCCGGGCATTGTTATACGCTTACTGTCAACGACGTGTCAACAATCATAGTATGATCGAACTGCGACCTTATCAGCAAGTCATGGTTGACGGCATTCGTGCCGAGTACCGATCAGGCGCGCGCGCCGTGCTCGCCGTCGCCCCGACAGGTAGCGGCAAGACCGTAACCTTTGCCTTCGTGACGCACGGCGCACTGGCCAAGGGACATCGCGTGATGATTCTGGCGCACCGCATCGAACTGGTGGATCAGATCAGCGAGACCCTGAAAGCCTTCGACGTGCAGCACGGGTTCATCGCCGCGAACTATCCGCGCTCGCCGCGTCTGCCCGTGCAAGTGGCGAGCGTGCAGACACTTGCGCGGCGACTTGCGCAGACTCCTGAGCCGGACCTGGTGGTGATCGACGAGGCGCACCATGCAACCGCGCGCAACACCTTGGGGACCGTTCTGCGCCACTTCCCGCGCGCGCGCGTCCTCGGGGTAACCGCGACACCGCTGCGACTGTCGGGCGAGGGGCTCGGCGAATGCTTCCAGCGGATGGTCATCGGCCCTTCTGTGCAGGAGATGATCGACCTCGGCGCGCTGTCGCAAGTCAAGGTCTATGCGCCGCCGACCATCGACGCTTCCGGGCTGCGCCTCACGCGCGGCGATTTCGCCATGGCCGACCTCGCGGGCATCGCCGACAAGCCGACGATCACGGGCGATGTGTTGGACCACTATCGACGACTGGCGTGCGGGCTGCCTGCGGTCGCGTTCTGCGTCAGCGTCGAGCACGCCCGGCACGTCGCGCAGCAGTTCACCGAGGCGGGCATATCCTCGGCGCACATTGACGGCGGCATGGATAGCGCCCTTCGGCGCGGCGTCGTCCAGAGTTTCCGGCGCGGGCAGATCAAGGTGATGACCTCCTGCGAGCTGGTGTCCGAGGGCTTCGATTGTCCCGGCATCGTCGCCGGGCTGCTTCTGCGCCCGACCGCGAGCCTGGGGCTGTACATGCAGCAGGTCGGCCGCTGCCTGCGCCCTGCGCCCGGCAAGACCCATGCGATCATTCTCGATCATGCGGGCAACACACGGCGCCACGGGCTACCGACCGAGGCGCGGGAATGGAGTTTGACCGGGACCGAGCGCAGCCAGCGAAAGGCGCCGGACGAGGACGCCATGAGTGTCAGAGTCTGCCCGCGCTGTTTCGCCGCTGAGCGTTCGGGGCGGTCGCATTGCAGCAATTGCGGCGCGGCCTATCCGATCGCGGCGCGCAAGGTGGCGCACGTCAACGGCGAGCTGGAGGAAGTCACCGAGCCAAGCGACGGCCGGCGCGAGCAAGGCGCGGCGCGCAGCTTAGCGGCGCTGGTAGAGCTCGGCAAACTGCGAGGCTACCGTAACCCTGGCGCTTGGGCGCGGCACGTCATGGCCGGGCGATCAGCCAAGGGACGTGCCTAATGCGCAAGCTGCGCCGCGGCGAGCATCGCACGCGCCACCCATGGCGCCCTCCGTGGCCGTCAGTACCAGCCGAGCGCGCGCCCGACCAGCAGCGCGGCGAGCCAGAACGCGAACCCGGCAAGTCCCCAAGCGTAAATGCCGACAGGGCGATCGTCGCGCCACCTGGCGGGCGGCAAGTCTAGCGCCCGCCCGTACCGATGGCGCTGCGCGAGCCGGTCGCGCCATCGGTCGGCAGCGACCGTCGTCATCTCATACTCGTCATCGTGCTCGTCGTCGGTCCATTATGTCACCAGTCAAGGAATACGCCGATTATCTCGCCGCCAGCCAAAGCACTGGATTGCCCATCCAAGGCCCAATAGGCCGATGATGATACATAGTCCAAGCCATATCACGTCTGTACCCTCTGGCCGCGCTCTGCGACCTTGTGCTGCCAATACTCCCACATTGCCGGATGCATGGCGCGGCGCCCACCCTCCCACTCCTGCCACGCGCGGCGCGTCGCATAGATGACTGCAGCGGCCTGCTCCTGAGTCATATTGGCGCATTGTCGCGCTAGGCGAATATCATCGGGCCCCGGAGCCGCCGGCACACCGAGCGGCGCAGTAGGTCTTCGGCGGCGATCCGGTATCCCCACTCTTTCGCCAATTTGTCGCAAGTTTTTCGTAACGCTGTTTCATTGTCCCATCCTTTTCTCAAGTAGCAGCTGCGAACTGCGCGAATGCGAGCCTTCATTGCCGGATGGATATGCACGTCAGTACACTAGCCCGGCCGATTCGACTGCCCGCCTGAACTGTTCCATCAGCCCGGGCAGTCGTTCAAGCAGCATGGCCGTGACCACGGCCTCGTCCGCCCCGTTGCTTGCCGTGAGCGCCGGCGGCATATCGAGCCAGATCGCCGTCGCGCGCGCGCGCTCCAAATTGCCGGGCGTCCACTTTGTAAATCCCAAGTGATAGAGCGTGTTAGCGACGTAGTGCAGCGGACCGTCAGTGCTGCACAAGTGCCACTTGATGAGCGGCGCGAGCGCGGGCATGTGTTCGCGTATCTCGTCGTGCAGACATCCGCCGGCTGACCATTCGCCATCCTGGAGCAAGTCGGCCGTCACACTGAACGTGTTGTGCCCATTCCGGCATCGGTCATCGTGCCGCACGAGCGCGGTCAGCATGCACGTTTTGCCGTGCGAGTCGCTCCATTCCGCGACGTGCTTGCGCTCTTGGCGCAAAGTTCTTGTGGTCATGCTTGTTAACCTCCAAAATGCCGCGGCAGTCGCACGGACCCACATCGTAACAGTGAATGTGGCATCTTCGACGGGCTAATCCCGAGGAACAGCGCGCGACAAAGCAAGTGTACGTCAAGTCTAATGTACTCCATACGCTTCCCCTTCCAAGTTCGCCCGGCCCACTGCCGTAGCGACGGCATCATGCAAGCTATCACGATAGTCGAGCGCATTGCCCTGCAAGTCCCGCACTACCCATGAGTGCAGCGCATCGAGCCATGCGACCGAGTAATGCCCGACAAGTAGTGTCAGCGTTCGCGAGTTCATGGCGCAGCCTCCCGCTTGGCATCGGCCCATCCAGCCAAGTACGCTTCCATAGCCGCGTGCAATGCGGCCGCTGTTCGCGCGCGCAGCACCACACGATGCACGCCTGACCTATCCATAGTCGTGCACAATGCCCAAGCTCGCCCATAGGTCGGGCTTCCAGGCACCACAAACAGCGCGCCGATGTCGCATTTATGGCCGCACCCATCCTCGCGTGGCATCCATTGCAAGGCGGGTTTACCCGTCTCGCGCAGTACGCGCGCGAGTAGCGCGTTCAAGTCTTTTGTCGTGATTCTGTCTGCCATGGTGATTACTCCTTGAAGAATGCTGCGAGGAATTCTGACGTGCCATCTGGCGGCGCCTCGCGCAGCGGCATGATGATGCCCAATACGTCCGTGCAATCTCCGAGACGAACTACCGCTGCGCAGTCCGCTCCCGGCCCGCTGATCCCGTTCGCGTAGATGTGCATGTACTCGGCCGGCCGCTCCGCAATCTCGCGCATAGCGCGTTGCATCGCATCCAGCATTGCCGGATCGTAGCTTGCAGGCTCCCCGGTCAGTGCGCTTGGCACCACGCGCAAAATGGGGGATATTCCCGCGCATCCTCGCCGCGCGTGATGTCCCGCGCCCGTTGCCGCTTGCGCGCCGACACGTACAGATACATCCGTACCTTCGTCTCGATACGTCACCGTAGCCGTGTGCGTGTTTTTGCCCGCTCCCCGCGTCGCGGATTTGATCGCGTCACACGGCACTGTCAGCGGAGCCGCGTCGGCATGTTCGATGCGCGCGAACAAGAGCATAGCGCCGTCGGTCGCGCATGCCCACCCTAGCCGCGGCTCGATATGCACCCCGTGCAAGTAAGGCCGGGTAGTATCGCGTTTCCCCGCGATGCGCGCCAAGCTAGTGAGTACCCGGACTGGGATATCGATTGAGTAGTCCATTTCACTTTCCTCCGTTGATACTGATGCTGATGCTGATGCTGATGTACCGCTCAAACAAAGTCGTTGTGATCGGCCGCACGCTCGTTTAGCGCATCGCGCAGCGTGTCGAGCGTTTCGCGCAGTTCCTCGCGAGCGTGCGGGAATCCGGGGTTATTGCGCAGCGCGCACAATTCGCGTACGCGCTCGCGCGTCTCATCAATGCGATCCTGGAGCGCTCGTGCTGCTTCGCCACGCTCGCAATACTCGCGCTCGGCTTCAGCGAACACGCGCGCGTGCTCATCCGCCATGCGCGCAGCATCTTCCGCGCTGTCGTGGAGCTCCGCGAAGTACACACGCTCATCGTTATCGGTCCACCTATACCCTGCCAGCCAGCGTGACTTGCCGATATAGGCGACGATGCCCACGGCGATGTTGTCGCCATGAGCGTCCGTGTAATACCCCTCATGGCGCATCCGGATGACATCGCCCGCGTCATGCTCGCGCGCGAATGCGGGGCCGTCATGCGTGTACCAGATTGCTTTCCCGCCATTCGTGCCCTGCGTCAATCCGCGCGGACTGGTCAGGTTGCCATAGCGCATGTCGCGCCATGAATCGGCGTGTCGATAGTTCGGGTTCGCGTTGTGCTTGACCATCGCCGCGCGCAGCGCAGCGAGCCGTGCGGGCGCGCCCGCTTTCATGTTCAGATATAGCGGTGTCATGGTTTAACTCCAGTCAATTCCATGCCCTGCGCGTTGCGCACCGTGAATGCACTCATGACTGCACTCCCGCGGCCGCGAGGAACCGATCGCGATCAAAGCGCGGATTGTCGCGACCTAGGGCATCGGCGAGCCGATGCGCCGCGTTGTCTATCCCGTTGTGATAGATCGCGACGTTCGGCAAAGAGTAGTTGCTGCGCGCTTCGCGCAACGCGGCTGCGATCAAAACGTAGTCTTTCCTGGTCATGGCTCTTTACTCCTATCGTCAGGCACAATGCCCGCGTTAGAACGCACGCTTGCGCATGCGCTCGGGCGCGGTCACTTGTCGGCGATGATCGCGCGCTCGGCGCCGCAGAAGCGCAGCGCGGAGCCGTCGCTGAACTTGACGGTAGTTGCTTCGCCCGTCCAGTCCTGCTCGACCTCGGTTCCCGCGATGATCGCGTCGCCGTGCCGATCCACGAAATCTTCCAGTTTCGCGCCGCTGCGCGAGGCGGCTTCCGTAACGCGCCCGGTCTGAAGTGATTTACGTGTCATGGCTCTTTGCTCCTGTAGTTGGGCGGGAATGCCCACACTCTGGCGCACGCTCGTGCATGCGCCCTGATGTGGTCACTCGGCCGCGCCGTACTCGATTGCGAACAACGGTTCAGATGTCGAGCGGTCCACTATCACGACGTTATACCCATCGTCCTCGACTGCGACGCGGCCAGCGCTCGCGGCGCTAAGGTAGCCATCGGTGCGCAGCGCGCGCAGCAATGCGCGAGCGGGCAGGTTCACGTACTCGCACGGCACCCTGCCCGCGTCATACCAGGCATTCCAGGTCCAGCCACCTTCGGCTTCCGCCCATGCGTCGATTGAGAGAAGACGGTATTCGTTCATGGCTCTTTGCTCCTGTGCGCTCGTGAGTGAGCGAGGTAGGAGAATCCCACGCAGCGCGTGCGTCTGTCAACTACTGATTAGCTCGCGTCGCGAACTTTTTCCGCCGCCTAAACCGACAGCGCGCATGACCGACAGCGCGCATGCAATATGCGTGCCACTGTCATAACGCATCCATAGCGGACCTAGCAGCACCAGCGAGCCGCTATAAACGCTAGAACCGCTATGGGCATTTAACAATAATTTCGCCGCTACAAAGTCAACACCTCGGCAGCAGGTTACTTACCAGTAGTCTCTCAATCTCCTTTCGACATGCCCCATGCTTAAAGTGTTGACAAACGCGCGTAACCCTTTGATTGGTGCACTGCAACCTAGCGCCTAGCGGCACCTAGCGGCTATTCCGCTAAGAGAGTCCCCAAACTGGCGGACACTTATATATACCCCCCCTGCTAGAAGTACTATATATGCTAGGAGCAGGTGTTAGCCCGGGTGAGATCAATGACTTAGCGCATAGCGGCACTGTCAACAAAACTAGCGATTACTGCTAGGCGCTAGGTACGCTAGACGCGCTAGGAATTGCCGCGCTGCCATCGCCGCTAGAGCCGCTAGAGCCGCTAGGCGTCGCAACACATGTACGGTCGCGCTACAGTCGCCGCCATGAGCTCGCACGACCCGTTCTCCGATGTCGACGATATCCCCACCCTGGCGGCCCGTGGCTTGACGGCTGATGAGATCGCCGTGCAGCTCGGTATGTCTGTCGACGCGGTACGCCAGGCGCCAGGCTACGCCAGTGCGGGGCTCACCGACGCGCACGATGCGCGAGTCGAGCGCGCCTTGTGGGAGCGCGCGGCCGGATCAGTCACATGGTCAGAGTCAATCACTAAACTCGGCGAGCTCGTGCGGCTCGAAAAGCGCCTGGACCCCGATGTCGCCGCGGCGAAGCTGTACCTGCAAGCTCGAAAGCCTCAACGATGGGGAAGCGCGCCGAGTGAGACAGCGCGCGTCTACGTCGTTGCGCTCCCGGCTGTCGCGCGCGATGCGCGATCATGGCTCGACGCCATCGAGCATGGCAGCGCGCCGGCGCTTGAGCGCGTCGCGATCGAGGGCGCGGCCGGGGGGGAGGGCGGAGACGGGGCGGGGGTGGAACGTGAGTAA
>NZ_JADIZJ010000010.1 GCF_016704835.1 Sphingopyxis sp. | reverse complement strand
GCATCGATTGCATTCAGGCCTGATCGCGCGATGCCCGCCATGCGCGGGATTGAAAACTGCCGCGAGAGGCCGGTGGGGATCATTCGAGAATGATTTCACCACTCTGATATGGCCGATGATCGCTTGGTAGAAGGCGAGCAATTCTTCCGCCGGGATCAATATTCTTGATGTGCGCGTCCGCCCGCTTGCTCGACCTTATAGCCGGCGAGATAGTCGGTCGAGACGTCGAACTCGGTCACAAAGCCGGATCCCGACGCAGGGACGTTCCAGTCACGCGATCGTCACCGCATAATCGAACGTGGTGACCGGATAGAAGATCGGTTGGTCAGGCAGCCTTGGCGGGAATTCCCGCCCGGGCTGGCGGCGATCAGCGCGGATTCATGGGGCCGACGGGACGCCACAGGCGTTTGGATTTCCGTCAAGGCCGGACCTGACCCGATGCCGCGCTGAAGCCATTTATATGTCGTGAGCCCTTCGAGCGCGACCGGGCCACGCAGGCGTGGAGGCGACCCGTGGCGATGCCGATTTCGGCGCCGAGGCCCGAATTCGCCGCCGTCGGCGAACTGCGTCGAGGCATTGTGCATGAGCGATCGCGCTGTCGACTTCGGCGAGGAAGCGTTCGGCGGTCGCGGCATCCTCCGGTAACGATCGCGTCGGTGTGGCGGCTCGAATGCGCGTCGATATGTGCGGAAGCGCGCCGTCGAGGAACCATCGACCCAGCCCAGCGATCGAGACGATCGCGTCGGATTATTCGCAGTCCCAGTCGGCGGTCGACGCAGCTTCGACATGCGAGCTCAATACCATGATGGCTTTGTCGCCGCGCGCCCCGCAGCCAGCTGCGACCAGCGCATCGATGATCGCCAGCGGTGCGGGATAGGCGCAGTTGACCAGGATCACATCTCCAGTCGCGCCGCAGACGCCAGTGCGGCGGATCTTGGCGTTCACGGCCGGGTCGATCGCCTTTGCCCGGATCGGCCGCGCCGTCGATAAAGAGGTGGTTGATCCCGTCGAGATGCGCGAGCACAGGCACGCGCGCCTCGTCCTGGACGCGCGCGACAAGGCGCTGCCGCCGCGGATGATGATGTCGATCGGCCCGCGCGCGCGCAGCGTCGCACCGACCGCGGCGCGATCACGCATGGGTACGGGATTGCACCGCATCGGCGGGCAGAGTCGGCATCGACCAGCCCGCCGCGAATGCCACGTGGATCGCACCCGGTTGAATGGACCGCCTCGCTGCCGCCGCGCGGGATCCCGGCGTTGCCCGACATCAGCCCGAGCGCCGCAGCATCGGCGGCGGTCACATTGGGGTGGCTTTCATGGATGTTACCGACGACGCCGAGAGCGGCACGCGCACGCGGCACTGAGCACCAACCCGTTGGGCCGCGTCCCGCAGTCGATTTCGGCACGTGAAGGGTCGAGGGGCGCAGCAACCGCGTCGATGGCATCAGCGCTCCCGGCCAGGCGGCCCGCATCGAGCCGCAACCGGTCGAGCATCGCGCCCGGCCGGCCGATTTGTCCTTCCTGCGAAGTCATATCCTCTGCATTGGCGGCCAGAATTACGGTCGCCCGGGCGCAGATCTGTGCCGCCGCCGCAGCCAGCCCGGCGGCCTTGTCCACCATCGCCTTCGGCGCGAGCTGTTTCGCGGCGGCGCGCGCTGCGCGCGCCATGTATCGACGATCAGGGCGGGGCGTCGCCGGGCATCGGCGGGGCGGGTCAGGGAGCTTGAGCGTTCGCGCGGCCGCCACTATCACGTTTGTGGTGAGATCCGTTGCGCCCTTCCTCGCGCGCCTTTAGGCCGGGCGCCATAGGCGGGGATATCAAGGCATCAGGGCGGCGGTCACCGCCGGTCTGGCAGGACATGCGGTCCAGATCGCGCCACGCTGGCGGCGCAGACCCGGGTCACGCGCCGCTGCGCTGCCCTTAATTGCAGCACCAGTCTTGCCGGGTCGCATTGTCATTATTGCGGCCAGCGCGCCGACGTGCATCGCAGTTTAGGCGCGATCGGACACGATCTGGTTCACGCGATCTTTCATTTCGCCCGCAAGATCTGGAGCCACGCTGCCGCGCTGCTCGCGTGGCGGCCCGGTGATCTGACGCGCCGCTACATCCATGGCGAACGCGCGCGTTCATCTCGCCGCTTGCGCTGTTCCTGTTCGCGGTTTTCCTCACCTATGCCCGTGCTGGCCGTCGTCGAGTAGCGGCGGCGGGGTCGGCGAGGGGATCGCCAAGGCGGCAGCCGAGCAGACGCGCTCGAACGCGCTCAAGGAAAGTTTCGAGAAGAGGTCAAGCTGCGTCGACGCGCGCCTCGCAACAAAGGATCTGAAGCCAGCCGAGCGGATGCTGCTCGGCGAGGGAGTACGCAACGCTTCTCAAAAGCGCTGACTATCTCGGTGTCGCGCGCAGCCTCAGCAAGGAGGAGCGCGCGACGAGAGGCCACCGGTGCTCGACGATCCCTCTACAGGCAGATGATGACCGGCATCGAAAGTTTCTCTCGCGCACCAAGGTCAAACCACCGGCGTCACTTCGCTCGACCATGGGCTGGAGAAGGCGATCGCGAACCCGGCGCTCGTGCTCTACAAATTGCAGGCGAATGCCTATAAAAATTCGCATGGGCGCTGGTCCCGTTCATCGCTGCCCTTCATGTGGCTGCTCTTTCCGTTCAACCGCCGCTTTCACACGTACGACCATTTCGTCTTCGTCACTTATTCGATCAGCTTCACATGCCGCTGCGGGTTGTCGCCGTGCGATTGTTTCAACCCTGATATTCGGCGATGCCCCGAAAGCATTTCGCGATGCTTTATGTGCCTTTCCATATGTACCCAGCAACTGCTAGGCACTTATCATTAGTCGCGGTTCGGCGCCTGCTCGCGCGACTTGTTGCTGCTCTTTTTCAGCTCTCGTATGCGGTCATCATGTTCATGCTGCTGCTGCTCGCCATGGGCGTGCTGGGATAGCCGCGCCAGATCATTAACAAAGGCAAGACTAAAGAAACCGGGTTGGACGAGAGGGGAGTTGCGATGCACCAGCTTTGGGGCAGGTGGACCGGCGCCTGCTGATCAAGCTCGGCACCGCGGGGCTCGCGGCGGTGTCGCTGCCCGGCGCGGCGCTTCGAACATGGCACAGGGCTTCACCCCGCCCCAGCGTCCGCGAGCGGCGAGCCGGGGGCCAATTCGATGCTGCTGTGTGGACGCTACGCCGCGGCGAACGACAGCGCCTTGACCGTCAGGCATCCCGAAAGCGCCGATTTTGGACGCGTCGCTGGAAACGGCAACGCGTCATCACGCCGAGGGCGAACGCGATCATTGCGCGAAAATCGTCGTCGACGGCCTTCAACCCGGCCGCTGGTATTTCCATCGCTTCATCGCCCCCGACGGCACCAGATCGGTGACCGGCCGGACGCAGACGTTGCCCACCAGCCCGGCGAGCGCCTTCACCATCGCGCTCTTCTCCTGCTCGAACCTGCCGTTCGGCTGGTTCAATGCCTATGTACATGCCGCCGCCGGAACGACATCGACCTCGTCGCGCGCATCGGCGACTATCTCTATGAATAGGGGTCGGCCATTATCCCGCGCTGCAAGACACGTTGCCTGGCCGCGATATCCAGCCGACGCAGGAAGATTGTCGCGCTTTCGCGGACTATCGACTCCGCTACGCCGCCTATCACCCAGCGATCCCGATTTGCAGCGGTTGCCCAGCTGTTCAAAGTGATCATGCAATGGGACGAAACCATGAATTCGCGAACGACGTGTGGAAAGGCGGCGCCGGGAATCTAATGAAGGCAGGGGCGAATGGCGCGCGCGTGAAGCCGCCGCCGAGCGCGCGCATGGCGAATGGATGCCCGCCGCCGACGCGCGCTGGCGCCGGTATCAGGCAGGGGACCTGGCGACGATCTTCCTGCCCGAAACGCGGATCACCGCGCGCGACCAGCCGTTCGGGCTGGGCGAAAGTTCTACGAGGCAAGCGCGACGTTGCCTGGACCTGAAACAATTCGCCGAGAGTGATTACCGCGGCCCCGCGCGGCGGTTGATGGGCGCCGAGCAGGAGGGTGCGGCTGTTCTGACGGCCTGGACCGTTCGGTGAAAGCGGAACGCGCTGGCCGGAATACACGCGCAGCGAATCGTGGTGGGCAACCTGTTCACGCCATCCAGATCGCGCAATTGGTTCGACGCCGACCAACCCGACTATGTGAAGCGCCGCGTCGAGGTGTCGCAGCTGGCGGCAAAGGCGGGGCTGCCAATCGACATGGACAGCTGGGACGGCTATCCGGCGGCGCTCGCGCCTGCTCGCGGCAGCGCGCGAAGCTGACGCCGATCTCGTCACCTTCATCGGGCGACAACCATAACGCCTGGGCGTTCGACCTGTCGCACGACGGGCGCCCGGCGGAGATCGAGGTCAGCGGGCACAGCGTCACCTCGCCGGGGTATGGAAGCCTATACGAAAGGCATTTCCGACGCGGCGCGTGTATCGGCGCTGCGTGCGTCCTCGCCCCGGCTTGCATGGGCCAACACATAGAATCGGGGTTATGTTCCCAGTGCAGCTGACGCGCAGGCGGGTCACCGCGAACTGGCACAATCTTGAAACGATCCACCAGCCATACGCCGGCCGCTCGAAACGCACAGCATGACGGCGGCGCGTGGGCAACGGAGATATATTGCCAACTTAGCTGGCGCGGCGCCGCATCCTCGAATTCGGCGAACCAGGGATAGTCGTTCGCGACGCTGACAGTGAAGTTGGCGGGGCGCTTTTCGAGAAAGCTCGACACCCCTCGGCGGCGTCGGCGCTGCGTCCGCGGGCGAAGATCGCGCAGCTGTCCCAGCGGTGCGCGCTCATGGGGTGCGGCGCACCGAGCATGCGCCACAGCATGTGGCGAGTGAACGCGACCGATACCGGGGCGCTGTGATCAGTCCCAACTCGCGCGACTTGGCGATCGCGGCGTCGATAGCAGCTCGTGGCTTGTGGACCGATTGGACGGGCCCCCTTTTCGTGTGCTTCGGCGGCGTCGATCGGGCGGCCCGAATAGCGCCAGTCGACTGCATTCTGGATGCCGACGAGGCGGGGCAGGAACCAGCTCGGCGCCGCTTCCGGGCACGATCCCGCGGCGCGAAGACGAAGCCGTAGCGCGCGGTCGCCATGGCGGGCGAGCGTCCATCGACAGCGTCATCGTATCGTTTGCCGATACCCACCGCGGCGCCGTTGATCGCTCCCAATACCGGCTTTTTGCGGTCGAAGATCCGCATCGACTGCGCCCACCCGAGATCGCAGATCAGCAGGTGCGACCAGTCGATCGTGCCGTCTTCGCTGACCGGGCTTGCCGACATGCCATCGGGCAGGATCGCCAGCTTGTCCGTTGCGCTTGTCGCGAATCCGAAGGTGGCGGCACCTGGCCCAGATCGGCGCCGGCGCAATAAACGCAGTCGCCCGATCGGTGAAGATCACCGCGCGGACGCCGTCGTCGGCGTCCCACTCGTCGAGCGCCGCGGCGATTTCTAGCATCATTTCGGTCGTGAAAGGCGTTCATCCGGTCGGGGCGGTGCAACGTCAGCGGCGCGATGCCCTCATGCTTGTCGCGAGAGCAGATCTGGTCGAAGCTCATCTGTCTCGCGGCTTCGTTCATCGTTGCAAGCGACACGGGGAGAGTGCTGGCTCTAGTTGACGTAAACGTAAGGAGGTGGCCGCGATGCCGGGATGACGCGCCGACCTTTGCCACTATAGGCCCCATCGCCCCGGCGCCGCGCCTCCATCTGAGTCGCTTTGCCGGGGTCATTCATTGGTTCGACGAAGTTTGCGCCATGTCCCGTCGCCGCCAGATCTACGAAGGCAAGGCCAAGATCCTCTACGAAGGGCCCGAGCCTGGCACCCTGATCCAGTATTTCAAGGACGACGCCACCGCGTTCAACGCCCAGAAGAAGGGCACGATCCAGGGCAAGGGCGTGATCAACAACCGCATCAGCGAGTTCGTGTTCACCCGGCTCAACCACATCGGCGTGCCCAACCACTTCATCCGCCGGCTGAACATGCGCGAGCAGCTGGTCCGCCAGGTGGAAATCGTGCCGATCGAAGTGGTGGTGCGCAATGTCGCGGCGGGCTCGATCTCCAAGCGCCTCGGCATCCCCGAGGGCGAACCGCTGCCGCACACGCTGATCGAATACTATTACAAGGACGATGCGCTGGGCGATCCGATGATCGCGGAAGAGCACATCGCCTGCTTTGGCTGGGCCAACAACGATGAGATGCAGTACATCTCGTCGATGGCGATCCGGGTGAACGATTTCCTGTGCGGCATGTTCGCGGCGATCAACATCCGCCTGGTCGATTTCAAGCTGGAATTCGGCCGCATCTGGGACGGCGATTACAGCCGCGTGATCCTGGCCGACGAGATCAGCCCCGACAGCTGCCGCCTGTGGGACATGACCACCGGCGAAAAGCTCGACAAGGACCGCTTCCGCCGCGACCTCGGCGGTGAGGAAGAAGCCTATCAGGAAGTCGCGCGCCGGCTTGGCCGCCGCTGCCGAGGCGGCGATAATGCCGTCAACCGATCTCGAAAGCCATCGGAAAAAAGGGCAGCTGATCGGCCGGATTGCCGGGCGGGGCCGCTTGGCTGGGGTTGATTTACCGTCAGGTTGTTAGGCCGTCGTAATCGCGGGGGGTCTTTAACAGGAGTTGATCATGCGGATTTTCCGCCGGTGCCGGAGAATCCGGGACGATGTCGCGATACTGCGCGCCAATCGCATCGAGACGCTGACCCCGATGCTCTTCCTGATGCTCGCGGCGACGACTTATCTGCGATTTATGCGGGGTCGCGGCGGTTCGTCGGCAGTTCGCATCGGTTTTCCGGTGATCCTCGCCGCTGTTGGCATCCTCGGTTTCCCTGTTCCTCATGCACAATCGCGGCCGCAAGAATGAGCCCCCGCGCTGCGTCAACCACGCCTGATCCGGAGGCCAGCTGACTGTCGGGCATCACGGCGCTGATGTGCAGCGTCTGGACGGTGACCAGCTGGCTTGCTGCGCCTGCGGCGCCTTTTAGCTAATTATGCGATGATCATGGCGATGGGGTCGCTCGCGACTGCCTGATTGCCTGTCGTCGATCCAGTTTGCGGCGTTCGTGAACCTTGGGGTCGGACTGGGTCCCGTTCGCTGTTGATGCGGACGTCAGGGCGCTCGCCCGAAATTGCGGCTGGCACCAGTCTGGTCATCGCGACTCTGTTCCTGCTCCGTGTGGTGATCCAGCAGCATGACCGGGTGATCGGCCTGCTCGAATTGCAGCGCCAGATGCGCGGGCTCGCGTGCACCGGCCGCTCACTGGGCTGGCCAATCAGCGTGAATTCGACCTTTGTCTCGACCGAGGAAATCGCGGCCGCGGGCGCCGGCAACCATTTCTTCATCGCGTTGCTCGATCTCAATGGGTTTTCAAACCGGTCAATGATGCGCATGGGCATGCCGTCAGTGACCTGCTGCTGTGCGAAATTGCCGAGCGGCTGCGCGGGGCGTGCGGCCGGCATGCCGTCGTCGCGAGGCAGGGTGGCGACGAATTAGCAATCCTGGCGCCAGCGGATCGCGGCTGCTCGAAACCTCTCTCGCCGACCACATTCTTTCAGCGCTCGCCGCGCCCTATCGCATCGACGGTCGTCTGATCCGCGTGAACGCCAGCATCGGCGCCGCGTCCTGGCCCGGAAGCATGGGCATATGGCACGCGATCTCTGCGAGGTCGCCGACGCAGCGCTTTGTGCCGCAAAGGCGGCCGATCGCCGCCAGACGTCGTCGTTCCAAAGCATCAGGTGGGTCGCATAACCAGCGCTTGACCGGCCGCGGGGTGGCCACACCGTTGGGCGTGACCAAATCCTTTGTCGGCGTGTTTCGGCCGCGCTGCTCGCCCCTCGTCCTGCTGATCGCGACCGCCGCACCGGCCTTGCCCGCGGTACGGCGCGCCACCCTGCGACCACCAGCCGCCAATCCGCAAACCGAGGCCGGGGAAAGCGTGGAACTTCGCCGCCAGCGATGTGCCGGTCGATCGAACATCGTCTTTGGCGTGCTGCCCAGCAGGATGAAATATGCGCTGCTGGCGAACAGCGCGCCCAAGGACAGCGTCGTCCTGCGGATGCGGTTCGACGTCGGCAGCTTTGCCGAGGCCGAGGACCGGCGTGGGCTGGCCCGTTTCCTCGAACATATGGCGTTCAACGGATCGACCAACGTGCCCGAAGGCGAGATGATCAAGCTGCTCGAACGCAAAGGGCTGGCGTTCGGCGCCGATACCAATGCGTCGACAGGCTTTGACGAGACGATCTATCAGCTCGACCTGCCCAATGCTTCGGACGATCTGATCGACACCGGGCTGATGCTGATGCGAGAGACCGGTGGAGAGCTCGCGATCGATCCGACTGCGGTCGATCGCGAACGCGGCATCATCCTGTCCGAACGTCGCGCCCGCGACACCTATCAGCTGCGCCAATCTGATCGACCAGCTCGATTTCCAGATGCGGGAGATGAAGGTTGCGAGCCGCCTGCCGGTGGGCACCGAAGAGGTGATAAAGACTGCGCCAGCAACGCGGCTGCGCGACCTGTATGATCTCTACTACCGGCCGGAGCGGGCGACACTGGTGATGGTCGGCGATTTCGATCCTGCGGCGGTCGAGGCTAAGATCAAGGCGCGTTTCGGCGACTGGAAGGGCGCGGTGCCGCCGGCGCCAATCCTGACATCGGCACGATCGATTATCAGCGCGCCGCGGCGCCGACGATTTCATCGATCCCGCGATCCAGGATCGGTCACCCTCGCGGCCTTCAAACCGTGGGTCGACGAAGCCGATACCAAAGGCGAAGCGCGGCGCAGCCTTGCCGAGGATGTCGGCGAAGCGATCGTCAGCCGCCGTCTGGCGAAGCTTGCGCTCAACGAGGATCGCCGATCTTGGGCGGTTATTTCCGGTGAAGCGGCGGGCTGGAAGGTCTTCGATCAGGTCACCGTCGGAGCGGTCACTAAGGGCGCGTGGCGAAGCGCTGGCGCTGATCGAGCAGGAGCAGCGCCGCGCTATCGAGCGGCTTCACTCAGCCGAAGTTGCCGAGCAACTGGCGACGCGGCGTACTGCGCTGCGCCAATGCGGTTGCCGGGGTGACGACGCGGCGCAGCGATGCGCTCGCCGACGCTGATTGCCGCGGCGAAGGGCGATTTCGTTTTTGCCCGCCCTGAAACGTCGCAGGCGTTGTTTGAGGCGACCGCACCATCGCTCAGCGCCGCGGCGCTTGTACCCGCGGCGTTCCGCAAGCGAATGGAGGCTTCGGTGCGCCGCTCGCGCGGGTTTCGGCGAAAAGCCGATCGACAGCGGCACCGACGCGATCCTCGCCGCGTTGCGCAGCTCGGCCCAGGTTGCGGTAGCGGCGCCGACAGAAGCTGCCAATGCGGCCTTCGCCTATGACAATTTCGGCACCCCGGGACGAATCGTCAGCGACGATCGGATCGAGGATCTCGGTATTCGCCGGGTCCGCTTCGCAAACAATGTCATGCTCAACATCAAGAAAACCGATTTTCAGAAAGACCGCGTGATGCTGTCGCTGCGTGTCGATAGCGGCAATCTGCTCGCGACGCGGAACGATCCGACGAAGGTGTCGCTGGCGGGATCACTGATGCTGGGCGGGCTCGAGGCGCATAGCCTCGACGAACTGCGTTCGATCCTCGCGGGCAAGACGGTCAGCCCCGGTTTCGGCAATGCCACCGATGCGTTTGGCGGCGGCGCGTGACCTCGCCCGAAGATTTTGGGCTACAGGCGAAGTTGATGGCGGCGTTTCTGACCCACCCGGCTATCGCCCCGACGGGCTTGCGCTGATCCGCCGCGTGCTGCCGCAGCAATATGCCGCGAATGATGCGACCCCTGCGGCGGTGATCGGCCGCGACGCGAGGGCATTCTGGTCAACGACGACCCGCGCTCGCGAGACCCCGCCGCTCGCCAAGCTGATGACGCTCGACTGGGCGCAGCTGAAACCGGTGTTGGCCGACGGCTTTGCAAAGGGCGCGATCGAGATCGGCGTCGTCAGGGACATCGACGAGCAGGCGGCGATCGATGCGATCGCGGCGTCCTTTCGCGCATTGCCCGAACGCCGTGCCGCCTTTAATTCGCCGCGAGGCGCGGGTGCGTAATTTGCGGCTGACCGCAGCGAGGCGGACGCTGATCCACAAGGGGCCGGCCGAGCAGGCCGAGCTTCGCGTCTACTGGCCCGCGCGCGACGACAGCAACCTGAGCGAAGCGATGCGGCTCAACCTGCTTGCGCGCGTCATGCAATTGAAGCTGACCGAGGAATTGCGCGAAGCTCGGGGAAAGCTACGGTCCCGGCGCGGCCGCCAGCCTGTCGGACGAATTTCCGGGCTACGGCCATCTCTTCGCCGCAAGCAATGTCGATCACAAGGATCTGGCGACAACGCGCGCCGCTATCTTTGCGATCGCCAAGGAGCTGCGCGACGCCCCCGTCGATGCCGACCTGCTCGACCGCGCGCACAAGCCGCTGGTCGAAGCGATGACCAAATCGCGGCGTGAAAACGCCTATTGGTTGAACTATGTCGCCGAGGCGACGAGCCAGACCGATCGCCTGGACCGCGGCCGCAGGGGATTGGCGAAGTCGAAGCCGCGACGCCGGCAGAGTTGCGGCTGCTGGCCAGGCGCTATCTGGTCGACGACAAGGCGCTCGTGATCAAGGCGGTGAGCGACAAGGTTGGCAAGTAGGGGCGAGCCTCAGCTAACGACCGATGCTGCCGTTTATCATTCCCATCGCTGCGCGACGGAGGATATTCGCCTTATCGTCATCGCGGACTTGATCCGGGATCCATAGCTGCGCTGTCGCCGTGGATCCCGGATCAAGTCCGATGATTCGAACTTCTCAGACGGTCGGTTTCCTACTCATAACGGCAATGGGTAATCTCCCATTTTTGCTATGCTAGATCCGCTCCGGCTTTTGCGCACGGATGAAATTCTCCAGCGCGGCGAAGATCATCTCGCGCGCGTCGCCGCCAGCATCTCGGCGGTCAGCAAAGTCGAACTGGCCGGTCGCGCTGCGCCGCAGCGCTCACCATCGCCGCAAGCAGCGCCTCGTCAGAAACTGATGCGCGGGCAGCAGGGCGGGGCGACGACAAAGGGGTCCGGCCAGACGCGAAGACCGATCCTTCGACCACGAGGCGATAGCGCCGCGCAGCCAGGATGTTGCCCCAGCGCCGTTCGAGTTCGGGGATCGGGTCGCGCTCGCTGCGGCGGCGCGGGGATGCAGTAACGGGCGCGAGAACCGCCTGTGCGGCTTCGACCGAGAGATCGCGCACCCGGGTTGCTCGCTCAATTGGCGGATCAGCGCTGCTTTGCATGATGGTGTCGTCCTCCCGGTCCAAGTGGTCCGCCTCTTCCGGTTCGAAAGGATGCCGGCCGCTTTGAAGCGCATCTTTAAGATGCGGCGGCCGGCAGGAGGGACTGCCTCATCTTGCTATTGAGAAACAGTTGCAAATACAAGCAAAAAGAGGCGCTCGGAAGCGCCCCTCAGATCCGTCGATGTTGCCCGATCCGTCATCCCGGCGAAAGCCGGATGACGAAGATCCGATCTCTTCGCCCGACGGCTTCGACTGCAGCTGAATATAATTCTCGATCCCCATCCGCTCGATCATCTCGAACTGCTTTTCCAGCTCGTCGACATGATGTTCTTCGCTGGCCAGGATCGACCCGAAAGAGGTCGCGGCTGACATAATCGCGCACGCTTTCGCTGTGCGCCATCGCGTCCTAGAGCAGCGGGATCGCCTCTTCCTCGAGCGCGAGATCGGCCTTCAGGATTTCCTCGACGGTCTCGCCGACGCGAAGCCGACCGAGCATCTGGAAATTGGGCGGGCCGCCGAGAAAGAGGATGCGATCAACAAGCTGGTCGGCATGCTTCATCTCGTCGATCGACTCTTCGCGTTCGAACTTGGCGAGGCGCGCGACGCCCAATTGTCGAGCATGCGATAGTGCAACCAATATTGGTTGATGGCGGTCAGCTCGTTCTTGACGCCTCGTTAAGAAAATCGATGACCTTTTCCGTCGCCCTTCATGGTGTCGTTCCTGCCATTTTGTCTCGGGAATCAGGATAGGCGCGTTATAAGCGCGGGCCCCATCAAGCAAGGTCAAAATGGCGAAAACCAAGAAAATCAGGCGGTGGCGGCGACTGCGCTGATGATAATGCAGGCGAAAGGCGGGCACTGGCCGCACTTGGGTTTGCGGCCCAATTGTGCGTAAGCTGCCTTGGCACAGCGCAACTGGCCATCGCGCGCGACATCGCGCAGCTGGCTTTCTCTTATTGCGTTGCAGACACAGACGACCATGTGCAGATCCTTCTCAGCAACCATGATGTAGGGATAGTGCGGGGATTCGCAACAGGAAAGATGCGACTGGTTCGCAATTCGAACAGTGACATTTTTAGGCTGCGCAACCCCTTGCCCGGAAGTTGATTCGCGGGCATAGGCGCGCCCATCCTCCCGCACCCCCGCTTACAAAGGTCGACGCCCATGAAAGTGAATGTCTATGTGACACTCAAGCCGGGAGTTCTGGATCCGCAGGGCAAAGGCGATCCACCATGCCCTCGAAGGGCTGGGCTTCGGCAGCGTCGCCGACGTCCGCGCCAGACGTTTCATCGAACTCGACGTCGCCGACCAGGACAAACGATGCGATCTCGATGCGATGTGCGCCAAGCTGCTCGCCAATATGGTGATCGAAAACTACCGCATCGAGCGCCCTAAAGACCATAGCCGCAAGACCGCCGTTATCGTCGTCTTTCCGGGCTCAACTGCGACCGCGACATGGCCGTCGCGCTAAGACGGGTCACTGGTGGCGCGCCCGCGATGGTGTGGCACCGCGACACTGACCTGCCCGATGGCGCCGAGTTCATCGCGCTGCCCGGCGGTTTTCTATGGCGACTATTTGCGTTTCGGGCGCAATGGCGGCGCGCTCGCCGATCCTGCGCGCGGTCGCCGATGCCGCAGGCCGCGGCGTCCCGGTGCTCGGCGTGTCGCAGCGGTTTCCAGGTGCTGACCGAAGCGCAGTTGCTGGCGCGCTGATGCGCAACGCCGGGTTGAACTGTCTGCCGCCCCGTGCCGCTGGGGTCGAAAACAGCCAGTCGCTGTTCACCGCGAGCTATAACGCTGGTGAAGAAATCAACATTCCGGTCGCGCATCACGACGGCAATTATTTCGCCGACGCCGCAACGCTCGACCGCATCGAAGGCGACGGGCGCGTCGCCTTTCGCTACGCTGACAGCGTCAACGGCTCGGCGCGCGATATCGCAGGGGTACTGAACGACGCCGGCAATGTGCTGGGCATGATGCCGCACCCCGAGCGCGCGATCGACCGCGCGCATGGCGGCACCGACGGGCTACGCCTGTTCGAGGCGGCCCTCGGCGTCCTCGCCTGACAAATCGGTCGGCGCGTCGACCGCGGACTTCGCTTTCGGCTGAAGCCAGCGCCCGATGACAAGCAGCACTGTGGGCCAGAACATCGTATTCCAGATGTCGTGCCAATGCGCCGCATCGGGCTGGATCGTCGAGCGACTATGTTCGGCGGTCATGTCGAGCCATTCGCCACCGCAGGCCATCGCCAGCACCGCAAACCATGCGACAAGCCAACCGCCGCGCCACCGCCATGCGGGCCGGACGGCAAGAAACAGCGCTAGCCCGAAATAGATGTGCAACGCATCGCCTAAGCCGCTCGCTTCGATGATCGAAAGTTTCCGTTCCTCGAACAGCGAGGCGATTTCAATCAATGTCATGGATCAAACCTTGGCAGCGAATGGCGTAAAGTCGGTGCCTTCGTCGAACACATCGACACCTTCGCGGCGTTTCAACGCGCCCACGACCAGATAAGTTGCGGGGTTAACGCTGCTTCCCAAGCGACCTTCATCGCCCAGTTCGTCGCCATAACCAGCAGCACCTGCTCGGTTTCCCAGATACCGAGGAAGGCGATGGGGTAAAGATCAGACTGTCGATCCCTGGCCGACGATCGTTGATCCGATCGTGCGCATCCACAGAAGCGCCCGCCCGTCGCGACCTTCATCCGCGCCAGGACGTAGCTGTTGACGAACTCACCGGCCCAGAACGCGACGATCGACGCGAGGACGATACGCCACGCGCTGCCGAATACGCTGTCATAGGTCGCCTGGCACACCGCGCCGCTGCCACTGGCCTCGCCGGCTTTCAGCGTCAGCGCCTCGGTCCCGCTGCACCACCAGTCTGGCGCGGGGGGCATGGCGAGCACGACCCAGCTCATGACCGCCATGAATATCAGCGGCCCGAAATCGGCCCAGATCACCCTGCGCGCCCGGGCATAGCCATAGACTTCGGTCAGCACGTCGCCGATGACGTAGCTCATCAGGAAAAACAGGATGCCTGCGCCAAAGGTCAACCGCCAACCATCGACAGCTTCGACGCGCCGATCATGTTGCTGAGCAGCAGCACCGCGACGAAAGCGGCCATCACGAGGTCGTAATGGCGAAAGTGCTTAACACTCGACGCGCTGACAAGCGCGGGTCGGTGGAAGGAGCGTCGGATTCGGACATCGGCACGCTGCTTAACCCGCTTTGCAGCCCGCGCAAACCACGCTATTCGCGCAGCCGGGCGCCCGTAGCTCAGCTGGATAGAGCGTCGGACTTCGAATCCGCAGGCCGCAGGTTCGAATCCTGCCGGGCGCGCCATTTCGGTTCAAAGGCACGAACGCCTAGCACCGCCGCCTCTACGCCAGAGGCGGCGGTTAGCGTTCGGAGCAGTTCGCTCCGCAGACCACGGATGCGGACCTCCTTCCGGCTCACCACTTCGACCCGCTGCGCTACCGCCCGAACCTGGTCGCGGGCGAACGTCCCGTCGTCGTTCCGCAGCTTCTTGCGCAGCGCGGTCGCAAAGGCGCGCAGGCTGTCCGGCGTGATCGCCGGACCGATCTTCACGATATGCGCCAGCGCGCGTTCGGCATCGCCCTTGGCCTGATCGCGAGTCGCGGTCAGCTCGGCGATGCGATCCTTGAGCGACGAATCGTTCACGTCGATGACGCCGTTCTCGATCGCATCATAGAGTCGCTTGAGCTTCGCTTCGGCCTCGGTCGCCCGCCGCTCAAGATCGGCGACGCTCGCGGCGCTGGTTCACCCATTCGTCGCGGCGTTCGAGGATCTGATCCATCAGAGCTTCGAGCCGCGCCGGGTCGAGCAGCCGCGCTTCGAGATGATCGACCACCGCCTCATTGAGCCGGTCCATCGGCACGGTGATGCCCGGACAGCCGGTCGCACCCTGCCGCGCCTTCGTCGAGCAGGTGTAATAGCGATACTCGCGGCCGACGCTGCTAGTGCCCGTGCGCAGCGTCATCGCGCCGCCGCAGCACGCGCAGAAGCAGATGCCGGTGAGCAGCGTCGGGCCGCCCACCGCCATTGGCGCCATCATCTTGGGGCTGCGCGCCCAGAGCGAGCGTTGCACGGCCTCGAACTCGGCTTCCGACACGATCGCCGGCACTTCCATGACGGCGTGCTCGCTCTCCGGCTTCGGTGTCTTCGTCTTGTGATCGCGGGTGTTGAAGCGGTGCTGGCCGACATAGGTCGTGCGGGTGAGAACCTGATGCACCGCGCCCAAGCCCCAGCGCCCGCCATCGCGAGTGCGGATGTTGTTCTCGTTGAGCCAGATGGCGATCGACTTGAGGCCCATCGGCCCTTTGTTATCGACGCCGTTGAGCGCCATGCGGTAGATGCGCCGCACTGTCTCGGCCTGGAGCGGGTCGATTTCCAGCTTCTTCTTGATCTTCGCGCCACGCTCGCCTGCCGCAACCACGCGATAGCCGATCGGCGCCCGCGCGCCGTTCCAGAAGCCTTGGCGGGCGTTCTCCTTCATCGCCCGCAGCGTATGCTTGCCATTCTCCTTCGACTGGTATTCGTCGAACAGCGTCATGATCTGACGCATCATCACGCTCATCGGATCATCACCCAAGTCCTGCGTGATCGAGACGAGCTTCACCCCGTTCTTCGCCAGCTTGCGGACGTAGAACTCGAACTGGAACTGGTCGCGGAAGAACCGCGAGAAGCTGTGGACGAGGATGACGTTGAATGCCGGTGGCTTGACCATCGCCGCGTCGATCATCGCCTGAAACGCCGGCCGGCGATCGTCGGTGGCGGTGTTACCCGGCTCGACGAACTCAGCCGCGACCTCCCAGCCGCGCGACAGGCAATAGCCTTCGATTTGGCGGCGCTGGTCGGGAATCGACAGGTCGCTCTCGGCCTGGCGGCCGGTGGAAACCCGCAGGTAGAGCGCGGCGCGGGCGGTGGCCACGACCGGCGCCTCATCCTCATCTCGTCGCAGGGCGGCGCTGGTCATGACGCTTCACTCCTCACTTCACGGCAACGGTCCGAACAGCTTGTCCAGCTCGTGTCGCATATGGCCTTCGACCGCGCAGCTCGGCGTCGCCGATCGGAACCTGCTCCGGCCAGTCGTCGGTGACGACAATCGGCCCGTCATCCTCGCGCGGCCGGCGCGAAGCCCGGCGCGGCGCGACGCGGTTGGTGTAGTCATGCAGGTCATCCGGGCATTCGGCCCAGCGACGAGGCGTGCGGCGACGGACTTTGCGAGGAAGGGCCATCTCGGCACGCTGCCGCGTGTCCACACCTCGCACAAATGCTTCATCGCGGCGTAGCGCAGATAGGGACGTGGGGCGGCGGGCGTCATGCTTCGCCCCACGGATCGACCACCGTGGTCCGCCAATCGACGAAATCGCGGGCATTGCGAGTCGCCCGCCGCGCTCCACACGATCGTAACGATCTGTTTGTCGACCAAGCATCGATCGGTCGCACGATCCCCCGGTGTTCTGCCAGCACCATATCTCATCCTCCTTGCAGCGGCCGGTTGGCACCATGCACCACAACGCCTCACATTCGCACCATACACCTATTGATATGCAACGCAAAGCCATATACATGCATCATACTGGCGTGATCGTGCAACGCGCCACTGGGAATCGCTTATGGACCATTTCTCGATCATCCAAGCCCTCTGTCGCGCGGCAATGGCCGACGCTTCACCCGCTCTGCGCAAGCAGGTCGAGCGACTTCGTGACGCGCTGGCTAAGGATGGGGAATCCAAGCAGTCCGCCGCTCTGACCAGCATCCTCACGACCGCCGATCGGACGAAGGAGCTTTCGCCGAGCCGGATCGAGCGGTCCAAAGCGCAGCTCTCTGGTGAGACGCTGACACGGAACACGCCTGTTCCGGTCGACCGAGAGACAGCCGCGCCGTTGGCGGAGATTCTCTTTCCGGCGGACATTCAACCGACCGCGCCGCTCTTCAACACGACCGTCAGTAACGCCATTGAGACCATTATCGAAGAATGGGCCAACTTCGACGCACTGTCGGAAATCGACATTCGGCCTTCCAAGACCTGTCTTATTTACGGTGCTCCGGGGACGGGAAAGACCAGGCTTGCGCTTTGGATCGCGCAACAGCTCGATCTTCCCGTCGTGCTGGTGAAGCTGGACGGGCTCGTATCGTCGTTCCTCGGCACGACCGCACGCAATATCGGGAACCTGTTCGCCTTCGCGAACCGCCACCGCTGCATCCTTCTGCTCGACGAGTTCGATGCGATCGCGAAAGTTCGGGACGATCCGCAGGAAGTTGGCGAGATCAAGCGCGTCGTGAACGCGCTTCGCAGAATCTCGATACGCGCCGCGATGTCGGCTTCACGATCGGCATCACCAATCACCCGAAACTCTTGGACACGGCCGTCTGGCGGCGTTTCGAGGTTCAGCTTGAGATTCCCAAGCCCGACTTCGAGATGCGAAAGGCGATCGCCGCGCATTTCATGCCGCCGGTAAAAGCCCCGGACATCCATTTGCGCCTGATCGCATGGTTCACCGAGGCTCGACCGGCGCTGAGATCGAGTCTCTCGTGCGCACCTATAAGAAGGCCACCACCGTTCGCGAGGAGGACAAGCGCGGGCTACTCGATACGCTCCGCCAATTCGCCACGCTGAACGCGGCTCGGGTGCAAAGTGAACGCCGCGCGCTGCTGTTCGACGATTCCAGCAATCTATTTCGGGCCATGCGAGATGATCCGATCCTCGGCTTCTCGATGGCCGACATCGGCGAGATTGCCGGCAAAGATAAATCGACGGTCAGCCGTCAACTCGGCCGAGCGGCCAAGTCTGGTGATGGGGAGACGCTAAATGGCTAGTCCCATTCAGATCGTCCTCAATCCTGAAAACTATGAGGAGGCGCGCGACGCTGGTGGCGGAGGCGGCCGGAAGGACTTTTTCGCTCACCGCGATGCCGAGTTCACCGCCCACCGCGCCGCGCTGATGAGCCAGGTCGACACGATTGCTGGCGTTCTCAGCGCCCAAGCACAAGGCGATGTCGGCTTCGTAAAGGTCATCCTTCGTCGCGAGGCTTGGGCCAAGAGCCATCGCCCGATCGCCAGCCTGTTTCGGCACGATCGCACTCCTGTCGTTGGCGCCGGAGATCTCGGGGTTATGCTCGTCGAAGCCCGACCCGGCACGCTCCGCCAGGTGGCCGCGGAGATCGCAAAGGCCGAAACCCACACAGAAATGCGCTTCAACGAGCAGAAGCAGAAGGACGAACCTTATCCGTCTGCCCGAAAGAGCGAGACCGGCGCCATTGACCGGATCGAACTCTATGGGCCGAGCGATCGGCGCAACTTCTCGGTCGATGAGGCTGTGGCGTGGCTCTCCAATCCGATGACCGGCAGCAGCTATCAGGTCGAACTGTTCGACAGCCCGCCGCCGCGCTCGGAGTGGGACCGCCTCGACCCGAGCCATCGGCGCCTTGTCGAGAGCTTCGTTGCCGGCTTCGCCGCGCTGGATCGCGGCCTCGCAGTCGAACGCTTGCCGAACCGTCGCCACAAACAGCCGATCCTCTCTGTCCGACTGGATCAGTCTGGAGATCAGCCGGTTCTACGGCTGAATGATGCCCCGGTCAGCGAGCGGCGGCGAGAGCTTGTCGCATTCAATCCAGACGTGAGTCGCCACGCCCGGCTGCTCGCCTTCCTTGACAGCCATCCGCTTGTGCGCCGGATCGAACTGCCAGGCATTGTCGTGCGGGCCGTCAGCACGCCTATCGTGCGCGCGCGGCCTGCCGATGTCACCATTCCCGCCCGCGACAGCCGCCGCAGTCATCCTCGGCTCGGGATCATCGACGGCGGAATCGGCGAAGCGCTGTCAGACTGGGTCATCGATCGGTGGGACGTTCTTGCGGAAGAAGATACCGACCTTGCGCATGGGACGTTCATCGGCGGATTGGCTGCGGTGGGAGGTGCGCTTAACGGCGCGGAAATTTGCCCTGAGCCCGACGGCGCGGAGCTGGTCGACGTCGCAGTCTTCCCGAACGAACGCAAAGCCGGAGCCTTCGCCTCCTATTATCCTGATGGCTTGCCGCAATTCTTCGATGAAATGGAGACAGCCATTTCGGACGCCCGCGCTCGACATGGGGTGCGCGTGTTCAACATGAGCCTGAATATTCTTCAGCCGGCGGCGCCAGATCGTTACAGTCCCCACGCAGCGCGGCTCGATCAGATCGCTGAGAGCAACAACGCGATCGTTTTCATTTCGGCCGGCAACATACAGCAGCAAGACCTTCGCCCCGAATGGCCTGCCGATGCCACGGCCGCGCTCGCCAACCTCGCCACCGCCCGCAACGATGGTCTGCTTACGCCGGCCGAGAGCGCGCGCAATGTCGCTGTGGCGGCTCTAAACCCGCCCGGCCATGACGGGTGCCTTCCATTCGCACCGACGCGCTACAGCCGACGTGGCCCGGGACTTCGCGCTGGCGTCAAGCCCGACTTGGCGCACATCGGTGGCGCGGGTTCCCAGCACCCTGAACTCGGCCACGGGCTTTTCTCGATCTTGCCGGATGGGATCATCGTCGATGGCTGCGGGACTAGCTATGCCGCGCCCCTTGCAGCGAAGACGGCCGCTGTCCTGGATCACGCCATTGAGGGTGAGGTCTCGCGTGAAACCCTGATCGGCCTGCTCGTTCATCATGCCGAAATGCCGACTCCTTTGCAGGTCAAGGCACTCGCGCCGATCGCCAAGCATATGGCGGGGTTCGGAATGCCGCCTTCGGCCGACCGCATCCTAGAAACGGGTGACCACACAATCACTCTCGTCTTCGCGTCGCGCATCCAACGGGACCAGCAAATCAACTTCCGTTTCCAGTGGCCGGCGTCGCTGGTCGGTCCCGGAGGCAAGTGCCGTGGCCGCGCGAAGATTACGCTCGTCTCCACGCCCCCGCTCGATGCCCGGTTCGGATCGGAGTTCGTGCGCGTCAACATTAACGCTGTCTTGCAGCAGGAACAGGCCAATGGCGGGTGGAAGGGGCGGCTTGAGCCGCTCTATCTCCCGTCACGGCGGGAGGCTCCTCCGATCGAGGCGGAGCGCATCGAGCACGATCTCAAATGGAGCCCGGTGAAGGTCTTGGCGAAAACCTTCCCGCAGGGAGTGGGTCCATCATCGAACTGGCGTCTCTTCGTCGAATATCTGACGCGGGCGGGCGAGATCATGCCCGAAGAAGGCGTGCCGTTTACGGTGATCGTGACCATCAGTGATCCCGACGCCGAACAGCCGGTGTTCAACGATATGCGTCAAAACCTTCAGGCCCTCGGCACCCAGATCGCCGACATCCGAACCGCAGCACGCATTACGCCGCGCGTGTAGTCGCCAGTAGAAGGGTCAGACTCGCTTGCAGAGGCACTACAGGAGACTGTGATGGCAAAATCAGTGACGCTCAGCACCGGAAGGACATTCCCGACCGTCACCGCCGCAAAGGAGCATTTCGCGGAAATCCTCAACGGCCAAGAGCTGAAGCAGGCTTTCTCCGGCAACGAGTTCGCAGATATTCAGGCCACCTATGTCGCCTATTGCGCCAAGACCGACTGGCCGTTGCCGTCAGCGCCAGCTTCGTTCTATCCCGTGCATGATCGCGGCCCCGGCCACCACGCGATGTTTCGGCGTGACGTTCGAAGACGGCACGACGGGAAACTTTTCGATGGATAAGGCACTTCGGGCGATCGCGGCGTAGGGCGGTTCCGTCCTCTTCTTCGGCTTTCAGACCATTGCGTTTCTGAACTGGGTCTCGATTTCTGGACCTGCTGCCGCCGGGAATTTGGCGCCTCCCTGCGGGACCGCCGCTCTATCTCCGCTGCGCCCCAACCGAACCCCTGACGGGTTTCGACCCTGCCGGGTGACGATCAGCATGGCGGGGCGGCGCTGGCGCGCCGGTCGGTCAATCCGCCCTGCGGATTGCGGTTCTTTCCAGCTGCGGAGATCGGGCCAGGGCTGCGCCGGCCCGATCGCGCTGCTGTAGCTCTCCCGTCGGTGGGGTAGGCGACGCTTCCCTTTAGGCCCGCCGCGCCGGGCCGCAACGCGCGCGGGGCGCGCTTACCTCCTCTGCGTTCCGGTCCTTTCGGATGCTGCCCGGCTCCGCCGGCGGGCCTGCCGGTCCGCTTCTTCGCCGCCCACCCCATTCCGGGGTGAGTGTGGTTTGAAGGAGAAGTGTGATGAACGCTGTGACCGAAGCCGCAGCCGCCGAGCCTGTGTCCGGCATTGAGATTTTCGTGCCGCTGGCCAAGCTCAAGAAGTCCCCCAAGAACGCGCGCAAGGTGCCGCACGGGGAAGCCGCTATTGAGGCGCTGGCCGCTTCGATCCAGCACAAGGGACTGATCCAGAACCTTGTCGTCGAGCCGGAGACCAAGGAGGACGGGACGCCGACCGGCTATTACCTCGTCACCTCTGGCGAGGGCCGCAGGCTGGCGATGCTGCTGCGCGCCAAGCGCAAGCAGATCAAGAAATCCGAGCCGGTTCGCTGCTGGCTCGATACCGCCAACGATCCGTCCGAGATCAGTCTGGATGAGAACGTGACCCGGACCCCGATGCACCCCGCCGACCAGTTCGAGCGGTTCCGCGAGCTTGCGGACGGCAAGGGATGGGGCGCGCAGGAGATCGGCGCGCGATTCGGGGTGTCGGCGGGCGTGGTGAAGCAGCGCCTTCGCCTTGGCGCTGTCAGCCCGAAGCTGTTGCAGGTCTATCGCGAGGACGGCCTTACGCTGGACCAGCTTATGGCCTTCGCCATCACCGACGACCATGACCGGCAGGAGCAGGTGTTCGCCAACCTGCATCATAACCGCGAGCCGTGGATCATCCGGCGCGACATGACCGCGAGCAATGTTCCGGCGACCGACCGGCGCGCGCTGTTCGTCGGGGCGGACGCCTATGTCGAGGCGGGCGGCAACATCATCCGCGACCTGTTCAGCGAGGACCGGGGCGGGTTCTTCGAGGATGCGGGCTTGCTCGATATGCTCGCCGCCGAGAAGCTGCGTGGAGGTCGCCGGGCAGGTTCAGGCCGAGGGCTGGAAATGGGCCGAGGCGCATATCGACTATCCCCATGCCCACGGGATGCGGCGCTTCTATCCGCGGTCGGTTCCTCTGTCCGACGAGGACGAGGCGCGGCTGGAGGCCCTGTCCGCCGAGCACGATGAGCTTGCCGAAGGCTATTCGTCCTATGACGAGATGCCCGAGGACGTGGCGGCGAAGCTGGAAGCGGTGTCCGACGAGATCGACGCTATTTCGGCCAAGCGCTACGCCTACGACGCCAACGTGATCGCCCACGGCGGCGCGTTCGTGGTCCTAAACCATGATGGCACGGTCAGGATCGAGCCGGGTTTCGTTCGGGCCGAGGACGAGGCGCTGGCGGACCCCCAGCCGGAGCCGGAAGAAGGCGATGCGACCGAGCCGCAGATGGGCGACGACAAGCAGCCGGAGGACGGCGACGAGGACGAGGAACCGGGCAAGCCGATTTCCGACAGCCTCACCCGCGACCTGTCCGCCCATCGGACGCTGGCCCTTCGCGTGGCGCTTGGCGAACGGCCCGATCTGGCGCTGATCGCCTTGACCCACACGCTCACCGCGCAACTGTTCTACAGCTATGCGAGGCCGGTTGCCTTGAGGTTCGTCCGACCGTGACGCCGCTTGGGAGCCATGCGGACGGGATCGAGGATACGCCGCTGGCCGCGCGGGCGAGCGAGCAGCACGAGGCATGGGCCGAGCGGATGCCGCGCGACGTGGCGGACCTGTGGGGCTTCATCGTCGGGCTGGACGAGGCGAAGCGGACTGCGCTGCTGGCGCATTGCGCGGCTCGCACCGTCAACGCGCTGCGGCTGCCGTGGGATCGCAAGCCCCGGACGCTGCAAACGGCGGACAGGCTGGCGACCGCGCTGGCGCTGGACATGGCGAAGGACTGGACGCCCACCGTGGACAGCTACCTTGGCCGCGTCACCAAGGTGCATATCGTGGAAGCCGTGGCCGAAGGCGTGTCCGAGGACGCCGCCCGCCGCATCGCGGACATGAAGAAGCCGGACATGGCGCAGGCCGCCGAGCAGCTTCTTTCCGGGACCGGCTGGCTTCCCGTCGCGTTGCGGACGCCCGAACCGGAAGAGGACCCCGCACCTGTGGAGCCGGAGGACACGGAAAGCGTGAAGCAGCCGCCCGAAGTGGAGGATAGCGAAGCGTCTATGCTGTCGCCGCCGAATAGCGGCACCGGGTCGGGGACCGCGTGAGCGGTCCCGGCCTTCCATTGTGACCGGCGAAAATCGCGGCCGCGCCCGTTGGGGCGCGGCCGCTCCCTTGGCAAAGGCACCCCGCTCCGAGGGCGCGGGGCGGCGTGCTGACGGTGGATCGACCGCTGCGTTTCTGGTGCGCGATTCGTCCAGTGATGTTGCGGACCCGCACGGCGGAATCGCTTGGCGACGATGATGCGGACGGTGAGCGACGTTCTATTCCAGCCTCGCGCTGGATCTCGGCGAACATGCAGGCAGAGAGTCGGCGGCGTCTGCTCCCCCGCCATCTCGGCGAAGGATTGCTTGCGAAGTAATCCGGCGCGGGCCAGCAAAGAAGCGAATGCCGCCGCTGACAATGCCGTCATAGCCACAGCGTAGAATTTCCGGTTCGGCGACAACCGCGCGGCCTCTCGATTGGCTTGATCTAACCGGGGTCGGCTTCGCCTTGATCGGCCTGACGCAATGGCACCGCGCGGCTTTTTTCCGCCGCCTTCGGCTTTGCATCGCGAAACAAAAAAGCCGCGCGTCGCCATCCTCCGCTGCGCTCCGGCCGCGAGCGGTGCGCGTCCGATCATCCCCCCTTCACCGATCGCCATCGAGGCCGCGGCGGTCGTGGCCCGAAGCAAAAGGAACTTCGACATGGCTACCATCGGCACCTTCACCCAGGCGGCTAACGGCTCCTTCAGCGGAACCATCAAGACGCTCACCCTCAACGCAAAGGCCACCCTCCGTCCGATCGACAAGGAGAGCGACAAGGCCCCCGATTTCCGCCTCGCGGTCGGCACGGTCGAGTGCGGCGCGGGATGGAAGAAGACCAGCCGCGAGAACCGCGACTACATCTCGGTCAAGCTGGACGATCCGACCTTCGCGGCTCCGATCTACGCCACCCTGTCCGAGACCGAGACCGCCGGCGAATACGCGCTGATCTGGTCGCGCTGACCTCCGCACGGCGCCCCGCTCCCCTCGAGCGGGCGCGCTTCATGTGTTGGCCCGCCAGTTCATAATATGGACGTGCCAGTGGCCCGGCATGTTGTGAGGTGCTTGGGGCGCTGCCCCCAGCGCCCTTCGGAGCGGCTTCCGCCCAGCTTCCTCCACGCGCGAGCGCGTTCCGTGCAGCCGGTTCCCCGCGAAGCCGCTTTCCGCTTGCACCCCCGGTCTCGCCGACGGGCAGGGTTTCAGCGCGGCGCTCCGCTGCGCGGAAACCCAGACCCAAGGAGGTTCAGATGCACTACCAGCTTGCCACCCGGTTCGGCCGCAACGCCCATCAGATCAGCGGCCGGGAGCCGCTCGACAATGAGGCGCTGTATCGGCACGTCCCATCCATCTTCGCCCGCGAGGCGCACGACAGCCGTTCCGAGCGGTATGTCTATGTCCCCACCATCGACATCGTGGAGGGGCTGCGCCGGGAAGGGTGGTTCCCGTTCTTCGCCGTGCAGTCCGTTCCGCGCGACGGTTCGCGCCACGGCCACGCGAAACACATGCTTCGCCTTCGCCGTGACGAGGGCATCGGCAAGCCCGAGGCCGCCGAAGTCATCATCGTGAACAGTCATGACGGAACGAGCGCTTATCAGATGTTCGCCGGAATGCTGCGGTTCGTCTGCACCAACAGCATGATTGCAGGCGAGCGGTTCGAGGAGGTCCGCGTGCCGCACAAGGGTAATATCCAGCACGATATTATCGAGGGCGTCTATACCGTTGCCGAGGACTTCCCCCGACTGATCGACGCCAGCGAGTCGATGAAAGCGATGCAGCTTTCCGAGGACGAGCGGCGATTGCTCGGCGAGGTTAGCCTTGTCGCTCGCTACGGAGAGGATGAAAGCCCGCTGCGGCCCGAGCAGATCATCGAGCCGCGCCGGCGCGAGGATGTGGACCGCAGCTTGTGGACCACATTCAATGTCATTCAGGAGAATGTCATTCGGGGCGGATTGCAGGGCCGCAAGCGCAACGCCGAGGGCCGTATCCGCCGCGCACAGACTCGCGCGATCAACGGCATCGACCAGAATGTGACGCTGAACCGCGCGCTCTGGACGCTCGCCGAGGGAATGCAGCGCCTCAAGGCAGCCTGAAGATCGCCGCCGCAGGGTCGGAGTTCCGGCCCTGCGGCTTGCGATTTCGCGCCGATCCGCTGCACCGGATCGGCGGCAGCGCGCGCCCCATAGTCCGCGCGATCAATGGCCGCGCTCGCCGGGCTGGCGCGCCGGCTCGCGCTGGGTAGTGGTAAAATCCCGCCGTCCCAAAGGACAGCGGGCCGCTACGCGGCGGCCTGGGGTTGGTAGCCCCACGTTTAGCGGTTTGGTGTCGGCCGAAACGACGCCGCAATCCTTGACCATGCGGTCGGGGAGCCTGCGACGTATGTCCAGGCGCTCCGGTGCTAAAGGTCGTAGGGGCCGACTAAACGCGGTTTACCACTCCCTGATCACGGGTTCAGGAGCTGTTTGCGGGGGCGCACCGCAAACCAGCAGCTCCGTGAGTGATTGTCGAGCAATGCGGATTGCGCACCTAGTTATGCCGAGCAAGCGCATCGAAAATGCTTCGCCGAGGGTCTATTGGTTAACACAGGCCAAGACGTGAGAGTGATGGGCAACAACCATTTTCATGACCGAGCGCCTGATTCCCCGCAGCTCACCAGCTATGACGAGGGACATCTGATGGTCTATCTCCGCCTCCTCGATGCGGAGGCGGACGGGACCGACTGGCAGGAGACCGCCGCGACAATCTTCGGCATCGACGTGGGCGCCGAGCCCGATCGCGCGAAGGCGATGCACGAAAGCCACCTTGCGCGCGCGCGGTGGATGACGGAGATCGGATACGCGCATCTGCTTGGCTGCGAAAGTCGGCTAAACCGTTAAGATTTAACTCCAATTCGGAGCATTCTCGCTGCCCTCGTTGCACGGTTGTTCGCGGTCTTTGCGCTATCCTGGCGAGGACAACCGGAAGATGTTGGACTCCTAGAATCCGCGCCAAGCGCGGTTGGGAGGATGCAATGCCGACGCCGCCAGGGCGTCGCCAGCGGCGCGCCGGCGGACTGCCCGACGCCCTCGGGCGCGCTGAAATTGCCGCCGAGTTTCTCCGGCGAAACCGCACTTACCGCGCCGAACATGCGCAGATGCAGCAGCGCATCGCGAGCGGCGCCGTCGCGCAGAACGCAGCCGAGACGCAGTTCGCGCGGCGCTGGGGTTGTCCTTTCGCCACGGCGCCGGATGATCTCAGACCCGGTAATCTGGCGCCCGGAACTGACCGCCGTCACCGTCATCCTCGACGCCGCGCCGGACGAATTCGAGACCGCCGCCCCGGTCGATCCGCACGCGCTCGGCGCGCTGCTCGCCGACGAAGCGGGCATCGACGGACGCCACGTCATCGTCGCCGACGCGGCCGGCGAGCATCGGCTTTGGCTGCGCGATCCGCAGCCTGGCCGGCCGCTCGCCGCCGTTATCCCGCTCGACAAGGATTTCATCACGCGCATTGCGAGCCTGCTGCGCTTCCATCGCCGCCTGTTCGGCCGGGCGGCGGGGCCGCTGCCACGCGGCTGGCCGCTTACGACCTACCGCCTGGCACGCCTCGACCTGATGCTCCGCGCGCTCGACCTGCGCAATGGCGGCGCGACCTATCGACAGATAGCTGCCGAGCTGGGGCGCGAAGATGCGACCAAGCTGTCCGCGAGCGACTGGAAGATGTCGGCATCACGCTCATTCGCGGTGCGGCTGGTCCGCGACGGCATAGCGATGATGAACGGCGACTATCGCAAACTGCTCCGCATTCGCTGACTCGGCTCCTCCCGGTCCCGCCCTTTGGGGGTGGTCGCATCCGCGTAGCTGCACATCTTCATACCCCACCCGGCCGTTTCCATTCTGACAATTACGCCTCCTGCCGCCACCGCCCGCAGGAGCCATCACTTGTCCGATACGCCCACCAACCTGCCGCCCCGCTTCCTGCGCACGCCGGAAGCCGCGCGCTTTCTCGGCCTCTCCGGTCGGACCCTTGAGAAGCACCGCTATTTCGGCACCGGCCCCGCCTACCGCCGGATCGGCGGTCGCGTCGTCTATTCGGTCGATGACCTGCGGGCCTGGGCCGACATCGGCATTAAGCATTCGACCTCCGATCCGGGGCAGGACGACCTCATGCCGCGCGCGGATTCGGTGATCGCCCGGAGTCGGCGATGACCATCCCGCCGTCACCCACCCGTCACCGTCAACCGTCCGACGACGGCTGACCCATGTTGAACTGACCTGGATCGGAAAGCGGATCGAGCACTGGATCAGGTTCGGCCGCATCGCCGTGGACGAGATCGTTGATCGTCACCGTCGCATCGTGCGCTTTCGGCCCGGCGCGATCTTCGCGTTCGTCCGCTGGGCGGCGAACGACTATGGCACGGTAGTCTCGCGCCTCGACATCGTGCGCGCAGTCGGCGCGGACGAGCCGTTCACGACGCTGCCGTTCGTGCGGCCGGGTGGCGACATCCTGCTCAAGATCGAGGGCTGGCCCAAAGTCAGTCAGGTTCTCGCGGCGATCGACGCGACCGAACCGGCCGGCGTCGATCCGTGTGACGCCGCTCCCGACCATTGGCGACACGTCCATAACCGCATCGCTGCCGGACAAGCCCCGCGTCCCTACACGAAGGAGCGTCATCGCGCCTGGCTTAAGCGCCGGGAGATCGAGGGATGACGCGCCAATTCTATCTCCGCGCGACAGCCTTCGCCGCGTCAGCGTTCGTCCTATCGTTCGCTGCCATCGCGCTCACCGATCCGCTGCCGCGCGTCGTCTGGAACGCCAGCGCGAGCGCACCGCTCGGCCTCTATCGTATACAGCCCGACAGCGATCCGCCCGTTGGCGCGCTTGTCGCCGTCGCGCCGCCCGCGCCGCTGGCGCGGTGGCTGGCCGAGCGCGGCTATCTCGGCCGCGACGTGCCGCTGTTGAAGCATGTCGCAGCCAAGGCGGGAAAGCGCGTTTGCAGGACTGGCGTAACGGTCAGCGTTGATGGGCGGGTGGTTGCCGCCGCTCTGATCCGTGACCGGATCGGCCGTCCGCTGCCCGCGTGGCAGGGTTGCCGCACGCTCGCGACCGGCGAACTGCTGCTTCTCAATCTCGACCATCCCGACAGCCTGGACGGGCGCTATTTCGGGCCGTTGCCGGCCTCGACCGTGCTCGGCCGCGCGATCCCGATCCTCACCCGCGACACACCCGAAGCGCCGCTGACGTGGCGTGCCGCCCGGTCCTGACGCCGCATCCACCCCACCAAACGAAAGGACATTCCCATGCAGATCGGCAGCTTTTTCCGCACCGCCAACGGCTATGAAGGCATCATCGAGACAGTGACGCTCGACGTCCGCATCTCGATCGTTGCCGCCGACCCGACCGACGCCGAAAAGGCGCCGGACTGGCGCGTCCATCGCGGCGACAGCGAAGGCCCGGAGATCGGCGCGGGCTGGAACGAGACCGGCGAGCGCGCCGGGGATTATGTCTCGCTGCGCATCGACGACCCCGCTTTCGCGCAGCCGATCCGCGCCGCGTTGTTCCAGAACACGGGCGACAAATCGGCCTGGTCGCTGCGCTGGAACCGCCAGCCGAAGTCGCGCGAGCAGGACTGAGCCGGTGCGATCCATGTTCATCCCTTTGTTTGCGGGAAAGTCGTGTCATCCCTTCGTCCCGCTCGGCCCAAGGCCGGCCGGCGCGCGCAGCGGAGGTCAAGGGCGGCCGAAGGCCGGCGCTTTGCGCGAACCCTTTACCGCAGCGAGCACGCTGGCAGGCTGGCGGCGAAGCGGAGTCGGATCGGCCATATTGATTGCCGCCGTCCTGCTGTCCGGTGGCGCTGCGCCGGGAACGGTTCGGGCGCAAGAAGCGCCCCTTGCCGCCCCGGCCGCAGCCCATCCCTACGCCGGTCATGTCGCCGATGCCGCGCGGCGGTTCGGGATTCCCGAAGCGTGGATATGGGCGGTCATGCGCGTCGAAAGCCGGGGCAATTCGCGCGCCGTCTCGCGGGCTGGCGCGATGGGACTGATGCAAATCATGCCCGCGACCTGGGCGGGGCTGCGCGCCCGTTACGGTCTCGGCCCCGACCCGTTCGACGTGCGCGACAACATCATGGCGGGCGCGGCCTACCTGCGCGAGATGCACGACCGCTACGGCGACGCGAGCGCGATGCTGGCGGCCTATAATGCGGGACCGGGGCGCTACGACGACTATGTGTCGCGCGGCCGTCCGCTGCCCGCCGAGACGGTCGGATATCTCGCCCAGCTTACAACCGTAGTCGGGGCGCCTGGTGCGGTCGAAACGGCGGTGAGTGCGCCGCCGGACCGCTTCGCTTGGCGTCGTGCAGCACTGTTCGTCCGCATCACAGGCAGCGGGTCCGCGCCGTCTGCCGCGCAATCGGACGACACATCCGATGCGCCGGGATCGGTCGCGGCGCGCGCCGCGGAAGCGCAAGAGCGCGCTGCTCCTTCGTCACCGGAGACGCAGGCGGATACCTTGTTCGTCCCCCGCGCCCGCGCGGGCCGACCGCAATGATCGGCGCTCGCTCACGATCGGCCGCCGGATTCGAGAAGGGAACCGGGAGGGCAGGAAGCAGAGGGGAAGTGCGAGGGCAAGATATAAGCCGCACCCCGTTTCGCCGAAAAGCCAAGGCTTTTCCGTGGCTTCACGCGGGGGCGTCGGTCGGCGCGCGTGCCGCGCGGAAGGGAAAAGCCAGCAAAAACAGCGCCTCGAATGGCACCACAGGCCATTTTCGGCCGAAAGCGGCCCGGCCGTGAGCGAGGACAGCGAGTTCCGCGTCCGGCCGGGCAAGGCCAAGCGCAGCAAGGCGCAGGGCCGCAATGCCCGCGGCCTGGTCGCCGAGGTGCTGCGCGTCGCGGCGATCCACAGCGGCGGCCGGCGCACCGGGGGCAGCCCGCGCCGAGGTGGCCAATCCAGTTTTGGCCGGGGACGCACCGCGTTTGCCCGCAGCCGGCTATTCGGTTCGGGTCGCCGAGTGATGGTGAAGGCGCTACCCGTGAGCCATCGCAGTCGCGGCGGCCGGCGCATGGCGCCGCTGTCCGCGCACGTCGCTTATTTGAAGCGCGAAGGCGTCACCCGCGACGGCTCGCCTACCCGGATGTTCGACGCGGCCGGCGACAACGCCGACGATCGCGGTTTCGCCGAGCGGTGCAAGGATGACCGGCATCATTTTCGCATCATCGTCTCGCCAGAGGACGCGGCCGAGCTGACCGACCTGCGCGAATACACCCGCGATCTCGTGCGACAGATGGAAACGGACCTGGGGACGCGGCTCGATTGGGTCGCAGTCGATCATTGGAACACCGACAACCCGCACGTCCATCTGCTCGTGCGCGGTGTCACCGACACCGGCACCGATCTTGTCATGGCGCGGGACTATATCAGCCACAACCTGCGTTCCCATGCCGAGGAGCTGGCGCAGGCCGAACTTGGGCCGAAGCCTGAGCATGAAGTGCAGCGCGCGCTCGACCGCGAAGTGGCTGCCGAGCGCTGGACGCGGCTCGATACCGAGATCGGCCGCGCGGCCGACGAGCTGGGCGTCATCGACCTGCGAACCGAGCGGCCCGGCCCGGACGATCCGCGCCTCCGCCGGTTGATGGTCGGCCGCTTGCAGCATCTGGAGACGATGGGGCTGGCCGCTGAAGGCGAGCCTGGACAGTGGGCGGTCGCCGAGGGCGCGCAAGCCAAGCTGCGCGAGCTGGGCGCGCGCGGCGACATCATCCGCACGATCGGCGCGGCGCTTGAACGACGGGGGCAGGACCGGCCGCTCGACAGCTACGCGGTTGTGAGCGGCGCGCCGGACAAGCCGATCGTCGGCCGGCTGATCGACAAGGGGTTGCACGACGAGCTGTATGGCGCAGCCTATGCCGTGATCGACGGCACGGACGGCCGCACCCATCATGTGCGGCTGCCCGGCATTGAATCGCTGGAGCAAAGCCCGACGCTCGGCGGGATCGTCGAGCTGCGCGCTATAGGCAAGCCGGGCGAGCCGAAGCACACCCTGATCCTCGCCACGCGATCGGACCTCGACATCGCCGCGCAGGTGAAGGCGCCCGGCGCGACCTGGCTTGACCATCGGCTGATCGAGCGTGGCACGGGTGTCGCGGACGGCGGCTTCGGCGCGGAGGTGCGCCGGGCGATGGACGCGCGCACCGATCAACTTGTCCGCGAGGGGCTTGCGCGACGCTATGGCGAACGCACGGTGTTCGAGCGCGGCTTGCTCGACACGCTGCGCAGCGCGAGCTGGACGCAGTTGGCGCGAAGATCGCGGGCGAGACCGGGCCTTGCCTATCGCCCGACCACGTCCGGCGAGAAGATCGCCGGCACCTATCCGCCAGCGCCTCGCACCTCGCGTCCGGCCGCTTCGCCATGATCGACGACGGGCTGGGCTTCCGTCTCGTGCCCTGGGCCAGCGCGCTCGAACAGAAGCTCGGCCGCCAAGTGTCCGGCGTCGTCCGCGCTGGTGGCGGGATCGACCTAGTCTTGGGCCGCAAGCGCGGCCTCGGCCTCTGAAGGAGACAGCCTATGTCCGCGACCAAAATCCTGTGGGGCCAGATCATCACCGTCTTTCTGATCGTGCTCGCAGGCGTGTGGGGCGCGACGCAATGGACCGCCGCGGCCTTGGGCCTATCAGCCCGAGCTGGGGCCGCCTTGGTTCGTCGCTTCGGCTGGCGCGTCTATCCGCCGCCGGCCTTCTTCTGGTGGTGGTTCTCGTTCGACGCCTACGCGCCCGAGATATTCGAGACCGGCGCGTTCATCGCCGCGTCGGGCGGGTTCGTGTCGATCGCCGTCGCCATTGGAATGTCTGTGTGGCGTGCGCGCGAATTGAAGAACGCCGAGACCTATGGCTCGGCACGCTGGGCGACGACGCGGGAGGTTCGGGCGGCCGGGCTGCTTGGCGCGAACGGTGTCGTGCTCGGCAAGCTCGCTGCTGACTATCTTCGCCACGACGGCCCGGAGCATGTGCTGTGCTTCGCGCCGACCCGGAGCGGCAAGGGCGTCGGCCTGGTCGTGCCGTCGCTGCTGACCTGGCCGGGCTCGGCGATCGTGCACGACATCAAGGGCGAGAACTGGCTGCTCACCGCCGGCTTTCGATCCCGCCACGGCCGGGTGCTGCTGTTCGATCCGACCAACGCCGCGTCGGCCGCCTACAACCCGCTGCTGGAGGTGCGGCGCGGCCAATGGGAGGTGCGCGACGTGCAGAATGTCGCGGACGTGCTGGTCGATCCCGAAGGCAGCCTGGAGCGCCGGAACCATTGGGAAAAAACGTCGCACTCGCTGCTGGTCGGTGCGATCCTTCACGTCCTCTATGCCGAGCCGGACAAGACGTTGGCCGGCGTCGCGTCCTTCCTCTCCGATCCATCGCGCACGATCGAGCAGACGCTGGCGGCGATGATGGCGACGCCGCATCTCGGCGAGTCCGGCGTGCATCCCGTCGTCGCCAGCGCGGCGCGGAGCTGCTGAACAAGTCGGACAACGAGCGTTCGGGGCGTGCTCAGCACCGCCATGTCGTTCCTCGGGCTCTACCGCGATCCGGTCGTCGCGCAGGTCACGCGGGCGTGCCAGTGGCGCATATCGGATCTGGTGGAGGGCGAACGGCCGGCGACGCTCTATCTGGTCGTGCCGCCCAGCGACATATCGCGCACCAAGCCGCTCATCCGCCTCATCCTCAACCAGATCGGGCGCCGGTTGACCGAGGAGCTGACCCCGAAGGGCAACCGCCATCGCGTGTTGCTGATGCTCGACGAGTTTCCCGCGCTCGGCCGGCTCGACTTCTTCGAGTCCGCGCTGGCGTTCATGGCCGGCTACGGGCTCAAGGCATTCCTGATCGCGCAGAGCCTCAATCAGATCGAGAAGGCTTACGGGCCGAACAACGCGATCCTCGACAACTGCCATGTCCGCGTGAGCTTCGCCACCAACGACGAGCGCACGGCGAAGCGCGTGTCGGACGCGCTCGGCACCGCCACCGAGATGCGGGCGATGAAGAACTATGCCGGGCATCGCCTGTCGCCGTGGCTCGGGCACCTGATGGTGTCGCGGTCCGAGACCGCTCGCCAGCTTCTAACGCCCGGCGAGGTGATGCAGCTTCCGCCCGACGAC
>NZ_JADIZJ010000009.1 GCF_016704835.1 Sphingopyxis sp. | reverse complement strand
AGCGGTCGTAGAACACGCATTGGCGGACATGCTCGTCGAAATTGGCGGCGAATTCGGGATCGGCAGGGACCGCGTCGCTCGAGCAGCCGCGCGCCGTATATCATCCCGTTCTTCGAATAGTTGAGATCATCAGGAAGCCCGAACACCGTCTCGGCCGAACGCGTCAAATAGTCCCCCGCCTGGCTGGGCTTGCCATCAGCGCGAGCCCGAGCGACATTGGCAACGGTCGCCGGAGCGAGGCTCGGGACGACCGGTCGGTGACCTGCACATCCATCCGCGGCACCATCAGGCACATGCAGATCAGCGTCGCGCCGAGGAACCAATTGAGCCATGCGCGCCAGTTCTGCTTGAACGCCACCACGATCACCGCGAGCGCGAACCCCGCATGACAAGGGCAACCTGGATCAGGCTCTTGTATCCGCCTGCATTCCGTCCATGCGGCGACCGCGTTCAGGACATTGACGATGTATTCGCCGCCGCCGGTGGTGAAGATCTCGACCATGGTGCTCGCCTCAAGGAATGATCGAGCGCGACTGGAGCCCGCGCGACCAGTCGAGCGCGGCGGACATCGAGGGTGACATCGAGGCGGCAAGCGCGTTCTCGATCATCGCAGTCTTCTCGATGATTTGCATGATCGCCGAGACCTTGGCCTGTCCGGTCGCCTGCTGGACGAGGCCCGAACGCACCGGTGACCTGGCCGCGCCATATCGCGAGCTTTGCTTCGTCGGCGGCGATGAAGCTTGCTATCGAGCGCCCGGCTTCAACACAATCCGGTCAGATCGCATAGAGCAGATCGATGCTGGCGATTTCGGCGAGCGTGTCGCGGTCGTCGGTCGGCATGCCGCGACCATAGGCGGCCTGCACCGTGAGAATCTTGTACAAGGGGACCGAGGCCACCTGCAGCAGTTCCTTCTCAGCATTGCCGATTGAGGTGTCGGTGCGGATTGCATCGACCATGTTGCCGATGGGGGAGCGCACGCGGGGGCGGATTGCCTTGGCATTGGAAAGGCTCATCTGCTCGAATGTCGGATTGAGGCAGAGATCGGGTTCGTCGCAGCGAAACACGCGCACCGTCTGGCCCTGCGTCCCGTCGAGCAGCGCGCTCACGAGCGTCGAGGACGCATCGCCTGCGAAAGGCACGAACTTGCCTGGCTCATCGTCCTTGGGCGGCACATAGATCACCGTGCCGATAAGCGTCATGGCGTATTCGGCAAGCTCGCGGTCGAAAGTGCCGCCGGGATTGAAAAAGGCGCTCTTTTTCAGGACGTGCCAGGTGTAGTTGCGCGGCACGCCAGGATTGACGTCGGCATAGTCAGTGCCAGCGCCTTCATTGGTCGAGGCGCGCTGCCCCCGCGTGCCGCAGCCATGCTTCGCTGCGGCATAATCGGTGAAGATGCCTTCGGAATTGCCGATCGCTTCGCAGATCGCCTTGTCGGCGAGATCGCCCTTGGGCCACAGGCCGCCGACCAGACCCTGCGCCATTTCGCAGGAGTTGATCGAGAGATTATTCATGAGCTGCGCCTTCTGCGAAAACTCCTGCATGATCTTGTTGCACTCGGGGCAAACGGTATCGATCTGTGATGAAGGCGAACCAACCGCGTTGTTCGCCCTACGAGCGCGACCATCTCGCTCGCATTGATGAAGGAGAAGGAGCCCGCGAAGATGTCGATACCGCCACAACCCGCGCGGGCGCGGGGCAGCTGGAGATTGGCGATGTTCGTCGTCTTTTGCGGGAAGCGCGTCCAGACATTGCCGAGGCTGTAATAGCCCGCCGATTGGCCCTCGAAGGCGGTCGGGCCGGTGACATTGGCCGCCGCGCCCATATCATCCATGAACCTGTCCATGCTGTCGCCGACGTTGGCGGCGACCGGTGATGCGACCAGGCTGGCAGCGGCGAGGGTCAGCGCGTTTATTGCGAATTTTCGGAAGTCATGTCCGGCTTCCTTCGAGGGTGAGTGAGGTAGATGCGGTTCTGGAGCTCGTCGGCCGAGGCGCGCCATAACCAGAACGGGATCGGTCGCTTGAATCACGCCGTCCAGCGCTGGCGCCGGAGTGGCCTTGCCTTCAAGACCGAGTCTGGCGCGCTGGTTGGTCTCGACCTTGTAGTCCGGGAAATGGCGCGAAGGCCCGCCGTCGGTCGAGATGGCGCGCACAGTGATGCGCCAGCGGTCGGCGACTCCCTTGACGATGGGGCTTACACTACGCATGGGCCAGGGGTGGCGCTGAAAAAATAGGATGGCCGTGGCGCCGGAGAGCGTCGCCATGACTGTCCCGTTCGGCGCTGCGGGCATCCTGCCACTGCTTCTTCGCGACCGCTCCGACGGGCCGCTCGAGCGTGTAATCGAGTTCGGGGTCCTGCCAGATCGCGCGTTGCCAGACGTCGGAGAAGAGAGAGGCGCGGTCGAGCTGCGCGCGCTGGAAACGAATATAGGCCGCGACATTCGCCTCGGTCGGATAGAGGATCGCTCGCGCCTTCAACTCGCGCAGCTCGGACGTGATCGCGTCGAGTTCTTGGCTGGCCGGGACCGGTTCGGCTTCGGGTTGTTGCGGCTCTTCTTGGGGAACGGGCTTCACGCAGTAGAACCAATAGCCGAGCTTGCGCTCTTCGCAGTAGAGCGTATCGGCCGAGTTGGTTGACGAGGTGGCTTGCCGATCCTGGCTGTAGGCTGAGGTCACGGGAAGAGCAGTCATGCCCAGGGCCAGCGCCGCCATGCGATAGAGATGGGTCATGCCTTGCGTGTAGTAGTCGTCAACTTGCTGGATTGAGGATGCTGGTTCCGGTTCGTCAAAGACCGCGCGGCTTCAGAACTCGGCGTAGACTTCGGGCTGAAATCCATCCGGGAAAGATCGAGCTGCGCGAACTCGTCGAGGGTGAAGCCCTCGCACTGCTCTTCCTTGGGCTTGTCCCACGGTTTGGGGAGCTGCTTGCGGCCCTGTTCCTGGAGGATGCGCGAGAGCTTGCTCTCAAAGCAGCAATAAGCCTTCTTCTTGGTCAGGCAGACGCCAAGGAACTTCTTCGAACAATAGGTCCCGACATAGGCGCACAGCCCCTGCGCATCGCGCTGGTGGAGCAGCACTTCCTCGCGGTCGCAGCCGAGCGCGACCAGCAGGCTGATCCCCGGAATGAGCGGGAAACCCTTGCCCTTGCAGCAATTGAGCACGCCGAAGACCTTGGATGAGCAGGTGTTTCGGGTGCCGCGGAACAGCGTCAGCGTATTGGGATCGAACTGCCCGCGCGCTTCGTCCATCGCATGGAGCGCGGTGACCGCATGTTTGAACTCGTCATTGGCCGTGCGCTCGATCGTCTCGCAGCTGCCGTCGATGCAATAGACATCGCCATCGCACACATATTGCGTGGTGTTGTCGGTATCGGGCAGCGGGCATTCGTAAATGCGCTCCCAGGTCTCGCAAGGCGTTTCTTCGGTGAGACATTCGTCGCGGACAAACCGACAGGCTCCCTGGCTCTCGATATCCGAGCAGTCGGTTGCCGCTTCGCGCGACGTGCACGTGTAGCTGCGCTGCCATTCCCAGCACGGCCGGGTGACCGAGACGCCATCGATCATGCGGGTCTGCGGGTCGGCATCGGTGCAGATCTCTGCATCGAGCGTGCAATCGCCATTGTCTGCAAAGCCCGTGCACTGGCTCTCGTCGGGAATGGTATCGACCGTGCTGTCGGTGGTCACAGCATAGGGCGTGAAGCGCGCATCGGGCGCATCGCAGGAAATCTCGGCGACGGGATCGCCCGGCTCGGAGCAGAATCGGTTGAACCCGTTGTCCCACCACTGGAGGCAGAGACCGGGGCGATAGCCGGTGATGCGGCACGAGCCGCCATCGAAGGCCGAGCACCACGGAAGACCTTGGTAGATGCCGGTGTCGTTGCAGAGGTAATGCCATTGCTGGCGCTGAGTCACGTTGGCGACGAGCGGCACCGCGCATTGGCCCGCCGACTGGTCGATCCGCGTGCCGGTGTTGCAGGTCGCGGTGTAGGTCCCCGCCGAGCCAGAGCCGGGCGGCAGCGGGACGCAGGAGCCCTGGCCGCCGGAGATGTCCATGCCGCTGGTATAGTCGAGCGGCGTCTCGTTGATCGCGAGACTTCGCGCGATCACGTTTTCAATGTCCTGCGGGTCGAAGCGTGCACGGTTGGCGATGCTGTCGCGCATGGCGCGATAGCCTTGGTGTCCGGTGGCCGCTGACGCCGCATTGCTCTCGATCCGGTCGGGATCGTCGGCGAGCGTCTCGAGGTCGCGCACGGCATTGCGGTCGTAGTTGGGGAGGGTGGATGGGTCGGGCTGCGATCTGGCGGCTGCCTGCGCTTCGCCGCGCAGGCTTTCGCCAAAGGCCTTTCCGTCCGCCCGCGCATCCTGCTGCTGCGCGGAAAGGGGCGCGGCGACGGCGAGAAGGGCGAGCAATGCCAAGCGAAGGGAGTGTGTGAACTTCATGGCCGCTCTCCTTCGAGGCGGCGGAGATGCATGCCTGCGAGCTGCGCGCCCGGACCGCCTCCCGAAGCGAAGGTGTCGAGCACTTCGGCAACGCTGATATTGCCTGCGATGCGGTCGTGCGGCGGCAGGATGTCGCTGCAGTCGAACCCGTCGCAGGGGGCAAAATCGCTCGCGATCATCACGAAGCTCGGAGCGACCTCGATATCGAAGGCGCGGAAGAGGCGCGGGTCTATCCCGCGCGCACCGGCTTCGCTGCCATCGTTCCAGATGGCAGCGCTGCGATTCTTGAAGCGCACGCTGTCGCCTTGCGGAAATCCGCGCAGCACGGTGACGCCGCCCGCTCTCGAGACATCGCGAACCAGCGCCTTGAGCGAACGTTCCGGCATTCCCAGCGAGGCAAAGGCAATGAACCGGGGCGTCTCGCCCATCGCCGCCACTTCCGCATCGGCCTGGGCGCGGATCATGCCATCGAGATCGAGCGGGCCGGTGTCGGGAGTCGTCTCTGCCGTTTCTGCATAGGCAGCGCGGTTCGCGTGGGCCGTTTGCTGTGCTGCGCGCGCGTCTTCTGCCAGCGCATCGGCTTTCGTCCTCACCGATGTGGCGAGCGCTTCGGCATCGGCAGTATGCTCACTGGCGCGTGCGCGGATCTCGGCAAGATCGAGCTCGGGCGAACTCTCCTGCGCCGAAGCGGCGGCAAAGCGGCGGCGGTCGCCAGGCTGATAACGACGACAGGGGGAAGGCGTTTCTCATAATGCGCAGCAATTCCTCTTGCGCCAGACGAGGTATCCCATGTCTTCGCCGATGGCGGGGATGACCTGTCCGGGGGACTGGAAGGTGGTGGAAGCACCGATGGGCGGGCAGGCGAAGCGGCCCTTGGTCGCGGGGTTGGGGTTGGTGGCCTGGAATCGGTATTGCTGCTTGCGCATCACCGGCATCAGGTACTTGCCGCACAGGCCCTTCGATCCCATCGTCCCCCACGAGACGAGTTCGCGGTGAAGCTTGTAGGCGAAGCGCGAGAGCACGAGCCGCGAGGCCTGGACGTGGCCGATCGAGGCCGAAACATTGCCGTTCATGGGGTACATCGAACCCTGGCAACCCGCGCACCAGAACATCTCGTCGAGTGGCAGGTTGGCGGTCGATGCCGCGCAATCCGCAGCGCAGGCGGCCAGTGCCAGCGGGTTGGCGAAGAGCACCGCTTCGGGGTTGATGATCGCGGTGAGCTCGCTGTCCTGCCACAGCGGATCGATCTCGGAGATGTAGAGGATGTCGATCGAGCCGGGCTCAAGGCACAGGAAATCGGCGACGATCTCCATCCAATAGATCAGCGGATAGGCATACCAGTGGACGTGCCAGCTCGAATAATACTGGCTTGCTCCGCCCACCGCCGAAGGACCCGAGATCGAGCGAAAGCCGATGTCGAAGCCGGGATCAAGCTTCATCCCGCCGAGGTTCACGAAGCACCACGGCTTCATGCTGACATCGGCAAGCCGCACCGGCTCCCAGAACCCCATCGCGATGCCGGGCCGGAGCCCGCACAGACACACGGGCAGGTCGGGATTGTCCGGATCGGGACGATTGCTCGGCCAGATCTCGAGCCCGCCGACAGATATCGGGAACAGGCACGACCAGCAGATGTCGGTGATCGGATTGACGAACTGCCCGGTGCATTTGCCCGGACCGGCATCGGCCGAGGCCGGTGAGGAAAGAGCGAGCGACAATGCCGCTGTAACGAGGATCAGGAAGGCGCGGATGCTGCTCATGGCTGGGCCTTTCGGGGCGGCAGCGCGATTTCGCTTATCTCGAGCATTCGCCCGCTTTGGCGCACCCGCGCGGGGACGGCCTTAATGCCAAACTTTTGTGTGAGCTTGCCGCCCTGGTCGAAATAGAAGCGGCGCTGGCGTGCCTTCATTAGCTCGAGCGGCGCGCCTTTCACGAGAATCAGCTTGGCATTGGCGTCCTGCCTCAGCGCCCAACGGATCTGCGCCGGATCATCGCCGTCGAGGAACAGGAGGTCGGAACGCAGCTTGACGCTGTCGAGCGGATTGACCCGCGTTCCGGCAGCATGGATCAGCTCGCCTTTGGCGCCGCGGATATCGGCGGCAAGCGTGATCGTCGGATCGAACGGCCAGCTGCGATTTTCGCTCGCGCGGATCAGGCCGCCGACTGGGTCAGGCCGGTTGACCCGCGCGATGGTGCGTCGCTTCAATTCCTGGTTGAGACGGGCAGTCTCGCCCGACTTTTCCATTGCGGTGAGGCGCGAATGGATCTGTTCCAAGAGGTCGCGCTCGATGACAGGGAAGACCGCGCCGCGCTGGCCGTAGTCGCGCGCTTGCAGGCTGGCCGGGAGTGCAGCGAGTAGAAGTGCGCCGAGCGGAAGGAGGGAACGCATCACAGGATCGCCCTCCCGCTGCCGAGGATTTGCCCGCGGCAGACGAAGCCGATCTCTGCGTAGCGGCTGTCGAGCCCGCGCGGATGGCCCGTTCCGGTGTAGTAGCAATTGTCCGGTATCGCGCCTTCGGGACCGCGCGTGAGCGGAATGCCAAGGCGAGTGACCTCGCCGCGTCGCGACCTTCTTGCCATTGATGAACACTCCATCGTCCTCGTGGCGCACCACATCGCCGGGCATGCCAAGCACGCGCTTGCCGAACATTTGCGGTGCTTGACCGAAATGTGTGTCGACGAGCTCGCTTTGCGGCGGTTCGAAGAAGATCAGGCTGCCGCGCGCGATGGGCGCGTCACGATCGAGCCAGAACGCCCAGTTGGGGAGGCTCGGGCTGGCATTGATGAGGAAGGCGTGGTCCTTGCTGAAAGCATCGAGCGGTGCCCATGCAAAAGGCAGCAGGACGAGGCCGGACAGGAGCAAGGGGCGACGCAGGCGGAGCGGCAGTCTCATGGCTGCTCTCCACCTTCGAGTGGCTTGCGTTCGAGCTTCTCGGCGATGCGGCGTTCGAGTTCGGGAGTGGCGTCCTCGGCGGCCCCGGCAAGTACCGCTTCGGCCATCAGCACCACGCGGCCATCGTTCCCCATCTCGCCAACCGCGTTTTCCGCAGCCTGGAGGTAGGCAAGGCTTGCGGCCTGGACGGCCGCCGGATCGGCATCGGCGCGCGCAGCCTCTTCGACAAAAGTTCCGATCGTTTCGGCAAGGCGGACGGTGACGATGCGCTGCTCAGGAGAGCTGGCGATCTCGCGCGTCACCCAGGCGCCCCAGAGCAGCGCCGCAACCAGGGCTGCGGTGGCTACCAGTTTGAGAGCGAGCGAATGCGAAGTGTGGACCTGATCAGACATGGGCAGGGTCTCCTTCATTGAGGCGGCGATCGAGACGGCGCAGGAAGGCGGGCATGCGCAGCAAGGCAAGGCCTCCGGCGGCAATGAGGAATGCGATCTGGAGGTCCTGCGCAAAGAAGCGGCGCGCGATCGGTTCGGCGGTGTGGTAATGGTCGGCGAGGTTGCCGAGCTGAGCGAAAAGCAATCCCAGGTCCCAGCCTGCTACAGCCAAAAACACGAACAGCGGCAGGCCGAGGACCAGAAGAAGCGTGGTAACTGCGAAGCCTGTAGTTTCGATCAGAACGAGACAGGTGCCCTGAAACAGCTCCAGCCAGTCGATGGGTTGACGATCAGGCCTTGCCGTCATTGGTGTCGGGAGCGGGACGCGGTCTACGAGCGTGGTGGTTTCGAGCGTCATTATGCAGCTCCTTCCACACCTGCGACCAGCGCGACCGCGCGCTCCAGTGGCATCCCGCTTTCGACATGGCGGTGGATCTCGGCATAGGTGTCGGGATCGGAGGAGAAGATGGTTGCCGAGAGCGGATCGAGCACGAGCCGTCCGACGGCCTCCATCTCCGGACCTTTCAGATAGATCTCGCTGTATTCGGTGCCCGACCGCTTGAGGCTGCGGATCAGCGTCTCGGTCCGGTCGTCCATGTCGAGCCGCGCTTCTTTGCGGAAATCGGCAATGGTCTCGGGCTTTTGCTGGAGCACCAGCATCCAGTCGCTGTTTTCGAGTGCGGCGCGCGCGCCATCGGACTTGTAGTAGTCGTTGAGGGACTGGGTGGCGGTCGCAAGCGCGCCGCCATATTTGCGTGCAGTGCGGGCGTAGGTCTCGACGAACTCGCCCATCGACCCGCCCTTGAGCATCGCCCAGGCCTCATCGATCAGCAGCAGTTTCTTGGTCGCGCGCGAGCTGCGCGTCATCGCCTGGCCGGTCATGAACATGATCGCCGAAAGGACGACGCTTCTGAGTTCCTCGCGGCTCGCAAGGTCGCTCATCTCGAACACGGTAAAATCGTCCTCGAGCGCGAAACTCGCTTTGCCGGAGAAGAACCCGGCATAGCTGCCACCGCGGCAGAAGGGCGCGATCGCGGTCGCCAAATCCTTGCCCGCCTCGTTCTCGCTTGAGTGCAGTGCGTGCGCGACATCGTCGATCGCCCCGCCGCTGCCGAGCGCTTCCCAGACCTGCGTCACCGCGCGGTCGATGAGGCCGCGTTCGGTGTCGGAGGGTGCCGCGCTCGGCCGGGCCATCTGGCCCACGATCGCCTTGATCATCGCAAAGCAATCGAGCCGGTAGTCCTCGTCTTCATGCGCGCGGGCATCGTCGACCATCGAGAAGGGGTTCAACGAGAAGCCCGAGGCGAGTGTGAACTCGACAAAGCGGCCGCCCTGCAATTTGACCGAGTGCTCGAAGCTGCGCCCGTCATCGATCACGACGACCTTGGCGCCGGCACCGCGCAAGGCAGTGCACAGCTCCTGCAGCAGCACCGATTTGCCCGAGCCCGACTTCCCGCAGATCGCGATGTTGTGGTTGCCTGCTGTGTTCTCGAAGGGAGACCAGAAGAAGGGCTGGCCGCGCCGTCCAAGCAGCAGCAGGTGCGGTATCTCGCCCCCGAGATACTCGCCCTGCATCGGTGCGATGTTCGCCGCCGTTGTCGAAAGCATCGTCCGGAAGCGCTTGAGACGCGCCATGTCGTGGACGAGCCCGTCGGCAAGGCTCAGGGGGAAGGCGGCGACGAGACCCTGCAATTGCAGAAAACGCTCGTCGGCAAGATCCCATCCGGCCGCCTTGTAGATCGCCTTGACCGTGCGCTCATGCGCATCGCCATCGCCGAGCGGCGAAATGGTGGTGAGGCCGTAGAAGAGCTTGACCAGCTTCTTGCCTGCCTGGAGTTCGGCCTGGACGTGTTTCCACTCCGCCGACTGCTCGGAGAGCCTGGGCAGGAAACGCGCGCTCTTGGTCTCGGAAAGACTGGTGGTGCGCATGAACTTGTAGCCCGCGCGCGCAGATGCCGTTTCCTGGTCGGGATAGTGCAGGCACAGCATGGTGGCGGCAGGGCAAGGGAAGCGCAGCTTGTCGGTGAACATGTCGCCGATGAGGCGTGCGCACTTCCCACGGCGCCCAGCGTTCGGGGGTCGATCGCACGCCGTAATGGCGCACATCGAAGCGGTCGGGATAGCATTCTCCCATCTTCGGAATGCCATCGCGGGTGCGCCCCGTCTCGCGGAAGCGTTCGGTGCGCAGGATCAGCCGGTCGTCCTCGACCTCGAGTTCGATGTCGCGCCGGATGGCCTGAACGTCGAGCGTGTCCTCGCGATTCCAGTGCGTGCGTTCCGGTTCTCGCGCCGTTGTTGGCGAGGTCAGTTCATCGACGAGTTCGAGCAGGCCCGCCGGCTCGAGCGCGTTCGACGCGAGCCCTAGAGAATTGAGCATTCCCATGAGCCCGTTGCTGCATTCGGTTAGCTCTGCGTCGGTGACATGGCCCGGAACCGGGACACCTAGCGAGACAATCAGGCGTACATGGCGCGCGTGGAACGGTGCATGCGCCGAGCCCGATTGCCACACAAGATCGTAGAGCCGGTTTGTACGCGCTTTTGCGATGGCTTCGTAGATGCCGCCCTGCTCGTAGCGCGGTCCAAACCACGGGGCCACGATCGCCCCGATCCTGGGCGACGCAAAGTTCAGGACTTGGAGGCAGGCCCCCTGCGGCAGGCTCTCGGAAAAGAACTGGCCAAGGATCTCGCCGGTGCGCTCGTCCGCCCCGATCAGCGGGGTGACTTCGAGCACGAAGCCCTTCGAATGCGCGTTGCGATAGAGGCCGGATCCTTCGTCGAAGACGCGGTAGGGCAGCCAGTCTGACAACATGTCGAGCGAGAAATGCGCCTGCGGATGGTCGGCGCGCTTGGCTTCGCCGAATAGCCCGGAAAGCAGCGCATCGCGCGCGGACGCAAGCGAAAGGTTCATCGCGTCTCTCCTTCAGGCGAAACAGGGTGGGGCACCCGGCCGGGGGAGGGGGAACGGCCAGGTGCCCCTTGGTCCGGCGCCGAAGCGCCGGGCAGCTCCGGCGCGCCCTGGGAGGGGATAACCAGGAGGTCCGGAAGCTGCTGGGGGAGGGAAGAGGGAACGGTGGCGGCGCCTTCTACGTCGCCGGTGTCGGTAGCGGTGGCCGGGTTCTGACTGGCGCGGCCGAGCGCGCGCAGGACATCGCCGGTCGAAAGTGGGGCGCGCCAGTCCGATACAGGCTTCTCTGTAAGCGGCACGTGCACAACGCGCGCTTCGTGCTCGCGGCCGTTTGCGTCGCGCCAGGCCGCGAGGACGACACGCAAAGTGCGACCATTCGCTGGTGACAAAGAAGGTGCGTTCGCGCCCTGCGGTTGCATCGCATTCGTTGCCTGCTCATCAATCGCGGAGGTGGGCGCACAGCTGCTTGTCGGAGCGCGGCAGGCGAAATCGCCTTTGACATTGCCGCCGAGCGTTGTGCAGCCGCCGATTGTCAAAGCAAGGCTTGCCAGCGTGCCGAGTTTCATGAGCCGCGCGCTCATTTGCGGCCTCCCGGCTTGGCATTCGCGAACTTCCGCAGCGTTGCCGCATCGCGGTAGCCGTGGAGGACCGCGCCGTCGCTTGCGCGCACAATCACCGGGGTTCCGGCAAAGCCATTGGCACGCGCGAAGGCTTCGTTGGTATCGAGCGCCTCGCCGACGTCGCAATTGGCCGGGGCCGAAGGCGCGCGTCCGGCATAAGCAGCATGGAGCGCCTTTGCCTTGTCTTTGGCGCAGAGCACGCCTTCAGACATGCGGCGGCTCGATGCACCGAAGATCGAGATCGGGCGTTCTTCGACCAGCACGGCGGCCGCTTCGAGCTCGCCCGTCAGCCGCTGGCAGTAGCCGCACTGGAAATCGGAGAAAACAACGAGCCGTGGACCCCTGCGGTTGCCCCAGAGGACCGCGCCATCCTTGGGCAGGCCTGAAAGGTCCACCATGGTCTTGGCGGGCGCGGTTCGCGCTTCCGGAGAATGCGTTTCCGCACGGCCTGCCGCCCGTGCCGCTCCGGCAGCGAGCAGGTCCGGATTGAGCTCGAGCAGCCGCGCTGCCGTCACATCGCGGCGTTCTTCGAGGTCGTAGAGACGCCCGACGAAGAGATAGCGGGCGGCTTCGTCGATATAGAACAGGCTCTCGCCCGAGACGACCTCGCACCACGGCGCGAACGTCGTGCAGTCGAGCGCGTCGATCGGCGTTTTGGGCAGGCGCAGCTTCAATGCCTGTGCGACATCGCGCGCAATAGCGGCCTGAGCCGGCATGGCGGTAACCACCGCAACTCCGCTGGTAAGCAGCGCCGCTGCGCTGGCCGCGGCAAGCGAGAGGTGGGCGACGCGGGCCTTCAGACCCGGCCGGAATTCATTGAAATTCATTGGGAAGTGCTCCTGACATGGACGCCGTCGAGGAAGACGATCTCGACTGCGATGCCGGTCGGCATCTCGACGACGGGTTGGTATTGTTCTGCGCGTTCGATGAGATATTTGCTGACCGTGTCGGCCGCTTCGCCCGCGCCCTGCCCGAAGCCGCCTGCAAGGATGTCGGTGGGGGACAGTGCCTGGCGCGCGCCGTCTTCGCCGACACGCCCTGCAAAGACGCCGTTGGCGTTGGCCGAGAAACCGCGTCCGAAGCCGCCGACGATCCCGGCGAGCAGCGCCTGGCTGACAAGGCTGCCTTCGCGGCTGACAACGCGTCCGCGCACGCCGGACTTTCCAGCAAAAGCGATAAACCCTTTCACCTCGCTGACCGCGTAGCGACCGCCCGGCTGCGCGCAGGTCATGCGCACAAGCTTCACGTAGACCTTCTCGGCCGAGAGATCGCCGCGCGCCGCACCGTTGACGAGACAGCCGGTGAGATCGGTTGTGAGCAGGCGATTGCCCTTGAGCACCGAGCGGGCTGGTCCTGTGATGCGCAGCACCACGGGCAAGGGATCGCTCTGGCTGGTAACACCGGTCGATGCGTCGACGCCGACGATAACTGTCGCGGGTGCATAGCTGTTAGGCGGCAGGTAGTCGCGGCTCGCCTCGAGCAGCAGCGGCGGCGAGCCATCGCTCGATCTCGCAGGTGAAGCCTTTGCTTTCTCGCCATCGAAACTCAGCAAGCTGGCTTTGGGCTCGGCCAACGCTGTGGGATCGAGCGCAGCTGGCGAACCGCCTCCCTGGCGCGGGTCGGCAGGAGCAACCGGTGTGGCGGGAGGATTGGCCCGGACGGTTTCGAGCTCGCTGCGCAGCGCCGCATTCTCCGCCGAGATCGCATCGATCGCGGCCTGTCCATCGCTCAGCATCCGCGCGTTCTCGCCGCGCAGCGTTTCGAGCTCCTGCTCGATCGCGCTCTTGGGAAGCTGGCTTTCCTGGAGGTCCTTGATCGCCTTGCCCTGCGCGTCGAGACGGTTGCCATAGGTGGCAACGAACTCGCGCTGCGACAGGTTGCGATTGACGAGGCCGCCGGTGTCGATGGTGGTTGCACCTCCCTCTTCGCCGGTCTGGGCATCGTCGCCGCCGAAGATGAACATCGATCCGGCGATCAGGGCGGCCGCACCAATCCCGCCGAGCAGCAGCTTCTGGCGCTGCGCTATCCCAGAATGGAGATTCGATCGCTTTGCCCCGCCTTGATCTTTGGCGTGGAGCTTCCTGGATGTCGGGGAAGTATTGTCGGCCATCACTCGAGCCCTCCCTTGGCGAAGACAAGGAAGGCTTGCGCCGTCTCGCCGGGAGCAAGCGCATCGCGGCCATAGGCAAAGGCAAGTGCACCCGCAGGCGCTTCGCGCTCGCTGGAAAGATCGATGGGTTCGGAACCAAGGTTGCGCAGGGTGAAGGCCTGGCCGGTCAGCTCGGCGCCTTCATATTCGGCGACTTGCTGGACCTCGAGGCTGCCCGTCCGGCGCGGTCGCGAAAGCGCAGCCCTTGCGCGAAACCCGGGCAGCACCGCGTCATTCGCCATTGCCTCGATCAGGCGAAGTGTGGCGTCGTCGCGGCTCGGTGAGCCTTCTTCCCAGTCGGCGGCCTCGGACTTGGCGAGCGCCGGATTGGTGACGAAGAGCTGGCTCGCGTCCTCACCCTCGACCCGGCAGGCGAACTTGTAGACATGGCCCGCGCTGCTGGTGGCGAAGAAGCTGACTCGGGCGCTCGCATATTGGAGCGGCACCGAGACATAGATGTCGCCGCGCACCGGCTCGTGCGTCACTTCGAAATCGTTGTAGGGAAAGCCGCTCGCCATCTTGGAGACATTGGCAAAGCCGTCTTCGACGAGCGCGATGCGAGTGAGCGCACCGCGCGCCAGCACGCAGTCGATGGTCGCGCCGTCGGCGGCTTCGACGAACTGGTCCGCCTGGGCTGGCGCAGCAAAAGCGCAGGTCAGGGCAGCAAGCGCGACGCTGGTCAATGCGGTCGGGAAGGGTCGGGCAAGGAGACTCATAGGTCTTCCTCCTCGTTGGCGTTGGGAAGCTGACGGAAACCCGAGAGGCCGAGGCTGAGACCGCGGCGGTTCCAGGTGAATTCGAAGCTGCGCTCCTGGCTCGCGATGACCTGCGCTCCGACGAAGGTCTTGAGCGTGCCGGTCACAGTAGAGGTCAGCGCCTCGGTATCGACGCGCATCGAGGCGATGACGAAGGCCTGGCTGATGTCCGAGCCCCGCTGCTCGTCGACGATCTTGACCAGTTCGGCCTTGAGCTGTCCGCGCGCTGCCGGATCGGCGACCTCCAGGATCTGCCCCATCCAGTAGTCGAGGCTTTCGGGCGCGCGGTTGAGGAGCATCAGCGCGGTGTCGCGCGTAACGAGTTCCAGATACTGCGCTTCGATACCGCCGCTGCTGAGCGCGACCCGTTCTGACGTGATCGGCACGAGCACGAGCGTGTCGTCGCGCGTCGCTGCCGCGCCGACTGCGAGCACGGTGGTGAGACCGAGCAATCCGGCAAGCGCCGCAAAGCGATTGCGCTGCTTCAGATGGCGCTGCGCTTCCTCGTAGGCGAATTCGTGTTTCATCGATGTCCTCCCTCAGCCTGCGAGCAGGCGGCAATGGGAGGGCGGCGTGGCTTTCAGCCCGAGAAAACTCCCCGGAAGGTACCAGTAGGCAGCGTGCACCAGTTTCGAGCCTGCGCCTGAAGCTTTCGCCTTCCGCAAGGCGAACCAGGTTATGACCGATAGGCCAGTGCCGATGATGATGTGCTGCGCGAGAATGCCCCAGGCGAACGGGACGAGCAGTCCCGCGAACTCGTCGATTGTCCAGAAGCCGATTAGCTCCGGATCGTCGAGCCGCCGTGGAACAAGGTACGTGTCGGCCATGCCGCCCTCCCGTCGAGACCTGCGATCAGATGGTCGCGGTCACGACCGAAGTGACGATCGGAACGCCGGTGCCGACACCGATGCCGACGCCCACTGGCACTGCGACCTGTCCGAGCGCGAAACGGCCTGAAGCAAGCGCGATAAGGCCGCCGGCAAGGCTGAGGACGGTGATGATCTTGCCGCCTGAGCCTTCGAGGAAGTCGGTAAATTTCTGCAGCGCAGGGTCGAAGGTCGTATCCGCGCCGGCATAGGCTGCGCTGGCGCAGGCAAGAGCTATGGCAGCGGGAAGAAAGTAGTCGCGGGCGCGAACGCTGTTCTTGTGGTGTTGCGGAAGGGTGCTTGCTTTGGTCATCGAGGAACTCCGTTTCAAACATTGGCAGCGATGCGTTCGCTGTATGTTCTTTCCTCGATCCAAAGGGAGGGTGTAGGAAACTCCGATCGTGACTGGGCCGATCAATGACCAGGCGAAAAGCGACAATTTTCCGCGATCGGCTGCGAATTGCGCTCTCAGGTCGTGGTCCTGCATCTCGATGACCGAGATATGCGCCGCGGGTGACGGGTATTGCGCTTTGACGACCGGCTTCTGCGCGAATCAAGATTCGGCGACGATCCGCCTCATCCTATAAGTTCTATCTTTGTTCTTTTCACTTTCCTACAGTCTTCCTGCTCGGTTAGCGCGACTCTTTAGTTGAGCAATCCTTAGGAAGGTCCATTGGTCAGTCCCGACAAGTCCGCAGGCAAACAACTGCATGAAGGTCTCGCCAGCTTACTGGCTGCCACTGTCTCGAACAGCGGCAAGACTCGCATCGAGATTGCCCGTCAAACATCAATCCATAAGGATGCGCTCCGCCGCATCCTGACCGGCGAACGGGCAGCCTCACTTGCTGAAGCATCGCACATATTGAACGCCTGCGGGGTCGATCCGAAGCTGTCGCTTGCGCTTTTCATACTGACCGACGCGGACCAGGCGATCCAGTGGATCGATACCGAGGTCGGCGACTTCCTCGGCGCATTCTTTACCGGACTACCCGTCGCCTTGACCTGCGAACTCGGCTCAAGGCTGCAGGAAGTGCGGCCACGCTGGGCGAAGGGAACAGCGCAAAGGCTCGCACGCCTCCTCTCCGATCACATTGATGATCTCGAACGAAGAGACGCACTCTATATCGAAAACGTCAACGGGAGCGTCGATGACTAAACCGGAAACTCCACTCTCGGGCGGTCCGGCGAACGCCGTTGACTATGTTGCGGAGCCATCAGAGCGGCTGTTGCGCCTTCCTGAAGTCATGGAGCGCGTAGGCCTCAGGCGCACAGCTATCTACCAGAGAATGAGGGAAGGGCGGTTTCCGCAATCGAGGTCGCTCGGGTCTCGCTGCACCGTCTGGGTGGAGTCCAAGTCAACGACTGGATCGCTCGTATCAAAAGGTCTTGAAAGCGTCTGGACTGGGCTTGCTCCTCTATCGAGCTGACGCATCAAGCCATGGCTAAGTTTAGCCTCGTATAACGCGCACATTATCCGGATAATTCCGGTTTCACAAAAATCAGGCAACATGTGCGATTGCCATATCGAGCCGCGATACGGATCTTATTTCGATCGGAATTGCGACAATCTATCCCAAACAAGCACCCTTGGCCGAGCCGTGGTTGGTCGGCCAAGGGTGACGCTTTCTTGTGCGAAAAGTTTCGCAGGCTTACTGCTTCGTGATCGCGGTGATCGTGTTGCCTTCATCGGTCGCCTCGACCGTGAATTTGATCGCATCGCCAACCGAGATGTCGCCGCGCACTTCCTCGCTGGCATCAAATGCCATGACCATCTGCGGCCAGCCCAGTTCTGCAACGGGTTCATGATCGACGGTGATGGTGCCTGCCTCGGCATCGATGGCGGTGACGGTTCCTACAGCGCTGGCCGTTTTTGCGCCATCAACCGCATCCATCGCCGACATGTCGTGTCCTTCCATCGCCATCCCGTCCATCGGCATGTCTTCCATGGTCTCTGTTTCCTGCGCGCTATCGCAAGCAGCGAGGGCCAGGGGCGCAGCAAGCAGCATCATAAGGGTTGAGGTACGGATTCAGTTTCTCCTTCAGATTGTGGTGACCGCTGGGGCCGGGGGCGCCGCATCAAGAGGTATGCGGGGGGAATAGCGAACATCGACAACAGCGGGGCGGTGATCATGCCGCCGACCATCGGCGCGGCTAATCGCTTCGAAATCCTCCGCGCTTGCAAGCTCGAGACCGCGCTCTTCGGCTCCGCGGACGATCGCTTCTGCAAGCGGATGCTCGGACCCGCGTTCGAGCGAGGCCGCCAAGCGCAACAGCTCCGTTTGTTCAAACCCTGGCTCGGCGGTGACAGCAACCAGTCTGGGCTTTCCTTCGGTGAGCGTGCCGGTCTTGTCGACAATCAGCGTGTCGATGGTTTCGAAGCGCTCGAGCGCTTCGGCGTTCTTGATGAGCACTCCGACCTGAGCGCCTCGGCCGGTTGCAGTCATGATCGACATCGGTGTTGCAAGACCAAGAGCGCACGGGCAGGCAATGATCAGAACGGCAACAGCTGCTACCAGCGCGTAGGCCAAGGCAGGCTGCGGTCCCCAGACAGCCCAAGCGATGAAGGCGAGGTTGGCAATCGCAATGACTGCCGGAACGAACAGTCCAGCGACCTTATCGGCGTATTTCTGAATTGGTGCGCGCGAGCGCTGAGCGGCGGCGACCATATCGACGATCTGTGCAAGCATCGTATCGGAGCCGACGCGCTTAGCCTCGATCACGAGACTGCCCGTACCATTGATTGTTGCACCTGTGACGCCGTCCCCTTCGACTTTCTCCACCGGAACGGGCTCGCCGGTAATCATGCTTTCATCGATTGATGAGCGCCCCTTGAGAACCACGCCATCGACCGGGACTTTGTCGCCCGGTCTCACTCTGATCCTGTCGCCGACAACGACCTCTTCGAGCGGGATTTCATCCTCGGTGCCATTGTCCCTGATCACACGGGCTGTCTTAGCAGCGAGATCGAGCAGCGCACGAATGGCTTTGCCGGTGCCTTCACGGGCACGCAGCTCCATCACCTGGCCTAGCAGGACCAGAGTTACGATGACCGCTGCCGCTTCGAAATAGACACCCACGTGGCCTTCGGCATCGCGAAAGCCGTCGGGAAAAATATCGGGAGCAACAATCGCTGCAACACTGAATATCCAAGCCGCGCTGACGCCCATCGCGATGAGCGAGAACATGTTGAGGTTCCAAGTCCTGAACGAGTTCCAACCCCGTTCAAGAAACGGCCATCCGCACCACAGAACAACAGGGGTTCCCAAGACGAATTCGGTCCACAAGGTGGCGCGCTCGCCCAGAATGTCGCGCACTCCTGGCCAGCCCAGAAATGGCCCCATTGTGAGCACCAGCAGTGGGAGTGAGCACCGCGCCGATCCAGAACCTTCTGGTAAAGTCGACGAGTTCGGGGTTGGGGCCCTCTTCGACCATAGCGGCCGATCTGTTCGAGCCCCATGCCGCAAAGCGGACACGAACCCATTTTGGGTTGGCGAACCTGGGGGTGCATCGGGCAGGTGTAAACCGGGCCTTCATAGTCCGCTGGAACGGCGTCGTATCGTCCGTCGTCAGCTGCCGCGGTGTCACCATGTTGATGCGCGCAATGAGCGTGGTCCATTATCGGCTCCGTTCGTTCATATGATGCTACCGAGCTTGCGGATAGCGAGATGCAATCAGTGCTATCGGTTGCGAGCTCGGAAGAAGCGGTAGAGCGGCACGGCCAGCCCCGCGATGTACCAACCGTAAAGAAAGCTGCCGATCGCCCCGGCGATGAAACCGGTCAGCGTGAGCCATTCAAACCCAGGAGCCACGGCGCCCAGGCCTCGTGCATGCGGAATTGCGCAGGGCGAGCAACCCAAAACCAATGCAGATGAGGTAGCTGGCGAGAAGGAAGACGCTCAGCGTCCATCCCCAAGTCATGATCGAGGCTCTCAAAGGCGTATCAGACATTATAAGCTCCAATTGAAATATACTATAGGGGGGTATAGTATTTGCGATGCAGTGTCCGTCGTCAGAACATTTGGCGCAGATCGCGGCGTAAATTAGTGGAGAGCGGGCCTCGTCTGGGGATTGATATTAGGCGGCGAGCTTTCGGTGCTGCAAGCGCCGATATTGGATGGTCTGTCGTTTGATCCTTTCGCGCTGTTTGATGATGGCCGGTGCCCTGCCGAAGTAGGCGTCGGCGGGCGTCACGTTACCGAGGCTTTCGTGGTATCGGCGGTGATTATAATGGTCGATGAAGGCCTCGATCTGGGCCTCAAGATCGCCAGGCAGGAAGTAATTTTCGAGCAGGATGCGGTTTTTGAGGGTCTGGTGCCAGCGCTCGATCTTGCCCTGGGTTTGCGGGTGCATGGGGGCACCGCGGACATGGGTCATCTTGTTGGCCTCGATATATTCGGCCAGTTCGCCCGCGATGTAGCTCGGACCATTGTCGCTGAGCAGCCTGGGCTTGTGCAGCACCGTGGCGCTGTCGCAGCCGGAAGCCGCCAGGGCGAGGTCCAGCGTGTCGGTCACGTCCTCGGCCCGCATGTTGGTACACAGCTTCCAGGCAATGACGTAGCGCGAGAAGTCGTCGAGCACGGTCGATAGGTACAGCCAGCCCCCACCCGATGATCTTGAAGTAGGTGAAGTCGGTCTGCCACATCTCGTTCGGGCGGGTGGTCCTGGTGTGGAACGCATCGGCGGCCTTGATCACGACATAGGCCGGACTGGTGATCAGGTCAGGTGGGCCTTGAGAAGCCGGTAAACCGTGGCTTCCGACACGAAGTAGCGCCTCTCGTCGGTGAAGCGCACAGCCAGTTCTCGAGGGGATAGTTCGGTCGTCTCCAGCGCCATCTCGACGATCTGGTCCCGGATGTCATCACCGATGCGATTCCACACCCGGCTTGGCGCCGATGGCCGATCTTCCAGGGCCTCCGGCCCGCCTTCGAGGTAGCGGTCGTACCACCGATAGAAGGTCCGGCGAGCGATGCCGAGCTGGTCCAGCGTGCGCTTGGCCGGCAGATGTGACTGCTCGACGATCCTGATGATCTCGAGCTTCTCGGATGCGGGATACCTCATTCGTCGTCGCCCCCATCCGCAATCATGCTTTTTTTGAGCAGGCGGTTTTCGAGTGTCAGGTCGGCCACACATTCCTTCAGGGCACGGGCTTCGCGGCGCAAGTCCTGCACCTCGCCGGTGGTTGCGGCGCGGGCTGTGTCGCCAGCAAGCCGTCGCTTCCCGGCCTCCATGAACTCCTTCGACCAGGTGTAATACAGGCTCTGGGCGATGCCTTCCTTGCGGCACAGCTCGGCAATGCTGTCCTCACCGCGCAAGCCTTCCAGCACGATCCTGATTTTGTCCTCTGCGGAGAAGTGCCGGCGCGTCGCACGCCGTATGTCCTTCACCACCCGCTCAGCAGGGGCCTTCGTCAGCGATTTTTTCAAGGAGGATTTGGGCTTCATCTTCGTTCCTTCGTCACTACGACGAAGCCCAAATCCTCCTTAAATCACAACCTCAATTCTGTGCCATTGGTGCTGACGGCGGACACATATGGATAAGCACGATGAAGAGGGGACGGAACATCACAGGGGTGATGCGTTCCGCGAGCCATGAGGCGCTAGCGAAGTCGGTGACCCGACAATCGAGATAAATTCCACTGCACGAAGTGCGCTTCGCGACTATCGCGGCCAGTACTTCAGTGTTCAGTGTGGTTCAGCGAGGTCACTCAAAGCACCATGGGACCAAGACAGGCATGCTCGGCGCTGGCTGAAATTGTTTAGCTCGCGGTCTGGCTTACGCGCGTGGGAAACATCGGTTCTTCTGCCGAGTTTTGACATGGTGGACGGTCCATCAAGGGCAGGAGCCCTGCCGTAATGAAGGTGAGATGCCGGCCAATTTATACTAGGGAATCGGTTCGTCGCGGAGGATGAACTGGTTACCGCAACCACCGGTGGTTGGGGGTATCGCTGGGGGTATTTTCGGGACGGAGAAATAAAGGGTCTTTGTTTATCAGGGGCTTATGCACTCCTTCTCGTTCCCTCCTCCGCTACCAAGATTTATCCATGTTTTCTGCGGGTTCAGCAGGCCGTCAGACGTACCTGCATTTTTTGCCTCAGGCGATCCTCATGACACAAAAACGCCGCCGGTTACCGGCGGCGTCTTCGTGATAATTCAGCCGGAATTAACCGAACGAAACTGCCAGTTTGCTCCGACGCTTCGCCGAGCGCATGGTCCCTCCGATAAGGCCGAAGCCAACCAACATCATCGCCCAAGCCGCAGGTTCCGGTACAGCGTTATTCACCGGCGCGTAAGGTGTCGAACCAGTGAGCGCCTGGTTGCCGATGTTTACGTAGCCGTTGATATAGGGCTGGCCAAAGGCTCGGCTTCCGAAACGACCTTCAGCGTGCCGCCACTCAGGCTGAACAGATAATTCTGTCCCTCGAAGGTGAAGGTCGAGTTGAAAACAAGGCCGTTAAAATTGCCGTTGTTGTACTGCACCATAGCTGCGGGATCGTCTGCGAGCGTGAAGAGAAAGTCGCCGAAGTTAAACACGAATGCATCCGACGCGGGGACGCCATTGCTACCAAGAGCAACGTTGGCAAACCCGCTTCCCGCCCCAGGGACCAAATCGGCGTCAAAAACGAAGCTTCCTGTGAAAGTGTCGTTAGGGAAGAACGGGTCCAGCAGCGGATTCCGCACGTTGGCATTTCCTCCGAAAATAGCCGCGGAGAAGTTCGTCTTTACCAACGTCGCGGCCTGAGCTGGCAGCGAGACGACAGCCAGCAGCAGAGCTGCGGCGAATGAGCGCTTGATCATAGTAATCCCCAATCAGAAATGCATGTACCCCGCAATTCCGACTGCAGAATCGCTCGCACAGCGTGCAGCCGGCCCATCGCTAAGGCAACCATCCATTAACCATATGTGTATCGTTTTGGAACGGCGCCCTAGCGTCGGCCGTACACCATCTCAGCGTCACGCCTCGCACGTACCGCATCGCCAAAGCGGGTGAACTCGCCGAGCTCCACGCGCTCTCCATCGACGCTGATGCGCGCACGCCAGCGACTCTTGGCTCGGCGCCAGTGCACCCCGGTTTGCCCACTGCGATTGTCGACACGCATGCCGCCCCGCGGTCGGGGAGGGGCAGGGGCGCGCAGGTTGCTGATGCGCAGATCGCTGCGATCGGGGCCGACGAAGCGGACCTGCCCCGCGGGCCATGCGTCGTGATGGATGGCCCAGGCGATGCACTGAGCCTTGTACGAGCGGCTCGCGATGCTCACGGTACGATAGCCCTGCCCATCGTCAGTGTGGGCGGCGTCTGTGCCCGCATAGCGCGCGTTCCACTTGTCGAGGTCAGTAGGGACGGACAGGCCATGTGTTGCCAGCGTCTCGGCGTCCCTGGGGCGCCAGGTCAGGGCGCCCGTGGCCGGGTCATATGCCAAGAGGGCGCGGAGGGCTTCAGGGCTCAGAATGTCATTGCGGGTCATCGTGCTACCTCGGGAGCAGGAGGGCGCTAGAGCGCCCGTTTCGATGTCCGGCATGATGGGCGAACAGGCAGCGAACATCAACGAAAAACGGCGGAAAACTGCGGAAAAAAATCGCGGGTCCTACCTACGGCTTTTCGATTTCATATGCGCTGTGGGACCGCGAAAAACGCATCAGGCCCGGTTTTCGGTGTTCGGCACAATTTGAACTTCTAGTTTGTCGGTACACATCAGCCAGAATCGGGTCAGCTCGCAGCCCATGTCGCCCGATCGGCGCGCAATACCATTGGATCAGTGTCCGCGCGGTTCGTCGAGGATGTTGCGCAATGCGCCATTCTGGGACAGACCTAAACTATGCGGCGCTTGGCATGCGGTCGTCCGTGGTTAATTAGCAGGCTACCAAAAGGCGAGGGAGAATGAATTTGTTAAGAAGGTTTATCAGCAGCACGATCGTCGCGATGGCGGTAATCGCTACTCCAGCTTCGGCCGCCTCATTGGTTCTGGACTACACCGTCACCCCCACTGCCGGCAGCGTTTTTCAGTATGACTTTACGCTTCGGCTAGACAATCAAGACTCGAGCTGGGTTCCTGGCCAACAATGGGACTGGATCATTTTTGGGGATTCAAGTGGTTCCCCATCACCGCTTGCTGATTTTTCCAATTTCTTTTCATCTGATCCGGCGGCAACACTGACTTTCTCGAGCGGCGCGCACAACGGCCCAACGGTATCGTATGGAGCGAACTCCGTTACGCTTCCTGGCTGGCAGCCAGCCTCGGTGGGGTCAACGCTGACGTGGAGTGGCAACTCCAGCAACTTAGTTGGCGCAGGCCAAATGAAGTTTTCTACGTTAGTTGTCGGAAACGGAGCAGCGCGTTCCGAATTCCAGACCGCAAACCTTATTAATTCGGCGGTCCCGGAGCCTGCAACTTGGGCGATGATGCTGCTGGGTATCGGCATGATAGGTGGCGCCTTGCGTTCTTCGAAACGGCGCAAACTAGTGTCGAAGGGCTATGTTGAGCGCTGTGAAGGCTTTCGCGAAGCCTTGGTCCTCCAATAATATCTTCGTCGATGTGCAGCGGTAGCCTCGTTTGTCCATAAAGGTCCACTGGTGCGACTGACGAAAAGTTGGCGGTCAGTCCAATAAGGTCTGACCGCCAGTTTGCCCGAGCCGAATTGCCGCCATTTGCTGGTGGAGCGCGGGGGTTCGTTGTCTGGGGGAAACGGCGGCCGACCAAAAGCTTTGCAAGCCCAAGCCCAAACCGACTGGCAGGGCAAAACCGGCATTGGCGGCGCGGCAACTCCAACGCCCAAGACTGCCGGGCGCGGGCGCACTGCTGCCTCCGCCTGATCACGGATCTTCTGCTTTTCAGCGAGTGGCGCGGCGTGCGATCAGCGCGCGGCGGACAACTGCCGGCGGCTTGCCTGCCAACGTCTTGAGCAACTTCGCGCGGCCGAACCGGATGGTCGCAATCCAGGTGAGGGTCGATCGGTGCGCTGCCGGGATTGCGGCCTTCAGCCGAGGACTTCCTTGACGAGACGCAGTGTCGCCAGCCTTTCGATGATTTTTGCGGCTCTCTCCTCGCCGAGCAGTGCCGGCGCAGCGTCCGGCCAGAACTCCAAGGCGTTTTCCACGGCCTTGGTCACTTCGCTCTTGATCAGCTTCGGTTCGATTCCCAGATATTTTGCGACGCGCTCGAAGCGGTGCAGACTGACCATGTTGAAATCATGCGTGCCCGCGAATCTGAGCGCCATGTCGTCGCGTGGGTTGAAAAGGATCGTCGGGACGATGTCATAGGCAGGCGACAAGCGGATATCGCCCGGCGCCTGAAATCGAAACGACCAGTTTTTGAGGTGATTGTCGCCGTTGCCGATCAATATGTCGGCGACCACCCGGCGGACCGCCTCGAGGATATCGAACCGCCGGTCGGTGCTGAATCGCGCAACCATGCGAATGATCGTTTCGGTCGTCGCCATCGTATATTTTCGTTCGCCGACCGCGCCCAATATTTGTGCGGCATCCTCTATATGGATGCGGATCCGTCGGCGGTTCGATCGAAGCGATCAACCGCGAGGACGTTCTCGCCATGAGCGAGCAGATCGTCTGGAATCCCCCGGACTTGGTCACGGTGGACGAGCCGGCATTCGGCGAGGTGGATGCCGATGAGCTTTGCAAGCTGCATGGCACCGAATTCGGCCTCCGGAAGATCGCGATAGCGCTCGCTCCCGACCTTGATGATGCAGCGCCCCGTTTCGCCTCGTCCAGGCACGGTAAGCTTGTCGCTGTCGGGGTTCGCCGTGAATTTGAGCTGCACCCCCGCCAGCGAAAATTTGACGACGCCTTCTGGAGCGACGGTTTTGAAACCGGCTATGTGGGTCAGGTCGAGAGAGCCTGCAGACGGCGGCGTGTCTGTCTCGGGAACGATCAGCACAGCACCTGGCAGATCGCCGCCCAGCCTGGTCAGCACGTCGAATTCGTCATGATTTCCGGGGCCCATTTCCGTGAGTACGAGGTCTCGGAGCGAGCCTTCGGGCAAAAGGCCGGCGAACCAGGGAGGTAGCGAGCCATTTACCCCGATCTTGTCGTTGCGCCCGGTCAGCCGAGCGATCGTCTGATCATTCGATTCCGGCACATACCAGGCAAGACTCAGGATCGGCCGTTCGGCATCGCGGACATAGACTTCCGAGGGGTTGAAGGCGACGGCGCCGTCACCATCGCGCGTGATGGTGCCGACACGCGTCGGGCTGTTGCCGCCACCGAGTAGATGGACGCCAATGATGCTCGGGACCTTTTTGGCCATCAGGATGCGGCCTCATCGTCTTCGTCTCCGAGATCGACAAACAGATCGTCGAACGCGGATCCCGCAGGCTCTGCAGAATGCACGCGTGTGTTGCGCTCATTGATCATGTTTCGAACGGCGGACACGCGCGCTTCCGGTACCAAAATCGGCATAACGCCCAGTGCGTCGCACATGTCGGCAAGCAACGTGAGGCGATCTCGGCCCAGGCGCTCCTTCGCCAGGTCCCTCTCGAACTCGGAAATGCGTGTCGCGCTCCTGCCGACCCGGCTGGCAACGTCGAGCTGAGTCCATCCGCGGATTTCTCGCAAAGCGCGCAATTGATGGCCAAGGTCTGAGAAAATCGCTGTTTTCATACGCTATTCCGATTTTTTAGATTTAAAACACCGAATTCCGTAATTTAAAACCGGTGCCGCGTCAAACGGAATATCGTAAGCCACGACATATTAATACGGAATTCCGTGATATAGAGAATTGGTTTCGGCGTTCAGAATAGCCGGCTTTGTCAAGCAATCGGCGAAAAGGCTATGACGTTCTCGAAGGATAAAATGCCGACTTCTATTCAAAGCTGATCCGGCAATATCAGACGAGCGTCTTCCGCGCAGACAGCGATCCACCTCAGCGTTGATAGATGTCAATGATGCGAAAGATGCCTTCAAGCTATTCGAAACCATAAATAACCCCGGTCTACGGCTCAGCCCGACAGACATTATCAAGAATTTTGTGTTGGGAAACGCGGCCCGATTCGGGGCCAGTCAGCTTGAAATCGCCCGGAAGTATCAAGCGACATCGTGAAGTGGTCCGGGGGCGTACCGGAAAAGCGATTGCGAAATCGACTTTGGCGATGCTTCAACATGGAGGATACGAAATGCCTCCGCGTCCGCAGGGTTTCTGTCAGCGATCTGGATTGGCGCGTCCTCCCATTGCCACACATTGCTGCCCTTAGACCTGCACAACCGGATAGATCCACGCGTTCCTTCGATGCGTACCCCAGACCAGAAGCCCGCTGCCGGAACTGCATCTTGGTCAGCCGAACCTATAGCGTCGGCGAGGATAGAGATCGCATCACGGGCGCGTGCTCGAATTTCATGCCTATAACCATCAGGACAGTGGGCGGCACGGGACCGCCGATACCCGCACCAGTTGGCGCGAGAATCCCGATTTCACCCCGGACAATGACCCGGTGCAGGCGAGCGCGCAGTTGATCGTCTTCGCGCGCGAACGCGCCGATTGGGCGACGATCGTCAAGCCTTATCTGCTGCGCCAGATATTCTGCATCGACGCGGACGCCCGCCCGTCGAGCGATGGCGGCTTTACGAAAGCCGGTCAGCCGTCCGCCTGAGCGAGCGGTACCGGGCTTTGGCCCGGATCCGCGGCGCGGCTCGCTTGTGCGCTCGCGGCCTTCGGCGGAGCTGCGCCTGATGCGCCCGGCGGGAGATGCTTCGGGGCTGCGATCATGGTGCGGAATATCCGGGCGGTCTAGCTCAGCTGCCAGCCGCCCCCGCTCGTTGCGGGGGCATCGCGGTCGCGCAGATCGATGCCGAGTGCAAGCGTGTCATTGAGCAACTCGGCCACCGCGCCGATCTGCCGGTCGAGCGCGCCCATCGCCTGTTCGAAGCCCGACGACAGCGCCTCAATCGCGGTGACGACGTTATGCGCCTCCTTTGCCAGGATCGACGCGGCGCCGGTCGCGGAAATGCCGATCTCGCCGGTGAAATGGAGAAGGTCGGCAGCATCCACCTCATGGGCGAACCGCGCCTTGCCGATGTTATATGCAAGATCTTCCCGAAACCCCGACGCGATCTGGACGGGCACAAGATCGTAAAATGGGGTGAGCATCGGCGCGTCGCCAGGAAGGTGGAACAAGCCATGGTTCTTCGCATGATTGTCGTTGTTACCGACAAGAAGATTGAACAGCGTCAGCCGCAGAAACAGCGCGCGGGCGCGTGCGGGCTGCGCGGTAGTAGCAAGAATGCGCCCAATTGTCGCGGCGTCGAAGCGCCGACCGGCGATGCCGCTGCGCTCATATTTCAGCGCCGCGGGCAGCCCGGCAGCCTGCGCGAAATCCTCCTGATGGATCCGCGTCACGGCATCGCCCTCGACGATCCGGTCGAACCGCTGGATCAGCAATATGTCCTGACCCTCGACCTGGTCGGCGATGCACGTGCCGACGGGAAGACCGCATTGGTGTGCGAGCAGGGTGACAAATTCCTCGTCCCGGGCTTCGTGCCGATGATCCGCATCGGGAATTTTTAGGATATGCGTCGTCGGTGCGCCGCTGTTCGGCTTCGGCAGGCCGAACCGGCCGTTGGGAAGCGCGGCAAGGCTGATCTTGTCGCGGAACCCCGCGACGGGCGACGGGTCGCGCATCTCGTATGCGAGCGGTTTGCCGCTCGCGAGCCGCATCACCATGTCCCGGAACTCGGCGTCGGAGAGTTCGTCATAGTCATTTGCGAGATCGCCGGGACGCTTGATCGGGGGATGATCCTCGGGAAGCACGCTCACCGCGCCGGCGCAGTCGGCGCCGACGATCGCAAGCAGCCCGACGACGTCATTTTGCGCGAGGCCTTCGCGCGCGCGCACTTGGTCGAACTGCCGGTTCTCCTGGAGCAGATTGTCGAAGAAGGCGCGGGTCAGAACATCGCCATGCGGGGTCGGTTCGAGCGGCAGGGACAGCGAGAGCGGATGGTTCTCGCGCGTCATCAGCCATGCGGCCGTATAGACGAAGTCGGTCGTGCCGCTGTCGGACGCGACAAGCACGCCGATCGGGGTTGGGGAAGATTCCAGCCAGACGTTGAGGCGCCGCATCAGCCGTGCCGCAAACGCGCGAACAGATCGATGCCAGCAGCCTGCGCGCAGGCGACGACCTTGTCGAATTCGAGGCTCGGCTTGCCGCCCTCGAGTTCCGAAAGAAAGCGTCGCCCGACACCCGCATGCGCCGCAAATTCTGCTTGGCTCAGCTTCATCGCCTTTCGCGCCTTGCGGATCAGCGGGCCGATACTCGCCGCCCCGTCGACGCGCTTGGCGCGCGGTCCGCTTGCCGTCATGGGTACAGGCCGCATCCGGGGCGTCGCGGGCAGAATCGCCGACGTGGCGTCCATCGCCGCACTCAGTTTGGCGGTGATGGCCGACGCCGTCGCCGAGGAATCGATTATGGGGGAAGGGTGCGGGCGGCCGCCAGGGTCGAAGCCGTCATGTTCGAAATTTGCGCCGTCGCGTCCGCCAGCGTCTTGGTGCGTGCGCTCGACGATGCGGTCACCGCCTGCGCGGCGGCCGCGGTGCTGAAATCGGTCGCGGCTAAAGCCCGCGTCGCATCGGTGGTCAGACGAGCAAGGCGCATGGCTTCGCTGACCCCCGGTTCGTGCAGCACCTTGGTGACACGCAGCGCCTCCTGAATCTCGGCGACCGAACTGCGCTGCGCGAGCAGGTTCTTGGTGATGCCGACGTGTTTGAGCAGGCGGTCACGGTCACGCACCTCGCGCAGCATTCGCTGGGTCGCACTCTCATATAGCCCGGACATCTTGTTCCCTTTCGGGAGCATTTTACCACATTGCTGTGCGCAGGTCAATATTTGTTACCGTTCGGGATCAAAATGACCTGATCGGCTTTGGCCAGATATCTTTGATCCCGAACGGGGTCACAAGAAAACATACACCGCTGACGTCATTCCCGCCATCTGGCGGAATTTCGGCGGCGGCGCTTTTCCGCTCTCCTCGGGGCTCACTAAGTCCCGAGGGAGGCACCATGATCCATATGATCGAAGGCGTCGGCGCGGAAGCGGACCAGCCGCTGCTGGAATCGATGTTCGAGGCGCGTAAATGGCTGTTCATCGACCTGCTCGACTGGGACCTCGAGGTCGTCGACGAGCGCTTCAAAATCGACCGTTTCGACGATGCCTATGCGACCTATATCGTCGCCGTGGACGGGTCGCGGCAGCATCGCGCCTCGCTGCGGCTGCTCTCATCGACGCGGCCGCATCTGCTCGGGTCAATGTTCGAGCGGCTGTGCACCAAGGGCGTGCCCGTCGGCGCCGACATCTTCGAAATCACGCTGCTCTGCCCGCCAGCAAACTGGCTTCCGAGCGCAACTGATGAAGAGGCGTGCAAAGAAGGTCGCGGCGGTGGCGCTCGCAAACAAGACTGCGCGCATGGTCCCGGCACTGATGGCGAGTGGCGAGCGTTATCGCGAGCCAGTTGTGAGGCACGCATAGGAGGGCAGGCGCCGCAACCCGTGGCGCTTCGGCAGTATCGTCATGCCGCAGTCCATAAGTCTTAGAGGGTAAAAGTTGCTTCGGCCCGCAGTCCGATGACTAGCGCGTTGGCTATCCCGCGCTCGGCCGAGGGATTGCGGACATAATGAACGTTGGGCTGCACAGCGAGCCATGAGGCTATCGGGGCGCGATAGGTCATCTCGACCGCGATTTCCGATGAACCCGCGCCGGTTGCGGCGCGCCAGCTATCGGAGGTGAAGGCGGCCGACACGGCGATGCCGAACTCGTCTTCTTCGCGCCCCGGAAGCCAGCCGCTGAACTTGATCCCGCCTCCGGCGAAGCGGTCGAACATGTTCAAGCGGCCGCTGGCGGTTCCGAGCCGCAAAAATCCGTCTATCCGAGCGCCCGAATTTTCGAGCAGAGGCAGCTCGGCCCGCGCATATGTTCCGGCATTCCCGCCATCTGTACCCTGCCCGTCAATTCGGTCGAAGTGTGCGGTATAGCGCCAATGGCCCAGCAGTAGCTTGCCACCCCCAAGCGGCGCCTGCACTTCGCCGACGAGGAGGGCGCCATCGCCGTGGCCAAGCTTGATAGTCGTACGCGAAGGATGTGCAGGATCGCCGGGAACGCCGTCCAGGACAGCGGCGCGAACGGTCCAGCCTTCGGCGGGCGTGAACGCGAGCCGCGCGGCGAGCGAGGTCGAAGGAAAAATCGATGGGCCGTTCTGGCCGCTCTGGGCGAAGTCGGTACCAATTCCGTTCGGGCTACTGACGAACAGACCTGCGGCGTCAAGTGCGTCGAACTCTGAGTTGAGATCGTAGAGGCCGACGCGCAGCGAGAGCTGGTCGCCGATCTTCTGGTCGACCCATGCTTCGTAGAGGCGCAGCGCGGCGGACCCGGTTTCGATATTGCTTACCGCCTGGGTGTCGCCAACGAGATCGCTAATCGACGTTCCGTTATTATACAGGCCATAGACATGGACCTGAGCGCCGTTCCAACCGACGAGTTTTTCCATATCGGCCTCGAATATGATGTCGAGATTGTCGAGGTAGCGTGTTCCGCGCTGAAGCCCACCGGCGGCGTTGCCGATCACCTCGCCGGTATAGGTGACTTGCAATAGCAGAGGGTCGTCCCCCGCATCGATCTCGGCCGGTGCGTGCGTGTGGCCGTGCGGCAGATGACCATGCGGGGGGGGAACGAGGGCATCCTCGCCGGCTGCAGCGAGCATCAAGGCGGAAATCAGCGTCATAAGGTCACCATCAAGGCAAGGCGGATGCGATCTAGCCAGTCCGATGGCGGCAGCGCGCCAGCATAGGCGCGATCGAGCGGACGGTAATGATACCAGAGCAGGTCGATCTGGAGGTTCGAGGCGGGTACGTAAGAGAGCGCGAGTGCGTGCAGCCGGTAATTGGTCGACAGGTCGATATTGTCATGGCTGAACGCCGCGAGGACCGCGTCCACCTCCACTTCCGAGAAATTGTAGGCGATGCGGACGTCGCCGGGCCTGGCAGTGCGGCCCGCCGCGAGTTCGAGGTTTAAGGCGGTATCGCCGGGCACCGCGGCGCCGAGGTTGCGCACAAAGTCAGCGGTCAAGGTCACCGGCCAGCGCGCCGAGCCGGCCCAACCGATCGAGCCGATGCCCTCGACCAGATGGAAGTCCGAAAGGTAGCGGCCGCTCGCGAGCAGGTTGCCGCGAAAGTCGCCGACATCGGCGCCGGCTACCGAGCCGAGGCGGTAATGATAATAGCTGCCAGTCAATCCGACCTTGATCTGGTCCGACACCGGCGCGGCAACGGCAAGCTGGCCGCCGAGCATGTCGCTGTCGCGCGCGACCGCGGTTTCGTCGATTACGAACCAGATACCGCGCGCATCGAGCGTCGCCTGGCCGATCGGTGCGGTGTAGGCAGCGCCGACGCCCTGCAGTGATATGTCGCTGTCCCACAGCATGTCGGTGCGCTGAAAGATCTGCGGAAACTTGCCAGCATAAGCGGCGAGCCCGCCGCTACGATAGCGAATCCATGCCTGGTCGAGCGAGACCGGGAAATCATCGGCGAAGTTGCCGAGCGTGACGTCGGTGGAGTTGGGATCATCGGGGTCGCCGGTCGCGATCTGGGTGCCGACCGAAATTTTGTCGCTGACCGCATAGGTCGCGCGCAGCCTTGCGCGTACGGCGGTGCGCGAGCGGTCGCGGCCCTTGACGAGGTTCCATTCTTGCCGGGCCCGCATGTCACCGCCGAGGTCGAGGCCGCCCACGGCGGTCGATCGCGGCGGAACGGCGGCATCGGCCGGCATAAGCACATGCGGCGCGGCGGGTGTTGGCGCGGAAAGCGCCTGCGTTGCAGGGGAGGTGACCTGCCGCAGCAGTTCGGATTGGGCCGACACCAGCGCTTCCAGTTCGGCGATCCGCTGTTCCTGCGCGGCGAGCCGATGCTCGAGCGCGTTGAGGCGGCTTTCCTGGGCATGGGCGACCGGTGTGCTGGCGAGAATGGCCGCGGTGAGGAGGAGCGAACGCATCCGCATGGCGCTAGTCACTGGCGCGGGGTTTGCGGCGCTTTATCCACAACGCTATCCCTGCGACGATCATCGTGATCAGCCACAGGCCGATCGCGATCGACAGCAGGCGACCGGCAAGACCCCCGGCTTCGCCTGTGTGGATCGGGAACAGCGCGCTCATGAAACTGCGCGCAGGTTCAGCCGCAGCGATGGGATAAACGCCGCGAATCGATCCACTATTGGCGTCAATCATCACCACGCTGGCGCCATAGGCGCGGCGGATCTCGTCAGGAGCGCGGACGCGGAAGCGATAGGTGGCGTCTTCGTCCTTGGGCCAAGCCGCCTGCGTCAACGTGCTACCCGGGACCGCTTGCAGTGCGGTGGTAGCGGCGGCGGCAAAGCCTACTGGCTTCCCCGCAGGTGGATTGTCGGGAAGCGAAACCGGCTCTACGCCGATCAGCGCGCCGACACCAACTTCGAACTTCAGGATCGTGCCCGTCGCGGCAATGACCAGGGCCGGGACGACTGCCCACAGCCCGACGGCGCGATGCCAGCTATAGAGGCGAGCGGTCGCAGGACCGCGCCTGGCGGGAATGAGCGCGCGGCGCCATGTCCCGCGCTTCGGCCATGCCGCGACGAGGCCGAGCAACAGGTTCGAGCAAAGCAGGATGCCGCTGATCGATACGATCCAGCTGCCCCACGAACCGAGCAGGTCGTGGTGGAAACCGACGAGGAACCCCATGAGATCGCTATCATTTTTGCCCGGCGCGTCAATGACGGTGCCGTCGCCCAGGATACGAACCTTGCGGCTGTCGCCGGCCTCGTCCTCCAGATAGATGATGTAGCGGTCGGCAAGACCGGCAGCCGTCCAGATCGTCGTGACCCGGTCGCCGCTGCCCGGCGGCGCGAGTGCGTCGAGCCGCTGTTCGATCGCGGCAAGATTGGTCGGCCGATGCAGCGCAGAAATCGAGCGGTCGGTGATTTCCCAGTGGAAGACGATCAGGATCCCGGTGAGCGCCTGGAGCAACCAGAAGATTGCGGCGCCGAGGCTGAGCCAGCGGTGCAGGGTCACAATTGGGCGGCGCAGGCCGGGCCGGGCAGGTGAAGCAGGTGCGGTCATGCCTTCCGGTTTCGCGATTTTGCTCGGCCCCCAAAACATCCAGCTTTTAATTATTTGAAGGGTCCAAGAATGACCCGAAAAAGAAATGGCCCGGCTGTCGCCAGCCGGGCCATGCGGGAGCTCCAAATTTGTGCCGGGATCAGAACTCGATCGAAGCCGAAGCCTTGAACGTACGCGGCGCGCCTTGCAGCAGGTCGGGGCTGAAAACTTCGAACGCCGAAGCCCAGTACCGCTTGTTCGCGACGTTATCGACGCCGAAGCGCAGCGTGACCGGTTTGTCGGCGACCACGGCAACGTAGCGTGCGCCCAGGTCGAACCGCGTCCATGATGGCAACTCAAGCGTGTTCGCCTGATTTGCAGCCTGCTTTCCGGTATGGACGACGCGCCCGGTGAGGGTCAGGCCCGGGGCGAAGGGCAGGTCCCATTCGACATTGGCATTGACCAGATATTCGGGAACGCCGGGCGCGTCATTGCCCTGATTGATACCGCCCAAGGTTCGACGGAGCTTTGCATCGATGAGCGAGCCGCCGGCGATCAGACGCAGACCTTTCGCCAGTTCGCCGTCGAAGCTGAGTTCGATGCCCTTGTTGCGCTGCTCGCCGGTGAGGCCATAGATGACCTGACCCGCATTCGCAGGGTCGGCGACCACGCCGGGGCGCGGGCGGTCGATCTGGAACGCGGCGAGCGAGGCGTTGAAGCGGCCGAAGCTGTATTTGGCGCCAAACTCCAGTTGCTTGGTCTTCACCGGTGCGAAGACGGCGCCCGAGTTGGTAACCGGCGACGCGCCGACCGTCGCTGGCGCCGGATCGGGCTTTTCGAATCCTTCCATGCGATTGGCATAGAAAGCGAGCCCGTCGGCGGGTTTGACGACAAGGCCGAAGACCGGGGTGACCGCATCCTCGTCATAGGTGCTGGCGAGTGCGCCGCCAAAATAACTGTAGCTTTTCTGTCGGATCGACTGGACGCGTAGTCCGACGGTCAGCAGGATACGGTCGTCCCAGGCGCCGATCGTATCCGAGGCGAAAGCACTGAGCAGGCGCGAGCGACCGACCGGGTAGGGATCGTTGAGATCGCCGCCGACAAAAGCCGATGCCGGGATCGGGACTTCGGGCGCGTTGTAAAGATTGGTGTCGAAGCCCGCGAAACCGGGACCATAGAGGAAGTCGAAGGCGTTGCGGTTGACCTGCCAGTTCATCGAGCCGCCGAAGTTGATTTCGTGGGTGATGCTGGTGCCGAGTTTGACGCGCAGGCCTGCCTGCGCGGCTTCGTTATTGTCGGTGCGCGGAACATAGAGCGCGTTGCCGTTTGCGGCGCCCGTTGTGGCGTTCAGCACGGTGATGCCGCCATAGATGCCGTCTTCCATGCCGTCGCGCGCGCCGAATGAGGCATAGACCATGGCATTGTCGGCGATGTCATATTCGGCCTTCAGGATACCGAAGACGTCGCGCATCTCGGTATAGGTCCAGGGCTGCGAATAATTGGCGTCGGCCTTTGGCACCGCCGGAATCGCGTTTACGCCAAAGCCCAGTGCAACTTTATGGCGCAAGCCGCGAACCTTAACGCGCTGATAGGCAAGGTCGAGCGAAAGGCGCAGCGGGCCATTGTCGAAATCGATCGCGCCGCCAGCGGTGTATGCGCTGCGGAATTCGCCATCGATCGATACGTCACCCGAGCGTGCGACGCCGTTCACCCGAACGCCCCATTGATCATTGTCGCCGAAACGGCGCGCCAGATCGACGCTGCCGCCGAAATGCTCGTCCGAGGTGTAGTTGACGGTGGCGCGGACCAGATCGCGCTTTGCCCGCTTCGGCAACAGGTTAACGCTACCGCCGAGGCCTGAGCCGCCGGGCGCGGCGCCGTTGATGAAGGCGCTTGATCCGTTGATCACCTGAACCGAGTCGTAAAGCTCTGGCGCGATCAGTTGGCGTGGGGCGATGCCGTAAAGGCCGTCGAGGCCGACATCGTCGCCAGCAAGCGCGAACCCGCGGATGACGAACAATTCAGCGGCGTTGCCAAAGGCGAACCCGGTTCGCACCGACGGATCGTTTTCGAGCAGCTGGCCGAGCGTCTGCGGCTGCTGGTTGAGGATCAACGCTTCATTGTAGCTCTTGATCGTGAAGGGCAGATCTTCGGCAGCCTTGTCGCCGAACACGCCGCCGTTACCGCCGCGGGTCACCTCGGTTTGATTGTTGCGCTGTGCGGTAACGACGATGCTGTCGTCGCCGCCGCTGTCCTGCGCCAGTGCGGGCGTGGTGGCGGCGAGCGCTGCGCCGAGCGCGGCGAACCCAGTTCCTCGAATGATGTTGCGATAGGCAACCATGATGCAATCCCCCACTTGGTGTCCAAATCCCCGTCCGATGCGGCTCAGCGTCTGGGCCAAGCTTGCCTCGGAAATTCTACATTATTGTCATCGTTGGGTCACAAAACATCCAGTTTGCTTAGCAACAGGGGACCAACTCGCAGCAAAATGACAAAGCGAGGCGAAATCCTCAGCCAAAGCGTTGAACGCCGCCGACGATCGTCCGTAATACCTTTGATTTTGCGAGCAAATGCGGGTCGGCGGCAAAGAAGTCGCTGTCCCACGCCACAAAATCCGCAACAAAGCCCGGGGCAATCAGGCCCTGACTTTTTTCGTGGAAACCGGCATAGGCGCCCTCGTGCGTATAACATCGCATCGCTTGCGCCAGCGTTATGCGTTGTTCGGGGTGCCAACCATCGGGATGCTTGCCGTCGAGCGTTTCGCGATTGACCGCGGCATCGAGCCCGGTGAGCGGATCGATCGGCGCCACCGGCCAGTCCGATCCCATGCAGACATGCGCGCCCGATCGGACGAGCGATCCGAAGGCGAAACTTGTTTGCAGGCGTTCCTCGCCAATCCTGCGGACCGCCCAGCGACCGTCGTCGATGGCATGATAGGGCTGCACCGAGGCAATTATGCCCTGTTCCCTGAATCGCGGGATCGCATGCGCCTTCATATGCTGGACATGCTCGATGCGGAACCGCCGGTCGCGTGCGCCACTGGCCTTGGCGACATCGGCCATCGTGCCGAGAACGATGTCGTTCGCCTCGTCGCCGATAGCATGCGCCGTGACCTGAAGACCGGCCTTGTCGGCGCCCTCGACCCAGCGGCGAAGGTCGGCAGGATCGGTGACGACGATGCCGCGCGTCGACGGATCGTCGGCATAGGGTTCATAGAATCGCGCGGTTCGCGAACCCAGCGAGCCGTCGAACACGACCTTGCAGCCACCCCACTGAACCCAGTCATCGCCGCGTCCCTCGCGCTGGATCAGCGCGGCCTGCGCCGCCCAATCCTTCAGGGGCAGATAGTGGCGAAACCGTAGTCCCGTCTCGCCGGCAGCGCGAAGGCGGCGTGTCGAGTCGAACGTGGTCGTATCGAGTTCGGTGCAGTGAACCTGTGTCACGCCCTTGCTGAGCGCCAGAGCGATGCCCTGGCGCGTCATCGCGTCGATCTGTTCGGTCGTGGGGATGCCGATCGCGCGCTGGACAAGATCCTTGGCGGCGTCCTTGATAATGCCCGTGGGTTCGCCCGCCGCGTCGCGTTCGATCACCCCGCCCGGCACATCGGGGGTGTTGCGGTCGATTCCGGCGAGCCGGAGTGCCAGCGAGTTGAGCAGCAGCATGTGCAGGTCGTAGCGAATGACCGCGACTGGCGTGTCGGGCGTAACGGCGTCGATCCACGCCCGGTGCGGCATTTCGCCGCCCCAACGGTCTTGATCCCAATTTCCGCCCTCGAGCCATTGTCCTTTCGGTAGGGCCTTGGCGGCCGCGGCGATGCGCTCCACAAAATCCTGCCGGTTCGCGGCGGTGCGCAGCGACGGCTGCGACAGCATCGCCGATGCGATCACGAAATGGACATGCGGATCGATAAAGCCGGGCGTCACAAAGGCGCCCTGCAGGTCGATTACGCGCGTGGCTTTTCCGGTGCGCGCACGCACTGCATCGGCGCCGATCGCGGCAATGCGGTCGCCCTTGGTGCCGATCGCGTCGGTTCGGGCGTCGGGGCCAGCCCCGGTCCAGATCTTGCCATTGATATAGGCGATATCGAGATCACTACCGCTGCCGGCAAGGGCGCCGCGGGTGACGGCCACCGCCGCGCTTCCGCCGGCGAAGGCAATCAGCGAACGGCGACCAAGGATCATTTGGCGACCGCATTACGCGGCGGATTTGCCGCGCGCCATGTATCGAGACGGGCGAGCCATTGGGCAGCCGAGACCGGCCCATTCGTCTTGGTGTCGCTATGCTCGGCGACAAGCTCGCGGATATAGACGAAATAGGCCGGACCGCTTGGCAGGCCGAGTTCTTTTTGCTTCTTCGCCATGGCCGCTTCCTGTTCGGGCGTCGGATCGATGCCGGTCACCGGTTTGAACAGGATGACGTCGAAGTCGGCCCCATTTTCGTGGAAGAACAGCTGGGTCGGCGGCAAGCCACCCGCGGCGCCAACTTCATCGGCCTGTGCGAGGCGACGGACGAATTCCTCCTGTTTGCCCGGTGCGAGCTTGAAGATCTCGAACCATGCTTCGGGCCAGGGCTCATTGGCGGCAGCAGGGGTTTGAGCCGGCGCTTGCTGCGCCGTGACCAGCGTCAGCGGCAGCGCTGCGGCGGCAAGAACCAAGGCGAAATTAAGCTTCATGCGATTCCCTCCTGTCAGGGCCAAGCTCCGCCGTTGTCATGGATCGGAAAACATCCAATTGAACGCGTCGCAAAGGGACCAAGAGCTTATCCCGCGGCTTCGCGCAGCGCCGCGAGCGCGGTCCGCGCTTCATGTTGGTTGAGGCTCGCAAAACCGATCCGCAATCCGCGCGGTGCGCTGTCGCGCGTCATGAACGAACGAGACGACGCGAAGCGCAGCCCTACTGCCGCGGCGCGGGCCTCCATCTGATCGAGGTCGGTGTCGAACCGCAGCCAGAAGGCGAGCCCGCCATCGGGCATGCGATAGTCGGCGATGCCACCGAGCGTCCGATCGATTTCAGCGGCGAAATCGCCGCGCCGCTTGGCATAGACCTGCCGCACCTTGCGCGCGTGGCGGCGCAGCTCGCCATTTTCGATCAGTTCGGCCGCGGCGTCTTCGGTCAGCGTGTTGCCCATGCCGTCGGTAAGCGAGACCATATGGGCAATCGCGTCGATCACCGGCGGCGGCGCGGCGACATAGCCTATGCGCAGCGCCGGCAGCAAAAGCTTTGACAGCGACCCGACATAGATGACGAGGCCGGGGCCATATCCCGCCATCGGTAACAGCGGCTGCGATTCGAAATGGAATTCATGGTCATAATCATCCTCGATAATCGCAAAGCCGAACTGACGCGCCAGCTCGAGAAGGCGCAGCCGCCGTTCCGGGCGAAGCGACACGGTCGTCGGAAACTGATGATGCGGCGTAACGAACACGGCACGGACGGCGTTACGGCGACAAGCCAGTTCGACCGCGTCAATGTCGATCCCGTCCTCGTCGAGCCCGACCGGCAAGATATTGGCGCCAAGCGCGCGAAAGGCGGCGACGGCGGGCTCGTATGTCAATTCTTCGACGATCACCGAATCGCCCGGGCAGATCAGGGTGTGCGCGGCGAGGAAAATGCCGTTCTGGCTGCCGCGGGTGATGCAGATATTCTCTGCCGTCACGGGAAGGCCGCGCTGGCTCTTGAGCATTGTCGCGATACTTTCGCGCAGCGCTGGCGAACCGCGTGGATCGCGATATTGGAATCCATTGTCGCGCGAGGCGCGGTGAGCTGCGACGCGATAGGCGCGCGCCAGCAATTCCGCAGGAAACAGTCGTCCGTCGGGCGCCCCCTCGTCGAGCTTGAGTCCTGGACCGGAAGGCAGGGCGAGCGGCCGGTCGGGCGGTGAAGCGAAGCGATAGTCAATTGTGGCGGTGCTCATCGTCACCTCGACTTCGCCGTGATGGCGCCGCACCGGATCCGCCAGCGCGCTCGCCACCATCGTGCCGCGCGTTCCCGCCGAATCGAGCCAGCCTTGCGCGATCAGGTCCTCATAGGCGAGAACGACGGTCTTGCGATTGACGCCCAATATTTGCGCCAGTTCGCGGCTGCTCGGCAGGTAGGTCCCCGATGTCAGCCTCCCGCGTTCGATGTCGCGGATCAGTGCCTGGATGATCTGCATATAGATCGGGACGTCGCGCGCCGGATCGATCCGATCGCCGAGACTGACTTGCCATGGACGCAGCATTGGACCCGCTCCTCTGTCAGAATTTATCTCTGCAGGGACCAAGGTATCGAGCCGGAGACGTGCATGCAATGGTCCACTGGACCCCCGTTTTTTTCGGTTTTGGTGCTTGTGGCGGTCCCAATGCTGGGGAACAAGCAAGGCATGAGATAGGTCTGGCGGAGCAAATCGCTGGATTGCAGGGGCATCCGCGTGACGGACGGGGACATTCAGGCGGGGGGCGACGTGGCGCTGTTCGAGCGGTTTAATCTGGGCGATGTTCGCGCATTGATCGCGGAATTCCCGCTCGCCTGGGTCTGCGGCGGTCGTGCGGCGACGCTGGAGGCGAGCCTGCTCCCATTGGTCGGGGTGTATGACGCGGATGGCCAGTTGGTTGAGCTGATCGGGCATTTGATGCGTTCAAACCCGCTTTTTACCGCGCTCACGGCCGAACCGGCGGCGACAATCCTCTTCACCGGCCCTCAGGCCTATGTCAGTCCCGAACATGCCGGGCGACGCGATTGGGCGCCGACGTGGAATTATGCCCAGCTCAAGATCGCTGCCGATATCGAGTTTGACGATGCGCTGACCGAACCGTCGCTGCAGACGCTAATTGCCGCGATGGAGGAAGGACGATCCGATCCTTGGCACATTGACGAGCTTGGCGAACGTTATCGCTCGATGCTGGATCATATCATCGGCTTTCGTGCTACGGTCACCGGCGTCACGGGCAAATTCAAGCTGGGGCAGGACGAGCGCGCTGATACACTGCATGCCATCCTAGGTGCCTTGCCCGACGCGGCAACTGTGGCCTGGATGCAGAGATTCAACCAGCGACGCTGACAGGGGGCGGGCATGACGCGAGCGATGCGTTTCGGAATGATCGTGGCGGCGGCGATCGCGTTGGCAGGGCCTGCCGCCGCGCAGCGCGTCGCGCCACAACCTTGGCAGCTCGATCCGTTTCCCAGCCGTTATCGGGCGCCGCCCCCCGACGATATGCTGCTCAAAGGCGCGACGATACTCGACGGTGCGGGCGGCCGGATCAACAGCGGCGACATCCTGATCCGCGGGGGCAAGATCGTCGCGGTTGGCAAGGCCATCGCCAATCCCGGCGTGCGCGAGGTCGATGCGACCGGTCGCTGGGTCACGCCAGGGGTGATCGACGTCCACAGCCATGACGGCACCTTCGTTCTGCCGCTGACCGCGATCGACCGCGAAGCATCGGACGTTTCCGAAACCAGCGCGCCGAACGTCGCCGACACCTGGGTCGAGACTGCGGTGAATGCGCAGGACATGGGTTTTGATCGCGCGCTGGCGAATGGTGTGACGACGCTCCAGATCCTGCCTGGGTCGGTCCCGATCTTTGCCGGGCGATCGGTGGTCGTCAAACCGATCCACGCGCCGACGATCTGGGACATGAAGGCCGTCGGCAACGTCCAGGGGTTCAAGATGGCGTGCGGCGAAAACCCCAAGAGCTGGGGCGCCGACAAGGATAATGAGGGTCCGACGAGCCGGCAGGGCGTGATTTCCTACATGCGTCAGACGTTCCTCGACGCGCAGCGCTACAAGCGGTCCGTCGAGCAGGCCCGGCTGGGTGCGGGCGCGATGCCCGCGCGCGACCTGAAGTTGGAGGCGCTGGCGGGAATATTGGCGGGCGATATCCGCGTTAATCTCCATTGCTATCGCGCCGGCGACATTGCCGCGATGCTGTCGATCGCCAAGGAGTTCGGGTTCCGCATCGGCGCGGTCCACCACGCGACCGAGGCCTACAAGATCCCCGGCTTGCTGCGCGAAGCGGGCACCTGCGCGGCGGTGTGGGCCGACTGGTGGGGTTTCAAGATGGAGGCGCAGGACGCGATCCGCGCCGAGGCGCCGTTGCTTGAACAAGCCGGTGTATGTGTGATGATGCATTCGGATTCCCCCGTCGACGGTCAGCGACTGAATATCGCGGCGGCAAAGGCGGCCGCCGCGGGCCGGCGTATCGGCATCGACATTCCGCCCGAGCGCATGATCAAATGGACGACAAGCAACCCCGCGAAACTGCTCGGCATGGACAAGCGCATCGGAACGCTGGCGCCAGGCTATCAAGCCGATGTCGTCCTGTGGTCGGGTAACCCTTTCAGCATCTACACGAGGGCGGATCTGGTCATGATCGACGGTGCGGTCGCCTGGGACCGGTCGAAGCCGCCAACTCAGGCGGTTTCGGACTTTGAAGTCGGCCGGGTGGAGGTCAGTCAATGAGGATCGTCGCGAGCCTGATCGCACTGGCGATCGCAACGCCGGCGTCGGCAGAGACGCTTGTCATCATTCACGCCGACGCCTGGACGATGGAAGACGCCGAACCTGTCAAGGACGCCACGATCATCATCGACGATGGCCGGATCGTGTCGGTTGCGCCTTCCGGCCCGGTGCCTTCGGGCGGCAAGGTGATCGACGCCCGCGGCAAGCCGGTGACGCCGGGACTGGTCAATGCCGCGACCCAGATTGGCTTGGTCGAAGTCGCGAGCTCGCCCGAAACGCGCGACGATGCGTCCACCGACGAACGCACCCCCGGCTACGACTCAAGTCGGGCGCTCAACGGCAATTCAACGTTGGTCAGCCTCGCGCGCGCCGATGGGGTCACGCGTGCGCTGATCTATCCATCGCCTTCGCGCAATGCTCCGATGAGCGGCGAACCCGTGTTCGCACGGCTACGCGACGGAGTGGATATCCTCGATCGCGGCGGTGTCGTTGCGGTCTACGCGGTCATTGGCGGCGGCGCTTGGGACCGTCTCGGCGCCCGCGCCCAGCAATGGACAGCGCTTCGCAAGCTGCTGGGCGATACCAAGCGGGGCATGGCGGCCCCGCCCGAGGCGGCGGCCAGGCGCAAGGACAAGCGTGGTGGATCGCGCGAGGACCGAACTAAGGGTGATAGTGCACCCCTGGGCGGCGCTGACGGCGCGCTGCGCGACGTTCTGTCGGGCAAGCTGCCACTGGCAATCCAGACCCACCGCGAGTCCGATATTCGCCAAGCAGCGGCGCTCGTATCGGATTTCGGGATCAAGGTGATTGTCGTCGGTGGTTCCGAAGCGGCGCGCCGCCGATGTACTCGCGGTTGCCAAGGTCGCGGTAATCCTCGATCCACAGGTCAATCTGCCGTTCAATTTCGACCAGCTCGGCGCGCGGCAGGACAATGCCGCGATCCTTGCCAAGGCCGGGGTTGCGATCGCGATCGGGCAGGCGGGCGGGGCGATCCATACGACCTACAACGCCGGGATGGGCCTGCGCGAAGGCGCCGGCATCGCGGTTGCTAACGGGCTGCCCTACATCGATGCGCTGCGCGCGGTGACGGTCAGCCCACTAGCGATCTGGGGTCGTAGCGGCGGTGCGCTGACGCCCGGAGCCGACGCCGATCTGGTGATTTGGGATGGCGACCCGCTTGAGCCTTCGACCAATGCCGAGAGCGTGATCATCGAAGGTCGCCTGGCCACCAACCGGTCGCGTCAGGACATGCTCGCCGAACGCTATCGCGACACACGCTGATGGATGTACTGCTGATCGGATGCGGCAGGATGGGGAGCGCGATGGCGCGTGGTTGGCAGGGCCAGCATCGCGTGCTCGTTTTCGATCCGATGCTCGACACGCTACCCCCCGGCGCCGAGCGGATCGACGCGCTCGGCGACGTCGATGCTGAGGGTGACCTGGTCGTGGTCCTTGCCGTGAAACCCCAGAAGTTCGAAGCCATCGCCGGTGACTTGCGGCCATTAGCCGATCGCGGCGTGTTGGGTGTGTCGATCATGGCCGGGATCACCTTGGGCGCGCTCGGCGAGGCGATAGGCTCGCGGATCGTCCGGGCGATGCCGAACACTCCGGCAGCGATCGGCAAGGGAATCACGGCAGCGGCCGCGGGACCGGGCGTCGGCGCAAACGACCGCTCCACCGTCGATGCGTTGCTGGCTCCAACGGGCAATGTCGTGTGGCTCGCCGACGAAGCGCAGATCGATATCGTGACCGCGGTTTCGGGCAGCGGTCCTGCCTATTTCTTTCGCTTTACCGAAGCGTTGGCGAAAGCCGGTGGCGACGCGGGATTACCGATTGCGCTGTCGACCCAGCTTGCGCGTGCCACTTTTGTCGGGGCGGCGGCGTTGGCAGACGCCGACAGCGCCGCTCTGGCGCAGTTGCGGCAGCAGGTGACGAGCCCCGGCGGAACAACCGCAGCGGGGCTCGCGCCGATGGATGCGGACGACGCGATCGACCGGCTCGTCGGCAAAGTCGTCGCTGCCGCGGCGACGCGGTCGCGCGACCTCGCTGGCCGCGGTGGCGCATAACGATCGATGTCGATTCCGGGCCGATGGAACACGGGCGAAGGGGTGATACAGTGAGGCGTGCAGTTTGGGCGACATGGGGGCTGGCAACCGCGATGGCGCTGGCGATCCCCGCGGCGCAGGCGGCGGACCAGCCGACGCTGCCAATGAAGCCGGCGCGCACCCTGGATTACGAGGTGTCGAGCGGCACGTTCATGTCGATCGCGGTATCCCCCGACGGCAAAACGATAATCTTCGACATGCTCGGCGAAATCTATTCGCTACCCATGGAGGGTGGGCGCGCGGTTCCGATCGCCAACGGCATGGCTTTCGAAGTGCAGCCAAGCTTCTCACCCGACGGCAAATGGATCGGCTATGTCAGCGACAGGTCTGGCGGCGACAATGTCTGGATCGCACGCGCCGATGGTAGCGGTTCGCGGCGGATCAGCGCGGACGATGATGGCGCCGTGCGGACTTCTCCCGAATGGAGCGCCGACGGCAAATCGGTCTATGTCAGCCGCTATCGTATCCGCATCGACCGGTACGAGCTATGGCGCCACCCGGTTGATGGGGGAGGTGGGGAACTCGTCGTGGCCGCGAAGCCAACGGATGATTCGCCATACGATAGCTGGCAAAGCACCCTGGGAGCTGCGGCATCAAGTGACGGCAAGTATCTCTATTACGCACGGCACACCGGCAACCTGTCGTTCGACGCGCCGGTGCCGTGGACGATCGTTCGCCGCGATCTGTCCAGCGGAGCCGAAGAAACAATCGTTGGCAGTTCGGGCGGACGCGAAGCCGGGGACGAGACCTTCTTCCGCCCGGCGATTTCGCCCGACGGCAAACTGCTTGCCTATGCCACGCGGCGCATGGCCGAAACACGGCTGCGCGTCCGCGATCTGGCTCGCGGTATCGATCGCGACCTCGGCCCTGCGCCGCTCGACCTGATGAACGGCGCGGCGTCACTCGACCTTATCCCGCGCTACAGTTTTACCCCCGACAGCAAAGCCATCCTGATTGCCTATCAGGGCAGGATCGAGCGCCGGGCGGTGGACGGATCGGGGGTGACGCCAATCCCGTTCAAGGCGCGGCTGCGATTGGCAGTGGGGGCAAGCACGCGCATCGGCTTCCGCGAGGATACCGGGCCGGTACGGGCGAAGTTGCTACAAGGGACAACCCCGTCGCATGACGGCGGCCGCGTCGCCTATGCCGCACTGGGCAGCGTCTATGTCCAGACCATCCATGGCGGCCCAGCTTTGCGGCTGCCGATCGACGGTGATCCGCCATCGCTTCCCGCCTGGAGCCCCGACGGGTCGCGGATTGCCTACGTAACCTGGGGCGAGCGCACTGGCGGTGCGGTGTCGACGATCGCAACCGACGGATCGGGGACGGCGATCCGGATCAGCGATCTGCCGGCCTTTTATTCGCATCCCGCGTTCACGCCCGATGGAAAGACCATTCTGGTCGTCCGTTCGCCCGCTGCGGCGCGTCAGCAGTCAAGTTTCGAATTCGGCACCGTGCGCCAGGGCGAGTTGGTCGCGATACCTGCCGGTGGCGGCCCGGCGCGAGTGGTCGCCGAGGGGATTTTCGGGCAGCGGCCGCATTTTGTGAACGGTCGGCCCGGCGTCGTCTATCTGCTCGGCGAAGCGGGGCTGGTCGAGGTAGACCTTGCAACCGGCGCGCAGCGGCTGGTCGCGGCGGTTAAGGCGCAAGGCTATTATTTTACCGACTATCCCGCAAACGCCGACGACATCCGTATCAGCCCTGACGGCGAATGGTTAGCTGCGCAGACAAGCGAACAGCTTTATGTGCTGCCCCTGCCGACCGACCCGACGGTTGCGATCGACCTGACTGCACCCGGCAATAGCGGTCGCAAGGTTACGCATATGGGCGCCGATTTCTTCGACTGGCGGGCGGACGGCAGCCTGATCTGGTCGGTGGGGAATTATCTGCAGATTCTGCCCGGCGCGGCCGCTCCCCTTCCTACCGGCCATGTCGAATTGGTCGCCGAACTGCCGCGCGCGCGACCGGTGGGGAATATCCTGCTGCGGGGCGCGCGGGCGCTTACCATGGCAGCTGGCGATCAGGTGATCGAAAATGCGGACATCCTGATCACCGGCGACCGCATTGCTGCCATCGGCCCGCGCGACAGTTTTGCCATTCCTGCCGCCACACCGACGCGCGAGCTCGGCGGCAGGACCGTTACGCCCGGCTTCATCGACGCGCACGACCATATCGGCGGCATCCGGCGCAACGTCATCGGATACGAAGAATGGGATCTGCACGCGCGGCTTGCGTTCGGCGTTACGACGTCGTTCGATCCGTCGACGCTGGGCATCGATCAGATCGCTTATCAGGACCTGATCGATGTTGGCCTGATCGTTGGACCACGACTGCGTTCGACCGGACCCGCATTGTTTTCGAAGGAACGATTGACTTCGCTCGACCAGGTGCGCGCCGTGCTCCAGCGCTATCGCGACGCGTGGGGACTTCGCAACATCAAGCAATATCGCGGCGAAAGTCGCAGCGTGCGCCAGTGGATCGCCATGGCCGCGCGCGAGCAGGGGCTGCTCCCGACCACGGAGGGCAGCCACAATCCGAAGCTGATCCTGAGCCAGATCATCGACGGTTATGCAGGCAACGAACATGCGCTGCCGATCGCACCGTTCGGCGAAGATGTGGTGAAGCTCTATCAGCTGATGCGCACGAGCTATGTCGCCACGTTATTGATCAATACAAGCGGGCCGGCGGGGCGGAACTATTATGTCGACAAATACGACCCCGCGCTCGATGCAAAGGTGAAGCGATTCTGGTCGCCTGCTGCGATCTCCCACAAGCTGGCCCATCGTGATTGGGCATCGCTCGACGCATCGCGCATGCCCGCACTAGCCGCCGACGCCGCCCTGCTGGCGAAAAACGGTGCATTGGTCGGCATGGGATCGCATGGCGACGAGCCGGGAATAGGCTATCATTATGAAATGGAAGCGCACGCGCTGGGCGGCATGAAGCCGATGGCGATTCTTCATGCGGCCACCGCGGGCTCGGCTGAGACCATCGGCAGGCTGGCCGATATGGGGACGCTCGAACCGGGAAAATATGCCGATCTCGTCATTTTCGACGCCGATCCGCTGGTCGATATCCGCAATAGCCGAACGGTCAAGCTCGTCATGCGCGGCGGACATCTGTTCGACGCCGACACGCTGGACGAATTATGGCCCGTCGAACGCAAACTGCCCCCGCCATGGTTCGCCGAGGGCGAAAAGGAGATGCAATGGTTGCCCGCGAAATGACCATAGACCCCGAGATCCAGTACTTTCTCGACGAGATGAAAGCGGGTTGGGCGAAGCATCCTTCATTTGGCACGTTGAGCTTTCCCGAGCAGCGCGCGGTGTCGGAGCAGGTGCGCGCGCGGTGGGCCGAGGGCGGGCCGGTCATGGCGGAAACGCGCGAGCTGCATTTCGACGCAGGGGCTGGCGAGCTTCGTATCCGTATCTATCGTCCCGAAGGCGTCGGCACCGCGGCGCCGGCGCTCGTCTATCTGCACGGCGGCGGCTTCACGCTGTTCTCGATCGACACGCACGACCGGCTGATGCGCGAATATGCCGAAGCCGGCGGCTTTGTCGTGATCGGTGTCGATTACCCGCTATCGCCTGAGCATAAATATCCGGTCGCGCTCGACCGAATCGAGGCGCTGATTTTGTGGCTCAAGGATCATGGCGCTGATTGGGGAGTTGATCCGGCCCGCTTGGCGATGGGAGGCGACTCCGCTGGCGCCAACCTCTCGTTCGCAACCGCGCTCCGCTTGCGCGCGCGCGGCGAGGGATGTCTCATTCGCGCAATCCTCTCCAACTATGGCTATTTCTCGACCGAGGTGTCGGACGAGGCAGAGGCTCGGTTCGGCGGCCCGGGCTCGATCATGGATCGCGCAGAGGCGCGTAGCTATTACGCCAACTATCTTGCCGACTGGGGCCGGCAATCGCGCGACCCGCTCGTTTGCCCGATGCTGGCTGACATGACCGGCATGCCACCCGTTTTTCTGGTGATTCCTGAATGCGACCTGCTGGCCGAACAATCGGTCGCCATGGGTGCATTGTTGCGCGAGCAAGCGGTTGAGACGGAGGCGAAAATCTACGCGGGCGCGACGCACAGTTTTCTCGAAGCGATGTCGGTGGCGCAGATCGCGCGCAATGCGATCGACGATGGCGCCCAATTTGTCAGCCGCCGTCTGACCTGATCCATCGGGCGGAAACACCCCACACCCGTACGCAATTTTGAGCTTATTCAAGCGCGGCTTGTACACGGCCGGATTGTACCTCCTCGTTCAACCGGTTACCTACGGCGCCTGGAACGACCGCGGACGGTTACCGCCGCGGCCGGGCTTTCGCGGGACTAATCGATCTCGTAGTTGCGGCCGCAGTCTGGTGGCGGTGGCCCGTCGGCAGACCACAGAAACATGCCATCCTTCTTGGTCCATTCCTTAGCCTCCCACTGAAACGAGGCGGGGATATAATCCATGTCGTAGAAATATTCGGCCATGCCATTCCACGGATCGCGGAAATAATGGAAGTAGTTGGAACCGACCCCATGGCGTCCCGGCCCCCACGCATGTTTATAGCCCTGGTTGTATAGGCGTACCGCGGCGACTTCGGCTTCGTCGATATTGGCCATCTCGAAGCTCGCATGGTGGAAACCCGGCGCGTCCGATTTGAGCATGGCGAGCACATGATGGTCGCTGTCGCCCGGCAGCCGCATGAAGGCAGCGTATCCATCGGTGATGCGGTCGCTGACGATGAAACCCAGCGTGTCGCAATAAAACGCGGATTGCGCGATCACGTTGCGCGCGAACAGGATGAAATGGCCCATTCGGCGCGGGCGTGGACTCAGCCCGAAGGGCGGGCAGCCTTTGTCACCGCTGCGTGCGATCACGCCTGGGCGGTTGATCGCGGGCGCGGCATCGACACCTTGCCAGGGTGCAGGGTCGCAGACTTGAACATTGACCAGCGTTCCCTCCGGATCGCGGAACCAGATACCGCCCGGCGCGCCGGCATAGGGTGGGTCGAGCTGCTCGATCCCTTTCGCCTGCAAGCGCTGCGCGATCGCTGCGAGGCCGGCATCGTCGGTCCCCAGCGAAAAATGATGCAGCTTCCGGTTCTGCCCCGTCTCGACAAGGACGATCTGGTCCTGATCGCGGCCGGGACAGCGCATCGCGACATGGTCAGGCCGTTCGGTCGCGGCGAGGCCGAAGGCGTCATAGAAATCGACGCCGACCTTGAGGTCGGGGATTCCGAGCGCGACATATTGCAGCGAGGTGATCATCTGGTCTCTCCCGTCGGTCTCGCGTCAGGCCGCCAACTTGGCGGCAAGCTTTGCGACCAGTTCGCCTTGATGGCGCGCGCCGTCCAGCTCATTGTCCGACGGCTGGCGCTCGCCCTTGCTCCCGGCGATCGTCGTCGCGCCATAAGGTGAGGCGCCGGTAATCTCGTCGAGCCGCATCTGGCCCTGGAAGCTGTACGGCAGTCCGCTCACCACCATGCCGAGATGAAGCATGTTGGTGATCAGCGAAAATAGCGTGGTTTCCTGTCCGCCATGCTGGGTGGCGGTGGAAACAAACGCGCTGCCCACTTTTCCGTTAAGGGCGCCGCGCGCCCACAGGCCGCCAGTCTGGTCGAGAAAGGCCGCCATCTGCGAAGGCAGTCGGCCGTAGCGGGTCGGGACACCGAAGATGATCGCGTCATAATCGACAAGCTCTTCGACGGTGCAGACCGGCGCGGCCTGATCGGTCTTGAAATGCGCCGCTGCGGCCACTTCGGCGGGCGCGGTCTCGGGGACACGCTTGACGACTGCTTCGGCGCCGCCCGCGTTGACGCCTTCGGCGACGGCGGCGGCCATGGTTTCGATATGGCCATAGCTCGAGTAATAGAGGATCAGCACGCGGGTCATAAAAATTCATTCGATCAGGTAGCGGGTTCGGCGGCGGCAATGCCCATTCCGGCATTCCACTGCGGAATCGGATGGTAGAGTATATGGCGCGGCGTGAACGGGCCAGCCGCGGCCATGGCGGCATAGGCCGCCACCCAGTTGCGCACTTCATGGCCCCCGCAGCCGGCGAGGCGGGTCAGTTCGGCTTCGCCCATCGCCGCGATTGTCGTGAAATCGCCGGCGGCCATTTGCGCCATGAAGGCCCGGTCCCAGTCGGGCGCGAGCGGCGTCGCGACGCCTTCACCGCGCGCCAGCTTGCGCGCCGTCTCATAATTGGCTTCTTCGCGCGCGCGCCGCGCTTCCATCGGCGGGTTACGTCCCGCGATCAACATTTCGGCGACCGGCGGGGGCGCGGTCGCGATATTCGGGATCGGCGGATCGTGCGAAAGACCGCCCGATCCCAGGATCAATACGCGTTTGCCCAGCCCTGCGGCCCAGTGACCCACCGCGGTTCCGAGGCGCTGCACCTGGCGGATCGATGGCAGCGGCGGCCCGGCGCAGTTCACATGGATTGGGAGCACCGGCCAGGCATCGATGCGCCCGCCGAGCAGCACGAGAAGCTGCGCGAAGCCGTGATCGGCCTGCATCCGGTAGGACATGGCGACATCGACGTCGTCGGCATGGAGCGCGCGGATGCAGTCCAGCGCGAGCGCCTCGGGTACATCGAAGGAGCCGCTGCCGATGTCATAGTCGCCAATCGCCTCGGCACGGATGCCGACGGTAAACGGCGGGAGCATGTCGTAGAAGAAGCCCTTGAAATGGTCGGGCGCGAACTGGATCACCAGTTCGGGGTCAAAAGCGCGAACTTCATCGCCAAGGCGGGCGAAGGCCGAGCGGACTTCGGCGTCGATCGCCGGATCGGCCTCGACATGGTCCATCAACGGGGTGTGCGATGCACAGATAAGGCGAACAGTCATGGCCGGGACGAGCTTTCAGGCGGCCGCGCTCGCCGGCGACGCGGCGTGACGAAGCAGGAATTCGATATGCAGCGCGTTGAAGGCATCGGCCTTTTCCCACTGCGGCCAGTGCGCGCAATCTTCCATCACGACGAGCGGTTCGGCGCGCGGGATCGCCGCGACGAAACGCTCGCCGGTGGCCACGGGCGCCGTGGGATCATGGTCGGTCCAGATCACCAGCGTGGGCGCCGCGATGGATGTGAGGCTCTCGTCGGTGAGGACGTTGCGCATCCGGATGTCCATGTCCTGCAGGCAGAGGATATGCTTCATCGCCTGGAGGAAACCGGGCTGGGAATAGATGGCGAGGCGAAGTTCGACGAGATCGTCGGTGACCCGCGCCGGATCATTCATCAGCCACTCGAGGCGGGCGCGGACGGTGTCGGGGCTCGCCTCGGCGACCGCTTTCATGGTGACGTTATAGACGCGCTCCATTACTTTGGGGTCGGTGTTGAGGCCGCCAGCGGTGTTGAGGGTCAGCGACGCGGTTCGCTCGGGATGATCGATCGCGAACTGAGCCGCGATCCAGCCGCCGAGCGACTCGCCATGGACATGGATGCGGGCCAGGCCGAGCGCGTCGCAGAAATCGAGCAGATGCTGCACATAGTGGCGGATCTCATAATCATGGTCGGGCTTGTCGCTGTAACCATGGCCGACCATGTCGAGCGCGATCGTGCGAAAATGCGCCGCATGGGGCAGCAGGTTGCGCGTGAACGCCTCAAGATGCCCCCCGGTCCCCGGGATGAAGACGACCGCCTCGTCGGCCGACGGGTCGCCCGCCTCGACATAGCGGGTGCGCACAGGCCCGGCCTGGACATAGCCCAGCCGAATCGTTCCCGACGCGATTTCCGGCCACAAGAACATAATCGTCTCCCAATTCTGATTCGAAGCATCCTAGCATGTAAGTGAACCGTGTAAACCCTGCCTGTTTGATCGGGGACGGGCGGAGCGACGGTGCCGGCATGCCCGATAAACGGCAACAGCAACCCGCATTCGGAGCCAATTGGCGAAGATTATTGCGTAGAGCTGCCATGTCGCGTTATGGCGCACGCTTCCGTTCTGGAATGCAAGCGATCGAAAAGGCGTCTCGCGTGAATAAGAAGGATGAGGTTTACGAGTTGCTGGTGAGCCGGCTCGTCACGGCGCAATATCGCTTCGGGCAACGTCTCTCGGTAAAAGAGATTGCGGCTGATACCGATGCGAGCCGTCAGCCGATCATGGCGGCGCTCAATCGGCTCGAAGCTGAAGGCTTTGTCCGGATCATTCCGCAGGTCGGCTGCGCGGTGGCCAATCCCGGCCGCGAAGAAATCGCCGATTTCTACCTGATGTTCGAGCGCATGGAGGGGCTACTTGCCGAGCTGGCGGCCGCCCGGCGGACCGACGCGCAGCTGCGCGATCTTCGGCGGCTTCAGGACCAGATCATGGGCATTGATTTTGCCTCGGGCGAGCATGGCTCCGAATATACTTTGCTCAATCGCCGTTTCCATCAGCTCATCCACGATATGGCGCAGTCGCCCTTCGTCGACGAACGGGCCGCGAGCAATTTCAACATGTCCGATTTTTTCATCAATCAGTCGGTCGGCTTCCCCAGCTTCATGGGCGACGCGGCCAAGGAACATGACGACATTATCGAGGCGATTGCCGCCAAATCGCCGTCGCGGGCGCGCACGCTGGCAGAGGCGCATATTGCCGATATCGCACATTGGGTCTCGAAGGGTCTGCGCTGAAATCCCATCTAACATACTTGCATGTAAGCTAGCTTGCGACTAGAACTGTTCGACAACGCGGCGCGAATCGAAAACGACGTGCCGCGATCGCGAAGGTCCGTCGCCGGGTAACCTTGGCAGCAGTTTGGAGAGGATCGATATGTCGACGCATGAAGCAGCACCGCAGTCGTTTGACGCGGAGGCGCTGCGTCGGCGCTATCTTGCAGAGCGCGACAAGCGCCTGCGCGGCGACGGCGAGGCGCAGTATATCGAGGCGCGCGGCGAATTTTCGGATTTCGTCGCCGATCCCTATGTTGAACCCGGTTATACGCGCGAGCCGGTCGAGCGCCGCGTTGACGTGCTGATCGTCGGAGGCGGTTTCGGGGCCTTCTGACCGGTGCCGAACTGGTTCGCGCCGGCATTGGATCGTTCCTGCTGGTCGAGCAGGCGGGGGACTTCGGCGGCACGTGGTATTGGAACCGCTATCCGGGCGTGCGCTGCGACATCGAGGCCGCCATCTACATGCCGCTCATCGAGGAAGTCGGCACCGTGCCGATGGAGCGCTACGCGACGGGCGCCGAAATCTTCGAGCATGCCAAAGCCATCGGTCGGCATTTCGGCCTCTACGAAAGATCGCTGTTCCAGACGAAAGTCGATGACATGCGCTGGGACGATGTCGCGGGCCTTTGGTCGGTCGCCACAAATCGGGGAGACCGCATCCTCGCGCGCTTCGTTTGTGTCAGTCAGGGACCCCTCGCGAAGGTCAAATTGCCCGGCATATCAGGCATACGCGACTTCAAGGGCCGGATGTTCCACTCGGCACGCTGGGACTATGATTATACCGGCGGATCGTCGGCGGGGGGATTGACCAAGCTTGCCGACAAGCGGGTGGCGGTGATTGGTACCGGCGCCACCGCGGTGCAGATCGTCCCCAAGCTCGCCGAACACGCCGAGAAGCTATACGTTATCCAGCGTACGCCCTCGGCGATCGACGTCCGCGAAAACAGCCCCGCAGATAAAGCCTGGTTTTCGAGCCAGGCGCCGGGGTGGCAGCGCAAGCGGATGGAAAATTTTCTCGAAGTCGTCTCAGGGCGCCCGGTCGCCGAGAATCTCGTCGGCGACCGCTGGGGCGATCTCTGGCTCCGCTTCGGCGAACTGATGCATCAGGCGAAGGGCGAGGGCGCCGCTGCCGATCCGCATGCCGCCATGCAACAGTCCGATTATGAAAAGATGGAAGCGATCCGCGCGCGGGTCGCGGCTGAGATCAGCGATCCGGCGCTCGCCGAGAAGCTGAAGCCCTGGTATAACTTCCTCTGCAAACGCCCGCTGTTCAGCGACGAATTTCTGAAGGTTTTCAACCAGCCCAATGTCGAACTGATCGACACCGACGGCGGCGGCGTCGAGCGCATTACCGCGGACGGCGTCGTCGCGAATGGCGAGCATATCGCCGTGGATTGCATCGTGCTGGCGACGGGTTTCGACGTCGGCGCGGCGCCGCACAAGGTCGGCGAATACCGCGTGACCGGGCGCGGCGGCATCACGCTCGACCAGAAATGGGACGGCGAACTTCGCAGCCTTCACGGCACCCAGTTCAGCGGCTTTCCCAATTTCCATATCGTCGGCGGGACGTCGCAAGGCACCACCGCGTTCAACTTCACGCATACTTTGCTCATGCAGGCCGAGCATGCAGTGGCGATCATCGCAGGCTGTCTCGCCGACGACGTCCACAGCTGCGAAGTCACACGAGAGGCAGAAGAACGTTGGCATGCGGAACTCGAAGCCAAGCATGTCGATCACCAGCATTTCTACGAGGAATGTACGCCGGGCTTTCTCAACAACGAGGGCCAGTTCAGCGACAAGCCGACCTATGTCGGCGGCACCTATGGCGGCGGACCGCTCGAATATGAGCGGGTTATCGCCCACTGGCGACAGCAGGACATGCAGCGCGACACGGTGGTGACACCACGCGCCAGCGACGCTGCCTGAACGGCCGCGGCGTCCGCGCGTCCGCGCGTCCGTCAAAAACTTGTATGCTAGTATTTATCAAATGGCTCGCAGAAGGCCGACCAAGGGAGAGGAATAATGACCAAAATTGCAAAGACCGTGTCTGCCAGCCTGTTTGCGTTGGCGGTGAGCCTCGCGGCACCCGTGTCTGCACAGGACGGAACCGTGGCTGATGAGGCCGCGGCGGCGAGCGACACCAGCTATGGCATCGAGGAAATCATCGTCACCGCCAACAAGCGCGAGGCATCGTTGCAGGATACGCCGCTCGCCATCTCGGCGATCGGTGGCGGCGCGATGGAAGAGCGCGGGATCGACGATGTCTCGAATCTACAAAGCTACGTGCCGAACCTTCGCGTTGGCCAGGAGCAGGACGGGGTGAAGATCACGCTGCGCGGGATCGGGATCCAGGGGACCAGCTCGATCACCGACAATGGCGTCGCCTTCTATCAGGACAATTTCTACCTCTCGCGCCCAGCCGGTGGCAGCGCAGTCTTCTACGACGTCAACCGCGTCGAAGTGCTGCGCGGACCCCAGGGAACGCTTTACGGCCGCAATGCCACCGGCGGCGTCATCAACGTCATTTCCAACGAGCCGACGACGCGCGGTATCGAAGGCGAGGTCGGGGCGAGCTATGGCTCGCGTAATCTCTGGGAGGTGCGCGGCTGGCTCAACGCGCCGCTCGGCGATGTCGCCGCGGCACGAATCTCGGCGGTCTATACCGAGGAAGATGGTTATGTGAAGAATCTGAGCGGCCCCGATCTTTACGGGTCGAAAGGGGATCTCACGGTGCGCGGCCAGATCAAGGTCGGCGATCTCGATAGCGTCGAGTTGCTCCTTTACGGCCTTTATTCGAAGCTGAAGGGCAGCGGCACCGCCAACCAGTTTCTGACCCGCAACATCGGTGGGCCGCCGCCGACGCAGGCGCTGCTGCGCACGCTGCCACCGCTAATTGCGGATCCGCTGGTCACCGACATCGACGCGCCCGCCTTCCTCAATGTCGAGACCAAGCTGGCCTTCGCGCGGCTGCGCAAGGATTTTGGAGGGGTGGAGGCCTATCTCCAGGTCGGCCGCATGTGGCAGGACACCAGCAACCAGCAGGATTTTGACGGTTCGCCAGTCGATGTGTCGATCTTCAACAAGACGCAGGACAATAAGGCGACGAGCGTCGAAGCGCGCCTGTCATCGACCGGGGACGGTCCGTTCAGCTGGATCCTCGGCGGCTATTATTTCGACGAAGAAACCTACATCCAGCGCCGCGTGCGGCTCAAGGGGCTGACACCGGGCGGGATCATCAGCCTGCCCGACTTCCTGCTCGACGAGTTTGGCAACAGTTCGACGATCGCGGGTTTCGCATCGCTGACCTATGCGCTGTCCGATGCCTTCCGAGTGACCGGGGGCATTCGCTACACTGAAGACAAGAAGGACGGTCGCAAGATCACCCTCGGCAATTTCGGTCAACCTTTCCCGCCCGATCTCCCCAATGCCCAATTCCCGGCCGATGTGAAATTCGACAAGGTGACGTGGAAGGTCGGTCTGGAATATGATGTGACACCCGATGTCTTTGCCTATGCCAGTGTATCGAACGGCTACAAGGCCGGCGGGTTCAACCTGTCGTCCGACGGACGGCCCTATAATCCCGAGACGATCACGGCCTATGAAGCGGGAATCAAGTCCGATCTTTTCGACCGGACGGCGCGGATCAACGTCGATGCCTTCTACTATGATTATACCGATCTGCAGCTGACCACGCTCGGCGTCGCCGCCGATGGCGTCACCCCGGGTCAGTTCACCACCAATGCAGCGGCGAGCACGATCTGGGGCGTCGAACTCGATACGCAGTGGGAGCTAACGCCGGGCTTCCTGTTTACCGCGGGCTATTCCTATATCGACGCGACCTTCGACGAATATGTCAACCGCGACCCGCTCGCTGGGCCGGGACCGGCGCTCGATCTGTCGGGTAACCGTCTGCCCTTCGTTTCGAAACACACGGTCAATCTCGGGCTGCAATATGAAACGACGCTGGGGGCGGGGACGCTGACGCTGGCCGCCAACAGCAACTTTCACAGCGATTTCTTCCTGCGCGAATTCAATAACCGCAATATCGACCGCGTCGAGGCGAACACCAAGACCGACCTCACGGCGACCTATCGCCTCGATGACGTCGGGCTGCGCTTCACCGCCTATGTCACCAACCTCGAAGACAATGTCGAACGCAACAACATCTATCTGACCCCGGGATTCATCGGCGTGAGCCCGACCACCGCTTACACGAAGCCGCGGACGGTCGGGGTTCGGGTTGATTATGCGTTCTAAGCCTGATGGTGGTAGATAGTGGGGGAAGTACGGCGGTTGCCGCAATCGCGGCGCCGTTGGCTTGGCCGGCTGGCGGACCGGACCGGGCGGTTTCGCCCGGTCCGGTCCGCCTTGCGATGGGAGTAGAGCGTGCCGGATCCGATTCCCGTCCCGAGACGCCATGGCCCGCGGCCGCAAACGACCGATTGCGCGCCGCATAGCCAGATCGACCAGCTCGCCAGCGATCGGTGCGCGATGTCCGCGATGCTGATGTCGCGGCTCGCCGACCTGCCGCATGTCGAGCTCGGCGCCAGTCGCCGCGCACCGCCGGGTACCATTGGCCTGTACATCGAGGCCGCGCATTGTTGCGCGGGAGAGCAAGCCTTTCTGCTGGGCCGCGAATTTGCGCATGTGCACGTCGAGGATGACGGAAGCCTGCACGCCATCCTCGCCGAGCCTCTCCGGACCGCCGCGATCGACGCCGGCTGGGCCGAACCCCATCCGCTGGCGGGACAGCCGACGGTGTCACCCGATACCGTGATGCTCTATGCGCCGCGCGATGTCGCGGAGGTGGGCGTCATTGCCTCGCTTGTTAAAGCGAGCTGGGCGAACGCCTGCGCCGTCGCTAGCCCAGACGCTGGCTGATTTGCCGCGCCGCCTGTTGGAGTTTCGCTGCGATTTCAGGCGCATTTTCGGGATGGAACCGCGTCGGTGGCCCGGACAGCGAGACAGCATAATCACTGCCGCGAAGCTTATGGAGCGGCACCGCAACGCAGCCAAGATCGTCGGCCATTTCCCGATTGTCGATTGCGTAACCGCGCGCTCTAGTCGCGTCGAGTTCTGCCCGCATCGCCACCGGATCGGTAATCGTGCGTTCGGTAAGCGGCACCAAGGGAGCCGCCAGATAGGCGTCGAGCCGCGTTTCGGTGAGATGCGCCAGCAACATCTTGCCGATGCCGGTGCAATAGGCTTCCAACTGGTTTTGCTCGCGCGTAAAGCCTGCCTGCACCCCTTCCTTGACCAGATAGGTCACCATCTCGCCCTCGAACACCCCCAGATAAGCGGTGGCCCGCTCGGCCTGCGCCAATCGGCGCAGCAAGGGCCGCGCGGCTTCGATAAGCCGCGCATGCGGGCTGACGCGCGAGGCGAGTTGGCGCAGTCGGTCGCCACCCGCATAGCGTCCGCGCGAAATTCGCATCAGCAGTCCCCGCTCGACCAGCAACGCGATCAGCCGCCGCCCGGTCGCTGGTGCCAAACCCATTCCGACGACGATCTCGTTCGCCGACGAACGACCGCCGTCTAGCGTGACCGCTTCGAGGAGCGCCAGCGCGCGGGTAGCGGACTGCGCTCCTGACATGTTAGAACTGCTCATATTATGAGCATTTGTAGGTTGCAGCCGCTTCCGCGTCAAAGGGTGAGTGCCTAAGGTGTCGGCATTGGGAGATAATATGATGACCAAGACCAGCCACGACGATCTCGCGCTTCGCTTGCGCGCCGCTTACGCTGCCGGGGCGGTGCCCCCGCTCCGCGACGGGCTCGATCCCACCGACGCTGACGGCGCCTATGCGGTGCAAACGATCAACACGCGCTACTGGGTGGCGGCGGGTCGCCGTATTGTCGGCCGCAAGGCGGGGCTCACCGCAAAAGCGGTGCAGACGCAGCTTGGCGTCGATCAGCCCGACTTCGGGGTGCTGTTCGACGACATGCGTATCGCCGATGGTGGTGCGCTCGATCCGGCAAGGACTTTGCAGCCCAAGGCCGAAGCTGAGATAGCTTTCGTCCTCGGCGCCGATTTGCCCGATCCCGCGACAACGGTCGAGCAGGTCGCGGCGGCAGTCGCCAGCGTGCACGCGGCAATCGAGATCGTCGATAGCCGTATCACCGACTGGAAGATCAGCTTTGCCGATACGGTGGCCGACAATGGCTCGTCGGCCTTCTTCGTCCTCTCGCAAACGGGTCTCTCGCTTGCTGGCCTGGATCTGGAAGGTGCCGCGATGGAGATGAAATTCAATGGTGCGGTCGTCTCAACGGGGATCGGCGCCGCGGCGCTCGGCAATCCGCTCAATGCGGCCGCCTGGCTGGCGCAGACGCTGGCGGCGCGCGGCGAACCGCTGAAGGCCGGCGACGTCCTGCTCGCGGGCGCGCTCGGGCCGATGGTTGCGTTGACGCCGGGCGATCATGTCGATGTGCGCATCGCCGGGATCGGCGCATGCAGCTTCACTTATGGCGAGGGCTGATCCGATGGCGAAGACCCCCGATGGCAAGACAAAGGTCGCGATCATCGGTTCGGGCAACATCGGCACCGACCTGATGATTAAGATCATGCGCCTGTCCAAGGTGCTCGAAATGGGCGCCTTCGTCGGCATCGATCCCGAGAGCGACGGGCTGAAGCGCGCCGAGCGGATGGGGGTGCCGATCACATCAGATGGCCTGGACGGACTGGTCGCGCTGCCGGGCTTTGCCGATATTGCGATCGTCTTCGACGCGACCTCGGCGGGCGCGCACCAGCGCCACAGCGAAGTGCTGATCGCGCATGGCAAGCGCGTCATCGATCTGACGCCGGCGGCGATCGGTCCCTATACGATCCCGCCAGTGAACGGCGATGCGCATCTGGACGCGCCGAACGTCAATATGGTCACCTGCGGCGGGCAGGCGACGATCCCGATCGTCGCCGCGGTGAACCGCGTTGCGAAGGTTCATTATGGCGAGATCGTCGCCTCGATCGCCTCGAAGAGCGCGGGGCCGGGCACGCGCGCCAACATCGACGAGTTTACCGAGACGACGAGCGAGGCGATCGTCAAGGTGGGGGGCGCCACCCGCGGCAAGGCGATCATCGTGCTCAACCCGGCCGAACCGCCGCTGATCATGCGCGATACCGTCTATTGCCTCTGCGACGACGGCGACCGCGAGGCGATCCGGCAAAGCATCGAGGCGATGGTCGCCGAGGTGCAGACTTATGTCCCCGGATACCGCCTCAAGCAGGCAGTGCAGTTCGAAAGCATCGGTAGCAACGCGCCGCTGCGCATTCCCGAAATGGGCGGCAGCTTTACGGGGCTCAAGGTCAGCGTGTTCCTCGAGGTCGAGGGCGACGCGCATTATCTGCCCGCCTATGCTGGCAATCTCGACATCATGACCTCGGCGGCGCTGAAGACCGCCGAGAAGATTGCAGCCCGCATGTACGCAGGAGCGGCCGCATGAGCCTCGACCCGGCTACGACCAAGCTCTATATCCAGGACGTGACGCTGCGCGACGGCATGCACGCGATCCGCCATCAATATGGCCTCGATCATGTGCGGGCGATCGCGAAGGCGCTCGACAAGGCGAAGGTCGATGCGATCGAGGTTGCGCATGGCGACGGATTGCAGGGATCGAGCTTCAACTACGGCTTTGGCGCCCACACCGACTGGGAGTGGATCGGGGCGGTGGCTGAGGTGCTCGAGCACAGCATCCTCACCACCTTGCTGCTGCCGGGCATCGGCACCGTCCACGATCTGAAACACGCCTATGACCTTGGCGTGCGCTCGGTGCGGATCGCCACGCATTGCACCGAGGCCGATGTGTCGAAGCAGCATATCGAGGCCGCGCGTGGTCTTGGCATGGACGTGTCGGGGTTCCTGATGATGAGCCATATGTCGGCGCCCGACGCGCTCGCGCAGCAGGCGCTGCTGATGGAGACCTATGGCGCGCATTGCGTCTATGTCACCGACAGCGGCGGCGCGATGACGATGGATCAATATGCGGCGCGTTTGCAGGCCTATGACCGGATCCTCAAGCCCGAGACGCAGCGCGGAGTGCATGCGCACCACAACCTCAGCCTCGGCGTCGCGAACAGCATCGTCGCGGTCCAGAACGGCGCGGTGCGCGTCGATGCGTCGCTGGCCGGGATGGGGGCAGGGGCAGGCAACGCCCCGCTCGAAGTGTTCATCGCCGCCGCCGATGTGCATGGGTGGAATCATGGCTGCGACCTCTATGCGCTGATGGACGCTGCAGAAGACCTGGTCCGACCGTTGCAGGATCGCCCCGTGCGCGTCGATCGCGAGACGCTCACCCTCGGCTACGCCGGCGTATATTCCAGCTTTCTGCGCCATGCGGAAAAGGCCGCCGCCGACCATGGACTCGACACGCGCGCTATCCTCGTCGAGCTAGGGCGGCGAAAAATGGTCGGGGGGCAGGAAGACATGATCACCGACGTCGCGCTCGACATGCTGAAAAAATAGGGCGGGAGATACGAGATGGATTTGGGGATCAAGGGACGCACCGCGATCGTGTGCGCCGCCAGCAGCGGGCTGGGGCGCGCCTGCGCGAAGGCGCTCGCGGGCGAGGGCGTCAACGTGGTCATCAATGCGCGCACGGCACAAACGCTTGAAGAGGCTGCCGCGGACATTCGCCAGCATGCGCCTGACGTGGCGGTCACCGCCGTCGTCGGCAGCGTGACCGAACCCGCCGTACGTTCGGCGCTCGTTGCAGCGGCGGGCGAGGTCGACATCCTTGTCAACAATGCGGGCGGCCCGCCGCCGGGTGACTTTCGCGACTGGGACCGCGAGACGTGGATCGCGGCGATCGACCAAAATCTCCTGGCGGCGGTCGAGCTGATCAAGCTCACCGCCGATGACATGGCGGCGCGCGGCTTTGGGCGGATCGTCAATATCACCTCATCGGCGGTCCGCGTTCCGATCCCGGTGATCGGTCTGTCGAACGCGACGCGTGCTGCGCTTACCAACTTTGTTTTCGGCCTCGTGCCGCAATATTCCGGCAAGGGCGTAACGATCAACAACCTGCTTCCCGGACCGTTCGACACCGGGCGCCTTCGCAACTCGAAGGACATCACCAAACATCTCACCGGCAATGCCGTCGCCGGGCGCGTCGGCGATCCCGCCGAAATGGGCGCCATGTGCGCGTTCCTATGCAGCCGCCATTCCGGCTATCTCACGGGACAGAATATCCTGATGGACGGCGGGCTCTATCCCGGCAGCTTTTGACGAAAGGATCAGGTGGCGAACTCCTTTTCGATCGCGACCGATGGAGAAGGAATCGTCAAAGTCGTCGCGAAGGGCTGCCGGTCACCCGCCGATCTTGACGATCTTTTCGGCGACTTGAACTGCGCCGTTCGCGCTTTGCGCGCGAAGTTCGGGTCGTTCGCATGCTCGTCGACCCTCGCGCCAGCAGCGTCCAGTCGCAAGGCATATCGGACCGGCTCCGCGCGGCGACCAGCGCAATCTACGCCGCCGAGGACCCGATTGCGACTGTCGCGGGATCGACGCTGCTGACAATGCAAATGCGCCGGTTCGGCGCCAAGACGGGCCGCGCGGCATCGCCAACAGGGACGAAGCGCGCGGATGGTAGCTTTCGGCCTAGTCGATCGCCACCGACACGCTCCCCAGCCGCGCGACCTCAAGCACGACGTGGTCGCCGCGGCGGAGCGCTTCCGCCGCGGTCGCGCCGCCCGCCATCACGACATCGCCCGCTTGCAGCGGTTCGCCCGCTGCTGCGGCGAGACGCGCGGCGCGGACGAGCGAGCGGATCGGGTCGCCGAGAATCGCCGCGCTCGATCCCACCTGTTTCGGCTCGCCGCCGATCGCCATGGTGAAGTCCAGGTCGGCCAGATCGGGAAAGGGGGCGTGCCACGGGCCGACGACGAACGCCGACGAGCTGCTGTTGTCGGCGACGACGTCGGAGAGCGAAAAGCGGAAATTCTCGTAACGGCTGTCGATAAGCTCGAGCGCGGGGGCGACGCCGGCCAGCGCGGCATAGGCTTGGGCCTCGCTGATGTCTCCTGGCAGGTCGGCCGCGAGCAGGAAAGCGATCTCGGGCTCGATGCGGGGATGAACGAAACGGTCGAGCGGCACCGATGCGCCGTCGGTCACCTGCATCGCATCGGTCAGCCGACCCCAGATCACCTCGCTGATGCCCATCTGCTCCATCTTGGCGAGGCTGGTAAAGCCCATCTTGATGCCGACGCGGCGCTCACCGCGCGCGTAGCGGCGGGCAAGCGATGCGGCCTGCACCGCATAGGCCTGATCGAGACTGAGCGGCTCTGGCAGCTGCGGCACGGCCCGCGCGTCGCACATCGCGGTGTCGAGCCGTTCGGCGATGGCGGCGATATTCATGGCCTGTCTCCGTCAAATTCGGGGTCGCCGTGGCAAAGATGGTGCCACATGCGTTCGAAGAGCCCCCCGGCGCGGACAGCGCGGGCGGCGACTTCCTCGGAGGTATATTCGCGCGCTGCGGCCCGCTGCGGTCGCGGTGAGCAGCGCGAGTTCGATCCGCGCGGCATCCTCGAGGAAGAAAGCAAGTGCAGCGGCATCCTCTACCGACGGCCCAGCAGTAACCGCGCCATTGCCCGACAGGACGATCGCGGCGAAACTGCCCATCATCGTCGCAACCGCCCGAGCGCTTTCATCGTCGCGGACAAGCGTGACACCGGGCCAGAGCGGCGGCTGCGGCGCGAAATAGGCACCAAGCCCATGGCGCACGCGCGGCGTTTCGCCGAGCGCCGACAGAGCGATCACGGCCGGCGACTGGAACCGGCAGATGGCGCCGACGTCCAAGCGCCTGCGATAGATTTCGCGGTGGATGCGAACTTCCGGCAACGCGCCGGGGGGCAGGTCGCCGTCGAGCGGTACCTCGACGCCGGGCTGTCCGACCGCCAGCGTGCCGAGCGGCTGCGCGGCGCTGACCAGGAAGTGGGTCGGCGACAGGCGCGTCGATACATGGCCGTAGGCATGGGAGAGCCCGTGGCGGGCCAATGCGCGGCCCGCCAGCCGCACCGCCAGGGCGGGATCAGCCACGCGCCGTGTCGAATTCGGGAATATCGGGCTTTGAGCCCCACATGCAAAAACTGCTGGGTTCAAAGGGAAAGGAGCGGGGGACATAGGTCGCCTCGTCCTCTGCAGTGATCGAGCGGACGCCGCAGCTATATTCATAGATGATGTCGTCGGGTCCTTGGAAATAGAGGAAGCGCGCGCCCGAGGTCGGATGGCGGCCCGGGCCAAAGACGATCTTCACATTCTGCTGCTGCAAGAAATAGAAGCTGCGCATGATGTCATCCTGCGACCCCACCTGGAAATTGACGTGCTGGATGCCGGCGCGGGTCGACGGGAACAGCGCGACATTGTGATGGATCTCGTTGATCCGGATCAGCGCTGCATCGCCGATCCAGTCGCTGACCTTCGCGCCCATATGGGCGACCCAAAAGGCTTCGTCGGCGCGCGCGTCGATCGAGTGCAATCCAACATGGCTGAAATGGCTGATTCCGGCGTCGCGCGAAGGGAAATAGCGCCGACCGCTCGCGTTGGGACGCGCGACGATGTCCATGACATTGCCCGTGGGATCGCGCGCAACGATCAGACCGCGGACGCGGCGCTGGTCGCGCTCGTCGCTGGTACCGGCGCGCACGTCGACCCCTGCCGCTTCCAGGTCGGCCGCCGCCCGGTCGAGCTCGGACATGCTGGATGTTTCCCAGCCGGTGACCTGGCCGCTTTCGCGCCCCTTGGTGTAGCAGATATTATGGTCGCGATCGTCACCGCGCAGATAGGCGGAGCCGGCGTCGCGCTCCATCAGCTCGAGGCCGAGGACTTCGGTCGCGAAGCGGACGCTGGTGTCGAGATCGTCGCATCCGATGCGAACATAGCGAATATCGTGAAGGTCGGCGCCCATGATGATATCAAGCCGTCGCCGGCCGGTCGTAATCACGCGCCATATGGCCCTTGCCGGTCTGGTCGCCGCGTTCGAAACCCCAGCTGTAGCCGCCTTCGGGGTTCGAGAGAATCTCCCAGATATTGCCGTCAAGATCGGTCAGATAGAAGCAATAGGTGCCGTGCTGGACCATCGGCTTGGTGACTTTCTGGATACCCCATTTTTCCTGGTCGCGCTTGACGATTTCCCAAGCGGCGTCGACCTCGGCATCAGTGGCGACGTCGAGGCCATTGTGGTTGAGAAAGGGCATATCGGTCTTGCGGCCGGTCGGGCTCTTGACGACGACGATCACCTGGTCGCCGCCCATCCGGGCCCAGAAAGACACATCCGCCATCTGGACGGTATCGAACCCGAGAAAATCTTCGAAGAAGGCGCGCGTCTTGGCAATGTCGAAACATTCGAGCGTCGCGTGCGAATAGAAGCGCGTCTTGAGGGCACCCTTGACCCCGGTTCTTGCGTCCGCTGCTGCCTCGGCCATTGTGCCTCTCCTCGATTATAATTTGATGCAGATATTGGTGGGTTCGGAATAGAAATTTATCGAATGCGCACCGCCTTCGCGGCCGATTCCCGATAGCTTGGCGCCGCCGAACGGGGTGCGCAGGTCGCGCAGGAACCAGCTGTTGACCCAGGCGATCCCGACCTCCATCGCCGCCGCGACGCGGTGGCCGCGCGACAGGTCGCGCGTCCACACCGAGGCGGCGAGGCCATAGGGCGAGTCATTGGCGAGCCGGACCGCCTCGGCTTCGGTGTCGAAAGCGATGATCGCGGCGCAGGGGCCGAAGATTTCCTCGCGGCACACGCGCGCGCTGTGCGGCAGGCCGGTCCACAACGTCGGTTCGACGAAGAAGCCGCTGGCGGCATCGCCGGCAAGTGTCGGGACGCCGCCGCCGGTGACGACGCGCGCACCTTCCTCTTGGGCGACGCGGTAATAGTCCAGCACCTTGCGTTGATGTTCGGCCGAGATCAGCGGGCCGAAATCGACCCCTGGATCATTCGGCAGGCCGGGCTTCAGCGCCTCGGCGTTCGCCTTCATTCCCGCCACGAAGGCATCGAGCACGCTGCGCTCGACATAGATGCGCTCAGGCGCGAGGCACACCTGGCCTGTGTTGAGGAACACCGCGCGCGACAGGCCGGCAACCGCGGCGTCGATATCGGCGTCGGCAAATACGAGCGCGGCATTCTTGCCGCCGAGTTCGAAAGACAGCGCTTTCACGTAAGGTGCGGCATTTTTCATGATCGCGCTGCCGGTGCGTGTCTCGCCGGTGAAGGTGATCGCCCGGACGCCGGGATGCGCGACGAGCAATTCGCCTGCCGAGCCGGGGCCGAAGCCGTGGACGACATTATAGACACCCTCGGGCACACCCGCGTCGGCCATCACTTCGCCGAGCAACGTCGCCGTCGAGGGGGTTTCTTCCGAAGGTTTGACGACCACGGCGTTGCCGCAAGCAAGGGCAGGCGCGACCTTCCAGGTCATCAGCAGGAGCGGGAGATTCCACGGGCTGACCACGGCGACAACCCCAAGCGGGCGGCGTATGGCATAGTTGATCGCCTTGCCGCCGTCCGGGGTGTCGAATTCGAAGCTCTCGCTCGGCAACGCGGCGACGACGTCGGCAAAGACGCGGAAATTGGCAGCGCCGCGCGGAATGTCGAGATGGGAGGCCAGGCCGTGCGGTTTGCCGGTATCGGCGATCTCCGCCGCCAGAAACTCGTCGAACCGGGCCTCGATCCCGTCGGCGACCTTCATCAGCAGCGCGCGGCGCTTGGCCAGTGTCATCGTGCCCCACGGACCTTCGAGCGCGGCGCGCGCGGCGGCGACGGCGGCATCGACGATTGCGGCATCCGCTTCCCACGCCGTCGCGTGCTGTCGGCCGGTTGCCGGGTCGATCACGGGAAAGGGCGTCCCGCCTGCGACGAAACGATTGCCGACGAAATTGCGCAGATGGCGCAGCGCTGCAGCTTCCTGGGCCTGTCGTTCGGGGACGGCGATTTCAGTCATGTCAGTCCTTTGGCTCCGGCGGTCGCGAAGCGCAGGCTGTCGCGGACGCGGCTGGAATCATATTCGGGGGCGAGCGCGGCGAGCAGTTCGAGCGCGGTGCGCGCGAGGTGGCGCGCCGCAAGCTCGCCTGCCTGCGCGGCATCGCCATTCGCCATCGCTTCGAACAATTCGCGGTGCTCCGCCTCGCCGCGCTGCCACCAGCCGGGCAGATGCGCGCCCTTGTAAGCCGACTGATAGCGCTCGCTGCGCTTTTCGAGCTGTTCGAGGTCAGCGATCATCGTTGCCCCCGCCCCGGCGACGATATGGCGGTGGAACTGGCGGTGGAGGCGCTGCCATTCGCCGAAATCCTCATGGGCTTCGGGGCTTTCAAGGGCGCGCACGAGCGTCTCAAGCTCGTCCGGGCCGTGCGCTTCAAGCCGTTTGACAGTCATCGCGACGCCCAGCGCCTCAAGCACGATGCGCTTGGCATATAAGGCTTCGATATCGACCGGGTCGAATTCCACAACGCGGCTGCGATAATTGGGTTCGCCGGTCAGCAGACCGCCTTCCTGCAGCATACGCATCGCTTCGCGCACCGGTGTGCGACTGACCTTCAGCGCTTCGGCGATCGCGACCTGCGACACGATGGTTCCCGGCTTCAAGGTGCCGTCGAGGATGGAGGATTGCAACATGTCGTACACGTCCATTGCCGTGCGACGGCCCGCGCCGTCGGCTTCGCGGTCGATGGGTTTCAGAATGTCGGCAAGCGGTTGTGTCATGATGTTCCTCGGGGGAAGGATGAAGCCCCCATCATATGATAGGCGTGACAAGTTCGCCAAGCGGGCCGATTTCCATGCGGACTTCGTCGCCGGGCTTCAGATACTCAGGTGGTTTGCGGCCATGTCCGACCCCTGCGGGGGTGCCAGTCGCGATGATGTCGCCGGGTTGCAGCGTCATGATCGACGAAAGATGCCGGATGATCGCCTTCAGGCCATAGATCATCTGACCGGTGTTGCTGTCCTGCTTGATCAGGCCGTTGACACTGAGCCGAACGGGGAGATCCTGCGGGTCGGCGATGAAGCGCGCCGGCACAAAATAGGGACCGATCGGGGCAAAGCCGTCGTGGGCCTTGTGCCGCACCCAATCGACGCCGATCGGCGGCCGCGAGGCGACCCAGTCGCGTGCCGACAGGTCGTTGAAATTGATATAGCCGGCGACATGCGCGAGCGCGTCGTCTTCGCTGACATGCTTGGCAGCGGTGCCGATCACGGCACCGAGCTCGGCTTCCCAATCCATCATTTCGACGCCCTTCGGCGCTTCGACCCCGTCACCGCTGGCGCTCAGTGTATTGTGGGTCGGCTTGACGAAGGCATAGGGATATTCTGGCGTCATTGGCATCGGCATTTCGGCGATGTGGTCGTGATAATTGGCGCCGATGCACATCAGCGCGCCCGGATGGGCGAAGGGCAGGGCGAAATCGGCGCTCGCGGCGTCGATGGCCGCCTGCGCGAAGACGGCGCCGCTCGCGTCGATCGCAGCGTCGAGCCGCGCGGAGCTCGTCGGCCAGTCGGCGAGGAGCGGGCCGAGGTCGCGCAGCGGTTGGGCGTCACCGAGCAGCGGGTGCAGCGGCGCCATACGGCCGTCCCGTTCGGCGACCGCGAGCGGACCGTCGGCGGTCCGGATAACGGCGAGGCGGTAGAGGCTCGTCATGCTTGTCCTTCCAGATCGGCCTTGCTGCGCGTGCCGACGCCCCAATGGTCGGGCGCGACTTCGGTGATGATGACGCGGACCGCCTCTTCGCGCACGCCGAGCGCGCGCTGCGCGCCTTCGGCGAGTTCGCGGATCAGCGCGCGCTTTTGGTCTGCGGTGCGGCCGGCGAGAATCGCGGCGTTGATGATCGGCATCAGATGCTCACCCCCGCGCCGGCGGCGACATTCTCGGGGGTGAAGATGCGTCCCATCTGGGCTGCGAGCGCGGGCTCGGCCATGTCGAACAGCGCGTTATTGCCTTCGACCCACTGGAAGTCGTGCTTGACATACGCCATCTTCCAGACGCCGCTCTCGCGTACAAAATGGCCGTCGTACCAGCCGTGCTGGTTATAGACCGACGCCCCCATGTCGGTCGCCTTCCAGTGGCGCGCGGTGAAATACCAGACGGCGGACGCGGCATCGCCATCGACGTCGATATGGAAGTTGAAATAGCTGTGATGGCGCCGCACCGGAGTCAGGATCAGATCGGCGAAGCGCGTCCATTCGTCAGCCTCGACGAGGATGCGCGGACTCCCGGTGAGCCGCTCGAAATCGACGAGCAGCCGGTCGGTGAAGCAGCTGCGATAACCCGGCCAGTCGCCAAGATCGAGCGAGCGCCCGAAGCGCAGGATGATCTTCTTCACCGCTTCCGCGTCGAGCAGTCGGCGCATCTCGGCTTCGATATCCATCATGGCAGCTCCGATTGGGGGGCGAGGCCGAGCGCAGCGCGCGGGCGGGGATGTCGTCGATCCAATGGTCCTTGTAGCTATGCTCGCCGCTCGACAGGTCGGCGAAGATCGCTGCCTGGTCGAGATAGGCGCGCTGCTCGACCAGTTCGCGGCCGTTGTGGCGCACGACGTCGCAGCAGGGGACAAGCACGACCTTGCCGTCGAGCCGCTCATATTCGATCAGCGCCTCGACATAGACGATGTCGCCCGCTTCGCGCACGCGCCAGATATTGTGGCGCAGTCGCCCGATCATCGTCCAGAAGTGATTGACGACGGTCCGCGCGTCGTCCTTGCCGACGACCGGAGGGCGAGCGCCAAAGATGAACTGATGGTCGTGCGACAGCATGTCGATGAACCCGTCGATGTCCTTGCGGTCGACGGCCGCAAAACGTTCGAGCACCCAAGCGTTTTTCATCGTCTCTCCTCTCACCAGGCCCGCACGCCGCCATCGACCGCGATGTCGGCGCCCGTCACGTAGGAAGCGTCGTCACTCGCGAGGAAGGCGACGACATTCGCGACTTCCTCAGGCTGCCCCATGCGGTTCATCATCGCGCGGCCCAGTTGGACGCGGCACCATTCGGGGTCTTCGAGGATGAAGCGCGTCTGGTTGGTCTCGATCGTGCCGGGCGACACGCTGTTGGCGCGGACGCCATGGAGGCGGCCCTCCATCGCGAGGTGGCGCGTCATCGCGAGCACGCCGCCTTTCGCCGCCGCGTGGGCGAGACCGGGCAGCCGCTCGATCCCGGCCCAGGCCGACAGCGAGGCGGTGTTGACGATATTGCCTTTGCGCTTCTTCAGCTCTTCCCACGCCGCCTGCGTCATGTGGAAGACGATATCGAGCTCCTCGTTGAGCGTTTTGCTCCAGGTCGCGGCGTCCATGTCCTCGATCCACGCGAAATAGGCCATGGCGCCATTGTTGAAGAGCATATCGACGCCCCCGAACGCCTCGACCGCGGCCACGACGACGCGGTCGCACGCGGCGCGATCGGTCAGGTCGGCGGGATGGACCGAGATGATAGATCCGCCCGCCGCCGTCACTTGCGCGTGGGTCTCCTCGGCGCCCGCCGCGATCAGGTCGGTGCCAACGACATGCGCGCCTTCGCTCGCGAGGCGTAGGCACGCGGCGCGGCCGATGCTGCCGCCCGCGCCGGTGACGATGCAGACCTTGCCCTTGAGGCGTGTCGTGATCGGATTGTCAGTCGGCATAAAGCGGCCCCAAATCGATGTAGATCCACAGCCGGTCGAGCGTGCCGGCAGCGTCGCGGCGCAAATGGCTGGCGACGGGCATCGTGACCTCGCGCCCGTCGAGACGCGTGTAGGTAACCTGGCTGCCCTGGAAGGCGCTGTCGCCGTCGGTGACGAGTTGCTCGCGCCTGTGGCGCATGCCTTTGACCCCCGACCAGAATTCGGCGAACGTCGCCTCGACGGCCTCGCGTCCCACGATCGGTGGGACATTGGCGAGGCGCAAATCGATTTCGGGCCCGAACCAGCGCATCAACAGCGGTAGCTCGAGCCGGTCCGCGTCACGGAAAAATGATCCCGCCCAGTCGTCTTCGGTACGTGCGGGACCGCTCATGCGAGCTCGCCGTCCCGAACCATCTGCCGCACGCGATTGACGGTCGCGGCAACCGCGCCGGTATAGGCTCCACGCATATTGTCGCCCTGCGCCTGCTCTTCGTGGGTATCCTCTGCGATGCCGGGGAAGGTGACGCCGAAGGTGAAGGTCAGTAGCAGGCCGCCGTCGGACTCGCTGATGACATTGTCGATCCAGCCGGTGCCGTCGAGCCGCTCGAACTGCACTTTAACCGGAGCGAATAGCGTGATGCGCTCGCGGTGCTGGGTGCCGCGAAAGGTGATCGTGCGCGTGATGACATTGCCGTCGTGGCTGTCGACGTCGCACTGCGTCATGCCGTCGACGAAAGGCATTGCGTTTTCGGCCTTCATTTCAAGGCCGCGCCACACCTGCTCGCTGGTCAGCCGGGGTTCGGCGCCCGGCGGGTTGACGGCGATGCTATGAGAGAGGGTGTACATGCATATGTCCTTTCAGATCGACAGATAGCCGCCGTCGACGGCGACGGCGGCGCCATTCATGAACGATGCGGCGTCGGAAAGCAGCCAGGCAACGGCTTCGCCTATCTCCGAAGGCGCACCGAAGCGGCCGATCGGATGGCGCGCGCGTAGCGTGTCGAACATCGCGGAAAAATCGGGGTCGGACGATAGCCTGGCGATCATCGGAGTCTCGATAATGCCAGGCAGCACGGCGTTCACGCGCACTCCGCGTGCGCCATAGTCGGCACCTGCCGCGCGCGTCAGGCCGACGACGCCATGTTTCGCCGCCACATATTCGCTGGCTCCCGGGATCGCCACCTGCCCGAGGGAAGAAGCGGTGTTGACGATCGCACCGCCGCCCGAGGCGAGCATCGCGCGCACCTGATATTTGATGCACAGGAACACCGCGGTCAGGTCGATGGCAATCGCACGGTTCCACTCGTCCAACGTGAGTTCGTCGAGCGGTTTGTTCCGCTGTTCGACGCCGGCGTTGTTGAAGGCGCCGTCGAGCCGGCCGTAATGGGCGACCGCCTTATCGACGAGACTTGCGATATCGCTTTCATTTGCCAGATCGGCCGCGACGAAAATGGCGTCGCCACCTTCGCCGCGCACCGCCTGTGCCGCCGCTTCGCCCCCTTCGGCGGCAACATCTGTCAGAACGAGCCGCGCTCCGGCCCGCGCCAGCACCAGGCTGGCATCATGGCCGATCCCGCCGCCGCGCCGGTTACGATCACTACCTTGCCGGATAAAGTGCCCGCCATGGTCAGAAGTTGAGTCCCGCGCGCAGGCCGAAGGTGTGTGGCGGCGACAGATAGGCCGTCGCCGGACCCGGGATGCCCGCCGCCGCGGTCGCCGCGATCACGGCCTCGTTGGTCAGATTCTTGCCCCAGATGCCGATGTTCCAGCGCTCGTCCTCGGAATAGTAGGTCAGCGAGGCATTGAGCTTGGCATAAGGCTTTTGCCGCGTGCCCGGATTGTGGACGAAATCGGCAAACCATTCGCTTTCATAGCGTGCATCCGCCGCCGCACGGAGGTAACCGCCGCCGAGGTGGAAATCCTGACTGAAGCCGCCGCCAATGGTCCAATCGGCGGCATAGGGTCCGGAGAGACCGTTGAAATTCTGCCCCGCCGGAGTGATGAAGTCCTTGTTGCGGGCATGGACGTAGCTGATCGACAGGTTGAGCTTCGTGTCCGGAACGGGCTGGAACAAGATGTCGAGCTGGTTCCCCGGAATTTCGACGTTCCCGGCGTTGAAAATCTCGTTGTACAGCTTGCTTGCGTCATAGGCCTGGATCGCGAGATCGGAATAGACGTAGAAGAACGCCTCGTTGTTAATCTGCAGCCGGTTGTCGAGGAAGCGCGCCTTGAAGCCCCCCGAGATGCCCTTCATCTTGCCGGTCTTCACCAGATTGGTGCGCCCGGGCAGGTCGACGACCTCATTGAACGTGCCAGGCTGATAGCCCGTCTGGTACGTCGCATAGAGCATCACGCGGTCGGCCGCGTCATATTCGAGCCCCGCCTTGTAGTCGAAGCGGCGGAAGGTCTTTTCGAACGTGTAGGGCGAGACCTGGTCGTCGAGGGCGATGCCGCGCGCCTTCTTATTGTCAATGCCGTAGCGGCCGCCGAGCGTGACGCGGAAGCGGTCGGTGACGCTGTAGGTCGCCTGGCCGAAGATCGCGCCGCCCTTCATGATGTTGCTCTGCACATTGGAGGAAAAGAAGGGGAAGGGGGTGCCCGGGATCGCGGGGCCGCCCGGGCCGACGGCGGTTCCGACGATCGCCTGGCCGACGCCCTTGTTGCGATAGGCGAACAGGCCGACAAGCCATTTCAGCTTGTCGCTGTCGCCGGAAATCCGCAGTTCGTTGCTCAGCATGCGGTATTGGTCGAGCTTGTAGGCGGGCAGCACGCCCAGCCAGTAGACTTCGGTCTCGGCGTCGAGATAGACATAACCGGTGATGTTGGTCAGCGAGACGGTGTCGCTAAGTTCGGCGTCGATCTGAAGCCCCGTCGCGTAATTTTCGTAATTTTGCGTCGAGGGCGTCGGCTGGCCGAACGGCGCGGTTTCGGCGAGGACGCCTGGCCGCAAATCGTCCCACGGGCGATCGCGCAGGAAGGCGTTTTCGTCAAAGACGAACTGCAGATTGCCCCCGGCGTCGCGCACCGGATTGCCGTTTGCATCGACAACGAGCCGCGATCCCTTGTTCACCAGGTTCGAGGTGTTGCCGTTCTTGTGGGTGGTATTGCCCCACCAATAGAGGCTGAACCCTTCGTTATTGTCATAGAGCAGGCCGACGCGGCCGGATATGTCGTCCTGCGAGTCCGACCCCGTTTCCATATAGCCGTCGCGGTAAGCGTAATCGACGCCGACGCGCAGCGCGAGCTGCTCGGACAGCTTGGCATTGCCGACAACGGTGCCGTGGATCAGGTCGTAATTGCCGATCTCGAGCGCCGCATTGCCGCCATTCTCGAACTCGGGCCGCTTGAAGGCAACGTTGACCGTACCGCCGATTGCACTGCGGCCATAGAGCGTGCCCTGCGGACCCGGCAGGACCTCGAAGCGTTCGATGTCGAAGAGCGGCACGCTCGTCGCCTCGCGCGGAATGTTCACGCCGTTGAAATTGAAGGACACCGAGGGCTCGACGTTGGCGAAGTCCAGGTTCGAGCCGATGCCGCGCAGAAAGACCTGCGTGGTATTGCCTTCTTGATGAAAGCGCGCGCCGGGAACGATCTCCTGCGCGGCACTTAGATCCTTAATGCCCGAAGCCACGAGCAGGTCGCCGTTGACCGCGGTGACCGCGGCAGGCGTTCGCTGGAGATTCTCATCGCGTTTTTGCGCGGTGACGATGATTTCGGCGATCCCGCCACTGGCTTCGGTGTCAGCTTCCTGCGCGTTTGCGGCCGCCGGGGCCAAAAGCGCGAGCATGCTCGCTGACAGCCATAAAGTCCGAGAACCTCTTGTCATTTCACCCTCCCATATTCCACTGGCTCTGCAACGCTGTTGCATGCTAGTGTTTCAACGAGAGAATTACGGCCACCTCGGTGCAATGTCAAATTAAATGGATACAGTTTTTTCGTATTTAGTGGCTGAAGGAAACAAACTGACGTTATATCAATGGTATAGGTTCGAGGCGTCAGTGGATAAATATCGCTTTCTGTACACAGTTTGCGAATAGCGTCGCGGTCGGCGCTTTTGGACTCGCACCGCGCCGCTTTCTTTGAGCGGCCTTTGTTTCTTGTGCGCAGCCGCCAGCACCTTTCGCGAACGCTGTCGACGAAGCAGGCAAGCACCGAGCGAACCTTGACGCCGTGCCGAATTTTTTGGGGCGCGACTAAGGCACAAGATGCCAGCCGCAACGCACCCGCTGACCGATATCAGCGCAGCGTGCGGAAGGTGATCGACCAGCGCGGTGTATCCATCGCGGCGGTGCTGTGCTCCCACGCGCTGCGTGCCGCGCCGGCAAGATGGTAGATCGGGCGCGGGGCAGCTCGGCAGACGCTCGCTCAAACTTGCCCCCGCTCGATAACAAATAGATGAGCGAATCTTGGTGGCAGCGCGCAGGGTGCCTCGGAAATGCGTTATGGCAGATAGTCGGGGGAGCGGCCCTCATCGAGCCTCCTTACTGATCGCAAAGAAGCGGCCGCCGCGTGCGAACGGTTGCGCCTCAGAAACTGACAGTGCGCTAGCGGCCAAGTCCAGCGGTATGTTGGCAGCCTAACGAAAAACTCGGCAGAATGTCTCCTGTGGGCGGGTGAGCGTAGGTTCAACTCTTCCAGTGCCCGGCAGGCCATTTGCCCGAGCGTCGCTTTGGACGACGGCGTTTCCTTCGCCACTCGAAAACCACTGGCACGAGGAGGATGACAGACAGCACAATCGCCAGTCCGCTGATCCCAACCCAAAGCCAAGCAACCACTTCTGTTCGCATGAACGGTCGGTCCCCGAGAGCGAGGCCTGTGAAAAGCCCGGCCCATCCTGCGGGGAATAAGACCGTGCCAGCTATGGCTCGGTGACGGAATGAGAACCACCTTGGAAACAAAACTAGAGCGGCGATGAAAATTACCGCTCCGATCCACATTGCTACGTCATTCCAGTCCATCAGCGCTCCTTTGGCGAGCAATTGGCCTAGCTATGAAGCGACCGAGCGCCACAGCAGAACGTCGCCAATCGGTCGCTTTACGTCGCCAGCGCAAGGTCCTGATGAACGTCGGCATCTTGGATCCACGTCTGAAAGCCGCCGGTCGGAATCCGGCCATCAGAACACGTCCGCAACAGTGCGATTTCGGCCCGATCGTTTTGCTAGATAGAGGCGTCTGTCCGCGACCTCGACGGCTGTGACAGGATCATCGCCCAGTTCCGCGATGCCAGCACTGATCGTCACTTTGGCACCGGGCACCGCTGATAAGGCGGACACCTCCTCTCGCACCCGTTCAATAATTTGCCATCCGGCAGCAAGATCGCATTCCAGAAGCATCACGAACTCGTCCCCGCCCAGACGCGCAATGAAGTGGCGATCGCCGGCAATAGCGAGAGCTACCGTGGCGACATCCTTCAATATGCGGTCACCGACCTGGTGACCCCAACGATCGTTGATGGATTTGAAATCATCAATGTCGAAAATCGCGATGCAGGCGGGTGCGGCTGTCGTCCGGCGCCGCGTGATCGCCTCCTCGAAGCCCGCTCGATTGGCAATTCTCGTCAGGGGATCGGTCACGGCGAGGCGCGCAATTTCCCTCTCTCGCGCGCGCTGACGAGTGACATCCCTGATCATCGCAACCGTTCCGACGACCCTGTCATCCGAAAGCACGGCTTTAACGGCCACTTCCAACGTGCGCGTCGGCAGGCTGGCGGGGTGAAGATCTGCCAGATGGGATGCTGAAGGCGTGGCGAGAGCCGCATCGGAAAGACTGGAAAGCACAGGACTCACCAGAACCGATAATTGGTCGATCGGTGCGTCGCGGCAGATAGCTTTGCTCAGTCCGATCAATTCATCGGTCGCGCCCTCCACCCATTGGCAGCGGCCTCCAGCGTCGAAGCTCAGGATCGCATCGGGGGAATTTTCCAGGATCATCGCTAACAGCTCTTCGCGGCGCGCGGCATCTGCCAAAGCTTCCGCACGCGAAGCGACGAGCGCCGCCACCGGCAGCGCCGCCGCGAGCATGATCGCGAGATAGGATTGAAAAAAGATCGCTTCAAAAACCGGCCCGCGGTGGATGAGAGCAACCGGTCCAACATGATAGACCGCCGCAAGCGCGCCAAGCACGCCAACCATTACGACGCCGGCCTGGGTCGCGAGACGTCCGGACCGGATGGCAAGGACAAGAAGACTACAAAGCGGAGCGAACAGCAGCGGCAGGCCGCTTTGACCAAATGTCACGACGCTCACCGCGCCGTGGAAGAAGAGGAGCGCAGTGTCTTCCAGTCGCTGCCGAGGCAGGCGGGCCTTGATCGCCTTGACATAACCTCCGTCGAACCATGACTTCAAAAATGGCGTCAAGATGACGAAACCCAATGCATTGCCCGCATACCAGCGCGCAAACGAGGGAAGAAAGCTCTCGCCATAATTGACGACCGAGACCGCCGAGCCAATGATTGCACCCGCCGCGGGTGCAACGAAACCGGCCCAAAAAAGAAAACTCAAGGCTGTCGGGGTGTCGGCAAGAATATCGATATTCTCCGATTTCCGGCGCATGATCGAGCCCGCCAGCAGAACCTGTCCCATGTTGATGCCGCCATAGAGGACGATCCCGGGTGCCCAGTCACGGGTCAGTGCGTTGGCCGCAAGATTGGCCGCCCATCCGAAAAGGAGGGCCAGTGGCCATTCCGACTTGGGTCTGCTGAGCAGCACAGCCAGCACAGCGGCATCGGCAAGCCAGACTGTCGCATGGCTTCGACCATCGCTCGTAAGCAGTATCGTGATGGTCGCGAACGCGAAATAAAGGAGCGCACCCACGAGCGCGGGCGCGATCGTCAGCCGCTTGGGAGGTGCGACCAAAGTGGCTTCGTCAAACGGCATTGCAAACCAATTCACTGGAAGACATGGGACCATACAGCAAACCCAAGCAGCAAGATAGCAAGGCGTCCTTTACGGCCCGTGGGGTCTTTGCCTTACCCTATTTGGACATGAATGCTTGGCAGCGATTTGTAAGGATTGATTGATCGTGTTTTCCATCGCCGGCAGAACTGCCAGCGGCGCTAACGCGAGAATGCGCCCGCGACTGCAAAATCCTGAATAACGGCTTTTCAACACTATGCTGTCATTTGCCTGCAACCGAGCAGGTGGGGACCAACATTGAAACAAGATGAAATAGGCGCGCCGATATCGGCGGACGGCTTCGCAAAGGTGTCGCAATTGTCGGTTCTCGATACTGCAACGCCGGCAATCGACAGGCGGGCAAGCGAGCGCGACGGACCATCGCGGCGCGGTGCGCCAAGGGTGGAAGTCGAGGCCGCTGTCCGGCTTCGCGGGGCCGCGCAGGGTGCCATTGATGCCCGGATCTTCAATCTGTCGGCGGGAGGTTGCGGGCTCGTGCTGAAATCAGGCATATTTAACACAGGGGATCTTGTGACGATCAAGATCGAGGGCGTGGAGCATTGGCCCGGCACGGTAAAATGGTGTGTCGGTCAGGAAGCCGGAATTGCCTTCGATCGTCCATTCTATCCAGCGGTGTTCGACGCGATCGTGGCGATCCATAAGGATCATGGGCCAGACGCGGCACAATGACCTAAGCGCCGTCGTCGTTTTACTTTGGAAAGTGCCTGGCGCCAGCAACGCTCGCTCGGCAATCTGGTTTTGCGAAGAGTTTAGCGATTGAAGCTGAGTCCGGGAACCTGGACCCGGCTCGCGGCGTATCGTCGCCGAGCTTCAAAACAGCATGGATTGAATGCTTTCCACCGGGCCGCGCTACTGCGCGGTCCGGACTAGCTCGGCGCGGTGGGGCCGATGGCGGTTTGCTCCCCAGACTGGCTGTCGCTCGTTGGTATAGGCCTTCGCCCGACGCGCATTGGGCTTCCCCGGTCGCCGGGAACGCAGCAAGCCTTGGCGAGTTCGATACCGCATGCAGAACGCCTCCTCACAATCGTCGAGCTCCGCATTCGATGTCGCACTCGTGATATTTGCGGCGACCCTTCAGATCGCCGTCTCCTTTCTGTCGAGCCTGGGCATCGGAACTCCGATCGGGGAGAATTCGGACCGCGTCTCGACACTGGTGACGCCTGCGGGTTGGGCCTTCTCGATATGGGGAGCGCTCTACCTCGGAGCTTTGATCTTTGCCGCCTATCAGGCGCGGTCAGCGCAGCGGACCGACGCGCTCATCGCGCAAATCCGCCGTCCGGCTGCCGTTGCCTTTCTCGCCAACGCGAGCTGGGCGACCTATGTCCAGCTCGTCGATGTCACATTTGTGTCGGTCATCATCATCTTGACCGGGCTTGCCGGTGCCTTGCTCGCGCTGCGACGCCTCTCGAGCTGGCCCGACCAGCTCTCGAAAGGGCAGTTCTGGTGTGCGGCGGTGCCGCTGACCTCGCTTGCCGCCTGGCTCACCGCCGCGGCGATCGCCAATATATCCTCCAGCCTCCGCTTTCATGGTGTCGATGCGGACGCGGTACAGGCGCCGATCGTCGCGGGAGCCGTGCTGATCCTCGGCGGCCTGATCGCCGGAGCCGCGCTTGCCAGGTCGAAGGGCTGCCCGCCCTACGCGCTGGTCTTTCTCTGGGCGCTCGCCGCGATATTCGCCGACGGCGGGCAGCGCGCGCCGATCGTTGCCGTCGCGTCCGGGTTATCCGCGGTGATCGTGATTGCCAGCACGGCCTATGGCCTGCGGCGCACCCGTGGTCATTGGATCGGGTAGTTTGTTACCTTGCTGGCGGTTTCGCCGTCACGCCTTCATAGCGGCGCTATTCTCACCGGCTGACGAGAATCTTGCGCCCGCTTCGCTCACCGCGTCGAGTAGCTGCCGCATTCCATAAGGCTTCGCCAGCAGGCGGGAATTCGCAAGCGCCGGAGCCATTGCCGAATCTCCCGTCGCGAAGACCAGACCGACTGCGGGATGCAGCGCGCGCGCCTCTTCCGCAAGCGTGACCCCTGACGAGCCAGGGAGGTTGATGTCGGTGACGAGGACGTCGATACGCGATCTCTGCAAGGCGATCATCGCCTCTTCCGCGCTCCCGGCTTCGATCACGAGCAGGCCCGACTGTTTCAGCATTTCGGCGGTGTTCATCAGGATGAGGCTGTCGTCCTCGACAAGCAAGATTGTGCCGTGTGCCAGCGCAGCGGGGAGCGCCCCGCTTGCCGCCGCTTCATCCTGCTGCCCGGTGGCAGGGGCGCGCGCTTGGCTTGCCTGTCGGCTATTGGCAACGACATGGCGTAACCGCCGCGCGAGCGCCTCGCGGGTGTAAGGCTTCGACAGAAGCTCCACGCCTGCGTCGAGCTTCCCGCCATGTACGATGCTGTTCTCGGTATAGCCCGAGGTGAACAGGATGGCGATATTCGGTAGGCGCTCACGCGCTCTGCGCGCCAGCTCGGGACTTTTCAGCGTCCCCGGCATCACGACGTCGGTAAACAGGATGTCGATCGGCATGCCGCTCTGTACGATGATGAGCGCGGCGTCGGCGTCGGGTGCCTTGACCACATTATAGCCAAGATCCGCCAGCATCTCGACGACGGTGGCGCGCACATCCTCGTCATCCTCGACGACGAGCACCGTCTCGCTGCCGCCGACCACCGGGCCGGCTGCAATCTGGACCTCGGCATCCTCGCTCGCGAGCGAGCGCGGGAGATAGATCCGCACCGTCGTGCCTTCGCCGGGCTCGGAATAGATTTTGACGTGGCCGCCCGATTGCTTGACGAATCCATAGACCATGGAGAGGCCAAGGCCTGATCCCTTGCCCTCGACCTTGGTTGAGAAGAAGGGTTCGAACACTTTTTCTACGATTTCCGGGGTCATGCCGCAGCCGGTGTCCGACACCGCAAGCATGACATATTGCCCCGCCTCGACTTCTTCGTGCCCGAGGGTGTAATCAGCATCAAGGAAGGCATTACCCACTTCGACCGTCAATTGGCCTTGGCCGTCCATCGCATCGCGCGCATTGATCGCAAGATTGAGCAGCGCGTTTTCGACCTGTGCCGGGTCGACGAAGCTATTCCAGAGGCCGCCGCCAACGATTGTCTCGATTTCGACGCCTTCGCCGAGCGCGTGCCGCAGCATGTCGTCCATGCCGCGCACGAAGCGGCTGACATTGACTACCTTGGGCTCGAGCGTCTGCCGGCGGCCGAAGGCGAGCAGCTGGCTTGCGAGCTTGGCGCCGCGGGCGACGCCCGCTTCGGCATTTGCCAGCCGCGCTTCGGCTTTCTCGTTCCCGGCCACATCGCGCGCGAGCAGTTGAAGGTTGCCGGATACGACCTGAAGCAGATTGTTGAAGTCGTGCGCCACGCCGCCGGTGAGCTTGCCGAGCGACTCCATCTTCTGCGCTTGTGCGAGCTTGGCTTCGGCCTGACGGCGCTCGTCGATCTCGGCGATAACGCGGGTTTCGAGGTTGGCGTTAAGTTCGCGCAGCGCCGATTCGGCGGCGCGCTGGTGCGTGATGTCGGTGTGCACGCCAACCCATTCGCGAATCTCCCCGTCGTCCCCAACGATGGGTAGCGCGCGGATCGCAAAGTTGCGCCAGGTCCCGCAGTGACGGCGTACCCGATGCTCGTGTACATACATGGACCTGCTGGCGACCGCGGCATGCCAGCTTTCGATCGACCCCTGCCGGTCATCCTCATGAACCGCGTTCGCCCACCCGAGCTCCTGATACGCCTCGAAGGGCTGCCCCGTGAGTGCGGCCCAGCTTGGCTGCTCACCAAGCATGCGCCCGTCGGCACTGTTGGTCCACAAGACGCCGTGCACGGCTTCCATCGCAGTGCGAAACCGAAAATTGCTGGCGGCCAGGCTGCGTTCCAGCGCCACGCGATTGCTGTTGTCCATACAGGTGCACATGACCCCGGCGACCGCACCGTCGGCCTCATAAACCGGGGTATAGAACAGATCGAAGGTGACCGCCTCGAGTCCCGCGCCGCGATCGAGGACCAGGGGCTGATCCCGATAAGCTAGCTGTTCGCCCCGAAACCCCGCCGCCAATATCTCGCGGTTCCAGTCCCAAATCTCTGGCCATATATCCGGAACCGTGCCGCCAAGCGCATCGGGATGCTTGTCACCTGCGATCGCAATGTAAGCGTCATTATAGATCATGACATGATCTGGTCCCCACATCAGGACCTTCGCGACGGGAGAATTGACGATGTTTGCGACGGTTGCGCGCAGCTCCAGCGACCAAAGGTCGACAGGGCCAAGCGGCGAGCCGCTCCAGTCTAGGGTCCGGATGATCGCGCCGCACTCACCGCCAGCGATAGGCCAGTCTCCGCGGCGCAAAGCCGGAAGGAGCAGGCGCCGGGCCGCCTCGAGAAGCTCGCTCTCTCCCAGGCGTCCGTTCGCGAGACATTCGGCTGCGAGACTGTCCCATTCGGCTAGGAAGTTGGGCTGCGGGATGGGTGGATTGGCCATGAGCGTGCCTCAGCGGATCGCCGCGAATTGTCAATTGCTAAGGATTGAAGCGGGTACGCTGTCCAGATCCATCGGCCTGAGTTGTCCCGCGAGGCTGAGCGGCAGCCATCCGATATGGGCGCCCAAAAGCGGTCGGGTCGTTGTCGGCCAATCATCGCCGCGGGGAAGCTGTCTTGGCCGCTAAACGTTCCGACAGCCGATCTTTGATGTGAACCGACTGGAGCGCCGCGCCTAACATGCTAAGGGCATCCTATGCTTCACAAGAACGGCCGCGACGGCACCGTCCAAATCGATGGTGTCAAATATGACTGGGAACTCCTGACCGAGCCCCAGCTGTCCTCGTCCGAGGGCTGGAAGGGCATGACGGTCTCCTTACGCCAGAGAGATATGCCACGCGAAGCCGTGCTAGAATTTCCGACGCCAAAGCGCCTGTTGAAAGGATTGCCGAAAGGGCGTCTGCAAATCAACGACGCGATAGTCTCGCGAGGGGTGCGAGCGGCATTGTCGGCAGGATGGGACCCGGCGTCTCGCGGCAAGCCGACGGTATTCATGGTCGATGCCAACGGCGACTAAGCGCAATCGGCTGGAGCACTGGCATCCGGGGAGCACTGGCATCCGGCGCGAAAAACCTGTTCTAAATTCGGCGTAACCAAATTTGTCCAAAACCTGAAACGCCGCAATTGCTTCTTTTGGAGTCGAGGAAGATTAGGGTTTGTTTTAATCGCCCAACCAATTGGTTGTGATCGCTCCCCTATGCCCCTCCGGCGCCAGCGCGGCGCGCAGAGCTTCCAGCAGAGGCGGCAGCGCCTGCGTGAAGGCGTAGGGCGGGTTGACGATATAGAGGCCCGCGCCGTTATAGATGCCGGGCTGATCGCTATCGTACAGCCAATGCTCCACCCGCAGCAATTTCGGTATGCCGAGCTTGCGCAACTGCTGCGTCCACCGCACATGCGTGGTGCGGTCTTTTAGCGGATACCACACCACCGTCACGCCATGTGCCCATTTGCGGTGGGCCGCGGCGAGGGTGGCGGTGATACGTGCGCGTTCATCGATCTGCTCGTACGGCGGATCGACCAACATCACGCCGCGGGCGGTGCGGGGCGGCAGCATCGCCAGCCAAAATTCGTAGGCGTCGCGCTGATGCACGGCGGCGGATGTGCCGCGCATCGCGCCGCGCAGGGCATAGGCGTCTTCGGGATGTTTCTCGTTCAGGATCAGAAAATCCTGCGGACGCAGAAGCTGCGCCAGAAATCGCGGCGATCCGGGGTAGAAGCGAGGCTCGGCCCCGGCATTCACCGCCTGTACCGCCGCGCGGTAGTCGTCCAGCAAGGGGTTCGGGTCGTCGAAGGCGCGCAGCACGCCCTGTGTGGCCTCGCCGGTGCGTTGGGCTTCCTCGCTGCTAAGGTCGTACAGTCCGCAACCGGCATGGGTGTCGATCAGGGTCAGCGCGCCCGGTTTTTGCTGCAAGGCCCGCACGAGGGCGATCAGCAGGCTGTGCTTTACGACATCGGCGCTATTGCCAGCGTGGAAGGAATGGCGGTAATTCATCGTAATTCAAAATCCTGACGATCTACCTTTATACGAACGGCTGCGCGCGAAAGCCGAGCGCGATGCAAGGCAAGCAGTCCGGTGCCCGTAAAGAGTCAGGCGAAAACTTCAAAACATTCTGCGCAAGGCCGCAAGCCTGCGATTGCGATCGACACCAAGGGCGGAAACAGCGGGCTGCGGCCGCATCGGGGTGTTCGATCATCGAGGAGCTGGATGCGCCGGATATGATCATCATCGATGTCGATGTCGCGCCTGCTACCGTGACCGAAGCGGGAATTCGGGCCGTATTTGCCGGGTTGCTGGCGGATGGCGCGAGGTCCGGAAGATCGGCCAGCAATAAGGGGAGGGAATTGCCAGATTCCCGTTCGACCGGATGTCGCGGCCCGGGCGGGTTATAAAAATCGGACGGGTCGATCCTAACTTTTGTCGGGGAACAAACCCGGCATCCATCGCGAGGCGAGAGTAGCGGGAAAAGCCATGCGACGCGGAGCGCGGCTGCTTTCGGAAACGATGACGCCAAGATCAAGCAGGCTAGCTGCCACCCGCCGTGCCTGTCGGTCACCGGTTCCGACCACGGCCTCGAGTTCGCCGCGCGGGAGTTCGCCGCGATAGAGAATCGCGTCGATGATGGCGCCGGCCTTGAGCGGGATATTGCCCAGCGCAGCCTCCTCCTCGATCCAGCAGTGAATACGGACCCGCAGCCGGTTGGGATCGACCAGGCTCTGCATGAAATCGACCTGATCGATACAAATCTGCAGAAAATAGCGCGTGAAAGCCGCAAGCTCTTCCTCGCTGAATGCGTCGCGGCCATCGAGATCGTTGCGGCGACGCAGGTCGCATGCGGCGAGATGGCGTTTATAGTCTTGAGTGGTGCGGCCAAGTCCGCGCGCAACCGACCAGACACCGCCCGTGTCGAGCGTATCGAGCAGCATCGCGTGCGACATGAGCCGGGCGACGCGGCCGTTGCCATCGAGAAAGGGGTGGATCCAGACGAAGCGGTGATGCGCTGCCGCGACGGCTATAATCGCGTCGCTGCGTCCAAGCCGCCCATAAGCCCATTCGAAATGGTCTAGAAAGCGGGGAACGGCGCCCGGACTGATCGCGACATGGCGCCCAACCTGAACGTCGCGCGTGCGAAGCGACCCGGGTTCGATGCGCAGTCGCTCGCCGCCGGGGACATCGGCCGTCCTTCTGCACCGCGTGCTTGGCTGTCGCAGCAGCCGGCCTGTGATCGATTATTCACCCGCTTTTTGCCCTTTGTCGAAAAGTCACGGGCTCTCGTGGCCTAGGTCTTCCGTGTCAGGCGAAGCTGGATAGAGATTGGCGGCAGGACGTTATCGGCTTGGCTCAGGGGACGAGAGATGAATCGACGGCAGTTTATGGCGTGCGCAGCATCGATGGGTATAAGCGGCATCTGGGCGTCGCGACTGGCCGCAGCGCCTTCGCATAGGGACTGGAGAGAAGATCGAACGCTTTTTCCACAAGGTGTCGCGTCGGGGGATCCGGATGACCATAGCATCGTCCTCTGGACCCGACGGCCCTATGAGAAAGGCGAACGCCATGAACTGACGGTGGAAATCGCACTGGACCCAGACTTCCGCCGTGTCGTCGCTACCGCGCGTACGCCGGTGCTGGCCGCTGCCGACTGGACCTGCCGTGCGCTGGTCGGTGGGCTCGCGCCGGCGACGGTCCATTGGTATCGTTTCACCGACGACAGCGGCGCGGGTAGCCGGATCGGGCGCACGATCACCGCGCCGCGCGCCACCGACCAACGCCCCGTTCGCTTTGCTTTTGTATCCTGCAACAGCGTCAACGAAGGCGCGCAGAACGCGTATCGCCGGATGATCTGGGAGGACGCGCGTGCGCCAGCCGACCGCAAACTCGGCTTCGTCCTTCATCTGGGCGATTTCATCTATGAAGTGGTCGAATATCCAGAAGAAACACCGCATCGCTACGCGCGCACCGGTTATGATCTCGGCCACATACCGGACGCGCGCAAGGTCGGTAATTTCTAGGTGCCGACCAATCTGGCCGGATATCGCCACGTTTATCGCGCGCATATAAACGATCCCGACATCCAGGATGCGCGCGCCACTTTTCCCTTCATATGCATGGGCGACAATCACGAATTCTCTTGGCAGGGCTGGCAAAGTTTCACCAAATTTGGCGGCAAGGTCGAGCCCGCGCAGCAGCTACGCGTCGACGCGAACCAGGCCTGGTGGGAATTTATCCCGTCCCGCGTCCGCAAGGCATCGGGCACTGGAACCGATCAGTTCGTGCCGCCGGCGGTGGCGAACGCACCTATTGAAACCTTCGACGAGGACGGCTTCGGGACCGAGACGAATAATCGTATCGCGGTCGGCAGCATGACCACCTATCGCGCGCTGCGCTACGGCCGGCACGTCGATCTGATCTTGACCGACTTGCACAGCTACAAAGCGGCGGATCCGACGGATCGAACCGAGGCCGCAGCGCTCGACTCGGGAGAATATCCCTTCATCCCGCAGGAGTGGATGGAGATCGTCGACGGCGGGAAGGACTATGCCAGCGGAAAGCCGCCCGCGACCATATCAATTGGCGATAAGACCATCCCCAATTTCCGCAAGGACGAGCCCTCTCACACCGTGCTCGGCCGCACGCAGAAGGCGTGGCTGAAGGAGCGGTTGACCAAATCAACCGCAACCTGGAAAATCTGGGGCGCGACGAACGGCACGCTTGACATGCGCACCGATCCTCAGAACCTGCCCGCAGGGCTGGTAGAGGCGAAGTGGCCCGGCAAGGATTACGGCACCTTCGGCGGCGGCGACATCAGCGGCGCATTTGCCGAGCGAGCGGAAATCTACGACCTGGTCCGCGATAATAAAATATCAGGCTTCGTCACTGTATCGGGCGACCGTCATAGCTTCTGGGCGGGCTATGCCGCACCCACCTTGCCACCCGCCGGATTCGCGCCGGTGGGGGTCAGTTTCATAACCGGATCAATCTCCGCACCAGGCCTCGGTGAGGCGTCGGAATATTACAAGGACTTTCCGCTACGCCCGCTATTCGTGCGTAAACCGGCAGCTGGCGATCCCGAGCATACGATCAACTTGACGATCAAACGCGGGGTGCGCTCGGCGCTCGAATATGCGGCGAGCGGCAATATCGAGGCGGCGCGAGCGCTGACCAACCCGGAAGTCGCGCCGCATCTGGAATTTGTCGATATGGCGGGGCACGGCTATGCTGTTGTCAGTGCTGGCCCTGACGCCATCGAAGCCGAGTTTGTTTGCATCGTCCGCCCGATCGTAAGAGCGACCACGCCCGATGGCGGACCCCTTCGCTACCGCGTCTCGCACCAGGCGCAGATGTGGCAGCCAGGTAGTCGACCGAAGCTGGAGCAACGGATTTTGGAAGGAGATGCCAAGCTGTCGATATAGATTTGGTCGGCTGGAGGGCAGAAAGGCGCCTAAAATGGTCGTTGCGAAACACGCAGCCTTGACCTGAAAGCGGCCGTTGCAACGCAAAGAGATCGCCATCCTAGAACTCGAATTGGAATAGTGACGCAGACTGGCCTATGACGGATGAATGCCGTCGCCAAAATCCGCCAGCACCAGCCGGTTGGCGCCACCTGCGCCGCTGAGCGCGTTGAACTCCAGCCTTTTGCTCGATTTCGACGGGACGCTTGTCGATCTTGTCGACCGTCCCGAGGCCGTCGTTGCCGACCTAGCCCTCAAAGCCTTGCTCGCCCGATTGGCCGGAACCTTCGAAGGACGCATAGCTTTGGTAAGTGGGCGCTCGATCGTGCAGCTGTTCGACTTTTTTGGAAATGCGCTGCCCCGATTTGGATTTGTCGGAAGTCATGGCGCGGAGGTCCAAGTCGGTGTGCAGCGGGTCGCGCCCGTTCGTCCCGCGGCGCTTGATGCGGTGGAACAGGCAATGCGGTCGGCGTTCGCTCAAGAGGAAGGGATCATCGTTGAACCCAAGTCGCTCGGTGTCGCCTTACACTATCGCCTCGCGCCAACGGCCGAGACGAAGGTTCGGTCCTTTGCAAGCGAGCTCGCCGCAGCGAGCGGACTCATGATTCAGGAGGGCAAGATGATGATCGAACTTCGCGCTTCCGGGCATGACAAAGGGACAGGGATTGTCGATTTGATGGCGCAATCACCTTTCTTCGGCACGCGCCCGATCTTCATTGGTGACGATCTCACCGACGAAGCGGGTTTTGCGGCCGCCGAACGGTTTGGCGGATTCGGCGTCCTGGTCGGGGCCGAACGGGCAACCGCGGCTCGCTATCGACTGAGCGATGTGGCCGCCGTGCGTAACTGGCTAGGCGAAGCAGCATGACAGCAACGCTCGACCTTTGGCCGATCGGAAACTGTCAGGTGTCCGCGCTCGTCGATCGGGCGGGCCGCTTCGTCTGGGGCTGTACGCCAAGGGTCGACGGTGACCCTGCCTTTTGCTCATTGCTCGACGACGCTCCGCCCGCTGGCGAACAAGCTTTTGGCTTCTGGGAAATTGACCTCGATGGCGTCGTCGAATCCCACCAATCCTATCTTCGCAATACGCCGGTGCTTGTCACTCGACATGTCGATGAGCGCGGTAATTCGATCGAAGTGATCGACTTTTGTCCGCGTTACAAGCGCAGCGGCCGAATGTATCGTCCCGTGGCGTTCGCCCGCATCGTTCGGCCGCTGTCGGGGAGCCCGCGCATTCGTGTGCGACTGCGTCCGGCGCGCCAATGGGGCGCGTCGCGCGCACCGACAACGCGTGGCTCGAACCATATTCGCTATCAGGTGGACAGCAGCGTGATGCGACTTTCAACCACGGCGGCGATCGGCTGGCTCGAGGATGAGCGCCTGTTTCGCGTCGAGCGGTCGCTTTATTTTTTCCTTGGCCCCGATGAGAGCTTTGTCGGGGAAATCGGCAGCAGCGTGGAATCGATGCTCGACCAAACGGTCGACGAGTGGCGCAGCTGGGTTCGCGGCCTCGCGACACCCTATGAGTGGCAGGAGGCCGTAATTCGTTCGGCCATCACGCTCAAGCTGTGCCAGCATGAAGAAACCGGTGCGATCGTCGCGGCGTTGACAACCTCGATCCCCGAACATGCAGGCTCGGAGCGCAATTGGGATTACCGCTACTGCTGGGTTCGCGATGCTTACTACACAGTGCAAGCGCTTAACCGGCTGGGCGCGCTCGACGTGCTGGAGAGCTATCTCGAATATCTGCGCAATATCGTCGATAACGCGGCCAGCGGTCACATCCAGCCGCTCTATGGCGTGGGCGGCGAAGCCACGCTCGTGGAGCGGGAAGCGACGGCGCTCAGCGGCTATCGCGGCATGGGTCCGGTCCGTGTCGGCAATCAGGCCTATGAGCAGATCCAGCACGATGCCTATGGCCAGATCATCCTCTCCAATGCCCAGGCGTTTTTCGACCATCGCTTGCTACGCGTCGCGGGCATCGAAGATTTCGAGGCCCTGGAACCGATCGGCGAGCGCGCCTGGGAAAATTTCGACAAGCCCGACGCGGGGCTTTGGGAACTGCGGACCAAAAGCCATGTCCACACCTATTCAGCCGCCATGTGCTGGGCCGCCTGCGACCGGCTGGCGAACGCCGCCGAGGTGCTCGGGCTCGCGGGTCGGCACGCCTTTTGGGGCGACCGGGCGGAAAAATGCGGCTGCACATTGAGCAGGCAGCCTGGCGGCCTGACAGCGATCGCTTGTCGGCGACCTTCGCTGGCGACGATCTCGACGCGAGCCTCCTGCAACTGCTTGATCTCAGATTTCTTGCACCCGACGACCCGCGCTTTCTGGGGACGCTAGCGGCGGTTGAGAACGGCCTGCGGCGCGGCTCGCACATGTTGCGCTACGCCATAGAGGATGATTTCGGACTGCCGCACACCGCATTTAATGTTTGTACCTTCTGGCTGATCGAGGCTTTGCATGTCACCGGTCGGGACGCCGATGCGCGCTTGCTGTTCGACGAAATGCTCTCACGCCGGACGCCAGCAGGCCTTTTGTCCGAGGATATCGATCCGGTTACCGGTGAACTGTGGGGCAACTACCCCCAAACCTATTCGCTGGTGGGACTCATCAATTGCGCCGTGCTGCTCAGCAAGCCATGGAGCGCCATCCGGTGAGTCGGCTGATTGTCATATCGAACCGCGTGTCGGCCCCCACGGCGGACCAACCCGGGGCGCAGGGAGGGCTTGCGGTGGCGCTCACCGCGGCGCTGCGCGAGGCCGACGGCATATGGTTCGGCTGGTCGGGTGAAACCGGAGAAACCGTTGCGCCGAAGTTCGAAACTTATGACGGGGTAACATCCGCCACGATCGATCTGCCCGAACAGGACGTCGAGGAATATTATGACGGCTATGCCAATCGGACCTTGTGGCCGCTCTTCCACTATCGTCTCGGCCTGACCGAGTTCGAGCGCGATTTTCAGGGCGGGTACGAGCGCGTCAACCGCCTGTTCGGCGAGTTTATCGGCCCGCATATTCAGCCGGACGACCTGATCTGGGTGCATGACTATCACATGATCCCGCTCGGCTGGGTGCTCCGCCAGCGGGGTCTGACCAATCGCCTGGGCTTTTTTCTGCACATCCCCTGGCCGCCCACGCGCCTGCTCACCGCCTTGCCCGACCACCGGCGTTTGGTCGAAGCCTTGTTCGCCTACGACGTCATTGGATTTCAAACGCAGGAATGGCTCGAAACCTTCCACGACTATGTCGTTACCCAAATGGCCGGGTCGATCAACGATGATGGTTCGATCACCGTTGGCGGACGCACTATCTGCGCCATCGCGTGTCCGATTGGCATCGATACGCGCGAATTTGTGGCCGGTGCGAACAGCCCGCACGCTGTCGAGACGCATGCGCGTATGATCGAGAGCTCGATCGGGCGAAGTCTGATCGTCGGCGTCGATCGGCTCGATTATTCCAAAGGTCTCGAAGAACGCTTTAACGGCTATCAGCGCTATCTCGAAACCAGGCCCGAGGCGCGCGCTGCGGTCTATCTACTGCAGATCGCCCCGCCCTCGCGCGCTGCCGTCCAAAGCTACCAGGACATCCGCGCGCAGCTCGATGCGCTGTCGGGCCGTATCAACGGCGCCTTTGCCGACATCGACTGGGTGCCGCTGCGCTACGTCAACCAAGGGTACCCGCGCGACGTGCTGGCAGGCGTTTACCGGGCGGCCCGCATCGGCTTGGTAACGCCGCTGCGCGACGGAATGAACCTGGTCGCGAAGGAATATGTCGCGGCCCAAGACCCTGAAGATCCTGGGGTTCTCATCCTCTCACGCTTCGCCGGCGCCGCCACGCAGCTCGAACAGGCGCTGCTGGTAAACCCCTACAGCCCTGATGACATTGCCGATGCCATCGACCGGGCTCTCGCAATGTCCAGAGAAGAACGGCTCGCCCGCTGGAAACCGATGTTCGCCAACATTTGTCATGAGGACGTGAACTGGTGGCGCGAACAGTTTACCGCCCGTCTTGCAGATACCTGACTGCGAGAATTTGAGAGAGGCTTTGATCTGCCCGGGGGCCGACGGCGACACCATCTTGCAGCGTGGAATGGGCCGGCGGATTATGCGAACATCGCTGCAAACCGTCAGGATAACTGATGCGCTATAGTCTGCTCCGGAAATATTTCTCTAGCTAATCGTTACGTAGGCTCCGGGCACCCAGGTCGATCCGTGTGGGGGGACGATGACTTTCTGCGTCATCGAAAACTGAGACTCGCGTGCCGTCGGCATAGGGCAAGCGATAGACGGCCTCGAATGTCATTGGCGCTGGCCCGTTGCTCGAAGCGGTAAGCAACATGATGGCAAACAGCAGCGACGTTAGCATAGGGCATTCCTCTTAGTTATCGCGGCTGTGGCAAAAAGTCTTGACCGTGTACAGCGGCAGCTTAACGCCGGAGGGGGCTGCGATAGATTATAATTAGATTATAAAATAGATCGAAGCAGATCATGAGCATAACTTTCACTTGCGACTCATTCCGGTCGTAACTGCTGAAAGGAAATAGCCATGAATACTTATGATGATCGCACCGAGGATGTTATCGACCTCGGCACTGCCTCGGTCGAAACCAAGGGCGACGCCAAGATCGAACAGGACTCGGGCGGTGGGCGCCTGCAGTTTCTGAGCGGCGTCGCGCAGGACTGAAGGAAATGGGCGCTCGGCTCTGCAGGGCGCCCGTTTTCTGCTCTTATGGGCTACGAACTTCGCCCTGGACTTTCGTTCTGCGACACGGGTTCGCAGATTATCTTTCTCGACCTCGCGCAGGATCGCTACTTTCAGCTGCCCCCAACTCTCGCAGATGCATTTCGCACGTTCGCCGACCCAGCGCGATACGCCGAGACCGCGATTGAAGATCTGCTCGCGGCGGGGATCGCGCGGCCGTCGGCTGCGCCGCGACGACCTGAGCCGGCGCGCGTGCCGCTAGCCGAAATCACGTTTGAGCCGCACGGTCACGCCACCGCCCTCAAAGTTGGCCGTGCGCTGAGCTCCGACATGCTGATCAGTTGGCAGCTGCGCCGCGGCCGGCTCGCGCGACTTGTGGCGTCGCTCCGGGAGCAAAAGCTCGCCCGGCCGCTGTCCCAGGCGATAGCCGACCTTGCGCCGCAAGTGATCCTTTCTTCTTATGCGGCGGCACGCCTTTATCGCTCGCCTGCCGGGCGCTGCCTATCGGGTTCGATCGCCTTGTCGCGGCATCTGAGCGGCATCGGCTGCGCATCGACACTCGTGATCGGGATTCGCGCTGAACCTTTTGCTGCGCACAGCTGGGTTCAGGTCGATCGGTTCGTTTTGAACGACATGGCGGAAGAGGTGCGTCGTTTCACGCCAATCCTCGCGTTATGAGTGCGCTACGCTTTCTGATCGCACTGCCCAAGGCGTCGGGTGCGCAGCGGGGACCAGCGCTATTGCGAGCGCGAACGCCCTCGACTGCTGTCACAAATGGTGTGCCCGCTTTCTGGTGCCATAGCTCCGAACGACCGCTGCAAGCTGGTCGGCTAACAGTGATCGGTACCCTGTTCGGTCGGCGGGCGTCTTCGGGGCTGGACCAAATTCCTCAAGCGGTGGCCGACCGGATCTCGGCATCTCCGGCAGCGCTCATCGACGATTATTGGGGGCCTTATCTTGCCGTAATTGGGAATGAGGATGGCAGTATTTCGGTCGTTCGCGATCCTTCTGGCGCATTGCCATGTTACGTGATGGAAACCGAGACGCATTTTATGCTGGCATCGGATCTTGGCACGTTCGAAGCGGCCGGCACTCCAGCGGGGGGTGTGCAGTGGGAACGGCTTTTCGATCACTTGCAAGCCATCGAAATTCGCCGGGCGGAGACATGCGTCGAGGGCATATCCGAGCTTCCACCCGGCAGTGTGACCCGGTTCGCTGGCGCGAACCGGTTGACGACGCCCTTGTGGAGCCCATGGCCGTTCACCAGCCCGGCGGCCCGGCTTGCCCCGGGCGCGGCGCCTGCGATTTTGCGCGACGTCATCTGTACGAGCGTTTCCGCGCTCGCTTCCCGGCACCGTCAGGTCCTCGTCGGCCTGTCGGGCGGACTCGATTCCTCGATTGTCTGCGCAGCGCTTGCCGCCGGCGGACATGACTTCACATGCCTCACCCTGGCGACATCGGACGCGAGCGGCGACGAGCGGCCTTACGCGAAGCTGGTCGCCCAGGCGGTGGGCGCCCGCCTACTTGAGCATCATTATGACCCGCGGAAGATCGAACTTGCGCGAAGCGCCTCCGCCCACCTTCCGCGGCCGGGTGCAAAACCCTTTATGCAGGAGATCGAGCGCGCCTACGCACTGGCGTTGGGCGCAGGGCAGGCGGATGCGATCTTTACCGGCAACGGCGGCGACAATGTCTTTTGCTATCTTCATTCCGCCGCGCCGATCGTCGACGCCATTCGGGCAGCGCAATCGCCCGCCCTCATTCTGCGCACCCTGCGCGACATGTGCGCCGTTACCCAGTGCGATCTGCTCACCATGACGCGGGCGTTGCTATCGTCGCTCCTCGGTCGAAGCCGGGTTTCCGGACCGGACCCCAGCTTGCTCAACGCGGGGCGGGCGCGAGGCCACATCTCGCGCGCGCTCACGCCCTATATGGATGATGCGCCCGCGAACCTCCCTGGCGTCGCGGGACACGTCCGGCTCCTCTTGAGCATCCAGAATTTTATCGAAGGCTATGATCGGGCGGCATTCCCGGCGGTCGTTCCAGCCTTGCTGGCGCAGCCGATTGTCGAGACGTGTCTGCGCATCGCACCCTGGGACTGGTGCCGTGGCGGCATCAACCGCTCGGTTGCGCGCGAGGCTTTTGAAGGCCTTCTGCCTCGACCCATTTTGCGCCGTGTTTCGAAGGCGGGTCCCGAGAGCGTCACGGCAGCCGTGTTCGCCGCCGGTCGGCTGCAACTGAGGGAATTGCTTCTCGGCGGTTTGCTTCGTGACCATGCGATCGTCGACCCGGTCGCCGTCGAGACTGTTCTCGACGACCCCGCGACCGTGCATGGGCAGATGCTGTACCGGATATTGGATATTGCCGATGCCGAGGCATGGGCGCGACTACGCGGGGCGGGTGTCGGCAGCACAATTGGGAGGTAAGGTGGGTATCCGGCGCATTGCTGTCCATCGCCGATATTGTTCATCCTTGGCGGCGTTGCAGTCGCGTTCGCCTTGCAGCCAGAATGCAAACCAGTCGATCACCCGCTCGTACATGGCGAGGCGATGCGCCGGCTGCCATTTGACATGGGGCTCGTCGGGGAGAACGAACATTTCCATGGGTTTGCCATGCTTTCTGAACGCGGCCAGCACGTCCAGACCGATTTTATATTCGCCGGTCTGGATCAGGATCGGCGCATCGATCTTATCGACATTCTGCGCGAGCGAAAGCGGCGCCCAAAATTTCGGGTCGGAGTCCTCGAACAGCGGATAGCCCATTTCACGCAAATAGGCCTCATAGTCGATGCCGCCATTGAGCGGCAGCGCCCATTTGTCTTCACAGCAGACGCCGAGCGATGCGACCTTGAACAAGCGGCTGTTGATGAGCGCCCATTGTGCCGCGCTCGTGCCCTCGCTGAAGCCGCTGATGCCGAGGCGTTCGGCGTCGATGCGGCCCGTGGCGATTGCTGCCATTATTCCTGTCTCGAGCGCGGATTGGACATTTTTCCGGTCGATCCAGTCGCGGCGCGCCAGCCGGCGATATTCGAGCTCACTTGCCGCGTCCTTCGTGCCCGGCGCACCGAACGGCCGGTGAAAGCTCAGCACCGCGATGCCGCGGGCTGCGAGTGCCTGGATCGGTACTTCGTCGCCGGTTCCCCCGCGCAGGAAGCCTTCGCTATTATATTGAACGACGACCAGCGGATGTTTGTCGCCGGGGCGCGAACCCGGCGGAAGGACCAGATCCGAATAGGCTTCGACGCCGAACTTCGTGTGATAGCGCAGGCGGCGTATCTCGCCGAGGAGGTGCGAAGCGAACCGCGGGTTCGGATCGAAGAGAAGCCGCGAGCGACCCGTCGCAAGGTCGATCGCGACGAGCCGGCGCGGCCTGCCCGAACTCTCGCGCGCGCAAATCATCTCAGAGCGCTGGAAGGCGCAGCCGATCAGCGCGTCGGCGGTTCGCAGGATCTGCTGCGGGGAAGTGTCGCCGGCGCGCCAACGATAAAGCGCGGTGTCGGAGTCCGCCCAGCCTTCGCGGGCAAGGAAATACACCATGTCCCCGGTCTGCGACCAGGCGATGCGCCGGACCGACGCGCATGCGGCATCGTCGCACACAGCAGACGAGCCGTCGCGCCATAGGACCCGCAGGCGGGTCGAGGAGAAGAGGCGCGCCGGGTCGCGCGCCTCTGACCAAGCCTGGCTGCCCTGCGGTCGCTTGACATAGGTTTTGGCCCCTGGCGGCCGGTCAGGGTGAAGCGATGGATCGAGCCGCGCCGCTTCGTGTGGCGCAGCAGCACGGATGGCGTCGCCCGCGATGGCATCGGAGGCGGTGCTCGGCTCCACATGAAAATATTGCATGGGAAAATCGCCCAGCGGTAGCGGATGATCGGCGATCATCGGGCTGAAACGGGCGTCGAAGAGATATCCGGTGCTCGCCTCGTCGCGGATCGCAGCTTGCGCGGCCGCGAGGCGAGGGCGCCCGGCGACGATCCAGCCCGCCCCGTCTTCGGCCCATCGAAAGTCTTCGACTTCGAACGGAAGGCGCGTTGCCGGTCTCGCGGCGCCGCCGCTCACGGGCACGGTCCAGATTTGCACCCCGCCCTCGGTCCGTTTCAGATAGGCGAGCGTCTTGCCATCGGGGGACCAGTGAGGCGTGATGACCCGCGCCGTGCCCGACCGGACCGCTCCGAGCTGGCGCAGTGAAATGAACTCGCGGATGAACTCGCCGCCCCGATCGACTTCGCGCGGCGCGCCCGATCCATGCACCGGCGCGACAAGCAGGCGCTGGCAATATTGGTTGGCGGGCGGGTTCGCTCGCCGGACGACGAAGGCGATCCATCGCCCGTCCGGCGAAACGCCGAACGGGCTTTCGGAATCGTGCGCATTGGCGCGGCCGATGTCGGCGATCGTGGCGAGATCGCCGGCGGTGACGGGGCGCGCGGCAGGGGAGGGACGCGATGCTTCCGCATCGAAACCTGCACATGGATCGCCGGTGGTGGCGGCGTGGGTCGCCGCCGCCAGCATGAGAACGGACATGCCAAGCATCACCAGCTCCGCGCGATCTTGAGTCCGATGAAACGGCCGATCGGCGAGAAATTGGTCGAGTCATAGGGCGTGTCGCTTGAGCCCCGCGTGCGGATCCGCGCCGGGCTGGCATTGAACAGATTATTGACGACCAGCGACAGGTCGAACAGCGGCTCCGCGTCGCCGCGAGATCTGACAGCCACCCGGGCCGCGAGATCGACCGTGACGATCGACTTTACATCGCTGACCGGCGTGAAGCGCCGATCCTCGACCTCGCCGATATAATTGGCGAAGACCGAGATCATATGGCCTTCGCCTTCGAAGGTGGCGCCGACGCGTCCGCGCCAGTGCGGCGGATTGTAGAGCAGGCCCGCGAGCTGCGTTCTCGGCAGTTCGGCGGTGATCAGCTGATCGCTCTTGAGGTAGGTCGCCGAGCCGCCGAGATCGAGCCGCTGCCCGGAGCCGAAATCGAGCGAATAGCGAATAGCGAAGTCGACGCCTTCGATCGCCTGCCGGGCGACATTACGGTTGCGATTGTCGACGAGCACCGCGACCGCGGCAGGGTCATAATCCTCGTCGGCGAAATTTGTGAGACCGTAAAGCGCACCCGCGATCAGCGCGTCCAGCTGCGCCGCTCCCGGATTGCGGATGAGCAGGCTGGTATAGCCCGGATTGCTGAACGCGGTGGCGATCGACCCGGCGATCGGCTGCGCGACCCGGTCGCGGTAGCGGACGTTGAAATAGCTTGCGTTGACGCGAAGTCCCGCGATCGCGGGCGGATGCACTTCCGCGCCGATCGACCAGCTGCTGGCGCGCTCGGGCTTGAGGTCCGGATTGCCCCCGCTCGTATAGATGATCGTTCCCGAGGGGGCGGCGGCATAGTCGGCGGCGTTAAGGAGATAGGTCTCATAGCCGACATATTGCTGGTACAGCGTCGGCGCCTTGAACGAGCGGCCCCACGACGCCTTGAGCGTGAGGGCCGCGCCGGGCTCGTAGATGAGTCCGACCTTCGGCGTCGTCACCTTGCCCATGCCGGGATAATCTTCATAGCGGGCGGCGGCGGTGACGGTGAGACGGCGGAGCAGTGCCAAATCCTGATGGGGGGCTATGATCGGAATTTCCGCTTCGCCGAACAAGAAATGGCTGTCGCGACTGACGTCAAACGCGCCGACGATGGTGTCATTCTGCCGCTGCGAATAGGCCATGCTGTTCGACCGATAGCCGCCGCCGAAGGCGGCGCGGATGTCGCCGGCCGGCAAGGTGACCACGGCGCCGTCGAAAACGAGTTCTGCCGACAAGGCGCTGTTACAATAGCAGCCGCTGGTGAGGACCCCGGCCCGGCCCGGCGGGGTGATCAGCGTGTTGTAACGGGTCCGGTCGCGGCCGTAGGCGATTGAGGCGCGCGCCTTCCAACTTCCGCCCAGCGCAATGCCGACTTCAGGGGTGATGCTGAAGCTTTCGGCGGAGGGCGCAAAAATCGAGCGGGTGATCCCCGCGGTTCCCGCATTGCCGCCAATGGTGCGCGAACGGCGGTGGCTGTACAAGGCGTCGACGCTGAACTCGACGCCTTCGGCAATCTCCTGGCGACCCGACAATATCAGGCTGTGCTGCTGGATCCGGGGATAGATGCTGTTGCCCGCGGGGAGCAAGGCGGCAAAGTCTCGTTCGCTGGCGAAAATCGGCGAGTTTTTTGCAAATTGATACGCCAGCATGATGCCGCCCGAGCGCCAGGTGACTCCGCCGACCGCGTCCGCGCCTTGCTGGAAATTCCCGCCCGAGGTGGCGGCACCAATGCGCGCCGAGGTGGTCAGTCCGGTAAAATCGCGGCGCAGAATGATATTCGCGACCCCCGCAACCGCGTCCGACCCATATTGCGCCGAAGCGCCGTCGGGCACGATCTCGAGCCGTTCGACCGCGGCCACGGGGATCGCCGAAATGTCGACGCCGCCAAAGGCGCCGTCATAGGGAAGCCGGTGGCCGTTGAGCAAAGTCAGCGTGGCGTCGGGGCCGAGTCCGCGCAGATTGAGCTGCGAGGAGGAATTGAGATTGGTGTTGATCAGTCCGGCGCCGTTGCCGACGCCGGGATTCTGCCCGCCGCTGAAATTCTGCGGAATGCTGCGCGCCACTTCGCCGAGATCATTCTGTCCGGCTTTTTCTATATCGTCGCGTCCGACGGTGATCACCGGCGACGTGACGCTCGCGCCGCGGATGTTGGTGCCCGTCACGACAATCGGCTCCGGCGGCTCGGCCCGGCTGTCTGTCGCTGCCGACGCCGCCGATGACGACGATGACGACAACCGACGAATGACAATCGATCGTCCGTCGAAATCGGCGCTCAGGTCGCTGCCGCGCAGCAGCGCCGCGATGGCCGCGCGCCGTGAAATTGCCCTTCAGCGCGGGCGCTGGGCGATCGGGGTCGCCGACAGCCAGCGAGCATGGAGTTCCAGCCGGCGCGGGGCGGCAACCTGCTGCAGCTCGACCGTATCCCCCGCCGGCATCTCGAACGACAGCTTGCCGCCGGTTGGGCCGATCCCCCGTGGGCGCTCGGCCTGCCGCGGGCGTTGCGCGTCGCCGCAGCCCGCAGCTTCCGCCTGCGCCAGCATTGTGCCAGCGCTGTCGGCCAATGCCGCTATGAACGTGCGCGAATGTCCGGTCGTCATAATCACTCCCCCTTTCGTTACGCGCACGACGCATTGAGTGCATGGCCTTCGAGGGGAGTGTTGACGCGGACTGCGCGGGATGGCCTGGTGCGAAATATTTCAGCGGGGGAGCCTTTACCGCTTTTGCAGATGCAGCCCGTCGGTCTCGTCGAAACTCCAGGTCAGAACAGGCTGGCAAGACGCCGTGCGACACCACCGTCCTCAAGTGAGCTGGAACCGACCCGATACGGCAAGCTCGGCAACCGCGCGCTCGTCGACGATGATCGGGCGATGCGCGTAGCGATTGGCCTCCGCCACGAGCGAACCGAGCGCGATGCTGCGATATTCGGCCCAGCCATTTGGCCAATCCGCTGCGCCCGGGTCAGCGGCGCTGGCCCGGCGGGGGCTTGCGGAACGATCGACCGGGTAGACAGGCGCTCGCCAAGCGCGAGCGGGCGCCGGGCGCCACCGCCGCGACGGCTGGCAAAAACCCGCCGCTTACACGTCTGCCCCGCCGCGCAGCAGAACGTGCCTCGCCCGCCGCGCCGAGGTCGAGATCGAGTAACCCTCGCGCGTTTGCCGCCGCCGTTCCCGCCGCTGCCTCAGGGGCGCCGTACCGTTGCCACTGACAGGCGAACGCGACCTGGCGAGACGGACCCGGCGAAAGTGTCAGAAAATTCGATCCGACGCGGCTGTCGGTGTCGAGGGTGGCGGTCGAGCCATCGGCGAGCCGAAAGGTCCGGATCTCGCCGCGCCGGGTGACCAGCGGCTCGGCGGCGCGCGCGGTCGAACCCGCGCCAACCGAGCAGCAAGGGGCGCCGCCCGCGCCGATGGCGATCAGGACCAGCGCCGCGGGCCGCCGTGGCAACCGCGCTCCATGACCAGCGCCGCTAAACCTCTTTGCCGTCGGTGCGTGCACCGACCCGTGGCGGGGGCGAGGTCTTGAGCAGCCGGGCGCCGTCCATGGGCGCGTGCGATCCGGTCATACGCCGCTCGGTGCGCCGGCGCGGCGGCGAGCCAGGCTTCGAACTCGGCGCGCAGCGACCGCGCATCATCGCCGCGCATCTTGACGAGCCAGGCGCGCGCGATTTCGCCGACCTCGAAGTCGTCTTCGGCCTTGGGCATCGACCGCCTTCCACCGCCCTTGAAATATGGCCCAGCGCTTTCATCATATGATATTCCACCGTCGCGACGCTGATGCCGAGAAGTTCGTGGATCTCCCGGTAGCTCAGTTCATCAACGCGGTGCATCAGAAAAACCCGTCTTGTCTTCGCCGGCATCGCGTCGACCGCGGTCTCATAAAGTCTGAGAAGATCGGCGGCCTCGAGGTTCTCCATTCCTGCTCGGGCGGACTGGGCATCACACTCTTCGACAGCGCGCGCAGGGCGGGGTGATTTAACATGCCGCGCGGTCGATCAGCAAATTCTGCGCGACGATCTGGCCGCAGAAACCCGCCCGGGTTGATTCAGCCGATGCCGTTTTTGCCCCACGGCGCGGGGCGACCACTTCTTGACGAGACGGATGCCTCGTCAGGCCCATTAAACCTGGCGGCCACGCAGCGGGCGCCGCGCCACCGGGCTCTGGAAGGCGTCTTCAGGCCCGTGTCGACGGCGGGCGCGCCGTGGTTCGCCATCGCGCCAATCGTCGGCGGAGAATGGGGCGCGGCCGAAAGGCCCGGCAGCGAAGTGTCGTCTTAAAGGGCGGGGTAGGGGCAAGACACACCCGAAATTCCGATGGCACGACAATTGGGCCGGTGTTGCTGCCATTTCAGCCATCCAGCGCCCGCCGCCGTGTGGCGCAGGCGCCAAGTCCAATCAGGCCGCCGGACCTCGGGGATCGCGTTCGTGATGGCCGGCGGAGTTTTCGCGCGGCGACTGCCAGCTCTGCGCCGCGCCGGGGATCCGCGCCAAGCCGCGCGCGAACGACAGGCGCGCGTGGCGGCGTCGGATGGACCTGGGGTTCCTATGGCGCGACAAACCCGCAAGCAGGCGCGCCAGCTATCGGCCTCTTACTTTCCCGCCCATGATAGCAGGATGAGGTTGCGGCGTAGGCGCCGGGGCCAGACGCGCTGTCAGTGCGGCCTCTCATTTGATTTGGGGCGTTCTCGCCAAGGTTGCCACGCCAGTCCGGCGTGCCACGTGAAGCGATCGCCCGGCGCCGCTTTTGCCGCGGCGAGTCGGCATGCCCGACCGGAGGCCCACGTCGAGGCGCGCCGCGATCCGGTGCGTCCCTCACCGGGAGCCGGCAAGGCGTCGCCCTGGCGACTGCGACCGGTCGCGATCGCGAAGCGAGGAGGGATGAGGTTGAGCTCGATAATGTCGCGCAGCTCGGTCGCGGTGAGCCGATGCCATGGAAGCCCTCTCCGGGCGCGAAATCGGGCCATCTTCGGGAAGCTGCGGGCGACGCTGGGTGGATAGGCCAGCCAGGGGTTTTCATAAGGTTTGAGCCAACCCAGGCTGTAGCCGATGACGAGACCCCGCCGCACGCTGCCGGTGACATTGGCGCCCGCGCCGTGCGCGGTCGATCCGAGAAAGCAGATCGCATAACCCGGTTTGCACGCGGCGATCAACGGCGACCCCAGCTCCGCCTTCGCTGTGCCCGCTTTGACGCCTGGCTCTTGGGATGGATGGGGTTGCGCCATTGTCGGCGGTGAACGGGCGTCAGCGCCAGATGAAGCGTTGAAGATGTTCGCTCGCCCTTTGGGGCACCGGCCACATGTCACCAGTCTTGGTGCGGAACTCGCCGCAGTTCGCCCGGATGAATCTCGATCGCCTGCGCGACGTTGAGCTGGACGCGGTCGCAGGCGGGACCAAGAATTTGTTCTACGGCACCAAGGATCACGGGATCGCGCGCGAGATATTGGACGCGCTCCGACCGTTTGAGCATCCCGCCAAACCGTTTCGTTCGCTGACCGTAGAACGGGCCCTCGCTGAACGGCGTCGCCGCAAAGACGGGATCGAGTTCGGCCGAGAGGTCGGTCAGATATTTCGCCGTTCGGCACGACCTTATGATCGCATGGCCCTTGGTGCGGAGTTTATCGGCGAGATCGTTGCTCGCCTTCTCCAGCATGGCATGGCGCGTCATTGGACCGTCTCCCCGCTCACATATCCGACGCGGGCGAGCGCAACATAGGTCCCGGCGCGTTTGAGGCCTTTCACGGTGTCGGGATCGATCCGAATGCGCAGGCCGATGATCTGGCAGCGACCATCGTCGCATGGCTCTCCCAGGGCTTCGCAAGCCCAGCCGAACGCCCTGATCTTTTTGAACCAGCGGATGTCGGCAACGCCGACATAATCGGTGATGCCGTGGCTGAGCGCATAGTCGGCGAGCGCGGTAACAAGCGCGTCGCGCGCGTTGCGGCGTTCAGCTGCGGTCTGATCGGGATCAAGGCAAAAGCAGCTGATTTCCCAGATGCGCGCGCCGCGCGGCGCGCCGCCATCGCACACGTGGGAATAGAGGTCTCCAAGCAGGTGGGGCTGCTCGGTCGGGAGGAGGCGCGCCGACGCCCGGTGCCTTCCATCCTCGCCGAGCAGGATCACATATTCCGCTGCCGATGTGTCGAACGGGTCGAGTTCGTATACGTCTTCCAGGGCCGACAAATCCCAGTTCAGAAAATCGATGAAGACCCGTTTGCGAGCCGCGAACATGGCGCGCATCGCGGCGTCGCCGGGCGCTTGCCGCGCCCGCGCGCACGGGTGTCATCATGATGTGATCCTCGATAGTAGGTGCCAAGGATCACATCATTTTTTGAGCTTGGCCGACATACCAAGAAACGGGGATGGTTTGCGCCTCGCCATCCCCCCGGCTGGTCAGGCCTGCCACCAGTCGTAAATATCCGAAAAGCCGATAAGACCGTCGAAAAGCGTACAGAGAATGAGCATCTGGCGGCAATGCACGTCATAGCGGTCGCGCGCGATCTTGAGGTGCTGGATGACGGTCTCTTCGCTGATGCCCAGGATCGCCCCCACTTCGCTCGCGGTCTTGCCGCGCGCGGTCCACAGGACGCACTCGCGCTGCCGCTCGCTGAGCGTCGGCCGCTTTCTGGGCGATGTGCCGCCGACAATCTGCCGCGCCGAGGTGAGCGCCACCGCCCCGAGGATTTCCGCGACGCTCAGCGTGGCAGGATCCGGCAGGTTCCCGGTGGTCATCACGAAAGAGCAGGCGCCGCTGGCCTCGCCGGGCAGGTGCCGCGGCACCGTGAAACCCTCCGCCAGCCCGTTCTGGCGGCCCATTTCCAGCATCTGCAGATCGCGCTTTGTCAGCGGCACATAAGCGGCAAGGTTACGCCATTCGAATCCGGTCATCGACCGCTCGCCCGCCCGGCGCACCGGGTCGGCGCCGCCGAGGTCGAGGTCGACATAGGTCCTGGCCCAGGTCGCGGGATAGTCGTGGATCAGCAGCGACCCCGTCGTGCCGCCGCCGCGGCGTTCATAGGCCAGTGCGAAATGGCTGAAACCGAGGCGGGCCGACGCATCGGCGAGCGCGGCAAAGAGATTTTCCTGCGAAGTCGCGCTTGAAAGCTCAGCGGACAGTTCTTCCAACAGATGATATCGGTTCATGTGAATATCGGCCGCCGGCACGTTCAGACCCGTCGATCCGGCAATCCGCTCCGCATTCGCTGAGCCCGGGTTCCCCTCCCGGTCCGGCGAGATTGACGTTCGCGCGATCAGTCCTGTCATCGGACGGCTGGCTCTTGCCAATCCCGCTGCGTTTCGATGACAATCGGCGCCGCGATCATAGCGTGGTTTGCTCGGCGATAAAGCCTGCCGAACTGACAATCGGCCCCAGATCTGGTGCTATTTCATGCCGGGCGAACGGCTTGGTGATGCGGCACACAGGGAACGGCGACCGCGATATCAATGGCGCGGAGGCGACGCCCGCACTGGAGCCGCCGCCGGATGTCGATCCAGGGTCGGCGGGCGGGCGGCTTCAAAGCGGGGGCGTTAGGGCTGGCGGGGCAGGGGAAGAGCGGGTCCCCCTCTGTGGCTGCCTCAAAAGACGCAAACAGTTTTTGGAGGTAGTTCACGTCGTCGGATGCTGCCATCTTTCCGGCCTCTGATGCAGCATCGGAGGCTGCGGAGCCGTAGGGGAGTCCGCGGACCGGAACCACCCCGTTTTGGTCGTTCAGTGATCCGAGACATCACCGCCTCGTCTACCGGCCACGTACGATATTGGTCGATTGCGCCTCTACCGCACGATAGCCTATGATCACGAATAGCGAACGAAGAGGGGTGACAATGGCCGCATTATTTTCAGTGGACGATCGCCGCGAGCACTTTGCCTATTGCGTCCAGCTGTTTGGCGGCACGACTGCGTTTTCGCGGCGCCTTGGCATAGACGAGCGGGCCATCCGCCGTTTTATCAGTGGCGAGCGGCCTCTTGGTGACGGACTTCTGGAGGACACCGCGAAGGCATTGCGCCTTCTTATTGCTGAAGCAACCACGGCCGAAGCACAGATCGCTGCCACCTTGCGCTTTCCGCCGACCGATCCGTCATAGTTTACCCCATGAGACCAGGCGCGATTAGCGTTCGATGCCGGACGGTCAGGACCAGGGCATAGAAGTTTGCCGGATAATCTACTGAGATTGGTTGATTTTCGTCCTCATGTAGCCAGCCGGTTCGATCTTTGTCCCTGATGCGATGGCATCGAAGAGGCAGCTTTTTCGATGCCTTCAGGCTTCCCTAGGAGAGGTAATAGATCCGCGGGCCGTTTACGATATCCATGAGTTACGGTGGGAACGCTATCGCGGCGGATGGGCCGTTGGCCGCGACTGGCCAATCAGGAAGAGGCCGAGCAGAAGCTGGCGGAGCATCGTCACGCCGGCATCCATAGCATCCAAAATGCCATGCCGATCATCGCCAGATTTTCGGCCAGTGAAATAAAGCCCAGCGGCACCCGGCTGCTGCCGCCAACGCAGGCGCATTTCAGCTCGCGCTTGTCGATATAGACCGCCTTAACCACTGATATCGCACCGATCCCGCCGATAAATAGTGCAAGAGGGATCGACAGCCACGGCAGCGCGCGCGCGTCATCAGCACGCCCGCCAGTCCTTCGGCGAACGGATAAATGGTGGCATAAGGCACCCAGCGGCGCGCGAGCAGGTCGTAATTGAGGAACATCGTCGCGAATCTGTCGATGTCCTGCAGCTTGAGCAACGCCAGCACGACCATGCTGAACGAGATGAACCATTCGCCTGCATCCGCCGTGAATGCGGTGCCGAACGCCGCAAAGCTCGCCGCCAGTGCCATGAGCGCCGTCATCGCGAACAAGGCGATGACAGGGCGATAGCTCACCGCCTCGGAATCGGCGACCTTCAGCCCGAAATGGCGGCGTAGATCGTCGTAGCCGCCGATCCGAACCCCATCGATAAAGGTTTGCGGCGTCGTCTGCACGCCCTGTGCGGCCTTGAAGGCATCAACCTCGGCGCGCGTCGTCAGCCAGCGGTCGTCAACCACGAAGCCGCGACCAGCCAGCAGATGTTTTGCCTTGAGGCCATAGGGGCAAATATGCCCCGGCATGACCATGCGATATAGGGTTGCCGTTTTCGTCATTCGACCCATATAGCCTCCGTACCATAGTACGGAGTCAACCTATGCAACTCACCATCGGAAAGTTGGCGATGGCGGGCGAAGTCGGGGTCGAAACGATCCGCTATTACCAGCGCCGCGGCCTGTTGGAGATACCCGCGCGCAGCGGCGGAGACGGCTGGGGCGGCGGCGTGCGTCGCTATGATGCGGCGCATGTTCGCCGCCTGAAATTCATTCGGTCCGCACAGGCGTCGGGATTCACCCTTGATGAAATCGCTGAGCTGCTCGCATTGGAAGAAAGCGACGACCGGCTGCGCGTGCGAAGCCTTGCGCGGCAGCGGATCGACGCACTGGACGCCAAGATTGCGCAGATGACCGCAACCCGCGCGGCCTTGGCGCGGCTGGCGGATCAGTGTGCTGCGAGCGACCAAGGGTCATGCCCGATCCTTGCGGCCTTCGAGCCTTAGGGCTTGCCGAGCCCTTTCGGGAAGCGGCAGCTGACGATTAGCAGCCGCAACAAGATCCTCTTCGCTTGCAGGGCGGGGGACCACCGAAGGCGGTGGAGGGGCTGGGGGCCAAAAGCACCGTGGCGCGCGAACGCCAGTGTGATCTAGCGCTGTAGAGATAGAATGTGCGTCAAAGTGCAAGTAGCCATCCCGCGAGCCCCCCGCCGATGATCAGCATCGGCATGACGGGCTTCCCCTTGACCTTCCAAACCAGAGCTAGCGCAACAGCGAACAGCGCCATCGACAGGTCGAGGCTCGACGCACGTTCGGCCGCCGACCAACCGAGCGCAAAGAGCGTCGCGGCAATCACGCCGACAACCGCGGCCGCGACGCCGGCAAGCAGTCGGTGCAGCGCCGGGTTTTCGATAATGGCCTCGAGGTGCTCGAAGAAGATCATCGAAAAGGCGAAAGCAGGCAGGAACATGCCGATGGTGATCGCGATCGCTCCTTCCCAGCCGCCGACGACATAGCCGGCGAAGGTCGCGAAGATGACGAGCGGCGCCGGCAAGATGCCAGCAAGCGCGACACCATCGAGAAACGAGCCGTCCGAAAGCCAACCGCGCCCAACGGTATCGGCGCGGACATAGGGAATGGCTGTATAAGCGCCGCCAAATGTCAGCAGCCCGCCCTTGAGCCCGGCGATGAAGAGAGCCCGCGTCGTCGCGGGCACGATCGCCGAGCCGATCGTATCGGGGTAAACGCTGTTGGCCGCTGGAACGAGCAACGCGAGCGCGACCGCTCCAGCCAGGACAGCGAAGGCCAGTGCCTTGCGCGCGGATAGTGCATAGATAAGCCCTCCGGCGAGCAGCGGGATCCAGAACGGAACGCCGATCATCGTCGCCGCGAAGCTCGCGCCCGCCAGCAGCCACAACAGCCAATCTGCGAGAATATGGCTGCCGATCCGATGTACCGCGCGCAGGATGATCGCGAGCACGACGATCTGGATGCCGACTAAGATGCTCGCGGTACCCGGCTGGCCGACGATCCAAGCGTCATAGGCCCAGGCGGCCAGAAGCATCAGAAAGAAGCCCGGCAGCATGAAGCCGAGCCCGGCAAGCAAGCCGCCAATGCGGCCGCGCGCGACCATCCCGAGATGGACGCAAAGCTCATGCGCTTCCGGCCCAGGCAGTATCTGCATGACTGCCAGCAGCCTGTTAAACCGCTCCGACGAAATCCAACGCTCTTCGTCGACCAGCGCGTGGCGCACCATCGCGATTTGCGCGACCGGTCCGCCAAATGCGAGGCAACCGGAAGCGCAGGAATTTGAGGAACAGCCGAGTCAGACTGAGGAACGGTGGACAAGGTTCGAGATTTGTCATGCCAAGCGCGCTCCTGCCGCAAATCGCGGCCAAATGGAGCGGAACTTGGGCGATACCATCACCTGATCGGGCGTCCGCGTTGCCCGCAACATCGCTTTATCACGCAGACCGCCGAAGAGAAGACAGGCTTGCTATCAAGACGGTGAAGCTCAAGTTTGCCGACTTCAGCCAGTCTTCGGGTTGGGGTCGAAATCTACAAAGCGGACGTAGCTTGTGAACGGCTGAGCAAAAGTCGGCCAGTCGGCGGCGTAAAACCAGGCCATCGTGTTACACGCGGGGGGGGGTGGCGTGAGGGCGTAGCCGAGGGCCACCCCCCGGCATTGGTGTAATTTTCAGGGTCTGGTTTTGGCCTTGCGCGCGCGGCTTTGCGCGAGGCGATAGCTTTCGCCATTCATCTCGAGGATGTTGACGTGGTGGGTCAGGCGGTCGAGCAGAGCGCCGGTCAGTCGCTCGGATCCCAAGGTTTCCGTCCATTCGTCAAATGGAAGATTGCTGGTGATCAGTGTCGCGCCGCGCTCGTATCGTTGCGAGATCAGCTCGAACAGCAGTTCCGCGCCGGTCTTGGAGAGCGGCACGAAGCCCAGCTCATCGATGATGAGAAGTTGGTATGCGGCCATTTGCTTCTGGAAGCGCAGCAGCCGCCGCTCGTCACGTGCCTCCATCATCTCGCTAACCAGCGCCGCCGCGGTGGTGAAGCCGACGGACAGGCCCTTTTGGCATGCTGCCAGGCCGAGCCCGAGAGCCACATGGGTTTTGCCCGTACCGCTGGGACCAAGCGCAATGACGTTCTCGCGCCGCTCGATCCATTCGCAGCGCGCCAGTTCCAGCACCTGCATCTTGTTCAGCTTGGGGATGGCGGCGAAGTCGAAGCTGTCGAGGCTTTTGACGACAGGGAATTTGGCCCCCTTGATCCGGCGTTCGACCTTGCGGCGATCCCGCTCGATCATCTCCCGCTCGGCAAGCCGGGTGAGGTATATGTAGAGGTCCAGCCGTGGCGGCCGCTTCTCCACCTGACACAGGAGAAGATGCTTGACGGCGTCGAAGCTGATCGCGCCGAGTTGGAGGGCCTGCTTCACCGCCCCGTGCAGATCGACGAGATCGAAGCTTTCCAGCAAACGCAGCACCTGCACATACTCACGGCGGCCCTGCTTGGCCATACGTGCTTCCATCAGGCGGCGCAGTGGGCGAACTCTTCCGGCAGGTCCCAGCCCTGGAGAGGTGCAGCCTGATCCAGCGCATTGATCTTCTGCTCGATCAGCGGCAGGTAGTGCAGCGGATCGAAGACGACGTCTTCACGCTCCCAGCTGCGGGAATGGCGAGCGATGATATCGCCGCGGCAGCCGATCACCACCTCGTCGACATAGCCCCGGATCCAGACGTCCTGATGGCCCTAGGCGACCGGGACCGAGTAGTCGTTGGTCTTGTAGCGCACGAGGGACTGCGCCGTGACCTGCGCGCCTGGTCTGATCGCAGGCCTCGAACGGCGAGGCTGGCAAGGGGCGCATGGCGGCCAGATCGCGCTGCAGCCGTTCCCCGATCGTCTCGCTCTGCCCGCGCAGCCTGTCCTGCTGGCGCTTGCGGCATTGCTCTTCCAGCCAGAGGTTGAACGCGTCCCATGTCGCAAACTGCGGGATCGGCACCATGAAGTTGCGCCGGGCGTAGCCCACAAGGCCCTCGACATTCCCTTTGTCATTGCCCTTTCCGGGACGGCCATATCGATCGCGGATCAGGTAGTGGGACAGGAAGCCGCTGAACAACGCCGCCCGCTTGCGGGTGCCGTCGGGCAGGATCTTCGCCACCAGGCATCGGTCGTTGTCGTAGACGATCGACTGCGGCACCGCGCCGAAGAAGGCGAACGCATGGATGTGGCCATCGACCCAGGCCTCCGACACCGCCGCCGGATAGGCACGAACATAGCAGGCGTCGCTATGCGGCAGGTCGAGCACGAAGAAGCGCGCCTTCTGCTCGACGCCGCCGATGACGACCACAGCCTCGCCGAAATCGGCCTGCCCATGCCCGGGTGGGTGCGACAGCGGCACGAACACCTCCCGCCCGCGGAGCTCCCGCTCGCGCATATAATCCTTGATGATCGTGTAGCCGCCGGTGAAGCCGCACTCGTCACGAAGCCGGTCGAACACCCGTTTGGCCGTATGGCGCTGCTTGCGCGGCACCTTCACGTCCTCATCCAGCCAGTGATCGATCGTCGAAACAAACGCATCAAGCTTGGGCCGCTGGATCGGACTGGCGCCGGTAGCCCGGCGGGACGAATACGACAGCATCTTGGCTACGCTGTCGCGCGATATGTTGAAATGCTTCGCCGCCTGACGCCGGCTCATCCCTTCCGAGCAGGCCAGACGGACCTTCCGATAAAGTTCCACGGTGTAAATCCCCACCCTCCCTGCCTCGTCGCAGAAGGGAAATAGGTGGCCGACTTTTACGCCGCCCGCAGCGGGACTATCCCGCCGCTACCGTGGCC
>NZ_JADIZJ010000008.1 GCF_016704835.1 Sphingopyxis sp. | reverse complement strand
TGCTCGCTGCGGCAAGCGTCGCAACGCTGATCGGTATCCTCCTCGTCCCCACCGGACAGCGCATGTTTACCGCCACCAATCGGCTGGTATCAGACCCATTCGTTCGACCGCCAAACTGGTGGCAAGGCGATAAGCCCGAGCGGACTGCGCGCCGATCGCTGTTGTCCCCAGCCTCGCGCACCTCAGGGCTGGAAGATGCCAAGGGATCAGCTGGGGTGTACTGATCGCCAACTGTCTCGCACAGTCGCTGCTCGCCGTGGGCGTCAAGTAACTCGCTCTACGCGCGAATTTATCTGGCGCCTGAATTCCGCGTCACCGCGTCGCAGCTGTCGGCGCTGATCAGCGGCTTTGCGACGATCCTGCTCTTCGCCTTTATAGACCACAACTGTCGGTGATGACTGACGACGCGGTCGAGGAAAGGTCGATGGGCGGAGTTCCGCCCGCGCGGTCATCTTCATCTCGCTGGGCCGCCTCGCTGGCGATCCTGGCGCAAGCGCTGCTGCTTCCCGCAGCGCTGCTAATCACCTGGGTCACCGTCTATCTGACGCACCGCAGCGGCTCACAGTCGCGCTTCCGCCGTCCGAATGCGGCTCGAGGCGTTAGCCGTCGAGCCTGGACCGCGGCTGGTTCCTCAATTTCTCGTCTTCCGGTTCAGAACAAGGTTAGGCGTGCCTGTTCCGGCGGCCTGATGCTCACCTGCTGCTATCGGCACCTGGTTCTGCTTCCGCGGCCCGCCGTTTACAACTGTTCACATCACGCGGATGCCCTGCTCCATCGCTGGCAGCGCGATCACGATCGGCGCGGTGCTGGTCAGCTCGGCATGCTCGCCTTCCGGCAAACGCCGAAGGAAGCGCTCGTCATCTGATCTTTCACACACGCTCGTCGGCGCGGTGATGGAATTGTTCAAGACCGCCGCGGGATCGTGGCAATATCAGGCGAAGCCTCCTCCACATTGGCGCGGTGCCGCTATTCTCGGGCTTCATGTATGCCGCGGCGGTTAGCGACTATATCCGCGCGTCTGGCGGATCTTCGGTTTCCGCCACACGGGTTACCCGCCGGTATGGGCCAGTGACGCTCTTGCTCGCCGCGATCTGTGTCAATTTCTTCGCGCATCATTGGCTGTTACGACATCCGCGCTGGTTGCTGTTTGCGGTGACCGCGCTGCTGTTCTAGGCGCTGTCAGGGTGTGGTTCCGCCCGCTCCATATCCATCGCCCGATGCCGTTGCTCGTCGGCTGGGGCGTCGCGCTGTTCATCTGGTTCGCCGAGTGTCAGGACGTTTGCGCGCGCGTGGACTCATCCGAGGTCAGGATCAGCTGGCACCATGGGTGGGGGTCGAGAAGCTCGGCGGCTGGTATCTGCTGATGATCATCTACGGTTCAATGCTGGTGAGACTTTGCTCAGCGGCCGCAAGCGCCGGATCATCCGATAGCCGCGGTCGCGTCCTCTCCCCTTCCAGCAACGGAGAAACTTAGACAAACGGCTGGTCGATCGACGGCGGCGGATCGGCCTGAACCATTTCGGGCGCTGTCGGTCATATCCGACAATCATCAAACTGGATCCCGAACTCGCGGAATATCAGCTGGGCCCGGGCTCGTTCGAAAAAGCACATGCCCAGCGCCAGTCTCGTCGTTTCGCCGCGCACCAGATTGGCAGGGCTCGTGCCCATCCAGGCCGACGCCGTGGCCGGTGCGGTGCGAAGGTGCCGGGGTTTACTGCCCGGACCCCCAACGAGGCCTTCCTCAATAAGCGCGCACCGCGTCATCGATCTTACCCCGCGGGGATTTAAGCCGAGCTCTGCGGCAAAGGCGACATCCTGTCCCTTGCATCTGGTCCCACACCTGCCGCTGGCGCGGACTTGAAACTGCCATATGCGAAGCTGCGCGAGATGTCGGACTGATAACCGTGAATGGTGGCGCCACCGCGATCCATCAGCACGACCTCGCCGCTCTGGGCGTTGCCTGCGGCTTGCCCGCTGCCGTGCGGATAGGCACTCCTTCGCCGAGCGGGGATCGGCTCGAATTCGCTCTTGTCGCCTGAGCGCACGCGTTGCGTCGACCATGTCGCGCCGATCTGCGCAGGAGTCATCCCCGCCTCCGTCCGCGGCGCGGTATGGCGATAGGCGGCGATGGTGACATCGTTCGCGGCCTGCATCAGCGTTTCGCAGGCCGTTTGTGCATCCAGCACCCGCGCGCACCACCGGCGCGCCGTTGACGACACGGTCGCGCCCGCTGTCGCCTGTTTCAAGCCGTCGACCGCGAAATAGCGCACCGTTTCCGCCGACGCCGATCTTGCCTTGGTCGGCCCGCGTTTTGCCGAGCCATGTCGCGACGGCAGCGAGCGGATTGTCATCCCTCGTTCCACGTCAGCACCTCCTGGCCTCGACGCCCAGGAGCTTTCCACGCACCGACGGTGCCCCTCGAAAAATGGCGTCACCACCGCAATCTGCGACATGTCGCCACCGCTGCGGTCGGTCGCTCACTGCGCCACCACTGGACACCTGTAAAATAGACCAGGCTCGAACCAGGCTCGATCAGCAGGGCGTCCATGCCCTCGGCGCGCAGCAATTGAGCCGCCCTGGCGATCCGCGCCAAGCGCTCGGCAGCGCCAATCGGAACCGCGTTGGCCGCCAGATTGGGAAGTCCGCTGGTGTCGGCGGCCCATGCCGACAAAGGCAGCGTTGCACCCAGCCCGCCGAGGGCCGCGGTGCCAAGAAATTGCCTGCGCTGCATCGTCTTCCGCCTTCCACGTTCAGTAAATCAGGACGTCCGCAATTTCATCGCGCCATGCTGCCTCACCGGGGCCTCGCCATTGCATCGAGATCACCCGCCGCCGCGGCTGCATCATCCACCCACTCGCGCAGGCCCGGACCGCCGTTGATTACGTCTATCGCCAGCACATCGTCGGTGTATTCATATTTGAAGTCCTTACCGCGCCAGATCGGGTAAGCCGGATAGAGTGACCGGATCGCCTTGAACCCCAGCGCCTGCACCCGCCACGGCTGGAACGACGCATCGTCAGCACCACGGCCCTCGGCATGGATAGCGGACGCCGTGTTGAGGTGGCCGGCGTGTTTGTGAGAGGTCGGCTGGACCCAGATAGCGCGCAGCTTGCACCCTGCCAGCCACGGCGGCGCAAGGCGGTGCAGCTCGGCGAACCCCGCCTTGGCGTCGATGTCGGGGGCGCCGAAATCGAGCGGGCGGGTCGTGCCGCGGCCTTCGCAGCCGTGGCGCCCTCGACCATCACGGTGCCGGCATAGGCGCGCGCCATGTTGACGTTCGCGGCATTGGGGCTGGGTTGATCCACGCGATCGCTGGGCCAGCCATGATCTGGGCCGACGGCGGGGCGCCACCCTTCCATTTCGATCACGCGGTAATCGACGTCGAGATCGAAGTGGCGAATGAACCAGCTCCCCATTTCGCCCATCGTCAGCCCTTGGCGCATCACCATCAGCGCCGCACCGACAAAAACTCTCCCAGCCGGGACGGGCAAGCGTCCTCGCTGACGGGTCGCCCTGCAGGGGTTTTGGGCGGTCGAGCACCCACCCGCCTTGCCGTATTCGCCGCGGCTTCAAGCATGTAAAGCAGGGTTGTGACATAAGTGTAGATGCGGCAACCGAGATCCTGGAGGTCGATCAGCACGACGTCAAAGGTGTGCATCGACTGGCCGGTAGGGCGGCGCACTTCGCCATAGAGGCTGAAACACGGAACGCCATGCACCGGGTCGGTGAAGTCGGGCGACCTCCATCATGTTGTCCTGCAGGTCGCCGCCAACCTACGCCCTGCTGCGGTCCGAACACCGCGGTGACATTTACTCCTGCCACGACGCGCGCGTCGAGGCTGGCTGGGTCAGGTCGGCGGCGACCGAGGCGGGATGCGCGAGCAGCGACGCGCTGGCCAGCCAGCGCGCGCAGCGCTGGGATCGGCGAGCAGGCGGTCGATTCCGAATGTCATCGTCATGCCGCGCCCGGTGCCGCAAGCGTGAGCGCAAAGCAATCGGGATGATGGAAAATCCGGGTTTGCCGGGCGGGTGCGCGAGCGCCCAATAGCTTTTGGTGCCATCGAGTTCTTCAATGACCGCGCAGAGCGCGAGCTTCGACCCGGTGTCGGGAAATATTCCCGGCTCGACGCGCAGCGCATATTGCGTATCGCTGCGCTCGGCGACCATCTCCCACGGCGCGAGCTCGTCGGGGCGCAGCAGCGAGCGGTAATCGTCGAACTGGTAACAGGCCCAGCGGCCGTCGGGGGCATAGCTAATTCGGTGTAGTCCGGGTGCCCTCTTCGGTCAGGAACGCCTCGAAACAGGTGCCTTGCCACAATCCGTCGGTCGCGCTGTCGGCGATGACGAGCTGGCCGTCGCCGGCAGCACGATATCGCCCACCGGGCCCTCGACGAAATAGCGCAGCGCAAAGCCGTCATCGAACGACAGCGTGACCTCAACCGCGACCGACCGGACGGTTCGGGCCGGGGTGTCGGGGTGGCAGACCAGCGCTTTGCGAATGCTATCCAAAACTCCAACCCCATGCTAAGCGCCCGCCCGCTATGACGAACCATCAATCCGACCTGCTGCGCGTCCTTGATCAACGGGGCTATATCCACCAGATGACTGACGCGGAAGGCTCGATGCACTTGCCGCCAAACAGGTCGTCCCCGGATATATCGGTTCGACGCAGCCACGCCCAGCCTGCACGTTGGCAGCCTGGTCCAGATCATGATGCTGCGGCGCCTGCAGGCCAGGGCACCAGCCGATCGTGCTGATGGGCGGCGGGGACGACGCGGATCGGCGACCCGACCGGGCGCGACGAAAGCCGCAAGATGCTGTCCGACCAGGACGATCGCCGCGAACATCGCGTCGATTTTCGGCATCTTTGAGCAATTCCTGACCTTTGGCGACCGGCCGACCGACGCGGTGATGGTCAATAATCCGGGATTGGCTGGGGGCAGCTTGGTTACATCGAATTGCTGCAGGAAGTCGGCACCCATTTCACGATCAACCGCATGATGACCTTTGATTCGGTGAAGCTGCGGCTCGAACGCCGAACAGCCGATGACCTTCCTCGAATTCAAGCTACATGATCCTGCAGGGGCTATGATTTCCGCCATCTGTCGAAAGACATGGGGGTGCGGCTCAGATGGGCGGGTCGGACCAGTGGGGCAATATCGTCAACGGCATGGAACTGGGCCGCCGCATGGACGGCGCCGACCTCTATGGCCTGACCACCCGCTGCTGACCACCGCGGCGGGCGCCAAGATGGGCAAAACCGCCGCTGGCGTGGTGGCTTAATCAAGATCAACTGTCCCATTTTGAGTACTGGCAGTTCTGGCGCAATTGCGACGACCGCGACGTCGGCCGCTTTTTGAAGTTATTCACCGATCTGCCGCTCGATGAGATCGCGCGGCTCGAGAAACTCGATGGCGCCGAGATCAACGAGGCAAAGAAGATGCTGGCGAACGAAGCCACCGCAATGTGCCGCGGCGAGGACGCCGCGCGCACCGCGTCGGACACCGCCGCGCAAACCTTTGAAAAGGGACAGATTGGTGGCGATCTGCCGCAGGCCGCCGCGCCCCCGGAAGGGATCAGCGTCGTCGACGCGCTGCGCGAACTGGGCTTTGCCGCGTCGAACAAGGAGGCGCGACGCAAGCTCGACGAGGGCGCAGTCAAGGTGAACGGCGTCGTCATTCGCGACCCGCATCATCGGATTCAGCCGGATGCCGATCCGGTGCCATTGAGCCTGGGCGCGAAAAAACATGGCCTTGTGACGCGGTAAGGCGCAGAAACGCGTTTACCCAATCTTCAGCAATCGAGCGGATCCTTATGCCCAAACCAACAAGGTCCACAAAAATGCGCAAGATCGACATCAGCAAGGCCCATTATGTCGGGCTCGACCAGCGAATTGCTCCGCGTAGCGACGTCTATGTTCGCTTGCCCTTCGTCATGCCCGACGGACGGCAGGAAATGTGCACATGCGTCAACATCAGCGCCGACGGTATGCTAATGCGCTTCGAGCGCGGGCTTGAGATCGGTGACCTCGTCGTGTTCCGCATGCCGATCATCGGTCGCACCGCGGCAAAGGTCGTGTGGTCGCTGGGCGGCAAGACCGGCGTGCAGTTCGACAAGTCGATCGCGGTCGAAGATTATCTACCGATGATCCGCGCCATGGGCGCGCGGGCGGACGTCAACTAACCACTTCTGAGCAGCGGCACCGCCGCATCGCGTTCGAACAGATACAGGCAGTGCCGCACCGCCTCGCCGCGAGCGCCGTCCATGCCCCCGTCGCGTTCGACAAACAGCCGCGCATCGTCGTGCGCGACCGGTAACAATCGCACGAGCTGTTCGGCACTCGCCAGCCCATAATCGGCGTCGCCCGACTGCTTGAGCCCGAGCAGTTCGCCACCTCCGCGCAGCTCCAGATCCTTTTCGGCGATCACGAACCCGTCGTTCGTCTCGCGCATCAGCGCCAATCGATCGCGCGCGGTTTCGGACAGGTTTTGCGAGCGCAGCAGCAAGCACACCGATTTCGCCGCGCCGCGCCCGACGCGCCCGCGCAGCTGGTGCAGCTGCGCCAGACCGAAGCGATCGGCATGTTCGACGATCATCAGGCTGGCGGCGGGGACATCGACCCCGACCTCGATCACCGTTGTCGCGACCAGCGCCCCGATTTCCCCGGCCTGAAACCGCGCCATGACGTCATCCTTGTCCGGCCCCTTCATCCGGCCATGAACCAGCCCGACGCGGTCGGCGCCCAACCGCTCGCGCAGCAGCGCCGCGCGCTCCTCGGCGGCGGCGAGCTCGCTCATCTCGCTCTCGGCGACCAAAGGGCAGACCCAGTACGCCTGCGCCCCGGTGGCCAAGTGACGCTCCAATCCGCCGACCACTTCGTCGAGCCGGTCGACCGAGACGACGCGGGTGTCGACCGGAGTGCGCCCCGGCGGCATTTCGTCGATCCGCGACACATCCATCTCGCCATGATTGGCGAGTTGCAGCGTGCGCGGGATCGGGGTCGCGGTCATCACCAGCAAATGCGGCGGGCGTGCAGCTTTCTGAGTGAGCATCAGCCGCTGCGCGACACCGAACCGATGCTGCTCGTCGACGACCACCCAGCGCCAGATCGCGATATGCCACCGCATCCTGAAAATCGCATGGGTGCCGACGAGAATGTCGATGCTGCCGTCGGCCAGCCCCATCAGCGTCGATTCGCGCACCCGGCCCTTGTCGCGTCCGGTCAGAATCGCGATGTTGACCGGCAGCCCCGCGAGCATCGCCTGCAAGGTCGCGAAATGCTGGCGCGCCAAAATCTCGGTCGGCGCGAGCAGCGCCGCTTGCGTTCCCGCCTCGACCGCCGCCAGCATCGCGCGCAGCGCGACCAATGTCTTGCCCGAGCCGACATCGCCCTGCAGCATCCGCAGCATTGGGGTTTCACGGCCCATGTCGGCAGCAATTTCGTCGCCCACCCGCTCCTGCGCGCCCGTGAGCCCGAACGGCAGCTGTAGCGCGCCGATCAGCCGCCCGTCGCCGACGACCGCGCGCCCCTTGCGCTTGCGCAGTCCCTCACGGATCAGCATCAACGCGACCTGGCTGGCGAAAATCTCGTCATAGGCGAGCCGGTCGTGCGCGGCGTTGTCATGCGGGCTGGCATGCGCGCGCGCCAACGCCTCGCGCCATTCGGGCCAGCCGCGGCTGGTGAGCAGCGGCCCGTCGATCCATTCGGCGAGTTCGGGCCGCCGTTCGAGCGCGATCTCGACCAGCTGTGACAGCCGCGCATTGGTCAGCCCTTCGGTCAAGGGATAGACCGCCTCGCTCGTCGCAATCGCCTCGGCGCTCCCCGGTTCGCTGACATGGTCGGGATGGACGATCTGCCGCATCTCGCCATAGCTGTCGAGGCGGCCCGACACCTGCCGCGCTTCGCCGAGCGGGAACAGCTTTTTCGCCAGCCCCGACGTTCGCCCGAAATAGACGAGCCGGACATGATCGCCCGCGCCATCGAACGCATCGACCCCGAACGGCGCGCGCGGGCTGCGGCCCGAGCGGTAGTCCTGCGCGGTGAGCGTGATGATGATTTGCTGCCCCGGCTGCGCATCGTCGAGGCGATCGACCGGATGGCGCTGGACGAGCCCGGTCGGCAGGTGGAACAGCACATCGACGACGCGCTCCAGCCCGAGCCGCGCCAGCGGCTTGGCAAGCTGCGGCCCGACACCTTTGAGGTCGGTGAGTGCGGCAAAGAGCGGATTGAGGATTTCGGGTCGCATGGTTCATCGTGTCTAACGCTGACCGCGCAAAGTTACACCCCCTCTCCCCTTGCGCGAGAGGGGAGCGAGACTTACCAGCTTGCTCGTTAGTCGCAGCGGGTGAGGGGTATGCGCTTGCAAAGCAAGCGCGCGCTCGCCATGCGAGCGCACACCCTCATCCAACTTCGCCTAGCCGCAAAGCGGCAAGGCTCCGTATCCTTCTCCCGTCGAGCGAGAAGGGAAAAGAGAAACAGATGACCGACCGCCTCAAACGCCTGAAATTCCGGGCCTGGCATCGCGGCACGCGCGAGGCTGACTATATGATCGGCGGCTTTTTCGACCGCTATGCCACGACGTGGGGCGAGGACGAGATCGCCTGGTATGAAATCGTCGTCGAGGAAGACGACGTCGATATCATGGCGTGGGCGCTCGGCACCGGTGAGCCGCCCGCGCATCTGAACCGGCCCGAGATGATCGCCGCGATGCGCCGCCTGGACTATATCCCGCTGCCATGACGATCCCTGCCGCCGACATTTTCGCCGCGATTGGGTCGGCAACGACCCCGCTGACACTGGCGCGCGGCCTGACGGGTTCCTGCCGCTGCTCCTCGCCGATCTGGCGCGCGCCAGCGACGCGGCGCCTCGTTTATATCGCGACCGACGACACCGCGATGCAGGCAATTGCCGACGCCGCACCCTTCTTTGCGCCCGATCTCACCGTCCACCGCTTTCCCGCGTGGGATTGCCTGCCCTACGACCGCGCCGGGCCGTCGATGCGTGTCAGCGCCGACCGGCTGGCGACTTTGTCGGCGCTGCAAGCCGCGCCCAAGCGCGGCGAGCTGATCCTCACCACCGTTGCCGCGATCACCCAGCGCACGCTGACCCCGTTCCGCATCCGTCAGCTCGCGACGACGCTCGCCGCCGGGCAAAGGATCGACCGCGATTCGCTTGCGGAACTGCTCGTCGCGAACGGTTTCAGCCGCGTCGACACCGTCGCTGACCAAGGCGAGTTTGCGGTGCGCGGCGGCATCGTCGACCTGTTTCCCGCCGGTGAAGAGAACGGCCTGCGCATCGATTTTTTCGGTGACGAGATCGAAAGCCTCCGCCGCTTCGACCCCGCCGATCAGCGCAGCCTTGGCCCCGCCAAGGCGCTGCAACTTCTCCCCGCCGCCGAAACTTTGCTCGATCAGGACACGATCAAGCGCTTCCGGTCGAGCTACCGCGAAATCTTTGGCGCGCAGGCGACCGGCGATCCGCTGTATCAGGCGGTCAGCGAGGGGCGGCGACAGGCGGGGATGGACCATTGGTTGCCGCTGTTCGAGGAGCGGCTGGCGAACCTGTTCGACCATATCGACCCCGCGACCCCGGTGCTGCGCGGCCACCGCAGCGAGGCGACCGCCGAGACGCGCTTTGCCGCGATCGCGGATTATCATGCGAACCGCGTCGCGGCTGAGCGGGATTCGACCGGCAGCTATCGCCCGCTGGCCCCCGAAACGCTGTATCTGACCGAAACCGAATGGGCGGGCGCGGCAACACGCCGCCCGATCCACATCATCACCCCGTTCGACGTCGCACCGTCGCCGCAAGTCATCGATCTCGAGACGTTCGCCGCGCGCGATTTCACCCCCGAACGCGCCGCCGACCTCAATATTTACGACAAGGTCGCCGATCATCTGTCCGATGAACGTCGCAAGGGACGCCGCACGATCATCGCCAGCTATTCGGGCGGCGCACGCGATCGCCTGTCGGGGTTACTGCGCGAGCATGGCGTCACGTCGCTCGCCGCGGCCGACGGCTGGCAGGATGCGCTCGGGACTGCCTCGGCCGAAAGCGGCGGCGCGACCGCAATGGTTGTCCTGCCCCTCGACCACGGCTTTGCGTCGGACGCGATCAGCCTCCTCACCGAACAGGACATCCTCGGCGAACGCCTCGTCCGCCGCCAGAAGCGCCGCAAGAGCGCCGACGCTTTCCTCGCCGAACTCGCGACGCTCAGCGTCGGCGACATGGTCGTTCACCTTGACCATGGCATCGGGCGTTACGAGGGGCTGACCTCGATCCCGGTGGGCAACAGCCCGCATGATTGCGTCGCGCTGACCTACGCGAGCGGCGACAAGCTTTACGTGCCGGTCGAGAACCTTGACGTGCTGTCGCGCTACGGCGGCGAAAGCGACGGCGTCGCGCTCGACCGGCTCGGGGGCGAAGCGTGGCAGCGGCGCAAGGCGCGGATGAAGGAGCGGATCCGCGAGATCGCGGGCGAACTGCTGGCGACCGCGGCGCAGCGCGCGCTGCGCTCGGGCGAATTGCTTGTGCAGGACGCCGCCTACCCCGCTTTTGCCGACCGCTTTCCCTATCAGGAAACCGACGATCAGGACCGCGCGATCGGCGATGTGCTCGCCGACATGGCGTCGGGCAAGCCGATGGACCGGCTGGTGTGCGGCGACGTCGGATTCGGCAAGACCGAGGTCGCACTGCGCGCCGCCTTCGTCGCAGCAATGGCGGGGACACAGGTTGCGCTCGTCTGTCCGACCACGCTCTTGGCACGCCAGCATTTCACCAATTTCGTCGAGCGATTCAAAGGTTTCCCGGTGAACATCGGCCGCCTGTCGCGCCTCGTCCCGGCCGGCGAAGCGCAAAAGACCCGCGACGGGCTGGCGAGTGGTCACATCGACATCGTGATCGGCACCCATGCGGTGATCGCCAAATCGGTCGAGTTCAAACAGCTCGGCCTAGTCATCGTCGACGAAGAACAGCGCTTTGGCGTCGTCCACAAGGAACGGCTGAAGCAGCTCAAGGCCGATGTCCATGTCCTGACGCTGACCGCGACGCCGATCCCGCGCACGCTACAAATGGCGATGTCGGGCCTCCGCGAACTCAGCGTGATCCAGACTCCGCCGGTCGACCGCCTGGCGGTGCGCACCTATGTGGCGCCGTGGGATGCAGTTGTCCTCCGCGAAGCCCTGTTGCGCGAGCATGACCGCGGCGGGCAGAGTTTCTTCGTCGTGCCACGGATCAAGGATTTGCCCGACATCGAGGAATTCCTGCGCAACCGCGTCCCCGAGATCAAATATGTCGTCGCACACGGTCAGATGACCCCGACCGAGGTCGAGGACCGGATGAGCGCTTTCTACGACCGCAAATATGATGTGCTGCTGTCAACCACGATCGTGGAATCCGGGCTCGACATCCCGAGCGCCAATACACTGATCATTCATCGCGCCGACCGCTTCGGCCTGGCTCAGCTGTACCAGTTGCGCGGTCGGGTCGGGCGCGCCAAGACGCGTGCATACGCCTATCTGACGACGCCCGAACATGGCGCGATCACCGACACCGCGGAAAAGCGCCTCAAACTGCTCGGCGATCTCGACACCCTGGGCGCAGGATTCCAGCTGGCGAGCCACGATCTCGACATTCGCGGCGCGGGCAACCTCGTTGGCGACGAGCAGTCGGGTCATATCCGCGAGGTCGGATTCGAGCTGTATCAGTCAATGCTCGAGGAGGCGATTTTGGTCGCCAAAGCCGAGGGCGCCGGCACCCTGCCGCCGCGCGAGGCACTGTCCCCGACGATCACCGTCGATGCGCCGATCCTGATCCCCGAGGATTATGTTCCCGACCTGCCGCTGCGCATGGCGCTCTATCGCCGCCTCAACGATGCCGAGGATCGCGCGGCGCTCGATGCTTTCGCGGCCGAGATGATCGACCGCTTCGGTCCACTCCCGCCCGAAACAGCAAACCTCGTCCTCCTGATGGAGATCAAGGCAAACGCCCGGATCGCCGGGATTGCCAAGCTCGATGTCGGCACCAAGGGCGCGCTGGTGTCGTTCCACAGCGACCAGTTCGCAAACGTTCCCGGGCTGATCGCCTATGTCGAACGGTTGAAAGGCCGCGCGCGGCTGCGCCCCGACAACAAGCTGTCGGTGAGCGGCGATTGGGTGAGTACGGGCGCCCGTCTGAACGGCGCGCTGCAGTTGTCGAAGGGATTGGGCAAGCTGGCGCGGCAGGTGGCCTGACCAATCCCGCGCCTGAAGGGAGGGGTTTTACGCCATCAACCCCAGCAACTGATCGCCCGGCACTGGTCCCGACTTCAAAAACCCCTGCCACGACGCGACGCCGAGCTCGGACAATCGCGCCAACTGGCGCTCATTCTCGATCCCCCGGCCACCACCAGCAATCCCAGCGCGCGCCAGATCGGCGATCGCGCGAACCACGATGCGGTCGCGGTCGCTGCCATCGATGGTGCGGGTAAAACCGCTGTCGATCTTGAGATAATCGATTGGCAGCCGCGCAAGCAGCGACAGGCTGGAATAGCCGGTCCCGAAATCGTCGATCGCGATCGCGCAGCCGAGCGCGCGGATCTGTGCCAACTGCTCCGCGGCGCTCGCCGGATCACTCAGCATCGCCTGTTCGGTAAGTTCGAGGGTCAGCCGGTCGGGATCGATCTTCGCCGCTTTCGCCATCGCGGCGAACCGTCCCGCAAATTCGGGGTCGCCCAGATCGGCTGCGGTGATGTTGAGCGACACGCGCAGCTTGGCCAGCGCTTTGGGCCATTGCGCCATTTCGGCCAGCGCGACGCGGTGCGCATGTTCAGTCAGCTCGCACTCGAGCCGCGCCGCGCGCGCCGCCGTCACCAGCGGCCCGGCGCCGAGCAGGCCTAATTCGGGATGCTGCCAGCGCAGCAGCGCCTCGACCCCGATCATTTCGCCGGTACCGACGTCATATTGCGGCTGATAATGGATCAGCACCTCATTGCCCGACAGCGCGGCATGAACCATCACGCCATCGCGCGCCGATGCGGGGCGCGCGAGCTGGTCACCCGCGGTGCGCAGTTGCTCGGCCACCGACTCGTCGCGGACAATCAGCGCCGCGGCGATGCGGATCGACAGCCGCCCATTCGGATCACCGACGATCGGTTCGGCCAGCGCTACGTGCAACGCGCGCTCCTGCGCGCGTAATGCCCCAGCGACATCGGGCTCGACGGCACGATCAGGAACCGCGGCCCGTCGAGCCGGTCGACGCACGACCCCTGCCCGAATTCGTCGCTGGCGAAATTTTCCAGCCGCCGCCCGATCTCGTCAAGCACCGCGTCGCCCGTCGCGGTCCCGGCACTACTATTGATCCGCGCCATCTGATCGATCTGCACCAGGATGACGCCGGCGTCGGCGTCGTGACGCAGGTGCAGGGCTTCAAGTTTTCGGACACACGCAGACAGGGTTTCGGATAAGCGATTCATTGCGTCCCCCTAGCAGGCTTTGCTTGCCAAGTTCCTGCCTTTTGCATCACAAGAGCAGCGTGGCTGCCACATTTTCCCAACCTGCCGCATCGACGGCGCCATTGATCGACGGTCATGGTCGTCGAATCAGTTACTTGCGCTTGTCGGTCACCGACCGCTGCGATCTGCGCTGTCGCTATTGCATGGCAGAGGATATGATTTTTCTGCCCAAATCGGCGGTGCTCAGCATCGAAGAAATGGGCGAACTGGCCGAGCGATTCGTCGCGCGGGGGATTCGCCGCATCCGCCTGACCGGCGGCGAGCCCCTGGTGCGGCGCGGCATCGATACGCTGGCGATGCGATTGGGGGCGATGGTCGGTCGCGGCCTCGATGAGCTGACGCTGACCACCAACGGCATGCGGCTGGCCGAACATGCCCCGATGCTGGCGGCGGCTGGCGTTCGACGCATCAACGTCAGTCTCGACACTCTCGACCCCGCCGCTTTCCGGCATATTACGCGCGTCGGCGACGTCGATGTCGCGTTGCGCGGCATCGCCGCGGCGCGCGCCGCAGGGCTGGCGGTCAAGATCAACATGGTCGCGCTCGCGGGGCTCAATGACGATCAGCTCCTGCCGATGTTCGATTATTGCGCCGCGACCGGCTGCGATCTCACGCTCATCGAAACAATGCCGCTCGGCGAGGTCGAAGACGACCGGAGTGATCATTATATTCCGCTCCACCATTTCATCGCTCCACTGCGCGAAACGCACGCGCTGTACCCTGTCGACCAGCGCACCGGCGGTCCGGCGCGCTATTTCTCGGTCGAGGGCAGCCCGGTCACGCTGGGCCTGATCACGCCTTTGTCGGACAATTTCTGCGCGACTTGCAATCGCATCCGCCTGACCGTCGAGGGGCGCGTCTATATGTGCCTGGGGCAGGACGACCATGTCGATCTGCGCGCGGCGCTGCGTGAAGCTGGCGACGTCGATGGGTTGATTGATCTGGCATTGGCTGGCAAACCCCGCGCGCATGACTTTCACATCGAACGAAAGTCCACACCGGCGGTCGCGCGTCATATGAGTGCAACGGGCGGCTGAAAGCCTGTCCGCTAGGGGAACCGGACCAATATGCATCGCAAGATCGCGCTTGTCGCATCGAACGCGCCCGCCGCCATGGAAGCCGAGGCCGAGCTGCGCCCACTCTATGACTTCGTCGACCTGAACGAGGCCGATTTGCTGATCGCGCTCGGCGGCGACGGTTTCCTGCTCCACATGCTGCACCAACTGCTCGACCAGCGGCGCAGCATGCCGGTGTTCGGGATGAACCGCGGCACCATCGGCTTTTTGATGAACGAGTTTCGCGTCGAAGGCCTGGTCGACCGGCTCGCGGCGGCGCGTCCCTTTTTGATCCATCCCTTGAGCGGCGACATCACGACGATCAGCGGCGAGCGCCATATCCTGCCCGCAATCAACGAGATTTCACTGCTCCGCGAAACGCGCCAGGCGGCGAAGCTCGAAGTGCTGATCAACGAAAAGACGATGCTCGAGGAACTGGCGTGCGACGGGGTGCTGGTGTCGACCCCCGCGGGATCGACCGCCTATAACCTCAGCGCCAACGGACCGATCTTGCCGCTCGAATCCGAAATGCTGGCGCTGACCCCGATCAGCCCGTTCCGCCCGCGCCGCTGGCGCGGTGCGCTCGTCCCCGAATCGACGAGTATCCGCTTCAACGTCCGCGAGGCAGCGAAGCGCCCGGTCAGCGCCGTTGCCGACCAGCGCGAGATCCGCGATGTGAAGACCGTTCTGGTCACCACCGACCGCAGTCGGCCGCTGACTTTGCTGTTCGATCCTGATCAAGGGCTCGACGAACGCATCGCGATGGAACAATTTATCGTCTGAGCAGAGCCTATCCCGCCAAAACCCTCTTGATAAAGTTGACGGCTCGCGGCAAAGGGCCGCCTTGCCCGCATCGGCGGGATGTTCCTCGGTAGCTCAGCGGTAGAGCAATCGACTGTTAATCGATCGGTCGTAGGTTCAGATCCTACCCGGGGAGCCATTTCCTTTTCGCTGCTGTTCGCAAGCGACCGCGCGACACCCCCAAAACCATAGGAAATCTGCGCAGATCCGTTCACTTGCGTTCGTTGCCATTCGCCCTCTTTCGCGCTAATGGTGGGGGATAAAAGGAGGAGGAACAGTTCAAAATCGAACTTTGAGGATGTCATGGGCAGTCTGACGCAAGCACATATTCGCGCCGCGCTGGCAAAGCCGGGAAAGCACCACGACGGCGACGGGCTGCTTCTTGCCGTTCGCGAATCGGGGCAGGCAAGCTGGGTAGCCGGGTTCAGCAAGACGGCAAACGGCGCGAGTTCGGGCTTGGAAGCCTACGCGCAGTGACGCTCGGCCTAGCGCGCGAAAAGGCGGCGCTGGTGAAAGCCGCACTCGTCGCCGGTCGCGACCCGCATCTGGCCTTGCAACCGCCCAAGGAATTGACGCGCACCTTTCGCGAGGCAGCGCTTGGCTTTCTGGAGGCCAAAGCGGCCGACGCGAAAATATCAGACGCCAAGCGGCGGCAGCAACTATCGCAGCTCAAAACCTATGCCTTCCCTTCCCTTGGCAAATTGCAGGTGCAAAGCATCGATGCCGACGCCATCGCCGCCTGCCTTCGCCCGATCTGGACACGCAAGCCCGAAACTGGCCGGAAGGTTCGCAGCCTGATTATCCGCACCTTGCGCTTTGCCCGGCCGGATGGGGCACTGTTCATCGGAACGCTTGGCCCGGCCATCGCCGACCGCCTGCCTGCCCAGCCAAAGCGCGGAAATTACGAGGCGATGCCCTATAGCGACCTTCCCGCCTTCATGGCGCGGCTGGCCGACAAGGGCGGCATTGGCGCGCTGGCGTTGCGGGCCTTGATTCTGACCGCCGCGCGAAGCGGCGAGGTGCGAGGCGCGACGTGGAGCGAGATTGATCTGGATGCCGCCGTCTGGACCGTTCCGGCCGAGCGCATGAAAGCACGGCGCGTGCATCGCGTCCCTCTCTCACCCCCTGCCGTGGTGCTGTTCCGCAACGCCGCTTCGATCCGGCGCGCCGGGACCGACCTGATTTTTCCAGCCACGAGCGGCAAGACGCTTAGCGACATGACGCTGACCAAGGCGCTACGCGATATGCAAGCCCCCTGCACCGTGCATGGCTTTCGCTCGACCTTTCGCGATTGGGCAGCCGAACAGACCAGCCTGCCGGGCGAAATTGCCGAAGCTGCGTTGGCACATACCGTGCCCAATGCCGTCGAGGCCGCTTATCGCCGCACCGACTTTTTCGATAAGCGCCGCGAACTGATGGACGCTTGGGCCGGGTTTGCAGTTGGTGCCGGTAATGGGAACGTGGTGCCGATCGCTGCAGGGCAGCGAAAATAGGCGAGCCACCGATGGCCGCTTTCGGTCGATGCCGCGTTTCGCACCCCGTTAGAACCCCGACGGGTAAGCCGGGTCTTGCGCGATTATTCCGCGGACGCCATGTTCCGCTAATGTTCACTCCCATCCGCACAGATACGGGCAATTTCTGATAGGGCGACAAACATGGACGTTCACGGCGATGACAAGGCGCTGGCAATTATCCAGTCTTGGGGATGGGACCGCTTCGATCCGCGATTTGAGATTCAGGTTCCTGTGATGATGCCTCTTAATGAGGCGATCAACCGGCTCGCTATGGAAGGGCACGTCGATCCTCCTTCGGACTGAATGAAGTCACCCTGCCCTCATGTATGACGAGATGGGCCGAGTATAAGGAACCGCGCGCCGATTGGACATGGAGCGGATTGTTCGCCCAACCGCCGAGACATCGGGCGGCGATTTCGAACCAGGATATTTTGAGGAAACGTATGTTGGTTGCGATATCGAGGTGCGCCCGGCTGAAGTGGGCCGCCGACGCTCCAGCGCCGGCACGCGGCCGACCGCAACAAGGGCGGCGCGCCATCAAAATATGATTGGGAGCGCGCAGTCGCAGCAATTGTGTTTCAATGGGCCGACGACGGAACCTGGCACCCCCGCCTCGCAAGCCGAGGTAAAAAACAAGCTGGCGGATTGGTTCGCGGGACGGGATGAACAGCCGTCCGAAAGCCTGTTAAAGAACGCGCCCGCTGGCTTTCGAAGTTTCGGCGGCGCGGCGACGAGGCCAATAACCTCGCCGCCTAGAGTTTCTGGCCAGTTCTCGACCTTGCTGGCCGACGGCCGGGACTGCCCGCCGCTATTCTTTCCTTATCGCCCGCAACCATTGCCGTGCGGGGATGAACGGAAAGGAAATGGCGCTATGGAACCCGTGCTTTGCAGTATCGCTGACGCCGCCCGTATGCTGGGCATCGGCCGCACTAAAGCGTATGAATTGATCGACGATGGCTCTCTGGCGACGATCACCATCGGCACCCGCCGTCTTGTGAAGTTGGACAGCATCAAGCGTCTGGCCGAAGGCCCGGCGACCCGCGACGCCGCGTGAGATAGATAGTGTCCGACAAATTGCGCCGGGCGACAACGTCGCGCCATATCCGCATCTATCACCGACAAATGCAATCGGAAGCATGGCGGCATCTTTCGGGCAGCGGGGTGAAGGTGCTGCTGGCGATGGCCGCGCTCGAAAAGGGCGACAACAACGGCGAGTTTTTCCTTTCGGTCCGCACAGGGGCCGAAAAGACGGGGTTGGGCAAAGATGCAGTCAACCGCGCGCTTCGCGAGTTGCAAGACAAGGGCTTTATCTATTGCGCCACACCCGGCGGCTTTTCGCGCAAAACGCCCCATGCCGCGTGCTGGGGCCTGACATGGGTGGCCGGACCGAAAGGCAGCGAGCATCGTGCGCCCTCTCATGCCTATGAACAATGGCGGCCGACAAAAACGCGCGGTCCTCGAAAGCCGGACAGTACGGTCCCCGAAATCGGGACAGTAGCGCAAAATTCGACCCCGGACTGTCCCGATAATGCGGACAGCGAGACAGCGGAAATGGCGCAAATCTGCCAAAGTGATACTGTCCTGAAAAGGGGGACACATACTAGTAACCAGTCCCTCGGGCATTTCGGGAACGCCGACCGACGCACGCATCGCTTCCCCGTCGGCTGGTGGCAGACCGATTATAGCCAGCCCATAGCCAACCTTGCCTACGCGACGATTCTCGCCGCCGCGCTCGAACGGGCAGCAACCGACCACAAGCACGCCGCATGACCGATGCCGATAAACGGGCGCTGTGGCGACAGTGGTGCGATGAGCGGGGGGACTTTCCACCCCAATGCAGAGATATGATCTGCGGCGCTCACACCCGCCCTGGAACGCCGTGCAAGCGCCGCGACCTGTATCGATCCGGCCGGTGCAAATTGCATGGCGGGCTTTCCACCGGACCCCAGACCGCCAAGGGCAAGCGGCGGTCGGCCCGCAACGGAAAACGCGGATCGGCGGGCAAACCCCATGAGAGGGTAAAGAAGGCTGATGATTTAGGAAAATCTGGCGGCGCATTGCAGCGCCGGGGAGGTTGAATTGGGTGGCTGGGGTTCGGGGCGATATAGCGGCAGGCCGACGGCGGACGCCTCGCTTCGCATCGATCTGGCGTGGATGCTGCGGACTGGGCGGGTCAAGGAGGGCGCGCACCTGCGCGGCACGCTAAACTGGACCTGCGGCGGCGAACCGTCCGGCTCGATCAGCTATGATGCCATCATGCACGAACCGGGCGAGGAACGGCTGGAACTATCCTATACGCGCGGCAGCGGCGACGACCGCGAGCAGGTGCGGCAGACCGTGCGCCTCTGTTTCACCCGGCCGCAATATGGCGGGAAGCGGTGGTGGATGATCTGTCCCTATCGCCATATCCGCGTCGGCAAACTCTATCTGCCACCGGGCGGCGACCGCTTCGCATCGCGGCAGGCATGGCGGCTTGGCTATCAATGCCAGCGCGACGCCGCGCGGGACCGGCCGTTCGAGCGGCTGTTCCGATTACAAAAGAAGCTGGGGTGCTATCAGGGCTGGGAAGCCGGACTCCACCGTCCCAAAGGCATGTGGAACCGCACGTTCGAGCGGCACCTTGACCGCTATATGGACCTCGACGCCGAATGCGCGATGGAAATGATGGCGATGATGGGGAGGCTTGGCGGCCGGTCATCTCGCGTCTAGCGTGCGCCCGACGAATTGTTCGGGGGGATTATGACGACACCGCTTCGCCAGCTTTTGGCCCAATATCGCGCGGCGGCAAAGACCGAACGGGAAAAGGGCACCTATTTCGAGCGGCTCGCGCTGGCGTTTATAAAACATGATCCGGGCATGGCCCAGGAATATGAGGATGTGTTGCCCTTCACCGACTGGGCGAAAGCGCAGCGGCTCGACGGCAAGGATATCGGCATCGATCTGGTCGCCAAGATTCGGGGCGAGGACAGCTTCTGCGCGATCCAGTGCAAATTCTATGCGGAAGGCTACCGCATCCAGAAGGGCGATATCGACAGCTTCCTGCCAGTGGCGCGACGCGCCATTTTTCGCGCGGTCTGGTGCTCGACACGACCGGCGCGCCGTGGAGCGGCAATGCCGAGGCCTTGCTGGATGACCTGAACGTCACCCGCATCGGGCTGGACCGTTTGGAAGAAAGCCCGATTGATTGGACGGCATGGTTCCAGCGCGAGGAAATCAAGGTCGCCGCACCCAAGGCGCTCCGGCCGCATCAACAGGATGCGCTCGCGGCGGTGCAGGCCGGACTGGCCGAGTCCGACCGCGGCAAGCTGATCATGGCGTGCGGCACCGGCAAGACCTTTACCGGGCTGAAAATCGCCGAAACAATGGCGGGGCCGGGCAAGACCGTGCTGGTGCTAGTCCCGTCCCTTGCATTGATGAGCCAGACGATCCGCGAATGGACAATCGACAGCGCGATCCCGCTGCGATCCTATGCCGTCTGTTCCGACGTGCAGGTGGGCAAGCGTCGCCGCGATGCCGACGACGTGGCAGAGGTCGAACTGCACGATCTGGATTATCCCGCGACCACTAACGCAGCGAAACTGGCCAGCCGGGCGCACGCCCCTTGCCCCCGACCGGATGACGGTGGTGTTTTCCACCTATCAATCGATTCAAGTTATCAGCGACGCGCAAAAGCGGCACAGCTTCCCCGAGTTTGATTTGATCATTTGCGACGAGGCGCACCGCACCACTGGCGCGACGCTGGCAGGCGAGGACGAAAGCAATTTCGTCAAAGTCCATAATCAGGATTTCATTGGGGGCCGGAAGCGCCTCTATACGACCGCGACCCCGCGCGTGTTTGGCGAGGGTGAAGCGCCAAAGGCCAGCGAGGCATCGGCCGAGCTGGCATCAATGGACGATCCGGCGCTTTATGGCGAAACGCTGTTCACGCGCGGCTTTGGCTGGGCGGTCGAGAATGGCCTGCTGACCGATTACAAGGTGCTGGTGCTGGCCGTCGACGAAGCGATGGTGTCGAGCGGTGTGCAGCACCGGCTGGCCGATGGCGGCACTGAATTGAAGCTGGACGACGCGACCAAGATCATCGGCTGTTACAAGGCGCTGACCAAGAATGGGTTGAAAGACGAACTGTTGACCGATGCCCAGCCGATGCGCCGCGCGCTGGCCTTTTGCAAGGATATCGCCGCATCCAAACTGGTCCGCACCGAATTTGCCAATGTCGTGAGCGAATATCTGGCGTCCGACGAGGGTCAGGACGCCATGGGCGATGCCGCCGTGCTCGAATGCCAGTTGCACCATGTGGATGGCACCATGGGCGCGAAAGAACGCAACGTGCATCTGGACTGGCTGAAAGAGGATGCGGGCGAAGGCGTCGCGCGCATCCTGTCCAATGCCCGCTGCCTGTCTGAAGGCGTGGACGTGCCCGCGCTGGACGCGATCCTGTTCATGCACCCGCGCAAGAGCCAGATTGACGTTGTGCAGTCAGTGGGCCGGGTGATGCGCCGCGCGCCGGGGCAAGCAGCTTAGGTGTCATCCTGCCCATCGGCGTTCCGGCCGGTGTCACGCCCGAACAGGCGCTCGACGATAACGAGCGGTATCGTGTGGTGTGGCAAATCCTGAACGCGCTTCGCAGCCACGACGAGCGGTTTGATGCGCGGCTCAATCAAGCGGACCTTGGCGTCGATATCAGCGACCATATCGAGGTTGTCGCAGTCAGCAACAAGCTGCCTGCCGCGAAGGCGAAGCAAGGCGGCGGTGACCATATTGGCAGCGGCGGCGCGGGCGGCCATGACGGCGAGCGCGGCGACGGCGACAGCACCCCGCGCGGCAGCGGCGAAAGCCAGACCGCATTTGTGTTTGACGAATTTTCACGCGCCATCATGGCGAAGATCGTCAAGAAATGTGGTCGCCGCGATTATTGGGAGGATTGGGCGGGCGATATTGCAAAGATCGCCCAGACGCATATCACCCGCATCACCGCGCTGGTCGAAAAACCCGATACGCCCGAACGCGCCGCGTTCGAAGGTTTCCTTGCCGAAATCCGAGACGACCTGAATGACAGCATCACCGTTGGCGAAGCTATCGAGATGCTGGCCCAGCATTTGATCACCCGGCCGGTGTTCGACGCCTGTTCGAGGGTTACAGCTTCGCGCGCAACAATCCCGTTTCCAAGCGATGGAAGGGTGCTGGAGGCGCTCGACGAGCATCGGCTGGACAAGGAGGCCGACAGTCTCCAGCGCTTCTATGACAGCGTGAAACGGCGCGCGGCGGGCATTGACGACGCCGGGGCCAAGCAGAAGATCGTTGTCGAGCTATACGACAAATTCTTTCCGCAACGCCTTCCCACGGATGACCGAGCGGCTGGGCATCGTTTACACCCCCGTCGAGGTGGTGGATTTCATCATCCATTCGGTCAACGAAGTGCTGCAATCCGAATTTCGCCAAACCCTTGGCAGCAAGGGGGTGCATATCATCGACCCCTTCACCGGGACGGGCACCTTCATCACCCGCCTATTGCAATCGGGGCTAATCCAGCCGGACGAACTGGCGCACAAATATGCCCATGAGATCCACGCCAACGAGATTGTGCTGCTGGCCTATTATATCGCGGCGATCAATATCGAGGCGGTCTATCACAGCCTTTCGGGCGGCGATTACCAGCCATTCGGCGGCATCTGTCTGACCGATACCTTCCAGCTTTACGAGCAGGAAAAGGACATGCTGGCCGAGTTGATGCCCGACAACAGCCATCGCCGGGCGCGGCAAAAGGAACTGGATATCCGCGTCATCATGGGCAACCCGCCCTATTCGGTTGGGCAAAGGAGCGAAAACGATAACGCCGATAACATTGAATACCCGAGATTAGATGGCCGCATCCGCGAAACCTACGCCGCAAACGTTCCAACGCGACCTTGGCAAAGGGCCTGTACGACAGCTATATCCGTGCGATCCGCTGGGCCAGCGACCGGATCGGCGATGCGGGGGTGGTGGCCTATGTTTCCAATGCAGGTTGGCTGGACGCCAATACAGCCGATGGCTTGCGCCAATGTCTGGCCGACGAATTTGCCAGCATCTATGTTTCATCTGCGCGGGGAACGCACGCACGTCTGGCGAGCGCGCGCGCCGCGAAGGCGGGCAAGATGTTCGGCAGGAAGCCGCACGCCGGTGGCCATCATTGCTGGTCAAGAATCCCGTGCCACCACGCATGGTCAAATCCATTTCCACGACATCGGCGATTATCGGACACGCGAGGACAAACTAGCGACCGTCGCCCGTTTCGGCAGCATAGGCGGCATTACCCGCACGAACGACTGGCAAGCGATCACGCCCGATGAGCATGGCGACTGGCTGGGCCAGCGCGACAAGGCGTTCGACGCCTATATTCCGTTAGGTGACAAGGGAGATAGCTCCGCCGTTACACTGTTTTCAGATTATTCTCGGGTGTCGTGACCGGTCGCGATAGCTGGGGCTATAATTCGCAGCCGCGATGACATCACGCGGAAATGAGCGGATTGATCGGGTTCTATAACGCCGAACTATCGCGTTTCGACGCCGCTCATACCCATCTCCGATCGCAAGGCGCGCGAAGAATTGGTGAGACGGCTTTCAATTACGACCCGACAAAGATCAGTTGGACGCGGGCATTAAAGCGATCTGGAAAGGCAAAGCTTTGGCATTCGACGCCGCTTGCCTGACGCCTAGCCTCTATCGCCCCTTTTCTCGCCAATGGCTTTATTACAACCGCACCTTCAACGAGATGGTGCTGAAAATGCCGCAGCATCTTCCCCGGAAAATGCGATTTCAGATAAAGGGTAATGCGCCGCAGGGGTCGGAGCAAAATTTTCCGTTCTTATGTGCCCGTCATCCCGAGCTTGACAATGTTGCAAAAGCCAAAATGCTTCCCCCGCTATCTATACGATGGCGGGGCAGAACCGTCCGACGATGGCACAAAGGCGGTCTGTTCGCCGCCGCACCAGCCGCGGCGGCGGCAACGCGATGCGATCACCGATGAAGGTTTGGCGCATTTTCGGGCCGCTTATCCGGGTGAGACGATCGCCATGATGATCTGTTTCATTACGTCTATGGCCTGCTGCACAAGCGAGGATTACCGCGCCCGCTTTGCCGATAATCTGTCCAAGCAGTTGCCGCGCATCCCGGCAGTAAAGAAGGCGGCTGATTTTTGGGCCTTTGTCGAAGCCGGGCGGCTACTGGGCGATCTGCATTGCGATTTTGACAGCGCTGAAGCCTTCCCCGTCACCATCGCCGAGGGCGATCTGAGGCTGGCCAATATTCCCGACCCGGAGAAATTCTATCGCGTCGAGAAAATGAAATTCGGCGGCAAGCGCCCCAATCTCGACAAGACGGTGGTGCATTACAATCCGCGCATCACCATGACCGGCATTCCGCTGGAAGCCTATGACTATGTGGTCAACGGCAAGCCCGCGCTCGAATGGGTGATGGAGCGCCAGTGCGTCAAAACCGACAAGGCCAGCGGCATCGTCAACGACGCCAACCGCTACGCCATCGAGACCGTCGGCGATCCCGCCTATCCCCTGCTGCTGTTCCAGCGCGTCATCACGGTCAGTCTGGAGACGATGAAGATCGTGCGTGGCTTGCCGAAGCTGGAGATTGATTGATGCGACCGTGGCTCGCTCTCGCTTTGCTGGCGACGATAACAGGGTGTTCGGATGCGCCGTCCGAGCGAACGCAAAGGGAACTCTGACCTGTTAGCGCAGGAGCAAGGTCACGAATCCTATGACGAGTTGTCGCAGGACATTGTGCAAAGATGTTCGAGAAGCGGCCGGGCAGGAGCGTGGCGGCG
>NZ_JADIZJ010000007.1 GCF_016704835.1 Sphingopyxis sp. | reverse complement strand
TGTTACCCCGAACTCTATCCGGGGGCCAAGACCTCAGCGCCGCAGTGAATCCCGGATCAAGTCCGGAATCATAAACGGCAACAAACGACCAATTGCTGCCGTCCAGAATTCCGCTATTCTCGCCAAATGACGGCAGAATATTCAAATGTCATTTCCGTCGCGGACGGCTGGATCACGGAAGCGATTGCGAACCAAGCCGTCGAAAAGGGAGAGGCTATTGACTGCGAGTTTTCGTGGATGCTCGATGCTTTAATGTCCGAGGAACCTGCGACTGGATGGGCTGTCCTTAAGGCGATCTCTGGGGATCATCGGGTAGCCGCCGTCGATGACGTGTTCGGTATGGGGCCTCTCAGTTCGTTCATATTCCATCACGGAATGGACTTTCGAAAAGCGATCTACGACTTCTGGAGCACGCATCACGCGTTTCAAGAGCAATATAAGATGGTTGTGTTCGGTGATATCGCGGAAGCAATAATCTCTGCCGACAAGATCGCACGCAACGGATAGTCGCTACAGCGTCCCAACGTCCGCTTCCCATCCCGTTTCGTTCATTCACCGCGAGATGGTCCCAGTGACGGGAAGCGACGGTGGGTTCAACGGGTCGCCGCAACACGCTCCGCGAACATTTCAGCCGGTGTCTGATACATCAAGGTTTTTCTGGGGCGCTCGTTGAGCTGGCGAGCGATGGCGCTGAGTTTACCTGGCTGCGCAGGGAGAGATCGGTTCCTTGGGCAGGTACTGGCGCAGCAGACGATTGGTGTTTTCGTTGGTGCCTTGCCGCCACGGGCTTTGGGGATCGCAAAAATAGACTGACCTCGGTAGCCAAGGTGAAGCGCTGGTGATCGGCAAGCTCCTTGCCGCGATCCTGCAGGTCAGCGACTGATAGAGCTCGCGAGGCAGTTTGCGCGCCTGTTTGGCCCGGTCAGGGCCGTGACGACGCTGGCGGTCCCCTTTGTTCGCCACCTTGGCCAGGATCACGTAGCGCGACTGGCGTTCGACCAGCGTCACGATATGGCTGTTTCGCGCGCCCGAGATGAGATCGCCCTCCAATGTCCGGGCACGGCGCGGTTCTCGACCGAAGCGGGGCTCGCTGATCGATATCGCATCCTTGATCTGGCCAAGCCCGTCGCGCTTCAGGCTGGCGTGGCGCGAGCGGCGATCGTGCGCTTCGCCCGGAGATGCTCGAGCAGCTCCTTCTTCAGGACGCCGCGCCTGGATGAACAGGCTTTTGTAGATCGTCTCGTGTGACACGCGGTGCTGCTCTCCGTCCGGAAAGCCGCGCTTGAGCCAGCCAGCGATCTGCTCGGGTGACCAACTGCGGCGCAGCTTGCGCGATACTGTTCGGCGCAACGCGGGATAGCAAGCCAGCTTGCACGGCTTGGGCCGCAGCGCGCGGTCCCACGCTGCCTGATCCGAAACGATCCCGCGATACCGATCGCGACCGCCACCCCGCCAGACCTCCCGACTGATCGTCGAAGGCGCCCGACCAAGCTGGGTTGATCGCTCTGAGCGAGCGGCCGGCGACAAGACCTCTTGATATCTCCTCGCGCTCGCTCAGGCTGAGGATCGTTCCGACCGCTTGCGCTCCGACGGACGAATGCCGCCCGACGGCGACAGCACCGAGAAAATCGACGACGATGCCGATCAAACCGCCGCCCGATCGAACTCATCGACTCCGCGCTGCCACCGGTCCCAGATCTCGGATCGCTGTGCCGCCGAGTAATAAATCCGCTGACGCTGCTTCATCCCCACACTCCTTCTCCTCAAAGAATAAAGTGTTGCGACGATCCGTTGAACCCACCGCCATTGGTCGTGCGCTGCGAGCCCTGGGTTCCGGGCGAGGTCTGGAAATCGGTTTCGACATAGCCCTTCACCGCATGGCCCGAGACATCGGTCGCGAAGTTCAGCCAGAAGCGTGACTGCTTGGCGCTGAAATCCTGCACGCGACTTGCCGGCGCGCCGCCGGTCGGGATCGCCTGCGGCAAGTAGAAGTCACGGCCGAGCGAATTGGTCGCGACTTCGCCGTCGCTGAAGCGGCTGTTCGCGGCGACAAGCTTGATGAAGCCGCCGAGCTTGATCGTCGTCGCGCCGGAACGGAAACCGTCGGCCGGCGGGGCGGGCGGCAGAGGCGCTGGCAGCGCGGCAAGCTGAGCTGCGGTTTCGCTGCTCTTCGCCTTCGCCTGCAATTGCGGCCGCCGCGGTTGCCGCCTGGTCGCCGCGCCGCGGCAAGGTCCGGACGCAGCGACATGCATTTCGGCCTCCGAGTCTTCGAGCCGCGCTTCGAGCTCGGCTTCGCGGGGCGTCGCTGAGCCGAGGCTAGGCTCGGCGTCGCGAGCGCCGTCGCCGCGAGAGGCAGGCCATATTGCCGATAGGCGCCTTGGCATCCATGATCTCTCGTTCCCGATGATTTCCTGGATGCGAAAGGAGTGCGCGTTCGGCGGTGAGCCCGCCATCCCGACCAAGGTCGAGCATCTACGACCTTTGTCTAAGCACGCCGCCGACGCGACTTCGACTAAGGAGGCGTGGAACAGCCCAAGCTGACAGGAGGATGTGATGGGAGAGGCAATTTATCCGGTGCCCGAGGCATGGGCCGACGCGGCGCTGATCAATGAGGCGGCCTATCGGGACATGTATCGCCGCTCGGTCGAGGCGCCCGAGGATTTCTGGCGCGAGCAGGCCGCGCGGATCGACTGGATCCGCCCCTTTACCAAGGTGAAGCAGAGCAGCTTCGATGAGGCGGACTTCGAGATCGCCTGGTACGCCGACGGCACACTCAACCTCTGCGCCAACGCGCTCGACCGCCATCTCGCCGAGCGCGGCGATACGACCGCGATTCTCTGGGAACCCGACGATCCGGCTGAAGCGCATCGCGCGATCAGCTACCGCGAACTGCATGGCGACGTCTGCCGCTTTTCCAATCTTTTGAAGGCGCGCGGTGTCGGCCGCGGCGACCGGGTGACAATCTACCTGCCGATGGTCCCCGAGGCGGCAATTGCGATGCTCGCCTGCGCCCGCATCGGTGCGATCCATTCCATCGTATTCGCCGGCTTCTCGCCCGACGCGCTCGCCGGCCGGATCAACGATTGCGAAAGCCATATTGTCCTCACGTCCGACGAAGGCCTGCGCGGTGGCAAGCGCGTGCCGCTCAAGGCCAATGTCGATGAAGCGCTGCTTCGATGTCCGGCCGTCGAGACAGTGGTCGTGCTGCGCCGAACGGGCGCTCCGGTTGCAAAGGTCGCGGGCCGCGATATCGACTGGCACGAGGCGGTGGCCGCCCAACCGCCGGAATGTCCGCCGGCCGAGATGGACGCCGAGGACCCGCTCTTCATCCTGTATACCTCCGGATCCACGGGCAAGCCCAAGGGCGTGCTGCACACGACGGGCGGCTATGCCGTCTGGGCGTCGATCACGCATGAATATGTGTTCGATTACCGGCCAGGCCAGATCTACTGGTGCGCGGCCGACATCGGCTGGGTCACTGGCCACAGCTATGTTGTCTACGGCCCGCTCATGAACGGCGCGACAACCGTTATGTTCGAAGGCGTCCCCAATTTCCCTGATCCGTCGCGATTCTGGCAGATTGTCGACAAGTTCGCGGTCGAGATCTTCTACGGCGCCCCGACCGCATTGCGCGCGCTGATGCGTGAGGGCGATGACTGGGTGACGCGGACCAGCCGCAAGTCCCTCCGCCTCCTCGGAAGCGTCGGCGAGCCGATCAATCCCGAAGCCTGGCAATGGTATCACAAGGTCGTCGGCGACCGCCGCTGTCCGATCGTCGATACCTGGTGGCAGACCGAGACGGGCGGGGTGATGATCACCCCGCTACCCGGCGCCACGCCGCTCAAGCCGGGATCGGCAACGCGTCCCTTCTTTGGGGTGCAGCCGGCGCTGCTCGACAATGATGGCAAGGAAATCGAAGGGGCGGGGGATGGCTGCCTCGTCATCACCGACAGCTGGCCCGGCCAGATGCGCTCGGTCTGGGGCGACCAGGAGCGCTTCTTCCAGACCTATTTCTCGACCTTCCCTGGCGTTTATTTCACTGGCGACGGCTGCCGGCGCGATACCGACGGCTATTATTGGATCACGGGGCGCATCGACGATGTGATCAATGTCTCGGGGCACCGGATGGGCACCGCCGAGATCGAGAGCGCGCTAGTCGCCCATGCCAAGGTCGCCGAGGCCGCGGTGGTGGGGATGCCGCATGACATCAAGGGCCAGGGCATCTATGCCTTTGTGACGACCAACGCCGAGATCGAACCCGACGAGGCGCTGCGCAAGGAGCTTGTCCAATGGGTGCGCCATGAAATCGGACCAATCGCCACCCCTGACGTCATCCAGTTCGCGCCATCGCTCCCGAAGACGCGTTCGGGCAAGATCATGCGCCGCATCCTGCGCAAGATCGGCGAAAATGACGTGAGCAATCTGGGCGATACCTCGACGCTCGCGGATCCGTCGGTCGTCGATCATCTGCTTGCCAACCGGCTGATGCCGGCGGACGCGTGAGCGCGGCCGTCCTCATCGCGGACGACCATCCGCTGTTCCGCCAGGCCTTGCGGCTGGCGGTCGAAAAGGTGCTGCCGGGCGCCGACATCGCGGAAGCCGGTACCCTCGCAGCCGCAGCGCGTGCGGCCTCGGCAGCACCTGATCTCAAGCTCATCCTCCTCGACCTCAAAATGCCCGGCGCCGTCGGCTATTCGGGGATTGCCTTGCTCCACGCCGAATGTCCCGATGTGCCGATCCTGGTCGTATCGAGCGCTGAAGGCGCGGCGGCCGCGGATGAAGCGCGCGTGTTTGGCGCGATCGGCTTTCTGCACAAAGGCAGCGATCTTGGCGCGATCGAGACGGCGATCACCCAAGCCCTTGGCGGCCGTGGTCCTGCCCGTGCGAGCGAAACGACGAGCGAGGTTGAGGCCATCCGCGAGACGGTATCGTCGCTGACGCCGACCCAGCTCAAGGTCCTTCTCGCCGTCCTTGACGGCCAGCTCAACAAGCAGATTGCGCATAGCCTCGGCATCAGCGAAGCGACGGTCAAGGCGCATATGACCGCGATCATGCGCAAGCTCGACGTGCGCAACCGCACGCAGGCGGCGCTCGTTGCCCGCTCGCTAGGCCTTGATCTGCGTCATTGACGCGTCGGTCAGAAAAGCTTCGATCGCGCCTGGCGCCGCCGGCTTGGCAAGAATCTCCGCTTTCATCGCGGCGGCCCGCTTCTGCATCGCCATGCCATTTTCGGCGGTGACCAGCCGGACCGGCAAGCCGCCGCGGCGATTCCAGAGCTGGTCGATGAGGTCGAGGCCATTTTCACCATGATCGAGATGATAGTCGACCAGAGCGGCATCGACGTCGCCCGCAGCATCCATCGCCTCGGCGATCGTTCTTGCGCCGATCGCGGTGTGCCCGAGGCTCTCCAGCAAAGCGATTGTTGCTTCAACGATCATCTCGTCATTGTCGACAACGAGCACGCGCAGCCTCGCAGCCTCGGACGACCGCTTCGCCGGCTCGATGGCATCGACAAAGGCAGTGTGCGCTTGGTCGTTGGCGGGCAAATAGAGGCTGAAGCGGCTACCCTTGCCGGGTATCGAGCAGACTTCGATCCGTCCGCCGAGCAGACGAACGATCCGGCGAACGAGCGCCAGCCCGAGGCCAAGCCCCTCGACCTCGACGTCTCCTAGCCGGGTGAACTCGGCGAATATTTCCTCCACATGCTGCTCGCCGATTCCGACGCCCGTATCGATCACATCGACGCGCCAATCCGATCCGCGCCGGCGTACCCCGACAAGGACTGCGCCGCTCGCGGTATAGCGAACCGCGTTGGACAGGAAATTCTGCATCACCGAGCGCAGGAGTCCGGGATCACTCTCGACCCAGCCCGGCAAGCGGCCGAGCCGCAGACCCAGACCTCTGGCTGCGGCGATCGGGCGGATTGTCTCGGCGAGGTCCGACAGAAAAGGCGCAAAACTGATATCGAGGAGCGAGCGCAAAAGGTCTTCGGCTGATCCAATGGCGCTTTCGACTCGCCGTACCAGCTCCTGCTGGCTCTCGCTTGCGTCGCGCGCCAGTGCGGCCGTGAACAGCCGGGCGGCATGCAGCGGTTGCAGCAGGTCGTGGCTTGCCGCGGCCAGGAAACGGGTCTTGTCTTCGTCGGCATGGGCGAGAAGGCGGTTGGCTTCGCTCAGCTCGCGTGTCCGGTCGGCGACCCGATGTTCGAGCTGTTCGAGCGTCTGGCGCAGCTCCTCGCGAATGCGCGCCTCCTCGCTGATGTCGGTAAACGACATGACATAGCCGCCCCCCGGCATGGGACCGCCGACGGTCTTGATCACGCGCCCGTCATTGCGGAGCCGCTCGAAACTATGGTCCTGGCCCCGGGTCAGATGATCGATGCGCCGGGCGACCTGGTCTTCGACATCGCCAGGCCCGAAATCACCATGCCTTGCATTGTACCGGATCAGTTCGGCTACCGGCACGCCGACGCGCACCATGCCCGGCGGATATTCGAACAGCTCAAGATAACGGCTATTCCACGCCACGAGGTTGAGCTGCGCGTCGACGACACTGATGCCCGCGTCGATATTCTCGAAGGTAGCGGCGAGGAGCCCCCGCGAGAAGCGGAGGCTCTGGCCACCTTCATCGAGCAGCCGCGTCACCTCCTGAAGGCTGAACTGGCCGCCAGCGAGCGCCGAGGCGACGAGGGCGCGCGCCGAGGACGCGCCGACCACCTGCCCAATCAGCTCGCGCGCCCGCTGCGCCGATCGATGATCGATCAGTTGCGCCGGGATCGCATCGGGAAAGTCCCGCTCGGCCTGTTCGCGGCCAATGAAGCTGGCGGTCAGCTGCACGAGCTCGCCCAGGTTGCTGATCGGGCGCTCGCTGCGCGCGAACCGCGGCAGCGGCGGCGGCTCGAACTTGCGCGCTGCGACCAGAGCATAGACCGCGAGGTTGGCGCCGAGGCTCCAGAACACGCCATGTGCGAGCGGACTGAGCGAACCCGCGCCGAGCAGGCGCAGCGGATCGGCGAACGATCCTGACAAGGCGCCAAGCCATTCGGTCGGCAGAACCGGTGGCAGTCCGAGTGTGTAAACCCACAGGGCAAGTCCCACCGAGAGGCTCGCGCGCGCTGCGAGCGGATCGCGTCCCTTTCCCGTTGCCGCGAGCAGCAGATGGGGGGTGAACTGCGCCATGGCGGCGAAAGCGACAAGCCCGATCGACGCAAGCGACTGGCGCGGCGAGACGAGCAGCGCCCAGCCAGTCGCCGCGATCATGATCAGGACGATGGACTGGCGGCGCACGGTCAGCATGCGGCGCCCGACCCCGCCCGACCGGGCGATCGTACCGCGAACCATCGTTGGGAAGACCAAATCGTTTGAGATCATGGTCGAAAGCGCGGTCGTCTCGGCAATCGTCATTGAGGCCGCTGCGCTGACCCCGCCCAACAGCGCGGCAGCGAGGACGATCCCATAGCCTTCGCCGGCCGGTAGCTGGAGGACATAGAGGTCCGGGCTGATGTCTGGACCGAAGACCATTGATCCCGCGAGCGCAATCGGAATGACGAGCGCCGCCATCACCGCGAGGTAAAGCGCAAGCCCGCCCCGCGCCCGAACCAGGTCGTCGGGGCGCCGGGCCTCGACAAGACCCATGTAGAACTGCCGCGGGAGCGCGATGATCGCCGTCATCGACAGGAGGAAAATCACTGCGACGTCGATCGACAGTTGATCGACGCGAAAGCGCTCGCGAAGCTCGGCGGTCCCGCTTGCTATCTGGTCGGCAGGCGCTGCCGCGATCAATGCCACCGCCACGCCGGCGACCGCCAGGAGCGCGAGAAGTTTGATCGCCGACTCCGCCCCAATGGCGTAAAGAAGCCCTTCGCTGCGGCCGGCGACTTCGAAGCGGCGGACCCCGAAGAGGATGGCGAAAAGCGCGAGGAGCGGCGCCGCCACCAGCATGGCCGGTTCCGACACGTCGTTCGCCGTGACGATCGATAGCGCACCTCCTATCGAGCGCAGTTGCAGCGCCAGATAGGGAATGGTCCCGAGCAGCGCAGTGACCGTGACGAGGCGAGCGACGACGATGTCATGGCTGAACCGCGCGGCGATGAAATCCGACACCGTGGTGGCCTGCTCGTCGGCGACGGCCTCGGAGAGCCGCCGCAGGAATTTCGGTGCGGCGAGAAGGAGCACGATCGGCGCGGCATAGATGGGCAGATAGGACCAGCCGTCGCGCACGGCGCTGCCGACAGCGCCGTAAAAGGTCCAGCTGGTGCAATAGACGCCAAGCGCAAGCGTGTAGGTTGCATGGCGGAGGCGTGGGCGTTTTGCCAAGGCTCCGCTTCGCGCTTCGACGATTGCCGCAATGGCGAACAGCAGCAGGATTAGGATCAGCGCCAAAGCCGATGCGGTCTGCAGGCTCATGTCATGAGCCTCGCCCCTTGGACCTTGCAGTTAACGCGGGGGCTGGCTTCGCCATCACGCGTCCTGTGGTCGGTGAAGCAGCCGGCGGAAGCGGGCGCGGCCTCGTGCGACCGTCTCGCAGCGCGCGAGTAATGGGCTTGACCTACTGTAGGTTGCAAAGCCTTCGGGCGGTTTAAACTCGGCCATAAGGCGCTCCCATCGCGGCCGCGCCAGATGAATTTCGGCCAGGTGACCCCTTCAAAATCGTTGGTTTGATGCGTGCCTGGCTTAATTGCGGTCGGTTGCAGTCTGGCAGGCGCACCGGGCAATTGATTTGATTCAGATCAACCCGGAGAAAGTCGCCACCGCGATCGCTCGTCGGCCATTTTCGCAGGCCCTGGTGAACGCGAAGGGAATTCGTTCATTGCACCGCTGAAGACTTCATGGTCGCCTGGCTGGAAGAATCGCAGCATGCCAAGTTGGATGCGCTGGTATTCTATGAACTGGCAGAAAAGAGCAGTCCTGAAAAGATCACCCGGGCTATCGATGATTTCCTGGACATCGGCGCATTCATCGATGGTGGTTTGAAACAGCAGACCGAACTGGATCTGTCATCTTTCGAACGGGCAACGGGGCGTTCGTTGACTGACGATCAGCGCGCCGAATTTATCGCGGTGCAACATCAAGCCATGCGCTGGACTTTCCTGGGATCGGCCATGCGCAACAAGGGTTTTCTCGAGGCCATCGGGTCGGTGAGCCCAGCCGAACGCGCACGTATCGAGCAAGTTGCCCCAGCATTTTGCTGAGCGATAACCACACGTCCTGTGCTCGACATGCATATCGAGCATAGGCGTGCGCGATGGGCCTGTGATCGCGACACTCTGAGGATCCCGCGCCGTCGACAAGATGCGCTTGGCGGCTCACGACGGCGCAGAGAACCCCGCGGCGCTGCCAGATGAACCCATTACATCTGCTATGGCGTCTTTGGTGCCAAGGGAACCGTCTGAAATTGGCCATGTCGGAAGAGGATGATTTTGACGATGGCATGCTGACACTAGAGCGCCAGGTCCCACCGCCAAACCGGCCCGTCCTCCGGGTCTACAACTTCGGCAGGACCTGTAAAACCGTTGGCCTCAAGCACCAGGGTTGAGGGGCTGGGTTCACGTAAGGTGTGAGCGACAACCCGAACCGCGCCGTGTTCGCGCGCGATCGACACGAGCTCCTTGGCAATTGCAGTTGCCACGCCGCGGCCACGCGAACCGATAAAGACGAGGTAGGCTATCTCCACAAATCCGTCAGTCGGTGGCCCTTTGAAAAGTCCAACTCCGACGGGCCGCTCATCGAGGCGGACGAAATAGAAGCACCAAGGCGGGCTGCAACTGTCGGCGTGACTGAATGCCCCAGCCCATTCTCCAGCATGTGCGGGATCATTTGGCTCGGGCTCATCAGCCAATGGAGTCAGGACAATATGCATTTCGGGGATAGTGCATTTGATAGTCGGCACGGGCAAGTCGCAAAAAGTCCGGGTCGGACAAGGCCCTGCGGTTTCGCCGCCTCGATCTTTGGACCAACGCCGTGTTGGCGGCTGGCCGCTGAGTATAGGAAAGGGCCGGCTTTGTCTGGTCGGCGAGGAGGCCCGTCATTCTTGCGGACAGGATTTTGTGGGCCAAGCCGGTCGCTCGGTTCAATTGGGAAGGTGCGTCGCGGTCCATAAAGGGTCCTCAGAATTATCAAGGACGTCGCGCGTCACCTGAGAGATCTCCCGCCGAAAGCTGGCCGTCCGGTGGCGGCCACTAACGACTAGCCAAGACATCATAGTGGCCCCCGATGCCGTAGCGGGTGAAGCGAACGAAGCCTGCCGGTCGCAACTGCGCCTCGATTTTGGTCGCATCGGTCCAGCGGGCGTCGACCTCATAGAAGATCGCGGCGATCCGGTCGCGGTGCGCCGACGCCATCAGAGCTTGGGCCACGGCCTCCTCATGCCCCTCGACGTCGATCTTGACGATCAGCGGAGTAGCGCCTTCGAGCAGCGTATCGACGCCCGATATGCCGAGAATTCGGATTTCCTCGCCGCCCGATGTCGCGGTGCCGCGCAGGCTCGCAATCCCGCTGTGCGCATCGTCCGTCGCGATCCGCGCCATGCCCGACTGAAGCGAGACCGCGGCATGGACGGGCCTGATCTTGGTCCCCGCGCCGTTGAGCGCGATGTTGTCGCGCAGCAGAGCAAACGTCGCCGCAACCGGCTCGAACGCGACCGCTGACACGCAATGCCGGTTGCGTGCCGCAAGCAAGCTGTAAAGGCCCTGGTTCGCCCCGATGTCGACGAAGGTAAAGGGCCGGTCCTGCACCGCGATATAGTCCGACAGCGCCCGGCCGTAGGTGGCATAGCGGCAGTATTGGAAGGTCCGGTCGCGCCAATTCGCGCGCATCCGCACGCCATAGCGGGACGTGACGACTGGGTCCGACCGCGCCAGCGGCAGCGCGGTCAGCAGATGCACCCACGCCTTGTGCAGCGTCTTCTTAACGCCATAGACGAAAAAGCTCGCGAGCGGCGAGGGGGCTGCGGCGCTCATTGGCGCGCCAGATAGTCAAGGATTGCCTCGGCAGCGCGTTCAGACGATGGGCGCTCCTGCAGATCGAAGCTATAGTCGAACAGGCTTTCCTGTTGCGTGCGTATCGCCGGCGTCAGGCGCGGCAACTCTGAAAAAGCCACCTCGAACTGCTCGAAGCGGTCGAGCACATGCCCGGCGCGCCAGTGCGCGAAGTCGGGATTGTCCTGCCACGCATGACCGCGCGGGTTGAGGAAGAAACACGGTCGCGGCCGGCGGATGAACTCGTAAACCTGGCTGCTCGCATCGCCGATGTAGATGTCGGCAGCGTCAGTGTAGGTCATGTCGAGGCACGCCGGGCTGCCGGTGTCGATCAGCATATGATCCTGCTCATAATCGCCCGGCTTCGGACCGCGGTTCCATCCCAGCGCGAATGGCGACAGCGATACTGTGATCCGCTTTTTGAACAGCATCACATGCGGCGCGAAAATGAAGTTGTACCGGTCGCTGTTTGCGAACCAGTCGAGGATTTGCGGGCCCATGCGGTACCACGACGACAGCGCGGGCGACGGGTGCGGGTTGTAAAGGACGGTCGGCTTGTCCTTCGCGAACAGCCGCGGATGCTTCGGCGGCGGGATATCGAACTTCGGATAGCCCACGATCGCATGCCCATCCTTTTTCAGCAGTGCGGCTTCGGACAGTCGGTCGCGGATTTTTTCGCCCGACAGCAGGACGAGATCAAACTTGCCGCTCGCCTTGTCGAACCCAATCGCGCGGTCGCCGGCGCCATGGCGCGTGTGGACGAGTTTCAGCGATTTAAGGCCGAAGAGCGACTTCAGCATCAGCGATGTCTTTTCGGGCACCACCAGCGCGTCGAGCTTACGGAACCGGTCGAGGTTGCGGTGGAGCGTCGAGAGAATGTCGGCGGGGATCGCGCGCCCGCTCGCGCGGTTGGCGGCGCGCGCGATTCTGGAAGGCGGGCGAAGGCGGATGATCTCGGGCGCCGGGCCGGGCGTAGCGCTCGCCATGCGCCGGACCTCGCTCTCGCAGTCCTCGGATACGAGCACGCTGACCTTGGCATTCGTACCGCGGCGAAGCAGCGCCAGCGCGACGGGCAACGCATGCGCCACCTGATGTCCGCCGTAATGGTTGAAGAGAAAACCGATATGCATCGCGCTCACCGCCAGTCCAGCACCGGCCAGCCGCGCGCCGCCGCGATGGTCCGCATCTTTACCGACGGGTTGACTGCAACCGCTTCGTCGGCAAGTTCGAACATCGGCAGGTCGGAGGCATGGTCCGAATAGAAGCGAATATGTGCCGCCTCGCGCGCTATCGCCGACCGCTCCAGAAAGGCCTCGACCAACGAGCGCTTGTCGGCGCCATAGCAATTCTCCGAAACGATCGCGGGCGTCAGACGGCCGTTTTTCCAGCTCGAAGCCGTCGCGACGACGTCGGCGATGCCCAGCCGCCGCGCGATCGCGGCCGTGTAGAAATGCGGTGCCGCGGTTGCGAGGACGATCCGCCGCCCCGCCGCACGCTCGGCCTCGATCAGCGCGACGCCATCGGGATAGAGTCCGCGTTTGGTCAGGGTCCGTGCAAAGCGGTCGGCGAGCCGCGCTGCCTCGCGCTCGGGCACCACGCTGCCAAGCGCGACCCAGTGCATCGCCTGTTTCATCCGGCAGCGCGGGACCAGCTTCAGCGCATACAGGATCGCGACCGGCAGCAGCAGCGGGAGAAGGAGCAGGCGCCACGGGGCGCGGCTGCGTACCGCGAACCACAGGAAGGGGGTATAGGTCGGCAGGGTGGTGAGCGTGCGGTCGAGGTCGAAGATCGACAGCATCGCCCGTTGCGGCCCTGGGGCGAAAGCCGCGCCCTCCGTTTGTCTTCGTACCCGTGCCATCGCCTGCTCCTTCCGGAACCCAGGTGGCAGCGCGGCCTGACGCGGCGGTGGGCCTAACATTTGATTTTCGACATGTTCGCCCGCCGGGTGGCGATTTCGCCCGCCACCCGGTAACGGGAGGACGATGCAGATATTGGTGATCGAGGATGACGCCCGCGTTGCGGAGCATATCGACAAGGGGCTGAAGGCCGCCGGGCACCTCGTCACGATCGACCACGACGGGCGCATGGGGCTGCTGCGAGCGGCCTCCGAAACCTTTGACCTGATCGTCGTCGACCGTATGCTTCCCAACGTCGATGGCCTGACGATCGTCCAGACAATCCGCGCGACGGGCGATACGACGCCGGTGCTGTTCCTCAGCGCGCTCGGCGACGTCGACGAGCGCGTCGCGGGCCTCCGCGCAGGCGGCGATGACTATCTGACCAAGCCGTTCGCCATGTCCGAACTGCTCGCGCGGATCGATGTGCTCGGCCGCCGCGGCCCCGCAATCGTCGCCGAGTCGAAGCTCAGCGTTGGCGATCTCGACATCGACTTGCTAGGCCAGCAGGTGCGGCGGCAGGGCCGGACGATCGATCTTACCGCGCGCGAATTCCGCATCCTCGCCTATCTCGCGCGCAACGAGGGGCGCGTCGTCACGCGTTCGATGTTGCTCGAGCATGTCTGGGACTATCATTTCGACCCGCAGACCAATATCATCGACCAGCATGTCAGCCGCCTCCGGCAAAAGGTCGACCGCGGCCATGACATGCCGCTGATCCATACGGTTCGCGGCACCGGCTATGTCATGCGAGCTGGTGCTTGAGCAGGCTGTCTCGCCGCGGGATTTGGCGCAGCCTGACGGTGCGACTGGCGCTGGTCTATGTCGCGCTCTTTCTGACCTCGACTGGGGCAATGTTCGGCGCAGCTTATTGGTTCGGCGTTTATCAACCGATGTTGAAGGAGGCGGCGGCGGTCCAGGGCGAGGCGGACAGCCTCACCGCGGTCGATCGCGCCGGCGGGCGCGGTGCGCTCCTTCGGGCGCTGCAGCTTCGCGAGCGAGGCGAACACAGAAGAGCATTCCACGCCTTGTCACTTCCGGATGGGAAAGTGCAGACTGCCAATCTGCCAAGCTGGCCCGATGCAACTATTGCGGACTGGAGCCTGCTCGACGCGGACGTGTCATTCCTGGGAACCGAACAGGATTATACCGCGCTGTCGGTCGAGCGCCGCCTCAACGACGGGGCGCGGCTGATCGTTGGGCGCGACGTCGAGGATATTGACGACCGCGACGAGATATTCTCAAGCGCCGCCGCCTGGCTGATCCTGGTCGCCGCGGCGCTGGCGATTGGCGGTAGCGTCGCGATGGGCCGCGCGGTTGGACGGAGGATCGACGCGGTGACGCGGACCGCTCGCCGGGTGATGGCAGGGAGCCTGACGGAGCGCATTCCGCTGCGCGGCACGGGCGACGATTTCGACGAGCTTAGCGAAATCCTCAACCGGATGCTGGGACGCATCGAGGAAGCGGTCGAGGCGGTGCGGCGCGTGTCGGACAATGTCGCGCACGAACTTCGCACGCCGCTGGCACGCCTCCACGCTGATCTCGACGACCTGCGCAACACCTCAGACGAAGGCGAGCGGCAGCGACTTGCGGAACAGGCATCGGCCGAAGCGGCACGGCTGCAGGAGATTTTCGATGCGTTGCTGCGCATCGCGCGGATCGAGAGCGGGCGACACCTGGCGGGGTTTAAAACCGTCGATCTCTCGACGCTCCTGGCCGATGCGGTCGAGTTTCACCTCCCCGAAGCCGAGGCGCGCGGCCAGCACATCGAAAGCCGCGTCGCACCCGGACTAACGCTCGAAGCGGATCCGAACCTGCTCTTCCAGGCGGTCTCGAACCTGCTCGACAACGCGATCAAATATGGGGGCGAAGGCGGTGCGGTAATGGCGGGCGCCGCGAAAGCGGGGTCCGGCGTCATCGTCGAAATAGCCGACACCGGCCCCGGTATCCCGCCCTTATATCGCGAAAATGTGACCGAGCGCTTCTTTCGTCTCCCCGATACCGCGCACGTCGCCGGAACCGGCCTCGGCCTGTCGCTCGTTAGTGCGATCGTTGGGCTGCACAAGGGGCGGCTCGCCATCGGCGATGCGGAACCCGGAACGCTAGTGAGGCTCGAATTCGGGTGTTCGAAATACCAGTGATGAAATACCATAATTGCGTGGGGTTCGTTCATTCTCGGAATGAAAGCTAACAGTCTCTTATCGCTCATTTGTTGAGGTCTAAACGGACGTCGTCTTCGCCGCTTATCCTGCCCTGATCGCCGACGAACAGGCAAATTCGTGCCGGCAGCTTGCACCCGCTTGAGCAACAAGCTTGCTAAGCAAATCGCCGTTCTTCGCTCAAGTGCAGCGCAACCGGGGGAAGCGCCTCAAATTCTGGTTTGGCGAAATAAAATCCCTGGACATACCGCACGCCCATCGTTCGCAGTGCGTCGAGTTCCCCGGCAGTCTCAATTCCCTCGGCGATCACCGTCACGCCTAGCGAGTCACACATTTTGACGACCGCGTTGACAATCATGCGCCGCGGCATGCTCGTATCCAGTCCCCTGATCAGCTCCATGTCGAGCTTGATGATGTCCGGCTGGAAGCGCGCCAATAGGTTCAACCCCGCGTGCCCCGCACCGAAATCGTCCAGCGCGGTTCCGAACCCCATTTGCTGATATGTCGCGATGATGTTAGCCACATGATCAGGATCGACCATTTCCTCATTTTCGGTAAATTCGAAGATCAGGCGGTTGGTCGGGAAATCAACCTTTTTTGCTGCTTTGAGCGTTACTTGGATGCAAGCCGCAGGCGAATACACGGCATTGGGCAAAAAATTGATGGAAAGCCGCGCGCCCATCTCAATCAGCCCCGCCGCCGCTGCGGTTTCGATGGCTTTGACGCGGCACTGCTGGTCGAACGCATAGCGATTGCTGTCCGATACCTGCGAAAGCACGCTCGCCGCGCTTTCTCCCGCCGGTCCGCGAACCAGTGCCTCATATGCAAATGGAACGCCATCGAGGATGTCGACAATCGGCTGGAAAGCCATCGAAAACTCAAACGCGAGTTCGGTACCGTCACGGCACCCAGCGCATGGAGATTTGGAGGACTTTGTCACGCCCTTGCTATTACAGCGAAATCTTAAGAAACCGCTCGTGACCGCTCCATACTGCGACCCATCGATCTTGGGCAGCTTTGCTCGTCTTCTGGCGACAACCTGCCGGTCCGCCATTCGGCCAAGTCCGGTCCATTTCGATTCTACCTCCATGCTTGCCGATGGGATCAAGGCCGTGGCGATGCCCCCATAATTGCTGTTCGCGACCTTGGTCCGAATAAGGGGAACTACGGATAGGGATGTTGCTCGATCTGGTTCACAAGCGACTGGATACATTTGGCAAATGACCGAGCCGCATTGAAAGATCGAAAATAAATATCCACGGCTCGAGCGGATATCTCAAAACCCGGACGGGATTCAAATTCAGTGTCCCTGAACGTCAACGTGCGGCTCTGTCCGGGCGATGCTCCGCTCGTTCCCGTCGAGCGGAAACCGCCGCTCCCAGTCGCTGCTTGATCGATCTTGGTGGGTCGGGGGATCGCGAGATCGCCGTGCATATAATCATCGCATTAAGGAACGAGATTTGGATAACAGCAACAAGGTGAGCGAGGCGCAGCTCGAGCGCTTGATTCCAAACTTTTACGCGCGCGTCCGCGACGACGCGCTGATCGGTCCGGTTTTCGGCGGCGCGATCGGGGACTGGCAGCAGCACTTGGCAAAGCTGGTCGACTTTTGGTCGTCGGTGATGCTCACCAGCGGTCGCTACAAAGGCAGTCCGGTGGCAGCGCACCTTAAACATCTGTCCGCAATAACACCGCCGATGTTCGATCGCTGGTTGATGCTCTGGGCCGAAGTGACTGCCGAGTTTTGCCACCAATCACTGCCTTGGCGCTCCAAGACAAGGCGGCGCGGATCGCCGAAAGCCTCAAGCTCGCACTATATTTTCGCCTCCCGCCGGTGCCCGGGAACCCACCCTGGCCGACCCCCACGCAGTCCTGAAAGGACTCACGATGACGAATACGATTCTGATCCCCGACAAGCTCGCCCTCGCGACCGAACGAAAGGTCCGGCCCGCGGTGCATCACAAGCCGACCGGATTCTCCGATCGGTTCGCGCTCGGCTTCACCAAGCTTCTGCGCTTCAGCGCCGACAGATTGTTCGCCAAGCGCTACGGCCACCGGGCGATCGTTCTCGAGACGGTCGCAGCGGTGCCTGGCATGGTCGGCGCTATGCTTACCCATCTTAGTTGCCTGCGCCGGATGCGCGACGACGAGGGCTGGATTCGGACCTTGATGGAAGAGGCCGAAAACGAGCGCATGCATCTCATGACTTTCATCGAAATCGCCAAGCCCACCTGGTTTGAGCGCATGATGATCCTGTCCGTTCAAGGCATATTCTTGGTGGGATTCTCGATCCTCTATCTCATCTCGCCGCGTACCGCTCACCGCGTTGTCGGCTATTTCGAGGAGGAAGCCGTCACCAGCTATACATTGTACCTCCAGGAGATCGATGAGGGCCGGTCGCCGAACGTGGCCGCTCCTGCCATCGCCAAGCATTATTGGAAGATGGCGGACGATGCCAAGCTGCGCGATGTCGTATTGCTGGTGCGCGCCGACGAGGCGCATCACCGCGACGTCAACCATGGTTTCGCAAACCAGCTAAACGGCGGGTCTGCCGATCAATCGCGGGTCGCAGCCTATCCCGACCACGCTACCGATATCCGGTTGCATGCTCGAGATGCGTGACGGAATTCACGCCCGCAGTGTGCGTTGCGCCGCGGCCGAGGCCCGGTCTGCTCTGTCATGATGGGCGCACCGGAACCGTACAAGTGCACCCCCATTTTTGACGAGGCCACGCTTCCGGCCGGGCTTCGCGGGGAGCATCGTACGAAGGTCGGCGTCTGGGGCGTCATTCGGGTGCTCGAAGGCCGGCTTCGCTACCGGGTTCTTGATCCGGTTTCTGAAACCATCCTCGACGCCGAGCATCCGGGGATCGTTATTCCGGACCAGCTCCATTTGGTCGAAACGATTGGTCCCGTCCGCATGGTCGTCGAATTCTACGATCGGGAGCCGCAGATAGCCAGAACAGGAGCCTGAGCCATCCGCGTTTGATTGCGGCGCCGCTTTGCAACAATGCCCAGAATAGCGTAGCAAGGTCTCGCTATCCGGCCTCGAAAGGCTCGCCATGCAGTTTTCACGATTGCTCTTCGTATTGACAACGACTCTACTGTGCGCATGCGTGCCTGCCAGGCGGGACGTTACCACTTCAAATTCGGCTGCCCGTGCGCCTGCGCTGCAAACTCAGGACGCGCGACTTTCTTTGTCGTCGAAGAGCGATGTAGCGGTTGTCATGCATTGCGCCCGGGCGTTGAGCCGCCCAATTCACAGGCACCCAGCTTTGTGGCCGTCGCTAATGATATGGGGTTTACCCAAGATACGCTGCGCGAATTCTTTCGCGACGGACGACTTACACCGGATGCGATGTCGATCATGCTGACCAGAGAAGAGGCTGAGATGGCCTCCGCTTACATCATGTCACTTCGCTCTCCTCGCTGACACGACGCGATGGCTTTGGCAAAATTGACCGACTGGGAGCAGCTCCGGCGAAGCGGGGGAACTAGCCGTGAGGCTCACCGGAAAACGCTGTGATTGCCCGATTTTCAATTGAGCGGGGATAGGACAGCCATCCAATACGTGATCGCGCCGGACCGAAAGTTCGGCGAGCATACGAGAAATTGGTGCGCGCAGTTCGAGATCGCGGTTCCGACCAGTCGCCCGATACCTGCCGTCAGCGCCATGGCCAAGGCGCCCCAGAAAAGGACGCGCGCCACAGGATAACGGGGCCGGGATCCGCCCGCCGCCGCCCCAACTCATCCGAGCAGGACGAGAAACAGGAGCGACGCGACCGCCTCGCCAGGGACAAGTAAGGTCTGGGAAGCGGGCTGCCGCGACAACCGGCGGAAGGGCGCCCAGGTGAAGGTGCCGGCGGAGGTGAACGCCGCATTGATCGGCCGCGCCAGGTCGTATCGCTAATGTAAGCTCGTCGCGGGCGTGGGTGCCGACGCACGAACGCGGTCATCTGCGTGGCGACGGTTCTCCGCGATATCGGCATCGAGGCCGCGTGCCCGGTAAATGCCGGCAAGTTCCTCAAAGGTTCGCGTCGGGGCTTGTGGCCAGTTCAAGCCGTTCGCGTCCGAGGTCCGCTTGCTCGGTGTCCGACTGCGAACTCACCGAAACTTATTCTCCGGCCGCCATCGACACTGCACCGGCCAAAAATTGCGGCAATACCCGACACAAGGATTGCGGAGCGTGGCGCGCCCGATGCGGCAACGGCCATGATCAGGCTCGCGGTCGAGACGATGCCGTCGTTGGCGCCAAGTACGGCGGCACGCAGCCAGCCGATCCGCGAACAAGATGGCTTTCGCCTTGGCTTCTCATGCCAGCGGTTTGGCTTCGGCCGGTTGATCGCGTCGCCGTCGACAAGATCCTCGGCTATCAGGGCCATCAGGCCGACTCACGAATGCGCATGGGCCTTGGCGTAAATGCGCGCGGCTGCGCCCGGATCGTCCCCGATGCCGCGCCGCGGGGCGCGGCAATTTCGGCAGCATCGAAACCTTTGAGCGCGAAGAGCGCGACATCGGCCTCGACCGGTCAGTTGCCAATCGAGAAACCGCTGCCGGATAAGGTCCGCCATGGCGCCGCGCGCCGTTGCGACGCCCGTCTCGTCGAGTCGGGCGCGCAGGATCAGCCAGCGCAGCTGGAGCGCGCCGAAAACAACGCCGGCGATAAGCGCGACGGTCGCGCCCGTTTCGACAAGCAGGTGAATGCTCCAGCCATCATCGCCGATGTCGCCAGCGACGTCAGCGATGAAGAAGATCGTTGCCAGAGCCTGGAGGATCACAGAAGGTGGTCGCGACCGCCCGACGTTCCAGCGCTCTGCGTCTTTGCTGCATGGCCACGGTTTACGCGCGCCCCGGCAACATAGCGCCAACAGGATTTCCCGGCCGCTGCGGCGCGTTCTCGAAGACCACCCCGGCGATATGCAGCGCGATCAGAACGTAGAGCGATTGACGGCCGTCTCATGTACCTCTTCCCACTCGCTTTCCTCGCCGCTCGCGCCTTCGGTCGCTTCATCGGCATCACAGATCACGCCGTTCCGCGAGAACCTTCTGGGTAACCTCGTCCGACCGCTCCCCCTCGATCGCGAAAGTCGTTGGGGTGGCCCCGCCATTGCGGTCCGCTGGCGATGTTGGCCCGAGCATGCCCCCAGATCGACTGGTGGACCACATCAGCGCGCCGAGGCGGATTGTGCGAGAGACGGACCTCCTTTTGCCGGCCCTTATGTCGCGCAGGTGGCCCAGCGCCGGTATTGCCTGGCGGGGCTCAGGGGAAGGCCGAGAAGCGGGGCCTCAGGGGGCCTATCGATCCCAGCCCAGTAGCCGAAGAGCGCGAGGATGGCGGCCAGTGCGTTTAGCCGCGGACCCAGATATGCGCGCCGGATCCTTCCTCGGTGACCAGCGCGTTGGCGAGGATGGCCGTGACAAATGAGCCAATGCGTAATTTTTACGACAGGATCCCACCTTCGGCGCGTGCGGATGAGGTTTCTTGGCAAATTCATCGGAATCGAGACTAGGCGGGACGGTCATGGATCTTTTCCTTCGTTGCCCGAAGCATCTGACCATCATGAGAGGACCTCGCCATTGGCGAACCGCTTATTATCGCAAATGTAAGCATTTGCTTATGTCGGGGGCCCCTCCTTGCACGAAATTTATCGACGCAGATTCGTCGGTTTAGCCGCCTATTGATCCCAGGAAGCCGACCGTCTCCCCACCGGCCCAAGTTCGGCTGACTAACTTGCTGTTTTCGATACGAAATTGCAAGCGCACGGCCCCCCAGATCAGCTTATGATCCTCCACCTGCGGCTGCAGACGAGGACTAACCGAGAAAGCCGTGATCGGAATGACGATGAGATAGGCGGTCGCCGTGACCGTAACCATGTTGCGACAAAACCATCGGGAAAAAGCCGGGAGGTTAAGAAGGCGATGAGGAAGAGATGCTATGGAGCCAAAACGAACCCCGCCTAACTAACGGATG
>NZ_JADIZJ010000006.1 GCF_016704835.1 Sphingopyxis sp. | reverse complement strand
AGATCAGGAAAGCGACGAACCCGATCGCGGCGATGATCGCCAACGCGAATCTCATTGGCGGCAAGCCAGTCATGGTTGCGTGGCTAAATCGGCATGATTTGCGGCGCTCCGACCCAGATGATCATCGGGATGAGGCCGATCACATCGATCCGTTGCCTTGACGATTTCCTCGATCTGGCCCCGGAACAGATAGAGCAACCCTATTCCCCGGCCATGGCGACCGGCACATTGATGAAGAATATCCACTCCACCCGACATTGTCGGAGATGGTGCCGCCCAGAATAGGCCCCGCGATCGGGGCAACTGTGGTCGTCGCCCAGATGATCATCGCCACCGACGCCTTCTCGGGCGGAAAGATGCGCAGCAGCAGCGTCATCGAAAGCGGTATGATCCGTGCCGCCGGCCAACCCTTACAGCACGCGCGCCCCGATCAGCATGCCAAGCGTGCTGGACAGGCCGCATAGAAGCGAGAGAATTCCGAACAGGAGATAGGAGGTTATGAAGACCGCTGCCCGCCAAAGCGACGCGAAAGCCATCCGGTGAGCGGTACGGTTATCGCTTCCCGCAACCGCGTAGGGAGGTGATCACCCAGGTCGCCTCCGACACGGATACGCCGAGCGAGCCCGCAATATGCGGGATCGAGACATTGGCAATGGTCGTATCCAGCACGACCGGGAAGTTGCCCATGCCGATCAAAATCGCGGCAAGGATAAGCTTGCCACCCGTCAAGGTTGAACTGCGGTGACTCCAGATCTGCAGCAGCGTCGGCCATGGCTCAGTCCACGATCAATTGGAGACGTCGATGTCGGCTGTCATCGACAGCCCGACCCGCAACGGATGTTCGGTGAGCTGCCGGGGATCGAGCCTGATCCTGACCGGGAGGCGCTGGACCACCTGATCCAGTTGCCGGTGGCGTTTTGGGCAGGCACGACCGCGAAGGCCGATCCCGTTCCGCCGGAAAAGCCCACGACCGTGCCACGATATTCGACATCGCTGCCGTAGAGATCGGAGGTGAGCGTCACGGGCTGACCGCGCTTCACCTTCCTGAGCTGCCCTTCCTGAAATTGGCATCCACATAGACCGCGTTCACAGGGACCACGACCATCAGGCTCGCTCCGGCCTGCACGCGTTGGCCGACCTGGACCTGGCGGCGGGACACCACACCATCGACCGGGGCGCGGATGACGGTACGATCGAGATCGACGCGCGCCTGGTCGCGTGCGGCGCGTGCGGCAAGGACCTCCGGATTATCCTCCGGCGCTGCCCGGTCGATCAGCGCGCGATTGGCGTCACGGCTGCCGATCGCGGCGGTGCGGTTCGCGGTCGCCTGAGCGCGCCCGGCGTCAGCATCCTGAGCCGCGCGAGCGCCGTGCTGTAAGCATTGCGAGCGCTCGTCAATTCATCGCCGGAGACCGAGCCGGAAGCAGCAAGCGCTTCCCGACGATCAAGATCGATCCTTGCTCGCGACAGATCGCCCCTGGCGACAGCAAGCTGGGCGTCTGCCCGTGTCCGTCTGCGGCGCGCGCCGCGACCTGGCACCGAGACCGCTGTCGGTCGCGACAAGACCGCGTATCCGCCGCTCGGTGGTCGCCAACTCCGCCTCTGCGCGCGCCAGCGTCAGTCTGGCATCGGTGTCGTCGAGCCTGACCAATATATCGCCGCGCTTGACCGGCAGCGCATCGTCCACGAGCACATCATGGACGGGTCCGCTGATCAGCGGCGTGACCTGCGCCACATTGGCGCCGACACAGGCATTGTCGGTTTCGACATGGCGTGAAGCAATCAAGACGTCATAAGCAAGATAGCCACCTCCAAGAATGGCGACTGTCGCTCCAAGGCCGATAAACAGCTTCTTGCGCTTCGCGTTCTGCGGACCGGCGGGCGGTTCCTCGGTGTAGGTGAGTTCGTTCATCGAAAGGGTTCCTCTTCAGGATCGAAAACCGCCGCCCAGCGCGCGCGCAGCGCGACATCGAGGGCGAAAGCGCGGGCCTGCAGCGTTGCGACGGTGCGGCGGGTGGAAATGAGCGCGTCTTCCGCCACGAGTACGTCCAGCGAAGTGGCAAGACCGCCGCGATAGCGGTTGTTGGCGACCGCCCAGGCCGCACTTGCAGCGCGCTCGGCATCGCGGGCTCGGTCGAGCCGCTGGCCAAGCGCGCGTTCGCTGGCGGCGGCATCGGCGATTTCGCGCAGCGCCTGTCAAGCGCACCGTCATATTGTGCGACGGCCTCGCGATAGTCGGCTTCGAGGCTCGGTAGCGGCCGCGCAGGCTTCCGCCGTCAAAGATCGGCAGGCTTATCGCAGGGCCGACTGTTCCGAACTCGGAGCCGGACTTGAACACATTGTCCAGGCCCAGCGCCTGCAATCCGATCAGTCCGGCTAGATTGATATTGGGGTAGAAGGCTGCACGCTCCTTGATCCGGCTCGCGGCCGCTTCGCTGCGCAACCGTGCGGCGATGATGTCAGGACGACGGCCGATCAGTTCGGCGGGCAGATTGGCGGGCAGGCCGAAGTCCTCGCGGGCGATTGGAGCAGGCCGCGTGATGGTAAGGCCGCGATCCGGCCCAGCGCCGAGCAGCACTGCGATGCGATTGCGCGCCAGAACAAGCGCTTCGTCGAGCGCGGCCAATTCGCCCCTGCGAGTCGCCAATGCTGACCGGGCGCGTTCGACAGCGCCCGCGTTTTCGAGCCCTTCCGCCTTGCGGCCTTCCATCAGTTCGAGCGTACGCCCACGCACCTCGACAGCGCGCGCAGCGGCATCGCGCTCGGCATGGAGAGATCCCAGGTCCGGCATAAGCGGCGGCGATTCCGGCAGACACGGCCAGTCGCGCTGCAGCCGCCTCCGCTCCGGCAGCCGCCGCATTGACCGCGCCGCGCCTAGTGCTGCCCGGTTCTTGCCCCAGAAATCCAGCTCCCAATCTAGCCGGAGTGTTGCAACACCATAGTCGGGCCAGCCTGGGCGCGAATTCGCGCGGGAAGAGATAGTTGTAGCTCTGCTTGGTCGCACCGGCTTCAGCATTCGCATTGAGCGAGGGCAGCAGGCGGCTGCGGGTCTCCCGACCAGCGCCTGGGCGCGGGCGAACCGGGCCTCGGCGACGCGCAAATCGGTGGCGCCCACCAGTCCTTCCGCAATCAGCCCCGGAAAGCTGAGCGTCGCCAAAATCACTCCCACCAGTGATCTGACGGCCAGGCAGTCCGGCGCGGCAAAGCTGTTCACGCTAGCTATGCTCTCAACGGCTGCTCGCGCGGGCAATGCGCTTTTCTGTGGCAGGGTTGCGCAACCGCCCAGCAGGAGCGCGGCGGTGAGTACCGCCATTCCCGCGCTTTTTCTGGCGACTCCATACCGAACTCCAAACCATACAGTTCCGGTCATTATGAGCAGGCCCCTTGTGCCTGTCAATCTAAAACCGTACATGGTGGTTCAAGAAAGGAGTGATGCGAATGCAGTGAAAACTGACGCACGGCGTAACGCGATTTTGGCAGCGGCGACGGACATATTCCGCGAGGTTGGTTACGCGCGCGCAAGCATGGCGATGATCTCGGCGCGGCTCGGTGGATCGAAGGGCACGCTATATGGATATTTCAAATCCAAGGAGGAGTTGTTCGGCGCGGCGATGATGGAGGTTATGGAGGGGGCAGGCGGCAGACGCGGTGCGCCTCCCTTGATGCATCTGAACCCGATATCGCCCTCGTCCTGCGCCGGTTCGGGATGGCTTATCTGGCCTTGCTGACATCTGCTGATGCGGTAGCGATCATGAGGACGGCGATTGCCGAGGGCGCAAACTCGAAGCTGAGAAAGAGCCTCTACGACGCGGGTTGCGGAGGCACATGGGCTGAAGTGAAGACCTATCTCACTCAGTTGCAGACAAGCGGGGCAATCCGTGGTGCTGATAATCGGTTCGTGGCAGCTCACCTCAAGGGTTTGCTCGAAGCGGGGATCATCGAACCGCCGTTGTACGGAGCGGAGCCATGGTTCGACACCGAGCAATCGGTTGCCTTTGCAGTAGATGCGTTTCTCCGTGCCTATGCGATCTAGCTTGATCGAAAAGGAGCGCCCCCACTGCTTAGCTATGACGGCAAACACATGTTTCTCGCGGCTATGCCGATTGCCTTGCCATATCACATCTGTCGGCTCGGAGAGCCATGCGACAAACCCTGTCGCTTTGCTGCGATGTACAACAATGCAAGTTTTAGGGTTTGTCGACACGCGCGATTTTGCCGTCCATCCGACATCAGAGAACCTCGGAGTCGTCTGCCGCTGGGAAGTTCGCCCTCTCCTTCCACACCGCAAAAAAGCTCGCGCCATGCTGCCGGACTGCTCAATGGAACGGGAATGGAAGGTTTCGGCAGGAGCGGTCATTCACCGCTGGGCGGGGAATGGCTTAAGTTGGTCGGTCCTTGCCATTTTAGCGGCGAGGCCGGCAGCTTCGGTGGACGCGCTGGACGCCGAACACTATCCTAAGCCGCCATGTTCCACCTCCATTGCACCAAGAAGCTGCTTGATCGGATCAAACCGGAAATCGTTGCGGCTGGGCAAAGCGACACCGCGCTCTGGTTTCTGAGCGCACACTGCTTCCCGTGCTTATGCCGCTGGCCCCAGCGGCTTCGCTTGCTCGAAGATTCCCCGCACAATTGGCGCTGGTTCTGAAGGAGCACGGCATCTCATCTGAATTCATCGCCCAGGAAGTCTGGCGGATGGACAAGGTCCAGTACTCGAAAACTGCGAACCGGAGCGTCGTGGGCATCCTCAATGAGTTCGTTCGACAAGCCGAGTTCTGGCTGGCCGCCTATGCCTATGAAAAGGGTGATGATGACGACCTTCTGGCGATTTCCGCCAAGCTAGCGGAGACACCTTGTAGCCCGCTATACAAGGGGCCGGTTTCGCCGGACAAGGCCATCGACGAACTCGTGAAGGCTGGTTCGCAGATTTGAGACTGCTGGCCGGAAACTGTGCTCGGAGATCCTACAGCACTCGGCCGGAAGCCCAACTCATGCCGTCAGACGGGATCGGACGGCAGATCGACAATCCGGAAGACAGCGCCCGATCCGGCATCACGGACGAGGTCAACGCGCGCGCCATCCCAATGATAGTCGAGGTGCCGTCCCTGAAGGGGGATTGACGCGCAGTCCGGGTAGAAGAGCGCGACGCATTCCCCACCGGGATGCCGGATGCTCGGGTAGGCAATACCGTCCGATCCCGCGCCCCTGAGGTGCCGCGCGACCGCTTGAGATGCGGCATAGGCGTCGGAATCGAGCGCCTGAACCGGCTCGCCTGCCAGAGGACGAAGATCATGCAGGTCTGCATCGACCGACATGACGATCTCCCGGAATTGCGAGGTCCAGCCAGGCGCTTCCTTTGTCCGTGCCATGAAGCGGGCGTGGTGGTGGATCGTCTCGAACAGCGCGGTCTCGAACCGGTCGCCCACGTAGAGCACGCCGTAGCTGCCATCGGTAAAGCGGCTCGGCCGGTCCGTGCTGATGTGGGTGAATGGCGCCATGAGGTAAGAGGCCCCGTTGCCGCCGACGCGGCGGTCAACCGGAACGAGGTCGAGATTGCCAATTGTCGCCATGATGCGGGGATTGGTCTTCTGCTCTGCCGAGATCAGCAGCGGCCAGTCGGCTGGATCAGCGATGTCCTCGAACAGGTCGATCGGTGGAAAGGCACTGCGGATGATCCTGACAGCGCCCTTCCACTCAACTCGAGAAACGGGGATATCTGCCGCTCCGCTCACCAGCCACCACGTTCGGCGTCGAGGTAGCGACGCACCCGCATGATGTCGGTGAGTTCGCCTCCGAGCATCACGTCGAGCGCGCTGGCCCGCCGAACGCATCGTTAGCCGCCCTGATCCAGGCATAACCACGGGCCGCTTCCGAGAAGATGATCCGAAGCGCCTTGTGGATGCCCATGAGGTTGGACAGACGCGCACGCCCATCACGCGAAACGCGCCCGGGACCTTCCGCCTTCCAACGCCGATAGGAACGCACCGGCATGTCGAGCAGAGTGGCAGCCTGCTCATCGGTCAGCTCCCATTTGCCGAACAGATTGAGGACTGCCCGGAACATGGCAGCTGCCTCGTCCTGGGTAATCGGATCGGGCCGGAAGGCGGTAACGGCAGTATCAACGGGTTGCAGAGCCAGCATGGCATTTCTCCATATGGCATCATATATTCTAAATAATGCCATTTGGCAAGGGCTACGCCGATGATGCCAGTCTGGCAATCACGCTCGCTGCGCCTTCGATCGGCACGAAGAGCCGGGTCTGATAGCGGATGATCTCGGTAAAGCAGCCTTGCGCCTTGTACCAGTCGAGCCGAGCAACACTCCATCCGGTGAGTTCAAGTCGCTGTGAGCCATTGACCAGGCTGCGTTTGACCATGAGCATTTCGCGGCCGGCCAATTCCATGGCCCGGCCCGTCGCCAGGACGGTCTGGACAATGTCATCTGCGGAAAGCGTCTGTTCGCGCTCGAGACCCAGCGCCCGGCACAGTTCCGGAACGCAATGGACGGGAACTTCACGGCCTAGCAGCGAACGACCATCCGCCGCCGAGATGCGGCTCACCCTCACGAAATCCGAAGGAAGCTTGTCCCAGACCGGCAACAGGAGGCCCGTCGCAAGATAGAGGTGCTCGCGCCTGTGGCTGGTCTGCGCTTCCTCGACCTCGGTTGACCAGGCATCGCGGAAGGCATCTATGGAGATGTCCTCCCAGCTGCTCTCAGCCAATTGATCCTCGGTGATGTGACTGCGCTTGAGCGGGCGCAGCAATTCGAAGCGGGCCACGCGCGTGCCGTCATCGGCAAGAATGCTGCGAGCGGGCACCAGCAATGCGACCCGTTCTGAGCGGGCGTTTCGAACAAGCCGCTGCCGCTGCCCAGCGATGCCGTGGAGCTCCTCGAGCCGCTTGAGCGTGAGCGGCTTCAGGGCTCTGGCAATTTCCAGTTCCAGCAGATGGGTCGTCGCACCTGATGCCGGATCGGTGCGCAGCAGCGTGTCGGACAGGACCGTGAAGTCCTCGACCGCGATGGTCTCAAGGCCGAGATCGAGTGTGCCGGCCTGCCGGGCGGCATCGATGCGCGCCTCGACCAATCCCATGAACTCATCGAAGATCGCATTCTGCAGGGCGATAGGCAGCGCGAGGATACGATTGAGCCACCGCTGGATCGACGGTAGGTCATCGACCATCGACCCGTCAGGCGCTTCAATCCGCAGGCCTGTCAGCTCCTGAAATCGTCCAAGGCTGACCGCTTCAAGCTTGCCGGTGAACAACAGCCCGAACCAGCGATGGAGCGCTTCCTTGGCGTAGATGCTTTCTAGATTGTCGGCAGGATCAAACAGGTTCTGTCCGCCGGTCTGGCGCTGCCCGCGCGTCAGAGCGCCAAGACTGTCCAGTCGCCGCGCGATAGTCGAGATGAACCGGCGCTCGCCGCGCACGTCGGTGGTCACCGGCCTGAACAGCGGGGCTGATGCCTGGTTGGTGCGATTGGTCCGGCCAAGGCCCTGGATCGCAGCGTCAGCCCGCCAGCCCGGTTCGAGCAGAAAGTGGACGCGGCGGGCCTGGTTCTTCGCCGCCAGATCGGCATGGTAGCTGCGCCCCGTTCCCCCGGCGTCGGAAAACACCAGGATCCGCTTGGCGCCGTCCATGAATGCCTGCGTTTCAGCGACGTTGGCGCGCGGCGACCGGGATTGCAGCTTCTGACGACCATCGCGGCCGATGATAAGCCGGCGCGACCGGCCGGTGACTTCCGCCACCTGGTCGACCCCGAAGCGTTCGATGATGGCATCGAGTGCGGTCGCGATCGGCGGCAGGGCGCAAAGCGCCTCGATCATCCGGTCACGCGCGGCAAGCGCGGAGCGGCAGAGCACCGGTGCGCCTTGCTCGTCAGTCATGGGCTCGGAGCGAGGATTGCCGTTTTCGTCGGTAAACACCGCCATCAGGCGAACGGGAAAGCTCTTGGCGAGATAGTCGATTACATATTCATGGGGGGGAGGGGGGGGGGGGGGGGGGGGGGGGGGGGGGGGGGGGGGGGGGGGGGGGGGGGGGGGGGGGGGGGGCTGTGGGGGGGGGGGGGGGCGGAGGGGGGGGGGGGGGGGGGCCGCGGGGACAGGTCGATCTCAAGAGCTTCGCGTGCCTCGTCCGACAGGTCGGCAAGCCGGCGGTCGAGCATGGCTTCTGCCGTCGAGACCAGCTGGACGACAACAGCCTGCCCATCGGCAATCGCCGCATGGATCGCGGGCAGCAGGCTTGGGAGCTTCATCGACAGAAGCAGCTGCGCGAAGAAGCGTTGCTTGGTTCCCTCGAAGATCGACAGCGCTGCGGACTTGGCACCGGAGTTGAGCGTCCCCCCGGTCTCGCTGTCGACGATCCGCGTGGCTTCCAGTGCTTCGCGCAGGTTGGCGTGAATGATCGCCCAGGCCTCAGCATAGGCATCGTAGACCGCGATCTGATCCTCGGTCAGGCAATGCTCGAGGATTTCATATTCGACACCGGCGAATGAAAGGGCCCGGGCCGTGTAGAGGCCGAGTGATTTGAGATCCCGCGCGACCAGTTCCATCGCGGCGATGCCGCCATCGCGAATATCGGCAACGAACGCCTCGCGATTCGCAAACGCGGTCTCCGGACCCCAGAGCCCGAGGCGCGTCGCATAGGCGAGGTTGTTCACGTCGGACGCTCCGGTGGCCGAGGCGTAGAGCACCCTTGCCCGGGGCAGGAGATTCTGCAGACGCACCCCGGCAATGCCTTGCTCCGATCCTTTGACCTTGCCCCGCGATCCTTCCCCGCCGGCGGCGTTGGCCATGGCGTGCGCTTCGTCGAACACGATCACGCCGTCGAAATCTTCACCTGCCCAGGCGAGGATCTGATCAAGCCGCGTTGCGTCGTTGCGGCCCGAGCGGAGCGTCGGATAGGTCACGAAGAGGATCCCGTCGCGCATGGCGATGGGCGTGCCCAGTTTCCAGGACGACAGCGGCTGGATGTCGATCGGGAGACCGCCAAGGGCGGCCCAGTCGCGGCGCGCGTCTTCGAGCAGCGCCTCGTTCTTCGAAATCCAGATATGGCGGCGTTCGCCGCGCACCCAGCGATCGAGAATGACGCTCGCGACCTGGCGGCCCTTACCCGCGCCGGTGCCATCCCCGAGGAAATAGCCTTGCCGGTAGACGTGACCTTCCGCCGACGCCTTGAGCGAACAGCCCTTGTCCTCCGGTTCGAATCGGCCGGGAAGGTCGCGCGCATGCGCACTCGCGGCATAGATCAGGGTCTCCGCTTGGGCAGCAGACAGAAGCCCCTTGGGAACCAGTCCATCCGGAAGCTGCGGCACCGCCTCTGGCTTGGGTGCCGAGATCGAACCCATGGCAACGGACTCAACCAGCGCCGTCGGATGCTCGGCCGCGCCATGGATCACGATCCTGCTCGGTCGATAGGGCAGATAGTGGCCGACTTGGATCCCAAGCGGCGCAGGGATTTCAAGCGCCTCGTAGGTCAGCGCGCCGATGGCCATCGACGCTGCAGGCGTGATCCTCGCCGGGGCCGGAAGCAGTCTGCGCGGGCCGGCTACCAAACGGAACGGCGCACGAGCCGGGAGGATTGATTGTTCAGAGGCTACCTGTCTGCTGTCGAGAGCAGGCAAGGCATTGATTAGATCGACCAGCTGGGGGAAGTCGTTCGTGCGAATAGCGACAAGCTCATTGGCGCCTTCCACCTTATCGAGAACCAGCAGCCGCGTGGTGATCCCGGTGCCGCTCTTGATGAAAGCGCGTTCGACCGCGGCATTGAGCCGCAGAGCCACTGGCCCCTTCAGCCCCACCAGAAACCTGGTGCAATCGAACCATTCAGGCATGATCGCAACCAGCCGCCCGCCCGGGGCAAGCCTGTTCCAGGCCGAGCGCAGATGCCTCCCCCCGGTGCGACCATCGTGGCCCCGCTCGATCCCATGAGAATATGGCGGGTTCATCAGCACGACGCTCGGTGCGATGGCCGGATCGAGCAATTCGTCGATGAGCTCGGCATCATGCCCGGTCACGCGGGCAGCCGGAAACAGAGCGCTCAGGCAGTCGCGGCGCAGCGGCGAGATTTCGTTCAAGGCAAGGCGTGTGCCGGCCTTGGATGCCCAGACCGCGAGCATCCCTGTTCCGGCCGACGGTTCTAGCACGAGCTCGTCTGCGACGAGCGCGCAAGCCCGGGCAGCAAGCCAGGCAAGGCGGGGTGGCGTTGCAAACTGCTGCCATTCGATCTGCTCTTCACTGCGATTGGTCTGGGTCGAAATTCGGGCCTCGAGGGAACAGAAGAACCGGTCTGCTTCCTCGATCCGGGCCGAGAGTCGGATCGGATCCGATGCTTGCAGGTATTGAACTTGCGCAAGTTCGATCGCGGCGTGAGCATCGCGAACTGACCATCGCCCGAGAGCATCGCTCCCTCCAAAGTGCGCAGTCATGATGCGACTGATGTCGCTGCGTGAGAGCGTGCGGCCTGCCGCCAACTCCGAAGCCATGGTCTGGGCCGCCATCGCAACAACGGGCGGTGATGATTCATCGAAGGCAAAGGCAAGAGACGAATTGGACATGGGAACCTCCTGACGAGGTCCTGCGGCTGGCAGGCCTCAATCAGCCAAAGGCCCCCTCCCCTCTGCCCAACGGATCAGATTAACGGGCAAGCCGGGACTTCAACTCATCGTTCCAGTCAAAACCGGGCGAGGCTGGTGCTCGTGAGTGGATGACACGATTTGGCGCAGCATATGCCCTCAGCGCTCGCTCCTCTGCGAGAGCGCCCCCGGCGTCATTGTCGATGAACAGATAGAGCTCACGCACGCTTTCCGGGATCGCAACAAGGCCGAAGCGCTCGTTCCCGAGTGTTGCCCAGCATGGGACCCCGAAGAGCTGCATTGCTGACAGGGCGCTCTCGATACCTTCGGCAAGTCCAAGACGCCCTTGCACCGGCGGCGCCAGTCTGACGGCGCCACAACCAAGGGTGCCAAGCGCACGCTTGGGCCGCTCGAAAGCGGCAAGCTTGCCGCTCGCCAAGTCGAGAAACGTTCGGTGTACCGCGATTATGCCAATGTCGGTTGTTACTGCGGCCAGCATCGCGGGGAGAAATTGGACAGCGCCGCGCGGCCCGAGCGGCGTGCGCGCCAGGTAACGGAGTTGATCGGATGCGGGCAGAAGACCGCGCTGCGCAAGGTATCGTGCGGCAGGGCTGTCGGAGATCGCCGTGGCCGATTGCCACAAGCGCCGTGCATTGGGACTGAAGTCGCCATGACTTTGCCGTTCGATGGTCCCAGCACTTGAACCGTTGAAAAGGTCGCGGCTGCGAACGCCCTGGCGATCCAGTGCCGCAATGACGTCCTCATTCGGACATCCCGCAAAGCAATGAAACAGGATGGCTTTGCGCCCCAGGGTCACACTCAGCGACGGAGTTCGATCGTCGTGCGCGGGGCAGCAGCACATGCCTTTGCCCCTACGCCATGTACCCTGAAGGCTTTCGACGATGGTGCGGGCGCGGCGTTCGAGTTGATGTGCATTGTCTAACGGGGGCATCGTCCTACTCCGATTGAGGTGCCCGCCCCGTGCAGCCTCCGCTCTGCACCAGCGCCAAACCATTTTCCTACTTCATATGTTCTTTATATGTTCTCCCTCGATTCGGCTATACGAGGATCGAGAAATGACAATGAAAGCTATCTTGGTCGCAGGCATCGCGATCACCTCTGCTACCCCCGCCAGAGCCCAGGATTTGCCCGCGCCAGCCACAATCGAAGCGCCCGACAGCCGTTCCGAAGGGTTTCGGATCGCTGAAACATCGAACGGCTTCCAACTGGTCGAGCATGGACTCTGGCGATCCGCCCAAGACGGCCCGGCACCTGTTGTGACTGTGCCGCGAACTGGTCGGGTCAACCTGCCCTACAGATACGAGCGGAAGGCCCAACCTGGCCCATCCGGCTTCAGGCGAGCAAGCTACCTGCCCCACATCTATGCGGCGGAAGCTAAGTATTCACTGCCTGCCGGCCTGCTCGATGCACTCGTTTGGACGGAATCACGCTACAACCCTTTGGCCGTCAGTCCGGCGGGCGCTGCGGGGCTTGGGCAGCTGATGCCCGCAACGGCAAAAGAACTCGGGGTCTTCAATCGCTTCGATCCTATGGCTAACATCTTCGGCGCTGCGCGGTATCTGCGGCAGATGCTCGACAAGTTCGGCGTGGTTCACCTCGCGGTGGCTGCCTACAATGCCGGTCCAGGGGCGGTAGAACGCGCAGGCGGCATTCCCCGCAATGGCGAGACGCCCGGATATGTCCGCGACGTCCTTCGCCATTGGCGCTTCTAGAGATCGGCCCGAAATGGCCGGAGCAGGGTCCATCGTCCTGCGGTTTCGGGCGGGCTGGTTTTGTAGCGGGTGAGATCCCCTTTGAGATTAGCCGTCTTTGGCCTCGGCTGGGTACTTGGCTGCGATCTGCATTACCTCCTTACCCCACAACGCCAACGCCTCGCGTTTCTCGTTGGTATACTGGTGACGGTGATAGACCCCAGCGACGCCAGCCATAGCTGATCCTGACTGGTGATTGAGGACCGCCTCAGAAACCACCAAGGGTATGCCAAGACGCTGGAGACCAGTTGCCACCGTCCGTCGAATATCATGCATTGTGAAGTGACCGGCCTCATAACCGAGCTTCTCGTCCACGCTTGCTCTGATCCGCTTCCACGCCTTCGATAGTCCGCTGACGCTGTTCGTATTGGTGACCTTCGATGCCAACAGGATCTGGGATTGCTTGTGGGCCTCGTCGGGGTCGATGCCAGCCGCCATGAATATCTCGGTGATGACTGCCAGGGCCTGCGCGGATAGCGGCACCACATTCGCCTTGCCGTTTTTCGCTCGGTCGCCCGGAACTGTCCAGACTTTCGCCTTGAAATCGAACTCGTCGCACGCTGCATCGAGCACCTCGCCCCGGCGCTGAGCCGTAAGGACAAGCATCTGCACAAGATGACCGAATGGATAGCCATCCTCGACGGCAGACTGCCATAGTGCCGCTAGCTCGCGGTCGCTCAGTACACGATCTCGAGGTTCATTCCGCTTCGGGCGCCACGCATCCCGGCAGGGGTTGGCTGGCATGTGCTCAAGTCTGGTGAGCGCCCACGTGTAGAAGGTCGAAAGATGGCGATACACGATGCGCGCCATCGTCAGGGTTTCCTTGCCCCGCTCGAACGCAATCTTCTCCACGAAGCGGCTCACGTCACTTCGGGTAATGGAGTCCGCGAGCCGGTCTCCAATCTCGGGCTCAATATACTTTCGGAAGACCCGATCGAACTCCCTCGCGCTCCGTTTTTTGCCCTCGATCTGCTGAGCAAGGTACGTCTCGTAGAGCTCCGCGACTGTCCCGACGCCTTTTGATCCCTTCCTTTTTGCGCCCGCTTTTCTGGCGATGCTCTTGCCCTGCTCGACATCGACAAGCAGATCGCGCGCCTTCTTGCGGGCATGGGCCAATGTAAAACTCGGACCATGGCGTCCGATGGTCACATTCAACCATTTGCCCTGAACCCGCTTGCGCAGAATGTACGTCTTGATACCACTGGCACCCATGCGGAGCCTAAGGCCGGGGACGATACCATCGGCGAGCTCAATTTGACCCGCAGTCGGCGCCTTCAGTCCTGCGATCTTAGCGTCCGTCAATCCTACTTTGTTCGCCATATGCACCTGCTACCTTAGGTAGCTTTTTGTAGTGGATACTGGCGAACATTTCAAGAACAATGCGGACTCTGAATCGCAGATTTCCGCCATTTTTGGACACATGCGGACGTGCTAGGACCCTCTGATCTTGGCTCTTAATCAGCGGGTCCTAGGTTCGAGCCCTAGTGCGTCCACCATATTTTCCGCCAGTTTTGACCGATCAAGCCCCACCCTTCGGGAGCCTCTTTCGGCCTCACGTAATCGCCACGTAATCAGCCGCGCTAGTTTCGGCCTCACCCGTCGTTTACCTGTCGTCGGTATAGCGACGCCATGAGAGGGCGCAGACGCTACCGCGAACCAAGACGCTACGCTCCGGCGCCGCGATGCCCGCGCCGGCGATCCTCGTATGCCGTTACCTATCTCACTACCGCCGGACCGATCGGCGCCATCGCAGGCGGCTGGGCAATGACGGACCCTGACCGGCAACAGGCGTTCATAAGCAACGCGAAGGGGGTTGCCATTGATGCCGGGATGAAACTCTTCGGGATTGCCGGAGGCCGTAACTCCGGGGAAGAAGGGTCTGTCAAGAATGCGGCGACGCACAAATTCGCACCTGAGGTTCGCACTCATGCGGCACGGATGGTCCTGGACAACAAAGGCGATCATCCATCACGTTGGGCAGCCATCGTCTCGATCTCAGCGGACATCCCTCCCGGCGGCACCATTTTCGCTGCGGACGACCGACCTCATTATCCCCGACGCGTTCATTTCATCTCGGACAGCCACAGCGCGCCGAGACTCTCGTCGATCCAGTCCGCGGCAAACGGATCAAATCCAGATCCGGGGTAGAGGCAAAACTCGCCAAAATATGGTCGTCCCCCGACCTCGTAAAAATCAATGCGCAAGAAGGTCATACCGCGTGCCAGCACCTCCGCCGCTTCGAGCATAGCGGCCAATGAGACCGGCGCTGCAGGCCGGTCATCGCAATCGACCAGAGGATTCCAATTGCGATCGTGCAATATCCACCGATGTCGTCCGCCGCGATCGAGATGAACCTGCACATGTGTCGCCTTTCCCCCGAACACGTAGATCTTATAGTCGATCGGAAGCGGCAGGCTTCCCCCGAGCAAGGGCTCGACGACAAGACCGCGCGGAACATCACGATACGCCCATTCATCAAGCCATATCCCGTAAGGCGCCCGCTGCCATCGCTGGGAAAGTCGCCGCAACCGATGCCAGTCCCTGGCGCCGGGGTCGTTACAAAGCACTGCGTATTGGTTGCAGCCGTGGCGCGCTTTGACGATCGCAGGCACCGCGAATGGAATTTGCGCAGGGAGCTCGGATCCGTGCCATAATGTCGGTATGATCCAGTCGTCGCCGAGCCTGCCCTTGACCAGCTGCTTCGCGGCTATTTTATCCATGAGCACGGTCTGCACGGCCGTCCGATCATGCAATTTGCGAAGTTGGACAAGCTCGGTAAAACGCGTTGGGGCATCGAGATTGGGTAGCCGCCGATGCCGCCACGTGTAGCTGATAGTAATGCGACATCGCGCAATAACCGAACTTCTGCTCGCCGTCGCGTAGGGGGCGGCGTCACCGCCAGTCGAAGCCGTCAATTCGATCGACTTCATACCAAGCTCATCCATATTGCAAAAAGTGATGATGAGGATTGGCGCATTAACCAGCCTTACCCGCTTATCATTTGTTGTTAAATCCGCCAACCCGGCCGACGAGAATGCCCTACGCCAGTTGATGCAGTGCACGGGCGGGTTCAGGCGTCGTGTGGACTGTCGGACCGCGCCGGATAGCGAACCGGTGGAAGCGTTTCATCGTCAGTCTTGTGAAGCTTGGCGGGAATACGCAGCAAACCTGATTCAGGTTCCTGCAAGGTCGATATTTTCAGTGATTTTCGTGATCGGGCTGCGCATTGCAGGCTCAATTTGACCGGTTGCGTTCTGTCGGCCTGCGGGCGCAAATCGTCAAAAGCGGAACACCGTCCGGCGATAGATCAACTTTTTTTCGAGTGCCAGTAAAGCCGCTCCGATGAGCGAGCTTATCGGCTCGTTCTCGGTGATAATTGCCGGCGCCGCACCACGTCGCGATTAGTATGGCAAGTAGTTAGCCGACAACAAGACCACGCTCGGGTATCAGATATTGTCCGACTGGCCGATTCCGGCAAATCTGCTTTTTCCGCGTTAGCGTAGCGAAAGCCGGCAGCCATACGCCCTAAGCAGAGGGAGCGGCATCCGCCTTTGAAAAAGAAATGACAACTTTCACACCGTTGCCCGGTTCCGAACTGACAGCAACCTTCGCCGATGCATTCTGCTTCAATGACTGGACGATGATGGCGCCAAGTTTCCCCGCCTTCGGCCATGCGACACCATCGGCCAGGCCGACGCCATCGTCAGCGATGGTGATATGGCAGCCGACATCATCGATGAGGCTGTGGAGGGTGATCGTGCCGCTGTCGCGGCCGGTGAACGCATGTTTGAGCGCGTTCGTCAGCAGTTCATTGACCACCAGTCCTGCCGGCATCGCAACATTGACCGAAGCTGGCCAGCTATCGAGCTTCATGTCGAGCCGGACGCCGTCGGTCGCATGGGCCGCCATTACCGACGTCGCGATCTGACCCAAGTAGATTCCCAGATCGATACTGTCGTCAGCATTCTCGCGGGACAGGGTGTCGTAAAGCACCGCCAAAGCTCCGATCCGGCCCGCAAGGCGATCGAAGCGCTCGCCCGTATCGCCGTCGGGGATATTGCGCGCTTCGAGTCGGATCAGCGCCGTGATCATCTGCAGATTGTTTTTGACGCGATGCTGAAGCTCGCGAAGCTGCGCGTCTTTCTCCGCGAGCGCGGTCGTTTGACCGTCCGCTGCCCGTTCGTTTCCCGTGGGCGCCAGAGCGACGAGACGATAAAGCGGCGTGCCATCGTCACCTTCAATCGTATTCGACCAGGCATCTACGACGATTGCGCCCGCCTCCTGCTCGATCCTGAATTCGCCGATATAGTCGACATCGGCCTGGACGGCATCGCGCAAGAGCCGGTCGTCGTCGGCCGGGACAGCCACGCCGGACAGCGCCCGCCAGCTTTTTCCTTCGATATCGGCAATCGGATGACCGGTCAGGCGCTCGAACTCGCGGTTTGCGTAGGTTATGAGTTCCGACGGATGAAGTTCTGAGACCGCGACGGCTACCGGCACATGATCGAGAAACTGTTTGAAGCGCTCATTCTCCAACGCATCCGCAAGATTCGGAGTATCCAGCAGCATCTCCACCTGGTCGGCCTTGTCAATTTTCATTATCTTTCCCCGCACGTGACCCAGCCCGCATAGCGGGTTCGGGCTGACCCTGCCATTTGCAAATCAAGGCCTAAAAAATCGGGGAAAACTCGCTCAGACCATTGCCGACAGAGGACAAATCAAGCCTTGATCAGCACCAGACTGGCATTGTCGCTACCGTCGCGCACCAGCGCTTGATCGAGCAGCGATTGCGCGAGTAGATCGAGCGATGGGAGGCCTATTGTATCCTTGCCCAAGGTGCGAGACACGCCGTCGGAGCAAAGCATGATGATATCCCCCGCAACGAGCGGGGTCATCAGCCGTTCGATTGCAACCTCCCGATCCACACCCAGCGCGCGTGTTATCACGTTGGATTTCGGATGATTGGCCGCGGCGGACGGTGGCAGGGCGCCCGCATCGACCATTTCCTGCACGACGCTATGGTCACGGGTGAGCAGATGCCACATGCCAGCGCGAAGTCGGTAGGCGCGACTGTCGCCCGCCCAGAATATCTCAAGCCTGTCGTTGATGAGCAAGGCCGCCACAATGGTCGTACCGCTCCGCCGTTCAGCGTCAGCATAGCGGGCATAGATCAGCGTATTCGCGGACTGAAGCGCCGCCAGAATATCATCACCGCACATAGTTTGCTCGCTGCTCGCGAGATTCCCCAGCGCATCGATGGCGATCTGCGCGGCGACATCACCCGATTGATGACCGCCCATCCCATCGGCAATCGCCCACAGTTTAGCCTCGGGCAAATTGAGCACACGATCCTCGTTGACGGCGCGAACGTGGCCGACGTGCGTGAGCGAAACCGATTCGATCGCGGCGGCGGTGCCTTCGGCGATCGGTCCCTGCCCCCGACCAAAGATGCGGAAAAAATTCATTCGCGATCGTCAGTCGCCGCCGCGTCGGCGATACTGTAGGCTTGCACAAAAGCCCGATCGAGCACCCCGGATTTTTTGCCTTCGATCTCCTCAAGCAGATCGGTATGCCGCTTTTCCAGCTCTTTGAGCAGCACTGCCGCCCGGTTCTGGAACAGCGATCGACCGGGAGTATCGCCGTCGAGGCGATCGGGATCGAAGCATGCAATCGCTTGCTGCAGACTTCCGCGCAGTCCGGCAAAGGTCGCCACCAGATGCCGCTTGATGTCGCGGAACGACGATTGCAGCGCCGCCGGACCCGAAAGGAATCCGTGCGACCCGCCCAAGATCAGGTCGATCGCCAGCCGCTGCGTGGGCGCCCATTTGAATGGGTTGTTGTCGGCGCTGCCGATCGTCGTTCGCGTCATCTGATAATGCGAGCGCGCATGATCGCGTTCGCTCATCAGGTCGCCAACGCCGAGCACCATTTGGCGATACACCCCGCCGACGCGGCGCATGATCTCGACCGGATCCTCGCGCGCCAACAGTGAAGCATCGAGGCCGGCGCCCTCGCAAAAAGCGTCGAGCAGCGATCCGGTGGTGATCGCCGCCACGCCCGCCGGCCGCGTGGCGACCGCAGTGTCCGTCCAGTCGCTGGGGACTTCGATCGAATCACCGAGCGGCGGCGTCAGCACCATGGTACGTGTTTCCTGGCCCGCAATATCGCCATGCGGCGCTTCGGACAGGACAATGCGGAAGTCACCGAGGCGGATCGCGAACGGCAGCGGGACAACGATCGCCGTCTGGTCGGCCAAGCGTTCGCCAGTCCCCGCATTGAATACACCGTTTGCGCCAAGCGGGCGCAAGGTCAGCCCGTCGATACCGACAGCGAATTCGCAGTGGGTGCGCGACAAGGCACAATCGGGATCGGGGATCGACCAGTCGGCGCTTTTGTCGCGGCCGACCCGCAGCACGCCTTCGCGCAACAATCGGGCATCGACGGGATGAATTTCGTCACTGCGCGCGAAGAGTTGTAACATGTACATGGCGATCGCTTTCCTCAGGCCACCTGGCGCCGGGGAGCGGTGTCGGCAGCCGGTTCCGCAATACGGGTCGCGAGCATCGACGCGTCGTCATCTGTTGTACCCGCGGCGAATTTTTCTTCGGCTGCTCCGGCGGCGCGATTGAACGCGTCAAACGCCGCGCCAAATTCATCGCCGCGTCGATGGGAAATTCGCAGCGCAAAGCCCGATGTCGCGGCCTCGTCGAGCGCCTTGCGAAGCCGCCCGAGCGGCCGGGTTACCGCGGCTCCGCTGAGATAGCCGACAATCATCACCGTCACCATGACGACCAGCGACAGCATGACCAGCAGCCAACGTGTGTTGTTGGTGGCGGACACAAGTGCTTCGGTGCGAACGACGATATCGACTGTGCCATAGCTCGCTCCCGCATAGCGTATCGGCTGCACGATCCGCATTCCGGCACCCTGGTCTGCCCCGACATAGCTGACCACCGCGCCATTGGCCCCAGCGACTCGCGCCTCCCCTTGCCGCGTCGCATATCGCGCGCCAATGCGGCGACTGTTGGTCGCGGCGCGGACAATATTGTTTGTGTCGACGACGGTCATGGCACTAATTTCGCGATCGTCGCTGGCGCTCGAGACAAAGGCTTGCAGTGCGCCCCAATCCTGCTGATCCGCTGGCAGCCCGGCATTGTCCACCGCGACCACCCCGGCGTTGCTCGCGACAAAAGCCGCGATCGTTCGGCCCGACGTCGCCGCCATGTCCTCGAACGCCCGCTCTTCGCGCGTGCTGATCAAAGCACCGCAGATCGCGAGCACCGCAAAAGTGACCGTCGCCAGCAACAGCGGCAATTTGACCCGGAGCGACAGGCCGCGGCGCGGCACCGCGCTCTCTTCGCGCGCGCTCATTTCGCGCATGATCGCCTTGCGGACCGCATCGCCGTCGGCAAAGCGTTGTTCGGGCTTTTTCGACAGCAGCTTGTCGATGATGAAACGCAGTCCCGGCGGACAATCGCTCGCCGACCGTTCGATCGGCTCAACCCTTTCCTGCGCGATCTGGATGGCCAGGGTCGCCAGGCCGATGCCAGGGAACGCCGCCTTGCCAGTCACCATTTCGTATAGCACGATGCCGAGCGAAAACAGGTCCGAGCGATGATCGATGGGAAGGCTGAGCGCCTGTTCGGGGCTCATGTAGCGCGGCGTCCCGATCATCTGCCCGAACTGGGTCTGCGCGAGATTATCGTTGCTTTGGTCCGGGTCGAGATCATCGATACGCGCAACCCCGAAATCGACGAGTTTTGCGGTACGCCCGTCGTTCGACAGCAAGATGTTCGACGGTTTGACGTCACGGTGGACCACCCCCATCCGGTGCGCATAGGCGAGCGCACCGGCGAGCTGCTGGCCGAGCACCAGCACGCGCTCATAGGGCATCCGGCCATTGGCCAGCAGCAACGTGTCGAGCGGCTGGCCCTCGATGAGTTCCATCGCGATATAGGCGATGCCCTCCTCTTCGCCAACCTCGTAGATCGTGGCGATATTGGGATGACTCAGCGCCCCAGCTGCACGCGCCTCGCGCAGGAAGCGGATGTTAAGCCCGGGATTGCGCGCATATTCGGGCTTGAGCACCTTGATGGCGACCTTGCGGCCAATGCTCGGGTCGATCGCGCGATAGACGTCGGCCATCGCGCCTTCGCCCAGGCGGCCCTCGATACTATAGCGTCCCAGCGATTTCATCGATTTGCACTCTCTTCATCGATCATTTTAGCAGGCGAAAGTTGAAACATTGCTAGCGGCGCGACCGGACCGTCGCCGCGATCCGCTCGGCGCGCGCCAGATCCGCCTTGATCACCATATTGGCGGGATCGAGCGCCGAGGCGCGCCGCAACAGCTGCACCGCGCGCGTCGCGGACCCTTTGTTGAGCGCAGCCAATCCCTGCGTTCGCAGCTGGCGAGCGGCCGCGGGGTCGGTCCGCGCGGCAGGCGGCGCAACGGCCTGTTTAGGGGGCTGCGCGCGCGGCGCGGACGGAGTAGCCGGTGCCGACGGAGCAGGTGTCGCCGCGCGGCGCGCCGGTGCCGACTTGGTGCCGGGAATGCGCAGCGTCTGCCCCGCGGTCAGCGTCGTTGGCTTTTCAATCCCGTTGTACCGGGCCAGCTGGTAGGTCAGCAGCCGATTGCCGAGATAGCGTTGCGCGATGCCAACCAACGTGTCGCCGGGCTGGACGACATAGTCAAAGGATTGCGGTCCGAGCAGTTCGACTGGATCACGCGCGATAGAATCGCGCAACAAAGCGAGCGACGGATTGTTCGGATCGTACTTCAGTCCGGACTTGATCAGTTTGCGCGCCGCCGCCACATCGCCCTGATTCAGATGTTCGGCGATCGTCTCGATGCTCTGTGCGCTGCTGGCCGGCGCCGACACGGCGCCCGGTTTCGGTCCGCTCGCACAGCCCGTCAAAGCCAGCGCAGCGGCCAGAAACAGGGTGCGTCGGAGGTATCGGCGCATGCAGTTTTGAGCGGCGATCGTCATGATGTCATTCTCTCAATCGGGGGTAGGGGGATGGCGGTCTGGAGCAGCGCGGCAAGGCCCGCCCGGTCGTTGATGAAGGTCAGAAAATCTGCGGCCGCCAGCGGACGTGAAAAATAATAGCCTTGGAAATGGCGACAGCCATGCTGGAACAGCCAGTGATATTCCTCGGCGGTTTCAACACCTTCAGCGAGTACTCGAATGTCGAGACCGCGGCCCAAGGCGATGATACTCTGGCATATCGCCTGACTTTCCGGTCGCAGATGCACATCCGTCACGAACTCGCGGTCGATCTTGATCTTGTCGAACGTAAGCTGGCGAAGTGTGCTGAAACTCGAATATCCGGTTCCAAAATCGTCGATCGCGATCTTGACACCCAGCGCCCGGATCGCGGCGAACAGGCGCACGAGGCCGGCATCGTCGGTGCTTGCGACACCCTCCGTTAGCTCGATCTCAAGGCATGCGGGATCGAGCGAGTGATTGTGCAGCGTGCGGCTCAGAAACTCGGCGAAATTGGCGTTGTGCAGCTGGTTGGCCGAAATGTTGACGGCGATGCGCAATGGGCCGAACGGACCGCCTTCCCACTCGCTCGCTTGGCGCGCGGCGGCGTTGAGAACCCACAACCCAACCTCTTCCGCCAGCCCCGACGCCTCGACGATCGGGATGAACAGCGATGGCGGCACGGTGCCGCGCTCGGAGTGGTGCCAGCGGATCAGCGCCTCGGCGCCCGTCACGCATTGCCAGCTCGCGTCGATCAGCGGCTGGAAAAACAACTGAAATTCGTTGCGCCCGATCGCGCCCCGCAAATCCTGCTCCATCGCGTAGCGCTGCTGGACTTGTGCGATTGCCTGATCGCTTAGCTCATGTGTTTCAGGCATGTCGTCCAGCGCGAAAGATGCCAGCGTTCGCGTCAGCAAAAGCTGCGGCGTGATGCCGTCCACCAAGGCGGCACGGCGCGTCGTGATGCTCGGCAATATCTCACGTTGATCGATCTTGACCCGGCCGCCGAGCGCATAGGCGATTGCCCCAATTTCTGATCGCGCATGCGACGGATCGACGTCCGTTCCGTACCAGATAGCGAAATGGGCTTGATCGACATGGGCGATCAGGCGTTCGGCCGGGATCATGCGAGCAATGCGTCCGACTATTTCCAGAAGCACCCGCTCGGCAAGATCGGGATCAAATCCAGCCAGGCGTTCAAAGTCGTCGAGCGCGAACGTCCCGAGGACGCCCGAGCCGTCCTGCTCCATCCGTTCGAGCAACGGTTCGCGGGTTGGCAAGCCGCTCACACCGTGGCGTTCGATCAAACGGCGCTCGATCGTTGCCAACGCCTGCTCGAGACCCTTGGCGTTTTCAGCCAGCCGGTCGGCGATCGCTATTTTCTGCCCCTCGCCGGATATCATTTCCAAGCGCTGCGAGAGTCGCCACAGCTTCCAGTCATGCCGCCAGGCCGATCCGGCCCAGCCGCACCCCACCGCAATGGCGATCAGCGCAAAGGTGGTGAGATCTTCGGCCCCGACATGCACCAGGCATGCGCCGGCGACAAAAACCGATGCCAGCGCCAGGCGGCGCAATAGGATTGCTCCCGAAGTTGCCCCTCTTTGAACCATAACCGCTATTTGGGCGGGAAAATGATACCAAGTCCTTAAATTCCTGTGCAGAAATGGAGCAGAATGGCTCGGTTCGTCGTATTTCAAATTCAACGGTAAAGCTGCGTCGCAACGCTGAAATGTAGTCGGTTCCAATGAACATGAACGACAACGAAGGCGCCATCGTCCTGCTCTCCTTGCGCTGCGTGATATGTCTTGCGGTACTCTCCGACGGAAAGAGCCCGGTATGAGCCCCGTGCTCGAGATAGGGTATCTACGCGGATCGGTGGATTGGCGTTCAGAGCAGTGCCGCCGCTAGGTCGGAGTCCGAACTGGGCCGCGGGTCGCGACCGCTCTGACTAGCATTTTTCAAAGGCGGCCCCGACATCCGTAGATTCCCCAACGGTGCGCCGGTCAACGCGGCGCTATGATCGGCGGCATCCGCGGGAAAGCGAGGTAGCGCTATGACCATCCATGGAATGGGAGAACCGGAGTACCCCGGCTCTACCGGCAATATGATCTGGTCTCTGGTTCTCGCTATCGGGGCTGGCGCAGTACTCCTGTTTCTCCAGTTCACCCCGCGGCCCTTTCTCACGACGATAGCCGCGATCTTGTGGCTCGTCGCGCTGATGGGGGCGGCCGCGCTGATCCAGATGCTTCAGGCTCATGTGCCGTCGCGGCGCCTGGGACGGATTGCCTGGCGCGTCGCGGGCGCATCCTATGTTGTTGGCGCTGCTATTCTCATTGCCGATCCGCTCCTCGGAAACGGCCGAATGGTCGCTGCCCTTGCGAGTGCACTCGCCTTGGCAGGTCTTGCGCGTCTGTCATTCGCGTTGGGCAGCGAGCAGCGCGGCCGAAGATGGTATTTTCTCTCAGGCGTAATGACGCTGACGGTCGGCATGGCGATAGGCTTTGCCTGGCCTTTTTCGCTCGTGGCACCGGCGATCAAGTTGCTTGCCGTCGATCTGCTCGTCCTTGGCGCAACCAATATCCCTGCTCATAATGGCACCTTCGACAATCGGATGCGTCCGACATAGCCTTCCAAAAGATCGGGTCGGCACAGTTCGCGGCGATGAGGATGTCGATCCGACATCATGAAAATATTATCCCCGTCGCAGCGCGCTCTGCCTGGAGTAGACCGGCTGCGTTTGTCGTGCCTGTCCCCGGATCATCCGTATACTTGGAGTTTCCCCCGGACCCGATCGAATTGTGCCGCTACATGGCGCGCGTAGGGTCGCCCCGAATCATGAATCACCAGATCGTCCCCCTCCCAAGCGATCAGGTCGCGGCTTTCGAACTCGGCCAACGCGGCGTGCGCCGCTTCGCTGAGCGACATGTCAATCCGCGCCCGCCCGCGGCACAGCAAGTCACGAATGATCGCACCGCGTCCGCGTTCGTCGGCATCGATGACCACCCCGCGCGCCGCGCTCAGCCGCCCCTCTCCGATCAGATCGCGATAATGACCCGCACGTTTTTCATTCTGGACGATGAGGTCGGGAAATTTGCTGATCGCGCTGGCGCCAAAGCCGAGCAGTGTCGCAGAATCATCGTCGGTAAAGCCCTGAAAATTCCGGTTTACCCGCCCTTCTTTGGCGGCGACGGCCAGCGGATCAGCGGGCAGTGCGAAATGATCGAAGCCGATGGGGACATATCCGGCCTCGGTCAGCCGATCGAAGCCCAGCTCAGCTTGTTCGAAGCGGAGTTTGTGATCGGGCAAATTGCTGGCGTCGATCCGGCGCTGACGCGGAATCATCGCGGGCAGATGGGCATAGCCGAACAGCGCCACGCGGCTAGGCGCGAGGCGGATGGTCTCGTCGAGCGTCGCATCGAGATCGGCGAGTCTTTGCCCGGGCAGTCCGTACATCAAGTCGAAATTGATCGCGTCGATGTCGCGGAGGCGCAGGCTGGCAACAGCATTCTCGATGTCTGCGAGCGGCTGTAGTCGCCCGATTGCCTGCTGAATTTGCGGCGAAAAGGTCTGCACCCCCAAGCTGACGCGCCTGACCGACGATGCCGCCAGCACCCGCGCCCAGTCAGCGGAAAAGCCGCGCGGATCGATCTCGATCGAAATTTCGGGGTTGCTGACGTCGAACACCGTTAGGATACGGTCAAGCAGGCGAACGAAATCAACCGGGGCGATGGCGTTGGGGCTGCCGCCGCCGAACGCGATGCGCTGAACGCGCGCGCGACCGCCGATCCGTTTGGCAACCATGGCTATTTCCGATCGCAGCGCCGTCAAATAGTCGGTGAGACGCTGGGTGCGATTGGCCGCGCCGGTGTTGCATCCGCAATACCAGCAAATCTGATCGCAGAATGGAATATGGACATAAAGCGAGACGGGGGTCGCTGATTCAATCCGGTCGAGCGCTGCCGCATATTCGCTGGTGCCGACATCGTCGGAAAATTCGACTGCGGTCGGATAGCTGGTGTAACGCGGCACGGGCGTCGCCAGCAGATCGGGGTGATAACTCCACATGATGATCGATTAGGCAGCGGCCCAAACCGACGCATTGATGCAGATCAAGGCAGCGATCAACAGCAGTTTTTCCTCGCGCCCGGCGGTTTGCCGCGCCGCTCGGTCACCGCATGACAGGCCTTGGCGCAAGCTCCGTCACCCTGATCGTCCGGCCCGCCCGGCACGAGCAGCATTTGCCGACCACCACCGCAATCGGGGACGACCAGCATCCGCGCGTCGCCAGCCAGCGGCGCCAGGGCAAGTCCGGCGGTTGCCGCAAGGGAGGCAAGCGTGCGACCGATCATGCAGCACGATCCTCTTCATCTTCGACAAATATCCGCAGCGCCGCACCGTCCAAATCGTCGAATTGGCCGCGGCGCAACGACCAGAAAAAGGCGGCCAGCCCCAGCAAGCCAAGCCCGAGCGCGATCGGGATCAGGACCGCGAGACCGTTCACCGGATCGTCCTTTTCAGCCGCATCGCGTTGCCTACGACGAGCAGCGACGAACCTGACATTGCCAGCGCGGCAACCAATGGCGTAACGAAGCCAAGAAAAGCCAGCGGGACGGCGATCACGTTGTAACCGATTGCCAGCAGGAAATTCTGACGAACGATCGCCTGTGTCCGCCGCGCCATGCGAAGCGTTGCGACGATCGGCATCAAGCGATCGCCGAGAAAGACACAGTCCGAGGCGTTCTTGCCGACATCGCTCGCCGAACCCGGCGCCATCGACGCATGCCCCGCCGCGAGCGCTGGACCGTCGTTGAGCCCGTCGCCGATCATCAGCACCTTGTGCGTGGCGCTTTGCCGCGCGAGCGCGGCCAGCTTGTCCTGCGGGCTCATCCCGGTTTGCGCGGTCATCGCCAGTTCGCGGGCGACAGGCGCAACCGCCGCAGCGCGGTCGCCGCTGAGGATCGACACGTCGATACCGTCGGCGCGCAGCGCATCGATGGCGGCGCGCGCATCGGGGCGCAAGCGGTCGGCAAAACGGATCGTTGCCACTTGCACGCCATCGATCGACAATTGGGTGGCGAGCGCGTCGCCTTCGACGGTGCCGCTCGGACGGCCGAGCGTGACGATCCGATCCTGCCAGCGCGCCTCAACACCAAAGCCGGGCGTTTCTCCGATCGAATGCACATCGGCGCGCGGAACGTCGAGCCTCTGGAGTCCGCGCGTCAATGCCTCGCTCAGCGGATGGCGACTGGCCTGTGCGAGCGCCAGCGCCAGCGACTGAACCTCGGGATCAAGCCGTTCGAGGTCGCAGGCTTCGGGACGCCCCAGCGTCAGCGTCCCGGTCTTGTCGATCATCGCCCGGTCAACCTCGGCGAGTCGCTCGAGCGCCGATCCATCTTTGACGAGTATCCCGATACGCATCAGTTCACCCGCCGCAACGATCTGCGCCGCCGGCACCGCCAGCCCGAGCGCGCAAGGGCAGGTGATGATCAGGACCGCCACCGCGATCAGCAGGCTCTGATGCCAGCCTGCGCCGATAGCCATCCAGCTCACAAACGCCAGCAAGGCCAGTGCATGGACCGCGGGGGCGTAGAGCCGGGCAGCGCGGTCGGCGATGCGGACGTAACGCGACTTGCCCTGTGCCGCCTCGCCCATCAGGCGGGCGATATCGGCCAGCGCGGTGTCGGCGCCTGCTGCCGACACCTTGACCTCAAGTGGTCCGTCGAGATTGAGCGTACCGGCATGTACCCGGTCGTCGGGGCGGACAAGCTGCGGCGCGCTCTCGCCGGTGAGCAGCGACAAGTCGAGACGGCTGGATCCGCGGGCAACGGCACCATCCGCCGCCAGCCGTTCCCCCGCCGCGACGAGCATCACCATGCCAGGCTCCAGCACTGTCGCATCGACCCATCGGCTCTTGCCATCGTCGCCGCGCACCATCGCGCCGGTGCCCATATTGCGCAGCAGAGCGGTGATACCGCCGCGGGCGCGATCGCGCATCACGCTGTCGAGCCAGCGTCCGCACAGCAGGAAAAACAACAGCATCACCGCGCCGTCGAAATAGGCGTGCGGGCCGTGCGTCGCGGTTTCATAGAGGCTGAGCGCGCTGGCGAGCAGTACCCCGATGCTGATCGGCACGTCCATATTCGTCTGGCGATGGCGCAGCGCACGCCATGCAGAGCGAAAGAACGGTCGCCCGGCGTAGGCGATCGTCGGCAGCGCGATCATCGCCGACAGCCAGTGAAACAGGTCGCGTGTCGCACCCGCGGCACCCGACCAAACCGACACCGACAGCAGCATGATGTTCATCATCGCAAAGCCCGCGACCGCGACCGCGCGCAGCAGTTCGCGGCTGCCCGCCGCTGCGGGATCGGCGTCGCCCAAGGCGTCGCCAATGGGATGCGCCTCGAAACCCAACGCCATGAAGGCCCCAATCAGGTCGGGCAGCTCGGCATCGGGAACGCACGACAGATGCACGCGCTTTTCGGTAAAGTTGACGCGCGCGGTCGCGATGCGACAATCGCGCACCAGTCCCTGCTCCAGCTTGGCGATACAACCCGCGCAGCGAATGTCAGGAACCGCGAAATCGCGTTCGATGAGAGCGGCAACGGCGGTCATTGCAGGTCGATCCGGTAGCGCGCCGCATCCGCGCCCTTGACGACGCCGATGTCGAGCCGCTGGCGCCCCACCGCCAGCGGCTCGACCGAGCGCCATGCGCCCCCTGTCGCCGCGACGAAACGCAGCGTGGTGGGAGCCGAGCGCCCGAGCGGATGACTGGCCGTAGCAGCCACGCGGACGCCTGCGAGCGGCCGGTCATCCTTGCGAATTTCAACGCGAACGCGCCGGTGGACATCGAGTGTTACCGTCGGGGTCCATCCCAGCCGGTCCTGCGCCGCCGCGCGCGCGAGCCAGACGTTATAGTGCTGGCTCGCCACATAGCTGTTTTCGACCACCGTACCGCCAAAGGTCGACATCGCCAGCCGCGCCATGGTGAAATTGACGGCGATGACGACAGCAAAGAAACTGACAAGGATGGCAGTCATGTGCCAGCCGGTGAACGCCTTGCGGGCCGAATTGCCGGTCATCGTCCTGCCTCCGGCCGGTCGAACTGGATGGTGTCGCTGTCACCGCGCGGATCGCCGTCAAGGCCGCGGGTCGCAATGGTGAAATCCTGCCGCACCGGTCCCTCGCCCGGCGCCGCGACGAACAATCTCACGCGCGTGACGCTGTCGGGCGCGAGCGCAATTTCGACCCGCTGCTGTGCGGTTTCACGAGATCCCGCCTCGGTCCACAGCGCGGCGCTTGACAGCCCATGCACCGTCACCGCGACACGGCGCGGGCGCGTTTCCATATTGCGCAGCTTCAGCGTGTAGTTGTTGCGGATATGGCCGTCCGACAGCTGGACATAGAGCGGGCTGCGCTCGTGCTGAACCGCGAGGTCGAGCCGAGTGCGCTGACCGAGCGAAAACAGCATCGCGGCGCCGATCGCGCACCAAACGCCGAAATAGGCGAGCGTGCGGGGGCGGAACAATGTCCTGCGAACGGGCTTGCCGATGCCGCCCGCCTTTTCGACCGCCGCATCGTCGAGCGTGCAATAATCGATCAGCCCGCGCGGTCGCCCGATCTGCCCCATCACATCGTCGCACGCGTCGATGCAAAGCGCGCAGGTGATGCAGCCGATCTGCGGTCCTTCGCGAATGTCGATGCCGGTCGGACACACCGCGACGCACTGGTTGCAGTCGACGCAATCGCCGAACGCGCCGGGGTGGGCCTGCGCCTTTTTGACGCTGCCGCGGGGTTCACCGCGCCAGTCCTTGTAAGTTACCAGCAACGATTTTTCGTCCATCATCGCGGTCTGAATGCGCGGCCAAGGGCACATATAGATGCACACCTGCTCGCGCATAAAACCACCGAGGATGAAGGTCGTTGCGGTGAGAACGGCGACAGTGCCATAGGCGACCGGTGCCGCCTGCCCGCTCCAGAAATCCACGGTCAGCGTCGGCGCATCGGCGAAATACATGATCCACGCACCACCTGTCCAGAAGGCGATGGCGAGATAAATCGCATATTTGAAGCCGCGCTTCGCGACCTTTTCCGCCGTCCACGGACCATTCGCCAGCCGCACCTGTGCGTTGCGGTCGCCATCGACCAGCCGGTCGACATGCTGGAACAGGTCGGTCCACACCGTTTGCGGGCAGGCATAGCCGCACCAGGCGCGCCCTACCGCGCTGGTAACGAGAAACAAACCAATCCCCGCCATGATGAGCAAGCCGGCGACATAATAAAATTCATGCGGCCAGATTTCGATCTGGAACATGTAGAACCGCCGGTTTGCGAGGTCGACGAGCACGGCCTGATCAGGCGCATATGGTCCGCGGTCCCAGCGGATCCATGGCGTGCCATAATAAATTGCGAGTGTGATCCCCATGATCGCCCATTTGAAGCGGCGGAAGGGACCATCGACCTTTTTGGGGTAAACGCCCTTACGCGCCTCGTACAGCGCAGCGGGAGGATCGATTAGGTCTTCAGGGCTGGCCATCGACTCCCTGCCCTTCGGATATCGAAACCGCCGCAGGCGCCGCCGCTTTCTCGCCGCCACCCAGCGAATAGACGTAGGTCGCGAGCATCTTGACCGTCACCGGGTCGAGCCGGTCACCCCAACGCGGCATGACGCCGTTGCGCGGCTGCGTGATCGTCGCGGCCAGGCTGGCGCGATCGCCGCCGTAGAGCCACACGGAGTCGGTCAGTTTCGGCGCTCCGAGGCCGCGATTCCCTGCGCCGCTTGCGCCGTGGCAGACGGCACAATTCGCCTGGAACAGCACATCGCCGCGCGCCGAGGCTGCCGTCGGCTTTTCCTGTTTGCTGATCACGCGGACATGGCTGACGACGTCGGCGAGCTGTGCCGCATCCAGAATGCCGTCGCGCCCGAACGCCGGCATCTGGCTGGTGCGCGTTGCCCTATGGTCGGGGTTTCGGATGCCGTGGGTGATCGTATATTCAATGCTCGCCAGATCGCCGCCCCACAGCCAGTCATCGTCGGTCAGGCTGGGGTAGAGTTTTTTCACCCCCGCACCGCCCGCCCCGTGGCACTGGACGCAGTGGACACGAAACGCTGCGGCCCCGCCTTGCACCGCTGCCTGCATCAGTTCGGGCTTGGCAGGCAGATCGGTCAGCGCCGTCGCCGCAATGGCCGTGTTGATCGGCGCGCGGCGCACGGCGTTCGCCTGCATCGCCTGCTCCAATGCGCCACGGCTGCTCCACCCCAGCACGCCCTGCGTGGCGCTGTGGAGCATCGGCCAAGCCGGATAGAGGACGACATAACCGGCGGCCCAGACGATCGAGGCGTAGAAGGTCCACAGCCACCAGCGCGGCAGCGGCGCGTTGAGCTCTTCGATGCCGTCCCATTCATGACCGACGGTGCTCGTCCCGGTGGCTTCGTCGATGCGTTTGCGGTCAGCCATGGTCGTCTTCCTTGAAGATCATCGTTGCAGCCTCTTCATTGTGGCGGCGTGCGCCCTTGCGAAACGGCCAGGTCACAAGGGCAAGAAACAGGATCGCCATCGTGAGCAAGCCCCAGCTGTCGGCGAAATGACGGAGCGCGTCGTAACTCATCGCGCCTTCTCCTGCGGCCCGGCAGGCACGGCAGTCTGATCCTGCGGGGCCGCCTTTTCGACATCGACGAGTGTGCCCAGCATCTGGAGATAGGCGATCAGCGCATCCATTTCGGAGAGACGATCGGGATTGCCATCGAAATCGCGCACCTGCGCTTTCGGATAGCGCTTTTGCAGATCGATGCCTGCAGCCGGATCGACCTGCGCCTTCACATCGTCATTGGCGGCGGCAATGGCTGCCTTGCTGTACGGCACGCCAACCCGCGACAGCGCCGTAAGATCGTTCTGCATGTCGCCGGTATAGAGGTCGCGCTCGGCCAGAAAGGCATAGGGCGGCATGATCGATTCGGGCACGACGCTGCGCGGGTCGATCAGATGCGCCTTGTGCCATTCGTCAGAATAGCGACCGCCGACGCGCGCCAGATCAGGTCCGGTGCGCTTAGACCCCCATTGGAACGGATGGTCATACATGCTCTCGGCGGCGAGGCTGTAATGGCCATAGCGTTCGACCTCGTCGCGGAAGGGGCGGATCATCTGGCTGTGACAGGTGTAGCAGCCTTCGCGCATGTAGATGTTGCGCCCGGCAAGCTCGAGCGGCGTATAGGGCCGCATGCCGTCGACCTTCTCAATCGTATTGTCGATCCAGAACAGCGGTGCGATCTCGACGATGCCGCCGATCGCGACCGCGACGAGCGCGAACAGTCCGAGCAGGCTGACGTTACGCTCGAGCTTCTTGTGGCTCAGTCGCTTTTCAGCGGGTGGGGTGACCATTGTTCGGGTTCCTTATGCGGCGGGAACAGGCGCGAGCGGGCGATCCGCAGCGGCGTTATATGGGGTTTCGGTCATCGGCTTTTCATTGCGCACCCGCCCGGCGAGCGTCGCCCAGACGTTGACGATCATGATCAGGAAACCGGCGAGATAGAGCAGCCCGCCCGTCGCGCGGATCAGGTACATGGGGTGCATTGCAGCGACGCTCTCGGCAAAGCTGTACACGAGGTAGCCGTCGGCCCCATATTCGCGCCACATCAAACCCTGCATGATGCCGGCGACCCACATCGAGGCGGCGTAGAAAACGATCCCCACGGTCGCGAGCCAGAAGTGCCAGTTCACCATGCGCAGACTGTAGAGACGCGGGCGCCCCCACAGGCGCGGCACGAGATAATACATGCAGGCGAAGGTGATCATGCCGTTCCAGCCGAGCGCGCCGCTGTGGACGTGACCGATCGTCCAGTCGGTGTAATGCGACATCGAGTTGACCCATTTGATCGACATCATCGGTCCTTCGAAGGTGCTCATTCCGTAAAAGGCGAGCGCCATCACCATCATGCGGATGATCGGGTCGGTGCGGATCTTGTCCCACGCGCCGTTGAGCGTCATCAGGCCGTTGATCATCCCGCCCCAGCTCGGCATCCACAGCATGATCGAGAACACCATGCCGAGCGTCTGCGCCCAGTCGGGCAGAGCCGTGTAATGTAGATGGTGCGGCCCCGCCCAAATGTAGAGGAAGATCAGCGACCAGAAGTGGATGATCGACAGGCGGTAGCTATAGACCGGTCGCTCGGCCTGCTTCGGCACGAAATAATACATCATCGCGAGGAAGCCGGCGGTCAGGAAAAAACCGACCGCGTTATGCCCGTACCACCATTGGGTCAGCGCATCCTGCACCCCGGCAAAGGCGGCATAGCTTTTCGAGCCAAAGATGCTGGCCGGCATCGACAGATTGTTGACGATGTGGAGCATCGCGATGGTGATGATGAAGCTGAGGTAGAACCAGTTCGCCACGTAGATATGTGGTTCGCGGCGCTTGACGATTGTGCCGACAAAAACCGCCAGATAGGCGACCCAGACGACGGTCAGCCAAAGGTCGACATACCATTCGGGCTCGGCATATTCGCGCGCCTCGGTGATCCCCATCAGATAGCCGGTCGCCGCCAGGACAATGAACAGCTGGTAACCCCAAAATACGAAGCGGGCGAGCTTGGGAAAAGCGAGCCGGGCGCGGCAGGTGCGCTGGACGACATAATAGCTCGTTGCGATCAGCGCGTTGCCACCGAAGGCGAAGATCACTGCCGAGGTGTGGAGCGGCCGGATCCGTCCGAAGGTCGTGAATTCGAGGTTGAAGTTGAGTGCCGGGAAAGCCAGCTGCAGCGCAATGAACAGGCCGGCTGCCATCCCGGCGATGCCCCAGAACAAAGTCGCGATGACGCCCCAGCGGATCGGGTCGTCATCATAGGTGCTTTCGTTGGCGGGCATCTTCAGCAGGCCGCGCGCCATCGCGCCATAGTCGGCCCGCGAGACGGTCGCCCACAGCACGGTCAGTGCGGCGACAGCAACGATGCCCATATGCACAGCAAAAGGGGCATCGACCGCGAGCGCCGCCATCACCAGCGCGAGCAGCGCCAGCGCCAGCCAGCCGCCCGCTTTGAGTACCAGACCGTCCATATGCTTGTCCCCGCTTGGTGCGGCCTTCGGGCCGCGCTTCGCTTCGCTCTTGGACGTGCGGGAACCGCGAAACATTGATCGGGATCAACGAATTGCTTGCGCTTCATCAATGCGGCGCGTTGGCATCCAGCGCAGGGACGGCTTCATCAACAATAGGAGCCAAAACTCATGAAGACCCGATATCTCCCCCTCGCCGCGTTAGTCGCCACGCTGGCGATCCCCGGGCAAGCCGCGGCAAAAAGCGGCGACGTCCAGTTCAAGCTGCTCGCGACCTATGTCGCGCCTGACGGCAAGATCAAGGATGTGAAGCTCGACCTGATCGGCCTGCCGGCCGGCACGCAGACCAAGGCCGACGACAATGTTGTGCCGACGGTTGCGGTCGAATATTTCGTTACCGACAATTTATCGGTCGAGACGATCGCCGGCGTTACCCAGCATGATGTCGTCGGCCGCGGCGCCCTGGCAGGTGCCGGGTTGGTGTCCAACGCCAATATTGTCCCCGCAACGCTCACGCTGAAATATCATTTCGGCAAAGATGGCGGCGTGCAGCCCTATGTCGGCGCGGGTCCGAGCTATTTCATCTTCATCGACGAAAAGCCCGGTGCGACTGCGGTTGCGCTGGGGGCGACGCGGCAGAAGATGGGAGATTCGCTCGGGATGGCGTTGCAGGCCGGCATCGATGTCCCGGTGAATGCCAAGGGTCTGTCGGTTACGTTCGACGCCAAACGCTATTACATGCGGTCCACTGCGCGCTGGTTCGCCGGTACGACCGAAGTGCTGCGGACGCGGCACAAACTCGATCCCTGGGTCGTCAGCGCCGGAATCGCCTTCCGCTTTTGAGCTTCCCCAACCGGCGCCGGCGGTAGAATCAGCCTGCCATGTCCAACATTGCCGCGCGGTCGTTGATGACGATCTCGCGGCGTGATGGCAGATCGACGACACCGTCGGCGCGCATTTTGGTCAGCTGACGGCTCGTCGTTTCGATCGTTAATCCCAGGATGTCGGCAATCTGCTGGCGCCCGAAAGGAAGCTCGAAACCACCCTCTGCAACCTCTGCATCGCATCCCTGCCCCGACAAGCGCTCGGACATTTCGAGCAGGAACGATGCAACTTTTTCGGACGAGCTGGCGAATTCGTCGAAATTGTTGCGGTTGAAGATGCACACTTCGGCATCGGTCATCGCGGTGACGGTGTAGGGGCTTTCCTTGCCGAACGGGCGGCCAATGAAGTCGGAGGGGAACACCACTCCGACGATCTGTTCGCGGCCATCGGCGGTCGACACAACCAGCTTCAACACCCCGGTCAGGACATTGGCGACGACCGGCGCGCCGTCGCCTTCCCACAGCAACGTCTGACCTTGGCGGACCTTTTGCTTGCGCCCCATCTTGCCCAGAACGAGAATTTCTGTCGCGTCGAGGCTGGCGCAAATCGCGCGGTTGCGGACAACGCAGGCGGAACAATCGGTCATGCCGCCGCCGTACAGCAGTCCGGTTGATTTGGGAAGCGGAGCGGCCGGCGGCCGGTCAGTGCACGAGCAGCAACGGGGCGGATGCCGATTCAAGCAGATAGCGCGTCACGCCGCCAAAAAACGTCTCGCGCAGACGGGTGTGGCCAAATGCGCCCATCACGATCAGACCTGCGCCGATCTCCCGCGCTGTTCGCTCGATCGCCTCTTCGACCGTCTCGACGCTGCGCTCCACCTTGCGAAGCTCGGCATGAATTTCGTGCCGCGAAAGGTAACGCAGCGCGTCGTCGGCGGCCACCTGACCATCGTCCTGGCCGATCGTGACCATAACGACCTGCCGCGCATCGCGAAGCAGCGGGACGGCCGCACGCAGTGCATGCGCCGACTGGGCGCTGCCATTCCAAGCGACCATCACCGGCGCGTCGAGATCGATCGGACCGCACGGCTCGGGAATGGCAAGCACCGGCGCGGGCACTGCCATCGCCAGATCGCCCGCCATCATCGGAGGAGTGAAGCTGCGGCGACGATCGGCGGTACCCAGCGAGACAATCACAAGATCTGCCAATGTTGCAGCCAGCGTCAATGTTGCCAGAACATCGCCGTCGGATATCCGCACCTCCCAAGGCACATCTTCGCGTTCGAGCTCGACCCGCAACCGCCGGTCGAGCGCCTGGTCCGCCTGCTGCGCCTTGCGCAACTGATCGCCCGCCAGATACATGCCGCCGAAAGGATCGGTCGCGATAAACTGTTGAAACGGCGAACTGATCACCAGATCAAGATGTGACTGGTGCCTCCGCCCGATTGCCAGGCCGCTCTCCAATCGCGCTGCCATTCCGGGACCATCGTCGGCGTGAATCAAGATGTTGCGCACGTCAAATCTCCTGCGAAAGCAGGAATATGAGGCGATGCCGGGAGCCAGGTCATTGATCGCGGTCAATATGCCAGTGGATTGAAGATGCCCATTTCGCTTCGCGGTGCTGGACGCTGCCTTACCGACACGCGGTCTGGCGGCTCGCCCCCTTGGCGACACTGAGAGCAACGCTCGCGACACACGGAAAACAAGGCCATCAGTTTGCACGCCTTTTCACGGTCACGGTGCTTGTACCCATTACTTCTGAATGCTAAAAAGCGATGGCATCACGCGGGGGCGGGGGCAAGTCGATGATACAATTGCGGACGAGCGCCGATTCAATCCCGAAGCCAGTGCTCGGTTCGCCAGCACCTTGGTTCAAGGCGCATGTTCTGGATGTGAACGCTCGATATAGTTTTCACACAGTCGCGGGCCGCGTGGTTGTCCTGTTCTTCATGGGGTCGGCTGCGACACCCGAGGTTAAATCAGCGCACGACATACTCATCGGGGGCGCCGACCGGTTCGACGACCGGCAATGCTGCTTTTTCGGTATCACGACCGACCCCGACGACCAGCCCGCCGACAGGATTGAGACCCGGCTTCCCGGCATCCGCTACATCCTCGACGATGATCGCGCCGTCAGTGCGGTATATGGTGCGAGCCGTGCCGATTCCGTCCTCTACGAACCATATGTCATGATCCTTGATCGCCAGTTGCGGGTTGCGGGGCGATTTCTCATCCGTGATATGCATGCCGCGTTATCGCTGGCTGACAAACTGATCGGCGAAGGCACGCCCGAAGATTGGGCGCCAGTGCTGCTGGTGCCGCGGGTGTTCGATCAGGCCACCTGCAAAACGCTGATCGATATCTATGATGCCGAAGGCGGCGAGGATTCGGGTTTCATGCGCGAAGTCGATGGCAAGACCGTCTCGATCATTGATCATGGCCACAAGCGCCGGTCCGATGTCACGATCAAGGACCAGGAATTGTGCAAGATGCTCAGCGCGCGGGTCAATCATTGCCTGCGCCCCATCATCCACCGTGCCTTCAACTTCGAGGCAACACGGATGGAGCGGTACATCGTCGCCTGTTACGAGGCATCGGTCGGCGGTCATTTTCGCGCGCACCGCGACAATACGACGAGGGGCACCGCGCACCGCCGCTTTGCGGTTACGATCAACCTCAACGACGATTTCGACGGGGGCGAGCTGCGGTTTCCTGAATTCGGCACGCGAACCTATCGCCCTCCGCCGGGTGGCGCGATCGTCTTTGGCTGCGGCCTGCTCCACGAGGCGACACCGGTTTCCCGCGGGCGTCGCTATGCGTTCCTGCCCTTTCTCTATGACGATGCGGCGGCGGCGCAGCGCGAGGCGAACAACCAGTATCTGGGCGAAGGGGTCGGCGCCTATCGCCAATAGCCACTGCGGCGCGGTTCAAAGTTCGATCGAAATCTTCACATTCTGGGGCTTGATCCCAGCCAGGGCTGCGATGCTGAGTTTCGCGGCATAGATCATGATGCTGAGTCGCTGCGGATTGGCGAGGCCTGCCGGGACCTCACCTTGATCCCAGTTCGTCGAGAGCATCATATCGACCTCCTCATCAGGGACGGCAGCCTCGAGACCGCCGACGAGTTCGATCTGCGAAATGCCAAGCACGCTGGCGAGCACGCGCAAGTTGCTGAGGCGCGGCTGGGTCTTGCCCGACTCCCACGCCCAGATTGTCGGCCGGCTCAGGCCTGTCCGCATCGCAAGCTCTGACCGGCTAATGCCGCATTGCTCGCGAAACCGGCGCAGCCGCGTCGGCAAGGGCTCGATCATTTCATATTCAATGGGGTGGGCAGAGGCGCTCATTGCGGGTGCACCGCGCAAAGCGCGCACGATCGAGCAGAAGGTGCCCAGAGGTCTTGACGACTTGAAGTGACGCCGATTTTGCCGATGACATTGCTATCCATTGACGCCCCCCTCAAATAACGCGCCACGATGGATGTAGATGTGAAAGAAATCCCGGTTTTCTGCCATTCCCTGATGGGGACACGCAAAATTCTGCAAGTCCCGCCATTGCACAGTCAGCCTGATCCGGGCGGCGTCGCCTGCGTTTAGAAGGCGGTTCCCAGCGCGATCGAGAAGCTCTTAGCCCGATCGCCCTGCTGACGCACCACGGGTTGGGCGATATTAAACCGCAGTTTCCCGGGCCCGGCGTTGAACGACAGGCCAACGCCCACCGCAACCCGCGGCTTGGCCGAATTGCCGATCAGCCGCTCGCCTGGCAAAAGCTCGGCTTTTGCGGCACCGAAAACCGAACCGGCATCAACAAATACGCTAGGCGACACGCCGAACCTGTCCATCGCGCCGTCAAGCCGAAACGACATTTCGAGCCGCCCCACATAATAGGCGCGGCCGCCAACTGCTGTCGTCAGTCCGGCCGGCGCGGTCAGCGGTACGACCTTTGGCCCGATGCCGCGCAGGTCGAAGCCGCGCATGCTGTTGCCGCCGATATAGAAGCGATCGAACAGCGGAATTTCGCGGCCACCAATCGGCTTCATCAGTCCGCCCTCGAGGCCCAGCGAGACGTCCAGACTGCCGCCGAGCCGGTGATGGAACGTGCCACCGACACGCGTGCGCAGGTAGCGGGTCGTGCCGCCAGGCCCGGCGACGTCCTGGGTCACGCGGAACTGGAACCCACGCCTGGGGTCAACCGCACTGTCTCGGCGATCAAGGCTGAGCGAGACGCTGACCACGGAACTGGTCGACTGACCAAGCGCGTTGCAAAAGGGGCTGCCGTGCAAGCCAACATCGCACTGTGCATTTTTTGTCGGATCAGGAAATCCTCATCCGAATATCGGTAATTCGCCGCAACGCGCAACCCGCGGCGAAGCTGTTTGCCGAGATAGAAATTCACGCCGCGCGCGGTTTGCCGGAAGACCGAAGATTTTTCCTGTTCATCGAACCCGACGGCGGTCGATTGCGAATAGAAGAAGGTCGGAGCTATCGACAGCTTGCTGCCCATGAAATTGGCGTCGGCGACCCCGAACTCCACTTGCCGCTGGATTTTGGAATAGCGCGCCGACGCAGTGATGTCGCGCCCGGGCGCGCCGATATTGGTCCGCGCGATCTTCACCGTTCCAACCGGGCCTTCGAGCGACGAATAGCCGCCCGAGAAGGCGAGGCCGCCGCGCGGCAGCGTCTTGATCGACAGCAAGTCGGCTTCGCTGGCCTGGCCATCCGCGCCGTCGATGCCCATGGCACTGTCGGCTATCGTATCCGCTTCGCTTTCGCCCTCATCTTCACGATCGGCAGGCGCCATTCCCAGCTTTGATGCATCGGGTCGCGCGCCCAGGGCTGCGCGGCGCGCGCCCGGATCGCCGAGCCAGGGGGCGGCCGAGACATCGGCGTCGAATGCAGGAAATCGGCGCATGCTCTGCGCTGCTTTCCGGCCCATGGCTTTGGTCCCGCCGATCGCAAAACAGGGCGGCCCGATGCGATTCTGGGCCGCAACGACGCACGCCAGATGGACCATGTCGGCGGGCAGCGCGGCTGCGTCGAAAGCGATGGCGGGCGATGTCGGCGGAAAACGCGTCGTGAAGGTCGGCTTCAGGCCCGTTGGAACCGACTTCGCCGGCGCGCGCGACGCGCGGCTGTGCTTGGTCGCCTTGGCGCTCCGAACGCTGCTATCAGCCTGTATCAGGGGTGACGGGCTCTTGCTTGCACGCGCTTTTCCAACGCCGCCAGGACAGTCGCGGCAAGCCCATCCATCGCTGTGTCGCGCGTCGGCGCCCCGGGCGATGAGCGCCTGGCGGTGCGCGCTATTGTCTTCCAGCCAAGGTGCGGCGGATACGTCAGCGACGAACGCGGAGAAGAGCCCTGGCGCTGCTGCTGCTTGCGCCGCAACGGGTTCAGATGTGGCGGGCGAGGAAAATTCTACGGCGGCCGCATTCTTAGCGGCGACTATCTTCGGCGCGATTGGTGCGTCCCAATCGACTCGAAACGGCGCGCGCAGGCCGGGATCGTCTTCGGCAATCGGACGAGAGGCGAGCCATGTTGTTTCATCGAGCGCTGGCGCAATCGGCACCGCCATAGCAAAATCGCTGGACTCCGCCGTTCGCGGCATCGTCGCAATAAGCGGCGGTCGGCGGTGGAGCGGCTGTCCGTCGGCCAGCAACAGCACCCGCGCCATCGCGGTGGACTGACGAAGAGCCGGATGAGGCGAAGACTGGAGGATCACTGGTTCGCGCGCATGCAGCGGCGTCGTCTCGCCAATACCGAACATGACCGCGACACCCAGCGCGGTGCCCTGCACCGCCTGATGAATGCCCCGGAACAATATTCCGTATCCCGCCAACCTCTTCCCCCTCTTTGCTGGCTGGTCCCCAGCTCACACCTTTGCCAAAGCCGCGTCGGGGTTATCCTTCCCGGAAGGACCGATTGAAACTGTCGATCATCGGCTGGAACAGATATTGCATCAGCGAACTCGATCCCAGGTCGATATAGACTTCGGCAGGCATTCCCGACATCAACTGGACATCGGGATATTTTTTAAGCTGCGCGGCCGATATCTCGACGATCACCTTGTAATAGATCTGCTGCGCGTCCTTGTCATAGATCGCGTCGGGGCTGACTTCCTTGACGGTGCCGAGCAGATTCGGGATCACGCGCGCCTTATATGGGGTGAGCTTGATTTCCGCCTTCAGCCCGCGGTGGACCATGTCGATGTCGATTGGCCGCAGGCGCGCCGACACGACAATTTTCTCCGACGTCGGCACAATGTCGAGGATTGGCTGCCCCGCCCCGATGACGCCGCCGGGGGTGATCAGTCGCAGATTGGCCACACGGCCGGCGACCGGCGCGATCACCTGTTGCCGAGCACGAATATCACCGCTGACCTTCAGTTTTTCGCGCGCCTCGGCGATCTGCAATTGAACCTGGCGCTGCTGGCCTGCCGCCTCGAGCACCATTTGCCCGCGCAGCGAAACCATCTGGGCACGCGTCTCACCGATCGTGTCGCGGAGCCGATCGAGGTTGTTGGTCAGCTTACCGCGCTCGCCATCGACGAGCGCCTTTTGCCGTTGCAGCGCGAGCAGCCGCGATTTGCGCTCCAGCCCCTCATCGACCAGCATGTCCACGCCCATTTGTTCGTCGTCGAGAAGCTTCGCCTGATCGGCCAGCGCCGCGATCTGGGCGCCGGAACTTCTGATGTCAGCGTTCGACTGACCGATCCGCTGCGACAGGATCTGTGCCTGTTCCGACAGGCCGCGTCGCCGCGAGGCAAATTCGGCGTTCGACGCAGCGATAATCTCCTTGACCTCCGGGTCGCTGGCTGCGGCCAGCAACTCGGCCGGATAATTTACGGTCGGGAGGCCGAGCCGTTCGGCGGTCAGCCGCGCGTCCTGCGCCAACAGGCCGAAAAAGCTCGAACGCAAGGCGGCATCGGACGCATCATTCTGGGTCGCATCGAACAGTATGAGCGGCTCGCCGGCGCGCACCTCCTGCCCTTCCTTGACCAGAAACTGCCGGACGATCCCGCCCTCCAGATGCTGGACCGTGCGCCGACCGCCACCCTCTGCCTCCAGAAACCCGCTCGCGATCGCCGCACTATTCAGCGGCGCCGCCCAGCTCCAGATCGCGAAGGCGAGCACGAACAGGCCGATGGACGCAAGCGCGAGCCGCATCGAACCCTTCACCCGCGGACCCGCCACATCGTAATCGGGTGACGGCAGCGCGAGGCGCACCGGGTCGCCGTCGGCGCCAAGGCGAAAGGGAATGTTCATGCTTCCATTCCCCCTTGCTTGAACATCGCCGGATTGGATTTTGCGGGATCGCCCTGCGGCGCTCCCTCGCCCGTCGGAATCGCACGCTTTCGTCCCGCCATTTCGTCGACGACGGTGCGGGCGTCGCCGAATTTGGCAACCTGACCATCCATCATCAGCAGGATCTTGTCGGCCAGTTCGAGCAGGTTGGCGCGGTGCGAGACGATGATTGTCGTCATGTGCAATGCCTTGAGCTTCTTGATCGTCGCCAGCAGCGCGGCATCGCCGCGCGCGTCGAGGCTGGCGTTGGGTTCGTCGAGCACCACCAGCGGCGGCAGCCCGAACAGCGCACGCGCGAGCCCGATCCGCTGGCGTTGACCGCCCGACAGCTGGTGCCCCCCGTCGGTGAGCACGCAATCATAGCCGCCGTCGAGGTGCAGGATCATCTCGTGGCAATCGGCCAGTTTCGCCGCCGCGATCACATCGGCGTCGCGCGCGTCAGGCCGGAACCGACCGATATTCTCACGGATTGATCCGGGCAGCAGTTCGACGTCTTGCGGCAGATAACCGACGTTCGGCCCGAAATCGCTGCGCATCCAGTCAAAGGTGTCGGCGCCGTCGAGCCGCACATGCCCCGAAAGCGGCTTCAGCACCCCGACGAGCAGTCGCGACAAAGTGGTCTTGCCCGATGCCGACGGTCCGACGATAGCTAGCGACGTCCCCGGCGCGATCGCAAAGCTGACATTCTTCAAAATCGCGCCCTTCATGCCGGGCGCCGCATAGGTCAGGTTTTCGATCGCCATACTGCCCGAAGGTTTCGGCAGTGCCATCTGCGATGGTCGCGGGGTCGGCTGGTCGCAAAACCGCGACAGGCGTTGCAGGCTTGCGCGCGCCAGCACAAATTGTTTCCAATAGCTCATCGCCGCCTCGATCGGCGCAAGCAGGCGGGCGATGAGGATCGATCCGGCGATCATCGCGCCGCCGGTCAGCTGTTGATCGAGCACCAGCAATGCCCCGATCCCCAGCACAGCGACCTGGACCAGATTGCGGACGAATTTCATCCAGGCGAGGATCTTGCTCGATTGAAACTGCGTCCCGTCGACCGCTTCGGTTTCGGCGACATAACGGTCGCGCCAGTGCGCGACGGTGTCCTTGCCCATTCCCATCGCGTCGATCACTTCGCTGTTGCGAACCAGCGATTCGGCATATTGCATGTTGCTCGTGGCTAGCGACTGCGTCTCGCGGATCGCATTGCGCGTGATCCGTTCATTGTACCAGGTCAGGCCGAACAGCGTCGCAGCGCCGACCGTCGAGATCACTCCGAAAACCGGGTGCAGCATGAACACGATCAGCAGGTAGAACGGCACCCACAGCATGTCGACGACGCTGAACACCGTCGGGGTCGAGATGAAATTTTTGACCTGCGTCATTTCGCGCAGCGCCTCGAGCCGGACGTTCGGCGCGATCAGTCGCTGTTCGAGTGAGCGCAGCAGCAGCGTCGGTCCCAATTGCTGCGCCATCCAGGTGCCGACGCGATTGGCAACCTGTTGCCGGATGCCGTCGAGGATCGAGCCGAGTCCGATCACCAGCGTGATCGCCAGTGCCAGAAAGAACAGGGTGTCCTTGCTCTGGCTGGTCAGGACGCGGTCAAAAACCTGCATCATGAACAGCGACATGGCGAGCGCTGCCATATTGGTGATCGCCGAAAACAGGATCAGCCGGACCGCGATGGGCTTTTGCGGGATCAGCAGGCTTTTGAGCAGATTGTCTGAACTGGCAGACGCCCGCCCAAGCGTCAGAGGGTTCCAGGCCATACCTATCGTTCCAGGTATGCGGGGCTATCGGCGGCGTGCAGCGGCAGCACCAGCCCCGAGATCAAGCCGGCAAGTTCCATCTGGCGGTGGACTCCCAGCTTTGCGCGCACGCGCTTGAGATAGGTCCGCGCGGTCTCTTCCGACAGGCCGCACCCTTCGGCCGCGTTGCACAGGCTGCTCGATTTGAGGAAATGGCCCAGGAAACGCTGTTCGGAGGGCAGCAGCCCAAGCGCTTCGAGCAGTGAGGTCGGAGCATCGACCTTGCCCGGCCCCATGATGATCACCATCGCGCAGCGCGTCATGCTGTCGCCGGTGCGCGACTTGGCCGAAATGACATAAGCCAGTCGCCATTCGCCGTCGCGGCAATCGAGCCGAAAAACATCCTCGACCGGTGCGTCGGGCGCCGCGGTGGCGGCGCGCCGGATACTCTCGCGCAGCTGTTTCGCCTGCGCCGGGTTAGCCGCCACGATCGTTCCATCGGCAGCGCGGAGCAGCCATTTGCGTTGCTCAACCAGACCCGTCGCTGCGCTGTTGAGAAACAACGGCTGGCCCTCAGCTGACAGCAAGGCCGTCGCCAGCGACACCCGATCAAACATCCCTTCGAGCATTGACGAACGCTGCGACTGGCGCGCTAACTGCGCCACACCGGTCGCCGACTCGGCGAGCAATGGTGCGATCAGCTGCAACGAGGCGGCATCGCGATCACTGAACTGCGCGTTGCCATTCGGGCGGAAAAACAGCGCACGAATGGCCTTGCCCTCGCGCTTCATCTGGATGGCGATACCGCTATAGAGCTGAGCATCAGTACCGGCTGCGTCAGCGGCGGCAGGATCAGCGTCGGCAGAATTTGGATCGGCGTCGGCAGATTTTGGCGCCACGCCGAACAAGGCTCCGGAAAACTGAAAATGATGCACCGGCTGTTCGCCGATCCGCGCCCAGACATCCTCCATCATCGCCATCAGGCGCCGCGTCGCCGCTGCATCTTCGCGTATGTTATCGAAACCAATCAGAAAGGCGTGACGCTGTGGACCCGGCCCCGGAAGCGTAACGGTGAGCATGGCGGATGCGATATCGAACTGCGCCAGATAGTCGTGCCAAAGCCGCCGCGTATCCGCCGCAACATCGGCCGACCGCGCCTGGTCCGCCATGACGTCATGCGGCTCGAACCCACCCCCCTCGAACAGCGGAGTGTCGTCGCGAACTGCTTCTGCATAATGCGTCGAAAATTCCATGGTCGCTGACATTATGGCCCCCAAAAATCATCGTTCCCGGAGCGATGCCAAAAGCTCGCCACAGGGGATTCACGCGCGACCATGATGTCTGGCGCGATGCTCTGAGTACGGTCCAGAACGCGCGCGCCCACCGGGGTTGCCTGAAGCATTTTCTACCCGGCGTTGGCTGTCGATTGATGCGAATCTCTCGATAGCGTCGTCTGCCGTGACGGCTGCAAACGACAGCCATTGTCTATTTCGATTCGGCGGATCGAGTCTATTATCCCCTCGGACATATCCGTTAGGGTAGTTTCGTCCTGCACCGCCGCGCATTACCCTTTGTGCACAAGAGAATGAGGGGTCGGCACTCGAATCTAGGATGATTCAGGAGGGGTGACGTGCGGAAATCATGGACTTTTTGGGCGAGCGCTCTGAGCGCGCCCGCCGCCGTTGCGACGTTGGCAATCGCCGCGACTCCGCTGTTGGCGCAATCGGCGTCGCCCGCCGTCGCACCGTCGAGCACGATGGCAGCACTCGCTCGTCAGGTCGTCATCTCCAGCCCCGACATTGCGGCGCAGCGCCATCAGGTGCGAGTCGCCGCGGCACGGCTGCAGGCTGCCGAAGCCAGCTTTCTGCCGACGATCGAGGCAAATGGCACCGTCCAGCGCCGCGAGATCGACATCAAGAATGGCAGCAGCACGAACGATGCGCGCTATACCGCCGGTCAGGCAGGGATCGAGGCAAGGCTGCGCTTCTATGACGGCGACCGGACCTACAATGGGGTCAAGATCGCCAAGGCCGAACTCGAGGCGACCAGCGCAGGGCTCGACGCGATCACTTCGGACATATTGCTGGAACTGCTGAGCAGCGCCGCCGACGTCCATCTCAATCGCAAGATCCTGCAATATTCACAGGCGCAGAGCGAGGCGATCGGCGAGCAACTGCGCGCGACATCGCGCCGCCTCGAGTTCGGCGAAGCCACGCGCACTGACGAAGAGCTGGCACGCGCGCGACTCGCGACCTCGCAAGCCGGGGTGCTCGCCGCGACCGAAGAACTGGGCGTCAACGGCCACCGGTTTCGCAATGTCAGCGGCCAGTCGGGGACGATGGTGCCGCCGCTACCGCCGCTCGCGGCGGTTCCGGCGTCGCTCGCCGCTGCGCAAAAGATCGCCCAAGACGCCGCACCGCGGCTCCGCGCCGCGCGGCTCAATGCCCAAGCCGGCAAGTCGGGCGTCCGCTTTGCGACCGGTGCCTTGCTCCCGCAACTCGATGCGGTCAGCGGCTATGACTATCTGACCGGCGGCGCGACCAATACGTTCACGGGCAAATATCCCGACGACCGCTCGTCACTTTATTACGGGCTGGAACTGCGCGTGCCGATTTTCCTGCCGCGCGACCATGCCGAGGTTCGCCGCGCGCGCGCCGTCCGCGATCAACGCCTGTCGCAGACCGACATGGCAGTGCGCACGGTGGCCGAGGAGGTGGCGAGCGCCTGGACGCGCTGGCAATCGGCGAAAAGCACGATCGTGGCCGCCGAGACGGCGGTGGCGGCAACCCAGGAGGCGGCCGAAGGGATCAAGAAAGAGGCCGTCGGCGGCAACCGCACGCTTACCGACGTGCTGAACGCGCAGAATGAGCTGCTGACCGCGCGCGTCACGCTGGAGCGCGCGCACCGCAATGAATTTGTCGCGCGCGCCAGTTTGCTGGCAGCGACCGGTCAGCTCGACGCGAAGGCGATTCTCGATGGCCGCTGCTGCGGAGCCGACCCCATCGAACGCCCAGGAATGTCGGCGCTGGGCCGACCGACCATGGCGAGCGTCGACAATGCGATGACCGACCCATCGATATCGTCGCGGCCCCAAATGTCGTCGCTGGGCCGCATGCCCGACCCAGCGCCTGATGGAGCCGCCGCCCTCGACGGCGGGTCGTCGACCGCTATGTCGCGTCCAGCATCTTCGGCGCTCGGGCGCAAGCTCAACTAGGGTCAGAATCCGCGTTGCGAGAGGCTTGTTCCGCCCCGCTGCGGAACGGCAGAAATCCGCGCGCCTGGTCAGAATGGATCGGCGCGTCGTCGGATGATCTGCCCCAAAATGAACCACTTCACAAAATTGTCGGTCATGTCCCCAAGCAGGAATGTCCGCTCCCCCTGCCCCGCCATATCCCTTCGTCATGGCTTCGGATTTTCGTGGCCATTTGGGGGGATGGCAAAGCCGAGTCGGCGAAACCGCATCCCTGCGACCCACCAATGAAGAGGATAGCGAAATGCCTACTGTTGGACCTTCAAACGCTCCGAATAATCCCAAGAACCCGACCTCGCGCGGTCAGGTGCTGGGGACCAATGCGGTCGATTTCATCGATCTGAATGCGATCACGTCGACCGCGACCCTGCCGTACAATGCGCGCGGCAATGGCGGTAACGACACCGTCTATGGCAACAATCTCGACAACGATCTGTACGGCGATGCCGGTGACGACAATGTCATCGGCCGGAGCGGCAATGATCGTGTCGATGGCGGCGCCGGCAACGACACGCTGATCGGCGACCAGGCGTCGTTCGTCGTCGTCGGACCCGGAAACGTCGTCTATACCGGCGATGACAATGGCGGTGCTGACGGCAACGACACATTGCTCGGTGGTGCCGGCAACGATACGGCCTGGGGTGGCGGCGGAAACGACTTCATCCGCGGCGATGCCGGCAACGATACGCTCAACGGCCAATCGGGCGATGACCGCATCGAAGGCAATGCTGGCAACGACACCATCGACGGTGGCACCGGCAATGACAATCTTTATGGCGGCACCGAAACCGACGTCGTGACCGGCGGCGATGGCGACGATTACATCAACGGCGGTACCAACTCGAACGGTGTCGACCTATTGAATGGCGGCGCGGGCAACGATGTCATCTTCGGCGACGGTGGGCCGAACCGCAATGCTGATGGTGACTATGCCTACAACCAAAGCGGCTACAATCCTGGGCTCGGCCACGCCGACGTAATCTTGGGCGGTGACGGCGACGACCAGGTCTTTGGTCAGGGCGGCGACGATCTGATCCTTGGCGAAAACGGCGACGATCTGCTGTGGGGCGATGACGGCAACGACACGATCTTCGGCGGCACCGGTTTCGACCAGGTTGACGGCGGCGAAGGCAATGACACGCTGCTCGGCGAAGATGGCGATGATGAAATCGATGGCGATGCCGGCGATGACCTCATCCGCGGCGGCGCCGGCCTCGACTTCGTTCAGGGTGGTGCTGACAACGACGACATCGGCGGTGGTGCGGATGCCGACACGCTGAACGGCAACGACGGCAACGACCTCGTCCATGGCGACGGCGGTGACGACGTCATCTGGGGCCAAGGCGGCAACGACAGCCTTTATGGTGACGATGGCGACGATGTGATCCGCGGCAACGGGGATCCCTTCTTCGATCCGCTCGATCCGGAGAATACCGATGCCGACTTCATCTCGGGCGGTAATGGCAACGACACGATCAACGGTGACGAAGGCGACGACGTTATCGAAGGCAATGACGGCGACGATCTGCTCGCGGGCGACACCGGCAACGACACCATTTCGGGTGGCGCTGGCGAAGACAACATCACCGGCAATGACGGCAACGACGTTGTCTCGGGTGGCGACGACGACGACGTCATCCAGGGCAACAACGGCGCCGACAACCTGTCGGGCAATGACGGCGACGACCTGATCTATGGCGGCGCTGGCAACGATGTGGTCAACGGCAATGACGGCGACGACCAGCTTGCTGGTGATGCCGGCAACGACAATATGTCGGGCGGCGCTGGCGACGACATCATGTATGGTGACACGCTGTATGAAAACCTGGGCAATCCGGGTGGCGGCAACGACACCATGTCGGGTGGCGACGGCAACGACTACATGTCGGGCGGCTTCGGCAACGACGTGATGAACGGCGATGACGGCGACGACAGCATCCGGGGCGACACCGGCAACGACACCATCAATGGTGGCCTTGGCGATGACAATCTGGAAGGTGAATCGGGCAACGACACCATCACCGGCGGCGAAGGCGACGACCATATGTCGGGCGGCGCGGGCAAGGATCTGTTCCGCTTCGACTCGACCGATGCATCGCCGGGCTTTGGCAATGATGTCATCGGTGCGCCGTTCAGCCTGGGATCGGGCCGCGACTTCAATCTCGCGAACCGCGACACGCTGGTCTTCGACGTCGACGCTGGCTTCGATCCCGCGGTCGATGTTGGTGTGGTCACCGGGGACTGGGACGGCCAAGGCGATGCGCTCGACGTGTACGTCTTCACCGCAGCCGGTGCGGTCCTGATCGAGGACTTCTGGGAAGGCGCTTCGGCTCCGATCGCAGCGCTGGCTGCCCTCGGTGCCTATGACTCGGTTGCGGCGCTCAACGCGTACAGCCAGGGCAATGCGTCCTACGACATGATCACGTTCGTCTGAGGACAAGGCTTCGTACGGGGAGCCACTCCTCGACGGACCTCTGCTAACTGGAGGGCAGGCCGCGGCCTGCCCTCCTTTTTGCATTCGGGTGCCAAGATATTTCGTCGATGCCGCAACACAATAGCATCGTGGACGCTCACCAATATTTGCAATGTCCCCATCAGGGAATGGCAGGAAACCGCGCTTTCCGCCAATTTTGACACAAGGATGACAGGGCAAGAATCATCCTAACGAAGCCTGCTTTAGCCGAGCAGGTCTGCAGAGACAGGGTGTAAGAAAAGTAAGAGTTCTATCGACGACCCGGTGGCAGTTTTGTCCTCCGACACTTGGTAGATCTTCGAGTTCGGTCAGCTCCCGCTGGCTAGCCGTGTCCGCCGCCACGCCCCCTGGCGGCGGCCGGCGTCGAAGTTTCAACGCTCTTCCCTTCGCGCAGCGAGCATGTCGACCATATCGAGAGCCCGATCATGATGCATGCGTTCCTCCTCTCCTTTTCGCTGGCGATGGCAGCGTTGCAGGCGCCACCCGCGGACGCTGCTCCTGCGCTTGGCTTTCCCGTCGAATGCGTCGTCGGCCAATCCTGCCTGATCCAGAAACTGGTCGATCACGATCCCGGTCCCGGTCGCCGCGACTATCATTGCGGACTGCTGACGACCAATGGGCATGATGGGATCGATATCCGCTTGCGGACGATGGCCGACATGCGAACCGGCTTTACCGTCGTTGCCGCCGCGCCTGGAACGGTGCTGCGTATCCGCGATGGCGAAGCCGATGTCAGCGTAGCCGAACGGACCGCACCGAATGGCAAAGATGCCGGCAACGCGGTGGTGATCGATCATGGCAACGACTGGCAGACCCAGTACAGCCACCTCCGCCAGGGCAGCATCGGCGTCCGTCCGGGTCAGCCTTTGGCAACCGGCGACCGCATCGGGCTGATCGGCCTGTCAGGTAATACCGAATTCCCGCATCTGCACTTTACGGTTCGCTATCGCGGTGAAGCCGTCGATCCGTTCGTCGGCGCTGGCGCCCTACCCCGTTGCAGCGCCGACTCCCGCGCATCCGGTCTTTGGACGCCGAGCGCGGTACCGATGCTGGGTTACCAGCCCGCGGCCGTGATTACCGGTGGCCTCTCAGCCGCGGTGCCGGCCAAGGCGGTCACCGAGCGTGACCCGCCACCCGCGCCCGTCAGCGCGCAGGAACCGCTCATCCTGTGGGTCGATGCGATCGGCGCGCGCGAGGGTGACCGTCAGACCTTCACGATCATCGGGCCGAAGGGGCAGATCGTGCATGAGCAGCAATCGGTCATCGCCGACGGTGGCCTCAGCTGGTTCGCCTATAGCGGCAAACGCGCCCCGGCAACGGGCTGGCCCAGCGGTCGTTATGTCGGTCGCTATGCGTTGCGACGCGGCGACGCAGTGGTCGCGCGAATTGAATCAAATGGATTAATAAAATAGTCCGTCAATTACCTTGATATCAGAACGATATATATCGCCTTCTTTACCAGTATAATGGTCAATGAAATCACAGTAAGCTGATATTTTTATTTACATATTCATCTGCAATAATTAATTTTATATCAAGTCATATTCACAATGTGACAGTTTTTATCGATATTGTTGCATTCTATAAATATATTAAGAGAAAATTAACTCATAAGATATTGAACTTATCCAAAAGTATAGGTTAGCATACCGGAAATTGCCATTGCAGAATCACCCCCCGGGGTTTGTATTCGCCCGGTCAGTGACAAGGCACGGGCATCGGTCGCCAGAGAGAACCCAGCACGATCACAAGAGCTTGCATTGCTGCTCCGCGCGACATCCAGCGCGGACAAGCGATGCCGTTCGCCCGTAGTTGCAGCGGCCCCCGTACAGGTCGCTGCCGCGTGAACTGGCGAGCATCGAGGTGCAGGGGGCATAGACGATGGACTTGAAGCGGAATGAACAGGTGGGCGAAACCGCCACCATAGCAAGGGCCATTCCGCCCGGAGCGACGTCCATCCTGCCCGTCGATGGCGTTATCCAATTGCCGCCCGGCACGCGCCTCGACGCGATCAAGCTTTCCGGTAATGACCTCGTCGTCACCTTGCCTGACGGGGAAATACTGGTCATCGTCGATGGCGCGCTGCGGATTCCGCAGATCAAGGTAGGCCCGATCAACATCCCGGCGCCCACGGTCGCCGCGCTGATCGCCGGACAGGAGCCCGAACCCGCCGCCGGCCGGCCGCAAAGCTCGGGCGGCAACTTCGCGCAGACGCCGGGCGACATCGGCGACCCCTTCGGTCTCGGCGACCTACTGCCGCCGACCGAGTTCGGCTTCGGGCGAATTCCGGACGTCGAGGTGATTCCCGATGCGGTCGACGACAAACCCAAAATCCTGATCACGACCCCGGACCAGACGGTCGGTGTGACAGCCGCAACCGCGATCGTGTCGGAAGCGGCGCTGGCGGCGCGCGGTGCCGAACCCGCCGGATCCGATGCCGCTTCGCCGCGTGAATCGACCAGCGGCACGATCCAGATTGCTGCGCTCGACCAGCCCGTCGTCGTAGCGGTCAACGGCACGGCCGTCACCGCCGTCGGCCAGGTCATCACGACGCCGCTTGGCCAGATCACCATCACCAGCATCACGCCGGATCTGATCGGTTACAGCTATACGTTGACCGACAACAGCACCAGCCCGACCGCGACCGACGCCGTCACGATCACCGTCACCGACAGCGACGGCGACGTCGGCACGGCCACTCTGACTCTGACGATCGAAGACGACGCCCCGATCGCGCGCGCCGATATCGACGACACCGTTCCCGGCAGCACTGCGCCGCAGGCAGGAAACGTCATCACCGGCGCGGGGACCGCGTCCGGTGCGGCGGGCGCTGATACACCTGGCGCCGACGGCGCAATCATTACCGGTGTACGCGGCGCATCGGCCACCGAATTCAGCCCGACGGCGACGCCGGTGCAGGGCCAATATGGCCGCCTGGTGATCGCCCCCGACGGCACCTATGCCTATGTCCGTTCGGCCGGGACACCCGGCGGCGTCAGTGATGTTTTCACCTATCAATTGACCGACGGCGACGGCGATGTATCGACGGCGACGCTGACGATCCGCATCGGCGACAGCACGCCCAGCCTGCTCTTGCCCGCGGCGGGCGACGACGGCACCTTCGTCGACGAAGCCGGCCTCTCCGAACGCGACGGCGAAAACCCCGGTTCGCGTGACGGCGACGGTTCCAACTTCACCTCCGGCGTCATCCAATTTGCTGCGGGTGACGGACCAGCGGCGCTGACGATCAACGGCGTTCCCGTCACTGAAGAAGGTCAGGAGATCGCACTCGCCACCGGCACCTTCTACATCATCGCGATCAATCCCGATTCGATCGAATATTTCTTCTGGCTGACCGACAACACGTTCGGCGATGCGACATCGCAGCTGATCACGGTCGGCATCACCGACCTTGATGGCGACACGGTAGCCGCCAGTTTCGAAATCGACATCATCGATGATGTTCCCGAAGCCGTTGCCGATTTCGACAGCATCCCGGCGGGCACCTTTGGCCCCGCTACGGGGAACGTCATTACCGACGCCGAAAATGACGGCGGGCTGGATTTCCCCGGCGCTGATGGCGCAAGCGTGTCGGCGGTTTCCGGCGCCGGCGACCCCGTTGCGCCAGGAACGCCCGTTGCGGGACTCTACGGCGTGCTGACGCTGCACAGCAATGGCAGCTACAGCTATGCTCGAAATCCCGGCAGCCCGGGCGGCGTTTTTGACGTGTTTATCTATCAGTTGACCGACGGCGACGGCGATACCTCGACCGCGACGCTGTCGATCGCGATCGCCGATGGCCGCGTTACGCTTACGCTGCCCGACGGCGATGACGACGGCCAACTGGTATCCGAAGCGGGACTGCCATTGGGGTCGGCGCCGGAGAGCGGCACGGCAACAACCAGTGGTTCATTCGCTTTTTCGGCCGCCGATGGTCTCGGCTCGGTTCGCATCAACGGCGAACCGGTGACGGCAATCGGGCAGACTGTCGTCGGCGCGTTCGGAACGCTCACGATTACCAGCATCAGTGCGACGGCGATCGGCTACAGCTACACCCTGACCGACGCAACCAACGGCGACGATATCGCTGAAAACTTTGGCGTCGTCGTCACCGATGTCGATGGCGACAGTGCCAGCGGTACGCTCAGCATTGTCGTCGAAGATGATGTCCCGACCGCGATCGACGACCTTGACGCGCTGCAGTCGGGCAGCGGACAAAGCGCTGACGGCAATGTCCTGACCGGGGTCGGCGGGGAAGATGCCAATGCAACCGATGGCGAAGCCGACATCCAGGGCGCCGACGGCGCCAGCGTTACCGCCATCGCTTTCGGCGGTGACAGCGGCGAAATCAACGGGCTGACTTTTGGCGCATATGGCACGCTCGCGATCGCTGCCGACGGCAGCTATATTTACACGCTCGATCCCGAAAATTCCGATGTCCTGGGGCTCGACAGCGACGACGAACTCACCGAGACCTTTGAATATGTCATCACCGATAGCGACGGCGACGAGGCGACAGCAACGCTGACCGTCGTCATCCGGGGTCGGAACGACATCGTCACCATCAACGGCCTCAATCCCGCAGGCGCCGAAGCAACGGTGCTGGAAGCCAATCTGTCCGACGGTTCGAGCCCGGATAGTGCGGCACTGATCCAAACCGGCGACTTCAGTTTTGACGCAGCCGACGGCATCGCCGCGATCACCATTGCAGGCGAAAGTCTGTTCGACGGCGCGATTGCCGCAGGGCTGGTGATTACCACTGACCTTGGCATTCTGACGATCACCGATTTCGCGCCCGTGTTCGACGCTGCGGGGGACATTGTCGGCGGCACAATCAGCTACAGCTACGAGCTCTCCGAAAACAGCGGGCTTCACAGCGGGCCGACCGATGCCGCGCTCACCGAGTCTTTCGCTATCGAGATAACCGACAGCGACGGTTCACTCGCGACGGCGACCCTTGACGTGCTGATTGTCGACGACGTTCCCGTCGCGCAATCGGAACCGTCGATCACCGTGGCCGAAGACGCTGCCGCCATTTCGGGCAATCTGCTGGCGAACGACACGCTCGGCGCAGATGGCGCGACAGTCACGTCGGTTACTGTCGGCAGCACCGTTATCGCGATCGCCGCCACCGGAACCACCACATACACCAACCCCAACGGCACCTATAGCTTCCAGGCCAATGGTGCCTGGAGCTTCGATCCGGTGCCGCAGATCAGCGTGTTCCCGATCCACGCCAATTTCACCTACACCATCACCGATGGCGACGGCGATCAATCGTCCGCGGTGCAGCTGATCCGCCTGGCTGACGGCTCGTTGCCGACCGCGAGCGACCCGATCCAGCTAATTGTTGATGACCAGCATCTGGAAAGTGGTTCGACGCCATCGCCGGCGCAGCCGGTTTCGTCGAGCGGCGACATCGTCTTCACCCCCGGCTCCGACGCGATCGCATCGATGGGCTTTGGCGACCTCTCGACGCTCGACGGTGGGCTCAGCTGGACGCTCGAATCAGACACCCAGATCATCGGCTGGGACGCCGACGAAAACCCGGTTGTCGTGATCGACCTCAGCCTGTCGGGCAATGTCGCGACGGTCACGGTGACGCTGCAATATAGTTATGGCCTGCATCCTGATGCGACAATCGATGATCTGACCGAACTTGGCTTTATCGAAGTCGTCGCCACCGACAGCGATGGCGATCAGGTCTCGGGGACAGTCAATATTTCGGTATCCGACGACGTGCCGTCGATCACGGCCTTGTCCCCGACAGCGGGGCTGTTGACGGTTGACGAGACCAACCTTGCACAGGACGCCACCGCTGATTTTGCCAGTCTGTTCAACATCGTGATTGGTGCCGATCAGGCTGGCAGCACGGTGAGCTATGCCTTCGAGGTGACGACGGCCACTGGACTGATCGACGTTGCCACGGGTTCAAAAATCATCCTGCAAGCCATCGGCAATACTGTCGAAGGGCGCCTGCAAGATTCGCCCTCGACCGTCGCCTTCCGGTTGACCGTCGCGAATAACGGTCAGGCGACCCTCGACCAGATCCGCGCCGTTCGCCATCCCGACGCCAGCAACCCTGACGATTCCGTGACGCTGTCGCCGACCATCATCCGGATGATCGCGACAGTCACCGACGGCGACGGCGACCAGGCTTCGGCGCTGGTTGCCATCGGCAGCACGCTGGTGTTCAAGGATGACGGGCCGTCGATCGACGCGACTAATGTCGATGCCAACGCGATCACCCTGACGACGCAGGACGGCGATACGCGCGGCAGCGCCTTCGACGTGGCGACCGCCGATCTGTCATCGGCCTTTTCGACTTCGCTGGTTCAATTCGGCGCCGATGGTCCCGCGAACGCGGGCGCGGTGACCTGGACCTATTCCCTTGCGCTGGGCTCGGCGGCCGCGACCTCCGCCCTGACCAGCAACGGCGTGCCGGTCACGCTGGCCCTTGTCTCCGGCGAGATCGCCGGCAGCGCGGCCGGCACGCCCATTTTTTCCATTGCGGTGAACGCCGCGACCGGCATTGTCACGCTGACCCAATTTGCCGAAATCGACCATCCGCTGCCGGGTTCCGCCAGCAATTACGCCGCGCAGCTTGTCGAACTCGCGGCCAACCTGGTCGAGCTACGCGGCACCGCGGCAATCGTCGATCGCGACGGCGACAGCATTTCGGACACCGTTGCGGTCGATCTGGGGGGCAACATCCGCTTCGCCGACGATGGACCGTCGATTTCCGCCGGAGGCATCGCGCCCACGCTGACGGTCGACGAAAGCGATTTCGCCGCGAACGCCACCGCCGACCTGTCGGGACTGTTTGCACCAACGACCGATTTTGGCGCCGATGGTCCGGGCGCGGTCGCCTATGAACTTGGCGTTACCGCAGGGGCAAGCGGGCTGGTCGACTCGCTGACCGGCGAAGCGGTCATCCTTTCGATCGAGAGCGGCGTTGTATTCGGCCGCACCTCCACGCACGAAGTTTTCCGCATTTCGGTGGCCCCCGGCGGCCTCGTCACCTTCGACCAGTCGCGCGCAGTCCTCCATTTGCCCGACAGCGGCCCCGACCAGACCTTGTTCCTGTCGGGAAGCAACCTGATCACGCTGACCGCCATCGCGACCGACGGCGACGGTGACACCGCGCGGACCACCGCCGACATCACCGGCCGTTTCGCGATCCGTGACGACGCACCGCAAGCGGTCCATGACGAAGACAATGTCGCGCGCGACGGGCAGATTTTTGCCGACGGCAATGTGCTGACCGGAATTGGTGGCACCGATGATAACGGCATGGACGGATCGGCCGACAATGCTGGCGCTGACGGCGGGCTTAGCGTGATTGGCGTGGCGTTCGGCGCAGTTGCGGGAACATCGGGAAGTGCGGTGGCAGGCGACTATGGCACGATCATCATCGCGGCCGACGGCACCTATCGTTACGATCTCGACCCCAATGATCCGGCGGTTATCGCGCTGACGTCCAGCACGACGCTCACCGAGACGTTCCAATATACGGTGCGCGACGCAGACGGCGACACGTCGATCGCAACAATCACCATCTCGATCACCGGCGCCAATGATTTCCCGATCGCGCGCGCCGACACAAATTGGGTCCTCGACGGCGCCAGCGGGACCGACCCGAGCGCTACCGGCAATGTCCTCCAGGATATCGCGCATCCCGGCGCACCGTTCGGCAGCTTTTCCGACGTCGCCGACAATGACCCTGACCTGGAGACGATCACTGTCACCACGGCGGGAACCTATGTCGGCCTCTATGGCACGCTCGTTCTCAACGCCAACGGCAGCTATACCTACACGCTTGATGAGGACAAGCCGGTGGTCAACGCGCTCGATAGCGGACAGACGCTGGTCGATAGCTTCGCCTATACGATCAGCGACGGCGCGCTGTCGGTCGGCTCAACCCTGACCATCACCGTTTTCGGTACCAACGACGCACCGACGATTGGCACCGCAATCGCGCGGGTATCCGAGGAAGGTCTGCCGAACGGGCTTGCCGACACGGCGCCGAACGCGACGCTCGACACCACCAACAGTACGACCTTCAGCGGCACGCTGGCGATCGGTGACGCCGATGCCGGCGAAATGCTGACCGCGACCCTCGGCAATCCCGGCGCGGTGTTGACCGCGGGAGGCGTTCCCGTTGCCTGGACCGGTGTCGGCACCGATATCTTGATTGGCTCGGTCGGCGGCTCGGAAGTCATCCGCGTCACGCTGGCATCGAATAGCGCTTTTACCGTCACGCTGTCGCGCGCTGTTGATCACCCCAATGTCACCCTGGAGGACCTCAAGGATTTCTTCGTCCCCGTTTCGGTATCCGATGGCACCACCACGACCACCAACGCTACGGCGATCCAGATCGTGATCGAAGACGATGCCCCGACCGCCAACGGCGAGACCGGAGCGACATCGCAGCCGATGCAGGACGTGAACACGCTCTTCATCCTCGATTTCAGCGACAGCATCGACAGTGGCGAACTCAACACGATGCTCGAGGCCGTCCAGGGGCGCTTTCGCAGCTCGATAGCGCGGCGTCGGGCGCACTCACGATCAAATTCGTGATCTTTTCGTCAGGCTCGTTCGCTTCCGAAGCCTTTTCGACAGCGGCAGACGCGAATGCTTATCTCGACTCGCTCAATCCGCTCGCCGGTGGCGAACGTCCATCGCAGGACGACATCGGGCTCAACACCAATTACACCGGCGCGATCCAGACCGCGCTCGCGAATTTCACCACCATCCCGGGGGCGAGCAACCAGGTCTTTTTCCTGAGCGACGGCAACCCGAACCAGCAGACGCAGTTCGGCGGTATACCGCCCATGGTCATCAATTCGCTGACCTCAGCCACCGCCACCGCCTGGAACAGTTTCGTCGACAACAACAATATCAACGTCACAGCGATCGGTATCGACAATAATCCGCTGCAACCGCTGAACATCCAGCGGTTGCGCGACGTAGATTTGAACGATGCGCCAAACAACAATCCGATATTGGTCAACGATTTCGAGGACCTGGTCGCGACATTGCTGTCGGTCATCGTTCCGTCGGCGGTGTCGGGCGATCTCGACGCCAATGACTTTTTCGGCGCCGATGGCGGTCGACTGCTGTCAATCACGATCGGCACAACGACCTACACCTGGGATGGCGCGTCGAGCATCGCTGTATCGACAGGCGGCAGCATTGCCGGGACGGCGCTGAACGCGATCACGACGCCGATGGGCGGCACATTGACGCTTAATTTCGCAACCGGCCAGTATAATTATCAACCGCCGAGCCCGATCACCGTCACCGCCACCGAAGTTTTCAATTACGTGGTCACCGATCGCGACGGCGATACTGCGACCGCGAACCTGTCGGTCACCATTACCGCGCTGGCGCCGCCGATCGCCGTCGATCTGGACGGCGACGGGACTGAATTTGTGTCGAACGCAGCAGGAGTGAAATTCGACTATGATGGCGACGGCATGGCCGAAACCACCGCATGGGTCGGGGCTGACGACGGCCTGCTGGCGATCGACAAAAATGGTGATGGCAAGGTCAACAATGGTTCCGAACTGGTGTTCGGCGGCGGCGGCCTGTCCGACCTGCAAGGCTTGGCTGCCACCTATGACAGTAACGGCGACGGCAAGCTTGACGCGGTCGACGCGGATTTTGCAAAGTTCGGTATCTGGCAGGATGCCAACAGCAACGGCGTCACCGACGCCGGTGAATTCCGCTCACTGATCAGCGAGGGCATTATCAGCATTTCGCTGACCTCCGACGGCCGCGCCTATATCGCCGCCGACGGCCAGGTTCAGGTGAGAGGCGAAGCGCTCTACACCCGCGCTGACGGCAGCACCGGCAAACTCGCCGACGCGGCATTCGCCACCAACTTTGCCGACCAGCAGCGTGTTGCTGCCACGACGGGAACCGCTGGACTTTCTACCGCGATGCTCGTGGCCGGGCTCGCAGCCGCGACACCGTTGGCGGCGCGACCGAACGCGACACCCGATGGCGACGCCCCGGTCGCGGGGCCACAGGCTGACGTCTCCAACGAAGCGACGGACCATGCCGCTGCCCTTCCTGCCGCCAAGGCCGATGGCCTCGTCCACGAATATTTCTCCGCCCCTGCCACGGCCCGGATCGAAACCGAACCCACCCAGCGCCAGATGGACCAGGACGAACACCGCGAAGCCCGCAGCGACGCTAGCGACGCCGCGGCGCCCGATCCGACCTATTCCCCGCTGGTCGCGGGAACCGAGGTCGATCTGCCGTCCGAATCGGCAACGGCTGTCGCGTCGAGCGATCAGATGCAGATGGCGCTGCCGCCGCAGGCAGTGCTCGACCTCGCTGACGCGGAGATCGACACGATCGTAGCCGCCGCGCTGGAAGGACCGCAGATCGAACTCGACGCGCTGCTCGGCCCGGTAACACAGGCCGTACCGGCGCTCGCTGGGTTCATGCTGGGCGACGGCGGCGCTGCCGGATTGCTCGCAGACGGCGGTTCGGTCGCATCCGGCCATTCATTCATCGCCGACCTCGCGCAGCAGCATGTCGTGGTGCAGCTCGAACAAATGGCGTCAGCCGGGCACGCCTAAACCACCGGCGGCGATGCCGGACACTTTGAGGTGACAGATCACGCCGAAGGATCTGCAACTTCAATCGAATAGATGCAGGGGACATAAGATGCCGAAAATTCGTACCGCAGCTTTATTGCTGACCGCCGTCGCACTCACCGCGACGCACGAGGCCGGCTGGACACAGCGCATCGAGCTGAAGACCGCGGTTGAGACCGCAGTCCAGACCAACCCCGAAATCAACCAGGCGGTCGAGAACAAAACCGCTATCGATTTCGAGCGCGAGCAGGCGCAGCGTCTGTTCGCGCCGCGCATCTCGGTCGAGGGATCGGTGGGCATTCGCCGGCTCGAAAACAGCACCCGCCGCGCGCTCGGCATCGCCGACAACGAGCTGTACCCGATGGAGGGCGGGCTGTCGGTCGAACAGACGCTGTTCGACGGCGGGGTTCGGCGCAACGAGGTCAAGCGACAGGCGGCGCGCACCGACGGTGCGGCATTCCGCGTCGAGGAGCGCTCGCAGTTCATCGCATTGCAGGTCACCCGCCAGTATCTCGACTATCTGTTGCAGCAAAGGATCGTCGCGGCGTCCGAGGACAATATCGATTTCCACAGCAAGCTGGTGACCGACCTGCGCGAAGGCGTGGCGAAGGGATCGCTGAGCATCGCCGATCAGCAGCAAGCCGAAGAACGCCAGCAGGCAGCGCGCGCGCGCGTAACCGAGGCGAATCTTGACCTCGTCAATACATCGGCATCGTTTCGCACCCTGACTGGGCTTGACTTGATCGACGGCGCCGCACTGCCGCCGTCACTCGCGGGCAATATTCCAGCGACGATGGAGGATGCGTTGGCACGCGCGCGCGAACGCCACCCCCGGGTGCGCGAAGCACAGGCCGACCTCGACGCGGCGCACGCAGTCGTTCGCAAGTCAAAAGCCGAAATGTCACCGACGCTCGCGCTCGAGGGCAACGCGCGGATCGGCGACGACATCGACGGCTTCCGCGGCGAGACCAACGATCTGCGCGCCGGGCTGGTGCTGCGCTGGGACATTTTCAACGGCGGTCTGAAACGGTCGAAGGTGCAGGAAATGTACCGGCGCGAGAAGGAAGCGCGCTTTCGGATGGATCAGATGGTTCGCGAAGCCGAAGAAGATGTGCGCGTCGCTTGGAACACCTGGGACGCGCAGGGACGCCTGGTCAAGGAGCTCGAAGAACAGAGCCGCGTGTCGGACGACTTGCTGCGTTCCTACCGCGCTCAGTTCAACGTCGGCCGCCGCTCATTGCTCGACGTGCTCGACGCGCAGAACACGCGCTATAACGTCCAGGTGCGGACCGAGACCGCGAAATTCGCGCAATTCTATTCCGAGTTCAAACTGCTCGCAGCGCTCAACGACCTGCTTGCATCGATGGACGTCCAGCCGCCCGCCGCAGCCGCGGCGACCGCGCGCGACCGCTTCAAAGTGGCGCCGACCCCCGAAATGAATCTTGAAGCGATGCGGGATCCCACATGAACTATCCGGCCGACGCCCGCGGGGCACGGCGGTCACGCCATCCGTCCCCCGCAACGGGTTTCGAAGCATGGCGCAGCACCCCGGCGCAGGGCGACGAGCTGCTGGATGCCGTGGCGGCGATTGCCGCGCTGTTCGAACGCCCCTTCTCCGACCTCCGTATCAAAAAGGGGCTGGCGCTCGACGATGACGGGCTGGTGCCGCTCGATCAGCTTGACCATGCGCTCACGGCTGTAGGTCTGCGCTGCCATCTCGTGCGGCGGCCACGCGCCGGGGGGAACGCGCACGATGTGCCGGCGATCCTGCTGCTGGCGGACGACCGACCCTTGGTCCTGACCGCGATGGACAATGAGAGCTGTTGGGTCCGCTTGCCCGGCGCGAGCAGCGACCTCCAGATCGACCGCCGCCTGCTCGAAGTCGGCTATTCGGGCCAGGGCGTCATCGTCCGCCATGATCCCCTCAGCGAAACGGCGCGCGAGCGGCCATGGGATCAGGCGACCAGGCAGCATTGGTTCTGGAGCGAAGTTTGGAAGGAGCGCAGCCAATATGGCTATGTGATGTTCGCCTCGCTGCTGATCAACCTGCTCGCCTTTGCCATGCCGTTGTTCACGATGAATGTGTACGATCGCATCATTCCGAACAAGGCCGCAGCCAGCCTGTGGATGCTCGCGCTCGGCGCGCTGTTTGCGATCGCGGTAGAATATGGCCTGCGGCTGGCGCGCACCGGACTGATCGACGAAGTCGGGCGCGGCATCGATGCGCGGCTGTCGCAGCGCCTGCTGGACAAGGTGCTCAACCTGCCGTTGGCAACCCAGCGCGGCAGCACGGGCGCGCTCGCAAGGCGGGTGACCGACTATGAACAGGTTCGAGATTTCTTCGCCTCGACCACCGTCGTGCTTCTGACGGATATTCTGTTCCTGGTCGTCTTCGTTGCCTTGATCGCAATACTCGGTGGCTGGCTGGCCGTCATTCCGTTCATCGCGATGGTGATCATGCTCGCGATGGGCTGGATCTTGCAGCGCCGGATGAGCGCTGCCGTCGCTGACGCGCAGGTCGACGCCAGTATGCTGCAAACGACGCTGGTCGAAACGATCGGCAGCCTCGAAACGGTCAAGGCCTGCCGCGCCGAAGGTCGGATGCTGGGCAGGTGGCGGCGGCTTTCGGCATCGAACGCCTACACGCAGGAAGAAATGCGCAAACTGACCGCAACCGCGGTCAACCTGGCGACGCTGTGTCAGCAGGCAACGAGCATCGCGCTGGTCATCGGTGGCTTTTATCTGTTCAACGCCGGCATTATCTCGATGGGCGCCATCATCGCGATCGTCATGCTCGCCAGCCGCTCGCTGGCCCCCGTCGGCCAGCTGGCCTTTCTGATGACGCGCGGACGTCAGGCTTTTGTCACCTTGAACAGCCTGCAACAGCTGATGGATCAGGATGACGAGCGCGATAAGGGTAGCCGCTCGATGACCCCCGAAGTCCGGGACGGGCGGTTACAACTCGACCATGTCTGCTTCCGCTACCCTGATACCGAGCGGGAATCGCTGGCCGAAGTCAACCTGAGCATCGAACCAGGTGAGCGCGTCGGCCTGATCGGGCGCGTCGCGTCGGGCAAATCGACGCTGGGCCGCGTCCTGTGCGGTCTATATGATCCGACCAGCGGTAGCTATCGTATCGACGGCCTCGAAAGCCGGCAATATGACCCGCACGACCTGCGCTCGACCTTGCGTTTCGTCGGTCAGGATGCCGAACTGTTCTCCGGCACGGTGCGCGAGAATCTGCTGGTCGGCGCCAGCGACGCCGATGACGCCACTATCATCGATGCGGCCCGACGATCAGGGGCTGACGAATTCCTCGGCCGCGACGCCACGGGTTTCGATTTCCATATCGGCGAGCGCGGTGCGCGCCTCTCCGGCGGACAGCGCAGCTTTCTGGTGCTGGCGCGCGCGCTGATGACACCCGCGCATTTGCTGTTTCTCGACGAGCCAACCGGCGCGATGGACAGCCAGACTGAAAAGCATTTCGTCGATCGCCTGCAAGCCGCCATCCCCCCCAGCCAGACGCTGGTCATCGCGACGCACCGGATGACGGTACTCGGGCTGGTCGACCGGCTTATCGTCATGGACAATGGCCGGATCGTCGCCGACGGCCCGCGCGACGAAATCCTTGCCCAGCGAGCCGCATCATGACCGCCGCCACCGCCCGCAGATATGGTACGGTCGCCAGCGACGACAACCGCCGCACGATCCTGTGGCTCATCGTGATGGCGGTGGTGGTGACGCTTCTCACGTCGCGGACGATGTGGGCGCATGTGGCCGATTTTGTCGGCGGCGACAGCACCGGCACCCCCTACAGCAACGCTGAAGCCCCGGTCATCACCGACCCGGAAATGGTGCGCCTCATCAAGCTGACCGAAGACCCCGGCGCGACGCTCATTCAAGCGCCCGAATCGGCGATGACGCGCAACGCGGCGATCCCCTTCTCCACCGGTCCGGTCGCGTCGGCGCGGCCCTTCCACCCGGTGACGATCGATCAAAAGACGGCGCTGACCGCTCTGCGCTGCCTGACCCAGGCGGTATATTTCGAAGCGGCCTATGAACCCATCGCCGGACGGCGCGCGGTCGCGCAGGTGGTGATCAACCGCGCCCTGCACCCCGCCTTCCCCAAGTCGATCTGCGGCGTCGTCTATCAGGGCGTCAACCGCCCGGTCTGCCAGTTCAGCTTCACCTGCGACGGATCGCTTAACCGGCGTCCCAATCCGGCCAAATGGCAGGAAGCCGAAGATGTCGCGCGCGCTGCACTGGCTGGCTATGTCGAAACCTCGGTCGGTCACGCGACGCATTATCATGCCAATTATGTGTCGCCCTATTGGGCGCCCAAGCTGGTCAAGATTGCGCAACTCGGCGCTCACATTTTTTATCGCTGGCCGGGAAAATGGGGAACGCCGGGCGCATTTTCGGGTCGCTATAACGGCCTGGAAGCGATCCCGGCGATCCTGCCTCGAAGCGCCATGGCGCGCTCGCGCGACGGCAGTGACGGGCAGAATTTGATCCAGCTATCGGCCGGCAACACCCTCGATGCGCTACAGGAACGCCGCACCGACAACGACGCTGGCGGCCGCCTCGACACGTCGCTCGGCTGGGAACTGGCGATCCCAGAACCCGAAGAAACGAGCCGCGCCTCACGAATGATGGCACGGCAGCAGGGCGGCGAATTCGACGTCGCCACAAAGGAGAGTGGATCATGATCAGATCGCGGCCCTATGTCGGCACCCGCCGGATCATCCTGGCATCGGGGGTCGGGCTGTTCGTTTTTGTCAGCTGGGCAAGCTTTGCCCAGGTCGATGAAGTCACGCGAGGCCAGGGCCGCGTGATCCCGTCAAGCAAGGCGCAGATCATTCAATCATCCGAACCGGCGACCATTTTGAACATCGTCGTGCGATCGGGCCAACCCGTGCGCAAGGGGCAGTTGCTCGTGCGCCTCGACGACACCGAATCCTCGTCGCAGCTCGGCCAGATCGCGGCGGAGAACCGTTCGCTGGCGGCCCGTGCCGCGCGCTTGGGGCGTGAAGGCAACGGTGCGTCTGCAGGCGATTGCGCGCCCAGCGCCAGCGGCGTCCGACCGGCGGAGTGCAGCCAAGAGGCCGATCTGCAATCGGTCCGCGCCGCGACCCAGCGCAGCCGCCGCATGGCGCTCAACGCCGCGGTGGAACAGCGCCGCCGCGACTATGGCGAAGCACAGGCGACGATCGCCTCGCTGCGATCGAGCCTGTCGCTCGCGCAAAGCCAGGTCGAATTGCTGGCGCCGCTCGCCGCGAAATCGATCGTCCCCCAGACCGAATTGCTCAACGCCCAGCGCGAAGCGACCGAGGTACGCGGCAAGCTGGCCGCCGCCGAACAGGCCGCGTCGCGCGCCGCAGCCGCGATCAGCGAAGCGCAGGCGCAGGCCGCCTCCGCCGGGTTGGAATTTCGTCAGGAGGCGCTCGATGAGCGTAACCAGATCGTCGCCAAGATGGCGGTCAATTCCGAATCGCTGCGCGGCGCCACCGGACGCCAGCAACGCAGCGAAATCCGCTCGCCGGCCAACGGCATAGTCAACGATGTCCAGGTCACCACGGTGGGTGGGTTCGTCCAGGCCGGGCAAAAGATCATGCAGGTCGTGCCGGTGGGCGACAAACTATTGATCGAAGCGCGTGTCGCCCCGCGCGACATCGCCTTCATAAAGGTCAACGACCGCGCGAATGTCAAAGTTACCGCTTATGATTTTGCGGTCTATGGCGGCCTGTCCGGCCGCGTCGTTCAGATCTCAGCAGACAGCCTGTATGACGAGGCCACCAAAGAGGCCTATTTTACAGTCGTTGTCGAAACCGATGTTGCCTATCTGCAAAATGGCCGGCGCCAGCTGCCGATCACGCCAGGGATGATCTGCGATGTCGAGGTGCTGACGGGCAAGAAAAGCATCCTAAGCTATTTGTTCAAGCCGTTCCTGCGGGCTCGGTCTGAGGCGTTTACCGAACGCTGAGAAACTCGGCATAACGCGATAACAAAAAGAGGCACCGCAGTTGTCCCCGCAGCGCCTCTTTTTTGCTTAAGCCGACGATGACCGACGTCAGGCCGCCCGGCCCGAATAGGGGGGCGGCCTAACCACGGCGCGGACGGGTCTTACCTCGCGCAGGTTCAACTGCACCGGCTCCCCCAGGCCATTCTTAACCCCCCAGGTTGCCGCCTGGGTGCGGTTTTCAACCCCCAGTTTGCGCAGGATCGCCTTCACATGCACTTTGACTGTGGCTTCACAAATGCCGAACTGCCGCGCGATTACCTTGTTCGCCATCCCGGCCATAATGCTTTCGAGGATTTCGATCTCGCGGTCGGACAGCCCGACCGACGCCGCACTGCTCTTCCAGTCACCGCCCAGCGCGGCCGGAACCCAGCTGGTCAGATTGTTGACCAGCTGCGACGGGAACACCTTTTCCCCCAGCGCAGCCAATTTGATCGACTCGACCAGCGGCGCGCACAGGATCTCCTTGACGATGACGGCGTCCACCCCGATCTGAAACGCCTCGACCACATCCTCAAAGACATAGTGATCGAACAGCAGCGCCAGCCGCGCATGGATCTTTTTCGCCGCGAGCCGACGGCACGCGTCAAGCCCGAACCCGCTATCCCCACCATCGACAACGATGACATGGCAATCGACATCGTCCACGATCGCCCCCTGCGCGTCGAACAGCGCCGACGCATCGGCAACCGACGCCTGGATTTGAAAACTCTCGCCGGAAAGGATGTTGCGTAACCCTTCCCTCGCGATTTCATATTTCGCCAAGAGCGAAATCTTGATCAATTGCGACATTTCCGCCTCCCCTGAATGCTCAGTCAAGGCGACCCTACTTGTCTGGTTTTCGGTCTAAACCCCAAATTCTCTTTGATCTTCATCGCGGCGGACCCCTCACCACGTTGAATATGTTAAGCTTGTAGTTTGGTTATCTAATAACTACCCATATAGTTATACAACTAAATGACACAATCTACGAGGATTTTGATGCATACCCACAAAGGGGTACGTTCGAGATCGCCGCGATATACGCCCTGGCGCACTTCCGCGGCCATGCGGCTAATTTAATCGCATCAAATGCAGCGGCTTATTCTGAAGCGGTCAACCCGGCCGTTCGCTATCCTTTTGGATAGGTGGCCGACCGCGCGCCGGCCCAGATCGGGCCGAAATCGCTAATAACTCTGGTTAATGCTCGCCCGTCAGCTGATAAAGAGCTGGTTCTAAACCGATAGCACTGCGCGAGTCGCAGTTCATTCGATGCTGCCGATTTGACAGCATTTCCACGCTGCGGTCAGAAGCTTTGAAATCCAGCGATTTGATCAATACCCTCCACCGATCGGCAGCGTTTATTTGGCTCCGCGCGACGGCAGGCGTCCAAACATCTTTGGCAGTTCGTTCACGATCGACAGATGCGCCAACGCGAGCCGCGCCCCGGCTATGCTCACCAAAGCAGTCTTGGACGCCGTCCGCCCGGTCACTGCCGCTGATGCGCTTGCAAAGCCTGCCGACGATACTTCGGCCTTGTCCGATAAAGTCGTTATCAATGTCGGCGCCGCCGCGTCGCGATAGCCATGGACTCAGCGGTGACTGCCGCTAAACGAGAGGATCGGCCGCATCGCATCGGATTGACGGCCATCGTAGATCCGGTCGGTCATGTTATCGAGCACGACCCATCCGGATGCGGACCGTACCAACAGAAATGCATGGTCGGCGTTGAGCGCAAGATCGCGCAACAAAACCAGCTTCATGCGATCATCATCGATGCCGGCGGCGCGCAGCATATGCATTTTCAGGATTGCAAAGTCCTCGCAATCGCCGCTGCCGCGGGCGACCGTCTCGTCGGCGGTCGCCCAGAAGTCGCGTTGTCGGTAATTGCGCTCGTCATCGACATAGGCGATCTGACGATTGACCCACAGGTTGACGCGCTCGAGTGTCGCCGCTTCACCGATGCCATGGTTCACCACGGCGCGATCGAGCTGCGCCCGCATCAGTCGCACCGCCGGCGGGCGGCGAACGCGCGCCCAGCGATCGTCAAAGCGTGTCGTTTCGACCTGGATCGCCAACGTCCCGAGTTCGCTGTCGTCATCGAACGCAGGCGACGCCATCGCAGCGGCCTGCGCGGCGCAGTCGACCCGCGGCGCAGAGGCGGTCTGCGCCAACGACATGGATGGAGGGCGAACGGGCTTGAAAAGGCGATCGGCGCCCGTTGCGACGGCTCGGACGGTGGCGGGTTCGCCGCGCGCCGGGGTGACATCGACGATTGGCATCGGGCGTTCCTGGCTCATCCGCATCCGATCGAGCGCGCTTGGCAACTGGTCCGCGATCGGCGACGGCGTAACGGACGTGAGCGCCGGCGATGCAAATGCCGCACGGGCGCGGCATGTGTCGCTGACCGCAAAACGCTTGGTGTTGGCGGCCTTCGCGAGCGGCGCCGCGATGGCCGCATGGGCGGTCGTCGGCAGCAAGGCGGCGGCGGCCACCATCGCAAGCGTGGCAAGACTGGTGAAGGCCGGAGGAGGCGCGCGCGCGATCATGCCGCAAGTCATGCCGCAGCGAGGTGAGAATTCGCTTCAGCAACATGGTTAACGGCGTGTTAACTATCAGCGCGCGCCGGGGCGGCCGCACTCCATCGACGAAGACCCTGCGGCTGCTACCGCCCGGCTAATCCGACATGGCCACGACTAGCTTGTCGGGAAAAGTCAGCGTGAACGCGCCGCCGCCATCAGGGTGATTGGCGGCCCCTATGCCGATGCCCAGCGCATCGGCAAAACCCTTGGCAATGGCCAGCCCCAGCCCGCTCCCGCCATGTCGGTCGGTGCCCGCGCCCTGGGCAAAAGTGTCGAAAATGGCGGTTTCGGTTCCCGGTTCCAGCCCGGCGCCGCGATCGCGGATGGTCAGCAGCAGCGCGTCGGGGGTGCGGCGGCCAATGATCGAGATCGGCCCGGCGTTGCCGCCATGCTGAACCGCATTGGCGACCAGGTTGAGCAGAATATGGTGAAGCAGCCGCTCGTCGGTCCTGACGAACGGCAAGCTGGCCGGAACCTGAAAATCGATTTGATGCCCGCGCAGCATGTCCTTGAGGTCGTGAACGACCCCGGCGACCGCATCGGTGAGGTCAACCGATGCCATGCTGAGATCAATGCCCCCCGCGTCGATCCGCACCAGTTCGATCAGATTGTCGAGAAAGCGGCGCAAGCGCGAAAGCTCAGCGCGCGCGGTTGGCAGCGAGCGGGCGCCCGGATGCTCGGCTCCGATGGCCTCGATCGCTGCAGTTACCCCGGTCAGCGGCGTGCGCAGGTCGTGGCCGATCGACGACAGCAACGCTGCGCGCAGCCGGTCGCGCTCTTCGAGCACCGACAGGCTGCGCATTTCATCCTCGAGATAGAGGCGCTCATGCGCGAGCGCCGCCTGCCCGATCAGCGTTGCAAGCAAGGTTGCCTTGTCGGCAGCGACCGGGGCGCTGTCGTCGTCGCGCGCGATGCCGAGCACCGCGAGGACGCCAAGGCTGGTCTTGAGCGGGTGGAACTGCCAGTCCGAGGCCAGCAGCGTGCCCGTACCGCGACCGGCGGGCTCACCGCTGCTCCATGCCCATTCGGCCGCCGCCTGATCGATCGGCGAGATCGTCGCCTCGCGCGGACGCGCCACGATCAAGCTCAAGACGCCTTCAGTTTCGGCGAACATGACGCAGCGTACGCCCAGCAGTCGCGACACTTCATCGCAGGTCGCGACCGCGGTCGCCTCGCGATCCGATGCCCGCGCCAGCATCTGACCGAAGGCAGCCAGCGAGGCATTTTCCTCAGCGCTGCGCACGCCAATCCGCGCGCGGGTCCTGAGCCGACCCGCGAGGTTGCTGGTCACCGCCGCCACCCCGGTCAGCACCAGCATCGTCAGCACACTTTGCGGATCGGCGATGGTGAAGGTGTGGAGTGGGTCGAGAAAGAAGAAATTGAACGCCAGCGCGGCCGCGATACTCGCAAACAGTCCGGGGCGGAGACCGTAAAGCGTCGCAGTGACGATTACCGGAACGAGATAGAGCAGGTCGACGGCGCCGCGGCCGATGAGCGGCTGAGCAATTCTGGCGAGCAGCGTTGTCGCCGCGATCAGTATCAGCGCGCCCATATACGCCGCCGGCTGTCCCCAGCCGCGCAGCCAGCCGGCCCACCCCACCGCGCCGGAAATGGTTTCTGGCGACGGAATGACATGGACTGCCAGATCGTTTGACCCTCGAATCAGCGTTTCGACCACCGACCCATGGCGCAGCTCGAACCACCAGCTGCGTTGCGAGCGGCCGATGATCAGCTGCGTCGCCCGCTGCACCTCGATCTGGCCCCGCAATCCGGCAATGACATTCTCGGACGGAATGGTGGCGATCGTCGCGCCGAGGGTGGCAGCGAGTGACAGTGCCGCGGCAATCCGCCGCTTGGCATCTTCGTCGAAATTTTCGCTGCGAGGAGTTTCGATATGGACCGCCGTCCACGGCGCATTGAGCCCGTCGGCAAGCCGTTTGGCGGTACGGACCAGCGCGTCGGCACCCGGTTGCTCGCTAATCGCCACGAGAATGCGTTCGCCCGCCGCATACGTCCCCGCGAGACCCCCGACATCGAGGTCGTGCAGCATCTGGCGATCGACGCTAAGCGCCGCCCGGCGCAGCGCCATTTCGCGCAAGGCCGACAGGTTCGGCTTGGAAAAGAAATGACCGAGCGCGCGCGACGCTTCCTGTGGCACATAGACTTTGCCGTCCTTCAACCGGTCAATCAGTTCGTCGGGCGGCAGGTCGACAAGCTTGATCTCGGCGCCCTCGAACACGCTGTCGGGTACCGTCTCGCGCACGCGGACGCGTGTGAAGCTGGCAACGACATCGTTGAGGCTCTCGACATGCTGGATGTTCAGCGTTGTATAGACGTCGATACCCGCGTCGAGCAGTTCAGCGACGTCCTGCCACCGTTTGGGGTGGCGGCTGCCCTCGACGTTGGTATGGGCATATTCATCGACCAGCGCCAGCGCGGGTGCGCGGCGCAGCACGGCGTCGAGGTCCATTTCGGTGAGCGTGCGGCCGCGATATTCCTGCTCGCGGCGTGCGATGATTTCCTGTCCGCTGAGCAGGGCTTCGGTTTCGGCGCGGCCATGGGTTTCGACAACGGCAATAACGACATCGACCCCGACACGTTTCAGCGCTGCGCCTTCCTGAAGCATCGCGTAGGTCTTGCCGACCCCCGGCGCGGCACCGAGGAATATCTTGAGCTGGCCGCGATCCTCACGCCGCGCCTGACGCAACAGGGCTTCGGGCGAGGGTCGTTTTTCCGAAGAGGGCGGCGTCGGCATCGGCCAAGCTTAGACGAACGCGATCGCCGACGCCAAGCGGCCGCCGCCGAACTTTATGGAAACTTTATGCGGATCGGCCAATTCGCCCGCGAAACTTTACGGCGAAGGGGCGTAGCGGCGCCCACATCCCAACCGGCTCCCGCTGGAGTCCCCTCGCCGGAGATTAAACCATGTCCGATTTATTGTGGCTCGGCCTTATCGCCCTGCTTTTCGTGGGTACGCTCGGCTACGCGCACCTCTGTGACGGCGCCTAACCCATGAGCACCGCGCTGATCCTCGCAGGCGTCACCGCCGCCGCCCTCCTCATCTATCTGCTCGCCGCCCTGCTGCGGCCCGAGCGCTTCTGATCGGAACCTGACATGACCGTCGCCGGCTGGGGCTTGATCCTCCTCTTCGTCGCTATCCTCATCGCGCTTGCCAAGCCGATCGGGCTGTGGCTGTTCGCGCTCTACGAGGGGCGCACCACCTGGCTGCACCGGGTGTTCGGCCCGGTCGAGCGCGGCTTCTATCGCCTTGCCGGGATCGACCCCAATGAGGAGCAAGGCTGGCGGCGCTACGCGCTGCACATGCTGCTGTTCAACCTTGTGCTGTTGCTGTTCACTTATGCGATCCTGCGGCTGCAAGGCGTGCTGCCGGGCAATCCGCAGGGGTTCGGCGCGGTCGGTGCCGACGGGGCGTTCAACACCGCGGTCAGCTTTACCACCAACACCAACTGGCAATGGTATTCCGGCGAAACGACGCTGTCGAACCTTAGCCAGATGCTGGGTTTGACGATCCACAACTTCCTGTCGGCCGCCACCGGCATCGCAATCGCATTTGCACTGTTCCGCGGCTTCGCGCGGCGCGAGATGAAGACGATCGGCAATTTCTGGGCCGATATGACGCGCGTCACCCTCTATCTGCTGCTGCCGATCTGTATCGTCTACGCGATCTTCCTGATCGCGAGCGGGGTGCCGCAAACATTGGCAGGCTCGATCGACGCGAGCACGCTCGAGGGCGTCAAGCAGACGATCGCGCTCGGCCCGGTCGCGAGCCAGGAAGCCATCAAGATGCTCGGCACCAATGGTGGCGGCTTCTTCAACGCCAACAGCGCGCATCCGTTCGAAAACCCTACTGCGCTGACCAACCTGGTCCAGATGTTGTCAATTTTTTCAATCGGCGTCGGGCTGACCTGGTGTTTCGGCAAAGCGGTCGGCGACACGCGCCAGGGCTGGGCAATCCTCGCCGCGATGGGCGTGCTGTTCATCGCCGGCGTCACCATCACCTATTGGCAGGAAGCGGCGGGCAACCCGGTGCTGCACCAGTTGGGCGTCGCAGGCGGCAATATGGAAGGCAAGGAGGTACGCTTCGGCATCGCCGCGTCGGCCCTGTTCGCGGTCGTCACCACTGCGGCGTCGTGCGGCGCGGTCAATGCGATGCACGATAGTTTCACCGCGCTCGGCGGCATGATCCCGCTGTTCAACATGCAGCTCGGTGAAATCGTCGTCGGCGGGGTCGGCGCGGGCATCTATGGTTTCCTGCTGTTCGCCATTTTGGCGGTGTTCGTCGCCGGGCTGATGGTCGGGCGGACACCCGAATATGTCGGCAAGAAGATCGAGGCGCGCGAGGTCAAGCTCGCGGTGCTCGCGATCGCGATCCTGCCGCTGGTGATATTGGGCTTCACCGCGATCGCCAGCGTGCTGCCTGTTGGCCTCGCCGGTCCGCTCAACAAGGGTCCGCACGGCTTTTCGGAGATTCTTTATGCGTTTACGTCGGGGGCCGGGAACAACGGGTCGGCCTTCGCCGGGCTGACAGCGGGAACGCCTTTCTACAACGGCATGCTCGGCATTGCGATGTGGCTAGGTCGCTTCTTCGTGATCATCCCCGCGCTCGCCATCGCCGGCAGCCTTGCCGCCAAACGCCATGTCCCTGCGACCAGCGGCTCCTTCCCCACCACCGGTGGGCTGTGGATCGGTTTACTGGTCGGGATCATCCTGATCCTTGGCGGTCTCACCTTCCTGCCTAGCCTCGCGCTCGGTCCCATCGCCGATCACCTCGCGGTGACCAGCGGCCAGCTTTTCTGACGGATATAAAGCCATGAACGCTCCCACTTCGATGTTCAGCGCCGCCCTTGTCGTCCCCGCGATGCGCGACGCGGTGCGCAAGCTCGACCCGCGCCAGCTGATGCGCAATCCGGTGATGTTCGTCACCGCCGTCGTCGCGATGCTGCTCACCGTGCTGCTTGTCATCGGCGAACCCGGCCTGTCGCTCGGCTTCGAGATCCAGCTTGTTATCTGGCTGTGGCTCACCGTGCTCTTCGGCACCTTTGCCGAAGCGCTCGCCGAGGGTCGCGGTAGGGCGCAAGCGGCATCGCTGCGGGCGACGAAGGCCGAACTCAAGGCCAAGTTGATGCTCGGGGTCGGCGACACCTATGAAATAGTCGCTGCGAGCCAGCTCGAAAAGGGCGAGATTGTCCTCGTCGAGACCGGCGACCTGATCCCCGCCGACGGCGATGTGATCGAGGGTGTCGCGTCGGTCAACGAAGCCGCGATCACCGGCGAAAGTGCGCCGGTGATCCGCGAGGCGGGGGGAGATCGCAGCGCGGTCACCGCTGGCACGCGGGTGATCTCCGACCGCATCAAGGTGCAGGTCACCGCCGAACCCGGCCAAGGTTTCCTCGACCGCATGATCTCCCTCGTCGAGGGCGCCGAGCGCCGCAAGACGCCGAACGAGATTGCGCTCACGATCCTGCTCGTGGGCCTGACGATCATCTTTCTTATTGCCGTGTCGACCATCCCGGGTTTCGCTGCGTACGCGGGTGGGTCGGTGCCCGTGGTGCTGCTCGCCGCGCTGCTCATCACCCTGATCCCGACGACGATCGCTGCCCTACTGTCGGCGATCGGCATCGCGGGCATGGATCGACTGGTACGCTTTAACGTGCTCGCCAAATCGGGTCGCGCGGTCGAGGCAGCAGGCGACGTCGATGTACTGCTGCTCGACAAGACCGGCACGATCACCATCGGCGACCGTCAGGCGAGCGAGTTCCGCGCGCTGAGCGGGATCGAAATCGACCGGCTGGCGGAAGCGGCGTTGCTGTCGAGCCTCGCCGACGAAACCCCCGAGGGCCGCTCGGTCGTCGCACTGGCGCGCGAACGCTATGCGATCCGTGTCGAGACGCTGCCCGCCGGGTCAGACATCATCCCCTTCACCGCGCAGACCCGCCTGTCGGGAGTGATCGTCGCCGGGGTGACGATCCAGAAGGGTGCGGTCGACTCGGTGCTGAAGGCGCATCCGCAGAGCGAAAACGCAGCCGTGGTCGAACTCCGTAAGATCACCGACGAAATTGCGCGCTCGGGCGGCACACCGCTGGCGGTCATTCGCGGCGGTCAGTTGCTTGGCGCCATTCACCTCAAGGATGTTGTCAAGGCGGGAGTGCGCGAACGCTTTGGCGAACTGCGCAAAATGGGCATCCGCACCGTGATGATCACCGGCGATAACCCGCTGACCGCCGCTGCGATCGCGGCCGAGGCCGGGGTCGATGATTTCCTGGCGCAGGCGACGCCCGAGGACAAGCTGGCGCTGATCCGCCGCGAACAGGCCGAAGGGCGCCTCGTAGCGATGTGCGGCGACGGCACCAACGACGCCCCTGCCCTTGCCCAAGCCGACGTCGGCGTCGCGATGAACACGGGGACGCAAGCGGCGCGCGAGGCGGGCAATATGGTTGACCTCGACAGCGACCCGACCAAGCTCATCGAGATCGTCGGACTGGGCAAACAATTGCTGATGACGCGCGGCGCGCTGACAACCTTTTCGGTCGCCAACGACGTCGCCAAATATTTCGCGATCATCCCGGCGATCTTCGTCGTGCTCTATCCGCAGCTCGGGGTGCTCAACGTGATGGGGCTGGCGACGCCCGAAAGTGCGGTGCTGTCGGCGATCATCTTTAACGCGCTGATCATCCCCTGCCTCGTCCCGCTCGCGCTGAAGGGCGTGCGCTATCGGCCGATGCCCGCAGGCCAGTTGCTTGCGCGCAATCTGTCGGTGTTCGGCCTCGGCGGGCTCGCCGCGCCGTTCGTCGGCATCAAGCTGATCGACCTCGCCGTATCCGGCCTCCACCTCGCTTAAGGACCAATCGATGTTCAACGATCTGAAATCCGCTATCCGCCCCGCGCTGGTGCTGACCCTGCTGTTCGCCGCGCTGCTCGGCATCGCATACCCGCTCGCGCTGACCGGGATCGGCCAGGCATTGTTCCCGGCACAAGCCAACGGCAGCCTGATCCGCGACGGCGACACCGTAGTCGGTTCCGAACTGATCGGCCAGAAATTTGCCGGAGCGACCTATTTTCACGGCCGCCCCTCCGCCGCTGGCGCCGACGGCTATGATGCCGCCGCCTCAGCCGGATCGAACCTCGGCCCCGCCGCGCAGGCGCTGACCGACCGCGTCAAAGCTGACGTTGCCACCCTTTCCGAAACGACACCGGGCACACCTGTCCCGCCTGACCTGGTGACGACCTCTGCCTCGGGGCTGGACCCCCATATCAGCCCCGAGGCGGCCTTTTCGCAGGTGAGCCGCATTGCTGCCGCCCGCAGCCTCTCCCCCGCGCAGGTTCGGGCTCTGGTCACGGCGGCGGTCGAGCAACCGGCGCTCGGCGTCCTTGGGGAACCGCGGGTCAATGTCCTGCTGCTCAATCGCGCCCTCGACCGGACGCGCCCGCAAAGCTAGAGCAGTGCGATGCTGGGCGCCGCAAAAATTCTGATTGTCGAGGACGACGCCCATATCCGGCGACTGCTGCGTGCAACAATGCAGCGGGCCGGGCACGAAGTCGCCGAGGCGGCCGATGCGCGAGCGGCACTGGCGCTGCTCGACATCGAAAAGCCCGATGTCGTGCTGCTCGACCTCGGCCTGCCCGACCGCGACGGGCTCGAGCTGATCGGCCCGATCCGCCAGCGCTCGGCGGCGACGATCATCGTCGTATCGGCGCGCGACGACAGCGCCGAAAAGGTCGCGGCGCTCGACCTCGGCGCCGACGATTACCTGACCAAACCGTTCGACACCGACGAACTGCTCGCGCGGATCCGGGCGACGCTGCGCCATCAACGGGCGAGCGCGGAGGGCGATGCGGTCTCGATCATCGAGACCGGCGATTTGCGTATCGACCTCGACCACCGGCGCGTCGAGCGCGGCGGCGCCGAGGTGCATCTGACCCCCAAGGAATATGGCATACTCTCCGAACTCGCCCAGCGCCCCGATCGCGTGCTCAGCCACGCGCAGCTGTTGAAAGCTGTGTGGGGACCGGCGCATGCGGAGCGCGTCGAATATCTGCGGATCGCAGTGCGCGGCTTGCGTCAGAAGCTTGAGGCCGATCCGGCGCGCCCGCGGCTGATCGTCAACGAACTCGCGGTTGGATATCGCCTGTCGCTGCGAAACGGCAAGGCCGACTGATCAACGCGCCTGTTGCGCCGCCAGGATGCGCAGGATATTGCCGCTACACATCTTTTCGACATCGGCGTCGGAATAGCCCGCACCCTTCAATCGCTCGGTGACCTTGGGCAGCGCCGAAATATCCTCAATTCCCGCAAGACCACCGCCGCCGTCCCAATCGGCGCCGAAGCAGATATGATCCACGCCGCCGACCTCGATCGCGCGCAGCACCATCGCCATATATTTTTCGAAATCGGCTGCCCACAGCGGCTCGCTCCTGTCGAGCTCACGCCATTTGCGATTGAGCTCCGCCTGTTGCGCGGGCGACAAGGTCCCAATATTTTCATATTGCCCGAACAATTCGCCGCGCGCCGGGGTCATGTTCATTTCCGACAGAAAGATCGTCGAAACGCACATCGCGCCGCCCTTCGCGGCGAGCGCCGTCAATCGTCCTTCGTCGATGTTGCGCGGATGATCATAGGCCGAGCGCAGGCTCGAGTGCGAAAGCAGGATCGGATATTTCGACAGCGCCAATATCTGGTCGAACGCCGCGTCCGACGCATGGCTCGCGTCGATGACGATGCCGAGGCGGTTCATCTCGGCCACCCATTGTTTGCCGAGCGGGCTGAGGCCTTTCCAACGCCCCTCGCCCGTCGCGCTGTCGGCGAATTGGTTGTCCTTCGAATGTACCGGGCCCGCGAGGCGGAGGCCCTTGTTGTAGAATTCCTGCAACAGTGACAGGTCTTCGCCGAGAGGATAGCTGTTTTCCATCGACTTGAAGGCGATCAGCTTGCCTGCCTTATTCAGCCGCACTGCATCGGCCGCGGTCAAAGCGGGCGCGATCGTGCCCGAATTCGCTGCGATGGTCTTGTCGATCAAATCCGACCGTTTGCGCGCAAAGGCGAGCGCATCGCTATAACCTTTCGCGGTCAGCGGCCGCTGGTCGGTATAGATTGCGAAGAAGCCGCCATCGAGATGGCCATCCTTCATGCGCGGAATGTCGAGCTGCGCGATGTCGTCGGTGAGCGCATGGCGATCGGCGAAGCTCCAACCCTGCCGCTCGAAATGCAGCGGGGTGTCGAGATGGGTGTCGAGCACCAGCATCCGGCTGTGCAGCGGCGCATCGGGGGCCTTAACCACCTGCTCGCCGCTCGAGCACGCCGCAAGCGCGGTGGCGGTCAGAAAAATCACTAACCGCTTCACTTTTCATCCTCCACCGGCTTCAAATCGAGATCGTGATAGTCCCAGCTGAAGTCGGCAATCTTGCTCACCGCCTTCATCGTCACCCCGATCACCTTGCCCTCGGCATCGAGCGCGAAAGTGACGTAAGCGGGTTCAATGGCGGGATCGTCAAAATCTGTGACGAAGCTGTCATATTGCCAATGTTTGAGCCGCCCCGCCATCCGCGGGGTCGAGGTGAAGTCGATCGTCAGCCCAGCCGTCGCCGACCCGATCACCACATCGCCATACCAGGGATCGCGATAGCGCCCGGCATAGCCGGCCAGCGCGAGCGAGGGGCCCGATTTCACCGGCGAGGCCTGCGCCTGTTTCAGATACTCCACCCCGCCTGCGAGCCGCGATTGATACCAATCCTCCCATTTGGCGATCCAGCCATAGTCGGGTTGATCGAGATAATGGTCGAGCAGGTCGTAGTAGAGGCCGAGGAGCATCCCGCTGTCCTCGCTGTTCATCATGATCGCGAAGCCGACATTTTTGTCGGGGATCATCACGACGCGGGTGATCGATCCGAACACTCCGCCGCTGTGCTGAACGATGCGGTGACCGCGATAATCCTGCACCTGCCAGCCCAATGCATAGGCTTGCTGGTTTGGCTGCGCGGGTTTCAGGCTGTCCGGCAGCGGGGTGATCGGCATCGGCGTGACCGGGGCCCACATCTGCTTGGCCTGTTCTTCGCTGAACAGCCGCTTGCCGTTCGGCAGCGCCCCATAAGCCAGCTGGATCTTGAGCCACGCCGCCATGTCGTCGGCGCTGAGCGCAAGCCCACCCGCTGGCGCACCGTTGCGGCCAAGTTCGTCGCGTTCGTTCAGCGCCTGTTGCGGACCAAGCCCGCGCAGCGCGCCTGACAGCCGCGCGTGCGGCCACGAGCGGTTCGGAATGCGGAAGCGGTCCTCGCTGTCGGTCGTCCCGTCTTTCATCCCGCCGGGGCGCAGGAGGCGGTCGCGCATAAAGACCTCCCACGTCTTGCCGGTGACCTCCTCGATCAACTGCCCCGCGACCGCGTAGAGGATATTGTCATAGGCATAGGCCGAGCGGAAACTTGTCTGCGGCTTGAGGTGCGCGACGCGTTCGACGGTTTGTTTGCGGGTCAAATTGGTGCGCGGCACGAACATCAGATCGCCCTGCCCCAGCCCCAGCCCACTGCGGTGGACGAGCAGGTCGCGGATCGTGATCTCGCGCGTCACCCACGCGTCGTGCATGCGAAACCACGGCATATGCTTGATCACAGGATCGTCCCAAGCGATCTTGCCCTCGTCGACGAGGATCGCGAGCGCCGCGGCGGTCATCGCCTTGCCCGTCGATCCGGTCTGGAACAGCGTGTGTTCGTCGACCGGCGCGCGCTCGCCAAGCTTGCGGACGCCCCAGCCGCGCGACAGCGTCGTCTTGCCGTCCTCGACGATCGCGATCGATACGCCGGGCGCCCCGATCTTTTTGCGCAGCGCCTCAACGCTTTCCCTGATGTCAGCGGGCGGTTCGGCCCAGGCGGGCGCTGCCACCGACAGCATCAGCGACAAGGCAAGCAGGCGGACGGCTGTCATGACACGGTCTCCATTGAAGCGGGGGAGCGGCGCAGCAGGCGCCACGCCCCGATGGTGAGCAAAGGCGCAACAAATACTATGAGAAACAACCAAGCGAGGAACCGGTAGCCGCTGGCGATCAGATCGACGAGACCGATCTTGCCCGCGACAAACATGCAGCCGGTCAGGATCACCGCACCGATGATAGCGCGCGCGCCAGGCGTCAGCGGTGGGCGACCGCGGCTCTCGACCGCACCCGAGATCCGCTCATTGATTGCATGCACCGCCCCCGCTCCGCTTTCCAGCAGCGCGGCAAAGATCATCACCTGAAACAATATATGGAACCCCGGCACCGTCATCTGGCGGAGCAGGAAGTCGGACGGCAAGGTCTCGGCGCCGATCGCGGGGTAAAAGGCCATCATGGCGACGAAGAACAGGATTGCGGGGAGCATCGACAGCGGCCCGGCGATCAACCCCGCGACCACCGCGTCGCGTTGGCTGGTCAGGTGGCGCAGCACCGGCAGGATCACGACTGCGCCGACGATGTTGTAACTGGCATAGGTCAGCCCGCCCGCCATCCAATCGCCCGACGGCGGCGGCGCATCGGCAAAACCCTGTCCGATCAAGCCGCCGAAACTCGCGAGCGCCAGGATCAGGAACAACCCGTACACCGCGTAGAGCAGGAACGAGACATATTTGAACATCTGTTCGACCGCGCCGGTACCCCACGCCACCACCGCAATAATCGCGACTGCCAACAGCACCGAACCCGCCACTTCGGGCCAGCTAAAGGTCGCGGCGCCGATCGCTCCCGCCGCGGCGCCGAACACCGCGAGAATCAGCACGACGAAGACGATATAGGCGACCTCAAACGCAATCCACGCAGAGCCAAGCAGCCCTTTGAAAAAGCTGCGATAATCATAAGCGCCGAGCGACCGCGCGAGGGCAAAGGTCAGCGCGGCAACCACGCTCCACACCAATGTCGCGAGCAGCATCGCAGCGAGCCCGCCCCACGGCCCCGACGGCACGAAATACTCGGCCAGCTCGCGACCGGTCGCATAACCGCCGCCGATGATGACCGCTTTCAATGCAAAACCGGGGAGCAGGAAGCGCTGGAACCAGCTCGACCCACCGTTCGTCGCGTCCACCTTCATGCGAGAATATTGTCGACAAGCGCGTCGAATGCGGCGCCGCCGCGGATGGGGTCTGCGACCGGAAGCCCCAATCGTTGGCGCTCAGCCGCCATCAGCGCTTCGGCGCTGTCGGCGTCGTAGCTCGACGTATTCAAACTGACCCCACCACAACGGATCGCAGGATTGGTGCGGCTACCGAGGCGGATCGTCAGGTCGATGACTTCCTCGATCGAGGGCAGCGCAAAGCTTTCCATACCGAGGATGAACTTGCGCGTCGGATCATCACACACCACGAACACATCGGGCTGGCTGCCATGCAGCAGGCCGAGCGACACCGCGGCATAGGCGGGATTGAAAATCGATCCCTGCCCCTCGATCAGATCCCAATGATGATCAGATGCGTCCGGGCTCAAAATCTCCGCCGCCCCCGCCTCGAAATCCGAAACCACCGCATCCATCGGCATGCCACCGCCCGCGATCATGATGCCTGTCTGCCCAGTAGCGCGAAAATCGGCATCGATCCCGCGTTCGACGAACGCGCGGTGCAGCGCGAGCGCGGTGTATTTCTTGCCAAGCGCACAGTCGGTGCCGACGGTCAGCAGCCGCTTGCCGCTGCGCTTGCGGCCGTTGCCGATCGGTATCGCAGGCGGCGGGGTGCGCACGTCGATTAGCCGCTGCCCGGTGCGCTTTGCCGCCTCGCAGAGCGCGGGCAGGCTCGCCAGCCGAACGTGCAGTCCACTGACGATGTCGAGCCCCGCCTCCATCGCCTCGACCAGCGCGGCGATCCAGCTGTCGCCGATCACCCCGCCCTGGTTGGCGACCCCGATCACCAGCGACCGCGCCCCGGCCGCCCGCGCCTCTGCGGGCGACATCGGCGGCAGGCCAGTGGAGACGGTGCAGCCGCCGATCGCCAGCTCACCGACACAGCGGTCCGCCGCCCAGTCGGCCAGACCAAAAGCGGTCTTGGCATAACCGGCCTCGGTCGTATCGCCGAGAAACAGCAGATAGGGCTGCGGCAGAGTCAGGCTACTCTCCAGCCTGCCGGTGGGCGCGTTCATCGTTTCCACTCCAATCCGCTCAAAAGGCCAGGTCGAGCGCGACGCCCACCGTGCGCGGCTGGAGCGGTGAAATGCCGAGGAAGCTCGGCTGATTGAGCCCGTTGGCAAAGGTCGATCGCGCCATCTCACCCCGATTGTCGAGCAGGTTGCGAGCGTAAGCACGCAATGTCCAATGATCGTTGAAGGAGATCGAGGCGTTGAGATCGACCGACGTGTAAGGATTCGCCGTGGCCACCAGCGGATCGCTTTCGACCAGCGACAGTCGGTTGCTGGCGTGGCGGATTCCGGCACCGAAACTGCCCTTGCGGCCGCTACCCAGATCGAACTCATAATCGGCACGTAGTGCGCCGCTGAATTTCGGCACCGCAGGCAAACGGTCGCCATCGACGCCGCTGATGTCGGGCACATCCTCACTCAACACCGCATCGGTATAGCTGCCCGTCGCGCTGATCGTCAGGCCGGGCGTCGGACGCAGCGCGAAGCTGCCCTCGATCCCCTTGCTCCGCGCCTTGCCGCCGTTCGCCCCGCCCGATACGCCGCCGAACGAGCGCACGACCTGGATGTCGGTCCAGTCCATCAGGAAGATCGCGACATCGACCGAGACCAAACGATCGGCGAAGTCGGCCTTCAGCCCGATTTCATAATTCTTCATGCGGTCGGCATCGACCGTCGGCGGGACATTGGGGACGATGACGTTCGGCCCGCCGGGGCGATAGCCGGTCGCGAGGCGCGCATAGAGCATCGCATCCTCGTTGATGTGGAACTGCGGACTGATCGAATAGGTGAACACGCTTTCAGCCGATTCACCGGGATCGTCGGCTTGCGGCACGATCGCGCCCGAACTAATCTGGCGGAAGGTCTGCTTGTTGCGCGCCCAGCGCAGCCCGCCGGTGATTTCAAACTGATCGCTGAGCTTGAAGGTGCCGTTGCCGAAGATCGCATATTCTTTGTAGGTCGCGGGCAGGCCGACGATCGCCAGTGGATCAAGACCGGGAATCGGATTGCCCGCCATGTCGAACGAGCGGACAAGCTGCGAATTGCTCGTTGTCTCGTCGGTGAAGAAACCGCCGATCAGCCATTCGAACCGCCCGCCGCTGGGCGAGGCAAGCCGCACTTCCTGCGTCCATTTTTTCAGGCCCAGATCGAGCAGGAACGGCGTGATTCCCGGCGGCACCGCGCCGCCGGTGAGCAGCGGGAAGAGCACGCCAAAGGCATAGCTGGCATCCTGTACCTGCGCGCTCTGCGTCTTGCTGTACGTCGTCGCCGAGGTCAGCGTGGCGGCACCGAAATCATAATCGAGCGTCGCCGAATAATAGTCGAGATCGACATTGAAAGATTCGGGGACAAAATTGTTGAACGAGCGCCCATCGCCAAGCCGCACGCCGGTCAGGTCGGCGGCATAAAGCGCGTTGCCTTCGGAATCGAGTGACTGCCAGATGCCCGCCAGCTTCACGCTGAATTCGGGCGTCGGCGTCCACAGCAGCGCCGCACGGCCGCCGCGCTGTTCATAATCATTCTGGTCCTTCAGCGCGGCATTGTTAACGGTATCGACCCAGCCCGAAGTGCTGCGCCACGCAAAGCTGCCGCTGACGGCCAGCTTGTCTTGCATGATCGGCACATTGACCATCACCTGCGCGCCCCATCCGAGCCCGTCGCCACCCTTGATCGCGAAGCCTTCAACCCCGGCCTTGACGCTGAACGCATTGGTGTTCGGCTGGACCGTGACATATTTCACCAATCCGCCGATCGAACTGGCGCCATAAAGCGTGCCTTGAGGTCCCTTCAGCACCTCGATCCGTTCCAGATCATAGGGCATCAGGTCGATCGTGAACGCCCCGGCGCGGTTGTAGATCGCACTCGACCCAACCGGTGCGTCGTCAAGGTAAATACCAACGGTCTGGCTGGCGTTGAGCGGAGCGACGCCGCGCAATGTGATCGTCGTCTGGCCCGGCGTGCCGCTGTTGCTGACGTTCATGCCGGGGACGTAACCCGCATAGTCGACCAGCGATGCCGAGCCCTGTTGCTGAAGCTCTTCGCCATTCACGACGGCGATCGAAATCGGCACGTCCTGGACATTCTGGACGCGTTTTTGCGCGGTAACGACGATTTCGCCTGCTGCCTCAACCGCACCCGGTTCCTGCGCCTGTGCCGGCATCGCAGTAATCATTGCGGCCATGCTTGCCGCGATATAGAGTCCCTTGTTCATTGTCTTACCCCCAGACTTGCGCCAGCAGGCGGCGGAAATTGCCCCCCAAGCATGGCCCCGATGTTGTCGTTGGAATAGCCCCGGCGGATCAGTTCCTCGGTCAGGTCGAAGACCTTGCGCGGATGGTCGAATCCGTCGATGTCGATCTTGTCGCGAAAGGCGTAGCTCCCCTTGTAGCTGCCCTTGAGCGCGGCATATTCGGCCGGGATCATGTCGTCATAGCCGTGGAGATCGGCGTCCGATCCGATGCCGACATGATCGATCCCGACCAGCTTTGCGACATGGTCGATATGGTCGGCCATATGCCCGACATTGGTCGGGTCGGTGGTGCGCACGAACATGCGGACCCCGGTGATCCCCATCACGCCGCCCTTGGCCGCCAACGCCTTGATCGCTGCGTCGGTCTTGACCCGCGGATGGTCGACCAGCGCGCGGGCGTTGCTGTGGGTGATCGCGATCGGTCCCTTGGCGATCGCGATGGCATCGAGCGTGGTCTTGTCAGTGCAATGCGAGACATCGACCAGCATGCGCTGCTTTTCCATCTCGGCAATGATCGCGGCGCCATAGTCACTGACCCCGCCGTCGATGCGCTCGGTGCTGCCCGATCCGATCAGGTTCTGGCTGTTATAGGTCAGCTGCGCGCAGCGCAGACCGAGACGGCGGAACAGCGCGACATCCTCGATCTTTTCGAAATGCTCGGCATTCTGGATGCCCATGATAACGGCGCATATATTGTCAACCTTGGCACGATCGAGGTCAGCGACGGTGTCGACCAGCGTGAAGACATGGCTGTTGCGCCCGGCAAATCCTTGCCAGCCCGCAAGAAATGTCAGCGCCTGCTGCTTCGCTTCGGGGCCGCCAAGCCCAAAGGCATTGTGAAATCCGGTGATGCCGCTGGCACGAAACTCGGCCGCCTCGGCATCGGTCAGCCGGTGCGCGACATAGTCCTCCGCCATCGTAATCTTAAGCGGAGCGAGCATGTCAATGACGAGTGATGCGCGAACCAGATCGACAGCGCGACGCGAATAGGTGCGCCCCGGCGCGGCGGCAAAAGCATAACTCCCCTTGTTCACCATCGGCGCCGACAAGGCGGCGCCGACCGCGCCGACGATGACCGTGCGGCGCGCCACTGCGAATGACCCGGTCATTCCAGCCTCCCTCTCAACGAAATTTCAATAGGACGACTATTGTCCTAATCAGAGAACTGTCAACCCACTTAGGACATTTTTTATCATTTATCCCCAAATTTCTGCCGGGCAATGGATCATCCCCCCGCGATATTCGACTCCCGGCGCGCGATCGCGCGCGAGGAAGGTTGGGCCGTCGAGATCGACGATGTCGCAAAGCTGGCCGAGGACGAACGACGGCGCCATCGACAGGCTGGTCCCCATCATATTGCCGACCATCACATCGAGCCCCAGCAGCCGCGCCTGCCGCGCAATCGCCAGCCCTTCGGTCAGCCCGCCGCACTTATCGAGCTTGATGTTGACGACGTCGAAGCGGCCGACGAGCGTTGCGGTATCTGCGAGCGACACCGCGCTTTCATCCGCGACAAACGGCAAGGGCCGCTTGAACCCATCGAGATCGGCCTCGCGCCCGCGCTTCAGCGGCTGTTCGAGCTGCGCGACGCGGGTCTGGACCAGCACCGGCAACAACTCCGCCAGCGTGCGGATATCATACCCCTGGTTGGCATCGACTCCGATCCACGCCTGCGGGCGCGCGGTGCGGATCGCGACGACGCGCGCGATGTCGTCGCTCAAATCACCGGTCAGCTTGACCTTGATGGGTGCTTCGGGATCGATCGCCAGCGCCGCCTTCGCCATATTGCTTGCGCTGTCAGCACCAAGCGTCAGCGTCGAAGGCAGCGCGCGCGGCGGATTCAATCCCGCCAGTTTCCACACCGGCCGCCCGGTCTGCTTTGCCTGCAGATCCCAATAGGCGCAATCGAGCGCGTTGCGTGCGCCACCCGGCGGCAGCAATTGCTGCAAATCCGCGCGCGTCGCGCCGCCCTCGATCGCCGCGCGCACTCGCGTCGCCTCTGCCATCATATGGTCGATGTCGTCAGCCAGATAATAGACCCCCGCCCCCTCGCCGCGCCCGACATGCGTGCCGTCGGACAGTTCGGCGACCAGCAGCGCGGTCTCGGTAAAAACATGTCCAGATATGCGGAACGGCTGGTGGTAGGGAAAATGCTCGACCCGCAGGTCGAGCGTCAGTTCCCGCGTCGTTTGCGTCGCCATCAATAGACCATTCCAAAGCCATAAAGGTGGAAGACGAGCGTCACCCACACCAGTGGCAGCGCCGCGAGTACGAGCAGCACCGCACCCAGCTTCATCGTCCAGCGGCGCTTGTCCTTGATCGTCAGCCACAGGTGCCAGCCAGCGGTCGCCAGCAGGCCGAAGCTCGCCACCGGGGTCAGAACGCGCAGCAGATGGATCAGCCAGTCGAGCGGCCCGCCAAGGCTGCCGATGTCGGCCGAAAACGCCGCGATCAACCCAAGCCATCCCGCCAGCGCCGCGAGCACGAGCCATGCGAAGATTCGCGATAGGCGATAAGCGCGCCGCGACTTGCCTTCGAGCGCGAAATCGGACTTGAAGCTGCGCCGCACCAGCGCCCGCACGGGCCACGCCAGCGCCGCGAGCAGCACGATAGCGAGCGCGGCGATCAGCGCCGGGTTGAGCCAGCCGGCGTTGACGCTCGCCGCGGCCGGCTCGAACACCATGAACGGCGAACCGGCATCGACGCTGAAACGCACAACGCGGCCATCCTTGACCTCGGCGGCGAGGCGTTCGCCGGTGCCCCGGTCGCGCCATACAAAGGGAGCGACCTCGACCCAGTCGCGCGCGCCGGCGCCCAGCCCATCGAGCGCCGGGAAGCTGATCTTGCCATCCTCGGTCAGCGTGACGCTCGCCTGCCCGAGCAGGCCGAGGAGGCTCATGAAATTGGTAAAAGAGCCGCGGCTGCTGACGTAATTGCCGACCAGCATTTGCGCATGTTCGCTTGCGGTCTTGGCATCGACTGTCCCCGCCTCGTCGTCGCCGGGCAGGTAACGATCGGCAAATTTGTGGAACAAGGCGCTCCGCACTGCACCCGCGTCACCGGCTGCCCCGGCGCTGTTCATCGACACATAGACGCCGATGTCGGAATCGGGGAACAGCCACAGATAGGAGTGGAACCACACGGTGTCGCCGCCATGCGCGATCGCGCGCCGGCCGTTGACCCATTGTTCGTAGAACCCGAGCGCCATGCTGTTGAGGGGGCCAACGCCGGGTGCCTTGAAATCATGCATCTGCTTTGCGGTTTCGGGCTTCAACAGCCCTGCGCCATCGTTCAGATGCGCGATCATGAATTTGCCCATGTCGGCGCCGCTCGCCGACAGGCTGCCCGCCGGTCCGGGGATGACGATCTCGAACGGCTTGGGCTTTTGGGTGACGTCAGGATAGCCTTTCGACATGTGCGGCGCGAGGCGCGCCGGCAGCGGCTGACGGAAGGTCGAATGGGTCATTCCCAGCGGCGTAAAGATATGATTTTCGATGTAATTGTCGAAAGATTCGCCGCTGACGCGCTCGACGATATAGCCCGCGAGTGCTGTCGCATAATTGGAGTAGGCCGGGGTCGTCCCCGGTGCAAAAACGCGCTGCGGCAGGGCCAGCGCCGCCTGTTCTTTCAGCGTCATCACCGCCTTGGGATCGCTGCTGATCAGAAGGCGTACCGACTCTTCAAAACCGGCGGTGTGCGTCATGATATTGCGCATCGTGATCGGTTTGCCCTCGAAAGGCGGTATCTTGAAATCCAGATAGGCGTTCACATCCTTGTCGAGGTCGATCTTGCCTGCCTCAACCTGCTGCATCACTGCGGTCCAAGTCAGCAGTTTCGACACAGATCCCGGTCGAAATAATGTGGTTTCGGGCAGCACCGGAGTGCGCTTGGCAACATCGGCATAGCCATAGCCTTTTTGCAGCACGACCTGATCGCCACGCACAACGACGACGACAGCGCCGGGAATTCGTGCGCGTTCGAGCGCATAGGGCAGATAGCCGTCCATCCACGCTTCGAGGTCGGCGGCATCGAGCGTGACGGGCTTGGTCATTGCCGCCGGAGCCGTCGCCGCGACGGCTTCGACTTTCTTTGCCTTTGGCGCGGGCAGCGGCCCCTGCGCCGCCAGCGGCAACGCGGCGAGCGCCGCCAGCCCGATCATCGCTTTGCGGATGAAACGCATCACTTTCCCCTTTTGTCCGGCACGCCTTGTCTGACCTTGCAGCAAGCCGCGCGACCCCTTACCAAGGGTCAACATCTGTTAACCCAGTAGGGACATAATGATCCTGATTAGAAAATTGTCAAACATGGAATGGAAATATTGATGGCCGATCGTGCGGCCCCGCCCACATTGGGTACCGTTATGAAGAGCATTCGCTCGCGAAACGGCTGGACGCTCAAGGAAATGAGCGCGAAGTCGGGCATCCCGGTATCGACACTCTCGAAGGTCGAGCATGACCGGCTGACACTGAGCTACGACAAGCTGCAACAGCTCAGCCAGCGACTGAACATCCGCATGTCGGACCTTTTTGCCGAGGATCAGAGCGACAGCGCGCCGCGCGTCACCGGCCGGCGCAGCGTCGGAACGATGGATCAGGCGGTGCGCGTCACCACCGATAACTACGACTATCACTATCTGTGTACCGACCTGCGCCAGAAACGGATGATCCCGATCATCACCCGCATCCGCGCACATAGCGCCAGCGAGTTCGGCGAACTCGTCCGCCATCAGGGCGAAGAGTTCATCTATGTGCTGGAGGGCGAGATCGAGATTCACACGGAGTTCTACGACCCCGTCGCGCTCAAGACCGGTGAGGGCATCTATCTCGATTCGTCGATGGGCCACGCCTATGTCGTCGCCGACGGCTTTGACGAGGCGCTGGTGCTGGGCGTCTGTTCGAGCGCCGACGATGGGCTGATGGATTCGCTGATGAGCCTGCACGGCTGACCCCTTTACGGAGAAAATCTATGGCACTGCCCCGGCGCTTTACACCGTCCCTGTTGCTGCTGTGCAGTTCGATGCTGCTGTCGGCAACGGTTGCCGCGCAGGCGCCTGCCTATGACCTGATCATTCGCGGTGGCACTCTTTACGACGGATCGGGCCAGCCCCCGGTCGTCGGCGATGTCGCGATCAAGGATGACCGGATCGTCGCCGTAGGAAAGGTCGCCGGAACGGCGAAAAGCGAAGTGCAGGCGAAGGGCATGGCGGTAGCGCCGGGGTTTATCAACATGCTCAGTTGGGCGACCGAATCGCTGATCGTTGACCCCAAAAGCCAGAGTGACGTCCGGCAGGGCGTGACGCTGGAGGTGATGGGCGAAGGCTGGTCGATGGGGCCGCTGAGCCCGACCATGAAGGCGCAGGAGACCGAACGCCAGGGCGACCTCAAATTCCCGATCGAATGGACCAGCCTCGGCGATTACCTCAGCTACCTGGAAAAGCGTGGCGTTTCGACCAATGTCGCAAGCTTCGTCGGCGCGGCGACGGTGCGCGTTCATGAGCTGGGCGAAGGCGATGTCGACCCCACCCCCGCACAACTGACCCGGATGCGTGCGCTGGTGCGGCAGGCGATGAACGAGGGCGCGATGGGCGTCGGCAGCTCGCTCATCTACGCCCCCGGTTCCTATGCCGAGACCGACGAACTGGTCGCGCTGACCAGCGAGGCGGCCAAATGTGGCGGCATGTATATCAGCCACATGCGGTCCGAAGGCGACCGGCTGGAGGAGGCCGTCGACGAATTGATCGCAATTTCGCGCCGTTCGGGCGCCCCTGCCGAAATCTATCACCTCAAGATGGCGGGGCGGAGCAACTGGGGCAAGCTCGATGCGGTGGTGAAAAAAATCGAGGCCGCGCGTGCAGCGGGCCAGCGGATCACCACCGACATGTACACCTACACCGCCGGCGCAACGGGACTCGACGCGGCCATGCCAACCTGGGTGCAGGCGGGCGGCCTGGAATCGTGGATCGAAAGACTGAAGGATCCCGCGATCCGTGCCCGCGTCGCAGCCGAAATGAAGAAGCCCGGCAGCGATTGGGAAAATCTCTATTTCGGCGCCGGCGCCGACAAGATGATCCTGTCGGGCTTCAAGAACGAAGCGCTCAAACCGCTTACCGGCAAGACGCTGGCTGAAGTCGCGGTGATGCGCGGCAAGTCGTCCGAGGAAACCGCAATGGACCTGGTCGTGGAAGACGGCTCGCGCGTCGGCACCGTTTATTTCCTGATGTCTGAGGATAATGTCCGCAAGCAGGTGCAGCTGCCGTGGATGAGCTTCGGCTCCGACGCTTCGTCGCAGGCGCCCGAGGGCGTATTCCTGAAGTCGGGCACGCACCCGCGCACCTATGGCAATTTCGCGCGCCTGCTCGGGCGCTATGTCCGCGACGAACACCTGATCTCGCTGGAGCAGGCGGTATACCGCCTCACCACCCTTCCCGCATCGAATCTGGGGATCAAGGATCGCGGCGCGCTCAAGCCCGGCTATTACGCCGACGTCGTCGTCTTTGACCCTGCGACAATCGCCGACCTGTCGACCTTCGAGAAACCCCATCAATATTCGATCGGCATGCGCGATGTGTTCGTCAACGGCGTCGCCGTATTGCGCAGCGGCGAACACAGCGGCGCGACGCCGGGGCGTGCGGTGCGCGGTGCTGGCTGGAACCGCTGCGAATAGCAGGCTTGCCTAAACACCTGATTCGACAAGGCTTTGGCCGTGCGAGTTCAATATCGACGGTTTTCGGCGGCAAAATCCACGGCGCGGGCTTAAATCCACTGCGCCAGGCCCGTTAATTGTCGCATGACCACCAACGCGACACCTTCGAACGAGCCGGTAGGACGGCTCCTGGATTGGCTGGGGTTACGCCGAACACTTGGCGCGCCCCCTGCAGGACGGCATGCGCCGCCCGATAGTGGGGGCACGCGCGACCTAGCGCAGCTCGCGCGGCACCAGCTGATCGGCACGATCATGGCATTTCTCGTCGATAATGATCTCGACGTATCACCGGCCAACCTGCTGCTGGCGCACGCCGCCTTTTCGGGGATGAACCCGCATTTGGCGCGCCAGATCACCACCCGCTCGCATTCGCCCGACGGGATTACCCAGCAATGGCTCAATGAACTGGGCGAACAAAGTACCGCCCCCGCCGATCATGCCGACCTCGACCGACTGATGACGCGGCTCGAAACCAACCTCGAATCCTTTCACGTCCACGCCAAGGAAGCGCGGACGGTCACCAGCGATTACGGCACCGAACTCGAACAGCATGTCGACGATCTGGAGCAGCTTCAGAAAACCGGCCGGATCGTCTCCAGCCTCGCGGATCTCGCCAAGGTGATGCTGGAGCGAACGCGCAAGGCCGAGGATCATATGCGCAAGAGCGAGGATGAGGCGAAAGCGCTGCGCCGCAGCCTCGAACGCGCCAAGCGCGACGCCGAGCTCGACTTCCTGACCGGTCTGCCCAACCGCCGCGCCTTTGAAATCCTGCTCGAACGCCACTACAAGGAAGCCCGCGCGGCATGCGAGCCGCTGAGCGTTGCCTTCTGCGACATCGACGAGTTCAAAAAGGTCAACGATCTGCACGGCCATGAGGCGGGCGACCGCGTCATAAAGGCGATAGCCGACACGCTGGCGCGCATCTCCGACGACCGGTGCCACGTCGCGCGGCATGGCGGTGAGGAATTTGTCATGCTATTCCGCGGCCTGACCCCCACGCAGGCCGCCGAACGCCTCGACGAAGCGCGCGAGGGACTTGCCGAACGCCGCCTGATCAATCGTAAGACCGACGAGCCGTTCGGCCAGATCACCTTCTCGGGGGGTGTCGCCGATGTCTTTGGTTATGGTGAAACGCGCGGTGCGCTGAAGGCCGCCGACGATGCGCTGTACCAAGCAAAAGCCAGCGGCCGCAACCGCATCGAACTCGCGGGCCCTGCAAAAGCGTAGCCAGCTTCCCGCGAGGGGGCGGGACGCCGCGGGTCAGCGCACGCCAGAGCGCGCCGACCCGCGGCCATTGCCGTTTCAGACGGCCGGTCGACGAGCATAGATGCCAAACCCCGCGATGATGGCATAGCAGAGCGCGGGTAACGTCAGCGCCATCGCAAGACTCCCGGTGATATCCGCCAGCACGCCAGTCGCGAGCGGAACCACAGCGCCGCCAAAGATCGCAATATTGATGATCCCCGATCCGTCGGCTGCGCGGACACCAAGCTTTTCAGAGGCAAGGCTGAAGATGGTGGGGAACATGATCGAATTCATGAGACCGATCGCCAGCAGCGAATACGCCGCGACCCCGCCGCTGGTGTTCGCCGACACGAGGATCAGGGCAATCGCGCCGCCCGCAACGCAGGCAAGCAGTTTGCCCGGGCTGATGCCGAGATACATCAATCCCGAGCCAATAAAACGGCCCATCATCGCGCCGAACCAGTAGATGGCGACCATCCAGCCAATGACGGCTTCGGGCTCTCCAAGCACCCGATCAAGAGCGAGATAGTTGATGATGAGCGATCCGATCGCCACCTCGGCGCCGACATAAAGGAAGATGCACAGAGCTCCAAAACCGAAGCGCTGGCGGGTCCGCAGAAGATCATTGTCATAAAGCCAGACCACTGGCGCGAGCAGGATGAGCAACAGGCCGATGACGGCATGGAACTGCGCTGCAACAACTGCGCCTGCGATTACCAGCGCCAGACCCAAAGCATAGCGCAGAGGCCGAACCAGTTCTTTTCCTGCCATACTCGCCGTATCGTGTGGCAACTTGTTGCGGAACGTCCAAACGATTGCCGCCACCACCGCGAGCGCAGCAGCGATGCCGAGATAGCCATGCATAATCGCCTTGCTCTCGGCCACGCGATAGGCATCGAGCGCCAGACCGGAAAGCTGATCGGCGGTCACGGCAGCGAGGCTGCCGAGGATCAGAATCGAGCCGACGATTGGAAAGATCGTCGTTCCCAACGAATTGAACGCCTGAGCAAAGGTCAGGCGGCTATGCGCCGTTTCGGGCTTACCGAGCAGCGAGATCAGCGGGTTGGCGACAACCTGGACGATCACTACGCCGCTTGCGAGCACGAACAAGGCGAACAGGAACAGGCCATAAACCGCATATTGCGAAGCGGGGATGAAGAGCAGGCAGCCGACCATCATCGTAAGCAGCCCCGCGACCGCGCCGCGCATATAGCCGATCGTCTTCACCAGATTTGCGCCCGGGATGCCAATCACCAGATAGGCGGTGAAGAAGCAGAACTGCACCAGCATCGCTTGCGTGAAATTGAGCGTGAACAGCTCTTTGAGCTTTGGAATGATCACATCGTTGAGGCTGGTTATCCCGCCGAAGATGAAGAACAGCCCCATGACAAATAGACGCAGTTCGGGCGCATCAACGTGCGTCCCCTGACCCTCGATCGCAACCGGGTCAGCGCTCGACGATATTTCCGGCACTAAAGCCATGCCTCTCTCCCCAATATTTTATGGGCGAACCCTTATGCGACACTTGTCGTTTTACAGGCAGCGGGCAAGGCGGATTTCCCGCGCGCGACCGGGGCATTCGTATTCAGCGACTCCAGCGCGCAAAAATTGCCGTCGGCAGCAAAAGCCCCCGCGTTTCTTCACGCACCGCCAGCTCGCCGCATTCGACTTTGCCCGGCAGATCGGCGAACAGTTGCGCCAGCAGCTCGCCGATCGCGAGCGCCGACATCCGTACGGCATAGACGGTCAGGAACAGCGCGCGGCTGTCGGCATCGAGCAGCTGGCGGCAGTCGGTCAGCAGCGGCGCCAGCCCTTCTTCGAGCTGCCAGCGTTCGCCGGTCGGGCCGCGACCGAATTTGGGCGGATCGAGCAGGATCGCGTCATAGCGTTTCTCTCGCCGCACTTCGCGCGCGGTGAACTTGCCGGCGTCGTCGACGATCCAGCGTACCGGTTTATCGGCCATCCCCGCCAGCGCCGCATTTTCGCGCGCCTGCCCGACCGATTTCTTCGATGCGTCGACGTGCGTTACCGCCGCACCCGCAGCGGCCAGGGCCTGACTGCCGACGCCGGTATAGCCAAACAGATTGAGGAAGGCGGGATCGGACTTGTCAGCGATCTGCGCGCGTAGCCAGTCCCACACCGGCGCCATGTCAGGGAAGAAGCCAAGATGGCGGAACGGGGTGCATTGCGCGGTGAAGCGCGTTTCGCGCCACGCCAGATGCCAGCCTTCGGTCGGCACCGGCTTGTTATAATACCAGCGCCCGCCGCCGTCGTCGTCCGACGCCGGGATAAACTCGCCGTCCGCCGCTTCCCATTCGCCCGCAGGCAGCGCCGGTGCCCACATCGCCTGCGGCTCGGGCCGGATGAAGCGATAGCAGCCATAGCGTTCGAGCTTGCGACCGTTGCCGCTGTCGACCAGCCCATAATCGTCCCACGCCTCACCAACGAGCGTGACGAGGGGCAGAAGGTCAGCCACGCGCCGCTTCTGCCAGGACGAAGGCCTTCACCGCATCATAGTCGCCGGGAAGCTTCGTAAAGCGTTCTTCGCGCTCGAAGAGGTTACCGAGGCGCGCAGGCAGCGGCGGGCGAACCCCGGTTGCGCGCTCGACCGCCTCGCGGAACTTTGCCGGGTGTGCGGTCGCCAGCGTGACGACGGGAATATCGGCGTCGATCTCCAGCGCGCGCGCAGCGGCCAGCCCGACGGCGCTGTGAGGGTCGATGATCTGCCCGCCATGTTCCTGCGCCCAGCGGAGCGCCAGCGCCATCGCATCGCCGTCGATCCTCGCGCTCGAAAACAGACCCGCTGCACCCGCAAGCATGTCGGCGGGGATCGTCATCGCGCGATTACGATCGAATTCACCCATCATGCCCGTGATCGCCGCGCCGTCGCGACCCGACAGGTCAAAGAGCAAGCGTTCGAAATTGCTGCTGACCTGAATGTCCATACTGGGGGTCGCGGTCGCGGTGACCGTGCCCGCGCTGTAATCACCGCGAGTCAGCGCGCGGTGGAGAATGTCATTGACGTTGGTCGCGACGACCAGCCGCGCAATCGGTAGCCCCATCTGCGCCGCGACATAGCCCGCGAACACATCGCCGAAATTGCCCGTTGGCACGCTGAACGCGATCGGGCGGTCGGGACCACCAAGGCGCACCGCGGCGTAGAAATAATAGACGACCTGCGCCATCAGCCGTGCCCAGTTGATGCTGTTCACCGCCGACAGAGTCAGCTGGCCGCGCGCCTCTTCGTCACCGAACAGCCGCTTCACCATCGCCTGTGCGTCATCGAAGCTGCCGTCGATCGCGATATTATGGACGTTAGGGGCGAGCACCGTCGTCATCTGGCGGCGCTGGACGTCGCTGACCCGGCCCTCGGGGTGCAACATGAATATCTGGATATGCTCGCGGCCCGCGACCGCCTCGATCGCCGCCGACCCGGTGTCGCCCGAGGTCGCGCCGACGATCGTTATATCGGTGCCGCCATCTGCAAGAAATTTCTCGAACAGCTGACCCAGCAGCTGCAGCGCGACGTCCTTGAACGCCAGCGTCGGGCCGTGGAACAGTTCAAGCAGCCAGTGGCGATGGTCGAGCTGCACCAGCGGGGTCACCGCATCGTGGCTGAAACTGCCATAGGCAGCGCGGGAGAGCTGACGCAGCTCGTCCTCGGTCAGCACGCCTTCGACGAACGGGCGCATGACGCGCACCGCGGTTTCGGCATAGTCGAGCCCCGCGAGCGCGCGAATATCTTCGATCGCCATCTGCGGCCAATGCGCGGGCAGATAGAGACCGCCGTCGCTGGCGAGGCCCGCCAGCGTGGCGGCACGAAAGTCGAGGGTCGGCGCAGAGCCGCGGGTGCTGATATATTCCATGGCGGCCCAGCGCCTAGCGGGCCAACATCAAGGCCGCAAGCGGCGACGGACGGCCAGGAAGTAGATGACCAGCGCTGCGGCGGCGAACAGGAACCATTGCACCGCATAGGCCAGATGATTGTTGGGCGTATTGTCGGCCGAAGGCACCGCACTCGCGCGCAGTCCGGCAGCGGGTGTATCAGCGATCAGCATCGCCCGCGCGGGGGTACCTTTTCCCGCGGCGCGCTCCACTAACGTCGGCTGATCGGGCCCGGGGACGATCGTCCCTTGCACAATCCCGCCGATCCATTTCGGCGGCGCAAAATCATCGCCAATACCGACATCGACGAGGACCCCCGGACCTTCGGCACCGGTACGGCAGTCGGCAATCATGCGGAAACCGGCCTTGCCCTTCTGGTCGGTGCCGCTGCGCGGGTCCCAGCGCACGGGTTCGAGGCAGACGACGCTGCTCTTGCGGAATAGCAACGCATCGGCAACCGGCGGCATTTCAGGATAGGTGACCAGCGACGACATCGCCATGTTGCGCTGATACAGCGCAACCAGCGCTTCCTTCTCGCTCTTGCGCTGAAGTTGCCAAACGCCGAGCGCGATCATCACCAGCGCTGCTGCGATGACGACAATCGTCGGGATCAGCGGCCAGCGCCGCGCCGGTGGGGTGGCAGGTTCAGTCATGCGGTTCGTCGACTTGCCGGCCCTCGGCCGCTTGCCGTTGGTGCTCGCTCGCCAGCAGCGCGCCCTTCGCAACGCGCAGGCCATAAACCACCGCGGCCGCGGTCAGTGGCACCCACAGCAGGACATGCACCCACAAGGGGGGCTGCACCGCGGCATCGAGCGCCAGCGCCGCCGCGACAAGCAAGGCACCGATGATCAGGGTGAGGAAGGCCGCGGGACCGTCGCCTACATTATAGCGACCATAATCGAGCCCGCAGGCCTCGCATTTCGCACGAAACTGCACCGGCCCGTCGAACAAGGCTTTTGCGCCGCATTCGGGGCAGAGGCCAAAAAGGGCAGCGCGCCAGACCGGCGGCTGCCCTTTTGGATTGATCGTGCCGTCGGACAATTTAGTGCGCGGCGACCGGCGCGCCCCAGCCGCCCCAGACATAGACGATGATGAACAGGAACAGCCACACCACGTCGACGAAATGCCAGTACCAGGCCGCGGCCTCGAAGCCGAAATGCTGCTTGGGCGTGAAGTGGCCTTTATAAGTGCGTGCGAGGCAGACGATCAGGAAGATCGTGCCGACGAGCACGTGGAAGCCGTGAAAGCCGGTCGCCATGTAGAAGGCCGAGCTGTAGTTGCTCTGCCCGAAACCCCAAGGGGCATGGGCATATTCATACGCCTGGATCGCCGAGAAGATCGCGCCGAGAATGATCGTCGCCCAGAGGCCTTTCTTCAGACCGTCGCGGTCGCCATGGATCAGCGCGTGGTGCGCCCAGGTGATCGTCGTCCCCGAACAGAGCAGGATCAACGTGTTGAGCAGCGGCAGCGAGAAGGGATCAATCACCTCGATGCCCTTCGGCGGCCACATCGTCATCGCGGCTGCGCCGTCCTGACCGAACATCGAACTGACCACGCCTTCGGCATATTCGATCGGCACCGGGAACAGCGAGAAATCGAACCACGCCCAGAACCAGCCGACGAAGAACATCACTTCGGACGCGATGAACAGGATCATACCGTAGCGCAGGTGAAGTTGGACAACCGGGGTATGGTCACCGGCATGTGCTTCGTTGATAACGTCCGACCACCAGCTGAAGAAAGTTAGGATGACGCCCGCAAAACCAAGACCGAGCACCCATTTTCCAACGCCGCCAAAATAATCGGCGTGCATGAACATCACGAGGCCGAAGAACATCGTCAATGCCGCAATCGAGCCGATCAGCGGCCAGACGCTGGGATTTACCAGGTGATAGTCATGATGTTTGGCACCGGACATTGCGTTTTTCCCGTTTTGCAGCCCCAGCATCGCGATTCCCCATCGCCCGCCGGTCCTTGAAGTGACTCTGATCGCGGCCTTAGCTCGCCTTTTTACCCTCGTCTACAGGGTGGAAGGTGTAGCTGAGGGTGATTTCCTGCACATCGCGCGCGTCGGGGTCATCCATGATCTTCGGATCAACGAAGAATAGCACCGGCATGCGCATCTGCTGCCCCGGCTCCAGCCGCTGCTGCGTGAAGCAGAAGCACTGGATCTTGGTGAAATATTTTCCCGCCTGCGTCGGCGTGACGTTGAACCCTGCGGTACCGATGACCGGCTTCGACGAGTTATTCTCGGCGATAAAGATCGCCATGTCGCGCGCGCCGATGCTGACCGTGTCAGTTGGATGTTCGGGATAGAATTTCCACGGCAGCCCCGGCGACACGTTGGCGTCGAAGCGGATCGAAATGGTGTTCGACAGTATCTCCGGCTCTGCCGCTGCCGCGACCGGGTCATAACGCTGCGTCGTGCCGCCAAAGCCAGTGACGCGGCAAAACAGATCGTAGAGTGGCACCGCCGCAAAGCCGAGGCCCACCATTGCGAGCGCAAGGGCCGACGCCAGACTCGCGGTCTTGGCTTTGGGAGACAGCCGCGCGATCATGCAAATATCTGGATCTTGGCGATGGTGATGAAGAAGAACAGGATCGCCAGCCCACCGAGCATCCACGCCATCATATTGGCGCGGCTGCGCTGGCGGCGGCGGTACTCGACCTCGTCGAAGGGCTCGAGATTTGGATTTTCGGTCATAGGGGCCACCAATGGTCGGCAACGACGGCGCCGAAGAGGATGAAAAGATAGGCGATTGAGTATGCAAACAGCCGCTTTTCGGGCTGCATCAAATCGGCGTCGCCCGTGGTGCGCGTGCCGACCTGCACCGACAGCCCCACGAACAGCGCCGACAGGATGATTGCGGTCCAGCCGTAGAGCGCGCCGGTATATCCCAGCAGCCATGGCGCGACGGCTGCTCCCGCCATGATCAGTGCATAGAACAGGATCTGGCGCCGCGTCGATTTCTCACCTGCAACGACAGGCATCATCGGGATGCCCGCGGCGGCGTAGTCCGAGCGCATGAACAGCGCGAGCGCCCAGAAATGCGGCGGCGTCCACAGAAAGATCAGCAGGAACAGCATGACCGGCAGCGGCGCAATGCTGCCCGTAGCGGCAACCCAGCCGATCAGCGGCGGAAACGCACCCGCGGCGCCGCCGATGACGATATTCTGCGGCGTCCGCGGCTTAAGCCACATCGTATAGACAAAAACGTAAAAGAGGATCGAGCCGGCAAGGAGCAGTGTCGCCTGCCAGTTCGATGCGAACAGCATCAGGAACAACGAGAAAGCGGCAAGCCCGATGCCGAATTGCAGCGCGGTCTGCGGGTCGAGCCGTCCGGCAGGCAGCGGCCGTCCGGCGGTCCGCTTCATCTTGGCGTCCAGCCCCGCCTCATACCATTGGTTGAGCGCGCCCGACGCCCCTGCCCCCAGCGCGATGGCGAGGATCGACGAAAAGGCGAGGACGGGAGGTAAGCTGACCGGCGCCGCGAGCAGCCCGCACAGCGCGGTGAACACCACCAGCGACATGACGCGCGGCTTGGTCAGCGCGAACAGGTCGCGCCAGTCGGCCGGTAGGGCCGTTTCGCCGTGGGTGAGGCTCTGCGCCATGATAACTCCAGCCCGGGACGCGAACACCCCCTGCTGAACTAGCAGGGGGCGAGCGCAATCAGGCGATAAACGTCACGCGATCCGGGGTAGTTCGTTGAACTGGTGGAACGGCGGCGGGCTCGACAGCGTCCATTCGAGCGTCGTCGCGCCTTCACCCCACGGATTGTCGGCGGCCTTCTTGCCCGCGACCAGCGACCACAGGATGTTGACGAAGAAGATCAGCACGCCGACCGCCATGATGACATAGCCATAGGACGAGATCAGGTGCCAGAAGGCATAGGCTTCGGGATAGTCGGGGTAACGGCGCGGCATGCCCTGCTGACCCAGGAAGTGCTGAGGGAAGAACAGAACGTTGACGCCGATGAAGAATATCCAGAAGTGCAGCTGCCCCAGAACCTCGTTGTACATCCGCCCCGACATCTTCGGGAACCAGTAATAGAAACCAGCGAACAGCGAAAACACCGCACCCAGCGACAGCACATAGTGGAAGTGGGCAACGACATAATAGGTGTCGTGCAGGTTGGTATCGACGCCGCCATTGGCGAGCACGACGCCGGTCACGCCGCCGACGGTGAACATGAAGATGAAGCCGAGCGACCACATCATTGGAGTCTTGAAGCTCATCGAGCCGCCCCACATGGTGGCGATCCAGCTGAAGATCTTGATACCGGTCGGAACCGCGATGACCATCGTCGCAGCGGTGAAATACATCTTCAGGTTCACGCTCATGCCGACGGTGAACATGTGGTGCGCCCACACGATGAAACCGACGACGCCGATCGCGACCATCGCATAGGCCATGCCGAGGTAGCCAAATACCGGCTTGCGGCTGAAGGTCGAGATGATCTGGCTGACGATGCCGAAGCCCGGCAGGATCATGATGTACACTTCGGGATGGCCAAAGAACCAGAAGAGATGCTGGTAGAGGACAGGATCGCCGCCGCCGGCCGCATCATAGAAGGTGGTACCGAAATTGCGGTCGGTCAGCAGCATGGTGATCGCGGCTGCCAGAACCGGCAGCGCCAGCAGCAGCAGGAAGGCGGTGACGAGCACCGACCACACGAACAGCGGCATTTTGTGGATCGTCATCCCCGGTGCGCGCATGTTGAAAATGGTGGTGATGAAATTGATCGCACCCAAAATCGACGCTGCGCCCGCAAGGTGAAGCGAGAAGATCGCCATATCGACCGCCGGCCCCACCGAACCGCTGGTCGACAGCGGTGCATATACGGTCCAGCCGGTTCCGGCGCCAAGACCGCTGCCGCCCGGGACAAACATCGATCCGACCAGCATGACGAATGCAACGAACGTCAGCCAGAAAGATACGTTGTTCATGCGCGGGAACGCCATGTCGGGTGCCCCGATCATCAGCGGCACAAACCAGTTGCCGAAACCGCCGATCATCGCAGGCATGACCATGAAGAACACCATGATCAGGCCGTGTGCCGTGATCATCACGTTCCAGAAATGCTTGCCCTGTACTTCACCCGCGGCGCCGTCGAAAAACTGCGCCCAGCCGGTCAGATACTGGATTCCGGGTTCGGCGAGCTCGAGGCGCATCATCCCCGAAATCACGCCGCCGACGATACCGGCGACGATCGCAAAGATGAGGTAGAGGGTGCCGATGTCCTTGTGGTTTGTCGACATGAACCAGCGAACGAAAAAGCCCGGGGTGTCGTGATCATGGTCATCATGCGCGTGATCGGCATGACCATGGGTGGGTGCAGTTGCGGCGATATCGGTCATCTGTCGGACCCCTTATTAATTCGTGGCAGCCGGGGCGGCGGCGGGTGCCGCTGCCGGGGCAGCTTCGGTCGTGGTGGCAGCCGGCGTCGCGGCGGGTGCCGGAGCAGCGGCAGCAGGAGCGGCCGCCACCGGACCGGCGGGATTGCCGCCCTTCGAGCGGACCCAGGCTTCCCATCTGTCTACGGGCAGCACCTCAACGGCGATCGGCATGAAGCCGTGATCGACGCCGCACAGTTCCGAACATTGGCCGTAATAGACGCCGACCTTGTTCGCGGTGAATGTGGTTTCGTTGGCGCGGCCGGGAACCGCGTCCATCTTGGTCCAGAAGGCCGGGACGGCAAAGCTGTGAATCACGTCGGCGCCGGTGATGATCAGCTTCACCTGACGGCCAACCGGAACAACCATGCGGTTATCGACCGCGAGCTGGTGCGGTTCGCCCGCTGCATCCGCCTGTTCCTTCGGCAGCATCTTCGACACATATTCACCGATGCCCTGGTCGGGATAGGCATAGCCCCAATACCATTGGTATCCGGTGACCTTGATCGTCAGCGCTTCCTTCGACGGTGGTTCATATTGCTGCGCGAGCAGGCGGATCGAGGGCACCGCGATCACCGCGAGGATCAGCACCGGAATGGCGGTCCAGATGATTTCGATGAATGTGTTGTGCGTCGTCTTTGACGGCACCGGGTTCGCCTTGGCGCGGAAGCGGAACATCGCCCACAACATAAGTCCCAGCACGATCAGCGTGATGATCGTGATCACCGGCAACAGGATGACGTGGTTGAACCAATAGGCCTGTTCGCCGACCGGGCTGACCTGCGGCTGAAAATCGATTCCCGCGTCGATCGGCTGGCCAATCCCGGGGGTCGGCTTCATCGGCACATAAGTGGCGTCGCCAGCCGGGACAGCGGCTTCGGTTGCCACGGGTGCCGCCGTCGGCGCGGCCGCATCGACCGCTGCCGGAGCCGGATTCGCCGCAGTCGTCGCGACGGGCGCTTCGGTCGGTGCCGCAGCGGGTGCTTGCGCATGCCCGGCGCCCACCGCGCCCAGCGACAAAGCTGCCGCAATTAACACCTTGATTACAGGGGTTTTCAAGCTCTTCATAAGGATAGTGCCGCCCGTTGCCTGTTGTTCTTTATGACGCTTCACCCCTCTTCGGCAGCAGTCGGACAGGCGTCGCGACAGCCGGAGGATGGGCTGAATCTCGCCGGCGCTATAGACCCGCTTGCCGCTTGCCTCAAGCATCTCTAACACTATTTTACGGCTGGATAATCTTCGCTGCCAAAACCCGGTCGCCGGCAAAGGGCGATGCACTGGATAAAAGAAAAATTCTCCCATGACCGATGATGAAATTCTGGCCGAATTCCGCGCCGCCGATGCCTTGCTGCAAGGGCATTTCCTGCTCTCGTCGGGGCGGCACAGCGAATATTATCTGCAATGCGCGCGCGTGTTGATGGATACGACACGCGCCGGACGGCTGGCCGTGGCACTCGCCGCCAAACTGCCCCGCGACCTCAAACAAGCGATCGACGTCGTGGTGTCACCCGCGATGGGCGGCGTCATCATCGGCCATGAAATGGGTCGCGCGCTCGGCAAGCCCGCGATTTTCGTCGAGCGCCCGACGGGCAGCTTCGAGCTGCGCCGCGGCTTTACCATCGAACCCGGCGCGAAAGTGCTGATGGTCGAGGATGTCGTCACCACCGGCCTGTCGTCGCGCGAAGCGATGGCGTGTGTTGCGGCGGCGGGCGGCGAAGTGATCGCCGAGGCGGCGCTGGTCGATCGCTCGGCTGGCAGCAATGTCGACCTCGGCGTCCCCTTCTATCCCCTCGTCGCGATTAACTTCCCGACTTACGGCGCTGACGAGCTTCCCGAACATCTAGCGGGCACCGAAGCGATCAAACCTGGGAGCCGCGCGAATTGAGCGGCCGCCTCCGGCTTGGGGTCAACATCGACCATGTCGCGACGATCCGTAACGCGCGCGGCGGCGAGCATCCCGACCCGGTGCGCGCCGCTGAAATCGTCGCGGCGGTCGGCGGCGATGGCATCACCGCGCATCTGCGCGAAGACCGGCGCCATATCCGCGACGACGACCTCGCGCGCATCCAGGCTGCGACCGACCTGCCGCTGAACCTCGAAATGGCTGCGACCGACGAGATGGTCGCGATCGCGCTGCGCCATAGCCCGCACGCCGCGTGCATTGTCCCCGAAAAGCGCAAGGAGCGCACGACCGAAGGCGGGCTCGATGCAGCGGGACAGCACAACCACCTTGCCCCCATCGTCGCGCGGCTGAACGACGCCGGCATCCGCGTCAGCCTGTTCATCGAACCCGATCCGCGGCAGATCGAGGCCGCGATGATGCTGCGCGCACCCGTCGTTGAATTCCACACCGGCCGCTACGCCCATTGCGAAGGCGAGCAGCGCGCGGTGGAACTGCGCCGCATCGCCGACGCGGCTGCACTGGCGTGGAAGAATGGCATCGAGCCGCATGCCGGCCACGGCCTGACGTATGAGAATGTCGTCCCGGTTGCGGCGATCCCGCAACTGGCCGAACTCAACATCGGCCATTATCTGATCGGCGAGGCGATTTTCACCGGGCTGGAGGATGCGGTGCGCCGGATGCGCGCGCTGATGGATGAGGCGAGAGGCCCTGATGATTAATTTCATCATTGCGAGCGAAACGAAGCAATCCAGGGGTGGCCCTGCCCCGCTCTGGATGGCCGCGTCGCCTTCGACTCCTCGCAATGACGGTCTTTGGTTGCCGTCATGATCATCGGCCTCGGATCCGACCTCTGCAACATCGAGCGGATCCAGAATTCGCTCGACCGTTTCGGCGAGCGTTTCGAAAATCGTGTCTTTACGGATGTCGAACGCGCCAAGGCGGCGCGTCGGCCCTTCACTCGCGCCGGCACCTACGCCAAGCGCTTCGCCGCCAAGGAAGCCTTTTCTAAAGCCGTCGGAACCGGGTTCAAGCGCGGCGTGTTCATGAAGGATATCGGCGTCGTCAACGCCCCATCGGGCGCGCCGACGCTGGCGCTCACCGGCGGCGCCGCCGAGCGGCTCGCCGCGATGATCCCGGCGGGTCATAGCGCCAACATTCACCTGACACTGACCGACGATCATCCCTGGGCGCAGGCGTTCGTCATCATCGAAGCGATCAAGGACTGACCCGATAATGGCGAAAGACAAAACGAAGGACGACGGCAGCTGGGGCAGGCTGATCCGCGATATTGTTGTGATACTGCTGCTCGTGCTCGGCATCCACAGCTGCGTCGCCAAGCCCTTCTATATCCCGTCCGATTCGATGATGCCCGTGTTGCGCAACGGCGACCGCCTGATCGTCAGCAAATTTCCCTATGGTTGGTCCTATGCCTCGGTCAGCTTTCATCTGGCGCCTAAGACGGCAGGTCGCTGGTTCTCCAACCTGCCCGAACGCGGCGACATCGTCGTACTCGAACATCCGGTGACGCGGATCGACTATATCAAACGCGTTATCGGCCTCCCCGGCGACACGATCCAGCTCACCAATGGCGAACTCAGCATCAACGGCAAGCCGGTCAAGCGCGAGATCCAGCCGCTGCTGGCGATCCCCGTCGATCCCAATCTGCCCAGCGGCGACAGCAGTCTCGACCGCTTTATCACCCGCAGCGCCGACGGGCGCGAGATGCTCGAACTGCCGATCGTTCGCGAAACGCTGCCCAGCGGTGCAACGTTCGACACCATCGACATGGGCCCAGGCTATACAACCGATGATTATGGTCCGATCACCGTGCCCCCCGATCATCTGTTCCTGATGGGCGACAACCGCGACGGCAGCGCGGACAGCCGTGTCGATACGTCACAGAAAGGGCTCGGAGGTCCGGTCCCGTTCGACAGTATCGCCGGCCGCGCCGAGATCATCAGTTTTTCCACCGAGGGCACCGCGATATGGTACAATCCGCTCAGCTGGTTCAATGCGCTGCGGCCCGACCGTGCGGGAACCGACTTGCGGCCCGAACGTAGCAGTTCAGCAAAATAGGGAGCGCGAGCATGGTCGAGCGCGTCGAGCGAAAAGAGCGCGCTCAGGCGCGCGCCAAGGCGACGGCAAACGCCCCCGGTCCCACCGAGATACGCAGCCACCTCGTTCGCACCGAGTTGCTAAAGGCAAGCGTCTGGCTCGGCCTAGCGCTGCTCATCGCCGCGTGCATCGTCCTGATTCAGCCGATCCTGCTGATTTTTGCCGCAATCGTCACGGCCGCGATCCTCGATGGCGGCGCGCGCCTGCTCGGCCGCGTTCTTCCGATCGGACGCGGCTGGCGCCTCCTGATCGTCTGCCTTTCGGTGCTTCTCTTCATGATCTGGACGGCGATGTTCGCCGGGTCGCAGATCGCAGCGCAGGCCCTGAGCCTGCAAAGCGTAGTGGTGGCGCAGATCGAGCGGCTGGCGGCTTGGGCCAGCGATCATGGCATGGGCAGCTTCCAGCTCGACACCAAAACGATCTCCGACAATTTCGCCGGCACCTTTGGCCGCGTCACCGCGGCGGTCGGCTCGGTCGTCGGCGCGTTCACAAGCTTGGTGATGATCCTCGTCCTAGGCGTTTTCATTGCAATCGAACCGCGGCTGTACGAGCGCGGCGTCGCGTGGATGCTGCCGATGAAGAATCGCGAGAATTTCTATATCACCACCGCGCGGATGGGGTTCACCTTGCGACGGTTGATGGCGGGCCGCCTGCTCGGCATGTTCGTCGAGGGCGTCGGAACCTGGCTCGCGTGCATGGCGGTCGGCATCCCGATGGCGGCGCTACTCGGCCTGCTCACCGGCCTGCTCGCCTTCATTCCCAATATCGGCGCGATCGTATCGGGCGTGTTGCTCGTGCTCGTCGGCTTTTCGGCAGGAACCGACGCTGGAGTGTGGGCGATCGTCATCTATCTCGTCGTGCAGACCGTCGATGGCTATCTGATCGTGCCGATGGTCGCCAAAAAGACCGTCGATCTCGCCCCGGCGCTGGTGCTCGGCGCGCAGATCCTGTTCGGCGCCTTGCTCGGCATCATGGGGCTGTTTCTGGCCGACCCGATCGTCGCGATGATCAAGGTCGCACTGGAACGCGAGGCCGAGCGCAATGCTGGGACAGCAGCGAAGGTTGAGAAAGCGGCAGGGTAACGGCCGCTGCAACCTTTCCTTTGTCATCCCGGCGAAGGCCGGGATTTCGACGGTTCGTTATTCCGCTACGAATGAGATCCCGGCCTTGGCCGGGATGACAGAATTAAGGGTCAGGGCTGCGGGGGCGAACCCTGCGGCGGACCAGCCGGGCCGGCGCCGCCCGGCGCGCCCTGCATCATCTGCTGCTGCTGCATCATCTGCTGCTGTTGCTGCATCTGCTGCTGCATCGCACGCACTTCGGCTTCCGAACGGAAGTCGAGCAAGGTGACGTCGAAATGAAGCGTGCTACCGGCCGGGATCGGTCCGGCTTCGCGGTCACCGTAGCCCAGCTGCGGTGGGATCGTGATCTTGTACTGGCCGCCCTTTTTCATCCGCGTCAATGCTTCGGAAAAGCCAGGAACGACCTGCGCCACCTGCATCGGCGCCTGTTCGTTGGCGTCGAATACGGTGCCGTCGTCGAGCTTGCCTTCATATTTCACCAGCACGACATCCGCTTTGGTCGGGCTTTTACCCGTACCTTCCTTGACGACCTCAAACCCGATGCGCGGGGTCACATGATACGCAAAGGCTGCCGCCGCCCTGAGCAGCGCAAACACGCCGATCCAGATCAGCCACAGGCCTTTTTTGTTCACCGGGCGCAGGGGAACCGTCGTCACGCTCATTATCGCTGATCCTTACCGCTGCCCTAACGGGCAAGTTTATCGCGCACGCCTATAGGCGGAGCAGCGTGGAACGGTCCAGCGTGAAGTTACGATGCATGTTCGAACCGTCGTCATTGCGAGCGAGGCAAAGAAATCCAGCGCGGTTTATGCCACTCTGGATTGCCGCGTCGCTTCGCTCCTCGCAATGACGTTGGAAACAAAAAAAAGGCGTCGCGGTTGCCCGCAGCGCCTTTTTCACGATCCGAATCCTTCAAGAGAGGACGGGTTTTACTTGATCCCGTCGCGCTCCATCCGCTTGCGCTCCATCTTGCGGGCGCGGCGGACGGCGGCGGCGTGCTCGCGCGCGCGCTTTTCGCTGGGCTTCTCGTAATGACGGCGCAGCTTCATTTCGCGATACACGCCCTCACGCTGGAGCTTTTTCTTGAGAGCTCGAAGGGCCTGGTCGACATTATTGTCGCGAACGATGATCTGCATGTGCCGTGTCGTCTCCGGTTCGTCCAACGATCAACGGCCACCGGATATCCGGTCCGCCATAAATCGCCGATATGAGGGCAATAAAAGAAGCGCCGCGAAGCCGCGACCTTCCGATGGCTGGGCCGATAAGAGGATTCGCGGCGAAATGCAAGCCCCTGCGCGGCAAAACCCCCCGCTCTGCTGACGAACCACCCGGTCTGTGCGGGATTGTGCCGCCCCCTTGCCTTATGGCATAGGTAGCAGGACGAAACTAACATGACAAAGGGACAGGCCATGGCGACCCAGCTCAAGCGCAACAGCAAATATAGCGAAGCCGAATGGACGGCGCGGCAGGAACTCGCCGCCTGCTACCGGATTTTCGCGATGATGGGCTGGGACGAGATGATCTTCAACCATATCACGGTGAAGGTCCCCGACGAGGACGGCGCCTTCCTCATCAACCCCTATGGTCTGCATTTCAGCGAGGTCTGCGCGTCGAACCTGATCAAGATCGACATCGACGGCAACAAGGTCGACGAAGACAATCCCTGGCACGTCAACAAGGCGGGCTTCGTCCAGCACAGCCTGTTCCACCGCGTCCTGCCCGACGCGCATGCGATCATCCACACCCACACAACCGCGACGGTCGCGGTGTGCGGGCTTGAGGGCGGGCTCCAGCCGGTTAACTTCTACGCCTGCAACTTCATGGGCCAGCTCGCCTACCACGATTTCGAGGGCGTGACGGTGCGTGAGGAAGAGGGCGCGCGGCTGGTCGAGCATCTCGGCGACAAGCGCATCCTGATGCTGCGCAACCACGGCCCGGTGGTGATGGGCAAATCGCTGTCCGATGCCTTCATCAAATATTGGGCGCTCCAGCGCGCTTGCGAAATCCAGCTCGCGACGATGAGCATGGGCAAGCCGATCATCGTCGACGAGGACGTCATCAAGGTCCACCAGCGCGACCTGTATATGGCGGCGATTCCCGGTCAGTCGGGCAAGGCCGAATTCGATGCGATGGTGCGCAAGGTCGACAAGATCGACAGCAGTTGGCGTGACTAATCCGGCGGCCCCGCTAAACCTTCGTCAATGACGCGATTCTCAGTCAACGACCGTCCGGTCGAATATCGGATGGAACCCGAAACGCCGCTGTTGTGGGCGCTGCGCGACGCATCGAACCTGACCGGGACCAAATACGGCTGCGGCACCGGCGAATGCGGCGCCTGCACCGTCGACATCGATGGCGAATCGATTCGCAGCTGCCTGGTCACGATCGCCGAATGTGAAGGCCGCTTCGTCACCACGATCGAAGGCTTGTCGCGCGATCGCAGCCATCCGGTGCAGCAGGCGTGGGTTGCCGAACAGGTGCCACAATGCGGGTTTTGCCAGTCGGGGATGATCATGGCCGCCGCCGCTCTGCTACGGGCGAACAGCAACCCGAGCGATGCCGACATCGACGCGGCGATAACGAACATCTGCCGCTGCGGCACCTATCCGCGCATCCGCACCGCGATCCGCCGCGCCGGCCGCGTGCTGCGCGGGGAGGAACGGATTGCCGCCGCTCCGCCTCCCGGTATCCGCCCGGAAGATGCCGCGCGCGCCGTCCCCGCCCTGCGCCTGCCCCCCGGCACCTGACTCGGTTTCGTTCATGTAGCTGAACCGCAGGCAACAGCATGGTTCAGCCGCCGATCATCTTGCCCCCGGTAACTAACGATTCATCATCCCGGCTGGCCTTCTCCAGTGCGCGGGACCTGAATTGGAGTATGGCATAATGAAAAAGATGTTCGGAGGGTTGCTGATCGCTGCGACGATCCTGACCCCCATTGCCCCCGCCGCCGCGCAGGCGTCTGGCGAGCGAATTCAGCTGGCGCAGCGCGGCGATCGCGCCGACCGACAAGGGCAGCGTCAGCAGCAGCGCAGTGAACGCCAAGCCGAGCGCCCCGAACGGGCTGCCCGGCAACAACAGCGTAGCGAACGGCAGGCGCAGCGCCCGCAGCGTGGCGTCCAGCAGCAGCAGCGCGCTGAAAATCGGGTCAACCGTCCAGGCATCGACAACGGTGCGGCCCAGGCTCAACGTCAGGCCCAGGCGCAACGTCAAGCCCAGGTACAGCGACAGTCGGTTGCCCAGCGTCAGGCGCAAGCCCAGCGTCAGCGCGGCAGCACCTATGACCGCAACAACGATGGTCGCATCGACCGCCAGTGGGATCGCAACCGCAACGGCCAGGTCGATCAGCGTTACGATCGCAATGACAATGGCCGCGTCGATCGTCGCTACGACCGCAACCGCAACGGCGATCTCGATCGCCGCCTCGATCGCAACAACAACAATCGCCTCGACCAGCGTGACCCGCGGTATGACCGCAATCGCGACGGCCAGATCGATCGGCGTTACGACCGCAACAACAACGACCGCGTCGATCGCCGGTACAGCGACCGCCGCGGCAACTGGAACCGGTCATGGCGCGACGACCGACGCTACAACTGGCGCGATTATCGCCAGCAATACGGCAGCCGTTATCGCCTGGGCAGCTATTATTCGCCATACCGCAACCATCGCTACACGCGGTTCAGCATCGGCTTCAGCCTGGGTTCGCTGTTCTACAGCAGCCGCTACTGGATCAACGATCCGTGGCAGTATCGTCTGCCGCCGGCTTACGACGGCTATCGCTGGGTCCGCTATTATAACGACGCGATCCTCGTCGATACCTACAGCGGCGAAGTGGTCGACGTGATCCACGATTTCTTCTGGTAAGTCCTTTCGATTACCCGAAGACAAACTTGAGGGGCCGACGCTGTCGGCCCCTCTTTTTTGATCCTCCCTGTCGCTGCTCGACACAGAGGATTCGGCTCGCTTAGCGCCGCCACGCGCCCGCAAAAGCGCCGGCCCCGCTCCCACGCCTTTCGCCCTTGCGCTGCTCCACCCCAAGCGTCACGATGACGGATCAGGACAGGGGATTATCCATGCAAAAATACGGATTGCTTGCGGCGCTGACACTCGCGCTGCTCGGCACCACGGCGAACGCCAAAACTACCGTCATTTATGCCGGCCGCATCATCACCGACGCCGACAAGCCGGCGCAGGGTCCTTCGACGATCATCATCACCGATGACCGCATCACCTCGATCACCGCTGGCCGCAGCTCCGCCCCCGCCGACGCCGAAGTCGTCGATTTGGGCGACAAGACCTTGCTCCCCGGCCTGATCGATCTTCACGTCCACCTGACCGGCGACCCCGGTGGTGATTATCGCAGCGAGGCCGTCGATCCCGACGAATGGGGCGTCGTTGTCGGCGTCAAAAATGCTGCCATCACCCTGCGCGCCGGATTTACGACGGTGCGCGAAGCGGGGTCGGCACAATATAGCGCCTTCTCGCTTCGCCGCGGCACCGCGAACGGCTTTATCGAGGGGCCGCGGATCATCGCCGCCGGTCCGGCGCTGGCGATCATCGGCGGGCATGGGGACGTTACGGGCTTTCGCGAAGACGTCCATGCCGTGCTCGATCAGGGCTATACCTGCACCGGCGCGCTCGAATGCGCCGAAAAGGTCCGCAAGGCGTCGCGCGCTGGCGCCGATATCATCAAGATCACCGCGACCGGCGGCGTCTTGTCGCAGCAAGGACGTGGGCTTGAGGGCCATTTCACTAGCCTCGAACTGCAAAGCATCGCCGACACTGCTCACTCACTAGGGCTGAAGGTCATGGCGCACGCCCACGGCGCGCGCGGTATCGAAGCGGCCGCGGCGGCGGGCATCGACACGATCGATCATGGCACCTTCGCCGACGATGCGGCGCTGAAGGTCATGAAGGCCAAGGGCACCTATCTGGTTCCGACGCTGATGGCGTTTGAGGGCATCCGCGAACGGCTCGGCAAGGGCATCTACACCGCGACGGTCGAGGAAAAGGTCCGCATGACGCTGGGCAGCGTCGGCAAGGCGGTGACCCGCGCCAAGGCGCTTGGCGTACCCGTCGCCTTCGGCACCGATGCCGGGGTATTCGAACATGGCCGCAACGGCGGCGAGTTCGCATTACTGGTCAAGGCCGGACTGACCCCGCGCGAGGCCTTGGCGAGCGCGACCACGGTCGCGGCCAAAGCGTTGTCGATGGAGAGCGAAATCGGTCGCCTCGCCCCCGGCATGTCGGCGGACATGATCGCGGTCAGCGGCGATCCGCTGGCCGATGTCACGGTGTTGGAAAAGGTCGAATGGGTGATGGTGCGCGGAAGAGTGGCAGACTGACATTCCCCAGGTCCCATCCCGGCGCAAGCCGGGATAGCAAATATGTTCAAGCCGCGCGCCGCACTCTCCCGCGAACTGGCGTCACTGTCTTCGGCCCCAGCAACGCGTCCATATCCACCGCTTGCTCGAACTTTACCCCCACGCGGTTACCCGCCGACCAGCGCGCCTCGGCATCGAACGTCTGATCCGCGCCGAACTCGAGCGTCAGCACTGTTCCCGGCGGCACGTTCCACAGCCCCTCGATCAGCGCCCCGCGCGGGGACATGTTGCGGACGATCGCTTCATATTGATGCCCGCCGCTCGCCACCTGAATCGTGCGGAAGATCGTCAGCCGCGGCGCGCGCGCGCTTTTGAAACCGCGCGCCACGGCCCGCCCGCCGCCCTCGCGAAGCAGCGCGAGCACCTCGGCCAGTTCCATGGGCTTGCCATAGATGAAGCCCTGAACATGACTACACCCCAGGCCGCGGATCAACGCCAGATCGTCGTGGGTCTCGACCCCTTCCGCGGTCGTTTCCATTTTCAGCGCGATCGCAAGCCCGACGATCGACGAGATGATGGCGGCGTTCATGCTGCTCGGATCGGCGGCTCCAAGGACAAAGCTCTGGTCGATCTTGATCTTGTCGAACGGCGCTTTCTTCAGATAGCCGAGCGCCGAGTATCCGGTGCCAAAATCGTCGAGTGCCAGCCGCACCCCGGTGCGTTTCAGCCTTTGAAACATCTCCAGATTTTCGGGACTCTCGTCGAGGAACACCCCCTCGGTAATCTCCAACTCGAGCTGTTCGGGGCGTATTCCCGCGGCGGACACCGCGCTCAGGATCGTCGCGGGTAATTTTTCATTGGCAAACTGGCGCGGCGAGACGTTGACCGCAACGCGGTAGCAGGGGCCGAGCAGCGCGATGCTGGCGCAGGCGGTGCGGATGACCCATTCGCCGATCGGCACGATCAGGTTCGATTCCTCGGCGATCGGGATAAATTTCGACGGACTGATCATCCCCTCGGTCGCGTGATGCCAGCGGATCAGCGCCTCGAACCCGGTAATCCGTTCGCTGCTGACATCGACGATCGGCTGATAGAGCAGCCGCAGCTCGTCCTTGACCAGCGCATCACGCAGCGCGTCCTCGATAGCCTTGCGCTCGCTGGCCTGATTGTGCATCGCGTCGGCATAGAAACGATAGACCCCGCGCCCCGCATCCTTGGCGGCGTAGAGCGCGAGGTCGGCGTTGCGGACCAGCGCCGACGCCGACACCCCCTGCCCGTCTGAGACCGCGATGCCAACCGAACAGCCGATACGGACCTGCTCGCCCTCGATCGAAAAGGGCTTTGCCAGACTCAGGATGATCGCATTGGCGATCGCCGCCAGCTTTTCGGGCTGGCTCAGCTGCGGTACGACGATCTGAAACTCGTCGCCGCCCAGCCGCCCGACCTGCCCCTTGTCACCGACGATCTGGGTCAGCCGTCCGGCGACCTGTTGTAGCAGCTGATCGCCTACCGGATGGCCGAGCGTGTCGTTCACCGCCTTGAAGCGGTCGAGGTCCATCAGCAGCAATGCGCACGGCTGCGGCTGGCCGATATGACTCTTGAGCGCGCGTTCGAGGAGGCCGGTGATATGCGGTCGATTGGCCAGCCCGGTGAGCGTATCATAGCGCGCGAGCTGATTTATCTCGCGTTCCGATCGTTTCTTGTCGGTCAGGTCGGTGCCGCTGCCGCGAAAACCCTGAAAATTGCCGAGTTCGTTGCTGATCGGCTGCCCCGAGATCGACCACCAGCGTTCCTCGCCCGCGACCGCCGCCTGCACCGTCAGCTCCTTGAACGGCGTGCGCGACGACAGGCTGAACCCCAGCGTGCGCTCCTCACTCTCGTCGTTGCCGATCCTTTTGCGGATGATTTCGGTGAACGGCCGACCAACGAGGTCTGTTGGGGCGCCGCCCAGCCGCGCCGCGACCGTCGGCGAGATATAGACAAGCTGGCCATGGCGATCGGTTTCCCAGAACCAGCCGCGTCCGGCGCGCTCGAAATCGCGCATGAGATTGAGTGCGCGCTGCTGGTCGCTCACCGACTGGCGCCGCGCCTGCGTCGCGCGGCGCTGATGGCGAATATCGTCGCGCATCATCACGATCAGCAGGGCGAGGAAAACGCAGCCCGCGATCGCAAAGGGCCAGGAAGCAACGCCGATCGCACCGCCCAGCGCGGTCGCACCGGCAAAGGCGAAAAAGGCGGGACGGACGATCGCCACCGCTGAGGCGGCAACGAGCAGTGACCCGACCTGGATCGCGGTAAACGCATCGAAATAATAGCGACCGTCGGGAACTGCGATCGCCGCGAACATCGCTGCCGCATCGAGCAGGCTGCCCAGTGCGATCAGTCCCAGACACGCCATTCCCAGCCACTGCAGCTGCCGTTGCAGCCGCACGCCGGGTCGGCGCATGACCTGCCCCAGAATCGTCAGCGCCAGGTCGCAAGACAGGCCTGCCGTCATGATCAGCCACTGCGAGGTGTATTCCAGAAACCCGGGAACCCCCGGAACAAATGCGAAGGTGATAAACGCCAGGACGCGGCCGATCAGTACATAATGCCACAGCTGCGCCACGCGCAGCAGGCGCGTTACAAACTCGGGCGAATCGAACATCGATTCGTCCCTCGGTTGCCCACCGCCACTCACCCGGAAGATGTTATGCCGAACCCCCAATTTCCTGCTTGTCCTGCTCATCTGATCCACCCGGTCCAGTGGTCAGATAGGGGTTACCAATTCCTTATCGCGGCTCGGGCGTTAACCCCATTATTGTGCCATTATGGATGTTGTTCCGTTTCGCATCGCAACTTGTTATAACCGCGCCATGCCCGCCGTTCGCCTGCTCCCGCCCGACCGCTTTTTCGACCGCAGCCAATGGGCGGCGATCACTGCCGCATCGCGCTGGCGCGGGGTCTGGCTGGTTGCGCATGCGTGGATCGTCAGCATCGCGCTGGTGGGGGTGGCGGCATGGCTACAGAACCCCGCCGCGTGGCTGATCGCGATCGTCTTCGTCGGCGGGCGCCAGCTCGGCCTGGCCATCCTGATGCACGACGCCGCGCACGGACTGCTGCATCCGGTGCGCAAGACCAACAATTTCCTTGGCCAATGGCTCACCGGTGCGGCGGTCGGTTCGGACCTGATCGCCTATCGCACTTATCATCTCCAGCATCACAAATTCACCCAGCAGGCCGAAGACCCAGATCTGGCGCTGTCGAAACCCTTTCCGACCACGCGCGCCAGCCTGGGCCGCAAGGTGATGCGCGACTTGACCGGCCAGACTTTCTTCAAACAGCGTATGGCGCAAATCGGCTTTGCCCTGGTGGGGCTGACAGCGATGCTGCGCGGCGAAGCGGTCGAAAAGGGCCGCGCCAGCACCACTGCGGGGACCCCGTTCAACAAACAGTCCGCCGACGGCATGACGTCACCGACGGTCGATGTCGCAGGCGCGATGGCGGTGGCGCGCGCGGTCGGGCGTTTCCTGCTTGTCCAGGCGGTGCTGCTGACCGCCTCGCTCGCGCTCTACGGCTGGACGCCTTACCTGCTTTGGCTCGCAGGGCTGGCGACGACGTTTCAGCTGTACCTACGCATCCGCAACATCGCCGAGCATGCCTGCACGGCGACGGGCAGCGACGACCCGTTCACCCACGCGCGCACCACCCGCGCTGGCTGGATCGCGCGCGCTACGGTTGCGCCATATTGGGTGAATTATCATTCGGAACACCACTTGTTTATGGGGGTGCCCTGCTATCGGCTGGCCGCGGTCCATTCGGTGCTTGGCCGCGCCGGGCGTCACGAATCGATGACGATCGCGCCCGGCTATGCCGCGGTGCTGGCCCAGGTCACGTCACCAAATTAGTCGGCGGTCACCAAAATTCCATCCGCAAGCCAGGTGCCGAGCCATTCCGCAATCACCGCCATCGCCGCAGACTCGCCGCAGGCTTCGATGGCGCGAGCGCTCAAATTGATGAAGTTGCAGCCCGTCGCCAACCGGTCGAGCGCTTCGGCCTCTTCTGCTGTCAGGCTACGAAAGCTTGGCTGTTGCCTGCGCCGCCAGACCAGCAGGCGCACCGGTCCGGCCAGCTCCGCCACCGGTGGCGGCTCGCGCCGCGCGTCGAGGGCGCTCCAGATCGCGGCGCTATTATAGCTGAAATTCAGCATCCGCGCCGATGGGTGGAGCGATAGCGGTCGGTCAATCCAGCCGTTGCCGAGCGCACCGACCCGCGCGGTGTCGAGGTGCGCGACATCCGCCGCATCGAACGCTGCGCGCAGCCCCCAGTCGAGCGCAGCCAGTTCGGCAAGCTCGCCATCCTCTGGAAAATTCTGGCCCAAAAACGTCGCGAATTCGTGGCCATAATCGCGCAGGTTGCGCGTCGTCGACCGATGCCCGGCGATGTAGGCGCGCGCCACGCGGCCGAACTGTTCATCACCAAGATAGGCAAATAGCCGCGCAAAATGATCGGTCAGCACGCCGGTCAGGCTGGCGCGGTAATTGTGGCGATAGATGTCGAGCCGCTTGCGCGCGCCCACATGGTTGTCGTCCACGATAAACAGCTCGGCATCGGCGGCATCATCGATCACCCCGGCCAGGAACCGGGCCTGCATCACGCGTAACCCCTCATCCATAATGGGGTTCACACATCCGCGCCGCGACCCCGCGCGCGCGATCGAGTTCGGCGAGTAGCGCGGTAAGCGGCGGGATGTCGTCATCGCGCTCGATCATCGTTGCGACCGGCCCGAACAGGCCGCAGGCGTCGGCAAATAATTCCCATACCGCTTCGCAGACGTCGGCATCGTGGGTGTCGATGACATAATCCCCCATGTCGCTGTGGCCGGCGAGGTGGAATTGCTGGATGCGCGCGGCGGGCAGCCCGCCCAGATAGTCATGCGGATGAAAGCCGTGATTGCGCGCACTGACATACACGTTGTTGATGTCGAGAAGCAGCAGGCAGTCGGCACGTTCGGCCATCTCGGCCAGAAACTCCCACTCGCTGCGATCGGACGCGCGAAACGTCACATAGCTGGAAGGGTTCTCAATCAGGATGCGGCGGCCAAGATAGTCCTGGACCCGCGAGATATTGTCGACGACGCAATCGAGCGTCGGCGCGTCATAGGGCAGCGGCAACAGATCGTGGCTGTTGTGCGCGTTGATCCCGGTCCAGCACAGATGATCCGACACCCACAAGGGTTCGACGCGATCGGCCAGAGCCTTGAGCTGACCCAGATAATCCACGTCCAGCGGCTCGGCCGACCCGATCGACAGCGACACGCCGTGCATGACTATCGGATAATCGGCGCGGATCGCGTCGAGCATCGCCAGCGGCTTACCGCCCGGCACCATGAAATTTTCCGAAATGATCTCGAGCCATTCAACCGCCTGCGGCCCCTCCAGAAAATCGCGGTAATGATGGGGACGCAGACCAAGGCCGAAGCCCGGGTACGCCAGCGCCTTGCGGTCATTGGTGCAGGTCATCGATCTGGCCATGGATGGCGTTCCGCGCGGCGCGACACGCCGCGCGGAACGCGAAGCGGTCAGCCGATGTCGCCGATGACGCCGCCGGCGGTCAGGCACTTCGCCGCAGCCATCGCCTTGAAGCCCTGGTTCTTGCACTCATTGTGGCCCTTGCACTCGTTGGCGCTGGTCTTGCAGTCGGCGGTGCCTTTGCAGCTGTTGACGCCGTAGCAATGGATCGTGTCATTTGCGCCGACGGCGGCGCCCGAGCTGTTGGCCGGGCGGTCGGCGGCAAAGGCGGCGCCGGTGAGCGCCAGCGCGGTCGCCGATGCGGCAAAGGCGGCGGCGAATTTAGTGTTGGTCATGATAATCCTCCGATGACGGATGGAGGGCAAAACGTGCCTCCATGCTGTGATATTCGGATGGGCGCTAAAGATGTTACAGCCGCGCGGACTTTATTCGTCGCGGGCGACGAAGCGCGCGCCAGCCCGATCCTTCACCGTCGTCGCGGGATCGAAGATCATACCGTTCATCGCGATATAGACCCCCGGCGGCAAAATCTGCGCCGCCGCCAGCGCAAAGCCGACGTTGAATTCGGCATCGCTGGCGCGCACCGACGCAGGTTGCATCGCCCCCGTCATCACGATCGTCTTGCCCGCAATCCCCTCCAGCGCGCGGCCAGTGACGACCATCGTGTCGGTGCCATGCGTGACCAGGATATGCGGCGCTTCGCTGCCCTCGACCGCCGCGCGGATCGCGGCGCGGTCGGCATCGCCCAGTTCCAGGCTATCCTTGCGCATCAACTGCGTGACGCGGTGCGGGACATGAACATTATTCTCGCGCAGCAGATCGGGGATCGCAGCGGGGCCGATCTGGAATTCAGACAGTGCGTCGAAATAGACTTTGTCGATCGTCCCGCCGGTGGTGAAGATTTCGATCATGCGGTTCACGCCAAAGCTTCGGCAATCAACCGCCGCGTATTGTCGATCCCGAACAGCGCGATAAAGCTGCCCATCCGCGGCCCGGCGCTCGACCCGAGCAACGTTTCGTACAGCGCCTTAAACCAATCTCGCAGATTTTCAAAGCCATAGGCCTCGTTCTTGCCGATCTCATACACGATGTTCTGGATCTCGTCGGCGGGGGTATCGTCGGCGAGCGCCGCGAGCGCCGCGTCGAGTTCGCGCAATGCTGCAGCTTCAGACCCTCCCGGCTTGCGGCGGCTGAGGGCGGCCGACGCCACATCACGATTATAGGCAAGCGCATGGTCGATCAGCGCGCCCAGCTCGGAGTCGCGCGTCACCGCCGCGTTCTCGACATAGTTGCCAAGGTAATTCCAGACCTGCTCCTTGCTGGCGCCGATACCGAGGACGCCGACCAGGTTGAGGAGCAGCCCGAAGGTCACCGGCGGTGCGTCGGCCGGAACGGACCCATTGTGGATATGGTGCACCGGATTGCCGAGCCGCTTGTCGAGCGGCTGTTCGTGCCATTGCGTACGGAACTTGTAATATTCATCGACCGCGCCGGGAATGATGCCCAGATGCAACTGCTTGGCGCGCTTGGGCTCGCGATAAGCGTAAAATGCGACGCTTTCAGGCGGGCCATAGCTAAGCCAGTCCTCGAGCGCGAGGCCATTGCCCTTGGTCTTGGAAATCTTCTCGCCCTTTTCGTCGAGGAACATCTCATAGATCAGGACTTCGGGCGGACGGCCGCCGAGCGCTCGCGCGATCTTGCTCGACTGGGTGACGCTGTCGGTCAGATCCTTGCCCGACATTTCATAATCGACGCCGAGGGCGACCCAGCGCATCGCCCAGTCGACCTTCCATTGCAGCTTCGAAGCGCCGCCCAGGATCGACCGGGTCACGGTCTCGCCCTCGTCGTCAAAGCGGATCAGCCCCGCCTCGGCATCGACGACCTCGATCGGCACCTGCAGCACCACGCCCGACTTTTCGCTGATTGGCAGCACCGGCGAATAGGTCGCAGCCCGTTCCTTGCGCAGCGTTGGCAGCATGATGTCCATGATCGCCTGATAATTGCGAAGGACATTCTTCAACGCGTCGTCGAACGCCCCCGACCGATATTGTTCGGTCGAGCTCACAAATTCATATTCGAAACCATAACGGTCAAGAAAGTCACGCAGCATCGCATTGTTATGGTGCGCGAAACTTTCGTGCGTACCAAAGGGATCGGGAACCTGGCTGAGCGGCTTGCCCATGAAAGGGCGCAGCATGTCGTGGTTCGGAACATTGTCGGGGATCTTGCGCATTCCGTCCATATCATCCGAAAAGGCAACCAGCCGCGTCGACGCGCCGCCACTCAGCGCTTCATAGGCGTGGCGCACCATCGTCGTGCGCAGCACTTCGTTGAAGGTGCCGAAATGCGGCAGCCCTGACGGACCATAGCCAGTCTCGAACAACACCGGCGCGCCGCCGGGCTTGCCGTCCGGGTAGCGTTTGACCAGCTTGCGCGCTTCCTCGAACGGCCAGGCCTTGGACGTTTGCGCGGACTCGCGCAGCGAAGGATGAAGGTGCAGGTCAGTCATGCGCCGCGCCATAGCGGCAAGATGCCCCGATGGGAAGAAGCCCAGAAAACTGCGCAACTTCACTCGCGATTTGCCTGCTGCACCGTTCCGACAAAGGCTTAAAGCCACCATGCCCCCGCATGCGCATACCCCAGATGCGTCGCTTATGGCTTCACGAGCGAGGCATTGGCCGGCTGCATCTGCATTATGATGCATGGCGGAACAATGTGGGAAAGCCGAATATTCGGCCACCCCGCGCCCTTGCTGCGCCGCTTCGATTTATCCTCTGGGTTGGGTCGCCGGCAAAAAGCTGCTCTTGCGCAGCAACGCCGCCGACACGAGCGCAACGAGCAGCGCCACGGGCAATATCTCGGTCAGCGTCAGCGCCATGCGGAACAACGGATTCTTATACTGTTCGGCCATCGCGCCCATCTCGGACGAGAATTTTTCGATCTCGGCCCCGGATTTTCCGGCCGCGCGCATATCTTCGATCGTTTTGGCGATATATTCGGTCATGAAGGTTCCGCCCGACTGCCACATATAAACTTCCCAGCTGAGGACATAGAAGAGCGCCGCGACAAGCCCGATACCCAAACCGACGCCAAGTGCTTTCCAGAAAGTGATGACTCCACCCAGATTGACGTCCCGATATCGTTTCACGCCGATAAAAACGAACAGCAACGCCGCCAGCATCGACAGATAGCCGGCAACCATGCCCATCGTACCATGGTCGGCAACGAAAGTGATGCTGATGAACATGCCAAGAATGACGATGGTGCCGGAAATGGTCCCATAAACTGCGATAGTTCTTCCCATGACAATCTTCTCCCCGTTGGTCGATGCATGCGGGATGGGACCAGACCAAGGGCAAAATCCATCGCCCAAACGGGTGATTTGTCGATGATAGCCCGATTTCTACGGCAGGATATCGAGCGTCCGCGCCTTTTGCACCGCCTGGGTCCGGCTGGTAACCGCCAGCTTTTCATACACTCGAGCAACATGCGTCTTCACCGTATTGGGCGAGATATCAAGCTGCCGCGCAATGACTTTGTTCGCATGGCCCGCCGCCAGCATGTTCAGCACTTCGCACTCGCGGGGGCTTATCCCAAGCTCCGCGATCGCCGCGTCGTTGCGCACAAAGGCTTGGCGCGGCCTGGCGGTCAGGCGATTGCCGGCCCAAATACCGAGCGCCACGCAAAGGACCGCGATGCAGGCGATATAAAATTCGGTCGACCAGCGGTGCACGACATGTTTGTAGTTCAACCACTCTAGCAGAAACGCGGCGCCTGCCAGCCCGGTGCCATAAAGGATGATCGAGCGGACCATGATCGAGTTAGACCATGATCGGCGGGTGCTGGCAATATTGCGTCGGTGCGACGTGCTGCCTTGATCCGGCTTGTGGCTGGCAGACTGATGCCCCCCGTTGCCGCCCCTAGTCGCGCGCCGCCGGGTCGAGCAGGATCGCCACCGACCCGCGCTTGCGCCCGGTATCGACATAGGCGTGCGCGGCGGCAATGTCGTCAAACGCATAAAGTGCCATCGACCACCGGACGCAACGTGCCGCCCGCGGCGAGGTCGGCAAGCTGCTGGACATACTGCGGCCTCTCTGTCGCAGGACCAGCAATGACCCGCCGCCCCTGTCGACCCGGCGCCCCGATCGTCGCCAGCATGTCGGGCAGTCCCGCTGCGATCGCCACAAACCGGCCATGCGGGCGCAGCAACGGCAGCGCCTCGCGAGTGGTCATGCTACCTGCGGTTTCGAAAATGACGTCAAAGGCGGTCAGCGTGCCGCGGAAATCGGTGGTCGCATAGTCGATCACCGCCTCCGCCCCCAGCTCCCGCACCCGATCGGCATTGCGCGCGCTGCACACCGCGGTGACGTGCGCGCCGCGGTGCCGCGCCAGTTGGACTAGCGCCGATCCCACCGCTCCCGATGCCCCGACCACCAGCACCCGGTCGCCCGCCGCCACCGCGGCGACGTCCAGGAAATGCAGCGCGGTGCTACCGCCGAAACACAGCGTCGCCGCCTTGGCAAAACTCAACATCTCCGGCTTGCGCGCGATCGGCCCGGTTTCGGCGACGCAGCGATATTCGGCATGGCACGCCATTTTTCCGCCCGGAAACGCCATCACCGCGTCGCCGGGACGATATCGGGTCACGCTCGCGCCTACGGCATCGACGATCCCGGCGATCTCGGTCTCCAAAATCGGCTGGCGCGGCCTCCGAAAGCCGAAAAGCCCATGTGCGATCAGGTTCATGCCCGCAGGAAAGCGCGCGGCACGCAGCCGGCTGTCACCCGACGTCGCCATGACCTTGACCCGCACCTCGCCCGCGGCAGGTTCGGGCATCGGCACGTCGCGAAATTCCAGCACCTCGGGGCCGCCATAGCGCGATCAGACCACGGCTTTCATTGGCGAATCCTGACTATGAGGAAGGGGCGGCATTGTTGTGCATCTTTCGGCGCAGCGCGCCAGCCGCCGCGGTGTACTGGGGCATCGCCACCGCGCCAATTATCGTTACCGAAAAATTTACCATCCGGGGCTTAGCATCGCGCCATGGACACAACCCGAATCCCGCAGCCACGCCGCCAGACCCGAACCCCCGTCGCGCTTGAGGTGACGGTCAATGGTGTCCTCAACTTCGTCGAAGGCCACATCACCGATCTGTCCGAAGGCGGGGCGCGGATCGACGGCGCCAGCATGCCGGCGCGCTCGCGCTGCGAAATCCATTTTGGCGGCGATGTCACCTATGCTGTGGTCATGTGGTCCGAAGTCGATCGCATGGGGGTGCGTTTCCCCTACGAACTGACCCACGGCCCGCTCTACAATGCCCTGAAACGCGCGCAGAACGCGGTGATGATCGACCCGGCCCAGATATTCCTGACCAATCGCGCGCCGGTGTTCGGGCGTCGCGGGTTGAGCTGAACCAAAACGGCCCCAAATCCGTTCGCCCTGAGCTGGTCGAAGGGCCGTTCTTTCTCTTACGCGGATCAGGATGAGCTCACGACGAACGGATGAAAAGTAGCTTGAAGCCGCCATTCGCCTTGCCGCGTTCGCCTTTTGTCCCTACTCTTCATCGATGCCCCCCGCGCTCCTTCCCCTGCCCGCGATCCATGCCAGCCACGTCGGCATCTGGATTGCCGATGCGCAGGGGCGCGTGCAGCGGGTCGGGCGGGGCGAGGCGATTGCTGCGGTCGCGGCGACCCCGCACCTGCTGCTCGGCGCGACGCTGACCGGCGATCGGCTCGGCTATCCCGAGCTGTCGGGGCTCGACCTGCTCGAACTCTTCGCCTTCCTCTATCCCGCGCGCTTTGCCGTGCCGACCCCAGCGGGAATCGCCGCCACGATCGGCGTCACCCCGCCGACGGCCGAGGAAGACGTCGCCGCCTTTCTGCCGCACGCGACTGCCGCGATGCTGGCCGGGATAGACGATCCGGCCTGGCCCGAACGCGAGGGCGCGTGGCACGGGATGCAAGCCCTCGCGCGCCAGCGCTGGCCGTGGGCGCCGCTGGTCCAGTCGCGACTGACGGTGCCGGATGCCAATGAACGCTGGCTGTTCGCTCGGCTGCCCGAATGGGAGGAATCGCCGCCGCGCCCCGCGCCGCGACAGGTGCGTATCAATCCCGACGATGTCACCGCGCGGCTCGACCGCTTGACCGGCGACGGCGCCGAACGCCGCTCAGGGCAGCAGGAATATGCCAAGGCGACCGCCGCGATTTTCGAACCGCGCGAGCGCAAGGACGCGCCGCAAATGCTGGTTGCCGAGGCGGGAACGGGGATCGGCAAGACGCTCGGCTATCTCGCCCCCGCCAAGCAGTGGATCGACCAGTCGGCGGGCAGCGTCTGCATATCGACCTTTACCAAGGCGCTGCAACGCCAGCTGTCGCGCGAGACCGAACGGCTCTACCCCGACGCCGCGACCCACCGCGAAAAGGTCGTCGTGCGTAAGGGCCGCGAAAATTACCTTTGCCTGCTCAATCTGGAGGACGCCTTGCAAGGCGGCTTTTCGGGGCGCGCCGCGATCCTTGCGCAGTTCGTCGCGCGCTGGGCCGCCTATACGCGCGACGGCGACATGGTCGGCGGCGACTTGCCCGGCTGGCTGCCCGCGCTGTTCCGCCGCAACGGCACCACCGCGCTGACCGACCGGCGCGGCGAGTGCATCTATGCGGGCTGCCCGCATTTCCGCAAATGCTTCATTGAACGCTCGGCGCGGGCGGCGACGCAGGCCGACATCGTCATCGCCAATCATGCGCTGACGATGGTGCAGGCGGCGCGTCCGCGTGATGGCGGGGCGCCCGCGACGCGGCTGATCTTCGACGAAGGCCATCATCTGTGGGACGCCGCAGACAGCATGTTCGCTGCCGCCCTGACGGGGCAGGAAGCGGTTGAAATCCGCCGCTGGGTGCTGGGACCAGAGGGCAAGTCGCGCGGGAGGCGGCGCGGGCTGGCCGCAAGGCTCGCCGATGTCGCGAGCTATGACGAGGCGGGCGAGCGCGCGATCCAGGCGGCGATCACCGCTGCCGCCGAATTGCCCGGCGACGGCTGGCTCGGCCGTTTGTCCGAGAATGATCCGTGGGGCGCGATCGAGCGGCTGCTCGCTGCGGTGCGCGGGCAGGTTTATGCACGCGCGGTCGATACCCGCACCGCCGACGCGGGCTATGGCCTCGAGACCGAGCTTGCCGATCCCGACGCGGCGCTAGTCTCCGCCGCCGCCGCCGCCAGCGACGCGGTCGAGGCGCTGCTGCGGCCGCTGCTGGCGCTCGGCAAGCGGCTCGACGCGCTGGTCGACGACCCGCCCGACTGGCTCGACGGTCAGGCGCGCGCGCGCGTCGATGGCGCGCGCCACAGTCTTGGCACCCGCGTCGACACGCTCGGCGGCTGGCTGTCGCTGCTCGGGCGCGTCGGCGGCCCCGCCAACCCCGATTTTGTCGATTGGCTGGCGATCGACCGCTACGACGGGCGCGAGTTCGACACCGGGCTGCACCGCCACTGGCTCGACCCCGCGCGGCCGATCGCCGAAATCGTCTATCGCCCCGCGCAAGGCGTCCTCGTCACCTCGGCGACCTTGCGCAGCGGCCATGGTGCGAGCGGCTGGACCGAAGCCGACATCCGCACCGGCGCGCGCCACATGGACGGTGGGGTCCAGCATTTCGCTGTCCCCAGCCCGTTCGACTATGCCCGCCAGTCGGAGGTGCTGATCGTCACCGACATCGCGCGCGGCGACCTGCCCGCGCTCGCGGGGGCGTACAGCCGGTTGATCGAGGCATCGGGCGGCGGCGCGCTGGGGCTGTTCAGCGCGATCCGGCGATTGCGCATCGTCCACGCCCGCATCGCCGACCGATTGGCACGCGCGGGCCTGCCGCTTTACGCCCAGCATGTCGATCCGCTTGACACCGGCACCCTTGTCGACATCTTCCGCGCCGATCCGCACGCCTCGCTCCTCGGCACCGACGCCTTGCGCGACGGGGTTGATGTCCCCGGCGAATCACTGCGGCAGGTGATCATGGAGGGGGTGCCATGGCCGCGCCCGACGATTTTGCACGCCGCCCGCCGCGCGGCGCAGGGTGGCAGTGCCCATGACGACATGGTCATTCGCGGCCGCATCGGGCAGGCGTTCGGCCGCCTGATCCGCCGCGCCGACGATTTCGGCCAGTTCGTGATGCTCTCGCCCAGCTTCCCGTCGAGGCTACTCAGTGCCTTTCCCGAAGACACCCCGATCCGCCGCCTGCCACTCGACGAGGCGGTCAATCATGTCGCGACGGCGAATGTCGAAAGGCGAAAAACCGCCTTTCCAGCCTTTTCACCGTCATAAGTTTGCGGCACAAGGCTGCCGGACGACGGCATAAGCGCGAAGGCGCGGGGGAAGATTTTGAAGACTTTGACGATCCTGCGCCACGCCAAATCGGGTTGGGATGTCCAGGTCGAGCGCGATTTCGACCGCCCGATCAACAAGCGCGGCCAGCGTGGCGCCGAAATCGTCGGGCAATGGCTGAAGCGTCAGAAGCTTCCCATCGACCGCATCATCGCGTCGCCCGCGGTGCGGGTCACCGAAACGCTCGACATCTTCCAGCCCGCCGCCGAGCTTGACACGATCGAACCGCATTGGGACCGCCGCATCTATCTTGCCTCCGCCGCGACGCTGATCGACGTCATCCGCGACACCGGCCGCGATGCCGATCATCTGCTGATTTCGGGGCACAATCCCGGGCTGGAGGATCTGATCCTGATGCTCGTGCCGGAAACGAGCGGCGACGAGCTGCGCGGTGAGGTCGAGGAGAAGCTGCCGACGTCGGCGCTGGCGCGGCTCGAACTCGACATCGCCGACTGGCACGATCTCGACATCGGCATGGCTCGCTTCGCCGCCTTCATCCGCCCCCGCGACCTCGACCCAGCGCTGGCGCCCGCGATGGATCACGATTAATCCGAAATTTGGGTCGCGGCCATTATTCTTCCCTGTGGCGAAGCCATGGGGAGGTGGCAGCGCGTAGCGCTGACGGAGGGGCTATGGCGCTAAGGTCGCGGCCCCTCCACCGTCCGCTTCGCGAACGGTCCCCCCTCTCCGTCGCTTCGCGGCAGGGAGGACTATCTCCTCATCGTCATCCCGGACTTGATCCCGGACTTGATCCGGGATCCATAGCTGCACTGTCGTCATGGATCCCGGATCAAGTCCGGGATGACGAGGGTCTGGAACCGGCCATACTTGGTCGTAGCTCCGGCTTGTAACTGTTTCCCAGACCCGTCATTTATCGACACATGACAGTGCCGATCGATTATAAGCAGGCAAGTGCGGATTTTGACCGCTTCATGGTTGATCTGCGCGAGGCCCTTGACCTTCAGACAACTCATCAGGCTTGGGGCGTTCTGTTGGGCGTTTTCAATACCTTCCGCCGTCGCCTGGGAGCGAAAGACGCACTCAGATTCGCCCGGGCGCTGCCCCCTCTCCTGCGATCGGTTTTCGTGCAGGACTGGCATATACTGAATCAAGCGCCACCCTTCGCGAGCCGAGCTACACTCGATGCAGAGGTGATGGCCTACCATCGCGACCATCAACTAGCGCAGCAAGGTTGCATTGCCGCCGCGGCTGCAACGCTGTGGCAGCACGTAGACAAGCAGCGGCTCAGCGCCGCCTTGGGCAAGATGCCAGCTGAGGCGCGCGACTTCTGGCGTGTGGATGATAGCGGCTCCCGTTGAGTGTTCTGTCCGCTATTCTCACGCATCGTAGAAGAGCGGGCAGACCCTTTCCCAGCCTAAAACAGCCATCCGCCACAAAAAAATGCTGTCCTACATTATTCCGCTGTGCCGGCCTTGGCCTCAGCTCATTCAATATGTGAACCAGAAACGGTTGCCACTTGGATTACGGATGCGGCCAAGAACAGGTCGCCATCTGTCCGCCGAACGCGACAAACCCGGGGCTGCAATAGCCTGAACTTTCCTGTACTTTGGCATGATCAGGCGGCTCATGCACCGACCGGATCGCGGACCCCGCCGCGCTAATCCAGCGCCGCGGCCAATCGCTGGCGCAGCGCGACGAGCGCCGCGACCGGCACACCATATGCGTGCCCCATCGCACCATTCCCGGTCGCCCGCTCGGCGCGGGCTTCAACGGCCGGCGCTTCGGCTACCTTCGCCCCCGGCTCGGACAACGCCTTGCGCGCACCCTCGACCGTGAACCCCTGGACATGCAGCAGATAATGGATCCGCTCGGCCAGCGCGACATCCTCGGCACGGTAATAGCGGCGGCGGCCCGAGCGCTGGAGCGGCTTCAGTTGCGGAAAGCGGGTTTCCCAATAGCGCAGGACGTGCGTCGGCACCCCGATCCGATCGGCCAGCTCGCCGATCGCGAGCATGGCGCCGGACGCCTTGCCGCTGTCGTCCGGCACGTCAAACCCCACCATGGCCGAGGCCTGGGTTACTTACCGGCAACGCGCGCTCGCATCGTCTGGCTGGCGCGAAAGGTCATCACGCGGCGCGGCAGGATCGGCACTTCGATGCCGGTCTTGGGATTGCGCCCGACCCGCTGCGCCTTGTCGCGCAGGACAAAGGTGCCGAAGCCGGAGATTTTGACATTCTGCCCGCCCGCCAGCGCGTCGGACATATGGTCGAGAATCGATTCGACGATCGTCGCCGATTCGTTGCGCGACAACCCGATTTGCTGGTTGATCCGCGTCGCAATGTCGGCTCGCGTAAGCGTCCCTGCGGTCATGATGGTCCCTCCCCCTCGTAAAGCGAAAATGGTCGAACCGGTCCCGGACAGCCCCCACCGTCACGAGTCCCGTGCCCCTATGTAACAAAAGCGAATTAATCCGCCAAACTGAAACGGATGGAGCGAAGAGTTAATGCGGCAAAAGCACAAATCAGACGCGCAGAACCGCGGCGCCCCAGGTAAAGCCGCCGCCCATCGCCTCGAGCACGACCAGATCGCCGCGCTTGATCCGCCCGTCGCGGACCGCGAGGTCCAGCGCCAGCGGCACCGACGCCGCCGAGGTGTTGGCATGCTGATCGACGGTCAGCACAACACGTTCGGACGGCAGACCCAGCTTTTTGGCGGTCGCGTCGATGATCCGCTTGTTCGCCTGATGCGGCACAACCCAGTCGATCTGGTCGGGCGACAGGCCGACATCGGCCATCACTTCGCCCAGCACCGATGCCAGATTGGTGACGGCATGTCGGAACACCTCACGGCCCTGCATGCGGACATGGCCGACGGTGCCGGTGGTCGACGGTCCGCCATCGACATAAAGCATCCCCGAATATTTGCCCTCGGCATGCAACCGCGTCGCCAATATGCCCTGATCGTCGTCGACGTCCTTTGCCGACAGCACGACAGCCCCGGCGCCATCGCCGAACAGGACGCAGGTCGTGCGGTCTTCCCAGTCGAGGATCCGGCTGAAGGTTTCAGACCCGATTACCAGTGCATGCTTGGCCGCGCCGGTGCGCAGCATCGCATCAGCGACCGACACCGCGTAAAGAAAGCCCGAGCAGACCGCGGCGACGTCGAACGCGATGCAATCGGGGGCGCCGAGCAGCGCCTGCACCTTGGTCGCGCTGGCCGGAAACGTATTGTCGGGGGTAGCGGTGGCGAGGATGATCAAGCCGATATCCGACGGCTCAAGCCCCGCCGCCGCCAGCGCCTGCTGCGCCGCCGCGGCGCCCAGCGTCGCTGTCGTCTCGTCGGGCTCGGCGATATGGCGGAAGCGGATACCAGTGCGCTCGACAATCCATTCGTCGCTGGTATCGACGCGCTCCGCCAGTTCGGCGTTCGACACGCGGTTGCGCGGCAGCGCCGACCCGGTACCCGCTAGAATCGCGCGCAAGGTCATGCCGTGTTGCCGCTCTGAAAATTGGCCAGATCCTCGGTCACCTGGCGCGTGATATCCTTCTCGATCAGCTCAGCGCAAAGGTGGACGCAGTTCGCGACCCCCTTCGCATCGGCGCTGCCATGGCTCTTTAGCACGACGCCGTTGAGGCCCAGGAACACGGCGCCATTGTGGTTGTTGGGGTCGAGATGATGGCGAAGCAACTCGGTCGCCGGGCGCGAGATCAGGAAGCCGATCTTCGAGCGCGTCGAGCTGGTGAACGCGCGGCGGAGCAGATCGGTGACGAAACGCGCCGTCCCCTCGATCGTTTTGAGCGCGATATTGCCCGAAAAACCGTCGTGGACGATCACATCGACATCGCCGCGCGACAATTTGTCGCCCTCGATAAAGCCCATAAACTCCATCGGCAGCGCTTTGGCGGCCCTGAGCATCGCCGCGGCATCGCGAATCTCGTCGGTGCCCTTCAGCTCTTCGGTGCCGATGTTGAGCAGTGCGACGCGCGGGCGCTGCAGTCCCATCGCGGTGCGCGCATAGGCCGCGCCCATTACTGCGAACTGGGTCAGGTTGGTCGCGTCGCATTCGGTGTTGGCGCCCAGGTCGAGCATGACGACGTCGTTGGCGCCGAGCGTTGGCAGCAGCGCCGCAAGCGCCGGCCGGTCGATTCCCGGCATCGTGCGTAGCGCGACCTTGGCCATCGCCATCAGCGCGCCGGTGTTGCCCGCGGACACGGCGCCGCCGGCATCGCCGCGCTTCACCGCGTCGATCGCAAGCCCCATCGAGGTGCTTTTCGCTTTGCGCAGCGCCTGACTCGGCTTGTCTTCGCCCGTTACGACGCCGTCGGTGTGGATGATGTCCGACGCCGCACGCAAATTCGGGTGGTTGTCGAGCGCCGACTTGATCCGCACCTCGTCGCCGACGAGGATGAAACGCAGACCATCGTGCTTGTGGCGCGCCATTGCGGCGCCGGCGAGCATCATCCGCACGCCGACGTCACCGCCCATCGCATCAATCGCGATTCGCGGTGTCAGTGCCATGTATTTGCGCTCCGGCTAGGGATCAGGCGCCGACCGACACCACTTCGCGGCCATTGTAATGGCCGCAGGCGTTGTAAAGTGTGCGGGCGCTTCAGCTCGCCGCAATTGGGGCATTCCTGAAAGGCTTCAACCTTCAGGCTGTCGTGGCTGCGACGCATGCCGCGCTTCGAGGGCGAGGTTTTTCGCTTGGGAACGGCCATGTTATTTCCTGCATTCTCAATAGTGTGTTACGAATCGGCTACCCGGATTTGTCACCCCCGTTGCCGGAAATGACTGGCCCGCCCGCCGTACGAAACGCTGTTCCCGCCGCATTATAGCGAGAAAATCGTCCGCCGAAGGGTGCCTCAACGCCAGAAGGTGTCGGGTGCCGGATCGGGCGGGGCTATAGCGTTTTTGCCCGCAAAGGCAAGCCCTGTGGATGACAATGCGCAGGCAAAAGCGTCGCCCTTGCCGATCGCACCGTGCGATGCCACACCACGTCGAGCGCCGGGTGACAACAGCAACGGCCAAAATGGGGGACACATATGATAATCTTGCCGATCAGCCTGACGATTGCCGCCGGAGCGGCGTTGCTCAACCTGTGGCTGTCGATCCGCGTTGGCCGCGTGCGGACCAAGGAAAAAGTCTTTGTCGGCGACGGCGGCAATGAGCTGGTGACGCGGCGCATGCGCGCGCACAGCAATTTTGTCGAGAACACGGCCTTCGTGCTGATCCTGCTTGCGCTTGTCGAGCTCGGTTTGGGGTCGTCGATGTGGCTGTGGGGGGTCGGCGCGCTCTATCTGGTCGGCCGCATCCTGCACGCGCTTGGCATGGACGGCATGATGTGGGGCCGCATGGTCGGGACGATCGTCACGATGCTGACCCAACTCGGTCTGGCGCTCGGCGCGCTGGCGATCGTCTATCTGACGCCGACCAGCATCACGACGACCGAGATCGAGGAAACCATGGTGGTGGCACCGAAATAAGCGCTCCGTTGTTGCGAGCGCAGCGAAGCAATCCAGGGCGTGACAAGCCGCTCCGGATTGCTCCGCTGCGCTCGCAATGACGATGGAATTTAACCAGCGGCCCCCAGTGCCATATCGCCCACAAACGGGTTCGTCCGCCGTTCGTGCGCGAAATTGCTGTGCGCGCCGTGCCCCGGCAAGAAGGTCGTGTCGCCGCCGAGCGCCACAGTTTCTGGGTGATCGAATCGAGCAATTGCTGGTGATTGCCGCGCGGAAAATCGGTGCGCCCGATCGACCCCTGAAAAATCACGTCGCCGACAATCGCGAGCTTTGACGGCGCATGATGGAACACGACATGGCCCGGGGTGTGTCCGGGGCAGTGAATGACGTCGATCGTCAGATTGCCGACCGTCACCGTGTCGCCCTCGACCAGCCAGCGATCGGGCTCGAAAACCTCGCCGACCATGCCGAAGCGCGCGCCGTCCTCGGCGAATTGTTCGATCCAGAACCGGTCGTCCTCATGCGGCCCCTCGATCGGCACGCCCAATTCCTTCGCCAGCATCCCCGCCTGTCCGCAATGGTCCATATGGCCGTGGATCACCAGGATTTTTTCGACCTCGACCCCAGTCTGGCGCACCGCCTCCTTCAGCTTGTCGAGATCGCCGCCCGGATCGACGAAGGCCGCCTTGTTGGTTTCGGTGCACCACAACAGGGTGCAATTCTGCTGGAAAGCGGTGACCGGCACGATCGCTGCGCGCATCGGAGGATTGGGAGCGTTCATGTCGGTGATGTGGGAAACATAGCCAAAATGGCAAGCCACCGGATCACGCATTGACCGTGCCACTGCGCCGATTTGACCCACCGCGGTTGCAGGCATATTGGTTAGCGCCATGACCAAAGCCATTTCTCACGGCACCGTCCATGAGGCGCGCGATGACATGCAGGCGGCGCTGGCTTCCGATCCCGTTACACTGGCGCTGTGGGAAAGCCTGACCCCGCTCGGCCGCAACGAGTTTATCTGTTGGGTGGAGGATGCCAAGCAGGCCAAAACCCGCGCGCGCCGGATCGTACGGACGGTGGAGGAAATGCACGAGGGGAAAAAGCGACCCTGTTGCTGGGCCGGGTGCATCCACCGCGCCGACAAGGCGCCAAGCCGCTGGCAGCAGGCGGTCTTGATCGACAGAAAAGCGAAGTAGCGCGCCTTAACGCAGGGGTCATCGTGTCGCCTTCGACATTCACCGCGGCGAGCCGCGACAAAAAGCTCTGCCCGAGTAGCGACACGCCCATATCGGCGTCGATCACCGCCGCTTGCACGCCGCGCACCTCGATCCCCTCGACCTCGATACTATCGAGGGTAACCAGCCGCATCGGCACGACGCCGCCTGCGGTGCTCGCGCTACCGCCGATAGGAAGATCATCGACCTTGATGCCGATCGCCTCGGCATCGTCGCGGGTCAGTGCGACGATCGATGCGCCGCTATCGACCAACATGCGAATGTTTCGCCCGTCGATCTCGGTATCGGCATAGAAATGCGAATCGCCCGAACGGCCGAGCAAGACCTCCCTCGGTCGGCCTGAACTGCCGCTGGCTGCGGCTGCGGCGGCAGCCAAAGACCGATCCTTGCGCAGCTTGTGCGTCGTCAATTGTCGTGATTGCCGGAAATGGTAGCGGTTGTCTCGACAGCTTCACCGGGCGCAGAACGACTGGCGACCCCCGCCATGCCGATCGACACCGCCGCGATGATCGCGGCCAAGCCAAGAAAGCGCCCCAACATGGCGAGCGTTGTCGCAGCTTAGGGTTGGGGATTGGTTAAGCGGGCGGCTGTTCGATGAAGCCCCGCCACGTCGGCGCGCCGCCGCGAATGCTGTACGCGATCCGCACACACGCATAGCGGCGATCCGGCCGATTGTCGGCGTCAGCGGCGGTCGCCGGCCATTGGTCGCCAGCGCCGCCCGCCGACCAGCACACCAAAGCTTCCGCCTCTTTCCCCGTCTCGATCGCGGCGCGCTCGTCGGCGTTCAGCGATGCAGGCGCGCTCCAGCCGAGGATCGCGCGGTGCGTGACCCCCTTTGAAAACAAAGCGTGTCGCAAGGGGCTATCGCCATCGCGGAGCAGCGCGGCGATCTGTGCACGGTCGGCTGCTGCGAGCCATGGCCCGCCGAGCAGCGGCGCCCAGCGCGCGTCATCGCGCGATCGCAGCGCCGTCGCGAGATCGTCGGCAGCAGCGGCAAAGCGCGGCGTCCATACCGAATCGGTGGCGAGCGGTACCAACCGCGCCCGCGGGACGGGCGCCTCGGTCTCGACCGACAGTAACGAAACGGGTGCGCCCGCCTCGGTCGCAAGGGCCTGCGTGGCGAGTGCGGCGACCAGCGCCGATGAGATCAGGAAAGCCCGCATGTCATCGACATAGCAGGAAACGCCACCCCTGTCAGGCACCCGCTGGCACCAGTGCGCCGCGCATCCAAAGCGGCGCAGCGGCGGCGTCGATGCTCTCGACCCGGCGATGCTCGACCGAGCAGCCAAGGTCCGGATAGGCGATCACCTGCCGCTTTTCATTGGCATCGGCGATCGGCACCACGACCAGCCGCCGATTGATCTTTTGCCGCCAGTTCATCCGCGCCGTATTTTCCTGTCCGACATAGCAGCCTTTGGTAAAGCTGACGCCGTTCAGTTCGGCGGCGTTGCATTCGAGCCACAAGGTCGTTCCGTTGCCCAGCTCCGCGCGGCCTTCGGCGACGCCAAGCGCCAGTCGGTGCGCGCGCCACGCATCATCCGCGCCAACGTCGCCATCCGCCGGCGCCAGCCAGCGCTGTCCAAGTTCGGGCAGCCTCGGATCGACCACCCCGACACCGCCCTCCGGCGCCCAGTGAACGCACAGATCGGGCTCTCGCTCAATCGTGATCGCGCGCCGCAACCGGTAAAGCGTCAGGCGTTTCGCCAGATCGCCCGCGGCATCGCGCTCGCAATCGATCAAGATGTCGTCACCGTCGCCCCAGATCAGGAAATCGAACAGCGCCTTGCCCTGCGCCGACAGCAGCGCCGCCCAGACCGGCAGCTCGCCCGACGTATCGTTGGAGACCAGCCCTTGCAGGAAACCGCGGACATCGTCCCCCGACAGACGGATCAGGGCGCGGTCGATGAGGGTTGTGTTGGCCATGCCCCGACAATAGGGAGCGCGGAAGCGAACTTAAAGCCCTTCCCCGCCATGGGAGGAGAAGACCATGACCGACCACCTGACGATCCGCCGCCCCGACGACTGGCACGTCCATCTGCGCGACGGTGCGATGCTGACCGATGTCGCGCGCTACACCGCGCGCCAGTTTGCCCGCGCGATCGTCATGCCCAACCTGTCGCCGCCGGTAACCACCGCCGAGGAAGGCCGCGCTTACCGCGACCGCATCAACGCTGCGGTCCCTGCCGAGCTCGATTTCACCCCGCTGATCGTCGCCTATCTGACCGACGCCACCGACGCGCAAGAGATCGCCCGCGGCCATGCCGAGGGCGTTTTTACCGCCGCCAAGCTCTACCCCGCCCACGCCACCACCGGCAGCGCGCACGGGGTTACCGACATCGCGAACATCATGGGCGTGCTCGAGCGGATGCAGGCCATCGGCATGCCGCTGTTAATCCACGGCGAGGTCACCGACCATGACGTCGATATTTTCGATCGCGAGGCGGTGTTTATCGAGCGCACGCTGGAACCGCTCGTCCGCGCCCTGCCCGTGCTCAAAATCGTGTTCGAACATATCACGACGGCAGAGGCGGCGCAGTTCGTCGCCGACGCCCCGCCAATGTCGCCGCGACGATCACCCCGCAGCATCTGCATATCAACCGCAACGCGATGCTCGTCGGCGGCATCCGCCCGCACGCCTATTGCCTTCCCGTCGCCAAGCGCGAACATCACCGCCTTGCGGTGCGCGCCGTTGCAACCTCGGGCTCCCCCAAATTTTTCCTCGGCACCGACAGCGCCCCGCACGCGGTGCACACGAAAGAAGCCTCGTGCGGCTGCGCGGGCATCTTCAACGCGCCGTTCGCGCTTGAAAGCTATATTACTGCGTTCGACCAGGATGGTGCGCTGGACCATTTCGAGGGTTTCGCCAGCGAACATGGGCCGCGCTTCTATGGTCTGCCGCTCAATGAAGGCACGGTAACGCTGGAACGCGGCGCAACGCCGGTTCCCGACCGCATCGGCGAGGTCGTGCCTTTCCATGCGGGTGAGACGCTGGGGTGGAAGCTGGTTTAGTTTGCTTCGCACGAAGACACAAAACCGAACCCACCCTGCGAGCGCCGCCTGGAGCCCGTCCACGATTTAGATATTTGGGCTGACTGCGGCGATGAGTTTTGATTCAGTCGGGGGATGGCAAGCGCTTCTTCCTGGGATGTTGATCAGGTATCTCTGTTTCCGCCTTCGGGTGATTATGTCCCGGTCTCGCACCCTGCCCATTTTGTTCGGGATCTGGCGCGACGAGCTGGATCTCGGCGCTAGCATCGTGACGATGCGGGGCGCCGGCGTTTCATCCTGCGATGATGACGGCGCTGCTGCTACCCGACACGCAGGGCCTCCTACTCGCGACGACCCGCTTGCAAGCCGGGATTTCCTGCGGTGACGGCCAGTTCACCGGATTTTCGGACGATCTCAGAGTTTCGCAAGCGGCATCTCAAAGCGCTGTCGGGATTGTCAAGGTGCGAAGCTGTGCGCCGAGGCTGGCCGGCCGGCCACGCCGGACGGTACGAAGATCAAAGCCAATGCGTCCAAGCACAGGCGATGAGCATGCCCGCATGCAGAAGGCCGAAGCGGCGCTTGCGGCCGAAGTCAAGCTGGCTCAAGTCTGCCGAGGCCGCTGACCGCCGCGATGATGCGAGCCCGGGCCGGCCAGCGCGGCGACGGGGCCCGACTGGTGCGACAAACAGCAGCGCCTGACCCGGATCCGGAGAGCCGCGCCCGAGCCGCCCGAGCAAAGGAAGATGCCAAGGCCAAGGCGAAGGGCGATGATGACGACGCAGCGATGGACCGCCAGGCCGCAAGCCCCAGCATCCGCCAGGAACGCCCAAGCCCGGCACAGCGCAATTTCACCGACCCGGACAGTCGGATCATGCCGGGCGATGGCTTCATTCAGGCGTATAACGGTCAGATCGCCGTCGATGCGACCGCGCAATAATCGTGGCGCATTCGCTGTCGAACTCGCGCGATCCCCTTGCCTGATCCCGCTCACCGACGCTGTCACCCGGAACATGGAGGGCAAGAGGCCAGGGAGATCTCGGCGGACGCCGGCTATTGCTCCGAAGCCAATCTGGCCGGGCCCAGGATCGCGAGATTTCCGCTTACATCGCCACGGGCCAGGCCAAGCGCCCGACGACCGAGGCAAGGTGGCGGACCGCCACCCAGGCGATGCGCCAGAAGCCAAGCTTGGCGACACCGCAGTCGCTATCGACGCAAACAACTGCCCGAACCGTTTTCGGACAGATCAGCGCCGGATTCCGTCAGTTCCTCCTGCGCGGTCTCGACAAAGTCCAAGACGAATGGAGCCTCGTCTGCATCGCCCACAATATCACCAAGCTCTGGGCCGTAGCGTAGTTCTGCCCTCTTCGATTGCGTCCCTTCAGCGCCACAGGCCGCAACCAACCCGGCATTCGGGCCCAATCACCGCGATTCTACCACCCCTCAGGTCAAAACCCGGCGCGAACGCCGTCATGTCCGCCGCGACACCTGCGAAAAAGAGTTCGTGGACGGGCTCCTAGGCGATCTCGATCATCCGCTCCGCGCGCATCTTGCGCCACATATCGAAGCTGAACACCGCGATGCTGATCCAGATCAGCAGGAAACAGAACAGCTGCGCGGGTTTCAGCGGCTCGTCGAACACGAACAGCCCGAGCAGGAACGCGATGCTCGGCGCCAGATACTGGACAAAACCCAGCGCCGCATAGCTCATCCTCCGCGCCGCAGTCGCGAACAGCAGCAGCGGCACCGCGGTCACCACGCCCGCTGCCGCGAGCAGCCAGCTGATTTCAACGTCCGCCCCGAACCCGCGCCCATCGCCGAGCCACAGATAATAGCCCGCCGCGGCGAGCGACAGCGGCAACAGCAACGTCGTCTCGATCGCCAGCCCCGGCAATGACCCAACCGGCACCACCTTGCGGATCAGGCCATAGGTGCCGAAACTGAGCGCCAGCGTCAGGCTGATCCACAAGGTATCGAGCGCGCCCGCCAGCAGGATCGCGACGCCAATCGCGGCGATGACCACCGCCGCCCCCTGCAACCGCGACAGTCGCTCGCCCAGGAAGATCATTCCCAGCAGCACATTGACCAGCGGATTAAGATAATAGCCCAGACTCGCCGCGAGCACATGGTCGGTAAACACCGCGTGGATATACACCAGCCAATTGAGCGCGATCAGCACCGAACTGGCGAGCAGCAGGCGCAGCGCGCGCCAATTCTTCAGCGCCGACATATAGTCGCCGATCTGGCGGCGGAACGCCATGATCACGAAACAGAGCGGCAGCGACCAGACAATACGCTGCGCCAGCACCTCGACCGGCGGCACCGTCTCCAGCAGTTTGAAGAACAACGGGACAAAACCCCAGATCGCGTAAGCACCCAGTGCATAGGGCAAGCCGCGCTGCTCGCTCGCCGCCGGGGCGGTCGGCTGATTCATAAGGTGAAACCTGCCTTTCGGCCGAAAATCAGATGATACCACCGCCCAGCATCAGGCGGATCACGCCAATGACGATCACGACGATGTTCAGATTGCGCCCACTGGTGCTGCTCGACATCGCGCCGAGCGCCAGCCCGACGACGGCAAAAGGTACAATCACCCAGTTCGCCCAGCCTAGCAAAGGAATGAAAGCAAAAACGGCCAAAACCAAGGCGATGGCGCCGATGACGAGCGAGGCAATATTGAGCATTTCGGGGTTGTCGCATGCCGCCGCGAAAGCAGCAAGTGCCTTTCGGTTCGTCGACGATAACACTCGCTTCGTCTCGTTGCCGGGGGTTCATGCAACGCCATCCGGGGCTGGCTCGTTTTGCCTGTCGAAGCGCCCGGTACCGCCCTGCGGAACAAGGCGTAGAACCAGGAAAGGATTAGCATGCGTAATTTCAACAAAGGCCTGATGGGTGGCTTGGCCGCCGTCAGCGTTGCGCTCACCGCACCGGCCTATGCCGGCATGGTTGCCCCCGCGAAGGCCGAGGGTTTTCATCAGCTTGATCAGTCGAGCAGCTTTCACAAGCGCAATAAGCGTCACTACCACGACCAGCGCGTCAATGCGAACACCCGCGTGTGGCGTGATGGCGATGGCCGTTATCGTTGCAAGAAAGACAATGGGACCACCGGCCTGCTGATCGGCGGCGCTGTCGGCGGCCTTGCAGGCAATGAAATCGCCGGTCGCGGCGACAAGCTGCTTGGCACCGTGATTGGCGCAGGCGCTGGCGCGCTGCTGGGCCGCGAGATTGATCGCGACAAATATCGCTGCCGCTAAGCGATAGAGCTACCGTCTCGATTGCGGGTCCGAGACCCCTCCGCCCGCAAACGTAGATGGAAGAGGGCGCCGACCTGGTCGTCGGCGCCCTCGACCGCGTGTGCGCTCCGGGCCCGGTTCACCCTTGCCCGCCTGCCGCTCTTGTCGCAAAAGCATGCTCCCGTCCCCCGCGAGAGAAATACCATGCTCAATGGCCCCCTGCTCGTTACCCAGCGGCTTATCATGCGCCCACCCGCGACCGAGGATTTCGGCGCCTTCGCTGACATGTGCGCTGAGCCCGAAACCATGCAGTTTATCGGCGGAACCTGCCCGCGCGCCGCCGCGTGGCGCATCTGGTGTACGCTCGCCGGGGCCTGGCACATCCGCGGTTTTTCGATGTTTTCGGTGATCGAGCGCGACAGCGGCGAATGGGTCGGTCGCCTCGGCCCGTGGGAACCCGACGGCTGGCCAGCCCCCGAAATCGGCTATGGCGTGCGCGCAAAATTCGCGGGCAAGGGCTATGCCTTTGAAGGATGCGTCGCTGCGTGCGACTTTGCCGTCGAGTTTCTCAAATGGCCCGAACTGATGCACAGCATCGACCCCGCCAACACCCGCTCCCAGGCGCTTGCGATCCGGCTGGGCGCCACCAACAGCGGCCCGACCCGCCTCCCCGCACCGTTCGAGGATGCGCCCGTCGATGCGTGGGTGCAGAGCGCCGATGCCTGGCGGATCAAGCGCAAGGAGTTGCTGCCATGACCGACCGTCACGTCGATCCCGAACGCGCGCAATTCGACGCCTTCAAGGCCCTGCCGCGCGACACCCCAATCCATATGCTCAACCTGGTCCGCTTCAAGGCCGCCGCTACCTATCCCGCCGACCATCCCCTTGCGGGCGAAACGCTTACCGGTGCCGACGCTTATGCCAATTACGGCGCCGACAGCGGCCCCATATTCCAGCGCGTCGGCGGCCGCATCGTCTGGCGCGGTACGATGGAAGCGATGGTGATTGGCCCAGATGCTGAGTATTGGGATGCGGTATTCATCGCTGAATATCCGACCAGCGGCGCCTTCATGGAAATGGTCACCGACCCTGCGTACCGGCAGGCCGTCGTCCACCGCCAAGCGGCGGTCGACACGTCGCGGCTGATCCGCTGCAACCCGGAAGCGTCTCGTTACGGCACAGTTTTCGGCTAACAAAGGGTTACCCGTTAACGCATTTTCTTTGCGCCTTTTTAACCAGGATCGGGCAATCCCGGTCAAAGATTAAGGGAGTGTTAGCGATGATGTTGCGCGGAAAATGGTTGGTCACCGGCCTGCTGATGGCGGCGGCACCGCTCGCCGGGTGCCGGGACAATCCCCAAGCGAAATCCGAACTCGCGCCGCTCGACGACGGACTGACGAATGCCGATCCTGCGATCAAGGGCGCGCTCGAAGACAAGATCATGGTCGACCCCAAGCTCGCGGGTCAGGCGAACCAGAATGCTGTCGGACCGGGCAATCGTCCCGTCGACGGCGGCGTTCCCGGTGTCGCTGGCGGCAAGGCCGCCACCGTCACCGAAGCCGCCGCCGCGCTGAAGGCCGGCAAGCTGCTCGCCGCTCCAAAAGCTTTGCCGCTTGAGGCAGGTTGCGAAGGTTGCGAGGCCAAGCCGCGTCCGGTTACCATCGGCGCGCTCGCCCGCAACCAGCAAAAGGGAGACTGTGACGCCAAGCTGACCTATGGCAACGCTTGGGCCGATCGCCTGCCCGCCGCCTTCAAAGTCTATCCGCGCGCGACGCTGCGCGAAGCTGCGGGCATCGCCGGAGGCAAGTGCAACATTCGCGTCATCAATTTCCAGACTGCCGCGTCGATTCAGGGCGTGTTCGACTATTACCACACGATGGCGGTCCGTGCTGGCTACACCAGCGATCACCGCGTCAACGGCAATGAACATATGCTCGGTGGGACGAAGGGCGACCTCGCCTATGTCATTATGGCACGCCGCGACGGCGGGATGACCGACGTCGACCTGGTGGCATCGGGCGGGAAGTAATTCATACGCGCGCTGTGGCGAAGCCATGGGAAGGTGGCAGTGCGAGGCGCTGACGGAGGGGCTTTGGCGCAACCATCGCAAGGTCCTTCACGATCCGCGTGGCGGCCTCGCGGCAGCGATGCGCCCTGCGCGTTCCTTTTCCCCCTCGCTCCCCCTTTTCCATCGAGGCGCCACCGGGTGGATCCTCAAAAAAAAGGCCCCGGTGTCCCGGGGCCTTTTCTTATAGTCGGACCTATCGGATCGTCAGACCTTGTCGCCGAGCGCGCCTTTGACTTCGCCCTTGAGATTCTGGGCTTCGCCTTTGCGCTCCTGCGCCACGCCTTCAGATTTCAATTTCTCGTTGTCGGTCGCCTTGCCGATCGCCTGCTTGGTGTTACCCGCGGCTTCGTTGGCGAGGCCCTTTGCTTTGTCGGTGAGTTCACCCATGGAATATCTCCTTGCTCTTGGCCGAGGCAGTAGCGCCTCTTGTCTGTCCAACGAGTGGCCACCGCCAATGTTCCCCGCCAACTGACAAATCGTTATGAAAAAAGGGCAATTGACCTTCCGCTCAAATGGGATTGAATGGCAACATGATAATTTTGCGCTTAGTCCTACTCGCCGCGATCGCGCCGCTGCTCGCCCCCGGCGCATTCGCACAGACCGCCCCGACCAAGGTCGCAACACAGCCGCAGCTGCGGGGACTCACCGCCAATGAAGCAGCGAAGCTGACTGAAAAAGTCGCCGACGCGCAGTTCAAGTTAAAGAACGACGAGCAGGTCGTTTTCGATCTGCTCTGCGGCGCACCCGCATCTTATCCGATGACGCGCGTCGCCCCACGTGACGCCTTCCTCGACCTGCCGCTCACCAAGATATTCAGCATCGAGCGCAAAATCTCCGACAACAAGCTGTGGCAACCGTACCGGATCATCATCCTGCCCGATGGCCCCGCAAGATTGCTTTGGGATGTCGAAGTGGTGCTTGGCATCAACGGCGAGATCGAGCGGATCGAAATGCTATACCGCCCGCCTGCGTCCTTCTGACTGCGCTCAGATCAGTCCCGCCAGCGGACTCGACGGATCGGCATATTTGCGTTGCCCCATCCGCCCCGACAGATAGGCGTCGCGCCCCGCTTCGACCGCCAACCGCATCGCGCGCGCCATGCGAATCGGGTCCTTCGCTTCGGCGATTGCGGTGTTCATGAGCACCCCGTCGCAGCCGAGTTCCATCGCCACCGCGGCATCGCTCGCGGTGCCGACCCCGGCATCGACGAGTACCGGCACCGATGCGCCCTCGACGATCAAGCGGATCGTCACCCGGTTCTGGATCCCCAGCCCCGACCCGATTGGCGCGCCGAGCGGCATCACCGCAACCGCGCCTGCATCCTCGAGCTGCTTCGCGGCGATCGGATCATCGACGCAATAGACCATCGGCAGGAACCCTTCCTTGGCGAGCACCTCTGTCGCTTCCAATGTCTCGCGCATGTTCCGGATACAGGGTCTTCGCCTCACCGAGCACCTCGAGCTTCACAAGGTCCCAGCCCCCTGCCTCGCGCGCCAGCCGCAGCGTGCGGATCGCATCGTCGGCGTTGAAGCAGCCCGCGGTGTTCGGCAGATAGGTAATCTTACTTGGGTCGATATAGTCGGTGAGCATCGGCGCGGTGGGGTCCGACACATTGACCCGGCGCACCGCAACGGTGACGATCTCGGCCCCCGATGCCGCGACCGCGGCGGCATTCTGCTCGAAATCCTTGTATTTGCCGGTCCCGACAATCAGCCGCGACGTAAATGTCCGTCCGGCAACGCTCCAAGTGTCGGTCAACAACCGCCTCCTACAAAATGTACGATTTCCAGCGCATCGCCCTCGGCGAGCGCGATGTCGACGAGCGTCGAGCGCGCCATGATTTCGCGATTGCGTTCGACCGCGACCTTTTTGACATCAAGGCCGAGCGAGGCGACGAGATCGGCAATGCTCTCGCGCACCTGCCGCTGTTCGCCGTTGAGCATGATCGAAATCACTGCAGTTTCCGCCTTGCTTTGCCTTTTGCCGAGCAGCCCATATAGGGGGAGCGCATAGCGCCGCAACCGAAAGCCCCCGCATTGACCGACAAGCCGACCGTTTTTGTCTTCTCAGGCCCCAACCTCAATCTGCTCGGCACGCGCGAGCCGGAGATTTACGGCCACGACACGCTCAACGACATCCACGCACAGCTCGAAGCGCGAGCGACCGAACTCGGTCTCCGCCTCGAATGCCGCCAGACGAACCACGAAGGCGTGCTAATCGACTGGCTGCACGAAGCCTATGTCGCGGGCGCCAAGGCGGTGCTGCTCAACGCTGGCGGTTACACCACACCTCGATCGCGCTCCACGACGCGATCAAGTCGATCAAGGTGCCGGTGATTGAGGTCCATCTGTCAGACCCGATGAAGCGCGAAGCGTTCCGCCATATCAGCTATGTCGGCATGGCTGCGGTCGCCCATTTTGCAGGCCATGGTGCGAACAGCTATATGCTGGCGCTGGACGCCGCCGCGCGTCTCTGACAATAGGGCGCATCAAAATAGGTCTGAGCGCCGCAACGTCGGCGCCGCAACAACAGGAAAATTCTCATGGGTGACCATAAAGACGATGGCATCAATATCGATCCGGCCTATGTGCGCGCGCTCGCCGAGCTGCTCGACGACACCAGCCTGACCGAGATCGAAGTCGAGGACGGTGATCGCAAGGTCCGCGTCGCGCGCAAGGCCGCGGTCGCCGCGGCGCCCGTCGCCTATGCCCCCGCTCCCGTAGCCGCGCCAGCCGCGACCGCGCCCGCCGCAGCCCCCGTCGCGACCGCCCCCGCGGCCGCGAGCTTCGCCGACGCGGTCAAATCGCCGATGGTCGGCACCGTCTATCTGTCACCCGAACCCGGCGCGCCCAATTTCGCCAGCATCGGCGCGGCGGTAAAGGCCGGCGACACCGTCCTGATCATCGAAGCGATGAAGGTCATGAACCCTATCGTCGCCCCCGCATCGGGCACGCTCACCGGCGTGCATGTCGAAAACAGCCAGCCGGTCGAGTTTGACCAGCCGCTGTTCACCATCGCCTGAGGCGAAGGGAACATTCGGCAATGGCCATTGAAAAACTCCTGATCGCCAACCGCGGCGAGATCGCGCTGCGTATCCACCGGGCATGCCACGAAATGGGCATCAAGACGGTGGCGGTTCATTCGACTGCCGACGCGGACGCGATGCACGTAAGGCTCGCCGACGAAGCGGTGTGCATCGGGCCGCCGGCGGCCAAGGACAGCTATCTGAACATCCCGGCGATCATCTCGGCCGCCGAGATTACGGGTGCCGACGCAATTCATCCGGGCTACGGATTCCTGTCGGAAAACGAGCGGTTCGCCGAGATCATCGAAGCGCATGACATGATCTTTGTCGGGCCGAAACCCGAACATATCCGCACCATGGGCGACAAGGTCGAGGCAAAGCGCACCGCCGTCGCGCTGGGCCTGCCCGTCGTTCCGGGCTCGCCCGGCGCGGTCACCTATGGCGACGAATGCCGCAAGACGGCGCAAGACATCGGCTACCCTGTGCTCATCAAAGCGGCATCGGGCGGCGGCGGGCGCGGTATGAAGGTCGTCCCCAACGCCGACAGTCTCGAAAGCCTGATGAGCCAGGCATCGAGCGAGGCGGCGGCGGCGTTCGGCGATCCGACCGTTTACATGGAAAAATATCTCGGCAACCCGCGCCACATCGAGTTTCAGGTGTTCGGCGATGGCCGGGGTACCGCGATCCATCTCGGCGAGCGCGACTGTTCGCTCCAGCGCCGTCACCAAAAGGTGCTCGAGGAAGCCCCTTCGCCGATTATCTCAGGTGACGAACGCGCTCGCATGGGCAAGGTGTGCGCCGACGCGATGGCGGCGATGCACTATCGCGGCGCTGGGACGATCGAGTTCCTGTGGGAAAATGGCGAGTTTTTCTTCATTGAAATGAACACGCGCATCCAGGTCGAGCATCCGGTCACCGAAATGATCACCGGCTTCGACCTCGTGCGCGAACAGATACGCATCGCAGGCGGCCGCGACCTGTCGGTCAAACAGGAAGATCTCGAATTTCGCGGCCATGCGATGGAATGCCGCATCAATGCCGAAGACCCGCGCACCTTCATGCCCTCGCCGGGCAAGGTCACCAATTATCACGCTGCTGGCGGCATGCATGTGCGCGTCGATAGCGGGCTTTACGCCGGCTATTCGATCCCGCCCTATTACGACAGCATGATCGGCAAGCTGATTGTTTATGGCCGCACCCGCGAGAGCTGCATGATGCGGATGCGCCGGGCGCTCGAGGAAATGGTGATCGCCGGGGTCAAGACGAACATCCCGCTGCATCAGGCTCTGCTCGCCGATCCTGACGTGATCAACGGCGATTACACAATCAAATGGCTGGAAGACTGGCTCGCGCGGCAGGATGACGAGGCCAAATCCTAATTCGCTATGGAACCCCGGCGGAGGTCGAGGTCGCACCGGCTGTTTCTGACGCACCGCCGTCATCCCGGCTTCCGCCGGAAGGACGGATATTATTCGCGATGCGCCCAGCTGCGCGCCACCTCACTTTCACTGCCGCGGATTTTTGGCTATGGGCCTTAACCATGGTCAAAAACTCCTCTTTTTCAGCGCGGCCCGCCGCAACGTTCCTTCTCACGCTGAGCCTGCTGGCCGCGCCCGCGCTCGCCCAAACCGGGGTCAAAGAGGATTCGGTCGTGCTGCAACCCGACAAGGTTGCCGACGACGCGCCGGTGATCGCCGCGCAGGTGGCCTTGCCGAACTGGTCGGAGGAAAATGCAACTGCGCTGCTCAGCGCGATCGAAAAAATCGGCTCAGAAGGCCTGTTCGCCAGGGACTATAATCCCGACGCCCTTGCCGCAGCGATCCTCGCAGACGATCAGGCGCGGCTCGACAAGACCGCAACCGACACCTTCTTGCTGCTTGCCACCCACCTGCGCGATGGTCGCACGCCCAATGCGGCGCGCAAACAATGGTTCATGGTCGACAGCGATGGCGACAGCGAGCCGCTGCTGGCGCTGCTCGGAACCGCGCTGAATGCCGGGTCGATCCGCGAAACGCTCATCGGCCTTAACCCAGTGCATCCCGACTTCGCGGTGCTCAAAGCTTCGCTCGCCAAGGCCAAGGCACCCGCCGACGCCAACGCGATCCGCGTCAACATGGAACGCTGGCGGTGGATGCCGCGCGCACTGGGTGAACGCTATGTCGTCAGCAACGTCCCTGAATATTTGACCCGTGTCGTCCATGGCGGCACGATCATCGCGACGCACAAGGCGGTGGTCGGAAAGCCGACAACCGCGACGCCGCAGCTCAACCCGATGGCGACCGGGATCATCGTCAACCCGACCTGGACGCTGCCGCGCAGCATCATCAACGAAGGCATTGGCGCGACAATCGCGCGCAACCCCGCCGCGGCGCGAGCGCAGGGCTATACCTGGACGGGCAGCGGCAAGACGCTGTCGGTGGTTCAAAAGGCCGGGCCGGGCAATGCGCTGGGCGTGATGAAGATGGAAATGCTCAACGAGCATGCGATCTACTTGCACGACACCCCGTCAAAGGGAGCGTTCAACGCCGCCGCCCGTGCCTTCAGCCACGGTTGCATCCGCACCGAACGAGCATTACATTTCTCGGGCCTGATGGCGGTGATGTTCGCGGGCAAAAGCCCGGAAGAGTTCGGCGAGGCGATCGCGAGCGGTGCAACGACACGCTTCGGCTTCGACAACCCCTTCCCTGTCTACGTCGCCTATTGGACGGTGATCCCAGACGGCAAGGGCGGGGTCAAGAAACTCGCCGACCTCTATGGCCGCGACGCGCCGGTGGTGGCCAGCTTTGCCCAACCGGGCCGCCCCACCGCGGCGATCATCGCGCCCGTCGCTCCACCCGTCGTGCCGACGGTGGCCACCACCGCGCGCGCGACGACGCCGGCGACCGACGGGATTTATTGAAGATTGACCTCTGTCGATCTTGGCGGGCGGGCGTTCATGACGCTGCCGCTGCTTGTCGGCGCGGCCTCGTGCTTTGCCTTGCCTGCCGGGGCGCAAACGCAACCGAGCATTGTGGGAAGTCCGCTTCGCTGGATCACCAACGCCGACTATCCGTCTACGGCGCTGCGTGAAAGGCGCGAAGGGCGTGCGAGCTACAAATTGACCATCGACGCATCCGGGCGCGTCAGTCGTTGCGAGATCACCGCATCAACCGGTCATGCCGACCTCGATGCGCAAACCTGCCGCTTGCTTTCGCGACGCGCGCGCTTCGTCAAAACGGGCGGAACAGATCAGCCTCGCTTCTTCGAGAGCATGTTCAGCTGGAACATCTACGACTAAACATTCCTGCCATGATACAGTGATGGAAATGACGATCGACTGCCATCAATCCGCGGTCGTCGGCAACTTCCCGCTAAATGAGCTCGCGCGCCGCAGATTCTCCATCCCCGGTAGCGGGTCGGCGGGCGGCAATTGAAAGGGAGTCGGCACCGACGGCATTTCGCTCAGGCGGTCGGCGAACAGCAGCCGCCCCGGCCCCAGCTTATAAAGGATCATCGGCAACAGTTCTTCGCCAAACACGAAGCAGCCTTCGCTGCGCCCCAGCTTGCCCTGCGTCACGATCAGCGACGGGTCGGCGTACCAGGCGCCGTGGACGACGATCGCGCGCGCATCCGCGTTGTTATTGTCGGGTTCCAGCCCCGCAAGCCGCATCGACGATCCGTTGGCGCCCCAATAATAATCGCTGGTGCGGTAGGCGCCGCGCGAGGTCGCCAAGCTGCCCACCCGGTTCGAAAAGCTCTTCAGCCAGCCGTCGTGCTGCGGGTCCGATCCGCGGCCGTGAGTGACCGGGAACATCTCGATCTTGCCGGCGATCATATCGACCAGTGCGAAACGAGGGCGTGCCGACGGTAGCCCGAAATCGACGATACCGACGCGGTCGGCCTGGGGAATATGGCGACCTTGCAGCGCGAACTGTTTGCGCGCGACGGCGAGATAATCCACCGGCGGCGCGATCGGAGCCACTGGCTGGCGAATCCAGTCGGGCAACTGCGCGCGCACCGGAACCGCGGCCGCGGCACCCGCGACGGCCAGTCCGGCCAGCATCGCCCTGCGATCGATTAATTCACTCACTTGTCACCCAACCCCGCATTGGCCGCCTGCGGCCGTCCCTCGACCCTGTATAAGTCGGATGTTCGCCGCGAAAGGCAAGCAGATCGTTCCCTGTCATGCGAGCAAATGTGCCATATATGCTATGAATAGCGGGTTTACGGTGCGGCAACGCTTCTTTAGGACGCCGTCCATGAACGCAATACTCTGGCACAACCCAGCCTGCGGCACGTCGCGCAAGACATTGGCCATCCTGCAAGACACGTCCGGCGTCGAGTTAACCGTCATCGAGTATCTGAAACATCCCTATTCTGCGGACCAGCTGCGCCAGCTGTTCGCCGCGGCGGGCCTGACCGCGCGCGATGCGCTGCGCATGCGCGGCACAGATGCCGACGAACGCGGGCTGAACGAGGCCGACGAGGACGTCATCATTGCCGCGATGGCGGCCAACCCCGCCTATGTCGAACGCCCGATCGTCAAGACTGACAAAGGCGTGCGGCTATGCCGCCCGCAGGACGTCGTGCACGAGATTCTCTCGACCGCCGCTCGTCGTCGGGGCCTGACGGCTGCGTTCCGCCCCGCAAAGCAAAGGGGCCACGGACGATGTCCGAAGCCCCTCGCCATTATTCGAATTGTATATCCGATTACGGGCTGGTGGGGTTGTCGTCACCGTCGGTGAGCAGCACGATCGCTGCGACGATGCCGACGGCTGCCAGCGCGATGAGGATCCAGCTGGTTTCGCCTTCCAGCTCGCTCTGGCCTTCGACGGCCGAAGCAGCGCGAACGCTCTGTGCCGCCGAGGCCGCGACGGGGGCCGCGATCAACGACGTTGCAGCAAGGCTAACCGCCGCCTTCTTGAACAGATTCATACTATACTCCCTGGCTGGAAAAGCTTGTGTGGAGCGACTTGGCATTACGCTACTCTATTGTTCCACCACAGGATTTATAACGCAGCGAACGCGTAATGCAATGCGGGGTCGAGAGCAGTCCGTCCGAAATTATCGCCAGATTGGCGCGATTGTCACTGCGGGCGATGTCCTAGCCCGCCGCGATCCGACCGCCCGCAATCGCGAATCGCGTCACCGGCCCTGGCATATCGGCAAACAGCGCCGCCTCGGTCCCGGTCAGCCATGCCTGCCCCCCCTGCGCCGCCAATCGCGCGTAAAGCGCCCCGCGGCGCAGTGGGTCGAGATGCGCTGCAACCTCGTCGAGCAGCAGCACCGGTCGCTGCCCGCGCGCGCGCGCGACGCAGTCGCTATGCGCCAGCACCAGCGACAGCAGCATCGCCTTTTGCTCGCCGGTCGAACAGCGCGCGGCGGTGCGGCCCGTCGCAGCGTGGACCGCCATCAGGTCATCGCGGTGCGGTCCCGCGGTGGCGCGGCCGGCAACGGCATCGATCCGACGGCGCGCCGCAAACAGCGCCCGCAACGACTCCTCGTCATGCGCCACCGTCCGCGCCATGCCTTCGCTGTCGACCAGCGTCAGCAGCGGGCGGGCAAAGGGCGCGTCGGGCTGATCGGCCAGTTCGACCGACAGCGCCGCTAGCGTTGCCTGCCGCGCCGCGTCCATCACCGCCCCATGCTCGCCGAGCTGCGCCTCCAGACTCGCGATCCATTGTGGATCGGCGCTGGACAGGTCGGCCAGCAGCTTGCCGCGCGCGCGCAGCGCCGCTTCATACCGGTTGCTATGCTGCGCATGGCGCGGGTCGAGCGCGAGCACCAGCCGGTCGAGGAAGCGCCGCCGGTTGCCCGCGGTCTCGATGAACAGCCGGTCCATCGCCGGGGTCAGCCACAGCACCGCCAGCCATTCACCGAGCGACGCCGCCGCCGCGGCGCTGCCGTTGATCCGCACGACCCGCCGTCCGGGATGCGGGGGGTCAATCCCGGTGCCGAGCGACACCGGCGCCAGATCGTCCCGCGCCAGCACCTCGGCGAACACCGCAAAGCCGCCGCTTGCGCCGTCACGCACCATGTCGCCCAGCGCCGCGCGTCGCAGCCCCCTTCCGGGTGCAAGCAGCGAAATCGCCTCCAATATATTGGTCTTGCCCGCGCCATTGTCGCCGTGCAGCGCGACGAGCCCCGGCCCGGCCATCAGTTCCGCCGCGGCATGATTGCGAAAATCGGTCAGCGAAAGGCGGATCAGCGTCATCGTTCATGCCGCCTACCGCAGCTGCTCCGACCACGCCAGCCCACAGCCGTCCGCAGCCGTCCTCCTCATCGCGGCGAAGGCCGGGATCTCGCCCTCCGTCCAAACGCAACCCGGCGACGCCGCCCCGGCCGGATTGCGAGATTTTGCGAAAATTTTTCCGAGTAGCGGGAAATTTCACCAGCATAGCGGATATTTTGCTCAAAAATGAACGTTCACAGACGGAAAAACCGCGCTTAACCGCCAATGAACGAATTTGGCACGGTCCCTGCAACAGTGTCGGCATCCACCGGATGGCCCGGATGGAAGGTTCAAGGAAGGAAAATATCATGGCCCATTTCAATGTCGATTCGTTCAAGAGCTACGCGATCGCTGCCGTTGCTTCGCTTTACTGCTCGATCATGTTCCTCGCCGCTGCTGGCCCGAATGGCCTGGTCGCCTGACCGGCCTTCGCGCTCAATAACGCCGGCCATTGGCCGGGATGGAAAGGAAAGAAATGAAACAGGGTTTTCGCAAGAATCGTCGCGACGGGATGATCTTCGGCGTCTGCGCCGGGATGGCAGACCAGTTCGGCTTCGACGTCTTGTGGACGCGCGTCGGCTTTGTCGCCTTGACGCTGCTCGGCTTCGGCCTCCCACTGCTGCTGTACCTCGCGGTCGCAATCCTCGCGCCCTAGGAGGCAGCACAAGGGCCGGACGCCTTACAGGCGCTGTCGCACCGGCCCGCATATTCCCAGGACCAAGGGCTCACCAGCCACGCCGGTGGGCCCTTTTCTGTTAGAGCGCCTTAAACCTATATAATCCCGCTCGCATCGAGCAAAGCCGAGATGCCTATCGGAGCGGCGAAGGTTGCAGGGTATCCCGACTTCGCTCGACACGAACGGGAATGAACTGTGTCCGCCAACGACCAGCAACTGCCGTTCCCCGGCGCAAGCCGGGACCCAGAGCGTCACTACGCGGCGCCTGTTCTCCAACGCACTGGGGCCGGGCTTTCGCCGGGGAGGATGAGGTCCGCTTCCCAACGCTAAACCGCCGCTCTATGGCCCAAACACCCGCTTCAACCACGCATCGACTGTCGCGGTCGCCGCATAGGTGGGATCGCCCAGGCTGCGATTGATTTCCGCATGGCCCTTCAGCCCCTCGCCGGGAAAACTGCCGTGCTCGACGCGGCTGCCACCTGCAACCAGCGCACTTCCCAAGGCTTTGGCCTGCCGAACGCCATCGGGCCGCTGGACATAGAGCAGCAAAAAGTCGGGTGCGTTGGGTCCCGCCGCATGCGCGGTGGGAGACAAGGCCGTTTGTCGTGCCGGATCGGTGCCGAACGCCTGCGCGTAGGTCTGCTGCATGATCGGCGGACCGTCCTTCATCTGTGCCGGCACGTCATAGGCGGCGCCGTCGTTGGGGATCACCCCGGCGATGTCGGCGAAAGACAGCCCTGCCCCTTTCAGATAGCGCTCGTCGGTCCCTACCAGCGCGACCAGATGGGCGCCCGCGCTATGCCCCATCAGCACGATCCGCCGCCGATCGATCCCCAGCGCGTCGGCACGATCGACCAGTGCCTTGACCGCGCTCGCGACGTCCGCCGCCTGCTGCTCGACCGTCGCGGCGGGAACGAGTCGATAGTTGATCGAGGCAAAGGCATAGCCTTGCGCGGGAAAATGATCGGGTTTGAAGCGACCAGTCGCATTGTCCTTGCTGCCGCGTTTCCACCCGCCGCCGTGGACATAGACGATCAGTGGCGCCGCTCGGGTCGAACCTCGGGCGCGCCAGATATCGAGTATCTGCAACGGATCGCTGCCATAGGCTATCGTTGCGCTGCCCGGAACCTTTGCACCTTCGTCGGCACCCATGCGTTCGGCCACTCGCTCGCGTAGGCGGTCGCGCAGTTTTTCGCGCGCGTCGCTCGCCGACATGCCGCTTGCCACCACGGTGGTCACCGCCAACAACCCGATCCAGTATCGCTTGCTCATATTCATGCCTCCATCGCCCCCGGCGCGCCTGTCTTGTCCAACGCAAATGTCGCAAATTCATCCCAGCGCGCTTGCCTCTGCGGCGAAATCCGCTAAGGCCGCGCCGGGTCAGGATGACCCCGTTCAGCAGGACAGCATCATGGCAAATGTTACCGTCATCGGGTCGCAATGGGGCGACGAGGGCAAGGGCAAGATCGTCGACTGGCTCGCCAGCCGTGCCGATGCCGTGGTGCGCTTTCAGGGCGGGCATAACGCCGGTCATACGCTCGTTGTCGGCGAGCAGGTGTACAAGCTGTCGCTGCTCCCGTCGGGCATCGTCACCGGCACGCTGTCGATCATCGGCAATGGCGTGGTGCTCGATCCGTGGGCGCTGCGCGACGAGATCACCAAGCTGCGCGGCCAGGGCGTAGTCATCAATGCCGAGAATTTCGCGATCGCCGACAATTGCGCGCTGATCCTGCCGTTCCACCGCGACCTCGACGCGCTGCGCGAGACCGCGGCGGGCGCGGGCAAGATCGGCACCACCGGACGCGGCATCGGGCCCGCCTATGAAGACAAGGTCGGTCGCCGCGCGATTCGCGTCTGCGACCTCGCGCATCTCGACAAGCTCGATCCGCAGCTCGACCGCCTGACCGCGCACCACGACGCGCTGCGCGCCGGTTTCGGTGAACCGCCGATCGACCGCGAACGCCTGATCGCCGACCTCACCGAAATCGCCGACTATGTGCTCGAATATGCACAGCCGGTGTGGAAACGCCTCAAGAAGGTCCGCAAGGCCGGCGCGCGCATACTGTTCGAAGGCGCGCAGGGCGTGCTGCTCGACGTCGATCACGGCACCTATCCCTTCGTCACCAGCAGCAACACGGTCAGCGGTACCGCCGCCAGCGGCTCGGGCCTCGGCCCCGGCGCGGTCGGTTTCGTGCTCGGGATCGCCAAGGCGTACACGACACGCGTCGGCAGTGGCCCCTTCCCGACCGAGCTCGAGGACGAAGTCGGCCAGCGGCTAGGCGAACGCGGGCATGAATTCGGCACCGTCACCGGGCGCAAGCGCCGCTGCGGCTGGTTTGACGCCGTGCTCGTGCGCCAGAGCTGCGCCGTCTCGGGCGTCACTGGCATCGCGCTCACCAAGCTCGACGTGCTCGACGGCTTCGACACGATCCGTATCTGCACCGGCTACCGGCTCAGAGGCAAGATCCTCGACTATTTCCCCGCGCATTCCGCCGATCAGGCCGAGGTCGAGCCGATTTACGAGGAAATGGACGGCTGGCAGGAAACGACCGCGGGCGCACGCAGCTATGCCGACCTGCCCGCGCAGGCGATTAAATATATCCAGCGCGTCCAGGAACTGATCGAAACCCCGATCGCGCTGGTATCAACCAGCCCCGAGCGGGAAGACACGATCCTGATCCGCGACCCGTTCAGCGACTGACGACCGCCCCGGTGGTAGCGACGTCGCGGATCGCCGCGACGAAGCCCCCCGGGTCGTCTTCCTGAATGAAGTGACCGCCCTGCAGCGTGCGGTGCGCGGCGCCCCGCGTTCCCGGAACGCGGCTGGTGAACAATGAATCGCCGCCGCGCGTGATCGGGTCGCCGTCGGAGAAGCAGCACAGGAACGGCTTGTCGAATCGCTCCAGCGCCGCCCAGGCGCGCTTCTGATCGGGCACAGCGGCATTGTCACCGAGCGGCACAAAGGATGGATAGACGCGCGCCGCGACCTTTGACGCCCGCGTCGGAAAGGGCGCGTCATAGGCGGCGATCTCGGCGGCGCTCAGTTCGCGCTTGGTGCCGGCTTTTACGATCTTTCCGATCGGGAATAGCGGGCTGTAACGCGAAAAGGCGCGCCAGATCGCAAAGGCGCGGGGCGCGGGCTGGCCTTCGGGCAGGCCGCCGTTCGACAGCGCGACGCCCGCGAAGCGCTCGGGCATTTCAGCAACGAGGCGAAGGCCGATCAGCGATCCCCAGTCCTGACAGGCGAGGATCATGTTCTTGAGGTCGAGCGCCTCGATCCACTGCCGCATCCACGCGACCTGGGCCGCATAGCTATGTGCGCCGCGATCGATCGGCTTGTCCGAGCGGCCGAAGCCGATCAGATCGGGCGCGACGACTCGGAATCCCGCTGCCACCGCGGGGCCGATCATATGCCGATAGAGATAGGACCAGGTCGGCTCGCCATGCAGCATCAGCACCGGCTGCGCATCGGCGGCGCCCTCATCGACATAATGGACCCGAAGCCCGTCCGTGATTTCGGTATATTTTGGCGCATAAGGCCAATCGGCTAGCGCTTCGAAGCGCGCGTCCGGCGTGCGATATATGGTCATGTGATCGATCCCCCCACTGCCACCTTAGCCGGCGGCACGGCGCTGGCAACCACTTGCCCGAACGCGCCAAAGCCGTAGGATCGCACGATGCGCCGTGTCATGCCCTTCGCCTGCCTGTTGCTCGCCGCGTGCGGCACCGCGCATTCGCAGCCGTCGCCGGCCGTCGGGACGAAGGTCGACCGGCTGTTCGTCGACAAGAGCGAGCGTTTGCTGGTCGCCTATGCTGCGAACCGCGAGATCGTCCGCTATACGAATATCCGCTTCGGCGACGCGCCAACCGGGCACAAGCGGTTCGAGGGCGACGAGCGCACGCCCGAGGGGACATATCGTATCAACGGCCGCAACCCGGCGAGCGCCTATCATCTGTCGCTGCGCATATCCTATCCCAATGCCGCCGACCGCGCCTTTGCCAAGGCAAAAGGGCGCTCGCCGGGCGGCGATATCTTCATCCACGGGCAGCCGAACGCCTGGCCCGGGCCACCCATCGCGCGCGACTGGACCGACGGTTGCATCGCGCTTTCGAACACCGAGATACAGCAGCTGTGGGATATCGTGCCCGACGGCATCCCGATCACCATCCGACCTTAGGAACCTTTATGTCCCGCCACATCCTCGTCTTCTATGGCAGCTATCGCCGCGATCGCCAGGGTATCAAGCTCGCGCACTGGCTCGTCGATTCGATCATCGCACGCGGCGACAGCGCCGAACTGATCGACGCCAAGGCGGTCGACCTGCCGATGCTCGACCGGATGTACAAGGAATATGCGAAGGGCGAAGCGCCGGCGGCGATGGAAGACCTTGGCGGGAAAATCCGGGCGGCCGACGGCTTCGTCTTCGTCACCGGCGAATATAATTGGGGTCCGCAGCCGGGTCTCAAGAATTTGACCGACCATTATCTGGAGGAATGGTTCTGGCGACCCGCCGCGATCGCCTGCTATTCGGCTGGCCCCTGGTCGGGGGTACGCGCGATGATGGGATGGCGCGACACGCTCGGCGAGATGGGGATGGCGGTGACCTCGTCGATCCTGCCGGTCGGACGGATTGGCGGGGTGTTCGACGCGGACGGTAAGCCCACCGGCGACGACGGCGCGCGACTGGTAAAGAGCTTCCCGCGCTTCGCGGCTGACCTCAACTGGTGGATCGACGCCGCCAAGACGCAGCGCGCGAAACAGGATCCCCCTATTAGACGCTCGTCGTTGCGAGCAGCCGAAGGCGACAAAGCCATCTCCAGCTATCGGCATCGATCGACGATAGCTGGAAGATTGCTTCGCTGAGCTCGCAATGACGCACTAACCCGACTTCAGCTCCGCTTTCAGCCGCAGACTGGCGCGCCAGAAGAAGAAGGCGGGGATGAGGCCGAGCCACGCCGCGCCGTAAAGCACCCAGCGCACGCTTTCCTGGCCCGCCAGCGGCTGAAGCGCGTCGGATAGCACGCCGAACAGGAACGGCCCGAGGCCAAGCCCGATCAGATTTTGCCCGAACAGCATGATCGACGCCGCAACCGCGCGCGCGCGGGGCTGGACCAGCCCCTGCACACAGCCATAGGCGGGGCCATAATAGGCCGAATTGAGAATCGTCGGAATGATCAGCATCGCCACCGCGACGCGCCAGTCCTCCATATAATAACCAAGGAACAGGATCGGCGCCGCGACGGCCATTCCATAGGCGGGAAAAGTGAGCAGATGCTTTTTGTCACGCGGCCCATATTTGTCGGCCATCTTGCCGCCCAGCCAGGTGCCGAATGCCCCCGCGAGCCCGAGCACGACCGCCATCGACAGCCCCGCCTCGGTTGTCGATAGCCCGTGACTGCGGATGAAGAAGCTGATCGTCCACAGCGCCTTGCCATAGCCGAGCACCGCGACGACCGAAGCGGCGATCAGGATATAGATGAAGGCGCGCGAGCTGAAAATTTCGCGCAGCGCCTCACCCGTCGACAGCGGCACGACGGCGCGGGCGGTCGCGACCGCTTCGGCCGAGCGGCTGTGCCGCGGTTCGCGCATGACGAACAGCACGATGAGCGCGAGCAAAATTCCGGGCGCACCGACCATCATCAGCGCGACGCGCCAGCCATAGAGGTCGTTGACCACCCCGCCGATGATCAGACCGAGGAGCGACCCGATCGGCACCCCCAGCCCATAAAAAGCAATCGCCGACGACCGCTTTTCGACGGGCACGCTATCCGAAATCAACGAATGCGCGGCGGGGGTACAGCCTGCCTCGCCGACGCCAACCCCGACGCGCGCGAGCAGCAGCTGAACAAAGTTCTGCGCCAACCCGCACACCGCAGTCATCGCCGACCAGATCGCCAGCGAAATGGCAATCAGCCGCACCCGGTTTGTGCCATCCTTGTCGGCGTAGCGCGCGATCGGGATACCAAGCAGCGCGTAAAAGACCGCAAAGGCCGGTCCCGCGAGCAAGCCAAGCTGCGTGTCCGAAAGCCCAAGGTCGGCCTTGATGGGTTCGGCCAGGATATTGACGATCTGCCGGTCGAGGAAGTTGAAGATATAGACGATCAGCAGGATCCACAGCATCGACCGCGTTTGCGCGGATACACCGGTGACCGGCGTAACGGTGCCCTGCGACAAGGCAGCTTTATCGTTCATTTTTATCTCCCACGCTCATGGGAGCAGACCGGGGGGATCGGTGTCAACGCCGTTGCGGCATCCCGAAAATCGCCGCTTGCAATTGCCGCTACGGCTGGCAGCGTGTTGTCCATGCAAAAAATTTCGCTGCTCGCCGCCACCGCCCTGCTCGTGATCGATCCCGCAATGGCAATGCCGCCGCCGCTGCCACCGGTAGAGGGCAAGGACGCCGCGACGCTGCAAGCCGAGATGGAAAGTCGGGGGATGTACGAGGGGCTGCTCGCGACCCTCTATCTCGATCGCATCGCTAAGGTCGACGATTATGGACCAAAGCTCGACGCGGTCGTCGCGACTTTTCCCAATGCCGATGTGATGACGGAAGCCAAGTTGCTTTACGAAGAGCGCAAGGCAGGAAAGCTGCGTGGCCCGCTCCATGGGATCCCCATCCTGATCAAGGACAATATCGAAGTTGCCGGTCCACTTCCAACGACCGCTGGTTCGCTAGCGCTTCAGGGCAATGTCACGGGACGCGACGCACCGATTATTGCCCGTCTGCGCAATGCCGGTGCGGTCATCCTTGGCAAGACGAACCTCAGCGAATGGGCCAATATTCGCTCGAACAATTCGACCAGCGGCTGGAGCGCGGTTGGCGGGTTGACCAAAAATCCGCATGCGCTCGATCGCAACACATGTGGTTCGTCCGCAGGCAGCGCCGCTGCTGTCGCGGCCAGCCTCGCGCCGCTCGCGATCGGTACCGAAACCGACGGCTCGATCACCTGCCCCGCCGGGGTCAACGGGATCGTCGGGTTCAAGCCCACCGTCGGGTTGGTCAGCCGCACGCATATCGTCCCGATCAGCCATAGCCAGGATACGGCGGGACCGATGACGCTCACCGTGCGCGATGCTGCGGCCGTCATGACCGTGATCGCGGGCAGCGACCCTGCCGATCGGGCAACCGCCGAAGCCGACGCCCGCAAGGTTGATTACACCGCCGCGCTGTCGGCCGATGCGCTGAAGGGCAAGCGCGTTGGAGTGCTGCGCGATCGCGTCGGCGACCGAGCCGACATCGCCGCGCTGTTCGACGCCGCGTTGAAGCAGATCACCGACCTTGGCGCGACGGTCGTCGAGATCGCCGATAGTCGCAAAGGGCTGGAGGAACTGGGCGCGGCCGAATTTGAAGTGCTGATGACCGAACTCAAGGCAGACATCGCAACGTATCTCGCTGGCCTTCCCGCCAACGACGGCCCTAAAACGCTCGCCGACCTGATCGCGTTCAACAGGGCGAATCCCGCCGAACTGAAATGGTTCGACCAGTCGTTGTTCGAGCTGGCGGAGAGCAAGGGAGGCCTCGACAGCACCGCCTATATCGCGGCGCGCGAAAAGGCAGCGCGGCTCGCCGGTGCGGAAGGCATCGACCGGCTGATGGAAGAGCATGACGTCAACCTGCTCGTCGGGGTTACCAACGGCCCCGCCTGGACCAACGACCTCGTGAACGGAGATCACTACAGCGGTCCCAGCGTCAGCCAGCTCCCCGCTGTTGCGGGCTATCCGCACCTCACCGTACCGATGGGCGCGGTCGCGGGGCTACCGATCGGGGTGTCGTTCATCGGCGGAAAATGGGCCGACGCCAATGTGCTTGCGGCGGGCTATGCCTATGAGCAAGCGAGCCGCAAGCGCGTTACGCCGACGTATCGTGTGGGTATCGAACCTTAGCCGAACGTAAAAAGTCCGGTCGTGTCGAGCTAAGTCGAGCCACCGCGCTGGAAAGCCCCCTCGATGGGCATCTCGACTGGCTCGATGCGAACGGAACGATGTCGAACCGATGCCGCCGCTAGCGTTTATCGCGCCGCCGCTTCCAGCCCATTTCCTCAAGCTCGAGCAATTCCATTGGCACATGGATGTTGCGGATTGCCATCCGAACCTCGATCAGAAATAACACCAGCGACGCGAGAAGCAGCATCATCGCAATCGCAAATGCCCAGGACGCCGCCAGCCCCAGGTTGAAACCCGCAATCGCCTGCGCGAACAGCAGCGCGACAAGCAGGCAGACCACGATGCCGCACGCGACGGCGGCAGCAATCGCGTTGTTGATCACGTCCATCCGCCGGTCGGCGGCGCGCAGTTCGGCGACGACCCGGTCATGTTCCGCCCCCTCGGTCTCGGCCCAGCGCTCCATCAGCGCGCGCGAACGATCGACGACGCGAGACAGGCGCCCGGTCAGCACGTTGAGCAGGCTGCCCGTCGCAACGAGCAGGAACACCGGGGTGACCGACAGCTGAATCGTCTCGGCGATCATCGCCGAGCCGCTCGCGCTCATCCTTCGGCGCCGGCCGCGACCGACGGGGTGTTTACGCCGTGCAGTTGGAGGAATTTGCGGATATTGCGCGCGGCCTGACGAATGCGCTGCTCGTTTTCGACCATCGCAATGCGGACGAAACCCTCGCCGTCTTCACCATAACCGACGCCTGGCGCAACCGCGACCTTGGCATGGATCAGCATTTGCTTGGAAAACTCCAGGCTACCCATTTCTTTCAGCGCTGGCGGCAACGGCGCCCAGGCAAACATCGACGCCTTCGGGCTCGGAATGTCCCAGCCAGCGCGCGCGAAGCTTTCGACCATCACGTCGCGGCGCTTCTGATACAGTTCGCGATTGCGTGCGACGATATCTTGCGGCCCGTTGAGCGCGGCACAGGCAGCGGCCTGAATCGGGGTGAAAGCGCCGTAATCGAGATAGCTCTTCACCCGCGTCATCGCCGCGATCAGTCGCTGGTTGCCGACCGCAAAGCCCATGCGCCAGCCCGCCATCGAATAGGTTTTCGACATCGAGGTGAATTCCACCGCAACATCCTTGGCGCCCGGCACTTGCAGGATCGAGGGGGTCGGGTTGCCGTCGTAATAAAGCTCGGAATAGGCAAGGTCGGACAGGACCCAGACCTTGTTTTCCTTCGCCCATGCAACAAGCCGCTCGTAAAAAGCGAGGTCAACCGTCTCGGCGGTCGGGTTCGACGGATAATTGACCACCAGGATCGACGGGCGCGGCACGGTAAAGGCCATCGCGCGGTCGAGCGCGCGCCAATAGGCTTCGTCGGGGGTCGTCGGCACGCTGCGGATCGTCGCCCCGGCGATGATGAAGCCGAAGGTGTGGATCGGATAGCTGGGGTTGGGCGCCAGCACGACGTCGCCGGGACCGGTGATCGCGGTCGCGAGGCTGGCGAGCCCTTCCTTCGACCCCATCGTCACCACCACTTCGCTCTCGGGATCGAGTTCGACATTGAAGCGGCGCGCGTAATAATTGGCCTGCGCCTTGCGGAGCCCCGGAATGCCCTTCGACTGCGAATAACCATGCGCGTCGGGCTTCATCGCCACCTCGCACAGCTTTTCGATCACGTGCGCAGGAGGCGGCAAGTCGGGGTTGCCCATTCCCAGGTCGATGATGTCTTCTCCCGCGGCGCGGGCGGCCGCACGCATCGCATTGACTTCGGCGATGACATAGGGCGGCAGGCGCTTGATGCGATAGAATTCATCGTCGGGCATGGGAAACTAGAACAACTCCTTTTCGTTATCGGATATAAGCGCGAACGGCGCCTCGCCAGCCGCACCGCGGCTTGTTATAGGCTTCTAACCGCACTGACCAGCAGGAACGAACATGAGCGACGCAGACAAAAGCGATACGACGGACGTTCCCAACCCCTTCCTGCCGACGCCCGATGACATGCAGCATTGGGCCAGCGTGATTGGTCGCGCGCAGCAGATGATGCTCGAATATGCGCTGGGACAGGCGAATGACGGCAAGGCCAGCGCCACGGCGATGTTCGATCCCTCTTCATGGCTCGAAAACCCGGCGACACAACATTGGGCGCAGCAGTCGTCGAAAATGTGGGACCAGGGAGTCGCTTTCTGGACCTCGCTCGCGACCCTGAATCCGATGACTCCCCCCGCTCCAGACTTAGCAAGCAAGGATCGTCGCTTCGCTGACCCCGATTGGGCAAGCAATCCTGTGTTCGCGATGATCCGCCAAACCTACGGCCTGCTCGCCGAACAGATGCTCGCGACGACGCGCCAGTTCGAGGGGGCCGACCCCGCGGCGCGAGCGAAGATGGAATTCGCCGCAAAGAGCATCGCCGATGCGATGGCGCCGACCAACCTCGTGCTCACCAACCCGGAAGTCATCAAGCGCGCGGTCGAAACGCGCGGCGAAAGCCTGCTCAAGGGCTTGCAGCATATGCTGACCGATCTGTCGCGCGGGCAGCTATCGCATGTCGATCCCGACGCGTTCGAAGTCGGGATCAATATTGCGACGACCCCGGGCAAGGTGATCCACGAAACCGAGCTCTATCAGCTGATCCAGTATGCGCCGACGACCAAGGAGGTGTACGCCGTACCACTGCTGATCTTCCCGCCGTGGATCAACCGCTTCTATATTCTCGACCTCAATCCAGCGAAAAGCTTTGTCGCGTGGGCGGTCGGACAGGGGCTGAGCGTATTCATGGTGTCGTGGAAATCGGCCGATGCGTCGATGAAGGACATTGCCTGGGATGATTATATCGCGGCGCAGATCGACGCCATCGACACTGTGCGCGCCGCCCTCGACGTCCCGGCGGTCCACACGATCGGCTATTGCGTCGCTGGGACCACCCTCGCGGCGACGCTGGCAATCCTGGCGGCGAAGGGTGAGGCCGACCGGGTGAAGTCGGTAACTTTCTTCACCGCGCAGGTCGATTTCGAACAGGCCGGCGACCTCAAAATGTTCGTCGATGACAGTTATCTGGCGCTGCTCGAACAGCTGTCGACGCCCGGCTACCTTGACGGCCGCTACATGGCGGCGACCTTCAACAGCCTGCGCGGACGCGATCTCATCTGGAATTATGTCGTCAGCAATTACCTGCTCGGCAACGACTACCCGCCCTTTGACTTGCTCTATTGGAACGGCGACACCACCAACCTGCCCGCGAAATGGCACCGCCAGTATCTGGTCGATTTGTACCGCGACAACCGCATGGTCATCCCGAACAGCCTGTCCGCGTGCGGCACGCCGATCGACCTGCGGAAAATCGAGACCCCCGCCTATATCCAGGCCGGCCGGGAGGATCATATCGCGCCGCTCGCCAGCGTCTGGCGGTTGATGGACAATTTGTGCGGCCCCAAAACCTTCCTGCTCGCCGGATCGGGCCATATCGCCGGCGTCGTCAATCCGCCCGCTGCCGGCAAATATCAATATTGGACCGGCGACAGCAACGCAGCGACACTCGACGAATTTGTTACCAGCGCCACCGAGACCAAGGGCAGCTGGTGGCCGCACTGGATCAACTGGATTTCAGCGCAGGATGACGAAAAAATTGCAGTCAAGGGCGCCCGTATCCCCGGAAAAGGCACCAAAAAGGCCATCGAGGACGCCCCCGGCCGCTATGTCAAACAGCGGTAATATCTAGCGATTATCCAGCCTGCGGGCGCCAATGATAATTTTTTTGTGCGCTGCACAATAATATCCTTGAAATCGCCGAACCACTCCTATATTGTGCACTGCAACATAAAGGAGTTTTACCCATGGCTACCAAGATGGATAGTGCCGAAGAGGCTTTCGAAGCCGCGACGCTGGAAACCGCCGCCAAGCCGGTGGAAGCTCCGGCTGCCCCGGCTCCGGTTGCTGCTCCCGCAGCTGTGAAGCCTGCGGCCCCTGCCAAGATCAAGACGGTGAAGGCAAAAGCCAAGCCGGCCGCGAAAAAGGTCGCTGCCCCTAAGGCAGTTGCCAAGAAGGGCGCCCCCAAGAAGGCGACCGTAAAGAAAATTGCCCCCAAGGCCGCGCCGAAGCCGGTTGCCGCCGTCAGCAAAGGAATCAAGACCATGAACGACACCGTCAAGAAGTTCGCCGACGAAGCGAAGACCCGCACCGAAGCCCTGACTGCGGACTTCAATGCGAAAGCCAAGGACGCAATGAGCAAGACCAGCAAGCTGGCCGAAGAAGCCGTCGAATTCAACAAGGCGAACGTCGAAGCGCTGGTCGAAGCCGGTAAGATCGCTGCCAAGAACATGGAAGTTCTTGGCCAGGAAGGCGTGACCTTCGCTCGCAAGAGCTTTGAAGACACGACCGCTGCGCTCAAGGGTTACACTTCGGTCAAGACCCCGGCCGATTTCTTCAAGCTCTATGCCGAAAACAGCAAGAAGGCGTTCGACGCCGCTGTTGCCCAGACCTCGAAGACCAGCGAACTGGTCGTCAAGATGGCCAACGACAGCTTCGCGCCGATCTCGAACCGCGTTTCGGTGATCACCTCGAAGATGAAGGCCGCTTAAGACACCCTTATCTTCCGTTGGCGCGGGCACTTCCCCCTCTTCCCCGCCTGCGCCGACACTTTCAAGACCGCTCGCTTCCTCAGGAAGCGGGCGGTTCTTGTTTTCACCGCCAGCCGATCGCGGCTGGCGAACAAGAGGTTAAAAACCGCGCGCACGCCCCTTGCGCTTCGCCCGCGGCTTGCGATATTCCTGCCCATGATGCTTCCAGTTTCCACCCTCCATCCGATCCGCGCCATGGCGGGGTCAAAGACCGTCCGCGCGATGGCGGACAAGGACGACGGCTCGCCCGGCACCCCCGGCGTCGGCATCGCCACGCGCACCCGCGCGAAGGCGAAAAAGCCGTCGATGTACAAGGTGCTGCTGCTCAACGACGATTACACCCCGATGGAATTCGTCGTGATGGTGCTGCAGCGTTTCTTCAACATGGATATCGAACAGGCGACGCAGGTGATGCTGCATGTCCACCAGCAGGGCGTAGGCGTGTGCGGCGTGTTCAGTTACGAAGTCGCCGAAACCAAGGTCAATCAGGTGATGGACGCGGCGCGGCAGAGCCAGCACCCGCTGCAATGCACGCTAGAAAAGGCCTGAGCTAGGCCGTTCGCGCGATCTGTTCCGCCTTGAGCGCCGACGACGGCTCGCCTTTCAGATCACCATAACCGAGCCCGGCGCCGCAGCCCGGACAGATAGTCGCCGTCCCGACATCGGTGCCGCAGCCGCGATGCACATAGCGGATCGCCGGCCCCTCGCCCATTTCCCGCGGCGCGTAAGCCCAGCGTTCGGCCCAGTTGCGCATCGCATACAGAATATCGAATAACGCCTTGCCCTTGTCGGTCAGCCAATAGTCTTGGCGCACCGGCCGCTGGCTATAGGCGCGGCGCTCGGCAATCCCCTCGGCTACCAGCATCTTCAGCCGCGCCGAAACGATCTGCGGTCCGAGCCCAGTATTGGCCGCGATGAGTTCGAAGCGGCGCCGGCCGAAGAAAAGTTCGCGCAGGATCAGCAGCACCGCCCGGTCGCCGAGCAGTTCGGCCGAGCGACCAACGGGGCAGAAGGTGGCCGAGAGATCGGTACGTCTGGGCAAGTTTCGCCTTTCCTCTTGTCACTATGATTATCATAGTTATGATCCGGCACAAGAGGAGATTCGCGCATGCCTAATCCCGCAGCCGTCATCATCGGGGCAGGAGACGCCACCGGCGGCGCCATTGCACGCGCATTTGCCGCCGAAGGTCTTAGCGCCTGCGTCAACCGCCGGCCGCGGAACGCCGACCAGCTCGAAACGCTCGCCCGGTCGATTCGCGACGAGGGGTATCAGGCGCGCGCCTTCCCCGCTGACGCACGCGAGGAAGAGGCGATGATCGCGCTTTTCGACCAGGTCGAGGCCGAGGTCGGGGCGGTCGAGGTTGCGGTGTTCAACATCGGAGCCAATGTGAATTTCCCGATCACCGAGACCTCGGTGCGCGTTTACACCAAGGTCTGGGAAATGGCATGTCTCGGCGGTTTCCTGATGGGGCGAGAAGCGGCGAAACGCATGACCCCGCGCGGCCGCGGGACGATCATCTTCACCGGCGCGACCGCAAGCCTGCGCGGCGGATCGGGTTTTTCCGCATTTTCGGGCGCGAAGGGCGCTTTGCGGATGCTCGCCCAGTCGATGGCGCGCGAGCTGGGGCCGCAGGGCATCCATGTCGCGCACACGATCATCGACGGCGCGATCGACACCGATTTCATAAAGGGCCGCCACCCCGATTTCGACAATGCGAAAGCGCAGAACCTGATCCTAAACCCTGATGCGATCGCGGCCAATTATGTGATGCTTCATAAACAACCCAAAAGCGCGTGGACGCACGAACTCGACCTCCGTCCCTGGGGAGAAAAATGGTGAGTAAAAGCCTCGAACTGATCTTCGATTTCGGTAGCCCCAATGCCTATCTTTGCATGAAGGCGCTGCCCGAGCTGCTCGACCGCACCGGCGCCGACCTCGTCATCACGCCTTGCCTGCTCGGCGGCATTTTCAAGGCGACGGGCAACAAGGCGCCGATGATCCAATATGCCGATGCGCCAGCCAAGCTCGCTTATGAAAATTTGGAAATGCGGCGTTTCATCGAAAAACATGGCCTGAGCAAATTTCGGATCAATCCGCATTTCCCGGTCAATACGCTGACGATCATGCGCGGCGCGATCGTCGCCGATGATGAAGGCGTGCTCGACGACTATATCGACACCGTAAACCGCGGGATGTGGGAGGACGGGCTGAAGATGGACGATCCCGAAGTTATCGTCGCCTTTCTGTCGGCGAACGGCTTCGACGGCCCCGCGCTACTGGCGCGGACGCAGGACACAAAGATCAAGGCGAAGCTCGTTGCCAACACGGAAGCCGCAGTCGCGCGCGGCGTATTCGGCATCCCGACCTTCTTCGTCGGCGAGGCGATGTTTTTTGGCAAGGACCGACTTTCTCAGGTCGAAGAAGCGCTGCTGGCGTAAACTTAGCCCCCCAATATCGTGATGCCGGCGAAGGCGGATGCGACAATGTAAGGCTATTCCGCCTCCGGCTCCTCGTCTGCGATCACCCGCACATCGGTCCGCGGATAGGGAATGACGATCCCCACCTCCTTGAACCGGTCCCAGATGCCGAGGAATACCTCACCCTGGATATTGCCGAGCCCGGACTCGGGGTCAGAAATCCAGTAGCGCAGCTCATGCTCGATGGCGCGGTCGCCGAACGCGGTGATCCACACCACCGGCTCGGGGTGCGCCAGAATGCGTGGGTTGGCATTCGCGGTCTCAACCATGATCACCTGCGCCGCGCGCAGATCGCTTTCATAAGCGACCGGTACACGCATCCGCACCCGCACTTCGCGGCTGGAATAGCTCCAGTTTTCCACCGGCTGGGTCATCAGCAACTCGTTCGGGATCAGATGCTTTTTGCCGTCGCGCGTCACCACGCTGACCGCGCGCACCCCGATCTTGGCGACGCGTCCGACGTTGGGGATGCCGTTCAGCGATGCCGAACTGCCCATACTACTGCCATCACCGACGACGATCACGTCACCCGGCTTGATCGAGCGGTCCATCAGCAGGATGATGCCGGCAATCAGGTTACCGACCGTCTTTTGCAGCCCGAAACCGATCGCGAGGCCCGCGGCGCCCGAAAATACCGCGAGTGCGGTCAGATCGATACCCAGCAGGTCGATGCCAAACAGCATCGCGAAAACGAACAACGCGATCGCGATGAGTTTTTCGGTGAGCAGCCGCTGGGTCGCGTCGATCTGGGTGTTGCGGCGGAGCAGCCATTTGATCGCGCGCATCAGCATTCGCACCGACAGATACAACAGCACCGCCACGACCAGCGTCGAGAACAGGCCGTAGAGCGACAGACGATAAGAACCAACGTCGATCCCGATCGCCTTCATCACCTCGACGGCGCTTCCGACACCGTCGCGAAAATTTTCAGTCGCGCTCATCTCGCCGCGAACCCGCGCTTGAGGTCGGCGATCAGGTCAGCGGGATCCTCGAGCCCGGTCGACAGGCGGACCAGCGGGTCGGAATCGGTCCAGGCTGTCGCAGTGCGGACGGGGTTGCTGGGTACGACCAGACTTTCATAGCCGCCCCAGCTGAACCCGATGCCGAACAGCGACAGCGCGTCGATGAAGCGGGTGCGTGCGGCGATGTCGGCGCCCTTTAGGGTAAAGCCGAACAGCCCGCTGGCGCCGCTAAAATCGCGCGACCAGATCGCATGGCCCGGGTCGTCTTCGCGTGCGGGATGGAGGACACGCCCGACCTCGGGCCGCTCTGCCAACCAGCTCGCGACTGCCAGGCCATTGTCGCCGTGCCGCTGCATCCGCACGTCGAGCGTCCTAAGCCCACGCAGCATCAACGCGCAATCATCGGGCGAAACCGCCTGCCCCAACTGATATGCCGTGCTGCGCAACCGCGGCCACACCGCTCTCGTGGCGGTAAGCGATCCCATCATGGCGTCGCTGTGCCCACCGACATATTTGGTGAGGCTCATCATCGTCACATCGATGCCGTGCGCCAGCGCGGGGAACAGCAGCGGCGTCGCCCAGGTATTGTCGAGCATCGTCAGCACGTCGCGCTCGCGCGCGACCCGGGTAATCGCGGGAATATCCTGCACCTCAAAGGTCAGGCTGCCCGGCGATTCGAGGAAGATCAATCTGGTTTTCGGGGTGATCAGGTCGGCGATCCCGGCACCGATCAGCGGATCATAGTAGGTGGTCACAACGCCATAGCGCGCGAGCAGCCCATCGCAAAAGGCGCGCGTCGGTTCATAGGCGCTGTCGACCATCAGCAGATGATCGCCCGGCGCGAGCAGCGCGAGCAGCCCTGCCGAATTGGCCGCGACCCCAGAGGGATAAAGCAACGTGCCCGCAGCACCTGGCTCCATGCCGGTCAGCGCGTCGGCGAGCGCCCACACCGTCGGCGTGCCGCGCCGACCATAATACAGCTTGTCGTGCGTCGCGTGACCGCGCGCTTCGAGGTCGGCGACATTGTCATAAAGAATCGTCGAAGCGCGCCACACCGGCGGATTGACGACGCCGCCGCCCAGCCGCGGATCGCCGGTCCACTCCGGCCGCCGCCCGCCCTGCACCAGCTTGGTGGCGGGGCGGAGGTTTTCGTCGTCGCTTTTGTTCATCCCAGCTGTGTTAGCGGAGCCATGGGCAAAATCCAGTGGCTGCGGATATTCCCGTCGCCCGCGCGAAGGCGGATGGCGGACAAGGAGAAAAATCGTCGTTACGAAAAATCGAGTTGGATGATCTCGCGCGGTGTCGCGCGACAATATATTTCGATCGAGCGCGCGCCGTCGGGATAGGTGGCGGTCATCGCGGCGCGGATCCGCCAGCCGCCATTGCCCTGTTCGAGCGATACCAGCTTGTCATAGGACAGCTTCGTCCCCCCGGTCACGCCGATCTGGCGCGCCGCGTCGGTCATGCAGTTCTGCACCGACGGCCGCGCCGCGCTCGGCAGGGCAGACAGGTTTGCGCTGAGCTGCGCCGGCGGACCGGCGGGATAGGCCGTGGGCGTCTCGGTCGACGTTTCGTCACCAGCCGATGATTTCTTCTTCTTGCTGAGCAGCAGCGCAAGCAGTCCGCCGGCCACCACGACGCCGCCGATGATCAGACCGGTGCTCGGCCCCTTGTCCTTGTCCTTGTCCTTCTCCGGCGGCTGCACATTCCTATAGCCATAAGCAAATTCGGCGCGGCAGCCCTTGTCCACCCAAATATAGTCACCGGTATAGCCCCATTGCCGCCCGGCGTTGCACTTGCCGCCAAGCTTGCGCACCAGATCGACGCGGTTGTTCGTAGGGACATCGCACTGCTCATACCGATTGCCGCGCGATTCGCAGCGGATCATTCCAGTATAATCCCCGCCAGGATCATAGCCGCCGGCATAGCCATAACCAAACTCCGCACGGCACCCGCCCGACACCCATATGCCGTTGGCATCGAATCCCCAGTCGCGCCCTTTCGAGCAGCGACCGCCGATCACACGGGTCAGGTCGACGCGATTGCCGGTGCGAACGGTGCAGCGTTGCTGGCGATTGCCGAAAGATTCGCAGCGGATCGTACCCGCATAACGCGCGTCATCACTCGACTTCGTCGGCGCCGGCGGATAGGGATAAGTCGATTGGGCCAGAGCAGGAGCCGCCAGCTGAGTGGCGATCAGCGATACCGATGCAGCGACGGTGATGACGCTGTTCCTCATGCCCAATCCCCCTTATTTCTTGACAGAAACCGCTTGGCAGATTGCCGCCCTTTGCAAGCCAAAAGCACCCCTAATATTCTCATGTTTTGGACGCAATAGCTAACTCAAATTGGAGCGGAAACTGGGTCGCTCTACCACCATGATTACCGCAATCGCGCTTTCCATTGCCCGATCAGAGCATTAGGCTCTGTCGATCCGCGAACCGCAGGGGAGCGAGGGTCTTGGGCACATCGATCATCGACGGAACCGTCACCGCCACCGACGTCAAACGCAAGGCTGGCAACATGACGGTGTTCAGCAGCATCGACTTCCAGCGCGATGACGGCAAGCCGCACAGTCTGAAAAACGCGGTCACCAAGGGCAAGGTCACCGCTGCGATGCAACCCGGAACCAGCGGCCGCTTCTATTGCTTCACCGCGCTGGATATCGGGGGCGTTCATGCCGTACGAACCGCCGATGGCCGCGCCATCTTTGCTTACCCAGGCGACAACAACCAAAAGATCTTCCTTTTCGGCATAATCGCTGCGGTCGCCTGGATCGCAATCATGCTGATGACCCGGGATCGCATTCCGCTGCTCGGCCTCGCGGGACTAATCCTTGGCTTCGTTGGCTTTGTCTTCATGGGCAAGGGTTCGCGCGAGACGCAGGCGCAGTTCGACGACGATGCGGGATATACACCGCCCGCCTGACCTTGCCGCTGCTTGCGTAGCGGCTTGCATCCGCTAAAGACTGCCCATGGATCAAATCGTCATTCGCGGCGGCCAGCGACTCAAGGGCCGTATCCCCATCTCCGGCGCCAAGAATGCGGCGCTGACGTTGCTGCCTTGCGCGCTGCTCACCGACGAGCCACTGACGCTGCGTAACCTGCCGCGGCTCGCCGACGTCGATGGCTTTGGGCATCTGCTCAATCAGCTCGGTTGCTCGACGACGATCGAGGGATCGCGGCCCGAGGATTTCGGCCGCGTGATGACCGCGCGCACGACGACGCTGACCTCGACCGTCGCGCCCTATGACATCGTGCGCAAGATGCGCGCCTCGATCCTTGTTCTCGGCCCGCTGCTCGCGCGCGCCGGCGAAGCGACCGTGTCGCTGCCCGGCGGCTGCGCGATCGGCAACCGCCCGATCGACCTGCATCTGAAAGCGCTCGAAGCCTTTGGCGCCCAGATCGAGCTAACCTCGGGCTATGTGAAGGCGGTCGCGCCGGGCGGACGCCTGGCGGGCGGCAAGTTTACCTTCCCCGTGGTTTCGGTCGGCGCAACCGAAAATGCGCTGATGGCGGCCTCGCTCGCCAAAGGCACCTGCGTGCTCGAAAACGCCGCGCGCGAGCCCGAGATCGTCGACCTGTGCAACTGCCTGGTCGCGATGGGCGCGCATGTCGAGGGCATCGGCACCGAAACTCTGACCATCGAAGGGGTCGATCGCCTGCACGGCGCGACCTACCGCGTCATGGCAGACCGTATCGAGGCGGGCAGCTACGCCTGCGCCGCGGTCATCACCGAGGGCGACGTCGAGTTGGTCGGCGCCAAGGCCGACGAGATGGAAGCGACGCTATCGGCGCTGCGTCAGGCCGGCGCGACGGTCGAAGAAACCAAGACCGGCATTCGAGTCGCGATGTCGGGGCGCGCCCAACCGGTTACGCTGTCCACAGCGCCCTATCCGGGCTTCGCTACCGACATGCAGGCGCAGTTCATGGCAATGGCGACGCTCGGCAGCGGCGCGTCGCTATTCACCGAAACGATTTTCGAGAACCGCTACATGCACGTCCCCGAACTCGCACGCATGGGCTGCGACATCGATGTCCGCGGCCGCAGTGCGGTGGTGCGCGGGGTTGATCGCCTTGTTGGCGCACCCGTGATGGCGACCGACCTGCGCGCTTCGATGAGCCTGATCATCGCGGGTCTGGCGGCGCAGGGGACGACCGAGGTCAACCGCGTTTATCACCTCGATCGCGGCTACGAACGACTGGAAGAAAAACTCCAGGCGGTCGGCGCCGACATCGAACGGATCAGCGCGGGCTGACGCTTTTAGTCAGGTGATCGGCGCGGCCGTAAGGACCGCGCGCCGCGCCTTTGATCCAGTCGCCGAGCAATTTCAGGTAGCCGTCGGTAACGCGCGTTCCACTGCGCGACCCGTCGGCGTTGGTTCGATATTCGAACATGCCATGGTCGGTGTCGGGAAAGAGATAGACGTCGACCGGCTTGCCGTCCTTGGCGAGACCGAGCAGCGCGCTGCGCGTCGTTTCGATCGGCGCCTCGCGATCCTCGCCCGCGAGCACCCACAGCAATGGCGCTTCAAGTTTTTTCAGCGCCGCAAGCGCGTCATAATCCCATATCAGTTCCAGATTGTCGAAGCGCGCGCGGCCAACGCGGCGCAGTTCGTCATTCGACATGCGCATCATGGCGCCGCTATGCTCCCCCGCGATCGTCGCCGCCCAAGGCTTGCTGGCCATGTCGCGCCGCACCGCATCCAGTTCGTCGTAACCCGCAGCAAAATTTGAAAGCAGCAGCTTGCTTGTCGCCGATGACAGTCGGTTTACGAGCTGCACTTCATCCTCGCCCAGCCCCGCTGCCCGCACCTCCGAAACCAGCTGTTCGCGATCCTCCTCGATCGGCGAAGCGACAAGCCCGAATCCGACCGCGACAAAATCGGCCTTCGTCAACGTCGCAGCGCGCGGCGCGACCCAACCGCCCTGACTACCGCCAAAAAACCCGGCGCGTCCGAAGCGGCCTGATGCCACGGCGCGAATCTGGTCCAACGCGTGGGCCGCATCGGCGGCGAGCAGGTCGAAATTCTGCGTATATTCGCCCTCAGAGCCGCCCGTCCCGCGCTTGTCATAGACGAACACCGAAATGCCCTGTGCCGCCAACGCATAGCCATAGACGCCGCCGACGGGCGACGTGCGTTCGGACCCGTGAACCATGACCACCAGCGGTCGCTTCGGGTCGACCGCCGGCGGCTCGATCAACACGCCCGACATCTTTGTTGCCACGCTGTCAAAGGTCGTCGGCGTCTCGCGAAAGGCGATCCGGTTCCAAGTCGCAGCGCCGACCGTCACGCCATCGCCGCTGCAAGTGAGTGGCACGGCAGCGTCCGAAGTCGCGCCGCGGCGACCATCGCGGAACAGGTAGCGAAGCCCCGGAGCAGGGATCGTCGGCAGAGCAACGAGTACAACGAAATCGCCGTTGGCTGCTGCATAGGTGCCGGGCTGGCAGGCCGTCTGGGCGACGGCCGGTGCGGCCGCGAGGGTGGTCAGCAGGGCGAGAGCAGTGGCGCGACGTTTCATATGACCGGCCTATCGAAACGACACAGCGGTGACAACATAGGGTCAGGGCCTAAGTCTCGCGCTCCACGGCAACGGAAACCATGTTGCCGCTGACCGAAGGCCGTTCGGGGCGCTTAGCGACCGCGATCACCAGCCCGACCAGCGCAACCACGCCGCCGCCGATCGACAGCGGCGCCCAGCGATACCCTTCGAAGATCGTCGAAAAGCCCATCGCGATGATCGGGATCAGCACGCTCGACCATGCCGCCTGCCCCGGCCCGACCGCCCGAATGATGTTGAAATAGAGCGGGAACGTCACTGCACTGGCGATCACCCCCAGATACAGCACACCCAACAGATAAGCGGATGTCGTCTCGATCACCGGCGCACCGGTGGTTACCCATGCGAAAACGGCATCGCCCAATGCGCCAAACAGCATGGCCCACGCGATCATCACCGCCATCGACTGCTCGCGCGCGATGCTCGAACCCTGCATCACATTGGACGCCGACGCGCTGATCACGCCGCATAGTGTGAACGCGGTGCCGATCACCACTTCGGCGGCACCGACGTCGGCGGCGCGATATTCGTGGAGGATCATCATCCCCACCCCGACGATCGCGATCCCGGCGCCGAGCAGGAATCGTCCCTCGACCTTGGTTTTCAGGAAAATGCGGCCAAGCAGCGTGTTCGGCACGATCAGCAGCGCAAACAGCACGGCGACCAGCCCCGACGTGATGTGAAGTTCGGCGCGATAGACGAAGTTGAAATTGAATGCGAACTGGGCGAGCCCCAGCAACGCGGCGAATCCCCACCCGAACCCCGACAGTGTCAACCGTTCGCCGCGCCAGCCCGCATAGGCAAACATCGCGGCGGCGCCGACGAAGAAGCGGTAAGCGACCGACCAGCTGGGCGGCACGACGCCGAGTTGCCCGGTGATCACGATCCACGTCGATCCCCAAATCAGGGTGACGAAGAGGAAGGGGACAAATACGCGCGGCGTCAGCAGGTTGGGCGGCGCGCTCATAGCGCGGCGATTGCGGCTGCCAACGGCGCGACCGCCCGCGCATCCTGATCCCAGCTGACGACCAATCGCGCCGCGCCTTCGCCCCAATCGTAAAAATCAAACCCGGCGCCGCGCAGTCTCGCCGCCTCGGCCGCGGTCAGGCGGACGAACAGTTCATTCGCCTCAACGGCATGCATCAACCGGTCACCGCATGCCGCCGCGAGGGTCGCCGCCCCGGCGTTTGCGGCGCGCGCATTGTCCAGCCACAGGTCGTTGGTCAGCATCGCGCGGATCTGCGCCGCGACGAACCGCCCCTTGCTGAGCAGATGGCCGCCCCGTTTCTTGAGCTCGCGAACCCCCGGCCCGCCGCTGCCACCGAAAAAGACGATTGCTTCGGCCATCATCGCGCCATTTTTGGTAAAGCCGAACGACAGCGCATCGACCCCGGCGCGCCAGGTCACGTCGGCGGGGGCGCAGCCCAGATAGGCGACCGCATTGGCAAAGCGCGCGCCGTCCATGTGCAGCTTCATGCCATTGGCACGGGCGATTGCGCTGATCTCGCTAATCTCGTCGGCGCGCCAGACCAGTCCATATTCGGTCGCATTGGTGATGCTGATCGCTGCGGGTTGGACCTGATGCACGTCCTTGCGGATTCCAGCAATCCGGGCTTTCAATGCCTCGGCGTCGATCTTCGCTCCGTGTCCGGGCAGCGTCATCAACTTGGCGCCGCCCGAGTAAAAGGTCGGGGCGCCGCATTCATCGACCTCGATATGTGCCTCCTCGTAACAGAGAATCCCCTGCCACGGCCGCACGAAATGGGCGAGTATGATGCTGTTCGCGGCGGTGCCGGTGGGGATCCACACGACTTCGCAGTCGGTCTCGAACAGCTCGGAAAAGGTCGCGTCGAGCGACCGGCTCAGCGCGTCACCGTCATAGGCGGTATCGACATGGTTGGCGGCCGCCATCGCTTCCATCACCGCGGGATGAACGGTTGCAGCATTGTCGGAGAAAAAGCGGGTCGCAGTCACGAATCGCGCCTTAGCGCAGGTCAGCGCGTCATGCTAACGCTTCATTCCCATCATTTCGGTTGTGCGTCATTAACAGTATCGCCGCCTGCCTCGGCTGCGGAACCGTGCGCAATTGTCGCGCCGCCTGCGACACCAAGCCCGCCCGCCATGCCCACGCCGCCGCCGCCTATCCCGCCGCCACGTCCACCGCCGCCGCCGCCACCTTGACCGCGCGCCGAACTGCCACTTTTGCCGCCGCCACTCGACGGGCGGGTCGGACCCTGCAGCGGAATGACCACGTCGGCGGGAACTGGATCGAGATCGAGCGCCTGGCGCACGAAATCGCGCAGCGCGATCACCAGGTCGTGGACGTGTACCGGCCGGCCGTCGGCAAGCTCACGCGCCGCGCGGCTGGCGAGCCGCACCTGATCCTCGGTGCCCAGCAGGATGATGTCGGACAGCGCGGCTTCGACGGCGTCGCGGATCCGGCGCGGGCGGTCCGATTCGCCCTCCGCCGATCCATCGCCGACGGTTTCGCCTGACATGTCGATCGGCGGCGCCGTCTCGCCCTCGCCGAGCGCGATGCGCCGCCTGTCGCGCAGATGACGCGGATCGACCGTCAGATCACCGGTGAACGAGCCGCCCAGCGTCTTGTACGCTGCCATCAGCGTGCGCAGCCGCTCGTTGATCTGGCGATTCATCCGTTCGCGGCGCTGCTGGATCGTCATCATCACCATCAGCCGGATGCCAACCCCGATCAGCGTGAAGAGCGCGAGACCCATCAGCGTCGTGCCGATGCTCTGCCATGATGAAAAATCGAACATTCGCATTGCCGCGCTTCTCCCGCCGCCCGATCACCCGGCGCCGGTTCTGGAGCGTTCACGGACAGGAAGCCACTGAATTTTCGTTCGTTGCCGCGGATCACCGCAAGCGACCGCCGGCTCAGCGGTCGCGTTTCGCCAGCAGCTTCAGGCGCAGCGCATTGAGCTTGATAAACCCTGCCGCGTCCTTCTGGTCATAAGCGCCGGCATCATCCTCGAACGTCACATGGCGTTCGCTGTACAGGCTGTTTGGCGACTTGCGGCCGACGACGTTCGCATTGCCCTTGTAGAGCTTGAGGCGGACGGTGCCCGACACCTTCTCCTGGCTATGGTCGATCGCCGCCTGCAACATTTCGCGCTCGGGCGCGAACCAGAAACCGTTGTAGATAAGCTCGGCATATTTCGGCATCAGCTCATCCTTGAGGTGCGCCGCGCCGCGATCGAGCGTGATGCTTTCGATGCCGCGATGTGCGCGGGCATAGATTTCGCCACCGGGCGTCTCGTACATGCCGCGCGACTTCATGCCCACGAAGCGATTTTCGACGAGGTCGAGGCGGCCGATGCCATGTTTGCGGCCGAGGTCATTGAGCGCCGCGAGCAACGTTGCAGGCGACATCGCCTGCCCGTTCAGCGCCACGCCATCGCCGCGTTCGAAATCAACCGTAACATATTCGGGCGTGTCAGGCGCATCCTCGGGATTGACCGTGCGGGAATAGACATAGTCGGGGGTTTCGTCCCACGGATTTTCGAGCACCTTGCCCTCGCTGGAGGTGTGCAGCAGATTGGCGTCGGTCGAAAACGGGCTTTCGCCCCGCTTGTCCTTCGGCACCGGGATTTGATGTTTTTCCGCCCACGCGATCAACGCGGTGCGGCTGGTCAGATCCCATTCGCGCCACGGCGCAATCACCTTGATGTCGGGATTGAGCGCATAAGCCGACAGCTCGAACCGCACCTGATCATTGCCCTTGCCCGTCGCCCCGTGCGCCACGGCGTCGGCGCCGGTTTCACGCGCGATTTCGACCAACCGCTTCGAAATCAACGGCCGCGCGATGCTCGTGCCGAGCAGATAATCGCCCTCGTACCGGGCGTTGGCGCGCATCATCGGGAACACGAAATCGCGGACAAATTCCTCTTTCAGATCGTCGATATAAATATGCTCGGGCTTGATTCCCATCAGCTCGGCCTTGGCGCGCGCGGGCTCCAATTCTTCGCCCTGCCCCAGATCGGCGGTGAAGGTCACCACTTCGCAGCCATAGGTGACCTGCAGCCACTTCAGGATGACGCTGGTATCGAGGCCGCCCGAATAGGCAAGGACGACGCGCTTGAATGACTCGGACATGATGACACCTTTGGCGTGGGGACAGACGCGGGCGCGGCTAGCAGTCCACCCGCCAGGGCGCAACCGCGATGCGTCGCCATAACAAGCCTCCTGGCCGCGCCGGTGACGTTCGCGAGTATTGAATGATGCCCTATTACGCGGATGAGGAAATCCATGCGCCCGACCCTTGCTTTAGCCACTGTCGCTGCCGCCGGCTTTGCCGCCTCGAGCCCCGCCACCGCCGAAGAGGGCATGTGGACCTATGATGGCGTTCCGACCGAAGCGATTCGCAAGGCCTACAGCTGAGCGCCCGATCAGCAATGGCTCGATCACACTCAAGCCTCGGCAGTGCGGCTGACCGGCGGCTGTTCGGCGTCCTTTGTGTTGAGCGAGGGGCTGATCCTGACCAACCATCACTACGTCATCAGCTGTCTGCAAAACCTGTCGACCGCCGACAGCGACCTTGTCGCCGGCGGCTTCAATGCCGCCGACCGCGCACGCGAACGGCAATGCCCGGGCCAGCAGGCCGAGGTCGTCACCTCGATCACCGACGTGACCGGCGACATCCAAGGCGCGATTGCCGCGCTGACGGGTGAAGCGCTGGTTAAGGCGCGCGATGCAGGAAGGGCTGGAGAAAATCTGGCGCGCCCCGACGCTGGTCGCCGAACTGGCAGGCAAGCGCGCCAAGCGGTGACCGGGCGATGGACAAGGTGGGGGCAGCGCGATGGCCCCCGCTGGGTCAGCCGACGCGCGTCCAGTCCATGAACCAGCTGTCGTCCCACGTCTTGCCGCCGTCGCGCGACGTGCCCTGGAACCAGCGGCAGCTGTTCGGCGTGATCCGGTCCCACACGCCGCGATAAAGCTCCGGCCCGTTCGCGCCTTGGCCCTCCGACAGGAAGGTGCCGACACCATCCTCGAACACACCGATCTGGCCTGGCACCGCGACGACGCCTGACTTGGCGTTGACCCAATGGTCGGACCATATCTTCTTTTCGACGTCGAGCAGGCGCAAGCCCATGCCCGAAAAACCGCGGGCGGGAATTCTCAGTTCCTCGACGCTGGCGATCCCGCCCAGGATGGCGAAGACGGTCGCTTCGCCGGGAAATTCAATCCATGTTTCGCCTTCGCGAAATCGGTTGTGGATGCGCCACTCGCCGGTCAGGAAATCGAAATCGCCGGGCTTTCCGACGGGTGCCGGATTGATGGCGCCAGAAACAGCTGCGGGGATCAGGCTGGACATAATAGCTCCTGCGGAAATCATGAAGATGGTGCGTCGGTCAATCGGGGTCATGCGGTGCTCCCTTGCCCGTCCCGCTGTACACACCCTATCCTGACATTTTCTGTCAGTTATTTTCTGCTACACCGCATAAATGCGCGCGAGCCGCCTCCTTTCGATCCTGATCCTCCTACAGCTGCGCGGACGGTTGACCGCGGCCGGGCTCGCGGCCGAGTTCGAGGTGTCCGAACGCACCATTTACCGCGACATCGACGCCCTCTCGGCGGCAGGCGTCCCGGTCTATGGTGACCGCGGACCCGGTGGCGGTTTCCAATTGCTGGGCGGTTATCGCACCCAGCTCACCGGTCTGTCGGCGCGTGAAGCCGAAGCAATGGCGATGATCGGCCTGCCCGGACCGGCGAGCGAGCTCGGCATCGGGGCGGCGACCAGCGCTGCGCACAACAAGCTGATCGCCGCGCTTCCAAGCGACAGTGGTGCTCTGGCCGACCGGATGGCGACGCGCTTTCACCTCGACGCGGTCGACTGGTTTCGCGGCGCCGAGGCACTGCCGCATCTGCCCGCGATTGCCCGCGCCGTGCTCGATCAACACACTCTGTCGATGCGCTACGACAGCTGGCAGGGCGCGCGGGACTGGAGCGTCGAGCCGCTCGGCTTGGTGCTGAAAGCGGGCATCTGGTACCTGGCCGCGCATAGCGGCGATAAGGTCCGCATCTATCGCATTGCAAACCTCACCGATCTGAAAGTCAGCGACGCACAATTCGACCGGCCAGTCGATTTTCATCTCGCGCGCTGGTGGCAGGCCGAACAGGCGCGGTTCGAGGGCGAATTGTTTGCAACGCGGGCGACCCTCCGCGCTTCCCCCGACGGGTGCAAGCGGCTGGCCGCGCTATCGCCGCGCGGCGCCGCAGCCGTTGCCGTGGCCGGCGCACCGATGCCGGGCGGCTGGCGCGAGATGACGATGATGGTCGAGGACAGCGACCATGGCGCGCGCGACATGCTGGCGCTAGGCGCTGAGATCGAGGTCATCGCCCCCGCCAGCTTCCGCCGCCGGGTCGCGGCGCTCGCCGCGCAGATTGCGGCGCGCCACCGGTGATTGGAATCGAAACGCCAAATCGCTATTGTGCGCAAGGGAGACACGTCATGGGCAAAGCCGAGATCAAGACCAAAGCCACCGAAGTCGATGTCGCCAACTTCATCGCCGCGGTCCCCGACGCGCGGCGCCGCGACGAAGCCGCCGTGATCGACGCGATGCATCGCCGCGTGACCGGGCAGGACCCAAAAATGTGGGGCCCGTCGATCATCGGCTATGGCAGCTATGACTATAGATATGACAGCGGCCATTCGGGGACGATGTGCCGCGCCGGGTTCAGCCCGCGCAAGGCGGCGCTAACGCTGTACCTAATGGGCAACTACTGCAATCGGCAGGATGAAGCCGACGCGCTGTTCGCGCGGCTGGGTAAATACAAGACGGGCAAGTCATGTTTATACGTCAACAAATTGGCGGACGTTGATCTCGACGTGCTGGAAAAACTGGTCGCGCTCAGCTGGGACAGTATGAACGAATATTATCCGGCCTAGATCCCCGCATACCATTCGTAATCGATGCGGTCTTCCCAATAACCGCCTTTGCCCGCGCCGATGGCGTCGAGGCTCGCGACCGCTTCGATCGCATTGACATATTTGGCGTGCTTGTAGCCAAGCTGGCGTTCGATCCGCAGGCGCAGCGGCGCGCCATTGGCGATCGGCAGCACCGCATCGTTCAAAGCCCACGCCATGATCGTTTGGGGATGCCGCGCATCCACCATGTCGCAGCTTTCGTAATAGAGCGCGTCGCCAAGCCGGTCGGCGCAGCGAAACACGATATAGCGCACGCTGTCCTTAACCCCCGCTGCCGCCAGGATGTGCGACAGCTGGACGCCGGTCCATTGCCCGATCGCACTCCAACCCTCGACGCAGTCGTGGCGGGTGATCTGGGTGCGCTTCGGCATCGCGCGAATATCGGCCATCGACAGCGACAGCGGTCGCGCCACCAGCCCGGTGACCGCGACCCGCCAGTCGGCAAAGCCGCTCGCGGCATGCGCGGCATAGGCGGCGCCCGCGGGCAGGCGCGTCCCGTTGGGGCGAAAATAGGGCGACAGGTCGGCGCGGCTGAACTCGCGCGCCAGCGCATTGCGGTCGGTCAAGGCACGCTGGCTTGCGCGGTTCATCTCCTCGCCCATCGACAGGATCTTGCGCACCGCAGGCGCGTCGTTGATCGCATCGCAGGCAGACAGGAACGGCAGCGTCGCAGCCAGACCCCCGGCGCGAGCAATCAATTGGCGCCGCGGTATGACAAAATTGTTCATGCGCCATCCTTTCGTTCGGGTGGCAAACGAAACCAACCGGTCACCATTGACCGGATTTCGTTCAGCGGTCCGGCGAGCAGCACCATGGCGAGATGGACGACAAAAAACGCCACCAGGGCCCACGCCGCGATGAAGTGGATCGATCGCGCCGATTGCCGCCCGCCAAACAGATCGAGCAGCCACGGCGCACTCGCGTTCAGCCCCGGCGACATGGTGAGGCCCGTCGCGATCATCAGCGGCAGCAGGACGAAGATCACGCCGATGTAGCTGAGCTTTTGAAGGATGCCATAACGCGCCGCCGCCTCGCCTGTCGGAAAGCGCAGCCGCGCATGATCCTTCACATCGAGCCAGATATGGCGCGGCGACCATTCGGCGCGGCGAACGTGGAGATCCTTGCGCAAATGGCCACGCAGGAGCGTCCACAGCATATAGAGCGTCAGCCCGATCGCCATCACCCAGGCGAAGAACAGGTGCCAGCGCCGCCCGTCGGCCAGGCTGTAACTGGTCGGGATCGTCGACCATCCCGGAAAGGCCCAGGTCTTCTCCTCGCCCGCGGCATCGGTCCAGCGGCCAAGCACCCCAGTGGTTTCGATCCGCCAGTCGCCGACGCGCAAATAGCCGCTGTCGGCCGTCGACCCGATCACCAGCCAGGCGCGGTCGAAATTGGCGCCATATTCGCCCCAATAGAGCCGCGGGTGCGCATTGAAGATCGTCAGCCCGCTCATCAGCAGGATGAGTAGGGTGACCGCGTTGACCCAGTGCCAGATGCGCGTCGGCAGTCGGTGGCGATAGACGCGCACCGGTGCCAGCGGCGCGGGCGCCGACGAAGCGACGGGAGTTTTAGCCTCGGCCATGATCCCGGTTCGCTCCTTTACCGCCAAAAGTTACGCAACGACCTCCGCCGCATATTCGGCGCGATACTGGTTGCGCAAGCTGACCTTGTCGATCTTTTCGCTGCCCAGCTTCGGCAGCGCATCGTTCGACATCCAGATCTTGCACGGCACCTTGTAGGGTGCGAGCCGCTGGCTGATAAACGAACACATATCCTCTGCAGTGAGGCTGCTGCCGGGCTTCACCCAGACGACCGCACCAACGACCTCACCCAGTCGCTCGTCGGGCAGACCGAATACAGCACATTCGTTGGTGTCGGCATGTTCGTAAATCGCCGCCTCGACTTCCTGGCAGCTGATATTTTCGCCGCCGCGGATGATGATGTCCTTCTTGCGGTCGACGATGAACAGATAACCGTCTTCGTCGAGATAACCGAGGTCACCTGAGCGGAAATAGCCGTTGTCGAAAAAGGCCGCCTTGGTCGCCGCCGTATTGTTCCAATAGCCTTCGAAATTGCACACCGAGCGGATGCAGACTTCGCCGACGCCGCCTTGCGCGACCGGCTCGCCATTGTCGTCGAGGATCGCGAGGTCGACGAGCGGCTTGGAAGCCGGACCGGTCGACATCGGCTTGGCAACATAATTTTCGTTGATGATGCCGCAGCCAACGGCGTTGGTTTCGGTGAGGCCGTAGCCGAGCAAAGGCTTCGCCTCGCCCATTTCGGACGCGAGGCGCCGAACATGTTCGGGCGGCCGCGGTGCGCCACCGCCGGCATAGCTTTTGCACGTCGACAGGTCGTAGTTCTGACGGTTCGGGCTGACCAGAATCTCGTAGCTCATCAGCGGCACGCCGACGAAATAGTTGCACTTCTCGTCCTGGATCAGCCGCATCGCCTCATCGGCGTTCCATTTCGGCATCAGTACGAGTTTGCGACCGAGCGCGAAGCTTTGCAGGAACACGGGAATTTCAGCAGTGACGTGAAACAGCGGGGTGCAGATCAAGGTCGCGGGCTGGATGTCTAACATCTGCCCGTCTTCGGTCAGCAGATGCACAATGCTCGCGGTCTGCGTCACATAGTTGAAGATCGCCTGCACCACCGCTTCGTGGCGCGAATAGGCGCCCTTCGATTGGCCGGTCGAGCCCGAAGTGAACAGGATCGTCGCCAGATCCTGCCCGGTCAGCACCGGCAACACCGTCGCGGCATTGCCGCCCGCGCTGGTGATAGGTGCGATCGCCTGATCGATCGGCAAGCTGAGGTCGAGCGTGATGACCTTGGCGCCATGCTCGACCTCTTCCAGCCGCGCAGCGCGCTGCACATCGGCGATGACTAGCCTGGTTTCGCTGTCGGTAATTCCTGCCGCCAGCTCGCCGCCCTGCCACCAACCGTTGAGCAAGGTCGCGCAGCCGCCCGCGACCAGGATGCCGATATAGGAAACGCACCACGCGTTGGCGTTGCGCATAGCAAGCCCGACGCGGTCGCCCCGCTGCACGCCATAACCTTCGATCAGTCCGGCCGCGACCTGCCGCGCCGCCATATAGACTTGTTTGAACGACAGCCGTTCGTCGCCTTCGACTAGAAAAGTCGCATCGCCATGCTGTGCAGCAAAGTAAGCGACATAATCGGCCAGATTTGTCGGTGCATTGGTGATGAAGGGAAGCTGATGGCCGAAGCGTTCGACGGACCCGACCTGGATCGGTCCGCCCGGACCGGTGATCAGATTATAGGCGGCTTCCAGGCGCAAATCGAGCGCTGATGGCATCTTGTATCTCTCCTCTTGGTCTCGCTGGCCTAACCCCTTATGGGGAGGCCTCTCCTGGGGAAGGACCGCGCGACTTTATGTTTCTTTTTGCAACCCTAGCCGACGCAACGCAATATGTGAACTTCCATGACTTGATGGGAGAGAACAGCGAAATTGCATTCAGCATTTTCGGCTTGCCGATCCGTTGGTACGCACTCGCCTATCTCGCCGGCATCTTCGTCGGCTACTGGTATCTGCTCAAACTGATCGCGCAGCCCGGTGCCCCGATGGCGCGGCGCCATGCCGATGACATGATCTTTTACGCGATGCTGGGAATCATCATCGGCGGACGGCTCGGCTATGTCCTGTTCTATAATCTGGGCGAATATATCAAGGAGCCGCTCGGCGTCTTTCGCCTGTGGGACGGCGGCATGTCGCTGCATGGCGGCGTGATCGGCGTGCTGATCGCGATCTGGTATGTGACGCGCAAGGAGGAGCTTAGCTTCCTGCGCTTTTGCGACTATGTCGCGTGCGTCATTCCGTTCGGCCTTTTCTTTGGCCGCATGGCCAATTTCGTCAACGGCGAGCTGTGGGGCCGCACCACCAACGTGCCCTGGGCAATTATCTTTCCCGACAGCGGCAGCATGGAGGCGCGCCACCCGAGCCAGCTTTACGAAGCTGGGCTCGAAGGGCTGCTGATGATGGCGATCTTGGGCTTCCTCTTCTGGCGCACCGACGCGCGCTACAAGCCAGGCTTCCTGGTCGGCATGGCGGCGATCATCTATGGCCTCAGCCGTTTCGCGGTCGAATTTGTGCGCGAACCCGATGTGCAACTGGGTACCCTGTCGTGGGGGCTGACGATGGGGCAGACGCTGACCATCCCGATGCTGCTGATCGGTTTCTGGCTCGTCGCCACCGCCAAAGGTCGGCGCCAGCGGATCGAGCCGGTCGCCGGACCCGACAGCGTTGCGTGACGGACCGCCGACGCCTGCTGAGCTGATCGGCGACATCGCGGCGGCGCGGGCGACGACGGTCGCCGACTATATGGCTGCCGCGAACAGCCATTATTATGCAACGCGCGACCCGCTGGGCGTCGCGGGCGATTTCACCACCGCCCCCGAGATCAGCCAAATGTTCGGCGAAATGATCGGCGTGTGGATCGCCGACCTGTGGGCGCGCGCGGGGACCCCGGCCTTTCGCTATGTCGAGCTAGGCCCGGGGCGCGGTACCTTGGCCGCCGATGCCCTTCGGGCGATGGCGCGTTTCAAATGTGTGCCGCAGAACATCCACTTTGTTGAGACCAGCCCGACCCTTCGCGCGGCCCAAATGGACCGCGTTCCCGCCGCCATCCATCATGACGACATCGACGACCTGCCGGACGACGGTGCAGCGATCATCGTCGCCAATGAATTTTTCGACGCCCTGCCCGTCCATCAATATGTCCGCACCGGTGATGGCTGGCGCGAGCTGATGGTCGAGCGACGGGGCGCGCGCCTTGTTCCGGTGCCGGGAGAGGCTCCTGCCGACGAACTTGTCCCCGCCCAACTTCGCAACGCCGCCGAGGGCAGCATCGTCGAAACCGCGCCCGTGTCGGCGGCGATCATGCAGCGCTGCGCGTTTCGCCTCGCCCGGCACGGCGGCGCAATGCTGGTGATCGACTATGGCTATAGCGGCCCTGCCGCAGGCGACACGCTACAAGCGGTGAAGGCGCATTGCTTCGCCGACCCCTTCGCCGATCCGGGCGAGGTCGATCTGACCACTCACGTCGATTTCACCGCTCTCGCCGATGCCGCCCGGCCCGTTCGTGCAACCGTCAGCCGCATCGCGACCCAAGGCGATTGGTTGCAGCGGCTGGGCATCGATGCGCGGCTGCAATCGCTCGCGGCCGCAGCGCCCGACCGCGCCAAGGAATTGCACGGCCAGCGCGACCGGCTTGTCGCGGCCGACGCGATGGGCGAATTGTTCAAAGCCATGGCCATCTCCGCACCGGGCTGGCCCACCCCTGCAGGGTTTTCAGGAGACAGTGTTTGACCATTGTTCATCTCGCGACCCCGGGCGATGCACAGGCGATCGCGACCTTCGCGACCGACTCCTTCACCCGCACCTTCGGTCATATCTATGACCCCGCCGACCTGGCCGCCTTTCTCGCCACCTGGAACCCACCCAAGCGTGTTCGCGCCCAGATCGGCGCGTCCGATCACGACATTGGGCTGGTTCGCGACGCCGCTGGCGCGATCCATGGTTATATCAAGATGGGGCCAGTCGATTTCGACCTTCCCCCCGAGCAGCTGACCGACGACGCAGTCGAACTCCACCAGCTCTATGTCGCCGAAGCCGCCAAAGGCACCGGCGTTGCGGCAGCGCTGATGGATTGGGGCGTCGCCTGGGCGCGCGAACGCGCGTCGATCCTATACCTCAGCGTCTTCACCGACAATCATCGCGCGCAGGCTTTCTATCGTCGCTACGGCTTTTACGATGTGGGCCGCAATGCATTCCGGGTCGGCAACCATATCGACGAAGACCGCTTTTACAGGCTCGACCTGTGACCGCGCCGTTCGTCACCGCGCCGCCGCTCGCCGACATTCCGCACGGTTTCTTCGGCCGCCGCGGCGGCGTGTCGACCGGCGAACTCGCGTCGCTCAACTGCGGCCTTGGCTCGGGCGACGATCCGGCGCTGATCGCTGAAAACCGGCGGCGCGTGGCCGATGCGGTCCTGCCCGGCGCAGCGCTCACCGGCGTATATCAGGTTCATGGCAATCGCTGCGTCATTGTCGATGACACGACCGACCTTGCCGCCCGCGCCGAGGCGGATGCGCTTGCGACGCGGACCCCCGGCATCCTGCTGGGCATCCTCACCGCCGATTGCGTGCCAGTGCTGTTCGCCGACCGCAACGCCGGTGTCATCGGCGCCGCGCATGCGGGCTGGAAGGGCGCGCTGGCCGGGGTCACCGACGCCGCGCTGGTCGCGATGGAAAGCCTTGGCGCGGACCGCGCGAACATATCCGCAGTAATCGGGCCGTGCATTGCGCGGGCGTCCTATGAGGTCGACGACGGATTTGTGCAGCGCTTCACTGCCGACGATCCCGCCAACGAACGCTTCTTTGCAGCGGCCAAGCCCGGTCATGCGATGTTCGACATCGCCGCCTATGTCGCGGCGCGCCTTGCCGCGGCGGGCATCGCTCGAATTGCCATCGGCGGGCAGGACACCTATGCCGAGGCGGAAGATTATTTCAGCTATCGCCGCGCATGCCACAAAGGGGAAAATTCCTATGGCCGCCAGTTGTCGGCGATCGGTCTGAACTGACACGCATTTGGGGGACGAATGACACGCACGCGCCTGTTTGGATTGATCGGTGGCCTGCTGACCTTCCTCATCATGCTCGCGCTTCCCGCCCCGGCGGGCATGGAAACGACGGCCTGGCACGTCGCCGCAATGACGGTGCTGATGGCGATCTGGTGGATGACCGAGGCGCTGCCGCTGACCGTCACCGCATTGCTGCCCTTCCTGCTCGTTCCCGCCTTCGGGGTGATGGATGCCAATGCCATCGCCAAGGAATATTATTCGCCGATCCTGTTCCTGATCCTCGGCGGCGCCTTTCTGGCGCTGGCGATCGAGCGCGTCGGGCTGCACCGGCGCCTCGCGCTCGCCTTGCTCAAACGCGCGGCGCCGACCGCGACGGGCCTACTCTTTGCCTTCATGGCGGCGACCGCGCTGCTCAGTATGTTCATATCAAACACCTCGACTGCGCTCATCATGGTCCCGATTGCGCTGGCGGTTGTCCGCGCCGGAGGCATTCGTGAGGGCGCGACCGAGGGGTTTGCTGGCGCAGTGATGATGGGCATCGCCTTTGCCGCGTCGATCGGTGGCCTCGGCACGCTGGTCGGCAGCCCGACCAACGCCATCGCCGCGGGGCTGATCGAAAAAGCGCTGGGACTGCGCATCTCGTTTCTGGACTGGATGATCTACGGCGTCCCCGTAGTGCTGCTCGCCACCCCCGCCGCGATGTTTATCGTGGCGCGCGTCCAGCAGCTCTCGGCGCATCCGTTCGACGGAATCGCGGCGGCTTCGGCGCTGGGCAAGCAGGCGATCTGGTCGACCGCCGAACGCCGCGTCATCCCCGTCTTCCTGCTCGTCCTTCTCGCCTGGATCGCGCAGCCGTGGCTCGAACCCTTGCTGCCCAAGGGCGCCCTGACCGACGGCACCATCGCGGTTGCCGGAAGCCTGCTATTGTTCGTGCTGCCAGACGGAACCGGTCGCCCGCTGCTGGTCTGGAAAGAGGCTGACCGCGCGCCATGGGGCGTGATTATGATGTTCGGCGGCGGCCTGGCGCTCGCCGCGGCAATCACCGCAAGCGGCCTTGCCGCCTGGCTGGGCGCCGTTCTCGCCCCGCTCGGCAGCATCCCGACGATCGCGCTGGCCGCGATCATCGTTGCGCTCACCATCCTCATCACCGAATTTGCCAGTAATGTCGCGACCGCCAGCGGCATCATGCCGGTGCTCGCGGCGCTGATCGCCGCGACCGGGGTCGATCCGATCCTGCTCGCGCTGCCCGTCGCGATGGCGGCCAGCTGGGGCTTCATGCTGCCGTCGGGGACCGGTCCCAACGCACTCGCCTGGGCGACCGATCATATCGCGCTGCCGCGGATGTTGAAGGCGGGGCTGGCGCTCGATGTCATCGGCGTGCCATTGTTGATCGGGGTGATCTGGGCGATTGCAATGCTGGGGTGACGCGCGGGTCAAAGGGCGCTAGTTGCAATCGAAACTAAACTGACCCCAAGGAAATCTTCATGCCCCCGATCGACAACAGCGACCTCACCGGCACCACGCCGCGCCGCAAGCCCAAGCAGGATGTCACTGAAATCGGCGGCCGCGAACTGTCGCCGGCGACCTTGATGATGGGTTATGGTTATGACCCGATGCTGTCCGAAGGCTCGCTAAAGCCGCCAATTTTCCTGACCTCGACCTTTGCGTTCGAAAGCGCCGCGGCGGGCAAGCATCATTTCGAAGGGATCACCGGCAAGCGTCCCGGCGGCGCTGACGGCCTTGTCTATTCGCGTTTCAATGGCCCGAATCAGGAAATCCTCGAGGCACGGCTCGGCGTCTGGGAAAAGGCCGAGGATGCACTCGTCTTCTCGAGCGGAATGTCGGCGATCGCCACCCTCCTCCTCGCGCATGTCAGCATGAACGACGTCATCGTCCATTCGGGTCCGCTCTATGCCGCCACCGAAACGCTGATCGCGCGCATCCTGTCGCGTTTCGGCGCGACGTACGTCGATTTCCCCGCCGAAGCATCGCGCGAAGAAATGGATGCGATCCTCGCCCGAGCCAAAAAAATGGCCGACGATCAGGGCGGCAAGGTCGCGATGGTCTATCTCGAAAGCCCCGCCAACCCCACCAATGCGCTGGTCGACGTGCAGGCGATGCGCGCGGCGACCGATGCGGCCTTTGCGGACGGCGCACGGCCGCCGATTGCGATCGACAACACCTTCCTCGGCCCGCTGTGGTCGAAACCGCTGGCGCATGGCGCCGACATCGTTCTCTACAGCCTGACCAAATATGCCGGCGGCCACAGCGATCTCGTCGCGGGCGGGGTGCTGGGCGCGAAGCATTGGCTCGGCCCGATCCGCATGATGCGCAACACCATCGGCACGATCTGCGACCCGCACACCGCGTGGATGCTGCTGCGTTCGATGGAAACCGTGGAGCTGCGCATGAGCCGCGCGGGCGAAAATGCCGAGAAGGTTTGCGCCTATCTCCGCGATCATCCCAAGGTCGACGGCCTCGGCTATCTGGGCTTCCTGCCCGAAGGGTCGCAGAAGGACATTTTCGACCGCCATTGCACCGGCGCCGGGTCGACTTTCTCGCTGTTCATCACGGGCGGCGAGGCGGAAAGCTTCAGGTTCCTCGACGCGCTGAAGATCGCCAAGCTCGCAGTCAGCCTGGGCGGCACCGAAACGCTGGCCAGCCATCCCGCGGCGATGACGCATCTGTCGGTTCCTGACGCGCGCAAGGCGTTAATGGGGATCACCGACAATCTGGTCCGCATCTCGATCGGCATCGAGGACGCCGACGATTTGATCGCCGATTTCGAACAAGCGCTGGACGCCGTCTAAACTCCTCATCGCGCGGAGCGAAGCGACGCGGCAATCGAGAATATGTGGTCACCGCTCTGGATTGCTTCGCTTCGCTCGCAATAACGGAGGTTTTGACCGCCTACTTCCGGCCCCGCCAGTCGACGACCTGCCACCCCATCTGCGGCGCCAACCGCTTCAACCCACGCGACGGTGTCGTCGCCACGGCCTCGTCGGCAAAACGCAGCATCGGGTGGTCGGACACATGGTCCGAATAGGCCCGGATATGCGCGCTATCGCGGGTGATCGCGTTGGCCGCCATCCAACCATCGATTCGCGCGAACTTGGCGTCGCCATAACAATTGTCGCCCGACAGGCGCGCATGGATATGGTCGGCACCGTCGGGCTCGTCGAGCTGCGTCGCCAGCACATCGTCGATGCCCAGCCGCTTGGCGATCGCGTCGACGTAAAGATGGAACGACGCCGTCGCGAGCACGAGGCGGTAGCCCGCTTCGCGGTCGGCCGCGATCTGGTCGAGCGCCGCGGGGTGCAGCCCGCGCGTGACCACCTTGTCGGCATAGCTTTCGGCCAGCGGCGCAATTTCGGCGCGGGCAAAGCGCTGTCCGACCAGCAGCCGCAGATTGATCGCCTTCAGCCGCGATCGGTCGATCAGGCGCAGCGCATAGGCGAGGCTCGCCAGCCCGACGAACGGCAACAGCAGCAAACGCCATTGCTGCCGCCGCCGCGCAACATGCATCAAGAAACCGCTATAAGTCCCTGATCGGGTTATCGTTCGGTCCATATCGTACATCGCCACACGGTGGGCATAGTCGGGCGGCGGGGCGATTGGAGGCGTTTCCATCCGGCCGTCATAGAGTGCCGCCGCGCCGCGGCCAAGGGGACCAGATTCGCTTGCCGTGGTGGGGCAAATAATACAATGTCCTCCGCACGATGGTGGCCAGAGCGGATTTCGAACAAAGCGAAGGTGCCAATGGCACCGACATCCGCTTCACCGGTCGGCTGACGCTGGCGCGGCTGGGTGACCTGCCCGCGCGGCTCGACGCGCTCGGCCCGATCGCCACGCTCGACCTGTCGGCGCTCGAACGGATCGACACCGTCGGTGCCTGGATCGTCACCCGCACCGTCAAGGAACATGGCGCCAAAGTCACCGGCGCCAGTCCCGAAGCGCAGCGACTTCTCGAAGCGCTCGCCAGCGACAAAAGCGAATATCGCGTCCACCGCGACCGCCGCCCGCCCCTCACCCGCATGCTCGAACAGGTTGGCGTCGCCAGCATGGCGGTGTGGCACGAGCTGCTCGGCATCATCGGCTTTTTCGGCGCGATGATCATGGCGCTGGGGACCCAGTTGCGGGCGCGGCGACGGCTGCGCTGGCATGCCATCGTCACCCGCTTCCAATCGGTTGGCGTCGACGCCCTCCCCATCATCGGGCTGATGACCTTTCTGATCGGCATCGTGGTCGCGCAGCAGGGCGCGGTGCAGCTGCGCCAGTTCGGGCTCGAAGTGTTCACCGTCAATCTGGTCGGCCGCGCCTCGATCCGCGAGCTTGGTCTGCTGATGACCGCGATCATGGTCGCAGGCCGCTCGGGCTCGGCGTTCGCAGCGCAGATCGGCACGATGAAGCTGACCGAGGAGATCGACGCAATGCGCACGATCGGCGTCTCGCCGATGGAGGCAATCGTATTGCCGCGCGTTGCTGCCGCGACGATATTGATGCCACTGCTCGGCTTTTACGCCAGCATTTGCGCGATCATCGGCGGCGGGGTGTTCTGCTGGATCGGGCTCGACATTCCGCCGGTCACCTATGTTCAGTTGCTGCGCGACATCATCCCGATGACCGACTTCTGGGCGATGCTCATCAAGGCGCCGGTGTTCGGCATTTTGATCGGGGTCACCGGCTGTTACGAAGGTATGCAGGTGCGCCAGAATGCCGAGGAAGTCGGCCAGCGCACCACGTCGGCTGTCGTCGCGGCGATCTTCCTCGTCATCGTACTCGACGCGATGTTCGCTGTCTTTTTCTCGTCGATCGGATGGAATTGATGAGCGAAGAAATCGAAGAACAGGTTGCCGAAGAGCTCGCCGCTGCCGACGCCGTGCGGCCCGGCGACTTCGAAAACGCGATCTGCATTCGCGGCCTCGTCAATCAGTTCGGCGATGCAGTGATTCACGACCATCTCGATCTCGACGTGCGGTCGGGCGAAATCCTCGGCGTTGTCGGCGGCTCGGGCACTGGCAAGTCGGTGCTGATGCGGTCGATCATCGGCCTCCAGACCCCGACGTCGGGCGAGATCGAGGTGTATGGGAAGACGCTCGACACGATCTCCGACGAAGAAGAATCGCGCGACCTCCGCCGCCGCTGGGGTGTGATGTTCCAGGGTGGGGCGCTGTTTTCGACTTTGAGCGTCGCTGAAAATATCCAGGTGCCGCTGCGCGAATATTATCCGCGCACCGATCAAAAGCTGCTCGACGAAATTGCCGCATACAAGGTCGCGATGGTCGGGCTGCCCCCCGACGCCGGGCCAAAATACCCCGCCGAACTTTCGGGGGGGATGGTCAAGCGCGCCGGGCTCGCGCGCTCGCTCGCGCTCGATCCGGCGCTGCTGTTCCTCGACGAACCGACCGCGGGGCTCGATCCGATTGGCGCGGCGAAGTTCGACGAGCTGATTCGCGAACTTGCCGACACCATGGGACTCACCGTCTTCCTCATCACCCACGACCTCGATTCGCTCTACGCCACCTGCGACCGCGTCGCGGTGCTCGCCGAAAAGAAGGTGATCGCGGTCGGGACAATCCCGGAACTGCTTGCCACCGAGCATCCGTGGATACAGGATTATTTCAACGGACCGCGAGGCCGCGCTGCGGCCGGCGGGAACCAAACCGCGAAGCGGCGATAGGAACAGCTGATGGAAACTCGCTCGAACAACGTCCTCGTCGGCGGCTTTGTCCTGCTCTTCACCGCAGCGCTCGCCTTTTTCATCGTCTGGCTGGCAAACGACAGCGGCGGGGAAAAGCGCGAATATGATGTCTTCTTCAAACAATCGGTCGATGGGCTAAACAAGGGCTCCGCGGTGCAATTTTCCGGCGTCCCGTCGGGGCAGGTGCGCGAAATCGCGCTGTGGCCCGACGATCCGCAGTTCGTCCGCGTCCGCATCGAGGTGAACGAGGGCGTTCCGGTGCTGCAAGGCACGACCGCGGCGATCGAGGGTGTCGGCTTTACCGGCGTCTCGCAGATTTCGCTCGACGGCGCAGTCAAGGGTGCGCCGCCGATCACCGACAAGGGGCCAGCCGGCAAACCGGTCATCCCGACGCGCGTTGGCGGGCTGGGTGAACTGCTTAATACCGCGCCGCAATTGCTTCAGCGCCTGTCGACGCTGACCGAGCGGTTGGCCGAGCTAGCCGACGATGAGAATCAGGCGAGCATGCGCGGCATTTTGAACAATGTCGAAGCCTCAACCGCGATCCTCGCGCGCAATGGCCCCGCCATCGAACGCGCGCTCGCCGACACGCGCATCGCAATCCAGCAGACCGGGGTTGCCGCCGAACAGATCGGCAACCTCGCCGCTGCAACGCAGGGGACGATCGACCGCAATGTCGATCCCGCAATGGCCAATCTGCGCAATACCCTCGCCTCGGCGAACGAATCGATGAAGACGCTTGAAGGCGCGATCGCCGATGCGCGGCCAGGCCTGCAAACCTTCAGCCAGACGACAATCCCCGAAGCCAATGCGCTGATCCGCGACCTGCGACGCACCTCGGCCTCGCTGTCCAGCCTGACCGACAAGCTCGACCAGCAGGGCGCCGGCGCCGTTCTGGGAGGCAGCAAGCTGCCCGATTACAAGCAATGAGGACCAAGCCCATGATCCGCCGACTCCGCACGCCGCTGCTCGTCGCTGTTGCCGCCGTCTCGCTGTCGGCTTGCGTCGGCCTTGGCGGCAAGACCCCGCCCTTCCTGCTCACCCTCGACTCAGCGGCCGCGCCATCCGCTGGCGCCGCGCGCACCGCCGCCGACGCCTCGACACTGACGATCCTGATCCCGACCGCACCGCAGAAACTGCGCACGACACGCATCCCGGTGCAGCAGGACAATAGCAGCGTCACCTACGTCAAGGACGCGCAGTGGGTGGAGGCCCCGAACCGCCTGTTCCAGCGGCTGGTGTCCGAAACCGTGTCCGCCAGCACATCGCGCGTGGTGCTCGACGAGGGACAATATCTGACCGCGCCGGGCGAACAACTCGCGGGGCAGCTCATGGAATTCGGCGTCGATGCGCGAACCGGCGAGGCGGTCGTCGTCTATCAGGCGATGCTGGTGTCGGCGGGTGGCAAGACCGTGAGCCAGCGCCGTTTCGAGGCGCGCGAAGCCATCGGCGCCGAGGTCGAGGCCAAGCTGGTCGGCGAAGCGCTGACCCGCGCCGCCAATAAGGTGGCAGTTGAGGTTACGGGGTGGCTCGGAGGCTGAGCGCTGGTCGGTTAATTTCAACTGGCGACCGGTTGCGAACCCTTTCCATCATCGTCACGCCGGACTTGATTCGGGATGACGAATGGCAGGAAACGACTGGTAATTGCCGTTCCCCGGCTGCTGGCCGCGGCCTAATTCTGGCTTGCCGAGCTAACCGTCGCAACCACCGGCTTCGGCACCAGTGCCTCCGCCGCAACAACGCGCTTCGATGCGCTCGATGAAATCGTTTTTTCCAGCGCTGCGACCTGCGGGCAATTTTTATCACAAACCCGCTGCGCTTCGGAAAGCTTTTCGCGCGCCAATTCGAGCGCGCCCTTGTCGGCGAGCGCTTCGCCCTGCCCGGTCAAAGCGACGATGTCATTGGGTTCCAGAACCAGCGCCTCGCGATACAGGCCGATTGCCTTGCCCGGCAGCCCCTGTACGCGCGCGACCTGCGCCAGCGCGATGATTGCCGAGCGGTTTCGCGGATCCGCGGCGAGCGCCGATTCATAGTAATCGACCGCCAGGTTGAGATCGCCAGCTTCCTGGGCCGTCTGGCCTTGCTGCTGGAGCGCGATCGAACGTGGGAGGATGTCGTTGTCGGCGCGCTGGGCATCAGATGCCGTGGGCAGGCTAGCGAGGATTAAACCCGCAGACAGAGCCAGAAAACCGACGCGCATCGCATTCTCCCATCTTTTCATTGCGGGGATGCTAACATGGCGCTGTCAGTCGTGCGAGAAAAAATCCGTCGCACCCGTCGTGCTTCGGGGCGAACAGAAAACCGCCGCCCGCAGCGCGCCCAACGCCGTCGGGCAGATAGCCGGTATCGGCGGTCCAGCCGCGATGGCGGGTCAGAAAATCATCCACCTGTGCGCGCCCCTCGCGAGCGATGATCGAGCAGACAGCATAGAGCAGTTTGCCGCCCGGCGCCAAAAGCGCTGCACCGATGTCCATCAGTTTCGCCTGATCGGCGACATGCCGGTCCAGCCGCGCCGGGGTCGAGCGCCAGCGAAGTTCGGGGCTGCGCCGCCATGTGCCGCTGCCCGAACAGGGCGCGTCGACGATGACGCGGTCAGCCTTGCCCATCCGCTCAGCGAGCATCGCGCGTTCCTGCCCCGGGTTGAGCAGCAGCGTTTCGATTCCCGTCGCGCCGGCGCGGTGCGCGCGTGGGGCCAGCTGCTGAAGCCGCGCGCGGTTGGTGTCGCAGGCGAGGATGGCGGCTTCGTCGTTCGTCGCCGAAGCGATGGCGAGCGTCTTGCCGCCCGCGCCCGCGCACAGATCGATGACAACCTGCCCGGCTTCGGCGCCGAGCGCGGCGGCGGCATATTGGCTCGCCGCGTCCTGGACTTCGAACTGCCCCTCCGCATAGGCGCCATGCTGGACCGCGGCGGTTTCGCCCGGCAGGCGCCAGCCGTCGGTGAGGCCGTGGATCGCTTCGCCGTCGGGGAAAATCATCGCCAATTCGTCGCGGCTCGAGCGCAGGCGGTTGGCGCGCAGGTCAAGCGGCGCGCGGGCGAGCATCGCGGCGTGCTCGGCCTTGCCGACCAGCGGATCGAACAGTTTGATCAGCGCAGGGGTGGCGAGCCCGGTTTCGGCGCGCACTTCATCGGCACCGACCGCGGCCGGGCCGTAAGAGGCGCCGTCGAACAGCGCGGCAAGTTCCGCGTCGGTATCGGCGAGAGCGAGCATTGCGGCGCGACCGGACGCCGGCGCCGAACGCACGGCGCGGATCGCATCATAGACGAGGCCGCGGATCGCGCGGCGGTCCTTCGACCCCGCATAGCGGCGGGCACGCATCGCCTCGGCAAAGATCGCGTCAGCGGGGGGGCCGCCGTCGCGCGCAGAGGCGGCGATGACGTCGAGGATCTCGATGGCGGTCTGGACGCGGGCGGCGGGGGTCATAATCTGTCTTTACTTTCGTCATTGCGCGCGGAGCGAAGCAATCCAGAGCGGATACATGACTATGGATTGCTTCGCTCCGCGCGCAATGACGAAGCGAAAAATTCAACCCGCTGGATAATTCGGTGCCTCGCGGGTGATCGACACGTCGTGGACATGGCTTTCGCGCAGGCCCGCGTTGGTGATCCGCACAAATTTGGCGCGGTCGCGGAAATCGGCAAGGGTGCGGCTGCCGGTATAGCCCATCGCGGCTTTCACGCCGCCGACCATCTGATGGATGACGTCCTTGGCGGGTCCCTTGAACGGCACCTGGCCCTCGATCCCTTCGGGTACCAGCTTCATCTGGTCCTTGATGTCCTGCTGGAAATAGCGGTCGGCGCTGCCGCGCGCCATCGCGCCGACGCTGCCCATGCCGCGGTAGCTTTTATAAGTGCGGCCCTGGAACAGGAAGGTTTCGCCCGGCGCCTCGGCGGTGCCGGCGAGCAGCGAGCCGACCATGACGCTCGAAGCGCCCGCCGCCAGCGCTTTGGCGATATCGCCCGACGTGCGCAGGCCGCCGTCGGCGACGATCGGGATATTCTGTTTCGACGCAGCCTCGACGCTGTCGAGGATCGCGGTGAGCTGCGGCACGCCGACGCCCGCGACGATCCGCGTCGTGCAGATCGAACCCGGACCAATACCAACCTTCACCCCATCCGCCCCCGCATCGATCAGCGCGCGCGTGGCGTCGCCGGTCGCAACATTGCCCGCCAGCACCTGGACGCGGTTCGACAGTTTCTTGATCTTGGCGACCGTCTCGCCCACCATCTTGCTATGGCCATGCGCGGTATCGACGACGATCAGGTCGCATTCGGCGTCAAGCAGGGCTTCGGCGCGCTCAACCCCTGAATCGCCGGTGTTGGTCGCAGCGGCAACGCGGAGGCGGCCGCTGCTGTCCTTGGTCGCCTCCGGAAAATTGACCGCCTTTTCCATATCCTTGACGGTGATCAGCCCGATGCAATGATAATCGTCATCGACCACCAGCAACTTTTCGATGCGGCGCTGGTGGAGCAGTTTGCGCGCCTCGTCCTGGCCGACGCCGGGACGCACGGTCGCCAGATTGTCGGCGGTCATCAACTCGCGGACCGGCTGGCCCGGATTGGCTGCGAACCGCACGTCGCGGTTGGTGAGGATGCCGACGAGCTTGCCGCCCGGTTCGACCACGGGAATGCCCGAGATCCTGTGCTGGTCCATTAGCGCGGTGGCATAGGACAGCGGTGCATCGGGGGTGATGGTGATCGGGTTGACGATCATCCCGCTTTCAAAGCGCTTGACCTGCCGCACCGCGGCGGCCTGTTCTTCGATCGTCAGGTTGCGGTGCAGCACGCCGATGCCGCCGATCTGTGCCATCAGGATCGCCATATCGGCCTCGGTCACGGTGTCCATCGCCGACGACAGGATCGGGATGTTCAGGCTGATCTCGCTGGTCAGCTGGGTCGAGAGGATCGCGTCGCTGGGCAAGATTTCGGATGGGCCGGGCACCAGCAGCACATCGTCAAAGGTCAGACCGGTCGTGATTTCCATCGGGGCCACTTTCTGGTGCGGGCGGCGCCTGTCCCGCATTTCGGGGCGGCACGCGCGATTCGTTTGGTGGCGGCCCATGTAACCAGTCGGCCCCGCGCGCGCCAGTGGGCGGCGCATGATTATTTCGCGGCAGATGTTTCCGTCGCCTCGACGGTGAAGCGGCTGTTGTCCAGTCGCAGTTCGTCGCCGCAATGGCTGCACGCGACGACCATGTTCAGGTCGTGACCGCACGGGCGGTGAGTGAGCAGTACCGGCGGCCCGCGCTCGTCCGAGAACCAGCGATCGCCCCACTGGAGCAGCGCGAGCAGCACAGGATAAAGGTCGCGGCCCTTGGCGGTCAGCCGATATTCGAAGCGGTCGCCGCGGTCGGAATAGGGCACGGCCCGAATGATACCCTGTCGGTTCAGGCGATCGAGGCGCCCGGTCAGGATGTTGGTCGCCATCAGCGTGTCGCGCTGGATGTCGTCGAAGCGGTTGATGTGCGTGAACATCGCGCGGACGACCAGCGTCGCCCAGCGATCACCGAACAGCTCGATCATCGTGTCGACCAGCGGTCGCCGGCCGGGCCGACGCGCGCCGATATCGCCGTTGAAGCGGCGACGCTCATACTGCGGGACGACCTGCGCCAGCCCCGGCCCTTCGCGCCAGTCGACGTCGCGCGGGTCGATTTCGGCATGGCAATGCGCACAGGTCGGCACCGGCTCGGTCGCGTGGCCGCACGTCGCATGGTGCAGCCGGACTTGGAAGTCGCGGCTATCGGCCTCCCATTTATGCTGCCAGCGCAGCATCATCAGGCCGTTGGGAAACTGGTCGCGGCCTTTTTGGGTAAGCATATAGTGAAAGCCGCGACCGGCCTTGCGCGGCACTTTCGCCAGGCAATCTTCCTCGACCAGCTTTTTCAGCCGCCCGTTGACCACCGAGCGCGCGAGACCCGTGCGCGCAACAAATTCGTCGAAGCTATGGATGCCGAGCAGCGCCTGTTCCATCAGCAGCAGCACCGGCACGTCGCCGACCACCTCGAGCGCGCGCCAGATCGAACAGGCCCTTATGGTGCGATCGTGCTGCAAGCTTTGGCCATCCTTCCGTCCATGCCGCCCCTAAACGACGATCGGGACACCGACAAGGCTGGCAGGAGGGCGGCGCACCGCCCTCCCCCCGGTTTAGAAGCGCCCCGTCAATTGCACCGCGATCGTCCGCGGCCGATCGACGATGCCGTTATAGGCATTGCCGGCATTGCGCGTGATCGTCGTGGCCAGAGGCATCGAGCTGGCGGTTTGCAGGATACGCTGGTTGGTCAGATTGCGCCCGATCAGCGCCACTTCCCACCGGTTGTCGATCTGCCCGAGGGCCAACCTGGCGCCCAGCTTGACGTAGCCATCCTGATGCGTGCGCGGATCAAGGTTCGCCGACGCGATGTATGACGACGAGAAGTCCGCGTTGATGTTGAACGCCACCTTCATGTCGCTGCTGATCGGGGTCGTATAATCGAGGTTGAGGTTGCCCGACCATTTTGGCGACAGCGCATTGCGCAGCCCGGTATAGTCGCAGAAACCGCCCGGCCCCGGCGTCTGCAGATAATAGCATTGGCCCGACGTGAAGTTGGTGAATTTGAAGTCGAGATAGGCGACCGCACCGCTGATCGTCAGCCCGTCGGCGATCGCGGCGCGGAAATCGGCTTCGACCCCCTGCGTGCGGGCGCCTGCGGCATTGCGGACGTTGAAATTGAGCGTGCCGTCGAAGATGTTGACCTGCAGATCCTTGTACGTAGTGCGATAAAGCGACAGGTTGAACGCGACATTGCGGCCCTTGTATTTCAATCCCGCTTCGTAATTGTCGGCGCTTTCATCCTCGAACTGGAATGCGCCGGGCTTGGCGACCGTGGTCGAACCCGGCAGCGAGTTGGAGCGAATGTCGAAACCGCCCGCCTTCGTGCCGCGCGCGAACGAGGCGTAAACCATCAGATCGTCGGTGGCGTCGAACTGGACGTTGACCATCGGGTTGAAGCTGTCTTCGCTCAGCTTGCCCGAAATGCTGTGCGCCTCGATATTGAGCGCGCGGAACGTCCCGGCGACGACCAGCGGATTGAAGGTGTTAAGAGGCCCGCGCACAATCGCCAGCGCGCGACTGCCGCTCTTCTTCTCATGGTTGAAGCGCGCGCCCGCGGTGATGCGGAAGCGTTCGCTCAGCGCCAGCTCGCCTTGCGCGAACACCGAGATCAGGTCCGACTTCTGCGAATAGACACGGTCGTTGCGGGTGTCGCCGATCGCGTTGAACGGCGGCCCCAAAGCGAGGAAGGTCGAGTTGAACAGCACCTGGTCGTCAACATCGAGCTTGGCGTGCTGATAATAGGCACCCGCGATATAGTTGAACGCCTCTCCCCCGGGCGATGCCAGCCGCAGTTCCTGCGAAAATTGCCGGTAATCTTCCTGCAAATTGGTGCCATCGAGGAAACTGATCCCCGAAAAATCGACATCGACGATCTCGCGCGTCTTGTAATCGAGCAGCGAGCTGACCGAGGTCAGTGTATGCTCGCCGATCTCCAGGTCGGCATTGAGCGTCGCGCCGAACACCTTGTTACGGCTCTGATAGCCATTGTCTTCGCGGACATAATCGGGGTTGGTGCTGACGAAAAACGGTCCCTGAAAGACCGTATTGTAATTACCGACCGCGCCGAACACGTCGCGCGGCTGACCTTCATTTCAAAGTCGGCATATTCGAGTTTGAGCTCGGCAGCGAAGGGGCCGCCGCGATCGAACTCGAGCTTGCCGCGGAAATATTTCTCATCGACATTCGGCTCGTCGCGATCGAGCTTCGCGTTGTAGAAATAGCCGTCCATTTTTCGGTAATAGCCGACGACGCGCGCCTCGACGCCTTCGCTCAGCGGTCCGGACAGCACCCCGGTCAGCTGCAATTCCTTGTGATTGAATTCGTACAACCCGCTCACCGAACCTTCGAATTCGTCGGTGGGGCTGCGCGTCGTGATGTTGACCGCGCCCGCGATCGCATTTTTGCCGAACAAGGTCGGCTGCGGCCCGCGCAGCACCTCGACGCGCTCCATGTCGACGAGCGGAAGGCGCGACAGCTGGTCGCGGCCGTAATAGACGCCGTCGACGAACATCGCGACCGACTGTTCGAAGCCCTTGTTGTCACCCGAGGCGATGCCCCGTATCGCGATACGATTGGCGATCGCGGTCTGGGTGATCTTCAGGTTCGGCACCGAGGAGGAAATCTGTTCGAGGTTGGTCTGGCCGTAATTTTCGGCTTGCTTGCCGCTGATCGCCGAGATCGAGATCGGCACGTCCGACAGCCCTTCGGCTCGTTTTTGCGCGGTGACGATGATTTCTTCGAGCCCGCCCTGATCGTCAGCCGGCGCGTCCTGCGCAAAAGCCATACTGGGGCTCGCGAGCGCCGATGCAGCGAGCAGCGAAACAAAATAGCTCTTCATAAGGATCCTCCCACGCAGCATCGTCTTGGCGACCACCGCCCGCGATGTTTTTCTTGCCTTGCGACTCATAAGAGCTTTAAGTATCGTTATGCAAGTCAGATAATTTGAGAGGATATTTGGTGCCGCGACACGGCCTTTCCCCCGCGCTGACGCGCAACCTGCGCCTGCCCGCGATTGCCGCGCCGATGTTCCTTGTTTCGGGGCCGGAGATGGTCATCGCGTCATCGCGCGCCGGGATGATCGGCAGCTTCCCTGCCCCCAATGCGCGGAACTCCGAAGACCTTGAGGATTGGGTGAGCCGCATCGATGCGGCGCTATCGCACGATCCCGATGCCGCCGCCTGGGCGGTCAACTTGGTTGTCCATCCGTCGAACAGCCGCCTGCCCGAAGACCTCGCCTGCGTCGTCCGCCACAAGGTTCCGCTGGTCATCACCGCGCTCGGCAGCCCGGCACGGGTGGTCGACGAAATCCACAGCTATGGCGGGCTGGTCTTCGCCGATGTCAATTCGGTCGGCTTCGCGCGCAAGGCCGCGGCCGCAGGAGTCGATGGCCTCGTGCTCGTGGCTGCGGGCGCGGGTGGGCATACCGGCGCGACCGCGGGCTTCGCGTTCGTCGAGGAAGTGCGGCAGTTCTGGGACGGACCACTGGTGCTCGGCGGGGCGATCTCGACCGGCCATGCGGTCCGCGCGGCTGAAATTTTGGGTGCCGACCTCGCCTATCTCGGCACGTCGCTGATCGCCTGCGCCGAGAGCATGGCGGTGCCGGGTTACAAGGACATGATCGTCGCCGCGGGCGCCGAGGATATCGTGCCGTCGAGGGGGATCACGGGGGTTAGCGCTAACTGGCTGAAGCCCAGCCTGATCGCCGCAGGCTACGACCCCACGAACATGCCCGAGGACAAGCGCCCGAACTTCTCCGATGCACAGGACGACGCGAAGGCATGGAAGAATGTCTGGTCCGCCGGCCAAGGCGTCGGCACGGTGCGCGGCGTCGAGCCCGTTGCCGCGGTCGTCGACCGCCTTGTTTCCGAATATGATGCCGCCGCCGCTCGGCCGCGCTTTGCCCCCGCCGAAGGAGCCCTCGCATGACCGCCCAACTTGTCGAGACGATCGAAACGACGATCCAGCCGAACGATCATCCCTATATGAAGGGCGCATGGCGACCCACCTACAACGAATGGAACGCGATCTTCGCCAATGGCGAGGCCGAGGTGATCGGCATTATCCCGACCGACATCGACGGCGTTTATGTTCGCACCGGTGAGAACCAGATCCACGAGCCGATCGGGCGCTATCACCCGTTCGACGGCGACGGCTTGATCCATGCGATCTCGTTCAAGGACGGCCGCGCCAGCTATCGCAGCCGCTTTGTCCGCACCAAGGGATTTGCGGCCGAGAAGGAAGCCGGGCGGTCGCTGTGGGCGGGCCTCATGGAACCGCCGCACAAATCGACACGCCACGGCTGGGGGGCGCAGGAGTGGCTAAAGGATAGCAGCTCGACCGATGTCGCGATCCACGCGGGCAAAATCATTTCGACCTTCTACCAGTGCGGCGAAGCCTATCGGCTCGATCCTTTCACGCTCGAGCAGTTTGGCACCGAAAGCTGGGTGCCGCTCGACGGCATTTCGGCGCATTGCAAGATCGATCTTGCGACCGGCGAGCTTATGTTTTTCAATTATTCGAAGCATGCGCCCTACATGCATTATGGCGTCGTCGGGCCGGACAACAAGTTGAAGCATTATATCCCGGTGCCGCTGCCTGGACCGCGGCTGCCGCACGATATGGCGTTCACCAAAAACTACACAATCCTCAATGACATGCCGCTCTATTGGAACGAAGAACTGCTCGAAAAGCGGCTGCATGTCGTACAGTTTCATCCCGACCAGAAGACGCGCTTTGCGATCATCCCCCGCCACGGGCAGCCGGAGGATATTCGCTGGTTCGAGGCTGAGCCGACCTACACGCTGCATTGGCTCAATGCGTGGGAGGAAGGCGACGAGATCATCCTCGACGGCTATTATCAGGAAGAGCCGATGCCGAAATCCTATCCCAATGCCCCAGAGGGCTTGGAGCGTATGATGGCGTATCTTGATCAGGGGCTGCTCAAGCCGCGGCTGCACCGCTGGCGCTTCAACCTCGCGACGGGCGAGACCAAGGAAGAGCGGCTCGACGAGCGCGACCTCGAGTTCGGGATGTTCAACCATCGCTATGCGGGCAAGCCCTATCGTTACGCGTATAGCGCGATCCCCGAGCCGGGCTGGTTTCTGTTCCGTGGGCTGGTCAAGCACGACCTCGCGAACCGCACGAGCGAAGAATATGAATTCGGCCCCGGCCGCTTCGGCAGCGAAGCGCCCTTCGCGCCGCGCATCAACGCCAAGGACGAGGACGACGGCTATCTCGTCTCGTTCATCGCCGACCTCGAAACCGACAAGTCCGAATGTGTGCTGATTGACGCCAAGAATATCGCGGCGGGGCCGGTGTGCCGGATCATCCTTCCCGAGCGCATCTGTTCGGGAACGCACAGCGTGTGGGCGAGCGGCGACGATATCGGCATGGGTCCGAACAGCGTATTGACCGCCTGACGTGATCGTCGCTGGAGAGGAGAAGCGGCAGCGCCATCGGGAAAGCGGCTGGTGGGGCGATCAAACCTTCGCCGATCTGTTTGCGGCCAATGCAGCCGCGCATGCGGGCCGCCTCGCGCTGGTCGATGCGCCAAACCGCGCTGAATTTGCTTTTGGCGAACCTTTACGGCTGACCTACGCTGAACTGTTGGCGGAAATCGACCGGCTTGCGGGCGCCCTTGTCGTTGCCGGAATCGGCAAGGACGATGTGCTGCTCGTTCAGCTTCCCAACATCAGCGAGTTCGTCGCACTCTATTTCGCCGCGGCAAAGATCGGCGCGATCGTCAGTCCGGCGGCGGTGCAATATCGTAGCCATGAGCTGAAGGGCATGATCGGCGTGGTTGAGCCCAAAGCCTTCGTTTGCGCGACGCAGGTCAAGGGCTGCGACCATGTCGGCGTCGCGGCGCCCCTGCTCAACGGCATCGCGCTGATGACCTTCGGCCCCGACGCCCACGCCAATGCGCTCGATCTCGCGACGGCAAAGGGAGACGCCGACGCACTCGCTGCGCATGTTGCCGCCAACCCCGTCGACGCGGACGATATTTTCACGATTTGCTGGACGTCGGGCACCACCGGCGTCCCGAAGGGCGTGCCGCGCAGCCACAATCACTGGATCGCGGTCGCGGGCGCTGGCTACGAGGCGATGAAGGTCGGCCCGGGCGATGTGCTACTCAACCCCTTTCCGCTCATCAATATGGCGAGCATCGGCGGCATCACGATGTGCTGGCTTACGAGCGCCGGGACGATGGTGCTGCACCATCCTTTTGACCCCACCATCTACCTCAAACAGATCGCCACCGAGCGGCCGAGCCTGACGATCGCGCCGCCAGCGGTGCTCAATATGCTGCTCCAGAATGAGGCGCTGCTCGCATCGGTCGACCTATCGAGCCTGCGCGTCATCGCATCGGGCTCGGCGCCGCTCGCGCCCGCAATGGTGCGCGGTTTCCAGGAAAAGCTCGGCATCATCATCGTCAACGTGTTCGGCTCGAACGAGGGGATGAGCTTCATCACCGGCGAAGGCGACATGCCCGACCCCGACAAGCGCGCGAGCCTGTTCCCGCGTCGCGGGCAGTATCAGCGACCCTATGGCGAAGGCCGCGCACCCAATATCGAAAGCCGCCTCGTCCCGCCCGGCGGCGGCGATGCGATCGAGAGTGACGGCGTATCGGGCGAATTGCAGATCCGCGGCCCGTCGCTATTCGAAGGCTATCATAACGCCCCCGAACAGACTGCCGCCGCCTTCACCGACGACGGGTGGTTCCGCACCGGCGATCTGTTCGAGATTGCCGAAGGCGGCGACTTCTATCGCTTCGTCGGGCGCTGCAAGGATCTCATCATCCGCGGCGGGGTGAACATCTCGCCCGAAGAGATCGACCAGTTGCTCGGCGGACATCCGCTGCTCGCCGAGGCGTGCGTTTTCTCGCTCCCCGACCCGACGATGGGCGAGCGCATCGGCCTCGCCTACGTCCCACGAGGTGACAACGACGTCGGCTTGCCCGAGGTGACCGACTATCTGCGCGAAAAGGATCTGGCAGTGTTCAAACTGCCCGAACGCCTGTTCCGCTTCGACGCACTCCCGCGCAACGTCACCAACAAGGTGATGCGCACCGAGGTGCGTGCGCAGGCGATCGCAACTTTGGAAAAGGGAGCCTGACATGGCGAAGGACGTCTTCATCCTGGGCGGCGCGCAGAGCGATTTTGCGCGCAACATGGAACGCGAGGGCGGCGGGCTATTCGAGCTGTTCCGCGATGTTGCCGAGGCAGCTTTCGCCGCGACGGGCATCGAACCCAAAGAGGTCGAAACTGCGCACGTCGGCAATTTCGTCGGCGAATTGTTCGCGGGGCAAGGCCAACTCGGCGGATTCTTCGGCCATGTCCATCCCGACCTCGCAGGCATCCCGGCGTCGCGGCACGAGGCGGCTTGCGCTTCGGGCAGCATCGCGATCCTCGCCGCCGCCGCCGAGATCGAGGCCGAACGCTATGGCCTCGCGCTCGTGCTCGGCATCGAACTGATGCGCAACGTCCCCAGCCAGCGCGCCGCTGAATATCTCGGCGCCGCGGCCTGGGCGGGGCGCGAGGCGCAGGAAGCACGATATCTGTGGCCGTGGATGTTTGCGCGCGTTGCCGAGGAATATGACGAACGCTTCGGGCTCGACCGCGCGCATCTCCGCGGCATCTCCGCCAATAATTTCGCCAACGCGAAGAGGAATCCCAACTCGCAAACGCGCGGCTGGGCGATGACTGACGATCATCTCGGCGAGAATGACGCGGTCAACCCACTGATCGAGGGTAGCCTGCGCAAGTCCGATTGCGGGCAGGTCACCGACGGCGCCGCTGCGATCTTTCTCGCCTCGCGCGAGGTCGCGGAGGCCTATGCCAAGCGGCGCGGAATCCCGATCGACAGCATTCCGCGGATAAAGGGCTGGGGCCATTCGACAGCTCCCCTCCTCTATTCGACCAAGGTCGCGGGCAGCCGCGGCGAGCCTTACGTCTTCCCCAGTGTGCGCAAGGCGATGATGGACGCGTTGCGCCGCGCCGAAATGCCCGATGTCTATGCCTGCGACGGGGTCGAGGTGCATGACTGTTTCTCGATCACCGAATATATGGCGATCGACCATTTCGGCATCACCCCGCCCGGAGAAAGCTGGCGCGCGGTTGAGGACGGCACCATCGCGCTCGGCGGCAAATTGCCAGTCAACCCGTCGGGCGGCCTGATTGGACTGGGCCATCCGGTCGGCGCGACCGGCGTGCGGATGCTGCTCGACAGCTGGCGGCAGGTGACCGGCAACGCGGGCGATTATCAGGTCGAGGGCGCGAAAAATTTCGGGACCTTCAACGTCGGCGGCAGCGCGACCACCGCGGTCAGCTTCGTCGTCGGCACCTGATTTTGACCGACGTCTATCTTTACGACACTGTTCGCACCCCGCGCGGCAAAGCAAGGCCCGACGGGGGCCTCGCCGGGTTAAGTCCGCAGGAACTGGTGCGCCAACAGGTAGCTGCGCTCGCCGCCCGGTGCGGCGATGTTGCCGCGAGCCCCGATGCGCTGCTGCTCGGCTGTGTCACGCAGAGCGGCGCGCAGGGTGGGCATATTGCGATGCTGGCGAAGCTCCATGCGGGGCTGCCCGATGCCACGGCGGCGCACAGCATCAACAATTATTGCGCCTCGGGCCTGTCGGCGATCGGTCAGGCCGTCGCCAAAGTGGCGAGCGGCGAATCCAGCTGCATTCTGGCGGGCGGAGTCGAGTCGATGAGCGCAACCGCGTTTTTGAGTGACCGCGCCGCGTTTTACTCGGACGACAGCCTCCCCCCTTGCGCGCGCTTTGTCCCGCCCGTTCTCGCCGCCGACCGCCTTGCCAATGCCGAGGGCATCACCCGCGCCGATCTTGATGCGGTCGCCCTCGCCTCGCAGCAGAAGGCCGCCGCCACCGACGCCGACCCCGCGCTCCAAAAGTCGCGCGTCGCCACCGGACCGCTCAGCGGCGAGGAGTGCATCCGTCCGCAAACCACAGCGGAATCGCTCGCCGCCACTCCGGCTGCGTTTGGAGACCTGCAACATCAATATGCCGGTGCACTCGAAGGCGCCACCTTTGCGCCCCTCCACAGCATCGCGCACGCACCGCCGATATGCGACGGCGCGGGGCTCGCGCTGGTCGGCGCCGAAGGTCTTGGCCCCTCTCCCCGCGCGCGCGTTGTCGCATTTGCCGAAAGCGGCGGCGATCCGGCTGCATCGCTGACTGCAGGTTTTGCCGCGATGGACAAGGTGCTGGCGCGTGCAGGACTTACCTTCGCCGACCTCGACCGCATCGAGTTCATGGAGGCCTTCGCCGTCACCATCGCCAAGTTCCTGCGCGACCGCGACGCCGATCCGGCGCGGGTCAATGTCGGCGGCGGGCATCTCGCCAAGGGCCATCCGATGGGGGCGAGCGGCGCAATCCTCATCTCGACGTTGCTCGACGCACTCGATGCGTGCAGCGGCCGATATGGCCTCGTCGTACTGACCGGCGCGATGGGGGTCGGCGCGGCGATGGTCGTCGAGCGTCAATAAAGCCGATTGCGCAAAGCCGCCATTCCGCTATGGGCGGCGCGTGCGGGGTTCGCCCCGCGCAGATCGCGCCGGTGCCCGAAAGGGCTTAAAATGGGAACGCGGTAACGGGGTTCGTCGCGAACCCCCGAAGCCGAGGCTGTCCCTGCAACTGTAAGCGGCGAGCAAGATGCACCGTTCGGGTTTCGGCCCGAACAGCCACTGGGGCAACCTGGGAAGGCGTGCATCAAGCCTTGACCCGCGAGCCAGGAGACCTGCCGGCGTGGGTCGCTCACTGCCAAGGCCCAGGGAAAGGCCGCGGCACGGACGATTCCGTCGAGCGACGACCAAGCGGTGGAACCGCTTCGGTGTCGGGGCCGCAGGCATCTACGCCTCTTGCGACGCCGTCATCGGTCGATCGCGCGCGCGTTTCGGCAGGCTCCGCCTTCGTTGCCGGCGTGCGGGAGTCTCCCATGTTGAAATATTCGAGCATTTCTCTTTTAGCCCTTGTCGCTGCGACGCCCGTCGCTGCGCAGGAAATTCGCAATTCGGACGATATCGTCGTCACCGCATCGGGCATCGCACAATCGCGCGACGAGGTGGGTCAGGCGATTACCGTGATCGACGCCGAAACCATCGAAAGGCGGCAGACGACTGATGTCGTCGACATGCTCGCAACCACCCCCGGCGTCCGCTTCAGCCGCACCGGCAGCACCGGCTCGGTCGCGGGCATCTCGATCCGCGGGGCGGAAACAACGCAGACTTTGGTCCTGATCGATGGGGTGAAGATCAACGACCCCAGCGGCATCGGCGACGGTTATGATTTCGGTCATCTGCTGACCGGCAACATCAGCCGGATCGAGGTGCTGCGAGGGTCGAACTCGGTCGTCCACGGCAGCCAGGCGATCGGCGGTGTCGTCAGCCTGATGACCGCGACCCCCGCAGAGGGTTTCGCCGCCAATGCTGCGGCCGAATATGGCTACAGCGATACGCTCAACGCCAAGGCCGATATGTCAGCCACGGCCGGCTCCGTGTCGGGCGGCATCGGCGGCGCCTATTTCCGCACCGACGGGATCTCGTCGGCGACGGTCGGCACCGAGCGCGACGGATATAAGAATTTCGCTGGCAACGCGCGATTAAAAATCGCGTTCACCGACGCGCTGAGCCTCGACCTGCGCGGCTATTACATCAACGCCGATCTCGATTATGACAGCTTTTTTGGTGCGCCCGCAGATAGCGGCGACGTCGCAAAGCTCGATCAATATGTCGGTTATGCGGGCGTCAACCTCGGCCTGTTCGACGGGCGCTTCACCAGCCGCGCCGCGGTGACCTGGCTGCGCAACGAGCGCGATTATTATTTCGTGCGCGGCACGGCACCCGATTATGGCTATTCGGGAACCAACCTCCGCTTCGAATATCAGGGCGTGGTGAGCCCGGCCGCACAAGCGAAGCTGATCTTCGGATACGAGCATGAGCGCCCCGATTACGACTTCTTCGGCTTTGGTTCGACCGACACTGCGCGTGCCAACATCGACAGCGTCTATGCCCTCGGAATCGTTCAGCCGGTGGCCGGTTTCTCATTGACCGGCGGGATCCGCCACGACGATCACAGCCAGTTCGGCGGTGCGACGACCTTCGGCGCCAACGCCAATTATTCGCCCAATGAGGGCGCGACCAATATCCGCCTGAGTTATGGCGAAGGTTTCAAGGCGCCGTCGCTGTACCAGCTCTATGACAGTTTCAGCGGCAATGCGGCGCTGCGCCCCGAGCAGTCCAAAAGCTATGACCTCGGCATCGACCAGAGTCTGGCGGATGGCCGGGCGATGATCTCGCTGACCGCATTCCTGCGCAACACCATCAACCAGATCAATTACGACAATGCGACCTTCGCCTATGGCAATATCGACCACACTCGCGCCAAGGGCGTCGAGGCTACGCTGGCGTTGCGGCCCGTCGACGCGCTGAACGTCACCGCATCCTACAGCTACACCGATGCACGCGACCGGTCGGGGCGTCCAGCCTTCGAGGGTAAGCGCCTTCCCCGCCGCGCCGAACATGCGGTCAGCCTGTCAGCCGACTATGACTGGTCGTTCGGGCTATCGACCGGCGCGACGATCACGATGGTCGGCGACAGTTTCGATAATGCCGCAAATACGGTGAGGCTCGATGGTTACGCGCTCGCGGGGGTGCGCGCCGCTTTCGCCGTCAGTGAGCGCGTCGAACTTTACGGCCGCATCGATAATCTGCTCGACGCCGATTATGCGACAGCGTTCAATTATGGCACCTATGGCCGCGCCGCCTATGGCGGCATTCGGGCGCGGTTCTGATGAAGGGGGCGCTGTCGGTTAAGCTCGGCAGCGCCGTCTGGATGGGAGACGAAGCATGACCGGTACGCAAAGCAAGCGTCGCTTGACGCCGCGAGCAGCGGCAAGTTGATTGCGTCGATCCGCCTCCTGGCCATGACCGCGACCGCATCGGTCGCGATCGCGGGCGCCCTGTCCGCGACGGTGATCAGCCGTGTTCCTGCGCCAGCCGAAAAGCCCCAGCGCATCGTCTCGATGAATCTCTGCACCGACCAGCTCGTCCTTGCGCTTGCCGATGGCCACCAGATCGCCGGACTGACGCGCAACGCCGTCGATCCAGGCATGTCGGACGCGGCCGCGGCGGCGCAGGGGCTGAAGCTGCTCAGCAACTCGGCCGAACAGATATTAGCGATCGATCCCGATCTGGTCGTCGGCATGCCGGCCAGCGGCAGCGCAGCGCTGACGGCATTGCCATCGGACCGCTATTCATGGCTCGATCTGGAAACCGCGAACCGGCTCGATCAAATCTATCGCACCATCGACCAGACCGCTGCCGCCGTCGGCCATCCCGCACGTGGTACAGTTTTGATCGCCCGAATGGAGCACGAACTTGGCGACATGCCGAAACCGGGACGCGGTCGCGTCGCCGCTTATTATCAGCGGCGCGGCTATCTGACCGGCACCGAAACGCTGGTTGACGAGATCATGGCGCGCGTCGGGCTGGTCAATCTGGCCGGCAAGCTCGGCAAACCGCCACTATCGCAACTGAGTCTTGAAGAAATGGTCGCCGCACGCCCCGATTTCCTGATCGTCGAGCGCGCCACCACCATCATCGACGATCAGGGCAGCGAAATGCTCCACCATCCCGCCCTGTCGGACATCCCGCGGATCGTGGTGCCGGAGGCTTGGACGGTCTGCGGCGGCCCCGCCTACACCAAGGCGGCGCGCAGCATCGCCGCGCAGATCGCGCGGCACGACGGGGACGCGCGATGAAACGCTCCGTCTCACGTCCCTTGCTGATTGGAGTCTTGGCAGCGCTGGCAGTCGTCGCGGCGATCGCCTCCCTATTGGTAGGGGCCGTCAATCTGTCGCTTGGCCGGCTCTTCGCTGCCGCGACCGGCAACGGTGACCATATCGCGTCGATCATTCTCTTCGACCTGCGCCTACCGCGGGCTCTGCTTGCGCTTGCCGTCGGCGCCATGCTCGGCCTCGCCGGCGCCGCGCTACAAGGCTATTTGCGCAACCCGCTCGCCGAACCATCGGTGCTCGGGACATCGAACGCGGCGGCGCTCGGCGCGGTGGCAGCCCTATATTTTGGTCTTGCGCAGATCCATCCGGCGGTTTTGCCGCTGCTCGCCATCGGCGGCGCCCTCCTATCGCTGGGACTGTTGTTCCTGTTGTCCGGCAACGCCGAAAGCCCGCTCACCCTCATCCTCGCCGGTCTCGCCGTCGCGACGCTGGCGGGCGCCGGAATCAGCCTGGCTCTCAACCTGTCGCCGAATCCGTTTGCGGCAATGGAGATCATGACCTGGCTACTCGGCAGCCTCGAAAATCGATCGTTCGATCATTTGTGGGTCGCGCTGCCCTGCATCGCGGTTGGCAGCACGATGCTGTTGTGGGACGGCCGCGCACTCGATGCCTTGACGCTCGGCGAAGACGCGGCGCAGGCGCTGGGGACCGACCTTAAACGCACCCGCCTGCGCCTGCTGCTTGGCACCGCCATCGGCGTGGGCGGCGCGGTGGCGGTGGCGGGCGCAATCGGCTTTGTCGGGTTGATCGTACCGCACCTGGTCCGTCCCCTCACGGACCGTAGCCCGTCGGCGATCCTGCTGCCTTCGGCGATCGGGGGAGCGGCTCTGCTGACTCTCGCCGACCTGGGGGTGCGGATCATCCCAACGACGAGCGAGTTGAAATTGGGCGTCGTCACCGCCTTCTTGGGCGTGCCGGTCTTCCTGCTTCACCTGATGCGGGAGCGGCGCCTATGGTAAGCATAGTCCTCGACCAGGTCGGCGTGACTCTCGGCCGCCGCGCCGTCGTCCGCGACGTGTCCGCCGAATTCGGCCCCGGCACGCTGACGGCCATCGTTGGTCCCAACGGCGCGGGAAAATCGACGCTCGCCCGCGCGATGCTCGCGCTCGTCCCCGTGACAGGGCAAATTCGCATCGATGGCATCGATGTCGCCGCGATGCTGCGCGCCGATCTGGCCCGGCGGATCGCCTATGTACCGCAGGGTCAGCTGCTGCACTGGCCGCTCACCGTAGAACGGTTGGTCGGGCTGGGCCGCCTGCCGCACCTCGCGCCGATGTCGCGGATCAGCAACGCCGATACCGCAGCAATCGAACGTGCGATGCAACGTGCCGATGTGCTCCATCTGCGCGATCGGATCGCGACCGAATTGTCAGGAGGCGAGCGCGCCCGCGCGCTGTTCGCCCGCGCCCTGGCCGTCGAGGCGCCAGCCCTCATTGTCGACGAACCCCTCGCCAGCCTCGACCCCGGCCACCAGATTGACGTCATGGACCTGCTCCGTGCCGAAGCGGCCGACGGCGCGCTGGTCATCGCAGTCCTCCACGATCTGACCCTCGCCGCGCGCTATTGCGACCGGCTGCTACTGATCGACGATGGGCGAGTCGTCGCCTGCGGTACGCCCGCCGAGGTGCTGACCACCGAGCGGCTGTGCGCCGTCTACGGTATCGACGCGCGCGTCGATACCGGCGGCGCTTGGCCGACAATCACAACCGTGGGCCGCTCAGGCCGGTGACGACAATTTCATCAATACCAGCCCGCTGACGATCAGCACCGCAGCGAATATCCGCATCGCGCTCGCCTGTTCGCCCAACACGGCGATGCCGACGACGAACGCACCGACGGCGCCGATCCCGGTCCAGATTGTATAGGCGGTACCCAACGGCAGCGATTTCATCGAAAGCGCCAGCAACGCGAAACTGGCAAATGCCGCCACGAGGGTCACCAGCGATGGGCCAAGCCGGGTGAAGCCATCCGATTGTTTCATCGAAAACGCCCGGACGATTTCGAGAGCGCCAGCAATTGCGAGATATATCCAGGCCATGACAGCCTCCTTTGCATCGGGCCGCCGGGCCATCCCGGACTTGCAATCCCGCGCATGACGCAGGGAGGACGTGGCCTCTTGGTGATTTTACGACCCGGCTGGGGCAACAGGACTCGATATGGTGATCTCAGCATTTCAAACAACGGGTGTGTCGAAAACGGGCCAACGACAGAATCGATGCTTTCCGCCCCGCAAGGGGTGAATATCTATTCATCGATTTCAATGGTTTCTGGCAGGGGCAGTAGGACTCGAACCTACGACCCTCGGTTTTGGAGACCGATGCTCTACCAACTGAGCTATACCCCTAGGCCGGAGTGCGCCACTAGCCGGATTGCAAGGATGGGGCAAGGGGGATCACGGCTTGCGCGCGCGCAGCCGCCTGATATGCGCAAATTCGCATGACATCTGCCATCGCCCCTTCCACCGCCGCACCGCAAAACATCCTCGGCGGTATCGCGCTGCGGCTGCTGGCGATGGCCAGCCTGTCGCTGATGTTCGTGGTGGTCAAATATGTCGATCGCGCGGGCATCCATATTGTCGAGAGCCTGTTCTGGCGGCAGGCGCTGGTGCTGCCCTTCCTGCTGCTGTGGTTAAAGGCGACCGGGGGTTTTGCATCGCTCAGGACGAACCGCATCAGCGCGCACGCGCGGCGGATGCTGATGGGACTGACCGGAATGGCGTGCAATTTCGGCGCGATGATCCTGCTACCGATGGCCGAGGCGACGACGATCAGCCTGTCAGTGCCGATCTTTGCGGTAATCTTCGCCGCGCTGCTGCTTGGCGAAGCGACGGGTTGGCAGCGTTGGAGCGCGGTGATCATCGGTTTTGTCGGCGTGCTTGTGGTGCTCGATCCATTCGCGAGCTTTGCGGGCGGATTCGACGGCGCACATGGCGTCGGCACCCTCGTCGCGCTGGCGGGTGCGATCATGACCGCGCTGATCACGATTGCGGTGCGCGATCTTGGCCGCACCGAGCATGCCGCGACGATCGTGTTCTGGTTCAGCCTGCTGTCGATAGTTCCGCTGGGCATCGCCCTGCCCTTTGTCATCACGCCGCATAACGGCCACGAGTGGCTGCTGCTCGTCGCCTTGGGTTTCCTTGGCGCCGTTGCGCAACTGTCGCTGACCGGCGCGCTGCGCCTCGCCCCCGTCGCGGTTGTGATCCCGATGGATTATTCCAGCCTGCTTTGGGCAATTGCAGCGGGCTGGTGGTTCTTTGGCACCCTGCCCGCCGACACGACATGGGTCGGCGCGCCGCTGATCGTTGCGTCGGGGCTGTTCATCGCCTGGCGCGAGCATCGCCGCCATATCAACCGACCGAAGGAGGTTGCCGCATGACGCGTCCGATTTTGTACCACTGCCCCGACGCCCGTTCGCTGCGCTGTCTGTGGGCGGTCGAGGAGACCGGGATTGATGTCGACCTGCGCGTCCTGAAATTCCCGCCGCGCGCCTTCGAGCCCGATTATCGCGCGGTGAACCCGCTGATGACGATCCCCGGTTGGATCGAAGACGGGCGGCTGATGACCGAGTCCGCCGCGATCTGCGAACGCATCGCCGAAGGCACGCCGCTCGAGGTGCGCCGCGACGAGGTCGATTTTTGGGATTATCGCAACTGGCTGCACCGCAGCGACGCGACGCTGACCTTCCCGCTTGCAATCATGATCCGTTACACGCGGGTCGAGGCCCCCGAACGGCGGCTGACGCAGGCGGTCGACGATTACAAGGCCTTCTTCGGCGGCCGTGCCAAGAGCATCGAGGCAGCGCTGGGCGACGGGCGCGAGTGGCTGGTCGCGGAGCGGTTCACGATTGCGGATATTGGGATCGGATATGCTGCGTTTCTCGCGACGACGCTAGGGGCCGACGATGTGCTCGGCGAGGCAACCAAGGCGTGGCTGGCACGGTGCTTGGCGCGCCAGGGTTTTGTGCGGGCTCGCGAGCGGCAGAAGGTTTAGCGGCTGAGGCGGCTTGAGAGTGGGGGCGGACAATTGCCTCAATCTTCGCTCCAGCGAAGGCAGGGGCCGCAAGCGGCCTATTCGTGCGTCGCTGCACAAATCGACAGCGAGCCTCACCTTCGCGGGGGCGACGGCTGGCGTTCGGGCCGCTAGCAGACCATCAATTTACCATCCGCGCATACCCCGCCCAATACGGCGCCCGCAAATCCTTGCGCAGAATTTTCCCGCTCGCGTTCCTCGGCAGCGCGTCGATGACATCGACGCTGCGCGGGCATTTGAAGGGCGCGATGCGGTCGCGCGCCCAGGCGATGATGTCGGCTTCTTCGACCGTCATGCCAGGCTTGGCGACGCAAACGGCTTTCACGCTCTCACCCCATTTGTCGTCGGGGATTCCGAACACCGCGACCTCCTGCACCGCGGGGTGGCCGAAGATCGCGCTTTCGACTTCGGCGGGATAGATATTTTCGCCGCCCGATATGATCATGTCCTTCATCCGGTCATGGATGAACAGATAGCCGTCTTCGTCGAGGTAGCCAGCGTCGCCGGTGCGGATCCAGCCGTCGGCGCTGACCGTCTTGGCGGTCGCCTCCGGCAAGTTCCAGTAACCCTGCATGTTGTTCGACGACCGAGTCACCACCTCACCGACATCGCCGACCGGCATCTCCTCGCCATCGGGGCCAAGGATCTTGATCTCGACCCCCGGCAGCGGCTTGCCCGCCGAGCGCATCCGCGCATTGCCCGCCGGATCATGGTCTTCCGGCGGCAGCATCGAGATAGTGCCGGTGGTTTCGGTCATCCCATAGGCTTGAATGAACTGCGCCCCGAACATCTGGATGCACTGGCGCAGCAATTCGAGCGGGATCGGCGCGGCGCCATAGAGGATATATTTGAGGCGGCTGTAATCGACGCTGGCGCAGCGCGGGTGCATGAGCAGGAATTGCAGCGCCGCGGGAACCATGAAAAAGCGCGTCACGCCATGCTGCTCGACCGCGTCGAACACCCCGTCGGGATTGAATTCGGCGAGAATGACGCCGGGCAGCCCGGCAGCGAGCGCCATGATGCCCAGCCCGGTGCCGCCGATATGCGCGCACGGCATCGCGACCAGCACCGCCTCGTCGTCGTCCCATTTGGTATAGGGCATGTCGAGGTCGCTGGAATGTTTGCGCAGCGCGAACAGGTTGCGGTTCGACAGCACCGCGCCCTTGGGATTGCCGGTCGTGCCCGATGTATAGAGCTGGAGCACTGCATCATCGATGCCCGATGGCGCGAAGGCCGTCCGCGCCGCCCCATCCATCATCGCCCGCGCCTCGGCTGAGCTGACAATGGCGGGCGCATGGTCGAGCTTGCCGGCAAGCTGATCGGCGAGCGTGTCGAACCCCGGTCCGGCGAACACCATCTTTGCCTGCGTATCGTTCACGATGAACGCCCATTCGGTCGGCGACAACCGCCACCCGATCGGCGCCATCACGATCCCGGCGCGCGCGGCGCCGTAGAAGAGGATGAAATAAAGGTCGCTGTTCTTGCCGATCCAAGCGATCCGGTCGCCCTTTTGCAGCCCCGCTGCGAACAGCGCCGAGGCGACCTTCGCGGTCGCTTCGTCGAGTTCGGCATAGGTATAAACGCGATCTTCCTCGCGCAGTGCTACGCGGTCGGCGCGCTCGCTGGCCCAATGGGTCAGGAATTCGTCGAATGTGAAAAGCTCCGAAACGTCGCGGGGCATGAAATATCTCTCCTCGAATCGCATCTTTTGCGTGCAATTGGGGAAAGGCTAGCGGCTGCGCGCGGCAGGTAAAGCGGCGATCACCTACCCTGCTACCGGCATCAGGTGCGGCGAAAGCACAGCATCAGATTGTTCGCGGGCATCGCGCGGCGTGCGGCAAAGGGCAGCCCGACCGCTGCAGCGGCCGCCTTGACGTCATCGACGTCGCGTAGCCCCCACTTGGGATCACGCATCCGCAGGCTGGCATCGAACGCCAGATTGCTATCCGCCGTCGGCACGTCGGGTTCGAAATAGGGGCCATATAGGATCAAAGGCGTGCCGGGCGCCAGCGACCGCGCCGCGCCCGCAAACAGCCCCAGCGTCGCCTCCCATGGGCTGATATGCACCAGATGAGATAGTCATTTCGAGATTCCGAGCAAATTCAAGGCAGTCGCTCTACTATTGTGGTCCGGCCGGTAGAACCCAGCGACTACCCACCCTGTCCTGACTTCCGAATTGCTCGTTTCGATGTGGTCACGCCTTGGTAAAGTCGGTTCAAAAATCGCGCCCACCGTCCGCCCAGATCGCAATTTCCGCGTCCAACCAACCGAACGGTCACCGTAATCGCCGAAATGGGGTGGATAGCTGCCGTTCTCGGCAACAGCAAAACGCCGCCAGTGTTTCCACTCGCGGCGCTTTAGCCATCTGCGAGGGTAGTCAGGCGTAAGAGACGGTAACTTTCTGCCTCCGCTGCACTGCGCATTGCCCCGCCAATAAAACCAAAACCAATAAGCATCATCGCCCATGTCGTGGGTTCAGGTACGGCTGCGGACACTTCTGAAATGGTCAAAGTGCTTCGACCCGTTACTATGCCAGAAAAATTGAAGGTTCCCGTATTGAACACCGGCTGACCGTTAACGAACGAAAATAGGTCCGTCCCGCCAAATTGGGTAAATCCCAGCCCGGGAGCATTTATGTTCAATGCCGCGAGGATGTCGCCTGAGCCGAAGTTGATGTTTCCGGTTCCGGCGACTCCGTTGAATGTTCCAGCGACATTGTCAAAAAAGATCTGGCTGCCACCAAGCAACGGCTGATTGTTCACACGATCAGGGATCACAGGATCGACTTCGAGTGTGTGGCATTTCTCGATCCGCTTAGATCAAGCAATGTAGCAGCTGATGCAGGCACAGCAGATAGAAGGCTCGCGGCGATCGCGCTGCTCGCTAAGAGATATCGTGATTTCATGAGGGAAACCTTTTGAAATATGCAAATTTGCAATAGTTAATTCTGCATTCACTACGATCGAGGGTTGGCGACTATCTAATTGATTTTTTATGAAAATCACGATGCAACGAAATTATTCGATATGTGCAACCATGACACTGAAATGATCGTTCTGTCCGATGCGGCAAACATTTTTGGCCAGCTGTGCGGCAATACAAAATAGATCTACCCGTATTCGGACCAGCTCTGAAAAGTTGCAGGTCTGCTGTTGCTAACGCTCCCAGACCTTTGTCCATGCATTAGTCGTTGGCTGGCAGGTAGCTTAGATCTCAAAGGTCCCCTTTTGATCGGGTTCAGGCAGGCCGCTTTTTTCCGATTTGCCAGGCGATCTGCCGGACCGGTTTCGGGCAGCGAAGCAGTGTCGCCTATGGCCGAACCGGGTGTAAGCTGCCATTCTGCAAACCACATCAGCAGGTAGTATCGGAGGCAGGCAAACGGGGGTATTTAAGGTGGCTACCGATGGTGCGGCATCCGAGCGCAGATTTGTCGGGCGCGAACTCGTCAGTCTAGCGAGTTGCGGCGCTGTGTTGGCACCGCTGGGTATAGTCCTGCACGAAATGGGCCACTTCATTGTGGGGCTCAGCCTTGGATTTCCCGTTCGACTGAACGTGGGGAGCGTATCCGGTGGGCCAGCCATTGGAGCGGCAACGGATCAGGCCGTAGCGATGCAGGTATCCCACCTAGTTCTGCTTCGAACCGCCGGAATAGGCCCATCGGGTATAGGTTGCGTTTGACAGCAAAACGCCGCCAGCCTTTGGGACCAGCGGCGTTAAATTTTGCTTATGCTTAGAGATCAGACAGCAAATCGCACCTGCGTCTGTATCGTCTTCGCACCAGGCGGCACTCCAAGCCAATAGCGCCAAAACCAAGCAGCATCATGGCCCAGTCGCAGGTTCCGGCACTGCGGCAACATTCGCGACAGCACCGAAAGACCCATTGGAGAACGAAGACAAAGTGACCGTGCCTTTGTCCGTTAAAGCTAACAGGGCCAGTAAAATAGTCAGTCAGGGGCGTAGTTGCTAAGCTGGACACGGCATCATAGCCGGCAAACCTGGGCCAGTGCCAAAAAGCGCCGCCTCCGTCGCCGTTTGAACCAAAGACAGCCCGGCGTAATTGCCGCCTAGGTAGAACTGCGTGGTCGAAAGGATGTTGTACGTGGTTCCACCCGCTAGTGCAGAGACCGAGGTCAGGTTCACGTATTTGGTTAAGCCCGTCATCGACAACGTGTCGGTGTCACCAACGGCAGTGAAAACCGCCGGAGTCGAGAAGGCCGCTCCCGCCAAAGTGCCTTCAAAGTCACCCGAGAACGTATAAATAATCGAGGCTGCATTCGCGGCCGTCGAGCCCAACAACGAAGCAGATAGGGCTAAAGCAACCAGAAACCGCTTTTTCATAAGACCTCCTTAAATTATTGTTAATATTTATTAACGAAAAACTTGTTTAATATCAAATGGTTTTGGGAGCTTTGCCGCCAAAAGCCGGAACGAAGGCTCGACGCGAAACCGCCGAATTCACCACCCTTGTTAGGTGTTTGATCCCACGGTTTGATGGTGCGGCCCTTTCGTTGGAATGAAAGGAAGCCATATGGGACAAGTTCGTCAGGGGAGCGCCATGACCACGCACGCCTTCAGCGCAGCGATACGGTGATCGCGCTTGTTTGCGACACTGAGCCAGTTGGGGATCATCCAATACGGTGGCGAAATGGCCAGCAGTGACAGTGGAGATATGAAGTCGGGCCGAGACCCCTCGTTCAAAAAGCCGACCGAGCAAGTATGGTCGTGGCATTTCAGCGGCACGCTGCTGCCGCTGGACGATTGCCTGCTTGCAGCCGTCGATCCGCATTTGACCGATCGAAAGCGACAAGCAAGTGGCGAAATCTGTCAGTCGTTTGGGGCCTAAGCGCAAACTCCGTCAGCCACCATTCACGGTTTTCGGTATTATCAATTGCCGACTTCCAACGCGCTCCAATGATAGGTTGGATATTATCGATAAGGCGCAGGAACCTTGGACAGCCATTCGAATGATGCCTGCAACTCTTCCCGAGTTGATCGTTCTTGCCGTTCAGTTCCCAACGCAGTTTTGCAGGCATCTCTTCATCTGCCATAAATGCCAATCAAGCCGTGGCAAAGCCCGTTACGAACGTCGAGCGGGGCCTGAAGTTCGGCACAAGCACGGTCGCTAAGGATGGGCACAACGACGTCGCAGGCTGACCGGCAACCACTTTGCTTTTCCAATTATCCAATAGCGCGGCGATGCCATGCGCTCTTTGGGAGGCTTCCATTGGGGTGAGTGACTTCCGCGCGCGCAGATCGCTCAATTCTAGCCCAAAGCAGCAGCAGCGATCCCAGTGAACCGCTGAGCCTATCGATGGTCACATCCAATGTTCTGCGCTCCGCCGAACCATGTTTTTGCGGAACCAGCCTTATCCCTGAGGGTAGAGTGCCCGCAACCAAATTGCACCGCGTGATGCAGGGACGTTAGCAATTGGGCCGTTCGCGGTCAGGCATGCGCTTCACAGCAAGCGACACGCTTGATGTTTACAACGACACATCATTTCCGATTACGTCGACCTGACGAGTGTATAGTTTGGCACCTCGACGTCGGGCGCGCCCTCCGCCCAAACCGCCCGGTATAACTTGACGTTGCCGCATCCGACAGCAGCACGCCGCCAGCCTTTCGACCGGCGGCGCTCAGGCTCCTCTCAGGGTCGCAAATCAAGCGTAGGAAAAGGCGACCTTCGGCCTCGTTTTGCGGACCGCATCGCGCCGCCACAAGCCAAGCCGATCAGCATCAATGCCCAAGTTTCAGGTTCGGGAACTGCCGCAGCGGAAAACGATGCCTTGAAGAATACGTCATCTCCTCCGCCCGTCTTGTTCCAACTGTTCGATGTTAGCGCAGCAAAATCGCTGCCGGCATTGTAGTAGACGAAGCTTCCACCAGCCAGAGTGTCCTGATAATTATCGGTTTGCATTGTGGTGGTAGTGCCCCACCTGCAACCCCAGCAGTTGTCAGAAAAGCCACATACTGTGCGCCACTAAGCAGCGAGATGCCGCCAGTGTTGAAAGAGAACTCAGGACCATTGTTCGAATTCAAGATGCTGCTTGAGAACAGTGATGTTCCGGTCGCTTTGCTTCCATCCCAAAGATACAGGTAGGCCATGAAGTCGACGCCGCCTGTTGGCGTCAAAAACAATGAGAACGAGTCGAGCACATTGTCCGTTGGGGCAGTGAAAGTTTGCCCATAAGTCGATGTGTCTGGGCGACCGAACGGCTGCCAAGTCGCAGTGCTCGAGCTTGTCGTATCAAACGTTGTAGCAGCGTTCGCGCTAGTCGCGCGACAGAGCCAATCCCGCCGCTAACACCATCGAAAGTTTTTTCATGAAATTTCCCCCGGCAGCGGCTAACTCGCTGATTCTCAATCCCCTAACTTAACAGCCTGTTAATGTAAACAGCGGTTTCTTAACAGGAGTTCCGCATCGGGACAGGCGCCACCTGTTCGTTCCGCAGTTCGCCCAGACCACCCTTATCAAGGGGCCTGGACGAACCGGTGGAAGCTTCAGGCTGCGGGTTTCGCCCAATCGATCCCGGTCGCGGCGGCACCGGCATCCACAGCGACTAGTAAGCTTTCCTGGCTGAGATGTGCATAGCGCTGGGTAGTGGTGACGCGAGCGTGCCCCAGGACTTGCCCAACCACATACAGGGACTGCCCATTTGACACCATGTTGCCCGCGGCGGTGTGCCGAAGGTCATGAACGCGAACATCAGGCAGACCGGCCTCGATCCGCGCCTTGTTCCAGACATAGAAGATGTCTTTGTAAGGCTTCTTCGTTCGCGGGTTGGGCACCAAGTAAGGGCAGTCATCCCAGCGAGGTAGTTGAGCCAGAACGTCTAGCGCCGACTGGGACAGAGGTGCGTGTCGAGCTTTGCCGGACCTGCTGTGTGGAACTCGCCAGCGCCTCTGTTCAAGGTCAAAATGCTCCCACCGAGCATCGAGCAATTCACGCTTCCGCGCACCAGTCAGGAGCAGCAGCGGGATGATGAATCGAAGCTGACGATTGGGACAGGCTTCGATTGCCGCCTTCACCCGCGTCGTTTCTGCCGCCGACAGATAGCGCTCACGAGCATTATCGATCTTAAAGTGCGGCACATCGTCCAAGGGGTTTGTGGCTGCCCCCGCGACCTTCCATTGCTTGGCCAGCTTAAACATGTAGCCCAGAACGACATGCAGGAAATTGACCGACGCGGGCGTCAAACCCTGATCGACCTTCGATCCGAGCCAGCTCACAATCGCTTCTGATTGTAACTCATCAAGACGCATCTTGCCGAACCGGGGTAGGATATGGAGCCGTAACGCCCGTTCGTCATTGCTATGACTGCGCTTATACGTGCGAACATACGCAAGATAGCGGACCGACAGTTCGGCGACGGTCGGCACCTGTCGCTTGACCTGCTTATCCTCCAGCGGGTTTTCGCCAACGACGACGCGAGAACGCCGTTTCAACGCTTCGCGCTTCGCTTTTTCGTAGCTGATGTCGGGATACGGACCGATGCGGATTTGACGCAGGCGCCCGTACTTGTCCTTATATCGGAGGTGAAACGATTTCCCACCGTTCGACCGGACTTCGAGAATGAAGCCGGACAGCTTGTCCGAGTAGTAGTCCACCTTCCGCTTGTCCGGCGGGCAAGTGGCGGTGGAACGAAACTGGCGTCCATTGTAACAACAGGCATGTGAATTTCCTTTTGAATGATCGATAGATTGGGGTCGCCAGACGGCGCAGGGTGTTGATGAGGGCATGGGTGCCAGAGGGCCGGATCGGCGCTGTGGCCTTTGGAAAAACGGCCGTGCAGGCTTGCCGCGACGCAACTTCGACAGCAGCTTGGATTGGTGATGCTGAACTAGCGGATCGGCCGGTCGCAGGTGACGCGCGGGGCTAAGTCTATGAAAGAGTCTGCAATTCGATCGTCGTTAGCCATTGCTGACGATGAGCGAAGGTGTGGGGTAGAGGGGGCAGATTCAGTGAACTCCCCAGCTCCAGCCGCCGGTGACGGCCATGTGCTCAGCTCTGTGCAGGTTTGTCGAAGTATCTACCCCTACCCCCCCTTTTTCATCCTTCCATCAATCGAACTTACTTTTGGCGGCAAGCCTTAACCGCTCCTGCGAATCTTCACTCAAATCGGATGTTTCTCGCCGTGGATCTCCCAGCGTAACGTGACCAGCAACTATGCGGTAACCGTGCGCTCTCAACGGAGGCGATCCATGAAAGTGATCGACTTCGTCGCCACAGATGGTTCCTCCGCAGCCCAAGTCAGCAGCATCGCGCCAACGATCGCTGATCCTGTGATAAGCTGTTCAATATCGTTCGACCCAGCATCATCGAAATCGTAATTTCGCCTGCCCAGGTGCCAATCTGGGGCTGCCACTCTGGAAGTGGATATACCCGACCATCACCCACACGGGCATCACATCCGCCGACACAGCAGCATCAGGTTGTTTGCGGGCATTACCCGAACCTCGTCCAAAGCAAAGCCTTCGCTTTCAGCCAGTTCGCCCCGTCCTCCAGCCCCGTACACCCCATTCCAAATTCCGCGCCCGCAGGCTTTCGTCAAAGGCCAGATTGCTGGGTGCGGTTGGGTCGTCCTTGCGGAAGTAAGGTCCGTAAAGGATTAGCGGCGCCCCCTTCTGGAGAATCTTTGCGGCTTGTGTGAAAAGCCCAACAGTGGCTGCCCATTCACTAATATGCACCATGTTGATGCACAGCATCGCGTCGGCGTGCGCGATCGGCCATTCGCCAGCCGACGCATCGAGCGCGAGCGGCGGCGCGATATTGGCCAGCCCTGCGTCGGCGCACCATGCGGCGATTGAGACCAGCCCCGCTGGATCGGGGTCGCTCGGCTGCCAGTCCAGCGCCGGAAACGTCGCGGCGAAATGGACGATATGCTCGCCCGATCCGCTCGCGACCTCCAGCACTGTCCCTGCCGCGGGCAGCCATTCTGCGAGCACCGCCGCGATTGCATCGCGGTTGCGCAGCGTTGCCGGGGCGTGGCGCTTTGCGTCGCTCCCGCCGTCGCTGGGCATCCACGGCGGCGCGGACGCCATTAGACCTTGGCCTGCGCCCGCGCGCGGCGTTCGCGGGCGATCAGCCACGCGAGCAGGCCGACCGGACCGACCATCAGGGTCAGAAACAGGAACGGAAACTGGACGATGCGGCTGAAGCCCTTTTGATCGGCGTCGCGCGCGATCCACATCCCCGTAAACAGGTCGAACGCCAGATAATGCGTCCACCCCAACGTCGCACCGCCGGGGCTGTCGAACAGCTTCATCACCCCCGCCAGGGTCGTGAAATCACCGCCGCCCGGACCGCCGGGATTGATCCCGCCGCTCAGGAACCCGACGATCATCACCGTGTACGCCAGGCACAGCAGAAACACCCCGGCGTACAGAATCGCGGCCAGAATTTTCGGACCGCGAGGCAGGAGCACCAGCGCAATCCAGCCAGCAAATGCCCAATAATTGACGAGCAGAAAAACCGTATCCCAAGTCATTTATCGTCCCTCCCATGACCGCAAAACTCGATCCACCACGATATGCGCCTTACGCGCGCATGCTGCCGACGTTTCGGATGAACATAGCTCATATCAGCCCGCCAAGCCCGAACAGCACGATTCCGCCGAATAGTACGACCAGTCCGGTCGTTACGATCAGCAGCGTCAGCCGCGCCGCGGGCAGACGCCGGGTGGCCGCGAAGGCCGCGGCGAGTCCCAGCCCGAGCGCGATCAGCGGGGCATAGAGAAACGCCCAATCGTAGCTGAATTCGCGTCGGACCTCGACCAGCTCCCATTGTTCGACGATCAGACCGTAGAGCGTAATCGCTGCGAGCCAGACGGCAGTGAAAACGACCGCGAACAACGCTCCGCCGGCCAGGCAGCCGGCGGCGGTGCGTTGCGCGCCGCTGTCGCCCTCCGCGCTCAACTGCCGCCGATCTCGCTCAGCGATGGGGTGCCGGGAGCGGCAGCGGGTTCGTTCCACGCTAGGATCGGTTTGCGCGCCGCGGCGGTCTCATCGAGCCGTGCGCGCGGGGCGAAATGCGGCGCGGATTTGAGCGCTGGGTCGCCGTTCTTCGCGCGCATCGCGATGCTGCGCAGTGCGCCGATGAACTGATCGAGCGCCGCCTTGCTTTCGGTCTCGGTCGGCTCAACCAGCATCGCGCCATGGACGACGAGCGGGAAATAGACCGTCATGGGATGATAGCCTTCGTCAATCAGTCCCTTGGCGATGTCAAGCGTCGAGAATCCTTCGGCCAGTCCCTTATCGCTGAACAGAGCCTCGTGCATGCACGGCCCCGACGCCGCGAACGGCGCGTCGAGCACGCCATCAAGGCTGCGCAATACATAATTGGCGTTGAGCACCGCGTCCTCGGCAACCTGCTTGAGGCCGTCGGCCCCGTGGCTGAGAATATAGGTCAGGGCGCGGGTGAACATGCCCATTTGACCGTGGAACGCGGTCATGCGGCCGAACGTCTGCGGGTGATCATCGCCCGCGCTTTCCTCTTCGATCAGGCGGAAGCCTTCGGCGTGCTTAGTGACGAAGGGCAGCGGAGCGAACGGCGCAAGCGCCTCCGACAATACCACGGGTCCTGATCCCGGACCGCCGCCACCGTGCGGGGTCGAAAAGGTCTTATGCAGGTTGATGTGCATCGCGTCGACGCCCAGATCGCCGGGGCGCACCCGGCCGACGATCGCATTGAAATTGGCGCCGTCGCAATAGACATAGCCGCCCACCGCATGGACCGCGTCCGAAATCGCCTTCATGTCGCGCTCGAACAGGCCGCAGGTATTGGGGTTAGTGATCATCACCCCGGCCACGTCGGGGCCGAGGCGTGCCTTCAGCGCTTCGAGGTTAACGCGGCCGGCTTCGGTTGCCGGAATGTCTTCAACGGTGAAGCCCGCAAAAGCGGCGGTCGCCGGATTGGTGCCATGCGCGCTTTCGGGAACGAGGATCACGCGCCGGTCCTCGCCGCGCTCTTCCAATGCCGCCTTGATGCAGAGGATGCCGCACAGCTCGCCATGCGCGCCCGCCTTGGGCGACATCGCGACGCTCTGCATGCCGGTCAGTGTGATCAGCCATTCGGCGAGTTCGTGGATCACGGCGTAAGCGCCCTGTACCGTCTCCTGCGGCTGCAGCGGATGCGCGTCGGCAAAGCCCGGCATTCGCGCGACCTTTTCGTTAAGCCGCGGGTTGTGCTTCATCGTGCAGCTGCCGAGTGGGAAGAGGCCGAGGTCGATCGCGTAATTCTGCCGCGACAGCCGCGTGTAGTGCCGCACCGCTTCGGCCTCGCTGAGCCCCGGCAGCCCAATCGGCGCGGTACGCGCCAGCGCGCCGAGATCGGCGGCGGGCGTGGCTTCGTCGAAATCGACGCCGGTGGTGGCGGTCGAGCCGATTTCGAAGATCAGCGCTTCCTCGAGCATCAGCGCGCGGTTGCCGGTGAAGGTCTTGTTATCATCGGCGCTGCCTGCAGCAGTCATTTCGGGGCGCCAGCCGGCGGGGTTGAGCGCGGTCATGCCAGCACCTCCTTCAGAGCGGCCGCAAAGGCGGCAATATCCGCCTCGGTGACGGTTTCGGTGACCGCGACGACGAGGCCGTTCGCCAGATCCGCGTTGGCGGGGTAGAGGCGACCGAGCGACACGCCGCCCAAAATGTCGCGCTCGGCGAGCTTGTGGATCACCGGGCGCGCTTCGGTCGGCAATAGCAGGGTGAATTCGTTGAAATAGCTGTCGTTCATCACCGACACGCCAGGGATCTTGGCCAGCTCGGCAGCAGCCATCTGGGCGCGACAATGATTGATCGCGGCGAGCTGGCGCAACCCCGCTTCGCCCAGCAAAGTCATATGAATGCTGAAAGCCAGCGCACAAAGCCCTGAATTGGTACAGATATTACTCGTCGCCTTCTCGCGGCGAATATGCTGCTCACGCGTCGACAGCGTCAGTACGAAGCCGCGCTTGCCATTGGCATCGACCGTCTCGCCGCACAGGCGGCCCGGCATCTGGCGGACATACTTGGTCTTGCACGCGAACAGACCGACATAAGGCCCGCCGAACTGCAACCCGACCCCGATCGACTGGCCTTCGCCGACCACGATGTCGGCGCCCATTTCGCCCGGCGCCTTGATCAGCCCGAGCGCGACGGGCTCGGTAACCACCGCAATCAGCAGCGCCCCCGCCGCCTGACAGGCGGCGGCGAGCGCGGTCATATCGTCGATGCGGCCAAGGATGTCGGGATATTGAACGACGACGCAGCTTGTGTCCTTATCGATCGCCGCAGCAAGCGCTGCCCAGTCGGTCCCGGCCTGAAGGCTGGGATCTCCATCGACCAGGACATCGCCGGTATATTTGGCCATCGTGCGCGCGACGCTGCGGTAATGGGGGTGCAGCGCGGTCGACAGCAGCGCTTTGCCGCGCTTGGTGATCCGCCGCGCCATTACGATCGCTTCCCAGCAGGCGGTCGAGCCGTCGTACATCGAGGCATTGGCAACATCGGTGCCGAGCAGCCGCGCGACCTGCGACTGGAATTCGAACAGCATCTGCAGCGTGCCCTGCGCGATTTCGGGCTGATACGGGGTATAGGCAGTCAAAAACTCCCCGCGCTGGATCAGATGATCGACGCTGGCGGGAACATGGTGGCGATACGCCCCGGCACCGAGGAAGAATGGACCGTCACCCGCAGCGCGATTCTGGCGCGACAGCGCCGCCATATGGCGCTCGACCGTGAGTTCGCTGGCGTGCATCGGCAGGTGGGCGATCGGGCCGTCGAGCCGCGCATCGAGGGGAACGTCGGCGAACAGATCCTCGATCGACGCCGCGCCGATGGTGGCGAGCATCGCGCTGCGGTCATCGGACGTAAGGGGGAGATAACGCATGAACTACTCCGCAGAAGAATCTGGTTTTTGGGAAAAAAGCTGGACGGTGTCGGCGAGCGTGCCGGAGAAGATCGCCGGACCGGCGTGGGTCGTGCGGATCCATGGCGCCAGCCAGATGCGAAAGCCCGCGTCGCGAACGCGGCGGCAAAAGGCATAATCGTCCGACAGCAACGCCTGACTATCAGGCTCGATATAGGGGCAGAAAAAGGCGGGGACGATTTCGCCGACGCCATGCGCCTGCCGTTCGGCAGGGTCGGGCCGAAAAACAAGCTCGGGCATCGCCGCTGCCATGCCTTCGAGGACCGCGCGGCGGATAAGCATCATCGCTGTGCCGAGCCGCGTCAGCTCGACGAGATCGGCCATCTTGAAATTTTGCTCGGGGTTCAGGAAATGCAGCGCGAAATCGCCGGTATAGCGCGCCAGATCGGCGGGATTATCCTTCGCCAGCCCCTGTTCGACCGCGCGCGCGACATTGGCCCAGTTGATCATCCGCCGCGGATAAGCGCCGCCCACCACCCCGCAACCAGGAGTCGCCTCCATCGCGCGGATCAGCGAGAACACGTCGTCGGCCGAAAAGTCGATGTCGGCATCGATGAACAAAAGGTGCGTGCAATCGCTGGCGAGGAACATTGCGGTGAGCATGTTGCGCGCGCGGGTGATCGACGGTTGATAAAGGATGAACTCGAACCGCACCGAAATGCCCATCGCCTGCGCGCGCAGCGCCAGCGCCAGCGCCGCGCGGACATAGGTGCCCTGCGCGCCCTCATAGATAGGCGTGGCAACCATCAGGCGGCAATTGGCAAGAACAGCATCGGTGGCGATGGCATTTTCTCCAGAAGCCCTCCTTTCAGAGGAGGGGGTTGGGGTGGGGTCGCGGTGCTGGGTCCACCCCGTTGCGACAAGCGAACACGTTCGCTTGTCTCACTGCCCCTCCCATGAAGGGGAGGGGAGATACCGCTAGAGCGTGTCGCAGAAGGCTTTGTACGCCTTCGCGTCCATCAGGCCGTCGAGCTGGCTCTTGTCGCTGAGCGCGAGGCGGAAGAACCAGCCTTCGCCTTCGGGATCCGAATTGACGAGCGCGGGATCTTCTTCGAGCTGGCTGTTGCCTTCCGTCACCGTCCCATCGACCGGGGCATAGACGTCGCTCGCCGCCTTCACCGATTCGACCACTGCGGCGTCGCCCCCTTGGCTCAGCTCGGCGCCGGTGTCGGGAACCTCGACGAACACGATGTCGCCAAGCTGGCCCTGCGCAAAATCGGTGATGCCGACCGTGGCGACGTCACCGTCGACATCGATCCACTCATGCTCTTCGGTATAATAACGCGGCATCGATCAAGCTCCTGTTTTACGAACATAATTATGCGGGACAAAGGGCATGGCGGTGACGGTGCAGGCCACCCTTTTGCCGCGAACTTCGGCGGCGAGCGCGGTGCCGGGTTCAGCATGGTCGCGTGGCACATAGCCCATCGCGATCGGCGCGCCCACGCTGGGAGCGAAGCCGCCCGACGTCACGACGCCGATTTCGGTGTTGCCGTCGAACAGCTTCGCGCCCTCGCGCACAGGCAACTTACCGTCGACCAGCAGGCCGACGCGCTTGCGCGGGCTGCCGTCGGCAAGGTGGCCAAGGACGCGCGCGGCGCCCGGGAAGCCGCCTTCCTCCCGGCGACGCTTGCTGATCGCGAATGCCAAGTCGCCTTCGACCGGATCAATCGTTGGGTCGAGATCATGGCCATAGAGCGGCAGTCCTGCCTCCAGCCGCAACGAATCACGCGCGCCCAGCCCGATCGGTTTGACCTCCTCCATCGCGCACAGCGCGTCGGCGAATCCCTCGAGCGTTTCGTTCGGCAGCGAAATTTCGAACCCATCCTCGCCGGTATAGCCCGACCGACTGATTGCGACCGCATGGCCGTTCCACGTCGCGCGCGTCGCCTGCATGAACACCAGGCCTGCGGCCTCGGGTACCAGCCGCGTCAGCGCATCGACGGCTTTCGGCCCCTGTAACGCGAGCAGGCCATGATCTTCGTTGTGATTGAGTGTGATGTCGTCAGGCAGATTTTCGCGCAAATGCCCGATATCTTCCCACTTCACGGCGCCGTTGACGACGATGCCGAGTTGGTCGCCCTCGTTGGTGATCATTAAATCATCGAGGATGCCGCCATCCTCGTCCAGCAGCAGCGAATAGCGCATCCGCCCGGGCTTCAGTGCCGAGATGTCACCGGGGACGAGGGCTTCGAGCGCTTCGGCAACCGTGTCGCCCGAGAGCGCCAACTGCCCCATGTGGCTGACGTCGAACAACCCGGCGTTTTCGCGGACCCACAGATGTTCGGCCATGATGCCTTCATATTGGATCGGCATCCAATACCCCGCGAATTCGACCATCCGGCCGCCCTTCGCGCGATGCCAGGCGTCGAGCGGCAGCACTTCGGTCGCGGCTTCGATCGCGACGTCTTCGTCCAACTGTTCGGTTTCGGTCATGCCAGTCTCCCGCGGTTGCACGGCGGATGCGCGGCGGGGTGCCGCGCCTTTCGCCCTGCCCCCTCTGTCACGGGAACCTGAGAGTTTTCCCCCGGCGAAATCGTCCGGAGTTACCCCTTCGGTGGTTCCGGCCGACAGCCGGAACGCTTTCCAGAGTGTCCGTTCCAGCCTGCGCGGTCCTGCTGACCTGAGAGTTTCCGGGGCGGTTGCTCCTTCGGTGGTGAGGCGCCGGTTGCCCTGCCCTCACGCTCTCCCGCGCGGCCGGTCGAATCCCTTTCGAGACCCGACAGACGCCCGAGCCTTGGCGCTGCCCCCGACCGGAGTCAATCGGCGAGCGCGCGGATTGCGTCGTTTTCGTGGATATGCACGCCCGAACCACCCTGCCCGGCAAGTTTCACGATCGCCGCGGCAACGGTGGCGGCCGGGATCGAGCGGTAGCGGCGGAACGAACCGTGGAGCAAGGCGTCGGCGAGCGGCGCCGCGATCGTCGCCAGCCGCTCACCCAGCCGCGGCGGCCCGGGTCGATCGCCGAGCAGCAGGCCGGGACGGATCAGATCGAGCCGCTCGACCCCCAAAGCACGCAGTCCATCCTCGGTTTCACCCTTGGTCCGCAGATAGAAATTGCCTGCCTTTGGCGACGCCCCGACCGAACTGACGACGATCATATGGGGTGCACCGCCCAGCCGGGCGCCCTTGGCAGCAGCGAGGATCAGGTCATGGTCCACGGCGCGGAACGCGGCCTGCGAGCCGGCTTGGCGGATCGTGGTGCCGAGGCAACAGATGAGAACCGCGGACTGTTCGGCGGCGATGATATCGGGCCAGTTTTCGGGCGATGCGACGCGCTCGGCATGGTGCGGCGCCAATCCATCCACCGAACGGCGGGCGACGATGGTGACGGTCTTGTCGCCGAACGCCGCAATCACGGCGCGCCCGATCAGTCCGGTCGCCCCAATGATCAGCGCCTCAGACATGCGCCAGCGCCTCCGGCACTTCGGCGCGCCCGAAAATTTCGGCATAACGATCGATGGCAAAACGGTCGGTCATTCCGGCAATATAGTCCCCGATATGCCGGGTTGTCGCGCATTCTTCGCCGGGCACGCGCGCCGACCAATCCTCGCCCATCAGCCGCGGATCATCGGCATAGGCGGCGAACAGGCGCGTGACGACCTGGTTCGCCGCTTCCGCGGCGGCGACCTGTTCGGGATGATGATAGAGATTGGCGTACATGAACCGCTTGAGCTCGCGCTCGTCGGCCGCAAGTTCGGGCGAAAAGCCTCCCAGCGACCAGCCGGCGGCGCGAACCTCGGCGACACTGGCGACGCCAGCAGCAGCAACATTGGCCTGCGTCGCCGCGATAACATTGTTGACCATCACCCCGATCTGGTCGCGGACCAGCTCGCGCAGCAACCGGTCGCGAGGCGCGCCGGGGAAGCGGTCCTCGACGGCACGGAAATTGGCGGCCACAAACGGCTGTTCCATCAGCTGCTCAAGGTCGAGCAACCCCGCGCGCAAGCCGTCGTCGATGTCGTGATTGTCATAGGCTATGTCGTCGGCAACCGCTGCAATCTGCGCTTCAAGGCTCGCGTGACTGCCGAGGTCGAGGCGAAAATCACCATCGATCTCGGCCAGCGCCCAACCAGGGTTGGTTACCGGTCCATTGTGCTTCGCTAGCCCCTCAAGCGTTTCCCACGTCAGGTTGAGCCCGTCGAACAGTGGATAGGGACATTCCAGCCCCGCGAGCGTGCGCAGCGTGTGTCCGTTATGATCGAAACCGCCGTGGTCCGCCATCGCGGCTTTCAGCGCATCCTCGCCCGCATGGCCGAAGGGTGGATGGCCGATGTCGTGCGCGAGGCACAAGGCCTCGGTCAAATCCTCGTTGAGCCCCAGCGCACGCGCGATTCCACGCCCGATCTGTGCCACCTCGATACTGTGAGTCAGGCGGACGCGATAATGGTCGCCGTCAGGAGCGACGAACACCTGCGTCTTGTGGCGCAGGCGGCGAAACGCGATCGAATGAATGATGCGGTCACGGTCGCGCTGGAAGTCGTCGCGCGGGCCTCGGACAACGCGGCCCAGCTCAGCATGGCGGCGCCCGCGACTCTGCGCCGGATTGCTCGCGCAATCGGCAACGCTCACTTGAACGGATCGACGGTCTCGCCCGCCTCGCTGTTAAACAAGAAGCCGTCGCCGCCAGCTTTCTTATAGCTGGTGAGCCAGTCCTGCGCCGCCTTGCGGTCCTTGAATGGGCCGACCAGCAACCGGCGGGTCTTGCCCCATTCGGCGGTGGCGCCCGATTTTCCCCTGAACAGATCGGGGCTCTTCTTGGCGAACTTGCCATAGTCGGTTGCGAGCGCGCGGGCGTTCGCGCCGGTCGCCACCTGCACCCAGATGCGCGCCGGATTGGCCTTCTTCTCCGCCGCCTCGGACTTGGCCCTGGCATCGGCATCGGCCTTGGCTTTCGCGGCCACCGCGTCCTTCTCGCGCTTCGCATCCTCGGCAGCGTCGGCGCGGCGCTTGTCTTCAAGCAGTTTGGCGAGCGTGTCTGCGCCGATCGCATTGTCGGGCTGGGTCAGTTCCTCGGGCGGAATCTCGATCGAGCCAACGATGTCGGCCAGCGATGCGAGAGGCGCGGGTGACGGTGCTACTGATACTGTCGCAGCGGACGGCGGCGACTGTGGCAGCGTTGAAGGCGTACTCAGCGCACCGCGCCCAATGTCGGCAATCGAGAAGCCAGGTCCGACTTGTCCGGGATTTTCGTTCGCCGTGACGCCGGTCGCTTCTTGCTTTGCTAAAACGACTCCCCCGGTTACGGGCGCTGACGGGTTGCGGGCCTCGGGCGATACGGCAGATGGATCAGGAGAAGACGATGGCGCGGGCCGAATAGTCTGCTGAAATGGTGACTTTAACCCCGGCGCACCGCTCGCAACCTCGCCGCGCGTCGGCGTCGATGCCGCTTCATTCGAAGCCGGTTTCGCCGCGCGCGCGGCTGGCGCCACAACCGATTCAGCGACCGTCCCAGCCGCGGGCCGGCTTACCGTCGGCGTCCGTTCGCTGGCAGCCTGGCTTGAGGGCGTGCGCGGCTGGGCATAGGCTGGCCCCAGCGGCCGGGCGCTGGGCGTCGGGGTCGGCGCCGCAGCAACCGTAGCCGCGGGCGGTCGCTTCGTACTCGCCGCCGCCCGCCTGCCCGAAGCGGCAGGGGGCGGCGTTGCGGCCGCGACTTGCACCGGTTTGCGCTTCGCCCCCAACTCGCCATTGGGAAAGCGGCCGAAATGTGCCGCTGCCGCCTGCTGCGCCGGATTGAGCCGGTCCATCTGGGTCAGATAGGGCAGGATATTCTGCGCCATGGCAGGCGGCATTGTTGCGTTGACGATTTCGCTCGCTTCGCCGTCACGGCCGTTCATCGCCAGAATCATCGCGCGCAGTCGCCAGGCGCCGCGATCCTGTGCTCGCAGCTGCGGGGTCAGCATCTGGATCGCACGGTCGGCTTCTCCGCTGATCCCGAGCGACAGCGCATAGCGCCGCGTCAATTCGTCATTGGGTGCGATCGCCAGCGCGAGCTGGTAATCGCGCTGCGCCGCATCCTGTTGACCGAGCAGGTCGCGCGCAAGCGCTCGGTCAGACAGGAACACCCGTTCGGGCGCGCCCAGCAGCTGTGCTTCGCCAAAATAGTCGAGCGCGCGGGTCGGGTTTTCCATATGCACCATCGCCGACCCCAGCGCCGCCTTGACCGCACCGTCGCGCGGGCTCGACTGCTCGGCGCGAACCAGAAAGCCCAGCGCGGCGCGATAGTCATCAAGCTCGATCGATGCCCGGCCGGCGTCGAGCAGCGCGCGGGGATCGCTGTTGTTGGCGGCGATGCGGGCGAGCGCCGACGACAGCAGGGTGCGCGCCGCGGTGCGCTTTTCCATCGCCGCCTTGGTCGCGGCATCTGGCGGCGTCACCTGCGCGGACGCAGGTACTGCCGCGAGTCCCACAAGCAGCGCGCCGAACGCACCGGCACAGAGCCGCGCGCGAGTCGGCTTCGCCGTGATTTTCGCTTGCCGCATGGGCAACTCATCCCGATCTTCGGTCTGCCGTGCCCTGCGGGCAGCCGTTTACAGCCCCGTTACTGGTTGTTCTGACGCCCCAGGAAGCGTGGGATATCAACCCCGTCTTCCTTGTCGCCATCCTCACCCTCGGGCGGCGTGGCGCCGCGCGACAGGCGCGACATGCGCTCGAACAAGGTGCCGCCGCCCATCGAGCGCGCGGGAGCTTCCTCGCCGCCACTCGCGTCGCCGCCCGATGCCGGAGCTGTGCGATAATCGGTCGCGGGCGCCTCCGGGGCATCGAGGACCAGCTCGTCCGACGGATCCTCATCGGTCGCGGCGACCTCAGACAATATCATCGGATCTTCCTCGGCGGCGGGCGCTTCGGCTTCGGCCGCATCGCTCAGCGAAAAGCCGGGCGCCGGGTCATTGACTTCGTCCGCCAGCGCGTCGGCAACGGGCTCTTCGTCGACGACCGGTTCGAAAGCCTCTTCGGCCACCGGTGCAGGCGCAGCAGCGCGCGCTGGGGCAAAGGAGAAGCTGCGCGTCGCGGGCGAAGCCTGCGCTGCCATTTCGCCCGTACTGTCGATGCCGGTGGCGACCACCGAGACGCGGATCTTGCCGTCGAGGCTGTCGTTGAAAGCGCTGCCCCAGATGATGTTGGCGTCCGGATCGACAAGCTCGCGAATATGGTTCGCGGCCTCGTCGACTTCCATCAGGCGCATGTCCTCGCCGCCGGTGATCGAAATGATAACACCCTTGGCGCCCGCCATCGACACACCGTCGAGCAACGGGTTGGCGATCGCTTTTTGCGCTGCTTCGAGCGCGCGGCCATCGCCTTCGGCTTCGCCCGTGCCCATCATCGCCTTGCCCATTTCGCGCATCACGCTGCGGACGTCGGCGAAGTCGAGGTTGATTAGGCCGGGCATGACCATCAGGTCGGTGATCCCGCGCACGCCCTGTTGCAGCACCTCATCCGCCATGGTGAAGGCTTCTTTGAAGGTGGTATTCGGGTTAGCGACCAGAAACAGATTCTGGTTCGGAATGACGATCAGCGTATCGACATGATCCTGCAGCTCGGCAATCCCCGAGTCCGCCGAACGCATGCGGCGCTGACCTTCGAAGGTGAAGGGCTTGGTCACGACGCCGACGGTCAGGATGCCGCGGTCGCGCGCTGCTTTGGCGATCACCGGCGCCGCCCCGGTGCCAGTGCCGCCGCCCATGCCAGCGGCGATGAAGCACATATGCGCTCCGTTCAAAGCTTCTTCGACCTGCGCAATGCTTTCCTCGGCGGCCGCGCGGCCAACCTCGGGCCGCGAACCCGCGCCCAATCCCTGCGTGATCTGGGTCCCAAGCTGGATGCGCCGTTCGGCCGGCGACGCGTTCAGCGCCTGCGCATCGGTATTAGCAACGATGAAGTCGACCCCCTCGACCCTTGCTGCAATCATGTTCGCGATGGCATTGCCGCCAGCTCCGCCGACGCCGATTACCGCAATTCGCGGCTTCAGCTCGTCGACCTGTGGCGGCCCAATATTGATGCTCATCAAAACGTCTCCCTGCAGCGGCGGACAGGTGCCGCTTCCCCAACCTTGCGACCCAAACGAGCGGGTGTCCCGCCGCCCGATTTTCTTACCCCGCATTGCACTATTGTGACCGGGGAATCACCCAAAAAATTAACCTTTTTTCGCGTTTCACCGCTAAAAACTGCTTTTTAGGGCCGCCATCAACCGGTGGAGGATCGATGTACTCGCCGGTCGATAGACATCCTGCGACATCATCGGCAAATCGCGCAGATCAACCGGGTCCGACGCGGCGTAGAGAACCAGACCCGCAAGCGTCGCGAAAGCGGGGCCGCTATGCGCATCAGGCAGGCCGTGCAACCCGCGCGGCCGTCCGACCCGCGCGGCGCGGCCAAGTGCGCTCTGGGTGTAATCGGCGATGCCTTTCAGATCTGCGCCGCCGCCGACGAGCACCACCTGACGCCCGATCGGGCCGACGAAATGCAGATCTTTCAATGTCCTGCCGATCTCGCCCATCATCGCGTCGAGACGCTGGCGAATGACCGTCACCAACTGCGCGCGGGTGATGCGCGGGGTGTCGCCGTTGGTTGGCGCGCCGGGCTCGAGCTCGATGATCTCGTTATTATCGCGCGGCGATGCCGACGCCGAGCCGTAGAAGCTCTGCAAGCGCTGCGCCTGGCTTCGCCGAATGCCAAAGGCCGAGGCGATATCGTCGGTGATGTCGCTGGCGCCAAAGGGCAGCGAAGCCATTTCGACCAGCATCCCGCCGGCATAGAGCGATACCGTGGTCACCGCGGCGCCAAGCTCGACGAGCGCCACGCCCAGGTCGCGTTCTTCGTCAGACAGGCAGGCGAGCCCCGCCGCGATCGGCGAAGCGACCACCGCGTTGACGTCAAGATGCGCCTGTCGGACCGCCGCCTCCAGGTTCCGCACCGGGGCGCCGTCGGCCATGATGATATGGATGTCGACGCCGAGCCGATCGGCGTGAAGACCGATCGGATTCTTGACCCCGGTCAGTCCGTCGAGCGTGTAAAGCGCGGGCTGTGCATGCAGGATCATCCGGCCTTCGGGATCGATCCCGGCGCGCCCCGCGGCGAGCAGGTCGTCGATGTCCTCCTTCTCGATCCGATGCCCACCGAGTTCGCTTTCGATCGGCGCCACGTCGCTCAGCAAGCCGCCGGCCGAAAAGCTGACCCAGACGTCATCGATGTTGAGCCCCGCGATCCGTTCGGCCTGCTCGATCGCCTCGCGCACAATATGTTCGGTCTGTTCCATGTCGGCGACATAACCGCGCTGGACGCCGCGGCTTTCGCGCTGCCCGGTACCAAGTACGTGCAACTGGCCGTCGGCGGTCTGTCCGGCGATCAGCGCGCACACCTTCCACGACCCGACATCGAGCGCAGTGATGATCTTTTCAATGCGCGGCGGCGCCATGCCCTATCCTTCGTTCGACGCAGCGGTAGCGACCGCATCGACCGCGGCGCGCGCATCGTCGAGCTTTGCAGGTGCCACCTGACCTTCGTGGGGAAGACGTAGCACGAACCGGTTCGGATCGCGCATGTCGAATCGCAGGATGCCGCGCCCAAGCAAGCGGTTGGCGCCATCCAGATGAGCGAATTTGGCAAGTGCCGCCTTAGCTTCGATTTCGCCTTCGGGAAGCGACAGCGTCTCGCCGCTGCGGAAGCGCAGATCCCAGCGGCGATTGCCGACCCATGTTGCGCCCGCGAGCAATTCCTTGAGGCTGCTCGCTTCGGCCAGCAGGCGGTCGAGATCCTGCGAGCGCTGATTCGCCTTGGGGCCGATCACCAGCGGCAGGTCGGGCATCGTCGCCACCGTCACCGGTTCGAGCACCACGCCCTTTTCGTCGATCAACGACAGGCGGTTGTTGTGCTGCCAGATTGCCGCTGGGGTGCGCTCGACAATGTCGACGACGAGCGTATCGGGCAGCCGCCGCGAGACGCGCGCATCCTTGATCCAGCCATAGCGCATCAGGTCGCCGCGCACTCCGTCAAGATCGACCGCCGCCATCGAGCGATCCTTTTGCGCGAGCGCGATGTCATAGACTTTCAGTCGGTCGATGCGATCGGCACCGACGACCTCCACCTTCTTGACCTGAAACCCGGCGCGGCCGACGGCCTGCGCATATTCCTCATGAATCTTGGCCGTGACCCCTGTGGCGTGCGCGGCGAGCCCCGCGACCGCAAACAGGCTGAGGCCGATCGTCCAGTTCGCTATCTTCTGCAATCGCTGCGGGCTGATCGGCAGCGCGTTGATAATCGCGTTGAGCCGCGAGGTTTGCACCTTGCGCCGTTTCTTTGGCGTGCGCACCGGGCGCCGTGGCGGCGACGCGCCGCGCTTGATCCGCGTGTTACTCATAACGCTTCCCCCACGATGCGTTCGACCAGTTCGGCATAATCCATGCCCACCGCGCGCCCCTGCTCAGGCACCAGACTTAACGGCGTCATCCCCGGCTGGGTATTTACTTCCAAAAGAAAGATCCCGGCCAACCCATGCTCGTCGTCCCAGCGAAAATCGGAACGCGAGGCGCCCTTGCAGCCGAGCAGGCGGTGCGATTGCAGCGCCAGATCCATCATCCGCTGCGCCACGTCGGCGGGGACGTCGGCGGGGCACACATGTTCGGTCAATCCGTCGGTATACTTTGGCGTCATAGTCGTAGAAACCCGACTTGACGCGCAGTTCGGTGACTGCGAGCGCCTGATCGCCCAGCACCGCGACAGTCAGCTCGCGCCCCTTGATAAAGGGTTCCGCGAGCAGGCGGTCGAATTCCTGCCACGGTCCAACCGCTTCGCGCGCGATCGGGTTGCCATAATTGCTGTCGTTGTGGACGATGGCCACTCCGACCGACGAGCCTTCGTTGACGGGCTTCAGCACAAAGGGGCGCGGCAAAGGATCGGCCGTAAACAGGCTTTCGCTGTCGACCACGGTCCCCGTCGGCATCGGAATACCATGCGGCACCAGCGCCTGCTTCGTCAATTCCTTGTCGATCGCGATCACCGAGGTGACGAGCCCGCTGTGGGTATATTTGAGCCCCATCAGGTCGAGCATGCCCTGCACCGTGCCGTCCTCACCCGGCACGCCGTGCAGCGCGTTGAACACGACATCGGGTTTGGCTTCGGCGAGCCGCTGCGCGACGTCGCGGTCCATGTCGATCCGCGTGACCTTGTGGCCGCGGCTTTCCAGCGCGTCAGCGACGCCTTTGCCGCTCATCAGCGACACTTCGCGCTCGGCCGACCAGCCGCCCATCAGGACAGCGACATGCCACGGACCCCGGGTCACTTCCCCACCCCCACGCGTTGAATCTCCCATTGCAGGTCGATGCCGCTGTTGTCCTTCACCCGGCGGCGGACCTCTTCACCCAGCGCTTCGATTTCGGCGCTCGTCGCCTCGCCGGTATTGATCAGGAAGTTGGTGTGCTTCTCGCTGACCTGCGCGCCGCCGACCGCAAAACCGCGGCAGCCGGCTTCATCAACGAGCTGCCAGGCTCTGTGGCCGTCAGGGTTCTTGAAGGTCGATCCGCCGGTTTTCGACCGCAGCGGCTGCGACGCTTCGCGGCTCGCCGAGATACGGTCCATTTCGGCCTGGATGACGGCGGGTTCGCCGGGCCGGCCGCGGAAGGTCGCGCCAATGACGACGGCACCTTCCGGCAACTCACTGTGGCGATAAGTGTAGCCAAGGTCGGCGAGCGGCAGCGTGCGGCGTTCGCCCGACCGCAGCACGACGTCGGCGTCGATCAGTATGTCCTTCACTTCGCCGCCATAAGCGCCGCCGTTCATGCGCACAAAGCCGCCGACAGTACCGGGGATCGAGCGCAGGAACTCCATCCCCGCAATTCCTCCATCGCGCGCGGTAGAGGAAACGAGGATGCCCGAAGCACCGCCGCCGCAGCGTAGCGTCGTGGCGTCGATGGCTTCGACCTTTGCGAAGGCCTTGCCGAGCCGAACGACGACCCCGGGAAAGCCACCGTCACGGACGATCAGGTTCGAGCCGAGGCCGAGCGCCATAACAAGGGTTGCAGGATCGAGATCGCGGAAGAAATCGGCAAGATCGTCAGCGTCCTTCGGCTCGAACAGCCAGTCGGCAGGGCCACCCGACTTGAACCAGACGAGCGGTGCCAGCGGCGCATTTGCTGTCAACTTGCCGCGCACGGCGGGAAGGGTATCGACAGTGCTCACGCCGCCTCCACCGCCGCGGCAAGGCCCGCCGCCATCTTGGTAATGTCGCCGGCACCAAGGCAGATGATCATATCGCCCGCACCAAGGTCGCCCGCAACAATGCTCGCGGCGATAGCCTCAGCCAGCGCCCCTACATCCTCAACAACACTCGCTTGCCGATGTCCACGGTCGCGCAAACCCGCCACGAGGGTATCAGACGACACGCCGTCGATTGGCGCCTCGCCCGCAGCATAGACGGGCAACGCCAGCACGATGTCGGCGTCGTTAAACGCCTGCTGAAAATCGTCCATATGGTCGCGCAGGCGCGTGAAGCGGTGCGGCTGAACCACACCCACGACGCGCCCTGCCCCGACGCCTTCGCGGGCGGCCGAGAGCACCGCGCGAATTTCGACCGGGTGATGGGCGTAGTCGTCGATCACGGTGACAACGCCCTCACCCGCAGCGATTTCACCTACCTTGGTAAAACGCCGCTTGACCCCGGCGAAGCCGTTGAAGCCGGAAACAATCTTGTCGTCCGACACCCCCATGTGCAGCGCCACGGCAATCGCCGCGAGCGAGTTTTGCACATTGTGTCGCCCCGACATCGGCAGATGAATGCCCTCGATCGTCCGGCTGTTGCCGTCGCGGTCGCGCACGACGACGTCGAAGCGGTTGCCGTCGGGGCCGGGCGTTACATTGGTACCGCGCACATCCGCCTGCGCCGAGAAGCCATAGGTCACGATCCGGCGGTCGCGGATGCGCGGGATGATCGCCTGCACCTCGGGATGGTCCAGGCACAATATCGCCGCGCCGTAAAAGGGCACATTCTCGATAAATTCGACAAACGCGTCCTTGATCGCATCGAAGCTGCCATAATGGTCGAGATGTTCGGGATCGATGTTGGTGACGACCGCGATCGTCCCGTCGAGGCGCAGGAAGCTGCCGTCGCTCTCGTCGGCCTCGACCACCATCCAGTCGCTCGCGCCCAGCCGCGCGTTCGAGCCATAATTGTTGATGATGCCGCCGTTGATCACGGTCGGGTCGATCCCGCCAGCGTCGAGCAGGGCGGCGACCAGGCTCGTCGTCGTCGTCTTGCCGTGCGTGCCGGCGATCGCGACGGTCGATTTCAGCCGCATCAGCTCAGCGAGCATCTCAGCGCGGCGGACCAGCGGGATGCGGTGTGCGAGCGCCGCCTCCACCTCGGGATTGCCGCGTTTGACCGCCGTTGACGTGACCACAACCGAAACGCCGTCGACGTTCGCCGCGTCATGCCCGATCGCGACCTTGATCCCGCGTTTGCGCAAGCCTTCGATCACATAGCCGTCGGCGATATCGCTGCCCTGCACCTGATAACCCAGATTGTGCATCACCTCAGCAATCCCCGACATTCCGATGCCGCCGATGCCGATAAAGTGGATGGTGCCGATGTCGGTCGCGACGCCGCGCATCACTCGCCTCCCATGCGGGCCGACGCCATGCCGCTCGCCGCGGCGCGCTGCCCTGACGGCGCGCCGACGCGGATGACGTCCATCATCGGCGGCGCGGCGAGCGATTCGACCAGATCGGCCAGGTCGCGCGTCGCATCGGGCAGGCCGCAGCTTGCGGCGCGCGCGGCGGCATTTTCCAGCGCACCGGGTTCGAGCGCCATGCGCTGGATCTGCTTGGCGAGTTCGCTGGCGGTAAATTGCGGCTGCGGGATCGAGCGCGCGCCGCCCGCCTCGACCATATCGACGACGTTATAGGTCTGGTGATTGTCCATCGCGTGCGGATAGGGCACGAAAATCGCCGGTCGCCCGGCGCAGGCGAGTTCAGCCACCGTCGACGCCCCGGCACGCGCTATCACCAGATGCGCCCAGCGCAGCCGCTCGGGGAAATCGGCGATGTAGGTCGCGCATTCGGCGGCGACGCCCATGTCGGCATATTTGCCGCGCACCATTTCTAGGTCGGCGTCGCGGCATTGCTGGACGACCTGCAACCGGTCCAGCAGCGCGCGCGGCAGCATCGCGATCGCGGCGGGAACGACGTCGCTAAGCACCGTCGCGCCCAGGCTGCCGCCGACCACGAGCAGGCGAAAAATACCATCCTCAGTGAGCGGCGGGAAGCCTTCCTCCCGGATCGCGACAATCTCGTCACGCACCGGGTTGCCGGTGATATGCTTCTTCTGTTCATGCCCGGCTGGATAGCGCTGGATATTGTGATACGCGACCGCGACCGCATCGACGCGCGGCGCCATCATGCGATTGACGCGCCCGAGCACGGCATTTTGTTCGTGCAGCACGCGCGGCCGTTTCGTCGCGCCGGCGGCGAGCAGGGTTGGCAGTGAGGGATAGCCGCCGAAGCCGACGACAACCGCGGGGTCGAATTCACCGATCAGGTCGATCGCCAGGCGGCGTCCCTTGCGGATCGCGAGCGCCGCTTTCACCCAGCCGACCGGACCGCCGTGAACACGTCCAGCAGGTAGCACATGCGTTTCGAGTTCATGCGGTGCGCCGGGAATTTTCAGGCCGCGATCGTCGCTGACCAGTGCAACGCGGTGACCGCGCGCAATCAGTTCACCTGCGAGGGCGTAAGCGGGCAGCATATGGCCGCCGGTTCCCCCAGCGGCGAGCAGATAGTGGCGCGTTGCACTCATGTTTCGGCGGTCACTTCTTGTTCCAGTTGCGGGTCATCGACACCCGCGCCGCATAGGGGTTCCGCCGGGTCAGCGACAAGAGCAAACCCATGCCGATCGACAGCGCGATGAACGACGAGCCGCCATAGCTGATGAAGGGCAAGGTCATCCCCTTTGACGGGAAAATCTGGGTGTTCACCGCCATGTTGATCACGGCCTGCCCGCCGAATTGCGCGATCAGCGCCGCGACCGCAAGGATCAGGAAGCTGTCTTCCTCGTCGAGCAGACGGACGAGCACCCGCACGATGATGGCGAGATAGAGGATCGCGATCGCGATGCACGCGATCATCCCGAATTCTTCGCCGATGACCGAAAAGATATAGTCGGTGTGCGCTTCGGGCAGCTGGAATTTCGCCAGCCCCGCTCCCGGTCCGGTGCCGATCAAACCGCCGGCGGTCAGCGTCGCATGCGCCTTATCGACCTGAAAGCTGTCGCCCTCGGCAAACAGCCAGATGTTGATGCGCTGCTGCGCCACCGGATAAAAGAAATAGGCGAGGACGATGCCGACCACTCCTGTCGCCGCGAGCATCCCCATGATCCGCATCGACAAACCGGCGACGAGGACGAGCACGAGCCAAGTCGCGGCAAAGATGACCGTTTGCCCCAGGTCGGGCTGCCCCATTAGCAGCATCGCGATCACGCCCGTCAGCACAAAGCTGAGCGGTACGACTGGCAGGCTCTGATCATGCAGCCGCAGCGACAGGATCCAGGCGAGCGACACGGCAAAGAAGGGTTTCAAAAATTCCGAAGGTTGCAACCGGAACGCCCCGCTGCCGATCCAGCGCTGCGCGCCGTTCACCGTCGTGCCGAGCAGCGGCACGAGAAACAGCAGGACCAGAAAGGTGATCGTACCGTAAATGGCAAAGCGCCGTGCCTGCGCCTTGGGCAGCATCGACACACCCAGCATCACTGGCACCCCGACGATCACCCACATCAGCTGGCGATAGAAATAATACAGCGGGTCGAGCGACGCCGTTGTCGTAGACAATTTCTGCGCCGCTACTGGCGACGCCGCGGCGACCGCCACCAGCCCGATCGCGACGAGCATCGATACAAGGAGCAGCAGGACTCGGTCGATTTCCCAAAACCACAGCCCCAGCGGGGTGCGGTCGGCGCGGCTGAGGCGCGGGCCGCGGCGCTTGACGGTGCGCGTCGCCGCGATCACCGGCCTCTCCGTCGTAGCGTCCATATTGTCCATTCCCCCGCTCATGCCCCAAGCGCCTGCACAAGTCCGCGAAAAACATCGCCGCGCTGCTCATAATCCTTGAACTGGTCGAATGAAGCGCAGGCGGGCGACAGCAGGACGATGTCGCCGGGCTTCGCCGTCGCCGCTGCATGCGCAACCGCCGTCGCCATATCGCCCGAGCGATCAACCGGAACCGCGTCGCCGATCTCGGTCGCAAAGGACTCCATCGCATCGCCGATCAGATAGGCGCGCTTCACATATCCGAACCACGGGCAGCACGCCGCCAGCCCGTCGCCCTTCGCCTGCCCCCCGGCAATCCAGTGCAATCGCTGGTCCGGCGCCGGCGGGAACGCCGCCAGCGCCGGTGCAGCGGAAGCCGCGTTGGTCGCCTTGCTGTCGTTGAACCAGCGGACGCCAGCGACTTCGCCGACCAATTCCATGCGATGCGGCAGCGACGTGTAGGTCGCGAGGCCGCGTTCGATCTGTTCGTCGTTCAATCCCAGTACGCGGCACACCGCGATCGCACATACGGCATTCTGCGCGTTATGTGGCCCTTGCAGCGCGGGCCAGCGGTGCTGGTCAACGGGGTCGATGTCCTTACCCGATACGCGGTGCAGCCGATGATTGATCCGGCTCGCGATCATCTTCGACGGATCGTCATCGATCGCGACAATCGCGACCTGATCTCGGTGCTGAAGGCCAAACAATCGCGCTTTTGAAGCTGCATAGCCCGTAAAGCCGTCATAGCGGTCGAGATGATCGGGGCTGAGATTGGTCAGCACCGCAACATCGCATGCCAGGCTGTGCGACAGGTCGATCTGATAGCTCGACAGCTCGAGCACATAGACCCCGCCTTCGGGCAGCGGATCGCGCGACAGGATCGGCAGGCCGATATTGCCGCCCATCAGCGACGGCACCCCAGCGCTTTCCAGCATATGGTGGATCAGCGCGGTGACGGTCGACTTGCCGTTGGTCCCGGTGATGCCGACGATCCGATGCGGCGGCAGGTCGCCGCGCGCCTCGGCGAACAGCTCGATATCTCCAATCACCGGCACATGAGCGTCGCGCGCGTGCGCCGCGATCGGGTGGCGGTTCAGCGGGACGCCGGGCGACACAATGACGCCGGCAAAACCGATCAGGTCAATATCGAGCGGGTTGCCGATGTCGGCGCCCAGCGCCATCGCATCGTCGCGCGCGTCCTCGCGGTCGTCCCACGCGGTGACCCCGGCGCCGCTGGCCACCAGCGCCTCGACCGTCGCGAGCCCCGAGCGCGCTAGTCCCAGCACCGCATAGCGGCGACCGGCAAAGGCGCGCGAGGTGATCACCGCAGTTTCAAGGTCGCGAGTCCCGCGAGCGCAAGGACGATCGACACGATCCAGAACCGAATGACGACGGTCGATTCGGGCCAGCCCAATTGTTCGAAATGATGGTGGATCGGCGCCATGCGGAACACCCGCTTGCCGGTGCGCTTGTACCAGAAGACCTGGATGATCACCGACAGCGCCTCGACCACGAACAATCCGCCGACCAGCACGAGCACCAGCTCATGCTGCGCCGTCACCGCAATCGTCGCGAGCGCGCCGCCGAGCGCGAGACTGCCGGTATCGCCCATGAACACCGCGGCGGGCGGCGCGTTGAACCACAGGAAGGCAAGACACGCACCGATAATCGCCGCCGCAAAAACCGCAAGCTCGCCTGCTCCCGGCACATGCGGAATGCCCAGATAACCGGCAAATTTCACATTGCCCGACAGATAGACGATGACGAGGAAGGTCAGGCTGGCGATGATCACCGGGAAGGTTGCGAGCCCGTCGAGCCCGTCGGTCAGGTTCACGGCGTTGCCGAAGCCGACGATCAGCACCATCGCAAAGACATAATAGAGCGGGCCGAGTTCGAGCACGACGCCGCTGAGAAACGGCAAATACAGGTCGGTGCCGGTGCGCGACACGATCAGGAACACCGCCACCCCGGCGATCAGGAACTCGATCAGCAGGCGCACGCGCCCTGGAATGCCGCGGTGACTGGCCTTGGTCACCTTATCGAGATCGTCGAGAAAACCGACCGCAGCGAACCCGCCGGTCACGAAGATACACGCCCAGACAAAGCGGTTCGACAAGTCCATCCACAGCAGCGCCGAGATCATCAGCGAAATCAGGATCATCAGCCCGCCCATCGTCGGCGTGCCTTTTTTGGCGAGGTGGCTTTGCGGCCCGTCTTCGCGGATCGGCTGACCCTTGCCCTGCCGCATCCGCAGCATCAGAATGAAGCGCGGCCCGATCCACAGCCCGATGATCAGCGCGGTTGCGACCGCGGCGCCCGAGCGGAAGCTCAGATAGCGAATGAGGTTGAAAACCCCCGGAAAGCCCAGCCATTCCGCCAGCCAATATAGCATCAATAATCCCCGTTGGTCAGCGCGGTCACCAGCTGCGATAGGCCGACGCTGTTCGACCCCTTGATCAGCACCGTGTCACCAGGGCTGATCAAGTCGCCCAGCCGCGCTCGGGCGGCCGAATGGTCGGCGACATGCGCGAAATCGATCTGACCCTCAAGCGCCTTTGCCAGCGGCGCCATCTCGTCGCCGACGAGCAGGGCGAAATGCACCCCGGCTGCGACGAGCGGAGCCGCGAGGTCGGCGTGATACGCCGCGCCGTCGGGTCCGAGTTCCTTCATCGCGCCCAGAATCGCGATCAGGCGATCGCCCGATTCGCTGCCGAGCTGGCCGATCGTCGCCGCCATCGACGCAGGGTTGGCATTATAGCTTTCGTCGATCAGCAAGATATGCCCGTCGCCAAACGGCACGCGGTGCCGCGCACCGCGCCCGGCAAGCCCGGCCATTTCGGCAAAGGCCAGCCCCGCCGCGGGCAGGTCGCCGCCGACCGCTTTGACCGCCGCAAGAACCGCCAGCGAATTCGACACCCAATGCGCCCCGGCCTGCGCGATGGTGAAGCAGAGCAGCGCATCCTGCACCTGCGCGGTCACGAGCGAACCGCCCTTGCCGTCCGACAGCCAGTCGACCGCGCGAACATCGGCGTCGGCGCCCAGGCCGAAGCTTATGACATGCGCCGCATGCTGTTCGGCCTTGGCGCGCAGCCGCGCGTAGTGCGGACTGTCGAACGGGACGATCGCGGTGCCGCCCGGCTCCAGCCCCTCAAAAATCTCGCCCTTCGCGTCGGCAATCGCCTCTTCGCTACCGAAAAATTCCATATGCGCCGGGGCGATGGTGGTGACGATGGCGACATGCGGACGGACCATGCGCGTCAGCTCGGCGAGCTCGCCGGCATGGTTCATCCCCATCTCGAACACCCCGAAATCGGCGGTCGATGGCATGCGCGAGAGGCTGAGCGGTACGCCGACATGGTTGTTGTAGCTTTTGACCGAGCGGTGCGCCTTGCCGGGGCGAAAACGGTCGAGCGCCGCGAACAGCGCTTCCTTAGTCCCGGTCTTGCCCGCCGACCCGGTCACCCCGATGATCCGCCCATGGCTGCGCGCGCGCGACGCGGTGCCGAGCGCGCCCAGCGCCGCGGCGCTGTCGGCGACGCGAACATGCGGGTGGTCGATGGCGGTTTCGCAGACGATGCCCGCCGCCCCGGCGGCAATCGCCTTGTCGATGAACTTGTGCCCGTCGGTCGCCTCGCCGCGCATCGCGACAAACAGGTCGCCGGTGGTGACCTCACGCGAATCGAAGGCGACGCCGTGCACAGTGAAATCATTGCTCGCCTCGCCGCCGGTTGCGGTGGCGATGGCGCGCGCGGTCCATAGCGGATTCATGCCGCACACTCGCGCGCGACCGCAACGTCGTCGAAGGGAATGATCCGCAAATCGGCACCGGCGCCGACGATCTGCCCTTGCTCATGCCCCTTGCCCGCGACGCAGACGATGTCGTCGGCGCGCGCTTCAGCAATCGCGGAAGCGATCGCGGCGCGGCGATCGCCGATGACCTGCGCGGTCGGCGCGCCCGCAGCAATTGCGGCGCGGATAACTGCGGGATCCTCGCCGCGTGGATTGTCGTCGGTGATGATCAGCACATCGGCGTTCTCGGAAGCCACGCGGCCCATTTCGGGGCGCTTGGCCTGATCGCGGTCGCCGCCGGCCCCGAACACCAGGATCAGCCGCCCGCTCGCGTGCGGACGCAGCGCGTCGAGCGCCGCCTCGATCGCATCGGGGGTGTGCGCATAATCGACATAAACCGGCGCGCCCGCCCTGGTGATCGCGGCGCGCTCGAGCCGCCCGCGCACCGGCTGGAGCCGCGCCAGATCGGCCAGTGTTTGGGCCACATCGCCGCCGGTCGCGATGACCAGACCCGCCGACACCAGCGCATTGGCGACCTGATAGGCGCCGATCAGCGGCAGATCGACTTTTTGGGTCAGATCGCCAGTTGCGATGACCAGCGACTGGCCGAGCTGGGTCGGTTCGCGCGACACCAGGCGCAGATCCTCGCCCTTCGCTCCGACGGTCATCAGCCGCATACCGCGCGCCCGCACAGCGTCGACCACCGCGGACGAATAAGCGTCGTCGCTCCACACAACCGCCACGCCGTCTTGTTCCACCACTTCGCTGAACAGCCGCAGCTTGGCGGCGAGATAGGCTTGCATCGTGCCATGATAGTCGAGGTGATCATGGCTGAGATTGGTGAAGGCCGCGGCTTTTACCGGCAGGCCTTCGGTGCGATATTGGTCGAGGCCATGGCTCGACGCCTCGAACGCCGCATGGCTGACGCCTTCGGTGGCCAAGCCCGACATATTGCTGAGGAAGGTCACGATGTCGGGCGTCGTCAGCCCCGTCGGGGCGCTGTCGTTCGACGTCGTGATGCCGAGCGTGCCGATCGACGCTGCATGAAAGCCCGCCATTCGCCACAGCTGGCGCGTCATTTCGACCGTCGAGGTCTTGCCGTTAGTCCCGGTCACCGCAACGCAGGTCGCGGGAAAGCGGTGGAAAAAGCGGGCCGCGATGTGCGCGAAGGCGCGGCGCGGATTGGCGTCGGCGACATGCATCGCGCCCACGACCGCGGCCTCGGGCCGCGCGACGACCGCAATCGCCCCGGCATCAACCGCCGCCGGAATAAAATCCTCGCCGTTGAATTTTTCGCCGGCAAAGGCGCCGAAGATCGTCCCCGGCGCCACTTTACGATGATCGATGGCAAGGCCGGTGACCACCGGGTCGGTGCCCGCACCCCCTTGACCGTCAAGCAGTGCGGACAGACGCATTATTCGTCTTCCCCGTTTCTCCACAACAGCGGGGTGAGCTCGGACACATCGACGTCGCGACTTTCGTCGGGGAACACGCCGAGCATCGGACCAGCGCGGGTCACGACCTTGCTGACCACCGGCGCGGCGGTCCAGCCCGCGGTGCGCTGGCCCGAGCTATAGGCATTGCCCTTCGGCTCGTCGATCATCACCAGCACGACATAACGCGGATTGTCCATCGGGAAGGCGGCAGCGAAGGTCGCAACGACCGAGCTGCGGCGATAGCCGCCGATGCCCGGTTTTTCGGCGCTGCCGGTCTTGCCGCCGACGCGGAAGCCGGGGGCTTCGGCCTTTTTGCCGGTGCCGTCAGAAACGATCAGGCGCAGCAGCTGGCGCATCCGCGCGCTGGTCGCGGCCTTGAACACGCGGTGGCCCTTCGGCGGTGCCTGATCGCCCAGCTTGGTGATCGTCGCGGGGCGGTAGATGCCGCCATTGACCAGCGCGGCATAGGCGCTGGCGAGATGCAGCGGGGTCACGGCAATGCCATGACCATAGCCCGTCGTCATCGTCGTCAGCCGGCCCCAATCCTTGGGCCATATCGGAAACGCGCGCTCCTTGATGTCGATTTTCGGCCGGGTGTCAAAATCGAGACTGCGGAACATCGCCTCCATCTTCTCGCGGCCAAGCTCGTCGGAAATGCGCGCAGTAACGATGTTCGAACTGTGAATCAGCGTTTCGGGGACGTTCAGCCAGCGGTTCGATGGGTGGCTGTCGCGGATGCGAAAACCCGCGATCGCCAGCGGCTGCGTGGCGTCATAGCGGCGCGCCATGCTTGTCACGGTGCCCGCATCGATGGCGGCGGCGATCGTAAGCGGCTTGAAGGTCGAACCGAGCTCGTAAAGATTGTGCGTCACCGCGTTGCGCCGCGCCGCCATGTTTTCGGGCACCAGCTTGTTGGGGTTATAGGTCGGCAGCGACGTCATCGCGGCGATCTCGCCCGTGTGGACGTCAAGGATGATCCCCGCGCCGCCGATCGCTTCCAGATTGGCGACCGCCGATCCCAGTTCACTTTCGAGCACGCCCTGCACCCGCGCGTCGATTGACAGCGCCAGCGGATCGCCTCGCGTCACCTTATCGAGCAGGCGGCTGTCGAACGCGCCCTCGGCGCCGGTGACGCCATGCCCCGCGGCATCGGTAAAACCCATGACATGCGCGGCGAGGCTGAGTTGCGGATACAGCCGCTCCTTTTCGCGCGGGAAATCGAATCCGACGTCGCCGATCGCGTTCACCGCCGCGACCTGATCGGGCAGTGCGCGGCGGCGGATGTAAGTCGGGCGCGGGCCGCTGACCTTTGCCAGCAGCTCGGCGCGCGACATGTCGGGGAAAATCTTGTGGAGCTCGTCTGCCAGATATTGGCGGTTGTTGAGCAGCTTGGCCGGAACGACACGGATCGAATAACCGTCGATCGTCCGCGCCAGCGGGATACCATTGCGATCAACGATGTCGGCCCGCGCCGGCAGGAAAGCGGTCGACGCCGACCCATTGCGCGACGCAGTGTCGAACATCGCAAAATAGAGCAGTCGCATCGACACCAGAAAAAATGCCGCCATGAACAGCAGCATCAGGATCATCAGACGCTGTTGCGCGGTCAGCAGGATCTGCTGCCGCACCCCAGCGGTGCGCACCCGGGTCGGACGGACGACCAGCGTGTTCATCGCGCGGGCTTCCCTCCTGCGGCTTCGGCGGCGGCGGCGCGCTTCAAATCGGCGAGTGTCGATTCGGCGAGCAACTGGTCTTCGATCATCTTGAGCTGTTCGCGGCGGCGGGTCGGCGCCATCCGCGGCGCTGCGTCGCTGCGGATCCCCGTTTCGGCCTGCGCCAGCACGACTGGCTTGGCCGCCGAGGGCTTGCTGGCGGCTGGGCTTTCCTTGGCCGCGGCAGGAACGGCGACAGGCGACACCATTGCCATCAGTACAGGCGCGACCTCGTTGGCTCCGCGCGCCCTTGGCAAGCGGTCGAGCGAGGCCAGCTGGCGCTCGCTCTCCAGATACTGGTCCGCGCCGGGCGCCGAATAGCCGAAGGTGTCGGCGTTCCACTGCTCCAGCTGGCGCATCGAGGCGCGCACCGCGAGCTCGGATTCGAGGTAGCGGATATTGTCTTGGCTGCGCTCGATCTCTTTTTCGATGCGCGTCAGTTCGCTGCGCGTTGCTGCGACCTTCAGCGACACCGGATAGAGCATCATGGCACAGATCAGCACGAGCAGGACCAGCCCGATGCCCTGAAGTTTGCGCGCTGCCATCAGCATGAGATCGCCTCCTTCATATTGGTTTGACCCGGCCAGGCCGGGGCGCCGGTGCGCACCGCGCTGCGCAGCGTTGCCGATCGGGCGCGCGGGTTGCGTGCTTCTTCGGCCTTGCCCGGCCGCACCTTGCGCGCCGGGGTCTGGAATGACGGGGCGTGCGCGGCAGCCGCGGTCGCGGGGCGATGGCGCGACCCGCCGGCATCGCCGCCGCTGCGCTCGCGCAGGAAATTCTTCACGATCCGGTCTTCGGTGCTGTGAAAGCTGACCACCGCCAACCGGCCGCCGGGACGCAATAGGCGTTCCGCGGCGGCCAAGCCGGCGACCAACTCGTCGAGTTCGGAATTGATGTGGATACGGATCGCCTGAAAGCTCTTGGTCGATGGATCCTTGGGCGCACCGGGCGGGTGGCGCAGCGCCTTGCGGATCACCGTCGCCAGCTCGGCCGTGCGGCTGAGCGGGCGCGCGGCGACGATCGCGCGCGCCACGCGGCGCGACTGGCGCTCATCGCCATAATGAAACAGAACGTCGGCGATCTCGGTTTCGTCGGCACGGTTCAACCAGTCGGCGGCGCTTTCGCCATCCTGCGCCATCCGCATGTCGAGCGGGCCGTCCTTCTGGAACGAAAAGCCGCGCTCGCCCTGGTCGAGCTGCATCGACGACACGCCGATATCAAAGGTGATGCCGTCGACCGCATCGATCCCGCGCTCAGCGAGCAGCCGGTCGATTTCGCCGAATCGACCATGGATCAATGTCAGCTTGCCCTTAGCCTCGGCGACCAGCGCCTGCCCGTCGGCAATCGCATCGGGATCGCGGTCGCAGGCGACGACGTCGGCGCCCGCGGTGAGCATCGCGCGGGTATAGCCACCGGCGCCGAAGGTCGCATCGACATGGCGCTCACCCGGCACGATGGCAAGCGAGGCGATCACTTCGTCGCGCAGGACCGGATCGTGGCGCGGGTCGCGGGACAGGTCGCTCATTTGCGCCCCTTCCCTTTGGTCGCATCCCACGCCGCGGCGAGCCGCTGCAGCACCGGATCGGCGTCGGCGCATTCAGCCAGCGTCGGCAGCCACCAGATTTCGAAACGGCGGCCCGATCCGACAAAGGCGGTCGCGCCATTGTCGCCGACGCGGTCGCGATGGGTGAAGCCGGGCAAGAAACGCCCGCTGTCGTCGAGCGCATAGGCGTCGGTGTAGCTGAAGCGCTTCTTGAACTCGGCGTCTTCGTCGAAATCGAGGTTCCGGGACCGTGCGGTGTCGCGGTCGCGTTCGATCTCGCCGTTCAGCCGGTCGTATTGATCATGGCCATAGGCCACGAGGCAGGGCAGTTTTTCGTGGAAGCCAACCCAAAGCACGCGCTGGCCGTCCGCAGTAAGGGGCACATTGTTGCGGAACTGAGAGGGGACGGCGATCCGTCCCTTGCCATCGATCGCGGCGAAGCTGGTTCCCGCATACTGGCCGGGCGTCACAATCGCCATCGCTCTGCCCCCCGTATGCGCCTGTGGGCAATACTTCCCTGGCCCCGGAATCGCATGATTCCAGTTGGTTCGGTCTCGGTGGAGATTGCCCCTCTCCGATTCCTGACTATCAACTATAGATCGGGGTGAAAAGGGGTAATTTAGGGTGAAATAGGGAATCTAACCCCTATTTGCCGCAAAATGACCAAATAAGCGGTCGAAACGCGGCCTGCACGACTTCAGGTGTCCGCGCGGCGCAGCCGAATTGCGTCAAAATGGGGTGAAAAAGGACGCCTCAATCGGCGCGGGGGCGAATCCACAGCGGTTGCAGAATTGCGACTCCAGCGCCGGGCCACAGCCGCGCCGCCAACCATTCGATCGTGTCGGCCCGCCGCAGATGATATGCGCCCGGTACCGGCGGCGACCAAGAGGGCGCGAACAGCAAGTCGGCGTCGCCCACCAGCCATGCCTCGCCCGCGCCGATCCCGCATTGGGCAACGCGGCGACCGGTAAAGGTCTGGCACGTCGGCGGCAGGCGCTCAAACGCTCCCGCGCTCGCCAGGCGCAGCCGCGCGCCATTCACATCAGCCGCGGACGCCTCATTGTCGTCGGTCGGCGCTGCGCCAAGCGTCACTCCCCAATGATCGAGCAGTGGCGTCAGCAGGCTGGTCACCGGCGGATTGCGCGGGTCGCCGAGCGGGTGCGGCGCGGGCCAGCCCGACAGCGCATCGGCCAACACCACCGCCCTGCCACCGTTGCGGACAAGGGCGTCGATCGCCACCAGTTCCTGCGGCGCCAGCGCGCGCGGGTGCGCGATCAGCAACGTGCCGCCCCGCGGCACCCCATGATCGACCAGACTGTCGATCAGCAACACCGGCCCCATCGCCTCGAGCTGGACCAGTGCCGGATCATCCCCCGTCCTGTCCGCGATGATATTCGCGATGTCGCCGCTGCCCAACCAGCGCAGCGGCAGGCCGGTGAGCATCGTTGCCGCAGGTGCGTCGGCTGACGCGGCGGCGGGGCGATACAGCGACGCGAGTAGCATATGTCCCGCCGCGAACCAGCCGATCGCGAGCGCGAGTCCTGCGAGCCGCGGTAGCCATCGCGCACGCGGACGCCACTGCACAAGCCGGTCGGCAACCCGTCCCGACGCCGCGCCCGACACAAAGACCAGCGCCAGTTGTGGCCAATCCGCTGAACGCGCCAGGACGAGCGCGAGCAGCGCTTGCGCGACCGCCAGGAGAGCGAGCGCCGTGAACAGCGTGGACCATCGCAACGCCGCCCCTTCACCGCGGTGCCAGAACGCGAGCAGGATCATCGGCAGCGCGAGGATAGGCAGCGCGAGCGCGGGGTCAATGCGACCGAGCAGCGCCTGCCCGCCGCCAATCCACGCCAGCAGCAACGCGAGCGCGGCAATCGAGGCAGCGCGCACCAACGGGCGGCGCGGCGCATGCATTACGGGTTAGATTTGCGCGCGCGCTGAAGAGTAGGATCGGGTTCCAGATCGGGTACGGTCGCGGACGACGGCGCCGCCTGCGGTACCTTTACCGCCGTCGCGGCGTTTTCGTCCTTCGACGACGGGGACACCGGTTGAACCCCCAATTCTTCAAGCGGTGCGCCGCTCCCCTGCTCTTCGCCGGGCATCTTGATTTCGGTCGAAGCCGCAGCGTCGCTCTCGACATTTTCGCGGGCACGGTCGCCGATCAGCCCGGCCATGCCGACGAGCAACAACACCGTCAGCACCCCCGCGATGCCAATCTGCAACCGCCGCATCGTATCGTTGACAGGGGCCGGGACCGGCGCCACCGGCGGCGCTTTTTTGTCGATCCGCATATCGGTCATGCTGCGGCCTCCAACAGCCCTTTGCTCGCCAGCCACTCGGGATTGTAGAGCGTCGAGAGATAGCGAAACCCACTGTCGCACAAGATGGTTGCGATGCGCTTGCCCGGCCCCAATTGCCGCGCCAGCGCCATCGCTCCAGCGACATTGATTCCCGATGACAGCCCCAGGCATAGCCCCTCGTCATCAAGCAGCGCGCGGACTACCGCCAGTCCCTCGGCATCCGAAATGCGGAACTGGGTGTCGATCGGCGCGCCGTCGAGATTGGCGGTGATGCGGTTCTGGCCGATCCCTTCGGCGACACTGCTGCCTTCGGCCTTCAATTCGCCGCACTGGTAATAATTATAGAGCCCCGCACCATGCGGGTCGGTCAGCGCAATCACGATGTCGGGATTATGCGCCTTCAGCCCCAGCCCGGTCCCTGCGATCGTGCCGCCGGTCCCTGCCGCACAAGTGAAGCCATCGATCCGCCCCTCCATCTGCTCCCAGATTTCCTCGGCCGTCCCCATCACATGCGATTTGCGATTGGCGATATTGTCGAACTGGTTGGCCCAGACTGCATTGTCGGTTTCCTCGGCGATGCGGCGCGAGGTGTGGACGAAATGGCCCGGATTGGCGAAAGGCGCCGGCGGGACGAGCACTAATTCGGCGCCTAGCGCGCGGATCGTCGCCATTTTCTCGGCGCTCTGGTTATCCGGCATGACGATGATCGTCTTATACCCCAGCGCATTACCGACGAGCGCCAGCCCGATGCCGGTGTTGCCCGCGGTGCCCTCAACGATCGTGCCGCCAGGTTTAAGGCTGCCGTTCGCTTCGGCGTCGCGGACGATATAGAGCGCGGCGCGGTCCTTCACCGACCCGCCGGGGTTGGCATATTCGCACTTGCCCCAGATTTCGCAGCCGGTGGCTTCGCTCGGCCCCTTCAGCAGCACCAGCGGAGTGTTGCCGATCAGATCGAGGCTGTTTGCAGCAATAGTCATGCCCATGATCTAGGGCCGCGCCCCCGGCCTCGCAAGACAGCTTCGCTTGCGCCAGCAAAGATCAGTCTTTGTCGACCAACAGGCGCCCTCCTCCGACGAACGGCAGTGCGTTTCCTCCGGCGGGGGTTGTCACTGTGACAGTATATCATTACGGGAACGCGTACAGGTCGTCATAGAACAGGACTCTCCCAAATGCGTTTGCTTTGCACCGCCGGTTTTACTCTCGCTATCTTTCTCGCCCCTCCCGCCATCGCACAAGAGAAGGCGCCGCAAACGGGCGACGACGATTATCACACCGACCAGCCCATCGTGGTAACGGCGCCCTTTGTTCGCAGCCTCGATATCCTGGGCAATGTGTCGGTGATGGAGGGCGAACAGCTGGCGCAGGATATTCGCGGTCAGATTGGCGACAGCCTGACGCGTCTGCCCGGCGTGTCGACGAGTAGCTTTTCGCCCGGCGCTTCGCGCCCGATCCTGCGTGGCTTTTCGGGTGAACGGGTGAGTGTGCTCGTCGATGGGCTCGGCGCAATCGACGCTTCTTCGACCTCGGCGGATCATGGCGTCAGCATCGATCCGTTGACCGCCGAGCGCATCGAAGTCCTGCGCGGCCCGTCAGTGCTGCTGTTCAGCAGCCAGGCGATCGGCGGCGCGGTCAATGTCTTCGACCGTCGCATCCCGCGCACCATCCCCGAAGAGCCGTTCCATGTTGACGCGCTCGCCAGCTACGGCAGCGCCGCCGATGACAAGAGCGTGGGCGCCTCGATCGATGTTCCGCTGGGGCAACAGTTTGTTGTCCATGTCGATGGCAATTATCGCGATTCCAATGATGTCCGCGCAGGTGGGCTGATCTATGCCGAACCACTGCGTCAGCACTTGCGGGGCCTCGCTGCCGATGCCGCCGCCGACGGAGACGCCGACGAAGCCGCGCGCCTGACCAGCGCCGCGGGCAGCCGCGGCCGCATTCCCAATAGCGCGAGCACCAGCACCAGTGCCGGCGTTGGCGCTGCCTATATCAACGACGGCGGCATGCTGGGCCTGTCGTTCGGTTATCTCGAAAGCGATTATGGAATCCCGCCGCGCGCCGACCTGGGCGAAGAACCGACGATTTCGTCGCGCCAGTACCGCGTCGATCTGCGCGGCGAGGTCGATCTGGGCGACGGCCTATTCGAAAAGCTGCGCATCCGCGGCGCCTATGGCGATTATGCCCACACCGAGTTCGACGACGGCGTTCCCGGCACGACCTTCCTCAACAAGGGGATCGAGTTCCGCACCGAGCTGGCGCAGAACGACCGTGGCGGCTGGCGCGGCGCGAGCGGGCTACAATACAGCTTCCGCGACTTCGCCGCGATCGGCGACGAAGCCTTCCTGCCGCCCAACGAGACCACCCGCCTTGCCGCCTTCACACTTCAGGAAAAGGAAATGGGGCCGCTGACCCTCGAAGGCGCGCTTCGGTTTGAAAAATCGAACGTCAAGGCGAGCAGCACGGGGTTCGACCGGACGTTCAACGCCTTTTCCGGCGCCGGTGGTTTCAGCTATGCGCTTGCCGACGGCATCAAGGCGGCGGTTTCGGTTTCGCACAGCGAACGCGCGCCTTCCGCAGAAGAATTGCTCTCAGACGGACCGCATGCCGCGACGCAGACCTTCGAACGCGGCAATCCCGATTTCGACAAGGAAACGAGTTGGGGCGGCGAAGCCTCGCTCAAATTCAATCGCGACGGCTATTCGCTGGCGCTGACCGGCTATGCGAGCTGGTTCGACGGCTTCATCTATGAAAGCGACACGGGGCTGATCGAGGATGATCTGCCGTTGTTTCAGTTCCTGCAGAACAAGGCGCGCACTTGGGGGTTCGAATTCGAAGCCGCTGCACCAATTGCCCAGATCGGCGGTTTCAACATCGTCGCCGATGCCACGGCCGATATGACTCGTGCGAAAATCAAGGGTGCCGGCATCGACGGGAACGTACCGCGGATCCCGCCGCTGCGCATATTGGGCGGGCTGGAGGCACAAGGCGAACGCATCGACGCGCGCGCCGAGGTAGAATGGACCGATGACCAGACCCGTATCGCCGCGTTCGAAACGCCGACCAAGGGTTTCACACTGGTCAACGCGTCCATCAGCTGGCGTCCGCTGCCCGATACGAAAAATTTGACGCTGTCGCTGGCAGCGAACAATATCTTCGACGTCAACGCACGGCGCCACGCCAGCTTTACCAAGGATTATGTGCCGTTAGCCGGCCGCGATATTCGGATCACGGCGCGCGCAAGCTTTTGACCAACAAGCTTGAATAAAACCTCGTCGTTGCGCGGAGCGAATCAATGTTCCAGAGCAGGCGGTAACCGATCTGGATTGCTTGGCTTCGCTCGCAATGACGAGACGGGCGGGAGGCATCTCCCTAATCGATCGTCAAAATGGCAACGATTTGCGCTTGTTCCAGTAAATCGAAGTCGCCGCCGCATAAGCGCCGACCTTTTCCCACGCCGCGTCATCAATCTTTTCGATGTCGACACCGCTGTCGATATAAGCCTGAACGATCGTCATGATCTGGTCTTCAGACATGTCGCTCGACAGGTCGGGATTGGCACCAGTAGGGCCAAAATCGAGCGCCTTGTCGACGATTGCCGCTGGCAGGTTGAGCTTGGCGATGTCGCCGACCAGCCACTCGCGCGAAATGCGTGCGAGGCTGTAGTCGAAATAGGCGGACTTCTGTGCTTCGGCGATGCCGTGCGTGGCAACGCAGCCCTCGGTTATCGTCGCAAGCTGCTTGAACAGCGCCTCGCGCGACGCGTCATCACCCGCGCCCGCCATCGCCGCGCCGATCGACGCCTTGGTGTCGGCGGCGACCGCCGACACGGCGCAATCGAGCTTCGCGCCTTCCTGCGCCGTGACGATCGTCGGCAGTGCCGTGATTGCCAGCGCAGCGCCCGCGATCAATCCCTTCAACATGCAGATATTCCCTTCACCGTCACCGCGCGATCCTTCAGGACAGCATGGCCATCCCGCCGTTCACATGCAATGTCTGACCCGTGACATATCCAGCCTCTTTCGACGCCAGATAGACGACCGCAGCGGCAATATCGCTGCCCTCACCCATCCGCCCCGCCGGGATGCGCTGGTTCAGCGCTTCCTTCTGCGCGTCGGGCAGGTCGTCGGTCATCGCAGTAGCGATGAAGCCCGGCGCGACGCAGTTCGCGGTTACGCCGCGACTTGCCAGTTCCTGCGCCAGCGCCTTGGTCATGCCGGTGACCCCCGCCTTCGACGCGGCATAATTGGCCTGCCCCGGATTGCCGGTGGCGCCAACGACGCTGGTGATCGAGATGATGCGGCCGAAGCGCGCCTTCATCATCGGCTTGGCGGCAGCGCGGGCGAGACGGAAATTGGCCTCGAGGTTGATGCGGATGACGTCCATCCACTCCTCGTCCTTCATCCGCATGATCAAATTGTCGCGCGTGACGCCGGCGTTGTTGACGAGGATGTCGAGTTTGCCGAGCGCCTCGACCGCCGACGGCACCAGCGCATCGACTGCGGCGGCATCGCCAAGATTGCAAGGCAGAGCGACATGATCGCCGCCGAGCGTGTCGCGAAAGGCGGTCAGCTTGTCGGCGTTGGACCCCGACACCGCCAGCCGCGCGCCCTGTGCCGCCAGCGCCTGCGCAATCGCCGAACCGATGCCGCCCGAAGCGCCAGTGACGAGGGCAGTCATGCCGGTGAGATCGAACATGTTATTCTCCTGAATTTTGAGCTTAGAGTGTTTTCAGCAGCGCTTCGATGTCGTCCATCGAAATCACGCTCACCGTCTCGACCTCGCCCGAAGCGCTGCGCTTGACCATCGGCGACAGCACCTTGCCGCCGAATTCGACAAAATGCATCACCCCGACATCCTCCATCGCGCCGATGCTTTCACGCCAGCGGACGCGCCCGGTGACTTGCTGGACCAGCAGTTCGCGGATCGTGTTTGCGTCGCTCACCGGGCTGGCGGTGACATTAGCTACCACGGGAACCAGCGGCGCGGCGGGCGGGTTGGCGCCGAGTGCCTCGGCCATAGCGTCGGCGGCGGGCTGCATCAGCGGGCAGTGGAACGGCGCCGACACCGGCAGCAGCACACCGCGCTTGATGCCATATTCTTTCACCAGCGCGACTGCGCGCTCGACCGCGCCTTTGTGGCCCGAGATCACAACCTGCGAGGGGTCATTGTCGTTGGCAACGGTGCAGATTTCGCCCTCAGCCGCCGCGTCAGCGAGTTTCTGCGCGGTCTCGATATCGGCGCCCAGCAGCGCCGCCATCGCACCGATGCCGACGGGCACCGCCGCCTGCATCGCCTGCCCGCGCGTCTTGAGCAGCCGCGCGGTCGTGGCGAGGTCGAACGCGCCAGCAGCGCAGAGCGCGCTATATTCGCCCAGGCTGTGGCCCGCGACATAGTCGGCCCTTGCCGCCAGCGTCACGCCACCTTCTTTTTCGAGCACGCGCAGCGTCGCGATCGCGTTCGCCATGATCGCGGGCTGGGCATTTTCGGTCAGGACCAGCTGGTCTTCCGGTCCGTCGGTCATCAGCCGGAACAGCTTTTGCCCCAGCGCGTCGTCGACCTCCTGAAACACCTCGCGCGCCACCGGCGACGCGTCGGCGAGCGCCTTGCCCATACCGACCGCCTGGCTGCCCTGACCCGGAAAGATGAATGCGCGCATGACAAATTCCTCATCGTCTTCGAAAGGTGCCGCGCCTATTCCCTCACCCGGCGCGATGCAAGCCGAAGGGAACGACCTTGTTGTCCGCATCATGGCCAATATCGGCGCGGCCAAGATAGGGAATGTCGCACCGCGCGCACCAGCTCTGCGCGATCGTCTCAGCCTCGATCCCAAACGGCCGATCATTTTCGCGAATGTCGCTGACCCGCCCGAGCCGCAGCCCCGCCAGCCCACGCGGACCCAGATACGTCGCGACATGAAAAAAGGCCCGGTCAAAGGCGTAGAGATATTCGCTCACCTCCTCGATGAGCAGCACATGCCCCGAGAGGTCAGGTTCGAGCGGGGTGCCCAGCAGCATCGACAACGTCATCAGGTTGAACGCCGCATGACGCGCACCATGCTGCAATCCCCCCTCGCACGCCCCCGGATCGCGCGCGACCAACCAGTCGAGCGCGCGCAGCACCGCGGCATCGCCGCCGTCGCGGCGAATATCGGCGACCATCGGCCCATGCGCGACATGGTCAAAACCGTCGCGATAGAGCGCGCCGAGCAGATTGCCCTGATCCGAATAGCCCAGGAACGCCTTGGCCCGCGCGACGTCGGTCATCGCCGCGACCGCATCCTCGGCGATGCGGCACGCGCCATAGCCGCCGCGCGCAAACCAGATCGCGTCGATATCGGGACGGTTCGCCATCTCCACCAGCGCGGCAAAGCGATGCCCGTCCTCGCCCGCGAAATGGCCGTGGGTGGCAAAGCACTGCGGGTCAAATACCAGGTCAACATCGGGATAGCCAAGACTGGCGAGTGCGCGCACGGCCTCGGCGTCGTCGGGCATTATGGAAGTCGAGGGAGCAACAATCCCGATACGCATCAAAACCTTGTCCCCATGGGAGGAGGAAACGTAGCCTTGCCAGCTTGCCGGCCAGGCGACGTTGGATGAGGGTGTCTGCCGCCAGATTTCCAAGCCACCGCTGATCCCCTCACCCAACTACGATTAGGCGCTTCGCACCAAGTCTGCGCAACCTTCTCCCGACGGAAGAGGGAGTGTTGCCATTGCTTACGAGACGCCATATCGCGCCGTCATGTCGGAAAACAAATCCTATTTCTTCTGCGGCATCGGCGGATCGGGCATGTTGCCGCTGGCGATAATCGTCGCTGCTCGCGGCGCCAGCGTCGCGGGATCGGACCGCAGCCGCGATCAGGGACGCTCACCGTGCAAATTCTCCTGGCTCGAACGGCATGGCATAGCTTTTTTTCCGCAGGACGGCAGCGGCCCCAAAGCCGGACAGGTCCTTGTCGCCTCGGCAGCGGTGGAAGATAGCGTCCCCGACATCGCCGCAGCCAACGCACTCGGCCTTTCGCGTATGACCCGTGCCGATCTCAACGCCGCGCTGTTCAACGCCGCCAACAAGGCGATCGGCGTCGGCGGGACGAGCGGCAAGTCAACCGTCACCGGCATGATCGGCTGGATCCTCGAAAGCGCGGGCCGCAAACCAACGGTGATGAACGGCGCGGTCATGCGCAATTTCGCCAACGATGATCTGCCATTTGCGAGCGCGCTGGTGGGCGATGCGGAGACCTACGTCAGCGAGGTCGATGAGAGCGACGGTTCGATTGCGCTCTACGACCCCGATGTTGCGGTCGTCACCAACATCAGCCTCGATCACAAAAGCCTTGCCGAACTTCACGAATTGTTCGCCGATTTCGCGGCGAAATCGCGCATCGCGGTGATCAACTCCGACGATCCCGAATCGGCGCCGCTGCTCACTGGCGACAATGTCGTGCGTTTTGGGTTTGGCGCCGCCGCTGCGATCCGCGGCGGCGATTTCGAAGCCTTGCCTGACGGTTGCCGTTTCAGCGTCAGGTTCGCGGGCGACCGCCACGCGGTGCAACTGCGGATGCCCGGCCGCCACAATGCGATGAACGCCCTCGCTGCGATCGCGGCGGCACACGCGGTCAATATTCCCGTTGCCCGATCGGTCGCCGCGCTTGCCGATTTCACCGGTCTCGCGCGCCGCTACGAAGTGCTCGGACAAGCGGGGGGGGTCACCGTGATCGACGATTTCGCGCACAATCCCGACAAGGTCGCCGCCACGCTTGGTGCCGTCGCCGAACTGCCGGGCCGCGCCCTGCTGTTCTTCCAGCCGCACGGCTACGGCCCGCTGCGCCAGATGGGCAAAGAACTCGCGGCGAGCTTTGCCAAGGGGATGCGCGACGGCGACAAGCTTTTTGTTTGCGACCCCGTCTATTTCGGCGGCACCGTCGATCGCAGCATCGGCAGCGAGACGCTGGTCGCCGATATCGTCGCGTGCGGCGGCGATGGCGTCCACCTGACGACCAGAGCCAATTGCGGCGCGGCCATGCTCGACGAGGCAAAAGCGGGCGACCGCATCCTGATCCTAGGCGCGCGTGACGACACGCTCACCGAATTCGGGTTGGAACTGCTGGGAAAGCTGGCCGCGCGCGCTTGATTTCCGCACGCGAATCTGTATAGGCCGCCGCATCGGGGCGAGGCTTTGAGCCATCGCCCCGTTTGCTTTGCACCGAATCGCAAGGCGAGACGACAGCCGGAGGGGCCTGCGATTGGCGCAGGTCAGCGATCGGCCAAATCGAAGGAAGCGCATCATGCCGTTCTACGAGCATGTTTTTATCGCGCGTCAGGACCTGAGCCAGGCTCAGGTCGACGCGCTGGCGGAAACCGTCACCAACATCGTCACCGAATTTAAGGGCGAGGTCCACAAGACCGAAACCTGGGGGCTGAAGCAACTCGCTTACAAGATCCAGAAGAACCGTAAGGGTCATTATGTGATGCTGTCGGCCGAAGTGTCAGGCGAAGCGATCGCCGAGATCGAGCGTCAGGCGGCGATCAGCGAAGACATCATCCGCTGGATGACGATCAAGGTCGACGAACTCGAAAAAGGCCCGTCGGTCATGATGCGCAAGCAGGAACGTCGGGGCGGCCGTGGCGGCCGTGACCGCGACGGCGAAGAATAAGGATAACGAACATGGCACGACCCTTTTTCCGCCGCCGCAAGACTTGCCCCTTCACTGCGAAGGACGCACCGGTCATCGATTACAAGGACGTTCGTCTGCTCCAGGGTTACCTGTCGGAGCGTGGCAAGATCGTCCCGTCGCGGATTACCGCGGTGTCCGCCAAAAAGCAGCGTGAGCTGGCAAAAGCGATCAAACGCTCGCGCCACATCGGCCTGCTGCCCTACATTGTGAAGTAAGGAGGGCTGATCTGATGGAAATCATTCTGCTCGAACGTATCGAGAAACTCGGCGGCATCGGCGATGTCGTCAACGTCAAGAACGGCTTTGCCCGCAACTATTTGTTGCCCAACAACAAGGCGCTGCGCGCGAACGACACCAACCGCAAGCTGTTCGAAGCCAACCGCGGCAAGATCGAGGCTGACAACGCCGAACGTCGCACCGACGCCGAAACCCGCGCCAAGGATATCGACGGCAAGCAGATCGTCCTGATCCGTCAGGCGTCGAACACCGGCCAGCTTTATGGCTCGGTGTCGGTGCGCGACATCGTCGATGCGCTGGCCGAAGACGGTGTCGAAGGCCTCGGCAAGTCGATGGTCGTCCTCGAACGCCCGATCAAGGCGCTCGGCCTGGTCGACGTCAAGGTCAAGCTGCACCCCGAAGTCATCGTGTCGGTCGGCGTCAACGTGGCCCGCTCGCCCGATGAAGCCGAGATGCAGAAGCAGGGCATCGACGTCATCGCCGCGATGTTCGAGGAAGAACAGGCCGAGGCGGTTGCCACCGCCCTGGAACCCGACAGCGAAGACGAATTCGCCGACGCGACGCCGCCGTCGGAACGCGCTGTCGAAACCAGCGACGACGCTGCGGACGAAGAGGGCGACAAGGACTAATCTCCTTCCGCTTCTTTGGGAGACACAAAAAGGCTCCGGAACCTAGTGTTCCGGAGCCTTTTCTTTCTGGCGCGGCGCCGTCCTTCAGGCCATTTTTTCGGCCAGAATCCATACCCATATCGCCAGCGTTGCTGCGCCGCCGACGATCGTCCATCGGACCGCTGCAGATAACAGCTTTGCCTGCGCATCGATCGAATGAGTAAAGGCGGCGAACAGGCGCTGGCGCAGGCCATCGGCCTTTTCGAGGCCATCGCTGTCGAACTCTTCGCCGAGCAGCAAGGCGCGCAGGCACAGAAAGCTCGAGAGTATCAGCGGCACAATGCCGATCAGGCTGGCAATCGTAAGCCATGGCTGTGCGGCGGCGTTCACGCTGAGCGGCGCACCCGGGCTGGCCGAGATAGGATGCGTACCAATAGTGATCGCCAGCGCATTGAACGCCAATAAGCCCCCGATACGCACCGACAGATCGAGGTCGCGATTCTCGAGAAACTCGAGATCGGCGATAAAGCCCGCGTCGGGCGTCTCGCCGCGCATTTCCTGAAAAGCCCGCAACCGGGCACGGAACGAATGATTTCGTCGCCCGCGCCAACGCATGGTCAATATCCCATCAAACTCAGCACTTCCTTCCGGCTGCGCTGATCGTCCAGGAAGCACCCAAGCAGACGGCTCGTCACCATCCCCACCCCCGGGGTGCGCACCCCGCGCCCGGTCATGCATCCGTGCTGCGCATCAATGACGACCGCGACGCCATGCGGATGAAGATTGTCCCAGATGCAGCGCGCCACCTCGGCGGTCAGCCGCTCCTGCACCTGCAACCGTCGTGCGTAGCCGTTGAGCACGCGCGCCAGCTTGGAAATGCCGACGACGCGGTCGCGCGGCATATAGGCGATCGACGCCTTGCCGGTGATCGGCGCCATATGATGTTCGCAATGCGACTGGAAAGGGATGTCTTTGAGCAGCACCAGCTCGTCATAGCCGCCGACCTCTTCAAAGGTGCGCGCCAGATGGATTGCCGGATCGTCGGCATAGCCGCTGCAATATTCCTTCCACGCCCGCGCAACGCGCTTGGGCGTATCGCGCAATCCTTCGCGCGCCGGATCATCGCCCGTCCACTCAATCAGCGTCCGCACCGCTTCTGCGACATGGTCGGGAACGACCACCTGCCGTCGGCTCCCACTTCAACTTTGCTGTCGCTCATCGCCCCACTTTCACTGTTGCATTCTTGCCGCACATTTCGGTGCGAATGCCCTGATAAGCAAGGGCAGGACAACAACAATATTGCCGAGTGCGCAAGTTTACGTTGCGGAAACTTGGCATTTTGCATTTTTGCAACTGCCCCATTTCATGTCGCTTTCCGGATCGAACAAGTGGCTTGACGCTCGCGTCAACTAAGCGCACCTTTAGGTCGTATTTTAGTTGCATTACAGAACCCGTCTAAGCGGGTCGTGATCCGGAGAGGCCGGCGTTTTCCCCGACGCCGGTGGGAGAGGACGATGACCAGCACAGCTGGCAATAAGTGGGATACCTGCAGGCATTCGGCCGCTTTGGCCGGACTGCCTTTGCCACGTCTGGTCTTATCCCCTCCCCTTACCACAAGTTAAATTTGGGCGGCCCCGCACCTGTGGGGTCGAAAAATGGGAGGCTATAAATGAAGTTCAAGGCACTGATCGGAACGTCGATCCTTGCGATGACGGTGGCGACGCCGGCATTTGCGCAGGATGCAGCGGACGAAGCGGAACGCGATGCTTTCGGCGGCGAGATCGTCGTCACGGCTCAACGCCAGTCGGAACGTCTGCAGGACGTGCCGATCGCAGTCAGCGCCTTCTCGACCGAGGCGCTCGAAGCCCAGCAGATCAAGACCCCGTCGGATCTTCAGCTGACGCTGCCCAACGTCACGTTCACGAAAACCAACTTTACCGGCGCCAGCTTTACCATTCGCGGCATCGGCGACCTTTGCGTCGGCACCACCTGCGACAGCGCGACCGCAATTCACTTGAACGGTGATCCGTTATTTTCGACCCGCCTGTTCGAAACCGAATTCTACGATCTCGAACGCATCGAAGTGCTGCGCGGGCCGCAGGGCACCCTGTTCGGCCGCAACGCGACGTCGGGCGTGGTCAACGTCATCACCGCCAAACCCAAGCTCGGCGCTTTCGAAGCCGCGGCCGAAGCCGAATATGGCAATTATGATTCGATGAAGGGCAAGGCGATGGTGAATATTCCCATCGGCGACACCATGGCCTTCCGCGTCGCGGGCATTTACCTCAACCGCGACGGCTATACCAAGAACACCTTCCTCAACACCCGCATCGACGATCGCGATCTCTACTCGGTCCGCGGTTCGCTACGCTGGGAACCGAGCGACGACACGACGATCGATTTTCTGGCCTCCTATTTCCACGAAAAGGACCAGCGCACGCGCATCCAGAAACAACAGTGCCAGCGCGATCCGACCGGCATTCTCGGTTGTTTGAACACGCGGCGCGATAACGCGCCGTTCAACGGCAATGCCACGTTCACGGCGGCACTCACCTCGCGCGAATTTCTGGCGATCCGCGGAATTCCGCAGGCGTTCGCACTCGGTAGCCTCTATGGCCCCGACGTTTACGCGAACACCACCGTGCCCGCGGATCCGCGGGTTGTGAACACTGCATATACGCCCAGCTATTTCACCAGCGAACTGACGCTGCAGGGCCAGATCGAACATAATTTCGGCCCCGTCTCGTTGCAGGTGTCGGGCCAGTACCAGAAGGTCAAACTCGACGCATCGCAGGATTATAACAGCAACATCGGCAATCGCGCGCTCTACGCGGGCGGTTTAGCTACGTTGCAGGCCGCAGCAACAGGCGGTCTTGGCGCAGCGCTAATACCATATTTTGCACCCGTCGCCGCCGCGATCATTCCCAATGGCCCAACCGGGCAGCTATGCACCTCACTGGCTGAGGAAACCGGTTATGGCAGCTATGGCGGCCAGAAAATCTGTAATGATCAATCGCTGCAGTTCGACCGTTCAAACCAGAATAACAGCAGCTGGTCGGCCGAGGCCATTCTGTCGAGCGACCTCGACGGGCCGTTCAACTTCTTGGTTGGCGGCATCTATGCCGACTATCATCTGACCGAGAACAGCTATTATGTGAACGCGTTCCCGATCGATTATCTCACCGGGGTCTTGGGCGCCTTCACCGCGTTGGGCGGTGGGCTGCCGCCGTCGTTCCTCGCGACGCCGTTCTTCCGCAACAACACCGACGATCTCAAGATCACGTCTTACGGTCTGTTCGGCGAAGCCTATGTAGAGTTCAGCGATCGGCTGAAACTCACCGCGGGCCTGCGCTACAACAACGACAAAAAGGCAGTGAGCGCGCGTTCGACGCTGGCCAGCTTCCTGGCGCCGCACGGCGGCACGACGGACACCGTGTTCGGTTCGCCGTTCGTCGGATCGTTTGACGCCGATCCCGGAACGCCGGGCAACCAGATCATCCAGTCACGCCAGGTGAAGTTCAACAAGCTGACCGGACGCGCGGTGCTCGACTTCAAGGTCACCGACGACAATCTGCTCTACGCATCCTACTCGCGCGGATATAAGTCGGGCGGCATCAATCCGCCGCTGCAGCCGATCTTTGCGGTCCCCGAATCCTTCCGGCCCGAGCAGGTCGATGCGTTCGAAATCGGGTCGAAGAACAGCTTTGGCAATGGCGCGCTCCAGCTCAACCTGACTGCGTTCTATTACAAATATAAGGATCTGCAGCTCAGCAAGATCGTCGCCCGTACCGCGGTCAACGACAATGTCAGCGCCAATATCTATGGCTTTGAGGCCGAGGCCATCGTGCGGCCCGATCCCGATGTCGTGGTCAACCTTGGTTTCAGCTACCTGCACAGCAAGGTTTCCGAAGACAAGTTCACCAGCAACCCGCGCGACTTTGGCGGTGGACGCGCCGATGCGGTGATTATCAAGGACATCACTAACGCCGCCAACTGCGCCGTCGCTTCGCGTTCGGGCAGCGTCGCCGGGGTCAATGCCTATGTCAATCAGGTCCAGGCGCTGATCAACGGCGGCCTGATCCCGGGCGTCGCCGCCGGCGCCGGACTGCAACCGACGACCAGCTTCCCGGCCGACGGCGGCATCGCATCGACCGGCGCCTTCAGCATCTGTTCGGTGATGGAAGCGACGGCAGGCACTGTCGGGGCGGCATTTGGCGGGATCGAATATTTCTCCGCTGGCGTACCCGTCAACATCAAGGGCAACCAGTTGCCGCAGGCGCCGAACTACAAATTCAGCGCCGGCGTGCAATATACCGCGAATCTCGGAAACGGCGACATGACGCTCGTTCCGCGTGTTGACCTCGCCTATACGGGCGAAAGCTATGGCAGCATTTTCAACGGCAACGTCAACCGGATCAAAGGCTATGCGCAGGTCAATGCCCAGTTGCAGCTGAACGGCGCCGACGACAAATGGTATGTCAAAGGCTTCATCCAGAACGTCTTTGACGCCAACAGCGTCACCGGGCTGTACATCACCGACCAGTCGTCGGGGAATTACACCAACATCTTCACCCTCGAACCGCGCCGCTACGGCATCGCGGCCGGCGTGAAATTCTAAAGCCAAGAAGGCAAAGCCAACCAGGCAACGCCACAAAAAACCCCGGCCTCTCGATCGAGAGGCCGGGGTTTCTTTTGTCCGCTGATCGGGCGGCCGAAGCGATGAATCGCTCCGGCCATTCCCCGTCAGAATTTGAAGCGAACGGTACCGCCATAGGTGCGCGGCTGGCTGGGATAGCCCGACACGCTGCCGGCCTGCGCCACCGCCGGGAAGATCGTTGTCAGATATTGCGCGTTGGTCAGGTTGCGACCCCACACGCCAACGTCCAGCCCGTTGGTCAGGCGGATGGTGAACGATGCGTTGAGCGAGTTGACCTCGCGCTGCAAACCCTCCGCGACGCCTGCCGGGAAGCCGCTCAGGCCTTCGACGATCTGGACCGGGCTTTCATAAGCATAATCGACGTGCGCGATCGCCTTGGTGCCGCCCGCAAATTCATGCGTATAGGTGGCGCCCATCGACATCGACAAGGCAGGGATGCCCGCGGGCGTGGTTCCCGAGATGTCACCGAATGCCGAATTGACGAAGCTGTCGTACTTGGCGTCGAGATAGGTCGCCGCCAGCGTCAAGTTAAGCCCCTCGACCGGCCGCACCGAACCGTCGAACTCGATCCCGAAAGTCGACTGCTTGCCGGCGTTGGCCAGCGCAAAGCCGGTGCCGGTAAAGACGTTCGACTGGAAGCCCTTGATCGACTGCTTGAACACCGCGATGTTCACCGCCGCAACGTCCCACTGGCCCTTGATCCCGAATTCGTAAACGGTCGACTCTTCCGGCGCCGCAAAGCGCGAACCCGAAGTCAGGTTGGGGGCGCGCAGGCCTGCAGCGGTGATCGCTGCAAGGTCCGAAGCCAGCGGACGGCTGTCGCGCGACAGGTTGACCGAGCTCGCCTTAAAGCCCGTCGCATAGGTCGCATAAACGTTGACCGTGTCGGTCAGTTCATAAGCAGCGCGAACGCTGTACGAGAAATCACCGTCGTTGGTTTTACCACTCTCGACCGCATTGGGGACGTTCAGGAACGGCGGCAGGAACTGAAACGCCTTCAGGCCATTGAGCGGGTTGGCCGCCGGATTGTTCTGGTTGGCGTTGGCAAAAGCCTGCACCTGGCCCGAAATTCCCGCGAACGCGGCCGGGTTAGCTCCCGCAAAAGCACCGATTTCGGCCGCGGTCGCCGGACGACCAAGGTTCAGCACCGAAGGGCCGCCGATCGTCTGCGCAAGGCCACCCTGGAACAGCAGCTGATTGCGGAACGGCGCATATTGCGGCGCATCGAGATTGATGCCCGAGAACGTGTCGGTGCTGATCACATCGGTCGAGAAATTCTTGCGATCCTTGGTGTAGTTGCCGCCCAGCGAAAGCGTCAGCCGGTCAGTCACTTCGAAATCGACGGTGCCGAAGATCGAGAACGCCTCGTCCTTCAGGCGATACGCTTCGTCGAGGCCGTCGCCGGCGCGGAAGAAGGTGCCGACATAGCGCGTCGGGGCACCTTCGAGTGCGCCGAACGTCCCCTCAAGCAGCGCGACGTTGAGCGCATTGCCGCTGGCGGCACGGATCAGCGCATCACCATAAGGCCGGAACTGGGTGCCAAAGCGGATGTCGTTCTTCTGCCGAATCTTTTCGTTGAAATAATAGCCGCCGAGCAGGAAGTTGATCGGGCCGTCAAAATCCGACGTGATGCGCAGTTCCTGGGTGAAGGTATTGATTCCCAGATCCTGGCTGTTCTCGCCGATCAGGTCGGCGCCGGTGAAGTCCGAATCCTGGTTGGTCAGCGCCTTGACCTTGCGGTACGCAGTGATCGATGTCAGTGCGAGGTTGCCGAGATCATAGTCGATCTGCCCCGAGCCGCCGTAATTTTCAATCTCGTTCGTCGACAGGAAATTGTTGTAAACGTTGAATGAGAAGGGGTTGTTGGCATCGACGCTGGGGCCACCCGCCAGCGCATTGGTGATCGCGACGGTCGGACCCGCGATGACGTTGCCGGCGATGCAGCAATTTTCGTCGATCTTGTCGTAATCGCCGATCAGGCGGATCGATAGCGCGTCGCTCGGTTCGAACAGCAACTGGCCGCGGACCCCATAGCGGTTACGGTCGTTGACGTCGGTGTCGAGCTTCAGATCCTGCGCATAGCCGTCGCGGCGGTTGTAGCTGCCGCCGATCGAGAAAGCGATGGTTTCGCTGAGCGGGCCGGTCACGTCACCCTTGACGGTGACCGCGTTGAAATTGCCATAGGTCGCCTCGACCGAACCACCGAAATCGAACTGCGGCTTTTGCGTGACGATGCTGATGACGCCCGCCGACGCATTCTTGCCGAACAGCGTCGACTGCGGGCCGCGCAGCACTTCGATGCGCTCGACGTTGGGAAGGTCGCCGATCTGAGCGGCCGAACGCGAGCGATAGACGCCGTCGATGAACACGCCGACCGACGGTTCGGTCCCGGCGTTGTTGGCACCGTTGCCGAAACCGCGGATGATGAAATTGGTGTTGGCGCTCGACTGGAGCTGCGACACGCGCAGGCTGGGGACCGCGGTCTGCAGGTCGATGAGGTCGCGGATTTGCGATTCTTCGAGCTGCGCCGCCGACGTCACCGAAACGGCCACCGGCGTGTCTTGCAATGTCTGCGACCGCTTCGACGCGGTGACGATGATGTCGTTGCCATAATCACTGTCGTCGACCGCAACCGCGGGTTCGTCGGCGGGGGCGGCGTCCTGGGCAAAAGCGAAAACGGGGGTGGCGCTGGCGCACAGCATCGTGGCGCCCAGCAAAAGGTTGCGCAAAGTCATGATGTCTCTCTCTCCAAACCGGTGCAAGCGCGGCCCTGCGGCCAAAGAGGGAGATGCCCCACCGGAACGGATCGCTGTAGTAACCCCGCGCGCCGCGTCAACGCGGCGCCGATGCACTAGGCCGATTTTCTGCCGATTTGTGACCGAAAAGCAACAGTTTGCAATGCCGCATAAACGTCGCGCGCCGGCCCATATGGTTGCCGCGCAGGCCCTACTTCACCTCGCGCCACGTGCCGGGAGCAAGGTCGCCCAGCTTCCATGCGCCAACGCGCAGCCGCACAAGCCGTAGCGTCGGATGCCCAACCGCCGCGGTCATCCGGCGCACCTGGCGATTGCGGCCTTCGGTGATCGTGATTTCCACCCAGCGGTCGGATACGCTCTTGCGAAAGCGAACCGGCGGATCACGCGGCCAAAGCTGCGGGGGTTCAACGGGTTCGACCAGCGCGGGTCGGGTGGGTCCGTCGTTCAGCACCACCCCCGACCGCAGCCGGTCGAGACTGGCGGCATCGGGCTCACCCTCGACCTGCACCAGATAGGTTTTCGGTGTCTTGTGCCGCGGCGATGCAATGCGCGCCTGCAGGGCACCATCATCGGTTAGGATCAGCAAGCCTTCGCTGTCACGGTCGAGCCGCCCGGCGGGATAGACATGCGGGACATCTATATAGTCAGACAGCGTCGCGCGTGCCTCAGGCGCGCCGCGATCTGTGAACTGCGACAGGACGCCATAGGGCTTGTTGAACAGGATGATGCGACCCACGGCTTTCCCTCCCGCCACGCCGAGCCACAGGCTCGAGCACTTATCCAGATGCATAGCAGCGAAATGGTGCCCGGGGACGGGTTCGAACCGCCGACACTGCGATTTTCAATCGCATGCTCTACCAACTGAGCTACCCGGGCAGGGCCGCTGCGACCCGACGGTCGCGCTGGCGAGCGGCGGCTATAGGCAGGGCGTTGGGTCCTGTCCAGTGGCTTTGTGATGCCCGATTTCCGGCCTCAACGATCGTCGAAACGATCGTCGTCTGCGGTCCCGTCGGGCGCCTGCGCGGCGGGCACGGCATAGCCTTCCCCGAACCACTTGAGCAAGTCACGATCGCGGCAACCGCGGCTGCAAAAGGGTTTGAATTCGGGCTCGCGCGGTTTGCCGCACAGCGGGCACTGCGGCGGGTTACTGGGCATGTCCGGTTCCTTTGATGGCGGCATCGGCGATCGGCTGGACCGGGCGGCCGGTGCGGTTTTGCAGCAGCGCGATCCACGTCGGATGCGCCGCGATATGATCGATTACCGCATGCCGCGCGGTCAGCGTCAAGATCCCCGCTCCCACCGCGCGCTCGGCCTGGCGCAGCAGCAACGCGGCGTCGGTGGCGACGGGATCGAGCACCACCTGCTCGATCAACGACGGACGATCGCGGCGGCGGATAATCTGCATCAGCCCGAAGCCATTGACCGCGGTGCGTTCATAGGGCTGCGGCAGCGCCGCATCGACCGCTGCGTCGATCGCCTGGCGCCCGGCACGGTCGGGCAGCGAGGGGAAATCGATGCCGATCGAACCGCCGATGTCGCAGCACCGGATCACGCCCGCGGCGGCGCGCGCAGCTGCCTTGGCCAGCGTCAGCGCATCACCCTCGCCATCGATGTCGATCAGCACCATCGCCGGGGTCGCATCGACCCACAAAGCGCCGCTGCCGAACGGCCAATGGCCGGTGCGGACATGGTCGATCAGTTCGGACCAGCCCGCCTGTTCCAGCCGATCGGGGTCGGTCGGGCGCAGTTCGGTGACGGGCAAGCTGGTCGCCGCGATGCGCGCTCGCAAATCAGGGCCATCGCCGATCACCGCCCCCGCCGCGGCATCCCGCGCCCGCGCCAGTTTGTCGCGGCCGCGTTCGCGCAGCGCCAGGCGGGTGATCTCGATCGTCAACGCCGCGCCGATTGATGTCGCAGGTGGCAGCCCCGTCAGCGAGGCCAGCGGCGTACCGGGCCAATCGAGCGCCACAATCGGTGACTTGCCGGCCTCAACCAGCCGCGCCGCGAGTACCGCGCCGACGCGCGGGCCCTCGCCCTCGCGCTCGATCCGCGCCTCAAGGATCTGCTCGCCGTCGATCAGCGCGGCGCGCGCCTCGCCGATCCCGGCTTCATAGAGCCATTCAGCCAAGAGGGATACCGGCGCTGGTCAGCAGCGTTCGCGTTTCGAACAGCGGCAGGCCGACGACGTTCGAATGGCTGCCCGCCAGGAAGCGGACAAAGCATTCGGCGCGTCCCTGGATTGCATAGCCGCCCGCCTTGCCCATGCCTTCCCCGGACGCGACATACCAGTCGATCTCGGCAGCGCTCAGCACCTTGAACGCCACTACGGTGTCGGCGACGCGCACCCGCGGCTTGCCGTCGGTGCCGACGACGCACAGCCCCGAATAGACATGGTGGCGCCGCCCCGACAACCGGCCGAGCATGCGGCGCAAATCGGCCTCATCGGCAGGCTTTTCCAGAATGCGTCGTCCGATCGCGACGGTCGTGTCGCCCGCCAGCACCACCTCGTCCGCGGCGCGTTCGACCGCCAGCGCCTTGCCCCTCGCGAGGCGCGCCACATAGTCGCGGGGCAGCTCGGCCTTCAGCGGCGTTTCGTCGATGTCGGGGGAAGCGATACGCGCCGGAGTCACGCCGATACGCGCCAGCAATTCACGGCGGCGCGGCGAGGTGGAGGCCAGAACGAGCGCGGGAATGTTCGCCGCGCTGCTCACTTGAAGCGATAGGTGATCCGACCCTTGGTCAGGTCATAGGGGGTGAGTTCGGCGAGCACTTCGTCGCCGACCAGCACGCGAATGCGGTTCTTGCGCATCTTGCCCGCGGTGTGGCCCAGAATCTCGTGGCCATTTTCCAGTTTGACGCGAAACATCGCGTTGGGCAGCAGTTCGACCACTTGGCCGCGCATTTCCAGAAGTTCTTCTTTCGCCATCAGTCCTCAAAGGGTTTCGCTATCAAAGGATGCGCGCCCATAGCCGCAAAATGCGGCGATGGAAAGCGGTCTGTCATGCGACCAGCCGCAGCTTTCGCGCGACCCGCCACGCCACCGTCTTTGCCAAGGCATAGCTCGGCCAGCGCGGCGGCATGGCGGGGTCGAGGCCCATACGCCGCAAGGCGGCGTTGGCGGCGTGCGCTTCGGACTCGCGGTAACTCCACTCGCTGCGCCAGGTGATCGACAGCGAGATCGACGGCGCATCGCCGTTGGCGACAAAATGCGGCGCCATGACCGGCATCAGCACCGCGTCACCCGCGCCGAGCGGCACCTGCTGCGCGCCCTCTCGATAGGTTTCGTCCCACGGAAGGTTGCGGTGGCCGCCGGTGTGATACCGCTCATGCTCGCGGCGGTGCGCGAAGCGTTCGTCGCCGGCCGGCCAGACGTTCATCACCTTGGTCCCGCGCAGTTGCAGCAGGATATTATGCTCGGGATCGAAGTGGAACGGGGTGATCGACCCCGGCGATGAAATGAAGATGAACCCCTGCGGGGTCAGCATCGCCCCGGTGCGCGGCTCGACGACCGGTTTGAGTTCGCCGAGCAGGTCCATCAGCAGGTTGCGATACGCCGCGACATTCTCGACATTCTTGAGCACCGCCCAGCTGCCATTCTTATCGATGGTGCGGATCGTTTCGCCGATCGACAGGCCGTTCGACGGCACATCTTCCGGGCGGATCCCGATCGGCACATCGCCCGGATTATATTCGACCTCGCTCGCGGGCAGGCTTTCGCTCAGCTGCGCCAGCGCCTCGATCGCCAGCAACGGATGGTCGGGCAGATTATGGTGCAGCAATCCCGCCTGGAGTGGATACAGCGCCGCCATCCGCGCGAGCGTATCGGCGGGAAAAACGGGCGCAGTAATCGATTGATGCGCGGTCATGACGGGCTTTCTACCTCATTTTCGGTCGTCGCAGCACCCTTCCAGCGCCGCCAGAGCCGTTCGATCTTGGTCAGCAGCGCAAAGCGGAACCGGTCGGCGGGCGCCGACAAGGCGGCGTTGACCCACACCAAAGTGCGGCGCTCGCGCCATACGCTGTCGATCATCGGATGGCCTGGCGCCGCGCAGCTGTCGACCCACGCGATCGCCGGATCGCCGAGCAGGTCGAGGTTCGCCTGTTGCAGCAGCACCCCGGGCGAGAAACGCGCATAATCCTCGTCGAAGGCGGTCTTGAACGAAAAGCCGCCGGGCGGCGACAGGAAATTGATCAGCATCGCGAGTGGCCGGTCGTCCAGATCGAGCGCGCGCATATCGAGCCGCCCCGCCTCGGCGGCGCCCGCCATGATCGCGCGGAACCACGCCTGGGTCTCGCTGTGGCTGGCGAGCGCCGATCCGGCCCGCCCTTTCCAACCGCGTGCTTCCAGATCGAGAAAGGCATCAATCCATGGCTCGATCGCTTCGCCCGCCTGCCAGCGCCGATAATGCACCGCGCCCAATTCGGCGAGCCGGTTCGCCTGCCGCCGCAATTCCTTGCGCTTCTTGGCGCGCACCGCGGCGTCCCAATAATCAATTGGCGACAGCTGGCTGTCGAGCAGCGCGCGTTCCTCGCGGTGAACAACCTCAGCCTCTCCCCCGCGTACCCGCGCCACATCGACCAACGCGCGGTGTAGCGGCCCGTCCGCAGTCAGGCGCGGCACATGGAGCAGCATTCGCGCCCACGGCGCCGCATCGCACCAGCCGAGCAGGATCGACCAGAACAAGCTTTCGAATCCGGCCCGCACCAGCGGCGCACCATGAAAATGATTGGGATGCGCCCAGCCGCTGACATGCCGCAACGGCAAGCGGCCATAATGTTTCGCCAGCGCAACCGGCATAATCCCGATCACTGGTCCATCGCTGCCGCCCTGCACCATCACCAGCCGCGCGCGCCGCTCGGGATCGAGCAGGTGCAGTGCCGATTGCAGACACCAGCGTTCGGCAAAGGGATTGGGCTCGCTCGCCTCCGCCGCCAGCCGGTCCCACGCAGCCGCCAGCTCAGGTGACAGCGCCAGCGGGTCGACAACGCGCACGATCAGCGGGTCGGCGGACGCGGCGTTGGCGGGAAAGGCGGGATGCACCGTCATCGGGTGGAGGTTAGCAGGGAAGCGTTAAAATGCAGTGGCGATTCCGCTGTCCCCGCCCCGCAAGCGGGAGGGGAGCTATATCCCGAATAATTTCGCCAGCGATTTCTCCAGCATGAAAAACTGCCAGATCAACCGCCCGTGGTCGCGCCGCCCCGACTGATGCGCCGCAACGATGCGTTCGATCTCCGCCATGTCGAACCACCCCGACCGCGCCAGCGTCGACGACGTCGCCAGCCCCCGCGCCTGCTCGACCAAGGCCCCGCGGAACCATTGCGACACCGGGGTCACAAATCCCATCTTCTGTCGATACAGGATGTCATGCGGCAGATAGCGTTCCATCGCCTGCTTCATGATCGCCTTGCCGGTCCCGCGCTTGACGCGCATCGACGCGGGCAGGCTCGCGGCAAATTCAATCAGCCGGTAATCGAGCAGCGGTTCGCGGGCTTCCAGGCTCACCGCCATGCTCATCCGGTCGGTCTTGGTCAGGATGTCGCCGGGCAGCCAGATCATCAGGTCGGCATATTGGGCGCGGTCGAGCGGTTCGCGGGCCGGCGCCTCGGCCATCGCTTTCCAATAGCGGGCCTCGGCGACATGATCGCCCAGCGCATGATGGGCAGCGTCGTTGAACAGGCGCGAGCGTTGCCCCATTCCGGTCACCCCGACCGCCTCGGCATAGCCTTCGGCGCCACTCTTCGACAGGCTGGCGAGCGTCGCGCGGGCGCGCAAGGGGCGCGGCGCCCAGTCCATCTGCGGCCACACCTTCGCCAGGGGCCCCAGCACTCCGCGGCGCAGGAAGCCTGGGATCAGCCCGCGCAACCGTTCCTCCTGATGCTGGAACACCAGCCGGCGATAGCCCGCGAACGCCTCGTCGGCGCCGTCGCCCGACAGCGCCACCGTCACCTCTTCGCGCGCCAGTTCGCACACGCGATATGTCGGCAGCGCGCTGGCGTCCGCAAAGGGCTCGTCGAAGTGATCGGCGATCGTGTCGACCAACGCGAAATCACCCGATGACACCGTCCGGATGCGGTGATCGGTCGCGAACCGCTCGGCGATTTGCTGAGCATATTCGGTCTCGTCGAGCGCCGCCTGATCAAAGCCGATGGTGCAGGTCTTGACCGCCTTCGAACTCGCTTCGGCCATCAGGGCAACGACCGCGCTGCTGTCGACCCCGCCGGACAGGAACGCGCCGAGCGGCACGTCGGCGACCATCCGGTCAGTCACCGCGGCGCGCATCAGGTGAACGAGATGCTCGGCCGCCTCACCTTCGGAAGCTCTAATGCGCTTTGAAAAATCGGGCGCCCACCAGCGCGTCGGCGCGGGCACCGGCTTGCCGCGTTCGAGCAAAAGGAAGTGGCCCGCGGGCAGCTTCTCGACCCCGGCGACGATACAATTGTCGTCGGGAACATAACCGAAAGCGAGGAAATCCTCGATCGCGGTCAGATTGGCTTCTTGCCGCAACAGCGGATTGCGCAGCAGCCCCTTCAGTTCGGACGCAAACGCCACTGACCCGTCGGACAGCCGCGCATAGTGCAGCGGCTTCACCCCCAACCGGTCGCGTGCCAGAAACAGACAGCCGCGCTGGTGATCGTGGATGGCAAAGGCGAACATGCCGTTCAGCCGCGACAGGCAATCCGGCCCCCATTGCCGCCACGCCGCGATGATGACCTCGGTATCGCCGCTGGTCCGGAACCGATGCCCGCGATCCTCCAGTTCGGTGCGCAGCTCGCGGAAATTATAGATCTCGCCGTTGTAGGTGAGCGTCACCGCCTCATCATCGCTCGCCATCGGTTGCGGACTGCCCTCGATGTCGATGATCGACAGGCGCAGGTGGCCCAGCCCGACCCCGGCGGCAGTCCATTCGCCCGATCCATCGGGGCCGCGGTGCTGCATCGGCGACAGCATCGCGCGCAGCCGCGCCGGATCGACCGGCTTGGCCGTCTCCAGATGATAGATGCCCGCGATCCCACACATATCGGTGCTCTAACGCGTTTCGAGTGCGCGGTCAGCCATTGCCTTGGCTCCGCCCGACGCGGAAACGAAATCCTCCATCGCATCGCGCCCGCCGAGCCGCTCCTCGCTTGACACGATCAGCGACAGCGCACGCGGATCGCCGCCGAGCAGCCGCGTCTTCAGTCCCGCCAGCTTGGCGCGGCGCGGGTCGCCGGTCACGGTGCCGCTAACGACATACCAGGTCGCCGCATCGCGCAGCACCGGCCCGGAGTGCAGCAGCCGTTCGGTCTTCGCGCCCTCGACTGCGGGCAGCCACGCGCTCCACGCCCATTGGCTGTCGGGATCGACCGCGCCCTGCCCGAACGCGACGACCTCGCGCCCTTCGGCCTGGCGTTCGTAGCCACCGATCGCGACGGTCACCCGGCGCCCCTCAGCATCGACAAAGTGCCGCAGCAGCCGCTGGTCGGCGCCGTCGAAGCGCGGCGTCCATGCCACGCCGTCGGCTCGCGCCTCACGCCATCCGGATGGCGTGTCGACCGCCATCGTCGCGGGCAATGGCGCGGTGCGCCCGCCGACCAGCCATGCCCAGCTCGCAAAGATCATTGGGATAGCGATCGCTATCGGCAACACCGCCTTCGCCGACCCGGCAAAGCGCAACGGACCCTCCAGCCCGCTCATATCGACCGCGACATCGTTCGCAGGCCGGTCGAACCAGCGCCGCGCCACCAGCATCACGATCACGATCACCAGCCCGAAAAAGATCCAGCCATAGAAGATATGATCGATGCCGCCCGCCGCTTCGATCCCCCAGATTTCGGCGGCAACCATCGTGCCATAAGCGCGCAGCGCATTGGCAAAAATCGTCGTCGCGAGCGCCGCGGCGATAAAGACGATCCGCCGCGTCCAGCTTTTGAAACACAGATGCGCCGCGAACACCGCATAGGCGAGCATCGCGATCAGGAAATTGACCCCCGAACATTCCTCGGCAACCTCGAAGAATCCAGCGGGCGTCGTGATGAACACCCCCTCCATTTCGGCGGAAATGCCCGACAGGTGCAGCAGGACGACGCTGATATGCGCGGTAAAGGTCTGGAGCAGCGGCACCAATTCTTCGCCGAACGGCACGAGCAGCAGCGTATAGCCGATCGGGAACAGCAAGCCGCGCACCAGCTTCTCGCCCAGCGTCACCGCGATCGCGCCTTGGAGCATCAGCACCAGCCCGAGCTGGCGGAACAGTCCGACGCCTGCCGCCTCGCCGACCAGCCACACCAGCCCCGCCCCCGCCATCCAGACGAGCGCGGGCCCCCAAAAAGCGGGCGTCAGCGGACGGAGCAGCGCGGTCCGCTGCGACACCAGCCAGCCAATCATCGGCACGATTAGCAGGCAGTGGGTAAAGGTCGAGCTGTGCCACCAGATCCCCGCCATATCGGCGGCGTCGCGCCAGAAAATCGCGAGGATCGCCGCCGACAACAGGGCGAATGCGCCCAGATGGCGTTGCCACAACGTCATGCCGATAGCCCCAGCAGCTCGCCAAGCGGCGCCAGCCGCGCGTCCCAGCCATAGCGCGTGATCATCCGCGCCCGCGCCGCCTGCCCCATCTTGGCCGCGGCCTCGCGGTCATCGAACAGCGACCCCACGGCGGCAGCCAAACTCTCGGCGTCACTGGCGACCAGCAGATGCTCACCCGCAGCCGCGTCGATCCCTTCGGCTGCCGCTGCACTGGCGACGACCGGCCGCGCCATCGCCATCGCCTCAAGCAATTTATTCTGCACCCCGCGCGCCAGCAGCAGCGGCGCGACCACCGCATCGGCGGCGGCAAGCCAGGGCCGCACATCGTGAACTTCGCCGGTCACGACGACGCCGGGGAGCTTGGCGAGCGCGCGAACTTCGTCGGTCGGCGCCCGCCCGACGATCGCAAACCGCGCCGCCGCGTGACGCTGACGGATCAGCGGCAGAATGTCGGTGGCGAACCAGCGCACCGCATCGATATTGGGGCGATAGTCCATCTGGCCGGTGAACACCGCCAGCGGCCCCTCGCTGCCATCGACCGCATCAAAAATCAGCTCCGGATTGAACCGCGCGGTGTCGATGCCATTCTCAACCGCACGCACCGTGTCAGCGCCGAGCCCGCTGCGCGCCCGGAACAGCGCCGCTTCGGCCTCGCTGACGAACAGACTCGCATCGACGCGCCGCGCCACCGCCGCCTCATAAGCGCCGAGTACCCGCGCCTCGCGCTGATGCACCCAGTGCAGCGGCTGGCGCTTGTTCTGCTCGGCATAGGTCGCGAATTTGGCCGAATCGACATCGACAAAGTCCATCAGCACCGGTCCGCCGAAATCGGCGGGCAGATATTGCGCCATCTGACCCGAGAAGCCGACAATGTGGGTGATTGCCCCACCGCGAACCAACGCATCGACGTGCCGCGCGAGCGCAGCATTTTTGAACAGCCGGTTCGATACCGGCTCGCCGCGCAGCACCGCCTGCGCGAGCGCCACCGGGCGCGACACGTTGCGCGATTCGATCGCCAAACTCTTGCAAAGCGGCGCCATCTTCTCGCGCGCGATGGCGGCATCGTCAGCGTTGTCGGCGAGCGCCGCAACGTGCACCGGCGCCAGCCTCGCCAGCGCCTCGAACATATGCCAGCTGCGGATCCGGTCGCCGCGGTCGGGGGGCCAGGGCACGCGGTGAACGAGGAACAGAATTTCGGGCATCACCCGCGACTTACCCAATCCCGCGCGCGATCAGCGGCCCGATCCGGTTCGCCGCCCACAGCGGCAGCTTTTTCCACAGATCGACCTGCAACCGATATTTGGCGCTGTTCGGATTGGTGTCGCGCGGCGTTTCGCCCGGCGCCAGCCAGCGCCCATAGACAAGCGGCTGCGGCTCAAAACCCCAATTCTTCTTGTAGCTAAACGGCCCCGTGCCGACCTTCGACCGCCCGAAATCGAACCGCGTGCAGCCCTTCGCCCGGGCATGGCGCATCAAGGCGAAATACATCAGTTCGTTGGCGCGCAGCCGCCGCGCGTCGGCGATTCCGCCACCCCAATAGGGCATCACCGTGCCGCGCCAATACAGGCTGAGCACGCTAGCGACCGGACGCCCGTCCTGCCGCACGGTCAAGATATCGGCATCATCGCCAAACGCATCGAGTACCGCATCGAACAGAGCTTTGGGGAAGACCGGTGTTCCGAGGTTGCGGACGCTGGTGGCATAGACACGATAATGGTCCCTTCGCTCCGCCGCGTCGCGCCCGGTAGTCACGGACAATCCGCTCTCCAGCACCTTGCGCACCTCGGCGCGCTGTTTGCGCGGGATCACGAGCAATTCGGCATCGTCGTCGCTGGCGAGATCGCGCGCGAAACCGGCATAAACGCCCTCCTCGCGTCGCCAGCCCTCGCCATCCGGCCGCAGACCGCCGCGCAGTTCGACTGACGGGACGCCGAGCGATTTTGCCATCGCCGTTGCACCCTCGGCCAGTGTTGCCGCAACCGCCGGATCATCGGCCAGGATGCCGCCATTCACTGCAAACCCGCTGCCGACCAACGCCTGCCCGAACAGCGGCGAGCGGACATGGTGCAGCGGCAATAGCCCGGTCAGCACCCCGCCCGCACCGCGCGCCGTCACCGGATGGCAAACATGCCCCGTCGCCGCGGTGACCGCCTCACACCAGGCGCGGCTGTGAAACGGCGTCGCGTCAGGATGCGCCGCGACATAGGCATCCCACGCCGCCGCGTCGGACAACGGCGCCGCGGAAAAACCAACCTTCATCGGACGGATCGGCGCATTCACGCCGCCGCGCGCCACGGCGCGGCACGCTGCTGCTGCGCGGGGAGCAGCGCATCGGCGCGCGTCCATTCGAAATCGGCGAGCAGTTTCTTCAGCTTGCCACCCATCGCCGCCAAGCCGCTGTAATGACGGATCTTCGACTTGATCGGCGCATCGACAACGCGCGGCTGGCCGGGATCGATTTCCCACGGATGGAAATAGAGGATCGCCGGATGGCCCTCGGCGTTCATTCGCGCGATCGCCCAGCGCGTGAAGCCATAGGGCAGCATCCGCATAAAGCCGCCACCCCCTGCTGCCAGCGTCCGCCCGGCAAAGCGCGCGGTTGTCACCGGCCATTCGACCAGATCGCTATCCAGCAACGGCCGCCACGCGTGGCGCGGGCTTTGCGGCCAGCCATAATGATCGTGCACGACCGGCGCGACGCTCGACGAATAGGCATAGCCCTGTTCGGCGAGCACCGCGTGCGCCCAGGGCGTCCGCGTATCGACCGAGAAGCTCGGCGCGCGATAGCCGCGCACCGCGAGCCCGCCGAGATCCTCGAGGATCGTCTGCGTCTTCCTGAGGTCCGCAGCGAATTCGCCGGCGGTCATGTTGAACACGCGCTTGTGATCATAGCCGTGGCTCGCGAGTTCATGCCCCGCGCCGACGATCCGCTTGATCAGCGCCGGATAGCGCTCCGCGACCCAGCCCAATGTAAAGAATGTCCCCTTTGCCCCCGCATCGGCAAAAATCTGCAGCACCGCGTCGCAATTCGCCTCGACGCGGCCCTCGAGCGTCGGCCAGTCGGCGCGGTCGATCGTGCGCTCAAAGGCGCCGACCTGGAACCAGTCCTCGACATCGACCGACAGGCCGTTCTGCATCTTTTCTCACCTTCGTCGACCGGATAGCCGATTTCGCGTCCGCTGTCAGGCCGCCCAGGTCTGCGATGTTGCCGGGTTCGGCGCATTCTCGGGATCGCGCTCGACCCATTCAATCAGCAGATCGAGCACGCGGCGCAGCGCCGCATCCTGTTCAACCAGCCGCGTTTCGAGCGAAGCGATCTGCGCTTCGAGCGCCGCCAGCTGCTCGGGATCGATCGCCGCCGTAGCCGGGGCCACATCGGGCATCAGCTCCAGTACGTCGGCCTCCGGCCGGGTCGGCGCAGGCTCCGCAAAGGGCGGGCGCCCGTCGGCAGCGCGCTGGGGCCATTCGAGCGCGGTTTCGTTGGCGGGGGTCGGCGCCGCAAACGACGTCGGCGTCGGCGCAACCGCAGCGGCGGCAGCCGCAACGACTTGTTCGACCGGCAACGGCGCCAGCGTCGATGCGTCGATACCGCGGTCGGCTTCAATCTCGGCGACCACCGAACGCACATTCTGCGCCGTGATCCGCGTCATCTGCTCGACCGCGCCGTAGAGCAACAGGCGGCTGACCAGCACGTTCAGCTTGCGCGGTACGCCCTCGCAATAGTCAAAAATTTCCTCGAACGCATCGGGGCTGAAGCTCGGGTTGCCCGTCCAGCCGACCTTGCCCAGCCGGTGCAAGATATAGGGTTCGACCTCTTCGGGCTCCATCGGGTCGAGATGATGCGTCGCGATCACCCGCTGGCGCAGCTGTTCGAGCGTCGGCGAATGAAACAGGGTCTGGCGAAACTCGGGCTGGCCGAGCAGGAAAATCTGCAGCAGCGAATGGCCGCCGAGCTGGAAGTTCGACAGCATTCGCAATTCTTCGAGCGCCGAGATGGCAAGGTTCTGCCCCTCATCGACGATCAGCAGCGTGCGCTTTCCCGCGCGCGCCTGTTCGCGCAGATACTGCTCCATCGACCGAAGCAGTTCGGCCTTGCTCTCGCCTTCCCACTCGATGCCGAACTGTTCGGCGACCAGACGCAGCAGATCATCGCCTTCGACCTGCGTGGACACCAGCTTGACCGCGGTCAAGCGGTTGGGATCGATCGTGTTCATCAGATGCCCGACCAACGTCGTCTTGCCCGCGCCGACGTCGCCGGTGATGACGATGAAGCCTTCGCCCTGTGCCAGCCCATAGCCCAGATAGGACATCGCCTTGCGGTGCGTGCCGCTTTCGAAATAGAAATGCGGGTCTGGCGTCAGCTGGAACGGACGCCCGGTGAAACCATAGAATTGATCGTACATCGCTGAAATTCCCGTTGCTCGGTCAGAAGTTGTAACGCAGTCCCACCAAAGCTGAACCAATAAGCTGGCTGTTGAAGCCGTCCTGATCAAAGGCGTTGAGGCTGGCCGCCGCGGTCCCGGTCAGCCCGCGCCAGAAGCGCCGTGCATAGGAAGCCGACAGACCCGCCGACTGGACATCGCTCGCCCCCGGCGCGCCATTGTCGAAATAATTGACGTAACCCGTCAGGCTGAGGTCCGAATCGACGTCGAGCTGGCGCCCCGCTGACAGGAAGAGATAGTAATTCTCGTCCTTGATCCCGTTCAGACTGGCGATCGGCGACAGCAACGGCGCCAGCAGCTTGCGCTGGTCATATCCGATGCCGACGCCATAGCTCCAGCCCGCGAAGCGCGATCCAATCGTCGCCTGCACCCCGCGGCTGCGATATTGCGCCGAGGTCGCGTTGCCGAGCTGGTTGTTCAGACAGCCGCCGCCGTCCTGCCCGAACACGCACGGATTGATCGTCCCGCCAATCGGGTTGCGCGTCGGATCGAACTGCGTCGGCAGCGCCGCAAGTCCGCCCGACAAGCCGCGGCCCGGGCTCGACAGCCCGTCATAGACGCCGACCTGGATCGTCGTTGCATGGTCGGCGCGATAGGCAAAGCTGCCGGTGTAGATCGTATCGCCATAGCGGCGGCCAACGCGTGCGGTCGCCGACGTGCGGCGGCTCGGCTGCCACATCACCCCGGCGTCCCAAATTAGCCCGTCGGTGTCGAACGACAGCTGGCGCGGGGTCAATTTGTCGGTGATGAAGCGACCGTTCGCATCGCGCACCGGCACGCCATTGGTGCCGATGACCGGGTTGCGCTGACCGATCTCGATATCCTCATAACCCACCCCGCCGAGCAGCGCGACGGTCGGGCCGATCGGCATCGTCACATCGGCGCGGGCATATTTGCCCTCGAACCGCTGATCGAGCTGGCTCGCATCTTCGCGTTCGTAGCCGCCCGACACCTGCCAGCCGAACGGCAGGTCGCCGGGCCGCGCGCCGACGCTGGCCCAGGCAAAGTGATTGGTGGAGCTGTCGAAAATATCCTGCGGCTGGCTGCCCGGGGCGAGGATCGCCGGCTCATCGACATCGACCTTGGTATAGCCAAAGCGATAGCCAGCGCCGACGTCGAGCCCGCCAATCCGGCGCGTCAAGGTCGGCCCGGCATAAACCGAGTAAAGGTTCGCGACATTGCTGGCGTTGCCGATGAACAGGCCGCTGTCGGCGCCCTGCCCATCGGCACGCGTGCGGGTAGCCAGCGCGCCGCCCTCAAGATTGAGGCCGCGCGCCGCTTCGATCCGGCCGCGGGCCAGCCCGCTGATCGTATCTGCATCGCCAAGCCCGCCGTTCCACCCGAAGCGATGCTCATAACGCAGCGTCGCCGCCATCTCCGCGCGATTGGTCACGATCGCCGCATCGACCCCGACTGCGACATTGGTATATGTCAAGACGTCGCCGCCATTCTTCAGATCGGCAGTCAGCACCTGGCCGACCTCCAGATAGGGGCTGACATCGACCTGCCGCTGGTTGCGGCGACCTTCGGCGCGCTTCGCCGCGCGGCCCGGTTCGGCCGCCGGGGCGCTCGTCGGCGTATCGGTGGCGCCGGATCCAGGGTCGCCCGAAAATTGCGAGTGCGCGCCCGTCGCCGTCCCCGCGAGCAGCAGGCCCGCGAGCACGCCGATATGACGCAGGGTGGTGGTGGTGCGCATCACGCGCCTCCTTGTCCGTAATAGGTGCCAAAGCGGCGGCCGCCCGGCGAATATTTCACGCCGTTGAGCAGCAGCTGGATATGCGGACACGCGCCCATCAGGCCGATCGCGTCGCGCAGTGCGGATTCCAATGTTTCATCGGCGCGCACGACCATGATCGTCTGGCCGACATGCCCCGCGAGCACCGCGGCGGGTGACGCCGCGAGCACCGGCGGCGAATCGATGATCAGAATGCGCCCCGGCACGCCCTGTTCGAGCTGCGCCAGCAACGCATCGGTGCGTGCCGAAGCGAGCAATTCGGTGTCGTGCATATGTCCGGTTCCTGCGGGCATGACCTTCAGCCCGGGAATATCGGTCTGGATCAGACAATCGCCCAGCGGCAGGTGCGCATCGGCGAGCGCGTCCATCAACCCCGGACCATCGTCCAGTCCCAGCGCTTCGAGAACGCTCGGCTTGGCAATGTCGGCATCGATCAGCAGCACGTCGTGATCGGCCTCGACCGCCAGGCTGAGCGCCAGATTGACCGCCGAAAAGGTTTTGCCCTCGCCCGGATTGGCCGATGCGATCAGCACGCGGTGACCGCGCGGCAGGATCGGCCGATTGGCGACGCCGCCGAAATTGCGGATCAGTTCGCGCTTCACGATGCGATATTCTTCGGAAATGCCCGTGACCGGGGTGCCCGGCACGATCATCCCGCGCGACGCAAGCCGCGCGCGATCGATCGTCCCCTGCCGCGCCGGCACCACTGCGGGCGCCGCCTTGGCGACATCCTTGCGCGGCGAAGGCTTGGGCGTCGGCGCCATTTCGACCGTCGGTGCGGCCTCGACAACGGGATCAAGGATCTCGATCGAAGGCGTTCCGATGACCGGCTCGGCCTTAACCTTCTTCGCCTTTTTGGGCGCTTCGGGCGGCAGGCTCGACACGTCGATCGTCGGCGCATTGGCAGCGGGATCGAGGCCGAACATGTCGGCTGCGCGTTCGAGGAGCGAGGGCGGGCGCTTGACTTTGCGTTGGTCGTTCATGTCATCGTCCCCCGTCACGCAACCATGCCGCGCTGGATGAATTCGGCGACCAGCAGCAGCGCGTAGAGCCCGATCAGCGCCCCCCCGCCGCTCGCCAGCCACACCAGCTTCTTGCGCCGTTCGACATGACGTTCAGGGGTTACCACTTCGGTGATCGACCCGATCACCGGCAATCCGCTCGCGCGTTCCAGCTTCGCCGCGGTCGCATAGCTGGTGCGGACCTGCGCGAGGCCAAAGGCCGCACCGATACCGCCGCCGATGCCGGCGAGCAGGACGAGGGTCAGGAACAGTGGCCGGTTGGGCGCCGCGGGGCTGGTTGGCTTCGTCGGCGGATCGAGCAGTTCGATCTTGATCGCGTCGGTTTCGGTCTGCACGTCGCCGCGCATCCGTACCTGTTCGCGCTGACCCAGAAGCTTGTCATATTGCGCCTTGAATGCGGTATATTCGCCGTTGATCCGGTCATATTCGGCGGCGATGCCGGGGTTCTGAATCTGCTGGCTGGTGATGCGGGTGATGTCGCCGGTCAATTGCGCTTTGCGCGCGTTCAGCGCACTGACCGTCGCCTGCCGCTCGGCGCGCATCGCGGCGAGTGAAGCATAGGCTGGGTTCTGCGAATTGCCGCCACCGCCGCCTCCTACGCCTTCGCGGTCGGCCATGGCCTTCAGCGAAGCGATCTGGCTCTTCAGCGCAATGATGTCGGGGTGCGCGTCGGTCAGCCCGCGCGCGCGCATCGACGACAGTTCGTTCTGGGCGCCGGCCAACTGCTGCCGCGCGACGCCGCCGCCGACGCTGCCCATGCCGGGGACATTGATCGTCGCGGGGGTCGAGGAAAGCTGGCCATTCGCTGCTGCAAGCTGCGCCTGCGCCGAGACGAGTTGCGAATCGATCTGACCAAGTTCGGCGCGCGCCGTATCGATGCGCTGCGCCGGCGAGCCCGAACCACCCGGGATCAGCCCAATGTTCTGCGCTTCGAACGCGGCGCGGCGCGCTTCAACTTCACGCAGCGCCTTTTCGCGATCGGCGATCTGCGCATCGAGGAATTTCAGCCCCTCACGCGCGTTCATCCGCCCGCCGCGCAGCTGATCGTCGCGGAACACGGTGATCAGGCTGTCGAGCACCCCCGACGCCAGCTTGGCATTGTCGGCGTCGGACAGGCTGCCGACCCCGATGCTCGAGGTGATTTCAAAGATATTGTCCTGCTGCGGCACGACCTTGATGTCTTTTTGCAGCATCGCGACCGCGCTGGCTTTCTCGCGCTCGCCCGCACCTGCGGGGAGCAGGCCGGTCGTCGCCGCGACCTTTTCCAGGTTGCGCGCGCTCGTCAATGTCTCGCGGATCTGGTCGATCCGTTGACGCCCGCCGAAACTGCCGCCCTGCGGATCGTCGGGCAGAATTTCATTGATATCGACGAGCAGGCGGGCGCGCGAGTCATACCGGTTTGGGATCGACGCGATCGCCAGCCAGCCGAGGATGCAGATGCCCCAAGCCACGGCCAGAACCAGCCACCGGCGCGTCCAGACGCTGTGCAGCGCCACCCGGAATTCGTCGTAAAGGCTGGTCATCGGTTGCGATCAATCCTTGGGAGATGGGTTTACCGGCGGTCGGTCTGGTTCAGAACATGCTTTCGGGGATGATGATGACATCGCCGGGCTGCAACCGCACATTGGCTTTGATATCGCCGCGCTTGATCAGGTCGTTCAGGCGCAGGCCAAATTCCTGCTGCTTGCCGCTGCCCTTGTCGAAACGGACGAGTCGTGCCTTGTTTCCAGCGGCATATTCGCCCAGCCCGCCGACTGCAATCATTGCGTCGAGCACGGTCATGTTGGCGCGGAAGGGAATCGAAGCGGGTTTTTCGGTCGCGCCAACGACGCGCACCTGCTGCGAAAAGGTGCTGTTGAAGGTCGTGACGATCACGCTGACGATCGGGTCAGTGATATATTGGCTCAGCTGGAGCTTGATGTCCTGCTGCAACATCGTCGGGGTCTTGCCGACCGCGGGCATGTCGGTGATCAGCGGGGTGGTGATCCGTCCGTCGGGGCGCACCTGCACCTTGCCGCCCAGTTCGGGGTTGCGCCACACGAAGATCTGGAGTTCGTCGAGCGGGCCGATGATATATTCCTCGCCCGGCCCTTCCTGATTCTGGACAAAGTTCGCGCTGGGCAGCTGCGGCGCGCTGCCGCCGCCGCTGGCGCAGCCGGAGAGCGCAGTCGCCGCGATACCGGAAACAAGCGCGGCGCGGGCGACGCGAAGCGAGGGGAACGAAGCCATCATCAATCAACCTTTCGTGCCGCGGGCAGCCGCCGCGGTCCAAAACCCCGCGGCAACCGTCATTGCGTCAGCTTCCACCCTTGCGCGAAAAGGGTGAACATAGAGTTAGTATTGAGATAGGTTTGACTAGCACATCGGCAGAACTGTCCCATTAAGGAACAAGTTTTCGCCGACTCAGACGAGCATTTCGCGCGCCGGTCCCTGCCCCAGAAAGGCGGCCGGGCTCGCACTGGCCCCATAAGCTCCCGCCTGGAAAATCGCGATCAGGTCGCCGACGTCGGCATATGGCAACCCGACCTGATCGCCGAGGCGGTCGAGGGGCGTGCAAAGGCAGCCGACGACCGAGACGGTCTCGGCGGGCTCGGCGCCAAAGGCATGGGCGACCGCAATCGGATAGTTGCGCCGGATGACCGTCCCGAAATTGCCACTCGCCGCCAGCTGGTGGTGCAGCCCGCCATCGGTGACCAGAAACGTCTCGCCATGGCTCGTCTTGCGGTCGACGACGCGGGTCAGATAGACCCCCGCCTCGGCGACCAGCCAGCGGCCGAGTTCCATCGCAAAGCGGCTGCCCGCCAGCACGTCGGCGCGCCCCGCAAGCGTTTCGCCCAGCGCCGCACCGACCGCCATCGCGTCGACCGCCTTGTCGCCCGGAAAATACGGTACCCCCATCCCGCCGCCCAGATTGACCAGCGGCGGCGTGGCGCCAATCTCATCCGCCAGCCACGCTGCCAGTGCGACCGTCTGCGCTTGGGTATTGGCAATCGCGTTGGCATCAAGCGCCTGCGATCCCGCGAAAATATGAAAACCCTGCCAGTCGGCGCCTGTAGCGATCAGCCGCCGGACCAGCGCCGGAACCTCGGGCGCATCGACCCCGAACGGCTTGGCGCCGCCGCCCATCTTCATCCCCGACCCTTTCAGATCGAAGTCGGGATTGACCCGCACCGCGAGCCGCGGCGTCACCCCGATCCGCGCCGCAATCGATAGCGCCCGCGCGGCCTCCCCCGCCGATTCCAGATTGAGCGTCGCTCCCGCGACAATCGCCGCTTCCAGTTCGCGGTCGCGCTTGCCGGGACCGGCGAAGCTGATGCGCGCCGCCGCCATCCCGCTGTCGATAGCGATTTTCAACTCGCCGCCCGATGCGACGTCGAACCCGTCGACCAGCCGCGCCATGAACGTCAGCAGCGGCGTATAGGGGTTCGCCTTCATCGCAAAATGGAGCTGCACCTCGGCGGGCATCGCGGCGCGCCATTCGGCGACCCGTGCGGTCAGCATCGCGCTGTCATAAGCGAACAGCGGCGTATCGCCCGTCACATCGGCGAGCGAGTCAGCGCGGTCACCGCCGATCAGCAGCATGCCATCGTCATCGGCGGCAAAGCCGGGCGGGATGGGGCCGTGCGGCTTCATGCCGCCACCTCATGCGCCCAATTGGCGGCAATTGCCACCCGGTCGAGTTTGCCATTGGGGCCCCGCGGCAGTGCATCGCGCCATTCGATCGCCTGCGGCTGCATGAAATTGGGCAGGCTCTGCCGCAGATAGGCGGCCAGGCCCGCTTCATCGGCGACCCCGCCCTTGCCGCGCACGATCAGGATGATTGCCGCGCCGAGCCGTGCATCGGGCACCCCAAACGCAACGGCTTCGAAAATCAACCCCGACGCCACCGCCACATCCTCGACCTCGGTCGGGCTGACGCGATTGCCCGCGGTCTTGATCATCGCATCGTCGCGCCCGACGAAATAGAGCAGATGATTGGCGTCGCGGCGGACCGTGTCGCCCGACCACACCGCCATCCCGCCATATTCCGACGCGCGCGGTGCCGGCCGGAACCGCTGCGCGGTTCGCTCCGCATCCCGCCAATAGCCCTGCGCGACCAGCGGCCCGCAATGCACCAGCTCGCCCGGCTCCTCATCGGCGGTGATCGTTCCGTCGGCGCGGCACACCAATATCTCCGCATGTGGAATCGCGCGCCCCATCGAGTTCGGATGATCGGCAACGAATTTCGGCTCAAGATAGGTCGATCGAAACGCCTCGGTCAGCCCGTACATCGGATAGATGTCGGCACCGGGAAACGTCGCGCGCATCGCGTCGATCAGCGACGGCGTCAGCGCCCCGCCGCTGTTGGTCAGCCGCTTCAAATGCGCCGCGGCCTCGGCCGGCCAGTCGTTTTCGACGAGCTGCACCCACAAAGGCGGCACCCCCGCCAGCGTCGTCGCGCGATGCCGCGCCACCGCCTTCGCGACATCGCGCGGGGTCAGATAATCGAGCGGCGCCACCGCGGCGCCCGCATACCAGGCCGACAACAACTGGTTCTGCCCATAATCGAAGCTCAGCGGCAGCACCGCAAGCACCCGGTCTTCGGGCACGATCTTCAGATAGGATGCAACGCTTTCTGCCCCCAGCCACAGATTGGCATGGCTCAGCATCACCCCCTTCGGCCGCCCGGTCGATCCGCTCGTATAAAGGATCGCAGCCAGATCGTCGGGATCGGCCACCGACGGCGTCAACCTCTCCCCGTCCGAAACGATCACCGCCTCGGCAACTGTCAAATCCACCACCGCGCAGCCCGCGGGCTGCCCGTCGCCCAGCATCTCGGCGCGCGCGCTATTGGTGATCAGCAGCTTCGCGCCGCTATCGGCCAGAATATGCGCGACCTGCGGCGCTTTCAGCAGCGGATTGACCGGCACATGTACGAGTCCCGCGCGCGCCGCCGCCAGCGGCATCAGGCACGCCAGCCGCGTCTTCGCGCTCCAGCTCGCTACCCGCTCGCCCGGCCCGCCCGTATGTTCCCACAGCCACGTCGCCAGCCGCCCGACCCCGGCATCGAGTTCGGCAAAGGTCATGCCCCCATCGCCGATCAGCAAGGCAGCCGCCTCCGGCGCGCCGCAGCGGGCGAGATGGTCGATCGGTCGCGAAGATGGCTTTTCGGCTTTGGTCATCGGCTGTTAGGAGTGAAGTGATAGAGGGCGACACCATGCAAGGGAACGGTGAAGATCACGCTAACGATGAACGCATGCCCGTTGCAGCGCGCGCGGCGGGCTTCGCCTCGCCCTTCGACCGCGCCACCTGGTTTGACCTGCTCGAAGCTTATGGCTTTGCCGGGCAAGGGCGGATCGACGCGCACGGCCGCGCGGGCGGCGTCACCGCATGGCTGCCGCTGCGGATCGAAAAGCCGGGCGATGCCGCGGGCCTCACCAACTGGTACAGCTTCGCCATCCGCCCGCTCTACACCGGCGACGGCGACCGCGGCCCCGCCTTGCGCGCGCTCTTCCACAATCTCCGCCGCACCGCCACGCACCTGACGCTCTACCCCGTCAGCGATCCCGACGACCTCATTGCCGCGCTCCGCGCCGCGGGCTGGTGGGTCAAAGCAACGCCCGCGGGCGACCGTCATTGGCTCGACCTCGGCGATATGGGTCACGACGCCTGGTGGGCCAGCCGCCCCGGCGCGCTGCGCAGCACCGTCCAGCGCAAGGCGAAAAAGGGCGTCGTCGACATCCAGCTGCTCACCGCCTTCGATGATGGCAGCTGGGCCGCTTACGAACACATCTACGCCGCGAGCTGGAAACCCGAGGAAGGCCACCCCGCGCTGCTCCGCGCCTTTGCCGAGGCCGAGGGCGCAGGCGGCCGCCTGCGGATGGGCATCGCGCGCATCGATGGCATCCCCGTCGCCGCGCAGTTCTGGACTGTCGAGGCCGGAACTGCCTTCATCCACAAGCTGGCGCATGTCGAGGACAGTCTGAAAGCCTCCCCCGGCACGCTATTGTCCGCGGCGCTGTTCCGCCATGTGATCGAGATCGACAGCGTCAAACGCATCGACTTCGGCACCGGCAACGACGCCTACAAGCGTGACTGGATGAACTGCCACGACCCGCTGTGGCGGATCGAGGCTTTCAATCCGTCGCGCGTCGCGGCATGGGGACCGGCATTAAAGGCCTTTGCCCGTTCTGCCCTGAGGAAAGCCCCATGACTGAACCCAGCTCCGTCGACGCCACCCTCCGCGCCCTGCTCGCAGACGTGCTGGGCCTTGGCGAAAACCGCGCCGGGGCGCTCACCCACGACAGTGGCCTGTTCGGCGCCCTCCCCGAATTCGATTCAATGGCGGTGGCGACAGTGTTGACCGAGATGGAGGACCGCCTCGGCATCCTCATCGACGATGATGAGATCGACGGCGAGATCTTTGAAACCTACGGCAATTTGCTCGCCTTCTCGCTGCGCAAGGTGACCGATTGAAGCCCACGCCTCCCTCTGTTTATCGTCATCCTGGCGAAGGCCCGGATCTCGCCGTCGCGACTTACGCCGCGGTGAGATCCGGGCCTTTGCCGGGATGACGATAGGGAGCACGCGAATGGCCACCGCCGCCCCCGAACATATCCTCCACATCACCCCCGCCGGCAGCCCGCGTGCCACGATCCTGTTCGTCCCGCCGCTGTTCGAGGAAGCCAACCGCAGCCGCCGCACCCTCGTCCTCGCAATGCGCGCGCTGGCCGCCGACGGTTTCGCCACATTGCTGCCCGACCTCCCCGGCCAGAACGAAAGCCTCGTCCCGCTCGAACAGGTAGATCTTGCCATCTGGCAAAACGTGCTCGCCGATGCCGCAGCCACCATCGACGGCCCGCTGATCATCGCCTCGCTGCGCGGCGGGGCGCTAATCGATCACCACGCAAAGGCCGCCGCCTGGTGGCGTCTGGCCCCCGTCGGCGGCGCCTCGCTGCTCCGCACCCTAATGCGCGCGCGGGTCGCAGCCGATCGCGAAGGCAGCGTGACCTCGTCGCTAGACAGTCTGCAAGCCGAAGCCGCTACCGCACCGCTGCTCCTCGCCGGTAACAAACTCTCCCCCGCCATGATCGCTCAGCTCGGTGCCGCCGAAATCCACCCCGTCGCCCCGTTCCGCACCGTCACCCTCGGCAGCGGCGCCGACGCCGTCGCCGGAACCCCGCTATGGCTTCGCGCCGAACCCGGCGAGGATGCTACGATGGCCGCCGCCATCGCCGCCGACATTTCCGCATGGAGCACGACTTGCGGCATCAGCTGACCTTCTCCTGCGAAGGCGCCACGCTCGCCGCGACGCTCGACGACGCGCCCGGAACGACCGGGCTGCTCATCATCTCGGGCGGCAATGAAATCCGCAGCGGCGCGCATCGCGGCATGGCGACGCTGGCGCAAACGATCGCCGAAACCGGTCACCCCGTGTTCCGTTTCGATCGCCGCGGCATCGGCGACAGCGAGGGCGAGAACGGCGGCTACGAAAGCAGCGCCCCCGACATCGCCGCTGCATTCGCCGCCTTCCGCCGCGCCGCGCCGCAACTGACCCGCATCATCGCCTTCGGCAATTGCGACGCCGCCAGTGCGCTACTGCTCCACCAGCCGCTCGCACTCGACGCGCTAATCCTCGCCAATCCGTGGACTTACGAAAACGACGATAGCGAAGAAACCGACGAACCTGCACTTCCTCCCGCCGCAGCGATCCGCGCACGCTACCTGTCGCGGCTGACCGACCCCAAAAGCCTGCTCCGGCTGCTCAAGGGCGAGATCGACGTCAAAAAGCTGGCGCGCGGCCTGTCGGCACTGGGACGCCGCGCCGCACCCGCCGCGCCCGACAACCTGCCGGCCCGCCTGAATGCAGCGCTCGCTACTCTGCCCTGCCCCGCAACGATCCTGCTCGCCACCAGCGACCGCACGGCACAGGCGTTTGTCGAAAAATGCCATCCGGGCGCGGTGCCGGTCGAACGGCTGGACAGCGCGTCGCACAGCTTTACCGGGAATGATGGAGAATGGCTGAAAGCGCGAATACTCACCGCGCTTAAATCGTCGTCATTGCGAGGTTGAACTAAGCGTCGACCAACGCCTTATACTCCGCCTCGGCCAAGAACCGCTCGGCATCCAGCGCCGCCATGCAGCCCATGCCCGCCGCGGTGACCGCCTGGCGATACACCTTGTCGGTCACGTCACCCGCCGCGAACACCCCCGGGATCGACGTCAGCGACGTCCCCGGCGTCACTTCCAGATAGCCATCGCTATCCAGCGGCAGCTTGCCCTTGAACAGCTCGGTCGACGGGCTGTGGCCAATTGCCACGAACCCGCCATTGGTCGGCTCATGGCTCGCCTCGCCGGTCACCGTGTCGATCAAATCGACCCCGACCAGCCCCGAAACGCCCTCACCCGCGACGAAACGCTCGACGCGCTTGTTCCACAGCACTTTGATTTTCGGATTGGCGTGCAACCGGTCCTGCAAGATCTTTTCGGCGCGCAGATGGTCGCGGCGGTGGATTAGCGTCACGTCATCGCTGTGATTGGTCAGGTACAGCGCCTCCTCAACCGCGGTGTTCCCGCCACCGATCACCACGACCTTCTTGCCGCGATAGAAGAATCCGTCGCACGTCGCGCACGCCGAAACGCCCTTGCCGCCCAACTCCTGCTCGCCAGCCACGCCCAGCCATTTCGCCTGCGCACCCGTCGCGATCACCAAAGTTTCGGCCATATAGACATCGCCGCCATCACCGGTGATCTTGAACGGCCGCTGCGACAGGTCAACGTCGACGATGGTGTCCCAGATCATGCTCGTGCCGACATGCGTCGCCTGCGCCGTCATCTGCTCCATCAGCCACGGTCCCTGCACCACCTCGGCAAAGCCGGGATAGTTTTCGACGTCCGTGGTGATCGTCAGCTGGCCGCCGGGTTGCAACCCTTGCACGACGATCGGCATCATTCCCGCGCGCGCGGCATAGATGGCGGCCGACAGGCCCGCGGGGCCGGAGCCGAGGATGAGCATCTTGGTGTGGTGAATGCTGGGCATGACGGTCTTTCAAAGGCTGTGCGGACACGCACAGATGGGTGTTGCCAACCGCGCTAGCAAGGGTCACCTTCCACGCCAAGGGGAGTCCGATAAATGGCAAGCTGGTGGGAACGTCATGGGGTGCCGCGCCTGATCAAATGCGCCTGTTCGCAGGGGCAGATCATGAAGGTGCGCAGTCAGGTTGTGCCCCATGCCAGCGGCGACGTGCTGGAGCTCGGCTGCGGTGGCGGCATCAACATGGAATTCTACGACCCCGCCCGCGTGACCAGCTTCACCGGCCTCGACCCGTCGCCCGAACTGCTCGCGATGAGCCGCGCGGCGGCGCAGGCGCGCGGCATGGTAGCGGACATCCAGGGCGGGGTCGGCGAGGCGATGCCGTTCGCCAGCGGCCGCTTCGACACCGTCGTCACCACCTTCACCCTTTGCTCGGTTGCCGATCAGGCGGCGGTGCTCGCCGAAATCCGCCGTGTGCTGAAGCCAGGCGGCACCGCGCTGTTCCTCGAACATGGCGCCGCCCCCGATGCAAGCGTCGCGAAATGGCAGCGGCGGATCGAGCCGGTGTGGAAACGCATCGGCGGCAATTGCCACCTGACCCGCTTGATTTCCGGCGCTTACGCACAGGCGGGCTTTGCCGTCGACCGCCAGGCGGCCGCCTACATCCCCAAAACCCCGCGCCCGTTCGGCTGGTACGAATATGGCACGGCGCGGGTGGCCTGACACAGAGAGGTTTGCGAGATGATGCGATTCTGGCTGATCACCCTCACCGCACTGTTCGTGATCGCGCCGAACGCGGCGGAAGCGCGCAAGGTTGCGCTGGTTATCGGCAACAGCGACTATGCCAACACCAGCCGCCTCGCCAACCCGGTCAACGACATCAAGATCATCGCCGCCTCGGCGCGGCAGGCGGGCTTCGACGACGTCACCATTGCCGCCGACGTGTCGGTCAATGATTTCCAGAAAGCGATGCGTGATTTTCGCGCCAAGGCTGACGGCGCCGATGTCGCGATGGTCTATTTCGCCGGGCACGGGATAGAGGCGCAGGGCAAGAACTGGCTGATCCCGACCGACGCGCAGCTGAAATCTGACCTCGACCTGCCCTATGAGGCGATCAACCTCGATCGATTGATGGAATCGGTGTCGGGGGCGCAGATCCGCATGGTCGTGCTCGATTCGTGCCGCAACAACCCCTTCGGTCGCTCGTGGCGATCGGGCACGCGCGCGGTGGTGAGCGGACTGGCGGGGGTCGAGGCCGACGATGTCCTCGTCATCTTCGCCGCCGCGCCGGGACAGACCGCCGCCGACGGCACGACGGGCAATTCGCCCTTCGCGACCTCGCTCGCCAAACGGCTGCCGCAGCCCGACCTGCCAGTCCAGCTGCTCGGCGGCCTGATCCGCGACGATGTGCTCGCGGCGACCGGCGGCAGCCAGCGGCCGTTCGTCAGCGCCAGCATCACAGGCACCCCGGTCTATCTCGTCCCGCGCGCCACCCCGACCGCGGCGCCCGCAGCTTCGGGCGATCGCAGCGGGCTCGAGGAGCTGGTGTGGAAGGGCGCACTCGCGGAAAACAACGTCCGCGGCTTCAGCGCCTATCTCGCCGAATTTCCAGCGGGCAAATATGCGGGCATTGCGGGCGACAATATCAGCCGGTTGCTGAAAACTCCGGGAGGCGCCACCGCACCCGTCACGATGACCACGATGACCGAACCGGCAGCAGCTGCTCGCCCCGCGGCGCGCAGATTCAACCTGACCAACGTTCGCGTCGAATGCATCAAGCTGACCGGCCGCCTCGGCCTCGGCCTCCCCGACCAGCTGTTCCTGCGCTTCAACACAGGCCAGCGCTTCCCCGAGGGCAAGAGCGAGATTTACTCGATCAAGAAGGGTGAAAGCTGGGCGGTGAACCAGAGCTTCGAGTTCGACCAGCCGGTCAGCCTGCAGCTGCGCGAATTCGACGACATCGGCGGCAGCGACAATATCGGGACGATCAACCTCGGCGAAACACGGGGGACATTCACGCGGACGCTCGACGGCGATGCCAGCGATTACCGGGTGACGTACACGCTGACGGTCAGCTAGCGACCGAAACCTGCCGCCTCTTATCTGGTCACCCTGAACTTGTTTCAGGCTCCATGGCTGGTCGTTTCCTTTACCGCGGCGTAAGACGAGAACTCAGGGGATGGATGCTGAAACAAGTTCAGCATGACGAGGTTTAGAGGGCCGTTTCTGCACCAAATCCGCCGCCTATTCCTTCTCCCCCACCTCGACCAGCCCATGCCCGACGCTCACCCGCTCATCGAAGACAAAACAGCTTCCCTGCCAGCGGCTCTCTTCCGCGGGGACCTGTTCCAGATACGCCAATATCCCGCCCTTCAGGTGGACGACATCCTCGACCCCCTCATGCCGCAAGAACGCGGTCGATTTTTCGCAGCGGATGCCGCCGGTACAGAACATCGCAACCCGTTTGCCCGCAAAGCGCGCCGCATTGGCGCGCCACCAGTCGGGAAATTCGCCAAAGCTATTCGTCGCAGGGTCGACCGCCCCGGCAAAGCTCCCATACCCCACCTCGAACCCGTTGCGCGTGTCGATCAGCACCGTCTCCGGATTGTCGACCAGCGCATTCCAGTCGGCCGGATCGACATAAGGCGCGGCATCGCGCGCCGGGTCGAGCCCCGCGACCTTCATCGTCACGATTTCCTTCTTCAGCCGCACCTTCAGCCGCTTGAACGGCATCGCCGCCGCCGCCGAATATTTGACGTCGAGCTCGGCGCAACCCGGCAGCGCGCGGATGTGGCCCAGCACTGCTGCAACCCCATCGCCGCTCCCCGCAATCGTCCCGTTCACCCCCTCGCGCGCCAGCAGCACCGTCCCCTTCACGCCCTGCGCGGCGCACAGGTCGATCAGCGGCTGGCGCAACGCGGCGGGATCGTCGAACGGCGCGAAACGATAGAGGGCGGCAACCTGGATCATCGGCGCGCCATGTAGGCGCGATTGCGGCTCAACGAAAGGGATCACGCCGCCCGGTCGCATAATGCGCCATCGCCATCGTCGTCCATTGCGCGTTGACGCGGATACAGGTCGGGAACACGCTCGCGTCGGTGACCAGCACATTCGTCGTCCCATGCACGCGGCAGTCGAGGTCGACGATCCCATGCTGCGGGTCTTCGTTGATCGCATTGCCGCCGTGCGGATGGCTGCTCGACAGCGTCACATCATCCTGTTCGCCGATCGCGTCCGCGAAAAAGGCATCGACGTCCATATCGGGGGTGACCACCTGCCCCCGCGCCAGCGCCGGATAACATTCGATCGCCCCCGCCGCGAAATGCACCTTGGTCAGCGTCGCCATTGCATCGCGCAGCACCGGCAAATCATCGGCGGCATCAAGCTGGAACTGCAATTTGTCGTTCACGACCCGCCCGCGCCGGTCGGCGGGGAACAGGATGCCCGCCGAATGCACCCGCCCGAAATTCTTCATCCGGTTCGCATGGTCGGCGAACCAGCCGGGCATGAGCGACGCCATCGACATCGGCGGCTGAAAATGGCTTTCGAGCAGATAGTCGCCAACATCGACATAGCTCGACATCTGATCCTCGTCCCACGCGTCGCCGCCAACCCCCTCGGGCATCAGCGCGACCACCGGCGAGGCGACGTTGAGCGACACCTGATAGCCGGTGCCGTCAATGTCGCTGCGGTCGAGCAGCTTCGACGACGCGATCGTGCCCCCCGCGACGACCACCCCGACCCGCGCCCGCACCTTTGCCCGCGCCCCGCCGGGCAGCACCAGCACTACCGCCTCGGCCTCGCGCCGCCCGTCATAAGCGGTTTGCCAGACGATCCGCTCGGCCTTGGTCTCGGGCACGATGCGCGCGCCATAATCGCGGCACGCCGCGGGCAAATAGGTCTGCGCCACCCCCATGCGGCGGCCATAGGCACAGCCCGAATTGCAATAGCCGCAGTAAGCACAGGCGTTTGGCGTGTTCGGCGGGCCGAAATTCTTGGCAAACCAGTCGGTGATCGCCCGCGTATCGCGCGGCCTGCCCGACGCCGCGGCATAGGCGCGCCACCCCTCGATCAGGTGCGGTCCGTTGTGCCGTCCGCTGCGCGGCTCGATCCGCGCAATGCCCAGCTTCGCCTGCACCGCGTCATAGCTCGCATGAAACGCCGCGGCGTCGATCGGTGCGCCGATGCTCGCCCATTTCGCCAACACATCCTTCGCATCAGGGTGTGTCCGCCCCGCTTCGTTGACGCGCAGGCAGATGCCGTTGTTGATCGTCGATGATCCACCGACGCAGCGCCCCTGGAACACCACGAAATCGCGGTTGGTCGAGGTCTGCAACGCGCCATGCTTGTACAGGCTCGCGATCATGTCGAGTTCGTGGTGATGGATCTTGTGCGACGGAAAAAACGGCCCCGCCTCGACGATCAGCACCTTATAGCCCTGCGCCGCGATATTATGCGCTGCAACGCCGCCGCCCGCGCCCGATCCGATCACGACGACATCATATTCATCGCCCAGCGTGCTGGCATCAAGGATATGCGCATCGTCGATCTCGCGTCCCGTGACCGGCTTAATCGGCACCTCGTCATCGCCGCGGACGCGGTGCTTGGGCAGCGTGAACCCGATCTGGCGGTGGACCGGGTTGGCGATATTGGCGTCCTGATCCCCCGGCACCAGCCCCGGCTGCCAATGGCCATAATAGCAGGCGTAAACAATCCCGCGCAGCCGCGCCATGTCTTGAAACAGGTCGATCTGACTGTCCTGCAACCGGTCCTTCAGCTTGGCTGCACGCCCCGCGACATCATCCTCGGTAAAGAACGCCCCCCCCAGCACGACCTCGGTCGCGGTCAGCGACAGGCGGATTTCGTCGAGCTTCGTCCCTCCGACCTTGGCGAACAACTCGCAGATATTGTCGACGACCTGAGCGGCGGTGATCGCCATGGTCGCACCATGAAACAGCCCCTCGGTCAGCGCCTTCAGAAATTTGAGTTGCCCGAAATTAAACGGTGCCGTCATCGCCCTGCCCCCTGCATTCCCAGCGTCAAAGATGGCGCGTTATAGCGGGTCGAGGCAAGGCGTATTGTATCGAAGCGGCGGGACGCGGGTGGGAGCTGCCATCTCCCAGCATCGGAAAAAATCCTCCCTGTGGCGACGCCATGGGGAGGGGGACCGTTCGCGAAGCGAATGGTGGAGGGGCGGCAACGGGAGCGCCAACGCCCCTCCGTCAGCGCTTCGCGCTGCCACCTCCCCGTGGCTGCGCGACAGGGAGGATCAAAATCCCCGCCCCAGCCACGCGAGCCAGAAAAAGCCCAGATCGGCATAACCGCCGCCCGCCGGATCGCCCGCGGCCGCGCGAAACGCCGCTTCCGCTTCACCGCGCTGCCCGGCGTTCAGCCGCGCCACGCCCAGCCGCACCTGCGTACCCGCCGCATTCGGCAACTCCGCCCGCGCCGCGCCGGGCCGCGCCTTGGTAATAGCCCGATCGACCTCGGCGAAGATCTCGCGCGTCGGCGAGACAGCTCCGTCGAGCACCCCGCGGGTCACCCCTTCGCCCAGCACCGCATTCGCCTCGCGGGGTTCGCCCGCCTGGTTCAGCAATTGCGCCATTCGCTGATATTCGGCCGCCTGCGTCAGCGCCCCGACGTGGCGCGTCAAGCGGAACAGGTCAATTTCCAGCGCCCCCTCCGCCGCCACCAGCTGCCGGTACACGACCAGCGCGATGCGCCAGTTTTCGGGCGTCGGATAGGCGCCGACCAGCGCGCGCGCGGCGTCGATCCCCGGTGCCACCAGCCGACCCTGCTGGGAGATGCTCAGCCGTTGCCGATACCAGACCTCCGCAACCGGCTGGCCCAGCGCGGCCCGCGCCGCGATCGCGCGCGTCAACAGGTCCATGGCACCCGGCGCATCCGTTTGCGCCAAACGGACCTGCGCCAGATTGGCGAGCGCGTCGGGATCGGAGGGCGCCAGCTCGGCCAGTCGCCCCCACAACCGCCCCGCTGTATCGAAATCCCCGGCGCGATAGGCGATCTGCCCGCGCACCGCGAGATAGCCGGCCAGCCGTTCGGGCCGCGTCAACGGGCTGGCGATCAGCACATCCAGCGCCCCGGCGCGCATGCCGTCGTCGCCGCGCCGATTGCCGATCTCGAGTTCGTAAAGCGCCAGCGCGAAGTGCGCATCGCGGCTGTTCGCGATCCGCCGCGCATCGGCCAGCGCGCGGTCCTGCCGCGCCGACTGCGTCGCGCGGGCCAGATTGCCAAGGTTCGACAGCGCCCGCATCTCCTGCGGCGACACCGCCAGCCTGCTCCCGCCAATTTGCATGACGGTGCTGACCTTGTCCTGCGCTTCGGCAGCGGGCGAGGTGGCAAAACTGGCGTTGACCAGCAGCAGCGCCGCCGCGGCAAGGCGCGCGCGCGGACCCAACTGCATTTGCGGGCCACTCGCCTTCGGTTGGCCTTTTCGAGGGGTCTGGATCGCCACGATAGCTGCTCACCCAAAGGATCGATTTATGCGTGATGGACTACGCTTGTCTCGCAATGCTTACAATGGCTTGTCCGCTTTGGGTTGCGGAGCCGAAATCCAAATCCTCTCCCTGAGCGAGAGGATAGCGCAGCTTGCTCCGTAAGGAGCTTGCGAAGCTTGGTGAGGGGGTGAGCCGCCAGCGGGCGAAGACCCCTCTCAACTTCGGCGAGGCAGCAAGCTGCCAAGCCTTCGTATCGCTCCCTCAAGGGGAGAGAGGGAGAATTTCCAACGTCCGCAACTGTTCGTGAACGAAGGCAATTTCGCGGGCAGCGAACCTGACCCCCGTCGAACCGCCTTCTACACCGCCTTCTTCGCCTGCCGGAATTTGTGCAGCAGCGGCTCGGTGTAACCCGACGGCTGGGTCACGCCCTCGAAGATCAGCGCGCGCGCGGCCTGATAGGCGATCCCGTCGGGGGTGAGCGTTTCATAGAGCGGATCGCCCGCATTCTGCGCATCGACCTTGACCGCCATCCGCGCCAGCGCCGCGTCGACCTGCTCCGCCGAACAGACACTATGCAGCAGCCAGTTCGCCAGCGCCTGCGACGCAATTCGCAGCGTCGCGCGGTCTTCCATCAGCCCGATGTCGTCGATATCGGGTACCTTCGAACAGCCGACGCCCTGGTCGATCCAGCGCACCACATAGCCGAGGATGCCCTGACAATTATTGTCGAGTTCGCGGGTAATCTCGGCCTCACTCCAGTTGCGTCCGGTGGCGACCGGAATGTTCAGCAAACGATCGAGCGACGGCACCGCCTCACCCGCGATCTCCTTCTGCCGCGCGAACACATCGACCTGGTGATAATGCAGCGCGTGCAACGTCGCGGCGGTCGGCGACGGCACCCATGCGGTATTCGCGCCCGATTTGGGATGGCCGATCTTCGCCTCGAGCATCGCCTTCATGAGGTCGGGCATTGCCCACATGCCTTTGCCGATCTGCGCCTTGCCGCTGAGGCCGCAGGCAAGGCCGATGCGGACGTTGCGATCCTCGTAGCTGGCGATCCAATCGCTCGCCTTCATCTCGCCCTTGGGGATCATCGGCCCCGCGCGCATGCTGGTGTGGATCTCGTCACCGGTGCGGTCGAGGAAGCCCGTGTTGATGAACACGATGCGGTCCTTCACCGCGTGGATGCACGCGGCGAGGTTCGCGCTGGTACGACGCTCCTCGTCCATCACCCCGACCTTAACCGTGTGGCGCGCAAGGCCGAGCATATCCTCGACCGCGTCGAACAATCGGTCGGTAAAGCCGCACTCTTCAGGTCCGTGCTGCTTCGGCTTGACGATATAGATGCTGCCCGCACGGCTGTTGGTCAGCGCGCCGAGCCCCTTGAGATCGTGGAGCGCGCACAGGCTGGTGATCACGGCATCGCACAGCCCCTCGGGGGCTTCGGCCCCGCCGGGCAACCGGATCATTGGCGTCGTCATTAGATGCCCAACGTTGCGCACGAACATCACGCTGCGCCCGTGCAGAGCGAAGGGCTCGCCCGCAGGCGACGTCCATTCACGGTCGGATTCCATCGCGCGCGTGACCGTCGCCCCGCCCTTGGCGAAACTTTCGGTGAGGTCGCCGCGCATCAGCCCGAGCCAGTTGGTGTAGCCGAGCGTTTTGTCTTCGCCATCGACCGCGGCGACGCTGTCCTCGAGATCGATGATCGTCGTCAGCGCGGCTTCGAGCACGACGTCGGCGATGCCGGCCGGGTCGGTCTTGCCGATCGCGCTGTCGGGGTCGATCACCAGTTCCATGTGCAGCCCGTTGTGGCGGAGCAGGATGCCGCCGGGCTTGCTGCCGACCCACTGCGCCGGATCGGCGAGCGTCAATTGCCCGCCCTGCCAGTCGGCCCAGCTGCCCGATGCCAGCGGCACCGCTTGGTCGAGAAATGCCTTGGCGCGCGCGATCACGGCGGCGCCGCGGTCGGCGTCATAACCGCCGGGCCGTGCAGGCGGCGCTTCGAGCGCATCGGTGCCGTAGAGCGCGTCATACAAGCTGCCCCAGCGCGCATTGGCGGCGTTGAGGGCAAAGCGCGCGTTGAGCGCGGGGACGACCAGCTGCGGCCCCGCCATCGTCGCAATCTCGGGATCGACATTCTGCGTGGCGATCGCAAACGGCGCGGGCTCATCGACGAGGTAGCCGATCTCGCGCAAGAACGCCTGATAGGCCTGCGGGTCGTGCGCCTGTCCGACACGCGCTTCGTGCCACGCATCGATCTGCGCCTGCAAATCCTCGCGCTTGGCCAATAGCGCCGAATTTTCGGGCGCGAAACTGCCCAGCAAGGCGGCAAAATCGCTCCAGAATCTGGCTGCATCGAGCCCCGTTCCGGGCAGCGCGCGCTGGTCGATGAAGTCGGCCAGACGCGAATCGACCGACAGGCCGGAACGATCGAGAAAATCAGTCATGCTAGCACCCTCTGGTCGGCGCGGCTGCGCCAGTGGACCCGGGGAGGAAAGGGCCGCCGCCCTATGCCGCGATTGACCGGATATGGCAATGGCGGCGATTTCATGCATAGGATTTCAGGCAATGGGTTTCGTTTCGGCACTTGCCGGGACGGCCAGCATGTGCATTATGTTGCAATGCACAACGCAATCTCTCCCCTCCTCCCCCAGGCAAGCTCATGAACGAAGCCCGACTGACATTGATGGAAGCGATCGCGCGCAAGCGCGTCGTCACCGCGCAGTACAACGGCCAGCAGATGAAGCTCGCGCCGCACCAGATGTTCGAACGCCGCGGCGACCTGTTCGTCAGCGCGCTCAACCTCGACAAGAGCTGGCGGTCCGACGACGAACGGCGGCTCGGCCATTTCAAACTCGACGGGCTTGTCGACCCCGCGCTGATCGATGACAGCTTCGAACCCTTGCCGTCGTTCGAGGCCGCACCGCCACAAAGCGACGATACGCTGCTCCTCGCGGTCTGACCGCCGCGGCATAACCACGGGTCATAAGCGACCGATGATTCGATCCCGGTGGGGGTGGCAAGCCCCGCGCCGCTCGCTATAGCCGTACGATGACCTCGCTTACGGCCACCGAAACCGCCACGCTTGAACGCGCCGCCGACGCCCCGATGCTGGCGCAGGTGGAGCGCTGGGCCGCGGTAAACAGCGGTACCGGTAACCTCGCGGGGCTGAAGAATATCGCAGGGCAACTCGCCGATGCGTTCGCGGTGCTGCCCGGCGATGTTCGCCTCGTCGCCGCCGATCCGGTCGAGAATGTCGATGCTGCGGGCCATGTCAACACCATCCAGCGCGGCGATCATCTCCACGTGCGAGTGCGTCCCGATGCACCGGTACAATTGCTGCTCACCGGCCATATGGACACCGTGTTCGCCGCCGATCATCCGTTCCAAAACCTGAAATGGCTCGAACCCGGCGTGCTGAACGGCCCCGGCACCGCCGACATGAAGGCCGGGATTTCGGTGATCCTCGCCGCGCTTGGCGCGCTCGAAGCCTCGCCGTTCGCCGAACGCGTCGGCTATGATCTGATGATCAACAGCGACGAAGAAACCGGGAGCCATGCCTCGGCGCGGCTGATTGCCGAACTTGCCGTCGGAAAAACCGCCGCTTTGACCTACGAGCCCGCGCTGCCCGACGGCACGCTGGCGGGGGCACGGCCGGGAAGCGGCAACTTCAGCGTCATCATCCACGGCCGCAGCGCCCACGCCGGCCGCAACCCCGAAGAGGGCCGCAACGCCCTCGTCGCGGCAGCCGACCTCGCGATGCGCCTGAATGCACTCAAGTCCATGGAATTAAAAGTTAATCCTGCCCGGATCGACGGCGGAGGCCCTAATAATGTCGTCCCCGATCAAGCCATCCTGCGCGTCAACCTGCGCCCCACGACCCCGGAAGCGATGGTGGCCGCCGAAGTCGCGCTACGTGACACTATAGCCAACATCCAGCGCGACCACGACGTCCACTGCCACCTCCACGGCGGCTTCAACCGCCCGCCCAAACCGCTCGATCCCGCCGGCACCAGACTGTTTGAACTGGTGCGCGACTGCGGCGCCGCGCTGGGCTTGCTGCCGATCCGCTGGAACGCCACCGGCGGGGTGTGCGACGGCAATAATATCGCCGCCTGCGGCATCCCGGTGGTGGATACGATGGGCCCGCGCGGCGGCGCGATCCACTCAGCGGACGAATTTCTGATCGTCGACAGCCTCGCCGAGCGCGCGCAGCTGTCGGCACTCACCATGATAAGATTAGCGGAACGGGGGACAGTGTGAATTACGTGATCCGGGCAGCCAAGCCGGGCGATTTGCAGAGCATTTACGAGATGGCAAAGCTGACCGGCGGCGGCTTCACCAACTTGCCCCCCGACAAAAAGGCGCTGCGCTCAAAGCTCGAACGCACCGAAGCCTCGTTCGCGAGCGACAAGGAATATCCCTCGGACGAACTGTACCTGCTCGTGCTCGAAGACCTCGACAGCGGCGAAGTGCGCGGGACCTGCCAGATTTTCGGACAGGTCGGCCAGCGCTGGCCCTTTTATTCCTATCGCATCGGTACCGACAGCAAGCATAGCGAACAGCTCGGCCGCACCTTTCACGCGCAAATCCTGATGCTGAGCAACGACCTCAACGGGTCGAGCGAGGTCGGCGGACTGTTCCTGCACCCTGCGGCGCGCGCCGGCGGGCTCGGGCTGCTGCTCGCGCGCTCGCGCTATTTGTTTATCGCGCGGCACCGGGCGCGTTTTGGCGACCGGATCCTCGCCGAGCTGCGCGGGGTGATCGACGAAGCCGGGGGCTCGCCCTTCTGGGACGGAGTCGCGGGCAAATTCTTCGGGATGAGCTTTCAGGAAGCCGACCAGTTCAACGCGGTCCACGGCAATCAGTTCATCGCAGACCTGATGCCCAAGCATCCGGTCTATATCGCGATGCTCAGCGAACATGCGCGCAGCGTCATCGGCGTGCCGCATCCTAGCGGCCGCGCCGCGATGCGGATGCTGGAGAATGAGAATTTCGCGTTCGAAAATTACGTCGACATTTTCGACGGCGGCCCGACGATGACCGCGCGCACCGACCAAGTGGCCAGCATCGCCGGCGCCAGACATGTCGAGATTTCGGGGATCGCCGGCGCCGACGACCCGGGTGCCAACGACGCACTGGTCGCGACGGGACAGCTTGCCGATTTCCGCTGCTGTTTCGGCAAGGTCGGCCAAGGTTCGACGATCAACAGCGAGGCGGCAAAGCTGCTCGGCGTCGGCAAGGGCGCCAACATCAGCTGGATCGGACGCTAAAGATGCTGACCGAGATCAATTTCGACGGGATCATCGGCCCGAGCCATAATTACGCCGGGCTCAGCCGCGGCAATATCGCATCAGCGAACAACGCCGGCGACGTGTCGCAGCCGCGCGCCGCGGCGTTGCAGGGCATCGAGAAGATGCGCCACAATCTCGCGCTCGGGCTGCCGCAAGGCTTCTTCATGCCGCTCGACCGCCCGGACGTGGTTTGGCTGGAAACGCTCGGCACAACATTGGAACAAGCCGAGGGCCATTTGCGCGCGCAGGCTTGGTCGGCGTCGTCGATGTGGGCGGCGAATGCCGCGACGGTCTCCCCCGCGCCCGACAGCGGCGACGGCAAATGCCATCTGACCGTCGCCAACCTCGTCACCATGCCGCACCGCAGCCACGAATGGCCGGGGACGCTGGCACAGCTTCGCCTCGCCTTCGCCGACCCCGCCTTTGCCGTCCACGCACCGATCCCAGCCCCGTTCGGCGACGAGGGCGCGGCGAACCATATGCGGTTGTGCAGCGGGCACGACGGGCAGGGCGTCGAGATCTTCGTTTATGGCGTTGGCGGCGGCCGCTTCCCGGCGCGCCAGCATCTCGATGCGTCGAAGGCGATCGCGCGCCACCACCGGCTCGACCCCGCGCGCACACTCTTCATCCGCCAGTCGGACACTGCGATTCAGGGCGGCGCGTTCCACAATGACGTCGTCGCGGTCGCGAACGAGCATGTCCTGTTCACTCACGAGGCCGCGTTCGAAGACCGCGAGGGCGCGCACGCCGAAATCCGCGCCGCCTTTCCCGCGGTCGAGATCGTCGAGGTGCCCGCAAGCGCGGTGAGCCTTCCTGATGCTATCAAATCCTATCTCTTCAACGCCCAGCTCGTCAGCTTGCCAGTGGGCGGCATGGGGCTGGTACTGCCGACCGAGGCGCAGGCAATCCCCGCAGTGTGGAACTGGCTGGAGGCGCATGTCGCAGGCAACGGGCCGATCCGCCGCTTGCTGCCGGTCAATGTTCGCCAGTCGATGGCAAACGGCGGTGGCCCGGCGTGCCTGCGGCTGCGCGTCGTCGCCGATCCCGCCACCGTCGATCCGCGATTCATGGCGGACGACGCGAAGCTCGACCGGATTGCCGAGGTGGTGGCAAGCCACTGGCCCGAGGCGATCGCGCCGGGCGATCTCGCTTCGGCGGCGCTGGCTTCCGACGTGCGCAGCGCGCGCGCCGCGCTGCTTGCGGCGCTCGACATCAGCGAGCTGACCTGAGCCATGAAAATCCGCGAATTGCTCGGCACAGCGCAGGTCCCCGGCGGCGACGAACTGCGCCTTTTCCGGCGCGGCGATGATTTCATCATCGCGGTCGAGGGCAATGAGTTGATGAGCAGCCGGATGAGCGGTTCGGAAGAAGCGCTGGCGACGATGACCTGCGACCGGCTACGCAGTCCGGACGCCGCCCATCTGCTGATCGGCGGCTATGGTATGGGGTTTACCTTGCGCGCGGCGCTAGCAACGCTGGGGCCAGACGCCCGGATCACCGTTTCCGAACTCGTTCCCGGCATCATCGATTGGGCGCGCGGGCCGATGGCTGAGCTCGCCGCAAATTGCCTCGACGATCCGCGCGTCGAGCTTGTCCTGCAAGATGTCGCGATCGTGATTGGCGCGGCGACGCGCCGCTATGACGCGATTCTGCTCGACGTCGATAATGGTCCCGACGCCCTGACGCGCGCCGCCAACGACCAGATTTACTCGCCATCAGGATTGGCGATAGCCAAGGCCGCGCTGCGCCCCGGAGGGATATTGGCGATTTGGTCGGCCGCGCCCGACGCGCGCTTTATGCGCCGATTGAGCGCGGCGGGCTTTCAGGTCGAAGAGGTCGGCGTGCGCGCCCGCAGCAATGGCAAAGGTCCACGCCACGTGATCTGGTTTGCGCGAGCGGCGTGAGCCTGCCCCACGACAAGGAGTTTGTCGCCGCGTGCGCTGGACCTAGGGTTGCACCCATGCGGATGCATGCCATGACAGGCCCTGCCGCGCTGGCTTTCTTGCTGTCCGCCTGCGCCGGGAACAATTTTCGGCCAGTTGCCGACACGCCGATCCGCATCGGCCCCGCTTATGCAATCCGCGGTACGACCTATGTGCCGGCCGCCGCCCCCGGCTATGACGCGCTCGGCTATGCCAGCTGGTATGGCAGCGAATCGGGCAATCGCACCGCCAATGGCGAGCAGTTTCGCCCCGGCTGGATCACCGCCGCGCACACCACGCTGCCCCTGCCGACCTATGTCGAAGTGACCGCGCTTGATACCGGGCGGCGGATCATCGTGCGGGTCAATGATCGCGGACCGTTCGCGCAGGGTCGGATTATCGACCTGTCGCGCGGCGCCGCCGAACTTCTGGGCATCAAGGCACAGGGTCATGCCGCAGTGCGCGTGCGACGTGTCGAGCCGTCGGAGAAAGATCGTGAGCGGCTGCGCAGGGGCAGGCCCGCCGCGTCGCTCGAGCGCGTATCGCAAAGCGCGTTGCAAAAGCTGCGGGCGCAGCAGTCTGTTGCGCCGCGGTAAGTCAAGATCGGCGACACCCGCGTTACCCCCTTTCCCATTCTGTCGGATTAACTTACAGTTTACCATAAGTCCGGCGCAGCAAATCCCGCTTTTGCGCCGGTGGCACGGCTCTTGCTGGATAAGTGATGATGTGGAAAAAAATCGGACGCCTCTTCGTCATCAAGACCCGCTTTGAAGCGTGCCTGATCATCTATGCGCTGGCGGTGGGCGCGATGGCGCGCGGCAGCGCCTATCTGCACGAATATCCGGGGATCGGCGGCAAGCTGCTGCTAGTCGCGTGCAGCGGCGCGGTTTTTCTGGCTGGAGCCAAGATTTTCGACTGCCTGCGCTATGAACAAGCCGCGGCGCGCGCCAAAATGGCGGACTAAACCGCAGCGGCCTTCCCCGCATCACCAGGATATGCAAAGGCGGGAGCCATGAGCAGGATCAGCGGCCGGCCGGCCATCAGTACCGAACATGTCTATGGCCTGACACTGCGCGTCGCGCGCTGGCGGGCTGGCGCGGGAGGCACGCCGCTGTTGTTTCTGAACGGCATCGGTGCCGACTTGGCCGCCGCGGCGCCGCTGCTCGCGCAAATCCACGGCCGCGAGGTGTGGACGCTCGACATGCCCGGGGTCGGCGGCTCGCCCGACGCCCTGCTGCCCTATGGCGCATCGACGATCGCCGCAGTGGTGATGGAGATCGCCGATCGTTTTGATCACAAGATGATCGACATCGCAGGGTTCAGCTGGGGCGGCGCGCTGGCGCAGCAGATTGCGGTCCAGTTTCCCGGCCGCGTCCGCCGCCTCGTCCTGATGGCAACGACACCCGTTATGGGCGCGCCCGGGATTGGGTGGGCCGCGATGTTCGACGACGACATGCAGGCGAGCGGGCTGAAAATCCAGACCGCGACCCCGCTGGGCATAGCGTATCAGACGGCGGCGATGGCGGGTTGGACCAGCGCGGCCTGTCTGCCGAAGCTGGAGGCGCTGCCGACGCTGGTACTGACCGGCGAACGGGATGGCGTCATGCCCGCCTGCTATGGTCAGATGCTTGCCAGCCTGATCGACGGCTCGGTGCTGGAGGTGGTGCCGGGATCGCACCTGTTTCCCTTCACCCACGCCGCCGCGATTGCGGCGCGGATCAGCGCGTTTCTGGTTCAACCGGCGGCGGGGCAACAAGCCGCCGCTTAAGGAAATCGGCAATCGCAGCCGCTGTCGCGTCAGGGTCTTCATCCATCGGCAAATGACCGATATTTTTGAGCAGCACCACTTCAGACCCCCGCATCCTTTCACCGAAAGTCTGCGCCCCGCTGGGATTGATGATGCGATCTTTATCGCCGAACAGGATCAGCGTCGGCGCCTTGATTTCACCGACCCGCGCCGCCATCGCGGGTTCGCGGTCCATCCGCGCCCGCAGCACAGTCGCCTCGCGATTGCCGGGGAAGCGCAGCAACTCCCAATAGCGGTCGATCATCGCCCCATCGACGATCGTCTGCTTTTCGACCGATCCGCGCAGCGACTGTTCGACCAGCGCGCGCGGCGTGATCTGGGTCGCGAGCCAGCGACCGAAGGGATATTTCAGGATCCGAAAGCCGACATTGGATTCGGGCGCCTTCTCTCCTCGGCGCGGCGGCATGCCGCTTGCGTCGAGCAATAGCAGCGCATCGACCCGCCCCGGCCGTGCCAATGCGTAACGCCATGCAACCCAACCGCCCATCGAATTGCCGCCAAGGATGAAGCGATCGAGGCCAAGCTTTGCGGCGACGACATCGACCGCCGCTGCCATGCCGTCGGCGCTGTAATCCTTGTCCGGAGTGCCACCGGTCAGCCCATGGCCGGGCAGGTCGAGCGTGACGATACGGTAATCGGCGCCCAGCCGCTGCACCAGCGGTTCCCAGGTGTGCAGGCTGCTGTTCGACCCGTGCAGGAGGATAATTGCAGGCCCGCCGCGCTTGCCCTGGTCGCGATAGTGGATGCGCTGCCCCGCCGGTCCGGCCGCGAACACCGCGTTCGGTCCGCCATATTTGGCGATCATCGCCTCGCGATCGGTATCCGACGTGCGCAGCGCGAGGAAAATGGCGAGGATCGCGACGAGCAACCCCAGCGGGATCAGTAACCGCTTTCGCCGGAACAACGGACGCCGCGGCGGCTGTGGTTCGAAATCGTCGTCTTCGATCATCATCACGCCCCCCTCACGGCTGGCGCGACCCTAGCGCGCGAGCGCAGTCCGTCAATGCGAGGCTAGTCGTGAATTTGGCGACGAAAAGTTTCCGGCAGGAAGAACAGCCCGATGACCAGCGTGATCACCGCTACCACGACCGGGTACCACAGGCCGTAGTAGATATTGCCCGTCGCCGCGACCATCGCGAACGCGGTCGTCGGCAGGAAGCCGCCGAACCATCCGTTGCCGATATGATAGGGCAGCGACATCGAGGTGTAGCGATGCGGCTTGGGAACAACTCGACCAGCATCGCGGCGATCGGACCATAAACCATCGTCACCAGAAGCACGAGGTAGAAGAGGATCGCGACGACGAGCGGTTTGTTGATCGCCGCAAGGTCGGCTTTCGGCGGATAGCCAGCTTCCGTCAGCGCCTCTGGATGGACCTGATCTCGCCCAGATTCTTCCATTGGCGCTGGCGAGCCGCCGAAGGTCGTTGTCGCTACCTCCAGCACGATGCGATTTCCGACGAGAAGCCGCATTTCGTTCGATCCCGGCGCGAGTTGCCGGTCTTCCGTCTGATAAGGCACACCTGCCTCGCCAACAGGGCTTGGCGACGTCGCAGGGACTTGTGTTGAACTTGTTTTGACCGATCGGATCGAACTGAAATGAGCAGTATGTTGCGTCCGTGATGAGAGTCACCGGCGCGCGCCTGCGCCTCGGCCAGCGCCGGGTTGGCGGCGGTGGTCAGCATGTGGAACGCCGGAAAATAGGTCAGCGCGGCGAGCGCACAGCCTGTCAGGATGATCGCCTTGCGCCCGATCTTGTCGCTCAGCCAACCGAACAGGATGAAGAAAGGCGTGCCGAGCGCGAGCGCAATGGCGATCAATATGTTCGCGGTCGCGCCGTCAACCTTCAGCGTCTTTTTCGAGGAAGAACAGCGCATAGAATTGGCCGGTGTACCAAACGACCGCCTGCCCCGGCAGCGCCGGAACAAGGCGATGATCACCCATTTGAGGTTGCCCCAGCGCCCGAACGCTTCGGTCAGCGGCGCCTTTGACGTCGTACCCTCATCCTTCATTTTCTGGAAAACGGGGCTTTCGTTGAGCTGCATGCGGATCCACAACGATACGCCGAGCAGGATGATCGAGACCAGGAACGGGATGCGCCAGCCCCAATCGGCAAACGCTTCCTCGCCGATCAGGGTGCGGATGGTGATGACGACGCCCAGCGCCGCGAACAGGCCGAGCGTCGCGGTGGTCTGATGAAGCTGGTGAAGAGCCCACGCTTTCCCTCGGGCGCATGTTCGGCCACATACGTCGCCGCGCCGCCATATTCGCCGCCGAGCGCCAAAGGCGAGGATAACCTTGCGTTCGCTTTGGCGCGTGTCGATGGGGTGTTGCCCTGATCGGTCCGGTCATCCTCTTCCCCGATCGCCCTGAGCCAGTCGAAGGCCGTTCTCCGTTTAGCGACGCTAAAGGAAAGAGCGGTGCTTCGACAAGCCCAGCGCGAGCGGAAAGAGAATATTGTTTAGCGCATCAACCGACGCGCGTCACCGCACCTTTGCGCGCCGACGCCTTGTTGCGCGGGCGGAAGCGGCGCTTGCGCTGGCCTTTCGGCGCCTTCGCCGGCCGGAGTATCGCGGCGCGGACCGCGATCACCGCGCGGGCTGGCCGCCGCCGGCTGGCGGCGCATCCTGACGCTGACGGTTCGGGTCGCGGCCCTGGCCGCCGGTGCTCACGCGGGCCCCGCAACCGGCTTGGGGGCAGGTTGGGCACCAGCTCATTGAAATTCTCCGGCAGCGGCATCGGCTCGGACTTGATGCGCGTGACGCGCCTGATGTCCTTCATATA
>NZ_JADIZJ010000005.1 GCF_016704835.1 Sphingopyxis sp. | reverse complement strand
CGGCTTTCTTCTTTGCAGCCTATTACGACCAGGGCCCGACGCGGCCCCGATCATTCGCATCGCCGCGCAAGTGGAACTAAGCCGATCCAAAGAATCGGAACCACTGGCAGTCACGCGCATCGTCCTTGATAGGTCAGCAAGTGCAAATAGCGTTTCGAGTATCGTCGAAGCCTTTGATCGCGCGAGCCTTGAAATGGCCGACGAAATCGCGAGTTGGACGGCTGCGGCGATCAACTAGCGTGAAGCCAATGGAAACTTAGTCGGGACAACGGCCCAGCCCAAGATGAAGCGGGAATGTTATGGGTGGCTCCCCTTCAGGGAGGGGCGGCAGCCGTACACAAATAGATCGACAGCTTGCCTCATTCGGGCTGAAGAGGTTTCATTGTGACTGGTCACTCCCACTCCAAGAGCGGCCCGACGAAAAGGTGACAAAATGACGCTGGAGATAAACTGCTCCGCAGCAAAATTCGCGTCTGACACCCTGATTTCCCCCTCCTCGGCTTTGCGCAAGACCTCTGCCACCAATCTCGTCGTGCGTCCTACGCCGAATTCGTAAAGGTTTCGCGCTAAAGCGGGAAAACGTGCAGCCTCAGCCATTACAACGCGTTCCAACGCGACGTGAATGTCGGTAAGCATCCAGGATAGCAGTTCATCGGACAGCTCTTCAAGCTCGAGCCGAACGTCGCCATGTTCGGGAACGTGCTGTTCGAGGAAGGAGAGCCGATCCTCGATTTCCATGAGTATTGCCGCTTCGAAAAGCAGCTTTTTGTTCCCGTAACGGGCGTACAACGTGCGCTTGGAGATGCCTGCTTTTGCAGCAATCCGTTCAGCCGTTGAACGACCGAATCCGTCGGCAAAGAAGACATCGCGGGCGACACGGAGAATTTTCCTCGAAAGTGCTTGCGAGGCTTGTCGAGTGGGCCTCCCTGTTCGTCCGGAAGCTGGTTCTTTGGTTTTTTGGGTCGACGCCATGCCTCATCTTGGCCATACCTTGACCGCGCTGCAAGCGTAGAGCGCTTTGCCTTGGACAGCCCGACCGAGATTGCCCGGGCTTATGCAAGACTCACGAGGCCCGCTGAAATTATCCCGCCTGAAAGGATCGCTGCCATTCGCACGGAATGGACGCAGTGTGATCTCATCTAGGCGAGTTGGTTACGATACGCTTCGCGTAAGGCCTTTTTGTCGATCTTTCCCGTTGCAGTGAGCGGTACTGTCGCGAACAGGATGTCGTCCGGCAGCCACCAACGAACAACCTTCGTCTCCAGATGCGCGCGAATTGCGTCGGCTGTGACGGCTTGACCTTCATGCGTTTCGATCACGAGAAGGGGGCGCTCTTCCCATTTTGGATGATATACGCCAACGACCGCCGGGACCCGGACGCCGGGGTACCCAACCGCCGCATTCTCGATATCAATCGAGCTGATCCATTCGCCCCCGGACTTGATCACATCTTTCTCGCGGTCGGTCAGCCGGAGAAAGCCGAAGCGATCGATCGTACCGATGTCCCCGGTGTCGTACCAGCCATCGCTCCCGGCGCCCTCAATATCGGGGAAATAGCGATCGACGACCACGGTCCGCGGACCTGGAGCGCACCCGCCTGCTCACCGTCCCAGGGGAGCGGCGTGCCATCGCCGTCGATAATGCGCAGTTCGATGCCAAATTGCATGCGACCCTGCTTCGTCAGCGGGAGGTCGTTCGCGAAATCCTCGCCTTCGGCCATCAGGAGCGGGGAGGGCGTCGAAATCACGCCGAGCGGATTGGTTTCGGTCATGCCCCAGAGCTGCAGCACAGTGACACCATATTTTGCTCGGAATGTCTCGGCCATCGCCCGGGGGACGGCTGAGCCCCCAATAACGAGGCGCTTGAGATTGCCGACCCCCGTCCCCGTGGTGTCGAGATGAGCGAGGTACATGGTCCAGATCGTGGGCACACCACCCGAAAAGGTGACGCCCTCTTCGTTGATCAGGTCGGCAAGACTGGCACCGTCCATCCTGTCACAAGGAAGCACTAGCTTGCAGCCGTTGATCGCTGCCGTGAAGGGAAGTCCCCATGCCGTTGCATGATACATGGACGAGCAGGGCATGATGACATCAAAAGCGCTGAACCCGAAGGCACTGCTTAGACCGGCCGCCATCCCGTGAAGAACGATTGAGCGGTGGCTGTATAGGACGCCCTTGGGGTCGCCCGTCGTCCCCGAAGTGTAGCAAAGAAATGCGGCTGCCTTTTCATCGAAGCTCATCCAGGTGAGGGCTCCGTCCTCGCTTGCCAGCAACGCTTCGTAGTTCAACGTGTCGGCAACATCTGGCGCGATCGTTCCGCGCTCCGCGAGAAGGACATAGCGCTCGATACCCGGAAGGAGAGGACGCAGCCGTGCGACGAGCTCGGCTAGATTGGGCTCGAAGAAGAGAATGCGGCTCCCTGCATGAGCGATAGTGAAGGCGATCTGCTTGTCGCTGAGACGCGGGTTGGCGGTGTGCAATACGGCGCCCATGCCCGGCGCCGCATAGAAGAGTTCGAGGTGGCGGTGGGAGTGTTCCAGGCGAGCGAGGAGACGCCGTCGCCCGTCGCAATCCCGAGGACGCCAAGGGCCTGCGCAGCCTGACGCGCACGCTGATCGCAGCGGTGCCAGTCATACCGCCAAACCGGCTCCACGACAGCCTTCGAGACGATCTCCCTCTTGCCGTGCGCGCGCGCTGCATATTCCAATATTCCGCCGATCAGCAGCGGCGCGTCCTGCATCAATCCCCGCAACATGCTGCATCCTTCTTCGCCCCACTGCGCCGTCGCGCGCACGGTTCCGCCTCTCGGTTCCGATCGCCGCGCTGGCTGTCAATGACCGTCATCATGCTGGCCCATGGGCAAACTCCACGGGCCGCGATTGCATTCAGCCAGCAATTCTCAATGATCATATTGCAGCGGCACGGCTTAGGTTCGATCGCCCCCGAGATGTTCTCGCCCGCGTTTCAAATTATTCACTCGCTGGTTTCAGCAACAGCGACAGGAACCGCCAATCGGACCAATCACCTTTTTTCCCCGCCGCTAAGGCGGCAATGTCGAGTTTCGCCTGCCTCACGATCGTAAGCCGAAGCGACGGAATGATATAGAGGCGTTGATCGCCCGCGCCGGCGGCGACGACCATATCCGCCGGTAGTTCGGCGGCATGACTGGTGATATCGGTGGACCGAGTAACAATATCGACAGCCGGCGTGCTACGGGGTAGCCACCAAGTGAGACCGTAGGCAGGATTGACCTGGCTACCCTGGAACATCTCGCCGAATGTCGCTTCGTCGACAAGTGGCCTGCCTTCGAGCTTTCCGCCCCCGCGGACGAACTCGCCGATCTTCGCCCACTCGGATGCGGCCAGCACTAGGCCCTGCGGCATGAGCGGTGCGCCATCGGGGCCGCTGCGCCAATCGCCGACCGTTACGCCTAGCGGCATTAGAATGCGACGCTCGATATAATGGCGAGGGTTGCCGTCCTCGCCTTTGGCGACGAGCTTTCGGCGCAAGAGCTGTTCGCAACGGAAATCGACAGATTCACTCTGCATATTTTGTTCGGCGCAATCGATCGTGGACAGCAAGTCTTTTTATAAGCGCTTACCATGCGCGATCACGCGCCATATTCGCCAAACGAATGATCGCCGCCAGATGATCGTTCCAACTCTTCATTGCTTCGCGCTTCTCGTCCTTCCAGTCGTGGCGCTGGTAGATACCGGCGACGCCCGCGCGGGAACCTCCGACGTGATTGAGCACAGCTTCGGTCACTTCAAATCGAACGCCTAGCCGTTGAAACCCGGTTGCAAGAGTTCGTCTCAAGTCATGCAGTCGCCAGTCCGGTAACGGTTCGCGGCCGTCTTGCGACATAAGCAGGTCGAGCTTGATCTTGCCTTTGCTATATCCGGTGAACCTTCCGCCCCTGGAGGTCGTGAACATCCTGCCGCTACGCGGCCAGATAGCCGACCCGGCAACCTCGTCGAGGATCGCAACTGCAAGTTCGTTGAGCGGAATTCGGTTGGGCTCGCCATTCTTTGCCCGTTCGCCGGGCAGGGTCCATAGGAGATCTTTACGGTTGAGTTCCTCCCAACGCAGCGACGAAACCTCCTCTCGTCGCTGACCGGTGACGATCAGAAGGCGGATGATGGGTCCGAAACAGGAATGCGTGTTTGGCGCCGCCATCCAGATGCGGCCAAGCTCCTCGTCTGAAAGCCAGCGATCGCGAGGTTTGACCGGGGGCGGGGTTTCCATGCCTTCCATCGGACTCCGATCGATATCTCCCCGGCTGACGGCCCAGCGCAAAAGGCGGCGCAAAACAGCGAAGACGTTACGGATATTTGCGATCTGCGCGCGCGGCATGCGGTCGAAGACGGCAACGATGTCGATTCGCGTAAGATTGGGAAGGGGCTTTGATCCCAAGACCGGCTTTACATGCAGCTCGAGGCTGCGCTTGACGAGGCGCCTCCAGCCTTCTCCAACGCAGGCCTCAGCGAAGCGATCAGAGTAATTATCGAAGGCTAGATCGACCGACTCGCCGTCGTTGCCGCTCTGCTTCGCCTGGATCGATCCCTGGGCGATCAGAATAGCCAGTCGCTCCGCTTCGGCTCTGGCGGTGGCTGGCGTCCATGGCGAGCCATGGCTGCCTATCGTGTAGCGACGCGTCTTAGATTCGCGACCGCCCATTCGGAATTGCAACACGTAAGACACGGCGCCAGCTTTGGTTCGCTTTGCGCCAAAACCCTTTATGCTATCATCCCAAAGAATGTCATGTTGCCCGCTCGAAATGAGAGCATCGACCGACCGTTTTGTGATCTTTCCGCTTGCCATAAATTGGTCTCCCAATACGGCGTTTCCAGCAATCACCCGGCAATCACCGTGGCGGAAATTGCCGCGTAATTGGGGAAAAGATAGCATAGGGAGTGGCTATAAAAAACTAGCCTTTTCAACCCTATAGCACTCCTATATACGCCTCCAGCGAAAATACCAGACTTCGTGTCCCAGCCTGCGCGCCTTGGCTTCATAGCGGGTTTCGGGCCAGCCGCCGGGGCGGACCTGGAAATCCTTCGAATCCTTGGCCAGCCATTCGAACTGGTGGCGGTGGCGCCGCATGACCATCAGCGCGTGTTGCAAATAGATTGGGTGGTCGGTGCCGAAGCGGAACTCGCCGCCGGGCTTCAGCTTCGCCGCGATCAGGTCGAGCGGGCCGTCGTTCATCATCCGCCGCTTCGCATGGCGCGCCTTTGGCCACGGGTCGGGGTGGAGCAGATAGGCAAAGCTCAGCGCGCCGTCGGGAATGCGCTGCAACACCTCCAGCGCGTCGCCATGGTGGATGCGGACGTTGCCGATCGGCAACGTCGCGCCATGATCCCCCGCAACATGGACAAGCGCCTGCGCGACCCCGTTGATGAACGGCTCGGCGCCGATAAAGCCATGGTCGGGCAGCATATCGGCGCGCCCCGCCATATGCTCGCCGCCGCCAAAACCGATTTCAAAATGTAACGGGCATTCGGATCCGAACACACGCTGCGCGGAAACTTCGCCAACTTCCGGCACCGCAATCTGCGGCAACAACGTATCGACCAGCTCCTGCTGCCCCGCGCGCAGGGGCTTGCCCTTGGAACGGCCGTAAAGGCGGTTGATCGTGGTCGGATCGCCAGGTTTGTGCGCAGTCATTGCGCGCGCGTTAGCGCCGCGACGACGCCGCCGCAAGGCAGCCCACGGTTAAAGCGCGTCGCTGTTGATGCTGATCGTCTTGTTCTTGCCCCAGGTCGGAACCGCCGTGACGCGGCGGTTGGCGGCGACGATCTCCATCACCCGCTGGGGAGAGGGCAGCCGGTCCTGCGCAGCAAACCCAATATTCTGCGTTGCCGTCAACGCAGTGATGGCAAAACGCAGTTCCGCCGGTTTGTCCTTTTCGGTCAGCGCGATCACCTTCGCGCCCGGGTCGGGCCCGACCCAGATTCCGTTGCCATTGTCGCCAACCGCCAGCAGGTAATTTTCGCTATCGGCGTTCTGACGATAAATTGTGGTATTGCCGCCCAGATCCGGGTCGCGGCACCAGCGCACCGCGGCTAGCGCCGCCACCGTCGCGGGCGTCTGTGTGGTTTTGCTTTGCGCCGCGGCCATGCTCAAAAGACCGGACATCATATCCGCACCGCCATTTTTAGGGGCGTCCTTCGCAGCGATAGGAAAGCTGAGCGGCGCAGGACAATCGCTGATCGGAACGGCTTCAGGTGCGACAGCTATTTCCCGCGGCCACTGGATTTGTGCCAACGCGGCGTCCATCCACTGCGAAAGCCCGGCAGGCGAGCGCGTCTGCGACGAGGCGCGCAGCTTTACATACCAGTCTCCCACCTGAAGCATCGCCACGCCCGTGCTGCGATAGGCGCCGCCCCTCGGTTCGTAGACCGCCTTCAACCCCGATGCGGTCGATTGGTTCGGCGGGGTAAAGGCTTGCGCGGCAATGGCGATCGCGGGGTGACCGAAGGTGTCGCGATTCTCGATTCCCCATTGTGCCTGCGCGAACCACACCGGCACCGCGCCGTTGGTTTTGCGGAACACATAGAATGACATGGATTCGGCGGCGTCGCCCACGACGTAAGACAGGCCCACGTCGAGCTCGTCAGCAGCATAAGCCATGCCCTGGACACGCGCTGCGCCGCCCAGGATCGCGGGGACGGCGATGCCGCTGTGCTTATGCCTCCACGCCTTGCCACCCTTGAGCGGAAGTGGTTGTTGTGCCGCTGCTGGCAAGCTCGCGATGGCCATAGCGCACAAGGTGGCCAAAAGGATTTTCAACCAATAGCTTGGCATGCGCAACCTCCCCGATCCGACGCGATTGCTGTCAGATCGGGGAGGTGATGGCAAGTGCAGTAGCGCGGTTTCAGGCGGCCAGCGCAGCTTTCAGCTTCTCGGTCAGATCGGTGCGTTCCCACGGGAAGGCGTCGCCGGTCGCGGTGCGGCCGAAATGGCCGTAGGCTGCGGTCTGCTTGTAGATTGGCTTGTTGAGGCCGAGGTGGGTGCGGATGCCCTTGGGCGTCAGGCGCACGAGCTGCGGAATCGCGGCCTCGATGCGGCTTTCCTCGACGGTGCCGGTGCCGTGCAGGTCGACATAGATCGACAGCGGTTCGGCGACGCCGATCGCGTAGCTGAGCTGGATCGTGCAGCGGCGCGCGAGCCCAGCGGCGACGATGTTCTTCGCCAGATAGCGCGTGACATAGGCGGCTGAGCGATCGACCTTGGTCGGGTCCTTGCCGCTGAACGCGCCGCCGCCGTGCGGTGCTGCGCCGCCATAGGTGTCGACGATGATCTTGCGGCCGGTCAGCCCGGCGTCGCCGTCGGGACCACCGATCTCGAAACACCCGGTTGGGTTGATATGATAGACGGTGTTGGCGGTCAGCAGCTCGGCGGGCAGCACGTCGGCGATTACGCCGAGCACATATTTGCGCAGCTCGGTATATTTCGCTTCGTCGCCTTCGCCATTGTGGAAGAAATAACCCGGCGCGTGCTGGGTCGACACGACGATCGCGGTCGCCTCGACCGGACGTTCGTTGGCGTAGCGCAGCGTGACCTGGCTCTTGGCATCGGGCTCGAGGAACGGCGCGATGCCGGCCTTGCGGTCGGCGGCCATGCGCTCGAGGATCTTGTGGCTGTAATCGAGCGTTGCTGGCATCAGGTCGGGGGTCTCGTCCGATGCGTAACCGAACATGATGCCCTGGTCGCCGGCGCCCTCGTCCTTGTTTTCGCCGGCATCGACGCCCTGCGCGATATGCGCCGACTGCGGATGCAGGTTATTCTCGAAACGGAAGGTCTGCCAGTGGAAACCCGACTGCTCATAGCCGATTTCGCGGACGGTCGCGCGCACCGCGGCCTCGACTTCCTCGGGCACCCCTGGCGCCCAATTGCCATCTTCGTCCATGATTCCTTTGCCGCGAATTTCACCCGCCAGCACAACAAGCTGCGTGGTGGTCAGCGTTTCGCAGGCGACGCGTGCTTCGGGATCCTTCGACAGGAACAGGTCGACGATCGAATCGCTGATCTGATCGGCCACCTTGTCGGGATGTCCTTCGGACACGCTTTCGGAGGTGAAAAGGAAACTGTTGCGCATGGGAGACCTTCTGTGAATCGGATATAAAGGAAGCTTTATGTGTCGGTGCTGTTAGCGGCCGCGGCGACGAAAGGCAATGGCCGCTGCGAGCAGCAGCAGCGCAAATCCGACCGGCAACATGTTGCCATGGCGCGCGAACAGCGTTGGCGCGTGCGCGGCCGGGATGACGGTATCGATCCGTCCCGCGACGTGCATCGGCAGCGATTCGCGCATACGCCCATCTGCGTCGATCACGGCACTGATCCCGGTCGGCGTCGCGCGCACCACGGACAGCCCTTCCTCGATCGCGCGCAGCCGCGCCTGCGCCAGATGCTGCGGCGGCCCCCAACTCCCGAACCAGGCGTCGTTCGACGGGTTGAAGATGAAATCGGGACGGTGCTCGCGGTCGACGACCTGGCCAGAGAAAATGATCTCGTAACAGATTTGCAGCCCCGCCCGGCCGAAACCACCAAGGTCAAGCGTGCGCGGTCCAGGGCCGGGCCAGAAATCGATGTCCCCGGGGGCAAGTCGCGACAGGCCGAGCGCCGACAGGATCGGACGCATCGGCAGATATTCGCCATAAGGCACCAGATGCGCCTTGTCGTACCGCGGGCCGAGGGTGCCGTCGGCATGGACGGTCATCACCGCATTGCGCGCGCCGACGACGTCGCCCGACTTGTCGAGCTCGAGCTTCAGCGCGCCGAGCAGCATCAGGTCTCCGGGGTTCATCAGCGCGGTCAACCGCGCGCGCGCCGCGGCGGGCGAGCGGTCGTAATAGGGCAGCGGATAGCCGGCCTCGAGATAATCGGGCACCGCCGCCTCGGGCCACAGGATCAGGCGCGGGGTTTCATCCTTTGGCGCGGTCAGCCGCGCGAGTTTTGCGAAATTGGCATCGGCTTTGGCACCGACCCATTTGTCGGCCTGACCGACATTGGGCTGGACGACGGTGATGGGGATGGTCGTCGATGGGGTTGCAGTCGGGGCGGGGGCATCAGGAAGGAAGACGGCGAGACTCCACCCCGCCACGATTAGGATACCGACACTCACTTGCTCTTTGAACTGTTGCCGTTCGGTGAGGGGCGCCGCGACCGAGGCGTCGCGCCATGACGACCGGATCGTTGCCCACGAACGAAGAATATAGCCCGCTACGAGCAGGATCAGCGACGACAGGCCATATGTACCGATCCATTTTGCAGGTTCGGCCATCCCGACGATGGTGGCGCTCAGCGGATTCCATGCAAAGCCGGTGAACACCCAGCTGCGCAGCCATTCGGTGAGCGTCCACAGCGCGGCAAAGGAGAGGATGAAGGACAGCGTCGCCCCCGAGAAGGCGGGGGCGACTGTCGTTTTGGCGGAGACGACGTATCGCTGTATCGCCCACGCGCTCCACGCCGCCAGCGCCGGATACAGCGCCAGATAAAGCGACAGCAGCAGCACCGCGATCCACCCGAGCCACGCGGGCATCGCCGCCTGATAGGTGAAGGCGGTCGCGATCCAGTTCAGCCCGACGACGAAATGCCCGACGCCGAACGCCCAGCCGATCCTGAACGTGCGCCAGCCCTTGGGACTGCGTGCCACGAGCGCCATCCAGCCCGCGAGCGCGAGTAGCGTCAGCGGCCAGAAATTCAGGGGCGCAAATCCGGTCGCCGAAATGGCGCCCAGCGTCAGGGCCATCAGCTTGGGCCAGCGGTCGGCAAAAGCGGCGATGCGGGGGGATAGCACGATCACGGGCGCTGCTTTAGCGGGGCGCTGCTGCGCCCACTAGAGCATATATTTCATCTTGATCGCCTGATGCGTCTCGCCGGTGACCACGAAGCTCGCCGATTTGAACTTCGGCGCGCCCATGCCGATTGCGGGATTGCGTGAAAAGCCGAAGCCTTCCTTGGGCATGAACAGCGCCATATCCATCTTGTTGTTGCTGTTTTCGTCGTGGACGACGGCGACGGCATAGGTGCCGTCGGCGGGGGCGGCGATGTTGAAATGCCCTGCGTTCACCGCCTTTACCGCCAGGCGCACCGAGGCCTTGTCCTTGCTGCAATCGGGAAAAGCCTTGGGATTGGCGGTCAGGCACACCAGCACCTGCCCCTTGGCGCTGCGCAGACCCGTTATGCTGACGTCAACCGTTGGCGGCGGTGCGCTCGCCGCGGTGAGCAGCAGCAAAGCGGCCAAGCCCGATATCGGTGCCGCAAATCTTGTCCCAGAAACGGAAATACAGGCCATAATTCCCCCGGTAAGCGGCATGATGCTGCTCGTGATGCGTTGCGGTTATCAGCCACCGCCCGACTGGTCCATGAACAAGCGCGCGCGGAAACATTTCCCACCCCATGTGGTTGCCGACCCCATGACCGTCATGATCGTCAGCACCAGCCCGAGCACCGCGACATGGATCGGGATCAGGAACACCAGCGCCGGGATGACAACCGCACCGGTGATCGCCTCAACCGGATGAAAACTCATCGCCGCCCACGCCGTCGGCGGGCGGCTGGCGTGATGCACCGCATGCGCGATCCGGAACGGCCGCGGCCGGTGCATCCAGCGGTGCGTCCAGTAAAACCATGTATCGTGCGCGAGCAGATAGGCGAGCAGGCTGGCCGGCAGATACCAGAGCGGCCAAGCATCGACGTCGGTGTAGATGCGCGTCCAGCCGTGCGTCTGCCACCCCCACGCGACCACGCCCGCGGGGATGCCGTAAATCGCGGCGCTGGCGAGGCTCCAGCCGATCTCGCGCCGCATCTGCGGCTCGAGCCCGCGATAAAGACCGGGATGTTTGAGCCGCGTCGCCAGCGCAAAGCCGCCGCTACTGAGCAGATAGCGGACCCCGACGATCGCGGTCATTGCCAAAGCGGAGAAAATCATCGCGGTCATGCGTCCGCCCTAGCCGCCCGCGCGCGCGGCGGCTAGGGCGGACGCATGACCGCGTCCGAACCCGATTATTGCGACATTGCCATTGTCGGCGGCGGGCTGGCGGGCGGGCTCGCGGTGCTGGCGCTCGCGGCCAAGCGTCCCGCGCTCGATGTGCGGCTGATCGAACCTGACGCGATCGGCGGCAATCATATCTGGTCTTTCTTCGACAGCGACATTGCGAAGCGTGACCGCTGGCTCGTTGCGCCGCTCGTCCGTTACCATTGGGACAGCTATGATGTCGCCTTTCCTGACCGCGAGCGCCGGGTGCGGATGGGGTACAAGAGCATCACCGGTGAGGCGCTGGCCGAAGCGGTCGCCGCCGCTCTGCCACCGGGGCGGATCATCGCCGACAGGGCGAAGCATGTCGCGCCCGATCATGTGCTGCTGGCGCGCGGCGGGCGGCTGTCGGCGAAGCATGTCATCGATGCTCGCGGCACCGGAAAAGCGTCGATGCTCGATTGCGGCTGGCAGAAATTCGTCGGGCAGGCGCTGACCGTCGAGGGCGGGCATGGCATCGACCGCCCCCTCGTAATGGACGCGACGATCGAGCAGCTCGACGGCTATCGCTTCGTATACCTGCTCCCCTTCGATGCCGAAACGGTCTTTATCGAGGACACTTATTATAGTGACACCCCCGACCTGGACGTTGCAGCCATACGCGACCGCATCGCCGCCTATGCGGCGCGGCGGCAATGGAATGTCACCGCGGTCACGCGCGAGGAAACCGGGGTGCTGCCCGTCGTCGTCGCGGGCGATTTCGACCGGCTGTGGCCGGTCATTGATCGCACCGCGCGCATAGGGGTGCGCGCCGGGGTGTTCCACGCGATGACCGGCTATTCGCTGCCCGATGCTGTGCGGACCGCGGCGGCGCTGCCTGCGCTGGTTGATCGCGGCGATCTTGGCGTGCGGCTCCGCGCCCGCGCCGCGGCGTCCTGGCGGCGCCAGCGTTTCTATCGCATGCTCGGTGCGATGCTGTTCCGCGCCGCCGATCCGGGTGAGCGTTATCGGATCTTCCAGCGCTTTTATGGCCTTGCACCAGGCCTGATCGCGCGCTTCTATGCCGGGCGCTCGAACACCGCCGACAAACTGCGCATCCTGGCGGGCAAGCCGCCCGTATCTGTACGCCGCGCGATTGCGGCGCTTGCGAAACTGGACTGGAAATGACGCGTAGCGCTATTGTTATCGGCGCCGGTTTTGGTGGCCTTGCACTTGCCATTCGGCTGCAATCGGCTGGGGTCGCGACGACGATCGTCGAGGCGCGCGACAAGGCGGGCGGGCGCGGCTATCACTGGCAGCGGCAGGGCTTCACCTTCGATGCCGGACCGACCGTGATCACCGATCCGCCGTGTCTTGCGGAATTGTGGGCGCTCAGCGGTCAGGATATGGCGACCGATGTGACGCTCGACCCGGTGATGCCGTTCTATCGGCTCAACTGGCCCGATGGCACCAATTTCGATTATTCGAACGACGAAGCAGCGCTCAACGCCGAAATCGCGAAGCTCAATCCCGCCGACGTCGCGGGGTATGAGAAGTTCCTGACCTATTCGAAAGGTGTGTATGAGGAGGGCTATGTCAAGCTCGGCTCGGCCGCCTTCCTCGACTTCGCGTCGATGATCAAGGCGGCGCCGGCGCTGATGAAATATCAGGCATGGCGCAGCGTCTATTCGATCGTGTCATCCTATGTGCAGGACGAGCGGCTGCGGCAGGCGCTGTCGTTCCACACGCTGTTGGTCGGCGGCAATCCGATGAACACCAGCTCGATCTACGCGCTGATCCACACGATCGAAAAAGAAGGCGGCGTGTGGTTCGCGCGCGGCGGCACGAACAAGCTGGTCGCGGGGATGGTGGCGCTGTTCGAGCGGCTGGGCGGAACGCTCCGCCTTGCCGACCCGGTGACCAAGATCGATACGCAGGGCGACCGCGCAATCGCGGTGCAGACCGCGAGCGGCTGGCGCGGCGAAGCCGACATGATCGCCTCGAACGGCGACATGATGCACAATTATGCCGCGCTGCTGGGCGATCATCCGCGCGGCAAAAAGGCGGCGAAATCGCTGGCGCGCAAACGCTGGTCACCGTCGCTGTTCGTTGTCCATTTCGGGGTGAAGGGCGAGTATCCGGACATCGCACACCACAGCATATTGTTCGGTCCGCGCTACAAGGGGCTGCTCGACGACATCTACAAGCATGGCGTCGTCCCCGAGGACTTTTCGCTGTACCTCCATCACCCGACCGCGACCGACAAGGCGATGGCGCCCGATGGCTATTCGACCTTCTACGTCCTCGCCCCGGTCGCGCATCTGGGCAAGGCGAAGGTCGATTGGGACGGCGAATTTGGCCAGCAATTCGCCGACGCGATCCTCGACGAGGTCGAGGCGCGGGTGCTGCCGGGTCTGAAGGCGAACCTGGCGACGAGCTTCCACTACACCCCTGCCGATTTCGGCCGCGACCTGTCGGCGCATCTCGGCAGCGCGTTCAGCCTGGAGCCGGTGCTGTGGCAAAGCGCCTGGTTCCGCGCGCACAACCGCGACGATGTGATTTCGAACCTGTATTTCGTCGGCGCGGGAACGCATCCGGGCGCGGGGATTCCGGGAGTGGTGGGAAGCGCCAAGGCCACCGCGAAGCTGATGCTGGAAGACGCAATTTAGTTTCCGTTCGCGTACGGTGCCGTCGAGACACCCCTCGGTCAGGAAATGACGCCGGGACCCTCGACTTCGCTCGACACGAACGGGTAAGGGGAAGCTTATGAAACGTCTTGCCGTCTATTGCGGGTCCGCGACCCCTGCCGATCCTATCTATATCGAAACCGCGCGCCGTGTCGGGCGCACGCTGGCCCAGCGCGGCATCGGCGTCGTTTATGGCGGCGGCCGGCTTGGGCTGATGGGCGCGGTCGCCGATAGCGCGCTCGAAGCCGGCGGCGAGGTGATCGGGGTGATCCCCGACGCGCTGGTCGGCACCGAGGTTGCGCACCGCGGCTGCACCGAATTGCACGTCGTCAGCGGCATGCACGAACGCAAACGCATGTTCACCGACCTCAGCGACGGCTTCCTTACCATCCCCGGCGGGGTCGGCACGATGGACGAATTGTGGGAAGCGATCAGTTGGGCGCAGCTTGGCTATCACGGCAAGCCGGTCGGCCTGCTCAACGCCGCAGGCTTCTACAACGACCTGATCGCGTTCAACCAGAATATGATCGACGTCGGTTTCATCCGCCCCGCGCACGCCGGGATCATGATCGTCGACGCCGGGCTCGACGATCTGCTCGACAAGATGGCGACCTATGAACCCCATGCGCCAATCTTTGCGATGAAGGCCGACGATCTGTAATGGATGTGGCGGGGGTCTATGACGCGCACGCCCTCCACGGTTTCGCGCACGACAGCATCGCGCGTGGTTCGAAAAGCTTTGCGCTTGCCAGCCAGTTGTTCGACCGCGAAACGCGCGAACGCGTTTGGCTGCTCTACGCCTGGTGCCGCGCCGCCGACGATCTGACCGACGGCCAGGACCATGGCGGTGCAATGTCGCAGGATCATGATGCGCAGGCTGCAGTTGCCCGCATCCGTACCCTCACCGACGCCGCCTTTGCCGAACGGCCGACCGCCGACCAGGCGTTCGATGCGCTCGGCTTTCTGCTCACCGAGGTGGCGATTCCGCGCGGCGTGATCGACGACATCATTGCCGGCTTCGCGCTCGACGCGGATGACTGGCGCCCGCGCAGCGAGGCCGATCTCTTGCGCTATTGCTATCATGTCGCGGGTGCTGTCGGGGTGGCGATGGCGTTGGTCATGGGGGTCGATCCCGCCGACGAGGCGACGCTCGACCGCGCGTCGGATCTCGGCATCGCCTTTCAGCTCGCCAATATCGCGCGCGACGTGGCGGAAGATGCCGCCGCCGACCGCTGTTATCTGCCGATGGAATGGATGGTCGAACTCGATATTCCGCCCGGCCAGCACATGCACCCCGCCTTTCGCGGTCGTCTGTCGGTGATGGCCAAATGGCTCGCTGAAATGGCCGAGGAATATGAGGCGTCGGCGCGCTGGGGCGCGCGCAAATTGCCGCCGCGCAGCCGCTGGGCAGTGCTCGCCGCGGCGGGCATCTACGGCGACATCGCGCGTGAGGTGCGCGCGCGCGGCGACCATGCGTGGGATCATCGCGCCAGTACAACGCGGCTCGCCAAACTCGGCTGGATCGCGCGCGCCGGCTGGTCGGTGCTGCGCCGTCCGCCGCAGCACCGGATCAGCCGTGACGGCCTGTGGACGCGCCCGCGCGGGAATGTCGCGCGGCTGGAGCCGTCCGCGTGACGCAGATCGAATGGCTGGCCGCTGCGCTTGTCCTGATCAACGTCGCGCTCGTCGCGCTGCGCAGCGTCTGGAACTATCCCTTCGCGCTCGTCGCGGTCAGCCTCTACGCCGTCGTTTTCTATGACGCGCGGCTGTACAGCGACATGGTTTTGCAGGGTTTTTTCCTGGCGCTTAATCTCTACGGCTGGGCCAGCTGGATGCGCGCTCGCGAAGACAGCGGCATCCCGGTCGGCTGGATGACCGATCGGATGCGGCGGCAATGGGTTATCATCACGATTCTTGCGTGGATCGGATGGAGCTTTGCGATGGATCGCTACACCGACGCGGTGGCGCCGTGGATCGACGGCGCGATCGCGATGCTCAGCATCACCGCGCAATGGCTGCTTGCACGGCGCCGCGTTGAAAGCTGGTATCTGTGGATCGTCGTCGACCTGATCGCGATCCCGCTCTTTGCCTGGCGCGGGCTGTACGCGACCAGCGCGGTCTATGTCGTGCTGCTCGGCCTGTCGATCGACGGGCTGATCCAGTGGCGCCGCGCCGCGGCAACGGGCAGGGTGGCACTATGACGCACCATATCTGTTTCCATGGCGCTGAAAGCACCGGCAAATCGACGCTGGCCCCGCGCCTCGCGCTGCGGCTCGGCGGACTCGTCGTCCCCGAATATGGCCGCACCTATGCCGAAGCGAATGGCACCGACCTCGATGACATCGACCTGTTGGCTATTTTTGACGGCCATATCGCCGCGACCCGGGAAGCACTGGCGCAAAATCCCGAGTGGCTGGTCTCCGATACCGATGCGCTGATGACACAGGCGTGGGCGATCATGCTGCTCGGTCGCCGCCTGCCCGAAATCGACCAGTGGAAAGACACAGCCGACCTCTATCTCGTCCCGGCGATGGATCTGGAGTGGCAGGAGGACGGCACTCGGCTGTTCGGCAGCGACCTGGCGCGGCGGCAGTTCATGGACGTTGCGATCGGCGAGCTCGAACGGCGCAAGCTCAAATGGGCATGGGTCCGCGGCGAAGGCGATGCGCGCCTGCAAAGCGCGTTCGACGCGATCGAGGCGGCGGGGCTGGTCTGATCAATCCTCCCTATGGCGCAGCTATGGGGCGGGGGACCGTTCGCAAAGCGAATGGTGGCCGCTACGTCGAACAATTGCCCCTCGGACAGCGCTTTGCGCTGCCAACTCCCCATCGCTACGCCACAAGGAGCGTCAGGCGGCGTAGGCGTCGCGCAATTCCCGCTTCAACACCTTGCCGATCGGGCTGCGCGGCAGTTCGTCCACGACGGCGATGCTGCTGATCCGCTGCGTCTTGCCGACCTTGGCGTTGCAATCGGCGCGCACGCTCTCGGCATCGGCGCCGGGCTTCAGCACGACGAACGCCACCGGCGTCTCGCCCCATTCCTCGCTCGGCATGCCGACGACGGCGGCTTCGATAACGCGTTCGTCGGCAAGCAATATGCCCTCGAGGTCGCTGGGGAAGATGTTGAAGCCGCCCGAGATGATCATGTCCTTTGCGCGGTCCATCAGCGTCAGGAAGCCGTCCTCGTCGATCCGCCCGATGTCGCCGTGGCGGTAAAACAGATTCCCGTCGCTGTCGTACCAGTGCATCGCCTTGGTCGCGTCTGGCCGGTTGTTGTAACCAGTCATCATCGCCGGGGATCGGCCGACGACTTCGCCGACCGAACCCTGCGGAAGTTCGTGGCCCTCTTCGTCGATCACTTTCGCGATATGCCCGGGCGCCGGCCGGCCGACGGTGTGGAGCTTGTCGGGGAACTGGTGCGCCTCGAGGATGAAGGCGGCGCCGCCCTCAGTCATGCCGTAAATTTCGACGAGCCCGCCGGGCCAGCGCTGGAGCACATCGGCCTTCAGCGCTGCGGCGAAGGGGGCCGAGGTGCAATATTTGACGACGAAGCTCGTCAGGTCGAAGTCGCCGAAATCCTCGAGCGCCATGATCCGCCGATATTGCACCGGCACCAGCATCGTGTTCGTCGCGCGCTCGCGCGCCGCGAGTTCGAGGAACCCGCGCGCGTCGAATTTCTTCATCAGCACGACCTGCCCGCCCGACCCGACGGTGGGCATGAAACTGGCCATCGTCGTGTTCGAATACAGCGGGGTCGACAGGATCGTCACGGCATTGGGGCCATAGGCGGGGGCGCCGCGGATGATATGCTGCCAGCGCATGGCATGGCTGTGGATGATACCTTTGGGCGTGCCGGTGGTGCCCGACGAATAGATGATGTTGAAACCGTCTTTGGGCCGGATCTCGACCGGTCTAGGCTTCGCGCCCGCTAGCGACAACCAGGCGTCGAGCGGGATGCCTGCGTCGCTGCCGTCCATCGCGATCATGTCGCTCGCGGTGATGACCCGTTCGGCGAGGCTCGCCCTCGCGGCGCCGTCGAGGAACAGGTGGCGGGCGCCGGTGTCGGCGATCATCGCCGCCATCTGCTCGCCAGTCGCGCTGTTGGTGACGAGCCCCGCAACGCCACCGGCGCGCAGCGTCCCTATAATGACGGCCATCTGCTCGACGCTGTTCAGCCCGGCAATTGCGGTGCGGTCGCCTTTCGCAAAGCCGTCCTGCTGCAAGCGCGCGGCGATTCGGTCGCTCAATTGGTCCAGTTCGGACCAGCTCAGCCGCCGCATGGCGTCGGCAGCCGCTACGGCATCGGGACGTTCCGCGGCATGCGCGCGGACAAGGTCGGGCAGGGTGGCGAAGTCGCTCTCGAGCATCTGGGCAGCGGTCATGCTGCGGAATTAGCACAGGCGCGGTGTCGCGCAATGCCGGGTGCTGCAGGTAGCTTGTCGAGCGGGGCGAGGGGACGTGGATGCAATCGAGCGCAAAGATTTCATCCGAAACGCCGCAAGCGGCCCATCGCACCGCGCCGCTGGTGGCGCTTTTCCATTTCGATACGGCGCGCGTCGAGCGGCTTGTGCCTCCCGCCGCCGGTTTGCCGCCGTGACTCGACCCTGTTTCGATTTGCTCGTCCGCAACCCCTTTCTCGGGTGGCAGGAGCCCGCCGAATTCATTCGCTCGGCGCGCTGCGTTGCGGGCAGTCGGCCGATGCTGGCGCTGTCGGATCGCGACAGTGTGGCGGAGCGGCTGTTGGCTTTGCGCGATGGGGCCGATGATGCCGCGTGATGGACAGGAAATTTGCCTGAAGTTCTGGCGCGCATCGCCAGCCTGCTGCGCCGCGCGCGAATGTTTATGGGGCAGGTTGGGCGGGCGAGCTCCGCACCGATTTGATTGACCGACGGGTCGAGCGCGCGGGGCGCTTGATCCGCCCGCCGCTACGCGAGTTCGATGTGCTCGCGAATCTGGCGCGCGTTTGCGATCGCCCGATGTCGCGCGCGACTTTGTTACCGGCGGTCTGGCGGCTCGATTTCGATCCCGGCACCAATGGTGTTGAAGTCGATATGTCGCGCCTGCGCGCGAAGGCAGATCGCGGTTTCGCCTGGCCGATGCTGCGGACGGTGAAGGGGCAAGGCCACGCGCTCCGGTTGCAGCCCGATCGAATATCGCTGACGCCCGAAAGAGCCCGTGTCCTTCCCCTCGCTTGACCAAAAGTTTCAGCTTGCTACTGATCTTGGACATAAGAAACCAACGATTCCCGGAGACGATGGCCCGATGCACCCTTCCGTTCATGCCCGCAGCAACCCCGACAAAGCTGCGATCATCGTCGCCGAAACGGGCGAGGCGATCAGCTATGGCGAGCTCGACGCGGCGTCGAATCGCGCCGCGCAGCTGTTTCGTGCGCATGGGCTGGGGCATGAGGATGTCGTCGCCTTCATGCTCGAAAACACCCCGCATTATTACGGCCTGACGTGGGGCGCGCAGCGCTCGGGGTTGCGCTATGTCTGCATCTCGTCGCGGCTGACGCAGGACGAGACTGATTACATCCTTGAAAATTCGGGGGCGAAGATGCTCGTCGTGTCGGCCAGCCTTGGGGCCGCGGCGCAGCAGCTGACCACGACGATCACCCGCTTTGCGATGGGCGGTGACATCGATGGCTGGGCGCGCTGGGAGGATGCCGCGGAGGCGATGCCCGCGACACCCGTCGCCGACGAGCGCGCCGGGGTCGATATGCTCTATTCGTCGGGGACGACCGGGCGGCCGAAAGGCGTACGCGTGCCGCTGCCCGAGGATCCCGCCATCGATGCGACGAACAGCCTCGTCATGCTCGCCTCGGCGGTGTTCCAGATCAATGCCGACAGCATCTATCTGTCGCCCGCGCCGCTATATCACGCCGCGCCGCTGCGTTGGTCGATGACGATCCATCGCCTTGGCGGCACCGTCGTGCTGATGAAGAAATTCGATCCCGAAGCGGCGCTGTCGCATATTGAAAAATATCGCGTGAACTCGAGCCAGTGGGTGCCGACGCATTTCGTGCGCATGCTCAAACTGCCCGAGGAAGTCCGCACCCGTTACGACACCTCGTCGCTGAAGGTTGCAATCCACGCCGCCGCGCCGTGCCCGGTGCCGGTCAAACAGGCGATGATCGACTGGTGGGGGCCGGTGCTGTTCGAATATTATGCGGGGTCGGAGGGCAATGGCATGACTTTTGTCTCCAGCCCCGACTGGCTGACCCACAAGGGCACCGTCGGTCGCCCTATTCTGGGCGCGGTGCATATCATGGGCGAGGATAATGAGACCGAGCTTGGTCCCAATCAAGAAGGCACAGTTTTCTTCGAAAGTGAAAATATCTTCGAATATCATGGTGATAGCGAGAAGACGGCATCGAGCCGCAACAGCAAGGGCTGGTCGACCCTCGGCGACGTGGGCAAACTTGACGACGAAGGTTTCCTCTACCTGACCGACCGCAAGAGCTTCATGATCATCACTGGCGGGGTGAACGTCTATCCGCAGGAGATCGAAAACCACCTCGTCACGCACCCGAAGGTCGCCGACGTCGCGGTGGTCGGTGGGCCGCACGACGAGATGGGCGAAGAGGTGATCGCGGTGATCCAGCCTGCCGATATGGCCGACGCGACCGACGAATTCCGGGGCGAGCTGATCGCCTATGCGCGTGAGAAACTGTCAGGGGTGAAGATCCCGCGGCGGATAGATTTCATGGAGGCACTGCCACGCCACGACACTGGGAAGCTCTACAAGCGCCTGCTTCGCGACCAATATTGGGAGAAGGCAAAGGCGGAGGCCTGATGCGGTGACCGCGCGCGTCGAATTCTTCTTCGACCTTTCCTCGCCCTGGACCTGCCTGGCGTTTCACAATCTGCCGGGCTTGCTCGGACGCACGGGCGCGGCGGCAGTCTATCGGCCGATCCTCGTTGGCGGGGTATTCAATGCGGTGAACCCTGCCGTCTATGCAATGCGTGAACAGGCGGACAACCGGCGATTGCAGCATAGCTGGAAAGTGCTGCAGGACTGGGCGCGGCTCGCGGGCGTGCCGATGAATTTCCCGTCACAATGGCATCCGGCCAAGAGCATCGCCGCGATGCGTTTCTGCTGCGCGCTCGAAGACGATCAGGTTGCGCTCGTGCGTTTTGCGGGCGCAGCCTTTGTAAGCTATTTTGACCGTCAGGAAAATCTCGACGACCCCGCAGTGCTCGCGGCAGTCGCCGATGCAGAAGGACTCGACGGCGCCACGCTCGCCGCGGCGGCGGGCAGCGAAGCGGTCAAGGCGCGGCTGCGTGTGAATACCGATGAAGTGATTGCGCGCGGCGGCTATGGTTCGCCGACGATCTTCGTCGACAAGAACGACATGTATTTCGGCAACGACCAGCTTCCGCTTGTCGAAGCCGCTTTGAAACGCTGAAAGGGACGCTCCCGTGAAAGACCGCATTTCCATCACCATGCTCAACGGCGGAATTGCCGACGTCCGGTTGATTCGCGCCGACAAGATGAACGCGCTCGACCCCGCGATGTGGGACGCGCTTTCCGAAGCCGTCGATACGCTCAAGACGATGCCGGGGCTGCGCGTCGTCGTGCTGTCAGGCGAGGGGCGCGCCTTTTGCGCCGGGCTGGATCTGTCGAGCCTGAGCAATGATCGCGATCCAGGGGCGAGCAGCGCGGGCGGCACGCTCGCCGATCGCACCAAAGGCATCGCGAACAACGCGCAATATGCCGCGTGGGGCTGGCGCGAAATTCCGGTGCCGGTGCTTGCCGCAGTGCATGGAGTGGCATTCGGGGCGGGCAGCCAGATCATGGCCGCCGCCGACATCCGCATCGTCCACCCCGATACGCGCATCGCGATCATGGAGATGCGCTGGGGGCTGGTTCCCGACGTCGCTGGCATGGCGCTGTGGCGCACGCAGGTCGCCGACGATGTGCTGCGCGAGATGATTTATACCAACCGCGAATTTAACGGGTCCGAGGCGAAATTGCTCGGCTTTGCGACGCATGTCTCCGACGATCCGCTGGCGAAAGCGATGGAAATGGCCGCGGTGATCGCCGACAAGAATCCGCATGCAATCCGCGGTGCCAAGCGACTGTGCAACATGCTCGCCGACGCGACCGACGCAGAGATTTTGCAGGCCGAAAGCGATGAGCAGGTGAAGGTCATCCGCACTCCGAACCAGATGGAAGCGGTGATGTCGGGGATGCAGAAGCGGCGGCCGAATTTTGTGGATTAAGCGGAAATCCTAATTCCGTTCGCATCGAGCGAAGTCGAGATTGCCATCGTCAAAGCGTGCGTTAAGCGTGCTCCGACTTCGCTCGCCACGACCGGGCTCAGAGATAGGTCAAAAACCGCACCGCATTGTCCCAGTCGCGCTTGTGCGCGGCGCGCTGCGCCTGCGCCTGTGCATCGGCGCCCCAGCGGCGTTCCTGGTATAATTGGTCGAGGCTGACCGCTTCCCACAAAAGTTCGGAACCGAACGCCTGATTAATGCAGGCGAGGCCCGCGACAAGCGAGCCACCGATCGTCACCAGCGGGGTCAGCGCTGTCATTCGCCACGATTCATACCCGAGCGTGGCATCGCGCAGCGCCTCGATCGTCGCGGTCGGCTGGTCGACCGGGAGTATTCCCTGGGTGATGACGAATTCAACCCCAAATTGCGCCTCGGCCCACGCCAGGATCGGGTTCCATGCCGCCACCTGCTCCGCCTGCAACGCCGCATCGCGGTCGTCGCGGTAACAGAGCAGATCGGTTGCGGCATAGGCGGCGATGGGTTCGGCAAACCCCGCGGGGTCCGCCGTCGCGAGGTCGATCGCGGCGTTGGCGAGCCCGGTCATCGGCATCGCGCGCGGATCGATCGTTTCGCCCTGAGCCTGCCATTCGGCGGCGATCGCTTTGGCCAGTGCCGCGCTCGACGCGACCAGCGGCGCACGGTGCGGCGTACGCATCGGCCGTCCGTCGAGCGCGATGCCCCAGCCACCGTCCTGAGGGACGATGGCGACGTCTTTCCAGAAGCGCTTCACCGGCTGATCACAGCTCTCTGGGCGAACGCCAGCGGCGCGCGAGCAACCGCGGCATCACAGCGAAATCGAACGCGCCGATCAGGACGAGCGCGACGCCGATCCAGCGGTCGGTCGGCTGCCCCGCGAGTTCCCAGCCCCCGCGGATCAGCACGAAGCCGATCAGCACCAGCATCGCGCCCGCGAGACGAATCGCGACAATGGCGAAATATCGTTTCTTGGCGAGGATATCGTCGTTGGGGGTCATGCTGTTTCCTTATCGCCACCCAAATGGCGCATCAACTGCGCGAGCGCGCCGTGGCCGCTTGCTTCGACCCCCCGCGCGACGCGGTCGCGTTCGGCGGCGGGTTTGTTCTGCGACAGCTTGATCGTCGGGCGCCACGCGGTGATCCGCAGTTCGAAGCCGGTAATGGCGCCGGTCATCTTGCTGAACAGCGCCGGGTTCATCTGGTCGCGGGTCCATGGCGGATTGGCGCCGACGCGCGCCTCATGGCTGGCCGACAGCGTGTCGAGCTGCGCGATCAACGCCGCATCGTCGAGCTTGCTGACGACGCCCTCCATTTCGATCGCGACATAGTTCCACGTCGGCACTTGGTCGGGGGTTTCATACCAGCTGGCGCTGACATAGGCGTCGGGACCCTGCACCACCGCAAGCGCAGTCGCGCCGTCAAGGTGCCGGGTCAGTGCATTGCCGCGCGCGAGGTGGAATTGCAGCGCGGCCCGATCGTCGCTCAGCACTACAGGCGCATGCGCGACGCGCGGTCCGTCGGGCGTGGCGGCGAAGATCGCAGCAAAGCCGATCTCGCGGACGAGCAACTCGGCCAGGTCGTCCTGCCGCGGCCGAAAGTCAGCGTTCGGATGCATCAGCCCGGTTTGGCGGGACGCGCCGGATGTTTCTTTGCGCTTGGCTTCTTGCCCGTCGTCTTCTTCGCCGCCGGTTTGCCGGGCTTGCCTGCTTTCGCCTTTTCCTTTGCCGATTTTCCGGCGAAGTCGGTCGGCTTACTGTCAGCGGTGCGTCCGCGCCGTTCACCGCGCCGCGCCTTGCGGATTTGCTTGCTGTGCGCTTTGGCCTGCGCCTTCAGCGCCGATTTAGGGCGGCGGACCTTTTTCGGCCGGATCGATCACGACCTCACCGAGCAGCAGGTCGAAGCCCAGCGCATCGAGGCTGGCCGCGAAATGGTCAGGCACTTCGGCCTGCACGTCGATGGCGCCGCCGTCGGGATGATCGATGCGCAGGCGGCGGCTGTGCAGGTGCATCTTGCGGCTGATCGTTCCGGTCAGGAACGCGCTCTTGCCGCCATATTTGCCGTCGCCGACGATCGGATGGCCGATCGCCGCCATGTGGACGCGCAGCTGGTGGGTGCGCCCGGTCAGCGGCTGGAGCTCGACCCACGCGGCGCTGTTTCCCGCGCGCTCGATGACGCGGTAGCGCGTTTTCGAAGGCAGGCCGTCGTCATGGACGTGCATCTTTTCGCCGCCCGAACCCGGTTGCTTGGCGAGCGGCAGGTCGATTTCGCCCTGCTGGATGTCGGGGACCCCGACAATCAGCGCCCAATAGGTCTTTTTTGCGCTGCGGTTCGAAAAGCTTTTGGCGAAATAGGCCGCGGCTTTGGGCGTCCGCGCGATCAGCAGCGCCCCCGACGTGTCCTTGTCGAGCCGATGGACGAGCTTGGGCCGGGTCGGTCCGTCGAACTTCAGCGCGTCAAGCAGGCCATCGACATGCGCGTCGGTCTTGGTACCGCCCTGCGTTGCCAGCCCCGGTGGTTTGTTGAGCACAATGGCGGCTGCGTCGCGGTGGATCATCATCCCCGTTGCGAGTTCGACGTCGGCATCGGTGAGCGGACGCCCCTTGCGCGCCGGGCGCGCCGCGGCTTCGACCGGCGGAGTCGGCATCACCAGCTTCTGTCCGGTCGCGATGCGATCCGACACATCGGCCTTTTTCCCGTCGAGCGTCAGCGCGCCCGATCGCGCCCAACGCGCGAGCAACGCGTGCGGCGTCCCTTCGCGGTGACGCTTGAACCAGCGGTCGAGCCGGATGCCGTCGTCTTCTTCGGCAATCGTGGCGCTGTCGAGAGTTGCCTTGGCGTCGCTCATGCCGGCATCTGCCGCATGACAAAAAGGCCAAGCCCGCACGCCGCGATCGCGCCGATCACCGACGCGAGGACATAGGCGGCCGCCTGAGCGGTTTGGCCGCGTTCGAAAAGCATCCAGAATTCCATGCTGAAAGAGGAAAAGGTGGTGAAGCCGCCGAGGATCCCGACGCCGACGAACAGTCGTGCCGCATCGCTGCTGCCCTCGCCGCGCGCAAGTGCACCGATGAGCAGCCCCATAGCCAGGCTGCCGACGATATTGACCGCCAGCGTCCACCAGGGGAAGCCGGGACCAAGCCGCGCGAGCATCGCCTGTCCCACCAGATGGCGGGCGCCGGCGCCGATCGCGCCGCCGATCATGACGGGAAGCACGCTGTTCATGTCGCTCGCCCTAGCCCGAAACGGCGGCGAGGCATAGCGGGTGTGTTCGTGACCCTAGGCGTCGGACGCTGTGTGCGTAGTCGCCGGGCGTTCGTGCGCCGCCCGCCAGTCGGCGGGGCGGGCGACGTTGCCTTGCCAGATGCCGCGTCGCTTCGCCTGCGCTTTGGCTTCCTCGACCATGTAGGCATCGCTGGTCGCCACCGCCCGGCGCTGCCGGACCATTTCGGCAGCCAGGTCAATGCCGTCGGGGAAGGGGCGGGTGCGGCCCGCGGCGAAGGTGCGGCACGCGGCAAGGGCACATGCGATGCGGTGGCGCGCTAATTTCGCGGCGCTGGACGAATAGCGACGGCTTGCCAGCGATGGCAGGTTGTGGCAGTGGCGCGCTTCCCTGCATATGGTGACATTTCGGGGGCGCTTAGCTCAGTTGGTAGAGCATCTCGTTTACACCGAGAGGGTCGGCGGTTCGAGCCCGTCAGCGCCCACCATAGGCGAGAGGTCAGGTTTCGGCAGAATGCCGCCGCGCGCGCCACACACTCCACAGGGTGAAGACCCCCATCAACGCCCACACGATGTTCAGCCCTGCTGAGGGCAGCGCGCCGTTATAGCCCGAGTTCAGCACGAACCCGCTGGCACCGATCACGTTCATCCATTGATAGAGATAGCCACGCGGCTCGATCCGTCCGAGCGACAGCAGGACGTAGCTGGCGAGGATGAGGACGGCGGCGAGCCAGCCGACCACCTCGATCGCGATCTGGAAAACGCTCATATGCCGTCCCTTCGGGTGGCCTGCACCCCGGACGGGGACAGGATGTTCAGCGCATCGTCTGTTCGAGTGCCTCGACCGCGTCCTTGGCTTCGGCGAGGCTGAAGCCGGTACGTTCGCGGACCCGTTTGATTGCGTCGATTTTGCGGTTCTGGCGGATCAGGGCGCGGATTTCTTCGTCATCGATCCGCTCGTCGCCGACGCGGACCATCGGGCGCGGCGCGGCTGCAGTAAGGGCGGGGGCCCGGCCCGGCCTGGGCGGGGGGGGGAGGGGCAGCCGGGCGCACAAAACCGGGGAAAAGGATCAGCAGCTTGGCCCGGCCGCGGGGGGCCCGCCCCCGGGGCCCCGGCGGCGAGGGAGGAGTGCAGGATGCCGCCGTTCATGAAATATTCGACCTCATTCGCGGTATCGATGCGGCAGAGCGTATCGAAGCTGAAGGACGAGCCGTCGGCGCGGATGACGTTGACTGTCACCGTCTGGCGTGGCTTCAAATCCGCTACGCCGGTGATCGTGAAGGTGTCGTCGCCGGTCAGGCCAAGCGTCTCGCGCGTGTCGCCGTCCTGGAACTGCAGCGGCAGCACGCCCATGCCGACGAGGTTCGAGCGGTGGATACGCTCGAAGCTCTCGACGATCACGGCGCGGACGCCGAGCAGGTTGGTGCCCTTGGCCGCCCAGTCGCGCGACGAGCCGGTGCCATATTCCTTGCCCGCGATGACCACCAGCGGGGTGCCATCGGCCTTGTGCTTCATCGCGGCGTCGAAGATCGGCATAACCTCGGCGCCGTAGCGCGACATGCCGCCTTCGATTCCGGGGACCATTTCGTTCTTGATGCGGATGTTGGCGAAGGTGCCGCGCATCATGACGTCGTGGTGGCCGCGGCGGGCGCCGTAGCTGTTGAAGTCGGCCTTGTTAACCTGATGTTCCATAAGCCATTTTCCGGCCGGAGAGTCTGCCTTGATGCTGCCAGCGGGGCTGATGTGGTCGGTCGTGATGCTGTCACCGAGGATCGCGAGGGGTTTGGCGTCGATGATGTCGGACACCGGCGCGGGGGTCATGCTCATCCCCTCGAAATAGGGCGGATTGGCGACATAGGTCGACCCGGCGCGCCACTGATAGGTGTCCGAACCCTCGACCTCGATCTTCTGCCAATGTTCGTCGCCGCGATAGACATGCTCGTATCGCGCCTCGAACATCTCGCGGTCGATGCACGCCGCCATCGTGTCGGCGACCTCCTGATTGGTCGGCCAGATGTCGGCAAGGAACACGTCCTTGCCCGACTGGTCCTGCCCGATCGGCGTGGTGGTGAAATCCTCGGTCACCGTGCCCTTGAGCGCATAGGCGACGACCAGCGGCGGCGAGGCGAGGAAGTTGGCGCGCACGTCGGGCGAGACGCGGCCTTCGAAGTTGCGGTTGCCCGAAATGACCGACGCGGCGACGATGTCGTTGCCATTGATCGCTTCCGAAATCGGCCCCGCGAGCGGGCCCGGAATTGCCGATGCAGGTGGTGCAGCCATAACCGACGAGGTTGAAGCCGACCGCATCGAGATCGGCGGTGAGGCCCGCGCGGTCGAAATAGTCGGTGACGACTTGGCTACCGGGAGCGAGCGAGGTCTTGACCCACGGCTTGGGCCGCAGCCCCAAGGCGTTCGCCTTGCGCGCGACGAGGCCCGCAGCGACCATGACCCCGGGGTTCGAGGTGTTTGTGCAGCTGGTGATCGCGGCGATGACGACGTCGCCGTCGCCGATGTCGTGAGAAGCGCCCGTTACCGGCACGCGCTTGATGCCGTCATGCTTGTACACCGACGCCAGGTCGGCGTTGAACACATCGTCGACCTCGGTGAGGATGACCTTGTCCTGCGGGCGCTTCGGTCCCGCGAGCGAGGGGACGACGCTGCCCATGTCGAGTTCGAGCGTGTCGGTGAACACCGGATCGGCCATGTCGGCCGACAGCCAAAGACCCTGCTCCTTGGCATAGGCTTCGACCAGCGCGATCTGGTCTTCGCTGCGCCCGGTCAGGCGCATATAGTCGAGCGTCTTGTCGTCGATGCCGAAGAAGCCGCAGGTCGCGCCATATTCGGGCGCCATGTTGGCGAGCGTCGCGCGGTCGGCGAGCGACAGCGAGGACAGGCCGGGGCCGAAATATTCGACGAAGCGCCCGACGACGCCCTTGGCGCGCAGCATCTGCGTCGCGGTGAGCACGAGGTCGGTCGCGGTGACGCCTTCCTTCAGCGCGCCGGTCAGCTTGAAGCCGACGACTTCGGGGATCAGCATCGACACCGGCTGGCCGAGCATCGCAGCCTCGGCCTCGATCCCGCCGACGCCCCAGCCGAGCACGCCGAGCCCGTTGATCATCGTCGTGTGGCTGTCGGTGCCGACGCAGGTGTCGGGATAGGCGACGGTGGTGCCGTCGGCGTCCTGGCTCGACCACACCGCCTGCGCGATATGCTCCAGATTCACCTGGTGACAGATGCCGGTGCCCGGGGGCACCGCCTTGAAGTTCGACAGCGACTTCGACCCCCATTTCAGGAAGTCGTAACGCTCGCCGTTACGATAATATTCGATTTCGACATTCTGCTCGAACGCCTTGGGGTGGCCGAATTCGTCGACCATGACGCTGTGGTCGATGACGAGGTGGACGGGGACGAGCGGGTTGATCTTGGTCGTGTCGCCGCCCAGCTTGGCGATCGCATCGCGCATGGCCGCCAGGTCGACGACGCAGGGCACTCCGGTGAAATCCTGGAGCAGCACGCGCGCCGGGCGATACTGAATCTCGCGGTTCGAATGGGGATCCTTCTGCCAGTCGACCAGCGCCTGAACATCGTCTGTCGACACGGTGAAGCCGCCATCCTCGAAACGCAGCAGATTTTCGAGGAGCACCTTCATCGAAAAGGGCAGCCGTGACACATCGCCCAGCTTAGCCGCGGCCTTGTCGAGCGAATAAAAGGCATAATCCTTGCCGCCGACGCTGAGCGTCGAACGGGTGCCGAGGGTGTCGTGTCCAGTGGTCGTCATCTTGCAGCAGTCCCCTGTTGGCGCGGCGGGGGAAGACCGTCCGCTGGCGTGGCGGGAGAGCGGGGCCAGCAGGAGTCGCGCGCGCGGTTTTTGTTGGGGACGCCTTACGCGGGGGGTGGGGAAATGCAAGGGGGTGGGGGTGGTTGCTTGGGGCGTGGAGGGTCCCGTACCGCCGAAGGCGCGACGATTTTCCCACACAAAGGCACAAAGACACAAAATTCTCCTGCACTGCTCAACGTACCGACCATCGTCATGGCCGACGAGGAAGCCGTGCGGCAGGCGTTGGTCGCCTTTGCCAAGCGCGGCGATTTTGCCGATTATATCCATCTGGTCGCCGCCAGGGTTGCCGAGGCCTTTGTCACATTCAATCAGCGGATGATCGGGACGCCGGGTATAGCGGTCGAGGTCGTCTGCTAACGCGCGCGAGCGCCGTTGCTTACCTGCCCGCCAGCTGTCACCTTCCAACCCTGGATTGGGAAAGAAGGGGAGCATCATGCCGTTAAAGCAAGTGGCGGGCGCCATCACCATTTTTGCAGCGGGGCTCCTGCCGGCGACGGCAATTGCGCGCGACCCCGCGAACGTCCTGATGCCCGAAAATACCGAGGCGCGGGCGTTTCAGGAGGCGGTCGGCTATGCGACTGCGGTGATCGCGGGCGACACCATTTACCTGTCGGGGGTGGTCGCGGGGCCGGCGAAGGGCGAGAGCGATCTGGCGCCCGGGTATGAGCGCGCCTTTGCGCATATCGCCGCGACGCTGGCGCGCGCGGGGGCGAGCTGGGACGATGTGGTCGACATCACCACCTTTCACACCGACCTCGCCGCGCACATCGACGGCTTTGCGGCGGTAAAGAACCGCCATGTGAAGGCGCCCTTTCCGGCGTGGACCGCGATCGGCGTGTCGCGATTGTACGAGCCGGCGGCGGTGGTCGAGATCAAGGTCGTGGCGCGGGCGGTGAAGAAGTAGCGAGAGGGCTTACCTCCGTGTCGTCACGCCGGACTTCATCCAGCGTCCACTCTAGCGTCGCCGCAGGAATCCCGGATCGGGTCGAACGAGCCACTTGTCTCGTTCGAGGATGACGACATGTATGCGGGGGCAGGGCGCTAGCGGGCCCCTAGTTCAGCGCGTCGTTGATTGTGTTGAAGACGTTGGCGAGGCTGAGGCCGAGCATCTGGAAGGCGATGAGGCAGGCCAGCGCGATCAGCGCGGCGATCAGTCCATATTCGATCGCGGTGGCACCGCGCTGGTCGGTGCGCAAATTGGTTTTGGTCATGCGTTGCTCCCGCTTATGTCTTGCGCGTCGGTCCCGGACGCGGTCTTAAGTGGTTGCACGGCAACAAGATATTGGCAGACGCGGTTAACGCGCCGGCAGGGACGGCGCGCGGAAAAATCTTGCTTCCTTCATAACCAAATAGGTTCAATGATGTCGTTTTTAATTCCAAAAAGATTCGGGAGATGGTTTTGGGCCGCGTGGCGGCGGGGGGCGCTCGGGAAGGGTGTGATTGATGGGGGCGGTGATAAATCCCTCCCCGCTGCGCCCCGGAACCTTCCAGTTGACGCTGCCTAGATGGCGGCGCCGGGGCAGTCGGGGGCGATCGCCGGTTTTGGCTGGTTCGGCGTTCGGGCTTTCGGCCTCGGCGCACGCCGACAAGGGGAGAAGCGTGGCGAGAGCGGCGGCGACGAACTTCATAGTTTCTCCCGTCTATTGACGGGCATGGCCGTGGGTCGCGGCGGGGTAGGCAATGTGAACCCGTTAACGCGCCAATGCCATCGCTGCGGCGAGCCGGATCACATCGGTGTGTCAGCCCCCGGCAGCGGTCATGCGTACTGATGCGGGGGTGAACGTGCGGACGCGATTACGGCCAGAGCGTTTGGCTTCGTAGAGCGCCTGGTCGGCCTCGTGCATCAGCGCCGACAGATTGGCGCCGGGGATGCCGATGGTCAGACCGATGCTGGTTGTCGGCACGAGCGTGGCCGGGATGCGGTCGGCGGCGGCGACAGCCAGCCCAGTTCGCACCGCTTCGGCAAACCGGCGGGCCGCCTCGATCCCCGTGCCGGGGACGAGCAGCGCAAATTCCTCTCCGCCGATGCGGCCGGCGATCATTTCGGCGGGGCCGATTGCGCGGACATGCGCGCCGAAGGCGGCGATGATCGCGTCGCCGACCGCGTGACCATGACCATCGTTGATCTGTTTAAAACTGTCGAGGTCGGCGATCATTAACGCCACCGGGCGGTCGTCGTCGTGGCATCGGCGCAGCGCCGATCCGGCCTTGGCCTCGAACCCGCGGCGGTTGAGCAGGCCCGAAAGCTTATCGTTATCGACCTGACGGCGCAGTTCGCTGATCTGGTCGATCGCCACCGCGACCATCAGGCTAATTGCCGCCGCGATCGACACCATCGCCTGGGTGAATTGCACGGTCGTCCAATAGACCGACTGCTGGAAACCGTCATAGCTGTCGAAACCGCCGCCGAGCGAGAGCAGGATGATCGGCCGCGCGATCAGGTTGAGCGCCGACAGCGCCGCGACCCAGAATAGCACCCGGTCGATCACATAGCGTTTCTTGATCGGCCACAGCGCGCGAACGACCATCGCCGCGATGATCCCGGCACCGATGCTGATCGCCAGGATGCGCCCGCCGATGCTCGGCCGGCCGAGCAGGAACCACAGGAAGAGAGCCATCGACATCGCGCTCATGATCCCCATCGCGCGCCACGGCACCGGCAAGCCATAGCGCCGGATGATCGCCGCCGCGAACAGGCAGCCAGTGGCGAGAAAGCCGATATTGGCGGGGATGCGGTGCAACTCGTAAGGCAGCGCGGGACCGACATCGAGGATCAGGAAGGCGATCGCCGAAGCTGTATAAGCGCCCGCTGCATAGGCGACGTAGCGGTCGCGGCGGTTCAGCCAGAGCAGGAAAAAGGCGACCGCGAACAACATGCCGATGCCCGGGTTGAGCAACTGGATAAAAAACTGACCCGACAAAATGTCTGCCTCTCTGCCCCCGAAGGTAGCAGCGATATGGATAACGACTTGTTACTTTTCTGTGAGTTAGGTCACAGTAGAACAAAGTCGCGAACTGTCACGTAGTTCCGCGCACCACGAGATGGACCGGAATCCGCGTGCCGCTACGGGTGCGTTCGTCATCCTCGAGCGCCATCGCGACGAGTGCCTCGCCTGCGGCGTCGAGATCGGGTTCGAGCGTCGTAAGCGCGGGATCGGCAAGGGTGCCGGCGCGGATGCCGTCGAAGCCGATCAGCGCGACATCCTCGGGAACGCGGCGCCCCGCATCCTTCAGCCCCTGAAGCACGCCGAGCGCAAGCATGTCGGATGCGGCGAAGATCGCGTCGGTGTCGGGGTTCGCTTCGAGCAGCGCCTGCACCGCGGCGACGCCCTGCGCGTGACGGTCGGCGGCGGGGGGGGGTTCGGCGACGATTGCCGTGAGCCCATGCGCGGCCAGCGTCGCGGTGAAGCCGTCGCGGCGTTCGTCGAACTGGCGCTGCGGCGATTGTTGCGGACCGACGAAGGCGATGCGGCGACGGCCGGTCTGAACGAAATGGTCGGCCGCCAGCTGGCCGCCGAGATCGTTTTCGCTGCGCATCCAGTGGAACGGGCTGCCGGGGCTGCCCCAGCAGACGAAATCGAGCCCCGACGCCTGCGCCTGCGCGAAATAGTCCCATGCGGCGCGGTTGCTGGTGGTGCCGATGATGATCATCGCGTCGGCGAGCCCACTCGCGACGAAATCGGCGCGGAAATTGTCGGGATTTTCCTGAAAGGAGACGAGCAGGTTGAAGCCGCGCGCCGAGGTCGCGGCGGCGATGCTCCCGAGCAGGGCGAAGTAGAAGGGGTTGATCGCGCTGCGATCCTCGCCGGGGCGGCAGATGGTGACGAGCGCGATCGTCTCGCTGCTCTTGAGGCGCAGCGACGAGGCGTGGCGGTCGACGACATAGCCGAGTTCGCGCGCCGCAGCAGAGACGCGCGCGCGCGTTTCAGCGTTGACCCCGGGGCTGTTCCGCAAGGCGCGCGAAACGGTCGATTGCGACACGCCGGCACGCTCAGCGACATCGAACGATGTCGGGCGCAGCATCTTTGCGGTCATGGCGGCCTCTCTCCCCTCGGCGCGTTCTCTCGCCGCGGGCGGCGGGCTTGTCAATGCGGGGCCGATGCGGGAGCGCGGATCAGGCGCCTGCCCCGCGATCGGGCCAGCGGATGGTGATCGCGAGACCATGATCGGCCGCGCTGCGGTGCCAACTGCCCTTGAGCTGCCGTTCGATCAGCGAGCGTATGAAGTGGGTGCCAAAGCTTTCGCTGTCGATCTGCGGCGTTTCGGGCAGGCCGCTTTCGGTCCAGCTTAGTTCGATGTCGCCGCCGTCGCGGCGCCAGCCGACCGCGAGGTCGCCGTGGCCGGCGAGCGCGCCATATTTGATGCTGTTGGTGACGAATTCGTGGATCGCGAGCGACAGCGCTTGCGCGCCTTCGTCGTCGAGGCGGACGTCGGGGCCGGTCACCGCGGTCATCTGCTCGGGCGAGCGCCCGGCGAGTTCGAGTTCGCGGCGGACGATCTTGCCGAGCTCGACGCTGTCGACCGCGCCGGTGACCAGCATCTGCTTGGCGTCGGACAGCGCGCGCATGCGGCCGTCAAAGCGCGTTTCAAAATCGTCGAGGCTGGACGATTCGCGCAGCGTGATCCGCGCGAGCGCGCCGATGCGCGCGAAGGCGTTTTTCATCCGGTGCGCCATTTCGCCGATCATCAGCTCGCGGTCCTCGGCATGGCGCGCCTTCTCCTCGGCCAACGCCTGGGCCGCGTCGATCCGCCGCCGCTGAACGCGGTGGAGTTGGGTGGCGAGCAATGCAACGGCGATCCCGAAGATCATGATGGCGAGCGGGCGCCCGAGCCGTTCGAGCAGGCGGCCAGAGGATATGCGCATCGTCCATTGCCGGTCGGCGACGCGCAGCACCTGTTCCTGCGCGTCCCAGCCCATCTTGCCCTTGCTGAAAACGAGCGGTGCCGAGGGGCCTTCGCCGGCATAAATTTCTAAACCGTCGATGGTGTCGAGCTGCGTTCCCAACACGGCCTTCATCATATCGTTGGTGCGGAAGGGTGCATAAACGAACGCCTCGATCGGACGGACGCCGTGGGCGGTCGCGACGGTGTCGGGATTGGTGCCGACCGGGGTGCGGGCATAGACGGGGACGTAGATCAGGAATCCCGGCTGCTTGACAGCCGCCGCCTTTTCCTGGGCCAGAAAGACGAGCCCGCTCGCCGCGGGCTGGCCCGTCTGCCAGGCGCGGCGCATCGCGGCGCGGCGGGTCGGATCGCTGTACATGTCGAAACCGAGCGCGGCGTCGCGGCGCGGCGTATAGGGTTCGACGAGAACTACGGCAAAGCCGATCGGCTGGTCGGTGGCGGGCCACACCTTGATGTCGCGGTCGTAATTTTCGCGGAGTTTTGCCTCGACCGCAGCCGGGGTGCCGGCGCGCATAGCGGCGGCGATGCCGACCCCCTCCATCCCCGGCGCCTGCACTTGCGGTTGCAGCGCGGCGAGATAGGCGCGGATGCCGGGGCCGCTGGCGGCGGCGTCCGACTGATAAAGCGCGCGCACACCCTTGAGCACCGCGACATGATCGTGCAGCCGCATATTGACCTGCGCCGCTACACGCGCCGCACGATCGGCTTCTTCCGATTGATTATACAGGAAACTTGCAGTCGCGGCGGCGAGCGTTGCCAAAAGAATGACCAGCCCGACAAACCGGACCAGCAGCGCCAACAGCCGATCTGCCCATGAATTGGGGCGCATTCATTCTTCCTGCCTGCTGGCTGCCGCGGCAGCGCCCCCCTCGCAGTTGTGGATGTTCCACGGGGCGCGGTCGTTGGCAAGAATATTTCGTGAGGCGGTGATATTGCGGCGAATGGGTTGCGGGGCGCAACCTTTTCCCTATGCTGCGACCTCAGGAAAAGGAGCGTGGCGGGATGATTATTTACGGGTCTTTGGTGTCGCCGTTCGTGCGCAAATTGCTAGCGTATCTCGGCGAAAAGGGGATTGATTTCGAGCTCAAGGGAGTCGGCATCGCCGATCCCGATCCGGGGTTTCGCGCCGCGTCGCCGCTGGGCAAGATGCCGGCGATGGAGGACGATGGTTTCACCCTCGCCGATTCGAGCGCGATCATCCATTATCTGGAAGCCAAATATCCCGAGCCCGCGCTGATCCCGACCGACCCGCAGGCGCGCGGGCGGGTCATCTGGTGGGATGAGTTCGGCGATACCGTGTTTGCGGCGTGCAGCGGGAAGATGTTCTTCAACCGCATCGTTGCGCCGAAATTCCTGGGGCGCGAGGGCGATCTGGCGGCGGCGGCGCTGGCGGAAAGCGAAGAACTGCCCAAGCTGCTCGCCTATCTGGAAAGCGCCATTCCGGCGTCGGGGTTCCTCGTCGGCGACCGGCTGACGCTCGCCGATCTGGCGGTCGCGTCGCCGCTGATGAACCTGCGCCACTGCGGATCAGGTGTCGATGCCGCCGCCTATCCCAAGATTGCCGCGTGGAGCGAGGCAATCTTGTCGCGGCCGAACATCGCGCCGTGGATTGCCAAGGAAGAGCGGATGATGGCAAAAGTGCTGGCGAGCTGACCGCGCCGATGGCGGCGCGTACCCGGCAGAGCGTCTGTATCCGCAAGGCGCGCTATGCGTCGGCCGCAGCAGCGCTCAACGCGGCGAAAGTCGCGGGGCTGGAGCTACGGCCCTATCGCTGCGACCGCTGCTGGCAATTTCATCTGACCAGCCGCACCAAGGGCAAGTGGCTGCCTACAGCCAGCCGATGCTCTTGAAGCGCCAGAAGACGAGCGCCGAGCCGCCGAAGATCAGGGTCAGCGCAAAGGGATAGCCGAGGCGCCAATCGAGTTCGGGCATGAAGTCGAAGTTCATGCCGTAGATACCCGCGATCGCGGTCGGCACCGCAAGGATTGCAGCCCAGGCGGCGAGCTGGCGGGTGATGACGCCCTGGCGTTGCTGTTCGAGCATGCCGTTGGTTTCGATCACCGACGCAGCGACATCGCGCAGGCCGGTGAGGCGGAATTCGGCGCGCTGGACATGATCCCACACGTCGCGAAAAAACGGGCGTACTGCAGGGTCGATGCACGGAAGATCATCCTCGCCTGCGAGGCGGCCGGCGACATCCTTCATCAATCCGGCGAGCCGCTGGAAGCGAATGACTTCGTGGCGCTGGGCATAAAGCAGGCGGATCGCGGCGGCGTCGAGCGGGGTGTCCATGACACTGTCCTCGACCATCAGCATGCGGTCCTCGATCGCGTCGATCAGCGGAAAATAGCCGTCGACGATGAAATCGAGGATCGCATAGAGGACATAGTCGGGGCCGTGCGCGAGTTTGGCGGGCAGCGTTTCGAGCCGCGCGCGTACGTCGCTGTGGGTTCGCGCCGAGCCGTGGCGGACGGTGACGATGAAATGGCGCCCGACAAAGATCGCGGTCTCGCCCGACTGGATCGTGCCGCCGCCGAGGTTGCCGGTGCTGGCGATGATAAACAGCTGGTCGCCGTAAACTTCGACCTTGGGCAGCTGTTTCGCCTTGGTCGCATCCTCGACCGCGAGGGGATGGAGGCCGAAGCGTTTGGCGATGCCTTCAAGTTCGCCGGCGCTCGGTTCAAACAGTCCGAGCCAGAAGAAATCGCCCTCGGCGCAATCGTCGGGCAGTTCTTCGTCGGGACCGATGTCGCGGACAAGTTTGCCGTCATGATAGACGCGGGCGGCCATGATCGGCATCGGCATTATTCTCCGTTCAGCGTGGCGCCGCTATAATGGCCGCCACGCCGAAGGGAAATCAATCGTCGCGGTTGGCGATGTTGGGGAACGCGGCCCAAGCGGCCGCATGCGCCCAGGCGGCTTTCCAGCCGGCGATTGCGGTGCCGTCGGCGCTTTGATCGCTGCGCATCGCGGCCCTGCCCTGTTGCAGTGCCTGCGCGCACGTCAGCGCTGGATTGGTGCGGCGCGCCAGCAGCGTTTTGAAGGTGATACGGATAACATTGGGATATTGTCAGCTGTCGGTTCACGCGATCGCGTGGTGGCGGGCGACGGCGGATGTCGATCTGGGCTTAGAAAGTGCAGTTTTGCGGGGTGTGATGGGGATCACTGGCGGGCGGATGGGTGATGACCCGGAACATCGCGGCCTCCGCGTCGGGCTTTTTGGTGCGCGGGCCGTTCGGATCGATTAATGTCGGCGCGATGAAACCGCGCCGGACCAAAATCTACTTCGATGGCGGCTGTCGCCCCAATCCCGGGGCGATGGAGATTGCTATCGTGGTCGGCGGGATCGCTGCGATCGACCGCGAGGCGGGGACGGGCAGCAGCATGGACGCCGAATGGCTGGCGCTGATCGCGGCGCTGCGGCTCGCGCAGGCGCGCGGACTGCCCGATTTTGTGTTGCTGGGTGATGCCGCGGGGGTGGTCGCGCAGGCCAATGGTGCGGTCACCGCGCGCAGGGGCGCGGCGGCGCATCTGGCGGCGTTCCGGGCGCTGATCGGCGATGGCCCAGCCCCGCGCATCCGGCATATCAGGCGCACCCAGAATCTGGCGGGCATCGCGCTGGCGCGTCGCTGAGGGTCATTTATTGCCGTTTCAGTTGCAGATCTTTACCAGTCCTTGCTAGGGTCAAGCGGCTATCGCTATGCAAAACAACGAAAGACCGGTGCGTTGAAACCGACCCATCCCTTACCCGTTCACCACAGCTGGCCGCTGTATGAGCGCGAACGCTTTTTCGAGCTGGGACGGCTGCACGGCGCCGATACGCTTGATGCGGTGACGAACAGTGCCGATGTGAAAGCGATCGACCGTTTTGGGCCGGCGCTGCCGGGCTGGTGGGAATGCGACCTGGCCGACGACAATCGGCTGAACTGGTCGAACGAGGTCTATGATATTTTCGCGCTGCCGCGCGGCGCCGCGGTGACGCGTGAAGAAACGGCCGCGCTGTACGGCGACGGGTCGCGCGCGGCGATGGAGAAATTGCGCGCCTACGCGATCAAGCATCGCCGCGGCTTTACGCTCGACGTCGAAATCAAGCCTGCCACCGCGGCGCCGCGGTGGATGCGCCTGATCGCCGCGCCGGTTTGTATCGACGATCGGATCGTCAAATTGCAGGGCCTGAAATTCCTCGTTTCGGGCAGCGCCTGACGCCTCAGACTGGCCGTGGACAAATGGGCGTCACGGGCGACGAAGCGTTGTCCTGCGGCGGCAGATGGCGGTTTTGGCTCGTCCGGACCTGAGAAACCAACGGTCTGCGCCTGCGGCGTTGACGCGATTTAACCATCGTTACAAGCCGAAATCCACGGGTGGTGCGGGCATGAGCGCGCGCGTCCCCGATTCTCCATCAGCATGGCCAGGGGCGTTCGGCGCGTATGAAATTTTTTAATCGGTTCGGTTCGGCCGCGCATGACATGGCCATCGATCTGGGGACCGTAAACACCGTCGTCTATGTCCGCGACAAGGGCATCGTCCTGAACGAACCGTCGGTCGTCGCGCTGGAAACGCGCGACGGGGTGCGGCGAGTCAAAGTCGTTGGCAATGAGGCCAAGCTGATGATGGGCAAGACGCCGAGCAACATTCAGGCGATCCGCCCGTTGCGCGACGGCGTGATCGCCGACATTGATGTCGCCGAACAGATGATCAAGCATTTCATCGACAAGGCGCTGGGCGGGCCGAGCCGGTTGCGCCAGCGCAGTAATGTCGTGATCTGTGTGCCGTCGGGATCGACGATGGTTGAGCGCCGCGCGATCCGCGATGCCGCATCGAACGCGGGCGCGGTGTCGGTGCAGCTGATCGAGGAATCGCTGGCCGCCGCGATCGGCGCCGGGTTGCAGGTCACCGCGCCGATGGGCGCGATGGTCGTCGATATCGGCGGCGGCACGACCGAGGTCGCGATCTTGTCGCTGGGCGGCATCGCCTACAGCAATTCGGTGCGGATCGGCGGCGACAAGATGGACGAAATGATCTCCTCGTTTATCCGCCGCAAACATAATCTGATGATCGGCGAAATGACCGCCGAGCGTGTCAAGCTGGCGATCGGCTGCGCGGTGGCGCCCGAGGGCGAGGGCATGATTATCGGGGTCAAGGGCCGCGATCTGGTCAATGGTCGGCCGTCGGAGGTGCAGGTTTCGGAGGCGGAGATTGCCGAGGCTTTGGCCGAACCCGTGGGGCAGATCGTCGCCGCGGTGCGCGCCGCACTGGAACAGACGCCGCCCGAGTTGTCGGCCGACATCATCGACGAGGGCATCACGCTGACCGGCGGCGGCGCTCTGCTCCGCCGGATGGACGTCGCGATCGCCGAGGCGACGGGCTTGTCGGTGCGGGTGGCGGAGAATGCGCTGATCTGTGTTGCGATGGGCGCGGGACTGGCGTTCGAAGACCGGTCGTATCACGGGGTGCTGATTGCGGCGTAGGGTATATTCGCAAGACACGGTTTCGTCCATGTTCGCCGGGATGACGAGGCTGGCACAGTCGAGCTTCAGGCGCGACTGTAGGCGTCGATTGCCGCGAGATGCTCCGACTTGGCGGCGTCGTCCAAAAACGACCCCGTGATGCTGTTGCGTGCCAGCGTGACGAGGTCGGCCTTTGACAGGTCCAGCGCGTCGGCGACGGCCTGGTAATTGGCGTTGACATAGCCGCCAAAATAGCTGGGATCGTCGCTGTTCACGGTGGCATGGAGCCCCGCTTCGAGCATGGTCTTGAGCGGATGCGCGGCGAGGTCGTCCACGACGCAGAGCTTGAGGTTCGACAGCGGGCAGACGGTGAGTGTCATGCCCGCGGCGGCGAGGCGGGCGACAAGGGCAAGATCCTCGAGGCTGCGGTTGCCATGGTCGATGCGGTCGACTTTGAGCAGATCGAGCGCTTCGTAGACATAGGCGGGCGGGCCTTCCTCGCCGGCGTGCGCAACGATTTTCAGGCCGAGGGCGCGGGCGCGGGCGAACACGCGTTCGAATTTGGCGGGGGGGTGGCCGACTTCGGAGCTGTCGAGGCCAACCCCGGCGATGCGGTCGAGATACGGCAGCGCTGCGTCGAGCGTTGCTTCGGCCGCAGTTTCGCTGAGGTGGCGGAGGAAGCAGAGGATGAGTTTTGAGGTGATGCCATAGCGAGCTTGCGCATCATCGAAAGCGCGGGAGATGCCGGTTATGACGGTCTCGAACGCCACCCCGCGCGCCGTATGCCCCTGCGGATCGAAGAAGATTTCGACGTGGCGCACCGCGTCGGCCTGGGCGCGGGAGAGGTAGGCGGCGGTGAGATCGTAAAAGTCCTGCTCGGTGTGGAGGACGCCCATCCCCTGATAATAGATGTCGAGGAAATCCTGAAGATTCGAGAAGGCGTAGGCCGCACGCACCTCTTCGACATTGGCGAACGGGATCGCGACGCCGTTGCGCTGTGCCAGCTCGAACATCAGTTCGGGCTCGAGCGAGCCTTCGATATGCAGGTGCAGCTCGGCCTTGGGCAGCGCGGTGATGAAGGCGGCGCGGTCCTCGGGCGAGGCGAATCCGTCATGCATCGCTTTTGCCCTCCTCGCGCAGAATGATCGCCGCCTCGGGCTTGTGGCGGCGGATTTCGTCAATCGTCAGCCCGTCGATCTCGTGCGGGAAGATCAGCCACTGGTCGGTTTCGTGGACGAAAAAATCGGGGCGCAGGTCGGTGACGTTGCGGCCGGGCTTGAACCACACGGTGGCGATGCGGATGTCGCGCGGCATGTTGTGGCGGCAGCGCGCCTTGAGTTCGGCGATAAAGGCGCGGATACTGCGCCCGCTGTCGAACACATCGTCGATGATCAGCAGCCGGTCCTCGGGGTCGAGCGTGTCGATCAGATAGCCGAGCGCGAACACCTTCACCTCGGGATCCTGACGATCGATGCCGTGGTAGGAGGAGGTGCGGATCGCGATATGGTCGCAATGCTGGCCGTGATAATCGAGCAATTCCTGCACCGCGATCCCGACCGGCGCCCCGCCGCGCCAGATGCCGACGAGGTGCGTCGGTTTGAAACCGCTGTCGATTACTTGCATCCCGAGCCGCAGCGAATCGGCAAGGAGGTCGTTGGCGCTGATGAAGATTTTGTCGGCGGTCATGCGTGCCGAGGTAATCGGGTGCGGAGGCGACCGCAAGGCGGGCAAAAAGCTGGCGGCTGACAATTGCGCGGCAGATTCCTGCTTTCGCCGTGGCAATGTTCGGATCATAAGCAAAGCCATGTTGACCGGCTTGATCCTCTCGCTCGCCCTCGCGGCCCAGACCGCTCCCGCCCCGCCGCCGGCCACTGCGGCGCCATCGCCGCCGCGGCCGACCTTTGCGCCGCCACCGCCGCCACCGCCCTTGCCGGTGCCGGTCGATGCCGTCGATACGCGGCCCTATGTCGCGCTGGTCACCGACGTCGGAACGATCGTCGTGCGGCTCGAAAACAAACGCGCCCCGGTCACCGCGGGCAATTTTCTGCGCTATGTCGATGCGAAGCGGATGGACGGGTTCAAATTTTATCGTTCGACCAAAAGCTGGGGGCCGGCGAACCAACTGATCCAGGCGGGCAATCGCGGCGACGCGCGCAAGAATTTTCTGCCAATCGCGCACGAGCCGACAAAGGTCAGCGGGCTGACCAATTGCAAGGGCGCGCTGTCGATGGCGCGGCTGAACCCCGGCGATGCGACGACAGATTTTTTTCTGCTGTTGTCGGACATCAAGGGGTTCGACAGCGACGCGGTGGGGGGTGACGGCGCGGGCTTTGCGGTGTTCGGCGAAATCATCACCGGCGCCGATGTCGCCGAGCGGATCTTCAACGCCCCGATTTCGCCGACCGCGGGCGACGGGGTGATGAAGGGCCAGATGCTCGAACCGCAGGTCACGATCAAGACCGCGCGCCGCGTCTCCGCGCCCGCGGATGCGCCGAAAGGGTGTGTGGTGAAGGCGCCGTAAAACTGCGCCGAACCACCCATCATTTATTTTGCGTTCATCGGCGCTGTGGCTATACCGCGCGCATGACTCACCGCACCCCTTCGCGCGCCGCCGTGCGCCTGCTCGCCGCTGCTCTTGTTATTACCCCGATGCTGGCGGCCTGCGCCGGTGGCGGGGTCAAGAAGGACACGCGCTATGTCGCGCGCGACGTCAACACGCTGTACCGCGCGGCGCAGGATCGGCTCGACCGCCAGCAATATGGCATCGCGGCGGCGCTGTTCGACGAGGTCGAGCGCCAGCATCCTTATTCGCCCTGGGCGCGCCGCGCGCAGCTGATGAGCTCGTTCAGTTACTATATGGACCGCGAATATACCCCGGCGATCGAAGCGGCGCAGCGGTTTCTGGCGATTCATCCGGGCAACAAGGACGCGCCCTATGCCTATTATCTGATCGGGCTCAGCTATTATGAGCAGATCAGCGACGTCACCCGCGACCAGAAGATCACCCAGCAGGCGTCGAACGCGCTCGGCGAGGTGATTCGCCGCTATCCCGACAGCCGCTATGCGTCGGACGCACGGCTCAAGATCGATCTGGTGCAGGACCATCTGGCGGGCAAGGAAATGGAAATCGGCCGTTTCTATCAGCGCAGTTCGAACTGGCTGGCGGCGTCGATCCGGTTCCGCGAAGTCGTCGACAAATATCAGACCACCAGCCACGCGCCCGAGGCACTATATCGCCTCACCGAATGTTATCTTTCGCTCGGAATTCCCGCCGAGGCGAAGAAGTCGGCAGCGGTACTGGGTGCCAATTATCCAGGCAACGAATGGTATGAGCGCGCGTACAAGCTGATGCAGAAGAACGCGCCGAGCGTCTGATCGCGCCGGGAATAGATTCTGCCTTTGTTCTGCGGTAAGGACGGCTCGTGCTAACCGCTTTGTCCATCGCCAATATCGTCCTCATCGAACGGCTCGACCTCGATTTCGCGGCCGGACTGGGCGTGCTCACGGGCGAGACCGGGGCGGGCAAGTCGATCCTGCTCGACGCGCTGGGCCTCGCGCTCGGCGCCCGCGCCGACAGCGCGCTGGTGCGGCAGGGGAGCGGGCAGGCGCAGGTGACCGCGAGTTTTGTCGCGCCCGCGGCGGGCACGCCGCTCGCTGCGCTGCTCGCCGCGAACGAGATTGCGCCGGAGCCGGGCGAGCTGCTGCTGGTGCGCCGCACGCTCAAAGCCGATGGCGGCAGCCGCGCCTTCCTGAACGATCAGCCCTGTTCGGCGGCGCTGTTGCGCGAGGTCGGAAGCCATCTGGTCGAGATTCACGGGCAGCACGACGATCGCGGGCTGCTCGCCCCTGCTGGACACCGCGCGTTGCTCGACGCCTTTGCGCGCGCCGACACCGGTGCGGTGTCGGCGGCGCATGCGGCGTGGCGCGCCGCCGAGGCTAAGCTGGCAGCGGCGCGGAGCGCGCTCGACGAAGCGACGCGCGACCGCGAGTGGCTGGAGCATTGCGTCGCCGAATTGCAGGTGCTCTGCCCCCAGCCGGGCGAGGACGCCGAACTCGCCGCAGCGCGCGCGGCGATGCAGAAGGGCGAAAAAATCGCTGGCGATCTGGGCGCGATCCTGGAATCGTTCGGGAGCAGCGACAGCGGCCCGGCGCTGCTGCGCGGCGCGGCGCGGCGGCTCGACCGGTTGGCGGGGGATCACCCGCTGCTCGCCGAAGCGCTCGCCGGGCTCGACCGTGCGATCATCGAGGCCGACGAAGCCGAAACGCGGCTGCGCGAAGCGGCGCGCGCGATGGAATATGACCCCGAGCGGCTCGATGCGACGGAAACGCGCCTGTTCGAACTGCGCGCGATGGCGCGCAAACATAATGTTCAACCCGACGAGCTGACCGAACTCACCAGCACGCTCGCGGCACGGCTCGATGCGATCGAGGGGGGCAGCGCGGGGCTCGCGAAGCTGGAGTCCGCGGTTGCCGAAACCGCCGCCGCCTACACCCATGCCGCGGGCGCGCTGTCCGATCTGCGCACCAAGGCCGCGGCGCGGCTCGACGCTGCAGTCGCGGGCGAGCTGGTGCCGCTGAAGCTCGACGCGGCGCGCTTCCGGACGCTGGTGGAGCGCTTGCCCGCCGAGCGCTGGGGGCCGGAGGGGATCGACCGCGTCGAATATCTGATCTCGACCAACCCCGGCGCGCCGTTCGCGCCGCTGGCCAAGATCGCATCGGGTGGCGAACTCTCGCGCTTCATCCTGGCGCTCAAGGTGGCACTCGCCGAAGAGGGCGGGGCGGACACGATCATCTTCGACGAAATCGACCGCGGCGTCGGCGGCGCGGTGGCTTCGGCAATCGGCGAGCGGCTGGCAAGACTGGCAGGCGCGGGTAAGCAATTGCTGGCGGTGACGCACAGCCCGCAGGTCGCGGCGAAGGGCGCGGCGCATTTTGTGATCGCCAAGTCGAGCGAGGGCCTGGTGACCCGCACCAGCGTCCACGCGCTCGACGAAGCGGGCCGCCGCGAGGAAATCGCCCGGATGCTGTCGGGCGCCGAGGTGACCGCCGAAGCGCGGGCGCAAGCGGAGAGGCTTTTGGAGACGATATGACCGACGGGGCAGACGTTTATCGCGATCAGGGCTATCTCGCACTGCCGGGCTTCGTCCCGACCGACGTTACGCACGCGTTCCTCGCGACGCTGAAGTCCGACCTGATTCGCGGCGGGGTATCGTTCGACGCGCTAAAGCGCGGGTCGGCGCTGCTCAAGTCCGAGGCGGTCGAGGTTTATGGCCAGCAATATCCGCCGATGGCCACGTTCCTGTGGGGAATGACCCCGGCGATCAGCGCGCTGGTCGGGCACGAGCTGCGCCCGACCTATTGCTATTTCCGCATGTACCGCGCCGGCGACATCTGCCGCATTCATTCGGATCGTTACGCTTGCGAACACAGTTTGTCCTTGCTGCTCGCGGCAAGCGACGACAAGGCTTGGCCGCTCGAGGTGGGTTCGCAGCATATCGAGACACCGCGTGAGCGCGCTGATGCCGATTTTGGCGACGAATCCTATGGGTCGGTGGCGATGCTGCCCGGCGATGCGGTGCTTTATCAGGGGATCCACCGCCTGCACGGGCGGATGATGCCGAACCCCAACCGCTGGTCGGCGCATCTGTTCCTGCATTGGGTCGATCCTGCCGGTCCCTATGCCGCGCAGGCGTTCGAGGGGATGCAGATCCCGGCGACCGAAGCGCTGGCGATGGACGGGCGCTGAGCCGATGACCGCGCATCCGCTCGACCGGCCGGTGTGGAGCATGCTCACCGGACGGCAGGCGCATCTGGGCGAAGGGGATCAGCGCGCGCTGCGGCTCGACCGCGGCTATGGCGTGTTCGGCGTCGCCGCCGACACCGGCGCCGAAGCGCAGGCGGCCCTCGCGGCGCTGATTCCGCCGGGCGAGGAATTATGGATTGTCGAGGGCGAGCGCTGGCCGGTGCCCGTCGGTGCGCGCGAGGTGAAGCGCGCGGTGCTGACGCAGATGGTCGCCGAGGGCGCCCCGCCGCCCGAGCGCGACGGCGAGCCCGCGATCATTGCGCTCGGCGCGGCGGATGCGGCGGAGATGGCGGCGCTGGCTGACCACGCCAGGCCCGGTCCGTGGGGGCTGACGACGCATCGCTACGGGCCGTTTTTCGGGATTCGCGACGACGCCGGGCGACTGCTCGCGATGGCGGGACAGCGGATGCTGATGCCCGGCATGGCCGAGGTCAGCGGGGTGTCGACGTGGCAGGATTGCCGCGGGCGCGGCTATGCGCGGGCGCTGATCGGCCATGTCATGCGCGCGATGGTGGCGCGCGGCGAGGTGCCGTTCCTGCACAGCTATGCCGACAATGCGGGCGCGATCGCGCTGTATGAATCGCTGGGGTTCCGTATCCGGCGCGAGGTGCACGTGCTGGTGATTGCGGCGTGATGACTCGCCGCGACCATCTCGCCGGGCTGGCGGTTATGGCGGCAGCGGTGCTGCCCGTATCGAAACTGCGCGCACTGGAGAACATGATGGAAGACGCCGACCCGCAATATGGCCTGATCGGCCAGATGATCGCGCAGCCCGGTCAGCGGGGGGCGCTTGCCGCGATCCTGTCCGAAGTCACCGGCGCAATGCCCGGCAATATCGCTTATCTGATCGGCGAGGACAGCGCGAACCTCGATGCGATCTGGATCGTCGAGCTGTGGGACGGCAAGGAATCGCACGCCGCGTCGCTCGGTCTGCCCGCGGTGCAGGCAGCGATCAAAAAGGCGCGCCCGCTGATCGCAGGATTTGGCACTCGCGCCGAATTCAAGCCGGTGGCAAAGGCCAGCGCATGACCGAGATTGAATCGCTGTCCGAAGCCGACGTCGCGAATGAATTGATGCGGCTGGCGAAGGCGATCGCGCATCACAACCGGCTGTATCATGCCGATGACAGTCCGGAGATCAGCGACGCCGATTATGACGCGCTCGTCCGCCGCAACACGGCGCTGGAAGAAGCCTTCCCGCACCTCGTCCGCGCCGACAGCCCGAACAAACTGGTGGGGGCCGCCGTCGAAGCGTCGCCGCTCGCCAAGGTCACGCATGCCCAGCGGATGATGAGCCTCGACAACGCGTTCGCCGATGACGATGTCGCCGAGTTCGTCGCCCGGGTGCGGCGGTTTTTGAACCTGTCCGAGGATGCTTCGGTCGCCCTGACCGCCGAGGACAAGATCGACGGGCTGTCCTGCTCGCTGCGCTTTGAACAGGGCGTGCTGGTGCAGGCGGCGACGCGCGGCGACGGGAGCGTTGGTGAGGACGTGACGCCGAATGTCCGCACCATTGCGGATATTCCGGAACGGCTATCCGGGAACGCACCCGACATCTTCGAAATTCGCGGCGAAATCTACATGGCCAAGGCAGATTTTGCTGCGCTTAATGCTGCGCAGCAAAAAGCCGATGCGAAGGTCTTTGCCAACCCGCGCAACGCCGCCGCCGGGTCACTGCGGCAGAAGGATGCAAGCATCACTGCGGCGCGGCCGCTGCGCTTTCTGGCACATGGCTGGGGCGAGGTCAGCGACGTGCCTGCGGCGAGCCAATATGACATGATGCGGTTGATCGAAAGCTGGGGCGTACCGGTGTCGCCGCTGCTCGGCCGCTTCGACAGCGTAGGCGACGTGCTGGAGCACTACCGCGACATCGAGGCGCGGCGCGCCGAGCTGCCCTATGACATCGATGGCGTTGTTTACAAGGTCGACCGGCTCGACTGGCAGGCGCGGCTGGGCTTTGTGGCGAAGGCGCCGCGCTGGGCGATCGCGCATAAATTTCCCGCCGAACGCGCACAGACAACATTGGAAGCGATCGACATCCAGGTCGGGCGGACGGGGAAGCTGACCCCGGTCGGGCGGTTGACGCCGGTGACGGTCGGCGGGGTCGTGGTGTCGAACGTGACATTGCACAACCGCGACGAGATCGGGCGGCTGGGCGTGCGCCCCGGCGACCGGGTGGTTGTCCAGCGCGCGGGCGACGTGATCCCGCAGGTGGTCGAGAACCTGACCCGCGATGAGGACCGCGATCCCTATGCCTTTCCCGACCATTGTCCGGTGTGCGGCAGCGAAGCCGTCGCCGAGGAGGGCGAGGTCGATGTGCGCTGCACCGGCGGGCTGATCTGCGCGGCGCAGAAGTTCGAGCGGCTCCGCCACTTTGTCAGCCGCGGCGCGCTCGACATCGAGGGGCTGGGTGAAAAGAGCATCGCCGAATTTCTCGAGCTCGGTTGGCTCGACAAAGGCCCGGCGGATATTTTTCGGCTGCATCGGCATCGCGATGAATTGCTGGCGCGCGAGGGGTGGAAGGAAAAGTCGGTCGACAATCTTTTCGCGGCGATCGAGGCGAAGCGACAGCCCGATGCGGCGCGGCTGCTGTTCGGGCTGGGCATCCGCCATATCGGGGCGGTGACCGCGCGCGACTTGCTGAAAGGCGTGGGCGACATTGCGCTGCTCCCGGCCAAGGCGGCCGAGATCAACGCTTATGTCGAGGCGCACCCGCGCGCCGAGGGCGAGTCTGACGGCAAATATGCGGCGCGCAGGATGGAGGCGATCAAGGCGATCCTTGACGTCCGCGCCGATGGCATCGGTCCGGCAGTGGCAGAAGCGCTGGGCGATTTTTTCCACGAACCGCACAATCGCGCGCTGTGGGATGACTTGTTCGCTGAGGTATCGCCGCCACCCTTTGTCGTCGAGACGCGCGACAGCGAAGTGTCGGGGATGACGGTGGTGTTCACCGGCAAGCTGGAGACGATGAGCCGCGACGAAGCGAAGGCGCAGGCGGAAGCTTTGGGCGCCAAGGCGGCGGGATCGGTGAGCGCGAAGACCGATCTGGTCGTCGCGGGGCCGGGGGCGGGGTCGAAACTGAAGCAGGCGGCGGCGCTGGGGATCCGGGTGATTGACGAGGCTGAGTGGGCGGCGATTGTGGTGGCGGCGGGGTAGGATGATCCTCCCCATGGCTACGCCACAGGGAGGATTGCCAGGACGGTGTGCGTCGTCCCAGACGGTTCGCTGTGATGACCTAAGTACCCTCGTCATCCCTGACTTGATCCGGGGACCATGACGACGGAGTTGCGATGGAAGCCGGATCGGGTCCGGCATGACGAATGAGGGGTTGGGGGACCATATGGCGAAACGCGATTATCTGAATCACCTGATGCGCGATCTGGAATCGCATACCGATGTGCGGCGGTTCGGCAGCGGATGGTTGTCGGGCTTTTTCGCCCTGCTGTTTGCGATCGTCGGGTTCGGGATGGTAATCGCGCTGCGCTTTCCGGGCTGGTTTGCAACGCCCGAGCTCGCGATCATCAAGAATTGGGGCGGGTTTCGCGGGCTGGTGCATCTCGTGCTGCTCGCAAGCTATGGCCTCGCATTGCTTAGCCTGCTGCTGCGTCCGCGCAAGGTGCTGGGCGCGACCGCGCTGATCATTGCGCTCGCCGCGACGCTGATCGGCGGCGCCAATGTCCAGCCAGCTGAGACGCGAAGTTGGGGAATTTTCTTCGGGCTCGACTTTTTCGTCGTCAATCTGCTGATCACCGGGTTCATGTTCGCGCCGCTTGAACGGTTGTTCCCACATCGCCGCGCGCAACGCCTGTTCCGCACCGAATGGCGCGAGGATTTATTTTATTATCTGGTCAGCACGATGTTCGTGCAGGTGCTTGGTTTCCTCGCGCTCGCGCCTTCGACGATCATCAACGACAATACGTCGAGCTGGCAGGCGTTTCGCGCCGGCGTTGCATCGCTGCCGTGGCTCGTCCAGTTCGCGATCGTGCTCGTCGCGTCGGACCTTGCGCAATATTGGTATCACCGGCTGTTCCACAAAGTGCCGTTCCTGTGGGGGTTTCACGCGATCCACCACAGCGCCCAATCGATGGACTGGCTGGCGGGGTCGCGGATGCATTTTGTCGAGATCATCCTGCTCCGCTCGATCACCTCGCTGCCGCTGTTCACCCTGGGATTCAGCCCGTCGGTGATGCAGGCCTATATCGGTTTTGTGTATGTCTGGTCGTCGCTGCTCCACGCCAACGTCGGGGGCAATTTCAACCGGCTGGGTCACTGGATTGCGACGCCGCGTTTTCACCATTGGCACCATGGGCTGGAACGCGAAGCGTTCGACATCAATTTTGCGATCCACTTTCCGTGGCTCGACAAGATTTTCGGGACATTTCACCTGCCGAAGGATCGCTGGCCGGAGAATTACGGCATTCCCGAGGATGTGCCGAAAAATTACTGGGGGCAGTTTCTCTATCCATGGACGCGTAAAGGGAAGAGCGAGGAGACGCCTGCGGAATGATATTTCGCCATTGCGAGCGAAGCGAAGCAATCCAGGGCGATTTGCGCGGACTCTGGATTGCCGCGTCGCTTCGCTCCCCGCAATGACGGGGTTTGGTATCCCCACTTGCCAGCGTCCCCGCGTCGCCATAAAGGCCGCCGCGTGAGCCTGCTCGCCGCCTTTCGCCGTCCCGGCATCCTGCTGCTGTTGCCGCTGCTCCTCGCGCTTGGCGCGCGGGTGCTGGTCGCGCCCGGGTGGATGATCGAGAGCGATGCCGGCGGATCGATCACCGTGCGCATCTGTTCGGACCCGACCGATCCCGGCAAGACGGTCACCATCGCGCTGGAAAAGACGGGCGGCCACGACGCGGGCGAGACGCAGCAGCATTGCCCGTGGGGCGCGCTCGCCAATGCGCCGATCGTGCCGGGTGAACCGCTGTTGCTGGCGGCGCCGATGGTTGCGGCGCCGACCCCGGTGGCAGTGCGGTCGCTGGGCTTTGCGCCCGGCATCGCCTCCCCGCTGCCGCCGAGTACCGGACCCCCTGCTTTCGCCTGAACCAGACGGACCCGCCGCCCGCGCAAGTGCGCGGGGCGGCGCTTTGCTGATTTCACGCGAAAGATCGATCTATGAAAACCCACGCCTATCGGGCGGCGCCACTATTGGCGCTCGTCCTTTCGTTTGTCCCTGCCGCGGCGCAGGCCGCCGAGGCCGAAGCCGATCCGACGATTATCGTCACCGCCCCCGAACTGACCAACGAGGCCGAAGCGCAAGTCGCCGAGACCGCCGGTGGCGCCGATGTCGTCAGCCATCAGGACTATGCCGATAAGTCGATTGTCTCCCTGCGCGACACGCTGGCTTTCTCGCCGGGCGTCTATCTCCAGCCGCGCTATGGGCAGGAGGTCCGCATTTCGATCCGCGGATCGGGGCTGTCGCGCGGCTTTCATATGCGCGGGCTGACGCTGCTGCAGGACGGGGTTCCGATCAACCTGGCCGACGACAACGGCGACTTCCAGGAGCTCGAACCGATCTTTTTCGATCATCTCGAAGTCTATCGCGGCGCCAATGCGCTGCGCTTCGGGTCGGGGACATTAGGCGGCGCGGTCAATGGCGTGACGCCGACCGGGCGCACGGCGGAAGGCTTTTACCTGCGCGGCGACGTCGGCAGTTTCGGCAGCTATCGCGGGCTCGTGTCGGCGGGTGTCGCGAGCGAGCGTGTCGATGCGTGGGCGGCGGTCAGCGCCGATACCTCGAACGGTGACCGCGACCATGTCAACCGTCGCAGCTTTCGCTTCCACGGCAATGTCGGACTGAAGCTGAGCGACGTCGTTTCGACGCGCTTCTATGCGAGCTACAACGACATCAAGCAGGAAATCCCCGGCGCGCTGACTTTCAACCAGGCGTTGACCACCCCGCGCATTGCCAGCGCGGCGGCGGTGGCGGGCGATCAGGCGCGCGACATCGTGTCGCTGCGGCTGCAGAACCGCACGAGCTTTGATTGGGGGGCGTTCAAGCTCGACGTCGGTGGGTTCGTCAATGCGAAGTCGCTTTATCACCCGATCTTTCAGGTGATCGATCAGGACTCGCTCGATCTCGGCGGATTCTTCCGCGCCGATTATGCCGCGGGGCCGATCGAGGTCACGCTGGGCGGCGAGCTGCGCCGCGGCAGCACCGACGCGCGCCAATATGTTAATATCGCCGGCCGGCGCGGCGCGCTGGTGTTCGATGCCGACCAGACCGCACGCACCGCCAATATCTACGGCGAGGTGCGGGTACGGCCGGTGGACCCGCTGACGCTGATCATCGGCGGGGTGTATGCCGATGGTTTCCGCAAGCGGCGGGTGAACGTCTCGACATCGCGCGACGGGCGGATCGATTTCGACGCCTTTTCGCCCAAGATCGGCCTGTTGTTCGAACCGAGCGATCATATGCAATTCTTCGCCAACTACAGCCGCTCGGTCGAATTTCCCGGCTTTGGCGAGGTCTTCCAGAATATCGGCACCCCGCCGGTCAGTCAGGTGGTCTCGACGATCCGCCCGCAGCGCGCGTGGACGGCCGAGGTCGGCACACGCGGCAAGACCGGGATCGTCAGCTGGGATCTCGCGCTCTACCGCTCGACGCTGAAGGGCGAATTGCTGCAATTTACTGCCAATGTCAGCATCCCGGCGGCGACCTTCAACGCCGACCGCACGCTGCACCAGGGGGTCGAGGCCGCGCTGGAAATCGCCCCGACCGAGTGGTTGCGACTACGGCAGGTCTATACGTACAGCGACTTCCATTTCCGGGGTGACAGCCAGTTCGGGAACAACCGCCTGCCGGTGGTGCCGAAACATGTTTACCGGGCCGAGGCGCGGATCGGCAGCGACGCGCTGCATATCGCGCCAAATGTCGAGTGGGTGCCCGACGGTCCTTACGCCGACTACCGCAATCTGGTGCAAACGCCGGGCTATGCTTTGCTCGGTGTGACCGGCGGGGCACGAATTGCGGAAGGGATCGACGCCTTTGTCGATGTCCGTAACATCACGGGCAAAAAGGCGATCGGCGACATCAGCGCGGTGATCACCGCCACGGCGCCATCGGTGGCCACGCCCGCGGCATCGGCGATCTATTATCCCGTCGAGCGCCGCGCGGTGTCCGCGGGCATTCGCGCGCGCTTTTAAGCGAAAGGACAGGGGATGACCGACACCAACCGGATTCCGCTCTATCGCACGATCTGGCGCTGGCATTTTTATGCCGCGCTGGTCGTCATCCCCTTCATCCTCATGCTATCGGTGACGGGGGCCGCCTATCTGTTCAAGCCGCAGCTCGACCGGTGGCAGGAACGCGGCTGGCGCGGCCTGCCGACTGCCGAGCGGGTCGATGCCGATGCGCAGGTGAAGGCGGCGCTGGCGGCCTTTCCCGGCGCGAATTTTCATTATTACCGGGTACCGCAGGCGCCGAGTGATGCGGCAATTGTTCACGTCGGCCTGCCTGCGGGCGGAATGCGCGATGTCGCGGTGTCGCCGCGGGGTGAGGTGATCGGCAGCGCCAATCCCGATGACCGCATTTCGGCGTGGCTGGCCAAAATCCACGGCAGCTTGCTGATCGGCAAACCGGGCGGGATCATCGTCGAGCTTGCGGCGAGCTGGGCGATCGTGATGATCCTAACCGGATTGTATCTGTGGTGGCCGCGCGGGTGCGGGCTGGCGGGGGTGGTGTGGCCGCGACTGGGGCTCGGCGGGCGGATGGTGCTACGCGACCTCCACGCCGTGACCGGATTTTGGGCGTCGGGGCTGGCGCTGGTGCTGCTGCTCACTGCCTTGCCGTGGACCGATGTCTGGGCACAAGGCTTTCGCGCCGTGCGCGCCGAGATGGGCTGGGTCCAGGGCGCCCAGGACTGGAAAAGCGGCGCTGCCGATCATCATGCGGCGCATGATCACAATGCGATGGCGAAGGCGATCCCGGCGCCGGTTGCGATCGGGGATGAACCGCGCGTCGCGCTCGACCGCATTGTCCTGCGCGCACAGACCGAAAATCTTCCCGCGCCGGTGATCATCCAGCCGCCGGGGGCGCCCAACCTGTTCGGACCGCCCAACGGCAACACATGGACGCTGACGACGCAGACGCAGAACCGGCCGCGGGTTCGCAATGTGAGTTACGATGTGGTTACCGGAATCGAGGTATCGCGCAGCGGCTTTTCCGACAAACATGTCATCGACCGCATCGTTGGCGTCGGCATCGCGTGGCACGAAGGCGCGCTGTTCGGAATCGTCAGCCAGCTGATTGGAGTGTTCACCGCACTGATGCTGATCACCCTCGCGGTATCGGGATTCCTGATGTGGCGGCGGCGCAAGCCCGACGACGGGCTCGGTGCGCCGCCGTCGCCGCGCGATCGGGCGAAGCTGAAGGGGGTCTCGGCAATTGTGCTGCTGCTCGCGGCGCTTCTGCCGTTGCTTGCGGCGTCGCTGATCTTGCTATGGATCGTCGATCGGCTCATCATCCCCCGCCTGCCACGCGCGGCGCGCTGGCTGGGACTAGTGCACACGTAAAAGGTTTCGGTTGAAACTAAATCATGCTAGATGCTTGCTCATGAAAGACGGCTTCACCCATGTTCACGCCACGCCACCGCCGGGGACCGCGGCCGACTGGACGATTGCGCAAAATTGGGCGGCGTTTACCGCCGACGAACATGCGATGTGGGACAAGCTGTTTGCGCGCCAGTCGGACATGCTGCCGGGCCGCGCCGCCGAGGCGTTTCTGCGCGGGATCGATGTGCTCAAGCTCGAAAAGCCGGGGATCCCTGATTATCGCGAGCTCAATGCGCGATTGATGGCAGCGACCGGGTGGCAGGTGGTCGCGGTGCCGGGGCTGGTACCCGATGATGTGTTTTTCGACCATTTGGCGAACCGGCGCTTCCCCGCAGGTAATTTCATCCGGACGCCCGAGCAGCTCGATTATCTGCAGGAACCCGACGTGTTTCACGACGTGTTCGGCCATGTCCCGATGCTCGCCGACCCGGTGTTCGCCAACTATATGGTCGCTTATGGCGAGGGCGGGCTGCGCAGTCTGAAGTTCGACGCGCTGAAGCAGCTGGCGCGGCTTTACTGGTACACGGTCGAATTCGGGCTGATCCGCGAGGCGAGCGGCCTGCGGATTTATGGCGCCGGGATTGTGTCCTCTTATGCCGAGAGTGTGTTCGCGCTCGATTCCGACAGCCCGAACCGCATCGGTTTCGACCTCGCGCGGGTGATGCGGACCGACTACCGGATCGACGATTTTCAGCAGAATTATTTCGTCATCGACAGTCTGGACCAGTTGCTGGGCACCACGATCAACACCGATTTCGCGCCGCTTTACGCGGCGAACGACGCGCTGCCGCCGATTGCGATCGCGGATATCTTGCCGGGTGATGAGGTGATTACGCGCGGTACGCAGGACTATGCGACGGCGAAAGTCTAGACCCGTTGTCGTCCTTGCGAGGAGCATGGCGACGAGGCAATCTCCAGCGATCGTCGTCAGATAGCGATAGCTGGTGATTGCTTCGCTTTGCTCGCCATTGCGGTGGGTTCACCAGCTCCCGAAACTCGCATCCGACGGGCTCGCCCGGTGGAAGGCGCGCTCCTTGCGGCGCCAGCCGTAGCGGCGGCGCTTGACCAACAGCAGGCATGGCCATTCGGCGCTGCCGCCGCGCGCGGCGAGGCGGAAACCCTGCGCGCGGTACGCCGCGAGCACCGCGTCCATCTGGCGCGCGATCAATCCGGCGAGAATGGCATGGCCGCCGGGCGCGATCGCGACGGCGATATCGGGGGCGAGGGTGATCAGCGGCCCGGCAAGGATATTGGCGATGACGAGGTCATAGGGCGCGCGGTGGCGGATCGCCGAATGGTCGGTCCCCGGCGCGACCGCGAGCGTCAGCGCGCCGCTGCCGCGGCCGAGCGGGACGCGGTTGATCGCGGCATTGTCGCGGGTGACGAAAATGCTCGCGGGGTCGATGTCCGATGCGATTGTCCGCGCGGCGGGCCATAGGGCCATCGCGGCGAAGGCGAGCAGCCCGGTGCCGGTACCGATGTCGGCGATGTTGCGGGGGGCCGTGCCCTTGCGCTTCAGCCGGTCGAGCATCGCAAGGCAGCCCGCCGTGGTGTCGTGACCGCCGGTGCCGAACGCCTGACTGGCATCGATGAGAAAGGCGGTGCTGCCGCGGGGGATGCGGTCGACATAACTGCTCGTGTGGACGAAGAAGCGGCCGGCCTGCACGGGTTCGAGTCCTTGCTGGCTCAGCGTCAGCCAATCTTCTTCGGGCAGCTCGTCGACCGCCGGTTTCCGACCCCTGGCGCTCGGGACGAGTGCCTGCAATAGTTTCAGCAGCGCTGCGCTCGGCCGTTCTTCGACATAGGCATCGAGCTGCCATGCGCCGGCATCCTCGTCGATCTCGCGCGTGACCACGACCGGGGCTTCGGGCGATGCGTCGAGTGCGGGAACGTCACCCGACAACGCCTCGGCCTCGGCGCGGGTGCAAGGGAGCGAGACGATCCAGCTCATCGCTTAGCGCACATAGCTGGCGCCATTCACATCGAGCACGGCCCCGGTCATCGACGCGGGGGCATCGAGCGCGCACCAGCGCGCCATTTCGGCGACTTCGCCCGGCATGGCGACACGGCCCAAGGGAATGTCAGCGAGCAATGTGTCGCCGCCGCGGCTCGCGAGATACTCGTCGGCCATGCCGGTCATCGTGAAGCCGGGGCAGATCGCGAAGGCGAGAATGCCATCCTTTGCATAGCCGCGCGCAATTGTCTTCGTCATCGCGACCATGCCCGCCTTCGACGCGGCATAGTGCCAGTGTGCGGGGCTGTCGCCGCGATGCGCGGCGCGACTGGCGATGTTGACGATGCGGCCTGCCGCCTGGCGCGCTTGCCAGTGCAGGACGGCGCGGCGGCAGAGGTCGGCGCTGGCGGTCAGATTGATCTGGAGCGTGCGGTTCCAGTTCGCGAGCCAGTCGGCGTCGGCGTTGTCGAGGGGGTTCGCCTCGAATACTCCGGCATTGTTCACCAGCACGTCGACGCGGCCGTCTAGGCGGTCGAGGCTCGTCTGCCACAGCCGCTCGGGGGTCGCTGGATTGGCGAGGTCGCCGTCGGCGCTGGACAGCGCGACCATTTTGATGGTGTCGGCGGTCAACGCCGTGGCGACCGCGGCGCCGATGCCGCGGCTGGCGCCGGTGATCAGGATGTGGGTGTGCATGGGGTGCGTCTCTAACGGTGAGCGCGCGTCAGTGCAAAAGACTGGTCAAAAAAACTCCAATCGCCCTGTGCTTGTCAAAGGGCTGTTATTTCGTTCGGTGCCGCAAAGGAAGGCCGGTGCTTTGACAGGCTCAGCACGAACGAATTCAAAGACGGGCCAAATCAAGCAACCCTGCGGCTGAATTCGCTCGCGGCCTGTTCCAGTTGCTGCAAGCGGCCACCCATCTTGCCGAATTCCTGGCTGAGCACGCTGATTTCGCTCGCTACCATGCCAGAATCGTTGCGGATGCTGGCGATCGTCGAGGACATCGAGTCGGCAGCGAGCGCGGTTTCGTCGACGGCGGCGGTGATCGAGGTGACCGTCTGTGCCTGCGCGTCCATCGCATCGCGGATGCGCTGCGCCGACTGCTGGACTTCGACGATCGTCGCCTTGATCGACTGGTTGGCGGTCACCGACCCGCGCGTGGCCTGCTGGATCGCGGTGATCTTGCCCGCGATATCGTCGGTGGCGCGCGCGGTTTCGTTTGCCAGGCTTTTCACCTCTTGCGCGACGACGGCAAAGCCGCGGCCCGATTCGCCGGCGCGCGCGGCCTCGATCGTGGCGTTGAGCGCGAGCAGGTTGGTCTGGCCGGCGATCTCGCGGATCAGGCCCAGGATCGATTCGATCGATTCGGCGTGGTGCGACAGCGTTTCGGACATCGCGACCGCTTCGCCAGCCTGTTCGGAGGCGCGGGTGGCGATGCTGGCCGACGCTTCGACCTCGCTGCGCGCATCCTCGATCGCGCGGATCAGGCCCGCGGCGGTCGAGGCGGCTTCGCGCATCGCCATCGCCGATTGTTCGGACGCAGCGGCGACTTCGCTGGTCTTGGCGATCATCCCCTTCGCTGCCTGGTCGGCCGAGGCCGCCTGCCTGGCGAGCTGCTCGCGCACCCCGTCGGTGTCCTGCACGAGCGAGGCGATCGAGCGGTCGAAATCACCTGCAAGCGTCTGGCGCTCGCTGGAAATCACCGCGCGGTCGAGCTTTTCGGCGTAGCGCTGCATGATGTCGAATTCGAGTAGCGCCAGCCGGTTGACCGCGCTGGTCAGCCGCGCCAGTCGCGCCGCATCGTCGATGCACGCCGCAACGACATAGTCGATCGTCAGTCGCTGGCTTTCGGCGATGCACGACATGACGGAAGCGAGCGGCAATTTGACGCGCCGCGCCATGTGCGCGTTCTGGCAGGCGATGGTCGCAACTTCCTGTCCGGCGGCGTCGGCATATTTGACGTCGGTATGCCGAGCGCTGCCGCGGATGTATGAAGCGAGCAGTTCGCCTTCGACCGCGCGCTCGACGCTGGGCAGCGCATTGAACGCGTCCCAATAGGCACGCGCAACGGCTTCTTCGCGGCCGGCGATGATCGCGTGGATTTCGGCGGCGTTGGCGGCGAGCAGGCCGTCGAGGTCGTAATAGGGGAAGCGTTCGGCCATCGAAATCGGGTCGATTTGCTGCTTATGAATCGGATTTTCCTTCACCATGATCCTGCTTCCCTGATCGATCCAACGCGGAGCGAGTCTGACGCTCGACATCGTCCGCCATACATATGACCGGGGTATGCGGCCCTTTGGTAAATTGCGCGTTAACCAGAGCAGGGTTTCTTAGGCCTAGTACGCGTCGCCCGAAGGCACCGGATAACCCTCGAACGCCTTGATCGTGCGCAGCGCAAAGGCGCTGTGCATCGCGGCAACGCCAGGCAGGCGCGACAGGCAGTGGCGATGCAACCGGTCGAAATCGGCAACGTTGCGCGCCGCAACGCGCAGCCGGTAATCGGAAGCGCCCGAGAGCAGCTGGCATTCGAGGATCTCGTCGAAGCTTTTAACCGCGCTTTCGAATGCGGTCAGCGCCTCTTCGCTCTGCGACGTCAGGCTGATGTCGACAAATACGTCGAGGCCGAGCCCGATGCGCTCGGGAGCCAGCCGCGCGGCATAACCGGTGATGATCCCCGCCGCCTCGAGCGCGCGGATGCGGCGATGGCACGCCGACGCCGACAGGCCAACCGCTTCGCCCAGCTCGGCGGCGGGTCGCGGACCATGCCGTTGAAGCATGTCGAGGAGCTTATGGTCGATTCGATCAATCATTGTGCGTCCTTGGGCAGTATTACGCTATTATTGTGCGTATTTATCGCGAATCCAGCAGCGATATGCAAGCACCTCGCGCCGCGTTTCTGCTATCAGGCGCAGCATGAACGACGCGGCGCCGGACAGCGCGACCGGCGGCGAACCCATGGAGAGCGACAATGATCATCGGCACCCCCAAGGAAATCAAGAACCACGAATATCGCGTCGGGCTGACCCCTGAAAGCGCGCGCGAACTGACCGTCCACGGTCACCGGGTGCTGGTGCAGACGGGTGCGGGCGAAGGCATTGGCGCGCACGACCGTTTCTATGTCGAGGCGGGCGCCGAGATCGTCCAGACGGCGGAAGAGATTTTCGCGACTTGCGACATGGTGGTCAAGGTCAAGGAGCCGCAACCCGGCGAGCGCGCGATGCTGCGCGAGGGCCAGATCCTCTACACCTATCTGCATCTTGCCCCCGATCCCGACCAGACGCGCGACCTGATGAAATCGGGCGCCGTCTGCATCGCCTATGAAACCGTCACCAGCCCGCACGGAGGCTTGCCGCTCTTGAAGCCGATGAGCCAGGTCGCGGGCCGTATGTCGATCCAGGCGGGCGCGACCGCGCTCGAAAAGGCGCATGGCGGCCGCGGCGTGCTGCTCGGCGGCGTCCCCGGCGTTGCGCCGGGCAAGGTGTGCGTGATCGGCGGCGGCGTCGTCGGTTTCAACGCGGCACAGATGGCGGCGGGGCTTGGCGCCGACGTCACCATCCTCGACCGCGATCCCGAAGTGCTTGAACGCGTCGGTACCTTCTTCGAATCGCGCGCCAAGACGCGATTCTCGAACCGCGCCAACCTCGCTGAATGCGTGGCCGAGGCTGATCTTGTCATCGGCGCGGTGCTGATCCCCGGCGCCGAGGCGCCCAAGCTCGTCACCCGCGACATGCTCGGCACGATGCAGGCCGGATCGGTGCTCGTCGACGTCGCGATCGATCAGGGCGGCTGTTTTGAAACCAGCCACGCAACGACCCACGCCGACCCGACCTATGTCGTCGATGGAATCGTTCATTATGCGGTCGCCAACATGCCCGGCGCGGTCGCGCGCACGAGCACTTATGCGCTCAACAACGTCACCCTGCCGCACGCGCTGCGTATCGCCGATCTGGGGTGGAAAGAAGCGCTCCGCCGCGATGTGCATCTTTCGCAGGGCTTGAACGTATGGAATGGTAAGGTAACATTCGAAGCCGTGGCACAAGCCATTGGAACCGATTATGTGCCTGTCGAACAGGCGCTCGCCTGACAACAAGGACATAGACGAGACGATGACCGACCAAGTGCCACCTCCCCCGCCGCAAAACGACGATCAGGAAGAAAACGAAGTGCTGCGCGCCGCACGCGAGCGGCAACAGCAGCGCGAGGCTGCTGAGGCGACCGAAAAGGCTGATCAGGAAGCCGCAAAGGGCAAGCGCGCCGGTTGGAAAACCGCCGCCGCGGCGGGCTTGGGCATCGGTTCGGCGGCGGTGATTGCGGCGTTGCTTTACGCGAACCGCGACAAGATCAAGTAGCACGTCGAAAGGGCCGCATTGGAGTAGGAAGGGGCCTTTCCCATTTCGTCATCCCGGCGAAGACCGGGGTCTCAACCTCTCGGATTTACGCACCGGCGAGATCCCGGCTTTCGCCGGGATGACGTGGTTGTGGGTGGCCGCATCTGGTCGAGGCTGCAGAGTACTCAGGATCTGGTCCACCCATCTTGATAGAGGCGCGTCGACATTTGACGTTAACTCAACGCCCGCGTCCAGCATTCTCCTATTGGGCATTAGTTTTCAGGCTGTATCTTATTGCGTCGGCAGTCACCCGTATGTTGGCGTCCATGAGATCGGGAACGGATACCGCAGGACGTTCGAGCCGCGCTACCGACAGCGATATATTTTGTGCCTCAGCGCAGCGATTGGTGTCTGCCCGAGACATTTGGTCGCCATTTGCAGACCGAACTGTTCGCCTGAGCTCATATTAGAGGAGATTCCCCCCTCTCGTAGCGTAGCGACGGCAAACGTCACCGATCTTTGAAGCGCGGCAGAAGGGCCGAGGCTCATCTATGGGTGGAATGGCGACGCGGACGTTAGAAGCTAGGGCTGCGATCATGCCAACATTGGTCGCGGAGCGTCCGCTTTCCAACCGGACTGAGGCGGAATGGGAAAAAACGCTGTCCTACATTTATTTGTCGCGGTAGCGGAGGGGCATGACCTGCAACGATGATCCCGCGGGGACGAACGCCGCCGCGAAAACGCGAATCGCGAGTGAAGTTGCGCAGTTTTCCGCCATTGCCCTTCCGCGAGACCGTTCGTGCTGAGTGTCGAAACCCATAGCGTAATCCCGTGGCCTGACGAACTCGATTGGGAGGTGCGCGCCGCGGAAGCGGTCGCTGCCGCGCTCGCGCTGACACCCTTTGCATCGCTCGCTCTGGCCGCGCCGCTGGTCGAGGTTGCGGTGCGGCTGACCAACGACGCCGAGGTGCAGACGCTCAACCGCGATTTTCGGGGCAAGGATAAGCCGACCAACGTCCTCTCTTTTCCCCAAGTGCAGGACGATTTGCTAGACGGGCTCACCAACAGCGACGACGGCGAAATCCTGCTCGGCGACATTGTGCTGGCGCGCGAAACTTGCGCGCGCGAAGCCGAAGAAAAGGCGATTTCAATTGCCGACCATGCGACGCACTTGATCGTCCATGGCACGCTGCATCTGGTCGGCTACGATCATGTGGACGACGCGAGCGCCGGGGCAATGGAGGCATTGGAAGTGAAAGCGCTTGCATCGCTGGGCATCGCCAATCCATATGCGGATCAGGATTAACGGAGGAAACGCGAGATATATGCCCGACGACCAGGGATCTTCGACCCGATCGGAAGAGGACAGTAGATCCGGCCTGTGGGCCGGGCTTCGGACATTGCTGTTCGGCGGCGACAAGGAACCGTCGCTCCGCGAGCAGATCGAAGACGTTATCGACGAGGCTGAGGAAGAGGGTCACGATCGGCGCGGCAGCAACATCGTTGGCGATATGTCGCCGATCGAGCGCAAGATGCTGCGCAACCTGCTCCATTTCGGCGAACAGACGGTCGACGATGTCGCCGTGCCGCGCGCCGACATCATCGCCATCCCCGAAAGCGCCAGCTTTACCGAAATCCTCGCGCAATTTGCAGAGGCGGGACATAGCCGCCTGCCGGTTTACCGCGAAAATCTCGACGAAGTGGTCGGGATGATCCACGTCAAGGATGTGTTTGCGGTGCTTGCTGAGGGGCGCCCGCCACCGCCGATGATCGACTTGCTGCGCCAGCCGCTATATGTACCCCAGTCGATGGGGGTGCTCGACCTGCTTGCCGAAATGCGCGCCAAGCGCACCCATCTGGCGATCGTCATCGACGAATATTCGGGTACCGAAGGGCTGCTGACGATCGAGGATCTGGTCGAGGAAATCGTTGGCGAGATCGAGGATGAGCATGACGACGAGCCGACCGCGCTGTTTGTTCCCGGCGACGACGGCTGTTGGAACGCCGATGCGCGGGCCGAGCTCGACGATATCGGCGAGGCAATCGACCCGCGGCTCGCCGAGATCGACGAAGATGTCGACACGCTCGGCGGCCTTGCCGCAGTGCTCGCAGGGCATGTCCCCGAGGTTGGAGAAATTCTGCTTCACCCCAGCGGATGGCGTATCGAAATAACCGAGGCCGACGAGCGCCGCGTCCATCGCCTGCGCCTGCATCCGCCGGTCGTCGTCAATCTGGAAGCGCCGTCCGAAACCGGCGACTAATCGTCGACGTTGACGACATTGTATTTCAGCGCTTCCTTGCGCGACAGGCAGCGGCGCGTCGAACGGTCGCTGCCTGTCGCGACGGCTTTCTGCCGGTACATGATGTCGGACAGCAAATCGCGTGAGACGTCGAGGCGGATGAGCAGGTCATTATCCTCGGTCGCCATGAGCGCGGCTTCGCGCTCGACATCGCTGATCAGTTCAGTCGTGGATTCGGTGCCGAGCGCGACGCTCGACTGAATCGCGTCCTTGTCGCCGGTCATCGTGAACATATGGACCATGAAATGGCCACCCGGATCGATTGTGCGGGCGCGGCCGCCCATGAATACAAAATTGCAGGCGCTGAAACATGTCCATCCCGCCGGGATGCGGGTGATCATCTGGCGCTGTTTGCTGAATTTGCGGATCAGCAGGCCCGCGGCATTGCCGGCGCGCGCATCACCGCCCGGCGAACGAATCCAGATCTCGCTGATCGACGGATTGTCGGTCAGCACTTTTTCGAGCCGCGCCGGCAGCTCGCTGTCGACGCGGCCTTCGGCGAGGAGCACCGTTTCGCCGCTGCGCTTGAACGGCGTCAGCACCATCGTTTTGTAATCGGACCAATTGGGTTTGTCGGGGCATGTCGGATTGTCCGGATCCATGCCCGGCGGTGTCGCGGCGGTGCATGCCAGAATCGCCGCGAGTGTGGTGACCGATTTGATCCAGCTGCGCATGCCACCCCTCCCAATTCGATCTTGATCCTAATCCACCGTCCGGATCAAAACAATATCGCTGGAAGGGGACGCGGCGGTATGATCGGCGTCACTGACCAAGCTTGTGGGGGCGACTATTCGAGCCTAACCTTTGAAGTACAGGGGTTGGGGGATATGGGATGCGGACGAAGTTGCGACATAAGACGATGCTCGTCGTCATCGGCGTCGCGTTGCTGTCCAGCAGCGCCGTTGCCGCCGCATGGCAGAGCCCACCGGGCGAGGGCGACAAAGCCTATGTCCCGCCGGCGGTCGCAGAACCGCCGTTGCCCGCGCTACCGGTACGACCGACGCTCGATACCGACAGCTATCCGGGCTGCCGCGAAGATTACCGCAAGATAGATGCCCCGTTTGATCAGGCCAAGGCAATCAACCGCTGCACCGTCGCGATCGACACCTATTATCGCCAAAAAATGCTGCCCTATCGCCAGGCGATGATTACCTATCAGGACGCCTTGTCGTCGCTCTATTCGACCCAGGTCGGCGCCAACAAACGCTATTCGGCGGACACCCAGTATCGCTTCTTCCAGACCGTGATGGCTGAACATGCGGCCTCCAATCCAGAAGGAGCAAACCTTGCCGCCTATCGCGGGATGGAGGCGCAATATCAGACCGATCGCGCTTATCTGGCCGACCGCTTCTGCTTCAACACCGGCTGCAACGGCTATCCGGCTCGCGCGGCGGTTGCCGCGGTCGCGGCGCCCGAAAACGCTGACAAGCCCGCGAAGAAAAAGGGCGACGAGGCGAAACGCGCCGACGGCGCCAACCCCGAAGCCAAATGCAAGCGCGCCCGCAAACGCGGCGGGGCGCTCGGCGGGTTGATCGGCGGCGTCGCGGGGAGTGCCGCGGGGCTGAAAGGCATCGGTACCGCGGTCTCGGGGCTGTTCGGCGCGGTGCTCGTCGCCGAGATTGCCTGCCAGCTGGACGAAAAGGAGCAGAAGGTCGCCGCCGAGGCGACCGTTGCAGTGACCAAAAAAGAAGAGGTCGGCGCCACCGCCAAATGGACCAGCCCGACGCGCGCAGGGGTCGCAGGGTCGTCGACGATCACCGCGCTCAACACCGAACCCAATGGCAGCAGATGCCTGTCGATCACCGATATCGCGATCGTCGAGGGCGAGGAAACGCGCGTCGCAAAGCGCATGTGCCGACAAAAGCCCGGCGAACCGTACAGCATCATGGCCTGACGGCGGCGTTGCGTTTGCCCGGCGAGAGGGTTAGCGCAGGCGCGATGGACGTCTCCGACCTGCGCATCGCCCTGTTCAGCGGCAATTACAACATGACCGTCGATGGCGCGAACAAGGCGCTGAACCGCCTTGTCGGATATCTGCTCGCGCATGGCGCCGCGGTGCGCGTTTATTCACCGACCATCGCAAATCCTGATTTCGAGCCGACCGGCGATCTGGTCAGCGTGCCGTCCTTTGCGATCCCCGGGCGCAGCGAATATCGCATCCCGGTGACCTTTTCTTCGCGGGTACGGCAGGACATTGCCGCCTTCGCGCCGAACGTCCTCCACATCTCCAGCCCCGATCGGGTTTCGCGGCAGGCGGCGGCGTGGGCGCGGCGGCGGCGGTTGCCGGTCGCGTGTTCGGTTCACACCCGCTTTGAGACCTATTTTCGCTATTACAACCTGTCGTTTCTCGAACCGGTGATCGTCGCGTGGCTGCGCAAGCTCTACCGCAAGTGCGATGCGCTGATCGCGCCGTCGGAAAGCTTTGCCCAGGTGCTGCGCGACCAGCGAATGAATTACGACATCGGCATTTGGACCCGCGGCGTCGAGCGGGGGGTATTCAATCCTGGGCGCCGCGACATGGACTGGCGCCGTGCGCTCGACGTCGCCGACGATGTCCCGATCATCGCGTTCCTCGGTCGACTCGTAATGGAAAAGGGGCTCGACGTGTTTGCCGACGCCATCGACGTGCTGGCGCGGCGCGGGGTGCCGCACAAGGTAGTCGTCATTGGTGAGGGACCGGCGGGCGAATGGTTTGAATCGCGCCTGCCGAACGCCAGTTTCATCGGGTTTCAAGGCGGCGAAGATCTTGCGCATGCGCTGGCGTCGTGCGACATTTTCTTCAATCCGTCGGTCACCGAGACCTTTGGCAATGTAACGCTTGAGGCGATGGCGTGCGGCCTGCCCGTCGTCGCGGCGCGGGCGACCGGCAGCGCTAGCATCGTTAAGCACAGCCGCACCGGCTATCTCGTGTCGCCCGGTTCGATCACCGGTTTTGCCGACCATTTGCAGCGCTATTGCCGCGACATCCCGCTCCGGACCGAACATGGCGCGGCGGCGGTGCTCGAAAGCGGCGCCTATCAATGGGATGCGATCAATCAGGCGGTCGCCGATACCTATCTGCGCCTGATCCGCCAAAAACAGCGGCGCGGGGGTTAGGGCAATCGTGGCCGGGGATCTGTTTGGCGGCGACGCACCGGCTCAGCGCGAAGGCGCGGCGACCGGCCCGGTGCCGCTCGCCGAGCGGCTCCGCCCGCGCACGCTGGCCGACGTCGTCGGGCAGGAGCATCTGACCGGACCCGAAGGCACGATCGGCCGCATGGTCGCGGCGGGGCAATTGTCGTCGATCATCCTGTGGGGGCCACCGGGGACTGGCAAGACGACGATCGCGCGGCTCCTCGCCGAAGCGGTGGGGATGCGTTTCTCGGCGTTGTCTGCGGTGTTCTCGGGGGTTGCGGATTTGCGGACGGCGTTTGCTGACGCCGAAAAAATGGCCGCGGCGGGCAAGCGGACCTTGTTGTTCGTCGACGAGATTCACCGCTTCAATCGCGCGCAACAGGACGGCTTCCTGCCCTATGTCGAACGCGGCACGGTGGTGCTGGTCGGCGCGACGACCGAGAATCCCAGCTTTGCCTTGAACGCCGCGCTGCTGTCGCGCGCGCAGGTTCTGGTGCTGAACCGGCTCGACGAGAATGCTCTGACGCAGCTCGTTGCGCGCGCCGAGGCCGACATAGGGCGCAGCCTGCCCGTCACTGCGGATGCCCGGGCGGCGCTGGTCACGAGCGCCGACGGCGACGGGCGCTTCCTGCTTAACCAGGTCGAGACGCTGTTTGCCGCCGCGATTCCCGGCCCGCTCGATCCCGCCGAGCTTGCACAATTCCTGCACCGCCGGATGCCGGTCTATGACAAGGACCGCGACGGTCATTACAATCTGATTTCGGCGCTGCACAAGGCGCTGCGCGGATCCGATCCGCAGGCGTCGCTCTATTATATGGCACGAATGCTCGTTGCGGGCGAGGAGCCGCTCTACGTACTGCGGCGGCTGGTGCGGTTCGCGATCGAGGACATCGGGCTCGCCGATCCGCAGGCGCTGGTGCAATGCCTCGCCGCAAGAGACGCCTATCAGTTTCTCGGCTCGCCCGAGGGAGAACTGGCTATCGTGCAGGCCTGCCTCTATCTCGCGACCGCGCCCAAATCGAACGCCGCCTATGCGGCGCAGAAGGCGGCCTTCGCATCCGCACGCGAGACCGGGTCGCTGGCGCCGCCGGCGAACATCCTCAACGCCCCAACCAAGCTGATGAAAGACCTGGGCTATGGTGCGGGCTATGCCTATGACCACGATGCACCCGACGGTTTTTCCGGCGCCGATTACTGGCCTGATGGCATGGGCGCACAAACCTACTACCAGCCAACCGATCGTGGGTTTGAAAAGCGGATCGCCGAACGCATGGCGTGGTGGGACGAACAGCGCAAGACAAGGAGCGGGGAATGATGCAGCCGCCCATGAAGCAGGTTGCGACCCTGTGCCGTTTGGCGCTGGCAATCGCGATTGGGACAACGGCGATACCTGCGCAGGCTGCCGATGCCAATCCTGACCTCAACCGTGCGTGGGCGGCGGGCTATCGCGCAGCGCTCACTTGCTCGTCGCTGTGGAACGGCGCGGGCAAGTCGCTCGACGCGATCGAGCGCGACGAACTGACCGGTATTTATCCGGAGATCGAGGCCGACGTCCGCGTTCTGAAGGCCGACGTCGACGAGGCGGCGAAACGCGTCAGCGTATCATATCGCGCCGATATGCCGCCGCGCATGGCGCAATGGACCGGGGGCGAAGGTTGCGTCACGTTGCCGATCAGCGCGTTGCCGATGCCGGTTCATGAATTTGCCGCGCGTGCGACCTTTGACGATCAGCCATGGCCGCTGGGCGACAAGGGCGCGGGCGGGCCGATCACGAGTGGGCCTAACAAATTCGAGCCGGTGACGGCAATTAACGGCTTCGGCGGCCGCACCAGCGCGCTGCTGATCGTCAAGGATGGTCGGATTTCGGTCGAACGCTATTGGGGCGGCCATGATGTGCATACCGCGCAGCGGACCTTCTCGGTCGCCAAATCGATGGCCGCGACGCTGATCGGTCACGCAGTGCATCGTGGCCAGATCGACGTCAACGCGCCCGCGATGATTGCCGAATGGCAGAGCCCGGGCGACCCGCGCGCTGCGATCACGACCGAGCAGCTGATGCGGATGGCAAGTGGGCTGACCAGCGACTCGGCGGGCAATCGCACCGACGCAATCTACATGGGCGGCGCCTCAGTGCGCCAGTGGACGGTGCAATGGCCGCTGCTGAACCCACCGGGCACCCGCTATCGCTATGCCAATAACGACACACTACTTGGCGTACTGTCGCTCAAGGCAGCGCTAGCGAAGGCGGAAGCTGCGCTCAGCCCCGCCGCCTTCTTCGACCAGATCGGTATGACACGCACCTTTGTCGAGCATGACAAGGACGGCGACTATATCCTGTCGAGCCAGGTGTGGACGACCGCGCGCGACTTGGCACGGCTGGGGCTGCTGTATCAAAACGACGGCCTCCTGGACGGCCAGCGGCTGTTGCCCGCCAACTGGCGCAGCTTCGTGACGACGCCGAGCGGACCGCAGCCGGCGGGGATGTTCGGCTATGGTGCGGGATTTTGGCTGCTCAATAAAACCGACGGCGTCCCCGCCGACGCATTCGGTGCCTTTGGCAATCGCGGCCAATATCTGGTGGTCATCCCGTCTCGCCAACTAGTGATCGTGCGGCAGGGTTATGACGACGACACGAACCGGCTCGACATAGTGGCGCTGGTCAGGGCGATCGTCGCTGCCGACGGTCCGCGCCGACCCTATTCGAAAGGCGGATAGCGCTCGAACGCCGGAAGGCTGTCCAGCTTATCCATCCATCCGATACGCTCGGCGATCTGGATCTGCACCTGCGCGGGAATAAGGTCGGGATCGTCGAGCGTCGCCGATTGGACATCGATCTGCCCCGGAAAAATCGCTTCGCTGGTATAGAAGAGCCCGGTGCCGCAATCGCCGCAGAAATGGCGTCGGCCATGTTCGGATGATGCGTAGATTTTCGGGGTGCCGGTGATTTCGATCTCGTCCTGCCCGACTAGCGCCCACCCGACCATCGGCGCCCCGGCGTGGCGGCGGCAATCGCTGCAATGGCACAGCGCATGATGCTGCACCGAGGTGGTCATCGAATAACGAATTGCGCCGCAATGGCATTGGCCGGTGGCGCGCGGACTCGAATCGTTCATGGCCGTTCTCCTGACTGCGATTGCAAGAACATATCATAAACATCTTCGATCGCGCAATTGCATCGTGCATCCTTGACCAGCAACAATAGCGCCTCGCGCGTCCAAGCGGACGGCGCCACCATCATCGTTCCCCTTCGGCGCCGCACAATCGCTTCCGAATTAACACCGAATTATCCATAAAGTGGCATGTCCCACGCGATGACGAACAAACAGCTATTGGGCATAGCGGTGCAGCGACCTGCGGTTTTCGCGATGGCGGCCTTCGTGCTCGCGGCATTGCAAGGAGCCGATGCCAATCTCAGCCTGTTTTTTCTGCAACGGCAGGATAGGTGGCTGCTGCTTGTTGGCGCGTTGTTGCTCGCGCTTTGCTTGTGGCGTCTTCCCACGCGTGAGCGAGCGTTTGCTGGAAGTTGGCGACTGGCGTTGGCAATCGGAACGCTGATGGCGGTTGTCGCCTTTGCTGGCCACTATCTGATCCTGTCGGGTCACGACCTCAGTCGTGACGAGCAAATGGCGACCTTCGACGCACAGGTATTCGCACAGGGGCAACTCGTCGCACCGCTGAGCGGCGTGTGGCGCCATCATGCCGACGCGCTCAATACGATGTTCATGTATCCGACCAGCGAAACTGCGGGATGGGTATCGGCCTATCTGCCGTTCAATGCTGTGTTGCGCGCTCTGTTTGGGCTGATCGGCGATGCCGCCATGACCGGGCCGGCGATGCTGATGTTGGGTGCGGTCGCACTATGGGGATGTGCCCGGCGCATCTGGCCGGCCGATCACGAGACGGCGGTTGTCGCGCTCTTGCTCTATCTTGGGTCGGGGCAGATATTGTTCAACGGCATGACCGCCTATGCCATGCCGGCGCATCTTGCGCTGAACCTCTGCTGGCTTTGGCTCTTCCTGCGTCGGACGATGTGGACGGATCTCGCGGCTTTGGCGGTCGGCTTCGTCGCGGTGGGGCTGCATCAACCAATCATGCATCCCATGTTTGCGGCACCCATCCTCTTCCTGCTGGTGCTCGAGCGCGACTGGCGCCGCGCCACCATCTATTTTCTGGGCTATGTCGCCATCGGCGCGTTCTGGGCGTGGTGGCCAAATGCCATGTGGGCGCTGGTTGAAGGCGATGCGGTAGCAACCAAAGAACAGGGGATCGACTATATCAGTCGGCTGATCCTGACGGTGATACAGGGAGACGGCCTGCGTCTCGCCAATATGGTCGCAAACATCCTGCGGTTTTTCGCCTGGCAGCACCTGCTGCTGTTGCCGCTCCTGCCGCTTGGACTTGCGATAGCGCGCAAGGACCGTCTGGCGGGCGCATTGGCAGGGGGTGTTTTGCTGACGACGATGGTGATGCTTATCATCCTGCCCTATCAGGGACACGGATTTGGTTATCGCTATCTGCACGGCCTGATCGGTAACTTCATCCTGCTTGCGGTTTTTGGGTGGATGTCGCTGGGCGAGGCGAAGGCGCGTTGGCGGACCTTGCTCGCGCGGACGACCGCGGCGGGGTTGGTCGTTGTTCTTCCACTGCAAGCGTGGATGGCGCACTCTCTTTATGCTCCCTATGCAAGGGCATCGGAACGCATCGCGGCGAGCGGCGCCGATTATGTGGTGGTGGGCGAAACAGATGCACCCTTTGCCGTCGATCTGATTATCAATTCACCAGCACTCGATGCGCGCCCGATTCGTTTGATGCGTGGCGCGGTTGACCCCGCGCTGGCGGAGGCACTTTGCGCGGCGCACGCTGCGCCGTTGGTCGCATTTGTCGGTAACGAGACGCTAGAGCCGATCCGTGCTTATTATGGCGCGACAGAGGCTGGCACCGCGCGTGACAAGGCTAATCAGGCAGTCGGCACCCAATTGCGCCAATGGCAATGCCGGACCACGATCATCGAATAGTCGGTTGCAAGCCGTCGAGCAAAGCGTCGGCCATCCGGCGCCAATTATAATTCTTTGCGGCATAATCCGCCATGGCGGCCGTATCGACGGGCGCAGCAGCCAGCCCATCGATTGCGGCCGCGCAGCGCGTCGCGGAGCCGTGAGGATCGGCAAGATCGATGTCAATCCCGGTCAGCCATTGATACGCTGCCGGGTCAGCTTTGGCGCTGCCGTCGCCGCAAATTACGGGAAGCCCGCAAGCCATCGCTTCCTGGACGACAAGCGGATAGCCCTCGCCGACGCTCGGCAGCAGCAGCATGTCGGACGCGCGATACAGATCGGCGATCAATCTCTGCGGTTGCTGGCCGAGCACATGCACGTTCATCAAGCCCCATTCGCAAGGATCGATCGGCCCTTGGCCTAGCAGGGCAAAATGTACGCCGGGGCGCTGCTGGGCCAAGAGTTTCAGTATCCGTAGGCCTTTTTTCTCGACGAAGCGGCCCACGAAGACGGCTAGCGGTGCGCTGGCCGGCAGATTCCATCGTGCGCGCGTGTCGTGCCGGGTCGATTGCTCGTGTGCGTTGAACACGGACTGGTCGACGCCGTTGAACACGAGCAGCGAGCTGCGGCGGGGCGGGGTACCCAAAAGGTCGTCACGCACCGTCGCACTAATGAAGGCGAGCCGGTCGGCAGCGCCCATCATCGTACGCGTGACGATAAAATTGGCGAGCAGTAAAATGGCATTCAATAGCGCGCTGGAAAACGGGATCACGCCGATATGCTGCACCATGACTGTCCGCTTTTTCGCGGCCTTCGCAAAGATCATGGCAAGGACCGAAGTCACATAGAGCGCGTCGTGAATAACTACGGTGTCGGCATTGCTGATCGCGCGCCGCAGCCGCATTATGGAGCGTGGGCCTGGGATAGGCATCGGCAGCCCGCTGAACTGTTCGGTCGGGTTGACGCAGCGCAAACCGACCAGCGTGGCCGGGCCTTCGGGCAATCCGTCGGCGTCGCTCGCGGCCCACGCAACCTGATGCCCCGCCGCAATGAATTCGCGGTTCAGGTGCGCCGCGACGCGCTCCAGCCCTCCGCCGTGCGAATCGAAAAAGTTGCTGACGGATAGGATGCGCATCAATGAACGGCTTTGACCGTGTCAGCCGGGTTCGAAGCGCATCGTTGTTTCGAGCCGGTTGGGAAAGGCGAGGCCGGCGAGACCGGAGCGATACTTCCTGCTGCTGGCCACAGCGCTGATCTGATAACCTGCCGCGCGCGCCAGCGCCTCCCAATCGCGGCGCGAGAGATAGTCTGCTTTGACCATACCGCCAAAGGGAATGTTGCCCCAAGCGTCGAGGGCTGTCAGTCGCAGGTCATCGACCAAACCGGTGGTCAGATGGTCCTTGATATAGACCGGACCGGCAACCGCGCGTCGGATTTCGCGCATCAGATCGACGCGCGCGCTGCGCGGCACATGGTGTAGCACGTTGTTGAGTGTGGCGGCGTCATAGGATCCGTCAGCGCAGGGAATGGTGCGCCCATCATATTGTCGCGTCGGCACCTTCAGCGTCGGGCAGAAGCGGTCAACCAAGTCTATCGCCTCGACCGATACGACCGGGAATAGGTCGGCAATGGCCTGCGCGATCACCCCGGTGCCGCCGCCGACATCGAGTAATCGCTGGTGACGATCCTGCCAAATTTCAAGGAGACTATCGAGCATTTCCGCCTGGTAGTGCGGCGCCTTCACGGCGAACACGGGAAGATGCTCGGCCAGGATCGTTTGCAATTGGCGCAGGTCGATGGTCATGGGTGCAGTGGCCATATCAGATCATCCGGGTTGCTTGCGGGCGGATCGCCCAGCGGCTCAGTACGAAATTGACGGCGATCATGCAGATGGTCGCAATCGGCGAGGCCCAGAACATCGCGAGACCGACAACGTCATGCCATATCCAGATCGCGATAAGGACGAGGGGAATGTTCGTAGACATCGCCAAGAGGTAACGCATGAAACGGCGTGCACCGAGAGCCTCGTCGAAGGTAAATAAGCTTTGCAGGACATAACCAACTGTTGTGACGAAGGAGAAGGATACCAAGATCGATCCAAAGTATGGAAAGCCCAGAATATCTCCTCCTATCACGATCAGATTGTGTAGGACTACACAGATCATCGAAACAAAGCCGTATGCAAAAAACGATCTCATAGCCGTGCCTTGCGAGACATTTGGGGGCAATAGCAGTGCGGAGTCATACTGTTGTTTGGTTCCAGACATCTAAGAATCTAGTCTTTCAGCCCCCGCATGCACGCTTGGTACCTGAAGATACCTTAAGAGCTTCGCTTCTTTGCGCCCGCGGGTCACGGTATCGAGGATGAGTCCGCAGAACAAATTGAGAAACGCAAGGATCATCGTCCCCGTCGCAAGAACGGCCATCGGCAATCGCGGAACCGTGCCGCTATGCATATATTCGAGGATTACCGGATAGCCGAACAGAAGCGATAGGCAGAACAGCGCGAGTGCGATCGAACTGAAGAGCGCAAAGGGCCGTTCCTGTTTGAGCAGCATGCCGATGGTCCTCAGGATGCGAAAGCCGTCGGATATCGTTTGCAGCTTGCTTTCCGACCCCTCGACGCGATCTTTGAATCGCGTTGGTTCCTCGCTGGTCGGCATACCAAGTTGCAGTGCGTGAATGGTCAACTCGGTTTCGATCTCGAAGCCCTGTGACATCGGCGGGAAGGATTTGACGAACCGCCGCGAAAAGACGCGATAGCCGCTCAGCATGTCGCTGAAGCCGCCGCCGAACATAGTCCGCACCAGCGCGGTCAGCATCCAGTTGCCGAAGCGGTGCGCGGGACGATAAGCGGTGCCGCTGACATCGGTTCGGGTGCCCACCATCATGTCGAGGCCGTCATCGACGAGCCGTTGAATCAATTTCGGGGCAGCCTGCGCGTCATAGGTCTCGTCGGCGTCGCACATGATATAAATGTCGGCATCGATATCGGCGAACATCCGGCGGACGACGAAGCCCTTGCCTTGCCGCGTTTCGCTGCGAACAATCGCTCCGGATGCTCGGGCGACGTTGGCGGAATTGTCGCTGCTGTTGTTGTCGTAAACATAGATTCTGGCTTCGGGCAGGATCTCGCGGAACCGCTCGACGACCGTGCCGATGACCAGGCCTTCGTTATAGCAAGGCAGGAGGACCGCAATGCTCGGCGTGGCGTCGTCGAGTTGGAAAGGGTTCGCAGCATCGAACTGCCCCACGCGCACGTACATAGATTTGGAAACCCCCGCGAAACCTGGTCAATTCCTTTCGGGAAGCTAGTCGAAACTAGTTAACAACTGTTTAGGGTCCGCTCCGAACCTGTTTGATCAATTGCCCAAATCCACCCGATGCACCTCGGCCCACGCCTGATACTGACCGCGTGGATTCGATGCCGGGTGCGCCAAAATCGCAGGCATGTCGGCGCGCAGTGCGGCAAGGTCGAGCGAGCGAATCATCGCCTTGACCGGGCCGACCCCCGCGGGGGTGATCGACAGGCGTTCGATGCCGACGCCGAGCAGCGCCATCGCTTCCAGCGGACGACCACCCATCTCGCCGCAAACGCCCAGCGCGACCTTGGATCCCGACACCGTGCGCACGACGCGCGCCAGATAGCGCATGACGATCGGCGACAACCAGTCATAGCGTTCGGCGAGGCGCGGATGCACGCGGTCGGCGGCGAACAGGAACTGCGTCAGATCGTTGGTCCCGACCGACAGGAAATCGAGGTGCGGTAGCATCAGGTCGAGCGTTTCAAGCAGCCCCGGCACTTCCAGCATCGCGCCATAACGGATCGCGACCGGCAGCTTCTTATTATGCTTGGCGAGCCATGCCCGCTGCCCGACGAACAGCTTGCGCGCGGCCTCATATTCCCACGGTTCGGACACCATCGGGAACATGACGTTGAGCGTACGTCCGGCGGCCGCCTCCATCAGCGCCCGCGCCTGAACCTTGAGCAGCCCCTCGCGCTCGAGTGCCAAGCGCAGCGCGCGCCAGCCCATCGCTGGATTTTCTTCCTGCGCGCTTTCGCCGACGTTCATATAGGGCAGCGCCTTATCGCCGCCGATATCGACGGTGCGGAAAATCACCGGTCGATCGCCCGCGGCGTCGAGCACGTCGCGGTAAAGGCGTTGCTGGCGATCACGCGACGGCAGCGTCGCCGACACCAGAAATTGAAATTCGGTACGGAACAAGCCGATGCCGCGCGCGCCGGTGAGGTCGAGCGCAGCAACATCTTCGCGCAAACCCGCGTTGATCATCAGTTCGATCTGCACGCCGTCCTTGGTGACGGCAGGCAGGTCGCGCAACGATGCGAGGTTGGCGCGGCGTTTCTGCGAAATTACCAGCTTGGCGTCGAACGCGTCCTGTACCGCCTGGGTCGGGCGAACATGCAGCGCGCCTGCGGCTGCATCGAGCAGCAGCAAATCACCTTCGCGGATCGAGGCGCGTACATCGTTGACCCGCCCGATCACCGGCACCCCCATCGCGCGCGCCACGATGATGACGTGTGCGGTGAGCGAGCCTTCCTCGAGCACGACGCCCTTCAGGCGGCGGCGGTCATACTCAAGCAGTTCGGCGGGACCGAGGTTGCGCGCAATCAGGATCGAATCCTGCCGCAAACCCATCTGCGCCGCGGTCCCCATCTGCCCCGACACGATGCGGATCAGCCGGTTCGACAGATCCTCCAGGTCGTGCATGCGGTCGCGCAGCAAGGCATCGTCGATCTGGCGCATCCGCATCCGGGTGCGCTGCTGAACGCGCTCGATCGCCGCCTCAGCGGTCAGACCGCTATCGATCGCTTCGTTGATGCGCCGCGACCAGCCTTCGTCATAGGCGAACATCTTGTAGGTCTCGATGACTTCATCATGTTCGCCACCAACGCCGAAGTCGGCCTGGCTCGCCATCCGGTCGATCTGTTCGCGCATCTTGTCGAACGCGGCATAGACGCGGTGACGCTCGGCCTCTGTGTCCTCGGCAACGGTATGTTCGATGGTGATGCGCGGCTGGTGGAACACCGCGACCCCGGCGCCCATGCCGTCGACCAGCTTCTGCCCGACCAATCGCTGCGCCGACTGGTCGGCGGCAGCGGCGTCGGTGCGCGCGGCGGTATCGACCAGATCGGCGTTGGTGATCAGTTCGGACAGCACCATTGCGACGGTCTGCAACGTCTCGATTTCGATGTCGGCATAGCGGCGCGGGTCGCTGTGCTGGACGCACAGCACGCCCACCGCGCGTTCGCGCCGGATGATTGGCACCCCGGCAAAGCTGTGGAACAATTCTTCGCCCGTTTCGGGGCGGTACGAAAAATCGGGATGCGCCGCGGCCTCGTCAAGGTTCAGCGTTTCGATCTGGTCGGCGATCATGCCGACCAGTCCTTCGCCGAGCCCGAGGCGGGTGACGTGAACCGCCTCCTGGTTCAGGCCGCGCGTCGCATAAAGTTCAAGCGCGCCGTCGCGCAGCAGGTAAATCGAGCAGACCTCGCTATCGAGGCATTCGCCGATGATGCCCACAACCTGATTGAGCTTGCCCTGCGCGTTGGCGCGCGACGCCATCACCTCGTGCAATCGGGTCAATATGGTCCGCGCTGACTGGGCGGCCGAAGAGGGGGGAGGCGGGGCGTTGGTCATTCGCCCCCTGCTAACAGATGGATGCGCCGAGCGCCATGACCCCCGCGCGCTGTTGCCGCCAAACCATTTTTCGCTCGCGCCAAGCCTGCGTCAGTTGATCCCGACCGGCGCGGTGGGCCCCTGCGCTGCACCTGGCGGCGAAGCCGTCGTCGTCGTCGGACCGAAGGGCGTAACTGGTGCAGGCGCGCTCATGACCGGCGGTGGCGGTGCATATTTGGCGTCCCATGCCGCGACGTCATACTGATATCGGGCATAGGCTTCGTAGAAATCGTGGAAGGGCTGGTCGAGCCGCGCCAGATGCGCGGGCGCCTGTTCGATCACCTGCGCGGTGGGGGTCGAGGACACCAGCTGGGCGATTTCGTTGGCGCGAGCACAGAAACCGCGCTGCGCGGGCGGCTGGGCAAAATAATTGAACAGCTGCGTCGACAGGCGATCGCGCGCCGCGGTGCCGTTGGTCTTGGTGTCCTTGCCCAGCTGGGTGATCACATTCTTTTCGGTCGAGCGAATGACCTTGCCATGCGCCTTGATGATATTGTTGTACGCCGACACGAGCGTCGTTTCTTCAAGTCCGCGGCAACCGATCGCGGCGACGTTCAACCCGATCTTCAACTGCCAAAATGCGCGGTCGCCCGTGATATTGCTGTTCGCGGTGACGAACCGGCCGTCAATGCCGCGTCCGGGCAGGATCTGGGTCACCGCGGCGTTGCCCGGCGGCAATGGCCGCGGCGGCACCACGATCACCACTGGCGGCGGCGGCGGTGGGGGCGGTGGCGGCGGCGCTTTGGTACAAGCGGCAACGCTCGCCAGCAGTCCGGCCACGATGATCTTGCGCGACAAATTCATGATCTTCTCCCCAGCCGCAATATCGTGCGGCATCAACCCCGAGCGTGCAATGCGGCGTCGGCCTGTTGCACCAAAGTTGCGATGATTTCGGCGACGCTCTCTTCTTCGGATACCATACCGACAGATTGCCCTGCCATTAACGAACCATTTTCAACATCGCCGTCGATCACGGCACGGCGCAGCGCGCCGGCCCAATAATGTTCGATTTCCAGCTGCGCTTCCATCATGTCGATCTCGCCCTGGTCGAGCTTGTTGGCGACTTCGCGCTGCTTGGCGGTGAACGCCTCGGTTCCGGAATTCTTGAGGGCGCGGACCGGAATGACGGGCAGGCGCGGGTCAATCTGGACGCTCGCGACCGCTTCGCGCGCCGAAGCGCGCATAAACGCCTTTTTGAAATTGGGATGCGCAATGCTTTCAGTGGCGCAGACGAAGCGCGTCCCGAGTTGGACGCCCGAAGCGCCCATTTCCAGATAAGCGGCGATCGCTTCGCCGCGTCCGATGCCCCCGGCGACGAACACCGGGACTTCGTCAGCCAGTGTCGGCAGGATTTCCTGCGCCAGCACGCTGGTTGATACAGGGCCGATGTGACCGCCGGCCTCCATCCCCTCGATCACCAGGGCATCGACGCCCGAGCGGACGAGCTTCTTGCCCATCGCCAGCGTCGGCGCGAAACAGATGACTTTGGCGCCGGATGCCTTGATCGCCTCCAGGCTGCCCTTCGGCGGCAGGCCACCCGCCAGCACGACGTGACCGACGCCATGCTTGGCACAAACATCGATCAGCTCGAACAATTGCGGGTGCATCGTGATCAGATTGACGCCGAACGGTTTTGTCGCCAGCGCCTTGGTCGCGGCGATCTCGGTATCGAGCAGCGCTGGCGTCATCGCGCCACACGCGATCACCCCGAAACCTCCGGCGTTGCTGATCGCGCTGACCAGATGGCGTTCAGAGACCCAGCTCATCGCGCCGCACAGGATGGCGTGGTCGCTGCCGAGCAGTTCCGTCCCGCGCGCCATCAATTCATTCATTTTGCTCATTGAAGCTGCCTTTGCCAGCACTGGGACTCGCGCGCAATCCCTGGCGGTAATGGGGCAATCGGCCCGTCGCATGCTGGAATCCGTTTGGCGCAGCAACCGAACCTTTCAGCGCAGAAAGCAAATCAGTCATTGTCAACTAAAACAGTTACCTTATCCTGCGAGGGCGAATCCATTAGGGAAAGGAACGACCATGAGCACTGCCGAGGAGGCCGCCAAAGCCGGTTCCGAACAGCTGCCCCGCGCCATTCAAACGGTGCTCGAGGCACTCGACAAGCTGAAGTTCGGAGCGATCCAGCTGACCGTCCACGAAGGGCGGCTGGTGCAGGTCGATGTGACCGAACGGCACCGTTACTCCAACTGATTTCAAACGCGCCCAAGTCAAACGCTCCCAAGAGGGACTCTCCCCTCGTCCTGCCGCAGACCGGTCCACCGGATGTGGCAATTTTCTTTGCAACAGGAAATTGTCATGACCGCAAAATACCCGTCCGTTCGCCGTCGCCGCTTGCAGGCATCCTCACTGACCCTTTCGTTCCTGCTCGCAATCGGCGCCGCGCCGGCGGCCGCGGAAGAATTGTCGGCGGCTAATGCGGAGGATGGCGTTGCCGTCGCCGCAACAGCCTCGACCGCTGCCGCGGACGCCACGGCGCAAGTCGACGACGAAGTCAGCCGCGGCGACATCATCATCGTCACCGCCCGCCGCCGCCAGGAGACGGCACAGGAAGTCCCCGTAGCGATCTCGGTGATCCGCGGTGATTCGATCGAGGCGACGGGCAACTTCAACGTCGTCAAGCTGCAGCAGCTCGCCCCGACGCTGCAGGTTTATACCTCGAACCCCCGCAACACCTCGGTCAACATCCGCGGGCTTGGCGTTCCGTTTGGCCTCACAAGCGACGGCTTCGAACAAGGCGTCGGCATCTATGTCGACGACGTCTATAATTCGCGCGTCGCCGCCGCGACCTTCGACTTCCTTGATGTCGAGCAGGTCGAGGTGCTGCGCGGGCCGCAGGGCACGCTGTATGGCAAGAACACCACCGCGGGCGCGATCAACGTCACCACCAACCAGCCGACCTTTGATTTCGAGGGACGGGCCGAGGTCAGCGTCGGCAACCTCAATTACCGACAGGCCAAGGCGGCAGTGTCCGGCCCGCTGTCGGAAACGATTGCGGCGCGGCTGGCCATCGCCGCGACCAGTCGGCGCGGGACGATCTTCAACGTCACGAGCGACCGCTGGATCAACGAACAGGACAATCTGGGCCTTCGCGGCCAGCTGCTGTTCAAGCCCAGCGATGACCTGAGCATCACGCTGTCGGGCGACTATAGCAAGCAGGACCCCGAGGGGTACGGCACATCGCTCGTCCGCGTCGGCCGGACGCAGCGCGCCCTCGCGCGCCAATATGACGGATTAGTTGCAGCCTATAATGCTGCCAACCCGACGCGGCCTTACACTGTTCCGAGCCGCAATATATTCGACCGTTTGACCGACATCGACGCCAGCCTCAACGCCGGCAACAAGATCGGCGGCGTTTCGGCGCGGGTGAAGTGGGACGTGGGGCCCGGCACCTTCACTTCGATCAGCGCCTGGCGCTTCTGGGACTGGAAGCCCGAGAACGACCGCGACTTCACCGGCCTGTCGATCGTCTCGAAATCGCAAAACCCGTCGCAGCAGGACCAGTATAGCCAGGAGTTTCGTTACGACTATGACGGCGACAATATCGATTTCGTCCTCGGTCTTTTCGGCTTCAAGCAGCGGATCGATACGCAGGGGACCGAACAGCAGGGTGCCGATGCCAGCCGCTGGAGCCTGACCGGCGCGCAGGCGGCGGATCCCGGCATCCTCAACGGCCTGACTGCCGCCAACACCCAATATCTCAAGAGCACCAGCGCGGCGCTGTTCGGCCAGCTGAGCTGGAAGGTCACCGACGCGCTGACCATCCAGCCGGGCGCGCGGGTCAATTATGACAAGAAATCGGGCTTTTATCAGCGCATCGTGACCAACGGCGCGGGCAATGCCATCTCCTGCACGCCGGCGCCCGCCGCAGGTTCGGTGCTGGCGGCGCAGTGCGGCGTCTATCAGCCGCAACAAAGTTCGCCCTCGGACAGTGCGTGGAACTTCACCTACGACTTCAACGTGAATTACAAGGTGGCGTCCGACGTCCTCGCCTATGCGACCTATGCCAAGAGCTTCAAGACGCTGGGCATCAACCAGAATGGCCTGCCGCTCAACGCCGACAACAGTGTCAATTTCGACGCCAGCACGGTGAAACCCGAGTCGATCGATCATTTCGAAGTGGGGCTGAAGACGCAGTTCTTCGACCGGCGGGCGACCTTCAACCTGTCGGCGTTCCGCACCGAGATCAAGAATTTCCAGGCGACCGTCAACGGCGGCCAGTTCGGCACCGTGCGCGGCTATCTGGCCAATGCGGAAAAGGTGACGTCGCAGGGCGTCGAGGCAGACCTCAAGGTTGTCGCGAGCGACCGCTTCACTGCATACGCCAACGGCGCCTATACCGACGCGAAATACAAGAAGTTCATCAACGCGCCGTGCCCGCCAGAACTCTCCGGAGGAACGCTCCAGCCGGCGAGTGCAGTCCCCGATTATTCGCAGCCTGGCGTCCCGGGTGCGCTCAGTCCGCGGCAGTGCGATATTTCTGGACAGCGGTTGCCCGGCGTGTCGAAATGGGCGTTTTCCTATGGTGCGGAGACCAACATTCCCGCGACGCTGCTGGCGAAAGACGGACAGGTGTATCTGGGCATCGACGGCAATTATCGCTCGCAGTGGAATTCAAACGCGTCGCCATCGATCTACACGAACGTCAAGGGATATGCGCTGACCAATTTCCGCGCCGGATTTCGCGGCGAGGGTTTCGACGTCTTTGGGTGGGTGCGCAACGCGTTTGACGTGAATTATATTGAACTGTTGCAGGTTGCCCCCGGCAACACCGGGCTCATCGCGGGGACCGCGGGCGATGCGCGCACCTGGGGCGGGACGGTAAAGTTCAGTTTCTAATTCAGCCCATTCGCCGGATGCAGAGAAGGGGGCGCTCCGCGAGGCGCCCCCTTCTCATGCCGCCTGCTCGTCAGCGCTGCTGGGGGTTGTCGCGGTCCTGACCGGAACGCTGACCGCCCTGCTGGCGATCCTGGCCGCCATCCTGCTGTTGCTGCTGCTGTTTGCGACGCTGTTCTTCGTCGCGCTGCTGCTGCTCATTGGGGTTTTGGTTAGCCACTTTCTGTCTCCGTTTCGTCACACCATTGGGTGGGTGACATCGAGCCAACCCGCTGTTTCACCATGGTGTTGCGCCGCGCCCCAACCGTTTCGCCGGGGCGTGGCGGCGGTGCGACCAACGTCATTTGATTGCGGCAACCTGCGCCGCTGTAATCGGTTCGTTCAATGACTGAATTCAGCTTATTCGGTTATGTCGATGGCGGGGGGCGGCCTATCCTTTCTATCTTAAGGCGAAAGGACGATCCAATCGACTCGCGACCGGCCCTTAATGGCGTGCTAGCGGTGATCCTCCGGTCGCCCGCGCGTCATGCGCCCGTCATCGTGCCGCGCCACCCCGATCCAACGAGAACCTCAAAAGGAGAGACTGCATGAACGACCAGACCCCCATCGGCAGCGGTTGCCCCGTCCACCAGCCCGGCGGCATGCGTGCCCTGCTCGGCCGCACCAACAAGGACTGGTGGCCCGAGATGCTGGCGACCGAGATCCTGAACCCCAATGGCCCGTCGAACCCGATGGGCGACGACTTCGATTATTCGAAGGCGTTCGCGCTGCTCGACTACGCAGCGCTTAAGGCCGATCTCACCGCGCTGATGACCGACAGCCAGCCGTGGTGGCCGGCCGACTATGGGCATTATGGTCCCTTCTTCATTCGAATGGCTTGGCACGCGGCGGGCACTTATCGCACCGCCGACGGCCGCGGCGGCGCCAACAGCGGGCAGCAGCGTTTCGCGCCGCTCGATAGCTGGCCCGACAACGGCAATCTCGACAAGGCGCGGCGCCTGCTGTGGCCGATTAAACAGAAATATGGCAACAAGATCAGCTGGGCCGACTTGTTCATCCTGACCGGTAACGTCGCCATCGAAAGCATGGGCGGTCCAGTGTTCGGCTTTGGCGGCGGCCGTGCCGACGTGTTCGAACCCGAGCGCGACATCTATTGGGGCAGCGAAGACAAGTGGGTGAACCAGGGGGTACAAACCCGCATTGCTCCCGAACATGGCATGAAAGAGCTGGAAGGCCCGCTCGCCGCGATCCAGATGGGCCTCATCTACGTCAATCCCGAAGGGCCGCAGGGCAATCCGCACGACGACGAAGGCATGGCGCGCGATATGAAGGAAACCTTCGCGCGCATGGCGATGAACGACGAGGAAACCGTCGCGCTCACCGCGGGCGGTCACACCTTCGGCAAGGCGCACGGCAACGGCGACGCCTCGCTGCTCGGTTCCGCGCCTGCGGGTGGCGATCTGGCCGCGCTGGGTTTTGGCTGGGTCAGCAGCCATGACAGCGGCGGCATTGGCGAGCATACCGTGACCAGCGGTATTGAAGGCGCGTGGACGAACACCCCGCGCGAGTGGACGGAGAATTATTTCCGCCTGCTTTTCGACTATGATTACGAGCTGGTGCAGTCGCCCGCGGGCGCAAACCAGTGGCAGCCGATCAACCAGAAAGAAGAGGATATGGCGCCGGCGGCCTGGGATCCGAATATCAAGGTCCCGACGATGATGACGACCGCGGACATGGCGCTGAAGCGCGATCCCGCCTATCGCGCGATCAGCGAGCGGTTCCGTGCCGACCACGAAGCGTTCAAGGACGCCTTTGCGCGGGCGTGGTTCAAGCTGACCCACCGCGATATGGGGCCGAAAGTCCGCTACCTCGGCCCGGAGGTTCCCGCCGAAGACCTGATCTGGCAGGATCCGATCCCCGCCGGAACGATACCGTCGGACGCAGACGTCGCTGCGGTGAAGGACAAGATCGCCAATAGCGGCCTAACCGTCAGCCAGCTGATCAAAACCGCCTGGGCCTCGGCCAGCACCTATCGCAAGTCCGACCATCGCGGCGGCGCCAACGGTGCGCGCGTTCGCCTTGCCCCGCAAAAGGATTGGGAGGTCAACGAGCCTGCAATGCTGGCGAAGGTGATCGAAACGCTCGACGGCCTGCGCGGTAGCCTGTCGATCGCAGATGCCATCGTGCTCGGCGGTGTTGTCGGCCTCGAAAAGGCGATCAAGGACGCGGGTTTCAACGTCGCGGTGCCGTTCGCCGGTGGCCGCGGCGATGCGACCGCGGAACAGACCGATGCCGACAGCTTTGCGGTGATGGAACCCGAAGCCGATGCGTTCCGCAACTATCTTGGCAAGAAGAAGCTCGCGGTGAAGACCGAGGAAATGATGCTCGATCGCGCGTCGCTGCTCGGCCTGTCGGTGCCCGAAATGACCGTGCTTGTCGGGGGCTTGCGCGTTCTCGGTGCCAATCATGGCGAGCGCGGGCACGGCCATTTCACCAAGCGGTCGGGTCAGCTGACCAACGACTTCTTTGTCAACCTGCTCGACATGACCAATGTCTGGAAGGCTGTCGATGGGTCGGAGGATCAGGAATATGTCGCCACCGATCGCAAGGGCGGCGGAGAAACCTGGCGCGCCACGCGTGCCGATCTGGTGTTCGGGTCGAATTCGGAGCTGCGCGCGGTGGCCGAAGTCTATGCCGAAACCGGCCATGAAGAGAAGTTCGTCAAGGATTTCGTCAAGGCCTGGACCAAGGTGATGAACGCCGACCGCTTCGACCTCTGATCTGGACCAGCCGAACAGACGATGGGTTGCGGACCCGCCCCCGGGGACATGGGCCTGGGGGCGGGTCTTTCTTTTCGGGGAACGAAGGGTTCATTCCGGCGACAATTCCTATTCATCATTTGTCACTCTCAACTTGTTTCAGGGACCATGGCCGGATTTGGTCAATGGCGGAGCGTTGGGCGAGAACGCGGGCCATGGATGCAGAAACAAGTTCAACATGACGAGGTTCAGAGAACCGCTTTTCATTTCACGCCTGGTTTTGATGCCCTTTAAGCGACAAAAGTTACGCACGTGCGCGTTCATTCTGTCTCCTTTGCCGCTTTAAGGCGGTGTGGCGGGGCCGTACGGCACTACCGCGGCGGCAAGGCAAACCCGATGGAGCCCCTCCACCAGCTTCGCTGGCCCCTCTCCCCGTTCAGGGAGGATCTCGTGCGTCCGCTTCGAACCCCAGGGCCGACATGGACATGGGGATATGGCATCGCCTGCACGATGTCAGCAAACCAGTGCCCCCGCAATCCGCGCCACCAGCGCCTCGGCTCCCGCCTCATCGGCCGCGGTAAACCGTGCCGGCAGCGGGCTGTCGAGGTCGAGGACGCCGACCAGCCGGTCGCCCGCGATCACCGGCACCACCAGTTCACTGCGGCTGTCGGCGTCGCACGCGATATGACCGGGAAAGGCGTGGACGTCCTCGGCGCGCTGGGTCGCGCGGAGGCGAGCAGCGGCTCCGCATACCCCCTTGTCGAGCGGAATGCGGATGCACGCCGCCTTGCCCTGGAATGGGCCGAGTACCAGCTCGGTCCCGTCGAAGCGGTAAAAACCCGCCCAGTTCAGATCGGGGATCGCCTGCCAGATCAGCGCCGCGACATTCGCCATATTCGCGATGCCGTCGTGCTCGCCCGCGACCAATGCCGCGGCGGCGTCGCCCGCCTCGGCCCAGAGGGCAGCAGTGTCGGTGGCGGTGAAGGCAAGGTTATAGGACATGGGTTTCCTTCAGACAGGACAGGATTTTACCGGGATCGACGACGGCTGTGCATCGGCGCGCCAACTGATCCGGACAATCACATATTGGGCGTCATGATCGGAAAGGCGAGGACCATTTTTGCCGTCGAACAATGTCGTGACCGCGAGCGGTTCGACACGAAGTGTGTCCGAACTGCGATAGCCGAGGAGGTCGTAGGCGTCGGACCAGGCCTGAATGTCGGTCATCGGCGCGGCGCGGGCGGTCATGCCCGGTCCTTTTGCGGCCAGCCGAAAGCCCGGATCGCGCGCGAAATGCCCGCGCTTGTCGCCCGTCCGATAATTATTGAAATCGCCTGCCGCGATCATCGCCCGACGCGTGATCGCACCGCGGCCGCGCAGCAGAATGTCATTTTCGCTCGTCTGGAGGAAATGCGCGATCTCGGCTCGTTGGATCGATACCCCGGATGATTCGCGCGAGTTGCGATGCGTATTGAAGATGTGGAGACTATCGGGCGCATCCGGGATGCCGAGAATGATATTCTGACCGCCCTTGTTCGACAGGCAATCATATCCGGCACAGCTGTCGGCGGCAAAGGGCGCGCTGACATGGTCTATCACCGGCAGGTCGGTGGCGATGTACAGACCGCTGTCGAGCCATTTTCCGATGCCTTCGCCTTTCCGCCATCGTGCGCCGTGGTGATAGTCCTGTGGCGGCGCTGCGGCAGGAAAATGCCTCAAATCGTCAAGCGCCGGACCGGGCAGGATCGAGTGAAACCTCCCGGCGACGGCGATCCGCGACGCTGCGGGTGTGAACGCCTTTTGCAAGATCAAGATGTCGGGCCCCAGTCCCGCCTCGCGTCGCCTGGCGAGCCAATCGGCAATCCGCCTCAGCTTTGCGTGGCGTCCGCTGCGGATCGGCCAGGGGAGCCCCTCGACATTCCAGAGCAGGACGCGAAGCTGCATCGCCTGGCGCCCGTCGGCACGCGTGTCGACCCGCGGCAGCTTGGTCCGGTCGTAGCAGCCGGCGCGATGTTCGACGCGCGCAGCACGCCCGTCGGGCAGAATCGCCCAGATTGCCGCCGCGGCCGCCAGCAGCAGGCCGCCGGCAATCCACGGCCAGCGCCTTATTCGATGGTCAGTCCGGTCCATTTCGCAGCAAAGGCATATTTGTCAGCCGCTTCGGCAATGATTTTGGGGTATCCGGAATTTCTGGTTGATAAAATGCCAAAGATGTAAAGAAGAAAATCTTTCTCAGCGGATTATCTGATTGATCCTCTTCAGCCTACTCTACTGCCAATTTTCTGTTTCCACCTTCGCCTGAGTCTTCATAGCGATGCTGACTAGGGAGGACAGCGAGCTGGGCAAGCGTCAAAGCGGTTCTGGTTCATGCGCAATCCGGACACCTGCACAACATTCCTCTTGTAAGAAACCGATCAAATTCTCTAGGTGCCCATACTCGGGTATACAGACAATCGTGCGGCTATGTTTCTCCTGCCGGATCAGCCCTACCTTGGCCATGCGCGCAAGGTGATGTGATAGCGTCGAAGCAGGAATACCCAGCCCCTTCTGGATATCTCCGACCGAAGCCCCATCATGGCCAGCTTTGACCAGAAAGCGGAACACGGACAGTCGGTGACTATTCCCTAGCTCAGCTAAGCTGGCTGCAACCTTTTCGTGATCCATAGCACGCCCCAATAATTCGATGTTTCTAGAATTATAGTTGACAGGTCGGATAAACGCAAGTAGGCTGCGTACATCATTTCGACAATACTAGAAATATAGGAGTAATATTGAATGTCATCTCAACTCCAAGACGCTCTAGGCATGTTCGCCTTTCTCGCTATCGAGCTATCGGTTTTATTCATTGGCATTAGCTTGCTGGTCGGAGTTCTTCAACGTCACATCCCACCATCCAAGGTGGAAGCGTTACTGACTTCCAGTGGGAAGCGAGGCTATTTTCTTGCTGCTGGTTTAGGAGCTATAACGCCCTTCTGTAGTTGCTCGACTATCCCCATGTTGAAAGGGTTGATTCGGGCACGGGCCGGTTTTGGGCCGATGATGGTGTTTCTTTTCTCATCTCCGTTGCTGAATCCTATCGTCGTCGGCCTGCTGGTTGCCACGTTTGGATGGACACTTACTGCTATCTATGTGCTCGCCGCTTTGGTGGTCGCGGTAGGTGCCGGATGGCTGCTTCACACGCTTGGCTTCGAGCGTTATGTGCGCCGGACGGCGACACAAGAGAGCAGTGGATGTAGTTCATCAGCAAGCCCGTGCAGTGCTACATCGACCGCATCGAGTTGCGGCACCAACAGCTGCGACACCACTCCGAAGACGGCTTCTTGCGGGGCTGATAGGAAGACAACAGTCTCTACGTCTAGCGAATGCTGTGACAGTCAACCCACTGTCACGGTTAAGAAAGAAGGGAAGTACAGTGGTGTGTGGCGGGAAGCTTGGTCGGACTTTATCGATGTGTTGCCTTACCTGCTCATCGGTATTGCGATTGGCAGCGTGATCTATGGTTTCATGCCCACTGACTTATTGGAGCAGTATGCAGGCCCAGATAATCCCTTTGCCATTCCAGTTGCCGCTGTCATCGGCGTGCCGTTGTATATTCGCGCTGAAGCCGTCATACCTCTGGCAGCGGCTCTGATGGCCAAAGGCGTGGGTGCCGGGACGGTGCTAGCGTTGATCATCGGCAGTGCCGGAGCCAGCCTGACTGAGCTCATTCTGTTGCGCTCTTTGTTCACGCTGAAGCTTTTAGCGGCGTTTTTAGCAGTCATTTTTGCTATGGCGATGATTGCCGGTTACGCCACCTACCTGTTTTTCTGATCAAGGCGGGAGATGATTAATTCGTTAAGCCTTCCTGGGTACCAGTTGGTGGATTCTGATGAGCAGAATGAAGACATACATTTTCGGCTTGAAGCACCTACACCAGTAGCCTGCGAGGGGGTGCGGCGTGCAGGGTGAGTTCGTGCGGTTCGGCAAGCGTGACGTTCCCTATCGTGATCTGCCCATCCACGGCAAGCGGGTCACTCTCTGGGTGGTCCGCCGCCGATACACCTGCCGGGCCTGCAAGACAACATTCAGGCCCCAGCTACCGGAGATGGTGGACGGATTCCGTATGACACTGCGGCTGCATGAGTACGTGGAGAAGGAATCCTTCAACCACCCCTACACCTTGTGGCGGCACAGACCGGCCTGGACGAGAAGACGGTGCGCGACATCTTCAACGCCCGCGCCGAGTTCCTGGGGCGCTGGCACCGCTTCGAGACGCCCCGCATCCTGGGCATTGACGAGCTATACCTGAACAAGCGCTACCGCTGCATTCTGACCAACATTGAGGAGCGAACCCTGCTCGACCTGCTGGCCACCCGCCGCCAGGACGTGGTGACCAACTACCTGATGAAGCTGAAAGACCGGCAGAAGGTCGAGATCGTCAGCATGGACATGTGGAACCCCTACCGGGCAGCGGTCAAGGCTGTGCTGCCCCAGGCCCGTATCGTGGTCGATAAGTTCCATGTGGTGCGCATGGCCAACGATGCCCTAGAGAGAGTGCGCAAGGGCCTCAGAAAGGAGCTGAAACCGTCCCAGAGCCGGACTCTCAAGGGAGACCGGAAAATCCTGCTGAAACGCGCTCACGAAGTCTCAGACCGGGAGCGCCTCATCATGGAGACCTGGACAGGCGCGTTCCCGCAACTGCTGGCCGCCTACGAGCACAAGGAGCGCTTCTACGGCATCTGGGACGCCACCACACGGCTCCAGGCAGAAGCCGCCCTGGACGAGTGGATAGCCACCATCCCGAAGGGCCAAAAGGAAGTCTGGAGCGATCTGGTCAGGGCAGTGGGAAACTGGCGCGAAGAGACCATGACCTACTTCGAGACGGACATGCCCGTCACCAACGCTTACACGGAGTCCATCAACCGACTGGCCAAGGACAAGAACCGTGAAGGGCGCGGTTACTCCTTCGAGGTGATGCGGGCACGAATGCTCTACACCACGAAGCACAAGAAGAAGGCACCGACTGCGAAGGTCTCTCCTTTCTACAAGAAAACCATCGGTTACGGACTGCCGGACTTCGCAGAGGAACTCAACTACGGAGTCGATCTATCAACCATCTGATAATGGTATCAGGTTGGTGGGGTAAAGGTGCCCCATCAACCATTAAATCCGTATACCCTGATTTTGTCGGTCGGTTTGCCGCTGCCGTGACCGGCGCGGGTTTCGACGCGGATCAGGTGCGGCTTCGCGCCCGCGTTCGCATGCTGGAGCTGCGCGGTATATTTGAAGCTGTGCCCCGGCACGACGCGGTCATCGGTATCGGCGGTGGTCACCAGGACTGCGGGATAAGCGGCGCCCGACTGGATATTATGATAGGGTGAGTAAGCGAGCAGGTTCTTGAAATCGGCCTCTTTCGACGGGTAGCCATAATCGTCGACCCAATAGCGTCCGGCGGTGAAGCGGTCGAAGCGCAGCATGTCCATTACCCCCACTGCAGGCAGCGCTGCGGCGAACAGGTCGGGGCGCTGGTTGGTGACCGCGCCGACGAGAAGCCCGCCGTTCGAGCCGCCCTCGATCGCGACCTGGCCCTTGCCGGCGATCCCCTGCGCGATCAGATATTCGCCTGCGCCGATGAAATCGTCGAAGACATTCTGTTTCCTGTCGAGTCGCCCGGCGTCGTGCCACGCCTTCCCATATTCGCCGCCGCCGCGCAGGTTGGCGATCGCCAGTACCCCGCCCTTGTCGACCCACGCCAGCCGCGTCGGCGAAAAGCCGGGGGTCATCGACACATTGAAGCCGCCATAGCCATAGAGCAATGTCGGCGATCCCTTGCTGCGGTCGAGGCCCTTTTTCATGACGAGGAACATCGGCACCTCGGTGCCATCCTTCGATTTGTAGAAGCGCTGCTCAACGCTGAAATCATCGGGTTTGAAGGTCAGCTTGGGCTCGGCGAAAATCTCGCTTTTTCCCGTCGCGGTGTCGAGCCGATAGATCGTCGTCGGGCGAGCATAGCTCGAGAAGGCATAAAAGGTTTCGGGATCGCTCGACTTGCCGCCAAAGCCCGATGCCGATCCGATGTCGGCGAGCTTGATGTCGGCGACTTTCTTGCCGTCAAGCGCGATCATCTCGGCCTGCGATTTCGCATCGCCAAGGTAGGACAGAATGATGCGATCGCCCACGCGCGATGCGCCGACGAGCGTGTTGGCGCTTTCGGCGACCAGTTCGGTCAGCTTGCCGGGCTTGCGAATGTCCATCGCCACCAGCCGCTCGCGCGGGGCGCCCTTGTTGGTGACAAAGGTGAACAGCGGCCCCTGGTTCGTCACATATTCCCAGTTGTTCGCGAAATCATCGACCAGCGTGATCGGTTTGCCGACCCTCTTGGCGATGGGGTAAAGTGTCAGCCCCAGCCGCGCGTCGGTGCCTTCGGACCCGACAACTAGCAGATATTGACCATCGTCGGTGACGATCGCGCTATTGTTAAGCTTGGGCTTGTCCGGCGTCGCATGGATCAGCACATCCTCGCTCTGCGGAGTGCCGAGCTGGTGAAAATAGACGCTGTGATTTTCGTTGAGCGACTGGAACGCCTCGCCATCCTTCGGCTCGGGAAAGCGCGAGTAATAGAAACCGCTGCCGTCCTTGGCCCAATCGAGCGCCGAAAATTTCACCCAGCGAACCTCGTCGGACAGATCCTGACCGGTCGCGACGTCCTTCACCCGCACGATCCGCCAGTCGGTGCCGCCGTCCTGCACCGAATAGAGCAGATGCTTGCCGTCCTCCGAAGGGTTCCATTCGGCGAGCGCGGTGGCGCCGTCCTTCGCCCACAAATTGGGGTCGATCAACACGCGGCCTTCGCCCTTCAGCCCTTCGCGGACATAGAGTACCGACTGCGGCTGGAGTCCGTCGTTGCGCGTATAGAAATAGCGCGTTCCCGCCTTGGTCGGCAGCCCGAAGCGCTCGTAATTATACAGTTCGGTCATCCGCTGTTTGAACGTTTCGCGACCGGGCAGGGTAGCAAGATAAGCGTCGGTGACCTTGTTCTGCGCCGCGACCCAGGCGGCGACCTTCGGATTGACGCGGACATCGTCCTCCAGCCACCGATAGGGATCGGCGACTTCGACCCCGAACTGCGGATCGACCGTGTTGCCGCGCGCTGTTTCGGGATAGGTCAGCGCCGGTGCGGGAGCCGATGCCGACGCGGAATCGGCCGCGTGGACCGCCGCCGGGGTCATGGAAAGAGCAACCAGCGCCAGCGGCGCGAACAGGGTTTTACGGTGCATGGCAAGGCGATCCTCATGATCCGGGGGAAATTATCGTGCGCAGATATGTAAGGATGGAAAAGCCGGGAGCAAGCGGATTTGTCCGGCGACCCGGCCCCTTGCCCTCCTCTGCGCATGCTTACACGCTCTCATCTACCAGACTATGTGCCGCGATGGATCACAAATAATAGTGCATCAGTTGTTTACGAATAAACACGCGTTTTACCACAGTATTTATTGTCATCTAACTTGTTATGATGAGAATGTTGATTTAACCGGGTCACCGCAGCCACGGGTCGCAATTGTTCGGGCTGCGCAACCGAAAGGGATATTCCCGATGAAAGCGACCCACGACTTAGCGACCAAATTTTCGTCCGCGCGTTTCGACAAAGGCCGCATGAAGGCTTTTGCCGAGCATGTCGCGAAGATTGAAGCGAGCGGCGACATCCAGATCATCGATATTCTCGACAACGGCATTCCCCCGTTCGAGGATCTGGCGAGCGTGCATTTCAAGGTACCGCGGACGAAGATCGGCACCATTTTGGGCGATTTGCTGGCGGCAGGCACCCTCAACCCCAGCGTCATCATCAACGGCATTCCGGCTGAACGCCTGGTCAATGTCCATGTCGCGGTGCGTGGGCACTGACCCTTGGTCGGTGCCATTGTGAGCAAGACGGTTCAGGTTCACCTGAACCGTCGTTGCAATCTCGCCTGCGCCCATTGTTATTCGGCTTCGGGGCCGCGTGAGACCGAACAATTATCGGCGGGCGCGCTGATCCGTTTTCTTGAGGAGGCCGCGAACGAAGGCTATGGCGTCGTCGCCTTTTCCGGCGGTGAGCCGTTTCTCTACGAAGATTTCGCCGCAGTGCTGGCGGCGGCGAAGGCACTGGGCCTGCGCCGCCTCGCGGTGACCAACGGCACCGTATTCAACGGGCCTCGCGCGGCGGCGTTGGCGCAGCTCGATCTCGTAGCCGTCAGTGTCGATGGCCGTGAGGCGGTGCACAACCGAATCCGCCGCTCGCCCACCGCCTTCGCGCGGATGCTGAAGGGCCTCGATGTCGTGCGCGGTGCCGGGCTGCCCTTCGGGATTGCGCATACCGTGACGCGGGATAGCTTGGCCGACCTGCCCTGGATGGCGCAGTTCGCGGTCGAACAGGGCGCGCGCATCCTTCAACTGCATCCGCTTGGCCTGGTCGGCGCGGCCGAAGAGGGGCTTGCCGGCGGTGGGCTCGACGGCGAAATCCTCGCGCGGACCTGGCTCACGGCGCTGGCATTGCAGGCCGACTATGGCGAGCGGTTGGCGATCCATGTCGATCTGTTCAACCGGGCGACGCTCGCCGCGCGGCCCGATCTGGTGGTGCCGGGCGAGGGCGATGATATGAGCAATCCGCGCCTTTCGGACATCCTCAACCCGCTGGTCGTGATGGCCAATGGCGAACTCAGCCCGATCTGCCACGCGATGGGACCGGCGCTCCGCCTCGGCCGCCTCGGCAGCGAACCGCTGCCGCAAATCGCTCGCCGCTTCCGGGCGACGAAGCTCGGCGACCTTCGCGCCCTGTGCCGCAGCCTGTGGCAGGAGGTGGTCGACGACGAAGAGGGCTGGCCGTATCTCAACTGGTACGAACTGCTCGAAACCCGAGCGCAGCTACAGCTTGTGCATTGAGCGGGCGCGGTCAATGTCCACGCCTGAGGTCGTGATTCCCAACGCCGCAAAATCGCTCTCGGACTCCGCCAGTGTCAGCATCCCGGCGCACACCCGTGCGCCCGGCGCAGGTGCGTGCCCGCTCTGAAATCGCCGCAGCATCGTCAGCGCCGCAAGCACCGGCACATACGGCCCGCGATTGCCGTCGGCGCGTAGCGTCCAGCGGCCGTTTGCTGGCCCGCCATATGCACCGCGCCCGTGAACGATCACGTCCATCGCCCCGACATCGCTGCCGAACGGCAGCAACAGCTTCGCCACCGCCAGCAACGGCCGTGACGCCGGGCGCAGGCTGTGCACCCACCTCCAGCGTATCGGCAAGGATAGCAGCGCCAGCCCCAGATGGAGCAGGCTCAACTCCATCCCCGCGAAAAACTCGGCGCTGCCCTGCGGGGCATAGCGCGCGACGAGCAGATCCTGCTCGGGCGTATCACATACACTCGCCCAGCGCTGGCCCACGCCCGGGACCGTCCAGCGCTGCGTCATTCCCCAGCCCGGCACGATGGTCCACGTCCCTCCGCGCCAAACGCGCACCGGGCGGCCGACATAGGACAGGATCGCCTGCACCACCGCCAGTCCGCGCGGCGCGCGGTTGCCGGGGAAGATGCCGATGCGGATAGTGTCGATGCTTGTCCACCCGGCGGTCAGCGCATCGATCACCGCATGCGACAGCGCCGGGATGGAGCTCGCGCCGCAGGTGACGCTGACCCCGGCTGCCTTCGCCGCCGCATCATGATTGCCGATCGCCGCGACGAATTCGCGCCCGTCGGCCAGGTCGAGATAGTGAACGCCCGCCGCGATCGCCGCCGCGATCACCGTCGGCGCCGACGCCTGAAACGGCCCTGCGGCATCGACAACGACATCAAACCCGGCAAGGTCAGCTCCCGTGACGCGTTCGCGATCAAGCACCCGCACCGCCAGCCCGCCCAACCGCGCGGCCAGCGCATCGAGCTTTGGCCGGTCGCGCGCGGCCAGTGTCAGCGCGATGCCGGACTCGCGCACCGCCCGTTCGGCGAGCCGGCTCCCGAACACCCCCGTCGCCCCGATCAGCAGGACGCGCAGGTCAGCCATCGCGAAAAAGCCCATGCTGGTTGACCAATGGGCCAAGCCGCGGGTGCGTGACCTTGAGGTCGAACGCAAAGCGGCCGCTGCCCAGATGCTGGTGCGTCACAACCGTTTTCCCCGGCGTCATCCAGCCGGGCAGTCGCAGCCGGACGCGGCCGAGACGCCAGAAATAATGCTCGGACGTGAAAATCAGCGCGCCACCCTCGGCGCGCACCGTCAGCGCCATGCCGAACCCGCCGCCAATATGCTCTTCGAGCCCCGTCGCGCCGGAAAAGCTCTTGGCGCTATGGATCACTTGCGGATGTCCCCGCGGTCGGCCGTAGAGTCGTGTCCAGCATTGCCCGCTGCTGAGCCGATCTTCGCTGACCGCCACCGCGGCGGGTGCAGGGCCGCTCGCCGCCAGCGGCAGCGGCGCGCCGATCAGGCGGCACATTTGCGCCAGCAGCCAGCCCGCACCCGACAACCGCGTCCACACGATCTCGCCGCTGTAGGTCGCGGTCGCTTGCCCCGTCAGTCGTTTGGAAAAACGCCGCCGCACATCCTCGGGCAGCGCGTCCCAAGCGGCATGCGGCACGAGCCGGCGAAAGCGGTCGTCGGTGAGCGCCATGTCTCCCGGGTATGGTTCGTGCCGGGTCACGGCCGCACCGTCATCCTCATCCCGCTCGACACAGTCGCCAGGGGACCGGGAATCGACGCCGCTTTTTTGTTGGACCCGTTCCCGCATCGTTCGTCTCCTATTCCGCGTTCTTGCCCTTGCCCGGGCGCCAGTTGATGAGCTTCGTCACCCCGGCACCCAGCTTGATCAGCCGCATCAGTGCGGGTTTGGGGACGTTCAGCATCTCGTCGTGCCAGCGGCTCATCGTCGTCACGAAATCGAGCATGTCGGACAGACGCGTCTTGGCATCTTCGCTCAGCTGCGGGTCGTGCGCGGCGCGCGCGACGCAGGCTTTCAGCGCCGCCTCGGCCGGATCGACCTCGCGCGCCTTGCGCCCCGCCGCGATCCGCGTCACCATTTCCCAGATGTCGGTCTCGGCGGCGAAATGGTCGCGCCGATCGCCGAGCAGCGGCACCCGCTGGATCAGTCGCCAGCCGAGCAGTTCCTTGATCGAGTTCGACACGTTCGAACGCGCCAGCCCCAACATCTCTGCGATCTCCTCGGCATGCAGCGGGCGGTCGGACACGAACAGCAGCGCATGGATTTGCGCCACCGATCGATTGACCCCCCATTGCCCGCCCAAATTGCCCCAATGGAGGATGAATTCGGTCGCCGCGGGAGACAGTTTCGACTCATATTCTACAATTTCTGTCATAACAGAAATATCAGGCACAGCGGACTGAATGTCAATGAAAAGGTTTGACGTGGATCGGTATCAGGGCCGAGTCAGGGTGCTCCAGAACCCGATCAGGATCCGGACCTTTTCGGTTGTCGTGCCGACGACGCGGGCAATGTGGGCGCGGCTTTCGGCAAGCACGTCGGGCGAAAATTCGCGACCGTTGCTGCCCAGCAATTCGGCGGTGGACACCCCCAGCAGCTTGCCAAGGGCCGCGATACTTCCATGGCGCGGGCGGGGGCGGTCATGTTCCCACGCCGATACAGCGGGTACGCTGACGTTGAATTTGGTCGCCAGTTGCATCTGGCTGCGCCGGTGCGTGACGCGGAGCTGGCGCAAGCGGGTGCCGAGGGATTTGGTCCCCGAACGCGCCTGTCCCATTGGGTCTATTGCCATTCGATCATCGGGCAGCGGACGGACGTTACTTTCACTCGCCATCCCGTGGTAAATACACGAGCGCTACGGTGAGGCGCCGCGCTTTTATGTGCGAGTACACCAGCCGTTGCGGCGGCAAATTGACCTGGCGCAGAAGAAAAGGGCGGCCATCCTGTCGGAGGCCGCCCTTGATCTTGTGTCGTTAGAGCGAGGCTCAGGCTTCCGCCATATCCTCGTCATACTGTTCGACCGGACCCGAATCCTGGCCCTTGGCGTCGACGTCGCGATCGACGAGTTCGATGATCGCCATCGGCGCCGCGTCGGAAGCGCGGATACCCGCCTTGATAACGCGCGCGTAACCGCCGTTGCGGTCCTTGTAACGCTCGGCCAGGGTGTCGAACAGCTTGACCAGCTGGGTGTCGTCCATGAGGCGGCTCATCGCGAGGCGACGATTGGCCAGACCACCGCGCTTGGCGAGCGTGATCAGCTTTTCGATATAGGGACGCAGTTCCTTCGCCTTGGCGACGGTCGTCGTGATCTGCTCATGCTTGATGAGCGCAGCCGACATGTTGCGGAACAGGGCCGTGCGGTGCGCACTGGTGCGCTGCAGTTTCCGGCCGCCCTTTTTATGACGCATGGTAACTTCCTTCGTTTGTCAGAGGGGCCGTGTGAGGTACCCCAAGCCAGGTCGATTGCGGGCCGACCCATTCCCGTTGTGACAGCGCCCCGGCGGACCGGGGCGCTTATCTCGATTAACCCAGCAGTTCCTGCTCGAGCTTCTTGGCCATCTCTTCGATGTTTTCCGGCGGCCAGCCGGGAATGTCCATGCCCAGGCGAAGACCCATCGACGACAGCACTTCCTTGATCTCGTTCAAGGATTTGCGGCCGAAGTTCGGGGTGCGCAGCATTTCGGCTTCGGTCTTTTGCACGAGATCACCGATGTAGATGATGTTGTCGTTCTTGAGACAGTTGGCCGAGCGGACCGACAGTTCGAGCTCGTCGACCTTCTTGAGCAGGAAGCGGTTGAGCTGGTTGACGTCCGACTCGTCGGCGGTGGTCGGCGATGCCGCCATGCCGATCATGCCGCTGTCGTTCATCGCTTCTTCGAAGTGGACGAAGACCTGGAGCTGGTCCTGGAGGATGCGCGCGGCGTAGGCCACGGCGTCTTCCGGGGTGATCGTGCCGTCGGTTTCGACGGTCAGGTTCAGCTTGTCATAGTCCAGTTCCTGACCGATGCGGGCATTGTCGACCTTGTAGGCGACCTGGCGCACCGGCGAGTAGAGCGAGTCGACCGGGATCAGGCCGATCGGCGCGTCGATCGGCCGGTTGGCGGTCGCGGGGACATAACCCTTGCCGGTGTCGGCAACGAGTTCCATGTTCAGTGTCGCGCCGTCGTCGAGGTGACAGATGACATGGTTCGGGTTCATCACCTTGATGTCGCCCGACACCATGATATCGCCAGCTTTGACGGTCGCGGGACCGGTCGCCGAAAGCTGGAGCCGCTTCGGGCCTTCGCCTTCCATCTTGAGAGCGATCTGCTTCACGTTCAGGACGATGTCGGTGACATCTTCGCGCACGCCGGTCAGGCTCGAGAATTCGTGGAGGACGTTCTCGATCTTGATCGACGTGATCGCCGCACCCTGGAGCGACGAGAGCAATACGCGGCGCAGCGCGTTGCCGAGCGTCAGGCCAAAGCCGCGCTCGAGCGGTTCGGCGACGAAAGTCGCCTTGCGCTTGCCGTCGCTGCCAGCCTTGATTTCCAGGTTGCTGGGCTTCTTCAATTCCTGCCAGTTCCGGATATTGACAGTCATGGTCTTCCCTTTGCTTTTGGCGGGACGAATTGGGGGTCGACCAATCTGTCCGGCGTTAGGAGTATAGCGGATGCAGCCCCGGAAATGGGGCGCATCCGAAGCAGGCGTCAGACGCGGCGGCGCTTGGCCGGGCGGACACCATTGTGCGGGATCGGGGTCACATCGCGGATCGAGGTGATGTGGAAACCAACCGCTTGCAGCGCGCGCAGCGCCGATTCACGGCCGGCGCCGGGGCCCTTCACTTCGACTTCCAGCGTGCGGACGCCATGTTCGGCGGCCTTCTTGCCGGCGTCTTCGGCGCAGACCTGCGCCGCATAGGGAGTCGACTTGCGGCTCCCCTTGAAACCCATCATTCCGGCGCTCGACCAGGCGATCGCGTTGCCCTGCGCGTCGGTGATGGTGATCATCGTATTGTTGAAGGTCGCGTTGACGTGCGCGACGCCCGACGAGATGTTTTTGCGTTCGCGCCGACGAAGGCGCTGCGGTTCACGAGCCATGATGTAATCCTAACCTAATCCTGAATGGCCGGTGGCGGGCGATGCGCCGCTGCCCCGGCAGGGGAAACAAGGAAGCGCGCCCGGACGGACGCGCTCAGACCTTATTTCTTCTTACCGGCGATCGCCTTGGCCTTGCCCTTGCGCGTGCGCGCATTGGTGTGCGTGCGCTGGCCGCGGACCGGCAGGCCCTTGCGATGACGCAGGCCGCGATAGCAGGCGAGATCCATCAGGCGCTTGATGTTCATCGCCGTGGTCCGGCGAAGATCACCTTCGACCGTCAGGTCGGCGTCAATCGTTTCACGGATCTGCAGCACTTCGGCGTCGGACAGGTCCTGGACGCGGCGCGACTGATCGATGCCCAGCTTGGTGGCGATGTCGACGGCGGTCTTGCGGCCGATACCATGGATGTAGGTGAGCGCGATGATCACGCGCTTGTTGGTGGGCAAGTTGACGCCCGCAATACGTGCCATAAGTTACTTTCTCCTGCTCCACAGGGCCGTAGGCAATCGGCCCCATCTCAAAGCGTCTGATTTCCAACGCAAAAAACGGACCACGAATGCACGCTATGCGCTTCGCCGTCCGGTCATGATGTCGGAATGGAGGCGCAACTAAGGTGAGTCGGGCCGATTGTCAAGCCGAGTGCGGTGGTTTGCACGGCGTTTCGACCGTTAGGATGCCGATCCTAGAATCACCGCGCGATCGCGCAAGCGGTCGACCACGGCTGTGTGGATTCCCGGTGCGCAAGTGATCACGCCAAAGGCCTGCGCGCGCGGTGTGTTAAACATCAGCGCATCGCCAAAAGCATCGGTGACGGTCGCCCCTGCCTCGGCCGCGATCAGCGCCGCGGCAGCGACATCCCATTCGAAGCCCCAGCGCAGCGTCGCGACCAGGTCGGCGCGGTCGTCAGCGACGAGCGCCATGCGCAGCGCGATGCTGTTCGGCTTGGTGACGATGACGAGGTCGCTGTCGACTTTCGGCAGCGCATCGGCGGGGACGCGCGACCCCGAAAATGTCGTGCGCTGGCTGGCGTATAATGTTTCGCCGTTGAGCTGGGCGCCTTGGCCCTTTTGCGCCACCCACAATTCGTCGAGCGCGGGGGCATAGAGGATGCCGAATTCGGGCGTGCCATCGATCACCAGCGCGACCGACACGCACCAGCCGGGACGGCCGCGGATGAAGTCGCGGGTGCCGTCGATCGGATCGACGCACCACAGCGCCCGGCACGACAAGCGGTCGGCGTTGTCGGCAGTTTCTTCGGAAAGCCACCCCGCCTCGGGCACCATCGCGCCGAGTACCGCCTTCAGCCGCGCATCGACCGCGAGGTCGACGTCGCTGACCGGATTGTCGTGCGACTTGTGCCAGACATCGACCGCCTTTCCTTCTCCGCGCCATCGCGCCATCGCCATGTCGCCGACTTCGCGCGTCGCGGCGATCGCGGCTTCGAGGTTGCGGCCGGGCATCCGCCGCCGTTCAGCTTGACGCGACGGTCATGCCGTCGATGCGCAGCGTCGGCGCGTTGATGCCATGGCGAAACTCCAGGTCGTTGGCGGGGACCAGCGCGGCGAACATGTCGATCAGATTGCCAGCAATGGTGAACTCGGCAATCGGCCCGGCAATCACGCCGTCCTTGATCCGGAAACCCGACGCGCCGCGACTGTAATCGCCGGTGACCGGGTTAACGCCGTGGCCGATCAGCTCGGTGACATAGACGCCGTCGGCGATGCCTTCCACCAGTGCCGCAGGCGTCACACGCCCGGCCGCCAGGTGCAGATTGCTCGCGCCGACCCCCGATGCGCCGCCGCCGCGGCTGGCATGACCGGTCGGGGTCAGGCCGAGCTGCTTCGCCGAAGCGGTGTCGAGCAGCCAGCCGGTGATCTTGCCGTCGGCAACCAGGTCGCGCGCGGCGGTCGGCAGGCCTTCGCCGTCGAAGGCCCGGCTGCGCAACCCGCGCGGCCGGTGCGGCTCATCACGAATGACGATGCTGCGATCGAACAATAGTTGGTCTTCCTTGCCGAGCAGAAAGCTGGTGCCGCGCGCGATCGCGGGTCCGGCGATCGCGCCGAGCAGGTGGCCGACGATGCCGCCGCCGACGCGCGGATCGAGGATGACGGGGACCTTGCCGTTCGGTGCCTTGCCGGGATTGAGCCGCGCGACGGCGCGGGTTCCGGCGCGGGTGCCGATCGCCTCGACGCTTTCGAGATCGCCCAGATGATGCGCGCTGTGCCAGCCATAGTCGCGCTGCATGCTCGCGCCTTCGCCCGCGATGACGCTCGCCGACAGGCTGTGGCCGCTCGACCCGTAACCCCCGGCAAAGCCGTGGCTGGTGGCGAGCGCAAAGCGGGTGCGGCTGTGGCTGGCGCTGCCGCCTTCGCTGTTGGTGACCCCGGCGACCGCGCGCGCCGCTTCCTCGACTGCCAGCGCGGCTTCGCGCAGCGCGGCCGGATCGGCTTCGCTGCCGTCATCGAGGTCGAGGTCGGGAACCTGGCCTTTGAACAGCAGCGCTTCGGGTGCCAGAGAGGCATAGGGATCTTCGGGGGCCTCGCGCGCCATCGCGACGCAGCGGGAGACCAGCTTCGTCAGCTCGCGCGCATCCATGTCGGCGGTTGACACGCTGGCGCTGCGCTGGCCGACGAAGACGCGCAGCGAAATATCCTGCCCCTCCGACCGCTCGACATCCTCGAGTGCGCCCAGCCGCATCGAGACCGACGTGGCGGCATTGCAATAATAGAGCGCGTCAGCGGCATCGGCGCCGGCCTTGGCGGCGGCGGCACACAGCAACTGCGCGCGATCGAGGGCTTCGGAAACGGTGAGCATTGCCGCGCCCTATACGGCGGGCAGCAGGGCGTCAAAATCAAAGTCTGCAATTTTCGTCGGCCCGGACCTGATCCGGGGTTCATGACTGCGCCGCTGGAATGGATCCCGGATCAGGTCCGGGAAGACGAGGAACGCAGAAAGATTAGTTGGCGATCGCCGCGATCGCGTCAGTCGCAGCCATTGCGCCGCTGACCCACAAAAAGGGCAGTGTTAGAGCAGCGACCCACAGGCGGCGGACGTCGCGGCGAAAGCGCGCGTGCAGACCCCAGCTGGCAAGCGCCTGACGGCTGAGGTGATACCAGCGGCGTTCGGTCGAACGCGCTACGGGGACGGCGAGGGCGAGAAGGACGATCAGTGCGACAAAAATCAGTGTGGATGATGCCCCTGCGGCGATCGCGCTCGATACCAGCCAGATTTGCAATATGGCGAAAGCAACCAGCGCAGTCGCGGCGTGCCAGGTCATGCGGCGGCCGAGACTCCGCGCTGCCGGCACACTATGTGTCGAGCGCCGCCATAGGCGCGGTCCGAATGCTGATGCCATTTTTCAGCCCCCTTAGGCTGGCGATTCCCAGAAACGCCACGATTTCAGCCCAATATTCCCAAGTCAAGACAGGTTGGCACCGATTCGTTAACAATTCCGCTCAATTCACCCCGGATTCGCAACCAAATCGCGCCAGATCACCAAAAATATTGCATGAAGGGCCGAATCGGCCGCAGTGAGGGCGCTGAACCGACCGGTAAATGCGGCTGACGGTGGTCGAAGCAGCGGCGCCGTTGGTCGAAGCTATGCATCCGCCTGCGACGTTGATGGCGTCTATTCGCAGTGGACTTGCTTGACTGCAACACGGGGAACATCACGATGCGCTATCTCGCCCTTCTCGCTGCCCTGACGCTCCCGCTCGCCGCGGCGGCGGCTGAAGGCGACAATCCTGCCGTCGAACCCAAACCCGCGGCGCTGATTGCCGACGGCGTTCCTGAGGTGACCGCCGAACTGTCGGCAGAGACGCGGCCTTATATGGAGAACCGCGGCGCCAGTTTTGTCGGCTGGAACCCGATCGACAAATCGATGCTGATTTCCACCCGCTTTGGCAACACGGCACAACTTCACCGAGTGGCGATGCCAATGGGCGCGCGCAAGCAGCTGACCTTTGAAGCCGAGCCGGTCGGGTCGGGCAGCTGGGCGCCCGGGAAGGCCGATGTGATGCTGGTGCAAAAGGACATTGGCGGCAGCGAATTCTATCAGATCTATGCGATGAAGAACGGGCGGCTCGATTTGCTGACCGACGGCAAGAGCCGCAATGGGCTCAACGCCTGGAGCCAGGACGGCCAGCTCGTCGCCTTCACCTCGACACTGCGTAACGGTCGCGACAGCGACATTTATGTGATGGACCCGCGCGATCCCCAGTCGCGGCGGATGGTGGCCGAGGTCCAGGGCGGCGGCTGGGGCCTGCTCGACTTCGCTGCGGACAAGAGCTGGGCGCTCATCGGCAAATATAGCTCGGTGCAGAAAGCCGACTTGTTCCGCCTCGATCTGGCGAACGGCGCGATGACGCCGATCGGCGACCACAGCAAGACCGTCGCGCTCGGCGGCGCGAGCTTTGCCCCCGACGGCACGATCTGGATGACCAGCGACGAGGGCAGCGATTTCCAGCGGCTCGGCACGCTCGATCCGGCGACGGGCAAATTTACGCCCCGGGGTCCGACCGAAAAATGGGACATCGACACCTTTGACATCGCTGAGGACGGCAGCTTCATCGCCTATGTCGTCAACGAGGCCGGGATGGCAAAACTGCGGCTGTTCGATCCAAATACCGGCGCGGTGCGGACGGTCGATAAACTCCCCGCAGGGATCATCGGCGGGCTGGAGATTGCGCCGTGGGGCGAGGTTGGCATCACCTTCACCTCGGCGCGAAGCGCTGCCGATGCATTCAGCGTCGATCCAAAAACGCTGGCCGTGACGCGCTGGACCGAAAGCGAAACCGGTGGGCTCGACGTGACGAAGAATGTCGAACCCGAACTGGTCAAGGTCAAAAGTTTTGACGGGCTTGAGGTGTCGGGCTTCCTCTATCGGCCCGACCCGGAAAAATTCCCCGGCAAGCGTCCGCTGATCATGAGCGTGCATGGCGGTCCCGAGGCACAGTCGCGCCCCGGCTTCATGGGGCGCAGCAATTATATGCTGAACGAAATGGGAATCGCGCTCTTCTATCCCAACGTCCGCGGTTCGACGGGCTATGGCAAGACCTTCGTCAGTCTCGACAACGGCCCGTTCAAGCGCGAGGATAGCGTCAAGGACATGGGCGCGTTTCTCAATGCGCTGGCCAAGGACAAGTCGCTTGACGCGGCGCGCTTCGGCCTGACCGGCGGCAGCTATGGTGGCTATATGTGCTACGCCGCCGCGACCCATTATGCCGACAAGTTGCGCGCGAACCTGTGCGTCGTGGCGATTTCCAACTTCGTTACCTTCCTGGAAAACACGCAGGATTATCGCCGGGACCTGCGCCGTGTCGAATATGGCGACGAACGCGATCCGGTGCAGCGCCAGAAACTGATGGAAATCTCGCCGCTGACCCGCGTTGCCGACATCAAAAAGCCGCTGTTCGTCGTCACCGGTGCCAACGATCCGCGCGTTCCCGCGTCAGAGGCCGATCAGATCGTTGCGGCGGTGCGCAAAAATGGCGGCACCGCATGGCACCTTGTCGGTACCAATGAAGGACATGGCTTCGCCAAGAAGGAAAATGCCGACTATAGTTTCTGGACGTCGCTGCTGTTCTGGAAGCAATATTTGCTGAACTGAGTGCACTGCCGAAGCCGAATCGGCGTTGCGAGGCGCCGCAGGCAACGCGGCAATCCACCGTCGGCATAAACCGCTCTGTATGGCTTCACTGCGCTCGCAATGACGATGTAAGGCGTCAGCGCCGCGGCGGGACGGGCAATGCTTCGGCGTCGGCTTCGTCCGGAGCGGTCGGCATCGGTGCCTGGCCGCTGGCCTGCCGTTCGAGTTCCTCAGCGGCTTTCTGACGTTCGGCAAGCGCGCGTTCCTCGGCCCGAACCGCGGCCTCGACTTCGTCCGATGCCGTATCAATACCGGCCAGGCGCTTGGCGCGTTCGTCGGCGATCATCGCTTGCCAGTCGGTTTTGTCCGCCGCCTGGCGTTCGGCCTTCGCACCCGCGACCAGCGCCTGCGTGCACCCGGTGAAACCACCGAGCCCGGTCGGCGAGCAGCTGTCGGTGCCGAAGCGGCCGATCCGCTCGACCGCGACGACCTTGTTTGCCCACGCCTCATTGCGCACGTCGAGCGGGTTGCCGCGCAGCATCTCGGGTACGCGATACCGCTCGCCTTCGGGGAGCTTGGCGCACACCAGGATTTCGTCGTCAGCACTCTTGGGACATTGATCGTCGCCATAGACAACGACCTGATTGACCTTTTCCCCGTCGACCGTCGCTTGCTGCGCCGCGGCAGGTACCGAGAGGGCGCTACCGGCGAGGATCAGCGCGAACAGGGGCAGGCGGGTCATCGGATATTCCTTTGTCTTGGTTGGTGCGACTTGGCACCGCAACCCTGCATCGGTCATGAACGAATGCGTGGGCCTGAACTCTATCAGATACGCTTCGACAGCGCGATAGCTGCACGGCAACCGGCGCGTATTGCGAGGCTTAACACCGGATAGCCCGGCGCGCTTTCGGCGCCCGCAGCGATCGCGGTGTCCTTATGCTGCAGTTCTTCGGCGCGGAAATCGGCGACCGCGGCGCTGAGTTCGGGGTCGCTGTCGCCGAGTTCATCGAGCTGGTCGCGATAATGGCGATCGATCTCGGTTTCGACCGCGGCGGTGCACGCCATCGCGGCGCGCGGCCCCATTGCGGCGGTCACCGCGCCCAGCGCAAAGCCCGCGACGTTCCAGAACGGCTGAAGCGCGGTCGGACGCACGCCGCGTTTGGCGATCATATCGTCAAAAAATTTGCGGTGCCGCTCTTCCTGCTCTGCCATATGCGCGATCTCGCGCGCCATCGGGTGACGATCGCCCATCACCGCAAGCTGGCCGGCATAGATGCGCGTCGCGCCATATTCGCCAGCCTGATCGACGCGGATCATCGACGCGTTTTTGTCGTCGCGGGCATTTTTTGGGCTCATGCCGCCGATGTGGGCCGACGGCGCAGCAAGGTCAAGACGAGCGCCGCCGCGCCGAGGGAAAAGATCGCGTTGAAGCCAGCGAGCGAAATTCCGAACAAGGTCCATTGCGCTGTGTCACAGCGGATCAGCGGGGCGTTCATGATCGCGTCGAGCGACACCGGCCCGCCGCCGCCGGTCGCGCAGGTGGTTAGACCTTCCCAAAAGCCATATTCGACCCCGGCATGGTAGATGCCGATTGCGCCCGAGACCGCGATAGCAATGGCCGCGAACAGCGTCAGCGCGCGCATCACCTTGTCGTTGCTGCGCAGCAACAGCGCGAGCAGCGCGAGCACGATCGCTGCCTGATGCGGCCAGCGCTGCCAGTAACACATCTCACATGGTGACAGGCCAAAGCCGTATTGCGACACCAGCGCCCCGCCATAAAGCAGCAGCGGCGCGGCGAGCGCGCCCACCGGCGCAGCAAAGCGCGATTTCAGCATGTCTGTGAACCCTTAGTTGCGCCGCGCGGGTTTGGCGCCGGGTTTCGTCGCCTGCGCTGCCATGCGCGGTGCCGTCGGGCTGATGCGCCCGATCGTCTGTAACGCATAGTGGAGCTGGAAATCCTCGATCCCCTTGGCCTTCAGGTCGGCGGCGCTCGCGGTGAAGCGCGGATCGGCCTTTTCGTCCTTTTCGAGCAATCCGTCGTCGACCTTTTTCTCGTTGATCAGGTGACGGCGCAGGTCGCTTTCGCGGAATTTCGGCCGCGATGCGTAATCGGGATCGGACAGCTGCGGCACCCGAATGTCGGGATCGATCCCGCCCTCCTGCACGCTGCGCCCCGACGGGGTGTAATAGCGCGCGGTGGTCAGGCGGAGCGCGGTGGTGTCGGATAGCGGCAGCACGGTCTGCACCGATCCCTTGCCGAAACTGCGTTCGCCCATGACGACCGCGCGATGCTGGTCCTGCAGGGCACCGGCAACGATTTCGGACGCCGACGCCGACCCCGAGTCGATCAGGACGACCACCGGAGCACCGCTCGCCAGGTCGCCGGGCTCGGCGAAAAAGCGTTCGATGTCGCCCTTGCGTCGGCCGCGCTGCGACACGATTTCGCCGCGATCGAGGAACAGGTCACTGATCCCGACCGCTTCGTCGAGCAGTCCGCCGGGGTTCGAGCGCAGGTCGAGAATCCAGCCGCGTGGTTTCTTGCCCAGCGATTTTTCGACCGCCATCATCGCCGCGCGCAAATCGGTGGTCGCATCGGCGGAGAAGCTGGTGACGGTCAGAACGCCGACATCGCCGCTGACTTCCCATTTGACGGGTTTCAGGTCGATGACTTCACGGGTCAGCGACATTTCGATCGGCTTGTCCTGACCTTCGCGAACGAGGGTGATGTCGATCTTGGTGCCCGGGCGCCCGCGCATCTGTTCGACCGCCTCGTCGAGCGTCAGGCCAAAGATCAGTTCCTTGTTGATATGGGTGATATAGTCGCCTGACTTGATTCCGGCCTTGTCGGCGGGGGTGTCGGCGGTCGGCGCGATGACTTTCACGACGCCGTCTTCCATCGTCACCGACAGACCGAGGCCACCATATTCGCCGTCGGTCTGGGTGCGCAGGTTTGAAAAGCCGCGCGCGTCAAGATAACCCGAATGCGGGTCGAGGCTGGCGAGCATCCCGTTGATCGCGCCCTCGATCAGCTTCGAATCGTCGACCGGTTCGACATAATTCGACTTCACTTCAAGATAGACATCCATGAAGCGCGAAATTTCTTCCTGCGTCTTGCTGTCGACCGTCGCCATCGCGCCGGTTGCGAGCGGGACGAGCGCCAGCGTCGAGAGCGCGGCGGCGCCCTGCCACAACGCAAAGCGGCGTTTTGAAGCCACGGGCAAATTGGTCGAGTCGGTCATGTGCGTCTTTCACTCAGGCAGGATTTCCCGCCTTATATACCGCGGCCCACCATCCTCCTACGCAATTGCGCAGGCGTCAAGCGGTGCATCCCGATAGGGGACGGCGCCCGAATGGGTGATTAACGCGCGCAATTACCCGATCATCGCGACAATATCGACCGGGCGGCCGCCGCGGCGCAGTTCGACGGTGATGCGGCTGTCGTCGGACCCGGCGCGGCCGATCGGCGCGCCGGCGTCGAGCGTGTCGCCGACCGCGACCGACAGACCGATCATGCCGGTCAGCAGCGACACCCAGCCGCCGCCATGGTCGATGATCACGATCTTGCCATAGCCGCGATAATCCTCGGCAAAGCTGACGCGGCCAGGGGCGGGGGCGACGACCTGGCCGCCCGGACGCGCCGCAATCGTAACACCGCGCGAGCGGACGCCGCTGTCGTTGACCTCTCCCAACCCGGCGACAATGCGCCCGACAACGGGCAGGCGATAGGCGCCTTGTGTGAGTTCTGCCTCCGCGGAGGCGGGCGGGGCGGCGTTGACGACGGTGCTGGAAGGATTGCGCGGGCGCGGCAGCGGGCCGGCGAGCTGCGCCAGTTCGCCGCGCACCATGCCATCGGTCTCGAGCGCGTCCATCAGTTCGACAATATCGCGGGCTTTCTCGCCCAGCCCCAGCGCGCGGTCGGCCTCCAGCTGCGCGCTGCTCATCAGTTCGCGCGAGCGCATTCGGCCTTCATTTTCCAGCCGCGTCAGCGCGTTGCGGCGCTCTGCGAGCTGTATCTTGCTCGCGGAAAGGGCCCGCAGCGCTACCGCCTGCTGCCGCTGGGTCGTTTGCAGTAACGTCAATTCCTCGCGCACCCCGGCGGTGCGGCGTTCGATCACGGGCATGGCGGCGTCGATCACCGCACGCGCGTGGACCATGTCGGTGAGCGATCCCGGCTGCGCGAGCACGCTGACCGGCGGCTGGCGACTGAGCTGCTGGAGCGAGGCGGCGAGTTCGAGCAGCGGCTGCTGCTGCTGCGCCAGCCGCGCGCGCTGGGCGGTGAGACGGCGGTTGACCAATGCAACGCGCGCTTCGCCAGCACTGATGTCGGCCTCGGCCGACTGGATGCGTGCAGCCAGCGCGGCGCTGCGTTTTTTGAGTCGGTCGGCTTCGCCGCTCGCCGCCGCCGCCTGTTTCTCGAGCAGGGCGCTGCGCGCCATCGCTGCCGCCGATTGCTGTTTGGCATCGACCAACTGCGTGCGCTCGCGCGCCGCGATCGCCTGCGGATCGAAGACGTCGCTCTGTGCCAACGCGAGGGCCGCACCGCCGAAAACCCATCGCGCGCGCCATCAGATGCGGCCAGGTCGCGCGGCCAAAGGCGATCACCTCGTCCGCACCTTCGCGTTCCTGCGCGGTGAAGCCATCGGCGGCGCCTAGGCAAAAGCGCGCCTCGCGCACCCCGCTGTCGCGCCAGTTTTCGAGCAATTTGGCAAATTCGAGCGACGACATCTGGTCGCCCCCCTCGTCCAGCAATATGGTGCGGCTATTGACGGCGGCGGCAGGCATACGGCCGCCCGTGTCCGGAAGCTCGGAAATCTTCTGCGCCCAGGTTACGCGCTTCATGTAGCGCTCGACCAGTTCGGCCTCGGGCCCGCGCCCGATGCGCCCGCGCGCGATGATGTGCAGCAACATGACGCTCCGCCTACCCTTGGCAGGGCAGGGACGTCAATTTGCCAGCGTGACCGGCGGCGCGTCGCCGAACGACCACATCCGCTCGAGGTTGTAGAAACTACGCACCTCGGGACGGAACAGATGGACGATGACATCGCCTGCATCGAGCAGAACCCAATCGGCATTGGGCAATCCTTCGACGCGAACGTGGCGGCCCGCTTCCTGCTTGATCCGCTGCGCCAGTTTTTCGGCGATCGCCGAGACGTGGCGCGTCGACCGGCCGCTTGCGATCACCATATGATCGGCGATGCTGCTTTTGCCGGCAAGCGGGATGGAAATGGTTTCCTGGGCCTGATCCTCATCCAGCTGGTGGAGGATCAATGCGTGGAGCGATTCCACGCTGTCATTTGCGGATGCGGCGCCTGCGGCGGCATCCTGGGTTGCGGAGATCAAATGCGTCCTTTCCTGTTCGTGTCCACAAGCCGCGAGCGCGTCAGCGGATCGCGCATTGCGCGACCTTCATAGCGTTCGAACCAGCGGGGGTTGGCCTGCCGTATCGCAGTTGCGGATCGCACATCGGGCGAAAAACGCAGGAACACGAGGGCGGGCGGTCTCCAGTCCGTCCAATGTAATTTATGGTCCGCGGGCCGGACGAAGCGCCGAAGCCAACCCATCGCACGTCTTGCGTGGGCGCGGTCATTATAGCCCGGACGCGCGATAACCGCAATCGGCATGAGTCGGGCGATCCCCCGCCAGTCGCGCCATTGGGGCAGTTGGGCCAGATTGTCGGCTCCCATGATCCAGATGAACTGCCGGTCGGGGTAGCGGCGGACGAGCTTTTTGAGCGTATCGATCGTGTAGCGCGTACCGAGTTCGGCCTCGATTCCCGTTGCGCGAATCGGGGAACGCCGCGCCGCGCGCTGCGCCGAAGCGAGCCGCGCGGGGAGCGAAGCCATGCCCGCCCTGGGCTTCAGCGGGTTGCCCGGCGACACCAGCCACCAAAGCTCATCGAGACCCAACGCATCGATTGCATTCAGGCTGATCGCGCGATGCCCGCCATGCGCGGGATTGAAGCTGCCGCCGAGGAGGCCGGTGGGGATCATTCGGGGAATGATTTCACCACTCTGATATGGCCGATGATCGCTTGGTTGAAGGCGGGCAATTCTTCCGCCGGAATCCAATATTCTTGATGTGCGCGTCCGCCCGCTTGCTCGACCTTATAGCCGGCGAGATAGTCGGTCGAGACGTCGAACTCGGTCACAAAGCCGGATCCCGACGCAGGGACGTTCCAGTCACGCGCGATCTTCACCGCATAATCGAACGTGGTGACCGGATAGAAGATCGGTTGGTCGGGCAGCCTTGGCGGGAATTCACGCATACCGCTAGCGGCGATCAGCGCGAGTTCCTTGGGGCCGACGGGACGCCACAGGCGTTTAGTTTCCGTCAAGGCCGGACCTGACCCGTGCCGCGCACAAGCCATTTATATGTCGTGAGCCCTTCGAGCGCGACCGGGCCGCGGGCGTGGAGGCGACCCGTGGCGATGCCGATTTCGGCGCCGAGGCCGAATTCGCCGCCGTCGGCGAACTGCGTCGAGGCATTGTGCATGACGATCGCGCTGTCGACTTCGGCGAGGAAGCGTTCGGCGGTCGCGGCATCCTCGGTAACGATCGCGTCGGTGTGGCGGCTCGAATGCGCGTCGATATGTGCGAGCGCGCCGTCGAGGCCATCGACCATGGCGATCGAGACGATCGCGTCGAGATATTCGCAGTCCCAGTCGGCGGTCGACGCGGTTTCGACATGCGGGCTCAATACCATGATGGCTTTGTCGCCGCGCACTTCGCAGCCCGCTGCGACCAGCGCATCGATGATCGCCAGCGGTGCGGGATAGGCGCGGTCGACCAGGATCGTCTCGGTCGCGCCGCAGACGCCGGTGCGGCGCATCTTGGCGTTCACGGCCAGGTCGATCGCCTTTGCCGGATCGGCCGCGCCGTCGATATAGAGGTGGTTGATCCCGTCGAGATGCGCGAGCACGGGCACGCGCGCCTCGTCCTGGACGCGCGCGACAAGGCCTTTGCCGCCGCGCGGGATGATGATGTCGATCAGCCCTTGCGCGCGCAGCATCGCACCGACCGCGGCGCGGTCCTGCATGGGTACGAGTTGCACCGCATCGGCGGGCAGGTCGGCATCGACCAGCCCCGCCGCGAATGCCGCGTGGATCGCACGGTTCGAATGGACCGCCTCGCTGCCGCCGCGCAGGATCACGGCGTTGCCCGACATCAGCCCGAGCGCCGCGGCGTCGGCGGTCACATTGGGGCGGCTTTCATAGATGATGCCGACGACGCCGAGCGGCACGCGCACGCGGCTGAGCACCAACCCGTTGGGCCGCGTCACGCGGTCGATTTCGGCGCCTGAAGGGTCGGGGAGCGCGGCAACCGCATCGATGGCATCGGCGATCCCGGCGAGGCGGCCCGCATCGAGCCGCAACCGGTCGAGCATCGCGCCCGACAGGCCGTTTGTCCTTCCTGCAGTCATATCCTCTGCATTGGCGGCCAGAATTACGGTCACCCGGGCGCGAATCTGTGCCGCCGCCGCAACCAGCCCGGCGGCCTTGTCCACCGTCGCCTTCAGCGCGAGCTGTTTCGCGGCGGCGCGCGCGCGCGCGCCCATGTCGGCGATCAGGGCGGGGGCGTCGCCGGGCATCGGCGGGGCGGTCAGGGCTTGGGCGTTCATGACGCTGCCACTATCACGTTTTGCGTGAGCCCCGAAAGTCCCGTTGCGCCCTTCCTCGCGCGCCTTTAGGCAGGGCGCCATGAGCGGGGATATCGAAGGCATCGGGGCGGCGGTCACCGCCGGTCTGGCGGGACATGCGGTCGAATCGCGCCATGGCGGCGCGAACCCCGGTCACGCGCCGCTGCGCTGCCTTAATTGCGGCACCAGTCTTGCCGGGTCGCATTGTCATTATTGCGGCCAGCGCGCCGACGTGCATCGCAGTTTTGGCGCGATCGGACACGATCTGGTTCACGCGATCTTTCATTTCGAAGGCAAGATCTGGAACACGCTGCCGCTGCTCGCGTGGCGGCCCGGTGATCTGACGCGCCGCTACATCCATGGCGAACGCGCGCGTTTCATCTCGCCGCTTGCGCTGTTCCTGTTCGCGGTTTTCCTCACCTATGCCGTGCTGGCCGTCGTCGGTAGTGGCGGCGGGGTCGGCGAGGGGATCGCCAAGGCGGCAGCCGAGCAGACGCGCTCGAACGCGCTCAAGGAAAGTTTCGAGGAAGAGGTCAAGCGCGTCGACGCGCGCCTCGCAGCAAAGGATCTGAAGCCAGCCGAGCGGATACTGCTCGTCGAGGAGCGCGCAACGCTTCTCAAAAGCGCTGACTATCTCGGTGTCGCGCGCAGCCTCAGCAAGGAGGAGCGCGACAAGGGGCCACCGGTGCTCGACGATCCCTCTGAGCAGATGATGACCGGCATCGAGTTTCTCTCGCGCACCAAGGTCAATACCGGCGTCCCCTTCATCGACCATGGGCTGGAGAAGGCGATCGCGAACCCGGCGCTCGTGCTCTACAAATTGCAGGCGAATGCCTATAAATTCGCATGGGCGCTGATCCCGTTGTCGCTGCCCTTCATGTGGCTGCTCTTTCCGTTCAGCCGCCGCTTTCACACGTACGACCATTTCGTCTTCGTCACTTATTCGATCAGCTTCATGCTGCTCTTGTTCGTCGCCGTGCGATTGTTCAACCTGACGATATTCGGCGATGTCGCGACGGCGTTCGCGATGCTTTATGTGCCTTTCCATATGTACCAGCAACTGCGCGGCGCCTATCGTTCGTCGCGGTTCGGCGCGCTTGCTCGCGCGACATTGCTGCTCTTTTTCAGCCTGTATGCGGTCATCATGTTCATGCTGCTGCTGCTCGCGCTGGGCGTGCTGGGATAGCCGCGCCGAATCGTAACAAAGGCAGACCAAAAAAACCGGGTTGGACGAGAGGGAGAGTTGCGATGCACCAGCTTTGGGGCGAATTGGACCGGCGCCTGCTGATCAAGCTCGGCACCGCGGGGCTCGCGGCCTTGTCGCTGCCCGGCGCGGCGCTTGCGAACATGGCACAGGGCTTCACCCATGGCGTCGCGAGCGGCGAGCCGGGGGCCAATTCGGTGCTGCTGTGGACACGCTACGCCGCGGCGAACGACAGCGCCTTGACCGTCGAACTGTCCGAAAGCGCCGATTTTGGACGCGTCGCTGGTGGCGGCAGCGTCATCGCCGAGGGCGAACGCGATCATTGCGCGAAAATCGTCGTCGACGGCCTTCAACCCGGCCGCTGGTATTTCTATCGCTTCATCGCCCCCGACGGCACCAGATCGGTGACCGGCCGGACGCGGACGTTGCCCACCGGCCCGACGAGCGCCTTCACCATCGCGCTCTTCTCCTGCTCGAACCTGCCGTTCGGCTGGTTCAATGCCTATGCCCATGCCGCCGCGCGGAACGATATCGACCTCGTCGCGCACGTCGGCGACTATCTCTATGAATATAAGGTCGGCGACTATCCCGCGCTGAAGGACGCCTTGCCTGGCCGCGATATCCAGCCGACGCAGGAGATTGTCGCGCTCGCGGACTATCGACTCCGCTACGCCGCCTATCGCAGCGATCCCGATTTGCAGCGGTTGCACCAGCTGTTCCCGGTGATCGCGCAATGGGACGACCATGAATTCGCGAACGACGTGTGGAAAGGCGGCGCCGAGAATCACAATGAAGGCGAGGGCGAATGGCGCGCGTGAAGCCGCCGCCGAGCGCGCGCATGGCGAATGGATGCCCGCCGCCGACGCGCGCTGGCGCCAGTATCAGGCGGGGGACCTGGCGACGATCTTCCTGCCCGAAACGCGGATCACCGCGCGCGACCGGCCGTTCGAGCTGGGCGAGATTCTGAAGGGCAAGCGCGACGTTGCCGCAACCCTGAAGCAATTCGCCGAGAGTGATTACCGCGATCCCGCGCGGCAGTTGATGGGCGCCGAACAGGAGAATTGGCTGTTCGACGGCCTGGACCGTTCGGTGAAAAGCGGAACGCGCTGGCAGGTCTGCGCGCAGCAGATCGTCATGGGCAGCCTGTTCACGCCATCCGAATCGCGCAATTGGTTCGGCGCCGACCAGCCCGACTATGTGAAGCGCCGCGTCGAGGTGTCGCAGCTGGCGGCAAAGGCGGGGCTGCCGCTCAACATGGACAGCTGGGACGGCTATCCGGCGGCGCGCTCGCGCCTGCTCGCGGCAGCGCAGAAAGCCGACGCCGATCTCGTCACGCTGTCGGGCGACAGCCATAACGCCTGGGCGTTCGACCTGTCGCACGACGGGCGCCCGGCGGGGATCGAGGTCGGCGGGCACAGCGTCACCTCGCCGGGGTATGAAGCCTATACGAAAGGCATTTCCGACGCGGCGCGTGTATCGGCGCTGCGTGCGTCCTCGCCCCAGCTTGCATGGGCCAACACGCAGAATCGGGGTTATGTCTCAGTGCAGCTAACGCGCGAGCGGGTCACCGCGAACTGGCACAATCTTGAAACGATCCGCAGCCATACGCCGGCGCTCAAGGAAACGCACAGCATGACGGCGGCGCGTGGGCGGCGGAGATATGACGCGGCTTAGCTGTACGGCGGCGCATCCTCGAATTCGGCGAACCAGGGATAGTCGTTCGCGACGCTGACGGTGAAGTTGGCGGGGCGCTTTTCGAGAAAGCTCGACACCCCCTCGGCGGCGTCGGCGCTGCGTCCGCGGGCGAAGATCGCGCGGCTGTCCCAGCGGTGCGCGCTCATGGGGTGCGGCGCACCGAGCATGCGCCACAGCATGTGGCGAGTGAGCGCGACCGATACCGGGGCGCTGTGATCGGTCAACTCGCGCGCCTTGGCGATCGCGGCGTCGACCAGCTCGCCCGGCTTGTGGACCGATTGGACGAGCCCCTTTTCATGTGCTTCGGCGGCGTCGATCAGGCGGCCCGAATAGCACCAGTCGACTGCGTTCTGGATGCCGACGAGGCGGGGCAGGAACCAGCTCGACGCCGCTTCGGGCACGATCCCGCGGCGCGCGAAGACGAAGCCGTAGCGCGCGGTCGCGCTGGCGAGGCGAGCGTCCATCGACAGCGTCATCGTCGCGCCGATACCCACCGCGGCGCCGTTGATCGCTCCCAATACCGGCTTTTTGCAGTCGAAGATCCGCATCGACACGCGCCCACCCGAATCGCGGATCAGCGGGTGCGACCAGTCGATCGTGCCGTCTTCGCTGACCGGGCTTGCCGACATGCCATCGGGCAGGATCGCCAGCTTGTCGGTGCGCTTGTCATAGTCGAAGGTGGCGGCGCCCTGACCCAGATCGGCGCCGGCGCAATAGGCGCGGTCGCCCGATCCGGTAAAGATCACCGCGCGGACGCCGTCGTCGGCGTCGCACTCGTCGAGCGCCGCGACGATTTCTAGCATCATTTCCGTCGTGAAGGCGTTCATCCGGTCGGGGCGGTGCAACGTCAGCAGCGCGATGCCCTCATGCTTGTCGAGGCGAATCTGGTCGAAGCTCATCTGTCTCTCCCTTGGCTTCGTTCATCGTTGCAAGCGACACGGGAGAGTGCAAGCTCTAGTTGACGTAAACGTAAGGAGGTGGCCGCGATGCCGGGGATGACGCGCCCGACCTTTGCCGCTATAGGCCCCCCATCGCCCCGGCGCCGCGCCTCCATCTGAGTCGCTTTGCCGGGGTCATTCATTTGGTTCCGACAGAAAGTTTGCACGCCATGTCCCGTCGCCGCCAGATCTACGAAGGCAAAGCGAAGATCCTGTACGAGGGCCCCGAACCGGGCACGCTGATCCAGTATTTCAAGGATGATGCGACCGCGTTCAACGCGCAGAAAAAGGGCACGATCAGCGGCAAGGGCGTGCTGAACAACCGGATTTCGGAGCATGTCTTCACGCTGCTCGGCAATATCGGCGTGCCGCATCACTTCATCCGCCGCCTGAACATGCGCGAACAGCTGATCCGCCAGGTCGAGATCGTGCCGATCGAAGTCATCGTGCGCAATGTCGCGGCAGGCACGCTGTCGAAGCGCCTCGGTATCGAGGAAGGCACCCAGCTTCCCCGCACGCTGATCGAATATTGCTACAAGGACGACGCGCTGGGCGATCCGCTCGTTGCCGAAGAGCATATCGCCTGTTTCAGCTGGTGCAGCCAGGACGAGCTTCACGACATTCAGGACATGGCGATCCGCATCAACGACTTCATGTCGGGCATGTTCGCTGCGGTCGGCATTCGTCTGGTCGATTTCAAGCTTGAATTTGGCCGCCTGTACGAAGGCGATTTCAGCCGCATCATCCTCGCCGACGAGATCAGCCCCGACGGGTGCCGCCTTTGGGACATGACGACAAACGAGAAGCTCGACAAGGATCGCTTCCGCCGCGACCTCGGCGGCGAAGTCGAAGCCTATCAGGAAGTCGCGCGCCGACTGGGCCTGCTGCCCGAGGGCGGCGATAATGCCGTGCTCGATCTCGAAAGCCATCGGAAGAAAAAGGGCAGCTGATCGGGCGGTGCCGGGCCGGGGCCGCTTGGCTTTAAGGGTTGATTTACCATGAGTTGTTAGGCCGTCGTCATGACGGGGGTCTTTAACAGGTTGATCATGCGGATTTTTCCGCCGGTGCCGGAGGAAATCCGGGACGATGTCGCGATACTGCGCGCCAATCGCATCGAGACGCTGACCCCGATGCTCTTCCTGATGCTCGCGGCGACGACCCCATCTGCGATTTATGCGGGGGTCGCGGCGGTTCATCCGGCGGTTCGCATCGGTTTTCCGGTGATCCTCGCCCTTGTTGGCATCCTCGGTTTCCTGTTCCTCATGCACAATCGCGGCCGCAAAATGAGCCCGCGCCGCGCGCGCCGCATGATCCGGGAGGCCAGCTGGCTGTCGGGCATCACGGGGCTGATGTGCAGCGTCTGGACGGTGACCAACTGGCTTGCTGCCCCTGCGGCGACGCACAGCTATTATGCGATGATCATGGCGATGGGGTCGCTCGCGACTGCCTATTGCCTGTCGTCGATCCGGTTTGCGACGTTCGTGAACCTTGGGGTCGGACTGGGTCCCGTTGCGCTGTTGATGCTGACGTCGGGGCGCTCGCCCGAAATTGCGGCTGGCACCAGTCTGGTCATCGCGACCCTGTTCCTGCTCCGTATGGTGATCCAGCAGCATGGCCAGGTGATCGACCTGCTCGAATTGCAGCGCCAGATGCGCGAGCTCGCGCACACCGACCCGCTCACTGGGCTGGCCAATCGGCGTGAATTCGACCTTTGTCTCGACCATGAAATCGCGGCCGCGGGCGCCGACAGCCATTTCGCCATCGCGTTGCTCGATCTCAATGGGTTCAAACCGGTCAATGATGCGCATGGGCATGCCGTCGGTGACCTGCTGCTGTGCGAAATTGCCGAGCGGCTGCGCGGGGCGTGCGGCCGGCATGCCGTCGTCGCGAGGCAGGGTGGCGACGAATTTGCAATCCTGGCGCCGGCCGGATCGCAGCTGCTCGAAACCTCTCTCGCCGACCACATTCTTTCAGCGCTCGCCGCGCCCTATCGCATCGACGGTCGTCTGATCCGCGTGGGCGCCAGCATCGGCACCGCGTCGTGGCCCGAGCATGGGCATATGGCACGCAATCTCTTCGAGGTCGCCGACGCAGCACTTTATGCCGCAAAGGCAGCCGATCGCCGCCAGACGTCGTCGGTCGAAAGCATCGGGTGGGTCGCATAACCAGCGCTTGACCGGCCGCGGGGGGGTAGCCACACCGTTGGGCATGACCAAATCCTTTGTCCGGCGTGTTTCGACCGCGCTGTCGCCCCTCGTCCTGCTGATCGCGACCGCCGCACCGGTCTTTGCCCGCGATACGGCGGCGCCCACCACCGCGACCACAGCCACCAATCCGCAAACCGAGGCCGGGAAAGCATGGAACTTCGCCGCCAGCGATGTGCCGGTCGATCCGAACATCGTCTTTGGCGTGCTGCCCAACGGGATGAAATATGCGCTGCTAGCGAACAGCACGCCCAAGGACAGCGTCGTCCTGCGGATGCGGTTCGACGTCGGCAGCTTTGCCGAGGCCGAGGACCAGCGTGGGCTGGCCCATTTCCTCGAACATATGGCGTTCAACGGATCGACCAACGTGCCCGAAGGCGAGATGATCAAGCTGCTCGAACGCAAAGGGCTGGCGTTCGGCGCCGATACCAATGCGTCGACAGGCTTTGACGAGACGATCTACCAGCTCGACCTGCCCAATGCTTCGGACGATCTGATCAACACCGGGCTGATGCTGATGCGCGAGACCGGTGGAGAGCTCGCGATCGATCCGACTGCGGTCGATCGCGAACGCGGCATCATCCTGTCCGAACGTCGCGCCCGCGACACCTATCAGCTGCGCAATCTGATCGACCAGCTCGATTTCCAGATGCAGGGGATGAAGGTTGCGAGCCGCCTGCCGGTGGGCACCGAAGAGGTGATAAAGACTGCGCCAGCGGCGCGGCTGCGCGACCTGTATGATCGCTACTACCGGCCGGAGCGGGCGACACTGGTGATGGTCGGCGATTTCGATCCTGCGGCGGTCGAGGCCAAGATCAAGGCGCGTTTCGGCGACTGGAAGGGGCGCGGTGCCGCCGGCGCCAATCCTGACATCGGCACGATCGATTATCATCGCGCCGCGGCGGCCGACGATTTCATCGATCCCGCGATCCAGGATTCGGTCACCCTCGCGGCCTTCAAACCGTGGGTCGACGAAGCCGATACCAAGGCGAAGCGCGCGCGCACGCTCGCCGAGGATGTCGGCGAAGCGATCGTCAACCGCCGTCTGGCGAAGCTTGCGCTCAACGAGGATTCGCCGATCTTGGGCGGTTATTTCAGTGAAGCGGCGGGCTGGAAGGTCTTCGATCAGGTCACCGTCGGAGCGGTCGCCAAGGAGGGCGCGTGGCAAGAAGCGCTGGCGCTGATCGAACAGGAGCAGCGCCGCGCTATCGAGCACGGCTTCACTCAAGCCGAAGTTGCCGAGCAACTGGCGACGCGGCGTACCGCGCTGCGCAATGCGGTTGCCGGGGTGACGACGCGGCGCAGCGATGCGCTCGCCGACACGCTGATTGCCGCGGCGAAGGGCGATTTCGTTTTTGCCCGCCCTGAAACGTCGCAGGCGTTGTTTGAGGCGACCGCACCATCGCTCAGCGCCGCGGCGGTTACCGCGGCGTTCCGCAAGCGAATGGAGGGCTTCAGTGCGCCGCTCGCGCGGGTTTCGGCGAAAAAGCCGATCGACGGCGGCACCGACGCGATCCTCGCCGCGTTGCGCAGCTCGGCCCAGGTTGCGGTAGCGGCGCCGACCGAAGCTGCCAATGCGGCCTTCGCCTATGACAATTTCGGCACCCCGGGACGAATCGTCAGCGACGATCGGATCGAGGATCTCGGTATCCGCCGGGTCCGCTTCGCAAACAATGTTATGCTCAACATCAAGAAAACTGATTTTCAGAAAGACCGCGTGATGCTGTCGCTGCGTGTCGATGGCGGCAATCTGCTCGCGACGCGCGACGATCCGACGAAGGTGTCGCTGGCGGGATCACTGATGCTGGGCGGGCTCGAGGCGCATAGCCTCGACGAACTGCGTTCGATCCTCGCGGGCAAGACGGTCAGCCCCAGTTTCGGCAATGCCACCGATGCGTTTGGCGGCAGCGCGTTGACCTCGCCCGAAGATTTTGGGCTACAGGCGAAGTTGATGGCGGCGTTTCTGACCCACCCCGGCTATCGCCCCGACGGGCTTGCGCTGATCCGCCGCGTGCTGCCGCAGCAATATGCCGCGAATGATGCGACCCCTGCGGCGGTGATCGGCCGCGACGCGGGGGGCATTCTGGCCAACGACGACCCGCGCTCGCAGACCCCGCCGCTCGCCAAGCTGATGACGCTCGACTGGGCGCAGCTGAAACCGGTCGTTGCCGACAGCTTTGCAAAGGGCGCGATCGAGATCGGCGTCGTCGGGGACATCGACGAGCAGGCGGCGATCGATGCGATCGCGGCGTCCTTTGGCGCATTGCCCGAACGCCGTGCCGCCTTTAATTTGCGCCGCGAGGCGCGGGTGCGTGAATTTGCGGCTGACCGCAGCGAGCGGACGCTGATCCACAAGGGGCCGGCCGAGCAGGCCGAGCTGCGCGTCTACTGGCCCGCGCGCGACGACAGCAACCTGAGCGAAGCGATGCGGCTCAACCTGCTTGCGCGCGTCATGCAATTGAAGCTGACCGAGGAATTGCGCGAGAAGCTCGGGGAAAGCTACAGTCCCGGCGCGGCCGCCAGCCTGTCGGACGAATTTCCAGGCTACGGCCATCTCTTCGCCGCAAGCAATGTCGATCACAAGGATCTGGCGACAACGCGCGCCGCTATCTTTGCGATCGCCAAGGAGCTGCGCGACGCCCCCGTCGATGCCGACCTGCTCGACCGCGCGCGCAAGCCACTGGTCGAAGCGATGACCAAATCGCGGCGTGAAAACGCCTATTGGTTGAACTATGTCGCCGAGGCGACGAGCCAGACCGATCGCCTAGACCGCAGCCGCAAGGGGATTGGCGAAGTCGAAGCCGCGACGCCGGCAGAGTTGCAGCTGCTAGCCAAGCGCTATTTGGTCGACGACAAGGCGCTCGTGATCAAGGCGGTGAGCGACAAGGCTGGCAAGTAGGGGGCGAGCCTCAGCTAACGACCGATGCTGCCGTTTATCATTCCCATCGCTGCGCGACAGGGAGGATATTCGCCTTATCGTCATCCCGGACTTGATCGGGGATCCATAGCTGCGCTGTCGCCGTGGATCCCGGATCAAGTCCGGGATGACGAAGCTGTAAGACGTCGGTTTCCTACTCATAACGGCAATGGGTAATCCCCCATTTTTGCTATGCTAGATCCGCTCCGGCTTTTGCGCACGGATGAAATTCTCCAGCGCGGCGAAGATCATCTCGCGCGCGTCGCCGCCCAGCATCTCGGCGGTCAGCAAGTCGAACTGTGGCCGGTCGCGCTGCGCCGCAGCGCTCACCATCGCGGCAAGCAGCGCCTCGTCGAAACTGATGCGCGGGCAGCAGGGCGGGGCGACGACAAAGGGGTCCGGCCAGACATGGCCGATCGCCTCGACCACGAGGCGATAGCGCCGCGCGGCCAGGATGTTGCCCCAGCGCCGTTCGAGTTCGGGGATCGGGTCGCGCTCGCTGCGGCGGCACAGGATGCAGTAACGGAGCGCGAGAACCGCCTGTGCGGCTTCGACCGAGAGATCGCGCACCCGGGGTTGCTCGCTCAACTGGCGGATCAGCGCGCTGCTTTGCATGATGGTGTCGTCCTCCCGGTCCAAGTGGTCCGCCTCTTCCGGTTCGAAAAGATGCCGGCCGCTTTAAAGCGCATCTTTAAGATGCAGCGGCCGGCAGGAGGGGACTGCCTCATCTTGCTATTGAGAAACAGTTGCAAATACAAGCAAAAAAGAGGCGCTCGGAAGCGCCCCTCAGATCCGTCGATGTTGCCCGATCCCGTCATCCCGGCGAAAGCCGGGATGACGGGATCCGATTAGTATTCGCCCGACGGCTTCGACTGCAGCTGAATATAATTCTCGATCCCCATCCGCTCGATCATCTCGAACTGCTTTTCCAGCTCGTCGACATGATGTTCTTCGCTGGCCAGGATCGACCCGAAGAGGTCGCGGCTGACATAATCGCGCACGCTTTCGCTGTGCGCCATCGCGTCCTTGAGCAGCGGGATCGCCTCTTCCTCGAGCGCGAGATCGGCCTTCAGGATTTCCTCGACGGTCTCGCCGACACGAAGCCGACCGAGCATCTGGAAATTGGGCAGGCCGCCGAGAAAGAGGATGCGATCAGCAAGCTGGTCGGCATGCTTCATCTCGTCGATCGACTCTTCGCGTTCGAACTTGGCGAGGCGCGCGACGCCCCAATTGTCGAGCATGCGATAGTGCAACCAATATTGGTTGATGGCGGTCAGCTCGTTCTTGAGCGCCTCGTTAAGAAAATCGATGACCTTTTCGTCGCCCTTCATGGTGTCGTTCCTGCCATTTTGTCTCGGGAATGGGATAGGCGCGTTATAAGCGCCCGGGCCCCATCAAGCAAAGGTCAAAATGGCAGAAAACCAAGAAAAATCAGGCGGTGGCGGCGACTTCGCTGATGATAATGCGAGCGAAAGGCAGGCACTGGCCGCACTTGGGTTTGCGGCCCAATTGTGCATAAGCTGCCTTGGCACAGCGCAACTGGCCATCGCGCGCGACATCGCGCAGCTGGCTTTCTCTTATTGCGTTGCAGACACAGACGACCATGTGCGAATCCTTCTCAACAACCATGATGTAGGGATAGTGCGAGGGATTCGCAACAGGAAAGATGCGACTGGTTCGCAATTCGAACAGTGACATTTTTAGGCGGCGCAACCCTTGCCCGGAAGTTGATTCGCGGGCATAGGCGCGCCCATCCTCCCGCACCCCGCTTACAAAGGTCGACGCCCATGAAAGTGAATGTCTATGTGACACTCAAGCCGGGAGTTCTGGACCCGCAGGGCAAGGCGATCCACCATGCCCTCGAAGGGCTGGGCTTCGGCGGCGTCGCCGACGTCCGCGCCGGACGTTTCATCGAACTCGACGTCGCCGACGGGACAAGCGATGCCGATCTCGATGCGATGTGCGCCAAGCTGCTCGCCAATATGGTGATCGAAAACTACCGCATCGAGCGCCCCTAAAAGGAGCCATAGCCATGAAGACCGCCGTTATCGTCTTTCCGGGCTCCAACTGCGACCGCGACATGGCCGTCGCGCTCGAACAGGTCACTGGTGGCGCGCCCGCGATGGTGTGGCACCGCGACACCGACCTGCCCGATGGCACCGAGTTCATCGCGCTGCCCGGCGGTTTTTCCTATGGCGACTATTTGCGTTCGGGCGCAATGGCGGCGCGCTCGCCGATCCTGCGCGCGGTCGCCGATGCCGCGGGCCGCGGCGTCCCGGTGCTCGGCGTGTGCAACGGTTTCCAGGTGCTGACCGAAGCGCAGTTGCTTCCCGGCGCGCTGATGCGCAACGCCGGGTTGAACTTTGTCTGCCGCACCGTGCCGCTGAGGGTCGAAAACAGCCAGTCGCTGTTCACCGCGAGCTATAACGCTGGTGAAGAAATCAACATTCCGGTCGCGCATCACGACGGCAATTATTTCGCCGACGCCGCAACGCTCGACCGCATCGAAGGCGACGGGCGCGTCGCCTTTCGCTACGCTGACAGCGTCAACGGCTCGGCGCGCGATATCGCAGGGGTACTGAACGACGCCGGCAATGTGCTGGGCATGATGCCGCACCCCGAGCGCGCGATCGACCGCGCGCATGGCGGCACCGACGGGCTACGCCTGTTCGAGGCGGCCCTCGGCGTCCTCGCCTGACAAATCGGTCGGCGCGTCGACCGCGGACTTCGCTTTCGGCTGAAGCCAGCGCCCGATGACAAGCAGCACTGTGGGCCAGAACATCGTATTCCAGATGTCGTGCCAATGCGCCGCATCGGGCTGGATCGTCGAGCGACTATGTTCGGCGGTCATGTCGAGCCATTCGCCACCGCAGGCCATCGCCAGCACCGCAAACCATGCGACAAGCCAACCGCCGCGCCACCGCCATGCGAGCCGGACGGCAAGAAACAGCGCTAGCCCGAAATAGATGTGCAACGCATCCTTGCCTAAGCCGCTCGCTTCGATGATCGAAAGTTTCCGTTCCTCGAACAGCGAGGCGATCTCAATCAATGTCATGGATCAAACCTTGGCAGCGAATGGCGTAAAGTCGGTGCCTTCGTCGAACACATCGACACCTTCGCGGCGTTTCAACGCGCCCACGACCAGATAAGTTGCGGGGGTTAACGCTGCTTCCCAAGCGACCTTCATCGCCCAGTTCGTCGCCATAACCAGCAGCACCTGCTCGGTTTCCCAGATACCGAGGAAGGCGATGGGGTAAAAGATCAGACTGTCGATCCCCTGGCCGACGATCGTTGATCCGATCGTGCGCATCCACAGGAAGCGCCCGCCCGTCGCGACCTTCATCCGCGCCAGGACGTAGCTGTTGACGAACTCACCGGCCCAGAACGCGACGATCGACGCGAGGACGATACGCCACGCGCTGCCGAATACGCTGTCATAGGTCGCCTGACACACCGCGCCGCTGCCACTGGCCTCGCCGGCTTTCAGCGTCAGCGCCTCGGTCCCGCTGCACCACCAGTCTGGCGCGGGGGGCATAGCGAGCACGACCCAACTCATGACCGCCATGAATATCAGCGCCCCGAAACCGGCCCAGATCACCCTGCGCGCCCGGGCATAGCCATAGACTTCGGTCAGCACGTCGCCGATGACATAGCTGATCGGGAAAAACAGGATGCCTGCGCCAAAGGTCATACCGCCAACCATCGACAGTTTCGACGCGCCGATGATATTGCTGAGCAGCAGCACCGCGACGAAAGCGGCCATCACGAGGTCGTAATAGCGAAAGTGCTTAATACTCGACGCGCTGACAAGCGCGGGCACGGAGGAAGGAGCGTCGGATTCGGACATCGGCACGCTGCTTAACCCGCTTTGCAGCCCGCGCAAACCACGCTATTCGCGCAGCCGGGCGCCCGTAGCTCAGCTGGATAGAGCACCCGCCTTCTAAGCGGGTGGTCGCAGGTTCGAATCCTGCCGGGCGCACCATTCCCGTTCGATGCAAGTTCACTCTAGGCCGAGCGATTCTCGATCGCGTTGCCCGGACAGAAAACCTCCTGCCATCAGGTGGAAGGCGTCGGCCGCCTTGGGCAGGACAGACTGCGGATCGTCGCTTGCCGCCACCCACAGCGCCGCATTCAAAGCAGCGCCGCAAAGAAGCCGGGCGGCCGCCTCGACATCGACCGGCTTCATTGCGCCGTCCGCGATCAATCTCGCGACCGTCTCCTTTGTTGCTTCGAGGCACGCGTTCTGGCTTGGCCAATGAGAGGGGTCGCCCAGAAAGGCGGGGCCATCGAGCAGAACGATCCGTCGTACCTCCGGATCCAGCGCCATCGCGATATAGGCTGCGCCTTCCGCCAGCAGCTGTTCCCAGGCACTGCCCGCGTTCGCGCTCGCCAGCCGGGCCCGGGACGCCATCTCGCCGTCGACCTCGGCCACAACCGCCGCGAGCAACCCCTTCTTATCGCCGAAATTATGGTATAGCGCGCCGCGCGTTAGTCCGACCGACGCGGTCAGCTCGTCCATCGACGACGCGGCGAAGCCATCGCATGCGAAGGCCCTTCGTCCCGCCGCAATCAGCTTGCCCCGGTTTTCCGCCATCGTATCCGCACGCCGCCGTCGCACCGCAATCCATCCTCTCTCAAATACGCCGCGTATGCCACTTGAATGCGCCACCAGCGATTTTATATACGTTGCGTATATGAGAATATGCAATCGGCATTCAACCCTCGGCGCCGCCTATCGGTGGCCGACAACAGGAGAGCTCCCGTGGCCAAGCGTGACGCCATTTTTCCCGCCGGTCGGCAAGATCTTTACGTTACCAATAGTTATTCCGCTGCGATCCGATCGGGTGACCTCCTCTTCGTGTCGGGACAGGTCGGCAGCCGCAGCGACGGCTCGCCCGAGCCCGACTTCGACGCACAGGTCCGCTTGGCGTTCGCCAACCTCGAGGCTACGCTGCAAGCGGGTGGATGTGGACTTGACGACATCGTCGATGTGACGACCTTTCATACCGACCCCGAAAATCAGTTCGCCACGGTGCTGACCGTCAAGGGCGAAGTCTTTCCCGAAGCCCCTTATCCAAACTGGACCGCGCTCGGCGTCAACTGGCTCGCGGGGTTCGACTTCGAAATTAAGGTCATCGCCCGCATTCCCGGCTGAATATCGTAGATTGGGGTTGTTGAAGGTGCGCGGCTTGGGATTCCCATCCAGGGAGCATCGTGGCGATTGCCTGCCTAAAGGTGAGAGACGCAGATGTATCAAATCTCGTTCCCGCGAGCGCGGGAGTGGCTTGGAAAAGGAGGGCGCGCCTTAGGCCGGTTGATCCACCGCGTCAGACCAGCGATGCAAACACGCCTAAGAACGCACGTTCTCCAAAAGTCCAGTTTCCGTATTTCGAAAGCGGCTCCGTTACGGATATCTGAGGGCGAAATCGAGCGCGGCGCGGACCGCTGTCACCTGTGCCAGGACGCATTCTTCCGGTGTGGTACGCGCGCTGTCGGGATAGACTTCGGTGGTCGTCGTGTACCGCGCGCCCGTAATCGTCGGGCACAGGGCGAGCGTCCGCAGCGGATATTCGATCACGCCATGTGCAATGACAGTCGAACCGATAATCTCGCCCTTTGCATCCGCAGGGGCAATATGGGTCACCTGTTCGACCGCGGCGATGATCGATTTCTGGAACTCGGGCTGCGAATTCTCGCAGTCGTCGACCAGATAGAAGCCATTGGGAATGACCTCGGTCTCATAGTCTTTGCCATCGCGCGCTGCTCGCGCGGGACCAAATTCATTCGCATCGCTGTCGGTTGTCTCATGGAGATCGACGTGAACAAGGAAAGGGGTTTGCACGGACCCGACGAGTTCGATCAGCGCAGTGGCTTCGCGCGCGGGTCCATCGATGCGAAAGTTCCGGTTCGGGTCGATGGCATCGTAGTTCCAGCGATTGATGCGCTCATACGCCCACGGGCTGACGCAAGGTGCAGTTAGCAAATTGAGCTTGCCGGCGTATTCTGTGGCGCATGTCTCCAGAAAGGAGAGGGCGCCGAGGACACCGCTGGTTTCATATCCATGCACGCCGCCGGTCACCAGCGCGGTCGGCAGCGCGGCATCGAAATCTCGATCGCGCAGCGCGAACAAGGTGTAGTGCTCCCCGGCATAGTCGAGCTCGCCATATGCGACCTTCTCAAAGCGATCGGCCAGCGCCTCGATGCGCGGCACGACATCGCGGTCGTATCGGCGCAAGCGCGATTGTCGGCTTCGCCATTGCTCGATCTCGGTTTCGCCCCAAGGTTCACCGGACGTGCCAACAGGATAGAAGTGGGGATGGTTCATCGCATTCTCGATCATGTCAGTTACGGGTGATGTTCGTGACCCGGCAGTGTGGTCGCAGGCACCTAGTCGCTCAAACTATCGGTCGGCCACAAATTTTTCGCTCGTGCATAGGCGAATCCGCTTTTCGATCATTCTAGGCGCTTGCACGAACTAACCTCAAGCTTCTGCACAATTTTTCTTCCGGCCAGATAGGTGGCCTCAGCCTCAGCCCCAGCAATTGTCGCGTTGCGTTCGATGTCCAACTGACCGAATTCGTCCCCGAAAACATGAATAAGGGGCGCATATGGACAATGCTGATACCGGCCGGATCGATCGCCGCGAAATGCTACGTGGGGCAGCCATGGCGGGGGCGGGTGTCGCCCTGGTGCAGCCTCTGCCCTTGCTGGCGAAGGCCGGAAGCCTCGGCGACATACGCAAGGCGGCGGAGGCTGGTAAGGACGCATCGATCAAGCGCCTGCGCGAATGGATCGCGCTGCCCTCGATCGCCGCGGAAAACCGCAACATGCCCGAGGGTGCCGCTTATTTTGCCGAGCTGGCCCGCGACGCGGGATTTGCCGACGCCGAGGTCGTGCCGACCGGCGGCCACCCTGGCGTGTTCGGGACGATCGACGTCGGGGCGCCGCGCACCTTCGGCCTCTATTTCATGTACGACGTCAAGCAATTCGACCCCGCCGAATGGTCGTCGCCTCCGCTCGAGGGCAGGTTGGTCGAGCGCAAGGAGCTCGGGACGACGATCGTCGGGCGCGGCGCTGGCAACCATAAGGGGCCCGAGGCGGCCTTCCTCGCCGCGCTCCACGCGATCCGCGCCGCGGGGCGCACGCTACCGGTTAATCTCGTCCTCGTCTGCGAGGGAGAAGAGGAGATCGGCTCGCCGCACTTCCGCGAACTGGTCACCAGCCCCAAAGTCCTCGCTGCGTTGAAGACGTGCGAAGGCGTTTTCATGCCGACGCCGATGCAGGGTCACGACGGCGCGGTGACGATTGAACTCGGCGCCAAGGGCATCGTCGAACTCGAACTGGTTGCAAGCGGCGAAAAATGGGGCCGCGGTCCCAAAAAGGACGTGCATTCTAGCCTGAAGGCCATGGTCGATTCGCCCGCCTGGCGACTCGTTCAGGCGCTCCAGACGCTGGTGACGCCTGATGGCAACACGCCCGCGATCGACGGCTGGTTCGAAAATGTGCGCAAGCTGACCGAGCGCGAGAAGGCCATGATCCGGAGCGCGATCACGCCCACGAGCGAAGCGGATATGAAGGACGCTTTCGGCGTCACGCATTGGATCGACGATCTCCGTTTCGACGACGCGGCCATACGCCTTGCGGAGCAGCCCACGATCAACATTGAGGGCCTCGTCGCGGGATATACCGGTCCCGGCGGCAAGACGGTCTTGCCGGGCCGGGCGGTTGCGAAGCTCGATCTTCGCCTCGTTCCAAACCAGACGCGCGCGGAGGCCGAGAAGAAGCTGCGCGCGCATCTCGACCGGCATGGCTTCGCCGATGTCGAGATGAATGTTTCGGGTGGCTATGATCCGACCGAGACCGCCGAGGACAGCCGCCTGGTCCGTGCCCAAATCGCAACTTACGCCAAATTGGGCGTGCGGGCCAACCTCAACGTCCGCCTTGCGGGTAGCTGGCCGGGGGGCGCCTTCACGCAGCCGCCGGTCTCTGTTCCCGTTAGTCGTTTTGGGCTCGGCACCGGTGCCAATGCGCATGCGCCCGACGAATATTATCTGATCGACTCGATCAAACCCAAGGTCGCTGGCCTGGTCGATGCGACGATGGGCTATGCGGAGTTTCTCTACACGCTCGCGGCGATCACATAGCGCGCATTGGCAAAACAACCGATCAACGGAGGGAATGATGTCCGAAGTTTCACGCCGGCAGCTGCTTGCCGCCACTTTGGCGACCGCAACGGCGGCGCCGTTCATCAGCCGTCCGGTGCGCGCGCAAAGTGCCGCCTATCCGCCGCGCACCTATCCCAAACGCGTCGTCGACCTGGTGAACGAGGCGCTGGTGATCGACATGCTTCATCCGCTCAAGACCGATATCGCGCCGGCGCCGATGACCGCCAAGCTGGCCGAGGAATATCGCACCAGCGGAGTCAGTGCGATCCTCCAGGGCGTCGGTATCAGGGATCCCGAAGCGCGCGACCAGGTGCTCTCCTTCTACGCACAATGGGGCCATTATGTGCAGGTCAACAGCCACGTCTTCACGGGTGTGGACAAGATGTCCGACATCCTCCGCGCCAAACGCGACGGTAAGGTCGCGGTCATCTGGGGGATGCAGAATTCGGACCATTTTCAAAAAGTCGAAGATGTCGAATTCTTCTTCAAGCTGGGGCAACGCGTATCGCAGCTGACCTATAATTGGCAGAGCCGCATCGGATCGGGCTCCACCGAGCGGGTCGATGGCGGCATCAGCGATTATGGCGCGTCGATCATCGAGGCGATGAACAAGGTCGGCATGCTGATCGACGTCTCGCATAGCGGGGACAAGACGACGCTGGATGCCATCGCGCTGTCGCCGAAACCGATCGCGATTACCCACAGCAACTGCCGCGCGCTCAATAACCACCCCCGTCTCAAGACCGACGAGGCGATCAAGGCGCTTGCGGCGAAGGGCGGGGTGATGGGCATCTCCGGGGTCCGCAATTTCGTGACCGCGGCCGAGCCGACCACGCTGGTTAACATCATCGACCATATCGACCATGTGGTGAAGCTGGTCGGGATCGAGCATGTCGGAATCGGCAGCGACCTCGACAACCATGGCTATGACGACATGCCGCCCGAGTTGATGAAGGGGATGAAGGGGATGTTGAGCGCTAGCTATGCTTGGCGCGATAAGCTCGACACTGACGGTTTTGACCACCCGCGCCGCATTTATGACCTCACCGAGGCTCTGCTGCGCCGCGGCTATTCGGCAGGCAATATCAAGGCGATCCTTGGCGGCAATTTCGAGCGATTGCTGACCGCGACATGGGGCGGCTGAAGCGGGCAGTCACGGCGTATGACTAACCGCCCGCCCGTTCGCCATTATTCGAGCAGATCGAGCGCGGCTCGGGCCATGGCCTACGCGCCACGCGTCACCGATGCTTCGGCATCAACGCGGAACAGCGGCGAATGAGGCGGCCGAACCGGCGCGCCGCCTTTTTTCGCGGCATCGAATTCGGCCTGCGGAATTCGGCTTCGACCGCCTGAGCGATATCCGGCTGCGCCGCGACCGGCGCGGCGATAAGGCAGGTGGCCAGCATGGTGATTGGGGTGCGTACGGGTCGATCTTTCCGTGCGCCATGCCGCGACGATATCGGCGACGAAGTAATTCTGATTGTGAGGGTCAGACATCCTACTGCCATTCTTCCTCTTGATCGGAATTTTCACGCTTTGACGGGCGTATCTCTCATGATTCGCATCCCGGGTCGGCGGTGAGTATTGGGACTTAAGCAGCGACATTGAGAAGAGGGAGAAACGCTAACGCTCTGACAGAAGATTATTGGTTTGCGAACAAAGGCCACTCCATCGAAATTGGATAGGAAGCACCGGCGCGGACTTGCAGCGCTGAGTGGACACGACATCGCAATATCGATTGGTGGAGTTGAACGAATGAAGCTGTCAGAGGAGCGTCTTGAGGAATTTCACGAAAACGGGTTCCTCGTCATCCCCGACCTATTTTCCGCAGAAGAAGTAGCGGAACTGCGGAGCGCGATGCAGCGAACGTTCGAACGGGACGATCCGGCGAACGTCCGCGAAAAGAAAAGCGGCTTGGTCCGCACCGCAATGGGGCTTCACCTGCGCGACGAGGTCTTCGCGCGGCTGATCCGCCATCCGCGCCTTGTCGAACCGGCGCAGCAGCTTCGCGGCGAAGCGCTTTACGCTCAGCAGGTGAAGATCAACGTCAAGGCCGCGTTCGAGGGCGAGCAATGGCAGTGGCACCAAGATTTCGCGACGCACCATCAGGATGACGGCGTGCCCGAACCGCTGGCCCTGAACCTCCACATCTTTCTCGACGATGTGACCGAGTTCAACGGCCCGCTGTATTTCTTCCGCGGGTCGCATAAATTCGGCAGCGTCGCGACATGGCACGATACGGTATCGACCAGCTTCGCGCTCTGGGTGGTCGAACAGGAAAAGGTCACGGAGATCGCTGAGGTCTGCCCGCTCGTCGCGGCGACCGGCCGCGCCGGGACCGCGCTGATTTTCGGCGACTGCCTCGTACATGGCTCGCCGCCGAACATGTCGCCCTGGAACCGCAGCATCTTCTCGCTGATCCTGAACCCGGTTGAAAACGCTTACACCAAGCTCGACCGAAAGGATCATTTTCATCACCGCGACCTGACGCCGGTTCAGCCGCTTGCCGACGATTGCCTTCTCCAGCCCGCGGGCTGAGCGGTCGCTGTCGATCCAAATTGATGTGAGTTGCCGAGTGCCGCGCGCCTTTGCGCGCGGCACAGGCTTATGGGGATATTCTATATGACGATGTTGGCGCGGCGATCATGGGTTGGCGACGAGAGCGAGGACCTGGTGCAGCGCATTGCCTCTGCGGTGGCAGCCAGCTCCACCGATGAAGTCGACCGACGGCTGTTCGAGTTGGTTGAGGAAAACCGGCAGATCCATGACGTCGGTGCAATCAATTTGAACCCCGCCACAAATGTCATGAACCCGCGCGCCGAGGCGCTGCTTTCGAGTGGTCTCGGCGGCCGGCCCTCGCTCGGCTATCCCGGCGCCAAATATGAAATGGGCCTCGAAGCGATCGAGCAGATCGAAACGCTCGCGGCTGAAGTCGCGGCCGAGGTCTTTGGCGCCCGCTTCGTCGAGTTCCGCTTGGCGTCGGGGGCGATGGCCAATCTTTACGCCTTCATGGCGACCTGCAAGCCTGGCGATGCCATTATAGCTCCGCCCGATACGATCGGCGGGCATGTCACGCATCATAGCGCGGGCGCGGCGGGCCTCTACGGGCTCGAAGTGCATAATGCGCCCGTCGATGCCGATAATTTCACGGTCGATGTCGCGGCGCTCGCGGAGCTTGCCCAGCGCGTGCGGCCTAAACTGATCACGATCGGCGGCAGTCTTAACCTGTGGCACCATCCGGTCCGCGAAATCCGAGCGATCGCCGATGACGTCGGCGCCTATGTTCTGTTCGACGCCGCGCATCTCTGCGGAATGATCGCGGGGAAAGCCTGGCAGCAGCCGCTGGAAGAAGGCGCCCATCTGATGGGCTGCAGCACCTACAAGAGCCTTGGCGGCCCGCCCTCGGGTCTGCTGATGACGAACGATGCGGAACTCGCAGAGCGGATTGACGCGATCGCCTACCCCGGCCTCACCGCGAACTTCGACGTCGCCAAGACCGCTTCGCTGGCGCTCGCGCTCCTCGACTGGAAAAAATATGGCGCCGACTATGCCGAGGAAATGGCCGCTACGGCATCGGCGCTGGCGCACCAGCTGGAGGATCGAGGCGTCCCCGTCTTCCGGACCGCGCGCGGAATTACCGGATCGCATCAGTTTGCGGTTCGCGCCGACACCTATGGCGGCGGGCAAAGTGCGGCGAAGCGCCTGCGGCGGGCGAACATCCTGACGTCCGGGATCGGATTGCCGATCGATCCGGTTCCCGGCGACTTCAACGGCCTGCGCATGGGAACACCCGAAATCGTTCGATGGGGAATGACGGTCGATGACATGCCCGACCTTGCAGAGCTTCTTGTCGATGCCCTGACGCTCGATGACGTGAGCGCCGTCGCTGGACGCGTTGCAGTGTTCCGGAAACGATTCCAGATGCTGCATTTCATACGCAATTAGCCGGTCGTCTCACCGCCAAGGGCCGCCCTCGCGTCCAGATTCTCCCCAAGGTGCGGGGGCGATTTCAGGCGGCGGGCGGCCTGGCCTGTTCCAGAAGCCATGCGACAAAGGTTTCTGCCGCGGTCGATAAAGGAATGGCCGACTTCGTGAGCAGATAGAATTGGTTCTTCGACGGCACCCGCCGGTCGGAAAGCGTTTGGAGCTCCCCGGTCCGCAGCAATTCGCCGATGAGCGCGGTGTGGCCGATCGTGAATCCCCGTCCTTGCAGCGTGGCATCGACCGTCATCGCATAGAGCGAGAAAGTCTGCGTTTTGAGCGCCCTGGGCGGCGTCAGACCCGTGCGGTCTAGCCAGTCGGCAAAATCATGTTCCCAATAGGGATCGAGCATCAGCGACGCGCCGATCAAGAGGCCCTGGTCGTCGCGTTCCAGCGTCTCGATTAACTTGGGGCTCGCGACGGGTACCAGCTCGTCGAAGAAAAGTTCGCGGTAGTCGCAACCGGGAAATGGGGGTTTGCCGTAGCGGATGGCGATGTCAAAGTTCGAGGTGCGCAGATCGATGATCGTTGGATCGGCCCAGATTTCGACGGTCGTATTGGTTTCGAGCGCGTGAAATTGCTCCATTCGCGGACCCAACCAGAGCTGGGCTAACGACGGGAGAATAGTGACGCGCACCGACTTGGCGCTGCCCGCCGACGTGATTTCGCGTGTTGCCGTAACCAGTTGATCGAGCGCGGGAGAGACGCGCTGGGCGTAGCGCTTTCCGGCTTCGGTCAATTTCACGCCCTGTGCATAACGCTGGAATAGATCAATCTGGAGGAAGGCTTCAAGCGCCTTGATGCGCTGGCTCACGGCGCCCGGCGTCACATTCAGACGCGTTGCCGCCAACGCGAAGCTTTCGGTCGCGGCTGTCTCGGCAAATACGCGAAGCCAGTCGAGGTTGGGCGTTTCGCGCAGCATCAATATGTCTGCCGCTTAGATGCAGAATTAGTCATTTGCGTGCCTTCCCCGATTGCCCACAAATTTGGGCATCCGATATTATTGTCTACAGGCGCAATGCGCGCTGTCGACATGGCCAATTCTGGGGGAAAGCCTTAGGTTTGTTAGCGTCCGCGCTCGTGGTGTAATTTCCGGTGTAGGCGATGGTGTATTCCGGGGTGGGGCTGCCCCCCCGGGCGTGGTGCCCGGTCTGTTATGGTGGGTGCACTAGTGAAACGACGGAGTGATAGGTGCAGGCAGGTTGACCTGGGCGAGTTGGCCTGGCGCGTCGCCACGAGCGGGCGGACCTGGCGCAAGGCTATCGCGACCGCGCTGGACCGGTGGCCGTGAACCTGAAAATCCCCAAGCTGCGTGCTGGGTCCTACTTTCCGGGCTTCCTGGCCCCGCAAGATGGTCGAGAAAGCGCTGGTGCGGTGATCCAGGAAGCGTGGATCGGCGGGTAGCCCGCGTATGAACTCGTCGCCTGGGCATGACCGGCATCTCAAGTCCACCGTCTCAAGCTTTGCAAGGACATTGACGAGCGCGTCGCCTTTGAACGCCCCTCACGGCGGCCTTTGGCTCCCCTATCTCGGTCGCAAGGCGGGCGGACTCAGCGTTGCCGCTGGCCTAACAAGGGCCGGCGCGGTCGGCCGCATATCGGCCCCTCGGACAGTCTTCTGGTCCGACTTCTGAGGACTGTTCGGCGTTACCGGGTAAGTGGTCATCTCCGATGCTCAGGGCCTAAGGGCGCGATCACCCCTCGGGCGCCCCTGGCGTGCGGGTGCCTTCGCGATGCCCTGTCCTATGTGCCCAGGCGAACACTGTCGTCGCCGCCGCGATCCGCCAGGTCTTCCTGCAGCCCGATCAGAAAAGCGCAACGCAGGTCTGGCGACAGGTCGCCGCAGTTGCGCCCCGTTCCCGCTCGGCGCCTGCGGCGAGCCAAACCCGTGCTCGCCTACACCGGCTTTCCCCAGCACCGCAGGTCACTAACCAATCCGCTCGAGGGCTCAACAAGAGGTCAAGCGCCGCGCCATGTGGAATTCCCGAACGAGAAGCATATCCGCCTGTCGGGGCTGTGCTGATGGAGCAGAAGAAGTGGCAGCTCCAGCCCGTACAGCAGATCAGGCTGGCCGAACTCAACCAACCCTAGGACAGCCCTACACATCCGCCAGCGCCGTGGCCGGCCGCAATACACCATGACGGACGCGACCTTAGGTTTTCTAGGCGTTCTCGTCGCGCCTGGCCGACAGCTTCCAATTTTTCAACTGAGAGCATCTGTTCGGTGGTTATGTTCTGAGTCATCGGCCAGCAGGAGCAGGGCTGACCCTGTGAGCCAGCATTACTGGTTTGCTCCGCGCGCCGGAAACCACCCTAAGTGGCGCTCCGATGGTGAACGGCGCCGGTATAAGGGAATGGATTGTGGATCGAAGGCAGCTTCTTTTTTCCGCTGCGGGAGCGGCCGCGACGCTTTCGACACCCGGGGCGGCGGCAGCCCGCACGATCGAAAAGGGTGCAGCGCGGCGGCTGCAGGATTCGACCTTGCTTGTAGACGGTCTGGATCCATCGGGGCTGACCGAAAAATATCTTGGCATGCTCGAAGCCGCCGGGGTCGACGTCTGGCATCAAAGCATGGGCGGGTTCGACAGCTTTGTGAAACTGCAGCACTTCTGCGACAAATATCCGGACCGGATTATCCAGGTCAAAAGCGTGCGCGAGATGCGGCAGGCGCACAAGGACGGGAAGATCGCGCATCTTTCCGGCTGGCAATCGGCAGAGACATTGATCCGGGACGCCGACCCAATCATGCCCGCGATCGGCAATTTGCGGGGATATAAGGAACTCGGACTTCGGATTGTCGGTCTCGTCTATAACGTTGCCGGCCCGTTCGGCGGCGGCGCGCTCGATCCTGGCGTTGGCCTGACGCGAGCGGGCAAGCGCCTGGTCGAGGAAATCCACAAGCAACGATTGGTGCTCGATGTTGGCGGACATACCGGCGAGCAGACATCGTTCGACGCGCTGGACATTTCACAAGGCGTGCCAGTGATCTGTTCGCACACAAATTTGCGCGCACTGGTTGACAACGAGCGCAACATGACGGACCGGCTGATTGAGAAGATCGCGACCACCGGCGGCGTCATCGGCCTGACGTCGGTCAACGATTTCCACGCGCGGACGCGCAAGGACACGCGCCCGGTAACGCCGCAAGTGGCTTTCGAGAAGCATCTCGATCAATATGACTATCTGAAGAAATTGGTCGGCGTGGATCATATCGGCCTCGGCCCCGACTTCATGTACGATAGGCCCGAACTGACGGCGATCGTCCCTGAACTGTGGCCGCCCGACGTCTACAGCAACAACCCGCCTTGGTTCATGGTGAAGGGCTATGAGACGATCAGCGATCTTCCCAATGTGACGCGGGGATTGATGCATCGCGGCTGGAGTGATGCCGAGATCCGCAAGGTGCTCGGCGAGAATTGGTTGCGCGTTTACGAAAAAATTTGGGGTGAGTGAGCGCGTAACGCGCTGTGGCTGGAGAATTTGTGTGACTGATATCAATCTGGAGCGTGCTGCGGGCTGCGCGATGTGTAGCGGGTTCGGCGTACCTCGGAAAAAGCTGCTCTATCTTGCCGCCGCGACCCTGCTCCTCGCAGGAGTCCAGGCCGTGCCCGCCAGGTCTGCGCCGGCGCAAATCGCTGTGGCCCCCGCCGCCGATACCGAAACCGCGCGCCTCAACAGCTGGTTCAATGCAAAATATGAGGAAGAACTAGCGTTTAGCCCGATCGCGCGCGGCTATCAGGGCGATAAGGCCGACTTCGACAAGATCGACGACTTCTCCGACGCGGCCGAAGACCGGAAGATCGAATGGCAGCGTCGGTCCGTCGAAGAAATGAAGGCGAAATTCGATCGCGCCAAGCTTCCCGAAGACGCACAGCTTTCTTACGACCTGTGGATCTATCGCTATGACGATGCGGCGGCCTGGGCAAAATTTCGGCGCAACAACTACTACTTCAATCAGATGTTCGGCCCGCACACGCGAATCCCGCAATTTCTGATGCAGGTTCACAAGGTCGACGACCCCGCGGACATGGATGCCTATATCACCCGGATCGGCGGCGTTGCCGTAGCCGAGCTGCAACAACTCGGTTCGGCAAAGACGAATGCCGAGGCGGGGTCGCGGGTGCCGCGGTTCGCTTATGAAGCGATGATCGGCCAGGCGCGCGCGCTGATCACCGGCGCACCCTTTGGCGGGGAGGGCGACAGCCCGGTGTGGATCGACGCGCAGGCGAAGATCGATGGACTGGTTAAGGCAGGCAAGATCGATCGGGCCAAGGCGGACGCGTATCGCGCGGCGGCGCGCGAGGCGTTGCTCGAAAAATGGCTTCCCGCCTATCAGGCGCTGATCGCTTGGTTCGAATCCGAAGTTCCGAAGTCCGATGCGGTGGCAACGGGCGTCGGCAAGAATCCAGGCGGCAAGGCCTATTACGACATGCTGCTCGTCAGCTCGACGACGACAAACCTGACCGCCGACCAGATCCACCAGATTGGCCTCGACGAGGTCGCGCGGATCAAGGGCGAGATGGAAGCGATCAAGGAAAAGGTCGGTTTCAAGGGATCGCTACCGGACTTTTTCAAATATGTGCGCGACGATGATCGCTTTTATTATCCGAACACCGACGCGGGCCGGCAGCAATATATCGACACCGCGACCGCTCATATCGCCTATATGAAGCAGCAACTGCCGAAATATTTCGGCATCCTGCCCAAAGCCGATGTCATCGTGAAACGCGTCGAATCCTATCGCGAGGTCGCGGGCGGCGCGCAGCATTACTATATGTCTACCCCCGACGGATCACGTCCGGGGGTGTTCTACGCGCATCTGCTCGACATGAAATCGATGCCGATCCCGCAGCTCGAGGTGATCGCTTATCATGAGGCTTTGCCCGGGCATCACATGAATTTCGCAATCGCGCAGGAATTGACTGACATCCCGAACTTCCGCAAGTTTCTGTACGTGAATGCGTATCAGGAGGGGTGGGGGCTCTATACAGAGAAGCTGGGCAAGGGAATGGGCGCCTATCGCGATCCCTATTCGGATTTTGGCCGGCTGACGACCGAGATATGGCGCGCGATCCGGCTGGTCGTCGACACCGGGCTTCATTCGAAGGGCTGGACCGAAGAACAGGCGGTCAAATATTTCACCGAGAATTCAGCCGCTGCCGAAGGGCAGATCCGTTCCGAAGTGCGGCGTTACATCGTCATGCCGGGACAGGCGACGGGCTACAAGATCGGCATGATCAAGATGCTCGAACTGCGCAAAAGGGCCGAAGACCAGCTCGGCAGCAAATTCGACATCAAGGGCTTTCACGACACGATTCTCGGGCGGGGGCAGATGCCGCTCGACCTGCTCGAGCGCCGCGTCGACCAGTGGATTGCGAAGCAAAAGGCGGCCTGATCCCGACTGGCCCCGGAATCCTTTGCCCGACCCGTCATCGCGGAATTCGCGGGGTGACGGGCCGGGTCGGGGCTCCTCGTCACCGGTTCGCTACCCGCGATTTACGCCCAGATATTCTGACCCTCGGACCCAGCTTTATTGCGTTGCCTCCAGCTTTGTCGGTCACCCATTAGGGATACATCAGCCCACAATAATTCGGGCAGGAGAACAGAAGTTCGCGGCGCGGGATTAGAGTCCGGAAGGACGGCGGGTCGTTCGAGCCATAAAGGGGACAACATGAAAATCGCTACACTGGTTTCGGGGCTGCTGATTGCAGCCGCCTTCGCATCGCCCGCTGCTGCGGCTCAAGATGGCGGCCCGGAAGCACGCCCGATCTACAACCGCGACCAGTGGTTGCCGCCATCGGTTCCGACCTCAGACGACGTTCTGCGTATTCCCGTGCCGGCGGATTTCAACGCCCCCAAGGGATCTTTCGTGCTGGTCGGCGGCCGTCTGTTCGATGGCACCGGCAAGCCCGCGCGTCCCGCGACGATCGTAGTCGAGGGCAAGTCGATCACCGCGGTGCTGGGGCCGGACGACAAGAATTGGCCCGCGGACGCGGTCGTCTATGATGTCGCCGGCAAAACCGTGATGCCGGGCCTGATCGATCTTCACACTCACCTGACCTTTCTCGACCCCGCCGAATCGCACCTCTATTCGACCGCGCACCTCAGCGGAGCGGAATCGGCAATGCGCGGCGTCAGGCGCATGGGAATCCATCTCCAGTCCGGCGTCACCAGCGTGCGCGACCTCGCCTCGCATGGCGACGCACCCTTCGTTCTCAAGCGGGCGCAGGCCGTCGGTCAGATCCCGGGGCCGCGTATCTTCACGGCGGGCCAGCTTATCACGCAGACCGGCGGCCATGCTGCGCTCCATGCGATGGTTCCCGGCTATCCCGAAAAGCCCAACGACAATCCCAATTCGATGGTCCGTGTCGCCTCGGGACCCGACGAGTGGCGCGAGGCGGTGCGCATCCAGTTCGCCAAGGGTGCCGATCTGATCAAGCTTGCCAGCGAATATTCGCAGGAAGAAATCACCGCGGCGGTCGATGAGGCGCATTCGCTCGGCTTGCCGGTAACGGTCGACAGCGAAACGCAATATATCGACATGGCGATCAAAGCCGGCGTCGACTCGATCGAGCATCCGCTGCCGCGCAGCGATGCCGCTGTCGCCTTGATGGCGAAACGCGGTATCGCGTCGATCCCGACCTTGGTGCCCTATCGCATCGTCAGCCGGTCGTCGGGCGGTTATTTCGGATCGACCTCGCGCCGCTTCGAGCTCAATGAGCGCACGATCCTGGAGATGGGCAAGAAGCTGCGCCGCGCCGGCGTGAAAATGGGAATTGGCCTCGACCTCGTTATCAACTGGCCCGAATATATGCCAGGCGCCTATATCAACGAACTCGAGAGCTTCACCCAGATCGGCTACACCAAGAGCGAGGCGCTGGTCGCGGCGACGAAGACAAGTGCCGAGATCCTGCGCATGGGCGACCGGCTCGGCACGATCGAGCCGGGCAAGCTCGCCGACATCATCGTCGTCGATGGCAATCCCGACGAGGATTTTGGCGCGCTGCGCAAGGTGAAGACCGCCTTCGTTAATGGCCGGCTGATGTTGCAGGACGGACGCCTGTACGAACCCGCGCACATAGAAGTTCCGATGCCGCAGGCGAAATAAGGCGCCATCGCGTTCCGCATATTCGACCGTTCGTGGAGAGGGCAAGCTAATGCATATGATGCAAAATCCGGCCTTTTTTTCCGCTGTCGCCGCCCTGTCGCTGGCGGCGTGTGGCAACGGGTCGAATACCGACAGGCATTCGGAACCAACGCGCCAGACGGCTTATTCTCAATCGGCGTTGGACGCGGGGGACGCCAGCGTCGCTCGTTTAAGCGCGACGTGGTTCGACGGCTTCGTCGTGCGCGGGCGCTCCGACCCAAGGGTCAAGGCGACGCCCGAGGAGGTTGACGCCTATCTATCCGGTCGGGGCCGAGGAGCGTCCTCCATGGCCGTGTCGCATATAACTATTACAGCAGCCGGTCGTTGAAGCTGGACAAGGGCAGCCTCACCCATCAATTCCCGCTCGCGGCGATGCTTCGGCCCCCACAGTCCTGCTTATGGCTGCCGAACTTTAAGGCCGGTCACTTGCGGTTCGCGAACCGGTCTGTCGCCTCGATAAGTTCGTGCAGAATTTCAGGCTCGTTGAAGGCGTGGCCGGCCTCCGTGATGATATGGGGTCCGAACCGCGTGGACGGACGCCCACCTCCGCCGCGCTGAGCATTTGATTGATACATTCCTATATCTCTTGCTGACCCAGGGAGCGGTTTGCCGCCGCGTGCATGGCGCTATGTTTCTTTCCGGTTCCCGGCCATAAAGGGCGCTGGCGGCAAAATGTGCAGTGAAAAATCCTGCCGCTGAGGATCATGGTTTCTAATGCCAAGGGAATTACCCAATCTCGATTGGCTTCGCGTTTTCGCCGCAACAGCCGCCACCGAAAGTTTTGCCCTTGCTGCAGGCGAACTCAACGTAACCCCAGGCGCAGTCAGCCAGCGCATCAAGGCGCTCGAGGCCTATCTCGGTGTCGAGCTTTTCCAGAGATATCCTCAAGGGGTCCGCCTCACCGATGTAGGGCGACGCTACGCCCAGCGCGTCCTTCCCCCACTCGAACAACTCACGCTGGCGACGCGTGAGATTTTGTCGCCTAAAAGCGCAAAATCGATACGCCTGACGGCTTTGCCCGCCCTCGCGCAGCTTTGGCTAGGTCACAGAATAGAGGAATTTCACAAGGCGCATGCCAATACGACGATTGAAATCTGGGCCGATCCCGCGATCGTCGATTTGCGGACCTCCAACTTCGATATGGCCATTCGTTATGGCCGGCCGCCATTCCCCGGTTGCGACCATCGCGAATTGTTGTTCGACGAACTGGTGCCCATTGCGGCGCCGTCTCTCCTCCGGTCATCGCCTTTGGATGAGCAGGGATTGCCCGTTGGCATGCCGCTTTTTCTCGACACCTACTGGGCGAATGATTTCGACGACTGGCTCCGGCACACTGGCCATATCCGTCCGGCTAACCTCGTCACGCATACTTTTTCTCTCTATTCGATGGTTATCGAGGCGACATTGAACGGGCGCGGGTTCATGGTTGGTCACACGTCGGTGGTTTCAGACCTCATCGCCGAGGGGCGGCTGCAACCGCTTTCCGAACGGCGCGTAACCGCGGGCAACCAATTCTATCTGCTCACTAAGGCTGGGTCGCCGCTGTCCGATATCGCTGCGGCTTTCATTGACTGGATCTTGGATCAGGCGAAGCCGACCCCACCAGCCGGATAAATTTCAGGCGCAGTAATTCTACCGCCGAGGCGCAGGAATATTGGCATTGCGTCATTCTGACGTCTCGCCCACCCTTGGGCCACTCGAAAACCTATATCGAAACGAAATATCAAGAAGTGATACTCGATCGACGCCAAATGTCTGGGCGTCGTGCTCAGTATTTATGTGACGTCCAAAATTAAGTCCAAAGTCATATTTATTTCGGGACGTACAAGCTAGCGTGAATATCAAGATATAACAATATACTGACATTGGTTGGTGTATATGAATAGCATATCTGTGTAATTTATATTTTTCAATTATGAAAAGATCTATTGTTAGACAAAACCAATAATATTTATCCCAATGATTAGAATAAATAACAATAGAAATTTCCGTATCGCGTCAGCATTATGAAGGGGGATTAAATGTCTTTGCACAAGTATCTTTCGTTGAGCGTATCCGCATTGGCGCTTTCTGTCCCGGTAGCGGCGATGGCGCAGAATTCGGAGGAGGAGGCCTCGAGCCAGCAGGCTTCGCAGTCACGTGCTTCGACTGATCCCAACGATATCGTCGTGACCGCAACACGGCGCGACTCGTCGATCCTTCAGGCGCCGCTCAGCATCAGCGCCTATTCGCAGGAGAGCCTGGACATCAAAGGCGTGCGCAACATCGAAGATCTTGCCCGCATGACGCCGGGGGTGTCGCTCAACCAGGGAACGTTCGGCATCAAATATCTCGTGATCCGTGGCCTCACCTCGTCGATCGGCGCCACCATGAACGGCGTTTATGTCGATGACACGCCAGTTCAGGTCCGCTCGGTCAGCACGACGGGCAACTTCTATCCGGCGATGTTCGATCTCGAGCGCGTCGAGGTGCTGCGCGGGCCGCAGGGCACGCTGTTTGGTGCCGGCGCAATGGGCGGCGCGATCCGCTTCATCTCCGCAAAGCCCAGCGTGACCGACTATTCTGGCTATGCACGCGCCGAGCTGGGGTTCACCGAAGGCGGGGCGCCGAGCTATGAAGGCGGGGCGGCCTTCGGCGGTCCGATCGTCGAGGACAAGATCGGATTCCGCGCGAGCGCCTATTACCGCCGTGACGGCGGATATATCGACCGTGTTCCCTATGTCGCAAGCCGCGGCACGGCCCGGAAAAACCACAACGAGCGCGATACCTACGTCGGGCAGTTCGCGTTAATGTTTCAGCCGGCCGACGGCATGACGATCACCCCGTCGATCTTTCACCAGCAGGGCAATCGCGACAATAGCGACCAGTTCTGGGAATGGCGGCCCGGTGTAAACCTGCCGGCCTTGCCCGAATTCTATAGCGGCGAAGGCATCGACTCCTACGGCCGCGACCGCGCCACCATCTATTCGGTCAAGGGTGAGTTCGATCTCGGCCCCGCAACGATGATCAGCAACACCGCCTATCTCGACCGCAGAGTGGTCAACAAGGACGATGCCACCGCCTATTATCTCGACATATTCGGTCTCCCGGCCGGTCTGGACCTTCCGGGCATCCTCGATCCGCGCATCGTCATCAATCTGGAAATGAAACAGCGTGCCTTCACCCAGGAGCTGCGTATCCAGTCGAACCCCGGTTCGGGACCGATCAGCTATGTCGCGGGCGTCTTTTTTCAGAACTCGCGCCAGAGTGCCGAGGAATTCGACGTCGCGCCAAATCCCGACCTGTTTCTTGCGCCTTCGACGAATGGGAATATCGGCTATCTTCTCGACAACGCGCGCGACCAGCAGTTCGCCGTGTTCGGCCAGGTCGATTACAAGCTGGCCGACAAGCTGACGGTCAGCGCAGGCCTTCGCTATTCATATGTGACGTTCGACTTCAAGCAAACCAGCGGAAACAATCTGCCGACGGACACCGTCGTAACCGGCAGCACCGACGAGAGCCCGATCACGCCCAAGTTCAACATCGAATATAATCCCACCGACAATCTGATGTTCTATGCCAGCGCGGGCAAAGGTTTTCGTCCCGGCGGCTCCAATGCCGTTCTGGCGTCGCAGATCGACAATGCGTGTCTGGTTCAATTGCAGAATCTTGGATATTCTAAGGTCCCGTCGCAATATCGCTCCGACAGTACGTGGAGCTACGAAGTGGGCGCCAAGGGACGCGTTGGCAGCTGGCTGACGTTTGCCGGTGACGTGTTCCAGATCGACTGGACCGATGTTCAGCGTTCCCGCTCGGTGCTCAACTGCGGCGTCCCCTTTATCGATAATCTGGGTAAGTCGCGTGCGCGCGGCGTCGAGGCGAAGATCACACTCACGCCGGTCACTGGCCTGACGCTCGACGCCAATTTCAGTTACACCGATGCGAAAGTCAATCAGACGCTCATCCGCCCCGCGTTTACCAACAACAACGGGTCGGTCATTCCGGCGGGCAACATCGTCACCAAGGGCGACAGGTTCGCGCCGCCATGGATCGTGTCGCTGTCCGCGGACTATGAGACCGAGCTGGGCCTGGGCGATGTGATCGGCTTTGGCCGCGTCCAATGGGATCACCGCAGCGGGCAGACAACGCCGTCGGGCAATCTCGGTTACAATCCATTGTATGCCCGGGTCCCGGCCCGTGAATTCGTCGCTGCACGGCTGGGCGCTCGCACCGGCCAGACGGACATCTCGCTGTTCGTCAACAATTTACTCAACTCGCGCGACGAACTCGGAAAGCTCGTGATCGGCCCGGGACAGCGCCAGCTTCGGCAGACGTATCGGCCGAGAACCTGGGGCGTCACCGTCAGCCAGCGTTTCTGACGGCGCTCGCCGGGGGCAGCCCGGACGACGAAGCATGACGAGTGCCTGATCCGCTCACCTGGAGCGGATCAGGCCGATATTTGAAGGGATGGAAGGCATATGAAAGCCTCGTGGGTATATCGTCTGTTGCTCGTCACGGCGCTGATCGCCGTGCCGACGCTCGCGCAGGCGAAGGACAAGGACAAGGGCCCCGAGGCGCGCCCGATCTACAACCGCGACCAGTGGTTGCCGCCATCGGTCCCGACATCGGACGACGTTCTGCGTATTCCCGTTCCGGCAGATTTCAACGCCCCCAAGGGATCGTTCGTGCTGGTCGGCGGCCGGCTGTTCGATGGCACCGGCAAGCCCGCGCGCCCCGCGACGATCGTCGTCGAGGGCAAGTCGATCACCGCGGTGCTGGGACCGGACGACAAGAATTGGCCCCCGGACGCGGTCGTCTATGACGTCGCCGGCAAAACCGTGATGCCGGGCCTGATCGACCTTCACACCCATCTGACCTTTCTGGAAGGGGCGGCCGATGCGAGCATTTATTCGTCCGCGAATACCAGCGGCGCCGAATCGGTCATGCGCGGCGTCAAGCGCTTGGGGGTTTATCTGGAATCGGGCGTCACCACCGTGCGCGATGTCGCATCGCACGGCGACACACCGTTTGTGCTCAAGCGGCTACAGGCAACGGGCGAACTTCCCGGGCCTCGCATCTTCGCCGCCGGTCAGCTGATCACACAGACCGGGGGGCACGCGGCGCTGCACGCCTTCCAGCCCGGCTATCCCGAGATCGCCGACAAAAACCCCAACTCGATGGTCCGGATTGCGTCGGGTCCCGACGAATGGCGCGAGGCGGTTCGCCTCCAGTTCGCCAAGGGTGCCGACCTGATCAAGCTTGCCAGCGAATATTCACAAGAAGAAATCACCGCCGCAGTCGACGAGGCGCACTCACTCGGTCTTCCGGTAACGGTCGACAGCGAAACGCAATATATCGACATGGCGATCAAGGCCGGCGTCGACTCGATCGAACATCCGCTGCCGCGTAGCGACGCCGCAATCGCCTTGATGGCGAAGCGCGGCATCGCTTCGGTGCCGACGCTCGTCGCCTATCGTATCATCATGCGTGGCAGCGGCGGCTATTTCGGGTCGACCTCGCGCCGCTTCGAGCTCAACGAAACCGTCAACGAGAATATGGTCGCAAAGATGCGCCGCGCCGGCGTGAAGATGGGTATCGGCCTCGACGTGGTCGCGCTCGCGGGGACGGGCTTCCTGCCCGGATCCTATATCGACGAGCTGGAATCCTTCCACCGCATCGGCTTTACCAAGGTCGAGGCGCTGGTCGCGGCGACGAAGACGGGTGCCGAGATCCTGCGCATGGGGGACCGGCTCGGCACGATCGAGCCGGGCAAACTTGCCGACATCATCGTCGTCGATGGCAATCCCGACGAGGATTTCGGCGCGCTGCGCAAGGTGAAGACCGCCTTCGTCAATGGCCGGCTGATGTTGCAGGACGGACGCATCTACAAAGCGGCGCACGAAGAAGTGCCGATGCCGACGGCGAAATGAAGGAAGCCCGTGAAGCTGCGCCAGCCCGGAACCGATCGGGATGCTAATGGCCGAGCGCAGCCATCGCGGCCTTGACGATCGGTTCACGCCACTCGCGTTCGACGTGCATGGTGACGGCGATCCGCGCCGAGAAAGTGGCCCCCGACAGGGCCGTGAACGTGCGCGCCATCCGTTGCCTGTCGGGCGCCGCCAGGTCGATCCCCAGCGCGCCGATGATGTCGAATCCCAGCTGGGCGAAGCGCGGATCGCCCGTGCCCCCGGCTTGTGCCAATCGCTCGCCATCGCGCGCCAATTGCTGGGCGAAGTCCGACATGCCAGGCCAGGTGAAGGCGAAGTCGATAACGCCCTCGACGAGTTTTCGATCGCGCTCGATCCCGGGGGCAAAGCCGTCGAGCCTACCGATCCGTTCGCGCGTCTGGGTTTCGTAACGGTCGAGGACCGCATCATGGAGCGCCTTCTTGCTCGGATAGTGGTGGAGCAGCCCGGCCTTGGAATAGCCGAGCGCGTCGGCGATCTGCTGGATCGACGTGCGCGAAAACCCGTGGCGCGCGAATATCCCCGCAGCACAGTCGAGAATTTCGGCGTCGATCTCGGCTTTCGTCTGTCTCGGCATGGTCGCCCTCTATCATCGCCTCGGTCGAACCGGTCAATCTTGAAGCGATTGCTCCGAGGTCCCGAGCCAAAAGTTTCTTGCAGCCGATCATTATGGTAGGTAACCGACTAATATGGTCGGTTACTCGATAAACTCAGCCGGGCGGGCGCGTCAACCCGCCTCAACGCATTTCAGGAGAGAGTCATTGCTGCAATTGGATGGTGTCGAGCATGTGTATCCGAACGGCACGCGCGCGCTCGACGGAGTGACGATTTCGATCGGCAAAGGGATGTTCGGATTGCTTGGGCCCAACGGCGCTGGAAAATCCTCGCTGATGCGCACGATCGCGACGCTGCAGACGCCGACCGCCGGCGAGATACGTTTCGGCGATATCGATGTGCTGCGCGAGCCCACGCGGCTGCGCGCGACGCTGGGATATCTCCCGCAGGATTTCGGCGTTTATCCGCGCGTATCGGCGTACGACCTGCTCGATCATATGGCGTCGCTGAAGGGCGTCATCTCCTCGGCAGATCGCAAAAACACTGTCGAAACTTTGCTCAATCAGACCAATTTATGGAATGTGCGCAGCAAAGCGGTCGCGGGCTTTTCGGGCGGCATGCGCCAGCGCTTTGGCATCGCGCAAGCGCTGATCGGCAACCCCGAGCTGATCATCGTCGACGAGCCGACCGCCGGCCTTGATCCCGAGGAACGCAATCGTTTTTATAACCTGCTCGTCGAGATCGGCGAGAATGTCGTCGTGATCCTGTCGACGCATATCGTCGATGACGTCGCCGACCTGTGCCCGCGCATGGCGGTGCTGGCGGCGGGTCGCATCCAGGTCGAAGGCGCGCCGCTCGACCTGATCGAGCGGAGCCGCGGCACGGTCTGGGCCAAGACCATCGAGCGTGAGCGGCTGGCTGAGGTTCAGGCGTCGCATGAGGTGATCTCGACGCGCCTGCTGTCGGGCAGCACCATCGTCCATGTCCTGTCGGACAAGGACCCGGGAGGCGGCTTCGCGCTGGTCGAAGGCGGGCTCGAGGATGTTTACCTTTCCACCCTGGTGCGCTCGCGCCGGGCCGCTGCCGCTCGGCAAGCTGCATAAGGGATCCGCAGATGTTCGCAACGATTGCGCGCTTCGAGCTGCGCTACCAGTTTCGCAACCCGGTTTTCTGGGCCGCCGCTATCATGTTCTTCCTGCTGACCTTTGCAGGAACGACCGTGGAATCGATCCGCCTGGGCAGCGGTGGCAGCATCCATACCAATGCACCGACCGCGGTTGCGCAGGTGCAGCTGATGATGTCGCTGTTCTTCATGTTCGTGACGACGGCGTTTGTCGGCAATGTGGTGGTACGCGATGACGAGACCGGGTTCGGCAGCATCATCCGATCGACCAAGGTCGGCAAGATACCCTATATGTGTGGCCGATTCAGCGGCGCGTTCCTCGGTGCCGCGATCGCGTTTCTGGCCGTCCCGTTGGCACTCTGGGTCGGCACCTTCATGCCGTGGGTCAGCGCTGAGCATCTCGGGCCGAACCGGCTGCAAGACTATGCCTTCGGCTATTTCGTTATCGCGCTGCCCAACATCCTCATGACGTCGGCGATCTTCTTCGCGGTGGCGAGTTGGACGCGGTCGGTCACCTACAGCTATCTGGCGGTGATCGTGTTCATGTTCGCCTATTTCACGCTTACTGCAATGCTGCGCAAATTGCCCGACCTGACGCTCGCCGCCTATTTTGAGCCTTTCGGATCGGTCGCCTATGGCTTGAGCGTACGGTATCTGACCCCGATCCAGGCCAACACGCAATCGCTGGAGCTCACCGGACTGCTCGCCGGCCACCGTCTTTTGTGGTTGGCGATCTCCGTTGCGATCGTCGCATTCGCGGTGTGGCGTTTCCGTTTCGCAGATCGCGGTTCGTCGAAAGGAAGCGCAAAACGCGATGCTGCGCGTCAGCAGAAGCTTGCTGCCGTCAAGCCCGCCCTAGTTGATCGCTTGCCTGCCGGCACCCCGGAACGAGGGGCCGGGCATCAGCTTGCCACGCGCACGCTGCTTGAGATGAAGCTGGTATTCAAAAGCCCTGCCTTTTGGGTGCTGGCGGTTGTCGGGTCGATCAATCTGTACCTGACGCTCAATCTCGCCGGCCTCTACTACGGCGTCCCCATCTGGCCCCGAACCTTTGCGATCGCCGATACTGTGAGCGCGGCATCGACGCTGATCACGCTGTTGATGGCAATTTATTTTTCGGGCGAAGTAGTTTGGCGCGAACGCGAACGTCGCTTCAACGAAATCATCGATGCGACGCCGCTCCCCAACTGGATATTCCTCGTCTCCAAGCTCGCGGGCGTTGCGGGTGTGCTGCTCGTGCTCAGCGTGGCAGTGGTGCTATTCGAATCGATCCTGTACCAGTTGATGGGCGGCGTTACCGATATCGAATTTGGCCATTGGCTGGCGTGGTTCGCCGCACCCACCGCATTCTACGTCATTCAGATCGCCGCGCTTTCGATCGTTGTCCAGGCGGTCAGCCCGAACAAGTTCGTCGGCTGGGGCATCATGCTGATCTATCTCGTGTCGACGATCGTCTTTGCCGGGTTGGGTTGGGAGCACCCGCTACTGAACTATGCGGCCGTGGCGCAGCCGCTCTCCGACATGAACGGTTCGAACTATGGTGAGACGGTCGCGTGGTGGCTGCGCTTCTTCTGGTTGGCTGTTGCCGTGGTTCTGGTCGTGGTTGGCCATCTGATGTGGCGGCGGGGCACCGCGGTCACGCTGAAAGGTCAATGGCGGACGCTGCCGTCGCGGCTCAGGGGCGCGCCCCTGGCGTTCCTCTCGATCGCCCTGGCGGTTGCGATCGGCATGGGCGGTTTCCTGTTCTACAACATGAATATACTCAACGAATATCCCGATAGCGAGACGTTCGAACGCCGCCTGGCCCAGTATGAACGCGACTATTCGCGCTACGTAGACCTGCCGCAGCCAACTTTGACCGACATCAAGCTCAAGGTCGATCTGCACCCGTCAGAAGGTGCCATATATGTCAACGGCACCTATCGTTTCGTCAATGAAACCGCGGTGCCGATCGAGACCCTCCACCTTCGTACGACGCCCGGCCTGAACCTGCCATTCCGCGTTCTTTCGCTGCCGGGGGCGACGTTGGTGCGTGACGACAAGGTCAACCACCACCGTATATACCGGTTCGAACAGCCGTTGCAGCCGGGCGCAAGTCGGACGATGTCGTTTCTGACCGCGGTCGAAAAGCGCGGCTTGGCAGCGTTGCCCAATTCCCAGAATTACGAGATCGACGCGCAGCCGGTGAAGAACGGAACCTATGTCATCAACCACCAGATCTTGCCCCTAGTGGGCATGACGCGGATGGGCTTCCTCGAGGACAAGACCACGCGTGTCAAATACGGACTCTCTCCCGCGCCGGTGACGCCGAAGCTGGAAGACCGGTCGGCTCAGGCGCGAAATTATTCGGGACTGGATCGGGTCAACACCGACATCACCGTGACAACCGATGCGGACCAGACACTGGTCGCTACCGGCGCGCGCGTCTCCGATCGCGTGGCCCAAGGGCGCCGAACCGCGCGCTTCGTGTCACCGATCCCGTCGATCAATTTCGTCATGATCCAGTCGGCGCGCTATGCGGTCAAGACGGCCGATTCCGACGGCGTCAAGCTGGAGGTCTATTATGACCCCCAGCACCCGAAGAACATCGACCGGATGCTCCGTGCGATGGACGACTCGCTCGATTACTTCCGCAAGAATTTCGGGCCCTATCAATATCCCTATGCGCGGATCATCGAACGACCAAGCTATGGCGGCGGCGCGAACTCGGCGGCGGGCACCATCGGCTTTTCGGAAAAGATCGGCTTCAATATGGATCTCAGCGATCCAAAGCGGCTTGATTTCCTGTCCTATGTCGCTTCGCACGAGCTGGCGCACCAATATTGGTTCCATCAGCTGATGCCGGCCGACATGCAGGGAGCCGAGGTGCTCACCGAAGGGCTGGCACAATATTCGGCGCTGATGGTGATGAAACATCGCTACGGGCCTGATCATCTCCGGCAATTCCTGAAATATGAGGTCGATCAGTATCTGCAAGGCCGCCGGATGGAGAAGGGTGAGGAGAACCCGCTCTTCCGAACGCGCAAACAGGGCTATATCCATTACAACAAAGCCTCGATCGTCATGTTCCTGATCCAGGAGCGCTTGGGAGAGGAGCGGGTGAACGCCGTGCTACGCGGTCTGCTCGCGCAATATCGCTTCAAGGGCGCCCCTTACGCGCGGTCGAGCGATCTGGTCGATGGCTTGTTGGCGACGGCCCGCACCCCGCAGGAGCGCGAACTGATCCGCGATCAGTTCGAGCGGATCACCCTCTACGACTTGCGCGCGAAACAGGCGACGGTCAGACGCCTGCCGGGCGGACAATATGAAACGACGATTACTGTCCATGCTGGCCAGGCCTATGCCGACGGTCAGGGCAACGAGCGCAAGGCGGCGTTCGACCAGCAAGTCGATATCGGCGTCTTCACCGCAAACCCGGCCGACCTTGGTTTTGGCCGCGCAAACATCCTGTCGATACGGCGCCTGCCGATCCGATCGGGCGAGCAACAGGTCCGCATCGTGACGAAGGGAAAGCCGATCTATGCGGGCGTCGATCCGTGGCTGACCTTCATCGATCGCAACGCGAACGATAACATCATCGCGGTGTCTTCCCTGGGCCGGTGAATGGGAAGCAGCTGTCCGGAAACGGCATCCGGGACTTGCTTGGAAAATTTAGAGGATGGGAACCGTTGATGATCAGGGCAATAAGGGCGATGTTTTTAACCGGGGTCATGCTGGCGCCTGGTGTCAGCGCATGGTCGCACGAAGCAGAGCCAAGCCGCGCCGTGTCGACCCGAGCCGTCGTCCAGGCGGCCGAAAACGAGACCGCGCGGTTCAATGCGTGGCTTGACGCCAAATATGAGGAACAGCTCGACTTCAGTCCTATGTCGCGCGGCTATGCGGGCCAGAAGAAGGACTCTGACAAAATAGACGACATGTCCGACGCGGCCGCCGACAGGGCGCTCGAGTGGCAGCGCAAATCGGTCGAGGACCTAAAGGAGAATTTCGATCGCGCGGCACTGCCGTCGGACGCGCAGCTGTCCTATGATCTGTGGGTCTATCAATATGAGGACGCGGCTGCGCTCGCCAAGTTTCGCCGAAATACCTATAGCTTCAACCAGATGGCCGGGCCGCATACGGGTTTTCCGCAGTTCCTGATGCAAATCCACAGTGTCGATGCGCCGGCGGATATGGATGCCTATATCGCGCGCATCGGCGGCATCGCGCGCGCGGAGCTCCAGCTGCTGGAGATCGCCAGGCGGAACGCGGCGGCGGGATCGCGCGTGCCGCGCTTCGCCTACGAACTGATGATCCCGCAGGCGCGCGCGCTGATAGCCGGCGCGCCCTTTGGGGGCGAGGGCGACAGCGCCGTGTGGGCCGACGTCAACACCAAGGTTGACGGGCTGGTCAAGGCTGGGAAGATCGATACCGCCCATGCCGATTCATACAGGGGAGCGGCGCGCAAAGCACTGCTCGACCAATGGAAGCCCGCTTATGACGAGCTGATTGCGTGGTTCGAGGCCGAATTGCCCAAGGCGGATGCGATCACGCCGGGGGTCGGCAAGCAACCGAACGGCAAGCCCTATTATGATGCGCTGCTGCGCAGCGCGACGACGACCGACCTGTCTGCAGATCAGATCCATCAAATCGGACTCGACGAGGTGGCGCGGATCAAGGTCGAAATGGAAGCGATCAAGGCGAAGGTCGGCTTCAAGGGTACGCTTGGCGACTTTTTCAAATTTGTTCGCGACGATGACCAGTTCTATGACGCCAACACCGACGAGGGGCGTCAGTCGCATATCGACGCCGCGACCGCTTATGTCGCGCAGATGAAACTGCAGCTGCCCCGGTATTTCGGCATCCTTCCCAAGGCCGATGTCGTCGTCAGACGCGTCGAGGCCTATCGCGAAATCCCGGGGGGGGCAGCGCATTATTTTCTCTCGTCGCCGGACGGCTCGCGGCCAGGCATATTCTATCTGCATCTCTCCGACATGCGGGCGAAACCGAAGCCGCAGCTTGAAAATACGGTCTATCACGAAGCACTGCCCGGCCATCATCTGAACTTCGCAATTGCGCGCGAACTGACCAATTATCCCGAATTCAGAAAGAACGCTTCTTTCAACGCCTATCAGGAAGGTTGGGGCCTCTATGCCGAGAAGCTCGCCAAGGAGATGGGAGCATATAAGGATCCCTATTCCGATTTCGGCCGCCTCACCGGAGAGATTTGGCGGGCGATCCGCCTGGTTGTCGATACCGGCCTGCACTCGAAAGGCTGGACCGAAGGTCAGGCCGTCAAATATTTCACCGAGAATTCAGCGGCGCCCGAGGCGCAGATCCGCGCCGAGGTGCAACGCTATATCGTGATGCCTGGGCAGGCCACCGGCTATAAGATCGGCATGATCAAGATGGAGGAACTGCGGAGGAAGGCCGAAAAACAGCTCGGCCCGAAATTCGACATCCGCGGCTTCCATGATGCGATCCTCGGCCATGGGCAGTTGCCGTTCGCCCTACTCGAAAGGCAGGTCGATCGATGGATCGCGGGACAAATGTCAGGTGCTCGTTAAGCGGTCGACCCACGAAGGCGCCAAGCCGCACCCCGCGCAATTGCAACAGACGGCACGCGATGATTCAAAAGTGCGATCATGTAGGCTGCCAGCGTCCGGATTTCATTATCGTCCATTCCGGCCTTTGCCGGCTGCGACAGGTTCCAATGGCACGAAACAATCCTGATCGACTGGCTATCATGGCCTGACAATATTCATACTATTCCTTGAAATCACGCCGTTTATTCCGCGTTCTGGGGTTTACGGACCGGCGTTTCGACCGGGGGCAGGGCTTGGCTAGGCGCGGCGGCTAATTCCGCCCACATTCCCGCCGGTCCGGATTGCGGACGCAGCGTTCCTTGCGAGCTCGCGCGGCCATGATCTGGCCGTCCTTGGCGAGTTGGAAGTGTATTTCGGTCTCCTCGAGCTTCCGGAGTTTCTTGGTATCGCGCCGCTGCTGCTGATCGAGCATGCAGGCGGTGTAATCACGGGTACCGTATCTCGCACCAAAGTTTTCGCAGGTATATCTGTCCTCACGAAGCTTCGACTGCTGGCTTTTGGCGATCGCTTCGCTTTGTGCGAAGCCCAACGTCATAACGACGAAGCCAGTAGCGACCAAGGCGAGGCGATTGCAGATGAATTTATATCGAATCATATTTGTGGCTCTTTTCCAAAATATCGCTGGTCCGTCCGCAACGCGCGTCGCGTTCTCATGGCTCAGGCGAGCGCGCCCCCGTCGGCGGTGAGGATGGCGCCCGTAATCACGCTCGCAGCGGGGCTGGCGAGAAATACCACGGCGTTGGCGATTTCGCGCGGCTCGGCGTAGCGCCCCAGCGACGTCAGGCTTCGCTGGAAATCCGCAGCCGCGCCGTCGGCGGGGTTTGCTTCGGTATCGACCGACCCGGGCTGTACAAGGTTCACAGTGATGCCATGCGGGCCGAGTTCGCGCGACAGGCCACGGGTGAACGAAGTCAGCGCCGCCTTGGACATCGCATAAGCCGTTACGCCCGGGAACGGTACCCGCTCCCCGAGCCCCGAACCAATCGAGATGATGCGGCCTCCAGCGGTCAGGTGCGGAATCGCTGCCTTTGCGAACAGCACCGGTGCGCGCACGTTGACGTCCATCATGGATTGATAGTCGTTCACGGCGATGTCGGCGATAGCCCCGTAGAGGCCGATAGCTGCGCTGTTGACGAGTATGTCGAGTTCGCCGAGCGACGAGACGGCTTCGCTCACGGAGCGCGTGATAGCCTCCGGGTCGGCGCTGTCGGCTTGAATAGCGAAGGCGCGGTGCCCTGTACTCTCGATGGACTTGGCCATCGTTTCAGCTTTTTCGACCGAGTGCTGGTACGTAAATGCGACGTCAGCGCCGTTCTCCGCCAGCGCCAAAGCGATCGCAGCGCCGATGCCCCGGGATCCTCCTGTTACGAGTGCGCGCTTTCCGGTCAGGTCAATCATTTCATATTCTCCTTAGGGCTATAAAATAGGTTGGCACGAGGCCTGCACCACCGCAGATCATACCTAAGTCTTGCCTGATCCTGCCAAGCCCCTATCTACAGGCTATGTTGGTTTCCGAGAGCCGGACCTGTCGCCTGTTGGAAGGCGTTGCCCCCTTCATCGCTGCCCGTGGGGAGTCGGCGGGCCTTTCGACGCCGATTCCGCGCTTGACAGTCTGGACAAGCTCAAATGCCACGCTGCCGACGACCGCGGTGTTCGAGCCCATGTTTTACGCGGTTGTGCAGGGAACCAAGGTCTTGATCATGGGGGCCAATCGCTTTGAACTGGCGGCGGGTACGTGCGCGGCATCGTCTTACGGTCTGCCCTACTCATACCAATTTTCCGATGCGACGCCCGACCGCCCTTACGTCGGTATCAGCCTCCATCTCGATACCGCCCTGCTGACGGACGTCATGCTCGATATGACCAAACAGGATGATCGCTGGGCTTGCACGGTAGCAGCGGGTGATCTGAACGGTTCGGTCGGCGAGGCGTTCGGTCGTCTCGTCGGACTCCTGAACACCCCCGACGATATCGGCATGCTCGCGACGCTCTACGAGACGGAGCTGTACTTTCGTCTTCTGCAGAGCACGATGGGAGACACGCTTCGTCAGATTGGTCAGCGAAGCGACCGGCTACGGGAGATCAAGGCGGCAGCTGACTGGCTTGGCGCCAATCACAGCAAATCAGTTATCATCCCTGATCTGGCGACTTCCGCGGGCATGAGCGTCACCTCGTTCCACCGGCACTTCAAGGCTTTTACGGGATACAGCCCGCTCGCCTTTCAACGCCATATGCGCCTTCTGGAAGCCCGCAAGCTGCTCGCCGCCGGTGCTGTCAGTGTATCTCGCATCGCCCATGAGGTAGGGTACCTCAGCTCTTCTCAGTTCAGCCGCGAGTACAAGAGCCTGTTCGGCATCTCGCCCGTTACCGATTTATCGCGTTAATACGTCGCGTACCCGTCAATCCGGACCTTGATACAACGCACGTCAGCCGAGCCGGTCGATCGTCTGCCCAAGTTCAACGGGTGCCAGTATCAAAACGGACCGATCGTAGCATCGTTGATGGCGCGCCCGCGTTATCGTCTCCGTAAGACCGGTAAAATGACCTCGCCACTGCCGTTATATTCCATACGGTTCTCGCCCAAGATCGCTGAACCAGGCTTTTCGGCATAGTCGCATGATGATGCCACAACTGACGGAGACAGAACAATGCGTTGGGAATATTTGGTAATCGAGAATATGATGGATTCTGACGAACTTGGAAAGTTGGGTGCAGATGGCTGGGAGCTCGTCGCAGTCGTGTCTCCCGGACATTTCGTGCTGCACTATTTCTTCAAGCGGGCACTGTGAATTTGAAGCACCGCGTTCATCAGTAAGCGTTCAGATCCTGCATGCGCTGCTTCAGCTTCTCCTTGGCGAGGGTCCACACCCGAAGTCGTTATGCCGCCTTGTCGATCGACAACTTGCGGGCGAGAAATTCCCGTATGCGGGCCGCGATCTCGCTATGATGGGTCTCCAGCGCGAAATGGCCGGCATCGAGTAGATGTATCTCCGCATCCGGAATGTCCCGTCGATAGGCATTGGCGCCGGCGGGTATGAATGCGGGATCATGCTGGCCCCAGACCGCGAGAAGCGGCGGGCGATGTTTGCGGAAATATGCCTGGAAGGCCGGATACAGGGCCACGTTGGTTTGGTAGTCGCGGATCAAATCGAGCTGGATATCCTCCGCTCCCGGCCGGCTCATGTAGGCGATGTCGAGTTCATAGCCATCCGGCGGCAACAGGCTCAGATCGGATCCTATACCGTACTGCCAACCGCGGATCGTGTCCGGGGCGAGCGAGGGCCGGCACGCCTCGCGATTGGCGTCGCTCGGGTCGCGCCAATATGCTTGCCAATCCCCCCATTGATCGCTGAACCCTTCGACATAAGCGTTGCCGTTCTGTGAGATGATCGCGGTGACGCGTTCGGGATGCGCCATGGCGAGCCTCAGCCCGGTCGGCGCGCCGTAGTCGAAGATGTAGAGCGCATAGCGGCTGAGCCCTAGCGCGCCGACGAACCCGCCAATGACCTCGGCCAGGGCGTCGAAGGTATAGGCGAAAGCGCCACGCGGGGGCGCCTTTGTCTGGCCGAACCCGGGCAGGTCGGGAGCGATCACGCGGAAGCGATCGGCAAGCTGCGGGATCAAGTTGCGGAACATATGGCTGGCTGAGGGGAAGCCGTGGAGCAGCAGGATCACAGGCGCATCGGCCGGGCCTGCCTCACGGTAAAACACATCGACGTCGCCGACGCTCTGCGTGCGGTAGTGAACAATGGTCATCTCATTCTCTTTCGGTTTGGCGGGCGCGGATGCTGGTGCAGCAATATATGGCTGCGGTGGCCGAGCTCGACATTGACCGGCGAGAACCAGGACATGTGGTTGTAGAGGAGAATGATGCTAATGGCGAATTCGGGGGCTGCGAGGCATGCCGTGAAATCGCGGTTGCGCGGCCGATTGCATGGCGGATCCCTGTCCGCGCCGGCCGCCACCCGCCTGATGTAGAGCGTTATCACACCGATCGGTTAGAAGGGGCCGGGAAGCGTTCGCGGCAGGCTTCCAGTCCGATGCGCGCCAGCTATCGCAATAATACCGCTGGTTCCGCAGCATGGCCGACGGCCTGATCAATCGCCGACATAGACGGTTTTCATCTGCGTATAGAAGTCGACCGCGGCATAACCCTGCTCGCGCGGGCCGTAACTCGACCCGCGCGTGCCGCCGAACGGCACATGATAGTCGACCCCTGCAGTCGGCAGGTTGACCATGACCATGCCGGCGCGAACGTTGCGGCGGAAGTGCCGCACGCGCGCGAGATTCGAGGTGACGATACCGGCCGACAGCCCGAATTCGCCGTCGTTGGCGACGGCGAGCGCCTCGTCATAATCCTTCACCCTGATCGTCGAGACGAGCGGGCCGAACACTTCTTCGCTGTTGATCCGCATCCCAGGCGCGGTGTCGGCGATAAGAGTGGGCCGCATGAAATAACCCGGCGTATCCAGGGTCAGCCGCTCGCCACCGGTCAGCAATCGCCCGCCCTCGGCGGCGGCGATGCCGACATAGCCCAGATTCCGTTCAAGCTGGCTCTCGCTTGAAACCGGCCCGACCTCGGTCGCCGGATCGAGCGCGGGGCCGACTTTGAGCGCCGCCGCGCGCTCGGCGAGCGCCGCGACGAAGCGGTCGTGGACCGCATCCTCGACGATCACCCGGCTCGACGCGGTACAGCGCTGGCCGGTCTGAAAAAATCCCCCATCGAGTGCAATTCCCACCGCGCGATCGAGGTCGGCATCGGCGAGCACCACCAGCGGGTTCTTGCCCCCCATTTCGAGCTGCACGCGCGCGCCGCGCGCGACCGCCGCCTGCCCGACCTTGGCGCCGACTGCCTGCGAGCCAGTGAAGGAGATCGCATCGATCCCCTGATGCGCCGCGATCGCCGCGCCGACCTCACCAGGCCCGAGCACGAGATTGAATATGCCGGCCGGGGCGCCGCACTCCTGAATGATGGCGGCGAGCGCATGGGCCACTGCCGGCGTAAGATGGGCCGGTTTCAGCACCACTGTGTTGCCGAAGGCGAGCGCCGGCGCAGCCTTCCACGCGGGGATCGCGATCGGGAAGTTCCACGGCGTGATCAGCCCGACGACGCCGACCGCCTCGCGCCAGATTTCGACCTCGAGTCCCGGGCGGGTCGATTCCAGCGTGCGGCCGTGGCGGCGTAGCGCCTCGCCCGCGAAATATTTGAAGATGCGCGCGGCGCGCATGACCTCGCCGACCGCCTCGGCGCGCGTCTTGCCTTCCTCGCGCGCGAGCAATTCTCCAAGCTCGGCGGCGCGCACCATCAGCGCTGCGCCGACCCGATCGAGAAGATCGGCTCGCACCTCGGGGGAAGCCGACGACCAGCCACCGAAAGCGCGCCGGGCGGCCGCCACCGCCGCATCCACTTCCGCCGCACCGCCCGACGGATAATGCGCCACAACCTCTTCGGTGTTCGACGGGTTGACGCTGGCTGAGGGTGTCTCTGCCGTGATCCATTCTCCGTCGATCAGATGCGATAGTTTCATGATGCAGGCCCTTGGCAAAGTTAAAAATATATCGTATACGATCATCATATGACAGGAGGTAGAGTGACAAAGCAAGACCATTTGTGGCGCGGCGTATATCCGGCCGCGACGACGCAATTTTCCGCCGACGGATCGGTCGACCTCGATGCGACGCAGCGCGTGCTGACCGCGCTCGTCGACGACGGTGTGAACGGCCTCATCCTGCTCGGAACGTGCGGCGAGAATAATTCGCTCGACCCCGACGAGAAGCTTGCGGTGCTGCGTGCCGGCGTCGAGGCGGTGGGCGGGCGCGTACCGCTCGTCACCGGGGTTTCCGAACTCACAACGCACCGCGCCGTTGCCTATGCGAAGGATGCCGAGACGATCGGCCTTGACGCCTTGATGCTGCTTCCGGCGATGGTTTACGTACCAACGAGCCATGAACTCGCGACCCATTTTCGCACGGTGGCCGAGGTGACCGGGCTGCCGATCATGCTCTACAACAACCCCCCCGCCTATCGGGTCAGCGTCGACTTTGCGACGCTCGATGCCCTGCAGTCGCTCCCGAATATCGTGGCGATCAAGGAAAGCGCGCCCGACCCGAGGCGCTTTACCGATGTCATCAATCGCTATGGCGATCGCTATACGGTGATGGCCGGCCTCGACGACATCGCGCTCGAAGGGCTGATGCTCGGCGCTTCGGGATGGGTGTCGGGGCTGACCAGCGCTTTCCCACAGGAATCGGTGGCGCTGATCGCCGCGGTCGATCGCGGCGACTGGGACGAGGCGCGGCGCATCTATCGCTGGTTCATGCCGCTCCTCCACCTCGATGCCGAGCACGACCTCGTCCAGTCGATCAAACTGGCCGAAGACATCATGGGGCGCGGCTCCGAGCGCGTGCGCCTGCCGCGCTTGCCGCTCGCCGGTGAGCGGCGCGCCGAAGTGATCGCAATGGTCGAGGAGGCCGCGCGCACGCGCCCTGTCGCCAAGTCGCCTGTCGCGGCCTAGCCTCCGGCACCGATGCGGCATAGTTTCTTCTGTATCGACGGCCACACTGCCGGCAACCCGGTTCGACTGGTTGCCGGCGGCGCGCCCCCGCTGCGCGGCGCGTCGATGGCCGAACGCCGGCTCGACTTCCTCGCTCGGTACGACTGGATCCGTACCGGGCTGTGCTTCGAGCCGCGCGGGCACGACATGATGTCGGGCGGCTTCCTTTGTCCGCCGTGCGGCGACGCCGACGCTGCCATCCTGTTCATCGAAACGAGCGGCTGCCTGCCGATGTGCGGGCATGGCACGATCGGCATGATCACCTTTGGCCTCGAACATGGCCTGATCCAGCCGCGCGAGCCGGGACGGCTGGTGGTCGAAGTGCCCGCCGGGACAATTGACATTGTCTATCAGGCCGAGGGCGACCGGGTGCGGTCGGTGCGCATCCGCAACGTGCCTGCCTATGTTGCGGCGCGGGGCATAGAGATCGACGTGCCGGATTTCGGACCACTCACGATCGACGTCGCCTATGGCGGCAATTATTATGCGATCATCGAGCCGCAGGGCCCCTACATCGGTCTCGATGACCTAGGCGCCGCGCGCATTATTGAACTCAGCCGAACGATCCGCGCGATGATCCGCGACATCTACGAACCCGTCCATCCGCTCGAGCCGAGCATCCGCGGGGTCACCCATATCCTCTGGGCCGATATACCCAAGGGCAAGGGCGCCGACGGACGCAACGCGGTCTTTTATGGCGAGCGCGCAATCGACCGCAGCCCATGCGGTACCGGCACGTCGGCGCGGCTCGCGCATCTCGTCGCGACCGGCCGCTTGAAGGTCGGCGACCGCTTTGTCCACGAAAGCTATATCGGCAGCCGCTTCGTCGGCCGTGTCGAGGCCGCGGCGAAGGTCGGCGAGATCGACGGCATCATCCCCTCGATTGAAGGCTCAGCGATCGTGACCGGGCTCAATACGATCTGGATCGATCGGGAGGACCCGTTCTGGGCCGGTTTCACTGTCGTTTGAGCGCAAGATGACGCAGGCGCCATCCAGCGCGATCGTGATCGGCAATGGCGTCGTCGGTCTCGCTTGCGCGATCGCGCTCCAGCGGCGCGGCATCGCGACGACGCTTGTTGCGCCCGACCAGCCGTGGCGCGGGGCGTCGTGGGGAAATGCCGGGCATATCGCGATCGAACAGGTCGAACCGTTCGCTTCCCCCACACTGTTGCTCAGTCTCCCGCGCCGGCTGTTTTGGCGCGGCGGGCCGGTGGGTTTGCCGCCGCGCGCGATAGCCGCCTGGTTGCCGTTCGCGTTGAAGCTCGTCCGAGCGAGCACGCCGGCGCGCTTTTCGCGCGGCAAGGCGGCGCTCGGCGCGATCCTGGCCGAAGCCATGCCGGCGTGGCGGCGCCTGCTGACCGACGCGGGCGCAACCGCCCTGCTCCGCGAGGCCGGGCATGTCGTGGTGTGGGAAAGCGTCGCCACCGCCGCTGCCGGGCTTGCCCGATGGCGCGCGGCGGATACGGGCTCCGCGCGGTTCGACATGGTGTCGCCCGACGGCCTCGCCGAACTGCAGCGCCTCACGCGCGCTCCGCTTGCCGGCGCGATCCGCTTCCGGGGCAGCGGACAGATCACCGATCCGGCTGCATTGGGCGAAGCCCTCTACGCGCGGTTCCGCGCTCTCGGCGGATGCGAACGCCATGCCCGCGCCACCGGCGTTACCGGAACGATCGGCGCGAAAGTGACGCTCGACCAAGGTATCGCGCTCACCGCCGACCTCGCGCTGATCGCGGCGGGCGCGGCCTCGGCGCCCCTGCTCGCGCCATTGGGGCTCAAGGTGCCGCTGGTCGCCGAGCGCGGCTATCATATCGAAGGCGCCGCGACCGACTGGCCGGTCGATGCCCCGCCCATGGTGTTCGAAGATCGCTCGATGATCGTCACGCGCTTCACCCACCGATTGCGCGCCGCAAGCTTCGTCGAATTCGCACGCGCCGGCGACCCGCCCGACCCGCGCAAATGGGACCGCCTGCACGCGCACGTCCGCGCGCTCGGGCTGAGCCTTGGCGAGCCGGCGAACGAATGGATCGGCGCACGACCCACGCTGCCTGACTATCTTCCAGCGATCGGGCTCCTCGCGGATGCGCCCGCGATCGCCTACGCCTTCGGTCACCAGCATCTCGGGCTCACGCTCGCCGCGGTCACCGGCGAGGCCATCGCGGCGCTGGCGCATCGCGAAGCCGCGAGCATCGACCTTTCCCCCTTCGATCTCGCGCGCTTTACATGAGTTGCGCTCGCGCCCCGCGTACGGCAGAGACGAAGGTCATCGCATGATGCGGGCCTTTGAAGCGAAACCCATGACAAAACTGATCGTCCGTAACCTCGCCGAACAGCTCGTCGACCTCGTTCGCGATCGCATCCTCAACGGAACCATCTCCGCCGATCAGCCGATCAGGCAGGACACGCTCGCTGCCGAACTCGGTATCAGCAAGATTCCGCTCCGCGAGGCGCTCACCCGGCTGGAGCAGGAAGGGCTGGTACGCAGCCAGGTCAACCGCGGCTATTTCGTCCGCTCGCTCAGCGCCGCGGAGGCGGAGGAAGTCTATGCGCTTCGCCTGAAGCTGGAGCCGGAACTGGTGGCGCTGGCCGCCGAACGCGCCACCGAGGACGAACGGCAGTATGCAATCCGCGTCCTTGACGAACTCGACAAGGCGACCGATGCGCATGGCGACGGTGTCGGCCGCTTCAACCGCGCTTTCCACCTCGCGCTGATCCAGCCTTCGGGCCAGTCGATCACCACGCATTTGCTCGAACGGCTGCATGTGCTGGGCGAGCGTTATGTTCGCAAACATCTCGAACCGCTCGGCCGCGATCAGCGTGCCAACGACGAACACAGCACGATCCTGCGCCTGTGGCTCAATCGCGATGGCAACGCCGCCGCGAGCGTCATCGAATCGCATATCGAAAAAACGATCGTCGATCTGCGGCGCCAGCTCACAGCGGTGCAGGACTAAGCGCAGGAGGCGTTAAGTCCTGCTGGTCGTCTTTTTATCGTCAATCGCGCGAGGGTATGGAATCCCGCTCATCTCTTTCTTTGGGCCGTCTGCGCGAGACGCGAATTTGGCCGCCTCGACGCCGCTGCAATCGGGTCCGGACCCCTGAAGCGAGCATCCCTATGATCCTCGCTGTGGCAAAGCGCCGAGGAGATCCAGATTTCGCCGCGTCAGCATGTCCCGGCAATATTTAACGCTTGCCGCATTTCGTATACTGTTTACAATATTGCCGAGCGAACGGCGGTGATCGTCGGCGCTCAAGGAGAGACGATATGGCAGGGGGATGGCTGGGTCCGCTAAAACCAATGGCGGCCGCGCACGACGACGCGCACGGATTGCGAAAGACGCTGAGCTGGCCGCATCTGGTCGCCCTCGGCGTCGGCGCGATCGTCGGTACTGGCATCTACACGCTGACTGGCGTCGGCGCCGACCGCGCCGGCCCGGCGGTGATCCTCGCCTTCGCGATCGCCGGTGCCGTGTGCGCCTGTGCCGCGCTCGCTTATGCCGAGATGGCGACACTGATCCCGACGGCGGGCGGCGCCTATGCCTATACCTATTCCGTGCTGGGCGAGACGCTGGCGTGGATAGTGGGGTGGAGCCTGATCCTCGAATATTCGCTCGCCTGCTCGACCGTGGCGGTCGGCTGGTCGGCCTACCTTGTCGGCTGGATCCAGTCGCTCGGCGTCGATCTGCCCGCGCAATTGCTGGCAGGGCCGCACGGCGGCGGCATTGTCAACCTGCCGGCGGTGCTGGTCGCGCTGGCGATCGCAGGAATGCTGTCTGCGGGCACGCGCGAAAGCGCTACCTTCAACATCATCCTTGTCGCGATCAAGCTGACCGCGCTCACTGCCTTCGTCGTGCTGGTCATGCCGTCCTTCGACGCCGACAAATTTACGCCGTTCATGCCCTATGGTTTCGGCAGCCATGTCGAGGGCGGCACGACGCGCGGGGTGATGGCGGCCGCCGCAATCGTGTTCTTCGCCTTTTACGGCTTCGATGCCGTCGCCACCTCGGCCGAGGAGGCCAAGAATCCGGGACGCGACCTGACCATCGGTATCCTCGGGTCGATGGCGGTTTGCACGCTCATCTACATGCTGGTCGCGATCGCTGCGATCGGTTCGGTCTCCTATCTCGACATCGGCCGCTCGGGCGAGCCGCTGGCCTTCGTGCTGCGCGCGCTCGGCCATCCGGTCGCCGCCTGGGCAATCGGCCTCGCGGCGCTGATCGCGCTGCCATCGGTGATTCTGGTGATGATGTACGGCCAGAGCCGGATTTTCTTCGTGATGGCGCGCGACGGGTTACTGCCGCGATTCCTCAGCAGGGTTTCGCCGCGGACCGGCGCGCCGACGACGATCACCCTCGTTACCGGGGTGTTCGTCGCGCTGGTTGCCGGTTTCTTCCGTCTCGACGAGATCGCCGAACTGGCCAATGCGGGCACGCTGATCGCGTTCATCGCGGTCGCAGTGTGCATGATGGTGTTGCGCCGCCGCCAGCCAGACCTGCCGCGCGTGTTCCGCTGTCCGGCGCCGTTCGTCGTCGGGACGCTGGCGGTGCTCGGCTGCCTCTACCTCCTCGCCAGCCTGCCCACCCATACCTTGACCCGGTTCGCGCTTTGGAACGTGGTCGGCGTGCTCTTCTATCTCGCCTATGGGCGCGCCCGCAGCGTCGCCGCGCGCGCTAGGTCCGCTGCCGGATAATTGCGTTTTTGCCTGCACCGCCGAAGCAGGCAGCCAAAATTGTGATGAAGGAGTCCTCCAGCGGGTCGCTCGCGGGTCATAACGTCGTCTAAGCTGGTCGCCACAAAATGGACGTCCTGTTGGTCGAATAGACTGCAAGTGATGCTGCAGTGCAACGCGGTGTATCTACTGCAGTCATCGGTCGCATTGTCGGAGACATCGGCGGCACAGGACATTCTACAACTTTAACGATCCTAGGCGCCCCGTGCGTCCGAATAGGGTGCAAAGCCCCATTCATGGGCTTAGCTGGACCAAGATTTTCCAATGTTTTGAGTGCTCACCATATTCATGTCGGGCGCACCGCCCACATCCAAGATATGTTGGGACAACTTTACCCTGCCTTTCGGACAACCTTATTCTGCCTCAATGAGGGTTTTATGCCGGCTCTTTAGAAAACGGCCGTTCCGCATTGCGCCTGATTTCGGCCAATAGAACAAACAATCGCGCTACCTTAATGCGGACGCAAGGCCGCCCGCAGTGCTGAGCCAACCGCGCGCGCTTAAAAGTCAGCCATGAACAAGCGATGATTAGCCTGGCACGCAGTCTGCTTGAGCGCCGCATCACTGCGGGCGATTTTGATTGCTATCAATGTACTCGACGACGAAACCCGCCATGCCTTGTGGTATTGATGGTATCGTCAGGAGTCGGGTGATGAACCGCAGACACCTATTATTCGGAGCAACGGCTACCGCCGCGGCGGGCACCGGTCTGTATCTGGCAGGCCGTGGACCATCTTATCCGCAAGCAGTGGCACCGCTCCGAACGGAGCTGGCGGCACACAGCGACACCGACATGGCCTATCTGGTGCATCACGCGGTGCTCGCGGCGAATAGCCACAATACCCAACCCTGGTTGTTCAGGACGGGCCAGCGGCATATCGAAATCGCGCCTGACCGGCGGCGCCAGACACCGGTGGTAGATCCCGACAATCACCATCTTTTTGCGAGCCTTGGCTGCGCGGCGGAAAATTTGTCACTGGCGGCTTTGGCGGCGGGCGCAAATGCCAATATCGCCTTTGTCAGCAACACCGCTGGTCTTCGCGTCGATCTGGAACGTACCAATCCAGCGCGAGACCCGCTGTTCGCGGCGATCCGGAATCGCCAATGCACCAGAGCCGATTATGATGGCCGTGACGTGGACACCGCCAATCTCACCATGCTCGAACAAGCAGCAGCCGTGCCGGGCTGCCGCGTCAGCCTATTGACCGAAAAGCCGGTGGTGGAGAAGGTTCTGGACCTGATCGTGGCCGCCAACAGCGCGCAGATTGAAGACCCCGCTTTCATGCGCGAACTCAAATCGTGGATCCGTTTTAACGCGGCAAGCGCGGTGGCAACTGGCGACGGGCTTTATGCAGCGTGCTCGGGCAATCCGACTCTCCCGACCTGGCTTGGAACCAGGCTGTTTGACCGGGTGGTAACGGCGGAGGGTGAGAATGCGAAGTGCATCAGCCAGATCCGTTCGGCCGCCGGCATTGCGATTTTCGTTTCCGACGCCAACGACCCCGCGCACTGGGTACAAGCTGGGCGGAGCTATCAGCGCTTTGCCCTGCAGGCGACGTTGCTGGGCATCAAACATGCTTTCCTGAATCAGCCAGTCGAGGTCGCAGCGTTCCGCCCACAGCTTGCTAGCCTGCTCGGCATCGGCGCCAAAAGGCCTGATCTTGTTGTTCGCTTCGGTTATGGTCCCGACATGCCCATGTCGATGCGGCGTCCGCTGGCCGATGTCATGACCGCGCTGTGAATTTCCCATTCTCTGGCTGATCCAGCTGCTGTTCCCGCTGGCGCTGTTGCTGTGGATGGCATTTCTGCCTGCGCGGCACATGCCGACGAGAATTTTCCAAAGTCTCGGAACAGCTGCGATCCTGCTGGCGCTGCATCTGGCGGGATTGTGGATCACGCCGTCCTGGTGGACGCCGTGGATTTATTGGGGGCTGTTCGCGATCGCCGTGTGGCGCGGGTGGTGCATGCAGACCCGGCCAGACTTCGCTGCGGTTGATTACGCCCTGATCCTCTTTTGGGCGGGGCTGTCCGGTTTTGGCGGATGGGTTTCGATGCAAGCGCTTGACGCCAGGACGCCGCCGCCCGGCGAAATCGCCGATCTCGCCGCGCCGCTTGCTGCTGGCCGCTATTATGTCGCCAATGGTGGCTCGCGAGAAATCGTCAGTTCGCATTTGCGGACACTTCCAAGAGCCACGATAGGCCAGCGCAATTATTGGGGGCAAAGCTACGGCGTCGATATCACGGCAATGAACCGCTGGGGTCTGATGGCCAGCGAACCAACCATGGTGCTTGCCCCGTGCGCAGGGCGGGTGGTTCGCGCGCATAGCGGAGCAGCCGACGGCGGCCCGGTCGATCGGACCAGCGCGACGGCCAAGGCGGGCAATTACGCACTCATTCGTTGCGGGCATTTCGATATTTTGCTCGCGCATCTTCGCAAGGGCAGCTTGCGGATTGCGCTCGGTGACCTTGTCCACCAAGGACAGCCTATTGGCGCACTTGGCAATTCCGGCGCTTCCGACATGCCCCACCTGCACATCCATGCCCAGCGTCCCGGGACCGCGGCTGCGCCATTTTCGGGCAAGCCGTCGCCGATGCGGATCGACGGGCGTTATCTGGTGCGTGGCGACAGGCCATGAAACGCCTTCTGAGCGCTGCCACCGTCTATTTCCTGATGCTGTTCGCGCTGGGCTTTGTCCTTGGCACTGTTCGGGTGCTGTTCGTCGCGCCACGGATAGGAGCGCTGGGCGCAACGCTAGCGGAGGTGCCGCTGATGCTGATTGCGGCATTTTTTACGTGCCGCTGGGCAATTTGCCGCTGGCAGGTGCCGCCCACCCTTTCGGCGCGCGGTACGATGGCACTGTTGTTTCTGGTGCTGCTGGCACTGTTCGAGACGCTGGTCGGCGTTGCTTTGTTCGGACGGACGTTGACCGGAACATGGTCGGGGCTGGCCACCCCTGCCGGGCTGATCGGCTTGATTGCACAGGCCATCGCCGCGTTGCTGCCGATCTTCGTCGGCCGGACCCGGCGGCAATGACGAGTCCGACCCGCCGGCAGTAGATGCTCGGAGCGGGCGCGGGCAGTCGGGCGCACCAATTTCCACTTGGCGCTAGAACGCGATTTCCGCGCGCATCGTGATTTTTCCCGCCGCGTTACGCGACGATAGCCGGGCGCCACCCGCACGTTTCGTCAGGCAGAGATCAAAGGGCGCGCCGTCGATCATCGGTGCCTCGGCGCGGAAGCTGAACTGCCGCGGTGTCAGGCCAGGCAATTCGCGTTGGGCATGATCGACGAGCAGGGTGGCAATCAGCGGGCCGTGCACGACCAGCCCGGGATAGCCCTCGACATCGCGGGCATAGTCGCGGTCGTAATGGATGCGGTGGGCGTTGAAAGTCAGCGCCGAAAAGCGGAACAGCAGGACGGGATCGGCAGTGACGCGCCGGATCGCTTCGGCGGGTTCGGGCGCGGGCGCTGGTGCGGATTCGGCAGGGGGCGTCGATCCGGTCACTGCCGCGCGATAGACCAGATCCTGTTCTTCGCGAATCGTCGCAATGCCATCCGCGGTAATGTCGTGCTGTAATGTCACGAACAATAGATCGCCGCTGGCGCCGCGCTTGGCGCGAATCGCCGCGATCGTCGTGACGCGAGTGAGCGCCGCGCCGACCGCGATCGGAGCGAGGAACTCGACGCGACCGCCCGCCCACATCCGGCGGGGGAGAGGGACGGGGGAGCAATCCGTTGGCTTCTCGGCGCGGGTGGCCGTCCTCGCCGATCGCCGATTGGCGCGCGTCGGGCAGAAAATAGAGCCAATGGCCGAGCGGCGCGACGGTCGCGGGCGCGGCGGCATCATGATCGAGTAAAGCGGCGAGGCCAACGAGCGGCGCTGCCGTCGCGATATCGTACCGCGTTTCGCTGCGCCCGACCCAGGCCGAATAATCGTCCATTTGCGATCCCTCAAAAACTCTTTGGCAGGCCAAGCGCGTGAGTCGCGACATGGCTCAGGATCAAATTCGTGCTGATCGGAGCGACCTGATACAGCCGCGTCTCGCGGAATTTGCGTTCAATGTCATATTCCTCGGCAAAGCCAAAGCCGCCATGTGTCTGGACACACATGTCGGCGGCGTACCAGCTAGCTTCGGACGCCAGCATCTTGGCCATATTCGCCTCGGTCCCGGCGTCCTGCCCGGCGTCGAACAGCCGCGCCGCCTTGTCGACCATCTCGGCGGCGGCGGCGAGCTGGACATAGGCGCGCGCGATCGGGAACTGGACGCCTTGGTTTTCGCCGATCGCCCGCCCGAACACCTCGCGTTCTTTGGCGTAGGCCGAAGCGCGGTCGATGAAGAAGCGCCCGTCGCCGATACATTCGGACGCGATCAGGATACGCTCGGCGTTCATGCCCGACAGGATATAGCGGAAACCCTTGCCTTCCTCGCCGATCAGATTGGCGGCGGGGACTTTGAGGTCGTCGAAGAACAGCTCGGTGGTCGCATGGTTGAGCATGGTGCGAACAGGGCGGATGGTCAGCCCGTTGCCCACCGCCTCGCGTATGTCGACCAGCAGCACGCTCATCCCGTCGGATGATTTGGCGCAGTCCTCGCGCGGGGTGGTGCGGCACAGCAGGATCATCAGGTCCGAATGTTCGGCGCGGCTGATCCAGATTTTCTGGCCGTTGACGACATAGTCATTGCCGACCCGCTTGGCAAAGGTGCGGATGCGGGTGGTGTCGGTGCCCGCGGTCGGCTCGGTCACCCCGAACGCCTGCAACCGCAGGTCGCCGCGCGCAATCGCGGGCAGATAGGCCGCCTTCTGCGCCTCCGACCCATGTTTGAGCAGCGTCCCCATCGTGTACATCTGCGCGTGACAGGCGCCGCCATTGCAGCCCGAGCGGTGGATTTCCTCGAGCACCGCGGTCGCCGCACCTAAGCCCAGCCCTGACCCGCCAAATTCCTCGGGGATCAGCACCGACAGAAACCCGGCGTCGGTCAGGGTGCGGACAAATTCGGTCGGATAGATGCGGTCGCGGTCCAGTTTTTGCCAATATTCGCCCGGAAATGCTGCGCACAAGCGGCGCACCGCGTCGCGGATTTCGGGATAGCTTTGCGGCTGGGCATCAGACATCGGCACTCGCTTTCCCGGATCGTCCGCTGACCTTAGAACGACCGCACGCGGCACGCCAAGATGAATCGGTCGTGTGTCGCGACTTCCAACCAGGCGGCCAATCGGGTTATGGCACAACCGCTGGTCCACGAGGCCAGACAAAGGTGATAAGTTTCCATGACGCTTGATGCCGCGACGATAGAGATTCCAGAAAATCCCGGCCGCGCCTGGTGCGAGGCAATGGACCGCGCCGATGTGCTCGCGCCGATGCGCGACCAGTTCGTTCTGCCGGGCGGGATGATCTACCTTGACGGCAATTCGCTGGGCGCGATGCCCAAGGCGGCGAGCGCGCGGGCGCAGGGGGTCGTGAGCCAAGAATGGGGCACTGACCTGATCACAAGCTGGAACAGCGCCGGCTGGTTCGAGCTGCCGGTGCGGCTGGGCGACAAGCTGGCGCCGCTGATCGGCGCCGCGGCGGGCGAGGTGATCGTCTGCGATTCGACCAGCCAGAATCTGTTCAAAATCTTGTCGGCGGCGACCGCGATGCGGCCCGATCGCAGCGTGCTGATCCTCGAGGGCAGCAATTTTCCGACCAACAATTATATCGCCGAAGGCGTCGCCGCTGCGACCGGCGGGCGCGTGACGGTGCGATTGTGCGAGAAGGACGAAATAGCGGGCGCGATCGACGAAAACACCGTCGCGGTCGCGATCACGCATGTCCACTACAAGAGCGGGCATGTCCACGACATGGCGTCGATCACCGCGCGCGCCCACGCCGCGGGAGCGCTCGCGATCTGGGATCTGTGCCATAGCGCCGGGGCGATGCCGGTCGATCTCAATGGCTGCAATGCTGACTTCGCGGTCGGCTGCACCTATAAATATCTGAACGGTGGCCCCGGCTCGCCCGCGTACCTTTTCGCGGCCAAGCGGCATCAGGGACAGGCGTTGCAGCCCGTCACCGGGTGGTGGGGCCATGCCGCGCCCTTCGCCTTTGAACCGGGCTATCGGCCGCAGCCGGGGCTGCGCCAGTTTCTGATCGGCACCCAGCCAATCCTGTCGATGGCGCTCGTCGAAACCGGGCTCGATATCCATTTGCAGGCCGACTTGGGCGCGATCCGCACCAAGTCGATGGCGCTGACCGACCTGTTCATCCGGCTGGTCGAACAAAGGTGCGCCGGACACGGCTTTGCGCTGGCGTCGCCGCGCAAGGCGGCCGAGCGCGGCAGCCAGGTGTCGTTTGCGCATGCCGACGGATATCCGATCATGCGTGCGCTGATCGCCGCCGGGGTGATCGGCGACTTCCGCGCTCCCGACACGGTGCGCTTCGGCTTTACACCGCTCTACGTCGGCTATGCCGATGTCTGGGATGCCGTCGACCGGCTGGTGTCGATCATGGATGAGGGCGTCTGGAAACGCCCCGAACATCAGGCACGCGACGCCGTCACATGACCGACGGGCAGGGGAGAATGGATTGGGCGTGTGCTGTCAGCGGCGCCGCGACGACCAAGGGTCAAGTGCGCCTCGGGCCGGTTCGTTCATGACAGGTGGGCAAGCCTGTTCCCCATTTCCACCGAACCGGTAGAGGCTGACAAGATTTAACGAGAGAAGCGAAAATATCGCCCGAATTCCGCGCGGAGCGGTGCTCGCGGGCACCGCGAGTACGGCAATCGCGCGGCACGGGTTTGCCGAGCCGGTGGCGATTGCCGGTACGACGCGCGTAAAACCCGAGGATTAGGGAGTGGAGAAGGGCGATGTCTATTTGATGGTTCGTCGCCTCGGCAGCCTGTCTAGGCGTTCGCTGCGCGGATCACGTCGGCGCGCGCGGCGAGCGCGGCTGCTTCCCCTTCGAGGCCGTAGAAAGCGAACGGGTTGAGGAACTGGCGGCCCCAGAACAGCTTGGTGTCGATCTCGCCCAGCCCAGACTCGTCGACAAGCGGCTTCCAGTTCGTCCCGATCGTCTCGAGCTGCGCGGTCGCCAGCGCGAGTGCGCGGGCGCGATCGAGGTGGAAGTGCCCGGCGGCGTCGAGGCAAGCGGCGATCTGGCTCGCGCGGACCTGGCCGTGGATCAGCATCGCCTGGCTCGCTTCGCCGCCAGCGCGCGCCTGCGGGCAGATATCATAGGCCGGGGTGAGACGAAGCGATGTCCCGTCCCAGAAGGCGGCGTGGTTGCGCGCATGGTCGTCGACATTGCCGACAAGGATGTTGAACATGAGGCGCGCAAACAGTTCGTGAAGCGTCGCGTTCGGCGCTGCGAAGCGGAGCCGGACCTGTTCGGCGAGATCCTGGTAGCTCGCATAGCGCGCCTGCATCTCGTCGAGTTCGAGGATCGTCAGCGCCGACACCATCGCGCGGCGCTCCCAGCCGGCCCGTCCATGCGTCCGGTCGAAGCGTTCGACGAGCAGCACATCCTTGCCCGACGCATGCGTGAGCCGCACGGGCGCGACGTCGATCCCGGCGTGTGCGGCGAGCCGCATCGCGATATATTCGCCTTTGACGACGCTATAGGTGTCGCTCGTGCTCGAGAATTTGGCGACATATTTGCGGTCGCCGTCGGTAATGAGCGCCTTGGGCCGCGCACCGCCGATCGAGCTGCCATGATGCAGCGCCTGGTCGAGCTCGGGCGAGAGCGGCAGATTATTCTCGACCCGCTCGGCCGAAGCGATGAGCGCGTCGAGGCTTGCGCCGTCGCCCCCGCGCGGAGTGTAGGCGCGCGCTGAGGCCTGGAAGTCGAGCGCGCCGATGCGGTCCGAGCCCGATTGCAGGAGAAAGACAAACTCGTCGAGCTCGAGCGCATCGAGTTCGGCACCGCGTGCGCCGAACAGCCGGTTGAGAATGACCCGGCGGCCCCAGGCGTCGGGCGCCGCGTCGCGCAGTGAACTCGCCATATAATGCCCCGCAGGTGGGCGCAGTGTCTCGCCGCCGAGCGGCAGCTCGGGCAGATAGAGCGGGACCGCATCGGCGCGTTCGCGGTACGAGCGGCCGTAGACGAAATGCGCTTCGTCGCCGATGCGAACGAGCCGCCCGGCGACGACGGGTTCGCTCGTCCCGGGCAGCCAGGTCCAGACGAACGCGTCGCGGGGAAGTGCGGAATCAGAAGTCATCGGCGAGCTCTATCGTGCGCGGGCGCGCATAACGTGGAAGGAGGGACAGTCGCCGGCGCCCTTCTTCGACTCGCAATGTCATGCTGCCCACATCGTCCTCGCCGAGCAGCGGGATGCCAAGGATCGTGCACGCCTCGAAAGCCACGCCGATATCGACTTTCGGATTGCCGGCTTCGAGCCGCTGGATCATCGCGCGCGACACGCCGACCCGCTCGGCAAGGTCCTGCGCGGTCACCCGCTGTTCCTTGCGCGCGACCGCAACCAACTGGCCAAGGCGCTCAAGCGCCGCCAATGTGTAACGGGCATAAGTATTTTTCTTCGAAGCGGGCATTTGTATCACTCATGGAGCATATTACTGCGATATGCTTTATCGGTATACCATATGGAGGCAAGCATAGGCTATGTCAAGCCGTTGTTCCTTAAGTAGTGCATATCCATGCAATATGCGTCACCTGTAGATCATCTGTTGATGATCTTCCATCAGGGAAGTGATTGCCGCGCCCGGGCGACCTGCCGATCGTCCGTCCTGGTCGCGATTGTCCATTGAGCCGGCGGCGCGCGAGCGCGAATGAGACGCCATGGCGGATATCAGCTCAATTCTGTCAACAACCGTCGGTTAGATGCTACTGACAAACGCGGCGGCCGATGCGAAACTGCTTCTGCTATCAGGCTGCCACAATCTTGGCACCAAGAGCCAGATCCCTCTCGCCAACAAGCGCGATTAGCTTGCCATGGAGGCGGGTCAGGAGCGGGGAGCAGGGGTTTTCGCCCGCATGGCGAACGCCGACACCCTCCGCGGCGAACCGAACCCGTGCAAGTGTCATATCGTCGCCCCGCTCGGAATGGGCAATGAGCTGGCGCGTCAGCCACAGCTGCCAGCGATGCCGAATGCCTCGGTGGGTGTCGACGACGCCGCGGATGCATCAGTGGCTAGGCAAGGTCCGCCAGGAAAACAGCGATCTCATCGAAATCGAGCACGCGCGCGTGCTCGATCGCCTCCGCCGCCACCAGGACGATATTCACGAGCGGATGGTGCTATCGTCAATCCCGGCAAGCGAGTGCGTGTCTCGGCGCGACAGCGCTAACGCGTGCGGTTCAGTCAGCGCATTCTCGATCGACCGATTTGGCGACCAATCAACCAGCCTACGATCAGCCCCGCCGACATGATTAGGTAGCGCACGATCGTCCCCGCTTCTGAAGCAACGGCAATCGCAATAACGCCAGCGACAAACATGCCGACGAATATGCCGATCATGCTGCCAATATCTTCCGGTGTCCGTTTTGAAGCCACAGCAAGACCCTCCCCGGTTGTTACGGAATGCAACGTGACACGATTATTGGAGCAAGTCGAATCGAGCAATCGGAGGAAACGAAAACATTATTTTCGACCGCGATGAGTGGCAGGCATTGGCTCGGCCAGAAGCGGTCAATTACTCGGCTGGTGTGGGAAAGGGTGTGGGAGATCTGAGCGGGGCAGGGCAGAACGCCCCGCAATTTCAAATCTCTAAACGAAAGAAATGGCTCCCCGGGTAGGATTCGAACCTACGACCGATCGATTAACAGTCGATTGCTCTACCGCTGAGCTACCGAGGAACATCCCGCCGATGCGGGCAAGGCGGCCCCTTTGCCGCGAGCCGTCAACTTTATCAAGAGGGTTTTGGCGGGATAGGCTCTGCTCAGACGATAAATTGTTCCATCGCGATGCGTTCGTCGAGCCCTTGATCAGGATCGAACAGCAAAGTCAGCGGCCGACTGCGGTCGGTGGTGACCAGAACGGTCTTCACATCGCGGATCTCGCGCTGGTCGGCAACGGCGCTGACCGGGCGCTTCGCTGCCTCGCGGACGTTGAAGCGGATGCTCGTCGATTCGGGGACGAGCGCACCGCGCCAGCGGCGCGGCCGGAACGGGCTGATCGGGGTCAGCGCCAGCATTTCGGATTCTGAGCGGCAAGATCGGTCCGTTGGCGCTGAGGTTATAGGCGGTCGATCCCGCGGGGTCGACACCAGCACCCCGTCGCACGCCAGTTCCTCGAGCATCGTCTTTTCGTTGATCAGCACTTCGAGCTTCGCCGCCTGGCGCGTTTCGCGGAGCAGTGAAATCGTTGATTGCGGGCAGGATATGGCGCTCGCCGCTGATCGTCGTGATGTCGCCGCTCAAGGGATGGATCAAAAAGGGACGCGCCGCCGCGAGCCGGTCGACCAGGCCTTCGACGCGAAACTCGTTCATCAAAAAGCCGATGGTGCCGCGGTTCATCCCGAACACCGGCATGCTGCGCCGCTGGTCGAGCAGTTGGTGCAGCATGTGGAGCAGGAAACCGTCGCCGCCGAGCGCGATCAGCAAATCGGCCTCGTTCAGGTCGACGAAGTCATAGAGTGGGCGCAGCTCGGCCTCGGCTTCCATGGCGGCGGGCGCGTTCGATGCGACAAGCGCGATCTTGCGATGCATATTGGTCCGGTTCCCCTAGCGGACAGGCTTTCAGCCGCCCGTTGCACTCATATGACGCGCGACCGCCGGTGTGGACTTTCGTTCGATGTGAAAGTCATGCGCGCGGGGTTTGCCAGCCAATGCCAGATCAATCAACCCATCGACGTCGCCAGCTTCACGCAGCGCCGCGCGCAGATCGACATGGTCGTCCTGCCCCAGGCACATATAGACGCGCCCCTCGACGGTCAGGCGGATGCGATTGCAAGTCGCGCAGAAATTGTCCGACAAAGGCGTGATCAGGCCCAGCGTGACCGGGCTGCCTCGACCGAGAAATAGCGCGCCGGACCGCCGGTGCGCTGGTCGACAGGTACAGCGCGTGCGTTTCGCGCAGTGGAGCGATGAAGTGGTGGAGCGGAATATAATGATCACTCCGGTCGTCTTCGACCTCGCCGAGCGGCATTGTTTCGATGAGCGTGAGATCGCAGCCGGTCGCGGCGCAATAATCGAACATCGGCAGGAGCTGATCGTCATTGAGCCCCGCGAGCGCGACCATGTTGATCTTGACCGCCAGCCCTGCGGCGCGCGCCGCGGCGATGCCGCGCAACGCGACATCGACGTCGCCGACGCGCGTGATGTGCCGGAAAGCGGCGGGGTCGAGGGTGTCGAGACTGACGTTGATGCGTCGAACGCCAGCCGCCGCCAGCATCGGGGCATGTTCGGCCAGCCGCATGCCGTTGGTGGTCAGCGTCAGCTCATCGAGGCCGCGACCGACCATCGCCCCAATCGCATCGCCAGCGTATCGATGCCGCGCCGCACCAGGGGCTCGCCGCCGGTCAGGCGGATGCGGCGAATCCCCCGCGCGACGAATCGCTCGGCCAGTTCGCCCATTTCTTCGATGCTGAGCACCGCCGATTTGGGCAGAAAAATCATATCCTCTGCCATGCAATAGCGACAGCGCAGATCGCAGCGGTCGGTGACCGACAAGCGCAGGGCACTGATTCGACGACCATGACCGTCGATCAATGGCGCCGTCGATGCGGCAGGTTGGGAAAATGTGGCAGCCACGCTGCTCTTGTGATGCAAAAGGCAGGAACTTGGCAAGCAAAGCCTGCTAGGGGGACGCAATGAATCGCTTATCCGAAACCCTGTCTGCGTGTGTCCGAAAACTTGAAGCCCTGCACCTGCGTCACGACGCCGACGCCGGCGTCATCCTGGTGCAGATCGACTGGATGGCGCGGATCAATAGTAGTGCCGGGACCGCGACGGGCGACGCGGTGCTTGACGAGATCGGGCGGCGGCTGGAAAATTTCGCCAGCGACGAATTCGGGCAGGGGTCGTGCGTCGACCGGCTCGACGGGCCGCGGTTCCTGATCGTGCCGTCGAGCCCGATGTCGCTGGGGGCATTACGCGCGCAGGAGCGCGCGTTGCACGTAGCGCTGGCCGAACCGATCGTCGGTGATCCGAATGGGCGGCTGTCGATCCGCATCGCCGCGGCGCTGATTGTCCGCGACGAGTCGGTGGCCGAGCAACTGCGCACCGCGGGTGACCAGCTCGCGCGCCCCGCATCGGCGCGCGATGGCGTGATGGTGCATGCCGCGCTGTCGGGCAATGAGGTGCTGATCCATTATCAGCCGCAATATGACGTCGGTACCGGCGAAATGATCGGGGTCGAGGCGCTGCTGCGCTGGCAGCATCCCGAATTAGGCCTGCTTGGCGCCGGGCCGCTGGTGACGGCGGCGCGCGCGGCGCGGCCTCGAGTGCGAGCTGACTGAACATGCGCACCGCGTCGCGCTGGCCGAAATGGCGCAATGGCCCAAAGCGCTGGCCAAGCTGCGCGTGTCGCTCAACATCACCGCAGCCGATCTGGGCGACCGAATTTGTGGGACGGTTCGCCGCGATGGCGAAAGCGGCGAAGATCGATCCCGACCGGCTGACCCTCGAACTTACCGAACAGGCGATGCTGAGTGATCCGGCGAGCGCGGCGGAGCAGTTGGCACAGATCCGCGCGCTCGGCTGCGCGATCGCGATCGACGATTTCGGGACCGGCTATTCCAGCCTGTCGCTGCTTGCGCGGCTGCCAATCGATTATCTCAAGATCGACAGCGGTTTTACCCGCACCATCGATGGCAGCGACCGCGACCGCATCGTGGTTCGCGCGATCGCCGATCTGGCGCGCGCGCTGGGATTGCTGGTGGTGGCCGAGGGGATCGAGAATGAGCGCCAGTTGGCGCGATTGTCCGAGCTCGGCGTCGCGTCGTGGCAGGGGTTTTTGAAGTCGGGACCAGTGCCGGGCGATCAGTTGCTGGGGTTGATGGCGTAAAACCCTCCTTCAGGCGCGGGATTGGTCAGGCCACCTGCCGCGCCAGCTTGCCCAATCCCTTCGATAACTGCAGCGCGCCGTTCAGACGGGCGCCCGTACTCACCTAATCGCCGCTCACCGACAGCTTGTTGTCGGGCGCAGCCGCGGCGCCTTTCAACCGTTTCGACATAGGCGATCAGCCCGGGAACGTTTGCGAACTGGTCGCTGTGGAACGATACCAGCGCGCCTTGGTGCCGACATCGAGCTTGGCAATCCCGGCGATCCGGGCGTTTGCCTTGATCTCGATCAGGAGGACGAGGTTTGCTGTTTCGGGCGGGAGTGGACCGAAGCGGTCGATCATCTCGGCCGCGAAAGCGATCGATCGCCGCGCGATCCTCGGCGTCGTTGAGGCGGCGATAGAGCGCCATGCGCACTGCCAGGTCGGGCACGTAGTCTTCCGGGATCATGATCGGCGCATCGACGGTGATCTGCGGGTAGTGCCTCGCGCGGCGGCAGGGTGCCGGCGCCCTCGGCCTTGGCGGCCAGGATCGCGTCCTCCAGCATCGACTGGTAGAGCTCGAAGCCGACCTCTCCGATGTGACCCGACTGCTCTTCGCCCCGCAGGTTGCCCGCGCCGCGAATGTCGAGATCGTGGCTGGCGAGCTGGAAGCCCGGCGCCCAGGGTGTCGAGATCGCCCAGCACTTTGAGGCGCTTTTCCGCGGTGTCGGTGATCGCGCCGTGTTCGGGCGTGGTGAGGTAGGCATAGGCGCGCAGCTTGGACCGACCGACCCGCCCGCGCAGCTGGTACAGTTGGGCCAGCCCGAAACGGTCGGCGCGGTGGATGATGATGGTGTTGGCGCTCGGGATGTCGAGCCCGCTTTCGACGATCGTGGTCGACAGCAGCACCTCGTACTTGCGGTCGTAGAACGCGCTCATCCGCTCTTCGACCTCGGTCGGGGTCATCTGGCCATGGGCGACATAGTTGATTTCGGGCACGCGGTCGGCGCAGGAATTCCTCGATGTTCCGGGCATGTCGGCGATGCGCGGCACGACGAAGAAGCTCTGCCCGCCGCGATGATGCTCGCGCAGCAGGGCCTCGCGGATCACCACTGCGTCCCATGGCATCACATAGGTGCGCACCGCCAGGCGGTCGACCGGCGGGGTCTGGATCATGGAGAGTTCGCGCAGGCCCGACATCGCCATTTGCAGCGTCCGCGGGATCGGCGTGGCGGTGAGGGTCAGCACATCGACGTTGGTGCGCAGCTTCTTCATCGCCTCCTTGTGGTTGACGCCGAAGCGCTGCTCCTCGTCGACGATGACCAGGCCGAGCTGTTTGAAGCTCGACCGATTTGGCCATCAGCGCATGGGTGCCGATGACGATGTCGATGGTGCCACTCGGCCAGCCCGGCGCGGGTCTTGCGCTTCGCCGGCGGACGAGGCGCGACAGGCGGCCGATGTTCAGCGGGAAGCCCGCTGAAGCGCTTGACGAAATGGCTGAAGTGCTGGCGGGCGAGGAGCGTGGTCGGACAGACGAGCGCGACCTGTGTCCCCGCCATTGCCGCGACGAAGGCGGCGCGAATGGCGACCTCGGTCTTGCCGAAGCCGACATCGCCGCAGACCAGCCGGTCCATCGGCTTGCCCGCGGCCAGATCGCCCAGCACATCATCGATTGCGGCTTCCTGATCCTCGGTTTCCTGCCAAGGGAAGCGTTCGGCGAACTGGTGTAGGCGGCGTCCTGGCAGCAGCACTGCGCCCGAGCGCAGCGCGCGCTGCGCCGCGGTCGCCAGCAGTTCGTCGGCGATCTCGCGGATGCGCTCCTTCAGCCGCGCCTTGCGCCGCTGCCACGCTTCGCCCCCGAGCCGGTCGAGCGCGACGCCGTCGCTTTCGCCGCCGTAGCGCGACAGGACGTCGAGGTTCTCGACCGGGATGTAAAGCTTGTCGCCGCCCGCGTAGGTCAGCATCACGCAGTCGTGCGGGCTGTTGCCGACCGGGATCGATTTCAGCCTCGTAGCGGCCGATGCCGTGGTCCAGGTGGACGACGAGGTCGCCGGGCGTCAGCGCCGAGAGTTCGGCGAGGAAAGCGTCGGCGCTCTTGCGGCGCTTCTGGCGGCGGACGAGGCGGTCGCCGAGGATGTCCTGTTCGGTGAGGAGGGCTGATCGCGTCGGAGGCAAAGCCGTGGTCGAGCGGCAGGACCAGCGCGGTCGGGCCGCCGCTTTCGGCCGAGGCAGTCCCGAGCGCTTCCTGCCAGCCGTCGGCGCGGCGGGCGACGTGGCGCCATGCTCGGCAGTAACCCGACAGGCGATCGCGTGCGCCGCCGGAATAGGCGGCGATGATCGTGCGGCGTCCCTTGGCGACGCGCGTTCATCGGCGCAGGTGCTTGGCGGCCTTGTCGTAAATATTGAGGTCGGCGCGCGTTCGGGGGCGAAATCGCGCGCTGGCGAACGTCCGAAATCGATGACCTTGCGGCGCGGTGCGGCGTCGAACGGGTGATGATGTGGATCGGGCGGCGCTGGCCGCGCCCGCCCATTCGGTCGCGGTGCAGATAGAGCGTGGTCGGGGCCAGCGGGCGGTAGCTGCCGGTCGACTCGCCCAGCGGCGCGACGCGGTTCGCGGTGATAATCGGCGATCGCGGCAAAGCGCGTCTCGGCGGTCGCCCGCCGCTGCGGTGGCCGCGCAGCACCGGGGTCGCCGGTCGATGTGGTCGAACAGCGTGACCAGCCGGCCTCGAACAGCGGCAGCCAGTGGTCCATGCCGGCCAGTCGCCGCCCGTCGCTGACCGCCTGATACAGCGGATCGCCGGTGGCCTGGGCGCCGAACATTTCGCGGTAGCGGGACCGGAAGCGCTTGATCGCTGTCCTGATCGAGCAGGGCTTCGGTGGCGGGGAGAGGCAGCGCCTGCAGGGGCGGCTGCGCTGATCGGCGGGTTGAAGCGGCGGAGGCTTTCAGCTCGTCGCCGAAGAAATCGATGCGCAGGCCGTTCCCTTCACCGGCGGGAAACAGGTCGACGATGCCGCCGCGCACCGCAAACTCGCCTGGGTCAGCGACGGTGTCGACGCGGCTGAAACCGTTCGCGACGAGCAGTTCCGCAAGCGGATCGCGGTCGATCCTTTGCCCGGCGGCGAGCGTCGTCGCGAGCTGACGGATGCGGAACGGGGTCAGCGCGCGCTGGGGATCGCGGCAACGGTGGTGAGGATCAGCTCGCCGCGCGGCCGGGGCTTGCAGCGCCGACAAAGTCGCCAGCCGGTCGGCGCTGACACGCATCGACGGCCCGGCGCGGTCGTAGGGCAGGCAATCCCCACGCGGGAAAGCGGTGGACGGTGAGATCGGGCGCAAAGAAGGGTGCGGCGTCGGCAATTGCCTGCATCGCGGTGTCGTCGGTCGCGATATAAGCGAGGCGCTTGTCGCTGGCGCGCGCCAGATCGGCGAGGAGCAGCGGCAGGAACCCGTCAGCCGCGCGCGCCAGTGTCAGCGGGGTCGTTGCCGACCCAATCGCGGCGAAAATGTCGGCGGCAGGGATCGTCATGGCAGCGGGATATAGTCCAGGCGGCGCATCGCGGCGATCATCTCGGGCCGGTTCAGATGCGCGGGCGGCTCACCGGTGCCGAGCGCCCACGCCATGATATCGACGTCGTCTTCCTCGACGACGATTTCGTACCAGGCGATCTCGTCCTCGCCCCACGTCGTGGCATAGCGGCTCGAAAAAAGCCGCCGATCATATAGTCAGCCTCGCGCGTGCCGCGATGCCAGGCCCGGAATTTCAGGCGTTTGAGGCGGTCGGTCATCTGTTTCTTTTCCCTTCTCGCTCGACGGGAGAAGGATAGGAGCCTTGCCGCTTTGCGGCCAGGCGAAGTTGGATGAGGGTGCGCGCGCACGGCGAGCGCGCGCTTGCTTTGCAAGCGCATACCCTCACCCGCTGCGACTAACGAGCAAGCTGGTAGTCCCCGCCCTCTCGCGCAAGGGGAGAGGGGTGTAACTTTGCGCGGTCAGCGTTAGACACGATGAACCATGCGACCCGAAATCCTCAATCCGCTCTTTGCCGCACTCACCGACCTCAAAGGTGTCGGGCCGCAGCTTCTGGCCGCTGGCGCGGGCTCGGGCTGGAGCGCGTCGTCGATGTGCTGTTCCACCTGCCGACCGGGCTCGTCCAGCGCCATCCGGTCGATCGCCTCGACGATGCGCAGCCGGGGCAGCAGATCATCATCACGCTCACCGCGCAGGACTACCCGCTCGGGCCGCAGCCCGCGCGCGCCGTTCGGGGTCGATGCGTTCGATGGCGCGGGCGATCATGTCCGGCTCGTCTGTTTCGGGCGAACGTCGGGGCTGGCGAAAAGCTGTTCCCGCTCGGCGAAGCGCGGCAGGTGTCGGGCCGCCCTGACAGCTATGGCGAGATGCGGTAGATCGTCCATCCCGACCATGTCAGCGAACCGGGAGCGCCGAGGCGATTGCGACGAGCGAGGCGGTCTATCCCTGACCGAAGGGCTGACCAATGCGCGGCTGTCACAGCTGGTCGAGATCGCGCTCGAACGGCGGCCCGAACTCGCCGAATGGATCGACGGGCCGCTGCTCACCAGCCGCGGCTGGCCCGCAGGGCGCGAGGCGTTGGCGCGCGCGCATGCCAGCCCGCATGACATCGCCGCGCACGACCGGCTCGCCTAGGACGAGATTTTCGCCAGCCAGGTCGCGTTGATGCTGATCCGTGAGGGACTGCGCAAGCGCAAGGGGCGCGGTCGTCGGCGACGGGCGGCTGATCGGCGCGCTGCAGCTGCCGTTCGGGCTCACGGGCGCGCAGGAGCGGTGGGCGACGAAATTGCTGCCGACATGGGCCGTGAAACCCCAATGCCGCGGATGCTGCAGGGCGATGTCGGCTCGGGCAAGATACTGTTGCGCTGCGCGCGATGCTGGCGGCGGTCGAGGCGGGAACGCGAGCGGGGCTGCTCGCGCCGACCGAGATTTTGGCGCGCCAGCATTTCGCGACCTTGCAGGCGATGCTCGCGGGGCTGCCGGTCAACATCGCGATTCTGACCGGACGCGACAAGGGCCGGGTGCGCGAATCGACGCTGATGGGGCTGGCCGACGGCAGCATCGACATTCTCGTCGGCACCCATGCGATTTTTCAGGATGCGGTGGCATATCGCGATCTGGCGCTGGTGGTCGTCGACGAGCAGCATCGGTTCGGCGTCGCGCAGCGGCTGATGCTCACTCAGAAAGCTGCACGCCCGCCGCATTTGCTGGTGATGACCGCGACCCCGATCCCGCGCACGCTGCAACTCGCCAATCATGGCGAGATGGATGTGTCGCGGATCGACGAAATGCCGCCGGGCGCACTCCGGTCGACACCCGCGTCGTCTCGGTCGACCGGCTCGACGAAGTGGTCGGCGGATTGAGCGTCACTTGGCCACCGGGGCGCAGGCGTACCTGGGTCTGCCCTTTGGTCGCCGAGAGCGAGATGAGCGAGCCTCGCCGCCGCCGAGGAGCGCGCGTGCTGCGCGAGCGGTTGGGCGCCGACCGCGCCGGGCTGGTTCATGGCCGGATGAAGGGGCCGGACAAGGATGACGTCATGGCGCGGTTTCGGGCCGGGAAATCGGGGCGCTGGTCGCGACAACGGTGATCGAGGTCGGGGTCGATGTCCCCGCCGCCAGCCTGATGATCGTCGAACATGCCGATCGCTTCGGTCTGGCGCAGCTGCACCAGCTGCGCGGCGCGTCGGCGCGGCGCGGCGAAATCGGTGCTTGCTCGCTGCGCTCGCAAAACCTGTCCGAAACCGCGCGCGATCGATTGGCGCTGATGCGCGAGACGAACGACGGGTTCGTGATCGCCGAAAAGGATCTGGAGCTGCGCGGAGGTGGCGAACTGCTCGGGCTCCGCAGTCGGGCGACGCCGATTATGGGCTGGCGAGTGCCGAACAGCCGTGCGATTAGTTACCGGTCGCGCACGACGATGCGCGGCTGTTTGTCGAACGCGACGGGGGCATGGACGGCGCTCGCGGCGAGGCGGTGCGGCACCGCCTGTATCCGTTCGAACGCGATGCGGCGGTGCCGCTGCTCAGAAGTGGTTAGCTGACGTCCGCCCGCGCGCCCATGGCGCGGATCATCGGTAGATAATCTTCGACCGCGATCGACCGGTCGAACTGCACGCCGGTCTTGCCGCCCAGCGACCACACGACCTTGGCCGCGGTGCGACCGATGATCGGCATGCGGAACACGACGAGGTCACCGATCTCAAGCCCGCGCTCGAAGCGCATTAGCATACCGTCGGCGCTGATGTTGACGCAGGTGCACATTTCCGCCGTCCGTCGGGCATGACGAAGGGCAAGCGAACATAGACGCGCGCTAGCGGAGCAATTCGCTGGTCGAGCCCGACATAATGGGCCTTGCTGATGTCGATCTTGCGCATTTTTGTGGACCTTTGTTGGTTTGGGCATAAGATCCGCTCGATTGCTGAAGATTGCAAACGCGTTTCTGCGCCTTACCGCGTCACAAGGCCATGTTTTTCGCGCCCAGGCTCAATGGCACCGGATCGGCATCCGGCTGAATCCGATGATGCGGGTCGCGAATGACGACGCCGTTCACCTTGACTGCGCCCTCGTCGAGCTTGCGTCGCGCCTCCTTGTTCGACGCGGCAAAGCCCAGTTCACGCAGCGCGTCGACGACGCTGATCCCTTCCGGGGCGCGGCGGCCTGCGGCAGATCGCCACCAATCTGTCCCTTTTCAAAGGTTTGCGGCGGCGGCCGACGGCGCGGCGTCCTCGCCGCGGCACATTGCGGTGTTCGTTCGCCAGCATCTTCTTTGCCTCGTTGATCTCGGCGCCATCGAGTTTCTCGAGCCGCGCGATCTCATCGAGCGGCAGATCGGTGAATAACTTCAAAAAGCGGCCGACGTCGCGGTCGTCGCAATTGCGCCAGAACTGCCAGTACTCAAAATGGGACAGTTGATCTTGATTAAGCCACACCGCGCCAGCGGCGGTTTTGCCCATCTTGGCGCCCGCCGCGGTGGTCAGCAGCGGGGTGGTCAGGCCATAGAGGTCGGCGCCGTCCATGCGGCGGCCCAGTTCCATGCCGTTGACGATATTGCCCCACTGGTCCGACCCGCCCATCTGGAGCCGCACCCCCATGTCTTTCGACAGATGGCGGAAATCATAGCCCTGCAGGATCATGTAGTTGAATTCGAGGAAGGTCATCGGCTGTTCGCGTTCGAGCCGCAGCTTCACCGAATCAAAGGTCATCATGCGGTTGATCGTGAAATGGGTGCCGACTTCCTGCAGCAATTCGATGTAACCAAGCTGCCCCAGCCAATCCTGATTATTGACCATCACCGCGTCGGTCGGCCCGTCGCCAAAGGTCAGGAATTGCTCAAAGATGCTGAAAATCGACGCTATGTTCGCGGCGATCGTCTCGTCGGACAGCATCTTGCGGCTTTCGTCGCGCCCGGTCGGGTCGCCGATCCGCGTCGTCCCGCCGCCCATCAGCACGATCGGCTTGTGCCCCGTCTGTTGCAGGCGCCGCAGCATCATGATCTGGACCAGGCTGCCAACGTGCAGGCTGGGCGCGGTTGCGTCGAAACCGATATATCCGGGGACGACCTGTTTGGCGGCAAGTGCATCGAGCCCTTCCGCGTCAGTCATCTGGTGGATATAGCCCCGTTGATCGAGGACGCGCAGCAGGTCGGATTGATGGTTCGTCATAGCGGGCGGGCGCTTAGCATGGGGTTGGAGTTTTGGATAGCATTCGCAAAGCGCTGGTCTGCCACCCCGACACCCCGGCCCGAACCGTCCGGTCGGTCGCGGTTGAGGTCACGCTGTCGTTCGATGACGGCTTTGCGCTGCGCTATTTCGTCGAGGGCCCGGTGGGCGATATCGCTGGCTGCCCCCGGCGACGGCCAGCTCGTCATCGCCGACAGCGCGACCGACGGATTGTGGCAAGGCACCTGTTTCGAGGCGTTCCTGACCGAAGAGGGGCAGCCCGACTATACCGAATTCAACTATGCCCCCGACGGCCGCTGGGCCTGTTATCAGTTCGACGATTACCGCTCGCTGCTGCGCCCCGACGAGCTCGCGCCGTGGGAGATGGTCGCCGAGCGCAGCGATGCGCAATATGCGCTGCGCGTCGAGCCGGGAATATTTCCCGACACCGGGTCGAAGCTTTCGCGCCTGCGCGGTCATTGAAGAACTCGATGGCACCAAAAGCTATTGGGCGCTCGCGCATCCGCCCGGCAAACCCGATTTCCATCATCCCGATTGCTTTGCGCTCACGCTTGCGGCACCGGGCGCGGCATGACGATGACATTCGGAATCGATCGCCTGCTCGCCGATCCCGCGCTGCGCGCGCCGCTGGCGGGCCAGCGCGTCGCGCTGCTCGCGCATCCCGCCTCGGTCGCCGCCGACCTGACCCACAGCCTCGACGCGCTCGTCGTGGCAGGGGTAAATGTCACCGCGGTGTTCGGACCGCAGCATGGGGTACGCGGCGACCTGCACGACAACATGATGGAGTCGCCCGACTTCACCGACCCCGTGCATGGCGTTCCGTGTTTCAGCCTCTATGGCGAAGTGCGCCGCCCGACCGGCCAGTCGATGCACACCTTTGACGTCGTGCTGATCGACCTCCAGGATCTCGGTTGCCGCATCTACACTTATGTCACAACCCTGCTTTACATGCTTGAAGCCGCGGCGAAACACGGCAAGGCGGTGTGGGTGCTCGACCGCCCAAACCCTGCAGGGCGACCCGTCGAAGGGACGCTGCTCCGTCCCGGCTGGGAGAGTTTTGTCGGTGCGGCGCCGATGGTGATGCGCCACGGGCTGACGATGGGCGAAATGGGGAGCTGGTTCATTCGCCACTTCGATCTCGACGTCGATTACCGCGTGATCGAAATGGAAGGGTGGCGCCCCGCCGTCGGCCCAGATCATGGCTGGCCCAGCGATCGCGTGTGGATCAACCCCAGCCCCAATGCCGCGAACGTCAACATGGCGCGCGCCTATGCCGGCACCGTGATGGTCGAGGGCGCCACGCTCAGCGAAGGCCGCGGCACGACCCGCCCGCTCGAAATTTTCGGCGCCCCCGACATCGACGCCAAGGCGGTGATCGCCGAGATGCACCGCCTTGCGCCGCATTGGCTGGCAGGGTGCAAGCTGCGCGATATCTGGTTCCAGCCGACCTTTCACAAACACGCCGGCCAACTCAACAGCGGCGTCCATATCCATGCCGAGGGGCCGTGGTATGACGATGCGTCGTTCCAGCCGTGGCGGGTGCAGGCACTGGGGTTCAAGGCGATCCGGTCACTCTATCCGGCTTACCCGATCTGGCGCGGTAAGGACTTCAAATATGAATACACCGACGATGTGCTGGCGATAGACGTAATCAACGGCGGTCCGGGCCTGCGCGAGTGGGTGGATGATGCAGCCGCGGCGGCGGGTGATCTCGATGCAATGGCGAGGCCCGATGAGGCAGCATGGCGCGATGAAATTGCGGACGTCCTGATTTACTGAACGTGGAAGGCGGAAGACGATGCAGCGCAGGCAATTTCTTGGCACCGCGGCCCTCGGCGGGCTGGGTGCAACGCTGCCTTTGTCGGCATGGGCCGCCGACACCAGCGGACTTCCCAATCTGGCGGCCAACGCGGTTCCGATTGGCGCTGCCGAGCGCTTGGCGCGGATCGCCAGGGCGGCTCAATTGCTGCGCGCCGAGGGCATGGACGCCCTGCTGATCGAGCCTGGTTCGAGCCTGGTCTATTTTACAGGTGTCCAGTGGTGGCGCAGTGAGCGACTGACCGCAGCGGTGCTGACCCGCGAAGGCGAGATTGCGGTGGTGACGCCATTTTTCGAGGCACCGTCGGTGCGCGAAAGCCTGGGCGTCGAGGCCGAGGTGCTGACGTGGAACGAGGATGACAATCCGCTCGCCGCCGTCGCGACATGGCTCGGCAAACGCGGGCTGACCAAGGGCAAGATCGGCGTCGAGGAAACGGTGCGCTATTTCGCGGTCGACGGGCTTGAAAAGGCGATGGCGGGCGCGACCGTCGTCAACGGCGCGCCGGTGGTGCGCGGGTGCCGGATGCACAAATCGCCTGCGGAAATCGCGCTGATGCAGGTCGCGAACGATGTCACCATCGCCGCCTATCGCCATACCGCGCCGCGGATCGAGGCGGGGATGACTCCCGCGCAGATCGGCGCGATCATGGCCGCCGCAACGCGTGCGCTCGGCGGCAAGAGCGAATTCGAGCTGATCCTGCTCGGCGAAGCGAGTGCCTATCCGCACGGCAGCGGCAAGCCGCAGGCAGTCAAGAGCGGCGAGGTCGTGCTGATGGACTGCGGCGCCACCATTCACGGTTATCAGTCCGACATCTCGCGCAGCTTCGTATATGGCAAAGCCAGCCCGCGCCAGCGGCAGGTGTGGGACCAGATGCGCAAGGGACAGGATGTCGCCTTTGCCGCGGCTAAGCTCGGCACCCCCGCGGGCAAGATCGATGACGCGGTGCGTGCTTATTACGAAGGCCTGGGCTGGGGTCCGGGCTACAAACTCCCCGGCACCTCGCACCGCACCGGCCACGGCATCGGCCTTGATGGGCACGAGCCCGTCAATCTGGTGCGCGGCGAAACGACGAGACTGGCGCCGGGCATGTGCTTTTCGAACGAGCCCGGCATCTATATTCCGGGCGAGTTCGGGATCCGGCTGGAGGATTGTTTCCATATGACCGACAGCGGCCCGAAATGGTTCAGCGATCCGCCGCCGTCGATCGACCAGCCGTTTGCCTAAGTTTCCCCTCCGTTGCTGGGAGGGGAGAGTGAGGCGGCCGCGCTACGGATGATCCGGCGCTTGCGGCCGCTGCACCAAACTCACCAGCACGAACGAGATGATCATCAGCAGATACCAGCTGCCGAGCTTCTCGACCCCCACCATGTGCCAGCTGGCATCCTGACTCGGATAGGTCCACGCGCGCGCAAACGTCCCGATATTCTCGGCGAACCAGATGAACAGCGCGACCAGTCCCCAGCCGACGAGCAACGGCATCGGGCGATGGACATGGAGCGGGCGGAACCACACCTGACAGCGCCAGAACAGCAGCGTGGTCACCGCAAACAGCAACCAGCGGATGTCGTACAGCCAATGATGCGCGAAGAAATTGACATAGATCGCGGCGGCGAGCGCGTAGCTGGCCCATACCGGCGGGTAACCCGTGTAGCGGAAATCGAAGATCCGCCAGACGCGCGCGATATAGCTGCCAACCGCGGCATACATGAAGCCCGAGAATAGCGGCACCGCGCCAATGTGGAGCAGGCTCGCCTCTGGATATTGCCACGATCCCGCGGCGGTCTTGAACAATTCCATCACCGTGCCGACGATGTGAAAGATCAGGATGACGAGCGCTTCCTTCGGCGTTTCAAGCCGGAAGGCGAGCATGCCGAGCTGGATCAGCACCGCGCCGATCGTGATCGCGTCATAGCGATGGAGCGGGGCATCCGCGGGCCAGAACAGGTGCGTGCCGAGCAGCAGCGTGAGCATCAGGCCGCCGAACAGGCACGCCCAACCTTGTTTGAACCCGAAGACGAGAAATTCGAGGAACCAGCCGCGCGGTCCAGGCTCGACGGCCATTGCCTCGAGCCGCATTCGGACGGCGTGGAAGCGCGACTGGCCGCGCGGCGCGTCAGACATAGACGGCGACCCAGGCGATTAGCAGCGCTGCGGGCAGCAGCAGCGCTTGCGCCAGGATCGTGCCGGCGAGGCGGCTCAGCGAGATGAAGGTGATCGCGCGGCGGAACTCCGCCTCATCGACCTTTCCCTCGACCGCGTCGTCAGTCATCACCGACAGTTGCGGGTCTATAAAGGCGAAGAGCAGGATCGTCGCAAAGCCGTTGATCAGCGCCGACAGCTGCGACGCGGTGACGCGGAATTCAGGCGCCAGATAACCCGCGTAGAGCGAGGCGACGACGCCCACGGCGAGCAGCGACTGTGCGAGACAGTTGGCGATCAGTACACCCCAGCTGATCCCCTTTGGCATCTTCCAGCCCTTGAGGTGCGCGAGGCTGGGGACAGTCAGCGATCGGCGCAGCGTGCGCAGTCCGCTCGGGCTTATCGCCTTTGCCACCAGTTTGGCGGTCGAACGATTGGCCTGATACCAGCCGATTGCGGCGGCAAACATGCGCTGTCCGGTGGGGACGAGGAGGATACCGATCAGCGTTGCGACGCTTGCCGCAGCGAGCACCAGCTGCATGTCGATGAACAGCGAGGCGCCGTTGCCGTCATGCAATCGCGTTTCGATCCGTTTGGCGAGGAAGGGGCCAAGAAAGCTGTTCGAGGTGCGCGAAAAGAGCACGAGGATGTTGAACAGCGCAAACGACATCGCAATCCGCCGTGTCCGAACGCCTGCGATCCGTGCGGCGTAAGCGAGCGCGCCGATGAGGTTGATGAAGCCGGTGAGCAGCAGGATGGTGACGAGCGGGAGGTCGATCATGAGGCGTCTCTAGCGGATGGCGGCTCGTATAGGAATCGTCATCCCGGCCAAAGCCGGGATCTCGTCGGTGCGTTCATTCGACAGGGTGAGATCCGGCCTTCGCCGCGATGACCCATGGGGCTCAATGCTTGCGCGTCAACTCGCGCATCGCGTCGTCGAGGCCCGACAGGCTCAGTGGATACATGCGGTCGTTCATCAGCTGTTTGATCAGTTTCACCGACTGGGTGTAGCCCCAATGCGCCTCGGGCACGGGATTGAGCCACACCGCGGCGGGATAGACTTTTGTGATCCGCTGGAGCCAGACCGCGCCGGATTCCTCATTGAAATGCTCGACGCTGCCGCCGGGATGGGTGATTTCATAAGCGCTCATCGACGCGTCGCCGACAAAGATCACTTTATAGTCATGGCCATATTTGTGAAGGATGTCCCACATCTGGTGGCGTTCGGACCAGCGGCGCTTGTTGTCCTTCCACACGCCTTCATAGGGGCAGTTGTGGAAATAGAAGAATTCGAGATTCTTGAATTCGGTCGTCGCGGCGCTGAACAATTCTTCGCACAGCTTGATGAACGGGTCCATCGAGCCACCGACGTCGAGAAACAGTAACAGCTTAACCGCATTGCGCCGTTCGGGGCGCATCTTGATATCGAGCCAGCCCTGCCGCGCGGTGCCGTCGATCGTGCCCGGAATGTCGAGCTCGTCGGCGGCGCCCTCGCGCGCAAATTTGCGCAGGCGGCGCAGCGCGATCTTGATGTTGCGGGTGCCGAGTTCCTTGGTGTTGTCGAGATTGGCGAACTCGCGCTTTTCCCAGACTTTCAGCGCGCGTTTGTGCTTGCTCTCGCCGCCGATCCGCACGCCTTCGGGGTTGTAGCCCGAATTGCCGAAGGGTGAGGTGCCGCCGGTACCGATCCACTTGCTGCCGCCCTCGTGGCGTTTCTGCTGTTCCTCGAGCCGCTCTTTCAGCGTCTCCATGATCTTGTCCCAGTCGCCGAGCGCTTCGATCGCCGCCATTTCCTCGGGCGTGAGGAATTTCTCGGCTACTGCCTTCAGCCAGTCGGCTGGGACGTCGACCGGGTTCTGGCCATAATCGGAAATGATGCCCTTGAAGACCCTGTTAAACACCTGGTCGAAGCGGTCGAGCAGGCCTTCGTCTTTCACGTAGATCGCGCGCGACAGATAGTAGAATTGCTCGGGACTGCGGTCGATCACCTCGCGGTCGAGCGCCTCCAGCAGCATCAGATGCTCTTTCAGGCTGGCGGGAATGCCCGCGGCGCGAAGCTCGTCGAGAAAGCCGAAAAACATGGGGGAGGCGTATCGCGTCGCGGCGTGCGGTGCAATCACTTTACGTAAACGGAAGGTGCGGAACCGCTAACACCAGTCGCGGACCTACACTGTCGTCGTCGCGGACTGGAACCGGGATCCATCCGATCTCAAAGCGTCAGGCTGCGCAAGGGGTCAGGACCCGCGATCAAGTCCGCGGTGACGAAGCTATTGAGACCGCTTCTCACCCTAAAGCCGCATTCCGCGCGCGGGGTCAGCAGCGCCCATTGACCCCCCGTTAACCATTATCGGTCATCACTCACGCATGATTCCAAATGTGGGTGCGCGCATGAAATATGATCCGATCAATCCGGCAGGACCGGTGCTCGACCAGTCGGTCGCCGGCGACTGCGGCGAACTCGCCGTGGGGTGCAGCGAGGCGGCGGGGCGCATCAAGCGGTCGACCGACCAGATGGACCGCCAAATCGACGAGCTTGGCCGGCTTGAGGACTTTGTCGTGAGCCTCGAGGCCGACCAGCGCCAGATCGCCGATTCGACCGACGAAGCGAAATTGCTCTCGGCGCGCGCTTGCGAACAGCTTGATACCGGTGCCGAGCGCGTCAACGCCGCAGTCACCGAATTTCGTTCGGTCATCGATCTGGTCGCGCGGCTGGGTACGCATGTCACCAACTTCGCCGCGGTGATGGAGCAGGTGCAGCAGGTTAGCCAGTCGATCGAACAGATCGCCAAGACCACCAACATGCTCGCATTGAATGCCGCGATCGAAGCCGAACGCGCTGGCGATGCCGGTCGCACCTTTGCCGTCGTCGCCGCCGAGGTGAAAAAGCTTGCGCAGAACACGCGCGGCGCGACCGACGAAATCCGCCGCAGCATCGGCAGCCTCGCCGCCGAAGCCGGCGGGCTGGTCACCGAAATCCAAGCCGGGGTTGAGCAATCGAGCCGTGCCGAGGTGCAGTTTGAAACGATCACCGATGCGCTGCACGACGCGACGCACCTCGTCGCGCTGCTCGACGACCAGAGCGACCGGATCGCACAGTCGAGTGCGATGGTGCACGCCAATGGCGCGAAAGTCCGCGAGGCGGTTGACCGGGTGGTCGGATCGGTGCGCGACAATCGCACCACGCTGGAAGGTACCCGCACCTCGATCCTGTCGATGGAGCACGTGTCGAACCGCATGTTCAACGCGGTCATCTCGGCGGGGGTCAGCCCGCAGGATTCGGCGGTCGTCGAGCTGGCGGCCAAGGTGCGCGACAAATTCGTCGCGCTAGCCGAGCGTGCAATCGCCAACGGCGATCTGACGATGGAGCAATTGTTCGACACCAATTATGTCCGCGTTCCGGGGTCGAACCCCGAACGCTTCCGCACGACCTTGTGCGATTGGGCCGACGCCAACTGGCGGCCGCTGTTCGACGATGTCGTCGCGAACCATCCCGAAGTGAAGATGTCATCGGCGGGCGACATGAACGGCTTCCTGCCGACGCATATCACCGCATGTTCGCGCGCTCCAACCGGCGACGTCGCGCACGATACCGCCTATTGCCGCAACGGCCGCATCCTGTTCGACGATACCGACAAGGCGGCCAAGCGCAGCAGCGCCTCCTTCTTCATGGCGGTCTATCGCCAGGAGGGCGACGGCACCAACTATGTCACCGTGCGCAACGTCTATACCCCGGTCGTCATCAACGGCCGGCGCTGGGGCGATGTCGAGGTGGCGTACCAGCTTTAGAGTTTTTCCAGCCCGATACGAACGAATGCAGACGTAGCGGCGGTCCTCAGCTCCCCTGACGCCGTGCCATGAATGCCAGCTTTTCGAACAGCATCACATCCTGCTCATTCTTGAGCAGCGCGCCGTGGAGCGGCGGGATCGCCTTGCCGACGTCGCGGTTCTGGAGGACTTCGAGCGGCATATCCTCGTTGAGCAACAGCTTCAGCCAGTCGATCAGTTCGCTGGTCGAGGGCTTTTTCTTGAGGCCCGGCACGTCACGGACTTCGTAGAAAATGTCCATCGCGCGGCTGACGAGCGTCTTCTGGATCCCCGGAAAATGGACGTCGACGATCGCGGCCATCGTGTCACGGTCGGGGAATTTGATATAGTGGAAGAAACAGCGACGCAGAAAGGCGTCGGGCAGTTCCTTTTCATTGTTCGAGGTGATGACGACGATCGGGCGTTCCTTCGCGGTCACCGTCTCGTCGGTTTCATAGACATGGAAGGCCATGCGATCGAGTTCCTGGAGCAGATCGTTCGGGAATTCGATGTCGGCTTTGTCGATCTCGTCGATCAGCAGCACGGGCAATTTGGGGCTGGTGAACGCCTCCCACAATTTGCCCTTGCGGATGTAATTGCGGATGTCGTGGACGCGCTCTTCACCCAGCTGGCCGTCGCGCAGCCGCGCCACCGCGTCATATTCGTACAGCCCCTGCTGGGCCTTGGTCGTCGACTTGATGTTCCAGGTGATCAGCGGCGCGTCGAACGCTTTGGCGATTTCTTCGGCCAGCACGGTCTTTCCGGTGCCGGGCTCACCCTTCACCAGCAGCGGACGGCGCAGCAGCGTCGCGGCGTTGACCGCGACCTTCAGATCGTCGGTGGCGATATAGGCGCTGGTTCCATCGAAACGCATGGGCTCGTCTTTCCCTTAACGTGAACGTCAATCAAGGGCGGGCATAGCGAGGCGAGGGGGAGGGTGCAAGCTTGTCTCCCCTCCCGCAAGCGGGAGGGCAATTTAGGAAGTCGCCCGGCTCGCCGCGCGCGCTGCCATCAGATCCCACAGCCCGCTATGCTGGGTGATCAGCTGCTGGGCGCCGAACAGCATCGCGCGTTCGACTGCAGGGCTGGCCGCCACCGTTCCGGCCAGTCGCGCCGTGTCGCGCAGGTCGGGCAGGGTGCAGGTCGGCGGCGTCATGTCGAGCCGCTGGGCGCTGATGTCGAGCAGGACGCGGATCGTCCGCCAGTCGAGCGTCAGCGCGATCGCGGCGCCGACGGCGCAGCCGTGGCGATCCGATTCGGCGAGCATGTCGATCGCCTTGCGCTGCGCGGCGACCGCGGCCTCGCATTGCGCCTGGCCCTGGGTGCTGGGCACCGGGCCGACCGCCGAAGCGATTTTCGACAGAAAGGCACGTTCCTGGACAAAGGCATCGGCGGCTTCGTCCATCCATTGGCGCGACGCCGGGTCGACCGCCTTGCGCGCGGCATTGTCGATGACACCTGGGTGGCGGCCGTGAAGGAGGCAGAGGAAATGGACGGCATCGGCCAGATTGCGCATTGCTTGCGCGCCGCTCGACAGCGCGCCGGCGCGGACGTGCGGATGCGCGCCGGTGCCGTCGCTGGCGACCAGCGAATCGAGCATTTCGGCGACGCCGCGCGGCTGTAGCAGGGGCTGGGTCGATTGGCTCAACGCGTTTTCCTCGCCTGTGGCGCGGGCCGCAAAGGCCAGGCCGGGGAATATCAACGGTCAGTCATAGGGCAACGTCGTAAACGTCACGTTTATACGCGAGCCTCGATTTGTACCGGCGCTGTTTCAGTCAGGGACAGACGCAAAGGGACCGGAAAGCCCCGGGGGAAGCTTGCCGGTCCATGCGATCGCGTCCGTTGGACGCCATCTGCGCGGGTAGGCCGGACGCGGGGAGAGGGATTGTCCGGCCGGTTCCGCTCAAGCTGCGAGCGCGAACTCCTCAGCCGGCTCGCTGGGCTGCGCATTATCTTCGACCGTGGTCAATGCCGGGGCTGCGGTTGCAGCGGTTTTTGCCGGGAAGAGCAGGCGCGAGGCGAGCACTGCGCCGCCAAGTGCGAAATAGCCTATGAAGGTCTGGACCGGGAAGAAGAAGATTGGCGCGACGAAGGCGAGGCGCAGCCACAGCGGGTTGAAGCCAAAGTCCTGGCCAACGGCCTCGCAGATACCGAAAAAGGTGTCGCGGCGGTTGAAAAGGTTGGTGGTTTCGTTTTCCATCTTCTTGTCTTTCTCTTGGGCGGCGAGCACTGCCTCGCGCCGATGCCGGATGCATCGCAAAGGCCGTGCCAATTTGAGCAATCCCCCAAATATCCGAGCTTTTTGGGGTCGGTCGCGCTGAACCGCCCACTCTGGATCATGAAATCATTCCCATCGATTGGGAATGATTGCCATCTGATAGGCAGCGCCTGAACCGCTGATGAAGCGCGCCGCATCTGGTGACGACAGCTACCTGGCGTTCAAATATGAAGATTTAAAGAGGATCGGCGCAAAAAATTGTGCGGCGCAGCAGAAGAAAAAGGCGGCCCGTTGCCGGACCGCCTATACCATATGAGCGGAAGCAAAAGCTTATTGGTCGAGGAATGACCGCATCTTGCGGCTACGGCTCGGGTGCTTCAGCTTGCGCAGCGCCTTCGCCTCGATCTGGCGGATGCGTTCGCGGGTCACGCTGAACTGCTGGCCGACTTCCTCGAGGGTATGGTCGGTGTTCATCCCGATGCCGAAGCGCATGCGCAGCACACGCTCTTCGCGCGGGGTGAGTGACGCCAGGACGCGGGTTACCGTCTCTTTCAGGTTCGACTGCACCGCGGCGTCGACGGGGATGACCGCGTTCTTGTCCTCGATGAAATCGCCGAGGTGGCTGTCTTCCTCGTCGCCGATCGGCGTTTCGAGGGAAATCGGCTCCTTGGCGATCTTCATCACCTTGCGGACCTTTTCGAGCGGCATCGACAGGCGCTCGGCCATTTCTTCAGGCGTCGGCTCGCGGCCACTTTCGTGGAGGAACTGACGGCTGCACCGCACCAGCTTGTTGATCGTCTCGATCATATGGACCGGGATGCGGATCGTGCGCGCCTGGTCGGCGATCGAGCGCGTGATCGCCTGACGGATCCACCAGGTCGCATAGGTGCTGAACTTGTAGCCGCGGCGATACTCGAACTTGTCGACCGCCTTCATCAGGCCGATGTTGCCTTCCTGGATCAGGTCAAGGAACTGCAGGCCGCGGTTGGTGTATTTCTTGGCGATCGAGATCACGAGGCGCAGGTTCGCCTCGACCATTTCCTTCTTGGCGATGCGCGCCTCGCGCTCGCCCTTCTGGACCATGTTGACGATGCGGCGGAATTCGGTCAGGCTCATGCCCGCCGCCTGTGCAATTTCCGAGATTTCGATGCGGATGCGGTCGACCGCGCCGGCTTCATTTTCGGCGAAGGCGGCCCATTTTTTGTCGATCTTGCCGACACCGTCGATCCAGTTCTCTTCCAGCTCTCGCCCGACATAATTGTCGAGGAACGCCTTGCGCGGCACCTTGTGACGCTCGGCGAGGCGCAGCATCTGGCCGCCGAGCGCGGTCAGGCGGCGGTTGTAGCTGTAGAGCTGATCAACCAGATATTCGATCTTGGTGTTGTGGAACTGCACGCTCTCGACCTGCGCGGTGAGCTCCTCGCGCAGCTTGTGATATTTCTTTTCCGACGCCGAAGGAAATTCGCCGGCGGTCGACAGCGCGTCGAGCCGCGTTTCCTGCAGCTTTGAAAACGCCTTGAAGCTCTTGGTGATGTTCGCGAATTTCTCGAGCGCGTCGGGCTTGAGCAATTCTTCCATCGCCGCGAGGCTCAGCGTGTTGTCTTCCTCATCCTCTTCGAAGGTTTCGCGCTTGCCCGACGAACTTTCGCCGTCCTCGTCATCCGACTCAGCGGCGGGTTCTTCTTCAACCTCGTCCTAGTCCTTGAACGACACGCCGGCGGTCTTTTCGCTGATTTCGCCGTCGTCTTCGGCGCCTTCTTCATCGAGATTTTCGGGCGCCGGATCTTTCGACAGCATCGCTTCGAGGTCGACGATTTCGCGCAGCTGCATGTCGCCGTTGTTCAGTGCGGTCGACCAGTCGATGATCGCGTTAAAGGTCAGCGGGCTTTCGCACAGCCCCAGGATCATCGTGTCGCGGCCCGCCTCGATGCGCTTGGCAATCGCGATTTCGCCTTCGCGCGACAGCAATTCGACCGCGCCCATTTCGCGCAGGTACATGCGCACGGGATCGTCGGTGCGATCGACCGTTTCCTTCTTCTTTTCGATCGCCGGGTTGGACACCGAACCGGTGCCGGCGCTGACATCGACTTCGTCGTCGGGTTCGGCGTCGGCCTCTTCCTGCACATCCTCGTCGCTTTCGACGATGTTGATGCCCATGTCGGAAATCGCCGACATGATGTCCTCGATCTGCTCGGACGACATTTCGTCCTGCGGCAGCGCCGCGTTCAGCTCGTCATAGGTCAGGTACCCGCGCTTCTTGCCGCGCGCGATCAGCTTTTTGACGTCGGCCTCGTTGAGGTCGATCAGCGGGCCGTCGGTATCGGTTTCGGTTTCGGCTGCGGTGTTCTTGGTGGCCATATTTGTTCCTGCCAAAGGGGCAATCAGTGGGTCAGCCTTGGCTGCTGTCGGACAGCGCGGCCAGGCGGCGGGTCAATTCCTCATCCATCGCGCGCAGTTTTTGCTGCCGCGCATGGCCTTCGTCGTCCATCGTGCGCATGTAATCCGCGGTGGCTTCGGCAAGCCGGGTGCGAATTTCAGGCTGGGTCACCAGCACGCCGATATATTCATCCAGGTCGCGAAGCGCCGTTTCCCGCGCTGCATCAACCTCTTCGCCGTCAAGCCTGCGATTGAACGAGAAGTGCATTCCGTCGGCTCTGAGCAATGTCGTCGCCCTATTATACACTTTCATTGGCTCCAATATGGCAAGCAAGCCCTCGCAATCAAGCCCTTCTTGGCTTCCGGCGCTGTCAAGCATAACCCGGAGCAGTTCGGCATCGCTGGAATCGGCGACCGCGAGCCGCGTCAGCGCCTCTTCGTGGCGCCGGATCGCGGCGGGATAGCGCAGCAATCCGGCGATCAGCGCCGCGGCATAATGGCCGCCAATGCCGATCTTGCCGATCGATCTGGCTTCGTCGACAGGAGGTTGGAGGCGCGGGTCAGGGCCAAAGCGGCGATTGCCGCCGCGCTGGGGCTGCGGCACCCATGGAACGCGCGCGGTCCGCTCGGGCTGCCTGCGCGCGAACAGCGTGTCGATCCGTTCGCGGAACGCCTCACGATAATGGTGGCGGACATCGGCGTCCTCGATCGCGTCGGCGTGCGCGAGCAGCCGGGTCTTGAGCGCGGCGCGCTCCTCGGGCGTCGCGAGCGGTCCGGCGGCGACCTCATGCGCCCAGAGGCGTTCGACGAGCGGCTGGGCTTCATCGAGCAGCGCGGTAAAGCCCTCGGCGCCGCGGGCGCGAACAATGTCGTCGGGATCCTGCCCGGGCGGAAGGATCGCGAATGCGAGGCTGAAACCCGGACGCAGCAATGGCAGCGCGCGCATCGCGGCGCGCATCGCCGCCTTTTGCCCTGCCGCATCGCCGTCGAAGCACAGCACCGGCACGGGCACCATCCGCCAGATCAGCCCGAGCTGCGCCTCGGTCAGCGCGGTGCCGAGCGGCGCGAGCGCATCGGCAATCCCCGCCTCGGCGAGCGCGATGACGTCCATATAGCCTTCGACGACGATGATCCGGTTCGTCTGCCGCGACGCGGGCGACGCCTTGTCGATGTTGTAAAGGACGCGCCCCTTGTCGAAGAGCGGCGTGTCGGGCGAGTTCAGATATTTGGGCTCGCCATCGCCCATTATGCGCCCGCCGAACGCGATAACCCGCCCGCGCGCGTCGCGGATCGGGATCATCAACCGGCCGCGAAACCGGTCATAGGGCTCCTTGTCGTCGACCGCGATCAGCATGCCAGACTCCACCAGCATCGCGGTCGGGAATTTCTTGAGCGCCTCTTTCGATGCGCTGCGGCTGTCGGGCGCGAGCCCGAAACCGAACGCCCGACGCGTCGGGTCTGAAATGCCGCGCTTGGCGAGGTAATCGCGCGCCGGCGCGCCGTTGCTGCTGTCGAGCTGCTGCGTGAACCAGTCGGCGGCGCCCTGCACAACATCGCGCAGGCTGGCCGCCTCCTCAGCTTTTTTCGCGGCGCGCGGGTCGGCGGCGGGGACCTCCATCCCGGCCTCGGCGGCGAGCTCCTTGACCGCGTCCATGAACGACAGCCCGCGCTGGTCGGTCATCCAGCGGATCGCATCGCCATGCGCGCTGCAACCGAAGCAGTGGTAAAAGCCCTTTTCGTCGTTGATCGTGAAGCTGGGGGTCTTTTCGCTATGGAAGGGGCAGCAGGCTTTGTATTCACGCCCGGCGCGGGTGACCTTCACGGTGCGGCCGATGAGCGTCGACAGCGTGATCCGCGATCGCAATTCGTCCAGCCATTGCGGGGTGAGGGTCATGCCTTCGATATGCCTCTGCCGGCACCCGCCCGCAAGCAGGGGGGATAGGCGAGGGTCAGCTCAAAGCCGCCTTCACCCACCCGCTCGCCTTGCTCATGTCCAGTTCGGACCCATGCCGTTCCTTCACCGCCGCCATCACGCGCCCCATGTCCTTCAGGCTCTCGGCGCCCAGTTCCGCCGCGATCGCCTTGATCGCCGCCTGCGCGTCGTCGTCGGAGAGCTGCGCGGGCAGGAAATCCTCGATCACGACGACCTCGGCCGCTTCGATATCGGCCAGCTCCTGGCGGTTGCCCTGTTCATACATCGCGATCGATTCGCGGCGCTGCTTGACCATTTTCTGCAGCACATCGGTGACCAGCACATCATCGTCGGCAGGCGCGGTGCCTGTGCGCAGTTCGATGTCCTTGTCCTTGATCTTGGCCAGCATCAGCCGGATGGTGCCGAGCCGCGCCTTGTCGCCGGCTTTCATCGCGGCGACCTGCGCAGCCTTGATCTCATCACGAATCATACGTGTCCCCATGCGCTGCAAATTTCGGAAAGGCCCTCTCTAGCGCCAAGATTCCAAATTCGATAGCTTGTGAATCAATTTTTTGCTGCCTACTTGATCGGCCGTTTAGCCCCCTGTCCGGAGCATGTTGAATGGCACTTGCCAACCCCACAGTCGCGCCCAAAAACGCGTCCGCGAGCCAGCCCGATAGCGCGACTGGCGTTCTCGTTCTTGCCGACGGCACCGTCCTGTGGGGCGTCGGTTATGGCGCGAGCGGTGCAGGCGTGGGCGAGATTTGTTTCAACACCGCGATGACCGGCTATCAGGAAATCCTGACCGACCCCAGCTATGCGGGCCAAATCATCACCTTCACCTTTCCGCACATCGGCAATGTCGGCGCAAACCCCGAGGATATGGAGCGCGACAAGCGCGCCGCGATCGGGTGCGTCACGCGCGAGCTGCCGACCGCGCCCAGCAACTTCCGCAGCGTCCAGACATTGCCCGAATGGATGGCGGCGCAGGGGCTGATCGGGCTGGCCGGGATCGATACCCGCGCGCTGACCCGCCGCATCCGCGACGGCGGCGCGCCGACCGGGGTGGTCGCGCATAGCCCCGAGGGCAAGTTCGACCTCGATAAGTTGTTGATGCTGGCGCAGGGCTGGCCGGGGCTGGAGGGTATGGACCTCGCAAAGACCGTCACGCGCGAACGCCAAAGCGCGTGGGATGCGGGGATTTGGCATCTGGGTTCGGGCTATGACGTGTCGGAGCACAAGCGCGCAGCCGACGCCGCGCCCCACGTCGTCGCGGTCGATTATGGTGCGAAGGACAATATCTTCCGCAACTTGGTAAAGGCTGGCGCGCGCGTCACCGTGGTGCCCGCGAAAACCAGTCTCGAAGAGATCGTCGCGCTGCGCCCCGCGGGGGTGTTCCTGTCGAACGGCCCCGGCGATCCGGCGGCGACGGGCGAGTATGCGGTGCCGGTGATCAAGGGTCTGCTCGAGCGCAACGTCCCGATCTTTGGCATCTGCCTCGGCCACCAGCTGCTCGCGCTCGCCGCGGGCGCGAAGACCGTCAAGATGCATCAGGGCCACCGCGGCGCGAACCACCCCGTGCAGCGCGTCGGCGGCGATTTCGCCGACGGCATCGTCGAGATTACCAGCATGAATCACGGCTTCGCGGTCGATGCATCGACCCTGCCGGGCGGCGTGGTCGAGACGCACAAGAGCCTGTTCGACGGATCGAACTGCGGCATTGCGATCACGGGGAAAAATGCGTTCAGCGTGCAATATCACCCCGAGGCGAGCCCGGGGCCGCAGGACAGTTTCTATCTGTTCGAGAAGTTTGTGGGTGGGTTGCGGTGAGAGCCGTTTGGACGCTTTTGTTGGCGGTCCTCTGTGGTTGTACGCAGCCATCTAAGAATAGCCCGTTGGCAAATTTGCAGCCAACGCCAGCTGAACTGCTGGCCGTGGAAAAGGAGTGCGGCCTGCGGTCGCCGATGTTCCAATATACGGCATCTGGTAGCGTGCTGGTGATGCCTGACCCCAACGAGAAATACGAAGCCGTCGATTGCTCGCTTGCGGCGCTGAGGCGGCCCGAATTGTCCAAATATGCCACGAAACTCGGCTTTGTCGGTAACGAAGCATACGCCAGAGAAGAACAAAAATAATGCCCAAACGCACCGATATAAAATCCATCCTCGTCATCGGCGCCGGCCCGATCGTTATCGGTCAGGCGTGCGAATTTGATTATTCGGGGACGCAGGCAATCAAGGCGTTGAAGGAGGAGGGTTATCGCATCGTCCTCGTCAACTCCAACCCGGCGACGATCATGACCGATCCCGAACTCGCCGACGCGACCTATGTCGAACCGATCACGCCCGAGATCGTCGCGAAGATCATCGCGAAGGAAACCGCGCTGCATCCGGGTGGCTGGGCCGTGCTGCCGACGATGGGCGGGCAGACCGCGCTCAACACCGCGCTCGCTTTGTTCAACGACGGCACGCTGACCAAATATGGCGTTGAGATGATCGGCGCCGATGCCGAGGCGATCGACAAGGCCGAGGACCGCATCAAGTTCCGCGATGCGATGACCAAGATTGGCCTCGAAAGTGCGCGTTCGGGCATTGCGCACACGCTCGACGAGGCGCTGACCGTGCTCGAACGCACCGGCCTGCCGTCGATCATCCGCCCGTCGTTCACCCTCGGCGGCACCGGCGGCGGCATCGCATATAACCGCGAGGAATTCGAACATATCGTCCGCGGCGGCCTGACCGCCTCGCCGACCACCGAAGTCCTGATCGAGGAATCGCTCCTCGGCTGGAAAGAATATGAGATGGAGGTGGTGCGCGACCGCAAGGACAATTGCATCATCATCTGTTCGATCGAAAATGTCGATCCGATGGGCGTCCACACCGGCGACAGCATCACCGTCGCCCCCGCGCTGACGCTGACCGACAAGGAATATCAGATCATGCGCAACGCGAGCATCGCTTGCTTGCGTGAGATCGGGGTCGAGACCGGCGGGTCGAACGTCCAGTTCGCAGTGAACCCGAAGGACGGCCGCCTGATAGTCATCGAGATGAACCCGCGCGTGTCGCGCTCGTCGGCGCTCGCATCGAAGGCGACGGGTTTTCCGATCGCCAAGGTCGCGGCGAAGCTGGCGGTCGGCTACACGCTCGACGAGATCATGAACGACATCACCGGGGTCACCCCGGCGTCGTTCGAGCCGACGATTGATTATGTGGTGACCAAGATCCCGCGCTTCGCCTTCGAGAAATTCAAGGGCGCCGAGGCGGTGCTGTCGACCGCGATGAAATCGGTCGGCGAAGTGATGGCAATCGGCCGCACGATTCACGAGAGTTTGCAAAAGGCGCTGCGCGGGCTGGAGACGGGGCTCTCCGGCTTCAATTTCGTCGACCGGCTCAAGGGCGCGACCCATGATCAGCTGCGCAGCGAACTCGCCAAGGCGACCCCCGACCGGCTGCTCAACGCTGCGCAGGCGATCCGCGAAGGGCTGCCCTTGTCGGAAATCAACCGCATCGCTGGTTACGACATGTGGTTCCTCGAACGCATCGAAGAAATCGTTGAAGCCGAGAAAGAGGTTTGCCGCAACGGCCTGCCGCGCGATGCCGAGGGGCTGCGCAAGCTCAAAGCTATGGGCTTTTCGGACAAGCGGCTCGCTTATCTCGCGCTCCAGTCGGCGAACCTGCAACCCGGCACCCGCCGCGCGACGGCAAGCGGCCGCGGGCTGATCCATGAAGCGGTGAAGGCGATGACCGGCGGCGTGACCGAAGCCGAAGTGCGCGCGCTGCGTCACAAACTCGGCGTCCGCCCGGTGTTCAAGACGATCGACACCTGCGCCGCCGAATTCGCGGCGCAAACCCCCTATCTCTATTCGACCTACGAAGCCCCGACCTTTGGCGAGCCCGAGTGCGAGGCGAACCCGTCGGACCGCAAAAAGATCGTCATCCTCGGCGGCGGCCCGAACCGGATTGGGCAGGGGATCGAGTTCGATTATTGCTGTTGCCACGCCTGCTTCGCGCTCGAAGAGGCAGGCTATGAGACGATCATGATCAACTGCAACCCGGAAACGGTGAGCACCGACTATGACACCTCCGACCGCCTCTATTTCGAGCCTCTGACCGCTGAAGATGTGCTCGAAATCCTCCATGTCGAGCAGCAGAACGGCACGCTCGTCGGCGTGATCGTCCAGTTCGGCGGCCAGACCCCGCTCAAGCTCGCGCAGGCGCTCTCGGACGCGGGCATTCCGATTCTCGGCACCTCGCCCGACGCGATCGACCTCGCCGAAGACCGCGAGCGCTTTGCCGCGCTGATCAACAAGCTCGGCCTCAAACAACCCGAGAACGGCATCGCGCGCAGCCGTGAGGAAGCGATCGCGGTCGCGACGCGCATCGGGTACCCGGTGCTGACGCGCCCCTCCTATGTGCTCGGCGGCCGCGCGATGGAAATCGTCGACGATCAGGCGCAGCTTGAAAATTATATCGAAACCGCGGTGCAGGTGTCGGGCGATTCGCCGGTGCTGATCGATCGCTATCTGCGCGACGCGATCGAGGTCGATGTCGATGCCTTGTGCGACGGCACCGATGTGGTCGTCGCGGGGGTGCTTCAGCATATCGAGGAAGCCGGGGTCCATTCGGGCGACAGCGCCTGCTCGATCCCGCCGTACAGCCTGTCACCCGCGATCATCGCCGAGATCGAGCGCCAGACCGATTTGCTCGCGCGCGCGCTCGAAGTCCGCGGCCTCATGAACATCCAGTTCGCGGTCAAGGGTGACGACGTCTATCTGATCGAGGTCAATCCGCGCGCCAGCCGCACCGTACCCTTCGTCGCCAAGGCCGTCGGGTCTCCAATCGCCAAGATCGCGGCGCGCGTGATGGCGGGTGAGAAGCTCGCCGATCTGCCGAAGATCAATCGCGACATCAAGCATGTTGCGGTGAAGGAGGCGGTGTTCCCCTTCGCGCGCTTCCCTGGTACCGATCCGGTGCTGTCGCCCGAGATGAAATCCACCGGCGAAGTCATGGGAATCGATCGCAATTTCAACCTCGCTTTTGCCAAGGCGCAGCTTGGCGCAGGTGACCGCCTGCCGACCGATGGCCGCGTCTTCGTGTCGGTCAAGGACAGCGACAAGCCGCGCATCATCGGCGCGGTAAAGCAGCTCGCGGCGTGGGGCTGGAAGGTGATCGCGACCGGCGGCACCGCCGACTATCTGGCCGGCGAGGGGGTCAATGTCGAACGCGTCAACAAGGTCGCCGAAGGACGCCCGCACATCGTCGACCGGATCAAGGACGGCGATGTGCAGCTGATCTTCAACACCACCGAGGGGTGGCAGAGCCTGCAGGATTCGCAGTCGATTCGCGCCTCGGCGCTCGGCGGCGACGTCGCTTACTACACCACGGCGGCGGGCAGTGATGCCGCAACCCACGCAATCGGAGCGCTGCGCTCGCACTCTCTTGAAGTAAAGCCGCTTCAAGACTATTATTGAAGGACCGCTCCACCCCCCGACATTGACGGACAAGCGGCGCAGCCGCCCGGCGAAGTTTCGCTGGCGGCGGGTTATTGACGAAGGACAACAGGATAATGGCAAGCGTTGAAAAGGTGCCGATGCTGGCAGAAGGCTATGAGAAGCTGAGCACGCAGCTCACCGCGCTCAAAGCTGAGCGACCGCTGATCGTCGATGCGATCGAGGAAGCGCGCGCGCATGGTGACCTTTCGGAAAATGCCGAATATCACGCCGCGAAAGAGCGCCAAGGGCAGGTCGAAGCGACGATTGGCGACCTCGAGGACAAGCTGTCGCGCGCACAGGTGATCGATCCGACCATGCTGTCGGGCGACCGCATCGTGTTCGGTGCGACCGTGACGCTGGCTGATGAAGACGACAAACCGGTGACATACCAGATTGTCGGCCAGGCCGAAGCCGACGCCAAGGACGGCAAGATCAGTTACAACTCGCCGCTCGGCCGCGCGCTGATCGGCCGACGCGTCGATGACGAGATCGAAGTCACCGTGCCCGCGGGCGACAAATATTATCTGGTGAAGAAAATCGAATTCATCTGATGGGCCGATGACGATGAAGTCGCAGGACGCGCCGCTGGTCACGGGCTATGCGCTGGCGTGCGTCATCGTCTTTGTCCTGTTGTGGATTACCGGGTTCCAGGTCGACGCGATCATCCGCGCCGGGTTTGTTCCGGCACGCTTCGGGTCTGAACTGATCGTACCGCCGGGGACGATGGTGCCGTTCTTCCTCACCCCGCTGACGTCGGCATTCCTGCACGGTGGGGTGCTGCACATCGTCTTCAACATCGTCGTGCTGCTGTTTATCGGGCGCCAGCTGGAGGCGCCGCTCGGCGCGAAGGCGATGGCGGTACTGTTGCTCGCCGGCGCCTATGCGGGCGCTTTCGCGCAGTTTCTCGCCGATCCGCAGTCGGCGGTGCCGATGATCGGCGCCAGCGGCGCCATCTCTGCCGTGATCGCGGTCTTCGCGCTGATCTTCAGCCGCACAAAGGCGCCTTCGATCGGTCCGATCCCCAGCCATTGGGTGCGCGCCCTATGGCTCGCCGCGGCGTGGATCGGCGTACAGCTGCTCATCGGTTTCGCGGGCGGCGGCGGCTTCGGCGCGATTGCGATCTGGGCGCATGTTGGCGGGTTTCTGGCGGGATTGCTGCTGGCGCGGCCGTTGCTGCGCTGGCGGTTCGGAGCGCGCTAGACCGCCGCGAGCAATCCACCCGCCAGTAACATCGCCACCCGCACATCGATCCCGCACCCCTCGGCGCGTTTCGCCGCGACGAAATTGGCAACCTCTGCCAGCGGCACGCGGTGGACGATGATATCCTCGCTATCGACCCCGCCGCCGTCGCCGACCTTGGTCAGGCCCGTCGCTACCAGCAGGGTAAAGCTTTCGCTGACCATTCCCGGCGAGCTGTAGAACTCGCCGACCGTTTGCCAACGGGTAGCCTGATACCCGGTCTCTTCCTCCAGCTCACGCTGCGCGGCACTTTCGTAATCTTCCGCGCTTCCGTCGTCGCCGACCAGCCCCGCGGGGAGTTCGAGGCACTGGACCTTCAGCGGCACCCGATATTGTTCGACCAGGATGATATGGCGCCCATCGGGAGCATCGTCGATCGCGAGGATCACCGCGGCATGAATGCCGCGCGAGCGCGAGACATATTCCCACGTCCCCTGCTGCTTGACCGTGATGAAACGGCCCTCCCATCGGGTTTCGACAAGGGTGTCGGAGGCAGGGCGGGGCATGGGATGCGGTCCTAAATCTCGATCAGTCGGTCGGGCAATTCGTTCGGATTCTCGCTGCCGCGCGGGAAATGCTGCGCCAGAACGACGCCCATCTGGGTCACCGCCGCCGCCATGCCCGCGCCCGGCTGGCCCGCGCGGACGCGTTCGATCAACGCATCCATCGCATCACCCCACACTTCGGGGGCGACTTTTGCCGCAATCGCCTCGTCGGCGACGATATCGGCGCGATGTTCCTTAAGGCTGAGGTACAGCAGCACCCCGGTGCGCCCCAATGTCTTCGCCTCGGTCCCGACCTTGAACAGGTCGATTGCGCGGGCGCGGACGCGCTGTGCCCTGATCGTGCGCGGGGTCAGCGCCATTCGCAGCGGCTTCCACAGCAGGATCAGCCAGATGCCGATCCATTTGAGGACGCCAAAGGCGATCACGATCCCGAGCCACTGATTTGCGGTCAGTTCATGCCCCCAGCCGCCGGTCAGCCAGTCGTATTTGGCGCGGTAAAAATCAGGAAAGAGCGCAACCGCCGACATGGCAACAAAGGCCCCGACGCTCGCCCAGACAAGCGCGACATCGTCGTAATCGTTCGACTTTGCTGCGACGACGGTGACGATTTCTCCGCTCGTATGCGCCTCGGCCGCGGCGACCGCGACGGTGACGATGTCATGGTCGGCTTCGCTGATGTGATTGACTTTTTTCGGCATGGTTCGTTCCCCTTACCAGCCGCCGGAGGCGCCGCCGCCCCCAAAGGAGCCGCCGCCACCCGAAAAGCCCCCGAAGCCGCCGCCGCCGCCGCCGCCCCAGCTACCGCCGCCCCACGACGATCCGCCGCTGCCGCCGCCCCAGTCGTCGCCACCCCAGATGATGATCGGCGCATCCCAAGGCCGGCCCTTGCGCCGCTTTTTTCCGCGCCGTCCAATGCGTGACAGCATCGGCAGGACGAAGAAAATGAAGATGATGAAGCCGACGAAGAAGAGCCCGCCGAAATTGCCTTCATCAGCGCGGTTGCGTTCGTTCGCGGCGGCGGCCGCAGCGCGCGCCTGCGCTTCCTCGGGCGGCAACTCGATCTGCTCGGCGATTGCATTGACGCCGGCCTGGATGCCGCCGGGATAGTCGTTCGCCTTGAATCGCGGCGTGACGGTATCGCGAATGATCCGCCCCGACATTGCATCGGTCAGCACCGGTTCGAGCCCCAGCCCGACCGCGATATGCATCCGTCGCTCGTTCGGCGCGATCAGAAAGACAACGCCGTCATCCTTCGCGGCATCGCCGATCTGCCACTCGCGACCGAGCCGATAGCCATAATCCGCAACGTCGCGACCTTCGAGATCGCTGACCGTGGCGACCACCAGCTGGTGCCCCGTCTTTTTTTCCAGTTCGAGCAGCTGAGTATTGAGCGCCGCTTCTTTCGCCGCGGGGATGATGTCGGCCTGATCGACGACCGGGTTTCCCGCGAGCTTGGGAAAGGTCTGCGCTGTTGCGGGTGCAGAGAGTAAAAAGAGGCCTATCGCCCAGCCGAACATGATCGACTTCATTTAACTTCTCCGGTCTCGGCAGCGATGAGTTCGATGCCGTGAGACAGACCCGCGGCATAATCGAGGCTCTTGAAGTAGGGCATCATTTGCTGGACGACGCCCAAAGCCTTGTCGTCGGTCAGCACTTTTTCCATCCCAAGGCCGGTTGCGATGCGCATCTGCCGTTCGTTCGGGGCGATGAGAATAAGAATGCCGTCGTCCTTGTCCTCGCTACCGACGCGCCAGCGATTGCCCAGGCAAGTTCCAAAATTGCCCACGCGCGCGCCATGGAGGCTTGGCGTGGTAGCGATCACCATCTGATGGGTCGTTCGCTGTTCATATTCGGCAAGGAGATTGGACAAGCGTCCTTCTTCGGTTCCGGACAAAATATTTGCGGCGTCAGTAACGCGGCCCTGCATTGCTATCTGCGGGATGCCGTCGCAGGCCGCCGATTCCGGCAGAGGCGTAGCCGCCTTGCAGCCGCTCGCGATCAACAAAATCGCGAGCGGCGCAGCAATGACGGCGCGTTGCATCTTAAGTCCCGAAATCGACCTTTGGTGCCTGATTGGCGTTCGGCGTCACCGCGCGATACGGGGTCATCGGCTTGGCACCATGGACGATCTTGGCGCCGATGATGTCGGGGAAAGTGCGGATTGTGGTGTTATAATCCTGCACCGCGCCATTATAATCCTGCACCGACACGTTGATCCGGTTTTCGGTGCCTTCGAGCTGGGTCATCAGGTCCGCAAAGCGCGCCTGGCTCTTGAGGTCGGGATAGGCTTCGACGGTGACGAGCAGACGACCGAGCGCGCTCGACACATTGCCCTGCGCCTGCTGGAATGCCTGCACCTTGGCCGGATCCTCCAGATCGTCGGTGCTCAGTTTCACCTGCGTTGCCGACGCGCGCGCCTGAATCACGCCCTGGAGCGTCGATTGTTCGATCTGCGAGGCGCCCTTGGCGGTTTCGACGAGGTTGGGGATCAGGTCGGCTCGGCGTTGGTACGCGGCCTCGACGTTCGCCCATTTGGCCTTGGCGGCTTCTTCCTTGGTGGGAACGCTGTTGATACCGCAGGCGGACAAGCTCATCGCGGCGACGGGCAGGATCAACCAGCGGGCGGTACGATAGGTCATGGTCAGAAACTCCCTCCGGCGGCGTTTTGCCGCAACAACACAGTACATAGGATGTTGCTTGCCTTTGTGCAATTGGCGCGGCACCGTTGGCGCAGGGGATTAACCACCCGGGGAGCAGAAAAATGTTGGGAGAGTTCAGGGAATTTATCGCCCGCGGCAATGTCATCGACCTGGCCGTCGGTGTCATCATTGGCGGCGCGTTCGCCACGATCACCAAGTCGCTGACCGAGGATATCATCATGCCGGTCGTCGGCGCGATCTTTGGCGGGGTCGATTTTTCGAACATGTTTATCCGCCTTGGCCCGGTGCCTGAGGGCGTTGCTGCGACCGACTATGCCGCGCTGAAAGAGGCGGGCGTCGCGATGTTCGGGTACGGAGCGTTCATCACGGCAATGATCAATTTCCTGATCCTCGCCTTCATCATTTTCCTGCTCGTTCGCACGGTGAACCGCGTTGTTCGCAAGGAACCCGACGCGCCGGCGGGACCGACCGAAGTCGAAATCCTGGCCGAAATCCGCGACGAGTTGCGGAAGAAATAGCCATAGTCCGTTCCTGTCGACCGAAGTCGAGACATCCAGCGTGGGTGCTCAACCTCGCGGCGTCTCGACTTCACTCGACGCGCACGGAAACGAGAGGGTATGTGCACCCTTTCATTCGGTGGGCAGGCACCCTATATAGCTGAGGTCGGTTTCGGCCGACTATGGTGATAAATGGTGTCGTGAAATAGACACAGCGGACCCGGGGGCAGTACCCGGCGGCTCCACCACAATCCCGCCTTCCGTCAAGGAAAAGCGGGCTTCTGACGGGGCCGAACCAGGATCGACGTGTGTTCAAAGACGATGTTTTTGCCCGGGCTGAGTAACCCGTTCAAGGCTCAAAACCAATAGGTGCTAACGATAACGAAGCACTCGCTCTGGCTGCCTAACCGATAAGCCTCACGGCCTAAGGTTAGACAAATAGAACGCGGTTCGGACCGAACCGGGCAACAGAATCGGATACCAGCGGCTGGGGACGAGCCGGGCAACAGAATCGTCCCACCTTTCCCAACTATGCTATGGGTTGTTTGACCTTTAGGTTCGTCATTGCGAGCGCTGCGACGCAATCCAGAGCGGTTAACGCTACGCTCGATTGCACCGTCGCCTCGCTCCTCTCAAGGACGGCAACGGGGCTAATGCGCACTCGCGCAATGCCGATGATCGCCTAGCGCCTCGATCACCCGGCATTCGGCCGCAACCCCGCCGCGGCAGCGGCCGACGATGCGCGTCAGCTCGTCGCGGAGCAGCGTCAGCTGCGCAATCTTGTCCTCGACCTGCGCCAGATGGCGGCTCGCGATGCGGTCGGCCTCGCTGCAATCGCGCCCCGGATCGTCCGACAGGTCGAGCAGCGAGCGGATTTCCTCAATTGTGAACCCCAGGTCACGCGAATGGCGCACGAAGGTCAGCCGCGCGCGGTGCGGATCGCCGTAGCTGCGGTAGTTCGCCACGGTGCGGTGCGGCTTGGGCAAGAGCCCGATACGCTCATAATAGCGGATGGTTTCGATATTGGTCCCGGTCGCCCGCGACAGTTCGCCGATTTTCATGTCTTGACCCTGTAGTTGCTACAGGGTGCATATAGGGTGCCGACTCGAAGATCAAAGGAGCCTCGACCTTGTCCGATCATTGCTGTGCCGGTGCCGGCGGCAAAACTGCGCTGAACGACCGACGCTGGCGACGAATCCTGTGGGCGGCGCTGCTGATCAACGCCGCGATGTTCGGGGTCGAGATCGCCGCCGGGGTCGCGGCGGATTCGCGCGCGCTCCAGGCCGACGCGCTCGATTTCCTCGGTGATGCCGCCAACTATGCGATCAGCCTGGGGGTCGCTGGTATGGCGCTGGCATGGCGCGCCCGCGCCGCACAGGTCAAGGCGGTGACGATGCTGGCCTTTGGCGTCTGGGTGCTGGGTTCGGCGGTGTGGGGCTTCATCGATGGCGCGGCGCCGCATGCCGAGACGATGGGGCTGATCGGCGCGCTAGCGCTCGCAGCTAACGTCGCGGTCGCGCTGATGCTCTATCGCTATCGCACCGGCGACGCGAATATGCGATCGGTATGGATCTGCTCGCGGAACGACGCGATCGGCAATGTCGCGGTGATGGGCGCGGCGCTCGGCGTGTTCGGCACCGGGCGAAGCTGGCCCGACCTCGTGGTCGCCGCGATCATGGCGTTGCTCGCCATCTGGGGCAGCATCGAGGTGTTCCGGCAGGCGCGCGGCGAACTTGCCGCGGTCCCGGCGACCAGTCGCTGAACCAATGTCCTGCTTTTGCGGTCGCGCGCCGCGTGATTGATGCGAAAAGAGCTCCGTCGGAATTCGACGGAGCTCTTCCAGGTCGCACACAGCAATTGACTGGCGAGGACCCTCGCCCTGCCGTTCGGGGTCGCGTCGAACGACAGGAATGTCTTGAGCCTGGTCCCTTCGACGCATCACGTGTGGCCCAAAGCCTATCCAGCGCGATGAGTCGAAGGGATGGCCCCCCTTAGTCCTTGCAAATGGACCTTTATTTCGGCTGAGTTGAGCGAACATCCCCCTGCCGGGGGGTGATCAATTTAAGATCGGCGCCAGCAACCGCATCAATCCGGCTTCGCTATCGACCGCGCATTTCAGATAGATTTGCTTGATCTGGCCGCGCAGCGTTTCGGTAGTGACGCCGCGCTCCCCCGCAATCCGGATCCGCGACTTGCCTTCGAACAATCGCACCGCAATGTCGGCCTCGGCGGGACTGAGCCGGTAGATCGCAGCCAGATAGTGCGCCACGCCCGCCCGATCGCGCTTGGGGCCATTGGCGATCAGGATGGCATGCGGCAACTTCCCGAGTGACCAGTCGCGCTCGGGCAGGCGAAAACCCTCGATCATCAGCGGCGGGCGATCTTCCGCAGTTGCGACCTGCGTCCGTACATGGTCGAGGCCGTGATCGGCGGTCAGCGCCTGAATCATCTGGCGAAGCGTGAACGGCACGCCTGCCGCATCGATCGACTGGCCCGACAGGCGGACGTCACCAGCGTCCAGCATCGCCTCGCCGCCGACGCTGTGGGCGAGCAACTGGCCGCGGGCGTCGATGATGAAAGCGCTGACCTGGATTGCGTCAAATGCGCCGGCCAGCAGTTTGGCCTGCTCACCCTCCAGTTTTTCCTGCAGGCGCACCGCGCGCCGCGCCGCCCGGGCGCCGTTCGCGAAAATCTTGCGCTGCGCGGCGGTCGTCCTCCCATCCTTGCGATCACGCAATGTGGCGAGGCCGATCACTCCGAAATTGTCGATCACCAGGTTGGTCTGACAGCCAAAGGGGATGCCGATCTCCTCGCACCAGTCGACATAGTCGGTCGTGGCCAGGTGCGGGATGACGCGGTCATAATGGCTTTCGTGCAGCACAGGATCGTAAAAGCCGCGCTCGACATGGCGGGTCGATGCGGCGACCCTGAAATTATGGCTCGCCGAGCCCCAGCCGCTCGCGGCAAAATGTTCGATCAGTTCGGGGCCGAAGTTGGTGACGATGTTAAAGGGGGATCTCGCGCGCACCACCGACCCCGATCAACTGGCCGTGCCCTGATCCGGTATGGCTGGCGAGCGCGTCGAGGGCGCCGAGCCACAAGTCAGGCTGCAGCGCGGCCTGCATGAAAATGTCGTCCCAGTCCGCTTCTGCCCGATGCCCCATCGCGTTCGTTGCAACCCCGCTCGCACTCCAATCTGCTACCTGTCACCCAAGTTCATCCCGAAAGCCAATAGATTAACTTCAAAAATGTTTGGTTTGGTGGCGCATCGCCCCGTCGCCGCCGCGCGGACTCTTGGCTCGCTGAGCCTTCCTCGCCGCCGCCGATCGACAAGGCCGAAACATGGTGGTCGAGCTGCCTTCGGCAAATGGAATGGTTCGCCAATTCAATGCGGTCGGCGCCTTACCATCTTCACCCCCCAACCCAAGCGCTCGGTTTCATCGTCGGCGGTTGAGCGCTGAAATTTCCGTTATGGTATTTTTGCAGCGCCTGGTTCTCGGTCATTTTGTATGACCTGGAGGGTCTCTTCCCAATTTTGGGCGTCTTTGCCGTGGTCTCCGGCCTGTCATTCTGACGCCTCCGCGAGAAACCACACCCGCGGCCGCCATGAGTATTCTCCTCACCCAACACGATCGAATGTGTCCCAAAGACCTGTCGAAACACCACCGAAAGGTCATTCGGCAGCACGGGAAATTCGCCTGTTTCGCTCGCGATTTACAATCCCTCGGCTTGGCGAGACTATTCATAAAAACCGGACAGCGCGGCAGAACTTTGGATTGGCCAATCTTCGGCAGATTGGCAACGCCGCCGACCTGCGCTCCATTCCATGGAACGTGACAGCTTTTGGCGCATTGAAATGCCGAACCGACCGGAGGTGAGCATGGCCGCGCGCGCATATTGGAAAGGTCAGATCCGGCTCGCGCTGGTGTCGATCCCGGTCGAGATCTACTCGGCGACCAAATCGGGCGCCGCGGTCACCTTCCGTCAGATCCACGAACCGAGCGGCAAGCCGATCAAATATGAAAAAATCGTACCCGGCATCGGCGCGGTCGACCATGACGAGATCGTCAAAGGCTTCGAACTGTCGAAGGGCAATTATGTCCTGCTCGACGAGGACGAGATCGAGGCGGTCAAGCTCGAGAGCAAGCGTACATTGGAGCTCGTACAGTTCGTCGATACCGACGCCATCGACGTCCTATATTATACCAAGCCCTATTATGTCGTCCCCGCCGACGAGCTCGCCGAAGAAGCCTATATCGTCCTCCGCGAAGCGCTGAAGCGCACCAAGAAGGTCGGGCTCGGCCAGCTGTCGCTCCGCGGGCAGGAACAACTCGTCGCGCTGCGCCCGTGCGGGCGCGGGCTTGTCCTCGAAGTGCTGCGCTACGCCGACGAGGTGAACAAGGCCGCCAATTATTTCCGCGACGTGGGCAACGACAAACCCGACGCCGATCTGCTCGATCTCGCCGAAACGCTGATCGGCAAGAAGTCCGGCGAATTCGACGCCAGCGACTATCATAACCATTATATCGACGCGCTGAAGCGCGTGATCGCCAAGAAAGCGAAGGCTAAGGGCAAGCGCGTGCTCGAGGATGTCGAGGAGCCCGCTGACACTGGCCGCGGTTCGAACGTCATCGACCTGATGGCGGCGCTCAAAGCCTCGGTCGATGGCAAGAATGCGGCACCCGAAAAGAAGGCCGCCGCCGCGAAGAAGGCGCCCGCCAAAAAGCCCGCTGCCCGCAAGCGCGCCTGAGATGCCCCGCGCCGCCGACCCGCTCGCGCAATATAACGCCAAGCGCGACTTCAAGCTAACCCGCGAGCCCGCGGGCAAGATCGAAAAAGGAGCCGGCGACCGCTTCATCGTCCAGAAGCACGACGCGACGCGGCTTCATTATGACTTCCGCCTCGAAGTCGACGGTGTGCTCAAAAGCTGGGCCGTCACCAAGGGCCCGAGCGCCGACCCCGCCGACAAGCGCCTCGCGGTGCGCACCGAAGACCACCCGATGAGCTATGCCGATTTCGAAGGCGGCATCCCCAAGGGTGAATATGGCGGCGGCACGGTTATGCTGTGGGACCGCGGCACCTGGGCACCGATCGCGGGCAAGAGCGCGAAGGACATCGATAAAGGCCATCTCCACTTCACCCTCGACGGCGAGCGGATGAAGGGCGAATGGCTGCTCGTCCGCATGAAGCCGCGCCCGGGAGAAAAGCGCGAAAACTGGCTGCTGCGCAAGGTCGACGACGCCTTCGTGGGCGGCAGCGACGACCTTGTCGGCCGTGAACTCACCAGCGTCCTCACCGGCCGCACGATGGCCGAAATTGCTGGCGACGAGGGCGGTGAGAAATCGCTCAAAGGCGCCAAGGGCGCCGTCTTCGCAAAAAAGATGCGCCAGGCAGCGGCGCACAATAAAAAGGTCGTCAAGCCCACCGCCAAGGGCAAACCGCCCAAATTCCGCCCGCTCCAGCTCGCCACGCTCGTCGATGCGGTACCCGTCGGCAATAGTTGGTTCCACGAGATCAAATATGACGGCTATCGCGCCGAGATCGCCGCAGCGGGATCGGACGTGCGCGTATACACCCGCAATGGTCTCGACTGGACCGACAAGTTCGCGCCGCTCGTCCGCCACATCGCGACGCTCGACCTGCCGCCCTGCCTGATGGACGGCGAGATCATTGCCTATGGCAAAGATGGCAATCCCGACTTCTCGTCGTTGCAGGCGGTGCTGAAGCGCGGCCTCGGCGCGCAGGACGAAGCGACCGCGCTCCATTTCTTCGCCTTCGACCTGCTCGAACAGGACGGCAAATCGCTCGCCAACCTCGGCAATCTCGTACGCAAGGAACGGCTCGAAGCGCTGCTCCGCCATGCCCAGCCGCCGGTCGCGGTCGCCGATCATATCATCGGCGCGGGCGAAAAACTCTTCGCTGCCATGTGCAGCGCGGGGCAGGAAGGCATCATCTCAAAGCGCGCCGAAGCTGCTTATTCGGGCCGCCGCTCGAAGAGCTGGCTGAAGGTCAAATGCACGCGGCGACAGGAGTTCATCCTTGTCGGCTGGAACCCCTCGTCGGCGAGGGGGCGCCCCTTCGCCTCGCTCCTCCTCGCGCAGCGCGAGGGCGACGCGCTCGTCTACAAGGGCAATGTCGGCACCGGCTTCGACATCGGCACGATGGCCGATCTAGCGAAGAAATTTGCAAAACTCGAACGCAAGACCGCGCCGCTCGACATCGCTGCGGCGTCGGCGCGCAAGGCGCGCTGGCTCAAACCTGAACTCGTCGCCGAAATCGCCTTCGCCGAATTCACCGCGAGCGGATCGGTGCGCCACGCCAGCTTCCTTGGCCTACGCGCGGACAAGCGGGCGAGGGACGTGACCCCCGAACAGAAACAGCCCGTCCCCGCGCCGGCCAGCGACGTGATGATCAGCAGCCGCGACCGCATCATTTTTCCCGAATCAAAGGCGACCAAGGGCGATCTAGCCGACTATTATTCCGCGATCGCACCCGTCATGCTCCTGCATACCGCGCGCCGCCCGATCAGCCTCGTCCGCTGCCCGCAGGGGCGCGGCAAGAAATGCTTTTTCCAGAAACATGACTCGGGCAGCTTCGGCGACCATGTCCACCACGTGCCGATCAAGGAGAAGGACGGCGGGTACGAGGATTATCTCTATATCGAGGACGCCGACGGCCTGCTCGCCTGCGTCCAGATGGGGACAATCGAATTCCACGGCTGGGGCAGCCATGTCGAAACGCTCGAACAGCCCGACCGCATGATATTCGACCTCGACCCCGATGAGGGGCTCGATTTCGCCGACGTCAAAAAGGCGGCGGCCGACATCCGCCGCCAGCTCGCCGACATCGGCCTTGTCAGCTTCGCGATGCTCTCGGGCGGCAAGGGGGTGCATGTCGTCGTTCCGCTCGAGCCAGGGCACAACTGGGACAAGCACAAGGATTTCTCGAAACGCTTTGCCGAGGCGCTGAGCATGGCCGAGCCCGACCGGTTCGTCGCGACGATGAGCAAGGCGAAGCGCAAAGGCAAAATCTTCATCGACTGGCTGCGCAACCAGCGCGGCAGCACGGCGATCCTGCCCTATTCGGCGCGGGCGCGCGAAGGGGCGCCGGTCGCGGTGCCGATCGGATGGGACGCGCTTGCCGATGTCAAAGGTGGCGGGGCATGGTCGATCAAAGATGCCGACGAACTGATCAAGCGCGCCGCTGGCGCTGACCTCAAAGGCTGGGGGGTCGCGGTGCAGACGCTGCCGACATATTGAGAAAGGAGCGTGGGTTGCTTCGACTGCTTTGCCGCAGCCTTATTTTGCGCTGCCAGAACCCGTCGTTTCAGGACAGGCAGCGGAGTGGCAGCCTGAGCTAGTCGCGTGGTGCGATAGCGGACCCCGCCAAGCAGCACGCGCGTGCCCAATGCCAGCCAGGACGTCACCGCGCGCTCGGCGAGCCAAGCCGGTGCCCACAGCGCGCTTGTGGCCGGGAAAGCGGTGCGGCCCTTGCCTTTGCGACGACCCGCTTCGGCGGCGGCGATTGCGCAGACTGCCAGCGCAATCGCTGCGATTGGTCCGCCTAGCCAGAGCAGCAACATTGTCGACGGCAACAGCGCGAGCTGGGCGATGAAATGCGCCGGTCGCGCCCATTCGTCATAGGCTTGGCGAACCCGCTGCGACAAGAAATGCCGGGCGGGGGGCGGCCGACGCTCGACGAACAGGTCGAGCGGCGCGATCTGACGCCCGCCCGCCGCTTCGATGGTGCGCACCAGTTCGAGATTTTCAAACAGGATTTCGCCCGAATAGCCGCCCGCATCGAGCAAAACTGACCGTCGTACCCCAAGCGTCCCGGGCCAATCGCCGCCCGCGAGACGGCTCAGCAGGGTGCGCGCGGTGTCCCAGCGCGTGTGCCAAGGCAGGGGACGGAACAGGTTCTGCGGTCGGACGACGGAGAATTTATCGAGGGCGGCGATCATGCGGTCAAGCTCTGCGCGTCGATAGCGAACATCGTCGTCGGCGACGATGACCGCTTCGTGCTTCGCAGCCGCCACGCCGGTCATGACGCCGCCGACCTTGCCGTTGGTCGTCTGAATCGCCGGAGACATATGGCGCACGAACCCTTGCCAGGCCCGTGCGTGGGCGGCAAAAATCTCGGGCGCCGAGCCATCGACGACGATCACGTCGTCGATGGCTCGGCCAATCCGATGGAGATATCCAGTGAGCGCGCGGAGCTGCGGGGTGGACGCCGCGATCGGCAGCACGTAGCTGACAGCAAGCGGCGCGAGCCCGGTCGGGTCGCTGTGATGGAAGGTCGGGGGCATAGTTACCGAACCCCCGCCGGGTGAAATGTTTCCATCTGGGCGAATGACCTGTTTGGGGTCACTGTTCCGGCCGCGAACGTCAGGCGCGCCGGCCGCGCTGGCGCCGAACGATGTAATCGACGACCGGCCCCGCCGTGAAGCCATGAACGACGGTCGACAACAGGATCGTCAGTGCGATCGTGGCCCATAATTGCCCCTCGTTGACCAGCTCGAGATGGCTGGTTGCATAGGCAAGATAGTAGATCGATCCGATCCCGCGCACGCCATAGAAGGCGACGACAAGCCGGTCCTGCGACGGCAGGTCGGTGCCGACCATGCTGAGCCAACCGGCGAGCGGGCGCACGATGAACAGCAGGCCGATCGCGATGCCCGCATGCGCCCAGTCGAGCTCACCAAACAAGAGCGGGAAGGTGCCGCCGATCAGGATCAGGAGCAGCGCGGTGAGCGCGAGCTCGATCGCTTCGTTGAAGCTGTGGAGCTTGCCGTGGAATTCATGGCTGGCCTCGAACCGGCGCAGCACGATTCCCGCGACGAAACAGGCGATGAAGCCATAGCCTTCGACCAGTTCGGTCGCGCCATAGCAGAGCAGCACCCCGGCAATCGCGAGCACGCCCGAGGCGGTGTCGGCAAGGACATTGCCACGCGGGATAACAAACAGGATGCGCGCGAGCAGCCATCCGACCACAGCACCGCCGATACAGCCGACCAGGATGCGATAAACGACATCCAACAGCAGCCATTCGCCCAGCATCGCGGCAGAAAAGCCGGTCGTTCCCACGAGCAGACCAAGATAGACAAATGGGAAAGCCAGCCCGTCGTTCAGCCCCGCTTCGGTGGTGAGCGCAAACCGCACCGGCTGCTCCTCGCCTTCGGTCGGCGGCCCCACCTGGACTTCGCCGGCGAGGACGGGATCGGTGGGTGCGAGCACCGCGCCGAGCAGGATCGCGCCCGCGAGCGTCATTCCGGCAAAGGTCAGGCCCATGAACGCCACCGCGGCGATCGTCAGCGGCATGGCAATCGCCAGCAGCCGGATCGTCGGACGCCAGCGGCGATAGTTCGATAGGTCGTCGATGCGGATACCCGTGCCGAACAAGGCGACGATCACCGCAAGCTCGCTCGCCAGCTCCCAGAATTTCGGCGCCGCGCGGGGATCGAGGGCTTTGGCGACATCGGGCAATATCCAGTAGATCGCGATGCCGAACAGGATGAGCAGCGCTGACGCCGCCGGTTCGCGCCCCGATAGGAAGCGCGGCAGCCAAAAGGCCGCGATAATCCCGGCGCCGATCAGCGCCATGCCGACATGATAACTACTCAATGCGAAGAAGGGTTGATCGTGCATTCAAGCCTGTTGCGGGCGGATTTCGAAGCCGGTGACATTGGGATCACCCGACAGGCTGGCTGCCAGTTGCTCGGCGCGGCCCTCGCTGTAGCCCTGCGCGATGGCGCCATATTCCACAACATCATCGTTCATCGACTGGTCGATGGTGATGGATCTGAGCTTATGGTCGGCGAGCAGCGTGCCGAACTCGCTCAGTGCAATGGCCTTTGACCGGCGATAACGGGCCTTCAGATGCACGACGCGCTGTTGCGGCGCGCGCCGATCGGTGATCGTGACGGCGGCCAGCACCAGAACCGTCGCGGTCGCCGCAAAGATCGCCAGTTCGTAAAAGCCGATGCCGAACAGAATCCCCAACGTTGCCGTCATCCACAGCGAAGCGGCGGTGGTCAGCCCGCGGACGTTAAAACCTTCGCGAAAGATCACCCCGCCGCACAGAAACCCGATGCCGGTCAAAATACCATGCGCCATGCGCACCGGATCGATGCGGACCACCTCGACCGGTGCATCGTTCAGCCACTCCATCTGATGAACTGCCGACAGCATCAACAGGCAGCACGACAAGCCGACCAAGATATGGGTGCGCAGCCCGGCCGGGCTGGCGCGATATTCGCGTTCCGCGCCGATAATGGCGCTGGCCACAATCGCGCCGATGATCGGCCACAATAAGTCGGGGTCGAGCAGTTCCAACTAATTGGTCCTGATTGTGGGGCGCATGCAGCAGACAAGGAATGCGCCGCGGCGGGATGGCATTGAAGTCGTCAAAAAACTGTAACGCGCGCTGGCTGCGGCGGTTGCAAAACCCAGCAAGGCAGCTGTCCATTTCAGCAAAATTGGCACGCCGAAATGCGCTCTGGTTAACATGGATCAAGTCGATTTCGCGCCGGAGGCAGGACCGTTTGCGATAATATGCGTCCTCGCAAGGGGCTGCCAATGACGATGGACAACGCGCTGATATGGGAGACGGTACTTGCCGCGCATGGCGAACATGGTGAGGCAGCCGAGGCCCATGCGCGCGCCGAAGCGGTGCAGGCGGCCGCCGAGGGCGATGCGGCGCAGGCGGCCCTGTGGCAGGCGACCGCCGACGCGTTGCAGACGCTTCATGCGATTAACTGCCAGAGCGCGCGCCTTCGCCGCTAGCGGCACCAGCCGGCACCGACGGACGCGTCAGTAAACCGGCGGGTCGCTGGCGGGGAAGGATTCATCGGCGGCTTCATCGACGCGGTCCCAGTCGCGGCGGGGTGCATCGCGCATCGCAGCGGGACCGGCCGAGCGCGTCTGGTCGAAATTCTCCGCGTCGGTTTCGCCGTTGGCGAAAGCCGCGGCATGCGGATCCAGGGTCGATGCCCCGGGCTTGCGGCCGCGGGTGAACCAGAACAGGCCGCCAAGGACGGCTGCGCCGACGAACTTACCGAAATATCCGGTTTTGCCTTTGGTGGCGGTCGAGGGTGTTGGGTTGGTCATGACATCGTTCCTTTTCGCACGATCAACGGGGCCGACTTGTGAAAGTTGCCCGGCCACCTCGGCATTCGCGTTAACCTCCATCAACTTTGGCCGTTTGGTACGCGGACACCAGATCGGCTCGGACAAATCGATGCAATCCAAGTTAATCGGGCGCAACCGGACGCTCCCCCAGCGGTTATTTGCCCATGCTTTATCCCGTCGATGATTCGAGCCACCCGTTGGCCCAACGCTTTCAGGCGTTCATTCGCGATCCGGCCTTTCCCTGCGTCGGTGCGAAGTCGGCGCTCGCGAAGGAACAGATGCGGATTGTCGTTGGCCGCGACATGCGTTCGGCGTGGGACGATTTGCGCATCTATCCCAATCTGCTCGATCTGGCTTCCAGCTATGCGCGCGAACCGACGCTGTTCCATTCGCTCGCGGTGCTGTTCGAAACCGACCACGCGCTCGATGAAGAGACGTTCGAGCGCTTCCTATGGGCGAGGCTGGAATCGCTGACCGACAAGGATGATTTTCACGGTCAGCGCGCGGATCCACGGGTCAGTGCCGATCCGGGTGACCCCCATTTTTCGTTGAGCTTTGGCGGCGAGGCCTTTTTCGTCGTTGGCCTGCATCCGCAGGCCAGCCGGCCGGCAAGGCGCTTCGAACGTCCGGCGCTGATCTTCAATCTGCACGACCAGTTCGTCCAGTTGCGGGCGAGCGGGGTGTATGACAAGATGCGCAGTACGATCATTGCGCGCGATGTGGCGCTGGCTGGTGACGCCAACCCGATGCTGGCGCGGCACGGCAGCGTTTCCGAAGCGCGGCAATATTCGGGACGTGCAGTCGGGTCCGATTGGGCCTGTCCGTTCAGCGGACGAAGCGGTGCCTTCGCGCCGGAAGGGATGGGGCAGGTGATGTTTCCGGATTTGCGGAGCAACAGCGCGACCGAAAACGTGGCGGGTGCCCGTTCGGGAGCGCCATCGCTGACGCGTATCGCAGAGGCCGGGCGATAAACGCGCCTCGCTCCGCGCAATCTTCGCTGGATTGCCTCATCATCGGCGGTGGGCCGGCGGGATTGACCGCCGCAATCTATCTGGCGCGCTTTCACTTGCGGGTCGCGGTTGTGGACGCCGGCCAAAGCCGCGCCAGCCTGATCCCGCTAACCCGCAATCAGGCCGGTTTTCCCCACGGCATATCGGGCAACGACTTGCTGGCGCGAATGCGCGAGCAGGCGCGGCTTTATGATGCCGATCTGCGTGAAGGCTGTATCGAAAGCATTGAGCGTGACGGCGAAGGGTTCATCGCTCTGATGGATGGCGCCGTGTTTGCTGCGCGCGCCGTCCTGCTCGGCACCGGCGTGGTCAACCGGCGTCCCGCGATGCTGGATGAGGCTGCGCATCAAGAGGCGCTGAGCGATGGTCGGCTGCGCTATTGCCCGATTTGCGACGGATATGAGGTGACCGACCGCCGGATCGCGGTGCTCGGCACTGGCGAGCGGGGCTGCGATGAAGCGCTGTTCCTGCGCGGCTTCACCGCCGACATCACGCTGATCGCGCCGGAAGGTGGTCATGAACTGGATCATGGCCATTATGGGCGATTACGCGACGCGGGTATCAAGGTGGTCGGCAGCTGCAGGAGGATCACGCTGGCAGACGACGCCATCGTGCTTCAGGTCAATGGCGACCAGCTTTCTTTCGATAGCCTCTATCCGGCCTTGGGCTCGGTCGTCTGTTCCGAGCTTGCCGCACCGCTGGGCGCGGCGATGTCCGAAGCGGGCTGCCTGAAGGTAGATACGCACCAGCGCACCAACGTCCCCGGCCTCTATGCCGCGGGGGATGTCGTGCTCGGGCTCGACCAGATCAGCCATGCGATGGGTGGGGGCGGGGTCGCCGCGACGACCATTCGCAATGATCTGGCCGAGAAAGCGCCGCTTCGTCGCTGATCGCTGCGGAAATGCCCAACGGCGTATGGGTCAGGACAGATCCGAATTTGCATTATGCGTTTAACCGCCTCTGCCATGCAACACCAGGCAGAGTCACTCGTTACGACCCTGGCCCGGGTGATCGCTGATCCATCGTGAACCCGGTCGCAAGGATCGTCCAACATGTTTACTGAACGTTTTTTGAGAGACAAACGCGGCGCGAGCCTTGACGCGAACGAGCGTGCGCGGATCGAGGCTGCAATCAGCGAAGTGAAAACCTTTGGGCCGCGTAAGATCATCGCCCGCGCCGGCGCACCGCTGAACACCAGCACGTTGTTGCTCGAAGGCATCATGTCGCGCTATCTCGACGACCGGAACGGGCTTCGTCAGTTGGTCGCCATTCATTTTCCGGGCGACTTTCTCGATCTCCACGCCTTTCCGCTCAAGCTGCTCGATCATGACGTTGCGACGCTGACGACCGCGACGGTCGCGACCGTCCCGCATGCCGCGATTGAAGCGATCGCGGCGGAAATGCCGCAGCTCATCCGCAAACTATGGTTTGCGACCTTGCTCGACGCGGCGATCCACCGCGCGTGGCTGTTTCGCCTTGGCCGCCTCGATGCAACGGGGCGCGTCGCGCATTTCCTGTGCGAGACCAACGCCCGGCTCTTTTCAGCGGGCCTCAGCGACGGGCGCCGCTTTGCGCTCGCGCTAACGCAGGCCGATGTTGGCGAAATCTGCGGGCTGACAACGGTCCATGTGAACCGCGTGATGCGCCAGTTGCGCGAGGAGCAGCTTTGCCTGTTCCGCTCGTCGCTAGTTGAAATCCTTGACCCGGCCGGGCTTGCGGCGCGCGCGCAATTCAACCCTGCCTATCTCTACATAGCCGATGATAGCCAGCTCCCCTCCGTGCAAAGGCCAAAAAGATGAGAGGTTCGACCGACCAGCTCCAACCCGAAACGCAGCCGGGGATCGCGACGGCCGAAGGCGAGCTCGTTTTCCTCGACGGACCGGACGGCGTGGCAACGACGATGACGCGTCATGCCGCTGCGGGGACCGGGCAGAGCCTGATCGCCGCCGCCGCGACCACCGAGCGCGAGCAGGAGGCGGCGGATGATTGACGCCTTCGCACAGTGGAACCGCTTGCTCGCCGCGAGCGCATCCATGCGCAGCACGAGCGTCCGCGCGGCTGAGACTTTTGGGGGTGCCCAAACTGTCGTCGCGGTGCGGAGTGCGATCATCGGTGAGGCGATGCAATCGCCATGGAATGCGGATCATGCCGAGCTTGGCCGGATGATCCCCGAAAAAGTCGATACGCTGGCGCGCGCCGGATCCGCCGCGGCGACGATCTGGTGGGACAATCAGACCGCCTGGCTGAAGCATTTCCAGCACCTCGGCGCCATGGCGACGCGTGGACGATTGCCGACGGCGGCCGAGATAGGCGACCTTGGCGAACGCAGCGCCACGCTGATCCTGCAATCGGTTGAGGCGAGCGCAAGGTTTGGCGCGGCGAGTCTCGCGCCGGTGCACCGCCAGGTCGCGACCAATGTGCGGCGTTTGGCGGTGAAGCGACCGGCAGCGAAAGGGCGAGCAACGGCCCGGCGCTGAACCCTCAGCCGTCAGTTCTGAAAAATGGCCGGCGTCCCCGGCTTCACCATCTGCGCCAGCCGCGCCGCATCCCAGTTGGTCAGCCGGACGCAGCCATGGCTTTCGGCTCGGCCGATCGTATGCGGTTCGCTGGTACCGTGAATGCCATAATGCGGCTTGTTGATGTCGATCCACGCCACCCCAACGGGGCTGTTCGGTCCGGGCTGTAGCAACGCTGCTTCCTTGCTGTCGCTGACGTCCCAGAAGAGTTTGGGGTTATAGTGAAAATCGGGATTGCGGCTGACGCCCTGAATCTTCCACGTCCCGATCGGCAGCGGATCGCGGCGGCTTCCCATCGTGGCGGGGAATTGGGCGATCAGCTTGTCATTGGCGTCGAACACCTTGAGCACGCCGTCGGATTTATCGACGATGATTCGCGCCGCGCTAGGATGCTTCGGCGCGACGCCGAGGCGTTCGAGCGTCCCGTTCCAGCCGCGCGAATCTTCGCCCAGCGTCGACCGGTCGATGTCGGCGATGTTGGGGACGCGGAAGGGGCGGCCGGCACCGACCAGCGTCGATGCGCTGTTCAGCGCGACAAGCGTTTCGGGGGTCGTGTGAAAGCGCTCGGCCAGCGCCTCGGTGAGATTGCGATAGCCGAGCGCGGGCAATTTGGCCTGATCGGCAGCGTCCTTGGGGAACGCCGGGACGAACGGACCTTTCGCAAAGCCTGCCGGTATGATGATAACCCGCGTCGCAGGCACCTGTCGCCATTGCTGCAATGCCTGTGCGGTCGCCGCGTCGAGCTTGCCGGTCACTTCCAGATCATAAGCCTGCTGAAAACCGCGCATCGCTGCAGCATAGGAAGCGCCTTCCTTGCCATCGATGACGCCGGGCGAAAAACCGACATGATCGAGGATGACCTGTGCGCGCACGATGGCGGTTTCGGTGAAAGGGCGCTCGTCCGCTTCGGCATCGGCGAATATCAAGCTATTGTCACTGGTCGCCACTTGCGCAGCTTGGCGGGCTTCGTCCGGATTTTTGTCGGGTGACGCGTTGCAACCGGCGAGCAGTAGCGCCCCGACCAGACAGGTTGGAATTTTCAAGCACTGATCCTCTCAGTTGGGGCTTCCTAAACGACTGCGCACAGTAAAGGATGCGCGGCTTTCGCGGCTCAACGCAAACTTCGGCTAGCGTTCGATTTGATAGTGGATCGGTTTGAATGTCCCGCCGCAACTGTCATAGGCCGAACAGGCGGTAAGCCCGATGATCAGGTCATCGAGCGCGCGCAAGCGGATAAAATCGCCAGGCGCGGTTGGCGGCGGCAGCACCCGGACCTTGCCGACATCATCGACCGGGACGTTCATGAAGATGTTGAACGCGACGGGAATGTCGTCCTCGGCAATGCCATAGGATGCCAGCGCCTCGGCCAGATTGCCAAAACATCCGCGATGGACGGGCTTGTCCTTGTAGAAGTGACGAAAGGTCGCCTCGCTGCACGGCGTCAACAGAAAATCATGCGTGCCGACATTGTCTTCGACAATCTCGAGCATCGGGTTTGACCGGTTCGACCACAGCCGGTTGCCGGTCGTCAGCCGGATCGTTTCTTCATAATCAAATGTCCGGCCATTGGAGATCACTTCGCGTACATCGCCACGCATGAAGGCCAGCAAGTCGCTGACCTGACCGCCATCGGGATCAATGACGCGCAGCGTCTCGCCGCGGAGCAGGGGGAAGGCCGTGCCGCTTCGCGGCTCGATAATCTCGGTCATGGACGGTCTTTCGCGCAAGGGGTGTGCGGACACTACGTGCGGCGCGGTGGAAGGCTGCCTTGCCGGACAAACGCCAGCCATCCATCTCGACGATTTTGCGGACCGTCGCGCCAATACGCCGGCTGGTGCGGCGCGATCAAAAGCCCAAGCCAAAAAACGGCTGAAAAATGGGAAACCTTGATCCCCCGTCCGCCACGCTTGGTGACTGCGACGGGGGATGAGGTTTGGTGTCGACAAAAAGAACAATACAAGAACAAATGGGATCCGTCAACCCAATTCCTTCGCATTTCCGATAGGCGGCGGTCGGTTGACGTAAACGTCAATCAACGCCAAGGCGGGAGCGGCAGCGAAAGGGAGCGTGATGGCAGCAGAACCGAAGTTCGATCTTTCCGGGCGGGTGGCGCTGGTAACCGGCGCATCGTCGGGTCTGGGGGCCGGTTTTGCCAAAGCCCTTGCGGCGGCGGGAGCGAAGGTCGTCCTCGCGGCGCGCCGCGCCGACAAGCTGGCCGAGCAGGTCGCGGCGATCGAGGCGGCGGGCGGCACGGCGATTGCGGTCAGCATGGACGTCACCGATGAAGCATCGACCATCGCCGCCTACGACGCGGCGGAGGCGGCGTTCGGGACGGTTGACACGATCATCGCCAATGCCGGCGTCGCGACCGAGAAGATGGCGATGAGCCTGTCGGTCGATGACGTTGATTTCCTGCTCGCAGCCAATGTGCGCGGCGTTTTCCTGACCGCGAATGAGGGCGCCAAGCGTCTCGACAGGGCAGGCGCTCGCGAGAAGCAACATGGCCGCATCGTGCTGATCGGCTCGATTACCGCAGAGAAGATTTTTCCGGCAACGTCTGTCTATGGCGCAACCAAGGCGGCGGTGCGCCATCTCGGCAAGGCGCTTGCGCGCGAATGGGCGCGGCGCGGGATCAGCGTCAATGTGATCCAGCCCGGCTATTTCGAATCCGAAATGACCACCGAACTGTTCCAAAGCGACTCGGGCGCGGCGATGGTGAAGAGCTTTCCGCGCCAGCGCATGCGTCCCGCAACCGACCTTCATGCCCCGCTGCTGATGCTCTGCTCCGACGCCGCGCTCGGCATCACGGGGAGCGTCTTTACCGTCGATGACGGGCAGACACTGTGAGCGAACTGTCGATCGAGGCGCGCGGCGCGGTCGAGATCGCGACGCTCAATCGGCCCGAACGGCTTAACGCGCTTAACGAAGGGCTGGTTGAAGACCTCAACGCCTATTTCGGCGGGCTGGCCGATCGCCCCGAGGTCCGCGTCGTGATGCTGCGCGGCGCCGGGCGCGGCTTTTGCGCCGGGCTCGATATTCAGGAGGACCGCTCGAGCGACGAAACGCCGGTGCTCCGCACGCTGCGCACCCAGACGCGGATCGGCAATATCTATCGCAAGATGCGCGCCTGCCCGCAGCCGATAGTCGCCCTCGGTCACGGCGCGGCGTGCGGCGGCGGGCTGTCGCTGCTGCTTGCGTCGGACGTTCGCTACGCCGCACCATCGTTCCGGGCGAACGCCGCCTATATCCGCATCGGGCTTGGCGGGTGCGACATGGCGTCGAGCTATTTCCTGCCGCGCCTCGTCGGTGCCAGCCTTGCGGCAGAGATGATCCTGACCGGCCGCTTCATCGACGCCGAACGCGCGCTGCGCGCCGGGCTGGTCAGCGAGATTGTCGATGAGGACGCGCTGCTCATGCGCGGGCTGGCGCTCGCTGACGAGATGCTGGCGACCAGCCCGCACGGGCTGCGGCTGTCGAAACAGGCGCTGAACCTCAATATTGATGCCCAAAGTCTCGACGCCGCGATGGCGATCGAGGATCGCCAGCAGGTGATCCTGTCCGCCACCGAAGACCATCGCGAAGCCCTCGCCGCCTTCCGTGAAAAGCGCGCGCCGGAATATCGCGAGCGGTAAGTCGTTCGCGAACTTGACTCGCCGATATATTGGCATAGTAAGTGCCACTATCCCGTGGGAGAGGGGGCGATGGCAGTGCGCGTGAGGACCACCAAGGTGCCGGGTCGCAAGGGCCGGTTCCGGCGTACTGCCATCATCACCTGCGGCGCGTTGCTGACCGTCAACTCCGCCCAGGGGCAGCCGAAATCAGCGGCGCCGCGCCAACCCAATGTCGTCATCCTGCTCGCCGACGATTGGGGGTTCAGCGACGTCGGATCGTTCGGCGCCGAGTTTGCGACGCCGAACATCGACGCATTGGCCTATGCGGGGACGCGCTTTTCCAATTTTCATGTTGCGGGGTCGTGCTCGCCGACGCGGGCAATGCTCCAGACCGGGGTGATGAACCATCGCAACGGGCTGGGCAACATGCCCGAGACGATCCCTGACGAACATCGCGGCAAGCCCGGGTACGACACGGTGATGAACCACCGCGTCGTGACCATCGCGCAGTTGCTGAAAGCCGCGGGCTATCGCACCTATTTTACCGGAAAATGGCATCTGGGGAGTGACCCGACACGCCTGCCGCACGCGCGCGGCTATGACCGGGCGTACAGCCTCGCCGATGCCGGCGCCGACAATTTCGAGCAGCGCCCGATCGAGGGGATGTACGACACCGCCGCATGGACCAAAAACGGCAAGGCCGCGACGCTGCCGAAGAATTATTACTCGTCGCGGTTCGTGGTGCAGAAGATGATCGACTATATTGAGGAGGGCCGCGCGACCGGCAAACCCTTCCTCGCGTCGATCAACTTCCTCGCCAATCATATCCCGGTGCAGGCGCCCGACAGCGACATCGCGCGCTATGCGGCGTTGTACAAGGACGGCTGGACCGCGCTGCGTGCCGCGCGGGCCAAGCGTGCCGCCGCGCTCGGCGTCGTCCCAGCGGGGGTGCCGATCGTCACAATGCCGACCACGCCCGACTGGAGCAAACTCGCAGCCGACGAACGCGCCGCCGCGGTCCGCGTGATGCAGGCCTATGCCGGGATGGCGACCGCGATGGACCGCGAGGTCGGGCGGTTGGTCGCGCATCTGAAATCGACCGGCGACTATGGCAACACCATCTTTGTGTTCCTTTCCGACAACGGCGCGGAACCGACCAATCCGTTCCACAGCCTGCGCAATCGGTTGTTTCTGGGCACGCAATATGACCTCAGCACCACCAATATTGGTCGCCGTGGCAGTTTCAGCGCGATCGGTCCTGCCTGGGCGAGCGCGGCGGTGTCGCCGCTGTCAGGCTATAAATTCAGCGCGACCGAGGGCGGGCTGCGCGTGCCGTTGATCATCGCCTGGCCTGGCAACGCGTCGCTGCGTTCGGGCGGCATCAGTGACAGTCTCGCACATGTGACCGACATTGTGCCGACGCTGACGGAGCTGGCGGGCGTTCCCGGCCATGGCGGCGCGTGGCAGGGCAAGGCGGTTGAACCGGTCACCGGGCGCAGCTTGGTGCCGGTGCTAACCGGCCGGTCGGCGAGCGTGCATGGCGATACGCCGCTGGGGTATGAACTGTCGGGCAACGCCGCGCTGTTCCGCGGCGATTACAAGCTGGTGCGTAATCTGGCGCCGACGGGCGACGGCAGATGGCGGCTGTTCGACCTTAAGACCGACCCCGGCGAAACGCGCGACCTCGCCGCCGCGATGCCCAAACGCTTCGCGGCGATGCTGGCTGACTACCGCGCCTATGCCAAGGCGAACGGGGTGCTCGACATGCCCGCGGGCTACACCGCCGACGAACAGATCAACCGTTATGCGTTCGAGCATCAGGGCAAGCCGCGGTTGATTCGGCTTGGCCTGTGGATCGGTGGGCTCGTGCTGCTGCTCTCAGCCTTTGTCTGGAACTGGCGGCGCCGGCGCCGCGCGCGCCGTATCGATCAGGCGAAAGCCGATATGATCGGTGCCTAGCGCGCGTTCCTGAAATTGCCGCGCCGCGGGGCGATAGCGCGCGCAATAATTGGCGGCGCACAGGAAGCTGCCGCCCTTGATGACGTTGCTTTCGCCGCCCGCCTTGCTCGTCGTCCATTCCCAGACATTGCCGATCAGGTCGTGGACGCCGTGGTTATCCGCGGCAAAGCAAGCGACGGGTGCTCGGCTCGTGAACCCGTCGGTGCCGAGGTCGCGGACGGGGAAGGCGCCTTGATAATAATTGGCTTGCGGATTGCCCGCGGCATCGACGGGAACATGGCGGTCGGCACCGCCGGTCGCCGCCGCCAGCTCCCATTGCTCCTCACTCGGCAGCGCCTTGCCCGCCCATCGGGCGTACGCGAGCGCGTCGTCATAGCCGATCTGGACCACGGGGTCGCGTTCGCGGCCCTGGATGTTCGATGCAGGGCCAGACGGGTTGCGCCACTGCGCCCCCACGACCCAGCGCCACCAGTTGGGATTGCCGTCGGTCGGCGCGGTGAACACTGCCGATCCGGGAATCAGCATTTCGGGCGGGGCACCGGGAAGCGCGGGTGGCGTTTGCTCGGCGAGCGTCTTGTATCCGGTTGCCTTCACGAACGCGGCATAGTCGGTGTTGGTGACTTCGTGCGTTGCAATCCAGAAGCCCGCCACGCTAACCTCACGCGCCGGCCCTTCCTCAGGTAGCTGCGCATCGGCGCCGATCGCAAAGGTGGCGCCGGGGATCCACACATAGGCCTGCGCGGGCATGGCGGGACATTCGGCGGCCGATGCGACGGATGCGCCGTCCGCCGGCTTGTCGCACGCGGCCAGCACGCCGAGCAGCGCCAGCGACAGCAGGGTAGCACCGCTCGGTCTCAATCGGCATCGCCGATCGTCGCCAGCAACGTATCGACCATATGCAGCGTCACCGTCCCCGCTTCCTCGGCAGACAATCCCTGATCATGCCGCAGCGCGCGCCAGTTCTGGAATGACAGCGCGGCGCACAGCGCCTCGACATTGATCCGGTCGGTCAGGACGGCGCCGGGGAGCAGCCGAAGCAGCAGCTCGCGCTCCAGCATCACGACCTTGCCATATTGGCCCATCAGGAACGGCGACTGGTACCGCTTGATATTTGCCGCTAGGCGAAAGGGCAGCGTGGTTTCGAACACGCGCACGCGGCGCCGCACGAGATCGCGGACATTGGCGCGCCAGTCCTGATCGGGATAGGGCGCGCTGACGATCGGCATCACCCGTTCGGTGATCGTCGCGGTGATCTCGGCATATAGCGCATCCATGTCGTCGAAATGACGAAAGACTGTACGCAAGCCAATCCCGGCCTCCTCGGCAACGCGTGCCGCGCTCGGCGCGAGGTCGCCGCCGACGATTAACTCCATCATCGCCTCGACGATACGCTTGTGGCTCGACCGGCCGCGTTCGCGGCGACCGTCGACCCGTGCGGGTTCGGCCGTTGTCGCAATCGATTTGCTCGCCGCCTTGGTCATGGCTTCTCCGCTGGCCCAGCTTGACGCCGGGGTCAATGCTTTGGTCGCGATCGGCCTTGCGCCGCGATCAATAAAATGACACATATAGTGTCATAAGATTGGGCGCAATGGGGGGGTAAAGCGAGATGACCGAACAGGGCGCAATCATTGCCGCTGTATGGATCGGTGCCTTGCTGCTGTGGCTCGCTTTCCTGCTGTATTACGACGGCTTGCGCCGCCCGCTCCGGCCCGACGAAATCGATGCCTTTCTGTCGACGTTGGGACCGCGCATGGTCGAGACGGGCAACGACGCGGCGCGACTGCGTGCCTTTCTGGAGGCCGACGACGGCCGCGAGTTCGTGATGGTCAATTTGGTCGGCACCCGCATCGGACCGGTCACCGATCCGACCAGCGGCGAGACGCGCGAGGGCAGCGAATGGCTGCGGCGCTATTCCGATCCCTTTGTGCGCGGACTTATCGCGCGCGGCGGGCATCCGCTGTTCGTCGGGCGCAAGGTGGGCGGCTATATCGACGCCTGGAATACCCCCGACGATCCGGGCTGGTCACTGGTCGGCACGATGCGGTACCGCAGCCGCCGTGACCTGATCCGCATGGCAAGCGATCCAGCGTTTCGCGCGGCGCATCCGGCGAAGCTGCTGGGGATTGCGACGACCTTTTCGTTCCCGACCCAGAGACAGATCGCCTTTTACGCGAGCCCGCGGGTCACAGCGGGTTTGCTGCTCGGTTTGCTGGCGGCACTCACGCATCTTGCCGTGCTGACATTCGGATAGGGTGGGGGTCATAATGAAAAAAAGATGGATCGCATTGGGTTTCGTCGCGGCGATGGGCGCGGGGGGATATTGGGCGTTCGAGGCGAACAAATACCGCTTGCCGGGCATCCTTCAGGACTGGCGCGATCCGGTGCAGCCTAACCGCGCGGTTGCTTGGCAGCAGGGACCGGCGAAAGCGCCCGAAGGAAAACGCCCGCCCAATATCATCCTGATCGTCGCCGACGATCTGGGCTATAACGACATCAGCCTGAACGGCGGCGGCGTCGGAGGCGGCATCGTCCAGACCCCGAACATCGACGCGCTGGCGCGCGAGGGGGTGAACTTCACCACCGCTTATGCCGCGAATGCGACCTGCTCCCCCTCGCGCGCGGCGATGATGACAGGGCGATATCCCACGCGTTTCGGGTTTGAGTTTACCGCCGTGCCAGTCCAGTTCGCCGAAAACCTGGCGCACGGCGATGGCGTGGGGCCGCTGAAAGCGATCTTCCACAAGGACCTGATCACCCCCGACATCCCCGACTATCCCGAGATGGGTGTCCCCGCGAGCGAGGTGACGATCGCGGAGGCGGTCAAGTCGGCGGGGTATCACACGCTGCACATCGGCAAATGGCATCTGGGCGAAGCGCCCGCGTTGCGACCGCATGCGCAGGGTTTCGACGAAAGCCTCGCTATCCTGGCCGGCGGTGCGATGTTCATGCGCGACAACGATCCGGGCGCGGTCAACGCGAAACTGCCATGGGATCCGATCGATCGCTTCCTGTGGGCCAATTTGCGCCATGCGGTGACTTTCAACGGCAGCCAGCGTTTCCATCCGCGCGGCCATATGACCGACTATTTCGCCGAAGAGGCGATCAAGGCGATCGCGGCCAATCGCAACCGGCCATTCTTCATGTACCTGGCGTTCAACGCGCCGCACACGCCGCTGCAAGCGACCAAGGCGGATTACGATCGACTGCCGCAGATCAAGGATCACAAGACGCGCGTTTATGGCGCCATGATCGCGCAGCTCGATCGCCGCATCGGCGATGTGATGGCAAAGCTCAAACAGCAGGGGATAGATGACAATACCCTCGTCATCTTCACCAGCGACAATGGTGGCGCCTGGTACAATGGCATCGAGAATCTGAACGCGCCCTTCCGCGGCTGGAAGGCGACCTTCTTTGAAGGCGGCATCCGCACCCCCCTGTTCATGCGCTGGCCGGGCGGGATTACGCCGGGGACACAGCGCGCTGATATGACCGGCCATCTCGACATTTTCTCGACGATCGCGGGCGTGGCCGGGGCAAAAATACCGGGCGATCGGATAATCGACAGCGAAAACATCCTCGCCAGTCCGGCGCGACGACCGGCGATGTTCTGGCGCTCGGGCGATTACCGCGCGGTGCGCGCGGGCGACTGGAAATTGCAGGTGACCAAAAGGCCCGAAAAGGCACGCCTCTATAATCTCGCGATCGATCCGACCGAAAAAGAGGATCTCGCCGCCAGCGACCCGAAGCGCGTCATGGCGCTACGCGCGATGATCGATGCTCAGAACCGGGGGATGGCCAAACCGATCTGGCCGGGCCTGATCGAGGGGCCGGTGCGCATCGACGTGCCGCTCAATACGCCGTGGCGCAAGGGGCAGGATTATATCTATTGGAGCAATTGAGCGAACGCCCACCGAAGAACAGCGGGGCTTTTCCGGAAATTCGCGCCCAAGGCGGCGCCTAGAAGCGCCCATCTGCGGGCGGGGCTGGATCCCGCGGTCGCCACGACGGTTGCCACGCTGGCGATTGCGGCGCTTGTCTGGCTGTCTTGCAGCAAAACAGGCTGGCAGCGCACGACAGTTGAGACCCGGACGGCGAACTGCGCTGCAGTGAATTCCTAAAGTGACGCATCCTCGTCGGCGGGCGAATGGAATTCGTGCCACACACCGTTCAAAATGCCGAAGCCAACCGCGAGACCGAGTCCCAGAACCCAAGTAAAATACCACATTGCGCCTGCCTCCGGTCAGTAAAAATCAGGGTTCGAACGGACATCGGCGAGCGTCACGCGGCCGAACAGTATCTTGAGCACCCAAGCGGTGTAAGCGAGGATCATGGGCAGGAAGATCAGCGTGACGACGAGCATGATCCACAGCGTAAGATGGCTTGATGACGCGTTCCAGACCGTCAGGCTCGAGTGGGCGTCGATCGAACTGGGCAGGATATAGGGGAACATCGACAGTCCGACGGTCGCCACAATCCCGACGGTCGCCATCGCCGATCCCGCAAAAAGCAGCGCCTGCTTGCGGCGGGCGATTGCAACATAGGCAAGCGCTGGCCCCGCGAAGCCGAGGATCGGTGCAAGCAGCATCCACGGATAACGCGCATAATTGTCCAGCCAGGCGCCGGTGGCAGGCACGCTCGTCGACCAGAGCGGGTTCGATGGCCCGGCCGTATCGATCACCCCCGCCAGTCGGTAGCCAATCGGCATCGTTGCTACCATGATCCCACCGATGGCGAAGAGAAGGATCGCCGCGATCGCGGCAAACCTGCCCCAGCGCCGCGCGCGTTCCATGACCGCGCCTTCTTCGATCTTCAGCGCCAGCCAGCCAGCGCCATGCAGCACCAGCATCGCCACCGACAGAAGGCCGGTGAGCAGCGTAAACGGCGAAAAGAGGCCGAGCAGCGAGCCATCGTAAAAGGCACGCAGGTCGCTATCGAGGCGGAACGGAGCGCCGACAAGGACATTGCCGACCGCGACCCCGAAAACCAGCGCGGGAACGAAGCCGCCGACGAACAGGGCCCAGTCCCAGCGACTGCGCCACGCCGCATCGTCATGCTTCGAACGATATTTGAACGCCACCGGTCGCACGATCAGCGCTGCAAGGACGAGGAATATTGCCAGATAAAAGCCCGAGAAGCTGATCGCATAGACGTAGGGCCACGCCGCAAAAATCGCGCCGCCGCCGAGAATGAGCCAGACTTGATGGCCCTCCCATGTCGGCGCGATGCTGTTGATCGCAAGGCGCCGTTCCTCGTCGTTTCTGGCGATAAAGGGCAGCAGCGCCGCTACGCCCAGGTCAAAGCCGTCGGTCAGGGCAAAACCGATCAGCAGCACGCCCATCAGCAGCCACCAGATCAGGCGGAGGCTTTCATAGTCGAAGGGAATCGCCATTTCGGTCCTCCTTATTCGGCGGGCAGCGGGGCATAGCCCGCGCCCGATTCCGGTGCGATGCTGGTTGCATCCGCCGCGCGGCGGGTTTCGGGACCCTTGCGGATGCTCGCAAGCATCAGCCGCACTTCGATGAAAGCGAGCGCGCTGTAGAGCAAGGTGAAGGCGGCGATCGTCGTCCAGACCTGTGCGACGGTCAGGCTCGATGCACCAAGGAAAGTGGGCAGAACACCTTCGATCGCCCAGGGCTGGCGACCATATTCGGCGAGGACCCAGCCCATTTCAGCGGCAATCCAGGGCAGCGGGATGATGATGACCGCCGTGCGCAGGAACCATTTTACGTCGAACCGCCGCACCGTCGCAAAATAGAAAGCGAGCGCGAAGAAGCCGATGAAGAAGAAGCCGAGGCCCGCCATGATGCGAAACAGCCAGAAGGTCACAGGGACGTTCGGAACGGTATCCCATGCGGCCTTCATTACCTGGTCGTGCGTTGCGTCGCGCGGATCGCCCACATATCGCTTCAGCAGCATCGCATAGCCAAGGTCGTTGCGATGTTCCTCGAACGTCGCGCGCGCCGCCGCATCGACACGGTTGACTTTCAGATCCTCGAGCGCGGCATAGGCAAGTTTGCCGCTTTCGATGCGCTCTTGCGCGTGAAGGACCAGTTCGTTGATCCCCTGAACCTGCCCGGTCAGACTGCGCGTCGAGATGAGACCGAGCGCGTAGGGGATCTTGATCTCGTAGTGAGTCGTGCGATCCTTGACCGACGGAAATCCGATCAATGTCAGGCCAGCGGGCGCTTTTTCCGTGTGCCACATAGCTTCGATCGCGGCGAGTTTCATCTTTTGGTTGTCGGTCAGCGCATAGCCAGATTCGTCGCCAAGCACGACGACCGAGAGCGAGGAGGCGAGGCCGAAGGCGGCGGCGACGGTCATCGACCGCTTCGCCAGTGCCGTGAAGCGCCCGCGCAGCAGGTACCAGGCCGAGATGCCGAGAACAAAAACCGACGCGGTGACATAACCGGCGCTGACGGTATGAACAAATTTTGCCTGGGCAACGGGGTTGAACAGCACCGAATAGAAATCGACGACCTCCATTCGCATCGTATCGGTGTTGAAGCGCGATCCGATCGGGTTCTGCATCCAGCCGTTCGCGATCAGGATCCACAGCGCGGAAAGGTTGGAGCCCAAGGCGACGAGGAAGGTGACAAGCAGATGCCCCTGTTTGGATAATTTGTCCCAGCCGAAGAACATCAGGCCGACGAAGGTCGCCTCGAGGAAGAAGGCCATCAGACCCTCGATCGCCAGCGGCGCACCGAAAATGTCGCCGACATAATGCGAATAATAGGACCAGTTCATTCCGAACTCGAACTCCATCGTCAGGCCAGTCGCCACCCCGAGGACGAAGTTGATGCCGAACAGCTTGGCCCAGAAGCGCGTGATTGTCCGCCAGATGTCGCGTTCGGTGATGACATAGATGCTCTCCATGATCACCAGCATGAATGACAGGCCCAGCGTCAGCGGCACGAAGAGAAAATGGTACATTGCCGTAAGTGCGAATTGCAGACGGGAAAGCTCGACAACGGCGAGATCCATAGCGTCACTCCTGAACAGCGACTCGGGCGGCGCGCCGCTTGGCTTGCGGCCGCGTCAATTACTGATTATGGGAATGTATGAAAATTAGAGAAATGTCAACTAAGGAACGCGCGCCGCCGGTTTCCATTTCCCCTAGCCCTTGGGCGGTGGCGGCATGGGTGTCCGACGCGTTGGCGGCGATATTTTTCGCGCTAGCGCTGGCGCAGCTTCTTTTGCTTCATATCGGCCCTCAGGCCCGGGGTGGCGGCGAAACCGGCTGGGGCTGGGCGTTGCTGCTCATTGTAGCGGCTTTGATGAGGGGCGGCGCTCAGGGCATGGCGGCGCTGCTCGGCCAGCGCGCGGCCGCGATCGCCACCGCGGCCCTGCGCGCTCGGATCGCGCCCGCTTTGATGATGAGCGCGACGGCGCGAGGGCGGATCGTCGGTGAAGACGCCGAACTTGCCATCACGGGGATCGACCGCATTGAGCCCTATCTCGCACGCTTTCTGCCGTTGCGCCACGCGGCCATACTGTCGCCGCTGTTGATTGCGCTTGCGGTCGTTTTCGCCAGTTGGGTGTCCGCGGTGATCTTGCTTGCAACGCTGATCCCATTTGGCCTTGGTATGGCGCTTGCGGGCAGTGCCGCGCGCGAGGCGAGCGAAGGCCAGTTCGGCGCGCTTGCGCGCCTCGGCGGCCTGTTCGTTGATCGTGTCCGCGCCTTACCGCTGATCCTCTCCTTCGGAGCCGAAGATCGCGTCGCGCGTCATATCGGCGTTGCGGCGCAAGATCTGGCGGAGCGAACGCTTGGCGTGTTGCGGATCGCCTTTGTGTCGAGCGCGATTCTGGAATTTTTCAGCGCGCTCGCGGTCGCACTCGTCGCAGTCTATTGCGGCTTCGCCCTGCTTGAATTGTTACCGTTTGCTTCGCCCGAACGGCTCGATTTCGGAAGCGCTTTCTTCGTCCTCGCGCTCGCGCCCGAATATTATCTGGGGATGCGTCGGCTCGCCGCCGCCTATCACGACAAGCAGCAAGGCGAAGCTGCGCTGGCGGCGCTGGCGCATGAAGAGCGAAAAATTCCCGACCGGAGCAGCGATCCGGCGAGGAAAATGGCGACGGCGCTGGCGCTCTCGGATATCGTCGTTCGCCATCCCGGCGGCGTTGCGATCGGCCCCGTCAATGCCGCTTGGCCGGCGGCCGGACTCCATGCGATTACCGGAACCAGCGGGGCCGGAAAAACCAGCCTGCTTCGCGCTCTGATCGGTCAGGTGCCAATCGAGCGCGGGGAGATCCGCCTCGACGCCGCCGCAGCAGACGCAAGCGCATTGACGGCGAACTGCAGCTGGGCGGGGCAGCGCGCGCTGCTTCTGCCAGCGACGCTGCGTGCCAACCTGCTCATATCCCGCTGGGGCGTATCCGACGCCGATGCGCTCGATCTTCTCGATGTCCTGGGCCTGGGCGCGTTGATCGCGGCGCGGGGCGGGGGCCTCGACTGGTTGGTCGACGATCGCGGCAGCGGGCTGTCGGGCGGCGAACGGCGGCGGATCGGGCTGGCGCGCGCGCTTCTCGCGCCGCGCCCAATTCTCTTGCTCGACGAACCGACCGCCGATCTCGATCGCGTCGCGGCAGAATCGATTGTCGCCCTGCTCAGCCGGACGGCGCGTGACAGGCTGGTCGTCGCGGCGACGCACGACCCGCTGCTGATCGCTGCGGCGGACGGCCGGACGGTGCTGGCATGATCGACGATCTTGTCCGCGCCGCGCGCTCCCGCCAGCGCCGCGCCGTCGCGTCAGGCATGATCGCCGGCGCAGTTGCGGCGCTGTCGGCGATCGGCCTGCTCGCCGTCTCGGGCTGGTTCCTGACCGGCGCGGCGCTGGCTGGATTGAGCGGCGCGGCGGCGGTCCAGGCATTCAATTACCTGATCCCCAGCGCCGCAATCCGCGGCTTTGCGATTCTTCGCACCCTGTCGCGATATGGCGAGCGCCTGTTCAGCCACCAGGCCATGCTGTTCGCGCTCGCCGACGTCCGTACCCGGCTGTTTGCGCGGCTGGTCGACGCGCCGCCCGCAGCGGCCCTCCGCTTCAATCGCGGTGATGTGACCGCGCGGCTCAGCGGCGACGTCGAAGCACTCGAAGAAGCGCTCTTGCGCACGACGCTGGTTCCCTCGGGCATTGCGACGCTGATCGGCGCGCTGGCGCTCGCGGCGTTGGCGGGGATCGTCGCGCTCATCGCCTTGTGCGCCGCGGTCGCGATGAGTGTGCTCCTGTCCAGGTGGGTCGGCGCGCGGTGGCTGGCGCCTGCGCTCGACGCCGAGCGTGAGGCGACGGGGCAATTGATCGGGCAATATGTCGATCTTGCTGCGGGCGGCGACGACATTCGGGTTTACGCGCTGGACGATGCTGTGCGCGCCGCGCTGGGCGATGTCGAGGTTCCGTTGCAGCGGGCGCGCATTGCCATGGCGCGCGCGGATGCGGTAATCGCGGCGGGCCATTGGCTGGCAACCGGGATGGTCGTCGCGGCGATTGTCCTGTTTAGCCCGGCGCACGCGCCGCTGGTTGCGCTGTCGGCGCTGGCCGCGGCTGCAACGATGGAGATCGTCGGCGGGCTCGTCCGGCTCGATCTCCAGCGCTGGAAAAGCCGCGGCGCGCGCGAACGGCTGGATGCCATGTTCCCGGCGCCTGGCCCGCAGATGGTGGCCGCGCCGGCGGACCCGTCGGCTGAGATTGTGATTGCCGGGCATCGCATTGCACGCGGCGACCGGGTCGCGGTGACGGGGCCATCGGGGAGCGGCAAAACGCGGCTGCTCGAGACGCTCGCGGGCCTGCGCGACGATGCGCCCGAGACGGCCGAAATCGGCGATGTCGCGGTTGCACAACTGCCGCTCGCCGCCCGTCGGGCGTTATTTGCGCTCGCGGGGCAGGATGCGTCGATGATTGCCGGGACGGTCGCCGACAATCTCGCCCTCGCGCGTCCGGGTGTGAACCGCGCCGCCATGGAAAACGCGCTTTTTCTCGCCGGACTCGATGACGTCGTCGCCATGCTGCCGGGCGGGCTCGAATGCTGGCTCGGCGACGACGGCGCACGGCTTTCGGGGGGGCAGCGCAAGCGCCTGTCGCTGGCGCGGGCGCTTCTCGCCGATCGGCCTTTCCTGCTGCTCGACGAACCCAGCGAAGGGCTCGATCTCGACACCGAGGCAATGTTGGCGGCACGGTTGCGCGGCTGGCTCGATGAAACGGGCGTGGGTCTTATCATCGTCAGCCACCGGCCGACGATGCTCGAACTCGCGGACCGGCGACTAGCCCTGAAGGTCGGTTAGCGAACAATCCGCGCGAAGTGGGCGGCGCTGTCAGCGCCGCCTTGTTGGCCCATGGGGCTGGCGGTGCGCGGATCGAACTGGTCGACGAGCGCGCGCAGCGGTGCGAGCGCGTCGGATTTCAGGCGATAGAATATCTGCTTGGCCTCGCGGCGCGTTTCGACGATCCGGGCATTGCGCAGCACCCCCAGCTGTTGGCTAAGCAAAGGTTGGCCGACGCCGGTGGCGCTTTCGATCTGGCCGACCGCGAGCTCGGTGTCGCGGATCGCAAAGATCAGCTTCAGGCGGACCGGATGGGCGAGCACGCGGAGCAGATCGACCAGTTCATCGTCGACGACCGGCACGCCGGGTGAGACCGGGGTCATTTGGCCCCGTCGGGCGCAAGCCGGTAGAACCAGTGCGTCGCGGTTTTGGCGCTGAGCGCGTCGCGGGTGAGCAAATGGGGTGGGGCGAGGATGTCAGCCCCGGGACGCCATCCTTCGGGCGTCATGGCCGATCCATCGCTGGTGCGCTGGAGCGCGGCGACGGTGCGCAACATTTCCTCGACCGAGCGCCCGACGCTGAGCGGATAGGCGGTCAGCGCGCGGACGACACCGTCGGGATCGATGAAATATGTCGCTCGCACCGCGGCGGCGCTGCGCGAATCCGAATCCACCATGCCAAAAGCCGTCGCAATCTCGAGCGATGGGTCTTCGACGATGGGGAAGGTTATGGTGACCCCAAGGTCGTCGTGAATCGCGCGGATCCACGCGAGATGCGAGAAGAGGCTATCCACCGAATGGGCAAGGAGCTCGCAGCGCAGCGCTGCGAAACGGTCCGCCTCGCGCGCGATCGCAATGAACTCGCTGGTGCACACCGGCGTAAAGTCGCCGGGGTGCGAAAAGAACAGCAGCCACTTCCCGCGATAATCGCTGAGCCGTACCGGCCCGGCCGTGCTGCGCGCAATGAAATCGGGCGCAGCGTCGCCGATACGAAGCGGCCGTACCGCGCCTATGTTCTGATCGTCGGGCATCAGCGTCCTTTCGTAGCGCAATTATATACACTTCAGTATATCATGTAAATGATAATGACGGTGTCCGGCCGAAACTGCTCGCGGTCTGCTAAATCCGGTTGGTGGCCATCCCCGGTGGCAGCTAGCTGACGACCCAGCCGCCGCCGCGCGTCACGGGCGCATCGCGTTCACGAATGTCAACGTCTAGCGCGAGGCACACTGCGAGATATTGGGCCGCAGCGCCGATCTGATTGTCGAGCGCGCGCATCTCGCGCGGGAAATCGAGCGTCAACGCTTCCATCGCCGCGACCAGTTCATGCGTCGCATTGCGGAGAATCGTCGGCGCGCTTTTCGCAGGAATACCGATTGCTGTGGAAAATTGGATAAGATCGTCGAAGCCGATGTCCTGCGGAAAGTCCGCGGTACCGATCCGGAAAGCCAGGTCCTCACGAAACCCGGCGACCGCCTGGACGGGCACGAGGTCGTAGAAGGGGGCTAGTTCGGGCGCTTCGCCGGGGCGATGGAGAAGCGCATGATTTTTCGCATGATTGTCGTTGTTGCCGATCAACAGGTTGAACAGGGTCAGGCGGAGAAAGAAAGTCCGTGACAGCGCCGGGTGCCCCGTCGCCTCGAGAATGCGGCCGATCGTCGGCGCATCGAACCGGCGGTCTTCCTTACCTCGGCGCTCATATTTGAGTTCGGCGGGCAGGCCTGCCGCCTGCGCGAAATCCTCCTGATGGATGCGGCTCACCTTGTTGTCGCATATGACGCGGTCGAAGCGCTGGATGAGCAGAATCTCGTGCTCGTCGATCGTCTGCGCGAGACAGGTTCCGACCGGCAGGCCGCAATCATGCGCGAGCAGGGTCACGAAAGCTTCGTCGCGCGCTTCGTGACGATGTTCGGGATGGGGAATCTTGAGGATATGCGTTGTCGGCGCGCCGGTGCCCTTTTTGGGGAGGCCGAACTGCCCGTCCGGCAGCCCCGCGAGGCTGAACTTGTCGCGAAAGCCGGCTACCGGCGATGGATCCAGCATGCCTTCGGGAAGCGGCGCGCCCTTCGCGAGGCGGTCGACGATATCGCGAAACTCTTCGTCGGGCAGCGCATCATAATCGGCTTCGAGGTCGCCCGGGCGCTTCACCGGAGGTGCATCCTCCGGGAGTATGCTGACCGCGCCTGCGCAGTCGGCGCCGACATGCGCGAGGAGTCCGGCGATATCGCCGCGTGACAATCCCTCGCGCGCGATCACATGATTAAGCTGGTCATTCTCCTGAAGAAGATTGTTGAAATAGGCGCGTGTCCGCACGTCGCCGAACGACTGGTTGGCGAGCGGCAGTGACAGCGACAGCGAATGGTTGGCGCGCGCCGACAGCCAGCTATCGGCATAATGAAAGGCGAGGGCGCCTTCGTCATTCGCCAGGATCGTCCCGATCGGATCATCAGCGCATTCGAGCCAGACATGGAGGCGCCGCATCAGCCGTGCCGCGGTCGCGCGAAAATATCGATACCGGCGGCGCGTGCGCACGCCAGCACCTTGTCGAATTCGACGCTGGCCTTGCCGCCCTCGAGCTCGGAGAGAAAGCGTCGCCCGACGCCGGCGTGGGCCGCAAACTCCTCCTGATTGAGCTTCATGCGCTTGCGCGCCTTGCGGATAAGCGGCCCGAGCTCGGCAGCGCCGGCGATCGGCTGGGGATCTCGCGTGCCGGGTAGCGGCTCCGGAGCGGCGTGGGTCGCCAGCTCTGCTCGCGGAGCTTGCGCGACAGAGCGCCCGCCGCGCGCTTCGCGTGCCATATTCGAGCGTGGGGCTCCGTAATTCATGGCAGCTGACGGATCCGGTGCGAGCCGACGCGAGGCCCGCAGGAGCGACCGGGACGTGAGTGGCGGCTCGATCGCGCCCTGATAGGCGCGCAAGTGCTTGTTGCCGCCCACGTCTTTCAGTCGCCGGTCGCGCTCGCCGATTTCGCGAAGCAAGCGTTCACTGGTTGATTCTTCGCGGGACATTCTGATCCCTTTCGGGATCGAAATAGCGCCGTCCAAGTCGACAGTCAACACATGCACCTTTTCGGGTGCATTTTACTCAGTGGATGCAACCTAGACAAAATTTGCTCCTGTTCGGGAGCAAATTGGGGTATTCGTTCATCGGTAGAGGCCGGGAATGATGATCACGGCCCAAATGGGCGTACACTGGCTGAGGCGATCCGCGAAGCGGCGCGCGTGTCAACCTCCCGAAGACCAAGAGAGCTTGCCCGCGGCGGCTGATCGCGACGGCGCAGGCGACATGGGGAGGCCGGGCTTAGATCTGCGTGAAGGAAACGGATAGGCTTTAAAAATGCTTGATGGCAAGGCGTTTTATGCGGAAAAAGTTCATTTAAATTGAGCTTTGTCGCGAAGAGTGCCGAGGTAAGGGCTTTTCCGCACGATTCTTTGGCGAATAAATTTAAAGGCCTGCATAGTTCTTATTTGTTTAAAAAATCAAAATTGCTTTAAATTATATCCGGTGATAAGAGGCTTTTGTAACTACTTTGATTCGGAGAAGGCTGATCGCCGATCGGCAAGCCATTATAACCTGGAACTGCGTTCGCGCCGGCGTGCTCAGCGAGACCGGACGCGGTAGCCATTTCGCTTATGACGACGGCTGGACCGCCGACATCGCCTGCGCGCTGCCCGCGGCGACGCGCGATCATGTCAGCCGCGACGGGCTCATTCCTTTTTTCCAGCATCTCGGTCCGGAAGGCTGGCTGCGCGGGCTGCAGGCGCGCGCGGGCGGCGCCGCAGACCAGGATGATTTCGGGATCCTGCTGCAATATGGCGCCGACTGCATCGGCGCGGTCGGGGTCCTGCCTGCCGACGGAATCGTGCCCGTCCATCATGTCGACGGCAGTGTGTCCGAGGAAGCCGCGGTCACCGCATCGCGCACCATATCGGGTGTGCAGCGCAAACTCCTCGCCTGGCACGACGGGACGGGTTTCCGTCCGTCGGTCGAACCCGGGGACGCCGCAACGCATATCGCCAAGTTCAATCACAATGACGAGCCGACCCTCGTCCAGAACGAGGCGCTGAGCCTCCGATTCGCCCGTGAAATATTGGGCGAGGCCGAAGTGACGCGCGGCGAGCCCGCGACCGTCGCCGGGATTGACGGGCTTGCCCTACTCGTCGAGCGCTTCGACCGCCATGCGGGCGAGCGGCTACGGCTCGAGGATTTTGCGCAGGTTCTCGGCAAGCCGCGCGGCCCGCAGTTCGGCGGCAAATATAGCTCGAGCTACGAGGAAGCGGCCAGCGTTATCGCGCGCTACTCGGCGCGGGCCCGGCTCGATCTCGTGCGTTTTTACAAGCTCGTCATCTTCAATTTCGCGCTTGGCAATGCCGATGCGCATCTCAAGAATTTCTCGCTCCTCGAGCGGCCCGAAGGCCTTCGCCTCAGTCCCGCATATGATCTGCTCAACACCCTCCTCTATCCGTTCAGCCGCGAAACCGCGCTCGAGATCGGCGGGAAGAAGCGCGAGTTCGACACGCTCGGCCGGAGTCTCATCGAAACCTTCGGCGCCGAGATCGGATTGCCGAAGGCTGCGGTCGATCTCGCTCTTCGTGATCTCGCCAAATGCCTTGCCGACCCCGCGACGCTGCGTTTCACCGGGCGATTCGATGAAGGCGATTTTCGGGCGCGCTTCAAGGCGGGCGTCGAGGAAAACAGCCGGAGAATTTTGGCATGACCGAATGGCCGCTCGACTGGCAGGGCCTCGTCGACGAGGCGGTGCGCCGCCGCAAGGAGGAAGGGCATACCCAGAAGTCGCTCGCCGCGCTTGCCGGGGTAAGCATGCCGACCGTCAACGCATTCGAGCAGGGCGACATCAAGCTTCGCCTCGAGAAGGTCTTCGACATTCTCAGCGCGCTCGGCATGGTCGTGCTGCCGAGCGTCCCCGGCAGCTTTGCCGCCTTCGTCCGCGCGGCGCGCAAGCGCTGGGCCGATCTCGTCGAACCGCTCCTGGCAGCGCACCCCGCGCGCCAGCCGCTCGGGCATGTGTCCTACGCTTACGAAATCGGCCAAGGCGACATCGAACAGCCGCTCGGAATGCTCCGCCGTGCGCTCCAGAGCCTGCCTCCGACGTCGGGCTGGTCGCCCTTCCGGGTGCCGACCATGGACGCGATCCGCCCCGTGATCCGCGACGCGCTGATCGAATGCTGGATCGGCAATCCCGATGCCGACCGAGTGTTCGGCGATGCAGCCCACAGCGACTTCTGGCAGGTGACGGGCGATCTAAAGGCCTATCTCCAGCGCGGTTATCAGGAGGACGGCGCGGGCAACCTCGAACCCGGCACGATCTTCGATCTGACGCTACCGGTCTGGCGTACCGCCGAAGTCTTCGTCCATGTCCTTAATCTCGCCAAGGCGTTGGGTCTCGATCCTCAAACCAAGCTTCGCTTCGAGAGCCGCTATACCGGGCTTGAGGGACGCGAACTCCTGTCTTGGGCCGCGCCGCTTCGCCGCTGGCCGATCGCCGAAATACACCGGAGCCGGACCAAGGCGGTGACCCTTACAACATCGACCAGCGTCGCCGAGCTGTTGAACGATTTCGGCGACGTCGTGCGCCGGACCCTGGAGCCGCTCTACGACCTATTCGATGGATTCGACGCGACGCCGCAATTCGTCGAATCCGAGCTCGCCGAATTTCGCAAATCGGCGCTTCAGACGCAATTTCGCTAAGATCGGCGCGAGCAGACCTGGGCCAAGCACGGCGCGCGCGAAGCTAGATACAGAGTTTTTTTCTGCTTGGTCGCTCTGGGCAAATTGCCCCGCCCATAACAGCGCCAGTCTAGGCGAATTCGATCGTATATTTGGTACAGCTCGGCATTTATGGACTGCGCCAAACTGCGCCAAATGCCCAAAATAATCCAATGAAATCAAAGGGTGATGGTGCGGTCGAGAAGACTCGAACTTCCACGGCCTTTCGGCCACAACGACCTCAACGTTGCGCGTCTACCAGTTCCGCCACGACCGCACATCATGATGGGGCCGAACGGGTCCGGCTCCGGGTAGGAGCGGGCGCCTAGCAAAGCTTTTGGGGCGATGCAAGCAAGCTTCGCTGCATTTATTATTGCGGGTGCGCAGGCGCGACGCGGCCCGCGGCCTACGCGCCGGCGAGCGTGTCACCAATTGGACTCAAAAGAGTCACGCATCTGTCACGGCTCTAGCGTCAGACCGTCATCGAATCACCCTAGTGGCGGCATCACCGGGGGCGAAGCATCGCTCACCGGTGATTTATCATCAGGGGCGCCGCTCGACCGATTTGGGGGCGCATACCGGGAACGGAGATTTTCATGGCGGCTTTCGCACGCGTTCGTTTGGTCATGCTCAGCGGCGTGGCCTGTTCTATCCTCGCCGCATGCGGCGCCGATGGGGTTGCCTCGCCAGGTGAAGGGGTGATCGTCATTCCGGCGCCGACCCCCGCCCCGACGCCGACGCCGACGCCGACGCCGACCCCGACCCCGACCGCCGTAACCCCCGCTGCGAACTGCCCGACGATTGCCGGTCCCGACCAGCTATCGAACCTCGGCACGATCAGCGGCCCCGGCGGCGAATGGCGCAACTGCGGTTTCCCGACGCGCTTCACCGCGACGACCGCGATCCCGAAGGTAGCGGGCGTGCTTTATTCGCTGCCCGGCCGCGTCGACGTTGGCACCGACCAGGGCGCGACGACCACCAACAATGTCGTCACATTGACGATCGACCCCGGCGTCACCGTGTTCGGTGCGACGGGTGTGTCGTTCCTGGCGGTCAACCGCGGCAATCGCATCGACGCGGTCGGCACCCCGACTCAGCCGATCATCTTCACTGGCCGCGGCAATGTCGTCGGATCGGCCAACGACCAGACGTCGCAGCTGTGGGGCGGCATCGTCCTGCTCGGCCGCGCGCCGATCACCGACTGTCTGGCGCCCGGCGCGACCCCCGGCACCGCGGCGTGCGAACGCGACACCGAAGGCACGTCGAACGCGCTCTATGGCGGCGCGCAGACGGGCGATAATTCGGGCCGCCTGTCCTACGTCCAGATCCGCTATTCGGGCTTCATCCTGTCGGCGGCGAGCGAACTTCAGGGTCTGACCCCGTCGGGCGTCGGCAACGCGACCCAGATCGACCATGTCCAGATCCACAACAGCTCGGACGACGGCATCGAAGTGTTCGGCGGCCGCGTCAACATGAAGCATCTGGTCCTCACCGGCGCAGAGGACGACGGCCTCGACACCGACGTCGGCTACAAGGGCAACATCCAGTATGTCATCGGCGTCCAGCGCGAAGGTGGAGCCGTCGGTGACTCGATGATGGAAATCGACTCGAACGGTAACGAAGACACGACGCCGCGCCAGAATGTGAATTTGTCGAACTTCACCTATATCCAGCGCAACAATGCGGCGGGCAACGGCGTGTCGATCCTGGTTCGTGGCGGCGCCGACTACACCTTCGCCAACGGTTTGATTGTCGCTCCGGGCTTCCGCTGCCTCGGCTTCAACAGCGCGACGACGGTACAGACTGCCGGTCCCGATGAAGCCGGTCCGCCGCGCTTCTTCTCGGTCTCGATGCAGTGCAACGCTTCGCCATTCCGCGGTACGAGCGGCGTGACCGACGCGCAGGTGCAGGCGATCTTCGAAGGCGGCACGAACAACACCGTCACCTACACGCCGACCCTGACGAACCTGTTCGTCAACGGCGCGACTGAGACGGCGCGGCCGGCGTTCGATGCCAAGACGCTCAACGCCTTCTTCGACACCACGGCCTATGTCGGCGCCGTCCGCGACGCCAACGACACCTGGTACCAGGGTTGGACGTGCAACTCGTCGACGGCGAACTTCGGCACCGCCAGCCGCGCTTGCAGCGCCATTCCGACGACCTGATCGCTCGCGATCCAATTGGGGAGCGGGCACGCCTCACGGGCTGGCCCGCTCCCTTCCTGCATAAATTTTGGGGACTTTCCACATGACCAAGCGGCCGATCTTTGCCAGCCTGCTCCTCCTCAGCTCAGCGCTGGTAGCGCCCGCGGCGCTCGCCCAGGATGTCAGCGGCGGGGCGCCGCCATCCGACACGCCGCCCGTCACCACCGAAGCACCCGCCAGCGAGCCGCCCGCCGACGACGCAGCGGCGCAGGACGAGGACGGCGACGTGTCGATCCCCGGCGGCGCCGATCAGGAAATCGTCGTCACTGGCCGCTACACCCCCAATATCGTCCGGGCGACCCCTGAAGTGGTGTCGGTGCTGTCGTCGGCCGACATCGCGCGCACCGGCGAAGGCGATATTTCGGGCTCGCTGCAACGGGTCACCGGCCTGTCGGTCGTTGGCGGCGGCTTTGTTTATGTTCGCGGCCTCGGCGACCGCTATTCGCTCGCGCTGCTCAACGGTTCGCCGCTGCCCAGCCCTGAACCACTGAAGCGTGTCGTCCCGCTCGACATCTTCCCCTCGAACGTCATCGATTCGACGCTGGTCCAGAAAAGCTATTCGGTGAATTTTCCCGGCGAGTTCGGCGGCGGCGTGATCAACCTCACGACCAAATCTACCCCGCGCGAACCGTTTCTGACCTTCAGCGGCGGCATCGGCTGGGACAGTGAGACGACCAACCAGCTTGGCTATACCTATTATGGCAGCGACACCGACTGGACCGGCTTCGACGACGGCACCCTCGACGTGCCGCCGCTCCTGAAGGCGGCCTTTGCCAGCGGCAAGCCGATCCTGCAGGGCGCCGACTACAGCCAGGACGATCTGGAAGCGATCCAGATGGAGCTGGTCAACGCCGAAACGACGCTGTTACAACAGAATGATCATATACCGGTCAATTGGTCGGCTGGCATCACCGGAGGCACCACGATCCCCTTTGCCAATGGGGAGCTGGGGATCATCGCAACCGCGGGCATCAGCAACAAATGGCGCACCCGCGACACATTGCAGCAAACCTCGCTCAACCAGGATCTGTCGGGCGACCCGCAAACGAACTACAACCGCGTGATCACCGACAATCGCATCGTCGTGAACGGCCTGATCGGTTTCGGGCTCGAACTCGGCGACCACAAGCTGCGCTGGACCAGCCTTTATATCCGCGACACGCTGAAACAGTCGCGGCTCGGGCTCGGGTCCGACGCGAACCAGGTCGGGCGCGACATTCTGAAGCAGGACACCGCCTGGTATGAGCGTCAGCTGATCAACACGCAGTTCGTCGGCGAATTTCAGTTCGATGCGTTGAAGCTCGATCTGCGCGGCGCTTACGCCAATTCGCAGCGCGAGGCGCCCTATGAGCGTGGCTTCACCTACGTCCGCACCAACCTGCCCACGACGCAGGATCCAACCGGTGACAAATTTGTCAACGATCTGGGCGGCAACCGCGGCGATGCGACGATTGCCTTTTCGGACCTGAACGAGGATCTGTGGTCGGGCGGCGTCGACCTGTCATACGAATTGGCCCCGCAGATCACCGCGACGGTGGGTTACGCCTATACCGACACCAGCCGCACCGCGGTGCGCCGTGCCTTCCAGTTCCGCGGCTCGGGTCTGCCGGTGCCGGTAACCCAGCTGCGCCCCGACTATCTGCTCTCCGACGCCACGATCCAGCTGTACGATATCACGCTGATCGAAACATCGGCGCAAGATGGGACTGCCGCCTTCGATGCCGGGCTGACCACCCATGCAGGCTATGCCCAGCTGCAGGCGGAAATCGTGTCGGGGATGAACGTCAATGTCGGCGTGCGGTACGAGGACGCCAAGCAAACCGTCGTTCCGATCGACCTGTTCGGTTCGGGCGGCAGCGCGATTGCGGCGACTAATCTAAAGAACGACTATTGGCTGCCTGCCGTCACGCTGACGTGGGAAGTCGCGCCCGATATGCAGGTGCGAATGAATGCATCGAACACGATCGCCCGCCCGCAGTTCCGCGAGCTGATCGCGCAAATCTATCAGGACCCTGAATCGAACCGGCAGTTCCGCGGCAACCCGTCGCTGACCGACAGCGAGCTGTGGAACGCCGAGCTGCGCTACGAATGGTATTTCGCCAAGGATCAGCGCGTGACCGCGGCGGGCTTCTTCAAAAAGATCGAGAGCCCGATCGAGGCCTATACCTCGCTCAGCACCGATTCGGTCGCCAACACCAGCTTCGCGAACGCGCCGAAGGCATTGCTGTATGGCGGCGAAGTCGAGGTGCAGAAATATTTCGCGCTCGACACGCTGTCGGACTCGGCCTTCTGGTCCAGCCGCCGTCTGGTGCTGATCGGCAACTACACCTTCACCAAGTCGGAGATCCAGGTCGGCGCCGGTGATACCACCGTTATCAACGGCGTGACGCAGGATGCGAGCAACTTCTTCTTCGACGGTTCTCCGCTGACCGGCCAGTCGGATCATCTGATCAATTTCCAGATCGGGCTTGAGGATCAGGACAAATTGTCGCAGCAGACGATCCTCGTGACCTATGCCAGCCCGCGCGTCACCAGCCGCGGTCCGTCAGGCCAGCCAGACATCCGGGAAAAGCCAGGTATTTCGGTCGATTTCGTCGCGCGGCAGGGGATCACCCTGCTGAACAAGGAAATCGAACTGAAGTTCGAGGCGCGTAACCTGACCGGGCGCAAATATGAAGAAGTGCAGGAAAGCGGCGACAACCGTATTTTCCTCAACCGTTACAAGCTCGGTCGGACCTTCTCGCTGAGCGCGTCGCTGAAGTTTTGAGCCGAATTCCTCCCCGCCGCGAAGCGGTGGGGAGGAGGGCCGCCCGCGTAGCGGGTGGTGGAGGGGCCGCGGCGGCAGCGCCAACGCCCACCAACAGACTCGCCCGTCCGTCAAAAAACTGTAATCGTCCCGTCAACTGATTGTCACCAATCGCCCGTAGGCGATTCGCGACGGCAACTTCAGCCTCAGGGGGATAGAATAATTCATGGCGACGCTGATGTCCGGATCGGCCTTCAGGCAGCCGCGCGGGTTGCCGGTTTGGATGCGCGCGGGGCGGCGCTCGCCGCGCGAGATCTGGCCGTTGTTGCTCGCCACCGTGCTCGGCGCGTTGCTGATCTGGCAACTGGTTCGCCTGCTGTGGACCGTCATCACCCCGCTGTCGCCGCTCGGCGCGTGGCAGCCGCAGGCAGCGGTAATTGCGTCGCCCGCCGAACGCCGCGCGCTGTTCGCCAGCTTCGACCCCTTCTTTCGCAGCGCGCCGCAGGGTCCGGCTTCGGCCACCGTCACCGCGCTCGGGCTGACCTTGTTCGGCATCAACATCAACGAAGCGACCGGCGGCGGCTCGGCGATCATCGCCGGCGAGGACGGGGTGCAGAACAGCTATGCCGTCGGCGACGAAATCGCGCCGGGCGTCCGGCTTGTCGGGGTCGCGTTCGATCATGTGCTACTCGACCGCGGTGGCGCGCGCGAAAGCCTGTTCCTCGATCAGAGCGGCAACGCTGCGATCGCCAACCCGGCGACGCCGCTTCCGGCGCCGACGCCCGAAGTCGGATCGACCGGCGCCACGAGCACCAACGCAAGCGGCGAAATGTCGCCCACGACGCTAAAGGCAGGGGTCGGCTTCGCACCGCGCGCTGAAAATGGCCGCGTCACCGGGCTGGTCGTCCAGCCACAGGGCGATGGCGCGGTGTTCCGTGCTGCGGGTCTGCGTCCGGGCGATGTCATCCGCTCGGTCAATGGGCGGCCGATCGGCTCGGCGGGTGATGCCGCCGCGCTCGCGAACCAGATCGCGCCCGGAGCACGCATTTCGCTCGAAGTCGAACGCGGCGCCAGCGTCGTTCCCGTCGCCATCTTCTTGTCAAAGTCCTAGAAAATATGCGCTTGAAACTTTCCCTGATGCTTGCCGCCGCTTTGATGTCCGCGACCCCGGCGCATGCGCAATATACGCTCAACGTCCGCGATGCCGACATCCGCGCCTTCATTCAGGACGCGGCGCGGATCACCGGGCGGACGTTCGTTATCGATGGCCGCGTCAATGGCAAGGTGTCGGTGGTGACCGACCGCCCGCTGTCGCGCAGCGAATATTTCGAGATTTTTCTCTCCACGTTGCGCTCGAACGGGCTCGTCGCAGTTCCCGGTCCCAACGGCAGCTACCGCGTCCAGCCGATCGACGGCGCGGCTGCGCAGCCCGGGCGCATCGGCAGCCGCGGCGCGGCGCAGAACCAGTTTGTCACCGAAATCATTCGGCTGCGCCATATCGATGCCGTCGCCGCGGTCGAAACGCTGCGCCCATTGGTCAGTGCGCAGGGCTCGCTGACCGCGAACCGCAATGCCAACAGCCTGGTCGTCGCCGATTTCGCCGATAACATCCGCCGCATCCGCTCGCTCGCCGCCAGCATCGACCGCGACAGTTCGACCAGCCAGATCGTCACGCTGAAAAACGCCGGGGCGCGCGAAATCGCAGCGGCGCTTACGGCGCTGGTCCCGGCGGCGGGCGAGGGGGCGAAGTCGCCCGTCGCGATCGTGCCGATCGACAGCAGTAACGCGATTGCGCTGCGCGGCGACCAGGCAATGGTGACGCGCTTTGTTTCGATGGCGAACGAGCTGGACCAGAAAGCGGCAGGCGGCACCGAACTGCGCGTCTATTGGCTTGAGCACGCCAATGCCGAAACGCTGCTGCCGACATTGCAGCAGTTGATCGGCGGCGGCAGCGACCCGGCGCAGAAGGCAGGGCTACCGCCTGCGACCATGTCGTCGTCATCGAACGGTGGGGGCAGCAGCGCTCCGGCGGCACCCGCCCCAAACGCGACGGCTTCGGTCAGCGGTGGCGGCAGTGGCAGCATTTCGACCCGTGGCCCTGCGATCATCACGCGTTACGAAGGCGCGAATGCGATCATCGTCGCCGCCAATAGCGAAGTGCAGCGCATGCTCGGCGAACTGATCCGCCAGCTCGACAGCCGCCGTCAGCAGGTGTTGGTCGAGGCGATCGTTGTCGAGATCGGCGATGATGCCGCAAAACGCCTCGGCGTCCAGTTTCTCCTAGGCGGCAAGAATATCCCGTTCGTCGCGACGAGCTACAGCAATGCATCGCCGAACATCCTGACGCTCGGCGGCGCCTATGCGGCGAACCGGCTGTCGCAGGAAACGACCACGGTCAACGGCAACACGACGGTGACCCAGACGAACAGTTCGCTTGGCAACAGCCTGCAGGAAGCGGCCGCGGCGTCGCTGCTCACCGCCACCGGCGGCTTTGCGGGTTTCGCGGGCGACATTGGCAAGAACACGATCTTTGGCGCGATCATCAACGCGGTGAAGTCGGATACGACGTCGAACCTGCTCGCGACGCCGCATATCGTCACCCTCGACAATCAGGCGGCGAAATTCCTCGTCGGGCAGGACGTGCCGATCACGACGGGCGAACAGCTCGGCGACAATTTCGAAAATGCGTTCCGCACCGTCCAGCGCGAAGAGGTCGGGATCAAGCTGGAGGTGACGCCGCAGGTCAACGGTGCGGGCGAAGTGAAGATGTTCCTGCGCCAGGAAGTGTCGAGCGTTGCCGGGCCGGTGTCGTCGCGCAACAGCGACCTCATCCTCAACAAGCGTTCGTTCGAAACGGTCCTGACCGTCGACGATGGCGAAATCCTCGCGATCGGCGGGCTGCTCAACGATGACGAGCGCAAGACGATCGAGCGCATCCCGCTGCTCAGCGACATTCCCTTGCTCGGCGAACTGTTCAAGTCGCGCAGCCGGACGCGATCGAAGACCAATCTGATGGTGTTCATCCGCCCGACGATCCTGCGCAATCGCGAGGACAATGCCGCGCTGACCGCGCGGCGTTACGGTTATATCCGGGACTTCCAGTTGCAGCGCAATCCCGATGAGGAACCCGCGATCGATACGCTGGTGCGCGATTATCTGGGCGCGGTGCCGCCGGCGCCGACCGAGGCGACCGCCGCCGACATCACTGTCGGCCCGGTCAACCTGCCCGAACTGCGCGGCCCCGATGGCCGGGTGATCTCGACCGACGTGCCGCCGTCGATTTCGAACGCGCCCGCACCGCCGAGCGGAGAATATCCGTGACCGATCCCGAGCCGATCGCTGCCGCACCGGCGGCGGTTGATATTCCCTATGGCTTCGCGCGCCAGCACGGCGTTGTGATCGCGCCGGGCGAGGGTGGGGCATGGCTCGCGACCCTGCGCGAGGATGCCGATCCCGCGGTGCTGATCGAGGTCAAACGCTATCTCGCGCAGCCGCTGCGCGTCGCCACCGCAAGTGTCGCCGATTTCGACCGACTGCTGTCCGACCATTATGCTGTCGATAGTTCGGCGGCGGCGATGGCGGGGTCGGTCGGCAACAATGACATCGACTTCAGCCTGCCCAGCGCCGAAGATCTGCTCGACAGCGCCGACGACGCCCCTGCGATCCGCCTGATCAACGCGATCATCGCCGAAGCGGTGCGGCAGGGGGTCAGCGACATCCATATCGAGCCCTATGAAAGCGGACTGGTGGTGCGGATGCGCACCGATGGTGTGCTGCGCGAACATCTGCGCATGCCCCCGCACGTCGCCCCGGTGGTGGTCAGCCGCATCAAGGTGATGGCGCGGCTTGACATTGCTGAACGCCGCGTCCCGCAGGACGGCCGCATCGGGCTGACGCTGGCGGGCAAGGCGGTCGATGTGCGCGTGTCGACCTTGCCCAGCCGCGCCGGCGAGCGGGTCGTGATGCGTATCCTCGACAAGGATGCGGCGGGGATAGATTTCGACGTCCTCGGCCTGTCGGGCACCTCCGACCAGATTTTGCGCGAGGCGTTGGCCGAACCTAATGGCATCATCCTCGTCACCGGGCCGACCGGTTCCGGTAAAACGACGACGCTATACGCCGCGCTCAAGCAGCTCAATGACGGCCAGCGTAACATCCTGACCGTGGAAGACCCGGTCGAATATGCCGTCGACGGCGTCGGGCAGACGCAGGTGAACGCCAAGGTCGGCCTCGATTTTGCAGCAGGCCTGCGCGCGATCCTGCGCCAGGATCCCGATGTCGTGATGGTCGGCGAAATCCGCGACCGCGAGACCGCCGATATCGCAGTACAGGCGTCACTGACCGGTCACCTCGTGCTGTCGACCGTCCACACCAATGATGCGGTCGGGGCGATCACTCGCCTGAAGGATCTGAAAGTAGAACCTTTTCTATTGGCTTCAACCTTGCGCGCGGTGATCGCGCAGCGGCTGGTCCGCAAGCTGTGCGATCATTGCCGCGAGCCGGTGCAGGCCGACAACAGCGTCGCCGCAATGCTGGGGCTCGATATCGGCACCGTGATCTGGCGCCCCAAGGGCTGTGAACAGTGCAGCGGTACGGGTTACAAGGGCCGCATCGGGGTGTTCGAGGCAATCAAGGTCGACGAGACGGTGCGTCGCTACATCTATAACGGCGGTGACGAGGCGATGATCACGCGCCACGCCTTCCTGAAATCGCCGACGCTCGCCTCTGCGGCGCGCGCTATGGTGGCGAAGGGGTTGACCACCGCAGAAGAAGCGATCCGCATCGCGCGACGCGAGGAAATCGATGCCTGACTATCGCTATGTGGCGATCGATCCGCTGGGCCGCGAACGCAAGGGACGGCTGACCGCCGCCAACGACGATGCCGCGCGCGCCGATCTGGTGCGGCGCAAATTCCATATCGTTGCGGTCGAGGCGGCGGGGGCGAAGCCCGCCAGCCGGTCGCTGCTCGCATTCCGCCGCGCGCGGCTCAGCAGCAAGGAACTTGCGTTGTTCACGCGGCAGCTGGCGACGCTGGCCGAAGTCGCGCCGCTCGAAGAAGCGTTGCGGACCTTGACCCGGCAAAGCGAGGCCGAGAGCGCGCGCACAATCATCGGGGATGTCCATGCCGGGCTGCTCGAAGGCCGCCGCCTCGCCGATGCGATGGCGCGGCAGCCGACCAGCTTTCCACCGCTCTATCGCGCGATGGTCGCCGCGGGCGAAACGACGGGCAGCCTGACGACGATCCTCGCGCGCCTCGCCGACCTGCTTGAACGCCAGGCCGAGGTGCGCGGCAAGCTTATCGCGGCGCTGGCTTATCCGATCGTCCTCGCGGTGGTGGCGATCGGTGTCGTGGCCGCGTTGATGATCTTTGTCGTCCCGCGCGTCGTCGAACAGTTCAACGATGTCGGCCAGCAATTGCCTTTCCTCACCCGCGCGGTGATCGCGATATCGAGCTTCGCCGCGAACTGGTGGTGGCTGGTCGCGTTGCTGATCGCCGCCGCGACCTTTGGCTGGGTCACCGCGATGCGCCGCCCCGCGTTCAAGGCGCGGGTCGATGCGCGGTTGCTCCGCCTGCCGCTGTTCGGGAGGTTGCTCCGTGATCTCTACGCGGCGCGCTTTGCCCGCACCTTGGCGACGATGGTGTCGAGCCGCTTGCCGCTCGTTGACGGCCTTCGCCTGACCCTGCCGACGATCCGCAACGCTGCGCTCGCCAGCGCGACCGCGGCCATCGTCGATCAGGTCCGCGCCGGGGGGAGCCTGTCGGCGGCGCTGCGCGATGCCGGGGTTTTCCCGCCATTGCTCGTTTACATGACCGCCAGCGGCGAAAGCGCCGGGCGGCTTGAGGTCATGCTCGAGCGCGCCGCCGATTATCTCGAGCGCGAATTCGACCGATTTACGGCGGCTTCGATGGCGTTACTCGAACCTGTCATAATTGTCCTTATGGGGTCATGCGTTGCCCTGATCATCCTCGCCATTCTGCTGCCGATCCTTCAGTTGCAGAACCTTGCTGGAATATAATAGATGTCGCTGATGCAGCTTTTCATTCGCCTGATGCTCGATCCGGCGCGCCCGACGTCTGCCCGGCGCCGCAGGAAGGACGAGCGCGGCTTTACGCTGACCGAGCTGATGGTCGTGATCTTCATCATCGGGCTGCTCGCCACCGTGGTGATGATCAACGTGCTGCCCAGTCAGGACCGAGCGATGGTGACCAAGGCCAAGGCCGATATTGCGACGCTGGAAACCGCGCTTGAACAATATCGCCTCGACAATCTGACCTATCCGGCGTCGACCGACGGCCTCAATGCGCTTAGCACGCCGCCGCCTTCGCTCGCGCAGCCCGAACGCTATCGCCGCGGCGGTTATATCAAGAAACTGCCCGCCGATCCGTGGGGTCGCCCCTATAATTATCAGGCGCCCGGGCCGAACGGCAAGGCATTCGACGTCTGGTCGCTCGGTGCCGACGGCGCCCCCGGCGGGACCGACGATAATGCGGATATTCGCAGCGAAGGCTAAGGCGCACGCGCGTCGCGACGCGAACGGCTTCACGCTCGTCGAACTGATGGTCGTGCTTGCGATCATGGCGCTGGCCGCGACCGCCGTTGTGCTGACCATCCCGGGCGACGAACGCAGCGTGCGCAGCGAAGCCGACCGGCTTGCGGCGCGGCTCGCCGGAGCGCGCGACATCGCGGTGATCGAAGGGCGCAGCGTTGCGGTCAACTTTGCGCCCTCGGGCTATGGCTTTGAACGGCGGGTCGCGGGCGAATGGCAGCCGCTGCCTGGGCGTGCGTTCGCACAGCGCAATTGGCCCGGCGACGTCCATTTTGCTGCGGGCGACGGGCGGGGCGCGGCGCGCATCCTGTTCGACCGCGTCGGCACCAGCCCGACCCCGCAGGCGGTCGTGCTGAGCGGCGGCGATGCGCGCGAGATTGTGCGCGTGTCGGCGACGGGGGAGGTCAGCCGTGGCAAGTGATCGCGCCAATGGACCGCAAAGCGGCTTCACCCTTCTTGAAATGCTGGTCGCACTGAGCGTCATCAGCATCGCCGCGCTGACCCTCCTCCGGCTCGACGCCTTTGCGGTGCGCACCGCGGGCGATCTGGATGAAAGCACGATCGCCGGCATCGTCGCGCAGAACCGCGCCGTCGAATTATGGACCGACGCCGCGCCGCCGACGATCGGCAACAGCGCGATCGGCGTCGAAAACGCTGGCCGCAAATGGCGCGTCGAACAGCGCGTCGCGCAGACCGCCGATGACAGCTTGCTGCGCATCGACCTCATCGTTCGCCCCGAAAGCGGGCGCGGGCAGGCGGCGCTGACGATTATTCGGCCAAGCCGATGAAAGACGAGCGCGGCTTCACCCTCATCGAAATGCTCGTTGCGCTGTCGCTGTTTGCCGCGATCGCGGCGATCGGCGTCGGCCTGCTACGCAGCAGCGTCGATACGCAGGATGCGGTGCAGACGCGGTTGAAGGCGATGGGCGGGGTCAACCGGCTCCGCGCGGTCATGGCGAACGATCTGGCGCAAGCCGTCCAGCGGTCGACGCGCGGGCCGGCGGGAGAAGCGGTGCCGGCATTTGTCGGCTCATCGACAGGCTTTGCCTTCGTCCATGGCGGCGCGGCGGCGCTTGACGGATCGCCGCGACCTGCGGTCGAGCGCGTCGCTTATGCGCTCGTCGGGGGGGAGTGGCGACGCGCCACGCAACCGATGCTCGACGGGACGGCAATGAATGCGGGCGACCGGCTGCTTGGTGAAGTCGCTGCGGTCGCGGTGCGTTATCGTGACGACGTGGGCAACTGGGCCGAAATCTGGAGCTCCGAACCGGGCGACCGCCTGCCGCGTGCGGTCGAGGTGCGGGTGTCGCGCAGCGGGCGCAAGGCGCTGACGATGCTGTTCCTCACCGCGCCGACGCTACCCCCGCCGCCGCCTGCGGCCGAAAATCCGCCGTCATGACGCGCGGCCTCTCCCATGAGCGCGGCGCTGCGCTCCTCACCGTGTTGCTGCTCGTCGCGGTGATGGCGGTGATCGCGGCGACGGCGCTCGACCGGCTGACGCTGGCGACGCGGATCGCGGGCAGCGCTGCCACAGTCGATCAGGGGCGCGCGTACAGCTTCGCCGCCGAACAGATTGCGCTGCGCCGCGTCGCCGATCTGGTTGGGCGCGATCCCGCCAAGCTGACGCTCGCGGGCGGCTGGCTGGGGCGCGATTTCACTTTGCCGCTGCCGGGGGGGGAGGGTCGCGCGAAGCTGTCCGATGCGAACAATTGCTTTAACCTCAACAGCCTCGTCGCCGAGACGGTGCCGGGGCGGTTCAGCCAGCGATCGGGGTCGATGCGCCAGTTCGGCGCGCTGATGACTTTGCTCGGGATCGACGCCGCGCAGGCGCAGGCGATCGCGGGCGCGGCCGCCGACTGGATCGACAGCGACAGCAACGACGGCCCGCTCGGCGCCGAAGACAATGTCTATCGCTCGCTACCCGGCGCCTATCTGGCGGCGAACCGCAAGATGGCCGACGTCAGCGAGCTGCGTGCGGTACGCGGGATCAGTCCCAAAATCTATGCGCGGCTGAAACCCTGGATATGCGTGCTGCCGGTGACCGACCCGGTGCGGCTGAACGTCAACACGCTGGCGCCCGAGCAGGCGCCGCTGGTCGCGATGCTGCTGCCCGGCGAAATGACGCTCGCCGACGCGCGCGCAGCGCTGGCGGCGCGCCCCGCGGGCGGCTATGGCAGCAGCGTGCGATTCTGGGAGGCGGGACCCCTCGAACGGTTCGACCCGCCGACCGAGGTGGCCGAACAGGCGGGGGTGACCAGCCGCTGGCTGACACTGACAACGAATGTGACGATGGGGGACGGGTTTTTGACGGCAGTTTCGCTCATCGACGCCAACGGCGGCGCTCCCTCCGCCGGGCAGGCTGCGCCCGTCGTTGTCCGCCGGGATTGGGGCGAGAGCGACTGATATGTCCCGCACTTTGGTTCTGTGGTTGCCCCCCGTGGCGACGCTGGGCGACGAGAATGCGCTCCCGCCCGCGTGGCTGCGCATCGACGACGGCGTGATCGTCGATTCGGGGCAGGATGACGGCTGGGTCGATGCCTGGGAAAAACCGCAGGACGACAGCGGCGATGACCGCCTGATCGCACTGGCGCCCGCCGCGGACGTGCCGCTGCGCTGGCGGCATTATCCCGATGCGGCGCCCGCGCAGGCGGCATCGGCGGCGCGCGTCGATACGTTGAAGGATAGCCTCGGCGATGGCGCCTTGCTGCATATTGTTGCGGGGCAGCCGATCGAAGCCGGGCAGGCGGTGCCGGTGGCGGTGACGACGCACGCGGTGATGACCGCGTGGTCCGACTGGCTGAAGGCGCGCGACCTGTCGCCCGCCGCGATTATTCCCGCCGCCGCCGCGGTGCCGCCGCCCGAACCCGACAGCTTGTGGACCGCCGAGGTTGGCGGCGAACAGATCGTGCGGGCCGCCGATCACGCCTATGCGTCCGATCCGCAACTCGACCCGCTGATCGCGCGCGGCCACGCGATCCTGCCGCTCGACGCCGACCGGATGCGCGAAGCACTGCTGATGACGCTCGCCGCCGCGCCGCTCGACTTGCTCAGCGGGGAATGGAAGCCGAAGCGCAGCTGGTCGCTCGACCCGGCGCTGCTGCGGCTGGCCAAGCGACTGGCCATCGCGCTGTTTGTCGTCAGCCTGCTGATCCCAATCATCCATGCCGTGCGCCTGGCGTCCGACAGCGGCCGTGCCGATGACGCAGTGGTCGCGATGGCCAAAAAGGCGGGGGTAACCGCGACCGACGCCACCGCGGCAGAGGCCGAACTCGATCGCCGGCTCGCGGCCGCCGGCGGCGGTCCGCTGGCGTTCTCGGTTCCGGCGTCGGCGCTCTATGACGCGATGCGCGACACTCCGGGCGTTGCGCTCAAGACACTGTCGCACCGTACTGACGGCACGCTGACCACAATGCTCGCGGCGCCGCGGGTCGAGGATATCAACGCCGTGCTGCTCGCGCTCCAGGCCCGCGGTTACCGCGTCACGGCGCAGCCGATGGCGGGTAGCGACGGCCAGCAGATGGCGAATATCACGATTCGGGCGGTGCCATGACCGAGCGATTGAAAACCTGGTGGCTGGGCCTGTCGCAGCGCGAACGCTGGCTGGTCGGCATCGCCGGGGTGCTGGCGCTCGGGGTTATCCTGTGGGGGCTTGGCCGTCCCGCCTATGCGGCTGTTGTCGATCTCGAAAGTCGGCATCGCGCCGCAATCGAACGCGAGGGCCGGGTCGCGGCGAAGGTGCAATTGCTCGCGCAGCGCCCGGCAAAATCGGTCGCGACGACCCTCGAAGCGGCGGCGATCGATCAATATCTCGCGCAGTCGGCGAGCGAAATCGGGCTGACGCTCGACCGCAACGAGGCGCGGGGCGCGGGGCAGGCGACGATTGCCATCGCCACTGCGCGGGCACCGGTGCTCACCGACTGGCTCGCCTCGCTTGAGGGGCAGGGCTTCGTCATCGACCAACTGACGATCACCCCGGCTGCCGACGGCACCGTCGGGCTGACCGCCGAACTGCGAAAGGGCGGGCAATGAGTTTGCGGCGACGCTGGGGCGCGGCGGCGCTGCTGCTGGCGCTGATCCTGATCTTCGCCACCTTCCCGATGCGGCTGGCGCTGGCGTGGTCGGAGGCGAACGATGCTGGCGTGACGGCGCGCGAGGTGCGCGGTTCAATATGGTCGGGCGAGCTGGTCGAGGCGCGGCTTGGCGCCCTGCCGCTCGGCACGGTGCGCGCCAGCTTGTCGCCGCTGGCGCTGCTCGGCGGGAAAACCGAACTCGCTTTTTCACGCACCGACGAGCGGCTCGGCGCGCTCGCGGGGCGGCTGCACGGCAGCAATCCGCGCGGCGTATCCGACGTCAATGGCACGACCACGATGTCGGGCGGGCTGGCGATGATCCCGGTCGACACGATCCGCTTCGAAGGCGCGACGCTCCGGTTCGACGCCGCCGGAAAATGCACCCGCGCGAGCGGGCGCATCCAGTTGGCGGTCAGCGCGCCGATCGCCGGGCTCGACCTGTCGCGCGGCCTGTCGGGCCCGCTGCGATGTGCGGGTGGGCGGGCGCAGGCAGCGCTTGCCAGCCAGTCGGGGATGGAGCGGCTGACCCTGGCGTTCGACGGCACCGGCGCGTACCGCGCCCAGTTCGCGATCAATGTCGACCGCGACCCGGCGATGGCAGCCGCGCTCGCGATGCTGGGGTTCAAGGCCGGTTCGGGCGGCTTCGTGCTGGCGGCGACAGGCCGCTTCTGAAGTGATCATCCTCGATGCCTTGCCCTTTGGCATGGGCGTCGCGTTTGCCGCTGTGATCGGGCTGGTTCTCGGCAGCTTTATAGCAACGCTGGTGCTGCGCTGGCCCGCGGAGCGTTCGGTGTTCGGGCGGTCGCAATGCGACGCGTGTGGGCGGACGCTCGGCGCGGCCGATCTTGTGCCGCTGCTTTCGGCGATGATTGCGCGCGGATGGTGTCGAAAGTGCCGCGCAGCGATTGATCCCTTCCATTGGCGGGTCGAGCTGGGATCGGCGCTAATCGGCGCAATTGCGCTCACGGCCATGCCGGGGATGTCCGGCTGGTTGTGGGCCTTGTTCGGCTGGATGTTGCTGCCGCTCGCGTTGCTCGATGCGCGGCATTTCTGGCTTCCCGATCGGCTGAATGCTTTGCTGGCGGTGGTCGGGCTGTTGCTCGCCGGCCCGCTGCTTGGCGCGCCGCTGCTCGATCGCTGGATCGGTGCGCTTGCGGGCGGCGGGGTGCTCGCGCTCATCGCCTGGGGCTATCGCCGCGCGCGGGGCGGTGATGGCATGGGGGGCGGCGATCCCAAGCTGGTCGCGGCGATCGGGTGCTGGCTCGGTTGGCAGGCGTTGCCGCTGATGCTGCTGCTCGCCAGCCTGGGCGGCATCGTCTGGGCGCTGACCGCGCAACGAAAAAGGGATCAGCCGCTTGCTCAGCGGCCGGTCCCCTTCGGTGTCTTTGCGTGTTGCGCCGCTTACGCCGCGGTGCCGTTGTGGCCGCTGCTTATCGCCCGATGACAACGGTCACTGCGCGGCGGTTCTTGGCATAGGCTTCCTCGGTCGAACCGATTTCGGCCGGACGTTCCTTGCCATAGCTGATGACGCTGATCCGCGACGGATCGATGCCCAGCGAGGCAAGATAGTTTTTCGCCGCGTTGGCGCGGCGTTCGCCGAGCGCGATATTGTAATCGCGGGTGCCGCGTTCGTCCGCGTGGCCTTCGAGCGTAACGCGGACCGCCGGGTTGCGCTGCAACCACTGCGACTGGCTCTGCAGCGTCGCCATGTCGGCGCTGTCGACATTATACTGGTCAAAGTCGAAGAAGATGCGGTCGCCTTCAAGGCCGACACTGGCAAGGAAATCTTCCTGCGAGCCCGGGACGACGCCCGTTCCGGTACCCGCGCCGGTGTCGGTGCCAGTACCCTCGGGTACGGGTGGCAGCGTCTCGGGTGCCTTTTTTGCGCAGGCGCCCACAGCAAGCATGGTGATCGCCGCGATCATCGCGGTGCTCTTGCGTATCGTCATGGTGTCTGTCCTCTTGTAGTTGTTGGGAAATTCTCGCGTGGGGGCCATTCGGCCGCGTCAGAACCTGATATGGGAACCCGATTATCCGAATTTGGTTCCGTTTTGTCACGGCAGCACCGGCCCCCAGCTGGGATCCGACCCATCCTGCGGGGTCGGCAGGCGGCGCAAATTGACGCCGGTCAGGTCGACCTGCCACAGGCTCGATTTGCCTTCACGCCCCGGGGTGGTGCGGAAAAACTGGATGACGCGTCCGTTCGGCGACCAGGTCGGCGCTTCGTCCTGCCAGCTGTTGGTCAGCATCCGGCTGCTGCCGCCCGAAGGGGTCATCACCCCGATACGAAATTCGCCGCCGCCCATGCGGGTGAAAGCGATCAGATCGCCGCGCGGTGACCATTCGGGGGTCGCCGAACGCCCGCCGCCAAAGCTGATCCGCTGCTGGTTCGACCCATCGATATTCATCGTGTAGATTTGCTGACTGCCCGAGCGATCGCTTTCGAACACGATCTTGCGGCCGTCGGGCGAGAAACTGCCGCCAACGTCGATGCCCGGAGTGCTGGTCAGCCGCACCGGGGTGCCGCCGTTGGCCGAGATGCGATAGATGTCGGTGTTGCCGCCGACCGCCATCGAATAGAGGATCTGGGTGCCGTCGGGCGACCAGCGCGGGGCAAAGGTGGCATTGCCGCTTTCGGTGACCAGCTTCTGCGACCCGGCGGTGACGTCATAGATGAACACGCGAACGCGATTGTTCAGATAGCTGACGTAGACGATCTTTTTGTAATCGGGCGAGAATCGCGGGCTGATGGCCAGCGACTGGCCGTTGGTGATGAAGCGGTGGTTGCCGCCGTCGCTGTCCATGATCGCCAGCCGCTTGATGCGGTTCCCTTTGGGGCCGCTCTCGGCGATATAAGCGACGCGGCTGTCAAAAAAGGGCGCTTCGCCCGACAGGCGCGAATAGATGGCGTCGGCGCATTTGTGCGCGGCGCGGCGCCAGTCGCCGGGCTGAATCTCGAACCCCTTGCGGACCAGCTCGCTGCCCAGCGCGGTGTCGTAGAGGTAGCAGCCGACGACGAGGCCGCCGGTACCGCTGGCATCGACAAAGCCGTGGACGACATTTTCGGCATTGCGCGCCTGCCAGTCGGCAAAGCGCGGCGCCTGCACTTCGGCGCGGGTGATCGCGCGGACGCCACTGGGCCCGACGGGTTCATAAAGGCCGCTGCGTTCCAGATCGGCAGCGATCACTTCGGCGATCTGGCGGCCCAGGCTGTCGGTGCGCAGGCCCGCGACGGTCTGCACCGACGAGGTTGCGAGCGAAGGGATGGCGATGACGGTGCGCTCGTTCGACAGCGTCCCTTCGATCGTCTCGCGCGGCTCGGTCGGAGTGACCGCGGGCGGGGTAGGGGCGGTCTGCGCGAACACCGGTGCGGCGGTCAGGAGCAGGGCGAGCGAGAAGCCAATCGGACGGACGAACATTGTGCTTACCTCTTGATGAAATCGAGCGTGTAATTCTGCCAGAAGCTGTAATTTTCCTCGGGCAGATCGAAGGGGGCGGCAAGTTCAACGGCGCGTTTGGCGCATTCCTGATGGCGTTGGACCAGATTCTTGTTGCTGTCGTTTTCACCGGTTGTCGTGATGCTGGTGAATCCGGCGAGTGCCCCCGCCTGGGTCAGGCGAAATTTGACCACCGTCTTGAGCTGGTCGGCGTCGAAGCCGCTGACCTGGCACCGGTTCCAGCGCGGGGCGACCGCCGATTTGATGCTGACGTCGATTGAGCGTTTCACCTCGGCCGCGGTCGCGGCGGCGGGTGCGCCCTTGCTCGCCGGGGTTTTCGGCTGCGACTTTGACAGTCCCTCGGCGATCCCGTCGAGCCGGCCGGTCGGGCGGGCGGGGCGGTTTTTGGCGGGGGGAGCCTTGGGAGCGGCCTTGGGCTGCGCCTTGGCCGCGGCGGGCGGGGCCTGTTTGGGCTGCGCCTTGGGACGTGCGACCTGCTTCGGGGTCGGCGCCGGCGTCGGGCGAACGATCGGTTCGGGCAGCGGCGGCGCGGGCATCGGTTCGGGCGCTGCGATGTCGGTCATATCTTCTTCGCCCAGCCGTGCGGCAGGGGGCGTTTCGCTGATCACCGGCGCGCTCGATTGCACCGCGGTTTCGGCGATGAGATCGACCTCCATCGGCGGGTTGTCGAAACGGCGTTCGCCCGCCGTCCACTGGACGGACAGCAGACCGATGATCACGACATGCGCCGCCACCGCGATAGCAATGCCGCGTCCTTCATTCCCCCTCATTGCCCGTGGTGCGGCCATGATGTGACCCTATTGCCCCGTTTCTGAACCGTCGGTGACCGCGGCTGCGGCAGTCGGCGCGCTGTCGTCGGCGTTCTCGGCGCCCGTGGTGACCAGCGAAATCCGCGTCAGGCCGGCGCGATTAAGCTCGCCCATGACGCGCATCACGCGGCCGTAATCGAGCCCCTTGTCGGCGCGCAGCATGATCTGGCGTGGCTTATCCTCACCTTGCCGCTCACGCGCGATCGCGTCGAGCCGCGCGGCAAGTTCGGCCTCGGGCACCACCTCTTCGCCGATATACAGCGTGTCGTCGGCGTTGATCGACAGTTGCACCGGTTCCTGTTCCTCGGTCTCGACCGGCTTCGCACGGCTTTCGGGCAGGTCGATCGGCACGGCGGAGGCGAGCAAGGGGGCGGTGATCATGAAGATGATCAGCAGCACCAGCATGACATCGACGAGCGGGGTGACGTTGATGTCGGCGATCGGGGCACGGCGGTGGCCGCGACCGCGCCGTCCGCCGAAGCCGCCCGAGGGGCCGGACATCGCCATCAGGCTTCGACCTCGAGCTCGCGGCTGAAGGTCGCGTGCAGCCCGTCGGCAAAGCGGCCAAGGCGCGATTCGAGCCGGTTCAGGCGCTGCGAAAAGGCGTTGTAGGCGATCACTGCGGGGATCGCGGCGAACAGGCCGATCGCGGTCGCAAACAAAGCCTCGGCGATGCCGGGGGCGACGACCGCCAAGCTGCTGTTATTCTCGGCCGCAATCGCGGTGAAGCTGCGCATAATGCCCCACACGGTGCCGAACAGCCCGACGAAGGGCGCGACCGATCCGATGGTCGCCAGCGTGCCGATCTTTTCGGCGAGCCGGTCGACTTCGCCTGCAACCGCGCTGTTCATCGCGATACCGAGGCGCTCGCGCGTGCCGTCGCGATCGACATTTTTGGTCTTGGTCGAACGGCGCCATTCGCTGATCCCGGCGCCGAGCACCTTGGCGCTTGGCAACTCCTCGCTGCCATTTTTATCGAAGAATTTGTCGATATTATCTGCGCGCCAGAAATCGCGCTCGAAGTTTTCGGACGCCCGCATCAGCGTGTTGACGCTGCGGCCGTGCGTGAAGATCACCGCCCAGACATAGATCGACGCCAGCAGCAGCCCGATCATCACCGCCTTGACGATGATATCGGCCTGGAGGAACAGCGCGACGGGGGAAAGCGTCGCCGCGTCGGCGGCCAGCGAGATATTGTCTAGCAAGGGATTTTCTCTCCATTCATGATGGCGGTAAAGCGGTCGGCCCAGCCCGCGGGCTGGCGGCGCGGCCGACCCTCAGGCGACAGAAAGGCAGCGGTGACCCGCCCGTCGGTCAATGTCTCGCCGGTTAACGTGTCAGTTCCGCGAAGGATGCGCTGTGCGATGATCACGCTGGCGCCGCGCACCGCTTCGACGGTGCTGACGACGAGCAGGTCATTGTCGAGCCGCGCGGGGCTTCGGTATTTGATCGTCAGGTCGGTGACCGCCCAGCTGCCGTCGCCCGCGTCCATCGCCGCACGCTGGTCGATGCCCGCGATCCGCAGCATGTCCGACCGCGCCCGCTCCATATAGCGCAGGTAATTGGCGTGGTAGACGATGCCCGACAGGTCGGTATCCTCGAAATAGACGCGCGCACGGTAGTGATGCTCCGCCCCGACGAAGGCGCCGGGGATGAAGGGGGGCGGGGCGTTTACCATAGGGTTGATCGATAGCGGGCCTTCGACTCGTCGCAAAGGGGTGATATTCGGTTCGTCGCACACGAGGCCCTATTCGCGGGGAAAACGCGGAAGTAGGCGACGGCTGCGCGTAGCGATCGCGACGACGCGATTTGACATGTGTCACCTATAGGTTACATATGTCACCCTTAGGTTACTTAGGGGGGATGGCCGATGACGAGCGACGATTTTGCTTTAGCCGAAAAATTGAGCGCGCGGCGGGCGCGGGTTTCGACCGTGCTGGCGGTATTTTTCCTCGCCAGCATGGCGACGAGCCTGGGCACCGATGTGCCCACGTCGCGGCCCGAGACGGTCAAGCTGGCGGCGTGGATCGTTTGGGCGGCGGCGCTTTTGTTCCTGCTCGCGGTGGGTGGCGGGCTGCTGCGGGGTCGCAACGTGCGCGCGCTGATGAACGACGAGACGACGATCGCCAACCGCCGCGACGCAATGGTGAAGGGGTTCTGGGCGATGATCGCAACCGCGTTCGCACTTTACGCCTTGAGTTTCTTCGAAGATATTGCCGCGCGCGAGACATTGCGCCTGATGCTGAGCGCCGGGGTTGCGACGGCGGTGCTGCGCTTTGGCATACTCGAACGGCGGTCGATGCGTGGCTGAACAGCTTGGTAATGACCTGCGCAGCGCGCGTGAGGCGTGTGGTTGGACGCAGGCCGAACTGGCCGAACTGATCGGGGTGAGCCGCAAGACGATCAACACCGTCGAAAACGGGGTGTTTGTCCCCTCAACGCTGCTCGCGCTTAAACTGGCGCGGGCGCTGGGGCGGCCGGTCGAGGCGTTATTTACCCTCGTCGAATAGCCCGTCCTGCGACCCCGCAGGCGGATTGAGGCCAAGATGTTTCCACGCACTGGCGTTGAGCATCCGCCCGCGCGCGGTGCGCGCGATCAGGCCGACCTGGAGCAGATAGGGCTCGATCACATCCTCGATCGTGTCGCGCGGTTCGGACAGCCCCGCCGCCATCGTCTCGACCCCGACCGGACCGCCGCGGTAAATATCGGCGATCATCGTCAGGTAGCGCCGGTCCATCGCGTCGAGGCCGAGCGCGTCGACTTCGAGCCGGTTGAGCGCGGCGTCGGCCGATTTGGCGTCGACGATGGCATGGCCCGCGACGGTCGCGAAATCGCGCACGCGGCGGAGCAGCCGCCCGGCGATGCGCGGAGTGCCGCGTGAGCGCTTGGCGATTTCGAGCGCCCCGTCGGAGGCGATCGGCAACGCCAGCAGGCGCGCGGCGCGGGTGATCACCTGTTCGAGCTCGCCGTGCGTATAAAAATTGAGCCGCACCGGGATGCCGAAGCGGTCGCGCAATGGCGTCGTCAGCAGCCCCTGCCGCGTCGTTGCGCCGACCAGCGTAAACTTCGGCAGGTCGATGCGGACGGAGCGCGCCGACGGTCCTTCGCCGATCATGATGTCGAGCGCGCGGTCTTCCATCGCCGGATAGAGGATTTCCTCGACCGCGGGCGACAGGCGGTGGATCTCGTCGATGAACAGGACATCGCCATCCTCGAGATTGGTGAGCAGCGCCGCGAGGTCGCCGGCCTTGGCGATCACCGGACCGGAGGTGGCACGGAAGCCGACGCCAAGCTCGCGCGCCACGATCTGCGCCAGCGTCGTCTTGCCGAGGCCGGGCGGGCCGTAGAACAGCACATGGTCGAGCGCGTCGGAGCGCGACTTTGCCGCCTCGATAAAGATCCGCAAATTCTCGCGCGCCGCCGCCTGGCCGACGAATTCGGCGAGCGTTTTGGGGCGCAGCGCGGCGTCGGCGTCCTCGGGGGTGCGAATGGGAGTGGTGAGGTCGGTCAAATCAGCATCCCAGTTGCGCCGCCAAGGCGGTCAGGCTGTCGGCGCTATACTCCCAATCCTGCGCCGCGTCGGCATCGGGTGCGCGAGCACCGCCATATTCCAGCGGGCGGTCGATATGGGCGGTCATCAGCCCGCAAGCACGCGCGCCGGCAAGGTCGCTGTGATGCGAGGCGACGAGGCAAAGCTCTTGCGGCGGCAGCGCCAGCGCGTCGGCGGCTGCGAGATAGGCGGCGGGTTGCGGTTTATACGCTCGGGCATATTCGGCGCCGAGGATGGCATCCCATATGATGCCGGCGCGGCGCGCCATATCGATCATCAGCGACACATTGCCGTTCGACAGCGTGACGACGGGAAAGGCGGTGCGCAGCCGCGCGATCCCCGCGACGCTATCGGGCCAGGGATCGAGCCGGTGCCAGGCGTTGGTCCAGTCGGCGAGCAGCGCAGGGTCGAGCGCGGCGGGGTCGATGTCCAGATCGTGCAGCACCGCGTCGAGCATCTCGCGGTGTAGGATGTCGAGCTTGACGAAGCCGCGCTGCCCGCCGCTGACCGCCGCCATCGCGGGCAAATAGCGGCGACGCCACTGGTCGGCGAATTCATGGGCGTCGATGTCGCTGCGGTCGATCTTTGCGAGGAAGGTCGCGGATTCGCGGGCGATGCTGCTCCGCCAGTCGACAACGGTGCCGAAGACGTCAAAGGCAAAGGCTTTGGGGCGGCGGGCGGCGGCGGGCTCAGTCATGATGGTCTATTGCATCGCCGGTGATCGAAACCCAAGGTTCCTTGCGGTCCTCGTACACCGAATAGTCGGGAACGAAGCCGTGGCCGGGTTCGAAATTGCCGAGCGGAATAGCATAGGCGTCATGATAGGGGTGCGCCCGGTACCAGACGCCCGAGCCGCAGGTGGCGCAGAAGTAGAAGTCGGCGCTGTTGCCGCTGTCGCCGGTATATTGCCACATCCGCGCCTTCGCCTCGCCTTCGGTGCGAACCTGCTCGGCGGGGAAGCGGACCTGCGCGGCAAAGGCGCTGCCGCTGCGCGCCTTGCACTCGCGGCAATGGCAGACGGACACGCGGATGGGTTCGCCGGAGCAGGCGATGCGGATCTGGCCGCAGCGGCAGGAGGCGTTGCGGGTGGGGGCGGTCACTTTGCCGCTTTCTTGAGCGCCACACGAACGAGCGCATCGAGGCTGGCATCCGCGCCCAATTCCTCGCTTGCAGCCGCAACCGCGGCGCTCGCTTCGCCGGGTTTGAAGCCGAGGCCGGTGAGGGCGGTGACGGCGTCGGCGAGGGGGCCGGGGGTGGCGGATATGTAGGACGCGCCGCTGCCCGATATGCCGCCAAGCGCGCCCGCCTTGTCCTTCAGTTCATGCGTGATCCGCTGCGCCAGTTTCGGGCCCACGCCGTTGGCGCGCGCGATCATCGCGCTGTCGCTGCTCGCGAGCGCGCGTTGCAGGTCGGTGATTTCGAGCGCCGAAAGGATCGCGAGCGCGACCTTGGCGCCGACGCCCTGGACGCTGGTAAGCAGGCGGAACCAGTCGCGTTCCTCGGCCTTGGCGAATCCGAGCAGGCGCAGGAAATCCTCGCCGACCAGCATTTCGGTATGGATGGTGACCTCGCCGCCGGTGGCGCCGAGCGCGTCGAGGGTGCGCGCCGATGCCTCGACCAGATAACCGACGCCGCCGACGTCGATCACCGCATGGCCTGCGCCGCTGGAGTCCAGCCGTCCGGTGAGTTTCGCGATCATGCTGAGGGGTTAGCGCGCCCTCGCCGCTGCCGCAAGAAAAGAGAACAGGACGCGAACTTAACCCTCTCTCGTTGGGAGAGAGGGGCTCATCGCGGGCGATGGTTCGCGTGGCAGATCGCGACCGCCAGCGCATCCGCCGCATCGGCTCCCACCACCTTTGCTCCGGGCAGCAACACGCGCAGCATCGCCTGCACCTGTTCCTTTGCAGCAGTACCTGTGCCGACGATCGCTTTCTTGACCAGCCGCGGCGCATATTCTCCCACCGTCAGTCCGGCGCGCGCGCAGCCGAGGAGGACGACGCCGCGGGCGTGGGCGAGCTTCAGCGTCGATTGGGGGTTATCGTTGACGAAGACTTCCTCGACCGCGGCGCACTGCGGCGCGTGGTCAGCGATTACCGATGCAAGCACGGTGTCAATGTGTGCCAGCCGATCGGGCAGGGCGGCTTTTGCGTCGGTCTTGATCTGGCCGTTCGCGATGTGGCTGATCCGGCTGCCCTCGATACGGATGATCCCCCAGCCGGTGCAGCTGAGCGAGGGGTCGAGGCCGAGGATGATCATCGCGAACCCTCTCCCCTTGGGAGAGAGGCTTGCCAGCGTGTCTGGCTAGCCGGATTTGGTGAGGGCATAAGGGCTTCGTATACCCTCACCCAGCTGCGGCTAGCGGGCAGAGCCCGCAAGTCTGGGCAACCCTCTCCCCCAAGGGGAGAGGGGTAAATCAACCCAGTTTCTCCATCACCGCGTCGGGGATTTCGTAATTGCCCCACACGGTCTGCACATCGTCGTCGTCGTCGAGCGTGTCGATCAGCTTGAACAGCGTCTGCGCCGTCGCTTCATCGGCGATTTCGCTCTTCATCGTCGGTCGCCACGCGAGCTTCACGCCCTCGGCCTCGCCCAGCTTGGCTTCCAAGGCCTTGGCAACTTCGTGCAGGCCGTCGATTTCGGTCCAGATGTCGTGGCCGTCCTCGGACGATTCGACGTCGCTGGCGCCGGCATCAAGTGCCGCTTCGAACACCGTGTCGGCGTCGCCTGCCTTGGCGGGATAGCTGATCAGCCCGAGACGGTCGAAGCCGTGCGCGACGCTGCCCGACGTGCCGAGGTTGCCGCCGTTCTTGGCAAAGGCGGTGCGGACGTTCGTGGCGGTGCGGTTGCGGTTATCGGTCAGCGCCTCGACGATCAGCGACACGCCGCCGGGGCCATAGCCCTCGTAACGGATCTCTTCGTAATTATCGCCGTCGCCGCCGGTCGCCTTGTCGATCGCGCGCTGGATATTGTCCTTGGGCATCGACTGCGCTTTGGCGGCGTTGACCGCCGCGCGCAGGCGCGCGTTCGCGTCGGGATCGGGCAGCCCCATCTTCGCCGCGACGGTGACCTCGCGTGCGAGCTTCGAAAACAGCGTGCTGCGCTTTTTGTCCTGCGCACCCTTGCGGTGCATGATGTTCTTGAATTTACTATGGCCGGCCACGGGAGGATCCTGCTTGAAAGTGATTTGATGAAGCGGCCTATCGCGTAGCGGGCGACAATTTTCAACGCCCTTGCGCCTCAGCCTTTGCCTATTCAGCCGGTTTTCCTGTGCGCAGATCGATCACGCGCCCGCGTTCGTAGCCCAAGATGCCGGGAACCGGGGCAAGCCGATTGATCCAGTCGGCCCCAGGTTCGGGAAACAGCCCCACCGCGTGATAGTCGGCGTTCTCCAAGGGAAGGGCGGCAAGCGAAACCGGTCGAATAAGAGCATCGGTTGGCGGAACAAGCGCTTGCCCCAAGGTGAAGCCATAGGCGAACATCGACGGTCCCAAATTGTCCTCGAGATGCGGAATCGGTGATTCTTTGTGTACCTTGTCGGCGAACAGCGAGCCCATCTCGGTAATCACTCCGGGGCGCGCCGCAAATTTGACGGTGCCAAGACAATTACAGGTGGTGATGCCGCGTCCGCCCACCGAAACGCCGTAGAGAATATAGGTTCCCACAGGCACCTCGACCAGAAAGGTGCGCATCGCGCCATCTTCCAGAAAATCCCCGGCATCGACGGCAAAGGCGTTTACCGGCCCATCATAGGTAAAGGCATATTCGTCGATCGTCGGCGGCTTCCCGTCCCTCGCCTTTTTGGTGAGCTTTGGCAGATCTGCCGCGTAAGCGGCTTCCTTCGCGTTGCGATAGGCGGCGATTTCCGCCTCGGCCGGGATACGCAGGAAAATATGCTCGATGTTGATCATGCCCGATTTCGCGGTGCTCGACCGGAACAGCAGATAGGCCTTGGCGGGATCGAGAGTGGCGGGCGCGACTGTGTGGTTGAGGACGCCGTCGCCGCCTTTTGCCAGCGCGATTCCGGGTGCGAACACCAGCAAACAGGCAAGGAGCAGGCGGATCATTCGCTGACCTCCGTCGTCGAGGGTTTGGGGCCGGACGCGAGTTTTGCCTGCATCGCGATGAGGGTCGCCGCATCGCCGTCGTTCAACCGGTCCCAATCCGCCTCGGCGATCGCGTAGCGGGCGTAGCCGCGGGGCTGCATGCAGCGGCGCAGCTTGTTGTTGCGCTGTCCGCGTTCCAGCTTCGGCACGATGATCGAAGCCATCGCTGCGCCGACGAGACCATAGGAGCCAGCGGTATAGCCTTGGGGCTTGCGCTTGAGGGGTTCGGCCCAGGGCCGGAAGGTCGGCAAGGTCGTCACGCCGTCGCGAACCAGAAAGCTGCGGCATTCGGCAATGTCGGCATAGGCTTGGGCGAAACTGACGGCCGGATTGTGAAAGAAGAAGAATTTATACCCTTCCTTTTGCACCTTGGGATCGGCTGACGGCGCTATGTCGGGGACGTTGATCGTCGCAGGATCGGGCAGGGTATCCCGCGCCGCGACCTGTCCGCCGAACATCGCCGCGGCGAATATCAGCGCCGCCCCCCTCGTCGATCGGGCCCCCATAAACACTCCTGTCAGATGATGACCGCCGTCCCGCTGGCCGATACCATCAGCATCGACCCGTTCTGGCCGAGTACTTCATAGTCGAGGTCGACCCCCACCACCGCATTGCCCCCGAGCCGCGCGGCTTCGGCTTCCATTTCGCTGATCGCTTCCTTGCGGGCGCGGGCGAGGACATCCTCATATTTGCCCGAGCGGCCGCCGACGATGTCGGTGATGGACGCGAACAGGTCGCGGAACAGGTTCGCGCCGACGATCACTTCGCCGGTGACGATGCCCAGATATTCGCGGACCGGACGGCCTTCGACGGTATTGGTGGTGGTGCTGAACATCGTCATTCTCCTGTGCTGATCGTTGCTGGGCTCAGTCGATGCCGAGCGCCGATTTATACACGTCGAGGATCGCTTCCATTTCCTTGCGGTCGTTGACGGGCAATTTGCGTAGGCGCACGATCTGGCGCATGATCTTCGGGTCGTAACCCTGTGATTTCGCTTCGTTATAGGTGTCGCGAATGTCGTCGGCGACGCCCTTTTTCTCTTCTTCCATCCGTTCGATGCGCTCGATGAAAAGGCGCAGTTGTTCGTCGGATACGGTGGCTTCGCTCATTTTATGCTCCGGTGATTGGGATGATGCGTCGCGAGAATCGCGGTTGGCGCGTCCTAAAGCCCCGGAGGATTTTTGGCCATGCTTTCTTGGTGGCGCCGCGTCACTCGGGCGGAAAGGCCTGGCGCTTGCCGTCCAGTCTGTGGACGACGCCGCGCCGCATCACAAAATTGACCTTTTCGAGCGCGGTGACGTCGGCCAGCGGGTCGCCGCCGACGGCAATGATGTCGGCCTCGCGCCCCGGCAGGATCGCCCCGATCGGCCGGGCGAGTTCGGCCGCATTGTCGCTGGTCGCGGCCTTGATTGCCTGCGCCGGGGTCATCCCGGCCTTGACCATCAGCGCAAATTCCTTGGCATTGTCGCCGTGGGGCGCAACGCCCGAATCCGTGCCGAACAGGATGCGGACATTGCCCTTGATTGCCCGCGCCATGCTGGCGGCGTGCGACGCTGCCGCTTCCTCGGCCTTGGCAAGCTGCGGACCCGGCGCGTCGCCGCGCCGCGCCTGCGCCAGCGCAGCGATCGGCGCGACCGCGGTCGGCACCAGCGCCGCATTGGACGCCTTGAACAACTTGACCGTCTCATCGTCGATGAAGCTGCCATGCTCGATCGAATCGACTCCAGCGCGCAGCGCGGCATCGATGCCTTCCTTGCCATGCGCATGAGCGGTGACCTTCCGGCCAAAGCTGTGCGCGGTGTCGACCACCGATTTCATCTCGGCATCGGACATCTGCTTGCCCAGCCCGCCCGCGACATTTGAGCGCACCCCGCCGGTCGCCGCGAACTTGATGACCTCTGCGCCGAGCGAAATCTGGGCGCGGACGGCGCTGGCGCAGCTGTCGGGTCCGTCGCAGATATTGGTCCGCTCGGCCGCAACCGCATGGGTCAGCGTGCGGTTCAGTCCATTGACCCCACCGTGGCCGCCGGTCACCGAAATCATTGTCCCCGCCGGGATGACGGTCGGGCCAACGATCACGCCGTTGTTGATCGCATCGCGCAGCGTGGTCGTGGTCCGGCCATCGCCGCCCAGGTCGCGCACGGTCGTAAACCCCGCTTCCAGCGTCTTGCGGGCATTGTCCTGAGCGATGACGAACACATCCTCGACGTCGCGCCCGGAGGATTCGAGGCGGCTACGCAGCAGGTTATCGTCACTCGAGATATGAACGTGCATGTCGATCAGCCCGGGCAGGACAAAAGCGTTTGTCAGGTCGATGACCCGCGCACCGCCTTCGGGAGCGGCAAAGCCATCGCGCACTTCGGCGATCTTGCCGTCGCGGACGATGATCGTCGATTGTCCGCGCGGCTCTCGTCCCGGCTGGTCGAGCAAACGCCCGGCATGGATATAGGTGGTGGTGGATGGTTGCGCGGCGAGCGGCGTACTCGCGATCAGTCCTGCCGCGATCGTCGCTGCGGCCCATGTCATACGCATCCCGATAGTCTCCCTGTTGGCCGTGTCGGTCCGGCCGGTTGCTCGATCATGTCGCGAAAGCCGGGCCGTAGCAAGGTCAGCGGCCTGGGTTCTTCGCCATGCTCTCTTCCATCCGGGCGAGTTGTTCGGGGGTAGCCGCGGTGTGATGCAGTGCCTTCCACTCCGCGGTCGGCATGCCGTGGACGATCGCGCGGCCGGTTTCCTTGTCCATGCCGCCCGCCTCGGCGATCCAGTCGCCCAGACAGTTGCGGCAGAAACCGGCGAGGCCCATGAGGTCGATGTTCGCGGCGTCGCTGCGATGCTGGAGCAGCCGGACCAGACGGCGGAAGGCCGCGGCGGCAGCCGCGTTGTCAAGCGTATCAAGGGCGTCATTCTTAGCGGCCTGATCGTCGCTGCAGGACATGGCGGATTTCCTTCTGATGGTGGCATGAATAGCTATACGTGGCTTGCCTTGCCGGGGGCAACGCGCCTACGCAAGCGACCCCAGCTTTTTATCGGTTCGGAGCATTTGTGGTCCAGAGTTTTACCCCCCGCCAGCGCAAGGTGCGCATCTTGGCGACGCTTGGCCCTGCGAGCGCGAATCCCGAGATGATCGCGGCGCTGCACCGCGCCGGTGCCGACGCATTTCGCGTCAATATGAGTCATGGCGATCATGCCGGTCATGCCAAGGTCATCGCCGCGATCCGCGCGCTGGAGAAAGAAACCGGCCGCCCGACGACGATTCTCGTCGATCTGCAGGGGCCAAAGCTGCGCGTCGGCGCGTTCAAGGATGGCCCGGTCGAACTGGTCAAGGGCGAGCCGTTCGCGCTTGATGCCGACACGGCACCAGGTGACGTGGCCCGGGTTCATTTGCCGCACCCCGAATTGTTCGCCGCGCTGGAGGCAGGCACGCGGCTGCTGATCGACGACGGCAAGCTGGTGCTGCGCGTGAAAGCGGTGTCGCCGACGCGGATCGACACGGTGGTCGAGGTCGGCGGCAAGATTTCGGATCGCAAGGGGGTCAATGTCCCTGACGTCGTTGTGCCGCTCGCGGCGCTGACCGAAAAGGATCGCAAGGATCTGACCTTCGCGCTCGAACAGCATGTCGACTGGATCGCCTTGTCGTTCGTCCAGCGGCCCGAGGACGTCGCCGAGGCGCGGACGCTGATCGGTGGCAAAGCGGCGCTGCTGGTGAAGTTTGAAAAGCCGTCGGGGGTGCAGCGGATCGAGGAAATCCTCGAGCTCGCCGACGCTGCCATGGTTGCGCGCGGCGACCTGGGGGTTGAATTGCCGCCCGAAGCGGTGCCGCCGTTGCAAAAGCGCATCGTCGCGACCGCGCGCCGCATGGGCAAGCCCGTCGTCGTGGCGACCCAAATGCTCGAATCGATGATCGTTTCGCCGTCGCCGACGCGCGCCGAAGTGAGCGATGTTGCCACCGCGATCTACGACGGCGCCGATGCGATCATGCTGTCGGCCGAAACTGCCGCGGGCGCCTGGCCGATCGAGGCGGTGACGATGATGGACAGCATCGCGCGATCGGTCGAAAGCGACCCCGATTATTTCCGCCGCTTGCATTTCACCGAAACGCTGCCCGATGCGACGACCGCCGATGCGCTGGCCGAAGCCGCGGGCAGCATCATCGCAACGATCGCCGCCGACGCGATCATCTGTTTCACCGCGTCGGGATCGACCGCGCGCCGCGTCGCGCGCGAGCGGCCGAACGCGCCTTTGCTGGTGCTGACGCCGAAGAAGGAGGCGGCGCGGCGGCTCGGGCTGCTGTGGGGCGCGCATGCGGTGCCGACCAAAGACATCGGCAGTTTCGAAGAGATGATCGCCAAGGGCAAGCGCATGGCGCTGCGCCACGGCATCGGCAAGGCGGGCGCCAAGCTGGTGATGATGGCGGGGGTTCCGTTCGGTACCCCGGGGTCGACCAACGTGCTCCACGTGGCGACGCTGACCGGCGACGAACTGCGCGGGTATAGCTGAGCAGCTGTCGTCATCCCGACCTTCGCCGGGATGAAGGATATGGGGGCTTGAGACCGGGGAGTGTCAAAGCCCGACCCCTTTGATTCAAAACGGCACAATCCTTACCGCGCGATTCAGATAATTTTCGACCTGAGTCAGAACGGCACGACTAAAAATGGTAAACAGACTTTGCACCATTGACGCCGCGCGGCATAGTTGGTGGGTGGTGATCGTCGGACCCGCGTCGGGGGGATTCCGCATCGCCTTTCTGGAGGTCCAAACCGCGTGTCCGCACCGTTCCGTTTTCCAAGATTTTTCGTCACCAGCCCGGCGCCTTGCCCCTATCTGGCGGGCAAGACCGAGCGCAAGGTGTTCACCGAGCTCAGCGGCAATACGGCGAACGAGCTGAACGACGCGCTCGGCCGGATCGGCTTCCGGCGCAGCCAGTCGGTGGCGTACCGCCCGAGCTGTGCTGATTGTTCGGCATGCGTGTCGGTGCGCGTCTGCGCGAGCGAGTTTGTCCCCAGCAGCTCGCAGAAACGTACCATTCGCCGCAACAGCGACCTGGTCGCCACCGCGTGCAAGCCATGGGCGACCGAAGAACAATATAGCCTGCTGCGTTCGTATCTCGGCGCGCGCCACCCCAATGGCGGCATGGCCGACATGGACGAGCAGGATTTCGCCGACATGGTCGAACAGACCCCGGTCGATAGCTACATGATCGAATATCGCGAGCCGACCAGCGACGGCAGCAAGGGCCGACTGATCGGCTGCTGCCTGACCGACCGGCAGGGCGACGGATTGTCGATGATCTACAGCTTCTTCGACGCAGCGCATCCGTTGCGCGAGGGGCTGGGCACCTATATCATCGCCGACCATGTCCAGCGCGCCGCGCGCGCCGGACTGCCTTACGTCTATCTCGGCTATTGGATCGAAGGGTCGGCGCGCATGGCGTACAAGGCGCGATTCCGCCCGATCGAACGGCTTGGCCCCGATGGCTGGGCGCGGTTCGAGCCGACCGCGTCGACCGGCGTGGCAGCGATGTTCGAACTCGCCTGACCGCTGCCGCCGCCGGCGGTGTGCGAGTTGTGATGTCCATCACAGGCGCCGTTTGAATGGCGGCTTACGTCCGTCGCATGCACGGCGACCGGGCGAGATACATCCTTGGCGTTTCACGCTATTTGGGCATGGCCTTCGATATTGACCTGGGTCATGCGGAACGATGACGCCATTTTTCGTAGCGCCTAAACCCATGCGTGAAGAAGCTTGCCTCGCGTCTTCGCAGTGGAAAATATTTATATGAATTTGTTCAATGTTGTTGGCTTGCCGGTCATTTTGGGTCTGACAGCCATGGTGCCCAGAATGGCGCATGCTCAATCCGCCGAGCAACATGCCCGCGATATGAACGACATCGCTGCGAGCCCGCCACAGGGTGGGGACAAAGGATCCGCCACGAAACCCTACGAGATGCCATCGGCTACGCTTCGGCCGCGCCCGATGAGGCCGGGCCTTGTCGCCACCGCCTATCATGTCGACACGGGGTCAATATGGGCGTCGTCTACGGTGGACACCTTGCAGTGGCTCGGCACCTAGGTCGCCTTTGGCTTGGTATGCTTTTCCTTTGGAAATAGCGGTCGCGGTCGCCGCAGCGGCTGAGCTTTGCTGTACCGCTTTGTCATGTCGCGTCCGTTGCGGCGGTATATTCTCGGTTTCGACGGACATTTCCATGCCACCGGTTGACCTTTCCCCGCTTTCAAGGGCATAGCTTTGCGTCCAGGACATATAGTCCGGGTCGCATCCGTTATGAATTCGCCGGGGGGCTGGCGAGAGGGGGGTAGGATGCCCGTGCGCGCGTTCGTCAGCATCACGACCAGCGATTGCGATAGCGGCTTTTGCCGCCGCTTGGTCGCACGCGCATGAGCGAGGCAGTCAAGGTCGCGATCATCGGGTCTGGGCCGGCGGGGCTGAGCGCGGCATCGCGCGCCGCACAGCTGGGTCTCAGCCATATCCTGCTCGAAAAGACCGACCATCTGTCGGACACCATCTTCAAATATCAAAAGGGCAAGCGCGTGCTCGCGACGCCCGAGCGGCTCGACCTGCGCTCCGACTGCCGCTTTGCCGAGGGTGCGCGCGAATATATCCTGGGCAATTGGGACGAGGACGCCGCGAACAACAAGGTGAATGTAGCGTACCACGCCGAGGTGACCGAGGTGACCGGCGAAAAGGGCGCGTTCGCGATCAAGACCGCCAAGGGCGACGTCTTTCACGCCGAGAATATCGTGCTGGCGATCGGGACGCAGGGCAATCCGAACCGGATGCGATGCGAGGGCGCCGACCTGCCGCACATCATCTATCAGGTCGACGATCCCGAGGATTTCAAGGACAAGCATATCACCGTGGTCGGATCGGGTGACGCGGGGATCGAAAACGCGCTCGGTGTCGCCGAAGAAGCGCTCGAAAACACCGTCACCATCCTCAACCGCTCAAAGGATTTCGCACGCGCCAAGGCGAAGAATGTCGCCGACATGACCGAGGCGGGCGAGAACGGCTTCATGTCGATCCGCACCGAGACGCAGCCGACGAAGGTCGAGCCCGGCTGGCTGACGCTCGACACCCCGAACGGCGAGGAAAAGATCGAGTGCGACGTGATCGTCGCGCGATTGGGATCGGTCGCGCCGCGCGGCTTTGTCGAATCGATGGGGATCGAATTTACCGGCCCCGACCGTGAGGCTTTTCCGAAACTGTCGCCGACGTTCGAGACGACGGTCCCCGGCCTCTATGTCATCGGCGCGCTCGCGGGCTATCCGCTGATCAAGCATTGCATGAATCAGGGCTATGACGTTGTCGAGTTCCTGAACGGCAACGCGGCGCTCACCTCTGCGGACGAAAAGGATCTGGCGGCGATTTTTGCCGGCCTGCCGCAGCAGAAATCGGTCAGCGAGTGGCTGGAGTATCTGCGAGCGCGGGTCAGCATCTTTGCCGATGTTTCGCCGCTGCAGATGCGCGAGTTCATGCTCGATTCGAAGGTCGCTTTTTATCGCAAGGGCGACGTCGTGTTCGAAAAAGGCGAGCCGGGGTCTTCGCTGTTCGCGATCGCCGACGGTCATGCGGTGGTCGAGGTCGGCCCCGATTTCACCGTATCGATTGAGCAGGGGTCGATCTTTGGCGAGGTCGGGCTGATTTCGGGCCGCAAGCGCGGCGCGACGATCCGCGCCGGCGAAGACAGCATTTTTGTCGAAGTGTCGCGCACCGCGGCGCTCAAGCTGATGGCGTCGGTGCCGGGCGCGAAGCGGGTGATCAACCGCATCTCGCTCGAGCGCCAATTGCTCCAGATTTTCAAGGGCGGGCTGACCGTCGATGATCTGGGACCGGTGGTCGATACCGCCGAGGTCGAGCGTGTGCCCGCGGGCAAGGTCGTGCTGACCGAGGGCGAGCAAGGCGACGACGTCTATGTGATCCGGTCGGGGTCGATGGTGGTCGAGAAGGACATCGGCGGCAAACCGATCTTCCTGCGCTATCTCCCCGCGGGCAGCTTTTTCGGCGAAATGGGCGTGCTCAGCGGGCAGCCGCGCAACGCCACGGTGAAGGCCGCGGTCGGCGCCGAATTGATCAAGCTGACCGGCGAAAGCTTCCGCAAGATGCTCGCGGCGCGCCCGCAAGTGCGCGCCGCGACCGAGGCTGCGGTGGCCGAGCGCGCGCAGATGAACGACTTCATCGAATCACGCAAAGCCAGCTATTCGAGCGCGGTCGATCTCTATTCGGACACCGCGACCTTCATCATGAGGGAGGGTCTGGGCGAGGCGACCGATGCGCTGCTGATCGATGAGAATCTGTGCGTCGGCTGCGACAATTGCGAGAAGGCGTGCGCCGACAGCCACGAAGGCTTGTCGCGGCTCGACCGCGAGGCGGGCAAGACCTTTGCGCATCTGCATGTGCCAACCAGCTGCCGCCACTGCGAGCATCCGCATTGCATGGCCGACTGCCCGCCCAACGTCATCCACCGCGGCCCTGACGGCGAAGTGTTCATGGAGCCGGGGTGCATCGGGTGCGGCAACTGCATGCGCAACTGCCCCTATGGCGTGATCCGCATGGAAGCGGCGCCGCCCGAAAAGCCGAGCCTGCTGCGCTGGCTGCTAACCGGTTTCGGCCCCGGCCCCGGCGAGCCGTCGCCCAAATGGACCAAGCAGCAGCTGGGTGACGAGAAGCCGAAGAAGATCGCGGTCAAATGCGACATGTGCAAGGGCATCGCGGGCGGCCCGGCGTGCGTGCGCGCCTGTCCGACCGGCGCCGCGATCCGCGTATCGCCCGAAGAGTTTCTGTCGATCGCGCGGCTGGAAGAGGGGACCGACTGATGGCCTTGCTCTTTCAACGGCGGCGCAACAAGGCGACCCAGACCGAGCGGGTCCGCGAGCGCAAGCATGAGGGATTTCTGCGCTATGCGGGCTTTCGCTGGGCGAAGATTTCGGGCGGGATGTGCCTGCTGATCATCATCTCCTACGCGCTGGTCGATGCAACACCGCGGCACAATGGCGGCAGCTGGTACGGTTATACGTTGGGGACGATCGGCGCGGGACTGATCCTGTGGCTGACCGCGCTCGGCTATCGCAAGCGCAAGATGACGAATGACTATTGGTCGCTTAAGGCATGGACCTCGGCGCATGTCTATCTCGGGCTCAGCCTGATCGTCATCGGCACCTGGCACACCGGGTTCCAGCTGGGCTGGAACGTCCACACGCTGGCGTGGGCATTGATGATGCTGGTGATCCTGTCGGGGCTCTATGGGGTGATCGTCTATGCGACCTTGCCCGCAGCGCTGTCGAACAACCGCGACGAGATGACGCAGATGCAGATGCTCGAGGCGATCCGCGCTTTCGACCGGCAGCTGCATAGCGCGGCGCAGCCTCTGACGCCGGAGGATACCGCGCCGGTGCTTGCCGCGCTCGATGAAGATCCCTTCGCTGGCGGCATCGTCGCGCGCCTGGGCGGGCGCTATCCGAACTGCGCGACGGCGGCAGCGCTGCGTACGCTGGCGGCGTCGCACAGCAGCGATGCCGCGGCGCGCGAAAAGGTCGTCGGGCTGCTCAAGCAGAAGGTTGCGGCGCTGGCGCGATTGCGCGCGCATCTGCGGCTGCGTGCGCTGCTCGAAATCTGGCTCTATGTGCATGTGCCGCTGACCTTTGCGCTGATCGCAGCGCTGTCGGCGCACATCATCAGCGTCTTTTTCTATTGGTAAGGCGGGGATCATGAGCTTCATCCTGCGCCGTATTTCGACGACGAAAACCGGCAAACAGATCATCCGCGACACGCCATTGCCCGGCGACGCGATCACGCTCGGCCGCGAGGGCAGCAATATCATTCACGTTGCCGATCTGGCGGTGAACCCGCACCATGCGACGATCAGCAGCGCCGATGGCCGTCATGTCCGCGTCGCGGCGAGCGAGGGACTGGGGTTCGACCTCAACGGGCGCAGCGAGACCGTCGCCGACATCGACAGCGCCGCGGGCGGCGAGCTGCGTTTTGGCGGGCATCGGCTGACGATCGCACGCGAGGGTGAGGATATCATCCTGCTCGTCGAGCGGATCGATGAGCTGTCGCAGTCGTCGAAGGATGTCGACGAGGCCAAGGCCTTCTCGCTGCAGGGCGTGATGCTGGGCAAGCGGATGGGGGCTTGGGCGTTCGGTATATTGATGCTGCTGGCGTTTCTGATCGGACCAATCTGGGCGTGGTACAGCTACAAGAATGTGAACGAGCGCCCTGACGGTTATCATGCCGACAGCGCGTGGCTCTCGGGCCCGCTGTCGAGCGCGCATGCCAGCCTGAAGAACGACTGCCAGTCGTGTCATGTCGAACCATTTGTCGCAGTGACCGACAAGGCCTGCGTCGGCTGCCACACCGGTGAGCACAAGGCGATGAGCATGGCACACGCCAATGCACCGACCGCGATGCTGCTGGCGGCGCGGCATCCGCCGGGCGTCGGCGAGCGCATCCTCGCGGGCTTCGCGAAGACCTTCAACAAGCCACAGGGGCGCTGCGTCGAGTGCCATACCGAGCATGAGGGTTCGGGGCCGATGCCCGCGACGCCGCAGAAATTCTGCGCCGATTGCCACGACGGGATGTCGGCTCGGCTCAAGACGGCGGGGCATCCCACCACGCTCGCCGACGCGGCCGATTTTGGCACCAGCCATCCAGAATTCCGCCCGGTCGTCCGCGCTGCACCCGGCGCGAGGCTGGCGCGCGCGGCGCCGGGCAAGGGGACGGTCGACTATAACGGCCTGAAATTCCCGCACGACATGCATTTGCAGGCGACCGGCGGGGTCGCGCGGATGGCGGCGAGTTTCCGCGGGCGTTACGACTTCGGGCAAAAGCTGGAGTGTGAAAATTGCCACCGCGTCGAGGCCGACGGGGTGCGCGTCAAGCCGGTCGAAATGGAACGCGACTGCGCGATGTGCCACAGCCTGGCATTCGAGACCGTCGGCGGCACGACGCGCACGCTGCGCCATGGCGAGCCCGATCAGGTTGTCGCCGACCTCACCGCCTATTACCGCTCGACCCCGCCTTCGCGGCCGCTCCAGCTGGGCGGGATGCAGCGGCGGCGCCCCGGCGCTTATGCCGAGGGACAGGTGTATAATATCTATTTCCGCGAAGTCGCGGTTCGGCCCGGCCGCGCCGAGGACGCGGTGCGCGCGGTGTTCTCAAAGGGCGGCGCCTGTTACGACTGCCATACGATCTTTGCCCCGCAGACCGGGAACAGCTGGCGCGTGGCAGCGGTGGTTCAAACCGCGCGCTACCTGCAAAAGGGCTGGTTCGACCATGACGCGCACCGCGAAACCGACTGCGCCGATTGCCACACCGCTGCGACGGGGTCGAAAACATCGGCGGACCTGCTCGTGCCGGGCCTGCGCCAATGTCGCGATTGTCATGTCGGCGAGGGCGGGGCGCGGATCGTGAAGGTCGAAACCGCGACCGAATCGCCGTGCGCGATGTGCCACGAATATCATTCGGATGGTGGCCAGCCATGGGTTCCGAACCGTCAGCGGAAGGTAAATGCCGCAGCAATCACAAATAAACCTCTGCGTGGTACCTATGATGTGAGCTTGATCACAGTCACCGGGGCGCGGGGTCTTTACAAAGTGATGTGGCGCACACCTGCTTTGCACGCGGCAAGTCGGGGCGGATAGGTTTAGGACCGGGGCCGATAATGGACCGGAGCAGGGGACGGATGTGCTGATCGCCCAGATCACCGATATCCACTTGGGATTTGATCCGGACAATCCGGCCGAGTATAACCGCAAGCGGCTCGACGAGGTGCTCGACGTGCTGATCGACGGGCCGAACCGTCCCGATCTGCTTCTCGCGACGGGCGACATTACCGATCGCGGCGACGAAGAAAGCTACCGCCGCCTCGCCAACGCCTTTTCGCGCTGCCCCTTTCCGGTGTGGGCCAGCGTCGGCAACCATGATCTGCGCGACAATTTTCATGCGCGTTTTCCCGGCCTCGATGACGGTAACGGCTTTGTCCAATATGCGATCGACCTGCCCGAACTGCGGCTGGTGACGATCGATACACTGGAGGAAGGGCGCCATGGCGGCGCCTTTTGCGACACGCGCGCCGCGTGGCTCGACGCCGAACTGGCGAAGGATCCGGCCAAGCCGACCTATATCGTCATGCACCATCCGCCGATTGAAAGCGGCATCGAATGGATGAACACGCATCCCGACGAGCCGTGGGTCAAGACCTTCACCGATGTCGTCAGCCGCAATCCGCAGGTGCGCGGGCTGATCTGCGGTCACCTGCATCGCAGCGTCACCGTGGCGTGGGAGGGGCGCACTGTCGCCATCTGTTCATCGACCGCGCCGCAGGTCTCGCTCGACCTGCGCCCGATCGATGCGAATCGACCCGACGACCGGCCAATGATCGTTGCCGAAGACCCCGCCTACGCGCTCCACCGCTGGAACGGGCGCGAACTGGTGAGCTTTTACGATTTTGCCGGCGCGCACACGATGCTGGCGAAATATGATGCGAACTTGCAGCCGCTGGTGCGGGAGTTGAAGGCCGAGCGGCCGCGCTGACCCGCGACCGCGACGTATCCATGTCGATCGTCACAGCGACGCCGTCTCCGCGTTAACGTCATTTTTATCGCGATTTCATATCGATACGTCGAACCGCGCAGTTTGTTTTCGAACGATGGGTGGCGCACCTGACACCGTTGGATCCGAATGCAGACACGCCCTTCCCCGGACAGATTGTTGCGACTCGACGGATTGCGCGGGTTAGCGGCCTGCTTCATCAGCTTTGTCTTCCATCTACGGATATTGTTCAGTCAAGAATCCAACCCGCTCAACGGCGTTCCGGGATTGGGTTGGTTTCAGCATTGGGGCTGGTCGATGGTCGATCTCTTCTTCGTACTGTCCGGCTTCGTCTTCGCACATTGCTATCTTGATGGCTGGCGCCTGCGCGCCGGGACGACGATTTCGTCTTTCGCCTTGTCCCGGTTTGCCCGTCTTTGGCCACTGCATGCCGTTTCGTTGGCCTGCATCATATTGATACTACGAGATGCTCCTGAAACCACGGTGGCGAACGCGATGACCTCGCTTGCCATGCTGCATGTTTTTCTTCCAGCACCGACCCAGACGTTGAACGGTCCAGCTTGGTCTCTTTCGGTGGAGGTGTTTTGCTACGCCGTGTTCATCCTTGCGGCGACGGCCGGTGCGCGGGCGCTTCGAGTCAGCGCTGTGGTTGCGATCTTCGCCGGAACCTATTGCATCTTTGCGCTAGGGGCCTGGGAAGCGCTCATCGGCCGCGGCCTGTTGGGGTTCTTCTGCGGGGTCATTCTGCGGCGGTATGTGAAGTTTGCCGATCCAATACCGGGCGCTGTTCTAATTGTTCCAGCGGCCTTGCCTTTTGTCATAGTCCCGGAAGGCGCTTGGTTGATCCTCACCAGCGTAGTGGCTTGGCCGGCTACCATTCTGTTGGCTTTGCGGACCAAAGTTCTGGAATCTCGCGTGATGATCTGGTTCGGCGATCGCAGTTATTCAATCTACCTGATTCATGTGCCGGTATATTTACTGGCCGCTACAGCCGTTTCGCAGCTCGGGGAACTGGGTCGGACCGGATCGATGGTCGCGACAATCATGGTTTGGATCCTGATTTTGCTCATTGCCGATTTATTCTACCGCCACCTCGAAATGCCCAGCCAAAAAGCCATATTGCAGTGGTTTCGGAAACGAGAGGGCGGTGTGCAACAACCTGCCAATGCGCTCGGTATGGAATGACCGTTCGCCCGGATTTCGCTAAAGAATCCTGAGCTTGCTCTGCCGCGCCGTTCAATAGCCCAGGGTCAGATCGACTCGCGGCTCAACCGCCGCCCCGTTATGCCAGCGCTCTAGATTCTCCAGAAACCGCTGCGCCGACCGCACGAACATCTTGTCCTGCGCGCGGCCCGACAGGTGCATGGTGATGTGGGCGTTGTCGAGGCTCCACAGCGGGTCATCGGCGGGGAGCGGTTCGGGGGTCGTGACGTCAAGGAAGGCGGACGCGATCTGCTTTTCGTTCAGCGCGGCGACGAGCGCATCCTGATCGACGACGCTGCCGCGCGCGATGTTGATGAGGGTCGCGGTCGGTTTCATTGCCGCCAACTCCTCGGCGCCGATCATGCCGTCGGTTTCAGAAGTTGCGGGGACCGCGAGGATCACCCAGTCGAAATTGCTCAGCTGTGCGCGCCATTGATCGGGTGCCAGCGTGTTCGGACCGGGCGAACGGCGCACGACGGTCATGTCGACCGCGAACGCCTTCAGCCGTTCCTCGATCAGCTTGCCGATCGCGCCATAGCCGAGCAGCAACGCCTTCGACCCGAACAGTTCGACCTTGCCCGGCGAGTCCATCAGCCATTCGCGGCGTTCCTGCGCGCGGACGACATCGCGGTATCCTTTGGCAACGGTCAGCATGCCCATCACGACATATTCGGCGATGGTGATCGCGTTGATTCCGGCGCCGTTGGTGACGACCGTGCCGCGCTGCCCAAGCAGATCGAGCGGCATGCCGTCGACGCCGGCGTAGATCGAGTTGAGCCATTTGAGGTTCGTCGCTGCGGTAATGATCGCCGCCATGTCCTTCTTGTCATACATGTCGAACCAGCCGATTTCGGCGTCGGGTGCGAGGCTGAGGGCTTCGTCCTTCGACCGGAAAAAGCGCGGCTCGACCCAGTCGGGCAGGCGGGTTTCGACGAGCGGCCGGATGAGCCCCGACAGGACGGTGACGGTCTTGGTCATAAAATCCCTACTGCTGAAATGCGTGCCGGCCTGCCCAAGCGAGCGGGACGAGGCCGATCAGATCGACGAGCGCGATGGTGGTGAGTTGAGCTGGGCGCCCGTATGACTGGTAGAGAAACAGGAAGCTGAGCATCGAGATCGCGGCGAGCATGGTCGCGATCTTGCGCCCGCCGGGGTCGAAGGCGGCCCAGACGCACGCGACGAGCACCGCGAAGAACAGCGCCGCGCGGTGATGCATCAAGAGGAAGAGCGCACTGTCCGGCGCGACGCCATAAAGCCGCGTGATCAGCGCCGGCCGGACCAGCGCGAGCGCGGGGACAAGATGGGCAAGACCGACAAGCAGCCAGCAGATCAGTTGCGACATGCAACGAAGCTAGCAGTCCGCCGAGTCAGGGCAAGTCTCTAATTGGCGTCGAGCCGCCAATCCCACCCGAGCGGGTCGCCATCCATCACCTCCACCCCCGCGGCGATGAGCTCGTCGCGGAGTGCGTCGGAGGCGGCGAAGTCCTTTGCGGCGCGCGCGTCCTGGCGGCGCCCCAGCGTGGCTTTGATCTCGTCCTCGCCGATCGTTGTGGACTTGGGCCGAACGCGCAGATCGCTGCGCTCGATGGTCAACAGGTCGAGCCCGAGCACGGCATCCATTGCTGCGAGCGTTGCGCGCTTCTGGCCTGCGTCGATCTTTTTCATCGCCGCCGCTTCCTCGATCAAGGTCAGCGCGACCGCCGTGTTGAGATCATCCGAAATCGCCATGTCGAATTTCGCGAGCAGATCGGTTAGCCGGTGGTCGGTGACCTCGGCGCTCTCGGCCTCGCGGACCGGCACGGCAGCCATGACGAGCCGTTTGAGCCGCGTCAGCGCGGCGCCAAGGCCTTCCCACGAAAACTCCAGCTCGCTGCGGTAATGCGCCTGCAGGCACATCAGCCGAAAGGCGAGCGGGTGGTAGCCCTTATCGATCAGCAACTGGACGCGCAGGAATTCGCCGCTCGATTTCGACATCTTGCCGCTGCGTTCGATCAGGAAATTATTGTGCATCCAGATGCGCGCGCCGCTGGCGTCGCTGCAGCTGTGCGCCTGGTTCTGCGCGATCTCGTTTGGGTGGTGGATCTCGCGGTGGTCGATGCCGCCGGTGTGGATGTCGAAGGGGAAACCGAGCAACGCTTCGGACATCACCGAACATTCGAGGTGCCAGCCGGGGGCTCCGCGGCCCCAGGGCGAATCCCATTCCATCTGGCGCGTCTCGCCCGCCGGGGTTTTGCGCCAGATCGCGAAGTCGGCGGCGTGGCGCTTGCCTTCGACCTCTTCGATACGGCCTTCACCATCCTCGGTTTTTGCGCGTGCGAGAGCGCCATAGCGGGCGACCGTTGAGGTGTCGAAATAGAGGCCGCCCTCCAGCTCGTAGCAATGCTTGGCCGCAATCGCCTTCGCAAACTCGATCATCTGCGGCACATAATCGGTGGCGATCGACCAGTGCGCCGGCTGGCGGATGTTGAGCGCTTTCACATCGGCCCAATAGGCCTCGGTATAATGGCGCGCGATGTCCCAGATTGACTGCGCCTTTTCTGCCGCCATCTTTTCCATCTTGTCTTCGCCCGCATCGGCGTCGTCGGTCAGATGGCCGACGTCGGTGATGTTGATGACGTGGGTGAGCTTGTAACCCTTGAACGACAGCGTGCGGCCCAGCGTGTCGGCAAAGACGTAGGCGCGCATGTTGCCGATGTGCGGGTAATTATAGACCGTCGGGCCGCAGCTATAGACACGCGCCTCGCCGGGGTGGACGGGCTGGAATTCTTCCAGCTGGCGCGTCAGGCTGTTGAACAGCATCAGCGGCTGCGGGGCAGGGGCGTCGGTCATATCCGCGCCCATGCCCCGCCCCACGCGGCTGCGTCAACCGAAAGCCTTACGGCTGCTCGGTCGGCGTCCACAGATCGTCGTTGCCCGCGCCCGTAACCGGATCGTCGAGCAGCGGCTCGCCGCTCAGCGGATCGAGGTCGCGCATCGTGATCAGCGGCACTGGCAGGCTCTGGCCGTTGCCGTCCTCATCCTCGGCATCGGCCTCTTCCTCGATCACATCCTGGACCGGGAAGCTCGATTCAAACTCGGGTTCCGGGGGCGGCAGCACGCCGCAGGCGGCAGGGTTGGCGATGAAGCACCCGTTGAAGGTCGAGCGCGGGTCGAAGCTCCCCGCCGACGGCGCCGATCCGCCGATGGTCAGCAACGGCACGGTGTCGAGCCCTGTGACCTGACCATTCGGCCCGATTTGAACGCCATTGACGACGATCCGCGAGCCGCTTCCTTCAGTCAGGACGTCGAGCCCACCAGCGCCAAAGGTCAATCCGCGGCGGCTGGCGAAATCGGTGCCGCTGCCGCTGTTCTGGACATAGAAGCCGCCGATGATTTCGGCGCGGATGCCGCGCGCGAACAGCGAGCCTTCGTCGAGCACCACGCCGTCGTTCTGCGCAAGGCGGGCTTCGATCGCGTCGGTCGTCGTTGCCGCGCCGACATCGTTTATCGCGGCAGTGGTTGCGACGATGATGTCGTCGGACACCATGTTGAGCTGTCCGGCGGCGGCGCTGCCGTTGACCAGCCGCACCGTGCCCTGGCCCAGAATGACTTCGAGTGCATCGTCGGCGAACAGGTTCAGCGCGTTGGTATCAGACAGTCCAGTCAGCCGGACATTGCCGATGACGCGCATCTTGCCCGGGGTGCGGATGGTCAGCGCACCATTGGCGCCAAGGTTCGACCCGGCAGCCCCCCCGGCGACCGTGAAGCTGTCGATGATGACATCGGGCGGAGCGCTGCTGCCAACCGATGTATTGTTCGCCGCTTCGACGTTCGGCGCAAAGACCTCGATATTCGTGCCGAACAGCCGCGTCAGTTCGGCGGCGTCAAGGTGGAAGCCGCTGCGTGTTCCGGTGCCACCGACGAAGGTCTGGCGGAAGACGTCGTTGTTCTCGATCGACAGCGCTTCGGTGCTGCCCGCGGTGCCGACGCGCGCGCCGCTGGCGATGGTGATGTCGTTCGATTGCAGCGCGATATTGCGCGCGGTCAACACGTTGTTGATGATGATGTCACCTTGCGTCGTCGCGTTGGCGACGTTGGCCGCGAGTTGATCGATGACGATATCGCCGCTGCTCAGCGAACTGAGTGCCGCCCGTCCGGCCACGACGCTCGACGTAATCGTCAGCGAGCCCGAGGTGCTGGTCACCGCTGCGTCGCCGACATCGGCGTCGAGCACCGCAAAGACAATGTTGCCGTTGGTGCGCAGGTCGATGCTGTTGCCCGTCGCAGTCACCGGACCCCCGGAAGCCAGCCCGTTGGAGGTCACCGCGCCATTGCTCGCATCGAGCAACGTCGCGCCGCCGGCCTGGATGCTGTCTGCGTTGACCCCGTTCGGTCCGGTCAGCGTCAACTGGCCGGTGCCGGTGGTCTGGGCGCGGACGATGGCGATGCTGTCGCCGGTGAGCAGCAGATCGCCTCCTGCGCTGACGCGTCCGCCGGTAATGTCGCCCGATGTCGTGATCGTCAGGTTGTTTCCGGCGCGCACCGTGTCGATGAACGTGCCGCCGGGGGTGGCCAGTGCCTGGAGATCGGCGGCCAACGCGGTCATCGTGACGTTGCGCCCGGCTTCGACGGGTCCGGTGATGTTGATCGCACCTGTCGAAGCGACAAGGACGTCGGTGAATGCGTCCAGCCCCGCCAGCGTCGTGTCGCCGCCCTGCGTCTGAATATCGCTGCTGCTGCCGATGACACCAAGACCTTGCGTGGCGGCGCCACTGATCGCGATCGTGCCGGGCGTGAAGGCGAAAATATCGTCGCCTGCCGACAGCGCCGATGCGCCGATCGACCCTCCCGCCGAAAGGCGGACATCGGACCCGTCGGTCGCCGAGACCCCTTCGCCCGAACTGATCGTAAAGCCGTTGCCCGCGACAAACCCCAGAATGGCTGTGTCGGCGCCGGCGCCCGTCGAGTTGACGCCGGTTGCGGTCAGATCGCCGCCCGCGCGTACATCGACATCGTCGCCCGCCGTAATGCCATTGAGCGATGCCGTCGTGCCTGCGATGACCAGCATGTCTTCACCCGCATTGCCGCCCGTGATGGTTGCCGACCCACCGGCGCTGACACCGAACATGCGGGCCGCGGCGCTGTTCGCCAGCACGACATCTCCCGCGGCCTCGACGAACAGATTGCCCTGGGTCGCAATTCCGCTGGGATCCGCGAAGCCACCATTTGCGGTTGCCGAAGCATTGACATTCGCGTTGGAATTCAGACGGATGTCGCCACCTGCGATATAGGTTCCGGTCAAATTCCCGTCGGCAAAGATCGAAATCGTTCCGGCGACATCGGCCTGATTGACAGCCACTGCGCCGCCCAATCCCAACGCGAAGAGCGAGGCGCCGCCCGTCACGGCGCCGGTGAGCGCGATGCTGTCGCCGGTCAGGTTGATGTCGCTGCCCGCCGCAATGTCGGCGCCTGAGATCGCGTTCACGGCCGAAAGATCGACCGTGCTGCCGGCATCGATCGCCGCAAAGCCGATACTGTCGCCGTCGATGCTGGTCGCAAGACCCGATGCCAGTGTGCCGGTGGTGGTCACTGCGCCCGCCGCCGTCAGCGCCAGATTGTCGAACGCCGCCATGTTGCCGCCGCCGATGCCGCCCGCCGATGCGGTGAGCACGATGTTCGAGTCGTTGGGGGGCGAGAAGTTGATCTGGAAGAAGCTGGGGCCGGGTGGGCTGAACGGTCCATAGGTCAGCGTGCCGTCGTCGGGGCCGGTACCGGTGGTTGCGATGCCGTTGGCGATAATTCCGCCCGGTGCGGTCACCGTCAGATCGTCGCCCGCGGTGATGTCGGTCAGCGTTGCCGTCGTTCCGGCGAGCACGAGCAGATCTTCACCGATGTTGGCCCCGTTCATCGAGGCCGACCCGCCCGCGCGCACCCCGAACATCCCGGCGGCGCTGCTGTCGGTCATGGCGACATCGCCGTCGGCGTCGACAAAGACGCTGGCGGCGATAGGCGTGCCGCTGCTCGAGCTTTCAAATCCGGTCGCATTCGCCGAGGCGCCGATATTGGCGCCGGAGGTGAGGCGAATATCGCCTTCAGCGTTATAGGCACCAGTAATATCGCCGGTCGCGACGATCGTAATATCGTCGACGACATTGGCGAGGGCGATGGCCACCGGACCGGCGCTGCCGCTGGCGAACAGCGAGCCGCCCGCCGCGAGCGTGCCGCCGATCGCAATCACGCTGGCGTTGAGGTTGATGTTGCCGCCCGCGGCGATCGACCCGCCGGTGATTCCTTGGGCCCCAAGCGTGTTGCCGGTGGCGTTCAGGAATACCGAGAACCCGGCGTCGATGTTGTTAAAAACGATCGACTGGCCATCGACCTGCACAAAGCCGCCCGCGGTCGAATTGCCCAGATCGACTGCGCCGGGCGATGTAATGAGGATGTCCCCGCCGGTGATGATCGAGTTGAGCCCGGTCCGGAAGCTGGCGCCGCTGGCGGTGAAATCGTTGGTCGCTTCGGCATGTTCGACCGACGCGGCTCCCGCGGCCGCGATGACGATATTGTTGCCGTCGAGCCGGTCGATCCCGATGCCGCCGAGCGTCGAGGTGAGCGACAGCGTGCCGCCTGCGTCCAGCAAGCTGCCCGGCGCACTGCTGATGCTGCCCGCGGTTGCGGTGAGATTGCCGCTCGCGGTGATTGTCGGCGCGGTTCCTACGCGCAAATCGTGCCGGATGTCGATCTGATCGGCGGCGGTGATGCTGAGGTCGCCGCCGACGGCAACGGTGCCGTTCGATTGGGCATAGGTACCCAGCGAACTGTCGGTGGTCAGCGTCATATCGCCGCTGGTCGAAATCGTGCCGCCCGTTGCAGCGAGAAAGATTCCCGCGGGCGCTTCGTCGGTGTCGTTGTTCGTCGGCGGTGCGGACCCCAATGCTTCGGCCGTCAGGCTGGCGAAGCTGATATTGCCCGTGTTGCGGATTTCGATCCGGCCTGCGGAGTCGCCGTTCGCCGCGATCGTGGTCGTGCCAAGCGCGATCGCTCCCATCCCCGCCGACGTGACGGAGGTGTCGATGACAGCCCGCCCGCCGGTTGTGCCGAACACCCCGCCGGCGGCGCCATTGCCCGCCGTTCCGGTGCCGCCGCTGCCCTCCGCGCCCGACGCGCCGCTGACCGTGATGTCGACGGCACTGCCATTCGAGGTGATCGTGCCGCCATTGGCCGACAGGCGCACCGTGCCGCCCGCACCGCCGCCGCCGATGCCGCCATCGCCGCCAACGCGCATGCCGCCGAAGCCGTTGAAAGCGCCGTTGCCGCCGTTGCCGCCGGTCGCCGCGCTACTGAGCGACACGATGCCGCTGGTTTCGGGTGTCATCGCGACCGTCGCGCCGTTGCTCGCTGCGATTTCGAGGGTGCCGCCGGTCGCATCGCCGCCGTTGCCGCCAGCGCCGCCAACGATGTTATCCGAAAAGAAGTTGCTGTTCGCGCTGCCACCGTTGCCGCCAGTGGCCGCGGTGACGAAATTGGCTTGAGTGACGCTGATGTTCGCGTTGGCACCGTCCGCCTCGATCCGCCCGGTGCCGCCGCTCGCGGTGCCGCCGTTGCCGCCTGCACCGTCATCGCCAAAGCCGCCGTTACCGCCATCGGCCGACGCATTCACGGTCAACGCCAGTGCGCCCGCATCGAAATCGGTTACGATGACTTGCGCTAGCCCGCCGATGCCGCCGCCGCCGCCGCCGCCCACGGTTCCAAACCCGCCCGCCCCGCCTGAGCCGGTTGAAGCGCTGTTGACCGTCCCGGTGGCGGTGAATCCCGTCGCGAAATCGATTGTTGCGATGCCGCCCTGACCGCGTCCGCCAGTCCCGCCGACGCCGATTCCGGTCACCGATCCCGAACTGCTCGACGCCAGCACATTGCCGCCGTCACCCCCGATGCTGCCGGCATCGACAATCAGGTCGTTCGTCGTCAGCGTACCCGATAGGATGTTGATTGTCGCAGACCCACCCAGCCCATCGCCGCCATCACCGCCATCGCCGGCCACGCCGTTAAAGACAAAAAAGGCGCCGCCTTCGCCGCCCTCGCCACCGGCATAGGCGGCAAGCGTCGCGGTTTGCACCACCGCGGTGCCGTCAATGTTGATCGTTGCGGTACCGCCCTGGCCGTTGCCGCCCCTCCCGGTCGGCGTCGGCAGTGCCGGATCATCGTCGTCGCCGTTCGCGCCGTTGCCCCCAGTGCCGTCGGCGGAAGCCGAAACATTGCCGCCGGTCAGGGCGCCGCCGAACAGGTTGATCGTCGCGGTGCCGCCGATCCCGAGGCCGGAAACGGCGGTATCGAAACCGCCGCGACCCGATGCCGAAACCGACAGCGTGCCGACCGTGACGGTGCCGCCGGTTTGGGTAAATGTCGCGGTGCCGCCGCGCCCCGTTCCGGCGACGATGCCGCCAATACCATTTGCGCTGATGTCGAGCAGGGTGGCGGTAAAGGTGCCGCTCTGCATGTCAAAGGTCGCGGTGCCGCCGACGGCGCCAGCGGCACCATTGCCGGCGTTGATGCCCTCAGAAAAGCTCTGGGTGGCGCCATTCGCATTAAAAAAGATATCATCGAACGTCATGCTGCCGGTGCCGGTGGCGCTGTTGCGCACCCGGATCAGCACCGTCCCGCCGACGCCGGATTCAAGCGGCGACGCCGCTTCGGTCAAGTTGCCGCCTGATACGCCGCTGGCCGAGAAGCTGGCGAAATTGGCCATCGAAATTGTGCCGCCGTCGGCAATCATCTGGATTGTGCCGCCGCGGGCAAGGACGTCATTGGCGGCGGCGCCGCTGGACGCCGTCGCCAAAAATTCGTTGAAGCCGCCGGAATTGGTTGCGCTGATCGTGCCGTTGTTGATTGCGGTCAGGTCGATGGTGCCGCCGGTGACCGCCCCGCCGCTGGTGTCGGCATTGGGGCGCTGGGCGCCGGCATCGACAAAAAAGGATCCCGTGGTGATCGTGCCGCTATCGGCGGTCAGGTCGATATTGCCGCCCAGCGCGGTGCCCGCGGCCAGCGCTCCCGACGACACGAAATTGCCGCCTGCCGCATTGATGTTCGTATTGCCATCGGTGGAAAACAGGCCGCCGGTTGTCGCACTGATTACGACATCGCCGCCCGTACCGTTTCCGATGCTTTCGCTGACGCTGGTAAGGCCGCTGACGTTGATCGACGTGTTGCCGTCGTTGATGATGCTGCTGCCGTTCGCGACGGCGAGCATGACGGTGCCGCCGACCGCGTCGCCCGACGCGGCGGTCAGGTTGCTGGGCGACAGTGCGCCGCCGCTGCCGGCGACCGCGCTGAGCGCCAGATCGGTCATATCGACCGCAATGCCGCCATCGACCGACAGGCTGACCGTGCCCCCGGTGCCATCGGCGCCGGTCGCGCCTTCGATCCCGCTGCTGTCACCGCCGATCCCGTTGGCGGACATGGCGACTGCGCCCATATTGACGATTGTCGTGGCGGGTGCGTTGATCTCGATCGCGGCGCTGCCGCCGGTTCCTGCGCCGCCATTTTCGGTCGGTATTGCGGCCAGCGATTGCGAAATGCCGGTGCCGCCTACGCCATCGGCGCTGACGCTGGTTCCCAGCGTATTGAACGATGTTCCGTCGCCCGTTACGTTAATCCGCGTGGTCCCGCCCGTTCCGCTGCCCGACTGGATATTGCCCGTCTGGCCGATCCCGGCCGCGGCGACGCTGAGCTGGCCGTTGATCGAAAGCGCGCCGCCGTTTTCGACGGTCAGCGTCGCATTGCCGCCGGTGCCATTGCCGCTGTTGTCGACCGCAGTCCCCACGCCACTTGAGTCGAAGGTGACGCCGCCGCCGATGCCCGTCGATTGAATATTCAGGCCGTTGGCAGTGAGCGTGCTGCCGGTACCCGAGATCAGGACGGCCGCGTCGCCTCCCGCCCCGTCGCCGCCGTCGCCGCCGGTTCCGATGCCTCCCGCGCCGATCGATGCGACGGTGATGAAGCCGGCCGTGACCGAGCCGCCGAGGGCCGACAAGGTCGCGTTGCCGCCCTGCCGTGACCCGTCGGCCTGAAGCTGTCCCAGCGACTGGAGCGACAAGGTGCCGTCGACTTCGATCGCTTGATCGGCCCCGGCGGTCAGCGTCGCGCCGGTGTCGCCGCCGAAATCGGCGTCGCCAAGGACGATGATCTTGCCGGTTTGCGGGGTCAGAGGCGCGCTGGGCGGGATCATATTGTCGGGCCGACCGGCAAAGGTGCCGCTGGCGTGCGCCACCACGCTGCTGCTGAACAACGTATCGCCGACGGTGATGTTTGCGGCGGTCGCGTTCACCGGTGTATCGTTGAGCTCGCCATTGGTGATGTTGTACCCGGCCGACAGGCGCACCGCGCCGTTGGGATCGACCTGCGCCGATACGGCGTCATAGCCGATCTGCCCCGACACCAGCATCGTGACCGCCAGATTCTTGGGGATCGCGACCATATAGACGCGGCTGTCGTTCGGGTTGCTGTCCACATGTCCGGGGCCGCCGGTGGTGCCGGTGTGGGTGATGACGTTGCCGCCCTCGGCGCCGACCAGCACATTGATGTCGAAGAGACCGCCGTTGATGCGGATGTCGGCCTGTTCGGCGGCGACATAGCCGACCGATCCGTCGACGCGAACCGCGCCCGCCTGAACCACGCGCGGGGCGACCAGTGCGACATAGCTGCTCCCGGGACTCAACGCATTATTGGCGTTGATCGCACCGTTGACGGTGATCGCCGACGTACTGCCTGACGCGCCACGGAAGCGGATTTCGCCCGACGGGCCAAGCAGGCCGCCAGCGGTGAGGACGTCGTTTGCTGTCAGCACCAGGCTGCCGACGTTGAGGACCCCGGTCGCGCCGATCAGGATCCCGCCGGCATTGTAGAACCAGATATTGCCGCCGCGTCCGCCCGAAGTGGCGAAGTCGATGCTGTTGACGGTGCCGTTGATCGCGATCTGATCGGCGATCGGCAGGCCCGCGCCCGATACGAAGCGGTTGAGCACGATATATTGCCCGGTGCCCGTAAAGTTCAGCGCATTGCCGGTCGGCAGAAAATCGATCACGCCGCCGACCGGCGCGTTCGACGGCGTCCAGTTGATGATCGTCTGATCGCCTGTCGTGGTGACGGTGGTTGGTCCCGGTCCCGGCGGCGAGATGGTCGGGGTGCTGAGCCCGGGACCGGTGACGCCCTGTCCGGCACCCGCGACTTGCGCGAGGGCGGGGCCGCCATGGGCGAGCGCGGCAAGCCCCGCCATGATGGCGCAACTTTCGAGGAGGTGGCGCCTGCCGTTGCGGGTCGGTGCGAAATTGGCCGTGGCACGCATGTCTGTGGTCCTCGAGGTCATCGTCATGGGTCAGCGCGCCTTCACACCAAATTGAGTCGTCAGCGACACCAGCAAGCGCGGATCAGGCTTTTGCGCCAGGAAACCACCGCGGTTGAGCGGCACCGCCGCCGTCACGTCGAGCCGCGCGACATCCCCATAGGCAACGCGGACCCCGCCGCCTGCCGAATAGAGTTTCTGCGGATTGATGCCGTTAAAGGCGGTGTCCTTGTTCCACACCCACGCAGCGTCGAAAAAGGCGAAGGGCTGGATCGCAAACGCCTTGGTATTGGCGGGAACGAAAGAGCCGTAGCGCGCCTCAAGCGCGACCCCGACGCCGCTGTCGCCGATGATCGTGCCGGGGTCGAAGCCGCGCCCAACGGTGAAATTGCCGCCGGAAAATTCTTCATAGGCAAGCAGCGGGTCGCTCGCCCATTGGGCGCGCGGCGCAGCGGACAGGGTGAACAATTTATGCGGCCGCCATTCGGCGAGCGCGTTGGCGCGCAGCAGGAACGCGTCGGGCTTGCCCTCGACGCGGGTCAGCGGCACCGCGCCGGGCAGGAAACAGGTGGCGCCGCCCGGACCGCAATTGTCGCTGGCGCCGAGGAAATTGACCCCCTGCCGCGCTTCGAGCGCGGTCGATAGCGCCCAGCGCGGTTCGCTGGGGCTGAACCCGTCACGGCCGGCGACCGATCCCGTATCGATCCAGCTGGCATCGGCGCGCAGATTGAACACGCGCAGCCGGTCACGGTTGATCGGTACGCCGCCAAGGCCGATGTCCTGATCGATCAGGTCGAGACCGCCCCCGATCGTCAGGCGCCGCGCTTGCGTCAGTGTCACCGGATAGGAGGCGAACAGGCTGGCGATCTGCGTTTTCGATTTGATCGGGAAGGCGGCAATGTCGGGACGCGTCCACGCGTAGGTGTAGCTGGCACCCAAGCGCAGCCCTTCGCCGCCGACGCGGAACTCGTGCGCCAACTGGACAACTTGCTGTTCGTCGAAATCGGGGGTCGAATAGAAGCTGGCGGTGGTAAGGTCGCCCATGCCGGTCAATCCGGCAAAGCGGACGCGCGCCACGCCGCCCCAGCGTCCGACGTCGCGCGAGCCGAAATTCTGGACGTTGAAGTCGACGAGGATCGGGGTGCGCGCCACCGTGACTTCGCCGACCACCTCGCCCGGCGCGCTGCCGGGGCGCAGCGTCAGCCGCGCATCCATCCCCGGAATATCGCGCGCGAGGAGCAGATAGCGTTCGGCATCGATAATGTTGAACACCGGCTGGTCGTCGAGGCGCGAGAGATAGCGTTGCAGCAGCGGTTCGTTGGCGCCGGCGTCGCCGCGCACTTCGATCCGCGACATCCGCGCCGCGAGAATGTCGAGCCGCACGACCCCGTCGTCGATCGTTTGCGGCGGCACGCGAACCGCCGCCAGATAGCCTTGCGCGCGCAGCATCGTCGCCGCGCGATCGCGAATGTCGCAGACGACCGAAATCGGCAGATCCTGACCGACCCGGTCGGACCAGCTGGGTGCCAGCATCGCGTTATCAATGCCCTCGACGCTCGAAAATTCGACCCCGCGCAGCGTGATGCGGACGTTGGCGAATTCGGGATTGGCCAGCGGACAGGGCGCGCGCTCGATGCCGTCGTCGGCAGTCACCACCTGTTCGGTGGGGGGAGCTGGTGGGGGGAGCGTCGGTTGCTGGATTTCCTCGCGGGTCGGAATCTGCGGGGTGGCCTGCGCCAGCGCCGCGCTCGGCAATGTGGCGGCGGCGATCAGCGCCGCCGAACCGCAAAGTCTGTTGCGAAGGGTGGCCCGTTGCTCTCGAACCCCCTCAAATATCCCCTGAGCCCCCGTGAACATCATCACCCCTTGTGTACGAACGCAGCCGCGAAATCGCGGTCCGGAAATTCTTCAGGCTCTGCCGAACAGTGGCAGCGCGAATTTTTCGACCCAAGGAAAGTTTCCACCGATAAATCGATAGGTTTTCTTCTTATTGTTATCAGATGGTATCAGCACGTTCAATATTTCTGCATTTTGGTTAACCTTATCCTGCTTCAGCTTCCGACATTGCATCGACGAGGCGGTTGAGCTGCGGTGCACAGCCCTTTGCCATTAGCATATCCACCGATCCTTCGATCGTGTCGGGGGCATTTTCCAGCGGGGTGAAGCGTACCTTGACCGGCGCGGACAGGCCGCCGCCCGACAGGCGGTAATCGATGCCATATTGCACCGGCAGGGTGTCGGTCGGCCATTTGCGGAAGTTGGCCCCATCGACGATGGCCACTGTTGTCTTCTTGCCTGCGCTTTCGATTTCCAGCGCTGTGTCACCTTCCATGTTCGGACGCCACAGCATCAACGTGGCGGGATCGGCAACGCAAAAGGTGCCGCCTTCGCGATAGTCGAGCAGCCACAGGTTCGGCGCGCGCGATTCGACCGGTGCAGCATCGCCCGGGCCGCGCGAAAATCCGCCGCGTGAGCGCAACGTCGGCCCCTTGGCGAGCATGCGCGTCACGGTGCCGCTCATCGACTGGCTGGCCTGGATCGTGCCGCTGGCGCCAAAGGTGCCGGGGCCGGACAGGGTGCGCGTCTTGCCGGCCTGCATCAACACGACCTTGTCGCCCGAAACCAGCGTCAGCTTGTCGGCCGACTTCAACTTGGCGCCGGTCGGATATTTGCTCGCCGACGGCCCGGTCGAGCGCACAACCATCGATTGTGCGGCAGCAGTGCCGACGACGGTCATCGCCATAATGGCGGCGGCGGTGAGGCTCAGGCGGCGCATGGGCAGGTCAGGAAAGGACATAGCTTTCTCCTTTTTCGGTATTGTTCAGGCGTTCTATCAGAAACATGATGGCTGGATCCTGACCGAATTCCGCCTGTATTGCTGTGGCACAGGTCACATAGGCATTCTTATCGCCTGCCGTGTGCGCTGCGACCATCGCCGCGATCCGGGCGCGTTGTTCGGGGGCGATGTCGGCGCGTGGGGTGAGCACATCGACCGGCTGGGCGCGACCGCGCAGCGTCACCCGCCCCATTTGTATCAGGTCGTCGCGGCCCGATCGCGCCGCCGCCTCGGCCGAGATCAGGACGCCCGTTTTCAAGCCCTTGTTCGCCGCTTCGAGGCGCGAAGCGGTGTTCATGCTGTCACCGAGCGCGGTATATTGGATACGCCCCTCGCCGCCGAAATTGCCGACGATCGCGTCGCCGACGTGCAAGCCGACGCGCGTCATGCCGAGCGGCGGCACGCCCTCGGCCAGGTCGACGCGGAATTTCTCGCCAGCCTGATACATCGCCAGTGCCGCGGCGGCGGCGCGCGGACCATCGTCGGGGCGGCTGAGCGGCGCGCCCCAAAAGGCCACGATGGCGTCGCCGACGAACTTGTCGATCGTACCGCCATGGTCGAGCACGATGTCGGACAAGCGATCGAGATAGGCGTTAAGCAGCCGCGCGACGGTTTCCGGCGTCACCGCGTGGCTGAGCTTGGTAAAGCCTTCCAGGTCGGTGAAAACGCAGAAGATGTTGCGGCGTTCGCCGTGCAGCGACAGCTGGTCGGGATCGCGCATGATCTGCGCCGCAACGTCGGCGGGCAGATATTTGCCGAGCGCTGACTGGGCAAAGGCACGCTGGCGCGACCCAATGGTGCGCGCCGCGGTGCCCACTGCGGCATAGCCGAACAGCCAGCCAATCGCCCAGCCAAAGGTCGGCAGCGTCGTTGTATCGACGCCGCGGCCCTGCAACCAGAAGGGAAAGGCGATGAAAAAGGCCAGCTGCCCCAGAAATACAAGCGCGACCCAGCGCGCGCGCAGATCGATCAGGCTGGTCAAGCCGCCCGCCAGCACGATCAGCACAGCGAGAATCCACAGCACCGGCCCAGCGAGCGGGCGCGACCAGGCGTTGTCGAGCTGCTGTGCCAGCATATGGGCGTGGACCTCCAGCCCGATCATCGTTTCATGCTGGCCGGTAATCGGATCGGTAAAGCGGCTGAGCGGCGTATTGAACTGGTCGTTGTCGATGATGTCGCCGCCGATCAGAACGTAGCGACCCTTGACCAGCTCCGAGAAGCCCGCACGCATGTCGGCGTCCATCGGCATGGCGAAGGTATCGATCGGAATATTGGCAAAGACGGGTTCCTCCTGACCTTTTGCGGCGCGCGCGGGGGCAAGGAAGCGGATATTCCCCTGAAAATTCGTGTGCGCCGGATCGACCGGCGCCATGGCGTTCGACATCAGTGGCGGCAGATTCCTGGGCCGGTCGGGCCAGTTGCGGATCACGCTGTCGTCATCGGTGCGGAACAGCACGCTTGTTGGCTTGGTCTTGTCGGTCGTGACCGCGGCGATGAAGGCTTCGAGAAATTTCTGTTGTTCGTAAAAGATGGTGTTCGGATTGCTCGCTTGCTCGGCATAGGCGAGCCAGGTCGGCGTCGTCATCGCGCGCAGCTGAGTCTTCAGCACCTCGTCGTCCGGGCGCGGCGAATCGAACGCGATATCAATGCCGATCGCCTTGGCGCCCATCTGGTCGATATTGCCAAGCGCATTGGCAAGCAGGGTGCGATCTAGCGGCGAGCGGATGCCGGTGTTGAACAGAGTTTCGTCATTATAAGTGATCAGGACGATACGTTTGTCCTGATCGACATGCGGCGCCATCAGCGTCACCCGCGCGTCGTACAGCGCCCGTTCGGCGGCATCAACCAACGGCATTTGCCAGCTAAAGCGCGCGATCAATATTGCGACGATGAGAAACAGGATCGTCGCCGCCATGCGCGACGGGCCAAGCTGCATGATCAGTCGGCGCACGCGCTTGCCCAGCGGAACCGCGGGCCGCTGACCGTCGGGCGCGGCCGGATCAGCCGCGGGTGGCATGGTGTCGGATAGGTCCATCGGTCTAGCGGGCGGCGCGGCCAGCCACCTCCCCGATTGGCGCGGCAGCGGCGGCGGTGTTGCCGTGCAGCAGCGCCTGACCGCCGTCACCGATGATTGCAAACCCCGCCCAATAATAGGGATGCGACGTTTGCTTGTCGTCCATCAGCGTCTTCTGCGTTCCCCACATCGCGTCGGCGACGCTGGTGCCTTGACCGACGGCGAACAGCCCGCCGATCAGCCGCTTGGTTGCATCAAAATCATCGGGAGCGGGCCAGTGGCTTGCGATCACTGAACGGCCGCCGGCACCGATAAAGCTGCGTACCAGTCCGTCGAGCGCATTGCCGCCGCCAGACAGTCCAGCTTCGCGCGTCGCTGCGATCGATGCGGCGCCCGCGGTGTCGCACGCCGACAGGATGACAAGGTCGGCGTTGATCTTGAGATCGAAGATCTCCTGGAAGGTCAGCAGCCCGTCCGAATCGCCGTCGCCGAACGAGGTAACCAGCGCCGGACGCGCGGGGCAGGCAGGGCGCGGCGCGGTCACGAGCCCGTGGGTGGCAAAATGGATGATGCGATAGTCATTGAGGTCGGTGCGGTTCTTGACCGCGCTGTCGGTGAAGGCGCCGCCGGTCAGCAGCGTCGCAGCGTCGCGGCCCATTGCGTTGCGCGCGGTAACGAGCTCATCAGCGGAAATCGGCCGTGCCCATTGGGACACGTCCCATTGGCAGTCGCCGTCGATGCTGCTGGCTGCTGCGCCGCGGGTGCCGAGCGACGGCAGCGACGTGCCGTTCACCGGCAGATTCTGCCCCAGCCCGAAATATTGGTTTGTCGCTTTCGACGGTGCCGCCTGCCGCGCATTGCGAAAGGCGAGCGTGGAAACCGCGGTGCTCGGCCGCGTCGTGCGCCCGAGCCATGCGACCTGGCGCATGTCGAACGGATCGGCGTTGGGATCGAGCAGTCGCTGCTCATAGGCGGCTAGGCCCGTATCGGCGGTGACAAGCAGATTGATCGGCAGTCGCAGCATGGCGCCGTCGGGTTCGAAAATCAGATGCGCGACCGTTGGCAGCCTGGCCGCGACCGGACCGAACAGCTGGCCATAGAGTTTGTAGGCGGTTGCGGCGTCGAACGGATAGGTGACGCGGCGGCCGTTTTCGACGATCGAGATGGTCGATCGGATTGTATCAACCGCGGTGTCGAGCGCCGCCGCGCTGATGTCCGATTTCCACAGCTGCGCACTGCCGGGCTCGATCAGCATCGCATAAACCGCATCGCTGACGACGAGCATTTTCAGATAGGCTTCGTCAGGACGCAGCACCTGCTGCAATTCGGGCAGGTCGAGCTTGCCGGGGGCGACGACGCGATATTGCGGGAAGGCGGCAAGGGCGATGATCGTTTCGGCCTGCTGGAACGACAGATTGTCGATCTGGGTCTTCAGATCGGCGCGCAGCGCATTGATTTCAGGCGAAACCGGCAATTGCCCGAGCCGCGCATCCTCAATCCGGGCGCGTTCGATATCGCGGTTCAGCGTCGTCGCCTGCCGGAACAGCCGCGCGCCGTCGTCGCTTCCGCTCGACAATTCGCGCGCCAGCACCGCTTGCGTGTCGGCGACGCCGGGGCGAACCTGCAACTGGCTGGCGACGAAAAAATCGCCGACGGCGGCCGGATCACTCGCTGCGCGGCTGGCGAGCAGCCGGTAATAGGGCGCCATCATGTTCGCCATGCCGGTGGTCGAGCGCTGTGACTGCGCCAGCGCGGTGACGACTTCGCGATAGATGGTGAGCGCTTTGTCGTCCTGACCATGGCGGGTGAGGAACGCTGCATAGCGCGCGCGCGCCGAGGCGAGCGCGTTGGTTTCGGGATATTCGACGGCCAGAGCGTTTACCGACTCAAGGAAGCGCGCATCGGCGGCGGCGGTGTCGCCCAGCGCCTCTTCGGCGAGCGCGAGTTCGCCGAGCATCTGCGAACGGAGGCGCACGATCGAGGTGACGCGGCCTTCGCGCACCGCGAGCGCATCGGAAAGGCCTTTGAGCTGCGCCGCCTTGGCCGCTGCGCCATTGCCGCGCAGCCGTTCGACGATGCCGAGCAGGTGGACCGCCTGCGCGTCGATGATCTGGGCGCGTTCGAGCGGGGTCAGTCGTTCGCGGTCGGAACCTTGCTGGACGGCGCGGGCATTGCTGCCGCTGTTGACCCCGGCGACAATCGTCGGCGTCAACGTGACGCTGGCGCCATCGACGGTGACCGCGCTGGTCAGCGGCGGGATCGGCCGCTGCAGCAGGTCGGCCGCGCCGTCATAATCGCGCTGGTTCAGCGCATGGATGGCGCGGAAGTTGCGGCGCAGGCGCAGCTGGACGGGGTCGCTGGTCGGGGCCGCCTCGGACTCGGCGAACAGCCGCTCGGCTTCGCCGAACTCGCCGAGGTTCGAGCGTTGCAGCGCGCGATTCAGCGTGAACTCGGTGGGGTCGATGTCGGCGGCGTCCTGGTCGCCCTGCGTGCGGCGCGACAATGTTTCGAAAAATTCGGCGGCTTCGGCATAGTCGCCGCTGTGGTTGCGCCGGTATCCCTCGGCCAATGCCTTATCGACATCGATCGCGCCCGCCAGCGTGCGGGCGAAGCCGTCGTTGGCGCCGACCGATGTCGTCGCGACCTTGATGACGCCGGGGACGACCTTCCGCTGCCGGATCGATTCGAGCGCGAGGTTCAGCGCGTCACCGTAGGCGGCAAAACCTTCGACCGTGTAAGCGGTGTTGCCCTCAGTCTCGATCCGCGTTTGCCATACAACGCTGCTGTCCTTGACCGTGCAAGTGCCGTCGGCGGCGCAGGTGACGGTGGCGGCGCGGCCGCGTTCGATCCGCGTGCGGGCTTGGTCGGATCCGGCGCGGAGCATACGGACAGTGCCGACCGGCTGACTGGCGTCGCGGCAAAGGATCACCCAAGCGCGGTCGAACATGCCATCGATCACGCTGTCGCGCACCGTCGCCTGCACCGCGCAGAGCGAACCGCCCTGATCGCCGATTGAAAAACTGTCGCGGAGCGTGGGGTCGGTGCCCTGCGCCTGCGCGGCTCCGGGCGCCGCCAAGGCGAGCGCTGCCAGAATCGGCAGGCAAAACGGACGTCGAGCGGTCATCACCTATCCCCCAAACACAAGGCTAGAGGCGCCCTGCCGATGCATATGCGGCAAGGCGCAGTCTTCATTGCTGCGGTACGACCCATTCCCTGATCGGACCCTAACCCCTCCGTCCGTAAAAGGGAAGTGATCAGCGGCACAGGTCGCTTGCGCCCTTGGGGCGCGCAACCTATCTGCAAGGCGACAGTTTCAAACCCATGAGGACATTATGAGCGGATTCGACGATCGTGAACGCGCCTTCGAGGCCCAATTCGCCCGTGATCAGGACGTGCAGTTCCGTATTACCGCGCGGCGCAACCGGCTGGTCGGCGAGTGGGCGGCCGAGCGCATGGGGCTGACGCCTGAGGAAACCGACGCTTATGCCAAGGCGGTCGTACAGGCCGATTTCGAGGAAGCGGGCGACGAAGACGTAATCCGCAAGCTTGCGGGCGATTTAACCGCAGCGCAGGTCGAAATCAGCGACGCTGAAATCCGCGCCGCGCTGAACGACAAGGCCGTCGAAGCCCGGCGTCAGTTCATGGACAAGCAGGGCTGATCCGATGGGCATGCGCGCCGATGATCTGCGGGCGATGATCGCTGCGGCGTTTCCCGATGCCGAGGTCGCGATCACCGATCTGGCGGGCGACAACGACCATTATGCGGCGCATGTGATCAGTGAATCCTTTCGCGGCATGACGCGGGTGGCGCAGCACAAGGCGGTCTATGCGGCGCTCGGCGGACGCATGGGCGGCGAACTTCATGCCTTGCAATTGACCACGGCCGTCCCTTCATAGGGGCCAGCATCAAATTTCTGGCGCAACGCGCCAACGGAGACGATTATGACCGAACCCACGCATGACCGCATCGCCAAGCTGGTCGCCGACAATTCCGTCCTGTTGTTCATGAAGGGCACGCCGCTGTTTCCGCAGTGCGGCTTTTCCTCGCGCGCGATTGCGATGCTCGACCGCCTGGGCGTCGAATATGAGACCGTCGACGTGCTGCAGGACATGGAAGTCCGGCAGGGCATCAAGGAATTTTCCGACTGGCCGACGATCCCCCAGCTCTATGTGAAGGGCGAGTTCGTCGGCGGCAGCGACATTATGATGGAAATGTGGGAAGCCGGCGAGCTGCACACGCTGATGACGGGGATCCCGGCACGGGCGGAGTAAGCCGCGCCCAACGACGACAGGCCCGTCGGAGCATGCGTTCCGGCGGGCTTTTGTTTGGCTGATTGGGGTTGCGAGCGGACTTTCCCTTTTCGCCGGGATGACGAGGTTGTGGGTGACCGACCTTCGTTGTTGCCAACCGTCGGCCGTATTCGAGAATCCTGCAAGGCAGCGCGTCCGGGGGGCGGGGCCTTTCGGCCGCTCCGCCCCCCGTCTGCATCGGGGGCAAGTGGAGATTTCCCGGTGGGGGCAGGGGGCATCAGGGACCAGACCGATGCCCCCCACCGCTCCAATTGAGCGGAACACTCGGGAACATCTGATACCATTCAATTGCCGTGCCAATCTGGCGCGGCGACGGATATGCGCGCGAGACGGTGGTTAGCGATTCCTTACCAGCATCCGAGCTTGTCAAAAATCCCGACACATTGGCGATCTCCCTGTTTCGTCAGCTCGCCGAAAGCCGGGATCTCAACCTCGCGCCGAACGCATCGTCGCGATTCCGGCATTCACCGGGATGAGGGATGCTGGGCCGTTCAGTTTCGTTCATCGACCATTCAGCCCGTTGACTACATTTGTAGTCGCATCGCAGATGAGCGGTGCCAATAGGAGGGGTTCTGATGGCAGAAAGAGCAAGCGAGTCGGAAATGCAGGTGCTGTCGGCCCTGTGGGACGACTCCCCGCAGACCGCGGCCCATCTCACCACCCGGATCGGCAAGGCCAATGGCTGGACGCAGGCGACGGTCAAGACGTTGCTGGCGCGGCTGGTCCAGAAAGGTGCGGTGACCGCCGCCGCCGATGGCCGCCGTTACCTGTATAGCCCGGCTATCGAACGCGCCGACGCCGTCGGCGAGGAATCGCAGCGCTTCGTCGACCGCCTGTTTGGCGGCCGCGTCAGCCCGCTGATCGCGCATCTTGCCGATCGCGAGGCGCTGACCGACACCGACATCGCCGAGATTGAAGCGTTGCTGCGGAAGCTCAAGTCATGAGCGCCGCGACATGGATGCAGGTGTGGGGCGACACGATGCTCACCACCGCGCTGCTGGTGCTGGCGGTGCTGCTGGTCCGCAAACCTTTTGCGCGCCATTTCGGGCCGCGGCTGGCTTACAGCCTGTGGCTGATCCCGGCGCTGCGGCTGGTCTTGCCGCCGCTGCCCTTTGCCGACCCCGTGACCGTGTCGGGCGCCAGCGAGGTTATGATGATCGCGGTCGATGCGCCAGTGATGGTGCCGGCGACACCCGCCTGGTCAATCGCCGATGCCATGCCCTATGCTTTTGTGCTGTGGGCGATGGGCATGGCGGCAGTGCTGGCGATGGCGTTGTTGTCGCATCGCCGCTTTCGCGCTTCGGTGCTGGCCGAAGCGGTCGAGCTCGAACCGATCGGAACGATCCGGCTGGTGATGACCGACGCGGTCGATGGCCCCGTTGCTTTCGGTCTGTGGCGCCGCATCGTTGCCGTGCCGCAGGATTTCTTTGCCCGCTATGCCGCCGACGAGCGTGCCCTCGCGGTCGATCACGAATTGGCGCACCATCGCCACGGCGATCTGTGGGCGAATGCCGCCGCGCTCGTGCTGCTGGCGTCGCAATGGTTCAACCCATTTGCCTGGCGCGCGATCCGCGCCTTTCGCTTCGATCAGGAGGCGGCGTGCGATGCGCGCGTGCTGACGATGGCCGACGCGGACATGCGCGGCGAGCGCACCGCGCGTTATGCGACCGCGATCGCCAAGGCTGCGGTCGGATCGCGGCTATCGCTGGCGGCGCCGATGGCAGTTCACGACAATTTGCAGGAGAGGCTGACGATGTTGATGCGGAGGGACATTTCGAAACAGCGCGGACGGGCGGGCCGGTTGCTGATCGGCGGCACGACGCTGGCGGTGTTGGGGGCGACGGCAACCTTGGTGCCGGCGGGGGTCGTCATGGCCACCGCGCAGACGGTCGATATCGCCGAACCGCCGGCGCCGCCCGAAGCCCCGCTGCCCCCCGAAGCGCCGGTCGCACCCGAAGCCCCCGGCGTCATGGTCTTCACCGATCACAGCGAGGACGTCACGACTGACAAGGATGGCAAGAAACGCGAAGTGCATCGCATTGTCATCCGCCGCGACGGCGACGGCGAGGGTAATGCCTCGACGGTGATGGTCGCCCCCGCCGGCGGCAAGGACAAGATGCGCCGTATCGACGTCCGCATGCCGGGCAGCCTGTCGCGCGACGATGTGCTCGCGACGCTGAAGGAACAGGGCATCACCGGCAAGCAGGCCGACGCGATTGCCGACAAGCTGGAAGCGAAACGCAAGGAACGCATGCGCACCGTGCTGGCCCCGATGCCGCCGATGCCTCCGCTGCCTCCCATGCACGGCACCTGGAGCACTCACGGACAGACGATGATCATGGGTAAGTGCGGAGACGGCACGAAGGCCGCGCCGATCGTCAACCGTGACGAAGCCGATGGCAACAAGCGCACCCGCGTTCATATGTTCGCGTGCAATGACAGCGCCGAAGGTAAGGCGGCGCGGCTGTCGGCGCTGAAAAAGGCACGCGAGGCCTTTGCCGAGGGCGAACGCGCGCGCGGCCTGTCCGACGACATGCGCGCCAAAGTCGCCGCCGATCTGGAAAAGGCGATCGCCGACATCGAGAAATCGGGCAACTGAGCCCGCGCAGCTTTGGCGTCAGCCTTTGCTCCCCGGTGGGGCTGGCGGCAGGGGCGGGGAAAGGGAGTGGGCGACCGCTCCCTTTTTCGTTTGGGGGGTCGACGTGACGGCTGTTGCGGGGCGATGAACGGACTTGGCCATGGCGCCCTGCGGCGAAGCCATGGCGAGGGGGACCGCCGCCGCAGGCGGTGTGAAAGGGGCGGCGACGCGGCGTCATGGCCCCTCCGTCAGCGCTTCGCGCTGCCACCTCCCCATCGCTGCGCGACAGGGAGGATCAACGGGCGGCATCGGTTCACGCGGGTCCTTGTTGCCAAATGATCGCCGCCACCCCTTTCGCTCGGCGCCCTGCACTGCCACATAAAGCCCATGAGCGAAGAAAAACCCTGGCCCGACAGCATCCGCGCCGGCGATTGCGAGCAGCATGAGCCGTTGGTTCGCCGCGTGCTGGCGCCGAATCCTTCGCCCTACACGTTCACAGGCACGCAGACGTGGATCGTCGGCGCGGGCAGCGATGTTGCGGTGATCGACCCCGGTCCGACCGGATCGGGCATGAGCATCGGCGATCCGCCCGATGCCAATGGGCAGGGGCATGTCGACGCCATCCTGCGCGCGGTGGAAGGGCAGCGGGTTGCCGCGATCCTGTGTACCCACACCCACCGCGATCACAGCCCGGCTGCGGCGCCGCTGAAAGCCGCAACCGGCGCTCCGATCATCGGCTGTGCGCCGCTCGCGCTGCGCGACGACGGCCCGCGCGCCGATTCGGCGTTCGATCCCGACTATGCCCCCGACCGGGTGCTGAGCGATGGCGAGCAAATTTCGGGCGACGGGTGGACGATCGAAACGGTTGCGACCCCCGGGCACACGTCGAACCATCTGTGTTACGGCCTGATCGAAAGCGGCGCGCTGTTCACCGGCGACCATGTGATGGCTTGGTCAACCAGCGTCGTCAGCCCGCCCGATGGCGACATGGCCGCCTATATGGCGAGCCTGTCGAAACTCTATCAGCGCGAAGACCGCGTCTATTATCCCGCACACGGGCCCGCGGTGACCAAGCCGCGGCAGCTCGTCCGCGGCATGCTGGGGCATCGCAAACAGCGCGAGCGGCAGATTCTTCGCGAGCTGGAAAAAGGAACCCGGGTCATCCCGGTGATGGTCGAGCATATGTACAAAGGGTTGGACCCGCGACTGACCGGCGCCGCCGGCCGCTCGGTGCTCGCGCATCTGTTTGACCTGCGCACGCGCGGCGTGGTGCGTGAACGCGATGACGAATGGGAACTTGCCTGACATGCTTTTGACGATGCTGCTCGCCGGAGCGCAGCCAGCCGCCGACACCGCACCCTTCGCCGCCCACTCGCGCATTCTGGACCTGACCGCCCGCGAAGACGGCCAGTATTGCCTGCCCGATGGTCAGATATGCTTTGAACTGTCGGGCGATGTCGATGCAGGCGAGCGGCCGGCCCATCTGCTCCTCTCGTTTCCGGGGTCAGGCGATACCGAAAAAGCCGCGCTGCCGCTCCCCGACTTTGCGGACGAGCCGCAGGGCCTGCGGCTGTGGCCGCATGTCGTTTCGGTGCATGGCGTCGATAAAGCCGATGGAGGAGCAGGATTGGAGATGCTGGTCGGGGTGATCGGCGAACAGCGTTCGATGTATTCGGGCGGCGGAGGATTGGGCAGTCGGCTCCACCTGCTGCGCTTCGGCATGGCGCCGCATGCGATTGGGCTCGGCGGCGAAGTGCTCGATGTCGTCTGGGACAGCTCGCTGATGATCCGCGCCTGTTTTTCGGAGCAGGATGCCAAGGACAGGCTCGACGCCTGCCACGACGAATATGATTTCAAGGCGGTGCTCAACCCCGGTCCGGACGATGGCGGCGAATTGCCGACGCTGACCTATCGCAGCTTTGCCACCGCCTATCCGCAGACATCGCGGCGGAGCGAAGACAATAGCGGGCAGAAACTCAAAATCGCCGACCTGGCCCATTGGCAAGATACCGACTGCAGCTACGAACGCGTGCTGCGATACAATGGAGCGACAGGGCGCTATGAAATGGATCGCCCGGCACCCGATTGTTCGGTCTATACAACCCCATGACCACGAATCCTTCCTCGCCCGCCGCGAGCCTTGCCGCGCGTCTGATCCTGCTCGCTGCCGCTGCGATGCTGCTACTTGCCGTCTGGTGGGCGGTGTCGGCATGGCGTGACTGGCAAAAGGGCTATGACCCAGAGACGGTTGTCGCGGCGAGCTTGCAGGGCTTGCAGGAACAGAATGTGCTGGTGCCGTTCACTGCACGCTATGTCGCGGTCGTCACCTCGACGCAGAGCCGGATGGGGCTGAGTGCGAAGAAGACGCTGATCATGCCGGGCACCGTGCGCTACGAGGTCGACCTGGGCAAGCTCAAGCAGTCGGATCTCGACTGGGACGCGGCGACCAATGCGCTGACCGTCACCCTGCCGCCGCTGCGGCTTGCCGGACCCGAAATCGATCTCGATGCGATCAGCGAGTTTCGCGACGGTGCGATCTTGCTGACGCTGACCGACGCCGAAGCCTCGCTCGACGCCGCGAACCGCAAGGCAGCGCAGGCCGAGCTGATCAAGCAGGCGAAGGGGACGACTCCGATGCGCCTGGCACAGGGCGCGGCGCGGGCCGCGGTCGAGCAGAGTTTCGCGATGCCGCTCAAGGCCGCGGGGATCGATGCCAAGGTTACCGCGCGCTTCGGCAATACCCCTGCTGGCTAGGCGGCTTTCGCGCGCCGTCATCCCGCGTTAGTCTGGCGGTGATTCCGGCCGACAGGGGGTAGGGCGTGGCGACAGCGATAACCGGCGCGGGGCGCGCTGAACTTTTCTGGCAGCGTATGGCGATCGGCCTCGCGCTGTTTATCATTTTCGGTTTCCTGCAATTCGCGCTGCGCGGTTTTGTCGATCCGGTCGCGGCGCCCTTTTGGGTCCATCTGCATGGCGTGTTGATGCTCGCGTGGCTGGCCCTGCTGGTCGTGCAGCCGACGTTGGTGTCGCGGCAGAATTTGGCGCTCCACCGGCGGCTTGGATGGACCGGTGCGGTGCTGGCGATCATTATCACCGGACTGGGCATCTTTATCGGAATCGCGTCGCTGGTGCTCGGCCGCTTCCCGCCCTTTTTCTCGCCGTCCTATTTTCTTGCGCTGACCGCCATCGAATCGATCGTATTCGGGACGATGGTGGGGGCAGCGGTTCGGCGGCGCCACATGACGGCGTGGCACCGGCGATTGATGATCGGCGCGACGATCATCATTCTCGAACCCGCAGTCGGCCGGATTTTGCCAATGCCGCTGCTGATCGGCTGGTCCGACATTCCGATCGGGCTGATCCAGCTCGCCGTCGTCGGCATCATCGCGCTTTATGATCGCCGGACGCTGGGGAGCGTGCATCCCGCGACAAAGGCGATCGCGGCGATTGTCATCGCGGTGCGCCTCACCATCTATCTGGCAGCGTTGATGCCCCCTGTCATTGCGCTCGCGGACCGGCTCGTTGGCGGCTGACGCCGCGTTGCCCTGTCCGGGGTCGCGGTGTAGGGGGGAGGCCAAGGCAAAAGCCAGATAAGGAAAAGCGATGACTGCTCCCATTCGCGAGAATCTCTCGGGCCTCGACCTGCGCGCCGAAATCGAGCGCCTCCGCAAAGAACGCAACGCGGTGATTCTGGCGCATTATTATCAGAAGCCGGAAATTCAGGATCTCGCCGATTTCGTCGGCGATTCGCTTGAGCTGTCGCGCAAGGCCGCCGACACCGACGCCGATGTCATCGCCTTTTGCGGCGTGAAGTTCATGGCCGAGACCGCGAAGATCCTGAGCCCCGAGAAGATCGTGATCCTGCCCGACATGGACGCGGGTTGCTCGCTCGAGGACAGCTGCCCGCCCGAGCAGTTCAAACGCTTCCGCGAAAAACACCCCGACCATATCGCGTTGACCTACATCAACTGCTCCGCAGCGGTTAAGGCATTGAGCGATATCATCGTCACCTCGTCGAGCGCCGAGACGATCATCAGCCAGATTCCGGAAAACCAGCCGATCATTTTTGGCCCCGATCGCCACCTCGGCGGCTATCTCAACCGCAAGTTCGGGCGCGAGATGCTGCTGTGGCCCGGCGTGTGCATCGTCCACGAAGCGTTCAGCGAGACCGAGCTGCTCAAGCTCAAGGCGCAGCACCCCGGCGCGCCGGTCGCTGCGCATCCCGAATGCCCGCCGCATATTGTCGACCATGCCGACTATGTCGGGTCGACCAGCGGTATTTTGCAATTCGCCAAGAGCTTCCCCGGCGACACACTGATCGTCGCGACCGAGCCGCACATCATCCACCAGATGGAACTGGCGATCCCGGACAAGACCTTCATCGGCGCGCCGGGGGCCGACGGCAACTGCAACTGCAACATCTGCCCGTACATGGCGCTCAACACGATGGAAAAGCTCTACCTCGCGCTGCGCGACCTGAAGCCGCAGATCGAGATGGAGGAAGGCCTGCGGCTGGCAGCACGCAAGAGCCTTGACCGGATGCTGGAGATGGCGTCGGGGACAATTGGGCAGGGCGATCTGGGACGGGCTTAGTTCCCAAGCGAGTCGGATTTGCGACTCGCCGCTACGAGTCGGCGGACGACTTGCGAGGGCTGAGCGGCAAATCCGAATCCGAAAATGCGGCATGCTTGTTACAAAAATGCTGCGCCGAATCCGCTTGTTGCTAATGCCGGACTTATCCACAGCAGCTGACGCTCGGCGAGGGCATTTGAGCGTTTTTCGGTTGGCGCTGCGAACGCTTCATGTCAGCTTCAAATCATCGGACGATGGAAACGAAAGACCGCCGGGACATCAAGGGTAGTTGCAAGACTAGCCAGAAGAGAACGGACCGGACTTACGAAGAAATCGACCGATAGCCTGGTCACGGAACGTAGCGATTCCCACGAGTTGATGCGGACCCGATCAGGTACAGGAAATGCAGTCCATCGCTTGGACAGCGACTGCTTCGGCAGACGCAGGAAGAGATGATGAAGGGCTTTCCAGGTGCGGCCGGCCCCCGAAAGGGGGCCGACCAAACCGTCGCCGGGTTGTTCCGGCGTGCGCCGCAACGCATCGTTTTGCGGGCTGCTGATCGCAAGAGAAGCGGACCGGGATGAGGTGAGGCGGAGTATGCCGGGGCAGGACCGGATAGTGGGGGTTGGCAGCGATGTCGGCCCCCATTTCGTTTGGGCAAAGCGCGCTGCGCGACGCCGAACCACCACCCCTCATGAATTTTTTTCCCGCGTGTGACGTTCGTCACATCGCAGTCAAACGCGGCTGCTTAAAGCTATGGTTGCGACCCGGAGCAGTTCTTGATCTGGAACTGATCCCACTTTCCCGGCCGCGTCCTTTGGGACCGGCCGGGAACCTTTCGCTTCCTTTCCGCATTATGTCGGCATCGTTGAAACGATGTCTGGGCGCGACCGGACGTTCATATTTCCGCCGGGTATCTGCGTTTGTCCGGCGGTTCAGGAAGGGAAAAACCATGGGCTTGATCATCACTTTGATTGTTGGCGGCATCATCGGCTGGCTGGCCAGCATCGTCATGCGCACGGATGGGCAGCAGGGCATCATTCTGAATGTCGTCGTCGGTATCGTTGGGGCTTTTCTCGGCAATTTCCTCGGCGGCTTTTTCGGTATGGGTGCCAGTCTCGACACCTTCAGCCCGATCGGTCTGCTGTGGGCGTTTATTGGCGCCGTGGTGCTGCTGGGGATCATCAATCTGATCCGCCGCGGCAGCGTCCGCTAAGCAAAACGGGTGGCGGCGGTGCGCGGGCGCGCCGCCGCCATTCTGTTAGGCGATTTCAAATATCCGGGTTATCAAAGCTATGCCTGCAATGTCGGGCAACACCAATGATCGTAGGGGGTCAATATCATGGATTTCATTATCGCAATCATCATGGGCGGCGTGATCGGCTGGCTGGCCAGCATCGTGATGCGCACTGATGCCCAGCAAGGTATCTTCCTCAACATCATCGTCGGCTGTATCGGGTCAATTCTTGGTCGTTTTCTCTTCGGCCAGTTCCTGGGCGGCGGTCACCTGCGCGGCAACGCCTTTGACCCGATGACCCTGCTCACCGCCTTTATCGGCGCCGTCGTGCTGCTCGCCATCGTTAACCTGGTGCGCCGCGGACGCGTTCGCTGAACGGACATTAGCGTGCGCCGGTCGTAATTGAGACCGGCCGGACAAAAGGGTGGCGCGCCGACCGGCGCGCCACCTTTTTTCATGTCTGCAACCACTGGAATTCGCAACAATATCCACCTATGAACCGCCCCCCGGGGCACAGGGGCGGAGGCAGGTTTTGTCCTCTTGCATCTGGTGATTTAATTGGGTAATACACCTCCTGCAGGATTTTGGTCCTGGCATGTGGGCCTGGGGGGGCGAAGCGCTGTCGCGCTCGCCGCACCGATGCCGCCTGCGGCTGGGAGGATTCGGCGTGAACTACGAGCGGAAAGTGGATTCGATGGACAGCCTCGCGGGTTCGACCCAGAGTTATTATGAAGAGGCGGACAGCCGCCGCAAGCGGACGCGCCTGATCATCGCATTGGTGCTGATCGCGCTCGCGCTGGCGGCGACGTGGTACGCGTTCAGTTCGAGCAAAGACGGTGCCGCCGGCGACGGCGGTGCGGCGGGCGGCAAAGGCGAAGCGGCAGTGCCGAGCATCACCGTCATGGTGCCTGGCCGCGAGTCGGTTCAGTCGACCATTTCGACCAACGGGACGATCGCGGCGCGGCGCGAAATGCCCGTCGGAATCGCCGGTGAAGGCGGCCAGGTCGTCCGCGTGCTCGTCGAACCTGGCCAGTGGGTCGGCGCCGGACAGCCGCTCGCGGTCATCGATCGCTCGGTGCAGACGCAGCAGGCCGCGAGCCTCGCGGCATCGATCCGCGTCGCGCAGGCCGATGCCGATCTGGCGCAGGCCGAACTCACGCGCGCCGATGCACTGGTAGCGCGCGGCTTTATTTCGAAGGCGGACATGGACCGCAAGCGCGCCACCCGCGATGCCGCGAACGCGCGCGTCCGCGTCGCGCAGGCGCAATATGCCGAGGCGCAGGCCCGCAACGGCCGTCTCAACATCGTCGCCCCCGCCGCCGGCCTGGTCCTGACGCGCGGCGTTGAGCCCGGGCAGATCGTTGGCGCAGGCAGCGGGGTGCTGTTCCGCATGGCCCGCGGCGGCGAGATGGAATTGCTGGCGCAGATGGCCGAGGCCGATTTGCAGCGGGTGCGCGTCGGCACGCGCGCTACAATCACGCCGGTTGGCAGCAATCTGAACGTCGAAGGACAGGTGTGGCAGGTGTCGCCGGTGATCAACCCCGACACGCGTCAGGGCATGGTCCGCATCGCGGTACCGTACAGCGCAGCGCTTCGCCCCGGCGGCTTTGCCGACGCACGATTGATTTCGGGAACAGAAGAAGCTCCGTTGCTGCCCGAAAGCGCTGTCCAGAGCGGCCCCGAGGGCAATTATGTGCTGATCGTGGACAATAAGAACACGATCCAGCGTCGCGCGATCAAGGTGGGAACGGTGACCGACGACGGCGTGTCGATCGCCTCGGGCCTTGCCGGCAACGAACGGGTGGTCGTACTGGCCGGTGCCTTCCTGAACGTCGGCGACAAGGTGAAGCCGGTGGTTCAGAAATCGCCGCAATAGTCGTCCCGGACCGCATACGCACAAAAGGCGTTTGAATCATGAGCTTTCGCAACATCTCCGCCTGGTGCATCCGCAATCCGGTGCCGCCGATCGTCATGTTCGTGCTGTTGCTGCTGGCGGGGATCGTCAGCTTCAACCGGATGGACGTGAACGACAATCCGGACATCGAATTTCCTGCGGTGCAGGTCATTGTTGCCCAGCCGGGCGCCGCGCCTTCAGAGCTTGAAACGCAAGTGACGCAGCGCGTCGAAGCCGCGGTTCGCGGGGTCAGCGGGGTCGACGAAATGTCGTCCTATGTCGGCGAGGGTAACAGCCGCACGATGGTGCAGTTCGCGATCGGCACCCCGATCGACCGCGCCTATAACGATGTGAATCAGGCGGTTCAGCAGATCCGCAGCGACCTGCCTGACGGGATCCTCGAACCGCAGGTGGTGCGCGTCGACATCGCCGGTGGCCCGATCACCTATTTTGCCGTCGAAGCGTCGGACATGACGCTGGAACAATTGTCGTGGTACGTCGACAATACGGTTGCCAAAGAGCTGCTGGCAATCCCCGGCATGAGCCAAGTACGCCGTTCGGGCGGGGTCGACCGCGAAATCCGCGTCATCCTCGATCCCGCGCGCATGCAAAGCTATGGCCTGACCGCGAGCCAGGTAAACCAGCAGCTGCGCCAGACCAACGTCAACGCTGCGGGCGGCCGCACCGAAATCGCGGGCAGCGAACAGGCCGTGCGCGTGCTTGGCAACGCCGCGAACGCCTTTGAACTTGGCGACACCCGACTGTCGATCGGCAACGGTCGTACCGTGCGCCTGTCCGACGTCGCCAAGGTCACCGACGGCTATGCCGAACAGCGCAATCTGGCAAAGATCAAGGGGCGGCAGGTGCTCAGCTTCTCGATCGAAAAGGCCAAGGGCGCGTCCGACGTCACCGTCCATGACGAGACGATGAAGAAGCTGGCAGAGATCAAGAAGGCCAATCCCAAGGTCGATTTCAAGATCCTGTTCACGCGCACCGAATATACCAAGGAACAATATCGCAGTTCGATGCTGGCGATGGGCGAGGGGGCGGTGCTCGCGGTCATCGTCGTGTTCCTCTTCCTGCGCGACTGGCGCGCGACGCTGATCAGTGCGCTGGCGATCCCGCTGTCGGCGATCCCGACCTTTTGGTTCATGGACCTGATGGGCTTCTCGCTGAACAGCCTGTCGCTGCTCGCGCTCAGTCTGGTCGCCGGGGTGCTGGTCGATGACGCCATCGTCGAGATCGAAAATATCGTCCGGCACATGCGCATGGGCAAGACCGCCTATCAGGCGTCGATCGACGCCGCGGACGAGATCGGCCTGGCGGTCGTCGCGACAACAATGTCGATCGTCGCAGTGTTCCTGCCCGTTGCGCTGATGCCCGGCATTTCGGGCCAGTTCTTCGTCCAGTTCGGGATGACCGTCGTGTTCGCGGTGCTCGTCAGTCTGGCGGTCGCGCGTATGATCACGCCGATGATTGCCGCCTATTTCCTGTCGGCGCAGGGCGAGCAGGAGCATGCGGCGGGGCCGTGGGTCGATCGCTACGAGCGGCTGCTCGCGTGGACGCTCGACAGCAGCAAGCAGCAGGCGGTGCGCGCGCGCTATGACGGCACGCAGACCAAGATCGCCTTTCTTGCGGTGCCGCTCGTTCTGGCCGGACTCTATGTCCTCTATTCAATCTTCTCATATTTCCAGCCCGTTCCGGCGGGACAGGATGGCCCGAATCCGGCAGTCCATTTCCTCGTGTTGACGCCGCTGATGGCGATTGTCACCTTCTTGGCGGCGAGCCTGCTTGCCATCCTGATCGGCGCTCTCGCTTACGCGATGGGGATGCGCCAATGGGCCATGACCCATTGGGCGAAGTTCATGGCCCAGCGCGCCTGGGCGCGGCTGCATGACCATCGCGTCTGGATCGTCGGCATCGGTCTGCTTGCCTTTCTATCGAGCATTGGCTTGTTCGCGGTGTTGCCGCAGCAGTTCCAGCCGACGACGAACAGCGATTACAGTCAGGTGCGTTACGAGCTGCCGCCGGGTTCGACGCTGGCGCAGAGCGAAACCATCGCGCGGCAGATTGGCGCGATACTCGACAACAGCCCTGTGGTTCAAACGGCTTTTTACGACGTCAATGTTGGCGGCGGGAATGGCTTCATCACGCTCAAGAAAGATCGTGAAATTAGCAGCGTCGAATGGGAACGCAGTCTGCAACCCAAGCTGGCGGCGATCCCCGATGCGCGGGTGTCGTTCCAGAGCCAGTCTGGCGGCTTTTCAGGCCGCGACATCACGATGGTGATTGGCGGCGACGATCCGGTCGCACTCGAAAAACATGCCCGCACAATCGTTGCCCAGATGGGCGGCGTGAAAGAATTGCGCGCACCGCGCATCGAGGGTGACATTCCGCGTCCCGAAATCATCGTCAATCCGCGCATGGACCTGGCCGCCGAGCTCGGCGTGACCACAGCGGCGCTCAGCCAGACGATCCGCATCGCGACCTTGGGCGACATCGATCAGAATGCCGCGAAATTCTCGCTGTCCGATCGCCAGATCCCGATCCGGGTGCTCTTGTCCGAAGATTCGCGCCGCAGCCTGGCAACGATCGAGAATTTGCCCGTTCCCACCTCGCGCGGAACGACGGTGCCGCTCAAATCGGTCGCCGAAATCGGGTTCGGCGCAGGGCCGACCGAATTGCGCCGGTACAACCAGACGCGGCGTATCGTTATCGGCGCCGATCTCGCGCCAGGGCTGGTCACGGGAGAGGCGCAGAAAAGGATCGACGCGCTGCCTGCGGTCAAGAATATGCCGCAAGGCATCCGCAGAGTGGTGCAGGGCGATGCCAAATGGCAGGCCGAGCTGATCAACAACTTCATCATCGCGGTGGTGTCGGGACTGCTCCTCGTCTTTTCGACGCTGGTGCTGCTCTATCGCCGTTTCCTGTCGCCGCTGGTCAACATGTCGTCGCTGCTGCTCGCGCCGCTCGGCGGGCTGCTCGGCCTCGCGATCACCGGCATGGAAATTTCGATGCCGGTCTATATCGGGCTGCTGATGCTGCTTGGGATCGTCGCCAAAAACTCGATCCTGCTCGTCGATTTCGCGATCGAGGAGATGGATCACGGGGTCGGCAAGATGGAGGCATTGCTCGATGCAGGGCGCAAGCGCGCCCAGCCGATCGTGATGACCACGGTTGCGATGGTCGCGGGCATGGTGCCGACGGCGATCTCGCTGTCGGGCGACGGCGCCTGGCGCGCGCCGATGGGCGTGGTCGTGATCGGCGGGCTGATCCTGTCGACGCTGCTGACGCTGCTGATCGTTCCGGCGGGCTTTAGCCTGGCCGACAGCGTCGAAAAACGTCTTGGCCGCTTCTTCTCGCGCAATCTGCTCACCTATCGGCATGGCGATGATACCAAGCCGCACGGGGAGCCGGCGCCGCAGCCGGCCGAGTGACCGGGCGCGGCCAAATGTGCCGCGTTGGTTGCAACTTTTGCGCCGCTTCGCCATTTGATGGTGATGATCGATAATCCCTCGCCCCCGGACGAGATGGGACGCGCCCACCCCATGCGGGTGGGCGTTGCCGTTCCGACCGGCGGGCTGAACATTCGCGTCGTCGCGACCGGCATGCTGGTGGTGATGGCGCTGGTGTTCATCACCGCCAAATTTTATCAGGACGTTCACCCGGCGGTGGGCTTTGTCCGCGCGTTTGCCGAGGCGGCGATGGTCGGCGGGCTCGCCGACTGGTTCGCGGTCACCGCGCTGTTCCGGCACCCGATGGGGATCCCGATCCCGCACACCGCGATCGTTCCGCGCAACAAGAACCGCATCGGCGATACGCTTGCGCGTTTCCTGCTGACCAACTTCCTGCTGCCGCGCCTGATTGCGCGCAAAATGCAGACGCTCGACGTCGCCGGAGCGGTCGGTGCCTTTCTGTCGCAACCGGCCGAGGGGGGCGGGCGGCTCAAGATCGGCGCGTCGCGGATCATCGCCGACGCGCTCGGCGCCCTCGACCAGCAACGGCTGGGCGGGATGGTCAAATCGGCGATCGCCGATCGCCTGCGCGAACTCGACGTCGCGCCCTTGCTGGGTCAGGCATTGCAGGCGGCGTTGGCCGAGGGACGGCACCAGCCGCTGCTCGACGCGATGGTCAAATGGGGGTCGAAGACGCTCGAACTCAACGATCATCTGATTCATCAGATGGTCCACGACAATTCGAACGCGATTGTCCGCTTCACCGGGCTCGACGAGAGCATTTCGAACCGCATCGTCGCCGGGCTGTCGAAGCTGCTCAGCGAGATGGCGGTGGATGAGACGCACCCGCTGCGCATTCGCGTCGAGGAAGGGCTCGCCAAGATGGCGCTCGACCTGCAGCACGACGCCGAAGTGAAAGCCAAGGTTGCCAAGGTCCGCGACGAGCTGCTCGAGAACAAGGCCGTCAAACGCTGGCTCGACGGCTTGTGGGAACAGGGCCGCGGCGCGCTGCTCAAGGCGGCGCGCGACCCCGAAACGATGCTGGCGGGACGGATCGGCGAACTGGTCACGCAATTTGGCGCGATGCTGGGCGAGGATGCCCATATCAAACGCACGCTCAACCGCTACGCCCGCCGCGCCGTCGTCGGCATGGTTGACAGCTATGGCGAGACGGCGCTGAAACTGGTGTCGGACACGATCCGCGGCTGGGATGCCAAGACGATCACCGACCGGTTGGAAAGCGCTGTCGGCGACGACTTGCAATATATTCGCATCAACGGAACGCTGGTCGGCGGACTTGTCGGCGTGCTGATCCACACGGTGGATGTGTTGATCTGATCCATCGCGAGGGTGGCGGTTAAGCGCAGGCCACTAATCCTTCACGAAAACTCGGATAGCGCGGTGTCCAGCCCAGCAGCCGTCTGGCTTTGCCGTTCGCGACCCGGCGATTTTCAGCGTAGAAGGCGCGCGCCGCGGGTGACAGACCTGCCTCGTCGAGCGATTGCAGCGGCGGCAGCGGCGCCCCCAGCATCCGGCAGCCCCATTCGACCAAGCGGTTCTGGTGACAGGGTTCGTCGTCGGCGAGATTAAAGACCCCCGCCGGTCCCTTGAACGACGCGATCACGCCGCCCGTAATGTCATCGACATGGACGCGACTGAAGACCTGGTCGGGGTGGTCGATCCGGTGCGCCCGCCCCTCGGCAATGCGGTTGAGGATCGAACGACCGGGACCGTAGATACCGGGGAGGCGAAAGACCGACACATCGCTACGCAGCGCCGTCCATGCCGCGTCCGCGGCCGTGCGGTCGCGGCGGCGGCCTTTGATGGGTGCGCTTTCGTCGACCCATGCGCCGCCGGCGTCACCATAGACGCCGGTCGAAGACAGATAGCCGACCCACGCCGCCGGGGCGATCGCGATGGCATCGCCATAGCGCGCCAGCACGGGGTCAGCGCCGGCGACCGGTGGCACCGACGACAGAATATGCGTCGCCGACCGTAGCGCCGCGAGCACTGCGCCGTCGTCTGCGAACGCGATGCTGTCGCCGCGACCGTCCTGCGTCGTCCCGGCCACCTCCCAGCCCCGTGCGCGCAAGCGGCCGGCGAGATGGCTCGCGGCATAGCCCATCCCGAAAATCAGCATCTGTCTCATCGCCCGCCTTATTGCGCGCTCCGCGCCCCGCGCCTAGACCCGAAACATGACCGACGCCTCTTCCACCCCCGCCATCCCCGTCACCATCCACCGCGGCGATTATCGCCCGCCCGACTGGCAGGTGCCCGACGTTGCGCTCGATTTCGCATTGGCGGTCGAAGCGACGCGCGTCGGGGCGGCACTGTCGGTGGTGCGCCAAGCCGATGCGCCGGTGCCGCTCGTCCTGCGCGGCGACGGGTTGACCCCCGCGGCGGTGCGCGTCGATACTGAAGTGTGGAACGATTGGCGCATGGACGGCCAGGACCTGGTCATCGAGCTGGGCGAGCGGACCGCGGCGACGGTCGAGATCGATACGCTGATCCATCCTGCGTCGAACACCCAGCTGATGGGGCTCTATGCGTCAAACGGGATGCTGTGCACCCAGTGCGAGGCTGAGGGTTTCCGCCGTATCACTTTTCACCCCGACCGCCCCGATGTGCTGAGCCGCTATAAGGTGCGGATGGAAGGCGACAAGGCGGCGTTCCCGATCCTGCTGTCGAACGGCAATTGCATCGCCAAGGGCGATGGCGCCGGCGGCAATCATTGGGCGCTGTGGGAAGATCCGTGGCCCAAGCCGAGCTATCTTTTCGCGCTGGTCGCGGGCGACCTGGTGGTCAACCGCGACAGCTTCACGACGATGTCGGGGCGCAAGGTCGAGCTGGGCATCTGGGTCCGCGACGGCGACCTCGATCGCACCGGCCACGCGATGCAGGCTCTGAAGGACAGCATGGCGTGGGACGAGCGCGTCTACGGCCGCGAATATGACCTCGACCTGTTCAACATCGTCGCGGTCAGCGATTTCAACATGGGGGCGATGGAGAACAAGGGGCTCAACGTCTTCAACACGCGTTATATCCTCGCCGACTCTGACACCGCGACCGACGTCGATTATGACGGGGTCGAGGGCGTCGTGGCGCACGAATATTTCCACAACTGGTCGGGCAACCGTGTCACCTGCCGCGACTGGTTCCAGTTGTCGTTGAAAGAGGGCTTTACCGTCTATCGCGATCAGTGTTTCTCGGCCGATATGGGTTCGCCATCGGTCAAAAGGATCGAGGATGTGCGCCTGCTCCGCGCCGCGCAATTTCCTGAGGATGCCGGGCCACTCGCGCACCCGATCCGTCCCGACAGCTTTCAGGAAATCTCAAACTTCTACACCGCCACCATCTATAACAAAGGCGCAGAGATCATCCGCATGATGGCGACGATGGTCGGGGCGGAGCGATTCCGCAAAGGTAGTGACCTCTATTTCGATCGCCACGATGGCGAGGCGGCGACGTGTGAGGACTTCGTGCGCGCGATCGAGGATGGCGCGGGCATAGACCTGACGCAATTTCGCCTGTGGTACAGCCAGGCGGGGACGCCGCGGGTCACCGCGCGGATCGCCACCGACGCGGCGACGGGTGAGCACACACTGCACCTTGCCCAGACTGTCCCGGCGACCCCCGGCCAGCCCGACAAGCAGCCGATGCTGATCCCGCTGCGGATCAAACCCTTTGACCGCGACAGCGGCAACGCGGCGGCAGAGCAGCTGGTGCTGCTTGACTGCGCCGATATGGCGGTGCCGCTGGGCGCGGGTCGCAGCCGCCCGATGCTGTCGCTCAACCGCGGTTTTTCGGCGCCAGTGATCGTCGATTTCGCGCGTCAGGATGGCGAACTCGCATGGCTCGCTGCGAACGACGACGATCCGTTCGCACGCTACGAGGCGTTGCAGCAGCTGATGCTCGACACGCTGGTCGCTGCGGTGTCGGGCGAGGCGCGCGATAACCGGGCAGTGATCGACGCGATCGGGCAGACGCTCACAGGCGCTGCGAGCGATCCAGCATTTGTCGCCGAGGCGGTGCTGCTGCCCAGCGAAGCCTTTATCGGTGACCAGATGGTGACCGTCGACCCCGACGCGATCCGCCGCGAGCGGCTGGCGCTGCAGGCGGCGATCGGCACCGCGCTCGAACAGGATTGGCGCGCGCTCCTCACCAGCAACGCGCCACCCGCGACCGACCTGTCGCGCAAGGCGAAAGGCGGCCGCCGTCTGCGCGGCGTGGCGCTGGCATATCTGGCAGCAACGGCGATGGAGGATGTGGCGGCGCTGGCGTTCAAGATCTTCTCCGCCGCCGACGGCATGACCGAACGGCAGGCGGCGCTCGCAACGCTCGCGCATGGCGACAGCGACGAGCGCGTGGCGGCGCTCGATATCTTCTACCAGCGCTATCGCGACGATCCGCTGGTGCTCGACAAATGGTTTCAGGTGCAGGCGTGGTCGCTGCGCCCCGATACCGTCGATGCGGTGAAGGAGCTGGCGCAGCATCCGGACTTCACCTTCGCGAACCCGAACCGCGTTCGGTCGCTATATGGCGCCCTGTCGGGCAATCAGGCGGCGTTTCATCAGGCCGATGGCGAGGGGTACCGGCTGATCGCCGATCTCGTCATCGCACTCGACCCGAAAAACCCGCAAACAGCGGCACGCATGATCCCCCCGCTCGGCCGCTGGAAGCGCTTCGACGAGGCGCGCGCCGCGATGATGAAGGCCGAGCTGGAGCGGATATTGGCGCAGCCGGGCTTGTCGCGCGATGTGACCGAGCAGGCGAGCAAGAGTTTGATGGGGTAGCGTATTGGGCTGCTTTGGGGCGGAAAGCGGCAGTTGCCTCTGCGTCCATCGACCCTACTTCTCTTACGATCGACTCGCTTTTTCGCGCAGGTTGGAACGCCGTGATTGTCTTCATCAATGTCTTTCGAGTCGATCCGTCCGACCAACAGCGATTGGTCGATATATTGACCAAGGTCACGGGCGAGATCGTCAGCAAAGCGCCTGGGTTCATTTCGTCGACCCTTCATCGCAGCACGGACGGCAGCAAGGTCACCATGTACGCTAAATGGGCCAGCCTCGCTGACTATGAGGCCATGCGCCAAGACCCAGCCCCACGCCCATATCTCGAAGAAGCCCTGTCATTCGCCACATTTGATCCCGGCATGTATGACGTGGTTGGCGAGTTCCGTTCAAAAACGAACGATGGAAAATCCCCTCCGCTTTGAAGGTCCACACATGGTCGCTAGCCGTTATTGAACCCAAGCGCCCGCGCCAGCGCCGCCCATTCGCCAACACTGATCGTCTCGGCACGGCGCGTCGGGTCGATGCCGAGCGTCTCCGCCGCGGCGACGGCACCTTCAACGCCTTTCAGGCTCTGCCGCAACATCTTGCGGCGTTGTCCGAAGCCCTTTTCGGTCAGTTTCGACAGCAGTTTCGGATTGACGCCTTCGGGTTGGTCGGCGGGAACGACATGGACGATCGCCGACATGACCTTCGGCGGCGGGGTGAAGGCCGAGCGGTGAACCTTCATGGCGATCTTCGCGGTGGAGCGCCACTGCGCCAGCACGGCGAGGCGCCCAAAGGCGCTGGCGCCAACCGGCGCGACGATGCGTTCGGCGACTTCCTGCTGGAACATCAAGGTCAGCGATACCCAGCGCGGCGGCCAGCTTGCCGGTTCAAGCCAGCGTGTGAACAGCGCGGTGCCGACATTATAGGGCAGGTTTGCGACGACATGATAAGGCGTTCCGCCGGTCAGCGCATCGACATCGACCGCCATCGCGTCGTCGGCGATGACCGTGAGCTGCCCCGGAAAAGCGTCGGCCAGCTCGGTGAGCAGCGGCAGGCAGCGGTCATCGCGTTCGACCGCGATCACCTTCGCCCCGGCGCGGAGTAACGCGCGCGTCAGCCCGCCGGGGCCGGGGCCAACCTCGAACACAGTGGCACCGTCGAGGTCGCCGGGGATAGCCGCGATGCGATCAAGCAATTGTTCGTCGAACAGGAAATTCTGGCCGAGGGCCTTGCTCGCCTGCAATCCGTGCGCACGCACCGTCTCGCGCAGTGGCGGCAGGTGGGGCGCCGCTCGCGCCGTCACTTGGCCGGCGCGCAGCTGCGCTCGCGCGCGATCGCCAGCTTGGCGGCCATGGCGATCGCCGCGATCGTCGGGCCGGGATCTGCGCGCCCGGTCCCGGCGATATTGAACGCGGTGCCATGGTCGGGCGAGGTGCGGATGATCGGCAGGCCGAGGGTCAGATTGACCCCGTCGTGGAAATGCAGCGCCTTGAACGGGGTCAGCGCCTGATCGTGATACGCGCAGAGCAGCGCGTCGTAACGGACGCGAACGGCGGGCGCGAACAGGCCGTCGGCGGCAAGCGGGCCATCGACGATGATGCCTTCCTCGGCCAGTTGGGCGACGGCGGGCATCATGATCCGCTCTTCCTCGCTGCCGAGCTGGCCGCTTTCGCCGGCATGGGGATTGAGCCCCGCGAGCGCGATGCGCGGCGCTGCGATGCCGAAATCGCGTTTGAGGCCGCGCACGACGATCCGCGCCTTGGCGACGATCAATTCGGTGGTCAGTCGCTCGGACACTTCGCTGAGCGGGATATGCACGGTCAGCGGCACGACGCGCAGCGCCGGCCCCGCGAGCATCATCACCGCGTTGGTTGCGGTCACGCCGCAGCGTTCGGCAATAAACTCGGTCTGGCCGGGATGGGTATATCCGATGCCGTGCAGTGCGAATTTCGACACCGATCCCGTGACCAGCGCCGAACTCGCCTGGTTGCGGGTCAGCCCGATGCCGGTTTCAAGCGCGTGGAGCGCGCAGGCCGCACCCGCGGCGGTCGGCGTACCGGGCGTCACCGGCCCGCTGTCCTCAAGATGCCAGACGGGCAGCGCGTCGTCAAAGGCCTGCTGGACCTCGCCCATATCGCCGACCCGCGCAATCGGGCCATCCCAGACGGCGGTGATCGCCGCAGCGTCGCCGATGGCGACGAAGGGGGGCAGATTATGGTCGCGGCGCGCGGCCCAGGCGCGGGCGGTGACTTCGGGTCCGACGCCGGCCGGGTCACCCAGGGTGACCGCGATCGGCTGTCGAAGATAGGAATACGACATTAGCTATATTCGATCACGGCATCCCGGCGCAGGTCACGCAAATAACGCTGCGCCCGCTTGTTGACCTTTTCTTCGAGCAGACGCTGTTCAATTTGCTCGATGTTCGGTGCGGTCGCCGTTTGCGGCATGTCGCGTCCGCATAACACCAGGACGCTGACGCCCTCGTTCACCGCACCAAAGGGCTGGGTGGTTTGCCCGATCTGCAAGTTGATCAACGTATTCTGCAACGGTGCGGGCAAAACGCGCATTTCGATATTGTCGCGCGATACCACATTGGCGCCAAGCTGCGCCGCAACCGCCTCGGCGCCGCCGCAACCCGCGATATTGCGCGTTGCTTCGGCGAACTGGCTGGCAAGCTCGGACGCGCGCGCCTGCGTGGTCCCGGCAGGGAAATCGAGCGAAATCTGCTTGAGGCTTAGGATTGCGTCGCGCGGATCGGCCGTGAGAACCTGGCGCCGATCGATCATCAGCATGATCGACACGCCGCCCGGAACCTGGATCGGCCCGACCAGCTGGCCCGCCTGCATCTGCGCGGCAGCTTCGGCCATCGAAGTCGGCAATTGGCCGGCCTTAACCCAGCCCAGGTCGCCGCCGACGACCGCGGTCGATGCTTCCGAAAACTGGCGGGCATAGGCGGCAAAGCTGCCTCCTGCCTGTAGCGCCTGCATGATTTTCTGCGCGTTTTCGGTCACCGCCGCGACATTTTCGGGCGGAGACGACAGATAGATTTCGCCAAGATGGAACTCGTCCTGACCCTTGGAATCGTTCATCCGCTGGACCACCGATTCGACCTCGTCGGTTGAAACATTGGTGGTCGACTGGATGTTGCGCGACAACAGGCGATCCCAGGCGAATTCGCCGCGAATCTGTTGCTTGACCGCCGCGGCGGACGAGCCTTTCGAGGTCAGGTAGGTCGTAAACTGGTCAGGCGTCTGCTTGAAGCGGAGCGCGAGCCGGGCGAACTGGTCGTTGACGACATTTTCGTCAATCGTGATTTCAGCGGCCTTGGCTTCCTGAATCTGCAGCTTCTCGTCGATCAGGTTGCTGAAGACCTGCTGACGCAGCCGCTGAAGCTCCTCGGGCGGCAGTTCGACATTGTTGTTGGCGATCCGGATCAGCGCCATGCGCTGTTCGATGTCGGTCGCGGTTATGATCTCGCCGTTCACCGTCGCCGAGGGGCGATAGACGTTGTTTTTGGCGTCGCCGAAAATCTGGACATCGCCCGGGATTTTGAGGCTGGTCGTCGGGACTTGGTCGTCGCCGACGGTCTGAGCCACCACGGGCGTAATGCCGACTGCGGCCACGGCGATCAGGCCGATCATGGTCGAAAATTTGGTCATCTTTACCCTATTCGAGACGGTTCGGACGCTCCGTATCAGCGGACACGCCCGATGGTCCAGCGCAATCCGCCATATTGACCCTTTGAAGGCCGCGGATAGCGCGCGAACGCTGAACCTAGGCTGAGCGATCTGTTCAGAACCCCAGATTGCGGAAGGCGATGCGGAACGAGAAACTGTTGCCCCGCTTGGCATCGCCGGTGTCGGCATAGTCGCGGCGCCAGGTCAGGGCGATCGACAGGCAGTCGTCGTCATAAGCGACGCCGAGGCGATGACGAATCGGCTCGAAACCATCGGCGCTGCTCAGCGGGTCGTCGCTTTGCTGGGTCAGGTCGACGATCGCCGATCCGAACACAGACCAGTTGCGCGCCACCGCGACGCGGCCGCCGACACGCGCTTCCGAGCGGTCCTGCAAATCCTCGCCGAGCAGCAGGATGTCGCGGTTGAGCCGCGAATAGCCGAGTACGGCATAAGTCGAGCGGCTGCCAATCGTCGCGTCGAATTCGTTGCGCCGGATCGCGAAACTATCCTTGTCGAGCCGGTAACGGTGGGTGAGGCGCAAGAAGTCGCGGTAGGCAATCGTCGTGCGCCCGACGACGTCCGACGTGCGGTCGGTCAACCCGGTGCCGTCGGGGAACAGGCTCGGCTTGTCCGAGAGGCGATAGCTTTGGCCGACGACACTGCTGATGTTGAAGCCAGGGCGGCTGTAATTCCATTCGACGCCATAGGTGATGCGCGCGCCGTCCTCGAAGCGGTCGTAGCCGTTGAAGCGGTTGATCGCGAAGAGGTTGCTGTCTTCGAGATCGAAGGCGCGCGAATCCTCGTTTGGAATGTCGAGGTTCTTGATCGGCGGGGTGGCGACGATCTGGACGCGCGGGGTCAGCGTCTGGGTGCCGCCCGCAAATTCGCCGACGAAGGGCCAACGCATATCTGCAGCCACGGCCGCAATCCCGCGCGCCTGCCAGCCCGACTTGCCGCGATAACCGGGGATCGCAGTCAGCAGATTTTCGTCGCTGTGATAGACGTCGCCGCGGACCAATGCGGTCAGCGTGACCTCTTGCCCCAGCCGCGTCAGTCCCCGCAAATCCCAGCGAGCGCCGGCAAAAGCGCGCTGGGTGTCCTGTCCCGCGGTGCGACCGATCGCCAGCGTATTGAGCTGCAACTCGAACTGGCCACCGAGCCACGGATCGGCCAGGCGCTGGCGATAATCGATAATCGGCAGCGCGATCGGCTGCTGCCCCTGTTCGTCGTTGCGACGCAGCGTCTGCGTCGCCCAGCCCGCGATCGAGAGGTAAGCATTGCCACCGATCCGTTCGAGCTCGAAGGTCGAACGCAGTCGATCGTCGCGGCTGATGTCATAGCGGCGCATGAAGGTGCGGTCGGTCGCGATACGGCCTGAATAGCTCAGGCTCCAGCGCGGATCGAATTGAAACTTTCCGGCGCTTTCGAGGTAGCCGCGAAAGCGCTTGCGGCTGTCGGGATCTTCGCCGGTCAGCGGAACCAACGAGCCATAGGTCGCATAGCCGTTGATGCGGAATGAACCGATGTCGGTCAGCGCCCGGAATTCGCCCTCGAGCATCGGCGCCGCGCCCGTGTAGAGATGCGGCGTGATCGTTATGTCGCGATCAGCGGCGAGGCGCAGATAATAGGGCACCGCCACTTCGAAGCCGTTGCTGCGATCGAGCCGGATTTCAGGCACCAAAATGCCGCTACCTGCTTCGCTGTTTGCCGGATGGCTGAGTCCAGGCAACGGAATCAATGGCAGGCCGAAAATTTCGACCCGCGCCCCCTTGTAGCGAATCTTGTTCTTCGCACGGTCATAAGTCACGCGCACGGCGCGGATCTGCCAGCTCGGGTTCTTGGGGCAGCCCTCGGCATCTTCGACCGGGCAAGGGGTGTAGGCGGCGTTTTCCAGCTCGATATTGCCATTCTCGAACCGCGTGCCTTTGATCGCCGCCAGGCGCGATCCATTGTCGAGTACGACGAGCAAATTTTCGACCACGCCATCGCGCAAACTGTCGGTCAGCTCGATGCGGTCGCCGTAGGCGGTGTCGCCCTCGGGACTCTTGATGGCGACATTGCCCTCGGCAAAGACCTGCCCCGTCTTGCGGTTCCAGGTAACCTTGTCGGCGCGCATCGAAATCGCCTCGCGATTCATCGCGACACTGCCCTCAGCCACCACAACCTCGCTGTCGCCGTCGTAATTGAGGTTGTCGGCAGCAAAGCCAATCTGGTTTTCGGCGGCGACCGCGGGGGCATCGGCGGTGACCGGTGCGACATCAGGGGTCTGGAGGTCGGGTTCGCCAGCAATTTCCTGTCGGGGAGGCGATTCGGCGGCCTGCTGCTCGCCGGCCTGCTGCGCGGCCGCGGGACTGGCAAGCAAAGCAAAGCCGCTCGCTGTCGCCAGCCACAGCGGCGGCGATCGGTGCGCTTGTCGGAACAAAGCCCAGCTCATTTAATCACTTTGTCCCACTTATCGATCGCGTCCGCCCGGGTTGGACCGGCTGCTTTGTTTTTGCAACTCGCAAGCGAAACCCCTATCGGTCCCGCACGCTGCAATCAATCATCGCATGAGAGAGTTACCGAATGGACATTCACTTTGTCGCGCAAATCGATGCGTCTGCCGACGTTGTCGCTTTTCCGGTCCGCAAGGGCGAACTCGCCGCCTTTGTCCAGGCGCTGGGCGCGCCGCATGGCGCGCTGCTGGGCGGCACCGCGGCGCAGGCGCGGTTCGAAGGCGCGGCGGGCGGCATTGCCGAAACCGCGGCGGTCGATGGCGGCCGCGTCCTGCGCTTGCTGCTGGTGGGAATTGGCGAAGGCACGGTGCATGATCTCGAGCGCGCGGGCGGCGCGCTGACCGGACGGCTGCAAACCAGCGGCGCCGCGGCAGTCCATGTCGATTTTGCGAGCGCGGGCGCGGTCGATGAAGAGGATGTGCTGGCATTCGCGATGGGCGCGAAACTGCGCGACTGGCGGATCGATACCTATCGGACGCGGTTGGCGGAGACTGCCAAGCCGAGCCTCAAATCGCTGACCATCGCGTCGCCGTATCGCGATCTGTCGGCGCGCTGGGCCGCAAATGAAGCGATTGCCGACGGCGTGGCGCTGACCCAGACGCTCGTCGCCGAGCCGCCGAACATTCTTTATCCCGAAAGCTTCGTTGAACGCTGCCAGCATCTCGCTGACCTCGGCGTCGAAATCGAAGTGCTCGACGAACGCCAGATGAAAGCACTCGGCATGGGGGCGCTGCTCGGCGTCGCGCAGGGCTCGACGCGCCCGCCGCGACTGCTCGCGATGCGCTGGAATGGCGGTAATGCGGGCGACAAGCCGGTGGTATTCATCGGCAAGGGGGTGACCTTCGACACCGGCGGTATCAGCATCAAGCCCGCCGCGGGCATGGACATGATGAAATGGGACATGGGCGGCGCGGGCGCCGTAGCGGGCGCGATGAAGGCGATCGCCGGGCGCAAGGCGAAGGCGAATGTCGTCGGCGTCGTCGGGCTGGTCGAAAACATGCCCGATGGCAATGCGATGCGCCCCGGCGACATCGTCACGACCATGTCGGGTCAGACGGTCGAAGTGCTCAACACCGATGCCGAGGGACGGCTGGTGCTGTGCGACGCGATCACCTGGGCGCAGAAGATGTATTCGCCCAAGGTCATCGTCGACCTCGCGACCTTGACCGGCGCGATGGTCATCTCGCTCGGCCATGAATATGCGGGTATTTTCGCAAATGACGATGCACTGGCGGACAAGCTGATCACGGCGGGCGAGACGAGCAATAACAAGCTGTGGCGCTTCCCGCTGACGGCGGCTTACGACAAGCTGATCGACAGCCCGATCGCCGATATGAAAAATGTCGGTCCGCGCGAAGCCGGCTCGATTACCGCGGCGCAGTTCCTCAAACGCTATGTCGACGACGGCGTCGCCTGGGCGCATCTCGACATCGCCGGCATGGCGTGGGCCGACAAGGATGGCCCGGTGTGGGCGAAGGGCGCGACGGGTTACGGTGTCCGCCTGCTCGACCGCTACATCGCCGAAAACCACGAAGGCTGATTTCATGCTCGTCATTGCGAGCGAAGCGAAGCCATCCAGAGCGGTTTACGCCTACTCTGGATTGCCGCGTCGCCTTCGGCTCCTCGCAATTACGATCGATTTGTAGCGAAATGGTGCGCGTCGATTTTTACCGGCTGACCCGCGACCCCGTCGAACGGGTGCTCCCTGCCATTGCGACACGCATATTGGGCGCCGGCGACCGGCTGCTGATCGTCGCCGCCCCGGCGATGCAGCGACAGGCGATCGATGAGGCGTTGTGGACAATGACCCCGGCGAGCTTTTTGCCGCACGGCGCCGCCGGTTCGCCCGATGAGGAAATCGAACCGATCCTGATTTCGGGAAAGCTCGACGCCGCGCCGCCCAACCGCGCCCGGCTGATTGCGCTCGCCGATGGCGAGTGGCGCGACGAAGCTTTGGGCTTCGAGCGCACCTTCCTGCTCTTCGACAACAGCCGCATCGACGACGCGCGCGCGACCTGGCGCAAGCTGAGCAACGCCGATGATGTCGAAACCCATTTCTGGAAACAGGATGATCGAGGGCGCTGGACGGAGGGGCCGTAGCAGCCAAGCGCTCTATCCTTGCGATACAGCCAAAGCGCGTCTAGAGGCGCGCGCATCGCAAACCATAACAAAGCAGGAGCTTCCCCCATGGCGGTCACTCGCACTTTTTCGATCATCAAGCCCGACGCCACGCGCCGCAACATCACCGGCGCCGTCACCAAGATGCTGGAAGACGCCGGCCTGCGCGTCGTCGCGTCGAAGCGTATCCACATGAGCCGCGAACAGGCCGAAGGCTTTTACGCGGTCCACAAGGAACGCCCCTTCTTCGGCGAGCTCGTCGATTTCATGATCAGCGGCCCGGTCGTTGTCCAGGTTCTGGAAGGCGAAAACGCCATGCAGCGTAACCGCGATATCATGGGCGCCACCAACCCCGCGAACGCCGAGCCGGGCACGATCCGCAAGGAACTGGCCGAGAGCATCGAAGCGAACACCGTGCATGGCTCGGACAGCGACGAAAACGCCGCAATCGAAATCGCCTATTTCTTTAAGCCTGAAGAAATCGTCGGCTGATTGCGCTGCGATGGTTCAATTCCCTTCGCGCCACTAACGATCTCAGGAGCCCGCGAGCGTTGCCTCGCGGGCTCTACTGATTCCCGCAATCGCCATTGGCGTGCGCGCTAGCGAACCAGTTCGCCGAGCGTGCTGGCTGATCATGCTGGCGACCACGAACAACATGACTGCGTGAAGCAACATCGAATTACCCAAGCGGCGATAGTTCAGGCGTATTCGGACCGGCTATTCCTACAATTTCTAAGAGACACTGGCACAGCATAGGCGGCTGCCCTGCCGCAACATGCGGGACCATTCAAAATTCGTCTGCAATCCCCATCAGCCCCGCCAGCTTCTTCGGTGCGACGGCCAGCCAGCTCTTGCGCAGCCAATCGCCGATCGCGTCCCAGTCGGTATCGCCCAGGTCCAGCCGGATGGCGACCCAGCCGTCGCCGAAATAGGCGGGGCGGAAATAGCGGTCTTCGTCCATCTCGATCAGCGCCGCCTGCTCGTCGGCGCCGCTGATCTTGACCAGTAGCGCGATCTTACCATCCCCGTGATGATCTTCGGTGAAATAGGCAAATTTCTTGCCCTTCACGATACCAAAGCAGGGCATGCCGTGCGAGGTCACCTCGTCGGCTTCGGGCAGTGCCATCGCGAGTTCGCGGACGCGGCCGATCAGATAGTCCGGCGATCGCTCGCGGGTTACAAAAGCGGCAAGCGTCGGCGGATACAGCTGATGCTCGGCAATCCGCACCCGCGCACTGAGCGTTTCGACCGTGTCGCCGAGCAGAATCGCGACCGGCGTCTGCGCCAGCACCGGGCCGTCGTCGACGCCGGGCGTGACGATATGCACGCTGCACCCGCCGAACTTGTCCCCCGCGTCGATCGCCTGCTGGTGGGTGTCGAGCCCCTTGTAGAGCGGCAGCAGGCTGGGGTGGATATTGAGCATCTTGCCCTGCCAGCGCGCAACGAAGTCGTCGCTCAGGATCCGCATATAGCCTGCAAGCGCGACATATTCGGCCTTGGCCGCGCGCAATTGCGCCTCGACCAGCGCGTCGAAGGCGGCGCGGTTCAGGCCCTTGTGCGACAGGCTCCAGGTCGCGATCCCTTCGGCGGCGGCAATGGTCAGGCCCGGCGCGTCGGGATTGTTGCTGGCGACCAGCACGATCTCATAGGGGCAGTCGGCGGCTTTCGCGGCATATAGCAGCGCCGCCATATTGGTTCCGGCGCCGGAAATCAGGACCGCGACCCTCGCTTTCACTTCAATCCACCTTGTCGCGAAGCGAGGGGGGAGGGGGAGTGCGCCCCCCCCGCCCCCCCCCCCCCGGGGGGGGGCGGCCCCCCCCCCGCAAAGCAGTGGTGGAGGGGCCGAAGTCTCGCGTCTATCGCCTCTCGGTCAGCCTCTGCGAGGCTGCCACCTCCCCATTGCTGCGCAATCGGGAGGATTTTATGCATTATGCGTCGCACTCCACGCGCCCATCGCGCTCCAGGTTTCGACGCTTCCGGTAACGGTGCAGCCCTTCGCACCCGCCGCGATATGCCCGATGCGAAATACCGTTTCGCCCGCGGCCTGAAGTGTCGCGGTGACGTCGACAACATCGCCCTCGGCAACCACAACCGCCATCCCGATCCCGCAGTTGAACGTCCGCGCCATTTCTTCGGGCTCGATATTTCCCTGCGCCTGCAAAAACGCCATCAACCGCGACTGTTCCCACGCATCGGCATCGACATGGGCGTGCAAGGTCTTGGGCAGGACGCGCGGGATGTTTTCGAGCAGCCCGCCGCCGGTGATATGCGCGAGCGCGTGGATCTTGCCGGTCTTCACCAGCGGCAGCAGGCTTTTCACATAGATGCGCGTCGGCGCCATCAGCGCGTCGATCAGCAGGATCGTCTGGTCGAACAGCGCAGGACGGTCGAGCTTCCACCCCTTGTCCGCCGCCAGCCGCCGCACGAGCGAAAAGCCGTTCGAATGCACCCCCGACGAGGCAAGGCCGAGGATGACGTCGCCCGCGGTAACCTTGTCGGCCGTTAGCACCTGATCGCGCTCGACCGCGCCGACGCAGAACCCGGCGAGGTCATAATCGCCGTCGCTGTACATCCCCGGCATTTCGGCGGTTTCGCCCCCGATCAGCGCGCAGCCGGCCTGTTTGCAGCCCTCGGCAATGCTTGCGACCACTTGCGTCGCGATGTCGTTGTCGAGCTTGGCAGTCGCATAATAATCGAGGAAGAACAGCGGTTCGGCGCCCTGCACGATCAGGTCGTTGACGCACATCGCGACCAGATCGATGCCGACCCCGTCATGGCGGCCCGATTCGATCGCCAGTTTCAGCTTGGTGCCGACCCCATCATTCGCCGCGACGAGCAGGGGGTCGTTGAATCCAGCTGCTTTCAGGTCGAAAAAGCCGCCAAAGCCGCCGAGGTCGGCGTCGGCGCCGGGGCGCCGTGTCGCTCGCGCCAGCGGGGCGATGGCACGGACCAGCGCATTGCCGGCATCGATCGACACCCCAGACTGCGCATAAGTGTAGGAGGCGGGCGGGTTGTGCTTGGAATCCATGGCACGCGCGACTAACGGTTCCAGCCGACAAATGCCATGATTTCCTTGTCCGCGCGTGCGCTTTTGGGCAGAGCATAGAGAAGAGATGATTTCCACCGCTCCCCTTCCGTTCGCCCACCGGTTCAAAATCGTTGCGTTGCCGCGCGACGGGCGCTGGCTTGCGCTTCTCGGCCTGTTCTTCGCGATCCTGCTCGTCGGCGTCGTCGAGGGTCAGATCAGCCGCGGCGATCGCGGCATCACCCCGATCAACAGTAGCGGCGATTTTCTGGCGAGCGGTATCCTGGTCGATGTCACCGGCGACAATGCCGACGACGCGCGCACCAAAGGCTGGCGCGAGGCGCAGCGCAAGGGCTGGACCCAGCTCTATCGCAAATTGAACGGCAGCGACGGGCCGGCGCTCGGCGATTCGGTGCTCGACGGCATCGTCACCGCGATTGTGGTTGAGGAAGAGCAGATCGGCCCGCGTCGTTATGTGGCAAAGCTCGGCATCCAGTTCGACCGCGTCCGCGCCGGACAGATCCTCGGCGTCAGCGGCCGGACGCTTCGCTCGCCGCCGCTGCTGGTCATCCCGGTCTATTCGATCGATGGCATCCCGCAGGTGTTCGAACAGCGCAGCGCGTGGCAGCGCGCTTGGGCGGAATATAATACGGGGCAAAGCGCGATTGACTATGTCCGCACGGCGGGTACCGGCGCGGACACCTTGCTGCTCAATGCGGGCCAGACCGGCCGCCGCGGGCGCATCTGGTGGCGCGTCATCCTCGATCAATATGGCGCCGCCGACGTGCTGACTCCGATCGCGCGGGTCGAATATTCGTATCCGGGCGGGCCGATCAGAGGCTATTTCACCGCGCGCTTTGGCCCCGACAGCAAGCTGATTTCCAGCTTCACGATGACCGGACCCAGCCCCGCGGCGCTGCCCGACATGATGGAGAAAGCGGTTGCGCGGATGGACCGCATTTATATCGACGCGCTGGCGGCCGGCGTGCTGCGTACCGACACCTATCTTGTCCTCGAAAAGCCGGTCGAGCGCGAAGACCTGCCCGAGGAGGCCGCGACGACCGACGAGGATGCGCTTCCCAGCGAAACCGACAGCAGTGTGCCGACCACCGCGCCTGCGGGCGTGCAGAGCTTCACCGTCCAGTACAGCTCGCCCGACGTCGAATCGGTCACCGCAACCGAACGCGCCGTCGGCGGGACTGCAGGCGTCCAGTCGGCATCGACCACCAGCCTTGCGCTCGGCGGTACCTCGGTGATGCGCGTGACCTTCCGCGGCGACATCAAGGCGCTGAGCGCGGCGCTCGCGGCGCGGGGTTACAAGGTGCAGGAAGGCGGCAGCACGCTGCGGATCAGCCGTTGATGGCGCGCTTGACCAGCCAGATCGCTCTGCCGCTCGACTGGAGCGCCGGGGGCAGCAACGACGCTCCGCTGGTTGTCGGGACCAGCAACGCCGATGCGATCCGCTATCTGCGTCATGTTGCGACCTGGCCGGTGCGAACCGCGGTGCTCACCGGGCCGCGCGCGTCGGGGCGCAGCCTGATTGGCCGACTGTTCGCCGCGGAAACCGGCGGTCGGGTGATCGACGGTCATGGCAGCGCGTCCGAAGAAGAGATTTTCCATGCCTGGAATGCGGCGCAATCGTCGAACACACCGCTGCTGATCATCGCCGACGCACCGCCATCCGAATGGGGAATCGCGCTTCCCGACCTCGCTTCGCGGCTGCGCGCCGTACCGGTGCTGGCGATCGCCGAGCCCGACGATTGCCTTGCCCGCGATCTGATCGAGGCGCTGTTCGCGCAGCGCGGGATCGCGCTGGCGCCCGAAGTCGCCGCCTATATCGTCCCGCGGATGGAGCGCAGCTATGCGATGATCCATCGCATAGTTGCGGCGCTCGACGCCGCCTCGCTCGAGCAGGGGCGTCGCGTCGGCATTCGTCTTACGCGTGAAACATTACTGTCACAGGGGCTGATCGATCCCGATCTGCTCGAACGACAGGACCATGACGCATGACGCTCTCCGGACAGCCACTTCGCGCCGACAACGACGCCAATACCGGCCTTCCGTCCTTCGGGCCCGAACGCTTTTTCAACCGCGAACTCAGCTGGCTGGCGTTCAACCGCCGGGTGATGGAGGAGGCGCGCAACCCGGCGCATCCGCTGCTCGAACGCCTCCGCTTCCTGTCGATTTCGGGCAGTAACCTCGACGAATTTTTCATGGTCCGCGTCGCGGGGCTGAAGGGGCAGCAGCTGCAGGGGATCGACGATCCCTCCGCCGATGGCCGCTCGCCGGGACAGCAACTGGCCGAGATCGAGGCCGAGGTGAACCGCCTCGTCGATCAGCAGCAGAGCGAGTGGCAGCGTCTCCACAGGTTGCTCGGTGAACAGGGTATCGTCGTCCATGGCACCGGTTCCGACCGCGAACCGCTGCGCGCCGCGCTGCGCCAATATTTCATCGACCAGATTTTCCCGATCCTGACCCCGCAGGTGCTCGACCCTGCGCACCCCTTTCCCTTCATCCCCAATCGCGGGCTGGGGATCATTTTCGACCTGCAGCGCAAGGCAACGGGCGAGACGGTGCGCGAACTGGTGCTGATCCCGGCGGCGTTGCCGCGCTTCGTGGCAGTGCCAGGGCAGGCGCAGGCTTTCGTGCCGATCGAATATCTGATCGAAATTTTTGGCGACCTGCTGTTCCCCGGTTTCACCATCCGCTCGCTCGGGGTGTTCCGCATCATCCGTGACAGCGATATCGAACTGGAAGAAGAGGCCGAAGATCTGGTGCGCCTGTTCCGCACCGCGATCCGCCGCCGCCGCCGCGGCCGCGTCATCCTGCTCGAACTCGAAGCTGACATGCCCGGCGAGATTGCCGAAGTGCTCAACGCCGATATTCAGGGGCATGAGGCGATCGTCGCCAAGATCGGCGGCTTCGTCGGGCTGGCGGCGCTGTCGGCGCTCGTCGATGTCGATCGGCCCGACCTGAAATTCCCTGCGTATTCGGCGCGTTTCCCCGAACGCATCCGCGAACATGGCGGCGATTGCTTCGCGGCGATCCGCAGCAAGGACATCCTCGTCCACCATCCCTATGAAAGCTTCGAGGTCGTTCTCGCTTTCCTGCGACAGGCCGCCGCTGATCCCGACGTCGTTGCGATCAAGCAGACGCTCTATCGCGCCGGCGACCAGTCGCCGGTGATCCGTGCGCTGATCGAGGCGGCCGAGGCAGGCAAGTCGGTGACCGCCGTGGTCGAGCTCAAGGCGCGCTTCGACGAAGAACAGAATCTCCTCTGGGCGAACCAGCTTGAACGCGCCGGCGTGCAGGTGGTGTACGGCTTTATCGAGTGGAAGACCCACGCCAAGATTTCGATGGTCGTGCGCCGCGAAGGGCAGGGGTATCGCACCTATTGCCACTTCGGCACCGGCAATTACCACCCGGTCACCGCGCGCATCTATACCGATCTCAGCTTTTTCACCGCCGATCCGCGCGCCGGGCGCGATGCGGCGCAGCTGTTCAATTATATCACCGGCTATGTCGAACCCGAACGGCTCGACATGATCACCATGTCGCCGCTCAACATGCGCGCGCATCTGTGCGACCTGATCGACGCCGAAATCGCGGCGGCCAAGGCCGGGCAACCGTCGGGCGTGTGGGCGAAGATGAACAGCCTCGTCGATCCCGACATCATCGACAAATTGTACGAGGCTAGCGTGGCTGGGGTGCCGATCGAGTTGATCGTCCGCGGAATCTGCTGCCTGCGCCCCGACGTCCAGGGCCTGTCGGAGACGATCCGCGTCAAATCGGTGGTCGGCCGTTTTCTCGAACATAGCCGCGTGTGGGCGTTCGCCAATGGCGCCTCGCTGCCGCACCAGCGCGCCAAGCTCTACATCAGCAGCGCCGACTGGATGCCGCGCAATTTCGACCGCCGCGTCGAATATATGATCCCGATCGAAAATCCGACCGTCCACGACCAGATATTGGACCAGGTGCTCGTCGCGAACCTGATCGACAATGAACAAAGCTGGGTGCTGCAATCCGACGGCACCTATATCCGCACAGCACCGGGCGACAAACCGTTCAATCTGCATCATTATTTTATGAACAATCCATCGCTGTCGGGCCGCGGGACGGCGCTTCACAAGCGCCAGGATGTCCCGACGCTCGCCTTTGACATGCGTGATGATTGACACTTTGGGACTGTTGCGAACCTCAAAACAGGCGATCCACCGTTCAGCGGTCATCGACATCGGGTCGAACTCGGTGCGCCTCGTCGTCTATGAAGGACCGGCGCGGGCGCCAGCGGTGATCTTTAACGAAAAGGTCGCGGCGGGCCTTGGCCGCGGCCTCGCGATCGACGGCCGTATCGCCGACGAGGATGCTGCGCGCGGCCTCACTGCGCTGAGGCGCTATGCGCTGCTCGCCAAGCATATGGAGGTCAAAAACCTCCAATGCGTCGCGACCGCAGCCGTACGCGACGCCGACAACGGCCCAGAATTTATCGCCGCCGCGGCCAAGGCAGGTCTCAAGATTCGGCTACTTTCGGGTGAGGAAGAGGCTGAAGCCGCGGGTTATGGCGTGCTGTCGGCAATCCCCGACGCGCATGGGGTAGCGGTCGATCTGGGTGGCGGCAGCCTCGAGCTTGCCGAGGTGGTCGATGGCCGGGTCGGACGCCGCGCGTCTTTCCCCCTTGGCGTGCTGCGCCTGCCGGCGCTGCGCAAAGAGGGGCAGCAGAATTTCGAACGCGCGGTCCGCAAGATGCTGCGGACGGCGGGATGGCCCGACGGGATGACCGGATTGCCGCTCTATCTGGTCGGCGGTTCGTGGCGCGCGCTGTCGCGTCTCGATCTCGAACTGACGCACGATCCGCTCGCGGTGCTCGACCAGCACTGCCTGCCGCGCAGCGCATTGCGGCGTCTCGTTCGTGCCACCAACCGGCTGACGTTCGAAGAATTAAGGGCGATCCCCGGCATGGCATCGAACCGCGCTGCGGCCTTGCCCGATGCGGCGGCGTTGCTCGCGGCGTTGGTCAACATCCTCGATGTCCCCGAAATGACCGTATCGTCGTCGGGGCTGCGCGAAGGCTTGCTATACCAGGCGCTCGATGCCGAAACGCGCGCGCAGGATCCGTTGATCGTCGCCGCCGAATTCGAAGGGCGCCGCCTCGCGCGTTTTGCGCCGCACGGCCGGGCGATCACCGAATGGATCGCGCCACTATTTGCCGGCGAAGCTCCTGCCGACAACCGAGTGCTCCTCGCTGCCAGCCTGCTGAGCGACGTCGCATGGTCGGCCAACCCCGATTTCCGCGCCGAACGCGGCACCGAGATCGGATTGCACGGCAATTGGCGCGGCATCGACATTCCGGGGCGTATCCTGCTGGCGCGCGCTCTCCACGCCGGGTTTGGCGGCGCCGACAGCGATTTTCCCGACATGGGTCCGCTGGTGGCGCCCGAACGCCTCGCGCGGGCGCGGCAATGGGGACTGGCGATCCGGCTCGCGCAACGTCTGACCGGCGGGGTCGAGGCGCCGCTGAAGGCCAGCCATATCGCGCTGGTCGACGGAAAGCTGCGGCTCAGCCTCGACCGCGGCTGGCATCATCTGGCGGGGGAATCGGTCGAGCGCCGCCTGCGCTCGCTGGCGCAGGCGCTGGATACGAAGCCGGAGATGGTGCTGCTGTAGCGCTGCATCGCCAATGCCGGACTTCGTGCGAATGGGGCGGTTGGAAGGCCGCGACCTCCCACCCGGCAACCGACATAATAGTCCGGCGCGTCGTGCCGCACCGCCTTGCTCACCGCTCCGCCGCGTGCAATAGGCGCCGCCCCCGCCGATCCACAGGAGCACGCCATGACCAGCCATGCAACGGCGCGCGCGCTTGGGCTCGATTTCGGGACGACCAATACGGTGGTTGCGCTCACCGACGGGCAGGGCGGATCTGAGCTGGTCGAGTTTGCCGGGGACGATGCGACGGGAGCGGTGTTTCGTTCGGCGCTGTGCTTCTGGGAAGAGGAGCGAGCGTGGCAGGGGATTGCGCACGAGGCGGGGCCATGGGCGATCGCCGAATATCTCCAGTCGCCGCTCGACAGCCGCTTCGTTCAGTCGTTCAAGAGCGTCGCGGCGAGCGCCTCGTTCGAGCGCGCGCTGATTTTTAACAAGCCGTACCGATTCGAGGATATGGGAAGACTTTTCCTGCAGCGGCTGGTCGCGCATGCCGGGGGGCGGCTCGATACGCTGCCGCAGCGTGTGATCGTCGGGCGGCCGGTCGAATATGCCGGGGCGCGCCCCGATGCGGCGCTGGCGCGGCAGCGCTATGATGCGATGCTCGAAGCCTTTGGCACCGAGATCATTTATGTCCACGAGCCGCTCGGCGCGGCGCACAGCTATGCCGCGCGGCTGACCGAGCCCGCGACGATCCTCGTCGCCGATTTCGGCGGCGGAACGACCGACTTTTCGATCGTGCGGGTGGCCGCGCCGGGGGCGCCGCGGCGCTGCGTGCCGCTGGCGTCGTCGGGGATCGGGATCGCGGGCGACCGCTTCGATTACCGGATTATCGACCGGCTGGTGCTGCCGCTGCTCGGCAAGGGGGGCTTGTATCGTTCGTTCGACAAGCTGCTCGAGATTCCGGGTGGGCATTTCCGCGATTTTGCCGACTGGTCGCGGCTGGCGCTGATGCGCAACCGGCGGACGCTGAGCGAACTGGCGCGGTTGCAGCGCGACGCGGTCGATCCCGAACCGATCGGGCGGATGATCGCGCTCATCGAGCATGAGCAGGGTTTTCCGCTATATGATGCGGTGGGGCGGCTGAAGCGTGCGCTGTCGAGCGAAAGCCAAGCCGCGTTTCGCTTCTCCGGCGACGGGGTCGAGATCGAGGCGACCGTGCGCCGCGCCGATTTCGAGGCGTGGATTGCCGATGATTTGCGGCGGATCGAGGCGGCGATGGATGCGGCGTTGGCGCGCGCAGGGGTGGCGCCGGAGGCGATTGACCGGGTGTTCCTGACCGGCGGATCGTCGCTGATCCCGGCGATCGGGGCACTGTTCGAGCGGCGGTTTGGGGTTGAGCGGATCGCGACCGGGGGCGAGTTGACGTCGATCGCGCACGGGCTGGCGCTGATTGGCGAGGAAGACGATCCGGGCGAATGGGCGGCTTGATTGGGAGACGGCGCCTGTGGCTATCTTCTTTCGCCTCCCCAAAAGGGAGGGATCCCTCTTGCGCGCCGCAAATCGGCGCAGCGCAATCGCCCCCCCCCGCCCGATCGGCCCGTTGACACTTCGCTCGCTCAAACCTATATCGCCGTCACACCCCATCGTTCGAGATAGAGTCCGCCTTGCGCAGCGGATTGTACGGATAGGTCGGCGGGGATTTCGACAGGCGTTGGAAAGCTGCGGTAAACCGGCAACGGTTGCCTGCGGCTTTTTTCGCGTCGGAGCGCCCGCGATTTGGATTTTTGACAGGCGAGACAATCACTTATGGCGACCAAGGCGAAGTCGGTGGGCAAGGCCCTCGAAGCAACCGCGAGCAAGCGAATCCGCAAGCTGTTTGGCAACATCCACGAAGCGGTGGAGATGCCCAACCTCATCGAGGTGCAGCGCGAATCCTATGAACAGTTCCTGCGGTCCGACCCGTCGGTCGGTTATGTTTCGGGGCTGGAAAAGACGCTGCGCAGCGTGTTCCCGATCCGCGATTTCGCCGGCACCGCCGAGCTCGACTTCGTGCATTACGAACTCGAAGCGCCAAAGTACGACGTCGACGAGTGCCGCCAGCGCGGCATCACCTATGCAGCGCCGATGAAGGTCACGCTGCGCCTGATCGTCTTTGAAGTCGACAGCGAAACCGACACCCGTTCGGTCCTGGATATCAAGGAGCAGGACGTTTACATGGGCGACATGCCCCTGATGACGGGCAACGGCACCTTCTTTGTCAATGGCACCGAGCGCGTCATCGTGTCGCAGATGCACCGTTCGCCGGGTGTGCTGTTCGATCATGACCGCGGCAAGACCCACTCGTCGGGCAAGTTCCTGTTTGCCGCGCGCGTCATTCCGTACCGCGGTTCGTGGCTCGATTTCGAATTCGACGCCAAGGACATCGTCAACGTCCGCATCGACCGCAAGCGCAAGCTGCCGGTCACCAGCCTGCTCTACGCGCTGGGCATGTCGGGCGAGGAAATCCTCAACCATTTCTATGATCGCCTGATCTTCGAGCGCGCCGCCAACGGCTGGCGCGTGCCGTTCATGGTCGAAAACTGGCGCGGGTCGAAGCCGGCGTTCGACGTCGTCGACGCCAAGACCGGCGAAGTCGTGTTCGCGGCGGGTCATAAGATCAGCCCGCGCCTGGCCAACAAGGCCGCCAAGGACGGTCTCGACACGCTGCTGATCCCGACCGAGGAAATCTTTGGCCGTTATTCGGCTTATGATCTGGTCAATGATGCGACCGGTGAGATTTACATTGAAGCCGGTGACGAAGTGTCGGCCGAGAATCTCGAGAAGATCGACGCGGCGGGCATCGACAAGCTCGTGCTGCTCGACATCGACCACAACAACACCGGTCCGTGGATCCGCAACACGCTGAAGGCCGACAAGGCCGAGGATCGCGATCAGGCACTCTCCGACATCTACCGCGTCATGCGCCCCGGCGAACCGCCGACGCGCGAAACCGCGGAAGCGTTGTTCGGCGGCCTGTTCTTTGACCCCGAGCGCTACGACCTGTCGGCGGTCGGCCGCGTCAAGCTCAACATGCGCCTTGGCCTCGATGCCGAGGACACGGTCACCACGCTGCGCAGCGACGACATCCTCGCCGTCGTCAAGGAGCTGGTGAACCTGAAGGACGGCAAGGGCGAAATCGACGATATCGATAACCTCGGTAACCGCCGTGTCCGCTCGGTCGGCGAATTGCTCGAGAACCAGTATCGCGTCGGCCTGCTCCGCATGGAGCGCGCGGTGAAGGAGCGCATGAGCTCGGTCGATGTGTCGACCGTGATGCCGAACGATCTGATCAACGCCAAGCCCGCGGTCGCCGCGGTTCGCGAATTCTTTGGCTCGTCGCAGCTGTCGCAGTTCATGGATCAGACCAACCCGCTGTCGGAAGTCACCCACAAGCGCCGCGTGTCGGCGCTTGGGCCGGGCGGTCTGACGCGCGAGCGCGCGGGCTTTGAAGTCCGCGACGTTCACCCGACCCACTATGGCCGTATCTGCCCGATTGAAACGCCGGAAGGCCCGAACATCGGTCTGATCAACTCGCTCGCCACTTTTGCGCGGGTGAACAAATATGGCTTTATCGAAACCCCGTACCGCAAGATCATCGACGGCAAGGTCACGAGCGACGTCGTCTATCTGTCGGCGATGGAAGAGCAGAAGCACACGGTTGCGCAGGCGAACGCCGACCTCAACCCCGATGGCAGCTTTATCGACGAGCTGATCTCGGCGCGCGAAGCGGGTGAATTCCTGATGGCGCCGCGCGAGCAGATCACGTTGATGGACGTGTCGCCCAAGCAGCTGGTTTCGGTCGCGGCATCGCTGATCCCGTTCCTGGAAAACGATGACGCCAACCGCGCGCTGATGGGTTCGAACATGCAGCGTCAAGCTGTGCCGTTGCTTCGTGCAGAGGCTCCGGTTGTTGGTACCGGCATGGAAGAAACCGTGGCGCGTGACTCGGGCGCCGCCATCGCGGCGCGCCGCGGCGGCGTGATCGACCAGGTCGATGCGACGCGTATCGTCATCCGTGCGACCGACATGGTCGAGCCCGGCAAATCGGGCGTCGACATCTATCGCCTCCAGAAGTTCCAGCGTTCGAACCAGAACACCTGCATCAACCAGCGTCCGCTGGTGAAGGTGGGCGAGATTGTCCGCACCGGCGACATCATCGCCGACGGTCCGTCGACCGAGCTGGGCGAGCTGGCGCTGGGCAAGAATGTGCTCGTCGCGTTCATGCCGTGGAACGGCTATAACTATGAGGACAGTATCCTCATCAGCGAACGCATCGTTAAGGACGACGTCTTCACCTCGATCCATATCGAGGAATTCGAAGTCACTGCGCGCGACACGCGCCTGGGGCCAGAAGACATCACCCGCGACATCCCGAACGTCGGCGAGGAAGCGCTTCGCAACCTCGACGAAGCGGGCATTGTCTATATCGGCGCCGAAGTCGGCCCGGGCGACATTCTCGCCGGCAAGATCACCCCCAAGGGTGAATCGCCGATGACGCCGGAAGAAAAGCTGCTGCGCGCGATCTTTGGCGAAAAGGCCAGCGACGTGCGCGACACCTCGCTTCGCCTGCCGCCGGGCGTTTCGGGCACCGTCGTCGAAGTCCGCGTTTTCAACCGCCACGGGATCGACAAGGACGAGCGCGCGATTGCGATCGAACGCGAAGAAATCGAGCGTCTGAAGCAGGACGCCGACGATGAGCGCGCGATCCTCAACCGCGCGACCTTCTCGAGCCTGAAGGACCTGCTGATCGGTCAAGCGACCAGCGCGGTGCCGAAGGGCCTTAAGAAGGGTGATGTCGTCACCGAAGAGATGTTGACCGAACTCGACCGCGGCGACTGGTGGAAGCTGGCGGTTGTCGAGGACAACAGCCAGACCGCTTTGGAAGCGATCAAGGCGCAGTATGACGACGCGATCAAGCGCATCAACGCGAAGTATGAAGATCGCGTCGAAAAGCTGCAGCGCGGCGACGAACTCGCCCCGGGCGTGCTCAAGATGGTCAAGGTATTCGTCGCGGTGAAGCGCAAGCTGCAGCCGGGCGACAAAATGGCCGGGCGTCACGGCAACAAGGGCGTCATTTCGCGCATGCTGCCCGTCGAGGACATGCCGTTCCTGGAGGATGGTACCCACGTCGATATCGTGCTGAACCCACTCGGCGTGCCGTCGCGCATGAACGTCGGGCAGATCCTCGAAACCCACCTTGGTTGGGCTTCGCGCGGGCTGGGGCAAAAGGTGACGCAGGCGCTCGACGAATGGCGCGATGCCAATCCGGATGTGACCAGCGGCCAGATGCCTGAAGCCGTCCGCGACGCGCTGCAGCATGTCTACGGCGCCGAATATGCCGACGACATCAAGTCGCGCGATGCCGATAACATCGTCGAAATGGCCGAAAATCTGCGGGTTGGCGTGCCGTTCGCGACCCCGGTGTTCGATGGCGCCAAGGAAGCCGATGTGACCAACATGCTGACCCTCGCGGGTCTGGATGAATCGGGTCAGTCGGACCTGTACGACGGCCGCACCGGCGATCGTTTCGACCGCAAGGTAACCGTGGGCATCATCTACATGTTGAAGCTGCATCACTTGGTCGACGACAAGATCCACGCGCGTTCGATCGGCCCCTACAGCCTCGTCACCCAGCAGCCGCTGGGCGGTAAGGCGCAGTTCGGTGGCCAGCGCTTCGGGGAAATGGAGGTCTGGGCGCTCCAGGCCTATGGCGCGGCATATACGCTCCAGGAAATGCTGACGGTGAAGTCCGATGACGTGATCGGCCGCACCAAGGTTTACGAAGCGATCGTCAAGGGCGACGACACCTTCGAGGCCGGCATTCCCGAAAGCTTCAACGTGCTCGTCAAGGAAATGCGCTCGCTGGGCCTCAACGTCGAACTGTCATCCCATGCGGATCAGGATCCCGACGAACGGCCCGACGCGCTTCCCGAAGCCGCCGAGTAAACAGATATTGCCTCACCCCTCTCGCCGCGCGCGAGAGGGGCAGCGGAGCTAAATTATGAACCAGCTTACCAACTTCATGAACCCGGTCGCCAAGCCCGAAACCTTTGACATGATCAAGATTGGCATCGCGAGCCCGGACCGTATCCGCTCATGGTCGTTCGGCGAGATCAAGAAGCCCGAGACCATCAACTACCGCACGTTCAAGCCCGAGCGTGACGGCCTGTTCTGCGCACGCATCTTTGGTCCGATCAAGGATTATGAATGCCTGTGCGGCAAGTATAAGCGCATGAAATACAAGGGCATCGTCTGCGAAAAATGCGGTGTCGAAGTCACGGTGACCAAGGTTCGCCGCGAGCGGATGGGCCATATCGAGCTCGCCGCGCCGGTCGCGCACATCTGGTTCCTGAAGTCGCTGCCGTCGCGCATCGGCCTGCTGCTCGACATGCAGCTCAAGCAGCTCGAGCGCGTCCTCTATTTCGAAGCCTATATCGTTCTTGAACCCGGACTGACCCCGCTCGAGAAATTCCAGCTGCTGACCGAAGACGAGCTCCTCGACGCGCAGGACGAATATGGCGAAGACGCCTTCTCGGCCGGTATCGGCGCCGAAGCGATCCGCGTCCTGCTCGAGAATCTCGATCTGGAGCAGGAACGCGCCGATCTGATGGAGGACCTCGCGACGACCACGTCGGAGCTGAAGCCCAAGAAGATCATCAAGCGGCTGAAGGTCGTCGAAAGCTTCATCGATTCGGGCAACCGCCCCGAGTGGATGATCCTGGAAGTCGTCCCCGTGATCCCGCCCGAACTGCGCCCGCTGGTGCCGCTCGACGGCGGCCGCTTCGCAACGTCCGATCTGAACGACCTCTATCGCCGCGTCATCAACCGTAACAACCGTTTGAAGCGTCTGATGGAACTGCGCGCGCCGGACATCATTGTCCGCAACGAAAAGCGCATGTTGCAGGAAGCCGTCGACGCCTTGTTCGACAACGGCCGCCGCGGCCGCACGATCACCGGCGCTAACAAGCGTCCGCTGAAGTCGCTGTCCGACATGCTCAAGGGAAAGCAGGGCCGCTTCCGTCAGAACCTGCTCGGCAAGCGCGTCGATTATTCGGGTCGTTCGGTCATCGTGACCGGCCCCGAACTCAAGCTGCACCAGTGCGGCCTGCCGAAGAAGATGGCACTCGAGCTGTTCAAGCCGTTCATCTATGCGCGCCTCGACGCCAAGGGTCTGTCGATGACCCTGAAACAGGCGAAGAAGTGGGTCGAAAAGGAACGCAAGGAAGTCTGGGACATCCTCGACGAAGTCATTCGCGAGCACCCCGTCCTGCTGAACCGCGCCCCGACGCTTCACCGCCTGGGCATCCAGGCGTTCGAGCCCGTGCTGATCGAAGGCAAGGCGATCCAGCTGCACCCGCTGGTCTGCGCCGCGTTCAACGCCGACTTCGACGGTGACCAGATGGCCGTCCACGTACCGCTCTCGCTGGAAGCCCAGCTGGAAGCGCGCGTCCTGATGATGTCGACGAACAACATCCTGTCGCCCGCGAACGGCAAGCCGATCATCGTGCCGTCGCAGGACATGGTGCTGGGTCTCTATTATCTGTCGATGGAGCGCGAAGGCGAGCCCGGCGAGGGCATGCTGCTCGCCGACATGGCCGAAGTGCATCAGGCGCTGTTCATTGGTGCCGTGACCCTGCACACCAAGGTGATCAGCCGCGTCCCGCAGACCGATGAGAAGGGCAATGAATATTTTCAGCGCTTCGAAACGACCCCGGGCCGCATGCTCATCGCCGAGTGCCTGCCGAAGTCGCACACCGTGCCCTTCGACGTCGTCAATCGCCTTCTGACCAAGAAGGAAATCGGTGACGTGATCGATCAGGTCTATCGTCACACCGGGCAGAAAGAGACCGTGTTGTTCGCTGACGCCATCATGGCGCTGGGCTTCCGCAACGCGTTCAAGGCCGGCATCTCGTTCGGCAAGGATGACATGATCATCCCGGCGTCGAAGGTCGGTATGGTTGATGAAACCCGCGCCTTGGTGAAGGATTTCGAGCAGCAGTATCAGGACGGACTGATCACGCAGCAGGAAAAATACAACAAGGCGATCGACGCCTGGTCGCAGTGCGGCGACAAGGTCGCGAACGCGATGATGGACGAAATTCGCGCCGAGCCCAGGGATCCGAAAACCGGCCGTCTGGCCCCGATCAACTCCATCTATATGATGGCGCACTCGGGTGCCCGTGGTTCGCAGGCGCAGATGAAGCAGCTTGCCGGCATGCGCGGCCTGATGGCGAAGCCTTCGGGCGAGATCATCGAAACGCCGATCATCTCGAACTTCAAGGAAGGCCTGACCGTTCTCGAGTATTTCAACTCGACCCACGGCGCGCGTAAGGGTCTGGCTGATACGGCGCTCAAGACGGCAAACTCGGGTTATCTGACCCGCCGTCTGGTCGACGTGTCGCAGGATTGCGTCGTGATCGAGGAAGATTGCGGCACCGAACGCGGCATGGAAATGCGGGCAATCATCCAGGGCGGTTCGACGATCGCCTCGCTGGGCGAACGCATCCTTGGCCGTACGACGCTGGAAGACGTGCTCGACAAGGACGGCAATGTGCTGGCCCCCGTCGGCACCCTGCTCGACGAACCGACGACGCAGCGCATCGAAGATGCCGAAGTCCAGTCGGTCAAGATCCGCTCGCCGCTGGTTTGCGAAGCAGTGCTGGGCGTTTGCGGCAAATGCTATGGCCGTGACCTTGCCCGCGGTACCCCGGTGAACATCGGTGAAGCGGTCGGCGTTATCGCCGCTCAGTCGATCGGTGAACCCGGCACCCAGCTGACCATGCGTACCTTCCACATCGGTGGCGCGGCGCAGGTCAACGAGCAGTCGAACGTCGAGTCGATCTCGGACGGAACGATCGAATATCGCGACATGCCGACGATCGTCGACCAGCGTGGCCGCCGTCTGGCGCTGGCGCGTTCGGGCGAAGTCGCGGTGATCGACAGCGAAGGCCGCGAGCGCGCGTCGCACAAGCTGCCTTATGGTGCGCATATCCTGTTCAAGGATGGCGACAAGGTGAAGAAGGGCGAACGGATTGCCGAATGGGATCCGTTCACCATGCCGCTGATCACCGAAAAGCAGGGCGTCGTGAAATATCAGGATCTGGAAGATACCAAGACCCTGATCGAACAGGTCGACGAAGCGACGGGCATCGCCCAGCGCGTCGTGATCGAATATCGTTCGGCGGGCCGCGCCAAGAAGGAAGACCTTCAGCCGCGCCTGACCCTGCTCGACGATGCATCGGGTGAAGCCGCGCGCTATCTGCTCGCGGTCGGCACGATGCTGTCGGTCGAGGATGGTCAGACGGTGCAGGCGGGCGACGTTCTGGCTCGTGTCAGCCGCGAAGCATCGAAGACGCGCGACATCACAGGCGGTCTGCCGCGGGTGGCCGAGCTGTTCGAAGCGCGCATTCCGAAGGACAACAGCGTTATCGCCAAGATCAGCGGTCGCATTGAATTCGTCAAGGATTACAAGGCGAAGCGCAAGATTGCGATCGTTCCGGAAGAAGGCGATCCGATCGAATATCTGATCCCCAAGTCGAAGGTCCTGGAAGTGCAGGAAGGCGATCAGGTCAAGCGCGGCGACGCCTTGATCAGCGGTTCGCCGAACCCGCACGACATCCTCGACGTCATGGGCGTCGAGGCGCTGGCTGAATATCTGGTCGCCGAAATCCAGGAAGTGTACCGACTGCAGGGCGTGAAGATCAACGACAAGCACATCGAAGTGATCGTTCGCCAGATGCTGCAGAAGGTCGAGATCACTGCTGGCGGCGACACCACCTTGCTGCCGGGCGAGCAGCTCGATTATCTGGAGATGATGGAATATAACGCCAAGCTGCCGAAGAATGGCGTGCCTGCGGAGGGCCGTCCGGTCCTGCTGGGCATCACCAAGGCGTCGCTGCAAACGCGCAGCTTCGTTTCGGCGGCATCGTTCCAGGAGACGACGCGCGTTCTCACCGAAGCTTCGGTGCAGGGCAAGATCGACTCGCTGATCGGGCTGAAAGAAAACGTCATCGTCGGCCGCTTGATCCCGGCGGGTACCGGCGCCGCGATGAACCGCGTCCGCGTCACTGCGTCGAGCAAAGATGCCGCCCTGCGCGCATCGATGCGCGCTGCGAGCCAAGTGGACCTGATCGCGCCGGCGAGCGCCGCCGCCGAGCATGCCGCCGAACTGGCGCAAGGCCCGGAAGCCGCGATGGGCGACGATCCGCTGGGCAAGGTCCAGGGCGAAGACTTCACGACCGATGACGTGATGGTCGAAGATCGTCCGGAGAGTGAGGGCGAAGCGTAAGCTTCGCTCGGTCTGCAAGGACGGACAGAAATAAGCCCCGCCGGAGCAATCCGGCGGGGCTTTTTCTTGGGATTTCTGGATTGCCGGTTTTGGGGCGGGAAGCGGACCTCATGCTGCCGGCGAATGCCGGGATCCAGTGCGTTGAAGAGCAAGCGTCGCGTCGTGACGCTGTGGGGCTCCGCTTGACCCGCGAGCCAATTTTTCGTTCAACGCAGGTATAAACGGACCAAGTCCGGGGTGATGAAGGAAAGCGACGCTTGCATGACCGAACCTGACGCGCCCTATCATGCCCATATCTATTATGACCCCGCCGAGCGGCCTGCCGCTGCCGCGCTGCGCGATGCGTTCGGCCACGATCGCGCGATCCTGTTCGTCGGCGATTTGACGGACGGGGCGGCGGGGCCGCATCCGATCGCGCAATATGAGGTACATTTTCAGGCCAGAACCGCGCCGGCGGTGATTGCGGCGATCGAGGCGACGGGGCTCCGCGCGCTCGTTCATCCGCTTACCGATGACGATCTTGCCGACCATAGCACGCTCGCGCACTGGATTGGCGAGCCTGTCGAGCTCGACGTGACCGTGCTCGATCCGCCCGGGATCAATCAGGGTATCGCGCGCTTCGGTATTTCGGACTTTTAGGCTTCGACCGGCCCTTCGGGGCCAAGCCGCCAGCCGCAGCCCAGCGCGCGCGCATCATCGGTGTCGGACAGCGCCGCCACCGTCTGCCAGTCGTCGGCGCGCAGGCTGGCCGCGAGCGCCGAATCGTGGCCCAGCGGCAGGAAAATGCGGCGGTCGCTGTCGTCTTCGATGCCGAGTCCGGCGTCGATCAGCGGATCGGGGTAGAGCGAAAAGCCGACAGCGGCCTCCTCCAGTTCGCCGACCGGGATCGAATAGCCGCCGCCGCGACCGACCGCGTCGCCTTGCCCCGGAACGAAGATCTGAAACCCGAACCAGCTTTGATAGGCAAAGCCATGGCGCTCGGTCGGGTCGAGGGTCAGCGTTACGCGGTCGCGCACCGGCGCCGCAATCGCTTCGAGCGCGTCGATGCGCGCGCTGAGTGCGCCCGATGTGTCGAAAGCGCGCAGGTCGGCCATCGCCTGATCGAACGGGCCCGTCGCGCGGAGCAGCGGCAGATAGGCCTGGGCTCCGAGGCGGGTCAGCGCGCCAGCATCCTTGGCGTCGAGTTCGTCACGCAGTTGCTGGATATCGACCTCGACTGGGAGCGGTCCGTTCGCGAGCAGGTCGACGACGTCGGGCAGGGTGAAATCGATCGTGACAGGGCCGATCCCCGCAGCCTCCAGCGCATCGATCGCGACAGACACGATTTCGCGCGCCGCGGCGACGCTGTCGCTGCCGATCAGCTCGGCGCCGACCTGCAGCATCTCGCGCGCGGGGCGCAGCTGGCTCGCGCGCAGTTTCACGACCTGCCCGGCGTAGCAAAGACGCAGCGGCCGTGGCGCCCCCGCGAGCAGCGAGGTCGCGATGCGGCCGACCTGCCGCGTGATGTCGGGGCGCAGCGCGAGGGTGCGCTGCGACACCGGATCGGTGAAGCGGAGCAGGTCGCGGGTCGTTCGATCGTCATCGCCGCCCAGCGTCTCGCGAAATTCGGCCAGCGGCGGCGACACACGGCCATAGCCATGCGCGCGCATCGCATCGACGAGCGCACGGGTGACGCGCGACGCGGCTTCCGCCTGTTGGGGGAGGCGATCGCGCAGCCCTTCGGGCAGCAGGGCAGGGGCCTTGGTCATGCGTGCGGCCTTAGAACGGCGGGAGGCGGAGTCAATAACTCCCCTCCCGCAAGCGGGAGGGGGACGCAAGTTCAGAACTTCAAACCCTTCACCGTCTTCACCCCCGGCAACTGGCACAGCTGCCACAGCAAAGGCTCGGGCATCGGGGAGTCGAGTGACAGCAGCAGCACCGCCTCGCCGCCCGCCGCGCGGCGGCCAAGGTGAAAGGTGCCGATATTGAGCCCCGCGTCGCCGAGCGTGGTGCCGATGCGACCAATGAAGCCCGGGGCGTCTTCGTTGACGATATAGAGCATGTCGCCGTCGAGATCCGCCTCGACCTTGATCCCGAACATCTCGACGAGGCGCGGATCGCCGTTGCTGAACAAGGTCCCCGCGACCGAGCGGTCGCCATCGCTGGTCGCCACGGTGACGCGGACGAGCGTATGGTAATCGCCGTCGCGGTCGTGGCGCACTTCGCGCACATCAAGCCCGCGCTCGCGCGCCAGATGCGGCGCGTTGACCATGTTCACGGCGTCCGAATAACGACGCATCAGGCCGGTGAGCACCGCAGCGGTGATCGGCTTGAGGTTGAGTTCGGCCGCAGCCCCTTCGACCTCGACCGAGATCGTCGTGAGATTGTCGTGCGCAAGCTGGCCGACGAGGCTGCCCAGCTTCTCGGCAAGGCTCATATAGGGACGCAGCTTCGGCGCTTCCTCGGCCGACAGGCTGGGCACGTTAAGCGCGTTCGTGATGCCGCCGGTGAGCAGATAATCGCTGATCTGTTCGGCGACCTGAATCGCGACATTGACCTGCGCTTCGTCGGTCGACGCGCCAAGGTGCGGGGTGCAGATGAAGTTCGGCGCGCTAAACAGCGGATGGTCGGCGGCCGGCGGCTCCTGCGCAAACACGTCAAGCGCGGCGCCCGCGACATGGCCCGATTCGAGCGCGTCCTTCAGCGCCGCTTCGTCGATCAGCCCGCCGCGCGCGCAGTTGATGATCCGCACGCCCTTCTTCGCCTTCGCGATGTTCTCCGCCGACAATATGTTGCGCGTCTGGTCGGTCAGCGGCGTGTGCAGCGTGATGAAATCGGCCTTGGCGAGCAGGGTGTCGAGATCGGCCTTTTCGACGCCGAGTTCGATCGCGCGTTCGGGGGTCAGGAAGGGATCGAAGGCGACAACCTTCATGCGCAGGCCCAGCGCGCGCTCGGCGACGATGCTGCCGATATTGCCGCAGCCGATCAGGCCGAGCGTCTTCGAGGTCAGCTCGACCCCCATGAAATCATTCTTCGGCCATTTGCCCGCCTGCGTTCCGGCGTTGGCTTCGGGGATCTGACGCGCGAGCGCGAACATCATCGCGATCGCATGTTCGGCGGTGGTGATGCTGTTGCCGAAAGGGGTGTTCATCACGATGACACCCTTCTTCGACGCCTCGGGAATGTCGACATTGTCGACGCCGATCCCGGCGCGGCCGACGACCTTCAAGTTCGTCGCGGCGGCCAGCACGTCGGCGGTGACCTTGGTGGCCGAGCGGATCGCGAGGCCGTCATAGGCGCCGATCATCGCGATCAGCTCGTCCTTGGTCTTGCCGGTGATGACGTCGACGTCGATGCCGCGTTCCTTGAAGATCGCAGCGGCTTTGGGGTCCATCTTGTCGGAAATGAGGACTTTGGGTGCGGTCATTTTATGTCTCCGTATCCCGGCGAAAGCCGGGTCCTGTGGCGGAACTGGGAAAGAGGCCCCGGCTTTCGCCGGGGCGCATGAACGTCAGGCCGAAAGGCTTGCGTAAGCCCAGTCGAGCCACGGGCCGAGCGCTTCGATATCGGCGGTGTCGACGGTCGCGCCGCACCAGATACGAAGCCCCGGGGGCGCATCACGATAGCCCGCGATGTCGTATGCCGCGCCTTCCTTGTCGAGCAGGCCGGCGAATTTCTTGATGAAATCCTCGTCGGCACCGGCGACGGACAGGCAGACCGAAGTCTTCGAGCGGCTGGCGGGATCGGCGGCGAGGTGGCTCAGCCAGTCTCGGTCTTCGACGATCCTGTCGAGCGCCGCGGCGTTCGCATCGCTGCGCGCTTTCAGCCCGTCGAGACCGCCGAGCGACTTCGCCCATTCGAGCGCGAAGACCGCATCTTCGACCGCAAGCATCGACGGCGTATTGATCGTCTCGCCCTTGAACACGCCTTCGGCGAGCGCGCCCTTGGAAACGAGGCGAAACACTTTCGGCAGCGGCCAGGCGGGGGTGTAGGTTTCGAGGCGTTCGACGGCGCGCGGGCCAAGGATCAGCACGCCATGGCCGCCTTCGCCGCCGAGCACTTTTTGCCAGCTGAAGGTCGCGACGTCGATCTTGTCCCACGGCAGGTCATAGGCGAACACCGCGCTGGTCGCATCGGCAAAGCTCAGCCCGTCGCGGTCGTCGGCGATCCAGTCGCCGTTGGGGACGCGCACGCCGCTGGTGGTTCCGTTCCAGGTGAAGAGCACGTCGTTCGACCAGTCGACCTGGGTCAGATCGGGAAGCTGGCCGTAATCGGCGCGAATAACCGTCGGATCGAGTTTGAGCTGCTTCGCGGCATCGGTGACCCAACCCTCACCGAAGCTCTCCCACGCGAGCGTCGTCACGGGGCGAGCGCCGAGCATCGTCCACATCGCCATCTCGAAGGCGCCCGTGTCGGAGCCCGGAACGATGCCGATGCGGTGGGTGTCGGGGAGCTGCAGCATCTCGCGCATCAGGTCGATGCAAAGCGCAAGGCGCGTCTTGCCGATCTTGGCGCGGTGCGAGCGGCCCAGCGATTCGGTCGCGATTTTGGAGGCATCCCATCCGGGCGGCTTGGCGCAGGGACCGGAGGAGAAATAGGGGCGCGCAGGGCGCACTTGTGGTGTCGGCACGTCAGTCATGTAATCTCTCCTTGCAGAGAGCACGCGCGGCGTTGGGACCGCGTGGCCCGGCGCTGCGTTTAGGGAGGGCCGCGCAACTGTCAAATAAAATGCGTGGGCTGCGCGAAATTTCCGGTGAGCCGAGCCAAAGTTAAACAACTTGTTAACCATATTATCGGTATTTTGACGGCCATGTCTTTTCCGACCGTCTTGCAGCCCCGGATCCTGATCGCCGCGTCCGCTGCGCTGGCACTCTCGGCCTGTTTCGGCAGCCCCGACGTCATGAAGCGCGGCGATCAAAAACGTCCCATCGCGAGCGCGCCGAAACGTCCGCAAATTGCGCCGACGCCTTCGTTCACCAGCGCCGAGGCGCAACAGTGCGCGTTCGAGTTGAAGCAGGCCGGGGTGCGCTTCACACCGCTTGCCAACCAGGATCATGGCGGCGGATGCAGCTCGATCGATTCGGTCAAGCTGCTCGATATCGGCACTCCTACGACCAACCTTGGCGCAATGACCTGTCCGCTGGCGAAGAGTTTCGCCGGCTGGGCGCAATTTGCGGTGAAGCCCGCGGCGCGCAAATATTTCGGGCAGGAGGTCGTGAAGATCGAGACCTTCGGCACCTACAGCTGCCGCAACATCTACGGCGGCCGCTCGGGCCGCCTGTCGCAGCATGCCTACTCGAACGCGGTGGACGTGTCGGGATTTGTGCTCGCCGACGGGCGGCGCATCATGCTCGACGGCGGGTGGAAGGGTGACAAGGTGTCGCAGGACTTCCTGCGCGCGCTGCACAAATCGGGCTGCCGCCGTTTCGGAACGGTGCTCGGGCCGGATTATAATGCCGCCCATTACAACCATTTCCATTTCGACATGAGCGGCAACGGCTACTGCCGCTGACACAAGCCCGTCTTGGCAAAGTCACGCCGAGCGGCTAGCCGCTGTTCAATGGCAGAAGATAAACAACCCCATCGTTCGCGTTTCCACAAAGCCAAGGATGACGCGCAGTTCGCCAAGCAGGCGACCACCACCCCGCAGACGGCGAGCGCCGCGTACAAGCTGGCGTTTCAGGACAATGACTTCCTGCTCCGCGAAGACTTGCGCCCGGTCCGCTTTCAGCTTGAGCTGCTTAAGCCCGAACTGCTGCTCGACGAGGCGAAGATCGAATCGATGCTCGTCATCTATGGGTCGGCGCGGATTCCCGAGCCCGCGCAAGCCGACGCGCTCGAAGCCGCGGCGACCGACGATGTCCAGCGCAACATCGCGCGCCGCCTGAAGGCCAAGGCGAGATATTATGACGAAGCGCGCAAGCTGGCGCGACTGGCGAGCCAGGTGCCGCCCGACGAAAATGGCTGCCGCCATTTCGTCGTATGTTCGGGCGGTGGCCCTTCGATCATGGAAGCGGCGAATCGCGGCGCTGCCGATGTCGGCATGGAATCGGTCGGGCTGAACATCGTGCTGCCGCACGAACAGGCGCCGAACCGGTTCGTGACGCCGTCGCTAAGCTTCCAGTTCCACTATTTTGCGCTGCGAAAGATGCACTTCCTGCTCCGCGCCCGCGCGGTGTGCGTGTTCCCCGGCGGCTTTGGCACCTTTGACGAGATGTTCGAACTGCTGACGCTGATCCAGACCGGCAAGATCAAGCCGATCCCGATCGTGCTGTTCGGGAAGGAATTCTGGGAACGTGTCGTCAATTTCGAGGCACTGGTCGAAGAGGGCGTGGTGAGCGCGCGCGATCTGGGGCTGTTCAAATTTGTCGAGACCGCGGAGGAGGCCTGGCAGATCGTGCAGGATTTCTACGCGAATATCGAAGAGCAGGGGTGATGCTTCTTTGATCCTCCCCGTCGCAAGCTATTGCGAGGGGAAAGCTATTTATTGGCGGGATCATCCGCGCAGCGGATGGTGGAGGGGCAGCGACCTCGCGCTCTGACCCCTCCGTCAGCACCTGGCCATGGCTTCGCCACCGGGAGGATCACATTACTTCGACTGCGCTTCCAGATACAGGATCAGCGCCTTGCGGTCCGCAGCGTCGATGAGCCCGGCAAACGCCATCCGCGTTCCGGGTACCGACTTCATCGGTGCTTCAAGATAGATGTCGAGCGCCGCCGCGTCCCACACGCCGCCCTTGGCCTGCATCGCGCTCGAGTAAGAAAAATCGGGTTTCGAAGCGACTGCGGCGCCGACAATGCCATGCAAATTGGGGCCAATTCCGTTGGGGCCGCCTTTGTCGATTGTGTGGCAGGCGACGCAGCGTTTGAATATCTGCTCGCCCATCGCCGCGGTTGGCGCAATTGCAGGCGCAGGCGTCGGTTCGCTTGCTGCGCTATCGGCCGGCGGGGGTTCGCTCTTGCCGCAGCTAGCAAGGGCGAAGGCGCCCGCTAGCAGGACAGGCGCGATCCGCATTATTTTTTGGCTTCGGCCGGGGCGGGGGTTGCTGCGGCAGCGTCAGTGGCCGGAGCAGCGGTGGCGTCTGCCGCCGGGGCAGCAGCGGCTTCACCTTCGGCAGGCGCGGCAGCTTCGGGCGCGGGCAGCGGCAGATTCGAGCCCTGGCTGTTCAGATAAACAATCAGATTGGCGCGATCTTCAGCGCTGCTCAGACCGGCGAAGGACATTTTCGTACCCGGCGCATATTTGCGCGGGCTCGCCAACCATGCGTCCATGCCAGCGAAGTCCCAGTTGCCGGGAACGCTCTTTAGCGCGTCTGAATAGGCAAAGCCGGCGACATGGCCGTGCGGCTTCCCGAGTGCGCCCCACAGATTCGGACCGATACCGTTAGCGCCGCCCGACGCAACAGTGTGGCACGCGGCACATTTTGCAAAGACCGCTTCGCCTTTCACCGGATCGGCGGCGGCAAGCAGGTTGGCGATTGGCACCGCGGCGGCGGCCCCGCCGCCCGCTTCGGCGTCTTCGATCGGGAAACCGGGCTTTTCCGGGTTGTGACTAGCGAACAACATGCTCGACCCGATGGTCAGGCCCAGCGCGCAAATGCCGGCGAAAAGCACCCAGCCAGCAATAGTGTTGTTGCGATTGTCCATGCTTTTGCAGCCCCGTTAGCTGGCGCCCGCTTGCCGGACGCGTATCTGATTTGGAGGCTCCCTTACTGGCGCGCGCACGGCGGCGCAAGAGGATGAAATCGGCAAGCGCGACCGGTTGCGTCGCCCCGGTCCTCCGGCTATGCGCCGCGGCTCCAATGCGGGAAGGCACTCATGGGCAGTTATTCGGCTTCGGCACAGCATCTGGTCGATGAAATGCGCTCGGCGGCGCTTGCCGAACCGGCGCGCGGCCTCGCTTTTCAGGGCGCCCCCGGCGCCAACAGCGACCTGGCCGCGCGCGAATATGATTCGAACTCGCTGCCGCTGCCCTGCTACGCGTTTCAGGACGCGATCGATGCGGTGCGCGATGGCCGCGTCGACCGCGCGATCATCCCGATCGAAAACAGCCTGCACGGCCGCGTCGCTGACATCCACTTCCTGCTCCCCGAATCCGGGCTGTCGATCGTCGGCGAGCATTTCCTGCCGATCCGCTACGGCTTGATGAGCCGTGACCTCGGCCCGGTGACGCGCGCGATGAGCCATGAGCAGGCGCTCGGCCAGTGCCGCCACTGGCTACGTGCGAACAATATCGCGCCGGTCGCGCACAGCGACACTGCGGGTGCTGCGGCGTGGGTCGCCGACAGCGACGAAGTCGGGCTTGCCGCGCTGGCGCCGCCGCACGCCGCTGAACTCTACGGGCTGACGCTCCACGGCACCGGGATGGAGGATGCCGACCACAATATGACGCGCTTCGTCGTGCTGGCGCGCGAGCCGCTCGCCGACTTCTCGGCGATCCAGGGGCCCGTCATGACCACCTTCATGTTCGAGGTGAAGAATATCCCCGCCGCGCTGTACAAGGCGCTCGGCGGCTTCGCGACCAATGGGGTCAACATGACCAAGCTGGAAAGCTATCAAACCGGCGGCAGCTTTGCCGCGACCCAATTCTACGCCGACATCGTCGGCGCGCCGGGCGACGAGCGCATCGACCGTGCGCTCGAAGAACTCGATTTCCAGACCAAGTCGCTGCGGCTGCTGGGAACTTACGCGCAGGCCCGGTTGCGACCCTAAACCCCGCGGCGGCGCAGCATGCGTGCGGTAGCCGACGTCTGGACGATAAACAGCGTCACCAGGATGCTCGACACGACCAGCGCGAACAGGTCGAACGCCGAGAAATTGGTGCCGTGAATGTCAGCGCCGCCGACAATCGGCATCGCGATCGTCATCGCCATCAGCATCAGCCGCAGCTCGGTCGGCCCGCCCGCCATATAGGACAGGCGAAACTCGCCGACGACCTTGGCGGCGATGAACGTGTGGATCGACAACAGGAAATAACCGATCACCGCCATCAACGCGACGTCGAAGCGCATATAGGGGCTCATCCCGATCGCGCTGACCATCAGCAGCGTCGCCAGTGCGTCGACGCTATGATCGACGAAATAGCCGTAATTGGGCCGCTCGACGCCGCGCCAACGCGCCAGACTGCCGTCGAGTGAATCGCCAAACCAGTTGACGACATAGCCCGCGAGGCACAGCCCAAGCCATTCGCTGTCGATCCAGCTGAGCATATATCCCGCCGCAACCATGACCGCGCCGATAAAGCCCAGCACGGTCAGCTTGTCGGGGGTCATCCATTGCGGCAGCCGCGGGCAGATCCAGTTGAGCAGGCGGCGTTCACTACGCGCGAGAATATTCTGCTGAATACGGACCGGCGCCTGCACGACGGGCTGGAACTTGCTCATGGAAATCCTTTGTTGCTGGCTGTCACATAATCGCCAGCCGAATGTCATCGGGCTGTCATAGAGCGAAAGTCGCGGGCGCGAAAGGGTAGGGTCGTCGCCGCAGCGTTCCGGAACGTCGGTCAGTCCTGCCAGGGGCCGATTTCGCCGACGTCGCCGATGGTGCGAAAGCGGACCGCATCATCGACCCATGCCACTTCCCACATCGGCGCGGGACGCGCCCATTCGCCGATCACGAATAGCGGCATCCGGCTCGCGGCGACGAAGGCGAGATCGTTGGCGGATGGGCCGGGGACGGGGGTTTCGTAGCGCTGGCGCAGGCGGACGACCGCGAGCGTGCCTTTTGGCGGCGTCGGCAAGGTCTGGCGCGACGGAAAGCCTATACTGGTGGCAATGACCGGAAATCCCTTGTCGTCGCGCGCGACCAGCAGCACCTTGTCAGCGCTCGCGATCGGACCGCCGACCGGACGTCCGGCAACTTTGCGACCGGCGATAGCGACAAATTCGCGCAGTTCGGTGTCGGCAATTGGCGCCATAACAGACGTAGCGGGCACGGGGCGCGCGGTGACGGGCTCGGCAGCAAGGGCCGCGATGATCAGCAGCGACGCGATCAATGCGCTTCGCCCCAGCTCTTGCCGATGCCGATTTCAACCTCGAGGGGAACCGACAGCGTCAGCACCGGTTCGGCGGCGCCCATCATCACCGTGCGGATCACCGCGCCGGCCGCCTCGGCTTTGTCCGCCGGGGCTTCGAACACCAGTTCGTCGTGGACCTGAAGCAGCATCTTGACGCCAGACAGGCCGGCGGCGGCGAGCGCCGCGGGCATCCGTGCCATCGCGCGTTTGATCAGGTCGGCACTGGTGCCCTGGATCGGTGCGTTGATCGCGGCGCGTTCGCTCCCGGCGCGTTCGTTCTGGTTGGCCGCCTTGATCCGCGGGAACCAGGTTTTGCGCCCGAACAGCGTCTCTGTATGGCCCTTGGCCCGCACGCTTTCGAGCGTGTCGGTGATATAATCCGAAATGCCCGGAAAGCGTTCAAAATAGCGCGCGATCAGCGCCTGTGCCTCATCCGGCGTGATCTCGAGCCGTCCCGCGAGCCCCCAACGCGAAATGCCATAGAGAATCGAGAAATTGACCGTCTTGGCCTTGCCGCGGGTGTCGCGGTTGCTCTCGCCGAACAATTCGATCGCGGTCGCCGCGTGGATGTCCTGCCCCTGCGCGAACGCCTCTTTCAGTTCGGGGACATTGGCCATATGCGCCGCCAGCCGCAGCTCGATCTGGCTATAATCGGCGGCGATCAGCACATGGCCTGGCGCCGCGATGAACGCATCACGGATCTGGCGGCCGGTTTCGGTGCGGATCGGGATGTTCTGGAGGTTCGGGTCGGTCGACGACAGCCGCCCGGTCTGCGCGCCGACCAGGCTGTAGCTGGTATGGACGCGGCCGGTCGTAGGATTGATCTGCTGCTGCAGGGCGTCGGTATAGGTCGATTTCAGCTTGGCGAGCTGGCGCCATTCCAGAATTTTTCGCGCGATCGGTACCCCGTCGCGCTCGAGCCGTTCGAGCTCGTTTTGGTCGGTTGACCAGTCCCCCGACTTGCCCTTGCGCCCGCCTTTCAGCCCTAGCTTGTCGAACAGGATTTCGCCGAGCTGCTTGGGACTGCCGATAGCGAACGGCTGGCCCGCGAGCGCGTGAATCTCGCCCTCGATCCGCAGCATTTCGGTTGCAAATTCGCCCGATAGCCTTGCCAGATAGTCGCGGTTGACCATGATCCCCGCGCGCTCCATGCCTTCGACGATGGCGGCCAAAGGACGGTCGACCATCTCGTAAACGCGCGTTCCGCCTTCGATCGGCAGCCGCAGCTTGAGCAATTTCCACAGCCGCAGCGCGACATCGGCATCCTCGGCGGCATATTCGGTCGCGCGGTCGAGTTGGACCTCGGCAAAGCTGATCTGCGATTTTCCCGTCCCGCACATGTCTTTGAACGTCAGGCAGGTGTGATCGAGGTGGAGCTTGGCGAGCTCGTCGAGCCCGTGCTGGTGCTTGCCGGCATCGAGCGCAAAGCTCATCACCAGCGTGTCGTCATAGGGCGCGATAGTGATGCCATGCTGCGCCAGCACGCCGATGTCATATTTCAGATTATGCCCGACCTTGAGCACCGCATCGTCGGCGAACAGATCGCGCAGCCGGTCGAGCGCCGCGTCCAGAGCAATCTGCTCGGGCTTTTCGGCAAACATGTCGGTCCCGCCATGGCCGAGCGGGATGTAGCAGGCTTTTCCCGGAGCGGTCGCGAGACTGACGCCGACCAGCCGTCCCGTCACGCTGTCGAGGCTGGCGGTTTCCGTATCGACCGCGACGACATGCGCGGCGCGCGCTGCAGCGATCCAGCGATCGAGCGCGTCGAGCGTCGTCACCGTCTCATAGAGCGACCGGTCGATCGCGGGCATCGGCGGCAGCGCCGGGGTCGAGGGTCCGGCATCAGGCACTGCAACAGGGCCTGTTCCGGTGCGCGGCAGCGTCGGCGGTCCACCCGGTGTCGCGCCAAGGTCGAGCTTCGCCGACAGCGAACGGAAGCCATGTTCGTCGAGAAAGGTCTTGAGCGGCAGCGGCGGGATCGCCCCGAGCTTGAGGTCCTCAAGCGCATCGGGCAACGGGCAGTCGCGCTTGAGCTCGACGAGGATCCGCGACAGCCGCGCCATGTCGGCATGCTCGATCAGATTGTCGCGCAGCTTCGATGCCTTCATGGCGTCGGCGCCAGCCAGTACCGTGTTCAGGTCGCCATATTCGACGATCAGCTTGGTCGCGGTCTTCGGCCCGACGCCGCGGACGCCGGGAACATTGTCGACGCTGTCGCCCATCAGCGCGAGGACGTCGCCGACCAGATCGGGGGTCACCCCGAACTTTTCGTTCACCGCGTCGATGCCCATCCGGACATTCTTCATCGTGTCGAGCATGTCGACGTGCGGGCCATCACCGGGTTCGCGGATCAGCTGCATCAGATCCTTGTCCGACGATACGATCGTGACATCCCACCCGGCGGCGACCGCGGCCTCGGTATAGCTGGCGATCAGGTCGTCGGCCTCGAACCCTTCAGTCTCGATGCACGGAAGCGAAAAGGCGCGCGTCGCATCGCGGATCAGCGGGAATTGCGGTCGCAGATCTTCGGGCGGTTCGGGTCGGTTCGCCTTATACTGGTCGTAAATGTCGTTGCGAAAAGACTTGCTGCTGTGATCAAGAATGACCGCCAGGTGCGTCGGCCCGTCGGCGTCGTGCAGATCCTTGGCAAGTTTCCACAGCATCGTCGTGTAGCCATAGACTGCCCCGACCGGTACCCCCTTGGGGTTCGTCAGCGGCGGCAGACGGTGATAGGCGCGGAAGATGTAGCTGGAGCCATCAACCAGATAGAGATGATTCTTTTCGGACATGGCGGGGATGTAGCAGCGGCGGTGCGGCGGGCCTAGGGCGCTGTTCCACTGCTGCGGTTCTGGTCGGTTGTCGTTCGAGAATGATGTCGCGAACGGCAACGAGGACGCCGTTGCCATTGTCGCGTAGCGTGACGATCCCGCTGCCCCCGCGTAATTCCTGGTTGCGGCGATATCCGATGGTGACGCCAAACTCGCCGACAAAGACGACATCGTCGATGTAATAGCGGGGCGGTCCGGATTCGCCTATCATCAGATGAATATGCGCCTGCCCCGCCATATCCGGAAAGGGTGCCGGCCTGACCGCGTGAAAGCTGTGACGACCGTCGGCATCGGTTTTGGCCCATCCGCGCAGTCGCCCATGCCGGCGGCTCCTTGTGGCACGAATTCTGGCTTTCTGACCGCTTCGTCCGGCGCCGGATGCTGTTGGATGGGTGAGCCGCGGCGGGGGCGGCATGTCGATCGTTATGATTTGCGATAGTCGATGACGAGCTTCGCCGCAGCGGCGACCGCTGCCGCCCGTGCCTGGTCGGTGGTCGCGCCAGCAACGCGGGCAAGCGTGACGCCCATGCGCCGATACGGGCGCGTCACGGGTTTGCCGAAAATGCGCACGTCAACCGAGGTTTTGGCATCGGGCTGCACCAGCGCATCGGCGAGACCGGTGATCTTAAAATCCGCAGCGTCTCGGTCCGCCAGTAACACCGCACTTGCACATGCATCGGGCACGACGATCGCGGGGATCGGCAGGCCCAGGATCGCCCGCGCATGGAGGTCGAATTCGGACAGGGACTGCGAGATCAGCGTCACCATGCCGGTGTCGTGCGGGCGCGGGCTCAGTTCGGAGAAGATGACCGCGTCGCCCTTGACGAAAAACTCGACGCCGAAAATCCCATGGCCGCCAAGGGCGTCGACGACCTTCGTCGCCATCTCCTGCGCCGCTTTGAGCGCGGCATCCGACATCGCTGCGGGCTGCCAGCTCTCGCGATAGTCGCCGCGTTCCTGGCGATGGCCGATCGGCGGGCAAAAGGTCACGCCATCCTTGTGCCGCACGGTCAGCAGCGTAATCTCATAGTCGAAATCGATAAACGCCTCGGCAATCACGCGCAGCCGGTCGCCGCGCATTCCGGCGGCGGCATAATCCCACGCCGCGTCGATGTCGCCCGCGTCCTTGACCGTGCTCTGGCCTTTGCCCGATGACGACATCACGGGTTTGACCACCAGCGGAAAGCCGATGCGCGCCGCCGCCGCGTGCAACGCTTCGCGCGTTTCGGCATATTCGAACGTCGAGGTGGTGAGGCCAAGTTCGCTGGCAGCAAGGTCGCGTATTGCGTCGCGGTTCATTGTCAGCTGCGCGGCGCGTGCAGAAGGCACGACATGGAAGCCCGCCGCCTCGACATCGGCGAGCACTTCGGTGCGGATCGCTTCGACCTCGGGGACGATATGGTCGGGGCGGTGTTTCTCGATTGTCGCGCGCAGCGCGTCGCCGTCGAGCATGGAGAACACCTCGAAGCCATCGGCGAACTGCATCGCGGGAGCGCCTTCATAGCTGTCGCAGGCGATCACGCGGCACCCGAGCCGCTTCGCCGAAATCACGAATTCGCGGCCCAGTTCGCCCGAGCCGAGAAGGAGGATCGTGGCGGTGGGGATCATAGGGGCCAGCTTTCGGTGTCTTGGTCGGGGTGTTGGTGGTTGCTCGCCTGGATCGCGGCGACATAGGCGCTCATCGTTTCTTCGGTGGTGCCTTCGGACTTTATGGAAAGGCCTTCGAACGCAGGCAAGCGTCCCTCGAGACCGTACTGGACCTGCGGCGGAAACTGCGCCGGGTCGTCAAACGATCCGGTGGTCAGGTTGATGTGCTTGCTTTCAAAATAATCGTAGAGCAGCGGCGTACCGCAGTCGCGGCAAAACCCGCGCGCCGCCTTGTCCGAACTGTTGAAGGTCGCAGGCTGGCCGCGCGTCCAGGTGATCGCATCTCGCGGAACACCGATCAGCGCCGCGAAAAAATTGCCCGCCGCTTTTTGACACATCCGGCAATGGCAGATGTGCGACGTGTCGAGCAACGCGGTGACATGGTACCGCACCGCACCGCATTGGCAGCCGCCAGATGCTTCGACATCAAGCCGGTTGGGGCTGCCCATGATGCTTCACTCCCACTCGATTGTCTGCCAACATAATAAGCGACTGTTTTTCTATCCCAAAAATGTCTTTTTCGCTTTGCGACGCCGCTCCCGATGCGGCCAAAAAAGGCTGTTGCTTCTGTTGGTATTATTTGACCCTTCTCGGAACCGGATTTCCAGATCAATCGCTACCTTTTGCCCCATTGATCGCACTGGTTTCCCATCAAGTGTTATCTAAGCTGTCAAGGCCTCGCTTCGAAAATACCGTCAGAACCAGTGCCTGGCCATTCACCGGGCTCGGGAAATGCCGTTAGTAAGCCGGTACCAAATTGCCGACAATGCTCACGAACATCGCCCGGTGTGATTTCGGTGAGCAGGCGGCAGGCGAACCGCTATTATTCGAGCGCGTTTGCGAGGCGCGGCAGACGTTCCGCAATGGCACTGGCGACGCTGTCATGGATTTCGCGGGCGAAATCCTTTGGCATGCGACCCAGCGCTCGCCCGGCGGCGCCCGGCGCCTTGGCCAAGACTTCTTCGACCATGGCGCGGATCTGGGCTTTGCCGAACCCCGCCTCGCGCCCCGTTTCGACAAAATGCCGCCCCGCAATATCGAGTATCCTGTATTTGCGGTTGGTGCCGACCGACATCGCAAGCTTGTAGCGATTGGTCGGGATCTGCTTCTTGTCGAAGGCCGGCTGAGCCGAGAGCACATCGTAAAAGGGCGTCAGGGCAAAGCCGCCGCCGGGCCGCAGGTAGATGCTGAAATTCTTTCCATGTCCGTCGGTGGCGCCGATCAGCCAGAAAATGATCTGGCTTTTGAAGAAGTCGGCCCGGTCCTTTGCCGGTTCGTCGCTCGCGGCGAGCAATTTCAGAATGTCGACCGCGCTTGGCCCGTTCTGGTGTCCGATGACGGTCGATTGATATTTGCGCGCCGGGGGAATTCCGAGCGCCTGGCAGCAATCCTCCTGAGGGAGGCGCAGAAGCTCTTGCTCGCCCCGCCATTGCCGATCGAAGCGCTCGACGACCAGGACGCGCCGTTTTCCAAAGGTTGCGATGCGTGACCGGGCAACGGTGAGGCCAAAACTCTCGAGTAGGGTCAGGCAATAATGTTCATTGTCGACACTCGCGGCCATGTCGATGACGCCGCTCGAGGTCGGTATTTCGCCAATCTGGGGCTTGAGAATATGCGTCGTCGGCGTGGATCCCGTCGGGATCATCCATCGCTCCTGGAAATGAAGAAGTGCCGTCTTTTCCTGAGCGCCCGCAATCGAAATACGAAACTCATGCTCCGGATCGATGCCGAGCGGTACGCTGCCTAGATTGGCGAGCATCGTCTCGATCGATTTGTCGCTAATTGGCTCGCCATGGATGCTGTGATCGCCGCTTCGTTCCTCGCTCTGCGGCAAAAATCGCATCGCGCCGACGCAGTCGCGGCCGATCTGTTCGAGCAGGCCATAGGCGTCGTTGCCCGCGGCGCCGGTGCGTTCGGCCACGCGTTTTCGTATATTGGGATTGTCGGGGAGCAGGTTTTCGAAGACCGCGACGACCGGCGCGCCGATAGATGGTGCTGCGCAAAGGAAGAGAGCGAAATCGCGAAGCGATGCCGCCATTCGAGCCAGCTTTCATCGTAACGAAAGCGGATCGCGCCGCTCGTCTCTTTTTCCAATTGGCCGACAAGCCGCCCGTTGATCAGGATATCGAGCGGGATATGGGTCTTTTGGCGCGCCATGTCAGAAGATGTCGGCGATATCGGGGCTGGCTTTGGAGCGCTTGCTCATTTCCATGTTCAGATCGAGCGCGGCAAGCACAAGGAGAAGCGTTTCCAGCTTCGTGCCTTTATTGCCTTGTTCGATGCTCGAAATGGTTTTCTGGTGCTTGCCGATCATCTCGGCAAGTTGTTGCTGCGAGATGCCGGCGCGCAGGCGTGCCTCCTGGATATGGGCGCCCAATTGGGTGGCGGTGCGGATCATCTGGTTCATGTCGTATCTCCGCAAGCATTCATACCCTCTAAGGTATAAACATGCAATATACCTTCTAGGGTATAGCTTACGATTATACCCTGCAAGGTTTAACATCACATTATACCCTTCAGGGTATTTCGTCGCGCGACAAGCATCCCTCTGACCTCACTGATGATCGCCGTGAAATGACCGTAAGACCGATCGTTAAGGAGCTACACTTTCTGAAATTGAACGGGAAATTGCCAATTTTGACAAGATCTCAAATTCGAAGACAATCGGCCACAATTGAGCGTCGCATTCTCATAATCGAGACTATGACCGTTTTAGGCTCATCGATAAACACCATCAGTGATCTGAATCCTCCCAAATATCTCTATCATGCAACGTCCGCTTCGCGCCTCATTTCGGCTTGGAATTGGAAATCTTTGCTTGTTCCGAGGCGGGGTTTCGCGCGATGATCGCGTTAGGGGTTGTCGACCGGTTCGAGTGATGGGCAGGCCGCCTGTGGAGGACTCATGAACGGCTTGGCTCTCGGGCTTGCTTTTGCTCTCGCATCGATAGGCGCAGCGGCGTCGGCTGAGACGCCTCGCAGCGCGGACATTTTTGTGGACCCGGATAGCACGACATTGCAAGCCGCGGCGCGGCTGGAGGGTCAATCGCGGCACGACGCCCTTTTATTGTCACGCATCGCTTCGGCGTCATGGTTCGCCGGTCAGACGCCCGACATGGTGGAAGCCAAGGTTCGCGACATCGTCGATCGTGCTACGGCCGCGGGGCAGGTTCCGGTTCTTGTTGCTTACAATATTCCCTTCCGGGACTGTGCGCTCTATTCGGCCGGCGGCGCGTCCAATGGCGCGGCTTATCTTGCGTGGATCAAGGGTTTCGCCGCCGGCATCGGCGAGCGCAACGCCATCGTCATTCTCGAACCCGACGGCCTTGGCATCATACCTTGGCACCGCACGCTCGATGGGACAGTCGAATCTTGCCAGCCCGCTGGACAGGACAGCCGTGCGGCTGATGCGCGTTATGAACAATTGCGCGGCGCGGTCGCGATCCTTGTCGGCTTGCCCAATACGCGCGTGTATCTCGATGGAACCGGCAGCATCTGGCTTGCCCCTGGCGAAGCCGTAAATCGCCTGATCAAAGCCGACGTCGCTCGAACCACGGGCTTTTTTCTCAACGTCTCGAATTTTGAAAGCGACGCGCGCGTTGTTCCTGTGCGCGCTGGGTCAGCGACTGCATCACCCTTGTCACGCGCGGCGCCCTCGACCCGCGCGACTGTCCCAGCCAATATGCGCCTGCGGATTTCAGGATCATGCGACATGGGGGGCGACCGACGCAGCGTTTGACCGTTTGTTCGAACGGACCGGGCTGCGGCGCGATCCCGCATCGCAAAAACATGCGGTGATCGATACCAGCCGCAACGGCAGGGGATCGTGGCACCCGCCGATCGGCAAATATTCGGATGCGGAAGTCTGGTGCAATCCGCCGGACCGCGGATTGGGCCGCCGACCGACGCTCGAGAGTGGCAATCCCTATGTCGATGCATTTCTGTGGATCAAGATACCGGGCGAGTCCGACGGAGAATGCCATCGCGGCCGCGGTGGTCCGGCGGACCCTGAGCGCAGCCTCACCGCACCGGCTGCGGGATCCTGGTTTGCTCAGCAGGCGCGCGAACTGATCGAATTTGCCAACCCGCCGATGACCGAGGATTGATCTGCGGGCTGCCGCGAGATGGACTATCCTGTCGAGGCGGGCGGGGCGGTCGAACCGCGAACGAGCAATTCGTGCAGATGATCGCGGCGGCGCGGCGCGTCAGCATCGGTGTCCCCGTCGAGCATCGCAATGAGCCGGTTTGCCGCGTCCCACGCCATTTCGCGCACGGGTTGATGGACGGTGGTGAGCGGCGGCCTCGCCCAAGATGATGCCGACGCGGCGATGCCCGAGCGACAGCATATGCGCGGCGACGGTATGACCCGCAGCGACCTCGTCCATCGCCACGACCAGCCCGCGGTCGAGATCGCTGTGCGGGGTGATGCGGGCATACGGAAGCCTCTGCCGTTCGAGCATGTCGAGCAGCACCGGCTGGTCGCACGCGGGCGGTGCCAGCAGGACGCCGTCGAGCCCGGCGCGCAGGAGCAGCTTGCCAAGCTCTTCAGGGCGACTGGCGACATGGTTGAACGGAAGGACGATAAGGCGATAGCGTTCATTTTCGAGACGGCCGAGCGCACCGTTCTGCAGTTCAACGACATAGCTGGGGCTGGGACGTTCGTATGTCAGGCCGATCAGATACGAGCGCCGTGCGATCAGGCTCTGCGCGGCAAGATTGGGATGATAGTCGAGTGCAGCCGCGGCTTCCTTGACCTTGCGGCGCACCGCTTCGCTGACATGGGGGGCATCATTAAGTGCACGCGACACGGTCTTGGGGGTGACCCCCGCGACCCGCGCAATATCGACGATCGTTGATCGTTTCGAAATTTCCCTCTCCGATCAAGCAGGTAGCTCGCTTTGCGGCTTTGCTGCCGCGTCCCATGCTTTCCCTTTAGCGCCTCTATTGACTTTTGTCGAGAATCGACGGTAAACGTTGACCGTCAAAACGGTAAACGTTGACATAAAATGGGGAGAGGGAATTGAGTCTGTCACGTACGGCTGTCCTGGCGCTGGGAGCGACGTCGATCTTCGCGGTCGTTTCACCCAATCTTATTCAACGCGCCGCCGCCCAAACGGCTGGCGCAGCAATGGACGCGCGGGCGACACCTGAAAACTGGCCCGCACGCGCCGCGACGGTTGTTGCGGATCCGGCGGTAGAGCGCCGGGTTGACGCGCTGCTGGCTGCGATGTCGATCGAACAGAAGGTCGGACAGATTATCCAGGCCGACATCGCCAGTGTCACGCCCGATGAGGTCTATCGCTATCATCTGGGCTCGGTGCTCAATGGCGGCAATTCGGATCCGGGTGGCCGCTATAACGCGCCAGCAAAGGATTGGCTGGCCGCCGCGGACGCCTTTTACGCCGCGTCGATGAAGCGCCATGGCAAGCTACCCCGGATCCCGGTGATCTGGGGAAGCGACGCGGTCCACGGCCATAACAATGTCGTCGGTGCGACGCTGTTTCCGCACAATATCGGGCTCGGCGCGGCGCGTAATCCCGATCTCATCCGGCGGATCGGCGCCGCAACGGCGATCGAGATGCGCGTCACCGGGCTCGACTGGACCTTTGCGCCGACGTTGGCCGTTGTCCGCGACGACCGTTGGGGCCGCACTTATGAGGGCTTCGGCGAGGCGCCCGAAATCGCAACCAGCTATGCCGCGCCGCTGATCGAAGGCTTGCAGGGCAAAATCGGCGACAAGGAGTGGCTGCGCGGGCCGCATATCATTGCCACCGCAAAACATTTCCTGGGCGACGGCGGCACCAGCGGCGGCAAGGATCAGGGCGACGCCGTCATGCCCGAAGCGCGCTCCGCGACCTGTTCAGCCCGCCCTATCTCCCCGCGCTCGACGCGGGCGTGCAGTCGGTGATGATTAGCTTCTCGAGTTGGAACGGCGTCAAAATGCATGGGCATCAGTCGCTGATGACCGGTGTAATGAAGGACCGCTGGAATTTCGACGGTTTCCTCGTCGGCGACTGGAACGGCCATGGCCAGGTCGTAGGCTGCACCGCCACCGATTGTCCGCAATCGGTGATCGCCGGGCTGGACATGTATATGGCGCCCGACAGCTGGAAAAACCTGTACCGCACCACGCTCGCCCACGCGCAGAACGGAACGCTGCCGATGGCACGGCTCGATGATGCGGTGCGCCGTGTCCTGCGCGTCAAGGTGCGCGCCGGACTGTTCGAATCGCGAAAGCCGTCGTCGCGGCCCTATGGCGGCCGGTTCGAACTGCTCGGGAGTAAAGAGCACCGCGCAGTGGCACGCGAGGCGGTGCGCGAATCGCTCGTGCTCCTTAAAAACGCTGGCGGATTGCTGCCGCTCAAGGCGGGTGGCCGGATATTGGTGGCGGGCGACGGTGCCGATAATCTGACCAAGCAGACCGGCGGCTGGACGCTCAGCTGGCAGGGTACCGGCACCAAGCGCAGCGATTTTCCCAATGCCCAGTCGATCTGGGAAGGGATCGACGAGGCGGTCAAGGCCGCCGGTGGCACAGCAACGCTCTCGGTCGATGGGCGCTATGCATGCAAGCCGGACGTCGCCATCGTCGTGTTTGGCGAGGATCCCTATGCCGAGTTCAGGGCGACCGTCCCGACGTCGGCTATGATGACGTCAAAAACCTGGCTTTGCTGCGTTCGCTCAAAGCGGCGGGCGTGCCAACGGTTGCGGTGTTCCTGTCGGGGCGCGCCATGTGGGTCAATCCCTTCTGAACACGTCGGATGCGTTCGTTGCCGCTTGGCTGCCGGGATCCGAAGGCGGCGGCGTGGCGGACATCTTGTTCGGCAAGGCCGATTTCCGCGGTAAGCTGCCCTACAGCTGGCCTCGGTCGAGCGACCAGACCGCGGTCAATATCGGCGACGCCAACTATGATCCGCTGTTTGCTTATGGCTTCGGCCTGAGTTTCGCCGACAAGGGCGATCTCTCACCGCTAACCGAAGAGCGCGCAAGTGCTGCGATTGCCGACCCCGGCACCCTGTTCGCGGCCGGAAAGCCTGGAAGCGGTCGCCGCCTGTTGTTGGGTGCTCCGGACGCACTTTCGACCAATCCCGGCCCGCAATTGATCGAGGCGCGCCCAGCCGACCGCGCAGCGCAGGAGGATTCGGTCCGTCTTCGCTGGACGGGGGCAGGGCATGCTGTTGCGACAATTGCCCAGGACACGCCCGCCGATCTGACGCGCCAGACCAACGGTGATCTCGCGCTGGAACTTGAGATCAAGGTCAACGCGGCCCCGTCTGCCGACGTCAGCCTTTTGATGGGATGCGGCACGAACTGTGCGGGGGGCATCCCGGTGCGCAGCCTGCTCACCGAAGCGGCGAAGTTGGACAAATGGACGCGCATCGCGGTCCCGCTGCGCTGCTTCGAAAAGTCCGGGGTCGACATGGCCCGCGTTGAAACGCCGCTGACTTTCGCGACCGCCGGAAGTCTCGACATCACTTTATCCTCGGCGCGTATCGTCTCGCCGTCGGGCCCGCAACTTGCATGCAAATAAGAAGACAAATTAGGGAGGACGTTATGAACAAGGGAATTTTAGGGCGTTCCGCGCTTTTCGTGCTGCTTTCCACCGTCGCAGCCATTCCGGCTTATGCGCAGGAGCCGGTGGCCACCGAAACGGCCGCCGAGGATCGCGACGAGGTCATCGTCGTCACCGCAAACCGCCGCGAGGAAAATCTGCAGGATGTGTCGGGCGTCGTCCAGACGCTCGGTGCCGACCAGCTCCGCCGCGACGGCATCAGCGAACTGCGCCAGTTGCAGGTCGCGATTCCCGCCTCAGCATTTCCAACCAGGAGGGCAATGTCGAAATCTTTATCCGCGGCGTCGGTTCGGCGAACAGCACCGAGCTCGGCGATCCCGGCGCGGCACCCCACCTCAACGGCACCTACATTCCGCGTCCGCGCGGACTGGGGCTGATGTTCTATGACCTTGAACGGGTCGAGGTGAACAAGGGACCGCAGGGCACGCTCTATGGCCGCAACGCGGTCGCGGGGACGCTCAACATCATCACCGCGAAACCGCGGCTCGGCGAATTTGGCGGCTATGCGCAGGCCGAGTTCGGCAATCGCTCGTCCTACGGCGCCGAAGGCGCGATCAATATCCCGCTCGGCGATACCTTTGCGCTACGCGCCGCGGGCTATTACATCAATCGCGACTTTGGTTTCAAAAATGTCTCGACCGGCGTGCTCGCCAGCGACTTGAAGCCCGCGGGACTCGAAGAGAATTACGCCGGCCGTCTGTCGCTGCTCTGGGAACCAAGCGACCAGCTCAGCATCTCGATCGTCGGCGACTATGGCAAGGAAACCGGCACTGGTTACCCGGGCGCGAACATCTTCAGCGCCGTTCAGGCGACCGGCCTCCGCCCCGATAAGCTCAACCTCAAAAATGTCGTCTATCGCGGCCTGCAGGGCGAAATGGAAAACGAGCTGTGGGGCGTGCAAGGCAAGATCAACTATGACTTCGGCACCTTCGGCGCCGAACTGACCGGGAGCTACCGCTCGGTCGACTTTTATCAGGTGAATGCGTCGAGCGAAGGCATCGACTATCCGGGCCGCGATCTGTCGGCGGTCCTGTATGACAATTATTCGGGCAACTTCTGGCAGACCAAGTCCAAAAGCCAGGTCTATGAGGCGCGGCTGTTTGCCAATGAGGATCAGCGCTTCCGCTGGAATCTCGGCGGCTTCTATTTCAATGAAGACCAGCAGGTCGGCTATCTCGCGCTCGCGGACCGGGGCTATTGCTGTTACTCGGGAACCGAGTTCACGATGCCCGACGTCAATGGCGAGAGCTATGCTTTCTATGCCGATGGCACGTTCGACGTCACCGACCGACTGCGCTTTCTCGGCGGCATTCGCTATACCGACGAGAAAAAGTCGCGTTATGGCATTGGCGGTAACTGGGCGCTGACGCTGGGCGGCGAAGATTTCGCCTGCTGCTTTGCGACCCGCCTCGGTACCGAAGGCTTCAAGCCCAACCTGCTCGATCGGCCCAACTTCGATGTCACCGGTATCAACACGCCGCAGGGTCTCGCACAATTCCTGATCGAAGGCATCAAGACCCCGGGACTACGCGATACGCTGATCCAGCAAATCGGCTCGATCGCCAACGGCACTAACCCGAATGGCACCTGCATCGACCGCCCCGACATCGACAATGGTTTCGTCAATTGCCCGGCGCTGAACCCGTCCAACACGAACGGCGGTTTCAGCTATGCCAATCTTACCATTCCGGGTCAGCAGGTCGGGAGTTCGAAATTCAACTTTGTCGACTGGCGCGCCGGTATCGAGTTCGACGTGAGCGACGACAACATGCTCTATGCGAAGGTCTCGACCGGTCACAAATCGGGCGGCTTCAACGACAGCTTCAACGGATCGACGATCCCCGAAACTTTCAGCCCCGAAAAACTGCTCGTTTATGAAATCGGCAGCCGCAACAGCTTCGACGCGTTCGGGCGGCGGGCGGTCCTGAACCTCACCGGCTTCTATTACGACTATTCGAACCAGGTGTTCCAGGATCTGACCTGTATCAATCTCGACAGCACGCAAACCCCGCCGGTCTGCAACGGCTATTCGCTGGTCAACCGCAACATTGGTGCGTCGCGCATCTATGGCGCCGAAGCCGAACTGCGCCTGAGCCTGCCGGGGAATTTCGGGCTCGATATCAACGCCGCCTATCTGGACACCAGGATCACGCGCGGCACCGTGGCCGATGCGCGCGCGCAGGATTTTGGCGCGGGCGGCAATTCTCCGCTCATCAGCCTGGTCGGCAACCGTCTGCCGCTGTCGTCGAAGATGAACGTCAGCGCGCGGCTGTCGCAGTGGTTCGACGTTGGACCGGGCCGCCTCGATTGGCAGGCGCTGCTCAACTACCGCTCGTCCTACTACCTCAGCCAGTTCAACGAGGATGATATCGTGTTCCTGAGCGGCGCGCGCCAGACGTCGCTGGCGGCGGGCTTCCCCGACCGGCAAAAGGGCTATGCGACGCTCAATCTGGGGATCGGTTACACGATCGACAATTTCCGCCTCGAAGCATGGGCGAGCAACTTCCTCAACGAAGAAGTCTCGCAAAAGGCGCTGGTCGGTTCGTCGCTGAACATCCGCTTCCTGAACGATGCGCGCAGCTATGGTTTGCGCGCGCGGGTGACCTTCTAAAAAAGGGGCAGCCGCCCGGACCGCGACATGGTCTGGGCGGCTGTATTATGCCGGTTGGTAACACTATGCAGGCTGTAGGTTGGCGATGGGCGGCGTGCCCGAGCGGAGGCTTGAAAGCATTGGCAGTGGACAATGGGGCCGGAGGAGCGACGCGGCAGCCGCTCGGCTTCCTGCTTCTTTATGCGCTCGCCTATGCGGGCGGCGTTACGGCCTACATCCCTTTTCTTATGCTCGTCCTGCCGGCGCGGATTACTAACCTCGCCGGCGCCGACGACATTGTCTGGCTGGGCTATATTGTGTTCGCGGGCGCGGTCGCTGCCAGTATCTCGGGTGTCCTGTCCGGATGGCTGAGCGACCGTACCAAAAGCCGCCGTCTATGGATCGCCGTTGGCATGATGGCGACGATCCTGCTCCAGCTTGCCATGACGCAATGCGAGAGCATCGGCGCCCTGCTCTGGCTGGTCGTGGCCTGGCAGCTGGCGCTCAACCTGATGCTCGTGCCGCTCATTGCATGGGCTGGCGACTTCGTTCCCGACACGCAGAAGGGGCTACTTGGCGGTCTGCTCTCGATTGCGCCCGCGCTGGGCGCATGGTCGGGCATCCTGGTCGCCGCCGGGGGAGTGGCCTCGTTCGAGGGCAAAGCCTTGATCATCGCGGCGATGACCGCTGCGCTGATGCTGCCGTTTCTGCTTCTGGGCCATCCGCGGCGCCTGCCAGCAGCACCGGGCGGGTCAGGCGGGAGCGAGGCAAAGCCGCCGCCGCTCAAATCGGCCGCGGCTCGCATGTGGGTCGCCCGTCTCCTGATGCAAATTTCCGGCGCGGCGCTCGCCAGTTATCTCTATTTCTGGCTCCGCGCGCTCGACCCGGCGATGGGGGATGGCGAGAAGACCCTGTTGTTCGCGGGCGGCCTGTCGGCGTCGATCGTCGTCGCGCTGTTCCTCGGCCGCTGGTCGGACAGACATGGTCACCCTTTTGCGGTCTTGTCCTTGATTTCGGCGCTCGCGGGTTTGGCACTAGCCACAATGGCGCTTGCCGACGATCCCGCGATGGCGAAGCTTGCCTATGTCCTGTTCGGAATCGCCGGTGCGACCTTTCTTGCGCTGCATGCCAGCCAGACGCTCCGCGTTCTGCGCAACCCCGCGCAGCGCGGGCTGGGCATCGGGCTGTTCAACCTGACCAACACCGCGCCGTCGCTTGTCATGCCCTGGATCGCCATCTCGGTGGTTCCGGGTTTCGGGTTCGGCAGGTTGTTTCTCGTGCTTGCGCTGCTCGCGCTGTGCGCTGCGGCGTTGCTGGCGACGATGCCGCGCGATGTTTGATGCACCAGTGACCTTGCGTGGGCGAGCAACGGTGCCGCACTGTCCAACCGGCAGGCAAGCGAGACTTTGTTCGGATTATCGGGCAGCCTGCCAGCGCTGTTCTAGGAAGGCATAGACATGGGAAATTGTACCGCAGGATAGCGCGATGGACGCGGCAGCCATAGAGATCGAACAGCGATCCGAAATCAGCTCTTACAGATTGCCATGCCAGAGCGGACCGTCGTCTAGCGGCCGGATTGAGCCGAATAGCAGTCGGTCTGAAACGCGCCTCATCTAAGTCATAGCCGGCCGCGAAACCGATGCCTTAGAGCTGCCGTTCGGGCCCTTCGGATCTTACCGGCAGGAACGCGCCTGATGCACTAACCCGCTTCGCGGGATGGGTTCATGGACTGACGTGGCGGGGCACGCAGGGACGTTGAGCTAGACCGACAGTAAGCAGATCATGGAGCTCCTTCAACGAAGAGGAGCACGCCATGACTACTGTAACGACCGACGCCCCGATCACCCCGCTTCGCGAACGCATGCAGCATGATATGATGATGCGCGGACTGGGTCGGCACACCCAGCAGGATTATATCCGCCACGTTCGACGCTTCGCCGCATTCCTTGAACGCCCGCCCGATACGGCAACGGAGGAGGATATTCGTCGCTTTCAGTTGTCCCAGCACGAGCGCGGCGTCAGCGCCTCGACCATCAACGGAGCGGTCTCGGCGTTGCGCTTTCTGTTCGCCGCGACCCTTGGACGGAAGGATCTGGCGCGAGCTCTGGTGATTATCCGCTACCGGCGCAAGCTACCCGACGTGCTGAGCGTCGAAGAAGCGGCGCAGCTGCTCGAGGCGGCGCCGGGGATCAAGTACAAGGCCGCACTCGGCGTTGCTTATGGCGCGGGATTGCGAGTGTCGGAGGTCGCTCACCTCAAGGTCGATGATATCGACAGCACCCGCATGCTGATCCGCGTCGAGCAAGGCAAGGGAGGCAAGGACCGCAATGCCATGCTCTCGCCGCAGCTGCTGGAGCTGCTCCGGATGTGGTGGCGCGAGGGCAAGCGGCGCAACGTCATGCTACCCCATGGCTGGCTGTTTCCGGGGCGCAGCTATACCGACCCGGTCTCGACGCGGCAGTTGCATCGCGCGGTCCAGGAAGCCGCAGAGGTAGCTGGCATCCGCAAGCGCGTCAGTCCGCACACATTGCGCCACAGCTTTGCGACGCACCTGCTTGAGCAGGACGTCGATATCCGCGTGATCCAGGTCCTGCTTGGCCACAGCAAGCTGGAGACGACCGCGCTTTACACCAAGGTATCCACGCGAACGATCCATGCCGTCGCCGGCCCGCTCGAGCGGCTGACCGCCCTGATGGCAGAACGAACGGCGTGCCGCCCGGCTGAGCCGTGCAGACCTCGCTCGAGGTCGCCGATATTTTCCGCGCCGCTGGTCCCGCCTATCGGGCCGCCCATGCCGGGCACCTCAGCCTCCAGCAGCTCAAGGTCATGTCGGCGATCGAGCAATGCCGGACCGCGGCGCTCGGCGGCCATATCGAGGCCTGCGAGGACTGCGGCCATTGGCGCATCGCCTACAACAGCTGCCGTAACCGTCACTGCCCCAAGTGCCAGAGCGCTGCGGCGCGCACATGGCTTGAAGCCCGCGAGGCCGACCTTCTCCCGGTCGGCTATTTCCACGTCGTCTTCACCTTGCCCGCCGAGGTCGCCGACATCGCGTTCCACAACAAGGCGGCCGTCTATGATCTCCTGTTCCGGGCGGCCTCGGCAACGATGCTGACCATCGCCGCCGACCCCAGGCATCTCGGCGCCCGGATCGGCATCACCGCTGTGCTGCACACATGGGGA